>OZ244902.1:0-3589894 GCA_965221635.1 Candidatus Aldehydirespiratoraceae bacterium
ACACCAAGTGTGGCCAGCTGCAGCCCACCACCCCGGTCGCCGGACCTCTGCGGCGCCGGGCCGGTCTCGGGGGTGCCGATGATCCGACCCGCGCCGAAGGGAATCTCCGCCACCTCGCGCAAGCTGTCGCCCGTGTCCTCGGGCAGAGGATCCTCGTCGTCGTCGGGGTGATGGGCCGGCACCAACCAGGCGCCTGCGGCCACCGTCTGTGCAGCCGCGGCAGGTCCCACACACGTCAGGGCCACCAGCAGCACGACGATCACAGCCGAGAACCTCATGAGCATCCACCGCCACGCCAAACATGGGGGCAGTTCATCCCGGTCCCGTCCAGCAACGAGGCTCGCCCGGCCACCACTGCGGAGTTCCGCGGCATCACCGTTGACCCAGCCCCGGCACCCCGCCGGTCTCAGGTTCACACCGAGGTGTTCTGGTGAGGCTCACCTTGGAAGTGTCGCAAGTGAACCCTTGCGAGGCAACGCCCCGCACCCGTTGCACGCACCCTGCCAACAACCGGCCACAGGCGGGCGGCGCCTTGGGAGGTTTGCTACTCCTCGAGCACGGGGTGATGGCAGGCCACGAAATGATCCGCGCTGGGCGCCTCGCGGGTCGCGGATGGCCTCGAGGACTTCAACTCCACTGCCTGCAGCACCGGCTCCTCGGTGCGGCACCGGTCGTCGGCGCGGGGGCAGCGGGTGTGGAAACGGCATCCCGGCGGCGGCGCGATCGCCGAGGGCAGCTCGCCTCCCATGTCGGCGTCGGACATGTCGACGCTGGTGTCCGGCTCGGGCACCGCGGCCAGCAGAGCCCGCGTGTAGGGATGAGCGGGACGACGGTAGATCGGCTCGGTGGCCCCAAGTTCGCCAACCTTGCCCAGGTACATCACCATGATGCGGTCACTCACCGATTTCACCACCGACAAGTCATGGGATATGAACAGCATGGTGAGCCCGTAGCGGGCCTTGAGGTCTTGGAGCAGGTTGAGGATCTGCGCCTGGATCGACACGTCGAGCGCCGACACCGGCTCGTCACAAATCAGCACTTTCGGGTTGAGCGCCAACGCCCGGGCGATGCCGATCCGCTGACATTGCCCGCCGGAGAACTCGTGAGGGCGGCGCCCCCCGAAGGAAGCGTCGATGCCCACCGCTGCCATCAGCTCGTTGACCCGGTTGCGTGCCTGCTCCTTGGTTTCGTCGCCCCAGATGGCCAGGCCCTCGCCGATCACGTTGCGCACCCGTCGCCGCGGGTTGAGCGACGAGATCGGATCCTGGAAGATCATCTGCAGATCGGGCCGCACCCTCCGCAACGCTCTGCCGTCGAGCCCGGCGATGTCGGCGCCGTTGTACACCACCTCGCCAGAGTCGATCCCCACGAGGCGAACAATTGCCCGCGCAACGGTGGATTTGCCGCACCCGGACTCGCCGACAAGCCCGAGCGTTTCGCCTTCGGCCACGTCGAAGCTCACACCCGAAACGGCTTGCACGGAGCGTCTGCGACCCGCCGCGAAGGTCACCACCAAGTCCTGCACACGCAACAGCACGTCGTCGCGATCTCGTAGCGGCGCGTGGCCCGATCCGGCCATCAGCCCGTGACCTCGTCGTTGTCGTGCTCGTCGAGGCGGAGACCCGCGGCTGTGACCCCGGCGGACTCGTTTGCGCTCAAAGCCACCCGGCCGCGTTCGGTGCCCACCGGGTGATTGCAGGCGAAGCGCCGCAGGCCGATCATGCCGCTGAGCCCTGGTGTGCGGGCCAGGCAATCGGGTTGTGCGTAGCGGCACCGGGGCGCGAAGGCGCACTCATCGGCAGGGTTGATCGAATCGGGTGGCGAGCCGGGGATCGGGTCGAGTCGCCGCCCTTGGGGGTCGCCCAGCCGGGGAATCGACCGCAGCAGCGCCTCGGTGTAGGGATGGCGCATGTCGGCGAACAACGTCTCATGGTCGGCGGTTTCCACGAGACGGCCCGCGTACATCACCGCGATCTCATCGGTGTTGTGGCGTGCCACGCCCAGGTCGTGAGTGATGAGAATCATCGCCATGCCGCGCTCGTCGCGAAGGCGCTGAAGCAGATCCAGCAGGTGCTTCTGCACGGTCACGTCCACCGCGGTGGTGGGCTCATCGGCGATCAGCAGCCGCGGTCGGCACGCCAACGCCATGGCGATCACCACCCTTTGACGCAAGCCACCGGACAGTTCGTGCGGATACTGCCGCACCCTGCGTGCCGGTTCGGGCACGTCCACCTGCCCGAGAAGATCAACCGCCTCGGCGTGGGCCTCCTTGCGCGAGTAGCCGAGGTGGTAGCGAAGGTTCTCGGCGATCTGCTCCCCCACCCGTTTCACCGGGTTCAGCGAGGTCATGGGATCCTGGAACACCATGGTCATCTGCACGCCCCAGAAGTGCTTCACTCCCGACTCCGCCAGGGCTCGTACGTCCTGGCCGTCGTAGGTGATGCGACCCGAAATGTGAGCGCTGCGAGGCAGGAGGTTCATCAACGCCTTGGCGGTGACGGATTTGCCGGATCCGGACTCGCCGACGATGCCCAGGGTGGCGCCCTCGTAAAGGTCGAAGCTCACCCCGTTCACTGCTTGCACCAGGCCGCGTTCGGTGGGGAAGCTCACCCGCAGGTCGCGCACCTCCAGCAGCGGATCCTGCCCGGGGGGACGAACCGTCTCCAGGGTGTCCTCCACCACCGCGGTGTTGACCGGAGCGGGCTGTCGTTTCGCCTTGCGGGCCCGCGACCCGATCAAAACGCCAGCTCCTTCACGTCGAAGTACTGACGAATGCGGTCACCGGCGTAGTTCAGGGCCAGCACCGTGGAGAACATCGTTGCTATCGGGAACATGGCAACGTTCGGGGAGTTCTGAAGGTCTCGGATTCCCGAACCGTCAACGATCATCTTGCCCCACGAGATGGCCTCGTCGCCCGCCACCGACAACCCCAGGAACGCCAGCGCGCCCTCGGCCACCACTGTCACGGCCATTCCCAGCAGCACCAGCGCGCCCATGGGAATCAGCACGTTGGGCAGCAACTCGCGCACGATTATTCGACGCTTGGACGCGCCCAGCACCTGGGCAGCGGCCACGAACTCGCGCTCGGCAAACACCAGCGTTGCGGCCCGCGCCAGGCGACCCACCGGCGCCACCGACAACACCCCCAGAGTGAAGCTCACCACCAGCAGGCTGCGTTCGAGGGTGACGGTGATCAGGATTGCCAGCACCAGCGCGGGGAACGACAACAACACGAAGAACACGAACCCGATGATCGGATCGAGACGGCCTCTGAGCGAGCCCGCGAGCACCCCGAGACCACCACCGAACACCATTCCGAACACGATGGCGAATCCACCCACCGCCAGGCTCACACGCGCCCCGTAAACGGTGCGGGCGAACACGTCACGGCCCAGGGCGTCGGTGCCGAACAGCGCCCCCCACGAGGGCCCCTCGCGTGGGCCGCTCACTCCCACCTCGGTTGGGTCGGCCAGCGGCAGCCACGGCGCCAACAGTGCCGCCGCGGCGGTGAGCGAGATCCACCCGACCGCGATCCAGAACAGCACCCCGAGCCTGCGTCGCACCACCAGCGAGTCAGTGGCGGCGGCGCCGGGTTCCTGGGTGGACAACGACCGAACTGTCGCTGCCGCTGCCGAGCGCGCCGGTTGGGGTGTCACGCGCCCCTCACCCTGGGATCAAGCCACGTGTAGAACAAGTCCACCAGGAAGTTCACCATCACGAACGCCACCGCGATGATCACCACGATTCCGAGCACCACCGGGAAGTCGTCGCGGATCACCGCGGTGACTATCTCGCTGCCGATGCCGGGAATGCCGTAGATCCGTTCAACCACCAGCGAACCACCGATCAGCGCTCCGGTGTTCACGCCGTACACGGTGACAACCGAGAACATCGACGGTCTCAGCGCGTGACGAAACATGATCCGGGTGGGGCTGAGGCCCTTGGCCCGTGCCATGTGTACGAAGTCCTCCTGGAGGGTGGTGATCAAATCGGTGCGCAGCAGCCGCTGGTAGATCGCCGCGAGGGGCAGGCCCAGAGTTAGCGCGGGCAGAATCAGCGAGTAAACGAGGCGCACGAAGTTGTCGTCCTCGTACGCGGAGGGGAATATCTGCCAGCGCAGCGCGAACACGTACAACAAGATCACCCCGAACGCGAAGTTCGGGATCGACACAAGCCCGAACGAGGTGATCGTGGACGCCCGGTCGAAGCCCCTGTTGGCACGGTAGGCGGCGGCCACACCCCACGGAATGGCCACTCCCAACGACACGATTTGGGCCATCACCAACAGCACGAGCGTTTCTGGGAGCTTCTCGCGGATCACTTCGCTCACCGGCTGGTCGTTTTGAAACGAGACGCCCAGGTCGCCGCTGAGCACTCCTCCCAGCCACAGCCAGTAACGGATCGGCACGGGCTCATCGAGGTGGTACGCGGCCTTGGCCTCGGCCAGGATCTCGCAGTCGCCCTTGGAGCTTTGCAGCGAAGTGGCCACATCTTCGGCCAGCCCGGCCTCCACGGCTGTGCAGTCCACTCTCGCCAGGGGGCCCACCACGTTCACCAGCGGGTCGCCCAGGAAGTTGAGCGCCGCGAAGGCGGTGAATGTCACCGCCAGCAACACCAGCACCAACAGCACCAGGCGCTTGGCGATCCTGGCAACCATCAGCGGCACCTCAACCGCAGCAGAGCGTCGGCCCTGCTGGTGACCCCGGGGCGATCCACGGTTCGTTGGCGCACGCGCCCGGTGGATGCCATGTACACGAAGCTCATGCCGGAATCGGCCCGGCTACAAGGCGAAGCGGTCATCCGCCTGCTTGTGGCCGGGCCGACTCTGGTTACAGGTGGTTCGTAACGGTGGCGCCTAGCTGAGCCAGATCTGCTGGAGCATCACGCGGCCCTGGTTGTTGCAGAACAGGTCGACGCCTTCGGGGGTTTTGTTGCCGCAGATGTTCTGCACGTTGTTGCGCGCGCCGATTGTCCAGTTGGAGCTCGCCAGGAAGATGTAGGTGTAGGAGTCCCTGATCTCTTCCTGCACCTGATGCCAGATCTCCACGCGGCGGTCGAGGTCGTCGATGGATCGCTGCTCGAACAGCAACTCGTCACGATCCGGGTTGCAGTAGCGGGGGAAGTTCAACGACAGCAACTGGATCGACGAGCACTGCAGCCACAGCATGTCGTTGGTGGGCACCGGTTCGCCGAACTGGCGCCAGGTGACCACGTTGTACTGGCCGGTGATCACCTGAGCGATGTGGTCGTCCTGGAGCAATTCCTGTTCGGTGACGTTGAAGTAGTCCTCCCAGCCGTCGATCATCAGATCAGCGACACGGGTTTGCAGCACCGAGGGACCCGAGTACTGGAACTCCATGTTGATCTTCCCGTCGCTGCAGTTGTCGGGCACATCCGCGCAGTAGGCGTCCACGAGCGGCCCGGCCAGCTCGGGCATGTCCACCAACTGCACCACGTCGGGATTGTTCCAGATCAAGTCGTCATGGAACATCGTGTCCGCGGCGGGGGCCACGCCCTGCACGATCAGGTTCACGTAGGTGTCGCGTGGGGTGGCGTGGGTGAGCGCCTGGCGTGCCCTGATGTCGTCGAAGGGCGGAACCTGGGAGTTGATCACCGCGAACCGCTCGTCGAGGCGAACGTTCTCGATGGTGTACGCCTCGTCCGATTCGCGCAGGGTGAGCGTTGCCTCGGGGTTCTCGGTGACCACCAGGTCGATGTCACCCGCGTTGAGGCGCTCGGCCGCGATCACGGTGTCGGTGATCACGTAAATCTCGATCCGGTCGAGGTACACGTCGATGGAGTCGGCAGCCCAGTAGTCGGGGTTGCGCACCAGCACCGTCACCTCGTCCTGGGTGCGGCTCTCGATCATGTAGGGGCCGGTGCCGATCGGCTTCTGGCTGAGGGTCGGGTCTTCCTTCACCGCTTCGATGTACTCCGAGGGAAGCACCTGACCCAACTGGCTGGTGATGGTGGTGGGGAATCGTGCGAACTCGTGTATTGGGTTGTACTGCACCGTGAGGTCGTCGATCTTTGTGATGGCGTTCTCCTCGGGGAACACCGGCCTCACCGCCAGCGACACGATGAAGTCCGCTAGCTGGGCCTCGAAGGTGGCGATCACGTCATCCGCGTCGAGGGTGCTGCCGTCATGGAAGCGCACGCCCTCGCGGAGTTTCATCTGCCACGCCGAGGGGTTGCCCTCCACCTTGGTGAAGGACTCGGCCAGCAGCGGCACCCAGTTGCCTTGCGCGTCCCAGTATGCGAGAGGCTCAAGCACCGGGTAGGTGGTGATGTAGGCCGACACGGCGAAGCTGCCGGCGGTGGGGTTCAGGTTGTCCGTTTCGGCTTCCACGGCCACCCGCAAAGTGCCACCGAACTGAGGCTCGGGCTCGGGCGGCGCCGCTTCGCCTTCCTCGCCGGGTGGCGGGGCGGTGGTGGTGGTTGTGGTGTCCACCGGAACGATCAGCGGCTCCTGTTCGGCCTCCTCACCTTCGCCTTCGGCCGGGTCGGAACCCGAACCGGATTCGTCCTCGTTGGAGCCACCCGAGCCGGAATCGGTGTTGTTGTCGTCTGTGGCGGTGACGGTCTGGCCGTCCGAGGAGTCCCCCGAATCGTCTCCGTCTCCTCCACACGCCGCGGCAATCAGCGCAAAACTCAACAGCAACGCCAAACAAGTGACGAACGAACGCAACGGCTTCATGGGGCTCTCCCTTTCGTGAAGCGGCACACCGATGGCCGCTGCGCCGATACTACGACACTGCGTGGCCGCCGTCACGACTTGCACTGCGGTGACGGCCCGCCGGCCGCTGCTCAGGGGTGCTGGTTGCTCACCGACACAGCCTCGCCGGTCATGTAACCCGAAAGGTCACAAGCCAGAAACACCATCACGTTGGCCACCTCCCACGGCTCCGCGGCCCTGCCGAACGCCTCCTGCGATGCCAGGTGCGACAGCAGCTCCTCGCTGGTGACCTTCGCCAAAAACGGATGCCACGCCAGGCTCGGCGCCACACAGTTCACCCTGATGCCGTGTTCGGCGGCTTCAACCGCCGCGCAGCGTGTGAGTGCCATCACCCCGGCCTTGGCCGCGGCGTAATGGGCTTGGCCTCTCTGGGCGCGCCAGCCCAGCGCCGAGGCGTTGTTGACGATGGCGCCGCCGGTGCCCTGGGCGATCATGTGACGCAGCCCGGCGCGCACGCAGCGCATGGTGCCCTCCAGCGTGACCCCCAGCACCGCCGACCACTGCTCGTCGGTCATGTCCACCAGCAGCGCCGTGCCGCCCAGTCCGGCGTTGTTGATCATCACGTCGATACCGCCGAGTTGTGTTGTGGCGGTGGCGACCATTGCCTCCACGTCGGCTTCGGAGGTGACGTCGCACACCGTCACCGCCGGGCGGCGACCCGTTTGGGTTTCGAGCTGGGCGGCGGTTTCGGCCAGTCGCCGCTGGTGGGTGTCGGAGATCAACACGTGGGCGCCTTCGATGAGGCAGCGCCGTGCCGCCGCGGAGCCGATACCCGTGCCGGCCGCGGCGGTGATCACCACCCGCTTGCCGGTGAGCAGGCCCCGCCCCGGGGGCTCGGCGGGAACGGGACTGGCGGTTTGCGCCGGAGGTTCGGTCATCGCCGGATGGCAAGTGCTCGGAGCAGGCTCCGCCGTGTCGGGGCCCCTGGAGCGGTCACGCCGTTGACACCCCGACGCGGTGCTCAGTCGCCGCCGGCGGAATTGGCGGCCATTTCGGCCATGCGACGCTCAAGGTCGGCGATGAACGGGTTGGGTTCCTGGCCGACGGCGCCGGGGAGCATCTCGGCTATCTCCTCGGGGGTCCAGCGTTCACCCGGCGCCCGCATGGAGCGCAGTTCTGCGGGCTGGTTCCAAACCGAGATCCGGCCGCCCACCACGCTGTAGATCTGCGAGTTCACGCCACGGCCGGAATCGCTGAGCAGGTACACCACCATCGGGGCCACATCCGCGGGGTCGCCGGTCTCGAACTCGAAGGGAACGTTCTCGCTCATGCGTGTGCGGGCGGTGGGGGCGATGCAGTTGGCGTTGATCGCCGGGCCGCCCCGCAACCGGATCGCTGCGGCTGTCAACGCCGCGGAGCGGGTGAGGCTCACCACGCCGCCTTTGGCCGCGGAGTAGTTGGCCTGAGCGGTGGACGCCACGAACGCACCCGAGGTGAACCCCACCAGCGAACCGCCTGTGGGTTGCTTGCGCATCCGTGCCAGCGCCGCCCGGTACACGTTGAAGTGGCCCTTGAGATGAACCGCGACTACGTGATCCCATTCCTGTTCGGTCATGTTGAACAGCATCCGCTCGCGCAGCACCCCAGCGGTGCAAACCACCCCGTCGATGGAGCCCCACCCGTCACACGCCGCGGCCACAATCTGCTCGCCGACATCGAACACCGACACGTCACCCGCCACCGACACCGCCTCGCCGCCGGCTGCGCGGATCTCGTTCACCACCGCGTCGGCCACCTCCGCGGTGGGGTTGGCGCCGTCGATGGACACGCCGTAATCGGCCACCACCACCCTCGCCCCGGCCTGCGCGCACGCCAACGAAACGGCCCGTCCGATGCCGCCACCGCCGCCGGTGACTGCGACGGTCTTGCCGGATAGGAAGCCGCTCACAACAGTCCGCAGCCGTGTTCGACGGTCACCAGAGGTCCCCCGTGCTCACCGTGAACGCGGCGCCCAGCGCCAACCGGGCGCCCGGCGTGAGCAGGCGCCCGCGCATGCAGCTTTGCCATTTTGGCCGGGCCTCAGTCGCCGTTGTCGTCGGTCTGGCGACGCAGCGACGCCAGGATGTCCACCCCGGTGGTCGCCTCGATCTGCTCGGTCATGGCAACCAGCGAAGCCGGAAGCTGGCTCATCAGCCCCGGAATACCACCCGAGGGTGAGCCGTTGCCGTTCGAACCGCCGTTGCCGCCCGCGCCGGTGTCCACCACGGCCACCCGTTCGATGCTCACGCCCTGAACGGTTGCCACGATCTTCTCGATCAGATCGGGCAGCATGGTGAGCACCAGCACGTCGTGACCGTCGCTGCCGGCTGCCTGGTACTGGTCGGTGATGCGCCTGAACACCTCCACCTGCGCCTTGCCGTCCTCGATGATCGAGGCCGCCTCGGCCTGGGCCTTGAGTTGTTCGGCCTCCAGGTGTGCTCTCGCGGGCACCACCACGTCTGCTTCGATGCGGCGCTTCTCCAACTCGATGCGCTCATGTTCGAGTTGTTGGCTTGCCACGGCCTTGGCCGTTTCGCCCGCCACCAGGGCCTCCTCCTCGCGGGCTCGTGACACCGCTTCTAGTTCCGCGGTGCGCACCCGCAAAGCGTTTTGTTGCTCCACGATGGCCTTGTCCGCCTCGATCCTGGCGATCTCGGCGTTCTGGCGGGCGGCCGCCTCGGCCTGCGCCGCCTCCGAGGCGCGGTTGGCCTCGGCCACCTTGGCGTCGCGAACCACCTCCGCGGTGAGGCGCCGCCCCACCGACTCCAGGTAGCTCACGTCGTCGGTGACGTTCTGGATCTTCAACACGTCGAGATCGAGGCCGAGGGTCTTGATGTCGTCGTCGGCTTCGTCGATGAGCTGATGCGAGAACTTCAGGCGATCCTCGTTCACCTCCTCGGGCGACAGGGTTGCCAGCACGCCACGCAGGTTTGCCTCGAGTGTCTCCTTGGCGATCTGGCCCACATGGGAGGTGGGCTGGCGAAGGAACCGCTCGGCGGCGTTCTCCAGCAGGCCCTCGCGGCTTGAGATCTTCACGTTGGCGATGCCCTGAACGTTGAGCGGGATTGTGCCCCGCGAGTAGGCGTTGGTTACCGACACCTCCAACGGGATGGTGTTGAGGTCCATCCAGTCGACCCTCTCGATGAGCGGTATGCGCAGCGTGCGCCCACCTTTGAGCAGCCGGTAGCCCACCACACGTCCGTCGGAAAGAGCGCGTTTGCGCCCCGATATCACCGCAACCCGGTTCGGCGGACAAATCACGATGAGGCTCTTGATCACCAAGATGATGAGAATCATCGCCAAGGCCACCCCGAAGCCGATGACCACTGCGTATTCCATTTTTTGCCTCTCTTCCCCGGCGTGTTGACCCTCGGACGGCGTGGTGGCGCCGAGTCGTGTCAGCCGATGTTGTGGATGTGTGTGACCTGCTTTTGAGGCAGGGGGTTGATTATTCCAACTCGATGTCGAGGCGCGTCACCAGGGCCACGCCACTGTCGACACGCACGATGATCACCCGATCGCCTTCCCTGAGCTCCTCGTCGCCGTCGGTGAGTTGTGCCGTCATCTGGGTGCGCGACCCCGCCACGTCGAGCACGATCCGGCCACGTCGTTCGGTGGACACCGGCAACGACACCATGGCGATGGAACCCTCAAGCTCGCGGTCGGTGACCTCGCTGGACACCTCGTTGTTGCGCAGCCACGCGAAAGCGGCGCTGTTGAGCAGCCCCGCCGCGCCCCCCAGAGCCAGCGCCAGGAACAGGGATCCGAACGCCCCGGCGCCAAGGAACTGGGTGACCAGTCCGGCCATGCCGAAGAACGCCATGAAGAACGCCACCGTGCTCAGCGGTATCAGCGAGAACACGCCACCGTCGGCGTCCGCGTCGGCGCCTGCGCCATCGGCGTCGCCCCCGCTGAAGGCGAACCACACCACCAGCGGCGCGCCTATCGCCAAGCAGATGATGTACAGCGCCGTCATGACCGCAGCACCGGCTCAGCGTCAACCGGCTTTGTCATGGGTTCAAAGGTAGTGTCGCCACGCCCCGGAACGGCAGCCTGCCGCGTCCGTCAACCCCTCGCAGCCCTCCCTTGCCGGGCGCGGTGAGCGCCCCCTGAGAAAATTCTCCTGGACATTGATTGTCGTATGTGCTGCAATAACAGCGCGGGGAATTGCACCGGTTCGTCGCAGCTTGCTCACCACCCACGGTGCGAGAAAATCCATGGGAGGGTCCTTGCGCAGAGTCCGACAGGCTGTCCTGGAGGTACGCCTCGCGGTGTGCGACCGTAGGGTTTACCTCGACGCTGGTGCGCGTATCGGCCGCCGACGTCGCCAACGGCCAAGGCTGCGACCTGGTCAAGTCCTTCCCCCGAGCCCTCAAGGAGACCACCATGAGCTTCAGTGACGCCTTCTACGCCGTGCGAGACGACGTTCGCAACTGGGGGCGATGGGGTGACGACGACCGGCTCGGCACCCTAAATCTGATCACCGATTCGGCGGTGGCGCATGCCGCGTCGCTGGTGAAATCCGGGCGGCGAGTGTCCTGCGCGCTCGACCTGAAACACACCGGTGGCGTGCAGGTGGGTCAGATGCACGGGCGGATCAACCCGCTGCTGACGATGGTGAAGATCAACAGCCCCGACCTCGGCGACCTCGACGGCGACGGCCTGGTGCCGCACTTCTCCGACGACATCGTGGTGATGGCCCTGCAGGCAGCCACCCATTGGGACGGCTTGTCGCACGTGAGCTACGACAACACCCTCTACAACGGTGTGTCGGTGGGCACGATCAATCCCACCGACGGGGCCACCGTGCTGGGCATCGAGAACGTTCGCCATCTCACCGGCCGCGGGGTGCTGTTGGATCTGTGCGCGGCCAAGGGCGTGGACCGACTTCCGAGCGGCCACGAGGTGACCTGCGACGACCTCGACGAAGCGGCCGAGCACTGCCGGGTGGAGGTGCGCTCGGGTGACATCGTGTTGCTGCGCACCGGAAGAATGCAGGTGTTTCGCGAGATGGGCGCGGGCGCCTACGTGGGCGGACCAGACGGTGACGGCACCAGCCCCGGGCCGGGCCTTGAAGCGGTTCGCTGGTTCCACCGCAACAACGTGGCCGCCATGGCCAACGACACCTACATCTACGAGGTGTTCCCCGGGCCCACCTGGGAGGACGCCTTGGCGGTTCACTGCATCAACGTGGTGGACATGGGCTTCACCCAGGGCCAGAACTGGGATCTCGAAGAGCTTGCCGAGGCGTGCGCCGACGCGGGTCGCTACGAGTTTCTGCTTGAGGCAAATCCGGAGCCGTTCGTGGGTGGCTGCGGGTCGCCGGTGAATCCCGTGGCGGTCCTGTAGGACACCCACGCTGCGGACGCCCCGCAGGCGCCAGCCACGCACCCGGAAGCGTCAACCGCACACCCGAAGCGTCAACTGCAAACATGGGTGACATGACCCACAACAACGCGCCCGAGGTGGTGGTGGTGGGCAGCGCCAACCTCGACCTGGTGGTGGAGGTGGAGACGATCCCCACCCCCGGTGAGACCGTGATGGGCGGCGACCTGCGCCGCGTGACCGGCGGCAAGGGCGCCAACCAGGCCGTGGCCGCGGCCCGCCTGGGTCGGCGGGTGGCGATGATCGGTCGGGTCGGCGACGACGACGCAGGCGGCGCGCTGGTGGAGGCCCTCGCACAAGCCGGGGTTCACACCTCGGGCGTGACCGTCACCCCGGGGGTGCCCAGTGGGGTGGCGCTCATTGCTGTGGGCGCCGACGGGGACAACGCCATCGTGGTGAGCCCCGGCGCCAACGCCCGCCTCGGCGCCGCCGACGTGGCACGCCACGCGGACATGCTGCGCAGCGCCGCGGTGGTGTTGTTGCAGCTCGAGGTGCCCATCGAGGCGGTGACCGCCGCGGCCCGCCTCGCCGGGGGCGTGGTGGTGCTCAATCCCGCCCCGGCGCCTGCTGCGCCGCTTCCCGCTGAGCTTCTTGACCGTGTGGACGTGATCGTTCCGAACCAAACCGAACTCGCCACCCTCGCAGCCGGTTTGACTTCGACTTCGTCCACAACCGGGGCGGCCGACGGCGCCGTTGCTCGCACAACAGCACCCGGGGAATCCCCGCCGGCCGCCCCGAGTGTGGACGAGACGGTGGCTGCGGGCCTTGCACGCCTTCTGCCCACACGCAGGGTGGTGGTGACCTTGGGCGAAAAAGGAGCGCTGGTGGCAGCAGGTGGCGACACCACGCTGGTGCCCGCGCCGAAGGTTCAACCCGTGGACACCACCGCCGCAGGGGACGCGTTTTGCGGGGCCCTCGCGGACGCGCTCGTCGCCGGTGACGACCTGGTGGCCGCCGCCGGGTGGGCTGTGCAGGTTGGCGCGGCCACGACCCTGCGCCACGGGGCGCAACCATCGCTTCCCACCCGAGCCGAGATGGAGCAGATGAAAGGCGACGACCACCGCTTCGCGGGCCCCCGGCAGTGACAACCGGCCACGGCGGGGTGATGAGCAAACGACCACTCTCGGGGTGTCGGTGCGTTTGAACAGCAACAACCCGGGTGCGGCACACGCCTAGCCTGCGCACCATGACCGCACCAACGAGCCACGGCGAGTCTCGCCGACCCAAGATCGTGCTGGATTGTGATCCAGGGCTGGACGACGCCATCGCCATCATCACCGCGGCCCACTACTGCGACCTTGTGGGCATCACCACCGTGAACGGCAACGTGGGCATCGACCACACCACCCACAACGCCCTGATCATCACCCAGATCGCCGACATCGACGTTGACGTTCACCGGGGCGCGGCCCGGCCCCTGATCTCTCCCACCATGGACGCGGCGCGCATTCACGGCGCCACCGGCCTCGGCGAGGTGCAACTCCCCCCACTCGAACGCACCCTGGCGTCACACGACGCGGTGGAGTTTCTGTGCGACACCGCCCGAAGCATGGACGGTTTGCACCTGGTGGCCGTGGGGCCGTTGACCAACGTGGCCCTGGCGCTGCGCCGCGACCCCGACCTGCCCAGCCACCTCGACGGCATCACGATCATGGGCGGAGGCGCGCACACCGGCAACGTGACCGCTGCGGCAGAGTTCAACGTGTGGGCCGACCCCGAGGCCGCCGCCATCGCGTTCAGAGAGGCCGCGCCCATTTCCATGGTGGGCCTCGACGTGACCAACCAGGTGCTCTTCGGCCTGCCCGAGGTGAAACGCATGGCCTCGGCCGACACGCCGGTGTCGCGCTTGGCCGCGGAGTTGTTGAGCTACGCGTACGCGCGCTGCACCGAATGGGGTTTAACCGCCGCGCCGGTACACGACGCAACCGCGATCATCTCGGTGACCCACCCGGAACTGTTCTCAAGGTCGCTGCATCCCGTGGCGGTGGAACTGAACGGCGAACACACCCGTGGAATGACCGTCACCGACACCCGTCCCCTCGTTGGCGACGAACCCCGGCCACCGCTCAGCGAGGTTGTGTGGACCGCCGATGCCGCCGCGGTCATGGACCTGGTAATCGAAGCGGTCACGTCCGTGTGATGCCCGCGCCCTGCGGCGCCGGCACTCAGCGTCACGGTTCACAAGGCTCAAGCGTCACCCACGCCGGCACGGGCGACCGGTCACCTCGGCATGTGAACTCGGGCCATCCAGTGCCCGTCCAGTTCGATCACGCACAGCCGCTCACACGCGTCCAAAAGCCAGTCAACCACCGCGGCGTGAGGGGTCGACGGGTGGGGCTGGGCCACTATCCCCGTCTTGGCGTGGTCCTGCACCTTGCGCCAACCCTCGGGCAGGCCCACACCAGCCGAAGCCAGGCGCTGCAGCGCCTTGGGCCCGGTGCCGTGCTCCAAACCCACCACCGCAGGCGTCGGCCTGCGCCCCGACCTGGGCGGAGTCCAGGTGCCCATGGGAACCGCAGGCCCCCGGCCCGAGAACCATCGACCAAGCGCCGTGGGCGCCGGCAACGCCGCGAGTTGGTCTTCGCGCAGCGCCGGGCCGATGTTCACCCAACCCAAACCCTCGCCCGTTTGCGACAGGCGTTGCATCGCGGCCACAACTTCGGTGGTGTCGCTGCGGGCAAAAGTGAACTCCGAGACCTCCACGGTGGCCGACGGTAGCGCCCGACCGGGGCACAGGACGCGGCTAGATTCGGGGTTGGTGGAACCAAAACGCGGAAACCCCCTCCGCGCTCACCGGGATGCGCATGCCTGGGCGTGTGACGCAGGTGATGTCGCCATGACGCGACGGGCGTGCGGTGCAATGCCGTTCACGGGCAGTTCAACGCTCTGCCAACGATGATCCTGCGCCACCGAAGACGATCTGTGACCGCGGCCATTACACGATGAACGGCACGCCGTGAGCAAACGACTCGAGGGACGGATCGCGCTGGTCACCGGTGCGGCGCGCGGCATGGGCGCGGCAACGGCCCGCCTGTTCGCGTCGGAGGGCGCCACGGTGATCCTCGGAGACGTGCTTCGCGAGGAGTTGCACCACACGGCGAACGAGATCGGCGACTCGGCCAAGGCTTGCCACCTCGACGTGTCGGCCCAGCACGACTGGCTCGAAGCCGCCGAGATCGCCGACACGCTCGGCGGACTCGACATATTGGTGAACAACGCCGGACTGTTGCGAATCCGACCCATCGAACACGAAACGCTCGACGGGTTCCGCGAGATGCTGGACGTGAACCTGCTGGGCGCGTTCCTTGGCATGCAAACAGCGTTGCCGTTGATGCAGCGCCGCGGCGCGGGATCGATAGTGAACATCGCCTCGGTGTCCGCGCTCACCGGTCACGCCTACCAAGGCGCTTACGGCGCTTCGAAGTGGGCGCTGCGAGGACTGTCGCGCAGCGCCGCGGTGGAATGGGGCCACCACAACATCAGGGTGAACTGCATCTGCCCCGGCGCGGTGAACACTCCGATGCTGCCCCCGGCGAAATCCTCGGCGGCGGGCGCCAACCGGTTCGCGCACCTTCCCCTGGGCCGGGCAGGGGAACCCACCGAGATAGCAGAGCTGGCCGTGTTCCTGGCGTCGGATGCCGGCGCATGGGTGACCGGTGCAGAATTCACCATCGACGGCGGATCGATGGCCGGACCCCCACCCCGATACGAATGGAGAGCCCAATGACAGCCCCAGTGGCAACCCTCACCCCACCCGCATCGGTGGCCGAAATCGACGGAGGCTGGCTCACCGCGGCCCTCCAACAAGCAGGCACCCTGCCCGAGGGCTCGTCGGTGGAAGTGGCCGCGGCCACCGCGCTCGGTGACGGGTCGGGTTGGATGTGCGAGGTCGCCCGGCTCGACCTTGAAATCACAGGCGACCGTGGATCGTTGCCGCAACAGGTGGTGGTGAAGATCCCCGTGGCCGACGAGAACGTGCGAGCCATGCTCGCCCCGGCACGCCTCTACGAGCGTGAGGGCAGATTCTTCGAGCACGCAGCCGCAGAACTCGGCCACAGCGTGCCGCGGCCTTACCTGGTGATCGAGGATCCCGACAAGGGCGATCACTGTTTGATCATCGAATGGTTCGAGGGCGGCAGCTTCGGCGACCAGCGTGCCGGTTGCAGCGCCGCGCAGGCCGAGTCCGCCCTGGGTTGCATGGCCCGAATGCACGCCAGGTTCTGGGACTCGCCGGAACTCGACAGCTTCGACTGGCTGCCTCCCATCAACTTTGAGGGCAACACGATGGGGCCCGACCTGTACCGAATGTCTGTGGACGGGTTCACCGACAAGTTCGGACACCTCCTTGATCCCGCCAACGAGGTGATCACCAACACTCTGCCCGACCACGGGCTGCGCCTGCTCGACGAGCTGGCCGAGCCTCCCCACACGCTCATCCATTTCGACTTCCGCCTCGACAACCTGTTCTTCGGTGACTCGGGGTCGGCTACCGCGGTGCAGATGATCGACTTCCAAACCGTGAGCCGGGCCAATCCCGGCTACGACCTCGGCTACTTCCTCACCCAAAGCCTCGAACCCGACGTTCGTCGCCGCCACGAGGACGAGTTGCTCGCCGCGTACCTCAACGAGCTGGCCGCCGCAGGGGTGAGCGGCTACAGCATGGAACAAGCCCGCCGGCATTATCGATGCGGCGCGCTGTACGCCTGGATCACGCCGGTGTTCGTGATGGCCAACCTGGACATGTCCAACCCTCGCGCCACCGAGATGTGGAGCGCAGTCACACGCCGCTGCCAGGCTGCACAGGTTGATCTGAGCCTGGCAGAGTTGATTTCCTGAGCCACCGGGAACCCAGGCACCGGGCCCAGTCAGGGAACACAGACACCGGGCCCAGTCAGGGAACACAGCCACCGGGCCCAGTCAGGGAACACAGCCACCGGGCCCAGTCACCGGGTGCAGTCACCGGCCACACAGTCAATGAGTACACAACCATCGGGCACACAGATTGGAGAGTTCTGATGTACAGCGAATTCGCAAACAAGGTCGTGGTGGTGACCGGCGCCACCAAAGGCCTGGGGCGTGCCATCGCGGACGGTTTCGCCGGCTGGGGCGCGCAGGTGGTGATCACCTCAAGGTCACAATCGGACTGCGACGCCGTGGCCGACGAGATCGCCGAGGCCCATTCGGCGCCCCGTCCGCTGGCCGTGAAGTGCGACATGAGCAACGATGCCGACGTGCTCGCCCTCACCGAGCGGGTTCACGGCGACCTGGGCGCGGTATCGGTGCTGGTGAACAACGCCGGTTACAACCCGGGGCCCGACTTCGAGCCGCTCAAGTTCGACACGTACCGCCAGGTGTTCGACACCAACGTGTGGGGGCCGGTGCGACTCAGCGAACTGGTGATCCCCAAGATGGCGGAGTCCGGTGGCGGCAGCATCGTGAACATCACCACCGTCGGCGCCTACCGGGGGGCGTTTCCGGTGTCGGTGTACGGCGCCAGCAAGGCCGCCCTGTTGAACTACACCCAGTCGCTGGCGATGCAACACGCCGCGGCCAACGTTCGGGTGAACGCCGTGAGCCCCGGCCCGTTCCGCACGCCGATGATGGACTCCCTGGCCGAGGCCATTCCCGGGTTCTACGACTTCGCCGCGCAGGAGAACCTGATGAAACGGGTGGGCGAACCTCCCGAACTTGTGGGCGCGGTGCTGTACCTGGCCTCGAGCCACGCCGCTTACGTCACCGGCGAGGACCACGTGGTGGGCGGAGGCTTCTTCCGCTGACAACCGCTCGGCGGCGCCCCCCGACGCGCCGTCGCCACAACACCCCAGCGGCGTGTGTCACCGGCTGCGCCAACCCCGAACCGCCAACCTGGGCCGCCTGAGGCCACCTCGGTGGCGGCCTCGCCTTGCGCGGTACTGTGACCTTCGTGGACGCCCACCCCCCACAGGAGCCCCTGCGGTGACCAGCCGACCGATGGGGTTTCGCACCCGGGCGCTGCACTCCGGGGCCATGCCCGACCCCACCACAGGGGCGCGGGCAACGCCGATCTACCAGTCCACCAGCTTCGTTTTCGAGGACGCGGCCGATGCGGCCGACCTGTTCGCGCTGCAGAAGTACGGCACGATCTACACCCGCATCTCCAACCCCACCAACGCCGTGTTCGAGGAGCGCATGGCCAGCCTCGAAGGCGCTATCGGAGCGGTGGCCACCTCAAGCGGACAGGCAGCGGAGTTCCTTGCGGTGACCGCGCTGGCCGGTGCGGGCGATCACATCGTGTCCGCGGCGGGGCTCTACGGCGGCACCTACACACAGTTCGACGTGACCTTGCGACGCCTCGGGATCGACACCACCTTCGTGGACGGCAGCAACCCGAACGCCTTCGCCGCGGCGGTTCAACCCAACACGAAGCTGCTGTACACCGAGATCATCTCCAACCCCTCAGGCGGCATAGCCGACCTTGTGACCCTCGGCGATGTGGCCCAGGCTCACGGGCTGCCGCTGGTGGTGGATTCCACGTTCGCCACGCCGTACTTGTGCCGGCCCATCGAGCACGGCGCCGACATCGTGTTGCACTCGGCCACCAAGTTCATCGGTGGTCACGGCACGTCCATCGGCGGGGTGATCGCCGAAGCGGGCCGGTTCAGGTGGGATTCGGGACGGTTTCCGCATCTCACCGACCCGATAGCCAGCTACAACGGGCTGCGCTGGTGGGACAACTTCGGCGAGTACGCCTACTGCACCAAGGTTCGCGCCGAGCAGCTTCGTGACGTGGGCGCCTGCCTGTCGCCGTTCAACGCGTTCTTGTTGTTGCAAGGCCTCGAAACGCTGCCGTTGCGAATGGAGGCCCACACCGACAACGCCCGCGAGGTGGCACACCGGCTCAACGACGACCCGCGGGTGAGCTGGGTGCTGTGGGCCGGTCTCGAGTCGCATCCCGATCACGAACTGGCCAGGCGTTACCTTCCCAAGGGGCCAGGGGCGATCTTCACTTTCGGGGTGCGCGGAGGGAGGGCCGCCGGGGCGAGGTTCATCGAAGCCCTGGAGCTTGTGTCGCACCTTGCAAACGTGGGCGACGCCAAGACGCTGGTGATCCACCCCGCGTCCACCACCCATCAACAGCTCTCCGACACCGAACTGGAAGCGGCCGGCGTTTCGGCGGACATGGTGCGCATCTCGGTGGGACTCGAAGACCTGGACGACATCTGGTGGGATCTTGATCAGGCCTTGACGGCGGCCACCTCCGACGGTGAGTGAGGTTCGGGGTGGCGGCCATGGGTGAGCGGATAGACGGGTGGACTCCCCCGTCTGCTGAGCAGCGCCGCCGGATCATCAACCGATCACGCACCGTGGCGGTGGTGGGGGCGTCCTCCAACCCGGCTCGGGCCGCGAACTTCGTTCTCACCTACCTGCTGTCTTCGTCCACGGATTTCGACGTGTACCCGGTGAACCCGCGAGAAACCGAAATCCTGGGCTGTCGGGTGTGGCCTTCGCTTGCGGATCTGGAGGTGACCCCCGACATCGTGTGCGTGTTCCGCCGTTCTGACCTGTTGCCGGAGGTTGCCTCCGAGGCGGTCGCGGCGGGCGCCGGCACTTTCTGGGCGCAGCTCGGCCTTTGGAGCGAACCGGCGGCTCGGCGGTGCATCGACGCCGGTGTGGACGTGGTGATGGACCGGTGCCTCAAGATCGAACACGCCCGCTTCGCGGGTGGACTGCACCTCGCCGGGTTCGACACCGGAACGATCAGCTCGCGTCGCCGACCTCGCTGACACCACCGCCGGCACCCCGCCGGGCCGCTCAGGTGACCGGCCCAATCAGGTGACCGGCCCGATCAGTTGGGGTCCACTCAGGTGGCCGTCCCAATCAGGGGACCGGCCAATTCAGCCAGGAGTCAACTCAGGTGAGGGGTTCTGTGAAGAGGTCGTGGGCGCTTTCGCCTGCGGGGGTGCGGGTGAGGATCTCGGCGCCGTCGGAGGTGCAACTGAGAGTGTGCTCGAACTGGGCGCTGCGACGGCCGTCGATCGTGACCGCGGTCCACTCGTCGTCCCACAACCTGGGCCGTGCCGAGCCCAAGGTGAGCATCGGCTCGATAGTGAAGGTCATGGCCTCCACAAGGCGGATTGTGGCCGCCTTGTCGTAGTAGTGGGGGATCTGCAACCCGGAATGGAACTCGGTGCCCACCCCGTGGCCGATGAACTCCCTCACCACACCAAGACGGGCCTTGGCGGCGTGCATTTCGATGGCGCGACCAATGGCGTTCACCGGCTCACCGGCGCGCACTGCGTCGATGCCGGCGAACAACGCACGGCGGGTGTGCTCCACCAGATGGCGCGAGTGCTGGTCGACGTCTCCAACCATGAGCGTCACCGACGTGTCCCCGTGTACCCCTTCGCGGTAGACGGTGACATCCACGTTCACTATGTCTCCATCCTCCAAACGCCGCGAATCGGGTATGCCATGACATATAACTTCGTTCACTGAGGTACACACGGACTTGGGGTAGCCTCTGTAGCCGAGCGGGCTCGGGTAGGCATCCGCGGCGATGGCGGCGTCGTGAACGAAACGATCGATCGCGTCGGTGGCGATGCCCACCCGCACCTGACGGCAAGCCCCGATGAGGATCTCGGCGGCGAGCGCCCCGGTGCGGCGCATGGCGGCCAGTTCGGCTTCGCTGCGCACAGACGACGATCTCGGCGGCCCGGGTTCTCCGTCGGGTCGACCCACATATGGGGGACGGCGGATGCCGCTGGGAACGCCACGACGGGGGCTGAGCAGTCCGGGGCGCACCGGCGGCCACGACACGTCAACACGGGCGGCGCCCGCGGGAGTGACGGTTCTTCGTTTGCGTTTGGCCATCACGTCAACGCCCGGCGAGGTGGCAGCGACACGTGGGAGCGAGAACAGGTGACTCTTGGAGGCGCTGGTTCGGGTGCCGTCAGCGCATGTAGCGCACGACAAGTTCGGCCACACAAGCCGGTTTGGATTTGCCGTCTATCTCTATGGTCACCGTGATCACCGCCTGAACCCCGGCGCCCGCGGCGATCTGCTCCGCGGAGGTGAGCGTGGCCGACGCACGGATTTGGGATCCCACGGTGACCGGATGCGGGAAGCGCACCCGGTTCACGCCGTAGTTGATGCCCATGGAGACGCCGTCCACGCGCAGCACCTGGGGCAACATGCAACTCACCAACGAAAGCGTGAGATAACCGTGCGCGATCGTGGCGCCGAAGGGCCCCGCCGCGGCACGTTCTGCATCGATGTGGATCCACTGGTGATCGCCGGTGGCGTCCGCGAACAAGTTGATCCGGTCTTGTTCCACGGCGAGCCAGTCGCTGTGGCCAAGGTCACGGCCCACGGATTCGAGCACTTCGTCGAGGTTGGCGAAAACGGTTGTCATGGGCCGCGACGCTAGCGTGGGCTCCTGTCGCCTCGCGACGCCTTGCCACCACCGGCGCCGACCCGCCGGCCACCACCGACACGGCCCGCGGGCCGCATCCGATCCGCACGGCCGGCGGTGGGCGACCCGTTGGTGGGCAGGCCCGCTGTGCCGGTGTGTGCGGCCACGGTTTCTGCAACACACTGGGAGCACGATGCAACACAATCCGGCGCCGTTGAAACTGCACTTCACCACGGTGGGCAGCGGGCCTGCGGTGCTGTTGGTTCACGGAATGGCCGACGACTCGTCGGTGTGGGATGCCACGGTGGCCGCCGCGGGACCGAACCTGGCGTGTACCACGGTTGACCTGCCCGGGCACGGCCGCTCCCCCACACCCTCCGAGGAGGCCGCCTACCGGCGGGAGGCCGTGTTGGATGCTCTCGACGGTGTGCTGGCGCAGATCGGCCCGGCGGTGATGGTGGGCCATTCGTTGGGCGGCTATCTGGCGTTGGTGCATCATCTCACGCGTCCGGGGGTGCTGCGAGGGTTGGTGCTGGTGTCCACAGGGCCGGGCTTTCGTGACGCCGAGGCGATGCAACGCTGGAACGACCGGGTTCATGCCAACACCCCCAACCTGGACATGGCGCCGGTGGCGGCCACCATCAGCCTGCACACCGATTCGCTTGTGATCGAACGGCTCAGCGAGGTGTCGATCCCGGTGGGGCTGGTGGTGGGAAGCGAGGATCGCAACTTCTTCGGCGCCAACGACTACATGGAAACCAAGCTCTCCGACGTGCGTCGCGTCACCGTGGAGGGTGGGCGTCACCGGGTAATGCGCACCCATCCCGAACCGATCGCGGAGATGATCCACCAGGTGGTCGCCGCTTCGGAAAAACACGACCTTTCCAATCGCGGCGGGCGCGCCTAGTGTCACGCCACTTCTCGACGCCGGGAAGCCGGCACTTCATCAAGGAGGACTTGATCCCATGACAACTGTGGCCAGCGACTTGGTCATCGAATTGAACAACGAACCGGGAGAGCTGGCCAAGGTGGCCACCGCCATCAGCGACGCCGGGGTGAACATCGCCGCGGCTACCTGTTTCGGGGTGAGCCAAACCGCCGAATTGCACATCCTTGTTCCTCACAGCGAGCCGGTACACCGGGCGCTTGCCAACATTCACGGCCCCAGCGTCACCCGCGAGCGTGAGGTGGTGGTGGTGCAAGCCAAGGACCGGCCCGGCGAGCTGGCCGAATTGGCTCACAAGGTGTCGAATGCGGGCATCAACCTCGACCTGGTGTACATCGCAACCAACTCCAGGGTGGTGCTCGGCTCCGAGAACATGGAAGCCCTAAAGGACGTGCTCGACGGGTTCTCGTTCTGGGACTGAGTCCCTCGGCCTGAGACACTCCGGCTGAGACACCCCAGCTTCGGGCTGAGACACCCGGGCTGAGACACCCGGGCTGAGACACCCGGGCTGAGCGCTTCGGGCTCGACCCGCACACGCAGAGGCCTCACCAAATCTGCATTCACCCGGGGCCGCCGGGGCCGCGGGTCAGGCGATGTAGTCGCGCAGTTCGATCAGCACCGCCCTCGAGGCGTTGTCGGGGATCGACACCACCCGCACCTGAACGTCGGGCGGCACCCGCTCGTTGAGCACGCGATGCAGCCCCGCCGCGCCCGAGTAGTCGAGGCGGCCGACATTGCCGAGGTCGATCACCACCTGGTCGATTTGGAGGTAACCGGCGAGCTCCTCACGCATGAGGCGCTCAACCTGGGTGACGGTGGCGAACCACATCACGCCGTGAGGGCGGATGGTGAGGGTTCCGTCGCTTCGTTCGGTGTCGATGGTCACGAACAGCTCGCGCCACAGGTGTACCGCCACGGCCAGGGCCAGGCCCACGAGCAGGCCGCGTTCCACCCTGGGGGCGAACAGCAACGTGGCGAAGGTGGTGCCTGCGCCCACCACGGCCTGAGGAAACGACCGGCGCAGCATGTGGATCATGTGGGGCACCTTCACCAGGCCCGACACCACCACGATCACAACTGCGCCCAGCACCGCAAGGGGAAGGTTCTCCAGCAACGGCGCCAGCGGCAGCACGGCCAGCACGACAATGCCGGTGACGGCGCCCGACCACGCGGTGGCCGCCCCCGCGGCGCGGTTCAGGGAGCTGCGCGAGAACGAACCCCCCACCGGGAACGCTCCCGCCACACCCGAGGCCAGGTTGGCCACGCCCTGGCTGATCATCTCCCGGTCGGCGTTCCAGGCAAGGCGGTCGGCGGCGGCGAACTGGCGGCTCACCGAGGCGGCCTCGGCGAACCCGGCAAGGGCGATCACCGCGGCGGGGAGCAGCAGGCTGGGCGCCTCACCCCAACGAAAGTCCAGGTGAAGGTTCACGAAGCCGCCGTCGATGTCGCCGACCACCGCACCGGAGTATCCGAACGTTGAGACAACGATCACCCCGCCGATCACCGCAACGAGAACCCCCGGGAACAGGTGGTGGATCCACTTGCCGCCCAGCATCAACACCACGGTCACCGCGGCGAACGCCACCGAGGCCCAGTTCCATTCCTCGCTGCGCGTCACGGCCCATAGGGCGCCTTCGAGCACGCTGCGGTCGCCGATGTCCACGTCCACAATTCGGGGAAGCTGCGACGAGATGATCAACGCCGCCGCGGCCGCGGTGAACCCCACCGTGACCGTCTCCGACAGCAGGTACGCCACCCGACCGAGGCGCAGCACCCCCAACAGCACCCTGATGATTCCCACCATCACCGCGAGGAGTGCGGCCAGCTCGATGTAGGCGGTCATGTCGGCTTCGGGGTCCACCACCACCGACAACGCCCCGAAGCTGAGCAGCGAGGTGAGCGCCACCGGCCCGGTTTGCAGATAGCGCGACGACACAAACGCCGCGGCCAGCAACGACGGAAGCGCCACCGCGTACAGGCCGTACTTGGCGGGAAGGCCGGCCAGCTCGGCGTAGGCCAGGGCCTGGGGTATCGCCACGAACGCAACCGACAGTCCGGCCAGAACGTCGCCGGTTTGGGGTGGGGCGAAGTTCTTGCCGGTGAGCGAACGCAAAAGGGCCAAGAGCTTCAGGTTAGAAGCGCGACCCTGCGTTGACCGGCGCGTGTTGGCGGATCATCGCTCCCGGTGTGTGGCGAGGGTCGTCTTGACCGGCGCGTGTGTACCAATACGGTTGGGTTTCGTGAACTCGGGTGACGGCGCCGGGGCCGGGGTGGTGGAACCGGCTGCCGATGTGGTGACCAGCGACTGGGTGAGGTGGCTCGACCGGTGTCTCGACGCAAACCCGGTGGACGCCGACGCGGAGCCTCTTGTGGTGCAGCACAGGGTTGACGAGGGTGACGGGTCGGAGTTCTGCTGGTACGTGCGTATCGGCGACGGGCGCGCCCGGGCGTGTGAAGGCGTGGCGCCGCCTTGTGAGTCGATGGTGACGTTCAGCTGTGACCGTGCCACCGCGGTTGCCATAGCCGACGCCAAGGAGTCACCTCAGCGGGCCTTTCTGGAGGGCCGTCTCCGGCTCAGCGGTGACGTGCGACTGCTGATCGCGGCCCGCCCCGTTTTGCGAACCCTGCGACTCGCCGGAGACGACGACTCAACCGACTGACCTCTTGATCCGACCGACCATTTGGCCTGGGTGACTTGTCGGGGCGCCGGCATGGCGGGGCGCGCTTTTGGGACGCTTTGAGGTTGCGCCTCGGGGTGTGGGGCGGGGCGCTGCTCAGCGCAGGAATCGGCTGGTGGTGTTGTCGGCGAGAATCTTGCCCCCGGTTTGACAGGAGGCGCAGTAGGCCACCGTGTAGCGGCGGTACTCCACCGCTCGGATCTCGTCACCGCAAGTGCGGCACGGCCGCCCGACTCTGTGGTGAACGTCGTTGGGCCGGTCCTGTGATCGTCCCATGTCGTCTCTGAGGCGTTCCGCGGCGAGGCCCCTGGCGATGCACTGCTTGATCGCGGCGTGCAGGCGGCCGATCGCGTCGTCGTCGAGGTGTGCGGTGCCGGCGAAGGGTGAAATGCGCGCCGTGTGACAGATCTCGTTGGCCAGCAGGCGCCCCATGCCTGCGAGGTTCCCTTGGCGCCGGAGGAAGCCGTGGACTCGTTCGTTGCCGGCCCGCAGCAGCTCGGCAAGTTCGTGGACGCTCACCGTGTCGGCGTCGGGTCCGAGCCCGGCGACCGGTTGGACCGTTTCGGGATCCGTGGCGATCAGCCACACCCCGGCGCGTTTTTCGGTGCCGGCTTCGGTGAGCAGCAGGGCCGGGCCTTCGCTGAAGGTCCAGCGGGCCATGGCGTTGCGGGGCTTGCGGCTCTTGGTTTCGTCGGGGCGCAGGCGGCCGCCTTTCATCAGATGCACCACGAAAGTGAGGCGCTGCGGCGCGGCGTCACCGGGGCCTTCGGGCGGGTCGAAGTGCAGGTACAGGAACTTGCCGCGGTGCCCGGTGGCGCTCAGCGCCCGGCCTGCGGCTTGCTGCGGTGGCGGATCGAACGTCTTGAGCGCGGTCATGTGCAGCGGCGTGAACCGCTCCAGGGTGACGCCCCCGAAGGCGTCCGCCAGGCGTTCGGCGTGGGCTGCTATCTCGGGCAGTTCAGGCACAGCGGTGCGCGCTTGGCTTGGCCCCCGAAGGGATCGCCGGCCCCACGGTGCCGGGGCCGCAAGCGGTTGACGCTGCCGGGCGGTGCGACGGTTGGCGCATCATCGGATGCCCCCACGCCCGGCCCGGCTGCGGTGTCAGGAACCCTGCGGTGTCAGGAACCCAAGAGGCCCAACTCGGCGACGGTTCGGCGTTCGTCGGCGAGTTCGGCCACCGAGGCGTCGATCCGGGCCCTGGAGAAGTCGTCGATTTCCAGGCCGGTCACGATGGAGTAGTCACCGCCGGAACAGGTCACCGGGAACGACGAGATGAGCCCTTCGGGAACGCCGTAGCTGCCGTCGGAGGGCACAGCCATCGAAACCCAGTCCCCTGCCGGGGTGCCCAGCATCCAGTCGCGAACGTGGCCGATGGCGGCGTTGGCGGCCGAAGCCGCGGACGATGCTCCCCTGGCGTTGATGATCGCGGCGCCGCGTTGTTGAACGGTGCCGATGAAGTGCCCGGCCACCCAGTCCGGGTCATCCAAGGCGTCGAGCGCCGCTCTGCCCCACACCCGGCAATGCGACAGGTCGGGGTACTGCGTGGCGGAGTGATTGCCCCAGATCGTCATCTGGGTCACGTCTGCCACGGTTGCTCCAAGCCGGGCCGCGAGTTGCGCCTTGGCCCTGTTGTGATCGAGTCGGGTCATGGCGGTGAAGCGCTCCCGAGGGATTGCGGGCGCGTTGTTCATCGCGATCAGGCAGTTGGTGTTGGCCGGGTTGCCCACCACCAGAACCCTCACGTCCTGCGCGGCCCCCTCGGCCAGGGCCCGGCCCTGGGCGGTGAAGATGGCGCCGTTGGCTTCGAGCAGGTCGCTGCGTTCCATTCCCTTGGTGCGGGGGCGTGATCCGATCAGCATGGCGATGTTCACATCCGAGAACGCCTCGTTGGGGTTGTCGCTGAGGGTCACGCCGGCAAGCAGCTCGAAGGCGCAGTCGTCGAGTTCCATGGCCACACCCTCCAGGGCGCCCATGGCGGGCGGGATCTCCAGGAGTTGCAGGATCACCGGCTGGTTCGCGCCGAGCATTTCGCCCGACGCGATGCGAAACAGCAGCGCATATCCGATCTGACCGGCCGCGCCGGTCACCGCCACCCGCACCGGTGCGCGCCCACCACCGGGATCTGCTTCGGCGACGGGGCGGGGACTTGGCGCGGCGGGATCAGCAGAAGTTGACATGGCCGCCACGGTAATGGCCGGTCGCGGCGGTGCCGGCGTTGCGTCGTGGCTGTGGATCAGGGCGAACGAACCAGCAGCCCGCCGGGTGCCGAAGGTGCCGGTGATCTCAGCGCGTTGTTGCGCTCACCGCGCCGATCCAGGACTGGTGCAGGCGGGCGTAGGCGCCCCCGGCGGCCACCAGTTCGTCGTGCGGACCGGTTTCGATGATGCGACCCCGGTCGAACACCAGCACCACGTCGGCACGCTCGGCGGTGCTGAGCCGGTGCGCCACCGAGATGGTTGTGCGACCCTCGGCCACACGCGCCAGCGCCACCGCCAGGGCTTGTTCGGTTTCGGGATCCACAGCGGAGGTGGCCTCGTCGAGAACCAGCAGTCCGGGGTCGCTCACCTGGGCGCGGATCAGCGCCACAAGTTGGCGCTCCCCCACCGAGAGGCGCCCGCCGCGTTCGCCCACCTGTGTGTGTACCCCTTGGGGCAGGCGTGCAATCCAGGCGCCCAAACCGAGCGTGTCCACGGCTGCGGCCACGTCTTGGGGGGTGGCTCCGGGGCGGCCGAAGCGAATGTTGTCCTCGATGGTGGCGTCAAAGAGGAACCCGTCCTGGGGAACCATTCGCACGCCCTTGCGCCGCGACTGCGGGTCAACTTGGCGCAGGTCGATGCCGCCCACGTGCACCACGCCGGCGGTGGGGTCGGTGAGGCGGGTCACCAGGCGCGCGAAGGTGGTTTTGCCCGATCCGGTTTCGCCCACCACGGCCACGTTCGAGTTGGCCTCGATCGAAACGTCGATGTCGCGCAGCACCGGCGGACCGCTGCGATAGGCGAAGTCGACTCCCGCCAAGGTCACCGCCAGCGGGCCCTCGGGAAGCCACAGGCCGGTGCCCGACTCGGGTTCGGGCACATCGGCGGGCAGGTCGAGCACCTGCAGGATCTTCCACCACCCCGCCAGGGCTGTTTGGGTTTGATCCATCACGTCGCCGATCTCAGCGATCGGGTTCAGCAGCAGCCGCACCAAGAACACGAACGCCACCAGTTCGCCCACGGCCAGGTTGAGGTCCGCCACCTGCCACACGCCCACCACCACGGCCGTCGCCAACGCCAGCGACGACACCAGATCCACCACCGGCATCAGGATCGAGAACCAAATGTGCGCTCTGAGCTGCGCCTGGTACTGCCGGTCGATCGCGTCGTCGAGGCGGTTGCGCACCGGTTCGGCGTAACCGTATGAGCGGATCACCGCGGCCCCGGTGACCGTTTCGCTGATGTGGCCCATTGTGTCGGCCACCCGGTCGCGCACCCTGCCGTACGCCACGAACTGGTGGCGTTGAATCCAGCGCAAAAACGGCACCAACGGCACGTACACCACGATCACCAGCAGCGTCAGCTGCCAGCTGTAGAAGGCCATCACTGCCAGCGTGGAGATCACCAGGGTTGAGTTCACGATCCAGGCAATGGCGCCCCACTGGGTGAAACGGGCCAGGGTTTCCACGTCGCTGGTGACCCGGGCCACCAGCACACCACGGCGGGCTTCGCTGTGTGACACCAGGCTCAGGCGGTGGATGTGCTCAAAGGCACGCACCCGCAAACCCAGCAGCACCGCCTCCGCGGTGTTCACCAGGCGGATGTAGGCGGCCCTGCCCACGAATGCCACCGTGACGGTCACCACCAACGCCGCCGAGCACAGCACCAATACCACGCCGGGTCGGTAGCCGGCGGTGCCCACCACGCCCCGGTCGAGCACCTGCTGGATCAGTATCGGCACCACCAGCCGACCCACCGCCACGCCGATCGCCATGGATGCCGTGCCCAACAATCCTCGTCGCAGCTCGGGGCTCACCTGCAGCCCGCGGCGCAGCACCGTCAACAAGCCGACCTGCTCGCCGTCGTCGAGGTGGTCGCCGTTGCCGAGATCGTCGCCCTGGCCGAGGTCGCCCGGATCGCCGGTCTTGCCGTTATCAACGAGCTTGCTGGTGTTGTCGGCGCGGCCGAGGTTCTCGGCTTGGCTGCCGTCGTCGCCTTGGCTTGTGGGGTCGTTGTCGGTGGTCACGATGTTGCCTCGGGCTGCGGGAGGCCGCCCGGCGCCTGGTCGCGCTCATAAGCGGTCACCAGCGACCGGTAGTCGGCACGGGCGAGCAGCTCCTGGTGTGTTCCCACCGCGGCGATCCGCCCCGAGTCCAGGAACGCCACCCGGTCGGCGAGTTCGATGGTGGACAGCCTGTGGGCCACCACCAGCGTTGTGGCGTGATGGCTGCGACGCAGATTGGCGAGAATCTCGGCTTCGACCACAGGATCCACCGCGCTGGTGGCGTCGTCGAGCATCAACAACCGAGGCGAGCGCACCAGGGCCCGCGCCAGGGCCACACGCTGACGCTGACCGCCCGAGAGGGTCACTCCCCTTTCGCCCACCACGGTGGCCGCGCCGTCGGCGAGTTCGGCCACGAAGGTGTCCGCTGCGGCGGTAACCAGCGCGGCGTGAACCTCGGCGCTCACCTCCGACGCGGCGGAGGGCCCAACCCCGGCAGCGTCGTTCACGAACTGCTGCGTGTGCGCCTCGGTGTGCCTGGCGTGCCGGGAGATCCCTTCGAGCGTTGTTGCGGCCTCGCGCAGGGTGACGTTGTGGGTGACGGTGTCGGCGAACAGGAACGCCTCCTGGAACACCAGCGCCACCGTGTTGGTGAGTTCTGCGGGGTCGATCTCGCCGAGCGGCACGCCCCCGAGGTGAACGCTTCCGCCTTGGGTGTCGATCAGCCCGGCCACGGCTTCGAGCAGTGTGGTCTTGCCCGACCCGGTGGCGCCCACCAGCGCCACGGTCTCGGCTGGTTCCACGCTCAAGGTGACGTCGCTCAGCACCTGATGGTCGCCGTGAGCCACGGTGAGGTTCTCGATCCGCAGCGACAGTGGGCCCGTCGGGAGCCTTCGACGGCCCGACACCACCGGCGGGTCCACGGGCAGGTCGAGCACCGAGTCGACCCTCTCCAGTGACACCACCGATCGGGGCATCTCCTCCAGGAAGAAGCCGACGATGCGCAGCGGCATCGCCAGCATCGAGAACAGCGTGGCCGACAGCACCAGATCGCCCGGTGATGCCGATCCTCGTTCCACGAGCCAGGCGCCCACCAGCATCAGCGCGATGGTGCCCACCGTGGGCAGCATGTCGATCACCGGTTCGAAGGTGGCTCGCATGCGACCAACCCGGATGCGTTCGTCACGCAATCCTTGCGCGGCGAGGCGCAGCCGCTGCACCTCGTCACTCTCGCGACCGAGGGTCTTCACCACCACTGCGCCGTCGAAGCTCTCATGGGCCACCGAGGACACCTCTCCAACCCGGCGTTGCACCTCAGCGGAGGGCGCCAGCACCCGCTTGGTGTACACCCTGCTGATCACCGCCAACGCCGGAAACAGCACCGCCGCGATCAACGCCAGCAGTGGATGCACCGTGAGCAGCACCGCCAGCGCCACGGCCACCATCAGCACCACGCTCACCGAGAAGGCCAACGGTTGCAGCACCATCGTGGCTGTTTCCAGGTCGGCGTCGGCGTGGGCGAGCAGCTCACCCGCGGGGCGCGCCCGGTGGAAGCTGAGCGGCAGGTCCACGTAGCGGTGCAGCAACCGGCGTCGCCAGTCGCGCTGGGTGCGAAGCGTGGCCATCACCAGAAACCAGCGGCGGGCCACCACCGACAAGCCGCTCGACAGCGAGATCGCCACCACCGCCGCGGCGCCGATTGCCAGCTCCTGGCGATCGACGGGGCCGTCGGTGGCGTCGAGGATTATCTCGTCGGTGACCCAGCCGAGAACCCAGGCGAATCCGATGGTGGCCAGCACGAAACCGAACGCTCCGGCCATGGCCGCGGCGTGAGGCCCCGGATGGGCGCGCAGCGACCTGAGGATGAGGCGTGCGCCCCGGCGGTAGACGCTTTGGGTGGGCTTCGGGTCGCTCACTTTGGGCTCATCGATCTCTCACCGTGCGACAGTTGCACTTCGCGCCGCCGGGCCGCGGGGTGCGGCCCAGGCGCCTTGTGACGCAGTGGCCATGCCCAACCGGCGGACGTGTGCTACGGGCGGCCCGGTGCTACAGAGGTCTACAGTCCTGCAGAAGGCCCACCGGCCTACAGGCGGTCGACGATGGCCGAGGCGAACTCCGAGCACTTCACCTCGGTGGCGCCCTCGGTGAGGCGGGCGAAGTCGTATGTGACTATGCCGTCGCTGATGGTTCCCTCCACCGCGGTGATGATGTCGTCCGCGGCGTTCTGCCAGCCGATGTGTTCGAACATGAGAGCCCCCGACAGCAGCACCGAGCACGGGTTCACCTTGTCGAGGCCTGCGTACTTGGGGGCGGTGCCGTGGGTGGCCTCGAACACGCCGTGACCGGTCACGTAGTTGATGTTGGCGCCGGGGGCGATGCCGATTCCGCCCACCTGCGCGGCCAGGGCGTCGGAGATGTAGTCGCCGTTGAGGTTCATGGTGGCGATCACGTCGAACTCGGCGGGCCGGGTGAGCACTTGCTGTAGGGCGATGTCGGCGATGGTGTCCTGCACCAGGATCTTGTCTCCGGGGTCACCGCCGCAGTCCTCCCAGGCCACGGCAACGTCGGAGAACTCTTCTCGCACCAGTTCGTAACCCCAGTTGCGGAAGGCGCCCTCGGTGAACTTCATGATGTTGCCCTTGTGTACCCAGTGAACCCGTTTGCGGCCTTGGCGCACGGCGTGTACCAAAGCGGCGCGCTGGAGGCGCTGAGAGCCGAACTTGGACACGGGTTTGATGCCCACCCCGGCATCGGCGCGGATCTCCCAGCCGAACGCGTCGTGGAGCAGCTCGATCAGGCGCTTGGATTCGGAACTGCCCGATTCCACTTCCAGCCCGGCGTAGATGTCCTCGGTGTTCTCACGGAAGATCACCATGTCCACAAGTTGCGGTTCGCGCACCGGTGAGGGAACGCCGCTGAACCACCGCACCGGACGCAAGCACACGTAAAGATCCATGATCTGACGGATGGCCACGTTGAGGCTGCGGAAGCCGCCGCCCACCGGCGTGGTGAGCGGGCCCTTGATGCCGATCAGGTACTCCTCGAACGCGGTGATCGTGTCGGCCGGCAGCCAGTCACCGGTTTCGGAGTAGGCCTTCTCACCGGCGAGCACCTCCAGCCATTCCACGCGCTTGGAGTACTTGGCCGCCGCGGCGTCGAGAACGGTGCGCGCCGCCGGCCAAATGTCCACCCCGATCCCGTCACCCTCCACGAAGGGAATGATCGGGTCGTCGCCCACGGCCAGGGTGCCGTCTTGTTGCATAGTGATCTTCGTGCCCATAAGCCGCGAGGCTAACAACGCACCCCCAACCCCAGCCCGCCCCTAGTGAGCGGCGCAGCTCTACACCATCACCAGAGTGCCGCAGGTTCAACAGAGCGGGAGGGGACCGTCCCAGGTTGCCGCAGACCCACCCGCTCGGGGGCTCCGGTGCTACGTCTCCCTGTCTCCGGCCGGAACCAGCTTGAGGAAGCAGGACGGCTCGGTGGTTATTTCTCCGTGGCGCGTCCGGCGGGTTCTGGCGCGAGTCAGCAGCAGCACTCGGCGTGCCCTGGTGACGGCGACATGGAAGTCCTGAAGTTCCGCGGTTTGCTCCTCTTGCGAGGTGGCGCGGTGATGCGGAAGCTGACCCTGATTCAAGCCCACCACGGCAACCGCTCGGTACTCCCTTCCCCGTGCCTGATGGATGGTCTGAAGCCTGATCCCAGGCGAAGTGTCGACGAACCACTGTCGACGAGCCACGAAGGTGGCGAAGTTGATCCACACTTGGGCGGACACGCCTGTCTCCTGCTGGAAGGATGACCAGGAACGCATCAGCAGATCGGCGTCTGCTTCCCACGCAGCTAGTTCATCCTCGGGCGTTTCGCTTCCGGGATCAAGGCCTGAGAGGTGCTTCATGTACGAGGCGGGATCCTCAATGGGCACAAGCCCGGCAAGTTGCCTCAGTGCGTGGTCCTCCTGGCGCTCCAGAACCGAAGCGAGTTCTTCAAGAGTCTGCATCTCGCGTTCGTCTGTTCCGAGTAAACGCGTCAGACGACGCCGCGCCGAGCGGTGATGAGCCACACTGCGGAAACAGGCCACTTCGAAGGCGACCTTTCCGATAGTGGACGCCAGCCAAGCGTTGGCGGCGCTGGAACATGCCGGTTTGTGTCCCGCCTTCCGAAAGGCGGTTTCGGTGGCACTGAGGCAGCCGGCTGACCTGCCCAACACAGCAATGCTCTCGGCTTGGATCGAGGCCGATTCTCCGGGGACGAGGAACTGCTCCGGCATACCGTCAGCCATCATGCCGAGTGCCCAATTTGCGACAAAGTCACCCTCGGTGGCCTCGTTCGCTGCTTCTGTGACCATGACCGTGCCTTGGGCTGCGTAGATGGTTGAGGACAGATCTGAGCCGAGTTGCCCAAGGGCCCGCGAGACGGTGCCGCCGAGAGATGCGATCAGCCGGGCGGAACGGAAGTTGCGAGTCAGCTCATAGCACGTGGCGTTGTACTCCTTCTCAAACCTTCTCATCAGCAGCGGGTCAGCCCCCCCAAGCCCCGCAGTTGGCGCCTTGTGATCGCCTACGATCATCGTCTTGATGTGGTCCCCGCCTTCATCAGGCGGGGGACCGATGAGCGAAGCAAGTAGCGAGTACTGAGCCGTGGTGAGATTCTGGGCTTCATCGACGATCACATGCTTGTAAAGACGGGCGAGCAATTTCCGTATTGACGCAAACTGCAGGAGTTCCTCCGCACCGGTGAGCATGCTCCCGTAATCGACGGCCCCTGTCAGGGCCAGCGTCTCGTGCCACTCCCGAGCCAGTGGAGAGGGTTCTTCTCGGGCGCGCGCCAGGTCAAGGTGATGGAGTGTCGCGTGCAGGTCCTTGGGAACGGGGCGGCCTTCGTCCACAAGGTGGCGCTCCAGCACCTCCGCTCGGTCCATGTCCCTGCTGAGCACCCCTATATCGACTGGAAGGCCAATCTTTGTGCCGTGTTGGCACAGGAGTGAGTGTGCGAAGTCGTGGATGGTTTGACAATGCACCCGGGAGTGCTCCACGCCCAAACGCTCGCGGATGCGGTCGTCCAACACCTTGACAGCCCCGATCGTGTGCGAAAGCGCAAGCACCCGAAACGGCTTACCCGTAGACTCCCGCCACAGGCGCTCGATTCGACGTGCCACCACCTCGGTTTTCCCACTGCCGGCGCTTGCGACAACCAGAATCGCGGGAGCGTCGCTGTATACGGCCTCCCTCTGTTCAGGACTCAGCAGGTAATCGGTGGTGGAACTCATGATGATCTCACAGAAGCTTCGCATCAAGCGATGTCATCAGTTCCCTCAACGAAGACGGCCAAGTGGCTGCATCACTGTGCTTCTCGATGAGCATCCGCGCCATCATTGCACCAACGTACCCCTTCACAGTTGCCAGCATCACAAGCGTCGCCTGATTCTCGCTCAGGCCTGGCCGAACGGCGAGGCAAGCTTCTCGGCAGAGAACTTCATCAAAGCCAACCATCATTTGTTCGAATGCGCCCTGACCCTTGTCCGAAGCCGGAGTGTCTGACCGGATCCACACGATGCGCGACTCATCTCCCTCGGCAAGTCTTCGAGCTGCGTGCAGCCCGGGGCTGTCGCTATCGCTGAACAGCAACCAGGGAATGCCCACCAGCTTTGCGAACTTCACCGCAGCATGAGCTAGCGGATCACCGAGGCTCCCCGGATCGATCACGCACACACCATTGGCTCGGGATCCGAGGGCGTGGCTGATCACGGGTGGCAGGAACGCTCGCTCGGTCGCGCCGTCGCCGACAACAACCGCCCCGGCGAACAACAGCTCACCAAAGGGTCGCTCGACCAGCCGCTTGAGCTTCTCCATTTCTTCGACGTGCATCCCCGGTCTCAATGCACGATGATCCGCCTCAACCTCACTTGGAGCAGGGCTCAGGTCGACCACGACAGTCGCGTCTTCATCCTGGCGGAGCAGCCGGATGCAACGCGGTTCCACCGACGTGACCACATGGGAGGAGTGCGTGGATGCGATTACTTGACCGGGAAGTCGTTCGAGCAGGCCGGCGAGCTCGAACTCTGCCTGAGGGTGCAAGTGCGCCTCGGGCTCTTCGACGAGCGTGACGGGATGAGGGCGAGTTGAAGGTCCGTCTCTACCGAGTCTCCGTTCGTAGTTAAGCCCTTGAATCTGCAATGACGCCAAACTCCGAGCGCCGGCACCATGGAGCCGTAGGGGCAGAGCGCCACGCCCGGTGTCGAGGTCGATGTCGATCGACCGGGCGAGTTCCTCGAGGCGAGTCGGCAGCGGATTGAGAGCGGGTTCGCCCAACGACGCCATGTGCCTGCCAAGGATTTGAAGCGAATCCCGAACAGCCTGCAACGCGGCGCTCTGGGCAACGATTCTGCTGCTCAGTGCAGCCAGTTGAGCTTCAAGCTGTCTTCTTGACCGGATGTCAACTTCAAGGTCACTGAGAATTCGCCTGACAGCGGAACCTCGTTTTGAGAGTTCCTCGAACAGGTCGCGTCGGGTGTCAACGAGCTCCACCGACAGCACTGATCGCTGTTCCCGACTAAGCGCGGAGGGGCGCGACGGGAGCGCCCACCTCTCGGTTCGCTCGTCAAACTCCAGTTGGCATGTCTCGGAACGCGCCCCAAGGCCCTCGCCTGACCTGACGATGCGGGTTCGCCAAGCGAACCGCTCGATGAGCGGGCCTTCGCTGATGACCTGTGCCTTGCCCAGGCGGTCAGTGACTGACTCCGAGAAAGTCTCCTCACCCGAGGGACTCGCAGTTGGGAGCGGGGCGATCACGACATCCACAGATGGTGCGTGTGTGGTGCCCACCGTGAAGTCGTCCACTTCCGCCGGAGCACCAAGTGCCACCGCCAGGGCGCGCAGGACCCGAGACTTCCCCGCGTTGTTGCGCCCCACCAGCAGCGTCAAGCTTGGTTCCAACCTCAGCAAGCAGTCGTCAAGACCTCGAAAATGCTGAATATGACAAGTTTCAACATATACAGGTGCGAACATGCCTGAAATATACTGTTAATGTTCCCAAGAGCAAAGAGCGATCCCGACTTGCTGTCCGCCCAATGGCCGCAAGGCGGGCGAGGGGGGTTAGGGGGCGGCGAGGTCTTGGGCTTCGGTGAAGGCCTTTTGGAGGCTGGTGGTGACCTCTTTGGAGAGGCGGGTGAGGGCGGGTCTGCTCATGCGGGTCTTTGGGGGGTGGATTGGTTCTGCGGCGACTATGGCGACCCTCACCCTTTTGGGCAGGCGGGTGCCCTCGGACATGGCCGCCTCGGTGCCGGCTATCCCCACCGGCACTATGGCCGCGCCGGTGCGTGACGCCAGCCAGCTCATGCCGTCGAACACGCCGGTGACCTCGGGGCCGCTTTGGCGGGTGCCCTCGGGGAACACGACCATCGCCTCACCGGCGCGCAGGATCGCCTCGGCCGCTCGCATGGCTTCGCGGTCGGCTTCGCCGCGGCGCACCGGAAAGGCCCCGATTGACGCCATGAACGCGGTGAGCACACGGTTGGGGAACAGCGATTCCTTGGCCAGCGACCGGAAACGACGCTTGCACAGCCCGCCGATGAGCGGGCCGTCGAGATTGGAGCGATGCACCGGGGCGATGATCAACGGCCCGTCGATGTTGAGATGCTGCGCACCCCGGTGCCGCACCCTGAAGTAGCGGAACGCCACCACGATCACCAGCCACCGGATCGTGCCGTACACCAGATGCGAGGCCCGTCGAGCCGCTATGGCCTGAACCCTGCGCTGCAGTTCGGACTCCATGGCGCCCCTTGTTCTAGTCCGCCAGAGCTTGCAGTTTGCGCCTGGGCCTGCCGCAGCCGCGGCCGGTTGCCGCAAGAGTGCCGGGCTTGCCCCTACAAGACTGGGCTTGCCGCAAAGAGGGTGGGCTCGCCGTAACAGCACTGGACTTGCCGCAACAGCACCGGGCTTGCTCACGATTGTGCCGCCGGAGGGCCGCAGCGGGCGGGTGACGAGGCCAGACTTGGCCATGGCCCAACTTGAAGGCAAGACAGCGATCGTGACCGGCGCAGGCGAGGGAATCGGACGGGCGGTGGCCCGAGCGCTTGTGGCCGAAGGCGCGCAAGTGATGATCGCGGAGATCAGCGAACGCCTCGGGCGAGAAGCCGTCGACGAGTTCGGCGACGCGGCGCGGTTCGCACACACCGACGTGGGCGACAAGGACTCCGTGGAGCACATGGTGGCGCGCACCGTCGAGGAGCTCGGCACGGTTCACGTGCTGGTGAACAACGCCTGGGGCGGTGGCGAGATCAGCCGGGTGGAGCACAAGACGGACAAGGGCCTCGCCCGGGCCATGGCGGTGGGCTTCTACGGGCCTCTGTGGGCAATGACCACAGCCCTGCCGGTGATGAAGGACCAACGCTGGGGCCGGGTGGTGAACATGTGCTCGCTCAACGGTGTGAACGCCCACATGGGCACCGCCGAGTACAACTCGGCCAAGGAGGCGCTGCGGGCCGCCACCCGCACAGCGGCGCGCGAGTGGGCGCCGTGGGGCATCACGGCCAACATCGTGTGCCCGGCCGCGAAGTCGGCGAGCTTTCACCGGGTGATGGGCCAACACCCCGAACTGCTCTCAGCGGCCGACGCGTCCAACCCGATGGGCCGCATCGGCGACCCCGACACCGACATTGCGCCGGTGGTGGTGTTCTTGTGCAGCGAATCCAGCCGTTACCTCACGGGCAACACGCTGTTCGCCGACGGTGGCGGTCACATCAACGGCTCGGCCTGGAAGCCCGACCTCGGCGACTGACCGCTCGCTTCACCTCGACCGCGACGCGTGTGGACGTGTTGCGGGAATGTGCGAACAAGGCCATGCCGCGCAACCATCGGCGGCGTCACTCGCAGACCCCCGGCAGGCAGCACCACAGGCAGCACTTCCGGACGTGGAGTGCGTGGCCTCACGCGGGTGGGGGCGGTGGTACCGTCGGCGGCGATGTCCGACCACCCGTCCGATGGTGACCATGGCGGCTCGCCGTTGGGCAGCTACGGCGACGGGTTCATCATTGTGGAGCGACCACAGGACGATGTTGCACTGTTGCGGCTGAATCGGCCTGAACGCATGAACGCCATGGCGTTCGCGGTGATGGTTCCCTTCGCTGAGGCGCTGCGGGCGATCAACAACGACAACAACACGCGGGTGCTGGTGATCACCGGCGCAGGTGACGCCTTTTGTTCGGGCGCGGACCTCACCAACGCCGGCCGCCCTCCCTACATCGACGGCCTAACCCCGGCCACGATCGCGCACCGCGCCGCCGATCGGCTCCACGAGGTGATGGAGCTGATCCACGGGCTGCACCAACCGGTGATCGCGGCGGTGAACGGGGCGGCCGTGGGTGGCGGGATGTGCCTCGCTCTGGGATGCGACATCCGTGTGGCGTCCACCAATGCGTGGTTCCGTCCAGCGGGAATCAACAACGGTCTCACCGCATCCGAACTCGGCCTCAGCTACAACCTGCCCCGCGCCGTCGGGAGCTCACGAGCCTTTGAGATCATGCTCACCGGGCGCGACGTGGACGCCCACGAAGCCGCCCGGATCGGTCTGGTGAGCGAAACCGTGGAACCCGACGCCCTGCTGGATCGCTGCTGCGAGATCGCAGGCCGGATCGCCTCGTTCAGCAGGCCCGGCGTGGAACTCACCAAACGAATGCTGTGGGCCGGCATGGAAGCCTCCGGCTACGGCGCGCACATGCGAGCCGAGATGAACGCGCAGCTCCTGGTGAAGATGACCACCCGCAACTTCGAGGAGGCCATCCTCGCCAGACGGGAAAATCGCCCTCCGGTGTTTCTCGACTAGCAGCCGGACTCGCTGCTCATCCCACCGGGCGGGGCTGGGTTTCACCGTCACCCACCAAAGTCGGGGCGAACAAGCGCCCGTGGGAGCGGAACCTTGGTGAACCAGCACCTGGGTCAGGCAGTTTCGATGGCTTGGCGGACCCGTCCCGACTTGAGCGCGGCGTGCATGCCGCCAGCGGCTTCAACCTGTTGCATCTCGGCCCATGCTCGTTGTGCCAGCGAACGAGTGAGGGATTCCACGTAGTAGGAGCCGCCCGCCGGATCCGCGCTGCGAGCCAGGTGCGACTCCCCCACCAGCAGCAGAGAGGTGTTGCGAGCCAGTCGCCGACCCAGTTCCGACCCCGACCCTGCGTCTGAGCCCGACGCTTGGCCCGACCCCGACGCTGGGCCCGACCCCGACGCTGGGCTTGAGCTTGTATCCGGATGCGATGCAGCATCCGAGTTCGACTCGGCGCCAGATTGCGGCCCGGCGTCCCGGCCCGGATCGGCGTGATCGGGTCCGTCGGTGGTGACTCCCTCGCACACGTCGAAGGGCAGAACCGTGATTGCGTCGGCGCCGCCCACACCCGCGGCCAGCGCCGCGCTCGTGGAGCGCAGAAGGTTGCTCCAACGGTCGCGTCGGGTGAACATCGACTCCGCAGTCAGCACGTGCTGGTGCTGCAACGCCGCATCTTGGGAACCCCCGGATGCCGTGATCACCCGTGCCCACATCAGGCGTGCCGCCCGCAACGCAGCGATCGTCATGAACTGATCGGCGCCCACGGCGAATCGGAACCCAATGAGCCCTGCCGCCTCGTCCACGGAAACGCCCGCGGCCTCACCGTGGCGCAAGTACTCGATGCCGGTGGCCAACGCCCAGCCGAGCCACTGCGCCTCGGTGGCGCCGGCATCGCAGTAACGCACTGCGTCCACAGTGAGCGCCATCGGAGCCCGTGGCGGGCCCTCAAATCCCTGCCGGTCGTCGCCCGCCCCAGCCTCTCGGGCCCGGAGCGCCAATCGCGCCGCCTCGGCCACTGCACCGGTCACCACCTCACGGGCCGGAAGGTTGCCCGAGCCGGCCCACTCGCCGAGCGGATCAACACCCAGAGTGCTGCCCGGCGCGGCCGCGGCGGCCTCCGCGAACAACTCCCCCAGAGCTGCGGCGGCGCCCAAATCGAGGTGGGGTGACAGGCAAACCCCCGTTTCGCCGAGGCTCACTCCCTCCAACAACTCCCCCGCACAGGGAATCAACGAAGCGTCAAGCTCCACGGAGGTGACTCCCCCTGCCAGGTCGTCCAACAGCGCTGCGCGCAATTTGGGCAGGTCGCCGCCGCGAAGTTGGCTGCGTATGTCCCACCCTCGGCTCAACCGTCGAGGCTGAACCACACCACGCTCGGCCCCATGCCTTGCCACAACCGCATCGGCGTCGCCACCGTCGGCGTCATCGGCCACATAGAGCGGCTGAATGTCGATGCCGTCACGGGTGGCACACACCAGCACGTCGTCGAAACTCCGCCCGCGCAGCACCCGCTCAACAAGTTCCATCCAACGCCCATGGTCACCACCACGGGCAGTGTCAGTCGCGGCCATCACAATGCCCCTTGATGATGTGGGGCCCCTTGATGCTGTGGGGCACCTTGATGCTGTTGGGCCCCTTGATGCTGTGGGGCACCTTGATGCTGTTGGGCCCCTTGATGCTGTGGGGCACCTTGATGCTGTGGGCGCCCCATGGGTGGGCGCTTACATCGTGAAGGCAAGGCTGCGGGCCGCTGTCTCGCCCCAGTGCGGATCGCCGCTCCAGGTGATCTCACCGGCGTCGATCTTCTGTTGAGGATCGACCCGCCCGCAGCCCAACATGATGAAGTTGGTGGAGTCCACCGTGAGCACCACGTCGGGCGATTCGAGATCCGCCGGGTCAACGGCGCGGGCGCGGCCGTCCACCACCACCGCAATGCTGCGTGCAAGGGGGCCGGTCACGTCAACTCGGAGGCTCATGCCGTCGGGCAGGCCGATCTTCTTGCCCACGATGAACCCGATGGATCCCTCGATCTCCTCCAGGGTGATCTCGGCGCCGGGGCCGAAATCGTCACCCGAGAGGCCCAACGGGATGGTGCAGTCGCGCACGTGTACCCAAAGGTCGAAGATGCGGATCGCCATGAACCGTCCGTAGGTCTGCACGCCAACCGGAGTGAACGACGGCACCGACATGTCGTCGTCGCTCAGCGAGGCCAGCTCGGCACGGCGGGCGTCGAGTATCTCACCCACCCGGGCGGCGAACGCAGCCGAGGACAGGTTCGGCGCCTCCGCGGTGAACTTCAGCATCTTGGCGAACGCGGGCGGGTTGTCGGTGCTCACCTCCCAGCCCAGAAGGGCGTCCTCCACGCCCACGGTGTGTCCGATCGTCTCGCGAACGGTCCAGTCCGGGCACAACGACTGAACCTGCCATTGCTCGTCGCTGAGCGAGGCACACAACCCCTCGATCTCGGCGAAGCAGGCTTCCATCGTTGCAAGCAGATGTTGACGGGAATGTTGACGCATGAGTCTCCTTCGGGTCACGCCCGACTGTGCAGGTGTCGAACCGGGCAAGTCTGCCGGTGACCTGAGCCGATGCGACCATCGGCGAGCACCCGGCGCTCACCACGGCATCAACGAACACCGCCCCGGTCGGCAATACTGAATCACACGGCCTGATTGAACAGCGCCCCCGAGCGCCGACCTGATAGTGAGGTCCCATGACCGACACCGCAACCATCACAGCCACCGAGAATCGACCGTCCACGGCGAAGCCGCCCGCCGAGGCCGCGCCGGCGGGCCCCTCAGCCGATGATCCTCAGCTTCGCAAGGTGGAGGACGCCATCGCCGCGCTGTTGGCCGAACACGACCCCCGTGCGGAGTCCAACATCGAGTTCCGCGGCCACCGCTACGACGCCGGCCTGGCGTGGGTGGACTATCCGGTGGGTTTCGGAGGTCTCGGCGTGCGACCCGAACTGAACCTGCATGTGGAACGCCGCCTCCAACAGGCGGGGGCCAAACCGCCGGATCCGTCCACTTTCTTCTTGGCGCTCGGCGGCCCCACCATCGCCACCCACGGAACCGACGAGCAAAAGCGGCGCTTGCTGCGACCCATGTTCACAGGCGAGCATCGCTGGTGCCAGCTCTTCAGCGAACCAGGCGCCGGTTCGGATTTCGCGGGTCTCGGAACCCGGGCGGTGCGCGACGGCGACGAATGGGTCGTGAACGGCCAGAAGGTTTGGAACACACTGGCGCACATCGCGGACTGGGGCCTGCTGGTGACCCGCACCCATCCCGAACTGCCCAAACACAAGGGCCTCACCTACTTCGCCTTGGACATGACCCTGCCAGGCGTGGAGGTTCGCCCGTTGCGCCAGATCACCGGCGAGGCCGAGTTCAACGAGGTGTACCTCACCGATGTGCGCATCAGCGACCGTGATCGCATAGGCCCCCCAGGCGCAGGCTGGGCGGTGTCGCTCACCACGCTGATGAACGAGCGCAGCGCCATCGGCGGCGCATCCGGTGGCCGCTCCAAGGCCGGTGCGGTCACCGCCGACCTGGTGGCCGCCTACCAGCGGATGGACGAGTCGGTTCAACGCCAAGCCGTTCGTGACGAGGTGATGAAGCTGTGGATCCGCGGCGAGGCGCTGCGGCTCACGAACATGCGAGCCTCACAGAACCGCAAGGCCGGCAACCCGGGCCCGGAGGGATCGGTGAGCAAGCTGATGATGGCCGAGTTCAACAAGGACCTCACCGTGGCCGTGCTGGGCCTCGAAGGCGCCGCAGGCATGGTGGATTACGACTACTCGTTTCGCCGTCCAGGAGAGGTGATACTCAACAGCGCCGGCGCGGATCCGCATCACAGCTTCCTGCGGGCACGGGCCAACTCGATAGAGGGCGGCACCAGCGAAATCATGCGCAACATCCTGGGCGAGCAGGTGCTGGGACTGCCCGGCGAGCCCCGAGTGGACAAGGGCATCTCCTGGCAGGACGTGCCCCGCAACTAGCCGCCGGACTTCGATCCTGCACGAACCGCCAACGGCACTTGTGATCGCGCAAGGCTGACCTAACTCTTCCAACCCTCACCGGTCGTCCGCTTGCGGCGGATGTCCCGCGCCCAAGGAGGTGCCCCGAATGCCCATGCCCACCGATGTGGGGATCATCGACACCATGATCGGATTTCCCGCCGAGAACTTCGATCAGTACAACTTCATCCGCAGACAACTCAAGGACGCCGAATCCGCGGAGTTCGAGTTCCCCGTTGAGTACATGTTCAAAGCGGTGCCCAAAGAAAAGTACGGCGCAGCCGACCCGGTGGGTCTCACGCTGTCGGAGATGGACCGCTACGGCATCGAATGGGGAATGGTGGGTTGCGAGGGAGAGGTGGGCCGCAAGGCGCTGGCCGACCATCCCGACCGTTTCGTGGCCACATGCTCGGTGGACGCCAACGACGTGATGGGATCGGTGCGCAAGATCCGCCACTACCACGAAACTCACGACATTCGCGCCGTGGGAGCGTTTCCCGCGGGATGCGAACCGCCTGTTCCCATCGACGACGCCAAGTGGTACCCCACTTACGGGGTGTGCTGCGAACTGGACATTCCCATTTTCGTGTGCGCAGGGGTGCCCGGCCCGCGCCTGCCAATGGCGCCCCAGCACGTGGAACGCATCGACCAGGTGATGTACGACTTCCCCGAGCTGACGCTGGTCACACGCCACGGCTGCGAACCCTGGGAGGCGCTCGCGGTGAAGCTGATGCTCAAATGGCCGGGCCTGCACTACTCCACCTCGGCGTTCGCGCCGAAGTACTACCCCAAGGCCATAGTCGACTACGCCAACACCCGGGGCGCGCACAAGATCATCTACGCCGGTTACTTCCCTATGGGTTTGAGCCTCGAACGGATAATGACAGACATGCCTCACGTGGATTTCAGGGATCACGTGTGGCCGCAGTTTCTGCGCGACAACGCCGCCCGGGTGCTGAAAATCGACCAGTAGCCCCCGTCTGTAACCGGAGCGGGGCGGGGCCCGCCCGGGCCGTGGGCGGACCGGGCCTGGCGGGTTACACGGTGTAGCCGCCGTCCACAGCGATGTGTTGACCGGTGATGTAACGGGCACGGTCCGACGCCAAGAAACAAACCGCTTCGGCGATGTCGGTGGCACGCCCGAAACTGCGCAGCGGAATGTTCGACCGGGCCACCTCCAGGGCTCGTTCGTCGAGATCACCCGACGCCATCAGCCGCTGCGCCATGCCGTCTGTGAGCATCCCCGGCCCGACGCTGTTGGCGCGCACCCCGAAACGTCCCTCCTCGGCGGCGATTCCCCGCACCAACGCCAACACGGCGGCCTTGGGCAGAGTGGAGAGGCCGTCTCGCACCGGGAACCGGTCAAGCGCGGCGGTGCTCACCGCCACCACGCTGCCCTTCGACGCCCGCAGGAATCCCAGCGTGGCGTGCGCCGCCGAGAAGAACCCCGCTGCGTCCGAGGCGAGCTGGGCTCGCACCAGCGACGGCTCAATCCGGCTCAGGTGAAGTTGGGGAATGTTGGGACCCGCCGCGTACACCAGCGTGTGGACGCCACCGGCCTCGGCGGCGAGCGCCTCGATGGCGGCCGCCACCATGTCGTCGTCGTTGAGGTCCATTTCGGCCACGTACGCGTGGCGGCCGTTTTGTTGAATCGCTTCCACGGTGGCGTCGGCAGCGGCCACGTTGTTGCGGTAGGTGACCGCCACGTCGCTTCCCCGTTGCGCCAGGTGAACCGCGATCACCGCACCGAGCCCGCCGCTGCCTCCAACCACCACAGCGGCCCCCTCCCGGGAGGCGAAGTCGGCGCGAAGATCGGTTCCGTGTTCGTTCATGACTCAATCGTGCCCACCACCGCTGCGAAGTCCACCGCCGCGCCGCGGCCCGGACGATGACGTTGGCCAACTGCCGGTGTGGCGCCGGGGTTTGCGCGGGCTTGCTTGCGGCCGGTGTGGGCTCTACCGGTTTGCACCTGCGCTGTGAGTAGCGAACCCAACGGTCTCCTGCCGCCAGGTCCCCGAAGCGACCGGCGACCCGGCAACCTTGAGGTCAACCAAGCGGAATTGTTGGACGGCTTGTTGGGTTGTTGGGGTCGCGTGGGGGGTGGGTGGTGTTGATCAGGTGGGTGGCCGCGTTGTCGAAGTAGGCGACCATGGCGGCGTGAATGTGATCGGGCAGATCCGCGGCGTCGAGCGCGGCTTGCATGTGACCCATCCAGGCGTTGCGCTCGTTCACGCCGATGGCGAACGGCGCGTGACGCATGCGCAGGCGGGGGTGGCCCCGCTGGGCGCTGTAGTGCGGAGGCCCTCCCCAGTACTGAGCCAGAAATCCGGCCAGATGTGCCCGCGGGGCGGTGAGGTCTTCGGGATACATGGGCCGCAGCAGCGGGTCGCCTGCCACACCCTGGTAGAAGCGGTCCACCAACTGATCAAAGAACGCCTGGCCGCCCACCGCTTGGTAAACGGTGATCGCTTGTTGGTCTGTCACCGCCGATGATCCTAGGACGCCTCGTTAGGCTCGCCCGCATGGAACTGGTACCACTCGGCAAGTTCACCGTGACGTTGGCCCCCAAGGGCATTTTCGATGTTGGCGCCACCTCGGCGGGGCATCGCATGATCTTCGAGGTGTCCGACGGTCGCTTCGAGGGCGAAAGGCTGAACGCCTCGCTGAAGGGCTCCGCCGCGGCGGACTGGTCGACCACCGACGCCGCGGGCACGATCAGCCTCGACGTGCGCTGCCTGCTCGAAACCGACGACGGCGCGCTCATCTACATGACCTACACCGGCAGGGGCGACTTCTCGGCCGGGCCCGGCACCAAGCCGCTCTACACGGCGATCAACTTCGAGACCGGCAACGACGACTACCGCTGGCTCAACAGCGTGCAAGCCGTTTCCAAGGGCACGTTCACCGGCCCGCTCGGGATCGTTTACGACGTTCACGAACTTCGCTGAGGCCGCGCCCGTCACTCTTGAAACCGGTCGGCCCCTTGCGCTACTCGGACGCTTGGCCCTGCTTGCCCCAGAAGGCCACCCAGGCGGGATCCTCGTAAGGAATTGATCCTCTGCCCACCTGACGCTCGGGCCAGTTCGCCGGGGGCTGATCCAACGGCGACCGGCTGCGAGCGGCGCCGTACCACAACAAGTGCCGGCGGCGGGCGAACAGCCACGTGCCGTTGATTCTCGTATAGCGATCCTCGTACTTGATGAGCTGCTCGATGAAGCCCTCGCGGTGGTCGTCCACATGGGCGTGGCACCACACCGAGCCGTGGGCCGCCACCGCGCTGTGGAAGTCCACGATGTGGTTGGTCACCAACAGCACCGCCACTCCCACCTGAGCAAGTGACTCCTCGCTGAGGCGACGGCAGGCATCGGGCCCGGTGCCGTATGACCCGAAGCGGGCATCGGGAGCGAACAACGACACCATCAAGTCGATGTCGCGCCGGTCCACGGCGTCGGCGTACCGGTAAGCCAGTTGGCGGATCTCGTCACGGGCCACCACCTGCCACGCAGGGGTCACCACACCGAATTCACTCATTGGGCCACCTCATTGCGCCACCCAAATGCGCCACCCAAGTGCGCCACCCAAATGCGCCACTTCATTGGGTCACCTCACCGCGACCGCTCATTGCGCCACGCCCCAGCGGCGACGGTGCGCCCTGCGGGCCGGCACGGCCAGGGCCTCCAACACTCGCTGCGCGAGTTCGGGTCGGCAGATCACCAGGCCTTGTTGCCACGGGTCGGGATTGTTGAACCGCAACGGCGTGCCGTCGGGGGCGCTCACGTGCAAACCGGCCGCCGCGGCCACCGCGGCCGGGGCGCAGGCGTCCCACTCGTAGAAGCCTCCGGTGTGGGCGTACGCGTCCACCTCGCCACGCACCACTGCCATTGCCTTCACCCCCACCGATCCCATTGCCACCACCTCGGCGTCGAGCGCGGCGGCGAGGCGGGCGCCGTCCACGTTGCGCTGAGATCGCGAAACCACCACCCGGCAGCGGCCAACCCGGCACATCGTGGGACGCGCAGGCGGGTGCGAACCGAACGTCTCACCCCATGCGGGCACCGCCACCGCACCGGCGATGGGTGCGGCGTCCTCGCACAGCCCCACATGCACCGCCCAGGCGCCGCTCCAGCCGAAATCGCGTGAGCCGTCCAGCGGGTCCACGATCCACACCCGCCGGTCGCTCAGGCGGCTGCCGTCGTCGTGGCCTTCCTCTGAGAGCACCGCGTCATCGGGCCGATGTTTGCCCAGCTCTTCGCAGAGCAGTTCGTGGGCCAGGCGATCACCGGCGTACTCCAGCGATCCCAAACCCCACGCCGCCGCGGCGTTCGCCCCGTTGCGCGGCTCGGCGCGCCCCTCAAGCAGCTCCAGCAGCCTCTGCCCGGTGATGTGGGCCAGCCTCGCCGCCAGGGCGTGATCGTCACCAGCGGTCACGACTCACCACACACCCAGGCCAAACCCCGGTGGAAGCCGCTGTTGACGGCCCGCGCGGCGCCGAGCCTCATCATTCGCCCCGCAGCGGCGCTCGGTGCGCGAACACCGCATAGTCACCCCCGTCATAAGGGCCGCGCTCCCACGTGGCCCAGCGGTGCGCCAACTCAAGCCCGGCATCCGCGGCGGCATGCTCGTAGCCGTTCACCCCGAGCGGGCTGCGGCTCAGCTGGAACCCTGCCAGCAAATGCCCTCCGGGTCGCAAGTGCCGGGCCATGTTGGCCACCACGTCGGCTTCGGTGCCCGGCGCCACGAACACCATCACGTTGCCGGCCATCACCACCACATCAAACCCGAACGCCGCAGGCGCAGTCGCCGTTCCCTCAGCACCCGAGGAAGTCTCAGCGCCGTGAGAGGCCTGACCGTGCCGGCCACCAGGTGACCCGACCGTCACGTCCACAAGGTCGGCGTGGATCCACTGCAACTGCGGCGCCTTGCGACGGGCCACCGCCAGCATCGCCGGATCGAGATCCACGCCAACGGCCCGCACACCTCGCCGGTGCAGTTCGATCGCCACCCGGCCCGTGCCGCAGCCCGCGTCGAGCACAGTTTCGGGCTCGAACCAGCTCACCAGGTCGGCCTCGCCGTGAGGCCACTGCCCCGAGGCCTCCATGGCGCGCCAGCGCTGGTCGTACACCTCGCCACGGGGGACGGTGCCCAGCGAGCCCCACTTGCTGGAAGTCGGATCGGGCGGGGCGCTCGGCGACGGCACGTCTTGCGCATCGGCGCCACCGCTGCGCCCCACCACCGGCCCCGAAGTCACATTTCGACCATAACGGCGCGTCGGGGCAACCTCGCCACCCGCGCCTCGGCAGTCTCGCCCAAGCGCGCCACCCGGCCGTCAACGCTTTGCGCAGCTGCGGGCCCCCGCAACCACCAACAGCGCAAACGGCTAGCCTCGATCACAGGTCTGCGGCCCACAAACAAGCCGCGCATCAACGAGAGCGGACCCGACCGGGGTGACCAGTATCTGTTGCCGGTGACCGCCGAGGTCGGCCCACCCCCCAAGGAGGCAGCAATGGAGTTCGGGATCTTCCAAAACGGCTACATTCCCGGCCCGTCGGCTCACATACCCGCACATGAGCATCTGATGCTCAAACGCGAGGCGTCGTTTCCGATCCTTGCCGACAAGCACAACTGGAAGTTCGCCTGGTTCGGCGAGCATCACTGTCTCACCGAGTACAGCCACATGTCGGCCCCCGAGGTGATGATCGGCTGGATCGCCGCCCAAACCAACTACATCCACCTCGGCACGGCCATCACCAGCCTTCCCACCACCAAGGAGCACCCGGTTCGCATCGCCGAACGGGCCGCCATGCTCGACCATTTCTGTGACGGACGTTTCGAGTTCGGCACCGGTCGTGGCGCCGGCAGCCACGAGGTCGCCAGCTTCAACGGCACCGAAACCTCCGAAACGAAAGCCATGTGGGACGAGGTCGCCCGTGAGATTCCCCGCATGTGGGCACAACGCGACTACTCCTATGAGGGCGAGCATTTTCGGGTGCCGCCCAACCACAACATCTTGCCGAAACCCCTCGACGGCACCCATCCCCCTCTGTGGGTGGCGTGCGGAAATCCCGCCACGTTCGCCAAGGCGGGAAGCCTCGGTATCGGCGCCATTGCGTTCAATTTCGAGCCCGCGCCGGCTTTGAAGGGACGCATCGACACCTACAAGGAAGCCATCGCCGGGTGCGAGGAGCCGCTCGGTTCCTACATGAACGACAACGTGATGATGACCAACGCCGTGGTGTGCCTCGAGGATCGTGACCGTGCCCGTGAGATTGCGCTCACCAGGGGCAGGGGCTACCTGTACTCGATGGTGTGCCTGTATCACGACACGATCCCCAAGAACCCGGCGGCGGCCACCTGGCCAGAACCGGTGCAGGGCCTGCCCAACGAGGAGTTCCTGGACTTTGCCATCGACGCCGGTTACATGCTGTGCGGCACACCAGAGGAGGTGTGCGAACAGCTCGCCAAGTCCTACGTGGCTGTGGGAGTGGACCAGTTGGTGTTCGGACTGCCCGGAGAGGGATTCGAATATGAGGAGATCTTGCAGATGATCGAGATCTTCGGTGATCAGGTGATCCCTGAGTTCGACACCGACCGGGTTCACTCCACCGAGCGTTACCGGGCCAACGCGGTTCGCAAGTATCCCGAATGGAACGCCGAGCCGCCAAGGTTCGATGTGACCTTGCCGGTGAGTGCCTCGATGCCAATCCCCTACAACGGCGACGCCACCGGAAACGGCGACGCCGGCGGGAACGGCGCGGGCAGCGTCTCAGCCCTTGATGAGGTCCACGGCGAGGCGGCACTCAGCAGGTGATCTCGCGGCGACGTTGATCATTGTCACCGGGGTGCGTCGCCACGCTTCGAGGCGTTCGGCGATCCGCCCGGGTGGCCCCACCAGGGAGATCTCGTCGGCGAACTCGGTGGGCACCGCGGCCACGGCCTCGTGGCGGCGGCCGGCCATGAACAGATCCTGAATCTTGTGGGCCTCCTCCTCGAAACCCATTCGGGCCATCAGCTTGGTGTGATAGTTCTGACCTTTGGCGCCCATGCCGCCGATGTAGAACCCGAGCGTCGCCTTGGTGGGCGCCAAAGCGGCCTCGATGTCGTCGCCCACCCTGAAGTTCACATGCACCGCGATTTCGAAACCGTCGGGTGCGCCTGCTAGCTGATCGGCGTACACCTCGGGCCTGAACGGCGAATAGTAAAGCGGCAGCCAGCCATCGGCGATGGCCACGGTTTGTGCCACGTTGCGTGGCCCTTCGGCGCCGATGAACACCGGAATCCGCCCCAGCGGGTGGGTCATGATCTTGAGCGCCTTTCCCAATCCGGTGGCGCCGGGCCCGGTGTAGGGATGCCGGTAGTGGTCGCCTTGGTGGATCAGCCGGCCTTCACGTTCGAACACCTGCCGCAGGATCGCCACGTACTCGCGGGTGCGTGCCAGCGGCCACCGCGACGGCATGCCGTACCAGCCTTCCACCACTTGGGGCCCCGACACGCCAAGCCCGAGAATGGCACGACCGCCGGAGATGTGATCAAGTGTCACCGCGTGCATGGCTGTGGCGGTTGGGGTGCGAGCCGCGATTTGCACCACGCCGGTGCCGAGACGCACACGCTTGGTGTGAGCCGCGATCAGCACCAGCGGCGAGAACGCGTCCGAGCCCCACGATTCGCCGGTCCACACCGCGTCGAAACCGGCGTTCTCGGCGTCCACTGCCTGCTGCACGAGGCCTTCGGGCATTGCCCGTCCCCAGTACCCCAACGTGAGACCCACCTGCACCACGCTGAACCTAACTCGCAAGTTCATGCCCGAGCGCCATTAGCCTGTGTGCAAGTTGCAGGCGGGGCAACCAACATGATCACTCCTTCATGCCGATGAACACTTGGCGCCCGTCCCCTGAGCGCGTGAGGCCCCCGCAACCGCCGCGGCTGCGTCGGGGCCGGTTGCGGCGCGTCGGCGGGTTGGTGCTGGTGGGGTTCGTGAGCGTCGCCGGGCTGCACGCCGCGCAAGTTGGAGCGCACGACGAATCCGAGCTCAACGAGCTGCGCGAGCAACGCCAGGAACTCGCCCAGGCCCAGGCGCAGGCCGCCGCGGCGATCGACGTGGCCGAAGCCGACGCCGAAGATCTGGTGGACGCTCTCAACAAGGCCCAGGCCGCGGTGGACGCCCAAACCGCGGCGGTGGACGCAGCCGAACAAGCCGTGTTCGAAGCGGAGTACCGGCGACTGGAGGCCGAGGAGAGGGTCGCCGAATTGGAAACCGAGATGGCCCAAGCCCGCAAAACCATGCGTGAAGCGGTGATCAGGTCTTACATGACGTTCCAAACGCCGCAAGGTTCGGTGGGGGTGCTCGGCGACGACCTGTGGAGCAACGCCCGCGACGAGGCGCTGGCCGGTTACGCCACCGGCACACGCATCGACGACATTGACGTGCTGCGAACCCTCGGCGCGGGACTCGACGAGTACCGGGCCATCGCCGAGGAGGCCGCCGTGGAGGCCGAACAGCACCGCCACGACATGGCCGACCTTCTCGAGGATCTAACCGTTGCGCTCGAACAGGAACGAACCCTCACCGAGCAAGCCGAGGCCAGGGTGGAGACCCGCCTGTACGAAGCGCAGGCGTTACGCGAACTCGACGCGGCGCTCGCGGCGGAGATCCTGCGCGAGGAGCGACTGGTGGCCGAGGCGATCGCCCGTGCCAGAGCCGAGGAAGAGGCACGACAGCGGGCCGCCGAGCAAGCAGCCGCGGCTGCCGCCGCCAATCAGGCGCGTGAAGCCTCCGCTGCGCAGACACGCAGCGCGAGCTTCACGCTGGTGACGGTGCGGGGCATCGTGGTGAACGCGGACATCGCCACCGACACCGAGAACCTGCTCGCTGCGATGGAAGCCGAGGGTTTCGTGCTGGGTGGTGGCGGTTACCGAAGCCACCAGGCGCAAATCAACACCCGCAAACGCAACTGTGGCACGTCGGAGTACGCGATCTGGCAGATGCGGGCCAGTCAGTGCCGCCCGCCCACGGCGCGTCCCGGTTTCAGCGACCACGAGACCGGCAACGCCATCGATTTCACCTACAACGGCCGGATCATCACCAGCCGCAGCAGCGCCGTGTTCCAAGCATTGGAGAGGGTCGCTCCCCAGCACGGCTTCGTGAACCTGCCAAGCGAACCCTGGCACTGGTCCAACACCTGACGCTCCGCCCCTCGCGGGCGGGGTTACCCCTGCCGGGGGTTACCTCAGCCGGTGTGGGTCCACTGGGCTTGGCGCTTCTCCAGGAACGCCTTGGGCCATTCGGCGCCGTCGCCGGTGGCCGCTGAGCGGGCCATCACGTCGATGGCGAAGTCGTAGGCGTCCCCGATGGGCATGTCCATCTGGCGGTACAACGACTGCTTGCCGACGCCCTTGGAGTAGCGGCTGCCCCTGGTGGCGCGGCGCAACAGGTCACGAGCCTCCGCTTCGAGCCGGTCGGCGGGCACCACCCGGTTCACCAGACCCCAGTCGAGCGCCGTGGCGGCGTCGATCACGTCGCCCGTGAGGGCAAGCTCGGCGGCGCGTTTGCGTCCGATGGGTCGAGCGACGGCCACCATCGGCGTGTGGCAGAACAGCCCGCCCTTGCCGCCGGGGGTGGCGAACCCGGCGCCTTCGGCCGCCACCACCAGATCGGCGCTGGCAGCGAGTTGCGCGCCGGCGGCGGTGGCCAGCCCCTGCACCTGGGCCACCACCACCTGTGGGATTTCGGCCATGGCCATCATCGCCGAGGAGCACACCGAGAAAAGGTCACGAAGCCCTTCCTCGCCCATGTCTCGCATTTCGGCCAGGTCGTGGCCCGAAGAGAACACCGGCCCGGTGGAGGCCAACACGATCCCCGAAGCGGTGGAGTCGTCACCCACGGTGCGCAAGGCGTGGTCGAGTTCCTTCAGCACCCCCGAGGACAGGCAGTTGCGCCGTTCGGGACGGTTGAGCGTGATCGTCACATGATCACCCTCACGTTCGCAAAGCAGGTTTTGGTATTCCATCGCTCGGCAGTCCTTCCGGTTGGTGTTGGCCGTCAGATCGGTCGGGTGGTTGCGCGCATTCGGAGCGTCCGGGTGCGGCCCCCGACCCGAAGCGACCCTGTCACCTTAGACGCACCCGAGTGTCACCCGAGCGCCCAGCCGGCCCGCAAGCCGGACGAGCCCGGCGCCGCCACTTGTGATCAGTCAGGCGTGCCATGGGTTCGCAACGCCCAGCCTGCGCGTCACCCCGGCAGAAACCTGGCGGGCCGACATCGTCCCCGCTCGTCACGGCTAGCCGGCCAGGGCGGGCAGCACCTTGTCCACGGTGAGTTGCACGCTTGACCAGGCTTCGTCTATCGGCATTCCGCCCACCAGGGGATGCAACCCGAGCGCGCCGTTGGTGCGGCCCAACTCCACCGCCTCGGCGGGGGTGAGCACCTGGTAGATCCGCTCCGCTCGCAGCTCTTCGGCGGTGGTTGCGTCCGAGCACACCGCGGAGGTTTGCCCTTCGGGCTGCCACTGCTTGTAGCTCATCGCTTCGAGCATGAAACAGTCGCCGTAAAGGTCCCACACCCGATCCGGGTCTTCGGCCACGTGCAACATCACCACGTTTTCGGGTTTCACGCAAAAGCCCTGAGTGCCGTGCTTTTCGCATTCGGCGTAGTACAGGGCCTCGATTTCGTCGAACTTGCCGGGAAGCTGCAACGGCAGGCCCAGGCGTGCCGCCCTGCGAGCCGACGCCTTCGCGGAGCCGCCCACCAACACCATCGGATGGGGCCGGGTGTAGGGCATCGGCATCACCTGCACCATTTCGCCGTTGTACTCGAAGGGCTCGCCCTTCCAGGCGGTGATCATCACCTCCAGCGCCTCCTCGCACGCAGCACCCCGACGCTTCCATTCCTTGTTCATCGCCGCGTACTCCACGGGGCGGTAACCGATGCCCACACACACCGCCAGGCGCCCCCGGCCCACCAGGTCGAGCACGGCGATGTCCTCCGCCGCACGGATCGGGTCGTGCAGCGGCAACAACAACGCCGAGAGGCTCACCAACAGGTTCTCGGTGTTGGACAGCATCATCCCCGCAGTGAGCAACGGGTTGGGGCTCCATCCCATCGGGTTGCTGTGGTGCTCCTCGAGGGACACCGCGTTGAATCCGCGGCTGTCCACCCATCGGGCCAGTTCCACCCCGGCGCGGTAGCGGTCGCTCATCGCTTCGCCGTCGGAGGGATCCGGGGACATGAAATTGAAACGCATCAGTGTGTAGGCCATGGCTCAGTCTGCCCCGCGCAACCCCTGGCCCCAAGCCTCAGTTGGCGCAGTCACCGCCGTGGGGGCGATGCGTTCAGGGGACGAGGCCGGCGGTGTGCATCTGATCCACGGCGCTCACCACCGCGCGAAGCGACGCCGACACGATCGATTCGTGCAGGCCCACACCCCAGGTGCTGCGACGGCCGCCCGTCTCAACCTCCACGTAAGCCGCGGCGGTGGCGTCGCTGCCCTTGCCGATGGAGTGCTCGTAGTAGTCCACCAGCTTGCCCACGAACAAACCGGCTTCGCTGAGCGCCGCCACGAAAGCGTCGATCGGGCCGTTGCCGGTTCCGTGCAGGGTGCGCTCCTCGCCACCCACACGCAGACGTGCCTCCATCTTGGTGCTGCCGGCGCCGAGAGTGTCGGTAACCGAACGGTGACCGATCAGTTCGATCCAGCGACCCTCGGGTTCCACGTAGGTGCCGTTGAACAGCCGGTGGATCTCATATGAGGTGATCTCGGTGCCGGTGTCCTCGGTGACGGTTTGGATCTTCTTGGAGAAGTCCACCTGCAAACCCCGCGGCAGGTCCAGGCCGTACTGGTGCAGCAGCACGTAGGCCACGCCGCCCTTGCCGGACTGGCTGTTCACCCTCACCACCGCTTCGTAGCTGCGCCCCAGGTGACGGGGATCCACCGGCAGGTACGGCACGTCCCACTGGTCGTAGTCGCCCACCAGCGCCTCGCCGGGGGCCACGTCGTACAGGGCGGCCATGCCCTTTTTGATGGCGTCCTGGTGGCTGCCAGAAAAGGCGGTGTACACCAGGTCTCCAACGTAGGGGTGACGTTCGGGGACGGTCATCCGGTTGGCGTACTCGAACACCCGCCGGGCTTCGGTGATGTCGCTGATGTCCAGTTCGGGATCCACGCCCTGGGTGAACAGGTTCAGCGCGATGGTCACCACGTCCACGTTGCCGGTGCGTTCGCCGTTGCCGAACAGGGTGCCCTCCACACGGTCGGCGCCTGCCATGATCCCGAACTCGGCCGCGGCCACCGCGGTGCCGCGGTCGTTGTGCGGGTGAAGCGACAGCACGATCGAGTCACGGTCGCGAATGTCGCGGTGGAAGCGTTCGATCATGTCGCCGTACAGGTTGGGGGTGGACATTTCCACCGTGGCGGGCAGGTTCAGGATCAGCGGCCAGTCCGGTGTGGGGCCGATCACGTCCATCACCGCTTCGCACACCTCCACCGAGAAGTCGCATTCGGTGCCGGTGTAGCTCTCGGGCGAGTACTCGAAGCGGATGCCCTCGGCGTCGCCACGTGCCTGGGCGCGTTGCAGTTCTCGCATGCACTGCTCGGCGCCGTTCACGGCGATGGCCACGATCCCGGCCCGGTCGGTGTCGAACACCACCCGTCGCTGGGTCACCGACGTGGAGTTGTACAGGTGAACGATCGCCCTGGGCGCGCCGACGATTGCCTCGAAGGTGCGTGCGATCTGCTCGTCTCGGGCTTGGGTGAGCACCTGGATGGTGACATGATCGGGGATCAGGTCGCTTTCGATGATGTGGCGACAGAAATCGAAGTCCGGCTGCGATGCCGCGGGGAACCCCACCTCGATCTCGGTGAAGCCCATGGCCACTAGATGGTCGTACATGCGCTGCTTGCGGGCGATGTCCATCGGGTCGACAAGGGCCTGGTTGCCGTCGCGCAGGTCAACTGAGCACCAAAGCGGCGCCTTGGTGATGCGCCGGTCGGGCCAGGTGCGATCCGCGAGATCCACCTGGGGATAGGGCCGGTACTTGGTGAACGGCATCTTGTTGGCGACTGCGTTCATCGTCTCATCTCCTGGGGTGGTGTGGGTTGGTTCCGCCGTGGCGGTTGTGGTTGTGACTGTTGCCTCGGCGCCGGGGGTGAGCGTTGGGCTCGTTCCGGCGCCTGTACGCGAAAATCCCCCTGGCCGGATGGCACAAGGGGATTCGGGCGAGCACCGTATGTGTGGTGCTCGCCTACATGAGAGCGAGGATGGTTGAGGCGCTGTTCACTTCCACGGGCCACACCCTAGCCGCGGCCTGATGTGGCAGGCAACCTCGCGCCACGCCGCCGGGAGGCGCAGGGCCGGGGGTGCGTGTCGGTGGGTTTTGGGCCATCATTGGGGTGTGAGTTTTCTGGTGTGGGACGCCGACCTTCCCGAGTTGGACGCGCCGGTGATGGTGACGGCGTTTCGGGGATGGTTCGACGTGGGCGGCGCCGCCACCGGCGCGGTGGAATGGCTCAGCGAACGATCGGGTTCGATGCAGGTGGCTCACATCGATCCCGAGGAGTTCTTCGACTTCACCGAGGAGCGGCCCCTCACCCGCATCGTTGACGGTGAGCGTGAGATCAAGTGGCCGGCCATCGACATTCACGCCCACAGGGCGCCAAGCGGGCGCGACCTGGTGATGGTGGTGGGCGTGGAGCCGCACCTGCGCTGGCGGGCCTTCGCGGAGATCATGGCCGATGTGGCCTCACGCACCGAGGCGTCGATGGTGGTGACCCTTGGCGCGCACATTTCAGACGTTCCCCACACCCGCCCGTTCGCGGTGGCGGGGTCGGCTTCGGATCCCGACCTGGCCAAGACTTTGGGTTTGGAGCTTCCCAGCTACGAGGGCCCCACCGGAGTGGTGGGTGTGCTGCACGAACGCTTCGAGAAGATGAGCCTTTCGGCGGTGTCGCTGCGCACCGGCGTGCCGCATTACGTGACAGGTTCGCCCAACCCGAAGGCGTCGCGGGCGCTGCTGGAGCGCTTCGAGCGGATCACCGGCATGCCCACCGGGTGGGCCAAGCTCGACGACGCCGCCGAGCAATGGGAACAGAAGGTGAACGAGGCGATGCTCGAGGACGACGACGTGGTGGCCTACGTGCGCCGCCTGGAGTCCCGTGCCGACAAGCGTGCCGCGGGGGCGGTTCCCAGCCCCGATGACCTCGCCGCCGAGTTCGAGCGCTTCTTGAAGAACCAGGCCAACCAGGACGACATCTGACCGGCCGCGGTTGCCGGTGGTGACCGGTGGCCGGCCACAGCGCAGCATGCCTGGTGGGCCTGCGCTCACGGGGCTCAACTCGCACAGGGCGCACGGCAGACTCAGCGATCAGAGAAGAACCAGGAAACGAAGAGCCAGGAAGAGAAGCACCAGAAAAAGCAGAACCAGGAGAGGTGGACCGGAGATGAGCGTTGAAGCGGCTGCCGCGGGCGGTGAGGCGGTGGCTATTCACAGAGGGGCTCAGGAGATGCCTTGGGCCGATGCCGGTGGTGGTGTGGAGTTGAAGGTGCTCATGGTGCGCGCCGACGAGGGCCTGTGGGTGGTTCAGAACCGGTTCGCTGCGGGGGTGGTGGTGCAGAAGCATCGTCACACCGGCCCGGTGTACGGCTACACCGTGAGCGGCGCCTGGAAGTACGCCGAGTACCCGGAGGTCAACCGCGCCGGGTCTTTCCTGTTCGAACCGGCCGGCAGCGTTCACACCCTCACGGTGCTGGAAGCCAACACCGAGGCGACCGAGGTGTGGTTCCACATGTACGGCGTGAACCTCAACCTCGACGCCGAGGGCAACGTGGAGTCGGTAACCGACGGGCCTGGTGTGCTGGCCGCCTACCGAGCCCTGTGCGAAGCCCAAGGCCTGCCCCGCCCCAACGTCATCACCTGAGAGCGCCGCCCCTGATCTGGCCGCGCCTCATCAACCGCCACTGATCAGCGGGAGACATTGAGCCTCACCGGCTGACCGGTCACAATTGCGCACCGGTCACCCAGGGCGGCCAGCTCTCTTAGCGGGTGACATTGAGCCTCACCGGCTGATCCGGTTGCAACTGCCGCGCAGCGGCCTGCGTGGTTGTTGTGCCCGGTTGGTGGAGACGGTCCACCGCGGCCGGCCAGGTCGCGGCTTGTCACATGGCGAAGGTGCCGTCCTGGCGCACCTTCCAGGATGCTGCGGCGACGGTTCCTCCGTCCACGGGTATCGACGAGCCGGTCACGAAACCGGCCATGTCCGACGCCAGGAACACGATCACCGCGGCGCACTCGTCGGGGGTGGCCATGCGACGCAGCGGCGTGGGGTGCAGGCCCTCGATCATCGCCGAGGACACCTCCGCGAGGCCGGCGTCACCGGGGGTGGCGATCATGTCGGGCGCCACGCAGTTCACCCGTATGCCGCGGTCGCCAAGTTCGAGCGCAATGGATTGCGTGAACTGGGTGACCGCTGCTTTCATGGCGGCGTACACGGCGAAGCCGGGAGCGGCGTGATAGGCCTCCACCGAGGTGACGTTCACAATCGACGCGCCTTGTGCCATGAGCGGCACGCCGTGACGGACACAGTTGGTGACGCTGGTGAAGTTCTCGGCCACAAGGGTGGCTTCGCCTTTGGGTGACACCTGATCGAACGGCGCCCAGAATCCGCCGCCCACGTTGTTCACCAACGTGTCGATCGGCCCCAACTCGCTGTGTACACGCCCAAGGAAGCCGGCCACGGCGTCGCCGTCGCGTCCGTCGAGCACGTCGCTCACGCAGCGCCGTCCCGCCGATTCGACCTGGGCGACCACTTCGGGCAGCGCTTCGGGGTTCATGTCGAACACGGCCACATCAGCGCCAAAGCGGGCCAACGCCACCGCGGTGGCAGCGCCGATGCCCTGCGCCGCGCCGGTGACCACAGCCACCCTGTTTGTGAGCAGGATGCTCTGGGGTGTGAGATCCATAAGTTCGCCGCCCGCGTAGCCACCTGGGAGTGCCAATTCCTACCCCCGCACCCCCAAATCACCAACACCCCGACGTGGCGACCAGTGTCGTAGGGTGCCGGTGGAATTGATCACACCTGGTGGTGGGAATCCTACCGCAGAGCGAAAGGGACGCGTCATGGGAGAGTTCGTGCGAGTGGAGCCGGGGCCTGCGGGGGTTGTGACGATCCGCCTCGACCGGCCAAAGGTGAACGCCATCAACGACCAGCTCACCTCCGAGCTGGCAGAAGTGGCCGCGCAGGTGGCCGCCGATGGCGACATTCGAGCCGTTGTTGTGTGGGGCGGGCCCAGGATTTTCGCCGCGGGCGCCGACATCGGCGGCTTCACCGGGCTGAGCCCCCAGCAGGGCCAGGCGCTGTCCAAGAGGATCAACAACGCCTTGCTGGCCCTCGAGGGGCTTCCCCAAATCACGATCGCCGCGGTGAACGGCTACGCGCTCGGTGGCGGCATGGAGCTGGCGATGTCCACGGAGTTTCGGGTGGCCGCGGATGACGCCACTTTCGGTCAGCCTGAGATCTTGCTGGGGATCATCCCCGGCGGCGGCGGCACGCAGCGCCTGCCGCGGCTGGTGGGGATCACCAAGGCCAAGGAGATCATCTACACCGGACGCCAGGTGAGCGCCTCCGAGGCGCTCGACATCGGCCTGGTGTCGTCACTGCACCCCGCCGAGGACGTTCACGAAGCCGCCCTGGACCTGGCCGCCGGCTACGCAGCAGGCCCCGCCGCGCTGCGAATGGCCAAACAATCCATCATGGACAGCCTCACCCTGCCCCTTGCCGAGGGCGTGGCCCGCGAAGCGGAACACTTCGGCGCCTGCTTCACCACCAGCGACGCCACAACAGGCATCGAGAGCTTCCTGAAGCAAGGCCCAGGCAAAGCCGCCTTCACAGGCCACTAACCCTCACCCCCACCGGGGCAGCGGGGCTGGGTTAGGTGATGGTCATTTGGTTTAGGCGGGATGTGGTGGCTGCTATTGCGCCGATGGTTGCTGCGAGCAGCACTATGACCGCGGTGGCTGTTGACACTGAGGCCACGCCCAGCTCGGCGTTGGTGGGGTTTTCGAGCAGCGACCGGGTGTAGCCGTGCAGCGACAGGCGGGCCGGCAGCCTGGCAATGGTGGCGGCGATGCCTTCCCACACCAGCATGTAAGCGAGCCCCCACAGGACTGCCCGTTTCAGCAGCACCCCGACCAGCACGAACACGCTGCTGTAGGCGAGCGTTCCGTACACCGACGCCCACACTGCACCCACCACAAGTTCACCGGCAGCGGTCGTGTCCCCACCCACGATGAACGCGGTTGCCACCGTGGGGATCACCACCAGCGGCAGGCCCACGGTGGTTGCAGCCGCGGCGGCTGCGATCGCTATGGAGGAGCGGTCCATGGGACGCAACCACAGGTACATCAGCGTTCCGTCGTCGCGGGCGTTGGCCAGCACCGAAATGGCGAACAGCAGAGTCACCAGCGGCAGAACCACGATCAGCCCGAAACCGTCAACGAAACGGGCAGCGGCGGTGACTCTTTCCTCGTCGGAAACGAAAGAGTCGAAGCTGAGGCGAATCCCCAGCCCGGTGAGCATCATCGCCACACCGAGAAGCCCCAGCGCCACCAGGCGGCCCGGGCCGAGGATTTGGCGTAGCAGCACCCTGTAGCAGAGCGCCACCGCCTTGTGCCGCGGCACGAACCGCTCCCTGTGGGGCGTCGAGCGCGAAGGCGGGGTCATCGGCGACCCTCCACCAGGTAGCGGAATACCGATTCGAGGTCGTCGTCGAGGGGATCCACACGGCTGAGGCGCACACCGAGACGGCCCGCCAGCGGCGCCAGTTCGCGCCCGAGGCGGTCAACGGTGAAGGTGTCCACCACCAGCGACGAATCCCCCACGCTCAAACCCACCACGGCACCCGATTCCACCAGCGCCGCCCCGAAACGCCGCGGTTCGGACACCCCGAGGTGGATCCGGTGGGGGCGGTCGTCCATCATCTCGCGAAGCGTGCGGTAGTCACCCGCGGCGGCGAGACGGCCCTGGGCGATCACCAGCACCCTGGATCCGAGTCGTGCCACCTCTTCGAGAACATGGCTCGACACCAGCACGCAACGGCCGCGGTCGCCGAGGTCGTGGAACAGTTCGATCATGCGGCGGCGCTGCAACGGGTCGAGGCCGGTGAGGGGCTCGTCGAGGATCAGCACCTCCGGGTCGTGAACGAGCGCCGCGGCGAGCTTCACCCGCTGGCGCATTCCCTTGGAGTACGCCGACACCGGTTTGGGGTCGCCATGGTCGAGTTGCACCACCTCCAAAGCGGAGCGAGCCGCATCGTCGGGGGCTTCCAGGCCGAAAGTGGCAGCAGCGATCTTCACGAACTGCAAGGCGCTGAGCCGGTCGAACAGGGCGTCTTGTTGGGGCACCAAACCGATGCGGCCCCGCACTCCCCTGTCGAGGCGCGCATCGGAGCCCAGCACCCGCACCGAGCCCTTGGACGGGGGCGCCAGGCCACAGATCATGTGAAACAAGGTGGACTTGCCCGCGCCGTTTGGGCCGAGCAGAGCGGTCACGCCGGGCCGCACCGAGAAGCTCACGTCTGACACGGCCACCACGTCGCCGAATCTCTTGGACACGCCGGCCACCTCGATCATCGCAGGCGCTTCAGCGGCAACGGTGGCGGCCATGTCGGGCGGCATCGAATCGTTGGCGGCCACGACGATCAGCCTGCGCCCAGCTTGCGGTAACGCCACCACACCACGGCGCCGCCCACCGCGATCCAGCCAAGGTTGGCCGCCAACACCAGCAACGAGGAAATGCCCGGATAGAGGCCCCGTTCGCCGTAGATGCGGAACACAAGCTCGTAAGCAATGTCGCTCACCGACAGGAGCATCAGGTGCTCGCTCAAGTCGGCTTCGTTCACCAGCCCGCCGATCACCAAACCCGTGGCGAACAGGAAAACGATCACGCCGACCGAGGCCAGGGCACGCCGGTCGGTGAGGCACGCGGCGGCCAAGGCAGCAACCGCGAACGGGGCACACACCGCAACGCCGGCGACGATGATTCGCAGCAGGGTCAGCAGCCAGTTACCGAACCCGTCGGGGCCGGACCCGCCGAAGGTGTGGCCGATCAGCAACACCAGCACCGGGCCGATGGTGATGATGCTCAACGCCAGAGCCACTGCCGCGGTCTTGGAAGCAAGGTAGCTGCCGGTCTGCAGCGGCGTGGAGAGGTACAGCGGCAGCATCCCACTGCGACGGTCGCTCACCAGCACCTCGGGAACCACGATCCCGCAGAACAACAACAGCAGGAGCGCGATCCCCTCCAAATATTCGGAGTAACGCACAAGCGCATCCGGCTCGATCACCGCGGAAAACACCAGCGTTATGCCCACGACCACCATGGCCGGCACCAACGACAAGGCGATCACCAGCCACGGCAGGATCTTGTGACGGGCGCTGCGGCCCAAACCCAAACACGACCGCAGCGAGAACACCGTCACCGAACGCATCGAACCCGACAAGCCGAACCGCGGTCCGGTGTAGGCGCGGTAACCCCGATCGAAGATCTGGTCGCCGCCGTCGTTGCCGACGGGCCCGCCGTTTGGCGTGCTGTTGGTGGTGCCTGCGCCGGGATCGGTCATGACTCGACCCTGTCGAACGGCACGGCGATCGCCGCCGGTGTTGCCCTGTGCTCGGTCACGCTGCTGACCTGTCGAAGAGGTCTTCGAGGCTGCGGCGCCGTCTGCCGAGCCGGTTGATGCGCGCCCCCTCGGCGGCCACGGCGTCTCTTGTGTGGTCACAAAGCGCGTCGAAGTCGGCGCCGGTGATCACCATTCGGGTGGCGTTGCGGTCCACCGTCAAACCCGCGGCCACCAATGCTGCGTGGACGCCTGCCACGGAGGGCGCCAGATCGCCAAGGTCGGACAACTCCAACATCAAGCCTTCGTCGTCGCCAACCAGGTCGGCAATGGCGCCGCCTGCCACCATCGTGCCGGCGTCGAGCACCACCACGTTGTCACACACTCGCTCCACCTCTCCGAGCTGATGCGACGACAACAGCACGTCCATGGAGAAGTCCTCGGCTATCTGGCGGATCAGTGCCAGCATTTCGGTGCGCTGCACCGGATCGAGGCCGTCGGTGGGTTCATCCAGCAGCACCAGACTCGGATCGGAGGCCACGGCCTGAGCGAGCTTCACCCGCTGGCGCTGCCCGGTGGACATGGTGCCCAACGTGCGGAAGCGCTCCTCACCGAGGCCCACCAGCCACAACACGTCCGAGGCTCTGGTGCGGGCCTCGCCGCGCGGCAGGCCACGAACTTCGGCCATGTGGCGCACGAAGTCCACGGCTCGCATGTCGTCGGGCAACACGTTGCGCTCGGGCGCGAACCCCAGCAAGGCCCGCAACTCGGCCCCCGCGGCGAAAGGGTCACGGCCCAGCACGTTCAGCGACCCGGAGGTGGGTCTGCGCAAGCCCAGGATTGCGTTCATCAAAGTCGTCTTGCCTGCGCCGTTCGCGCCCACGAGGCCGGTCACGCCCGGCGCGATGCCGGCAGTCACGTCGTTGAGCGCAACCGTGTGCCCGAAGCGTTGAGTGAGCGACATGGTCGCCACCACGGGATCGCTCACGGCGCCCCTACTCCCGGCTTGCGCATACTGCGTTCAACATAATGCGAGTTCCGCCGCCTGGTGGGCATCACTGGTGGGCATTGCTGGTGGGCATCACAGGTGGGCGATGGCGTTGAGGATGTTCATCCGACCGGCCCGACGAGCGGGGAAGATGGCCGCCACAAGCCCGGCCACTCCGGCCAGGATCACGTACACCAACAGCGTGACCACCGGGATGGCCACGTCGTCCACGAAAGTGTCGGGAATGGCGATGGTGGCCGCCACCCCGAACACGGTGCCCACGACCACTCCGAGCAGCCCGCCGAAGGTGGCCACGATGATCGCCTCCCAGCGGATCGATCGGCGCATCTGGCGGCGTGACATTCCAACCGCTCGCAGCAAGCCGATCTCGTGGGTGCGTTCGAACACCGACAGCGCAAGCGTGTTGTAAATGCCAAGCAGGGCCATGCCCAGCGACAACCCCAGGAACACGTTGATCACCAACAAGAACGAGTTGATCTGTTCCTGCTGGGCTTCCTGGAACTCGGCCCGGTTCTCGGCGTTCACGGTGGGGTAACCATCCAACACGGTGTCGATCGCTGTGCGGCTCGAAGCCAGCAAAGCGGACCGGTCGGCGTCGGACAGGTCGTCGGACATGCCGGAAATGGTGAGGCTGGCGAAGATCAGGTCGTCTCGCGAGAAGTGCGCGTCCCACAACTCGGCGTCGATCAGCCAGTTGCCGAACAGGGCCGAGTCGGCGTACACCGCGTTCACGGTGAGCGTTTCGGTCTCGCCGTCGGGGAACGCCATTTCGAGGGTGTCTCCAGGGCCCACGCCGAGGTCGCCGGCGGGGTCCACGTGCAGGGCGACGCTGCGGCGCGGATCACCGGCGGAGAGGCTGCCGAGCACCACGTCGCCGTCCATGTGGTCGCCGACCTTGTCCAGCTCGGCCACGAACACGTCCTTGGTGGAGCCGTTCACCTGCACCGCGCCCGGGCCCCACCGGTAGCGCACCACGCTGTCGATCTCGTCGAGGGCGTCGAGTTCGTCGGCCACCACCGCGGGGAAACCGGCGTTGGGGTTGAAGCCGGCCTGGGTCGGCCGCACGAAGTAGTCGGCTTCCACGGCGTCGTCAAGGATCCGCAGGAACGTTTTCTCAAGCGACGCGCCCACAACGGTGGTGAGCCCCACCAACGCCAAACCGATCATCAGGGCCCCGGCGGTGGAAGCGGTGCGCCGCGGGTGGCGCACGGCGTTGTCGCGGGCCAACCGCCCAGGCAGGCGCATCGCCTTCACCAGCGGACGGCCCAGCAGCCCCGCCACGGGCCGGGCGAAAGCGGGGCTCAAAATGTTGATTCCCACAAAGGTCAGCAGTGCCCCGAGCCCGAGCAGCATCAGCGTGGACGCCGTGCCCCCGGCGCCGGTGAACATGCCGACACCGAGGCACACCAAGCCCACCGCGGTCACCACCGCGCCGGTGACGAGGCGACGCCGCAAGCCGGTCTCGGTGAGGCTTTGGGTGACAGCCAGTGCCGCCATCGGAGAGATGCGCTGAGCCCGAATCGCCGGGCCGAGCGACGACACCAGCGTGACGCCGAGGCCCACGATCACCGCCAGGATCACCGTGAAGGGGCGAAGGCTGAGCGGCCCCGACGGCAAGCCGAAACCCAACTGGGTGAGCAGCCAGCGCAACCCGAGGCTCAACAGCACCCCCAAGCCGATGCCGATCGCCGTGCTCAACGCCCCCAATATGGCGGACTGCCCGAGCACCGATCCCATCACCTGGCGGGGAGTGGCGCCAATGGCACGCCACATGCCCAGCTCTCGCACCCGCTGGCCCAACAGGATCTGGAAGGTGTTGTTGATGATGAAGGCGCTCACGAACACCGAGATGAACGCGAACACCAACAGGATCGTGGCGAAAATGGTGATCGCCTCGTTGAAGTCGTCTTGTTGCTCGGCGGCGGCCACTTCCTGGGTGATCACCTCGTAGGAATCGCCCACCGCGTCCCGCAGCGCCTCGGCGACGGTCGCGATGTTCGCGCCGGGCGCCACCAGCACTCCGATTTCGAGCACTTCATCCTCGAAACCGAGGAAGCTCTGTGCGGTGTCCAGATCGAACGCCGACATTGTCTGGCCGACGCTGTTGTTGGTGTCGGGCGAGCCGAAGTTGAACAAACCCACCAGCTCGAAGGGCTGCGAGTTGACCGGCCCGTTGATGTCGTAGGTCTCGCCGACCACAAGGTCGTTGTCGTCGGCGGTGGTGGCGTCCACCGCGAATTCGTCGCCGCTTGCGGGCACACGCCCGTCGATGATGAAGAACTGGTTGGGTGAGAAGTTGAAACCCAAAGCGGGCGGCCCGAGCGGCAGGATCGGTTCGCCTTCACCGTCGATGATCACCACGTTGAGCGCGGCCACACCGGGGTGGACCTCGTTTACGCCGTCCACGGCGGCCACCGTGTCCACCAGCGAGTCCGGCACTGTCGGCCGGGTGAAGTCGCTGCCGAATTCCTGCTTCACACGAATGGTGAGGTCGGTGCCTTCGGTGATGTCCTCGGCCAAGTCCGAGAAGGTGGCCCGCAAGCTGTCGGTGAGCACGAACGAGCTCACCACGAACATCACCCCGAGCACCACCAGCACCATGGTGAGCCCGTAGCGGATCTTCTTTTCCAGCAGATGCCGGACGGTGAGCTTCAGCAAGGGATTCTCCGGGTTGGTTCAGGAACGCTTCAACAGCGGGGCGCGGGTGGGCGACCACCGGCCTCGGCGGACGCGCTGCGGGGGTCGATCATTCGTAGGAGATCGCTTCGAGCACGTTCATGCGGCTCGCCCGGTAGGAGGGCAACATCGCCGCAACCAGGCCGAACACCACCGCGAGCACCGCGAACAGCACCAGCATCAGCACCGGGATCGATACCAGGCCGATGATCTCAGACGGTATGGCCACAGCGGTTGCCACCCCGAAACCCACTCCCAGCACCAGGCCCAGCAAGGCGCCGTAGAGGGCCACGGTGGCGGACTCCCAGCGGATCATTCGCCGAAGCTGACGGCGTGTCATGCCAACGGCGCGCAGCAGGCCGATCTCGCGGGTGCGTTCGAACACGGACAAGGTGAGCGTGTTGAGGATGCCCACCAAGGCGATCACCAGTGAGAATCCCAGGAACACGTTCACCAGTATCAGCACCGTGTTGATGTTGGATTCGGCGGTGGCCTGGAACTCCTGGCGGTCCTCCAGGGTGGCTTGCGGGTAGTCGGCCAGCACTTCGTCCACCGCGGCGCGTGCAGCTTCGGCGTCCGCGAAGCGATCCGATGCGCGCACCGACACGGCATTGTCGGCCGCTGAGGTGGCCACCGTGGCGTACAGCGCCTGATCGATGATCCAGTCACCGAAAAACGATCTGCGTTCGTAGATGGCGTCCACCGTCACGGTCAGCTCCGCTCCCCCGGTGAAGCGCAGGATGGCCGTGTCGCCCAAGTCCAAACCTGCATCCGCCGCCGCGTCGGAGTTCACGTACATCGCCGACTGCAGGTTCGATCCCCCAAACGAGCCCGACACCACATCGAGGTTGGACACCGCTTCCAGCGCGGCCAGATCGGCGACCGTCACCGTGGTTTGGATTTCGGTGGCGGCACCCGCGGATGGCTCGGCCGGGGTGATCCGAACCAGGTCGGAATCGAACGCCACCACCGCGCCCACGTCTGCTTGGCGCAGGTCTTCGGCCAGGGTCTTCGGCAGCCCGGCCTGCGTTCCCTCCGAGATCACGAAGTCCGCGGTGACGGCGGTTTCGAGTTGCTCACGGAAAGAGTCCTTCAGGGACTGGCCCACCACCGAAACCATCGCGGTGAGAGCCAAACCGATGGTGAGAGCCACCGCGGTGGCCGCGGTGCGGCGTGGGCTGCGCACTGCGTTTTGACGGGCCAGCTTGCCCGAAACACGAAATATCTTCGGCAACGGCCGGGCCATCACCGACACCACCGGCCTGGCGATCAGCGGGCTCAGCACCGACACTGCGATGAACACGATCGCCGCTCCGGCGCCGAGCAGGCTGAGTTGCACGGTGACGCTGTCAAAATCGGCGAAGAGTCCCTGTGCGGTGAGGATCATTCCCAACGCCGCGAGCAGGGCTCCGAGCACCGGGCGCACCCAGCGACGCTGCGACCCTTCCACCAACGCGGCGTCGCCTTGCAAACCGGCCACCGGCGAGATTCGGGACGCCTTGATCGCGGGCACCAGTGACGCCGCCACCGTGATCCCCACGCCCACCAGCAGCGCGTAGGCCACGGTGGTTGCGCTGAGTGGCAGCGGCCCGTCGGGCAGTCCCGCGCCCAGCACCGAGAACAGCCCGCGAATGCCGAGCGCTCCGAGCATGCCCAGGCCGATGCCGGCAACCGAAGTGACCAGTCCGATCATCACCGACTCCAAAAGCACCGACCGGCGCACCTGAGCGGGCGTGGCCCCGAGCGAGCGCAGCATGGCCAACTCCCGCACCCGCTGACCCAGCACGATGTTGAACGTGTTGGAAACGATGAACGCGCTCACGAACAGCACGATGCCCGCGAACACCAACAAGATCGTTTGGAACACTCCGATGAAGCTCTCGAACGCGTCGCTGAACTCCTCGGTGAGTTCCTCGGCGGTCACCACCTCGGCGCCTGCGGGAAGCACCGCCTCTATGCGGTTGCGCACCTGTTCGATGTTCGCGCCCGGCTCGGCCCGGATCGATATCTGGTTGAACTCCCCGGGATAGCCCAGCACCTGCTGGGCGGTTGGGGTGTCGAAGATCGAGAACACGGCGCCCACGCCGGCGTTGTCGGGGAATCCGAACTGCATGGCGCCCACCAGGGTGAACGTGCCGGGCCCGGTTGGGGTGACCAGCTGGTACTGGCGGCCGAGCTCGAAGTTGCGGTTCTCGTAGATGTCGATGCTTATGGCGAACTCGTCGGGCCCCACCGGGCGTTCGCCTTCGATCAGGAACCACTGCGAGATGGTTTCGTCCTCTGTCCAGTTGCTGCCCGCCACCGGGCCTCCACCCACCGGGGTGACCGGATCGCCGTTGCCGTCGATGGGGATCACGCCGTTCACGAAGAAGCCGCCCTCGGCCACTTCCACTCCCTGCACGGCCCGGATGTCGTCCACCAGATCCTCCGGCACCGACGGTGCGACCGCGTCGGTGATGTCACCAAAGGTCAGCTCGCCTCGCACGGTGAGGTCGGTGCCCTCGTTGATGTCCGACGAGAGCTGATCGAACGTGGCCCGAAGCGAGTCGGCCACCACGAAAGCGGACACCACGAAGGTCACTCCCACCAGCACCGTTCCCGCGGTGAGAGCGAACCGGATCTTGTTGGCCAGCACGGCCTTGAGCGCGAGGCGAAGCATCAATACACCTTGGAATTAGTTCGACTTGACAGGTTCTGCAGGTTGGAGCGCTGCGTTCGGCTCAGGCGCCGAGGGTGTTCATGTGCGAGCGGATCTTGTCCGGTGTGGGATCAGCGAGTTCGTCCACGATCTTGCCGTCAACCAGGAACACCACCCGATTGGCATACGAGGCAGCGACCGGGTCGTGGGTGACCATCACGATGGTTTGTGACATGTCGGTGACGGCACTGGACATGAAAGACAGGATCTCGCCGCCGGTGTTGGAGTCCACGTTGCCGGTGGGCTCGTCCGCAAAGATGATGTCGGGACGACCGGCAAGGGCCCGGGCCACGGCCACTCGCTGTTGCTGACCGCCGGAGAGCTCGTTGGGCCGGTGGGTCACACGGTCGCCGAGGCCGGTGATGTTGATCACCTCGTCGATCCAGTCCTTGTCTCCGTCACGGCCCGCGAGGTCAAGGGGCAGGGTGATGTTCTCCCGGGCGGTGAGGGTGGGCACCAGGTTGTACGCCTGGAACACGAACCCCACGTGGTCGCGGCGCTGAAGTGTGAGGTCTCGCTCGGACAGGGTTGTGAGGTCGGTGTCGCCGATGAACACCTGCCCGGAGGTGAGCCGGTCGAGTCCCGCCATGCAGTGCATCAGCGTGGACTTGCCCGAACCCGAAGGGCCCATGATCGCGGTGAAGCGGGCCTTGTCGAACACCACCTCGATGGCGTCGAGCGCTCGCACCTCGGTGTCGCCCGAGCCGTAGATCTTCGAGGCGGCCACCGCGCACGCAGCCGAGCCCGGGTAGGGCGACACGGCTGGGGCGCCGTTTGGGCCTTTGGGGCTTGCGGGAGGTTCAAGGGTGGTGGTGTTGGTCATCGGGTCTCCTTGGTGCAGTGTTCGTGCAGTGTTCCGAATCGGATTTGATGGACGGTCCGGGTGGTGAGTGAACCGTGGTTGGATCTGGTCGGGCGGTTCGGGATCGGGGTTCGGTGTTGGGCGGTTGGGGCGGTTGGGGCGTTGGGCGGTTCGACACCTACCCACGTTCCGCAAGACATTTGTAAGAGAACTTGATCCTGGGTTGGGGTGCCGGTGTTGGATCGGGTTGGGGTTCGGGTTGGGATGCCACGGTCAACTCGGTTTCGGCCGGCGAGGGTTGTGCCTGGTCACCGATGGCCTCCGGGCAAGGGACTCCAATTGAGAACCCCACCACAGTTGCCACAGTCACCAACCCGAGCAGGTCGGTTGTTTCATGTAATTTGAATGGTTTCCGTTCGGGTTGTTTCAGGGGCGTGCGCCTGTTCGGACGCCGGCAGAAGCCTAAGGCTCAATCGAAGAGTCGCGGCATCAACAGCATGTGCCGACAGGGCCTGCTGACAGCGCACCCAGGGTCAGGTGGGGTGCCAGGTGATGCCTTTGTAGCCGAGGGTGAAACCGGCGGCGGTGAGGCTGTTCTGCCAGGGTGATTCGCGCACCGCCTCGCCGTTGATCTTGGTGATCTCGAGCTTGGTGACGCGCCCGTCGGTCACGAGGCTCTTGAGTGCGTCCACCCAGGCGTTGGTGCGTGATGCCGCTTCGAAGGTCACCAGCGAACGCCCGCCGCGTTCGAGTTCCACCATGGGAACACCGTCTCCGCACACCAGGTAGGCGCCAGCGGCACGCGCCGGACGGCCGGGCGAATCGGGCCACGCCAGCACCGAGCCGTAGGGCTGGGCGGGGTCCACTGCGGACAGCACCTGGAACTCGCGGGGCTCGTCGGGTGGCGCCGGGTCGGCATCGTCACGCAGCGAACGAAGCCTGTCCACCGCACCCGCCAGCGCGAACTGGGCTGCGCCGAGTCCGGCGATGAAGTAGCCGCGGCGCACCTCGCCGCGTTCTTCGAGAGTTTTGAGCACCGGGTACACCCCGGCGAATCCGCCAGAGTGGCCCTCGCCGAGCACGGTTTGGCGGGTTACCACGCCGTAACGGTCGAGCAGCTGGTGTGCCGCCGCGAGCGCGGTTTGGGTTGGTGCGGGGTGGGGTTCAAGCAGCGGCGCCACCAAAGACCAGCGCCCGGCGGCGTCGGGCGGGCCGGTGGCGTTCAGCGAACCGAGGCGGGGACGGGCCCGTCGGTGACGGCCAGGGGCTGCGTGTACCGCACGCCGCGGGCGGTGCGTGCCCACTCGGCGGCGGTGCGCGCCTTGGTTGCGTGAGGCGCGGCGGGTGCCCGAGTTGCGTGCCGTGGTGCGGGCGCGCACCGCCACGAACGAGTCGTTGGTGACCTCGCCGTTCCATGCCAGATCCCACAGCGCTTCCAGCACGGTGGCCGTGTCATAGGCGAGGCCTGCTTGTTGGACGGCGCTCACCAGTTCACCCCAAAACGACGCGCCCACAGCCAGTCGTGCCCGGATGGCGTCGTGGGTGGGGCCGCTGATCGGTTCGGGCGCCTCGGGCAACAGCAGCGCCGCCTGTTCGCGAAACAGCAAGCGCACCCGTCCGTCGGACGCGCCAACCGCGCATGCGCCCACCCACACCAACTCCCCGGATGTACACAACTCGTCGAGGTCGGCGGATCGGTATTCGCCCACCCGTGCGGCGAGCACTTCGGATTCCAGCACCGACGCGGCGAGCGGTGCGCCTTGGAGTTGGGCGATCACGTCGGCGAGCGCGTCGATGCCGCGGCGGCGGCTGTGAACCTGCTGCCACGCCGGCAGGAACCGGGCAAGAACTTCGGGTTCCACCGGTTCCACTTGTTGTCGCAGCGCGGCGAGGCAGCGGCGGCGGATGCGGCGCAGCACGTCGGGGTCGCAGTATTCGCGGCCCGTCCGGCCGGTGCTGAACTCGCCTTGAAGCACGCGGCCCTCCGCCACCAGTCCGGTGAGGCGGTGCGCCACCAGCGCTTCGCTCACCCCGAGCCAGTTGGCGATGTCGGCGGCAACGAAAGGCCCGTGGGTGCGTGACCAGCGCACGCACAAGTCGCCCAGCGGGTCTTGCACCGGTTCGGCGACCGCGGCGGCCAGGCCCGGCGGCAGGGAAACGCCCGCGGCGTCGCGCAGGCGGGCCGCGTCGGCAGCGTCGGCGATCACGTCACGTCCCGCCATTCGCACCTCAACAGCACGCCGGGCGCCAACCAGGTCCCTCACCCAGTGCTCCACCGGTGGCACTGCGGGGGCGCAGCGGGCGGCAATGTCGGTGGTGGTCAGCGGGCCGAGCACTCGCAGCAGGTCGTGAACCTCGTCTGGGTCGCGGGCGCCGCGGCCCTCGGTGAGGCGTTGCAGTTCGAGTTCCACTTCGGCCATCACCGCGGGGTCGAGCAGTTCTCGCAATTCCTCGGCGCCGAGCAGGTCGCGCAGCAGGCCTTGGTCGAGGGCCAGTGCCGCGGCTCGGCGTTCGGCGAGCGGGGCGTCGCCTTCGTACATGTGAACCGCGATCCACGCGAACAGCATCGACTGGGCAAACGGCGAGGCGTTGCGGGTGTCCACCGCCACCATGCGAATGCGACGACTGCGCAGGCCGGTCATGATCTCGGCCAGCGCGGGCAGGTCGAAAACGTCGTTCGCGCATTCGCGGGTGGTTTCCAAAAGGATTGGGAAGGACGGGTAGCGAGCCGCCACACCCAACAGGTCGGCGGCGCGTTGACGTTGCTGCCACAGAGGGGTGCGCTGGTCGGGGCGCCGCCGGGGCAACAGCAACGCCCGTGCGGCGCATTCACGGAACCGTGACGCGAACATCGACGTTTCGGGCAGGCGGGCGATCACCTGGTCGGCCACCTCGTCGGGGTCGAACACCAACTCTTGGAGGGGTAGTGCGTCCACCGCTTCGGGCAGGCGCAGCACGATCCCGTCGTCGCCCCACATCATCTCCACATCCGCGCCCCACTGTTCGCGCAGGCGGGCCTGAAGCGCCATCGCCCACGGGGCGTGTACCCGGGCGCCGAATGGGCTGAGCACGCACACCCGCCAGTCGCCGATCTCGTCCGCGAAGCGTTCCACCACGATGGTTCTGTCGTCGGGCACCGCTTCTGTGGCTTCGGCCTGGTCGTCGAGGTAGGCGAGCAGGTTGTCGGCTGCGGCGGGGTCGAGGCCGCATTGTTGGGCGAGGCGTGCGTGTCGGGCCTTGGGGTCGGGTTCGTCTCTCAGTTCGCGCACGAGTTGGCCAACGGCGCGGCCGAGCTCCAGCGGTCGTCCTGGGCCGTCGCCGTGCCAGAACGGCATTTTGCCGAGTTCGCCGGGGGCGGGGGTCACCACCACCCGTTCGAAGGTGATGTCCACGATGCGCCAGGTGGACGCCCCGAGCAGGAACGTCTCCCCCACCCGGCTCTCGTACACCATCTCCTCGTCGAGTTCGCCCACCCTGGTGCCGTCGGGCAGGAACACGCCGAACAGGCCCCTGTCGGGGATGGTGCCGGCGTTGGTCACCGCCAGGCGTTGCGCCCCGGCTCTGCCGCGCAGCATTCCCGTGGCGCGATCCCACACGATTCGGGGTCGAAGCTCGGAGAACTCCTCGGCGGGGTAGGTGCCCGACAGCAGGTCGAGCACGTTGTAAAGCACTTCGTCGGACATTTCGGTGAATCCGGCGCTGCGGCGAAGCACCCCGGCAAGTTTGGGGAGTTCCCAGTCGTCGACGGCGCACATGGCCACTACCTGCTGGGCTGCCACGTCGAGGGGGTTGCGCAGGTAGCGGGTGTGTTCAACGTCGCCTTGGTGCATGCGTTGCACCACCGCGGCGGCTTCGAGCAGGTCGGCTCGGTGTTTGGGGAAGATCTTGCCGCGGCTGGGTTCGCCCACCCGGTGGCCTGCCCGTCCTATGCGCTGCAAACCGGAGGCCACAGAGCCGGGTGACGCAACTTGCACCACCAGGTCGACGGCACCCATGTCGATGCCGAGCTCCAGGGTGGAGGTGGCCACCAGGCCTTGCAGTTCGCCGCGTTTGAGTTCGTCCTCTATGAGCAGCCTGCGTGATCGTGACAGCGAACCGTGGTGGGCTTTCACCAGCTCCTCGCCTGGTGCCACTCCGGTGCCGATTTGTTCGTCGGCCACGAGCACCGCGGTGGCTTGTTGTGGCTGGGTCTCGGCGGCCGGTTGGGCCTCGGAGGGGGCTTGGGGCTCGGCGGGGGTGTCGGCGGGATCGAGGGCATCAGCGGCGTCGGCGGCGTCGAGGGCTTCGAGGTGGAGTTCGTTGAGGCGCGCCGCGAGGCGTTCGGAGAGGCGGCGGGCGTTGGCGAAGATCAGCGTGGAGTGGTGCGAGTTCACCAGGTCGAGAAGCCGGGGGTGGATGGACGGCCAGATGCTGCGCCGCCGTGTCGTGGCGGTGGCCGGGCCTGCCTGGGGATCGATGACTTCCTGGCCGAGGTCGCTCATGTCGGCGACGGGCACCACCACTTCCACTTCGAGTTGTTTGCGGGCTGCGCCTGCGTCCACCACGGTCACCGGTCGGGGCAGAAGCGTTTCCGTTCCGTGCGGGTCGGGTTCGTAGCCGCCGAGGAACCGGGCGATCTCCTCAAGGGGACGCTGGGTGGCAGACAGGGCTATGCGTTGGGGGGAACGGTCGCAGAGTTCTTCGAGACGTTCGAGCGACACCATCAGGTGGGCGCCTCGTTTGGTGCCGGCAACGGCGTGGATCTCGTCGATGATCACGTGGTTCACCGAGCCGAGGGTTTCCCGGGCCCGGCTGGTGAGCATCAAGAACAGCGATTCGGGGGTGGTGATCAAGATGTCGGGCGGGTGGCGCACCAGTTGGCGGCGCTCGGTGGGTGACGTGTCGCCGGTTCGCACTCCCACCGTGGGGGTGCGAACGGGGAGTCCGAGACGCTCGGCGGCCAGGCGGATGCCCAGCAGCGGCACCCTCAGGTTCTTCTCCACGTCCACCGCCAGGGCCCGCAGCGGCGAAACGTAAAGCACCTTGGCGCCCGCGGTGATGGTGTCGCCAGCGCCAGCGGCGGCGTCGCCGGGCTCCTCGGGTTGCATGAGGCGGTCGATGGCCCACAAGAACGCGGCCAGGGTCTTGCCGGTGCCGGTGGGAGCGCACACCAGCGTGTGGCGTCCCGCCGAGATGGGTGGCCACCCTTGGGATTGTGGGGCGGTGGCCTCCGCGAACGTGGAGTTGAACCAGGCTCGGGTGGGTTCAGAGAACTCCGCCGGCAGGTCTCCGCTCACCGCGTCACAGTACCGGCGGCCCTTGCGGGGCGAGCGGGTGCGCCGAGGTGACCAGGCGGCTGCGCCTGGTGGTCTGGGCGGCTGTGGCTGGGGGTCTAGGAGGGGACGGCGCGGCTGCTGAGAGCGAGACCGTTGTGGCGCATCACCAGCGTGATCTGTTCGTTTGTGAAGCCGTTCAGGTCGTGTACGAACGCCAGCGGATCGGCCAGTCCCTCGGCGTGGGGGAAGTCCGATCCGAACAGCATGTGATCCGCGCCGATCATGTCTCGCAGGCCGGTGAGGTCGTCCTCGTAGTAGGGCGAGATCCACACCTGACGGCGCAGCGTTTGCATCGGATCCTCCGCGAATGCGTCGGTGTGCTGGCTGTAGGTCTTGTTCAGCTTGCGGGCCAGGGGCCAGATCCAATCCGAGCCGTTCTCGATGGTGGCCACCCGAATCCTGGGGTGCCGGGTGAGCACCCCTTCGGCCAGCAGCGACGCCAGCGCATCCGATATGGGCGAGTAGGTGATGAGGCTCTTGAGGGCTTCGAAGCGGAACGCCTCGAACTCGCTGTTGAGGCCCCAGTGTTCCAGCATGAATCCGTATCCGGAGTCGCCCGAGTGCATGGCCACGGTGATGCCGTGGTCGTTGAGGCGCTGCCAAACCGCTTCGTGTGCGGGGTGGCCCAGGGAGCGTCGCCCGCCGTGGCCATCGGTCACCGACGAGGGTCGGATGTTCACCACCCGAACGTCGTTGGCGATCAGCCAGTCGAGTTCCTCAAGGGCCCATTGCGGGTCGGCGAGGGTGAGATACCCGGCGCTGAACAGGCGATCCTTGTAGCTGAAGCCCCAGTCGTCGGCGAGCCAGCGGTTGAAGCCGCCGAACGCGGCGAGCAGGGCGTCGAGGTCGTGCTCGAGGGCTGATTCCATGCCCACGCCCAGGGTGGGGAACAAGAAGCACGCTTGCAGGCCTTGGGCGTCCATCAGGTCGAGGCGTGCGTCGCGGTTGCGGTAGGCCGCGGAGATGGGTTCGAGTTCGCCGAAGGCTGCGCGAATGTCCGATGCGGCCTTGCGTCCCCGGAAGTAGTCGTCGAGGCATCCGGGCCTGGCCACCGGGTCGAAGGTGGGGTTGGGGATGAACCGGTTCACGCGTCCTGCCACCAGAAGGCGTTGCCGGCCGTTCACGGTGGCCCATTGCATGCACCGCTTGTGCATCTTTGGCGGAACGTGACGTATGAACGCGTCGGTGGCTTCGTAGTAGTGGTTGTCGGCGTCGAAACCGGCGAAGTCCACCGGCGCCGGCCCGTTTCGGGGTGACGCGGACGGTGCCGAGCCGGAAGTGGCAGAGCCGGACGTGGCAGGGTGGGAAGTGGCGACGGTCATCAAGGATCCTCCTTGGCCAAAGTTGGGAAAGTCTTGCGGTGGGCGCTGAGCGGTGGACGGTGAGCAGCGGGTGTGTACGCCTGCTTTGGGCGCCGGATGGTGGACACTCACTTGTAACTGCCCGGCGTGTGGTTGGCGCCGAGTGACGGGTCGGTGGGCGGCTTCGGTCCCGGTCGGTGCGTGGATGCCTGCTGGGGTTCCCGGCGTCGCACTGCCGGGGTCACCTTAGGGCGGGATCGAGGAGCCTCACCGTTGCCACCGCAGTGGCCGCGCCCAAGAGTTGCATCAGCATGAACGCCGGAGCGGACGACGGTTCGATGCCCGCGAATGTGTCCGACATGGTGCGGGCGATGGTCACCGCGGGGTTGGCGAACGACGTGGACGATGTGAACCAGTACGCGCCGCCGATGTACGCGGCCACCGCCGGGGCCACGAGTCGGGCCCTGCCGCTGCGCACCAGCAGGAACACCACCAGCATCAGCCCGTAGGTGGCGACGGCTTCGCCCAGCCACAGGTGAGAGCCGCTTCGGGTTTTGGTCGACCAGTTCACTGCGCTCAGGTCGAACATGAGGTTGGCGATCACGGTTCCGGCCACGCCGCCACCGATCTGGGCCACGATGTAGGGAGGCACTTCGGCCCAGCGCCGCATTCCCAGCGTGGCCTCGGAAAGGGTCACCACCGGGTTGAAGTGTGCGCCCGACACCGGCCCGAACATCCAGATGATCACCAGCAGCACGCCCGCGGTGGCGAAGGCGTTCTCGAGCAGTTGCAGGCCCACGTCGTCGGACAGGCGCTCGGCCATGATTCCCGAGCCGATCACCCCGGCAAGCAGGAACGCCGTGCCGATGAACTCCCCAACCAGCGCTCGCCCCCGCACGGCCCGTGAGGTTACCGGTGACCGGTTTCGGGCCATGGACTCCCCGGCCCGCCGACCCGCTGGGCACCGTTGGCGCCAGGTGGGGCTTAGTCTGCGCTCGTAGACGCTCAGATGTAGACCTGTTGCCGACCCGAGGTGTCCCGTGTGCCCAGAAGCCAAGTGTTCACCCGCAGCCAGCCCAGCGTGATGATCACCCGAGTGGGTTTGGCCGTGGTGCTTGCGTTGGCAGCCGCGGCGTGTGGCGGCACCGGCGACTTGCTTTCCGGCGGTGACGAGTTCGACCCCGCGGCGGCGGCTGCGGCAGCCACCGAGGACGCAGAAGACGTGGTTGCCCCGGCCCCGGAAACCGCCGGCAACGGTGAGGACGCCACCGAGGGTGGGGATGGCGCCGACGACGGCACCCAGACGGTGTTGGATCCGATGTCGATCCCGGGTGAGTTCATCGGCGACTACGACCTGCTCAACGGGGACTGCTTCAACCGGATCGAAGACCTTCAAGCCGGTCGCAGGGTGGTGATCACCTCCCGGGTGGACTGCTCCACGCCGCACACCTACGAGGTGTTCCACACTTTCGAACTCGACGCGCCTCACCCGTCGGTGTACCCCGGTGATCGGGTGATGACCGACTTCACTCGCAAGGTGTGCTACGACCATTTCGAAGCCTTCGTGGGTGAAATGTACGAACTGTCGATCTACGAGATCGGCGTGTTCACCCCCGACCGAACCAACTTCGAACACGAGGTGGCCCGCTACCGAGGCGTCCACTGCTGGCTGTACCGCACCGACGGAGAACCAATGGTCGCATCCGCCCAAGGCACAGCAACCTGACCCACCAAGCGCCACCCCAGCCCGCCCAGGAACCGCGCCCGAAGCTTGTAAGCGTGAGGGGTGCCAGCGGGCCTATGAGGTGTCGTGGGATCACCGTACGCCCGCCGGCATTGATACCGCCATAATCCGCAGGAAGTAACCAAACCAACCCCAACCCAAGCACCTACACCGTAACACAGCACGCCCCCTCAAATGGCCCACCGGTCCCAGCAGGGTCACCGCTGGGGCTGAGGACCTTGGTTTACTGCGGCGGCCTCTATTGTTGGGAGTCAGGCTGGACAAACCGATATTCTCGCTGGTCAGTTTCTTCATGTCGCACTCGACCGACCGCATCTACGGGAATGCCCAAAGCGGGCAGCAGTTCCGGCAACGCATCTGCGACCACGGGTGGATCAAATCCTGCCACATTGATGGTTATCCGAATATCGGCAGGAAAGTTGATGGCAACTCCGTTTGTGTCAATCCAAGCGGCCGTGAGGCCGATAGTGTTCCCTTTGGAGTACTTGAACCGGTCAAGGATCACAGCCCACCGCCATAGTTCCCCTAGATCGTACTTCACAGGGATAAACTCGATGTTGTACTCACCAGCTTTGAACCTGGCCTTTTCATAATCATCCAACAGTTTCAGTTTGACTTCTTCAGCTTCCTGAGGGTCTGAGGGAGGTGACTTGATCTGCACATACATCGTGGGTGTTATTTCCGGGAAGTAGTCTCGGGTGCCGAAAGCAGCTACGAACCCCAGGTGACCATAGTTTCGCCAAACCCTACAATCTCCATCGGTTACCGCCCATTCGTGGCTCTCGCAGTCCTCATCTGCGAGACCTGTAACCATGTCGACATCAGACACATCAAACTTCCCGCGCCCCGAGCTGGAATTCGATCCGGCTGACTGCTCAACAGACCCTGGCTCCGACTCAATTGGCTTCGGCCATAGTTGTTGCCACGACGCCCATGCGGGCACCTCCTGGCGCGCGGGTAGGCCTCCATGCAACACCAACACGTCATCATGCGTACTCGTGAACCCCGAGAACAGACTGACGTGGCCTTGGGGCAACAAACGCCACAATCGCTCCTCCTTCCACTCCTCCACACACCTTTCGGAGCTGTAGTAGACGCCGCATAACCGGTCCCAGGCAATGTTCTGGTCCACCTTGGGCGTGGTCGCATACTGCTTGTACTTCGATTCCATCAACCACAACAAATCCTCATCAATGGGATCATTCCGCGCCAACATCACGTACAACGGCCCACTCGGTGCCAGGAACACCCCCACCACCTCCAGCGCGCCGTCAGCCTGGGCGTGCTCCAACACGTAACACGCCATCGGCTCACCTTTCAGGGCTCCGCCCCAACAATCCCCCGGAAGCTCCAGCGCCTGGTCGGCGGCGCCCTCCTTGGGGGTGGTTGAGGCCTGCATGTCGTCGGTTGTGACCCGCGCCCACACCAGCCACCCGACCACCATGACCAGGACCAAACCGGCCGCGCACAACCGCCACCACCGACTCAACGGATTCGACACCACATTCTCCTATCGCTCCCCTTGGCCCTGGGTTTGGGCACCACAGAAACTTGGACGACGGTCACACCCCAGAGGTTCCCACACCTTCCGCACCCCCAGCGCTCCTACCCGCAGCACCCTGCACATGACCAACCCCACCCCCGCCCTACACCGCCGTACGGAGCGGGCACTGCATGGCCTCTCGGCTTTCGGCATGGGGCTCCGGGGCAGGGACGCGCTTCTGCTGCCACACTGCATGGATGCGAACCTGGCGGTGGGCTACTACGTGCAGAACTTGGTTGGCTTCGGCGCGTTTAGGTGGAGGGCGAGGTGGTCTTGGCTAATAATCGTGACATGAAGTCTGGTGGTGGTGATCCGGTGCTTCGGCGACGGACCCGAATTGCGCGGCTGGCGCAGCTGGGTCGGCGGGCGGGGTACGGGCTGTACGGGGTGTCGCTGGCGTTGTTCGGCTTGAGCTTGGCAATTGGGCTACGTAGCTCGGCGTTGGTTGCCTTGGCGGCCGTGGCCCTCATCGCAGGCTCCGTGGCGCTGGCACCGGCGGTGATCGTCGGATACGCCGTCAAGGCCGCCGACCGAGCCGACCGGGAGGACAGCTGGTAAGCCCGATGGCATCCACGCTCACGCACTGCATGCCCATCACCGCAGAGCTGGGGGGAACTCTCCGCAGGCGGGCTGGAACGGCGGGTTCGCCGTTTGGTAAGCAGTTCGACCACTGTCCACCATCCTGCACCCAGGAGGCTGCCGCCTCCGAGGCTTCAAGGCCCTTGGGACGGAACTCGCCCCATTCGCAGCGGGCCACGTGGATGCGCTCATTGGACTCGAAATGCAAACCGCTGAAGGTGTACTCCACGTACTGAGTCCACACGCACAGGCCCATCTCCACACCGGTGATCCCAGTCTCCTCGTGCAACTCCCGCGACAAACGTCGCCCAGGGTTTTGGGGGTGATCACGTGTGTCCGTGTCAGGCGCGTCGGGCCCTGCGCACCCCCACCGCGACCATGCCAACAATGACGGCTGCGAGCACCGCCGCGAGCCACCACATCAGCCCGCCACCATCGTCTGCGGCGGCTCCTGGTGGCCCAGACTGGGCCGTTTCGGGACTCGCCGACGACGATTGGGGGGTGGCTTCTTCCTCGGTTGGAGCCGAAGTGTCGGCTTGCTCGTCTGGTTCAACCGCCGGGCTCTCCGGTGCCTGTCGGGAGTCGTCATCCTCTGGGAAGTTGCCATTCACCGGAGGCGTACCATTGCCCGCCGCGTCAGCACTCGTCTCCGAATGAACATCAGGAGTCGCATCGGCACCTGGTTGCGCTGCGGCATCCTCTGACGTGCCATCAGATGCCTCAGGGATCATTGAGTCGGCCATCACAGAGGTCTCATCGGCAATGAGCCCATCAGGCGCAAAGTCATCAACAGCAAGAAGAACAATATCCTCGAAATCCTCAGACGCCGCTGAATCTAGGGACTGCCACTCGTCTCGGTAGCGGCGCAGATCAGTATCGTAGTGACGCACTCGACCGACAGCGTCTTCAGGAATGCCCAGCTCGGGTAACAGCTCAGGCAAGGCCTCGGCGACCGCCGCAGGATCGAGCCCGCGGGCATTGATGGTCAAGCGAATATCCTCCGGGCGGTTGATGGGCGCTCCGTTGGTATCCACCCACGCACCCATCAGTCCTATCGTATTCGACTTGGAGTACTTGAACCGATCAAGGATCACCGCCCAACGCCACAACTCACCCAAGTCATACTTAACTGGGATCAGCACAATGTTCAACTCACCCGCTTGGTATCTCGCATCGTCATAGTCATCCAACAGTTCCAAGACAACTCGTTCCCTTGCGGAGGCTTCGACCGGTGGTGACTTAATCTGAAAGTAACGGTTAGGCACCATCTCTCCGAGATAGTCACGGGTGCCGGAGGACGCAACGAAACCCAGATGACCGTAGGTTCGCCAAATTCGGCAGTCCCTGTCAGTTACCGGCAACTCGTGGCCTTCACAGTCCTCTTCGCCAAGACCGGTGATCACGTCCACATCAGACACGTCAAATCTGCCTCCTGTAAGGCTCTCCTCACTCGCCGTTTGTCCGATGGAGTCACTGTCCGAAACTGTGGGCACGGGCCATAGCTGTTCCCAAGATGCCCAACCTGGTACTTGTTCGCGACCGTTGAGACCGCCCGGAATGAGCAACACGTCATCATGAGTGCTGGTAGCCCTTGAGAAGATGCTGAAGGGGAATTGCACCGATATGTACCACGGCCCATCACCCATCCAGGCATCCACACACGCCGCATGGGAGTCGAAATCAGTGCAGCCCGCCTCCAGCCCGTAGATTTCCACGCCCTGCGGACTAAGCACAAACTCCTTGAACTTCGCATGCAACACTCCCAACAGATCCTCATCAACAGCATCAGCTCGATTCAACATGACATGCAACGGACCACTGGGAGCCAAGAACACCCCCACCACCTCCAAGGCTCCATCAGCCTCAGCCTGCTCCAACACGTAACACGCCACAGGCTCCCCCACCAGCGCCCCGCCCCAACAATCCCCCGAAGGTTGTACGACCACCCGTTCAGACCGAATCTTGGTGCCACTGTTCGCGGAAGCGTTGCCAACCCACGCCAAGACCCCCATGCCCAAGGCGACCGACACCACAGCCAGGCATGCAACAGCCCACCTCAACCACATCCTGCACCCCGCAGCCATCACAGCCTCCGGTGCCCGCGCGCGGCTCTCGGGCCGATGCACTCGCGTGTCAGCCGACACTCCCACCACAAGGACTCAGACATGCCTCGAAGCGACTTCACAACTCGATGCGGCACGTCGATGCGAGTCACGGCCTGCCCACACAAATCGCAACGCCAGCAGCAAAGCCAAGCCCGCTACGCACCACCGCCACCACGAACCAAACCTAATCGTCATCACAAGCTCCAAGCTTCACCGATCCTCGAGCCAATCGCCTCAGTACCTTTGACGACCCCCTCACACCAGAGCTTCCCACAACACGCCCGAAGTGCCTGTCGGGAGGTAGCAAAGCCGCATGGAGACCAACCAGCGCGCGCTAGGACCCGCAGCACAGCGGGCCACGCTGGGCTTCTCCACCATGACCAGGGCCAAGACCAAGCATCAACGTTTGAAGGCCGACGGTCGGAGCTGGCACACCGCGGCCCTGATGGCGGGCTCGGAGTCCCATGACACAACCCTGTGAGACCCCGACTCCAACAGAACCCGTCCAAGGCCTCGCCAGGCTGATCCGGGATGTCGCGTCAAGCGCGTCGGGCCCTGCGCACCCCCACCGCGACCACGCCAACAATGATGGCTGCGAGCACCGCCGCGAGCCACCACACCAGCCCACCACCATCGTCTGCGGCGGCTCCTGGCGACCCAGACTGGGCCGTTTCGGGACTCGCCGACGACGATTGGGGGGTGGATTCTTCCCCGGTTGGAGCCGAGGGGTCGGCTTGCTCATCTCGTTCAACCGCCGGACTCTCCGGTGCCTGTCGGGAGTCGTCATTCTCTGGGAAATTGTTATTCACCGGAGGCGTACCGTTGCTCGCCGCGTTGGCACTGGTCTCCGAGTGAACATCAGGAGTCGCATCGGCACCTTGTAGCGGGGCGGCATCCTCTGACGTGCCATCAGATGCCCCGTGCATCGATGAGTCGGCCATTACAGAGGTCTCATCGGCAATGAGCTCATCAGGCGCAAAGTCATCAACGGTTAGAAGAATGATGTCCCCAAAATCCTCTGACGTGGTTGTGTCTTGCGACTGGCCTCCGTAGCGGTAGCGACGCAGATCGGTATCATAGTGACGCACTCGACCAACAGCGTCGATTGGAATGCCGAGCTCCGGTAACAGCTCAGGCAAGGCCTCGGCGACCACCGCAGGTTCGAGCCCGCGGGCGTTGATGGTCAAGCGAATATCCTCGGGGCGGTTGATGGGCGCTCCGTTGGTGCCTACCCAGGCACCCATCAGTCCTATCGTATTCGACTTGGAGTACTTGAACCGATCAAGGATCACCGCCCAACGCCACAACTCACCCAAGTCATACTTCACCGGGATCAGCACAACGTCCAAATCGCCAGCCTTGTACATGGCTTCGCTACGCTCACCCAACAACTCCAATATGAGCCGTTCTCGTTCCTCGGGGTCAGTCGGCGGAGACTTGATCTGAACATAATCGGTCGGTGTGAGGTCTCGAGTATAGATGCTAGTGCTGTAGCTAGCCACTTTCCCAAGGTGGCCAAATTGTCGCCATGTTCGGCAGTCACCGTCGGTGACCGGCAAGTCGTGGCCTTCACAGTCCTCATCGCCAAGATCGGTGATCATGTCCACATCGGACACGTCAAAGCTGCCGAACTTCACACCATCTTCATGCGCCGGACTCAAGATGGGATCATCGCCTGAAACGGAGGGGGCAGGCCATAGTTGCTCCCAAGATGCCCAACCTGGTACTCGTTCACGGCCGCTGAGACCGCCCGGGATCAGCAAGACGTCATCATGAGTGCTGGTAGCCTCTGAGAACATGCTGAAGGGGAACTGCACCGATATGTACCACGGCCCATCACCTATCCAGGCGTCCACACACGCCGCACGAGAGTCGAAATCAGCGCAGCCCGTCTCCAGCCCGTAGATTTCCACGCCTTGCGGACTAAGCACAAACCCCTTGAACTTCGCATGTAACACTCCCAACAGATCCTCATCAACGGCATCAGCTCGCTCCAACATGACATACAACGGACCACTGGGAGCCAAGAACACCCCCACCACCTCCAAGGCTCCATCAGCCTCAGCTTCCTCCAACACGTAACACGCAACAGGTTCCCCCGTCAGCGCCCCACCCCAACAATCCCCCGGCAAGCCCAGCTCCTGGCCGGTGGCGTCCCCCGTGTCGTTGGTGGCGGCTTGTGGGTCGTCGGTGGCGCCCCACGCCCACACCGGCCACCCAACGACCCCCACGACCAGAGCCACGACGGCCGCACACAACCGCCACCACGAACCCAACGGATTCGACATCACGACCTCCCATCGCTTCCCGTGGTGCTGGGGATGAGCACCACAGAAACTTGGACGACCCTCATGCCCCAGAGGTTCCCACACCAGCCGCACCCCCCAGTGCTCCAACCCGAAGCACCTCGCCCATGGCCAATCCCGGCCACGGACCTACACCACCGCACGGGACGCACACCCGCCTGGCGGACGGGTGCTTGGGGGTTTGGGGCTATTGCTGGGGTTTGGGTTGGGGTGAGATGTCTATTGGGTGCTTTGGGAGGCTGGTTAGCAGGGCGGGGAGGAACTCTCGCAGGCGGGCTGGAACCGTTGGTTCGCCGTTGGCCAGGAGTTCGTCCACTGTCCACCATCTGGCGCCCAGGAACGCTGCCGCCTCCAAGGCTTCCAGGCCCTTGGGACGGAACTCGCCGCCGTTGCAGCGGGCCACGTGGATGCGCTCGTTGGACTCGAAATGCAAACCGCTGAAGGTGTACTCCACGTACTGAGTCCAAACGCACGGGCCCATCTCCACCTCGGTGATCCCGGTTTCCTCGTGCAACTCCCGAAGGCAGGCAGCCGCGGAATCCTCACCCCAGCCGATCCCACCACCGGGTATCTCCAGCCACTCGGGCTTGTGCGGATCGATCGGGTCTTCCGAACGGATCAGAAAGATCCGATCCAGCGGGTCGAGCAGCACACAACGCGCAGCCGGCCGCCGCAGCGTGAACGTCACAACGGCGCCGGTCGATGCCTAACCGCCCAGGTGACGGCGATCTCGATCGCAGTGTCGGGCCCGGGTTCGCCCATCACGGTGGCACGCCCGTCGGCGATCAGACTGAACCCATCGTCCGCAGCGGGCCACAGCACGGTCACCGCTTCGGGACGGGCCACGGCGTTGGCCGCGGCGCCCCGGCCAACCGTTGCCGAGATCACCCCGTCGGTCACCACCACCGGAACGTGAATGATCCGGGGCTTGCCCTCGTCGCTCACGGTGAGCACGTATGCCGAGGGGCCGTGCCGGGAAGCCACCTCTGCAAGGTCTTCGGGGGTCACAGGCACGCTCACGGCCCCAAACGCTACCCCGCGGCGCCCTCACGGACCGTCTCGCACCGAACACCGCGACCCCACCCGGTGGCGCGGCGTCACCCCGCCGCGATGAGCCGGACACGGCGATGGCGCCCGCGCGAACAGAGGTCTGTCAGGGGCGGGCCAGGGACTTCATCAGGTCACCACGGTTGCCGTAGGCCACGTCTTGCACACCGGCGAACGCGGCCAGATCCTCCAGGTGGGGGCGCAACCGGCCGGCCAGATCGGGTTTGTTCACACCCGGCTCGGCGAAGGCGCCCAGCACTCTCAGTTTGTTGGCCTTGCGGTCGGCCTTCAGATCGAGGCGGGCCACCAGCCGCTCACCGTCGAGCACTGGCAGCACGTAGTAGCCGTAGATCCGCTTCGCCGCGGGCACGTAGATCTCGATGCGGTACTCGAAGTTGAACAGCCGCTCCGCCCGGGGACGGTGCCACACCACAGGATCAAACGGCGACAACACCGTGAGCGCGCTCAGCGGCGCGCCGACACGAGCCTTCGGAACCAGGTAGGCCGGTTCGGCCCATCCCTGCACCTGAACCTGGCGCACGTCGCCGGCCTCCACCAACTCCGCGATCCGGGGGCGGGCCTCACGGATGGGCAGCCGGTAGTAGTCGATCAGATCGGACGCGGTGGCCACGCCAAGCGCTTCCGCGGAGCGGCGCAACAGCTCACGCTGCGCGTCGTTGGCCGTTGGCGTGGGCCGGGCCAGCACATCGGCGGGCACGATCCGTTCGAGCAAATCGAACTGCTTCACGAAGTTGCCCTGGCGCCGGATTCCCAACGCGCCCACACGAAACAACCAGTCCAACGCCATCGACCCCGCCGAACGCGCCCCCCACCACTCTCCCGAGCGCCGGCGAGGATCCGCCAACTCGCCCGCTGTGAGCGGCCCCTCTCTCACCTGCGCGAGCACCTCGTCGATGTATGCGGGGTCGCCTTCGGCCAACTCCACCAGTCCCCGCCAGGTGTGACCTTGCGCGCAGCGCTGCTTGTGCCATCTGAACAGCGGCTCGTCGGCCACCGGCAACAGCGACGCCTCATGAGCCCACGTCTCGAACCATTCGTCGTGGTGGTAGGCGATCCGGTCGAGCAAACCGGGGTCGTAACCACCAAGCCGCGAGAACGGCGGCAAGTACTGGCTGCGAACCACCGCAGGCACGGAATCAAGCTGCAGCAACTTGATGCGGCCCATCACCCGCCGCATGTGTCGACGATCCGGCGACCCACCAGTGGCCGGGTCACCGAAACCGGACGCGTGCAGCGCCACCCTCCGCGCCTCGACGATCGACAGTTCCTGCACGCCGGTCACACCACGCACCCGGTCACACGGTCTCGCCAGTCACAACAAGAAACCGACCAAGCCCTTCGACCCCAATCACGGCGTGTCACCCCGATCACGCCGTACGCGGTGCCGCTTGGCGCTGCTCACTTGAGTGCCGCGGACGGGAAGGGCTGCACTGCGGGTGCACGGGTTACGTCCGCACTGCAACGGCTTGGCCACGGGTGCCGGTTGAGATCCGCACGGGTTGCGTCACCGAGGGGCGCTTTGGGCGTTCACACCACCAGGGTGACTATTCGGCCTGGCACGTAGATCTGTTTGCGAAGCGTTTTGCCCTCGAGGTGCGCCGCCACGTTTGGCTCCGCTGTGGCCGCGGCGATCACCTCGGATTCCGACGCGGAGGAAGCCACGGTGATGCGGCCCCTCACCTTGCCGTTCACCTGCACGGGCACCACCACGGTGTCCGCGGCAAGAAGTGACGGATCCGCCTCGGGGAACTCGGCGACGGTCACAGAGCCGTCATGACCAAGCCGCTGCCACAACTCCTCGGCGAAGTGGGGCGCCAGCGGGGCGATCATCCGCACCAGCGCGTCGGCCACCTCTCGTGGCGTTCGACCGCCACGGCGGGTGATCTCGTTGTTCAGTTCGGTGAGCTTGGCGATGGCCGTGTTGAAGCGCATCGCCTCCATGTCGGCACGCACCCCGTCGATGGTGCCGTGCAACAGCGCCGCCAACTCGGGATCCGGCTGCTCGTCGCTCACTAGCAGCTCGCCGGTTTGTTCGTCCACAACGTTGCGCCACACCCGTTGCAACATCCGTTGCGAACCCACAACCGAGCGGGTCTCCCAGGGCCTGTCCTGGTCGATCGGGCCCATCGACATCTCATAGAGACGCAGCGTGTCCGCACCGTAGGAGGCGTAAATGTCGTCGGGGGTCACCGAGTTCTTCAACGACTTGCCCATCTTGCCGAACTGACGGGTGACCGGAGCGCCCTCATGCACAAAGCCCTCTGCCGCCGAGCCTGTCACCTCGGTGGCCTCCACGTACACGCCGCGTTCGTCCTGATAGGCGGCGGCCAGGATGTAACCCTGGTTCACAAGGCGCTTGAACGGCTCGGGCCCCGATACGTGACCCAGGTCAAAAAGCACCTTGTGCCAAAAGCGTGCGTACAACAAGTGCAGCACAGCGTGCTCCACGCCCCCCACGTACAGGTCGACACCCCCCACACCGCCCACGTTGGGGTCGGCCATCCAGTACCGCTCCACTTCGGGATCCACCATGGCGTGATCGTTGGCGGGGTCGAGGTATCGCAGGTAGTACCAGCACGACCCCGCCCACTGCGGCATCGTGTTGAGCTCACGGCGGTAACCGCGAGGCCCGGCGCCGTCGAGGTCGAGCGTGACCTCGCTCCAGCCCTCCACCCGGCCAAGCGGCGGCTCCGGATCCGAATCAGGGTCAAGGGCACGCGGCGCCCAGTCCACCAGATCGGGCAGCTCCACCGGCAACAAGTCCTCGGGCAGCGCCACCGGCAGGTCGTGCTCGTCAAAAACCACCGGGAACGGCTCACCCCAATAGCGCTGACGGCTGAACAGCCAGTCGCGCATCTTGTAGGTGACCTCCGCCGCGCCGTGCCCGTTGCTTTCGAGCCAGTCCACGATCTCATCGAACGCAGCTTCGTTGGTGAGCCCGTCGAGAAAGTCCGAGTTGATCGTGGGCCCCTCGCCCGTGTACGCCTCGCCGGCGGGGTGATCGGGCGGGGGTTGCACCGTGCGGATGATCGGCAGACCGAACCGCTCCGCGAACTCCCAGTCGCGCTGGTCTTCGCCGGGCACGGCCATCACCGCGCCAGTGCCGTATCCCATCAGCACGTAGTCGGCGATGAACACCGGCACCCGGCTGTTGTTCACCGGCACCACCGCGTCGGCGCCCAGGTACACGCCTGTCTTCTCGTCGCGGTTGTGGCGTTCGTCGTCGGTGAGCGCCTCCACACGGGCGCGATAAGCGGCCACCGCCTCGGCAGGTGTTGCCGCGCCCCCAGTCCAGGAAGGATTGGTTCCCTCGGGCCAGCCATCCGCGGTGAGTTCGTCCACCAGGGGATGCTCGGGCGCGAGCACCATGTAAGTGGTGCCGAACACGGTGTCGGGGCGGGTGGTGAACACCTCGATCACCGGCCCCCCGTCGCCATCGGAGCCGCCGGAGCCATCGTCGGAGCCGTCGGTGGGGGCCCTGTCAGCCTCGCCGCCCGCCACGCCCGCAACCGGAAACGAGATCCTTGCGCCGCTTGAGCGGCCGATCCAGTTGCGTTGCATCGTCTTGATCGAATCGGACCAGTCGAGAAGGTCTAGGTCCTCCAACAGGCGGTCGGCGTAGGCGGTGATGCGCAGCATCCACTGACGCAACGGGCGGCGGAACACTTCGTGATTGCCGCGCTCGGAACGTCCCTGAGCGGTGACCTCCTCGTTGGCGAGCACCGTTCCCAACGCGGGGCACCAGTTCACCGGGGCGTCGTCCACGTAAGCGAGGCGGTGATCGTTCACGATCCGGGCCCGTTCCGGCTCGCTCAACTCACTCCAGGCCACACCACCGGGCGCAACCCGGGCGCCGGTCTCGTACTGGTCAACCAGTTCGGCGATCGGGCGAGCGCGGTTGGTTTCGGGATCGAACCACGAGTTGAAGATCTGAAGGAAGATCCACTGCGTCCACCGGTAGTAGGACACGTCGGTGGTGGCGAACACCCGCCGGTCGTCGTGACCCAGGCCAAGGCGCGCCAGCTGGCGGCTCATGTTGGCAATGTTGGCGTCGGTGTTCTCCCTGGGGTGCTGACCGGTTTGGCGGGCGTGCTCCTCGGCGGGCAGCCCGAACGAGTCGAAGCCCATGGTGTGCAACACGTTGAACCCGCTCATGCGCTTGAACCGGGCGTAAGTGTCGGTGGCGATGTACCCGAGCGGGTGACCCACATGCAGGCCCGAACCCGACGGGTAGGGGAACATGTCCATGATGAACAACTTCGGCCGCCCCGCCGCGGGGTTGTGGGGATCGGCCAGCGACCCGCAAGGGTTGGGCGCGTGGTAGGCGCCGTTTTCGCGCCATTGCTGTTGGCGGCTGGTCTCGATCTGCGAGGCGAGTGCAGCGGTGTAGCGGAAAGGCGGGCTGTCGGTTTCGGGCATGGCGCACAAGGCTAGGAGCCCACAACCGAACCGATTTCACCCACCGACGCCTGCCACAAAGCCGGCCTCAGGCGCGCCGCCGCAACAGCGCAGGCGCCACGCCACCGGCGCGCCCCAAGCCGAGCCACGACCCCCGTCAGGCGCTGAGAATCTCGGCCCGTTTGAGGGCCGTGCGCATGGGGCTGCGCCGCACATTTCAGGGCCCCGGCACGGCCTTGCGCGCACCCAAGATTTTCCTTGCCGGCAGGCCGGAAATTTGCCTTGCGCGCGGGTGTCACAGTGCTACAGTTCCGTTCCACATCGTGGGACAGGTCCACAATGCGGAACAAGCGGAGGGCTTGCGGCATGACCGACACCCAGTCTGCGCACCTTGACGACGATCTCAACGCCTCCGGCGACGACGTCGGGGAGGACTTCGAGGAAGACGACCTGGACTTGTCGTCACTCGATGACGACGAACTCACCGCCCAGATGCACGACGATCTTTACGACGGCCTTGCCGACGAGATCGCCGAGGGCACCAACATCTTGCTGGCGCGGGGTTGGGCAGCCGACAAGGTGCTCAATGACGCCCTCGTGGAGGGGATGCGCATCGTCGGGATCGACTTCCGGGACGGCATCCTGTTCGTGCCCGAGGTGCTGCTCGCCGCCAACGCCATGAAGGCCGGCATGGCCATCCTGCGGCCCTTGCTGGCCGAGACCGGCGCCGAGCCGATCGGCACCGTGGTGATCGGCACGGTGAAGGGCGACATTCACGACATCGGCAAGAACCTTGTGGCGATGATGCTCGAAGGCGCCGGCTTCGAGGTGTTCGACCTTGGCATCAACACCGACGCCGACGAGTTCCTCGCCGCCCTCGACGAGCACAAACCCGACATTCTGGGAATGTCGGCGTTGTTGACCACCACCATGCCCTACATGAAGGTGGTGATCGACACCCTCGTGGAGAAGGGCAAACGCGACGAGTACATCATCTTGGTGGGTGGCGCCCCCCTCAACGAGGAGTTCGGCGCCGCGATTGGCGCCGACGCGTACTGCCGCGACGCGGCCGTGGCTTCCGAAACGGCCAAGACGCTGGTGGCCGAACGCCGCCAAGCGGCTTAGCCGTACGCCTAGGCCTGGTGCCCGACTCACCGGCGCCGGCGACATGACCCAACAGCGCAACGGCGACATGCGCAGCCCGGGGCCCGGTGCTGCGAGCCACGGCGCGGCGGCAACCCTCGGCTGATGTCCTCAGGGGCCGACTCGCAGCTGGGTGCGGGTGCGCCCAGGGTGTTGATGATCGCCTGCGGGGCGCTGGCTCGCGAACTGGCCGAGATCACCAGGGGCATTGGCGCGGTCACCGTGGAGTGCCTGCCCGCGAAGCTGCACAATCGACCCGAGCAGATCCCCGACGCGGTGCGCCGACGAGTGCGAGCCGCCAAAGCCCGCCGCAGCGACGACGGGCGTCGGCAGTTCGACACGATCCTGGTGGGTTACATGGACTGCGGCACTGGTGGGCTGCTCGACCGGGTGTGCGAACAGGAACAAGTGCAACGCCTGCCGGGGGCGCACTGCTACGAGCTGTACGCCGGCAGCGAGCGGTTCTTCGAATGGCACAACGCCGAGCCGGGCACCTTCTATCTCACCGATTACATGGTGAGACATTTCGAGCGGATCGTGATGGACGGTCTGGGCATCAACGCTCATCCCGAACTGGCCGACATGTACTTCGGGAACTACACCAGGGCGATTCACCTCGCCCAGACCGACGACGCCGAGCTGGCCCGCCGCGCCGAGCAGGCAGCGGCCCGGCTGGGGCTTCGGTTCGAGCGGATTGTGACGGGCTGCGACGGGCTGGCCGCACACGTGGTGAGCCTGGCCGCACCGACCCGCCGATCCGCGCGCAGCGACAGCGGCAGCGGCAGCGGCATCGGCGACCTGGAGGCCGCTTGATGGAAACGACCGACAACCAGGACGCGTCGCCGGAAACCTCGGATGGGCCACCAACGGCTTCACGTCGCCGGCCACCGCCGTTCGCGGCGCAAACCAAACACAGCGGCACGGCACGACAGGGACGCCCGGGTGGTCGCGGTCGTCGCAGAAGCAGCGGCAACAACCTGGTGGTGATCTCGTGGCGGGACATTCCGGCCCAGGTGAACGCGGGATCCGGCGCCACCCGTGTGCAGCGAATACTCCCCAGGCGCTTCCAGAAGGCCATCGACCAGGCCGCGATGGTTGCAGGCAAGACCCAGGCCTCGCAGTACGTGGCCGAATGGCGCCGCAACGCCACTCCCGCCCCGGGAGACGACCCCGAAGCCGCCGCGCTCACAGCCGCCGCCGACCTCGAGGATGCCTTCCCGATGACACGCCTCATGCGTTTCGTACACACCGGCGGCTGGGATCCCGACCGCCCCGACCTCGCGGAACTCACGAGCGCCGATTCGCAGGCGCAACCCGAGACCGACCCACCGCAGCCCAACGCCGCCGAGACCGACGCAGCGCAGTCGGAACCACCTCAGTCAGACGCGCCCGAGACCCGCGCAGCCGAGGCGCAAGCCCCGACCCGTTCCTAGGCCGCCCGGTCGGCGTCAAGGCGTGACATCGGGTCACGCCGTGTGACAAGACCCAGCGGCCCCACACCCACCAGGAGACCACACCCATGACCGACACGGTGCTCAGTTCCGCCACCAAGGAAGTGGTGATCGGATTCGACCGGCCCTTCGTGATGATCGGCGAGCGGATCAACCCCACCGGACGCAAGCTGCTCGCCGAGGAGATGCGCAACGGCGACCTGAGCCGGGTGGAGGCCGACGCCCTGGCCCAGGTGGCCGCAGGGGCGCACATGCTCGACGTGAACGCCGGCATCCCCCTCGCGGATGAGCCCGCACTGTTGACCCAGGCGGTGAAGCTGGTGCAACAGGTGACCGACGCGCCCCTGTCGATCGATTCGTCGATCATCGAAGCGCTCGAATCAGCCATAGCCGTGTACCAGGGGAAGCCGCTGATCAATTCCGTGACCGGTGAGGAAGAGGTGATGGAACGGGTGCTGCCGCTGGCCGCCCGCTACGGAGCCGCAGTTGTGGCAATTTGCAACGACGAGACGGGGATCAGCGAAGACCCCGATGTGCGTTTCGAGGTGGCACGCCGGATCGTGCAACGCGCCGCGGATCATGGCATCAGCCACGCCGATGTGGTTGTGGATCCGCTGGTCATGCCCATCGGCGCGATGGGAACCGCCGGCCGCCAGGTGTTCCAACTGGTGCGGCGGCTGCGCGACGAACTGCGAGTGAACACCACCTGCGGAGCGTCGAATGTGAGCTTCGGCCTGCCGGCACGTCACACGATCATCGGCACGTTCCTGTCGATGGCGATCACCAGCGGCCTCACCTCGGCGATCATGAACCCGATGCACGCCGAGGTGAAGCACTCGGTGATGGCCGCAAACGTGCTCGCAGGGCGAGACCGTGACTGCGCCGCATGGATAGCCGAGCACCGCGCCCCCGGTTCGTTGGGCGCTCGGGGAGCGCACCGCCCCCGCCGACGCCGCCGTCACTAGTCCAACGCAACCGCTTCAAGGCGAGGCCGTGAGCAGCCCGTCGGCGCAGCCGGGCCCCAATAACGCCGCGCCCGGCGCAGCCTCGAAGCACTCCGTGGTGTTCACACCGTCGGGGATCAAAGTGGAGGTGGATCCCCCAAACGACAGCAGCGTTGAGGGGGTGACGGTGCTCGACGCGGCGCGTGCCGGGGGCGTCGACCTGGATTCGGTGTGCGGCGGGCGGGGCCTGTGCGGGCGCTGCCAGGTGACCATGGTGGAGGGTGAGTTCGCCAAGTGGGGTGTGGCCGGCCATCCTGATGCGCTGTCCCCGCCGGGGCCGTCCGAGCTCGAGTACCGGGGTCGGCGCCCACTGATGGTTGGCGCCCGTCTCGGCTGTCAGGCGCGGATTCTTGGTGACGTGGTGATCGACGTTCCTGCGGCAAGCCAGGTTCACAGGCCCGTGGTGCGCAAGACCATCGACCAAGCCGCGGCGAGCGACCTGGAAGGACTTGCGCTTGATCCGCTGGTGACGTTGCATTACGTGGAGGTGCCCGCCGCGGTGCTCGGTGACGAAACCGCCGACCTTGAACGACTCACCGCCGCTCTGGAGGCCCAGTGGGGCCTGACAGGCCTCGACTTCGGTGTGGACGTGATCGCCTCGCTCACACCGGCGCTCGCCACCGGCGGCGGCGGGGTGACGGTGGTGGCCCATGACCGGCGGCGGGTGCTGGCCGTGCGCGCCGGTTACTCCGACGCCGCTTACGGCGTGGCGGTGGACGTGGGATCCACAACCCTCGCCGGGTACCTGGTGGATTTGGGCACCGGCGAGATTGTGGCCACCGCGGGCCGCATGAACCCTCAGATCCGCTTCGGGGAGGATCTGATGAGCCGGGTGTCCTACGTGATGATGAACCCCGGCGGCGAGGCACAACTCACTGCTGCGGTTCGCACCGCGATCAACGACCTGGTGGGCGAACTTTGCGAATCGTGTGACACGCCCCGTGATTTCGTTCACGACCTGGTGGTGGTGGGCAATCCGATCATGCACCACCTGGTGCTCGGCATCGACCCCACACCGCTGGGAACCGCGCCCTTCACCCTTGCGGTGAGCGGCGGCGTGCGCGGCCGAGCAGGCGACATCGACGTGGCGCTGCCTCACGGCGCGCTGTACGCGGGGCCTTGCATCGCCGGTCACGTGGGCGCGGACGCCGCGGCGGCCACCTTGGCGGAGGGCCCGCACCGCGCCGATCAGCCGGTGCTGGTGGTGGACGTGGGCACCAACGCCGAGATCGTGCTCGGCGACACCGGCGGGGTGCTCGCAGCGTCAAGCCCGACCGGGCCGGCGTTCGAGGGGGCGCAGATCAGTTGCGGGGTGCGCGCCACCGCCGGTGCGGTGGAGTCCGTGCGAATCGACCGGCACACGTGGGCGCCGAGGTTCAAGGTGATCGGCTGCGACTTGTGGTCCGACGATCCGGGGTTCGCTGCGGAGCTGGCCCGTGCCGGTTTGGAGGTGTCGGGGCTTTGCGGTTCGGGGATCATCGACGCGATCGCCGAGATGTTCCTGGCGGGTGTGGTCGACCGCAACGGCGTGATCGCCGGCCACGACACGGCGGGGGATCCGGGGCGCGCGGCGAGGCTGGTTCGCGACGGTCGCACGTTCAGTTACGTGATCCAAACCGAGCCGATTTTGCTGTCGATCACCCAGAACGACGTGCGTGCCATCCAGCTGGCCAAGGCGGCCCTGCGAGCGGGTATCGACCTGCTGCGCGAACACGCCGGAATCGACACGATTGGCGACATTCGCCTCGCCGGGGCCTTCGGCGCGCACATCGACCCGCTGCGGGCAATGGTGCTCGGATTGGTGCCCGACGCGCCCGACGGTGCTGTGCGCGCGGTTGGCAACTCGTCTGGGGTGGGGGCGGTTCGGATGCTGGTGTCGAAGCGTCAGCGCAACGAGATCGAAACCACCGTTGAGGCGATCACCAAGGTTGAGACCGCCGTTGAGCCACGCTTCCAGGAGTTGTTCGTGGCAGCGATGGCGTTCCCCCACAACACCGCTGCCACCCCGCACCTCGCCGCGCAAGTGGACCTGCCCGGCGCGACAGCGGTTGCGGGTTCAGGTTCCGATGCGGAGGCGCACACGTCTCGGCAGGCCCGCCGCCGACGCCGGACGCGAGGCGCGGCCGAAGGCGCCCAACCTCGCTAAGCATTGGTGGTTGGGCGGTTTTGGTGTTGCGCCGCATCGCTGGCGTTGTCCGTTGCGGCGCCCATCACAAGAGGGGGACACCGTGGCGTGGCCGTAAGGTGGATGACCGGCCCGAAAGTGACCCCCGCCAGTGAGCCGTGGCTGAGTGGCCCGACAATGAGGAACCCCGACATGAGTGACCCTGCATGACCAGCCCAGCATCAACACCGCAACGTGGACGAGCCCGCAGATCCGGCAGACGCCCCGGTGGCGGGCGCGAAGCCCGTCAAGCCGCTCGAGCCTCCGCAGCCACCGCGGGCGCCCCGTACTTGGTGCGCAGCCAGCCACCGGTGGAAATCCTCGACGAGGACAGCCTCGCCCGCATCGAACGCAACGCCGACGCGATCCTCGCGGAGGTGGGCATTGCCTTCCAGGGCTTCCCCGAGGCTTTGTCGTTGCTGCGCGACGCCGGCGCCCAGGTGAAGGGAGAGTTGGTGAAGTTCCCGCCGGGCATGTGCCGCGAGATCGTGGCCGCCGGCGCTCCGGCCACTTTCGTGCAGCACGCCCGCAACCCGGAGCGCAACGTGATGATCGGCGGCAACGCCACGGTGTTCGCGCCCAACTACGGGTCGCCTTTCGTGAGCGACCTCGACCGGGGTCGCCGTTACGCCACCCTGGAGGACTTCCAAAACGTGGTGAAGCTCACCTACATGTTGAGTGGTTTGCACCACAGCGGCGGCACGGTGTGCGAACCGGTGGACGTGCCGGTGAACAAACGCCACCTCGACATGGTGTACTCACACCTGCGTTACAGCGACAAACCGCTGATGGGCTCCGTGACAGCCGCTGAGCGCGCCGCCGATTCGGTGGAGTTGGCCCGGATCGCTTTCGGCGGCGATCTCGAGGATCGCACGGTGCTCACCTCGCTGATCAACGCGTCGTCGCCTATGCGCTGGGATGCCACCATGCTCGGCGCGGCCACGCAGTACGCCCGGGCAAATCAGGCGTGCATCGTGAGTCCTTTCATTCTTGCGGGGGCCATGTCGCCGGTGACGGTGGCGGGCCTGGCGGCGCAGGCGCTGGCAGAGGCGCTGTCGGGCATGGCGTACCTGCAACTCGTGCGACCGGGCGCGCCGGTGATTTTCGGCACCTTCGCGTCGTCGATGTCGATGGCCACGGGCGCGCCCACTTTCGGAACTCCTGAGGCCGGGCAGGCGATTTACGTGATGGCAGCGCTGGCGCGGCGGGTGGGTGTGCCGTTTCGTTCCGGTGGGCAGTTCACATCGTCGAAGGCTCCCGACGCCCAAGCCGCGTACGAGTCGGCGCACACGCTGTTTCCAACCTTGCAGGCCGGGGTGAACTTCGTGTTGCACGCCGCCGGATGGCAGGAGGGCGGCCTGGCGCTGGGTTACGAGAAGCTGATCCTCGACGCCGATCAGCTCACCGCCATGGAGGTGTGGGCGCGTGGCATCGACATGACCGAGAACGGCCAGGCCATGGACGCCTTCCGCACCAACACCCACGGTGACCATTTCCTGGGCAACGCCCACACCCTCGCCAACTTCGAGTCGGCGTTCTGGCGTTCGGAGATGAGCGACGCCAACAGCTACGAGCAGTGGAGCGAGGAAGGCTCACTCAGCGCGGAGCAGCGAGCCAACACCCGCTGGAAGCAAATGCTCGCCGACTACGAACCCCCACCAATAGACGACGCCATCAACGAAGAACTGGAAAACTACGTAAAGAAAAGAAAAGCCGAAATGCCAGACGAAATCGGCTAACCCCACCCGTGGCGCCACTTCTGCGCGCATAGCTCAGGGGCGGGTGATCATGTCGCCGCCGTGAACTGGACGGCTGAGCAGATCGAGTTGTCGCAGTGGTGCGTCTCGTGTAGCCCGCGGTGGGTTCGGGGGTTGGGACTGACCGGGGGTGGGGGTTAGGCGGCTTTGTTGGATCTTTCTGGTAGGCGCAGGCCTATTAGTTCTCCTGCTTCGTGCAGGGCGGCGTGCCACTCGGCGATGTCGGCCTTGGCGCCTACCTTGAGCGACTCAACCGCGTGGCCGATGGCCAGGTGCGCGGCTTCTATGGTGGCCTCTGGCGATTCGGCGGCTCGGGACACGGCTGCGTAACCGGCGGAGATGCCGGCATGCACATCGGTGTGGGTTTGCACCGACGCCGCGGCCCACTCCGCGAGGGCTCGCACGGCCCTCGGGCGGGAACGGTTGAGCGGGTCGGCGAACACGGTGTCCACCCACTGGTCGAAGTGATGGGGATGCAGTTCGGACATTGGACGCTCCTTGTTGGCGATTGTTGCCGCTGGTTGCCGCGAAACGATCTGCTTTGAGGTTACCGGCCTCACCGGTGGTGCTGCCGTGCCGTCTCACCCACCGCGAGCACAATCCACGCAATCGCGCTCACGAGCACCACCGACAACACCACCGCCGCGGTTCCAAGTCCGGCAGCGTCCGCGGTGACGCCCACAACCAGAGGCCCGGCCAGGCGCCCGACGTGGGTCATGGTGGCCATCCCCGCCAGGAACTGACCGGTGGCCTCGGGCGGCGCCAGATCACTGCCCAAGGTGAGCATCGTGCCCGCGCCCATGCCGTTGCCGATGCCGATTACCACGCCGGCCAAGGTCACCACCACCGCGGAGCGCCCCACTCCCAACAGCAGAAACCCGCCGGCCATCAGCGAGAACGCCGGAACTATCGCGAACAGCCGGCCGAACCTGTCCATCAGCAAACCCGACAGAGGGAAGCAGCACAGGTCAGCACCGGTGCCCACCGCCACCACCAGGCCAACCGCCGCGGGGCTCAGACCCACATCGGCGGCGATCAGCGGCAGCACCACGAACCGGCCGTCGCGCACGGTCATGGCGAGCAGCGGCCCGAACCCGCCGCGCAGGAGTCTGCGCCGGTACCGCCACAACGCCTTCAACACCCCGGGTGCGTCGCCGGACACTGCGGGCGCGCCTCCCGCTATGGCAGCGGCGTCAAATCCGGCCTTCTCCGCCGAAGCGGCCCGACCCGCCCCACGGTTGGTGAGGTGACGATGAACCGGGGCGGCAACCCAGCCCAGCCCGGCCACCGCACCGGCGATCACGAACGCCGCGTCGTACCCGAGAGCCTCGGCGCAAAGCCCACCAACGGCGGGGCCCGCCAGCACACCAAGACGGATCGCGCCACCCGCGAACGACATGGCACGCCCGCGAACCGAACCGGGAACGCCTTCGGTGACGAACGTCTGACGAGAAAGGAACAACCCGACGGTGCCCAGCCCGTACACGAACCGGAAAGCAACCAGCGCCAACGCCGCGGTGGTGATCGGCAACGCCAGGGTGGTCACAACAAGCGCTCCCACCGACACGGCCAGCAGCGCCTCGGAGCCGACACGGCTCATCACGCTCCCCGCGGGCAGGCCACCCATCAGGCCTCCCAGCCCGGCGGCGGCGAGCACCACCGACACCGCCGTGTAGCTCAATCCCTCGTCGCGCAGGTACAGAGGCAGCACCGGGATCAGCATCGCCGCGCTGGCGTTGGTGATGAAGATCGGCCAATACACCGGCACCACCAGCCTCCGCAACACACGCCCCGCGGCCGGGCGACCGGCAGCCTCAACCACGGGCTCGGATCCCTTCGCCGGCGTTGGTGATGAAGATCGGCCAGTACACCGGCACCACCTGGCTTCGCAGCACACGCCCCGCGGCCGGGCGACCGGCGGCCTCAGCCATGGGTTCGGGGTCGTTCACCCGACGCGCGTGAGGCGTCTGCGACGACGTGCGGGACGGGGCGCCGATTTGGTGCGTGCGCTGCGGCGGCGCAGAAGGTTGGCGGCCATTGCCGATGCCCGCACCGGCCACGCCACGAACCGGCCCTGGTCGGCCGCGGGCAGGGCCTCGTAGGTGAGGATGCGGTACGCCACGTAGGTGGCCACAAGACCGAACGCGCACATAAGGGCCACAAAGTACGCCCCTGGAGCGGTTGCGGCCATCAGCAGGCCGGTGACGGTGGGCCCCACCACCGAGCCGATCCCGAAAACCCGCACCAGCGTTGCGCTGGCGTTGTTGAGCTGCGCAGAGGACACGTTGTCGGCCATCACCGCCACACCCAGCGAGTAAAGCGGGAAGGCCCCGCCGCCCATCACGAACATCAACACCAGCGACAGCGCCGACCCCACGGGGATCCAAAGGTGCGCCAAGGCGGTGCCTGCCGCGGCGGCGGCAACGACCAGCACCACGTAGCGACGCTGCACCCTGTCCGACAGCGTTCCCACAGGCCACTGCCACACGATCGCGCCGATGATCGGCACAGCCGAAAACAAGGTGATGCGCGCCACGGACAATCCCTGGGTGGCCGCGAAGAACGCCCCCAGCCCGCTGAGGGTTCCCAGGGCGATTCCGCCGAGTCCGGCGACGGTTACCGCCAGGGGAACAAGGCGGCGAAGCTTGCGCAGCGGCATGGGTTCGGCCACCGCCAACGCCGGGGCTCTGGTGGCTGACAGTGTCACCGGCACCAGCGCCAGCGAGATCAGCACCGACGCCAGGATGAACAACTTCACGCCGTTGGGGTCGGCCACGTTCAGCAGAAATTGTCCCAAACCCATTCCGGTCATCGACACCAGCATGTACATCGACAGCAGACGTCCCCGGGTGGCGTTGGTGGCCATGTCGTTGAGCCACGACTCGCAGGTGACCGCAATGCCCGCCACGCACAACCCCACGGTGAACTGCAGCAACGCCCACGAAACCGGGTTCACCGAAACGGCGAACACGATCGCCGCGGTGGACGTGAGCGACGACAGCGCCGCGAACACACGAATGTGGCCGACGGTGCCCAGAAAGTGGACGCTCACCCTTGCGCCCACCAGGAAGCCCAGGTAGTAAATGGCCAGCACCAGGCTGCTCACCGCCGTGCCGAAACCCTCGGACTCGGAGCGCACCCCGATCAGCACTCCCTGCAGGCCGCGTCCCACCATCAACAAGCCCACGCCCAGCAGCAGCGCCCAGGCCATCGCGAGGCTCTTGCCCCGCGCTTCGATAAGAGGACCGCCCTTTATTCCCTCGGGCTCAGGCCGTACAACGGCACTGGCGTCCACGCCGCGATAGTAGTGCTGCGCGACGGGTTGCAGCGTCCGAAATCGGCGGTTTTTTTCGACGGTTCGGGCGGGCTTGTCAGGCGCCCGTGCGCACCTCTGATTCGGCGGCGGCAAGGGCCTCGGCGATGGCGTTTCGCACCACTATCGGGCTCTCGGTTTGCAGGAAATGACCCACCCGGTCGATGTGAACAACAGACGCCAAACCCGCCGGGAAGGCGTCGAGCAGTTTCGCCGCGGCGCGGTTGGGGGTCATCCTGTCCTCACGACCCAGAACCAGCCTCACCGGACATTGCACCAGCGCGGCCGATTCGAGCGCGCCGCCGTATTGCGCGCACGCGGCAAGGTCCGATCCGAGCACACCCGACGGCGCCCTGTCGAGCAGCGCGGTGGTGCCGCCGATGAGCCACATGCCCGGCGAGATGTGACCGCCCTGATGGGCACGGCTGCCGATACCCCACGAGGCGATCAACCGGCCCGCCACCGGGCTGTTCTGATCGGCGGCGTCCTGCAATCCGGGATGCACACCCATCGACGCCGCGGTTCCCAACATCACCAACGACCGTGCGCATCCGGGGTGACGGGCCGCGGCCTCCAGCACCACGAACGTGCCCATCGAATGGCCCACCAGATGCGCGGGCGCCATGTCCAGCGCTTCAACCGCTGCGGCCAGCCAGTCACCCATCTCGATGATCGTGGTGGGCGCGGGGCCTTCGCTGCCGCCGTGGCCGGGCAGGTCAACCGCGGCCACCCGGTAGCCGTGATGGGCCAGCCAGCGTGTCTGCATCTGCCACACGGTGCGATCACCACCGGCGCCGTGTACCAGCACCACCGCGGGCTGCTGCGGATCGTGGCGCCTGCCGCCGTTGGCGTAACGAACCCGGCGGCCGTTCACGGTCAACTCCATGTCACACCCCCAAGCACCGGGGTGCCGGTCGCACCCGAGTCCCCGCCGTGCACGGACTGTTCAAGGCGTTGTCGAGATTCTCCGGGCACCGGGTTGCGGGCCACACCGGGCTCCGTGACCCGTCGCCGCGCCAGGGCCCGCTGCCGGGGTTGCCCGTCGCGCCTTGGCCGTTGGGCTCCCTCTCACAGATCGGCACGCGCACCTCCGGGATCGGGTATCGCCTCCTGGGGGCGGGTGAGGCCAACACCGCCCGGCGCCGCGTTGGGTCGCCTCGGTTGGGTGCTGCGGGTCAACGCTGGGACGCCTTGAGCGCTCGTTGGAGGTCTTCGACAATGTCGCGGGGGTCCTCCAGACCCACCGACAGCCGCACGAGGTCTTCGCCCACCCCCGCGGCGGCCAGATCCTCGGCAGACATCTGCTGATGGGTGGTGCTCGCCGGGTGGATCACCAGCGTTTTGGCGTCGCCCACGTTGGCGAGGTGCGAAGCTAGGCGCACAGCTTCGATGAACTTCGCCCCGGCCTCACGCCCACCCGCGATCCCGAAACTCAAGATCGCACCGGTGCCACGCGGGTAGAGACGCTTTGCCAGGTCATGGTCGGGATGATCGGGCGCCGACGGGTACTTCACCCAGGTGACCGCGTCGTGAGCAAGCAGAGCGTTCACCACCTCTTCGGTGTTGGCCACGTGGCGTTGCATTCTCAGCGGCAACGTTTCGATGCCTTGCAGGATCTGGAAGGCATTGACCGGGCTCATGGCCGCGCCAAAGTCGCGCAAGCCCTCGGCGCGGGCTCTGCTGATGAACGCGGAGGGCCCGAACTCGTCGGTGAAGCTGATTCCGTGATACCCGGCGTAAGGCTCGGTGAGCGTGGGAAACAACCCCGAGGCGTCCCAGTCGAAGCTGCCGCCGTCCACGACGATCCCCCCGAGGGCCACGCCGTGACCGCCGAGGAACTTGGTGGCCGAGTGCATCACGATGTCGGCGCCGTGCTCGAACGCCCGCATCAGGTACGGAGTGGAAAACGTTGCGTCCACCATCAACGGCAACCGGTGGGCGTGGGCGACTTCGGCCACCGCGGCAATGTCGAGCACCTCAATACCGGGATTTCCGAGCGTCTCGGCAAACACCAGGCGCGTGCGGTCGTTGATCGCCACGGCGAAGTCCTCGGGGCGGCGCGGATCCACGAAGGTGGCGTCGATGCCGAACCTCGGCAGGGTGAGGTTCAACATGTTGTGCGTGCCGCCGTAGATGTTGCGACTGGCCACGATGTGACCGCCAGCGCCCATCAACGTGGCCACTGCCAAGAAGAACGCGGCCTGGCCGCTGGCGGTGGCCACCGCCCCCACGCCGCCTTCGAGCGCGGCGACTCGTTCCTCGAGCACCGCCACGGTGGGGTTGGAGATCCGCGAGTAGATGTGACCCGGGATCTCCAGGTTGAACAGCCCCGCCGCCTGGTCGGTGTCGTCGAACTCGTAGGACGTGGTGAGGTAGATCGGCACCGCGCGGGCGCCCGTGGTGGGATCCGCGTGCTGCCCGGCGTGCAAGCTCAAAGTGTCAAAGCGCAGGAAATCAGGTTCCACCATTGTGGCGAACCCTAACCGTGGCCGCTTGGAGCCATCGTTGCATCGGCCCATCACTGCGTCGGTATTGTCGGCGGGCCCTGTTGCGGGCAGGCCGGTTGTGAGCGAAGCCGCGGATCCCTCAGGGCGGAACCCGCGACGCGGCTATCTTCGGCAGGCGTGGTAGGGACGCCTGGCGGCCTCGCCGGCGACCTTCACGACGCTTTCGACGACCCCGTTGGCATAGCCGGGGCCGAGCGCGTCGCGCCACACGATGGTGGGGGTGATGTGTGCAACAGGTGCAACTGGTGAGCTCATGGCAACTCCTTGTCGCCTCGTATGCCCGTGTCACGAGTCCCGTGACGTGCGCAGTCTCCCAGCGCGCCCGGCGTTTTCCACCCTCGCAAATCCGGAAATTTCTGGGCTCAATTGGTGATTTGGGTCACATTTTTTCGATGCCCAAACCCACCGGAACCAAGGCGTCTGAGGGGCCGTCGCCGGGTACCGCAGCGGGCCGCCAACGGTGGTGTCAGCGCTGCGAGGTTCCTGTTTGGTGACGATAAAACGGGGTGGGTTCGGGCGGCAGCGGAGTGTTGCCGGCTATCAGATCCGCGGCCTTTTCGGCGAGCATCATCACCGGCGCGTAGATGTTGCCGTTGGTGACATACGGCATCGACGACGCGTCCACCACGCGCAGGCCGCGCACGCCGTAAACCTCCAGCGTGTCGGGGTCGAGCACCGCTGCCTCGCCGACGCCCATCTTGGCGGTGCAAGAGGGATGAAGCGCTGTTTCGGCGTCGCTGCGCACCCAGTCGAGGATGGCGTCGTCGCTGCTCACCTCGGGCCCCGGTGACACCTCACCACCATTGAACGGCGCCATTGCGGGCTGGTTGAGGATCCGTCTCGCGCACCTGATCGCCTCTGTCCACTCGCGGCGGTCCTCGGGGGTGGACAGGTAGTTGAACGTCAACGCCGGTTTGTGTTGGGGATCCGCCGAGGTGATCCGCACCGTGCCACGCGAGTTGGAGTACATCGGCCCCACGTGCACCTGGTAGCCGTGGCCGCCTTCGGGCACCGTGCCGTCGTAGCGCACCGCTATGGGCAGGAAATGGAACATCAGGTTCGGGTAGGCCACGTCGTCGTTGCTGCGGATGAAACCACCGGCCTCGAAATGGTTGGTGGCGCCGGGGCCTCGCCGCGCCAGCCATTGCAAGCCGATCCACGGGCGGCGCCACAACGCCAGGTTGGGTTGCATGCTCACCGGTTGCAGGCAGGCGTACTGAACATAAACCTCAAGATGATCTTGAAGGTTGGCGCCCAAGCCTTCAAGGTCGGACACCACCTCGATCCCGTGTCGGGTGAGCAATTCGGCGGGCCCAACCCCCGACAGTTGCAACAGTTGTGGCGAGTTGATCGCACCGCCGCAGCAGATCACCTCACCGGCGCGCACGGTGTGGCGGCGACCCCGACGGGTGTACTCCACCCCCACGGCCCGGTCACCGTCGAACAGCACCCGTGTGGTGAACGCCTTGGTTACCAGCCGCAGGTTGGGGCGGCCCAGCACCGGATGCAGGTACGCCCTCGCCGCGCTGAGACGCCTGCCGCGATGAACGTTGCGGTCGAACGCCGCGAATCCTTCCTGGCGGTAACCGTTCACGTCATCGGTGCGGGGGTAGCCGGCTTGTTCGGTGGCGGCGAGGAATGCCTCGAACAGCGGGTTGCGGGCCGGGCCCCTCTCCAGCACCAACGGCCCGCGTCCGCCTCGGAACTTGTCGTCGGCGGGTGCGGCCAGACAACTCTCCATGCGTTTGAAGTAAGGCAGGCAGTGGGCGTAATCCCAGCGTTCCATGCCCGGATCCGCGGCCCAGCGCTCAAAGTCCAGGGGGTTGCCGCGCTGGAAGATCATGCCGTTGATGCTTGATGACCCTCCCAGCACCTTGCCGCGGGCGTGATACACCTGCCGGTTGTTCATGTGCGGTTCGGGTTCGGAGTTGTACTGCCAGTCGTAGAACCTGTTGCCAATTGGGAACGACAACGCTGCGGGCATGTGGATGTACACATCGAAGCGCCAGTCGCGCCGCCCGGCCTCGAGCACCAGAACCTTCGTGGACGCATCGGCGCTGAGCCGGTTGGCGAGGGCGCACCCAGCGGAGCCGCCACCCACGATCACATAGTCGTAATGCCCCGACGAGGCCCCGTCCTGGTCAGTCATCTGCCTGCTCCTCGATGCTCGCCTGCGTTGGTGTGGGGCCTCACCGGCCTCGCGCCGCAATTGTCGCAAGATTCTGCCGCTGCACCAAGCGGTCTCGCAGTGATAAAACCGGACGGAATCGGCCACGAGGAGCCAAACCATGACCAAGGGCAACGCAGGCAGCCACACCCACAGCGCAGGTGACACGACCACCGGCAGCGACGACCCTCCACCCCAGATGCGGGGGCGGTGCATGTGTGGTGCTGTTTCCTACAGCGTTGTCGGGGCCTTGCGCCCGGTGTGGGACTGCCACTGCGTGCGCTGTCGACGCTGGAACGGGCATTTCATGGCGGCCACCGGCTGTGACCGTGACCGGATCCGCATCGACGACGGCGACGCGCTGCGGTGGCATCACCCAGAGGAGTACCCGCAGGTGGCATACGGATTTTGCGTGCGGTGCGGAAGTTCGATGTTCTGGACGGTGGTCGGTTCGGACACGATCTCAATTTGTGCCGGCACCCTGGAAACACCCACCGGCTTGCACACCGAATACGCGTTGTTCACCGAGGACGCGTCGGACTACCACACCCTCAACCCCGACATTCCGCCCCTGCCCCGCTAGGAGCGCATGCGTGTGCCTTCGGGATCCCACAGGGGGCCCGACAGCATCGTGGCGGCACGCCGGGCGCCGATTATCTCGATCTCGAATCCCGCGCCGGGGCCAACCGAGGACGGGTCGTTCGCGAGCGCGGCGGGAACGTAGGCAAGGGCAACCGAGGTTTCACTGTGATGGGCGTAACCGCCTGAGGTCACCCAACCCACAACCTCTCCGTGGTGCCACACCGGTTCGTCGCCGATCACGTCGGCGCCCGAAGGCCCGCCCTCGGTGTGAACGGTGAACGTGCGCAACGCCAGAGCCGCGCCGGGGCCGCCATTGTCGTACTTCGCGGCGAGGGCGTCACGGCCGATGAAGTCTCGTTCCATCCGCACGAACCGGCCCAGCCCGGCCTCGAACGGGTCGTAAATCGGGCGGTACTCGCGTGCCCAGCCTCCGAAGCCCTTGTCGAGTCGCAACGAATTGAGGGCGTGAAGGCCGAACAGCTCCAACCCGTGAGCCTTGCCCGCCTCGGTGAGCAGGTCGAACACGTAACGCTGGTAACGGGCCGGCATCCAAAGTTCGTAACCCAGGTCGCCGGTGAAGGTGATCCGCCCGCACCACACCGGCGCCCAACCCACCTCGATCTCGCCGAAGGACATGAACCGCATCGCGAAGTTCGACACGTCGATGTCGGTCACATCGGCGAGCAACGCCCTGGCACCCGGCCCGGCTATCGACAGGCCGCACATCTCCGCGCCCAGCGTTCGATACTGCACCGAGGCGTCATCGGGCAGGTGCGCCTCGAACCAGCGCTGGTAGTAGCGCTCCGCCGCGCCGGTGCCGAACAGCACGAAGCTCTCGGCGAGGCGCGCGTTGCCGGTGGCGCCCGCGGTGATCGTGTCCGAAGGGCCTCCGGGGCGACCCGGCGCGCCCGGCAGGCACGCCACTGTGAGGTCACCCACCAGGTTCCCGGCCTCGTTGGTCATCGGATTCAACGCGATCCGCCCCGGTGCGGGCACACGCCCCGCGAGCAGCCGATTGAGCCACTGTCGGGCGCCGCTGCCGCCGAACCAGAACTTCGAGAATCCGGTTGTTTCGATCATGCCAACGCCTTGGCGCACAGCCAGGGTCTCGGCCCGCACCCGATCCCAGGCGTTGGAACGCCCGAAGGTGACATCCTCTGTCGGTTCGAGCCCCGGCGCCTGGAACCACAACGCCGACTCCAAACCGAACGAGTCCCCGAACACGGCGTTGGCGGCCACGAGGCGGTCATGCACCGGTGTGGTCTGCACACCACGAGCCGCGGGCAGGAACTCGTTGGGGAAGGTGATGCGGAACCTGCGCGAGTAGTTCTCGCGCACCTTGGTGTTGGTGTAGGCCATGGTGCAGTAGTCACCGAAACGGGCGATGTCCATGCCCCACACGTCAAAGCCCGGGTCGCCATCGGCCAGCCAGTTCGCCAACGCCAAACCAACCCCGCCGCCTTGGGACAACCCGGCCATCACCGCGCACGCCGTCCAGTAACCCGGCAAGCCTCGCACGGGCCCAACCAGCGGGTTGCCGTCGGGAGCGAAGGTGAACGGGCCGTTCACCACTCGGCGGATCCCGGCCTCGCCGAGCGCGGGGAAGTGCTCGAAACCCACTTGCAGGCTGGGGGCGATCCGGTCGAGGTCGGGTTCCAACAGGCGCATCCCGAAATCCCAGGGTGTCTGACGTGGCGACCAGGGGGTGGCGGCCTGCTCGTAGGTGCCGAGCAGCATGCCCTCGCCTTCCTGGCGGGTGTAGATCTCGCCCGCGAAGTCGATGGCGTGAACGATCTCGCCGCCGGTGCGTTCGTTGTGTTGGCGCAGCTCGTCGATGGGCCCGGTCACGATGTATGTGTGCTCCATGGCCAGCACCGGCAACTCCAACCCAACCATGCGGCCCACTTCGCGGGCCCACAAGCCGCCGCAGTTCACCACGTGCTCGCAGTTGATCACGCCAAGGTCATCACCGGTGGCGGTGTCGTAGAGCGCCACCTGCCAGCCGGGGGCGGCCCGCGAGGTCTTGGCGTTGCGTTCGATTGCCCGGGCCCAAGTGTTGCGCCGCACCTCGGCGCCGCTCTGACGGGCGGCCTTGGCGTACGCGTGGGTGACGCCCGACGGGTCGACGTGGCCTTCGTGGGCGTCGTGCATGGCGCCCACGAAATGGCGGGGATCCAACAGCGGCATCAACTCGGCCGCCTCGGCCGCTGAGATCAGCTCGGTTTCCATGCCCAGGTAACGGCCACGGGCGTGAGCCATGCGCAACCAGTCCATGCGCTCGGGCGTGTCGGCGAGCATCACCCCGCCGGGGGTGTGAATCCCGCAATCCTGACCCGACACCTCTTGGATCTTCTTGTAAAGGTTGAAGGTGTAACGCTGCAGTTTCGCCACGTTCGGGTCGCCGTTGATGGTGTGCATCCCTCCCGCGGAATGCCACGTGGAACCTGAGGTCAACTCGGTGCGTTCAAGCAGCACCACGTCGCGCACGCCTGCCTCGGTGAGGTGATACAGCACGCTGGCGCCCACCACTCCCCCGCCTATCACCACCACCTGGGCGTCTGTTCGCATCGGGTCAATCTCCTCGGGTTGTTTGCGCGCCGGCCGCGAAACGCCCGCCGTGGGGCACCGTCAGGTAGCGCCGTTTGGGGACTGCCGGTCCGTGCGCGGCGGTCAGTTGCGGGCCTATGACAGGGTTTCGATCAGAGGCGGCGACGGGTTCGCTCCGGTGCCGTACCTGGCGGCCGCATCCGGGCCGTCGCCTGTGGGCACAACAGGTGCGCCCGAGGACAACGACTCCGCGGAGATCAGATCCGCGGTGATTTTGTGGAAGCGGTTCAACGGCTCCTCAAAGCGTGGGGACAACGGCCCCGCCGGGATGTTCGTTCCCGCCAGGCCCCGCTGAGCGAGTTCCATGATCCAGATGTCCTCGCCGTTGATCTCGTTCCAGAACGCCAGCAGCGCGTCACGCACCTGCTGGGACGCTTCGGTTTCCGATGGCGCCAGGGTCAACACGCAGCGCTCGCGTGTGTGACCGGGCGCCACCGGTTCGAGCAGCATCAAGAACGCCTGACCTGGCAGCACCGCAAGGGTGGCGTTTGGGTAGACGGCCACGAACCGGCCGCTGGTGAGATCCGACTCGCCAAGACCGGGCGCCGGGGGAAGGCTCATCCACTCGTCTCGTTCGTCGCTGGTGACCGGTGTGGTGGTCTGACCGCAGTACAAGCCGGGGCCCTGATAGCGGTAGTGGTCCTGCACGCGGGACACCTTGGCAAGTTCGGGGTGTACCCATTTGAGGTGGTAGTACTCCTGGAAGTTCTCCGAGATCAGCTTCCAGTTGCACCTAACGTCGAGGGTTTGGTCGGAGGTGACGCTCCACCGCTCGAAGTGGTAGTCGGCCATCCGTTCGGGAAGGTCGCCGAGCCATTCTTGCAGGGGCATGGTGTTGGGGTCACAGCAGGCGAACACCAGGATTCCCCACTGCTGCACCCTCACCGGCATCAGCGGGTAGTCGGCCATGTCGAAACCGGGGCGGGGCACCTCGTTGAACATCGGCGTGGCCAGCAGCGTGCCGTCGAGTCCGTACCCCCAGCGGTGATACGGGCAGCGAATGATGCGATCCACGGTGCAGTCGGTTTCGGCGAGTTCGGTGCCGCGATGACGGCAGGCGTTGAGGAAGCCGCGCAGCTCGCCGTCGTGACCGCGCACCACCAGCACCGACTTGGAGCCCACTCGCCGCACCAGCACCCGGCCCGGTTCGGCCACCTCGGGTACGAGCCCCACCACCACCCAGCCCCGCTCGAACACGCGTTGCTGCTCAACCGCGAAGAAGTCGTCGTCCACGTAAGCCTCGGGGGGCATGCCGGTGGCGTGCTCAACCGGTTTGCGCACCCCCGCCCAGAACGCCTCGCCGGTGAAGTCCGGCGCCCCGGGGGCGCTGCCGTTGCCGCTCGCCGCGGCAGGTCGGTCGGGGGATCGTGGGGCAGTAGCCGCAGTGGCGGGTTCGCCTTGGGCGGCGCCAGCCTGCGGCCGGGTGAGGCCGACGCCCGCGGGGTCGGCTTCGCGGGAAACAAGCGTCATCGTCGGCTCCCTCCTGCCGTCGCTGCTTTCGCCAAAAACTACCCTCCAGGCCGTCGCCAAGCCGGCCCAAACCACAGCGGCCGCCCGGTGCCGGCGCCGGCGGCGAAGGTCGGTGCTCAGAAGTCGGTGGGAACGCCGCCTTCGGCTATTCGACGATCGGTGAAATCGTCGAGCTCTGCCCTTGTGTGGTCGGCCATGGCGGGCGGCTCGTGTTGAGCCAGCAGTTCGCCAACGAGTCGCCGGGCCCGATCAGCGGCGGTGGGTGATCCGGCCTCGGCCCACGATTCGAAGTTGCGCCAATCCGACACCATCGGCTCAAAGAAGGCGTCTCGGTAACGGGCTTGTGTGTGCGCCGCGCCGAAGAAATGTCCGCCGGGGCCGACCTCGGCTATGGCATCGACACCCAGGGATTCCTCGTCGGTGGCCACCGGCTGCAGGAACTCCGCCACGGTGTTCACCAGGTCGGCGTCCAGCACCATCTTCTCGAAACTTGAGCACAGGCCGCCCTCCATCCAGCCCAGCCCGTGCAACAAGAAGTTGGCCCCGCCCATAATCGCGCCCCACAGCGAGAACACGCTTTCGTACGCGGCTTGCGCGTCGAGCGTGTTGGCCGCACACGCGTTGGACGACCGGTAGGGAAGGCCGTAGCGGCGGGCCATTTGGCCGCCGAGCATGGCGGCCTTCATGTACTCGGGCGTGCCGAAAGCCGGGGAACCCGAGCGCATGTCCACGTTGGAGGTGAACCCCCCGTACATCGCCGGCGCCCCGGCCCGCACAAGTTGGATGAACGCAATGCCGGCGAGCGCTTCGGCGTTTTGTTGCACCACCGCTCCTGCGACGGTGATCGGCGCCATCGCCCCTGCCAGCGTGAACGGCGTGACGGTCACCACCTGATTGCGTGAGGACAACTCCAGGATGCCGTCAAGCATCGGCGTGTCGAGGCGTAGCGGGGAGCTGGTGTTCACGATGGTGTGAACCGACGGCTGCTGTTCGAAGTCCTCGTGGCTGACGTCTCTGGCGATGCGAACCATTTCCAGCACGTCACGGTTGCGTTGCGCGCCGAGCGAGTAGCACTTCACCGCCTTGCCGGACAAGGTGAGCGTGTCTCGGGTGGCCACCAGGTGCCTGATCGACGGGTGGATGTCCACCGGTTCCACCGGATAGCCGCCGTGGGTGTGAACGGCGTTGATCACCTCGCTGAGCTTCAACAACCGGCGAAAGTCGCTGCGGTTGCCGGTGCGACGCCCGCCTTCGATGTCCGAACAGTTCGGCGGGCTGGCCACCGCTGCGAACACCACGTGGTCACCGCCGATAACCACGTTGCGTTCCGGGTCGGGGGCGTGCAGCGTGAACTCGCGGGGCGACCGCGCCACCAGTTCGGTGACCAGTTCGGGATCGAAACGCACGCGGGTGCCGTCCACTTTGGCGCCGGCGGCGGCCCAGAGTCGCAGGGCTTCGGGGTGCAGGAAGTCCATGCCTATGTCACTCAGCACCCGCAGCGAGGCGTGATGAATGTCCTCAACCTCGTCTTCGGAAACCACCTTCACCGGATCGAAACGTCTCCGCAGGCGCCGCCAGGGAGGCTGCCGTGGTCCTTGGGGCGCCGTTGGCCGCTGCTGGTTCCGCCGGCGGCGCCGGTTGGGCGAGCCGGAGCGCGGGGCGGTTGAGGGGTTGGAGGTCACTTGCGGGCCGCTTGTTGCCGACCGACTGGCGAGGGTGCTACTCGCCGTGTACGTACTGCCAGCCGAAGCGGCCCTTGATGCACAGATGCCCCGAGGTGACGTCGTGATCCGACGGCGAGGTGACCTTCACTATTCGGTTGTCCTGAACGTGCAGGTCGAGGTTGCAGCCCACACCGCAATAGGAGCACACGGTGCGGGTGACGGTCTGGTCTTCGGGGCGCCAGTTGCCGATGTCGCGCAGGTCGTACTCGGTTTTGAACTGCAACGCCCCGGTGGGGCACACCCCAACACAGTTTCCGCAGTACACGCACGCCGAGTCGGGCAGGGTCACGTCGAACTCGGTGGAGATGCGAGCGTCGAAGCCCCGCCCTGCCACCGCTATCGCGTAGGTGTGCTGGGCGTCGTCGCCGCAGGCCTCCACGCACTTGTAGCACAGCACGCATTTGCTGTAGTCGCGGATGTACAGGTCGTCCTGGATTTTCACTGGTTCGTCCACGGTTTGTGCCTGATGGCCGTGCGCTGCGTACCGGTCGGGGTCGGCGTCGTACTCGTCGATCCAACGATGCAGGTCGTCTGCCTGGCTCAAGTCCACGCCCGACCCCAGAAACTCGAGCACCATCTTGCGGCTGTGACGCACCCGTGGGGTGTCGGTTTGAACCACCATGTTGTTCTCGGCGGGCCGCGAGCATGACGGCACCAGGGTGCGCGAGCCTTCGAGTTCCACCACGCACACCCTGCACACGTTCACCGGGGTGAGGTTGGGCGCCCAGCACAGCGTGGGCGTGTCGATCCCGGCTTTTTCGCAGGCGGCGTGAATGGTGGCGCCTTCGGGCACCTCCACGGTGCGGCCGTCGACGCTCAAGGTCACCGGGGTTTCCGATACCGGCTCGGCCACAGCGGTTGCCGCGGTGTTTGGTTCAGCGTTCACGTAGTCGTTCACCTCTGTGTTCGTGTGCGTTCTGGTGTGTGTTCGGAAGATCGGAGGGGCTGGTTTGTGCCACGTCTGTCTCCGGTCTCAGCGGGCCGCTTCGATCAGTCCGAGGCTCAACGCGGAGCGCACCGCGGAGGCGGCGGTGTGGCCCAGTCCACAAATCGAGGCGTCGCCCATCGCCTCGGCCATTTCGTCGATCAGTTCGCGGCGCTGTTCGGTGAGGCTGCCGCGGCGGCGCATCTCCACGAGTGTCTCGTGCTGGCGTACCGCTCCCACCCGGCACGGCACGCACTGTCCGCACGATTCGTGTCGGAAGAACTCGGCGATGCGCACCACCACGTCGGTCATGTCCACCGACGTGTCGAACGCCATCACCACACCCGAGCCGAGGGTGGTGCCCGCGGCGCGGGTGTCCTCAAGGGTGAGGCGCAGGTCCAGCGAGTCGGGCCCCACGAAGGATCCGGCTGCGCCACCCATGAGCACCGCTTGCAGTTCGCCGGTGCCGGTGATCCCTCCGGCGAGTTCGAGCACTTCGCCCAGGGTGATCCCGAATGGCACCTCGTAAAGCCCGGCACGGCCAACGCGTCCCGACAGGCACAGCAGCTTGGTGCCCGGGGAGCGTTCGGTGCCGGTGCGACGGTACGCGTCGGGGCCTTCGAGGATGATGTCGATCACGTTGAGCAGCGTTTCGGGGTTGTTGATGGCGGTCGGTTCCTTGAACAGGCCGTGAGTGGTGGGGAACGGGGGCTTGTTGCGCGGCTCGCCCCGGAACCCTTCCAGCGAGTTGAACAGCGCCGTTTCCTCGCCGCAGATGTAAGCCCCGGCGCCGCGCCAGATGGCGATGTCGAAACTGTGCCCGCTGCCGGCCACGTCGTCGCCGAGCAGTCCCGCGCGCCGGGCCGCTTCGATTGCGGATTGCAGGCGTGCGGTGGCCAACGGGTATTCGCCGCGGATGTAGATCCAGCCGTTGGACGCGCCCGTTGCCAGCGCCGCGATGGTGAGCGTTTCGATCACCGCGAACGGGTCGTGTTCCATCACGATCCGGTCCTTGAACGTGCCCGGCTCGGATTCGTCGCAGTTGGCCACCACGTGTTTGGGCCGGCCCTGCTGAGCGGCGACACCACGCCATTTCACCCCTGTTGGGAACGCCGCCCCGCCACGCCCCGACAGGCCCGAATCGGCCACCGCCGCCAGCACCGCCTCGGGCCCGATCTGCACCGCTCGAGCGAGGGCTTGATACCCGCCGTGGTCGCGGTAGGAGTCCAGCGACGTGGGGTCGGCCACGCCGATTCGGCGCAGCAGGCGCAGCGACGGGTCTCCGTGCTGGGCCGGCGCGAACGGCTCGCCGGTTGGGTTCGCGTCCGCGGGCACATGGTCGGGTCGACCGCCGGATCCCTGAACGAACAACGCCGGGGCCCGCTCGCACTGGCCCAGGCAAGGCCCGAGGTGAACGTGATGACCCTCGGCTCGCAGCGACTCGGCCAGGTCGTCGTAACCGGCGATCTGGCAGGCCGCGTCCACGCACACATGGAACGTGTCGCCTTGATGGGTGGGCGCCTCGGTGCGGAACAGGTCGTAGAACGACGCCACCCCGAAAGCCTCCGCTGGTGGCACCGCCAGCAGCTCACCCACGTAGTTCACCCCGCCGGGGCTGATCCATCCCTCGGCGTTCTGCAAGGCGTGCAGCACCGGCAGCAGGTAGTGGCGACGTTCCCTGCGTCGCGCGGTGCCCCCCGTGACGAGGCGCTCCGAGCTGAAACGGTGCACGGGTTCCACGCCCAGTCGCTCAAGCGTGGAATCCACCGCGGCCCGCTCGGCGTCGGTGGGCCGCTGCGGGCCGATGTGGATGTCAGCCACGTGACGCTCCCGGCCCGCTCAACTTGGCCCCGCTGAAGCTGGACCTGCCCGACCTGGGCCTGCCCCATCGGGGCCTGCCCCATCTGGGAAAGCGCAAGCGGTGACGGTTGGCGGCAACCAGGTCGTAAACCGGGCCCGCCAGCCAGCGCATCGGGGGATGCACGATCAGCCAACCCGCCAACCGCCATGCGCTCTTGGCCTCGCCCAGGGCGTGTCCGATCGCTTGGGCGCCGCCATGCCGCTCAACTCCCTCGGGGCGTTCGGCTCCAGCGGGTCGGTCGCCCCCGGGTCGGTTGTCACGTCGGGGTCGGTCGGCAACCCACCACGCTGCGGTCTTCACCTGGTGCCGGGTCAAGCCCAAGGCGTGGAGGTCTGCTGACTGCCACGGCTGGAACTGCACTGTTGGCGGCAGACGCCTGGCCAGCCAGCGCGCCGAGGCCACACAGAATCCGCATTCGCCGTCGTAGATCATCACCTTCCGCGCCGAACCTTCGGGCGGCTCTTGGGTCGAGCCTGGGGTGGGTTCGGGGTTGGCGCCGACCACGGCTGGGTTCGCGCAATCCGTGGGTGGCAGCCCGGTTACCTGTGTGGGCATCGCAGTCGCTTGGTTCGGCCTCAGGCGGGTGCGGGTTCGGGTTGGGGATCGAGTTTGGTGATGCGCACCGAAGCGGCTTTGAACTCGGCGGTGCCCGAACGTCTGTCCCAGGCGTCGTTGGTCAACACGTTGGCGTCCACGCGTTCGGGGAAGTGGAAGGTGGTGAACACCAAGCCCTTGGGAAGGCCGGTGTCGATGCGCACATCCATTTCCACCGAACCTCTCTTTGAGGTCACCAGCACCCGCTCACCTTCGGCCACCTCAAGACTGTGAGCGTCCGCGGGGCTCACGTCGATGGCGTCGCCCGAGCGGATCGGTGAGTGGTAACCACCGCTCTGCACCCCGGTGTTGTAGGAGTCCAAGGCCCGGCCGGTGGTGAGCCGCAACGGGAACTCTTCGCTGAGTTGTTCCTTTGGACCTTCGTGATCCACCAGGCTGAACGGCGCCGGGTCGCGGCCCCCAAGGTCGTCCTCCCACAACCAGCCGTGCAGGAATGGCGACCCGGGATGATCCTCGCTTGGGCACGGCCATTGGATTCCGTCGAGGCGTTCGATTCTCTCCCAGGACATTCCTCGGTGCATCGGCGACAGCATCCGCATTTCGTCCCACAACTCTTCGGGGCTCGGGTCGCCCCAGTCGGCGCCAAGGCGACGGGCGATTTCGCCGATTATCTCGATGTCGTCTCGTGCCTGGCCTGGTGGTGGCACCGCGGCACGCACCCGTTGCACCCGGCGTTCGGAGGACGTGACCGTGCCGTCGGACTCTGCCCACGCGGCGGACGCGGGCAGCACCACATCGGCCATCTGCGCGGTGCGGGTGAGGAACAGGTCTTGCACCACCAGGATGTCGAGGCCTTCGAGCAGTTTGCGTGCGTGGAGCACGTCGGCCTCGGAGTCGGCGGGGTTCTCGCCTATCACGTAACAGCCTCGCAGCTCGCCGGCTTCCATGGCCTCGAACATCAAGGTGAGGTGCTTTCCGGGCACCGGGTTGAGCTCAACGCCCCAGGCCGCCTCGAAGCGGGCGCGCGCTTCGTCGTCGGCTACCGGCTGGAATCCGGGGAACCTGTCGGGGATGGCGCCCATGTCGCCGCCGCCTTGCACGTTGTTCTGCCCTCGCAAGGGAACCAGGCCGGCGCCCCAGCGTCCCACGTGACCGGTCAGCAGCGCAAGGTTGCACAGCGACACAACGTTGTCCACAGCGTTGTGGTGTTCGGTGATGCCCAACGTCCACAGGATCAGCGAACTCTCGGCGCCGGCGTAGGCGTGAGCCATTTCCTGTATCGCTTCTGCGGGCACGCCCGTGACCTTTGAGGCCCAGTCCAGTGTGTAGGACTCCACATGGGCGGCGTACTCGTCGAAACCCACCGTGGCGTGCTCGATGAAATCCGGTCTGTGCAAACCGGCGTGGATGATTTCGCGACCCATGGCGTTGGCCAGCGCGATGTCTGTTCCCACGTCGAGGCCCAGCCAGCGGTCGGCGAACTTGGCCGACGCGGTGCGGCGCGGATCTATCACGAACATGCGGGCGCCCCCGTCGAGGCCTCTCATCACGTGATGGAAGTAGATCGGATGCGCGGCCCTGGCGTTGGATCCCCACAGCAGCACAACGTCTGCGTGTTCCACCTCGGCGTAGGAAGTGGTGCCGCCTCCGGCTCCGAACACTGTCGCCAGACCGACGACCGAGGGAGCGTGTCAAGTGCGGTTGCAGGAGTCGATGTTGTTGGATCCCATCACCGAACGAACGAACTTCTGCGCGGCGTAGTTCATTTCGTTGGTGGATTTGGAGCAGCTGAACATGCCGAACCCGTTCGGGCCGTAACGGTCGCGCACCAGGCGCAGGCCGTCGGCGGCCCGGTCGAGGGCTTCGTCCCAACTGGCGTGTCGCAGTTCGCCGTTGTCGCGCACCATCGGGGTGGTGAGACGCGGCAGAGGCTTGTCGAGCGACTTGCGGTTTGGTGACGTGGCAACCATTGGACTCCCCTCCACGGTCGGCGCCTTGTGTCAGTGCCGAATCCCTGTTGGGAGACGGCGTACCTGCCGGTGTCGCAGCCTATTGCAGTGATGTGCGCCGGGGTTCACCGCGCAGCCACCAACTCGGGCGGCTGTTCGCCCGGCGTCGCCGCCCCGGCTTGGTGACGCCGCGCCTGGTTGGGGTGCGAGGTGCCAGGTGGCGGTGATCGGCCCCGACGCCGGTCCCGGTGGGGCGTGGATTACGACCATTGGCCCGGTGTCAGCCCAAGCCGAGCGTTTCGCGGGCCTGGTCGGGTGACTGGATTCGTGCGCCCATTGATTCGATGATCTCCCTAGCTCGGGTCACAAGGTCGGCGTTGGAGGCGAATACGCCTCTGGCCAGGTAAAGGTTGTCCTCAAGACCCACCCGCACGTGACCGTCAAGCAGCACGGCTTGGGCCACCCAGGGGATCTGCATGGCCGAGATGGCGAAGGTGGTGAACTCTGCGCCGTCGGGCAGCAGGCGGGTGAGCGCCGTGAGCAGGCCCACGTCGTTGGGCATGCCGTAGGGGATGCCGGTGCAGAGCTGCACCCATGGTGGGTTGTCGATGAGGCCTTCGCTCACGAGCTGGTTGGCGAACCACAGGTTGCCGGTGTCGAACACTTCCAGTTCGGGTTTCACGCCGAGGTCGCGCACCCGTTTGGCCATGTCGCGCAGCATGTCGGGTGTGCTCACGTACACCTGGTGGCCCTCTCCGAAGTTGAGCGACCCGCAGTCGAGGCTGCACATGTCGGGGCGCAGCGCCTCCACGTGGGCGAGGCGTTCCACGCCGCTCACAAGGTCGGTGCCGGCCGGGTTGAAGTCCAACGGATCGGCTTCTCCGATCGCAAGATCGCCGCCCATTCCCGCGGTGAGGTTCACGATCACATCGGAGTTGGCGGCTCGCACGGCTTGCACCACCTGCCGGTACAGATCCACGTCGCGGGTGCCTTGACCGGTGGCGGGGTCACGCACGTGAATGTGGACTATCGCCGCTCCCGCGTCGGCGGCTTCCAGCGCGGCGGTGGCGATCTGGTCGGGGGTGATCGGCAGGTCCGGGTGTCGTCCTGCGGTGTCGCCGGCGCCGGTGACCGCGCAGGTGATGATCACGTTGCGGTTCATGCGACGGACCATAGCCCTCACCCCTCGCCGGGGCCTGTGGGAAACGCTCGCGCTGGTGGCAGTCAGGCGGGGCGGTGGGTGATCATCATCAGCCCGTCACCCACGGCCAGCAGGGCTGTCATCACCCTCGGGTCGGCCGCGGCGTGCGCGTTGAACGCCCGGATCGCCTCTGTGGTTTCGTCTCGGTGGTCGGGGTCGGCCACATTTCCGTCCCATAAGGCGTTGTCCACCAAAATCACGCCCTTGGGCGACAGTCGGGGCACCAACTGTTCGTAGTAGTCGATGTAGCCCTCTTTGTCGGCGTCGATGAACGCGAAATCCACGGCCTGATCGTGGGGCAGTTGCCGCAGGGTGTCCGAGGCGGGGCCGATTCGCAGGTCGATCCGGTCGGCCACACCGGCGCGCTCCCAGTGACGGCGCGCCACCGCAGTCCATTCTTCGGAAACGTCGCAGCACAACAGCCGCGCCCCCTCGGGCAGGGCCTTGGCCACAGCGAGCGCCGAGTAGCCGGTGAAGGTGCCAACCTCCACGGCGAAGCGCGGTTGGAGCACCGTCACCATCATGGTCATGAACGCCCCTTGGCTCACGCCGATCTGCATCACGGCCACTGAGCCCAACCCGGTGGTGTATTCGATCAGGTCACGCTGCACCGAGTCAGCGGGGGTGCTGTGCGCCTCGATGTAGGCATGAAGCCGCTGATCCAGAAACACGATCTCCGCGCTCACCACCCCAACCCACAACCCACCACTTCCACCCCGCCCCTCCCACCAACCCCCAAGACCCACCGTCACCGGCCACCAACCCCCCACCACACACGCACCGGTTTCGGCCGGGCGGGGTGCTGTTGGCTGTTGGGGTGCAGGGTCGGGTTGGGCGTTAGAGGTGGTCGGTCGTGCGTGGTCTTGGTGTTGGGGGCGGGCGTAGCTGGTGGGGCTGGTCTGGTGGTTTGTGGACCTGCCAGTTCTTGTGATGGATCTTGTAGTGGCAGTCGTGACAGACCAGGGTGAGATTGTCGGGTTGGGTGGGACCACCGTCGTCCCAATGCGTGATGTGATGGGCGACACACCACTCGGGACTGGTGCCGCATCCGATGCAGCCTTGGTCGCGTGCTTCGAGCACGGCGCGCAACGCCGGGGTGGGATGCCTTCGACGACCAAGCCACATGGGTTCGCCTGTGGCGGCGCTGAACAAGGCGGGCAGGACGTCGGCGTCGCAGGCGAGACGGTGAAACTCGTCTACCGGTAGTGGCTCGCCATCGCTGAGGCGAGGATTGTCCAACTTGGCGTTGATCAGGTCGTAATCGGCCACCACCACAACCGCCGGTCGAGCAGCCGCTCCAGGGTTTCGACCCCGGCGATTCTTGCCCGCCTCGGGATCGACCGAACCACAGTCGCAGGTGCTCGCCGTGTCCGGCTTGTTGGTTCCCAACGTTGAGGTGCCCAATCCTGGCCCTGCGGGGTGGATGCCGGAACCGCTGGGGCCGGAAGAGCAGCCGTTTGCAGAGTTCGGGTTGGAAGCAGTGGGCTCGCTGCCGGTGAGGATGTCGGCAAGCACATCGGCACGCCGGTGACGCTCACCGATCGCCGCGTGACCGACACGGTTGTCCCATACCGCGCCGCTGCGCGCCAAAGAACGCTTGATCCCTGCGGCAGTGACGTGATCAAACAGGGCGTGCAGTCTCCACATGCCGTCTTCGCATTCGGTGAGACTCGCGCAACGCGCCTTGCGCTGACGTTCCAACTCCGCGGCGCCGTCGTCACGGTCAAGTTCACGCTGATGCTCACGCAACGTCCTGCGGAACTTGTCTGGCGGCTGGGTCTGCGCGGCCTTGAGCATCTTGGGTTCGTCAAGGGGACCCGCCTTGGCGGCGTTGCCAAGAATCTCGGCGTGTTCGCTGTTGATCAGGTTGTTCACCAACGCGTCACGCGTCTCGGGCAAGTCCTCGAGTTGTTCAGCCTGCTTGAGAGTCTTGCGGGCCTTGCGAGGCGACATCCCCACCCCGTGCTGCAAACCCGAGAGAATCGCGCCCTTGTGCTTGCGTCGGGCTTGCTCCGCCAAAGCTTCAGCGATCAACCCCTTGGCACGATTAACCACACGATTCAGTTCCCGCACCCGCCCGTCAAGCTCCAAGTCAGCCAATCCCCGAACATCAACCTCCACCAACACCGACACATCCACCCCACCGGTACCGGCCGGTCGACCAACGCGCCCAGCACCCTCCGAAGCCAAACCAGCACCAGCGTCGACGATCTTTCCGGCGCGCCCCGAGCGGATGGCCCCGCCGTTCAGTCCTCCACCATTGCCATCGAGCCCGAAGCGGGGCGTTTCACCGTTGATTCCCGGAACGGCACCGCCAACCCCGGCACCCCCAGCGCCAGTCGGCCTCTCAGCGGCATCGGCGTCCCTAGTTCTCCGACTCCGCTCGGCAGTCCCTGGACGGACCGTGCCCAGGCCGTTGCCAACCACGGCACCACTGGTCGCAGCGGACTCATGGAGATCCAAGCGGAGGTCTCCCTCGGGGTTGGTCAGTGTCTCCTGCATGAGAGCATGATACCTACATTCGTACGCAAACACAACCTCATTTCAAAAGATTTTCTTTCATATCCGCGGCATCGATCTCAATGGGGATCAACCTCTCGTCCAGACCTCTGCGACCCGAACGACACGGCGAACCACTCTTCCCACCGATGCCGTGAGAAGCCCACCCCGTCGGCCAAGCTGCACGATGTGACATCCATCGAGACTGTCTGGTGCGCGCGTACACCTTGACACCGCTGGGCACAGGTGGTGCCGGGATTGGATGCAGGCTGCGCCAGCAAGGAGCGGACGCCGTTGCCGGCGCTGTGCGGAGGCCACGGGTGGGGCGGTGCCGGGGTGACGGCGCGGGGCTTGGGGGCGGTGGTGGGGCTTCGGTTGGGTTGCTTGGGGGTGGGTAGGGTTGCGCGTCGTGCGATGGTCTGAAGCGTTCATTCCTACGTTGCGGGACGCGCCCGCTGATGCCGAGGCGGCGAGCCACAAGCTGCTGGTTCGGGGCGGGTTCATGCGTCAGCTTCATGCCGGGCACTACTCGCTGCTTCCGCTGGGGCTGAAGGTTCACAGCAAAGTCGAGGCGATTGTGCGTGCGGGGATGGAGGAGATCGGCGCCCAGGAGTTCTTGTTGCCGGCGATGCACCCGGCGGCGCTGTGGCAGCGTTCGGGGCGTTGGCAAACGATGGGCCCCGAGATGTTCCGTCTCACCGATCGGCGCGAGGCGGAGTTGGCGCTGGGCATGACACATGAGGAGGTGTTCGCGGAGATAGCCCGCGAGATCACCTCGTACCGGATGCTTCCGCAGATCTGGTATCAGATCCAGTGGAAGTTCCGAGACGAGCCCCGTCCCAAGTCGGGCTTGTTGCGGGTGCGTGAGTTCGCAATGAAGGACAGCTACTCGTTCGACCTCGACGACCCCGGCCTGGACCGCAGCTTCGACATTCACCACGAGGCCTACAAGCGGATCTTCGAGCGCCTGTCGCTGCCGACGATCTCGGTTGAGGCGTCCTCGGGGGCGATGGGTGGCAGCGGGTCGGTGGAGTTCATGGTGCCCTCCCCCGCAGGCGAGGACGACGTTGCGGTGTGCTCCCAGTGCGGCTATTCCGCCAACGTCGAGAGGGCCGTGGCTGCGGTCCCCGAGATAGACGACTCGGCGTTCGACGCCGTGGCCAGCGATGGGCCTGAGCGGTTTGCCACTCCGGGAGTTCGCACCATCGCAGCGCTCGAGGGCTTCGACGGTGGCGCGGTGGCGAGCCGTCAGATCAAGACAATGGTGATGGTGCTCGACGACGCCATCACCTTGGTGCTGCTGCGCGGAGACCACCAGCTCAACCTGCAGAAGCTCGCGGACGGCACCGGAGCCATACACATCCGCCCTGCGGAACCGGCTGAAACGTTGCAACACCTGGGTGCGCACCCTGGATCTCTGGGCGCGGTCGGGGTGACTGGGCTGCGAATTGTGGCAGATCACGCGCTGCGGGGCCGCTACAACCTGTGTACCGGCGCCAACACCGACGACTGGCATTACCGCGGCGTGAACATCGAACGTGACATTGCCGTGGACGGCTGGCTCGATCTACGCGAGGTGAGCGACGGCGAGCCCTGCGCACGCTGTGGCACTCCCCTGCAGGTGTTGCGTTGCATCGAAACCGGTCACATCTTCAAACTGGGCCGCGGCTACGCCGAAGCGATGGGCGCCACAGTGCTTGATGCCGAAGGCGCGCAACGGACAATCACCATGGGTTCCTACGGAATCGGCATTGGCCGGGCAATGGCGGCCATAGCCGAAACCCACCATGACGACCGAGGACTCGTCTGGCCCGCAGCGGTCGCGCCCTACGACGTGGTTGTGACCGTGGCCTCCGTCGCCAACAGCGAGGCAATGGCCGCAGGTGAGCGCCTGTACGGCGAACTACAAGCCGCCGGGGTTGACACGCTGTTCGACGACCGCGACGCCAGAGCCGGTGTGAAATTCGCCGACGCCGAACTGATCGGCATCCCCTGGCGAATCACCATCGGCCGCGCCCTGGCCGACGGCAAGGTCGAACTAACCGAAAGATCCACCCGCACCACCCAAGAGGTGCCACTAGCAGACGCCACCACCCACACCACCGCACTGCTGCAGAGACTGTCCTAGGCAGGGGTGGCCTGGCTGATCTGCCGGCGCGGACGGCGGACTTCTTCAGCACCTCGGCCTGCCGGCCTGGGGGCATCGCACTTGGCTGCGTGGGTTCTTGGGGGGCTTAGGCGGGGGTGGCTGTTATTTCGGTTGCTTTTATTGACACCCACAGGCACTTGCCGGGTTTCACGCCCAGGCCCGTTACCGAGGCCATTGTGATGTCGGAGCGCACCGTGACCGGGCCTCCGAGGGTGACTCTGGCCCTGTCGCCTTCGATATCGACACGGGTGACCTCTGCCGACCAGACGTTGCGGGCGCTTCCGGCTGGTTGATCGTTGTGCAAGGTCACCGCGGTGGCTGGGAACGTGAGATGCACCGGGCCCTGCACCCCTGGCACGACCGTGAGCGTCAAGCCGCCCGAGGTGGTCACCTCGGTGCCGTGTCCCACACCGGCCACCACGTTGGCGCCGAGAAACTCCGCGGCGCGGCCAATCGCAGGCGACGCGGTGACCGCTTCGGGCGTGCCGTGGGTGACCACAGCACCATCATGTAGGGCGACCACGGCTTGGGCCATGGTCCACACGTCCACCGGATCGTGAGTGATCAACAAGATCTGCTTCACGTCCGCGGCACTGAGCACGGAACGCAGGCTTGCCCGGCCGGCGCTGTCCACCGAAGCCAGCGGCTCGTCGGCCACCAGCACCTCCGGCGAGGCCGCAAGCGCCCGAGCCACCGCCACCCGCTGACGCTGACCACCAGACAAATCCGCCGGGCGCAACCGCCAAGCGGCCCGGGGAACTCCCAGGTGTACTCCACGTACTGATTCCACACGCACCGGCCCATCACCACATCGGTGATCCCGGTTTCCTCGTGCCACTCCCGGAGCAAGATTCACCCAGGGTCTTGGCGCGATCACTCGAGCGCCCTTGTCAAGCGCGTCGTGCCCTCCGCAGCCCAACGCCCATCGCCGCAACAGCTGCTATCGCAGCAAGACCCATGAGCCACCACACCGACACGCCTCCATCACGATCGGTAGCTCCTGTAGACCCAGACGGAGCAACATCAGAACTCGCAGCCAAGGATTGGGACGCGGATCGCTCCACAGATCCACCCGACCCTTGCGAAGCGGTCACTCCCTCAAGGTCTGTATCGGTCGGGCCCGCAGCCGCGTCGCGGGCATCAGGCGATGTGGCAGTTACAGCCTGCTGATCACCCTGGGAGTCACCCGCATCGGGAGGTGTGCTCGCATCTCCTGAAGGGCCATCCGATGCCGAGGACTCCGAGGAGTCAACGACAACCGCAGCCCCTTCCCCATCGGACCGGTCATTCACAGAGTCCCCATGGATGGGAATGATGACCTCAAAGGGTTCCTGCGGCATGCCTGAGGTTGCCTGTTCTTGGTCGTCGGGGCTTTCGAAGAGATAACGACGCTGATCAGTCTCCTCGTGTTCCACCCGACCGACCGCATCGACGGGAATACCAAGAGCCGGAAGCAGCTGTGGTAAGGCCTCAGCGACAATCCTTGGATCCAGTCCCGCTACGTTGATGGTGATTCGAATGTCCGCAGGTTCGTTTATGGCAACTCCATTGGTGTCAAGCCAAGCCGCAGTCAGCCCCATCGTATTACCCTTAGAATACTTGAATCGGTCGAGAATCACAGCCCACCGCCAAAGTTCCCCCAGACCAAACTTCACGGGCACTAACTCCACGATCAACTCACCTGTTTCGTACATGGCCTCGCGCCGATCATCCAGCACCTCCCGTATCAACTCCTCAACTTTTTCTGGATCATCTGGTGGTTCCTTGACCTGAAGATATAGTCTAGGGGTTTCTCCCGGGAAGTAATCCCTTGTGCTATACCCGGCGACCATTCCCAGATGACCCAGTCTCCTCCAAGTTGAACAGTCGTAATCGCTAACTACCCACTCGTGACTCTCGCAGTCCTCATCGCCAAGACCTGAGACCAAGTCCACATCAGACACATCAAATCCTTGGCCTGTCTGTGCATGGGCTGCGCGAGTTGTCTGATCGAGCGGATCTAGCTCCGATGACCTTGGCCAAAGCTGCTTCCATGATGCCCACCCAGGAATCTTCTGCCGCGCAGGTAGTCCTCCATGCAACACCAGCACGTCATCATTGGTGCTCGTGAACCCCGAGAACAAACTCACGCCCCCTTGAGGCAACAACATCCACAGTCTGTCAACCGTCCACTCTTCCACACAGTTCTCGACGCTGTAATAGACTCCACAGAGACGATCCCAAGCAATGTTCTGATCCAACTCAGGAGTGGTCGCGTACTGCTTGTACTTCGATTCCAACACCCACAACAAGTCCTCATCAATCGGCTCACTACGATCCAACATGACATACAGCGGTCCACTCGGGGCAAGGAATACCCCAGCCACCTCAAGTGCTCCATCAGCCTGGGCGTGCTCCAACACATAACAAGCCATCGGCTCCCCGTCCAAAGCACCACCCCAACAATCCTCCGGGCCCTCCGAAATCTGTTCAGCGGCTAACGCCCCATCCTGGCTGGTGAACAATGTCACACCGCCCGTGGTACCACCGGCCCACACCAGCCCCCAGACGACCACCACGACCACGGCCAAACCTGCCGCGCTCAGCCACCACCACGGACGCAACGGATTCGACATCACAACCCACCATCGCTTTCCTTGGCCCTGGGTTTGAGCACTGCACCAACTTGGACGACCCTAATGCCCCAGAGGTTCCCAAACCAGCCACACCTCCAGCTCGGGGATTCGCCGCACCCTGAACATGACCAATCCCGGCCACGGACCTACAACACAACACGAGACGCACACGGTCCTGGGGGCTTAGGCGGGGGTGGCTGTTATTTCGGTTGCTTTTATTGACACCCACAGGCACTTGCCGGGTTTCACGCCCAGGCCCGTTACCGAGGTCATGGTGATGTCGGAGCGCACCGTGACCGGGCCTTTGAGGGTGACTCTGGCCCTGTCGCCTTCGATATCGACACGGGTGACCTCTGCCGACCAGACGTTGCGGGCGCTTCCGGCCGGTTGATCGTTGTGCAAGGTCACCGCAGTGGCTGGGAACGTGAGATGCACCGGGCCCTGCACCCCGGGCACGACCGTGAGCTTCAAGCCGCCCGAGGTGGTGACCTCGGTGCCGTGTCCCACACCGGCCACCACGTTGGCGCCGAGAAACTCCGCGGCGCGGCCAATCGCAGGCGACGCCGTGACCGCTTCGGGGGTGCCTTGGGTGACCACAGCACCATCGTGTAGGGCGACCACGGCTTGGGCCATGGTCCACACGTCCACCGGATCGTGGGTGATCAACAAGATCTGCTTCACGTCCGCGGCACTGAGCACGGCACGCAGGCTTGCCCGGCCGGGGCTGTCCACCGACGCCAGCGGCTCGTCGGCCACCAGCACCTCGGGCGAGGCCGCAAGCGCCCGAGCCACCGCCACCCGCTGACGCTGACCACCAGACAAATCCGCCGGGCGCAACCGCCAAGCCGCCCGCGGAACTCCCACCTGCTCCAACACCTCGCAGGCCCGTCGGCGTGCCTCGGTGCGCCGGTGACCCGACCGTCTCAAGCCGAATGCCACGTTGTCGATCGCCCGCAGGTGCGCGAACAAGCGGTGATCCTGGAACACCACACCCACGCCACGCCCGTGTGCGGGAACGAACACCCCGGCGCCGGGGTCGTCCACGATCCGGTCTCCGATCATCACCCGATCCCGACTTCCGCCTTGCGCCCCACGGCCACCCACCCCGGAACCGTTGCCGACTTCGGGCGCCGCCAGCCGATCGAGCCCCGCCACCAGGCGCCCCAGCGTGGTCTTCCCCGAGCCGTTGGCGCCCACCACCGCCGTGACGCGCGCCTCGATGGCAAGCGAATCGACGCTCAGAGCCCACTCACCCCGACTCACCCGGCCAGACACCAGAATCGTCATGGCGCTGCCCTCACCTGCCCACCGCTGGCGAGGTGGATGAGCATGGCGCGTTGGCCCAACACCGGCGAAGGATCGTCATGGCGTCCAACGATCTCGCAGCGCCACCAGCACCGCCAGTGCCACAACCAGCATCACCAGGCTGATCGCCACCGCCGCGGCGGGGTCGCGCTCGAGGGCCAGGTACGTCTCCAAGGGCAAGGTGCGGGTTCGGCCGGGAAAGCTGCCGGCAAAGGTGATCGTGGCGCCGAACTCTCCCAGCGCCCTTGCCCAGGCCAGCGCAGCACCCGCCACCAACGCCGGTCGCACCGCGGGAAGCGTCACATGAATCAACCCCGCCCAGGGGCCCGCTCCCAGCGCCGCTCCGGCCTCCTCATGGTTCACACCCGCCTGGCGCACAGCGGACTCCACGGTGATCACAAAAAACGGCATGGACACGAACACCGCCGCCACCACAGCACCGGCGGTGGTGAACGGCAAGGTGATCCCGAACCAAGAGTGAAGCCACTGACCCACCAAACCCCGCCGTCCCAGGGCAAACAGCAGCGCCGTGCCGCCAACCACCGGCGGCAACACCATCGGCACCAACACCACCGCTCGCAACAACCGCATCGCCCGCGCCCTCGAACGGGCGAGCATCAACGCGAGGGGCAACCCCAACACCACGCAAACCACGGTGGCGGCCAAGCTCACCACCAGCGACACCCGCAGGGCCTCCACAACCGCGGCGTCCGCCAGCAACGACCACAACGACGACCACGGCGCACGCTGCACCAGCGCAACCAGCGGCAACACCAACAACCCAAGCGCCACGAATGCCAGCACGCGAACCACCACAGGGCTCTCACCGACACGGCGACCGTTAAGGCTCATGCTTGCACCAGTCCTGGGGGCACTCCCACCACATTGTCGGCCCGTCCCCGAACCGATGCCTCTGACATGCGTTGGGCGGACACTCTCCACCCGCGCCGACCCGACTGAATCGCCCACACCAAGGCGGCACGGGCCCGATCATCCACAGCGAACCCGCGCAGTGAACGCCTACCCAACATCGCCGGCCACTCCGAAGCCGAGAGCCTCCAGAGCCGTCGCAGCGGGGCCGCCGGGATAGAAGGCGTCCAACACCGCCTTGGCTCCCGCTGACGGATCGGCTTGCACCGACGCGATCATGTAACGGTTGACGTGACCTGCCAGGCCGTCATCCTGCACCACGGCCAGGCCCAACGCCTCGGCGTCGGTGGCGTACACCAATCCGGCGTCCAACTCCCCCAGCTTGATCTTGGCGGCCAACGACCGCACGCTCGGTTCGAGACTGTCGGCGGCCGCCACAATCCCGGCGGCTTGCAGCGCCTGCGCGCTCAAGGCGCCACACGGCACATCCACCGCGCACAACCCCACGATCGCATCGGGGCGCGCCAGGTCGTCGAGTGAACCGATCCCACCAGGGTTGCCGGGCGCAACCGCCAACACCAGCCGATTCGACGCAACCTGGCGAATCGTTCCCTGCACCAATCCAAGCTCCACGGCGCGGCGCATGCTCACCTCATCGGCAGTGATCAACACGTGAGCCTCCGCGCCCGCAGCCAACTGTGACACCAGCGTGGCACTCCCCGCGGTGATCACCACCACGTCACCGGGATGCTCACCGGCCTGTTCCAGGTGCAACTCAACAGCGTCCGCAACTTCGCCCAGCGACGACGCGGCCATCACCACCACGTCGCCACCCTCGGCGGCCCCCCCAACCCCGCAACCGCCCAATCCGAGAATCAACACCACCGCGCAGGCTCGCGCCGCAGCCGCCACACGAGGAGGCCACCTTCGCCGACCATCCTTGTGATTCGCCATCGGACTCCTGTATTGCGCACCTAGCCGAGCGCTTCAGTATCACAGGACGCACCGAGGTTCGAGTAACGAAGGGTGAGCGGGGCTTGGGGGTAGCTTGAGTTGATGATCACCCTTTCTCAGGACATCGACCCGGGCTTGATTGACGCTTGCGGCGAGACGGACCGCAGCTTCATCTGCAGGCAGGTGTACGACTGGACCGGCAACGAAGCCGTGGCCACCGCAGCGGACTGGTTCCTGGACCGTCCGATCCGCATCCTGATCGTGCTGATCGTGGCGTGGATCGTGTCCCGGATCGCCAAACGGGCAATCGTCCGCTTTGCCAAGAGCATCGGCGCCGCACCCACCGACAGCCCGCTGCGGGCGCTGCGCGAGCTGGGCCCCGGCGGTGAGGAGATGCAACGAGAGGAGAACACCAGGGCCATGGCCCGCGCGGAGACCCTGGGCCATGTGCTGCGCAGCGTGGTGTTGGTGGTGATCTGGACGTTCGCCGCGCTGATCGTGCTGGGCGAGATCGGCGTGAACCTGGGCCCGCTGATCGCAGGCGCCGGCATCGCGGGCATCGCCTTGGGCTTCGGCGCGCAGTCCGCGGTGAAGGACTTCCTGTCGGGGCTGTTCATGTTGATCGAGGACAACTACGGCGTGGGCGACGTGATCGATTTCGGCGAGGCCACGGGCACCGTGGAGAAGGTGTCGTTGCGTTCCACCACCCTGCGTGACAAGCACGGCACGGTGTGGCACGTTCCCAACGGTCAGATCAACCGGGTGGCCAACTACTCGCAGCTTTGGTCGGTGGCACTTCTTGAGGTGGAAGTTGCCTACGACACCGACCTGCGCCGAGCCATGAGCGTGATGCAGCGCGTGGCCGACGAGATGTGGGAAGACCCCGAATGGGGCGGCGACGAGTTGGCCGAGACGCCAAGGGTGCTGGGCGTTCAGAACCTGGGCGATTCGGGGATCGCGCTGCGTGTGGTGGTGAAGACCGAGCCGTCGGTTCAGTGGAGCGTGGAGCGCGAGTTGCGCCTGCGCATCAAGGAGGCCTTCGACGCCGCCGCGATCGAGATCCCGTTCCCGCAGCGCACCCTGTGGTTGAGAACCGAGGAGGATCGCGGCGAGGGCGACCTCCCCAATCGGATAATCACCGACCGCCACTTCCAGGGCACACCAAAGGTGAAGGGCAACACCGCCGACGACTAGACGCCCCCGACGCGGGCCGTCGCGGGCCCCGGCGGGGGGCGCAGTCGGTCAACGAGGAGCAGCACATGACCACACCACCACAAGCCGCTTCGACGGCCCGAACACATGCGCCCGCCAGCGCCGGCCAGTGGGACGAGCTGATCGAGTTGATGCGCCGCATTCCCGAGGAGTTGTTCACCGCGCAACGACGGGCCTTTGACCCGACCAGCACCGCGGATGCGTTCCGGATGATCACCCACACCCTGCAATCGGCGCTGCTGGCCCACGCCGAGTTCGATCCCGACCATCCCCGCTTTGAGAGGATCGTGGCGCCCACCCGCAAGTTCACCGGCGACAACCCCGACGCCGTGTACTTCGAAGCCGAGATCTCACCCGATCACGCGTACCGGGTGAGCGGCAACCTCGCAGGCGCTCACTACACGTCGTTCACCCTGGAGGCCAACGCCTCGGGGGGCAACTATCCCAGCCACACCTGCGGCGTGCTCAACGACGAACAAATCGACATCGACGAGCACGGCAACTACGAACTGATCCTGGGTGGCGCGCCGCGTGGCCGCAACTGGCTTGAACTGCCACCCGAAGCGGGGCGGATCACCAGCCGTCACTACTTCGAGCGCCCCAAGCCAGCCGCGGCAGACCCGACCCTGGTGATCCCGCTTCGCATAGAGACCCTCCAGCCCGTGCCGCCACCTGCCACGTGGGACGACCAGCGAGTGGCCGCGATGCTTGAGCGGGTGGTGACCCACCTGCGGGCAAAGACCTTCGAGCGCCCCGCGCCGGGATCCACCGCGCCAAGTTGGGTGAGCCGGGTGCCCAACGTGTTTCCCACTCCCGAACCGCCAGGCGACATGGGCCTGTCGGCCTTCGATGCCCACTACTCGATGGCCCCTTACGCGCTCGGCCCCGACGAGGCGTTGGTGATGACCAGCCGCTGGCCCGAATGCCGTTTCGCCAACGTGTGCCTGTGGAACGTCCACCTTCAGACCTACGACTACGTGAACCGCACCGTGTCACGCACCCGTGCCAACACCACACCCCAGGCTGACGGATCGTTCCGGATGGTGCTGTCGCATTCCGATCCGGGGACGCCCAACTGGCTCGACACCGAGGGCCGAGCAATGGGAATGGTGGTGTGGAGGTTCTTCTGCGTGGATGGCGACTGCCACCCGATCGCCGCCGAAGTGGTGAAGCTCGCCGATCTCAACTAACCACAAGCGCCGGGGCGGGCCGAACCCGCCGGAAGGCGCCAATCTCGAAGCGGTGGGCAACCGCCCGAAGGGCGATCCGCGTCCGCAGGAGCCACACCACGGGTTCAGGCCCAGCTTGACCCCGGCCCCGGATGCACGAACTGGCGATTCAAATAACACAAAACAATCTGAAAGACTTGCAAGTGCGCGATGTGAGTCTTATTCTAATGCACATGATGTTTGCTTGTGTAATGTCGATCACCCTGGCGCTTTGGCTGATCGTGCCTGCCTGGCTCAGCACCGCGCTGGTCGTGCACTTGTTCTCCCCGACGATCGGGATCCTGCTGAGCCGCCGCAGGCGGCGACCGCCGAAGCACCCCACAGCCGGCTCACCGCGTAGGCAACGGCGACGACGACGGCTGCGGTCGCCCAAGAACTGCGACTACGACGCCAATATCGAGGTGACACGCGATGAGGTGCGCGGCGAGTTCATTCGTGACCCTGTGGCCACCGAGATGTTCATGTCCGACGACACACCCACCGACGTGCAGCGCTACCTGTACCTGGAGGCCTGCCGCCGGGCGAAGCTGCGCAAACAGAAGATCCTGGGCCGCACCGAGAACGACCTGTTCGCCTCGCCTCGCAACCCGCCTCCCGGCTTCGACGTGACCGCCGAGAACTTCTGGATCCAGCCCGATGGAGACGAGCAGGCACCGCCCCACAATTCCTGACCTGTTGAGTCGGGATTCGGGTTTGTGGGGGGTAGCGTCCCGGTAGGGACAGCAGTCAGTCCCACCTGCACCCCCGCAACCGTCACAGGAGGAATCCATGTCCGATCCGAGTTGGGGTTTTGAGACCCGCCAGATTCACGCAGGCCAGGTGCCCGACCCCACCACCAACAGCCGCGCCGTTCCGATCTACCAGACCACGTCCTACACGTTCAACAGCAGCGAACACGCAGCCAACCTGTTCGCTCTGGCCGAGATGGGCAACATCTACACCCGCATCATGAACCCCACCCAGGCGGTGATGGAAGCCAGGATGGCCAGCCTCGAGGGCGCCACCGAAACCGCGGTCGGCCTGCCCGGAGCGCTTGTGGTGAGCAGCGGCCAAGCCGCTGAGACGCTGGCCATTCTCAACGTGGCCGAGGCCGGTGACCATGTGGTGTCGTCGGCATCGCTTTACGGCGGCACCTACAACCTGCTGCACTACACGATGCCGAAGATGGGAGTGGAGGTGTCCTTCGTGAACGACCCTCACAACCTCGACGAGTGGCAGGCCGCGGTGCGGCCCAACACGAAGGTGTTCTACGGCGAGGTGTTCGGCAATCCCGGCAACGACTTCCTCGACATCGCCGCTGTGGCCGAGGTGGCGCACAGCAACGATTGCCCGTTGATGATCGACAACACCGCTGCCACGCCCTACCTGGTGCGCCCATTCGAGCACGGCGCGGACGTGGTGGTGCATTCGGCCACCAAGTACATCGGCGGCCACGGCACCTCCATCGGCGGGGTGATAGTGGACGGTGGCAGCTTCGATTTCGGCGCCAGCGGCCGGTTCGGCAACTACATCGAAGCCGATCCCAGCTACCACGGGCTTGCGTACTGGCCTGCGCTGGGCCACGGGGCTTTCGTGATCAAGGCACGGGTGCAGCTTCTGCGAGACATGGGCCCGGCGGTGTCACCGTTCAACGTGTTCCTGTTCCTTCAGGGCCTGGAAACGCTGAGCCTGCGCATGCAGCGCCACTGCGCCAACGCGCAGATCGTGGCCGAGTACCTGCAGGGTCATCCCAAGGTGGAGCAGGTGTTCTACGCGGGCCTGAGCTCGAATCCCACCCACAAAAGGGCCACCGAGCTCACCGGGGGTCGGGGTTACGGGGCGATCCCCTCGTTCGTTGTTGCCGGTGGCCGTGACGCGGGCAGGCGTTTCGTGGAGACCTTGGAGTTGCACAGTCACGTGGCCAACATCGGCGACGTGCGCAGCCTGGCCATTCATCCTGCCACCACCACCCACTCGCAGCTCACCGAAGCCGAACAGGCCACCGCAGGAGTCCTGCCCGGCCTGGTGCGCCTCGCGGTTGGCCTTGAGACGGTGGAGGACATCATCGCCGACCTCGACAAGGGCTTCGCCGCGATCTGACCCGCCCCGCGCCACCGGCCACGCCCACAGACCCGAAAACGACCGACGGGCAGCGCTCGCGGCGCGATCAAACGCTGACGGTTTCAGCGATCAAACGCCGACGCTCCTTTAGGTCACAGGCCGACGGCGCCACTGAGCACAGGAGGGGGCACAGCCAGGAGGTGGTAACCGGCCCGAACCCCCGACCGGGCCGGTTACCAAACCTGAATTGTCACACACCAAGACCACGCGCCCGTCATCGGGCGACGGTCATTATTCTAGTGCCTTCAAACGGGGAGTCAACCTGTGAGGTTTGCTACCGGTTGGTGCGGGTGTCGGTGCCCAGGTAGCTGGCCACAACGGCCGGGTCGTTTCGCACCTGATCGGGGCGACCTTGGGAGATCACCGCGCCGGATTCCAGGCAGTACACCCGATCACTCACGCTCATTATGAGCGTCATGTCGTGTTCGATCAACAAAATGGCCGCGCCCAGCTCGGCCCGGATGCGCCTGATCAGCGGATCGAACGCCTCACGCTCACGCTGAGCGACCCCGGCGGTGGGTTCGTCGAGGCACAAGACCCTGGCGTCGAGGGCGAGCAGTCCGGCCAGCTCAACGATGCGCCGGGTGCCGGTGGACAGGTCCGACACGAAATGATCGGCGTGGTCGCCGAGACCGAGCCAGCCGATCAGGTCTTCCGCCTCGGCGCGGCGACGGCGTTCACGGGCGAATGATCCCGGCAGGTGCAGCGCCGTCGGCAGGAACGACGTGCGGCCACGCGCCTCGAGGGCCACCATCACCGTCTCGCGCACGGTGAGTTCGGGGAACAGCGTGGCTGATTGGAATGTGCGGCCCAACCCGAGGCGCGCACGACGAGGCGCGGACAGTCCGGTGACGTCACGGCCAAGAATTTCGGCGGTTCCCTGTGACGCCACGAACCCGCCAACGGCGTTCATGAGGGTGGTCTTGCCTGCGCCGTTGGTGCCGATCAGCCCCACGATCTCATCCGCGCGCACCTCCACGCTCACGTCGTTCACCGCCAGGTTGCCACCAAAGCGCACGCTCACGTTGCGCGCCGCGAGCACCACCGGCGACTCACCCGCCTCACCGGGCCCGCCGGCTCCGCTTTCGGCTGCGCCTTGGTTGCGTGGCACTCGTGGCAGCGCCGAACCGGGCGAACCGGCGCCCACGCGGCTGGGGGGTGGTTCGTCGCCGGGGGGCATTCGGGATTCCGCCCAGCGCAGCAGCGCGTCACGTCCGCCGTAGGCGAGCTGAATGAACCCGCCGGGCAGGTACATGATGATGATCAGCAAACCGATGCTCGAGGTGAACAGCGGCACCAGGTCGTTGTCGCCGAAGAAGGCGGGTATGCCTTCCACCCACACCGCTCCGAGCATTGCGCCGGTGACCGAGCCGAGACCGCCTATCACGGCCATGCCCACCACCCGCAGCGAGTCCTCCACCCTGAACAACGCCTCCGCGAAGCGGATGTTCTGAACCAGGCCGCCCAGCAGCGCGCCCCCGAAACCGGCCAGCCCACCGGCGAGGGCGAACGCCCCGATCTTGGCCCTCGCGGGGCTGAGAGTGCACGCGGAGGCGGCGTCGGCGTTGTCGCGCACGGCGATCACCGAGCGCCCCACGCCGCTGCGTCGCAGGCGCGACACCACCACGAACACGATCACGAAACCGCCGAGGGTGAACCAGTAGTAGGCACGCTGCGAGGACAGATCCAAACCGAAGAGTTCGCCCCGGTTGAACGGAACGCTCGGCCCGCCACCAAAGAACGGCCGGCGAAACACGTACTGGGTGCAGGCAATCGCAAACGCGAAGGTGGTCACCGCGAGCATCAGGCCACGCACCCGCAACGCGCCCGCGCCGATCAGCGCGGCGAGTCCGGCGGTGAGCACCGCTGCCACCACGATCGACACCACAAAGGGCAGGCTCGGAGCGGTTGCGTCCAGCAGGCGGTTCTCGCCGAAGCCGATGTCCACCTCCACGCCACGGCTGAGCGCCGCGGCCATCAACGCCCCGAAACCGGCGAAACCCATCTGCGACAGCGACAGCTGACCCGACCAGCCGGTGATCACCGTGACCGACATGGCACACACCGCGAAGCCCAGCACCGTGGAGTACAGCAAGTGCCGTGAGGGAAGTTCCACTATCAGCGGCAGCACCACCGCGAATGCCAAACCCAAACCCAGGGTGAGTCGTGGCAGTGCCCGCACCCACCACAACCGCTCGAGGCGTGCAGGCACGGGCCGGATGCGGGGCATGAACGCCAGGATCGACTCCTCGGCGCCACCTTTGCGGCTCTGCCAGTAGATCGCGGCGAACACCGCGCAGAACAAGATGAAGTCCACCAGGCCGGTCTCGGCCAGGAAATTGAACCGAACCACCGACTCCACAACGCCGATCACCACTCCTGCGATCACCGCACGCGGGAAAGATCTCATACCCGACACAGCGGCGGCCACCAGCGCCTTCGCGAGGGTGAGCGGCCCCAGATTCTCCAGGCCCGACAGGGTTCCGGACTGTCCGCTCAACAAGATGATCGACAGCGACGACAACAACCCGGCCACCGTCCACACGAATGTGGACACGATCTTGGGGTTCACGCCCGACAGCCGGGCAAGGTCGGGATTGGAGGCCGAGGCGGCCACGGCACGACCGAAGGTGGTGCGGTTCAGCACCCACCCCAACGCGAAAGCCACGATCGGCACAACCACGATGATCGTGATTTGCGGCCCGCCGATGCGCAAACCGAACGGGCCGTTTTCCCAAATGGAGCGGGCCACCACCGGGAAGCGCCGTCCTGTGCTGTCTATGTCGGGCAGGGAGGCCACCACTGCTCGCATGAGTTGGGCCACTCCCACCGTGGCCACCAGCAGGATCACCCTTGGCCGGTTGAACAGGCGACGCACCACCGTTAGTTCCACCGCGGCGCCGGCGAGGGTTCCCACCGCCAGCGCCAACGCCAGGCCGATCCAGAACGGGAAGCCCCAGTTGAGCTGCATCAGCGCCAGCAACCCTGCGGCGGGAAGTCCGAGGTTGCCCACCGCGAAGTTGATCACCCTGGTGGAGCGGTAGATCAACACGATGCCCATGGCCAGCATCCCCACCACCAGGCCGGTGACGATGCCGTTGAACACGAGCTGGGATGTGATCCAGGCTGCGAACACCGCCATGGCTCAGCCCGCCCGGCCCGTGTCGCCCGAGGGGTCGCTCTCCGGCTGGTTGGTGTCGGCGCCGAGCAGCACCGCCTGCACCAGGTCTTGGCGTTCGGCGAGTTCTTGGGCGGTGCCGTCGAAGCGCACTTCGCCCTTTTCGAGGAACACCGCCTGATCCGATATCGACAGCGCCAGGCTCATCGACTGCTCCACGATGATCATCGTCTGGCCTGCTTCGCGCAGGTCGTCGAGTCCGGCGAGCAGGTCCTGCACCACGGTGGGCGCCAGGCCCATGCTCAGCTCGTCGATGATCAGCACTTCGGGGTCGTGCAGCAGCACCCTCGCCAAGGCGAGCATTTGTTGCTGCCCGCCGGACAGGTCACCGGCACGCTCAGCGAGTCGCCCGTCGAGATGCGGGAACATCTCCACCACACGGTCGATGCGCCTGCGCACATCGGCGGGGTCTCGGCGGTACTTGTAGGCGCCGATGCGCAAGTTGTCCTCGATGCTGAGGTCACGGAACGTGCCCAGGCCCCCGGGGAGCATTTGGATGCCCATCGCGGATCGCTGTTCGGGCGTGGTGTAGGTGATCGACCTTCCGTGCAGGCGCACCACGCCCCGCTCGGGGGTGTGCAGCCCGGTGATCACACTCAAAGCGGTGGATTTGCCGGCGCCGTTGGCGCCGAGCAGAGCGAGGGTTTGCCCCTTGGGCACCTCGAAACCCACGTCGAAAAGCACCTGCACCCCGCCGTAGGAGAAGTCGATGTTGTTCACCTGCAATGCGGGGGTGCTGCCCGGAGCGGCGCTGCGGCGTTCGTGTTCGGCCATCTCCTCTGATAGTTCGGCCACCACCAGCGAAAGGTCGCCTTTGATGGTGGAAGCGCCACGCATCAACAGCACCGAACCGATCGCCACAGAGGGAATGGCCAGCACCGTCACCGCGGCGCGCACGCCGTAGGCGTCCACCAGAAACGCCGCGGAGGCCGACCCGCCGACCGCGCCGAACAAGAAGATGAACAACGTCACCAACGCCGAGCCGAGACCGCGCAGGCGGTAAGGCACGATCGACCAGATCACCGGGCCCACCATGGCGAACGCGGCGAAGCTCAGCACCGTGCGGGGCACGTCGAAGGCCACGAACAGGCCCACATTGGGCATCAGGAACTGCAACGGCGCAAGGATCGCGGTGGGCAGCAACAGCGTGCCGATCAAACGCAGCGCCAGCGACGGATCTCTGCGATAAAGCCGGTCGAAGCGAATCCCGACGAAGGGCAGCACCGCCGCGGCCACAAAACCGGCCACCGAAGTGGCCGCGCCCCTGCCGAAGGGCCCCAGCCCGAAGGTGTCCTCCATGTGCAGGTTGGCCTGCACCGGGATGGTGAACAGCACGAACCCCAAAGCCGCAAAAGCGAACAGCACCAAACGGATGGTGCGTATGCGCATCAGCCTGGCGAAGGCGGCCTCCACCGAAACCGGGGCCGGGTCGTCGTCTGAGATCACCTGCTTGAGGACCGAGGTTTTCTCCCATTGGCCTCGTGGCGGCTCGGGAATGCGGAACGCCAAGAACGCGAACACCGCCACCGGCAGGCCCAGCAAAAAGAACGCCCAGCGCCATCCCTCGTCGCCGCCGGCGATCACCGCCACCGCGCCCACCGCCAGGGGGCTGACCGCGGCCACGACCCGTCCGAAGGTTTGGGTGAGCCCGCCGATGCGACCCCGCACCCCGATCGGGTAGGTGTCGGCAAGCAGCGAACTGTGAACCGGGATGGTGTTGGATTTGGCCATGCCGGTGCCGAAACGGGTCCAGAACAGCATGAACGCGTTCACCGCGAAGCCCGACAGCACCACCATCCCCGAAAACACCAGGCTGGCGGTGCCCACGATTGGCGCCCGCCTGATCCGATCAGCCAGCCAGCCCATCGGGAACGCGCCCAGCACCACGAACGCCGCCGAGGCGGAGGCAATGAACGTGATCGTTCCGTCGGACACGCCGAAGGTGTCGCGAATGTCGGGCGCCAGCACGAACATGGCGGCCTGTTCGAGCTCGTCGAGACTGTTGAGCACCAGCAACACCAAGAACGTGAACACCCCACCCGCGGCGAGGCCGTCGCGCAGCGACATGGCGTCGTCGCCCACGCCGGGAAGGAGCTCATCCGCGAACAGCACCCCTTCGCGGCTGCGGTCCTGTGCTCGGCGGCGGTCGGCCTCCTCGGCGAGGAGCGCGCCGGTCAGAACCGACGCGTCGTCAGAGCTTCGGTGAGAACCGGGCTGGCCGGAGGGGTCTTCGTTGGTGCCGCCCACAGCGCAGGCACACTAACACCTGCCCGCAGCGCGGGCGGGATCAACCGCGGCACACGGTCACACACCGCTGGGGTGACCCACCGCGGACGGCGTGACCCACCGGTGACATAGCATCGGCGGATGGCTTCGATAACCCCGCCGGGCGGCTGGACTTACGGTTTGTGCCTGCCGGTGCAGACACTCACACGCACCCTGGCCGATCCGTGGGAACACCAAGCCGGTGTTGACGACCTGGTGACCATCGCGCAGCGAGCCGAGGCCGTGGGCTGCGGGTTCGTGGGGGTGTGCGACCACGTGGCGATCCCGAACAACGACTACGCCGCGCACATGAGCACCACTTGGTACGACACTGTGGCCACCCTTGGGTTCCTGGCGGCGCGAACCACCACCATCAACCTGGCGTCGCTGGTGTGGGTGGCGCCTTACCGTCATCCACTGCAAACCGCCAAGGCGTTCGCCACCCTCGATCACCTTTCGGGGGGACGGGCCGTGCTGGGGGTGGGCGCCGGGCATGTTCAAGCCGAGTTCGACGCGCTGGGCGTGGACTACCACAAGCGGGGCCGCATCCTTGACGACGCCCTTGCTGCGGTGCGTGGCGCGTTCGCCGACACTTACGTGAGCCACTCCGGGCCGCATTTCTCATATGACGACATGGGCGTGGCGCCACAACCGAAACGCGATCTGCCGATCTGGGTTGGGGGTTCGGGCGCGGCGTCGTGGCGGCGCACCGGACGACTCGGAGATGGCTGGGTGCCGATGGGCAACCCGGTGTCGCAGTACCCCGAGATCCTCGACACGATCCGCTCAGCGGCGGATGCCGCCGGCAGGGCCGATGCCTCGTTCGACATTGGCAACATGCCGCCCTGGGCGTACCTGGGGGCCTCATCCGCGGACGCCGCGCCCGACGGGCTGCCCCCGGTGCTCGTTTACGGCGCGGAGGCTCTGGCTGACGCGATCCGGGCCGCCAGAGCAGCCGGGGCCAACACCTTCCACCTCAAGTTCCGGGGACGGGACCTCAGCGAGTACCTCGACCAGTTCGACATGTTCGAACAGTCGGTGGTGCCGCTGGTGAACGGGTGAGAGTGCCACACCACTACTGAGCGCACATCTACTGAGCGCACACCGGCGCCGCCAAAAACTCCCGGCGGCAGAGCCTCCCGGCGGAAGAGCCTCCCGGCGGCAGGGCTTCCCGGCGGCAGGGCTTCCCGGCGGCGAAGCCGATGGCGATCAGCCGCGCAGCTTGGCGGTGCGAGCCGAGGCGCGCGGCGAAGGGCGAGGGAATGCGGAGACGGTGGTGCGCACCCTCCTCCCCCTGATTGTGCGCACCACCGCTCCGCTTTTTCCGGGCCGGAGAACCACCACAAGTCCCGGCCGAGATCTGTCGTTTCGGTAGCTGCGCGGCCAGGCCGCGACGATCGTGGTGACGCTACCGGATCAAATGCCAACAGGCGACCCGCAACGCCGATTCGTTGCCCGAGGTCATCTGCGGCGGCAACACCGCCTGGGTGCCCCGCGGCAACCCGGCCCGCCGGCGCGGCGAATGGGCTCGCCGCGTTAGTCGAGCGAGTCGACCGGAACGAGCCGTGAGGTGACCTGAGGCAGCGAGGTGGGCTGCACGAAACGCAAACCCATCACGCCGTGGTCATGCCCGCACGGGCTCACCCAGTTGTCCACGTCGGGTTCGGTTTCGCACACCACGATGCGCACCTTGGCGTCTTCGCCCACCTCGGCGTTGAGGCTGTCGAGGTAGCCGAGCCCGTTGGAGTAACCGGCCAGGTTCTCCATCCAGTGGTTGCAAAGCTGGAAGTTCCAGTGCTGGCACTGCACCTCGTCGAACTCGATCACCAGGGCGTGATCGGGCTGCAGGCGCCAGTAACCGAACTCGAAGTGCCGGTCATCGGGTGATCCGCCGATGCGCTCGTACCACTCGCGGGTGAAGCTCAACTCGTTGGGGCGGCTCAGGAGATCGCGAGTCCAACCCGCGTAGTCCGCGGCGAGCCCCACCACGAGCTGACCGGCCACCGCGAGGCGTGCGGCCATGTCGTCGGGTTCGGGGGTGAGAGGCTGCTTGTGACGGTCGAGGCATTGGATCGCCAGCCATGGCGGCGACTGGGCGTGGCGATCCTCGTACACCACCCTGCCCATCAACTCCCGGGTTTGTGAGGTCATCGGGAACCAAACCTCGTCGGGCCCTGGGTCTTCCACCGACAACACGAAATCCACGTGGTCGTCGTCCTCGCTGAGCTCGGCAAGCACGAAGCTGTAGGGGGTGTGGGCACGGTTGGGGTTGAAACGCCCCAGCGCGGCTTCGGCTTGCTCACCGGTGGCGAAGGCGCCCGCATCTGGGGGCACCGGCGGACTCCACGACGAGAGATGCGTGTAAGCGTCGCCCACTCTGCCTGTCACCCGGTAGCGGTAGCGGGGATCCACGGGCATCACGATGTGATCCTGATTGGGTGACTGCACCCCTTGCCCCCCGAAACGCGGTGGTGGGATCAGCCGGATCGGGTTGGCGCGGCGACCGGGTGTTCGGCGTTCCACCGCTCGGGCGGAGGACATGGTGATCATTCGGGTGAGGTAGCGGAGCCCCTCCACGATGTCGGTGGGGTCGCCCTCGGGGGACTCGCGGGCGATTATGCGCCCGGCTGCTTTGAGTGAGTCGCAGTAGTCGTCCCAGGCTTGTCCGTCGAAGAGGCGCTCGCGGCGCCTTTGTGCGATCTCCTCGACGGGCACCACCGTGTCGGCTTCAGGCGCCTCCACGGTGGGGGGTGGGGTTTGCGCAGCCGCTTCGGCGCCGGGTGCGTTGCGCGGCGTCGCCATGGGGGCGCATCCTAGTTGTGGACACAGTGGCGGCGTGAGGTTGCCGGCGCGTCACGGGTTCAGGGCTTGCCGAAGGAAGCGGAGTTGCACCAGCAGCAGGTTTTCCGCCACCTGCTCCTGGGGGGTCATGTGGGTGATGCCGCTGAGGGGCACCACCGTGTGGAAGCGCCCGGCTTCGAGCAGGGCTTGGCTGAGGCGCAGCGTGTGAGCCACCACCACGTTGTCATCGGCGAGTCCGTGGATGAGCAGCAACGGACGGCGCAGGTCGGCGGCCAGCGGGGTGAGGTCGCTGCGCTGGTAGTTGAGGGGCTCGTCGCGTGGGTCGCCCAGGTAACGCTCGGTGTAGTGCGTGTCGTAGAGCCGCCAGTCCGTTACCGGCGCCCCGGCCACCGCGGCGTGGAACACGTCTGGGTGGCGCAGCACCGCCGCGGCTGCGAGGTAACCGCCGAACGACCAGCCCCGGATGGCCACCCGGCCAAGATCCATGCGGGGTTCCGCCTCGGCCGCGGCTTGCAGGCCCTCGATCTGGTCTTCGAGCGCCGGTCCCAGCAAGTCGCCTTTCACGGCCCGTTCGAAGCCGGGGCCGCAGCCGGGGGTTCCGCGGCCGTCGATGATCAGCACCGCGAAGCCCTGATCGGCGAACCACTGCGAAGTGTGAAACGCCGCCTGGGCGTTCAGCACCCGCTGGGCGTGAGGCCCGCCGTAAGGGTCGAGCAGCACCGGCAAGCGTTTCGTGGTTGCCGCACCCGACGACGCTGACGGCATCACAATGGCAGCCGGGAGCCGGCGGGCGCCCAACCTGGTGAGGGTGACGTTCAAATCAAGCTCGGGATCCGCCGCCAACGAGTCGATCCGCAGAACCCGCTTCTGGTCGGGTGGGGGCGCATCCACCTGAGCCGAGTTTGGTGGCGTCTTCAACCCGGGTCCGGTTGGGGCGACGCCTTGCTCGGGCCCGGTCGCATCAATGCCGGCCGCCCGGTTGGGTGACGCATCGGGCGGCTCTGTGGTGGTTTCGGATGTGGGTTTCTGGAGTTGGATCACCTGGCAGTCCACGCCGGGGGACTGCAAGCTGCGGCCGGCAATCACTGCGGTGCTGCCACCGACGGCCGCTGAGTGTGTGCCTTGGGCGTGGGTGAGCCATTGCAGCGTGCCTTTCCAGGACACCTTGGCCAAGTGGGTTTCGGCGGGGTCTGTTGAGGCGATCACAAACACGCCGTCGGCGTCGGCGTGAACCACTTGGCGGATTTGCAGTTCGTCCTGGGTGATTGGCGTGCGGTCAACGCAAAGCCGCCTCGCCGGGCCGTGGTCTTCCACCGTGATCAGGCGACCCTCGAACTTCCTGGGTACTCCGGGCACGAGATCCACCCAGGCCGGGTCCCGAACCTCGTGAAGGGTGGAGCAAGCCCCGGTGACGGGATCCGCTTCGAGCACGGCCATCACCTGCTGATCGCGTGACTGCACCCCCAGGATCAGCCCCTCGTTGCTCCAGTTCACCGACGCCAGGTACTCCCAACCGTCGGCGTCCCAGGCCACGTCCACCCTGCCTCCACCCGCGGTTGGAGTTGCTTTGCCGGAAGTGTGTTCGTCGGTGCTTGGCGCTGCGCTGCCGTCGGGGTGTTCGTCGGTTCTTGGCGCTGTGTTGCCGTCGGGGTGCCCTGCGGTGGTTGGCGCTGCGATCCGGTCGGTGGCCTCGTGGTTGCCCGGAACGATGCTTCGTTGATCGGGCACAGCAGCGGGCAGATCGAACACGGCCAGAGTGACTGCTGCGTTGGGGGTTCCCGCTGCCGGGTAGCGCACAGCGGTGGGGGCCGAATCGGGATTGGCCGGCGCGGAGATCCACCACTGGCGCACGGGGCTGGTGTCCACACGGGCCACGAGCAGCTTCGTGCCACACGGCGACCACCAGTGACCGCGGTGGCGGCGCATCTCCTCGGCCGCAACGAACTCGGCCTGACCCCAGGTGACAAGCCCACCCCGCTCCCCTTCGTGGTCCGATGTGACCTCGGCGGTGTCACAGTCTTGGCCAGCGGTGGCGGAGTCACCGGGGTTGGAGTTTCCCGAAGCTCCTCTGGTGGGTCCCTCGTCCAGCGGGACGGGCTCGGCAACCACCCGCCTGTCGAAGGCTCCGTCGGTGACGCGCAGCTCTGATCCGCTCACGTAGGCCACGTGACGCCGATCGGGTGAAATGCGAGGATCGAACACGCCTGAGCGGGCGTCGAGCCGCTCCGCTTGGGCGGTCTCAAGGTTCACCCGCCACAAAACCCCGGCCAGAGCGAACACCGCCACCCGAAGGTCGGGGTCTGCATCCCAGGCAACGATGCCCTCACCGGATTCTCGTGCGCGTTCTCGCCGGGCTCGCTCCGCCGCGGGCAGATCGCCCACACCGGCGTGGCCGTTGGAAGACTCAAGCGTTCGCGGATCGGCTACGAGACGCTCACGGCCCGAGTCCACATCCAGCACCCACAGCGCGTGGTGGGGGTCGGTGGGCCCCGACGAGCGCAGGAACACCACCCGGTTGCCGTCCGGCGACACCCGAAAGTCGCGTGGCGCGCCCAGCGTGAAGTTGCGGGTGCGGGCACTTCTGCGAGGAAACGAATCGTCGCCACCGGCAGCGACCGTCGCCGATGTCATCACCTGTTGGCTGTGGCCGGATCCCGACAAGTGACGTGACCGGCGCCGAACCGGCGAAGGGGCTTCTGCTCGTGGCGTTTGGCGTGCCGGGGGCGCCTATTGGGCACGAAACACCGGCTCGCGCTTCTCGGCGAAAGCCCGCATCGCCTCTGAGGTGTCGGCGGTTTTGAAGTTCACCGCCTGGCCCAGAGCCTCGGTTTCGAGGGCTTGGAACAGCGACAACGCCGAGGCGCCGTTGAGGTAGCGCTTGGAAATGCCCAGCGCGATCGTGGGCCCCGCGGCGATCTCCGCGGCGAGCTTGTCCACCGCGGCGTCGAGTTCGGCGGCCGGCACCACCTCGTTGACAATCCCCAACTCGGCGCCCCGTTGAGCGTCGATGATCTCACCGGTGAACGCCAGACGCTTTGCTTCGTGCAGTCCGATCCGCTTGGGCAGCATCCACGAAGTGCCGAAATCAAGGCTCAACCCTCGACGGGCGAATATCAGCGAGAAGCGGGCCCGATCCGAGCACCACAGCAAGTCGGCGGCCAGGGCAAGGCCCAGACCGGCGCCCACCGCCACACCGTCCACCTTGGCGATCACCGGCTTTCGGCAGTCGTGTATGGCCATCACCGTGGCGGCGATGTCGCGCATCGAGTCCACCCCACGCCCGCCCGGGGCGGCGCCACGTTGGGTGAGTTCCGCGGCGTCGGGCGAGCCGGACTCGGACTGAGCCGAGTCGCGGTTCGACTGGTTGCCGCCGAGCACGTCCGCTCCGGCGCAGAAGTCGCCACCGGCGCCGGTGAGCACCGCGGCCCTGGCGCTGCCCTCGGAAATCTCGTCGAACGCGGTGCGCAGGGCGGCCCACATGTCTGGTGTGCAGGCGTTCTTGCGGTGGGGTCGGTCGATGGTGACGGTGGCCACGTCACCGTCGTGGTCAACGCGGACGTGTTCGGAATTGGTCACAGCGGGTGCTCCTTGGCGTTGTGGGTAGCAGTGCTGTTGACACTACGGCGACTCGACCCGTTGCGACGGCGCTCGCACACACGCGATCTGCGCGGCAGTGGCGACACCTCCGGATGCAATGATGCAACGACCCGGATGGCGGGCCGGCACAATCCTCGGCGGCAAGGTCACGCCCAGCAGGTCGCCGTCGAGGGGACCGGGCCGCAGCAGCACTCCGGTGCGACACGCTCGCATCTCGTTCAGCCAATGCCCGTAACACGAACGCAGACGGTCAGCCGAGGTGGCCGCGATCACGTGCGTAGGAGTGTCGGGGTTGTTCAACAGCCCCACAAGCACCTGGTTGTGGTCCTCCACGCGCTCGGCGTTGTCCAGCAGCACCACCCGTCTGAATGCGGGCACGCCGGGATCGTCGGTTGGCGCGCCCACAGACTCGGCGGCGCCGAACGTTGCGGAGTCGCACGGCGCGGTGTCCGCATCGGAGAACCCGTCTGCGTCATCAAGCGCCGTGGCTCCTGCCAGTGCGGTGGCCTCGCATTGCCGGGACAGGTCGCTCAACGTGGTGGGTTCCAATCCCAGGATCTGCGCCAGTTGGCTGTGCGGCGTGTCTGACACCACCACAATTTGGGCTCCTGCGTTCCGGGCTGCAACGGCCATCGCAGCGAGGGCAGAGGTGCGTCCGGTTCGGGCCGGTCCGAGCACGAGCGCGTGCTCGCCGTTGTGAAGGTCGAATCCGGTGGGCACCAGCCGGAGCTCGCACATGGCGAAGTCAAGCCTGATGCGGTGCGCGGTGATCTCACCGGCCACAGGCAGATCGCCGGCCCCAACCACCTCCGGCAACACCCCAATCTTGACCGGTGCAGCCAAATCGTCGCCGTGGCCTGTGCAGGCCGTTGCGTGTTGAGCGGCCGCGGTCTCAAGGTCTTGGGGGGTGGGCAGGGCCACCTGAACCTCCACGCCGTCGGCGCCGCGCAGGGCTCGGCCCGGGTTGAGCGTTGTTGTGTCGGCCCGCAAACCGAACCGAAGCGCGTCACCGATCTCGGCGGTGTTATGAACGAGCACCACTCCCGCCGACGCGGCCAGCTCCGCGGGCAGGTCCGCCGCCCTGCCGGCGCTCACCGCCACCCTCACCCCCACCGCCGGGCCGTTGCTCCAGATGCGGGCGAACTGCTGATGCGGTTCGGTTTCACGCACCGGATCGTGGTGGCGGGCCAGGCCGGCCAGGTCGTCCACCAGCAGCACCAAGTCGGGCCGTTCCGGGCCGTCGGCGCAACCTTGGGGTAGCGCACGGCGGGCGGAGATCTCGTCGTCAAGGTAACGCAGCAAACGGATCCGCCGTTCCGAGTCCGAAGGGCGTGCCACCGTGCCCACCTGTGGCAGGGACTCGAGTTGGGTGAGCCGTCCCGCGTCGAGGTCAATCACATGGACGTGCAACCGGCTCGGCGAGGCGTGTCGGCACAAGTCCAGCGCCAGCATCTTGAGCGTGGTGGAGGTGCCCGAACCGGGTGCGCCGATCACCACGAGGTGCCCGTCGGCCGGGTTCCAACCGTCGCTGTACTGGCGTTGGTTGGACGGGTCGTCAACAAGCCAAGCCGCAAGGCGGTCCTGCTTCGACGCCCCGCCGGCGGCCCCTGCTTCACCGACCTCGACTTGTGGGGACAGTTCGTCCGCACCCAACTGATCCGGGCCGCCACCAAACGAAGCGTGCGACAACCGGGCCGCGATCTGTTGGAGTTGGTCGACGCTCAATTGATCCGGCAGAGGCGCAGGCCACGGCGAACGCGGCGGGAGTCCACCACGCAGACGATGCGCTCCCTGAGCGGCCTCCACGATCAAGTCAAGGTCACTGCGCTCGCCGTTCGCGTGAGCGGTTTGCGCAGCCGCGCCAGACGGATCGGCGTCGGCGGGGTCAGTTGCCGGGCTGGGATCGGCCGGAATCGCGCCGTGGTCGCCGTCGATGGCGTGACCGTCGTCGATGTCGTACTGGTCTTGCACCACCACACGCAAACCGGCCGCCGCGCTGGGAGTGACTCCGGTGACAAGCGCGGCTTGGAAGCCGGTTAGTTCGCCAGGGCCGAATCGGGCGAGTGCCCTGCCGGGGCGACCACGTGGGATGTCGGCCGCGTCGGGAGCGCCGATCACGTCGTTGGAGTCGTGACGGTCTGTCACGCGCAACGCCACTCTGCATGACGTGTTGGCGCGGATGTCCTCGGTTACCACCCCGGCTGGGCGCTGGGTGGCCAGCACCAGGTGTACGCCAAGGCTTCGCCCGCGCTGCGCCACACCCACCAGCGAATGCAGAAAACCAGGCAGCTCCGCGGCGAGCGTCGCGAATTCGTCCACCACCACAACAAGCCGAGGCAACGGCTCCTTGCTTGGGGCTGGATCGGCGGCGCGGGCCTTGGCGTGAGCCGTTGCCCCGTGTTGCGCGTGGTAGGCGGCGAGATCGTCGACCCCGGCTTCTCGCAGCCTCGTTTCTCGGTATCGGAGTTCGGCCTCAAGGCACAGCAGCGCCCGCTCTGCGAGGCGGTCGTCCAGGTCGGTGACCATGCCCGCGGTGTGAGGAAGTTGCGCGCAACGATCAAAGGCCGCGCCGCCCTTGTAGTCCACCAACACGAACGCCACCTGCTCGGGTGGAGCGGCCAAGGCCAGTCCTGCAACGAGGGTGCGCAGCAATTCCGACTTGCCCGACCCGGTGGTGCCGCCCACAAGCAGGTGCGGGCCGTCGGCCACAAGGTCGATCACCGTGGCGCCTTGAGCGTCCGCGCCGATCGGGGTGGCAAGTGCGGAGGTTGCGGGGAGAGAGTCCCAATGGGCCGCCAGTTGTTGAGCGTTGGGCGGCCCTCCCACAAGGTCCAGCAGCGAGACCTGATCGGGCAGCCCTCCACCTGCGGTGCGCCACTCCGGATCGTCGAGCCGGGCCAGCGCCGCGGTGGCGCAGGCAGCGATGCGAGTGGTCATTCCCCAACCGAGCACCGGTTCGAGCACCGCGGAGGTGCGCGGGTCGATCAGGCGCACCCGACCGCAGAGGTGGTCGATCTCCACCACCGTGCTGCACGACGCAGGCAAGTCATGGGCGTCGGCGGTGGTGACGATTCCCGCCACCCGGCTCAGTGCCAGCGCCGCCCGGCCTGCCGCGGCCCGTCCGGCGAGCAGTTCGGAGCCTTCGATCACCACCAGACGCAACCGCCGCGACCGCTCGGCCGCCAGTGCCTCCACCACGCCGTTGGCGGCACGCAACCCGTTGGCCACAAGCGCCCCGCGGCCACCGGCAGGATCGTCGCAATGTGGCAGCCACCGCGCCCAAGACCAGTGTCCGCAACTTCGGGGCGACTGCGCGGCCTGTGTCCAATCGGCGGCAGTGGCACATGCGCCTTCTTGGAGAACGGGTGCCCTGTCTTCGTCTGTTGCGCGTGTCTTGTGGCTGGATGCGAGCACCGCAACAGCAAGGTCGGCTGGGCCGTGAAGGACCGCGGCCTGCACGATCAGGCAACGAGCAATGCTGCGCGCCACCGCAGGTGGACCCACGATCCCAACCACCTCGCCCGCCCGCAACGACACCGGAACTGGCACGCACCGGAGGGCACCCATGGCGCGTACCGCTTCCACCGCCTCCGGCGCGGCTGCGCCTGGCCTCTGGACAGAGCGACTCTCTGTTGGCTTCGCCGATGCGGCGGCCGCTCCGGACTCTGCCTGCGGGTCGCTGTCTCTCGCCTCCAGCCGGGGGGCGAAGGCCAGGTCTGCGGTGCCCACGCCGAGCTGCATGGCGTCGGGGTCGTTGAGGCGACGCTCCCAGCAGCGCACCGACAGCGCCACGGCCCGGCGGCAGATCTCCGCCGGGTCGGGAAGGATCGTGATCCGACGGCGGCGCTCCGCTGCCCAAACCGCCGGCAGGGCGTTTGCCAGTCTGCGCACCCGCGCAGCCACCTGCTCGCATGCGCGGGTGTGGGCCTTGCGGGCCCGCCGTTTGCGTTCCTGCCACGTGGCGACGCTCAGCAACGGCCCGAGCACCGCGAAGACGGCCATGAAGGGACTCCACACCAACGCCAGCACAAGCCCCACCACCACAGGCAGCACGATTCCCGCCCACGAAAGCGGCTCCGGCTCGGGCTGATCCGGTGGTTTCGCGGGAACCGGCAGCGACGCCGGCGTGAGAGGGGGTCGGCGACGAGGTGGTCGGTTGAACGGCACCCGGCCGGCGTTGGCGCCAAGGCCGACGCGAGCCGCTGCGTGCTCGTCGCTGATCGCCGGTCGAAAGTGCAGTTCGGTTGCGCCGACCCGCACCGCCGCGGCGGCAGGAACCACAGCCGGGCGGGTCAAGGCTTCGGCGTTCACGAACGTTCCGTTGTGCGACCCCAGATCCGCGATCCGGGGCCGCTCCCCCGCACCGGCGGTGATCTTGGCGTGACGCAACGAAACGGCCGGGTCACCCAACCTCAACGTGCAGTCGCGGCTGCGCCCCACCAACCAGTCTTCACGCTGCGCGGGCAACGGGTGGATCTCCCCGGCGCGCAATCCCCCCGACACGGCCACCACCATCGGTGGCCGACCATCCGGCAAACCAGGCGCGTCCGCCGAGGTGGGCTGTGTCGGCGAAGCGGTTTCGTGCCGGTAGTGGGCAACCAGAAGCGATCCTTCCCAAAGGGTGATCGGCGCCAACGGCTCGTCGAGGTGGTGCAGACGCCCGTCGATGTCGAGGCCCACCAACTGATCGGGTTCGCCCACACTCAACGCCGTCACAAGGTCGGCGATGGTGTGGCCGGTCAGGCCGTCGTGTCCGCCTCGGATCTCGACGATTCGTTCGGTTGTGCCCACCCGGTGACGCAGCCGCACCTCAGCGGCAGCCGGTCGAGCGGCGTGGGGAACTCAGACTGTGTCCAAGGCGCTCACCCCGGCGGCAAGCTCGGCGGAGATGAAACCGGCGTGCTCGCCGAGCATGTCGCACAACGCTCGCAAACTGGGCCGGAACTCGGTCTCCCACATGGCACGGAACCGGTCGGCGCGGGCGCCTTGCCAGGTGGTGCCGTCGATGCCGGCCTGCACCGCGGCGATCACCCCCTCGGCGGTTTCCTTTTGGCGGGCGAAGTTCGCCGCCAGTTGCTCCATCTGAGACTTGGACATCACCAGCATGTCACCAGCCATCACAACTCCTTCCATAGGTTATAAGTGCAATCCCAGTTATATCAGTGATATCCGTCCGTTCCAACACCTCGGCGGCGGATGATCCAAACGACAGGCGGTCGATCGTGTCGTCGGGCCGGTTTCCTCCGGTGGGAGTCACACTGACCGGACTGCCAACCCTGTCGGCGACGGCTCAAAGCCACGCCTCACCCCTTCGCGCACCTCGCTCACGTTCCACCGGCCGGGCTGCGAGCCTTCCCGGCGGAAGGCCCGCCGAGCTACCCCTAAGGAGAGTCCTCGGCGATGGCGCCCTTCATCCGGCGCAGCAGATCCGCCCTGGCGGCGATCACCGACCGTTGGTGCGCGGCGAGGGCCTGGAACTCCTGGCCGGAGCGAATCGCGGCGCGTCCCCCGAGCACGTCGAAAGCCCGATGCACCATGCGCTTGTTGATCTGGGCCAGGTCGGAGGCCACACCGGCAATGCGCACCGCCACGCCCAGCACAGCCTGCTCGAGGTCGCCCGGCGGGTAGGCCCTGTTGGCCCAGCCCATGCGGGCCGCCTCGGCGCCGCTCACCGAATCGCCGGTGAGCATTGCCTCCATGGCGTGACGCATTCCCATCAGCGCCGTGTGGTACTGCCAGTCCGGTGGCGACGCCACCCGCACCACCGGGTAGCCGATGCGGGCGTCGTCGGCCACGTACACCAAGTCGCACGCCGTGGCCAGTTCGGTGCCACCGGCGTAGGCGTAGCCATGAACCTGGGCGATCACCGGCTTGGCGAGATCCCAAATCGAGAACCAGCCGTCGGTGGCTTGGCGTGTCCACTGCCCGTCGCCGGGGGCGCTGCGATACGGCGGGTCGTCCATCAGCCCGCCGGTGAGGTCGTATCCCGACGAGAAGCACTCCCCCGCGCCTCGAATGATCGTCACCCGCACATCCGGGGCTTCATCGAAATCTCCCAGCGTGTCGAGCACCGCGGCGCGCAGCGGGGTGGACAGGGCGTTGCGTTTGTGGGGTCGGTTGAGGGTGATTCGCCGCACCCCGTCGGCCGGTTCGTCCACCAGGATCAGCTGCTGTTCGCTCACCGGGCCTCCTTGCGCGGCTACAGCCCGGCGAGTTCGGCTGCCAGCTTGAGACCGTCGTCGCTGTCGGGCCGAACGATCACCCCGGTGAGTCCGCCGGGCACCACCTGATCCCAACGGCGACGTATCCGATCCGGCGAGCCGATCAGCCAGCCGCCGTCGATGTACTCGTCGGGCACCGCCGCGGTGGCTTCGGCTCGTCGCCCCGCGCGCCACAGTTCGGTGATGCGGGCGCTGGCTTCCGGGTAGCCGCGTCGGGCCAGCGAATCGGCGTGAAAATTGTGAGTGTCGCTGCCCATGCCGCCCACGAACATGGCAATCAGTGGCTTCTGGGCGGCGATCTTGCCCGCCACGTCGTCGGTGATGAACATGCTCACCCCGGCGAACACCTCCAATGCCCGCAGCGAAGGGTCGCGCTTTGCCCGGCCACGGCTGAGGGGTTCGGCGAACACTTCGGCGCCGTCGGAGCCGTAACCCATGGGCAGCCACCCGTCGGCGATCTCTGCGGTGAGTGCTGTGTTGCGAGGGCCGCCCGATGCGATCCAGATTTCGATGTCCCCCGCGGGGTGCAGGATCGACTTGAGGGGTTTGCCCTGGCCGATCCCGTCGGGGCCGTCGTAGGGAAGTCGGATCACCCGGCCCTGATGGGTGACCGGTTCGGTGCGGGCGATCACCTTGCGCATCACCGCCACGTAGTCGCGCAGCCATTCGGTGGGCGAACGCCATGGCACGCCGTGCCAGCCTTCCACCACCTGCGGGCCGCTCAGGCCGATCCCCAGGATCACGCGACCCCCGCCGGCAAACGCGTCGATGGTCATGGCGGTGGTGGCGGTGGTGGCTGCACTTCGGGCCGCGGTTTGCACCACGCCGGTGGCCAGCTTGATGCGCGAGGTGTGAGCAGCCAAAAACGCCAGCGGTGAGAAGGCGTCGGTGCCGTATGCCTCGGCCGTCCACACGCTGTGATATCCGAGACGCTCCGCCAGGCGCACCGATTCAACGGGGACTTTCAGCGAGTCGCCATCCCGGTAGAGGTCCAAGCCAAGTGCAAGCTTCATCGTTTGTTACGGCCTCCCCAAGCGACGCACCGTCGCCACCCACATTACGCTCGCGGCTCGTGACACTCGGGCCAGGATCGCGTCTCCGGCACCGGTCCGCAACGACCGAGCCGCGGTTGCGCAACCGTCGTGTGCCCGACCCCGACGAGCGCCGTGGCTGCGAGGGGTGGCGGCGGTGAAGGCGTTGCGGTTTTCTCGCAAGCCGGTGCGGTACGCGGCTGCCGCTGTGGCGTCCCGGTTGCGGCCTGGCGCCGGTGCCGAATGGGGGCCGCTTTCGCTGCTGAGCGACGCCGAGCCGCCCAAACTGCCCGGCGACGGCTGGTTGCGTGTGTTTCCCCGGCTCACCGGCATCTGCGGTTCGGATCTGGCCACCATCGACGGCCGCTCGGCCCGCTACTTTGAGGACTACGTGTCGTTCCCGTTCACGCCGGGTCACGAGATCGTGGCCGACACCGCCGATGGCCGGAGGGTGATCGTGGAACCGGTGTTGGGGCACGCCGCTCGCGGGTTTGAGCCCCCCTTCGAGGGCGCCGCGCTCGGCGACGGAAACGACTACCGGCACCTGGTGTGCGGCCACCTCAAGCCCGGCTTGCAAACCGGGTTTTGCGCTTCGATCGGTGGAGGCTGGTCAACGGAGCTTGTGGCCCACCAGTCGCAACTCCACGACGTGCCCGAAGGTCTCAGCGACACCCAGGCGGTGATGATCGAGCCGCTCGCGGGTGGCGTTCACGCGGCCTTGCGTGCCGGGGTGCGATCGGGTGACACGGTGGCGGTGGTGGGTGCGGGCACCATGGGCTTGGTGGCGGTGGCGGCGTTGCGCCACCTGTGCTCGCCGGACTCGATCATCGTTGGCGCCCGCTATCCCACCCAGCGGGCCCTGGCCGTGCAGTTCGGCGCGGACGTGGCAGTGACCGGCGATGAGTTGATGCGAGCCGTTCGCCGCGCCACGGGTTCGTTCATGATCGGCGCTCATCTTTCCGGTGGCGCCGATGTGGTGGTGGACGCGGTCGGCTCGAGCGAGTCGCTCGCTTTGGCTTTGGGGCTGTGCCGGCCACGGGGGCGGGTGATGCTGCTTGGCATGCCGTCCACGGTCACCGTGGAACTCACCGGGCTTTGGCATCGCGAGATCGAACTGGTGGGCTGCTACGCCTACGGCAGCGAAGTCCTCGCCGACGGGCGGCAAACCACCAGCATCGAACTGGCTTTCGAACTTTCCGCCAAGGTCGGTTTCGACGCGCTCGTGTCGGCGTTGTATCCGCTGGATCGTTACGCCGACGCGTTGACCCATGCAGCCGAAGCCGGCAGGCGCGGCTCAGTCAAGATCGCCTTCGACATGCGACAGGAGAAACACCGTGACATCCGCTGATGCGAAGCCGACCACAGAGGCCAAGGGCGGGCCGAGCACTCCCACCTTTGATGCGGTTGTTGTGGGGGCCGGTGTTATCGGGGCTGCCACTGCTTTTGAGTTGGGGCGGCGCGGGCATCGGGTGCTTTGTGTGGACAAGCAGCCTGCCGCGGGTTTCGGATCCACGATCAATTCTTGTGCGATCGTGCGGTTCTCGTACTCCACCCACAACGGGGTGGCCATGGCCTACGAGGGGTTGCACTACTGGCTGGACTGGCCGCAATACCTCGAAACCGGCGACGAGCTGGGCTTGATCGAATACCGGCAGTGCGGCCAGTTGATGTTGCGCGAACCCGGCGGGCACTGGCAGAAGGTGCTGCCGCACTTCGATGCGCTGAACATCGAATACGAGACATGGACGGGCGAGGAGCTAACCGGTCGGCTGCCCATCGTGGACACCGGCCTGTTCGGCCCGCCGAGCCGCCCCGACGATCCCGGTTTCTGGGACGACGCCCACGGCCGCATCGACGGCGCCGTTTATGTGCCCGAGGCCGGTTACGTGAGCGACCCGCAACTCGCCACCCACAACCTGCAACGCGCCGCTGAGGCCAAGGGCGCACAGTTCCGGTTCTCAACCGAAGTGGCGGCTGTCGAATCCCACGGGGGTCGGGTGCGGGGCGTGCGCTTCGCCGACGGCACCGCCGCAGCGGCGCCGGTGGTGGTGAACGTGGCGGGGCCGCACTCCTATGTGATCAACCAGATGGCCGGCGTGTACCACACCATGAACATCAAGACCAAGGCTCTACGCCACGAGGTGCATCACGCCCCGGCACCGGAAGGGTTCAACTTCGAGACGTCCGGGTTTTGCATGGTGGACGACGACAACGGCTTCTACGTGAGGCCCGAGACCGGCAATCACGTGCTGGTTGGCAGTGGCGACCCGGTTTGTGATCCCCGCGAGTTCGTGGATCCCGACAACTACGACACCACCGTTGGTCGCGACCAGTGGGAAACGCAGATGCTGCGGCTCAACCGGCGCTTCCCGTCGGTGGGCATGCCCCGCGAGCGCAAGGGCATCGTGGACTTGTACGACGTGAGCGACGACTGGATCCCCATCTATGACCGCACCGACCTCGACGGCTTCTACGTGGCGATCGGCACCAGCGGCAACCAGTTCAAGAATGCCGGTGTGGCCGGGCACTGCATGGCAGAGCTGATCGAAGCAGTGGAATCAGGCCACGACCACGACAGCAACCCGCTGGTGGTGAAAGGCCGTTACACGGGACTGGCGATGGAACTGGGCGCGTTCAGCCGCAACCGCGAAGTGAACCTCAACTCGTCAATGTCAGTCCACGGCTAACTCGAATCGAACCGCTACCCGGCGGCCACAGTGCGCGCTCTGGGTGCGCGGCGCCGGTGGCGGGTCGGCGGGGTCAGGTGAGATCGAGGGGGTATTGGGTGAGCACCTCGGGGCCGGTTTCGGTGATCAGCACTTGTTCTTCGAGTTTCACTCCCTCACGTCCGCCGATCTTGCCCACGAAGGCTTCTACGCACATCACCATGCCGGGCTGCAGCACGTCGTCGTAGCCGATCCGTTCGTACTTCTCACGGGCGTACACCGACGGGTACTCGTCACACAGGCCCACGCCGTGGGAGATCACCGTGTAGTAGTTGTACTCCTCCGCTGGCGGGTACCAGGCCCGTTCGGTCAGTTCTCGAAGCGACACGCCGGGGCGGTGCAGTTCGATGTTGCGTTCAACCTGCTCGCGTGCAAGGTCGTACACGTGGCGCTGATCGCCCGACGGGCGGCCGTCTCCGCACAGCCAGGTGCGTGACATGTCCACGCACGCTCCGTAGGCGCCAACCATGTCTGTGTCGAAGCCCATCAGGTCGCCGTCCTGGATCACCCGGCTGGAGGCTTCGTGGTACCACGGGTTGGTGCGAGGCCCCGACGACAGCAGCCGTGTTTCGATCCATTCGCCGTAGCGGCTGAGACTTCCCGCCCAGAGTTGCGCCCACAGGGCCATTTCGGTGATGCCCGGCACAAACGCGGCGCGCATATCCGAGATCGCGGCCTCGCAGGCGTGTACGGCGCAGCGCATCGCCTTGATCTCCTCGTCGCATTTGATCAGCCGGGCTCGTTCCATCATCGCGTCGGCGTCCACCAGGCACACGCCGCTCCGTTGCAGGGCCTCCAGCACCAAGAAGGAGAACTGGTCAACCGCCAGGCGCATCCCGGTGCCCGGACGGGCGCTCTCGTGTACCACGTCGGCCACCTCGGCCGCCCACCGCGCCGCTTGTTCTTCTTCGCGATCTCCGGCGAAGAAGTAGCAGTACGCGGGCGCCGGGCGTATCTCGTCCACCACCTCGGAGTGGGTGTTCAGGAACTCGCCGTCGGAGAACTCCCACACCACGACGCGGCCGTCGACACCCACGAACGCGAAGCGCGCAGGGTTGTGCATCGTCCAAAGCGACATGTTGGTTGTGTCGGTGGCGTAACGAATGTTCACCGGGTCACACATCAAGGCGCCGTCACAGTAGGCAAGTCGCAGTTGCTCCCGCACCCGCCCCAGCCGGTAGCGCCTGATGGCGGCCCGGTCGGGAAGTTCAAGCCCCGCAGCCAGCCACTCGGCCTCAAGCGCAGCCCCGGGCCCCAACGCCTGCGAGTTCAGCTCGCCATGGTCAAGCAGCCAGTCCGGCGCAGGCCGCCGCCCGTACCCAATCTTCGGCCGCCGACACGCAGCCCCCTCCGACCCAGCACCAAGTCGCATAGCCCCCGCCCCCTCCAGACGCTCGCCAAAACAACACCCAAACGCTAACCCACCCCCAACCCCCCAAGCACGACAAAGGGCGAGGCCCAAAGGCCCCGCCCCAAGTCGTGTGTGATGTGAAATCAGCCGGCAGCCCGATGGCTCAGAAGGCAAACCTCCGTCGCACGGTCATCCAGCTGATCGCAGGTTGGCTCAGGCCGCGTCTCGCGCCGCTTCAAGCCACCCGTCAACAGTCTCACGGTTGTCCGCGATCCAAGCAGCAGCCAGATCAGCCGGATCTGCGCCTTCGCCCTGTTCCACGTTGGCCAGTGAAACGTCGATCACCGAAAGCTTCACAGCATCCAATAGCGCCTCGGCTGCTGGGTTGTCGGCGAGGAAGTCGTTGTTGGCGGTCACCAGGATGTCAGCGGCGACCCAACCGATCGGACAGAGACCATCGGGATTGTCGGCCGCTGAGGGGCACTGATCGGGACCGATGGTTGCGTAGCCGCCATTGCCATCCTCGCCGCGCTGGTCGTGCTCTTCGCCACCCTCGGTGCCGCTCGGGTTGGAGTCGTCGAGGATCTCATCGACGCCCATCCAGTAGACGTTGTCCCCCGGACGCAGTTGGGTGATGTACGCGGACGGTGTCCAGGTGTAGGCCACCATGGGCACACCGTCATTTGCGGAGGCGACCGCTTGCGTGAACATGGGGTCGTAACCGGCGATCGTTTGGACGATGTTGTCCCAGCCCGAGAACAGGATCTGGTTGGTTATGATGTTGTCACAAGTCCACGCTTCGGGGCAGCCAAAGATGTCGGCCTTGCCATTGCCTGGATCCGGATCGGTTGCGTCGAAAGCGGCCAGTGCCTCGGCGTTGCGGTTCAACTCGTCCATCGTGTACACGCCGTACTCGTCGGCGAACGACTTGGTCACCAGGTACCCCTGCAAGCCGCCGGCGATCATCTCCTCGCCAATGATGGTGAGGTGGTCACCCACCAGTGTGCCGTCGGGAAGCTCTCCGGCAAGCCATGCCAGGTGGCCCGGGTACCAACTGTTTACCCAGAAGTCCATTTGGCCTTGCGCCATGGCGATGTATGCGTTGTTGGGGCCGAGTTCCAACTCTGACGGGTCAGACACGTCGTAGCCCAGTTCCTCCATCATCAACCGATAGATCTCTGCCTGGAAGTAGCCAGTCGACCAATTGGCACGCCCCAGGGTGACGCTCACATCCTCGCCTGGTGTCATTCTCGCCTGCTCCGCTGCCGCTTGCTGTGCGGCTGCCACCGCGTCGGCCGCTGCAGCGGCTGCGTCGGTAGCAGCATCCGCGGCAGCCAACGCTGCGGCAAGCTCAGCCTGGAGATCCTCCAGTTCCTGGGGGTCCACCCCTCCCTCGGATCCAGCCTCCAGCGCCGCGTCCAGCGCCGCCTGGGCCTCCTCGGCCGCGGCCCGTGCGGCAGCGGCGTCATTTTCGGCCTGCTCCACTGCTGCCGAATCCACTGCAGATGCGGCTGTGGCCGTGTCGGCGTCGTCGGAGTCGCCTCCGCCACAACTGGCGGCCACCAGTGCAAGCACCGCCAGCACGGCCAGCCAGATCGTGATCATCTTTCTTTGCATGTGTCTCCCTCCCGGAAACTCGATGTTTGGTTGTCGTCCGCATCGGCTCGCCATGGCCAGACGTGACTGCCACCCCGGTTCGGACGCAGACAGCACATCACGCTATCAGCCCTGTGGTGTGCTCGCGCCTGCCCGACGGCAGGGACCGGCACCGCCAGCCTCTCTCGATGCACAGGCACTTGACTGAGTTCCACCACACCCGCGTTTGCCACTCCAACTTGCACCAACGGCGAGGAGGCGAACGTGATTCCGCGTCGTAACCGAAGGGGGAACGGGGTGCTCGCAAGCTCAGACTAGTCGGCCGCCTCGGAGTACACTTTCTTGCGTCCGAACTCACCGAGAGTTCCCCTGCAGGAAGCGAACAGCACGACACCCGCTGCCATCGTGAACACGACGCCGGCCCCGGACACAAGGTTGGTGTCGGCCACTCGTGCGATGGTGAAGACCCATGCTAGGGATACAACCGCAATGCCTAGCCCCGCCGCGGCCACAAGCGCACTCCAGCGGTAACGTCTGCTCTCATCGACGCCCGTCAGGCCTACGGCTGGAATGGCGAAGGCCAATGCGGCCAGGCCAGCTAGAAGCGTCCATATGCCAAGTCCCGCGCCCTCGGATTCGTAACCGTCGTGGATGATGTCACCGGTACGCGTGGCTTCCGACCGCTTGGCCGTGATTTCGGCTGCGAGCACACTCTCTTCATTCAGGGCCTGGATTGCTTCGCTGCGCTTTTGCCTTTCCAGTTCAAGATCTCCAGCCGCGGCAGCTGCGTCAGCCGCGGCATCCGCCGCACGGGCAGCCTCATTCTTGGCCCTTGCTTCCGCAGCAATCTGGTCCATCTCGGCTTGGAGTTCGGGAGTAATCACGACTCCCTCTCGAGTGTCATAGCTCCAGCCCGAATAACCGCCCATCACCAAGAGAACCATGGCAAACGAGCAGGCCATGAGACGTCCCCAACCCACCCTGGCGGGCAGCGGCCTTCGAGGACTCATCGGCGAGCACCACAGCCACCAACAAGCGCCCACAAATGCGACGATGGATCCAAGCACCGCCAGATAGGCACCTGAGCCGATGCTGACCGCGTTAACGTTGTCAGGGGGCTGGGCCAGCGTGAAGGCCAGTGATGCCAACAGCGATGTCGCTGCAAACACCACAGCGCCGTGTGGCGCCAGCCATCGTGATCCTGAACCAGCCCGCCATAAGGTGGTGAGGCTTGCCGCCAGTGCTGCGGCGGCCGTGAACGCGATGAATATCCCGAACCACGATCCGCCTGGGGCAGCCACCCCATTGAAGCTGCCATCAAGCGCTGAGTCGGTGCTTCGGGCGTAGGAAGAAATCAATCCGGCGTCGATGCTCCATGGCAGCAGCAGCGCCAGCAGCGCCACCAGCGATCCCATCGCGGTAACCACCACGGCCCTGCGCTCGCGGCTGTCCGGTTGCACGTAGGACTCCACCGGCTTGGTGGGCTCCCGCGCGGGCCTATGAGCGCTCCCGGTATCCGCGTCGCCATTCTGAGCGGAAAGGAGGTTCTCAGGGGTGCGACGGTTGGCCCATGCTCTGCCTATACGGCTGAACAGGTTACCAGCGTCATCGGACTGTGGCTGGGAAATGCGGTCAAGGGTGACCGCCACCAGGAAGAAAGCCAAACCAGCCGAACCAGCCAGCGCTATGTCCTGGTTGGAGATTGCCTGGAACAGCAAACGCCCCAGCCCACCCGCGCCCATGATCGCGGCGATTCCCAGCATGGAGATCGAAAGCAGGAGAGTCTGGTTGAGGCCGGTCATGATGGCCGGACGCGCCAACGGCAACTGCACATCCATCAGAACCCGTCGCTCGGGAGCACCGTAGGCTCGAGCCGCCTCCACGACGTCCACGGGCACCTGACGGATGCCGAGGTTGGTGAGGCGTATCAGCGGAGGCAAGGCAAATGTCATCGTCACCATGGTGGCCGACACCGAACCAATTCCGAAGAAGAAGATGAACGGAAGCATGTACACGAACGAGTGCACTACCTGCATGGCGTCCAATACCGGCCGCACAACCCTCCACGCTCCGTCGACTCGTCCGCACAGCACACCAATTGGGATACCAATCAGCACACACAGCAGCACAGCCACCCCAATGAACCCAATCGTGAGGGCTGTCTCACGCCAGTAGTCATCCCCCAGCAAACCGCAAACAAGCAGGCCGACGAACGACATCAGCCCGACCTGGAAGTTGCGCACCGCCCAGCCCAACGCAAAGAAAGCAATGCATATCGTGAGCCACGACATCTGCAAGAGCCATTCATCAACGATGTAGGCGAGAAGGGTGCTGAAAGGCCACTCGATCACTTCCAGAGTGGCTATCAAGTTGTTGTCAACCCAGTACACCACCTGCTCAACCCAGTCGCCCACAGGAATCTGCCACTCATCGAGAACCGAGTTGGCCCTCAATGCCCAGTCCTCCGTGCTTCGGTACCACCAGAGGGCCATCAGAGCCACAAGTCCACCGGTGGCGAGTCCATACCTGCGGGCTCTTGCGCCGCCCAGCAAGAGCAGAAGCGGTATCCCGAACAGTGCGATCAGGACGATGAACTCGATACCGGTAGCGATCCAGTCGGCCAGACGGTCCCCTGCCTCCGGGGATGTGACCGTGTCTACGAAGCGATCAACAAAATGCCTTTCTTGAAGCTCGCCGCTTTCTTGGGCGAGCACTATTGATGCGCTCACATGAACACCTCTCTCTCGAAGCCGTCTATCAGCTGCTCGACCCTGCCCATTTCCTCCATGATGTGGCGGGGATCGAGGTTCCCGATCAACTCACCGGAGTCACTGTCACACACCGCTATGGGCAGGCCCGAGCCGGCCGCCGCGTAAACGGTGTTGAGCGTGTCGTCGGGGCCGCACGTTCTGAAGTCGGTTCGCAACGCGGATGCCAGGTTGGTGGTGCCCACACCGGAGGCCCGCACGCCGTCGTCACAGCAGAACAGGTGGGTGGGCACGCCCTTGGCGTCCACCACGAAGGCGCCGGCGCGATCGCCCACCTGGGTGAGCGCCTCCGACAACGACAGGTCCACCGACACCGGCCGGGGCTCCATCATGATCTCGTGTACCTGGATCACCCGGCCCTGGTCCACGTCCTGCACGAACTCGGCCACGTACCCGGTGGCGGGTTCGGTGAGGATCTCCTCGGGAGTGCCGATTTGCACCACGGCGCCGTCTTTGAGGATGCACACTCTGTCGCCGATGCGCAAGGCCTCGTTGAGGTCGTGTGTGATGAACAGGATGGTCTTGTGGATCTCGTGTTGAATGTCCATCAGCTCGTCCTGCATCTGACGCCGAATCAGCGGATCCAGCGCGCTGAAGGCTTCGTCCATCAACAAGATGTCCGGATCCGAGGCCAGCGCCCGGGCCAGGCCCACTCGCTGCTGCATCCCGCCCGACAGCTCCGATGGGCGGCTCCTGGCGTAGGTGCCCAGCCCCACCAAACCCAGGGCGTCCATGGCCTTGGCCTCCCGGGTAGGCCGGTCAACGCCCTGCACCTTGAGTCCGTAGCTGACGTTGTCGATCACGTTGCGGTGCGGGAACAAGGCGAAGTGCTGGAACACCATGCCCATGTACTGGCGCCTGAAGGCCTGCAGCTCGGAACCTTCGAGGGCCTGCACGTTGATGCCGTTCACCAGCACCTCTCCGGCGGTGATGTCATAGAGCTTGTTGACGGTGCGGATGGCGGTGGACTTGCCGGATCCAGACAGGCCCATTACCACGAAGATCTCGCCCTTGTTCACCGTGAAGTTCACGTCGGTGAGGCCAACGACGTGGCCGGTCTCGGCCTGCACCCGGTTCTTGTGGACGCCGGCCTTGGCCAGGTCGTAGGCCCGGCCCCTTGGTTGTGGTCCGAAAATCTTGTACACGCCGTCGAGCACGACGATGGGTTCGCCAGACGCTGCCATTCCATTCCGCCTTTCACTAGCCTGCGTTCGAGCCAACGGATCACAGTAGTACATTTGGCGCCGCCTGCCGCCACCGTGATGGAGTGCCCATGACCGAAGCCCCCACCGAATCCACCGAAACAGCCACCGACACAGGCGAGGATTCGGTGGCCGATCCGCCTACTGCTGAAGCTTCCAAGACAGCGGAGCCTGCCGCCGCGGAGGGTGCCGAATCGAAGCCCGCCGCCGAAGCGCCACCCGTCGGCGCAACCGCCGCGTCCGCTTCGGCCGACACCACCGACACGGCGCCTGTGGTCGAGTCCCGAGGGGCTGCTTCGGGGGCGTCCGGGTCGGTGACCTCAAGCAGGAAGCGCACATCGGGCCGCAAGAAAGCCAGTTCAGAAGGTGGTTCCGGTGCCGCTGGCGGGGGCGCGAACAGGAACGCGCCCGCGGCGTCCAAGCTCGACGAGACGACCGTTTCGGCGTTGGTGCTGTTCAACACCTACCTTGAAGCGGATCGCCAGATCCGCAAACAGGAGCGCGAGATCCAGCGAGCCCAGAAGGCCAAGACTCAGGCCGCGCAGAAGGCCCGGCGGCTCACCGACTCAAAGGCCCCCAGCGAGGAGATTGCCGCTGCGCAGGCGGAGTACCGGGCGGCAACCGACGCTCTGCGCCTTGCCCAGGAGGGCAAGTCCGCCGACTCGCCCGAGGCGCAGAGCGCCGGCGACGAACCCGACACGTCTGCCGCGTCGCCCGAGTCGCAAGGCGCCGACAGCGAGACCGACCAATCTGGTGAGAACTCCACCTTCAGCGGGGATGCAGAACTCCGTCTTTAGTGAGGGTGCAGGCCTCCGTCGGCCACTATGACCTGGCCAGTGATGAAGCTTCCGGCGTCGGAGGCCAGCAGCAGCACCGCTGGGGCCATCTCGTCGGGGTGGGCCAGCCTCGCCAGCAGCGGGCTTGAGGCCATCGACTTCACCGCTTGGTCACCCTGGGCGCGCACCATCTTGGTGTCCACGGGTCCCGGTGCCAGCGCGTTGACGCGGATGCCCTTGTGCGCAAGTTCGGCGGCCGCGGCCCGGGTGTAGGCCAGCAGCGCCGCCTTCATGGCCGCGTAGATCGAGAACTGTCGCGAGAACATGAACGCGCCCACGCTGATCACGTTCACCACTGCAGCACTGCCGGCGTCCGACAGCGCGGGCAGGCACGCCTGGGTGAGCAGCGCGGGCCCTCGCAAGTTCACTTCGAAGGATTTCTGCCACCCGGCCGCGGTCTGAACGCCAATCGGCTCCGCCAGAGGGTTGGCCGCATTGTTCACCAACACGTCGATGCGCCCGAACCGCCGCAGCGCCGCGTCGGCCAAGGCGACGCAGGCGGCCTCGTCGCCCATGTGAGTAGGAACACCCAGCGCTTCGATGCCCAACGCCGCGAGGCGGGCCTCGGCCGCGGCGCAAGCCTCCTCCGAGCGCGAGGCCACGACCACGTTCGCCCCGGCAAACCCGAACGCCTCAGCGACCGAGAGCCCGATCCCACGGGTGCCCCCAGTGACAATCGCGGTGCGCCCGCTCAAATCGAACAACCTCAAGAAGTGGTCTCGTTCCATGCCACCATCGTGCCCCACCTCCAACCCGAATGCGACTCTCGGCCCAGCCGCGCCCAACGTGCTCGCCGCGCACACGCGCGATACGCCTCCGTCGAGCCACGGGTCTCACGAAAGACCCCAAGACGCCACCCAGGGTGGGAGACAGTCTCAAGTGCCAGTCCAGCGTCACTGGCCGGCACATCGCTTGGCGCCCTATAGTGGCCTTGGGAGGAACACCTCTCCGTAATCACACCCCCAACCCTCACAAAGGAAGGAACAGATGACCAGCCAAGCGACTTTCCCCAACCCTGTGGTGAGACAGCCACTCCCGGCACAGCGCCGGTCCCGGGCAAGGTTGGTCGCCTTGGCGTTCATCGCGGCGCTCGTGGTACTTCCGCCCTCGGTGGCCACCGCGCAAGACGGCGCTGAGACACCGAGCCGATTGCAGTATCCGCTTTGCCCGGCTGGCTTGGCGGAGCAGTCATCGTTCAGCGATCTGAGCGTCGGGGAGACCCACGCCGCCAACGTTGAGTGCCTGGTCCACTACGGCATCACGCAGGGCACCGGAGAGGGCGAGTTCTCACCGCAGTCGCAGATCACACGTGCTCAGATGGCGTCCTTCATGAAGCGCGCCCTGCTCGCCACCCGTGTTGTGGACCTGCCAGTCGTTGCCAATCATGCCGGATTCGATGACATCGACGGATGGCCTTCGAATCTGCAGGAGAACATGATTCAGATGACCGCCATGAGTCCTCCAGTTATTTCTCCCGCTTCCGCTGACAGCTTCGGACCGTCGGATGTGGTGAACCGTGCGGAGATGGCTCGTATTCTCGCAGCATTCTTGCATCACACGGCGCCGACGATTTCCCAAGCGCAATCAGGTGGCGAGATCTTCGTGGCGTTCGACAACAGGCCCAGCAGCGCGACCGCTGCGCCCGAGTCCGGGTTCGGGGATCTCGCTGACGAGTCCGTGGCAACTCGGCGTGCTGTGGACGCATTGGCACATCTCGGGATTGCAAGGGGCACAAGCGAAACCGAGTTTGCGCCTAGCCGTCCAGTTAGTCGGGCACAGATGGCCTCGTTTGTGGTGCGGTCACTATCGCTGCCGGCGGTTTCAGTGAACAGCAAGGCTACGGACAAGCTGAGCATAACCGCCCTTAGCATTCATAATGCGCGCATCGCGGACTATTTCACGAGTGGTGGTACGCAGTTGCGTCCAGAAGGTGAACGAGCTGAATGGGTGGTCAACAACTTCGGGATTTCTCCACAGTGCGACTCGCTTCGTACCGAATGGTGGATGTGCCCCAACGGATGGGACGATGCCCCCTCGTACGAGAAATACGCGGATCCTGCCACCTACTTGCGGTCAACCTGTTTGAGCAGTCCAGAGGTGTTCAAATCAATCTGGGCCTCACAGTACTCCATGGCCGGCTTCTACGACATAGTAACCCGCGAGAGTGACTTCACCGACTGGCCTGAGATCTTCCCCCAAGACTTTGTGAAGCAATTCACCCAGGCTCAGGTGTGTGGTCTCGGCTATCTGCGCAGCGGAAACCGCTACCAAACCTTCGAGGAGTTCCACATGACCAACGTCTTGGGGCTCGGGGCTGTGGATGCCGAGAAAGACAGACGGGCATGCGTGATCGCTACAGAAATCGGAGTCAGGTACACCGACGCATGGGTTGATTCTGATGTGACGTTCTTGTGTTCTGAATGGTACATTTCTCAACCTTAGTTGCAGCTGAACGGAGGCTACCAATTCTGGACTATTGTGGTCCAGTGCTATCCGGTAACCATGAGGCCGGGTAAACGGGAACTCGCTGCAGAACCATAGGCCGTCCCCGTGACTACCCCTACGGGCCTCCCGGGCCCTCGTGGAGTGCTGGGTAGCCACCCACTCGGCCACTCCCGGCGGCGGAGTCCAACTACATGCTTGGCGGTAGCGTTGGGGGCTGTGATCAGTGAGGATGACGGAGTTGCGCAGGCGCCTGCCACCGGGGCGGCCGATGACGATTCGGGCGCCGTAGTAGGGCCCTACCCGGCGGTTGGGCGGGCCGATTTTCCTGCCATCGAGAAGAAGGTTCTGGCGCGCTGGGCGGCCGAGAACACCTTCGGGGCGTCGGTGCGGGCCCGCCCCGAGGAGGACGAGTGGATCTTCTATGACGGGCCACCGTTCGCCAACGGCCTTCCCCATCACGGGCACCTGCTCACCGGGTTCGTGAAGGACGTGGTGCCCCGCTACCAGACCATGCGGGGCCGACGGGTGGATCGCCGTTTCGGCTGGGACTGCCATGGCCTTCCCGCCGAGATGGAAACAGAGCGCGAGCTCAACGTGGCTGGCAGAGCCGCCATCAACCGTTACGGGATCGCCGAGTTCAACGCGGCGTGCCGCGAGTCGGTGCTGCGCTACACCCGCGAATGGATCGACACGGTCACCCGTCAGGCCCGCTGGGTGGATTTCGACAATGACTACAAAACCATGGACCTGCCCTACATGGAGTCGGTGATGTGGGCGTTCGCGCAACTGTGGCGCAAGGGGCTCGTGTACGAGGCGTTCAGGGTGATGCCCTACTCGTGGGGCGCGGAAACGCCGCTGTCCAACTTCGAGATCCGCCTCGACGACGCAACCCGACCCCGCCAGGATCCCGCGATCACCGTGGCGTTCGACCTGGAACCGGCACCTGGCGACCCGGGGCCGATGAAACTGCTGGCCTGGACAACCACCCCTTGGACGCTGCCCTCCAACCTGGCGATAGCGGTGGGCCCTCACATCGACTATGCCGTGATGGAAGAGGACGGCGCGCATTACGTGCTGGGCGCACAAACCGTGGACGGCTACGAGGCGCAGCTGCGATCGGCCCGCCGGGTGGGCACCATCAGCGGCAGCGAACTGGTGGGCCGCTCCTACCGGCCGCTGTTTGACTTCTTCGCGCATCGAAGCGACGCCTTCAAGGTGCTGGCCGCCGAGTTCGTGGACACCGACGAAGGCACCGGCGTGGTTCACATGGCGCCGGGCTTCGGCCTTGACGACCAGGAGATTTGCGAAGCCAACGGCATCGAAATCGCCGACGCGGTGCCCGTTGACGACCAGGGCCGCTTCACGGCGCTGGTCGCCGACTGGGCCGGGCTGAACGTGTTCGAAGCCAACCCGGACATCATCCGCCACCTCAAGGCCGCCGGGCGGATCGTTCGCCACGACAGCTACGAGCACAACTATCCGCACTGCTGGCGCACCGACACGCCCATCATCTACAAGGCGATCAGCAGCTGGTACGTGAAGGTGACCGCCATCCGGGATCGGCTGGTGGAACTCAACCAGCAGATCAACTGGGTGCCCTCCCATGTGCGCGACGGCCGCTTCGGGATGTGGCTGGAGGGCGCGCGGGACTGGTCGATCAGCCGGAACCGGTTCTGGGGGTCACCGATACCCGTGTGGCGCAGCGACGACCCCGCGTATCCCCGAGTTGACGTGTACGGCTCGCTCGACGAGATCGAGCGGGATTTCGGGGTGCGCCCCGACGACCTGCACCGGCCCTTCGTGGACGAGTTGGTGCGCCCCAATCCCGACGACCCCACCGGAGCGTCGATGATGCGCCGAGTGCCGGAGGTGCTGGACTGCTGGTTCGAGTCAGGCTCCATGCCCTTCGCGCAGCTGCACTACCCCTTTGAGAACGCGCAACGCTTCGAGCAGAACTTCCCCGCGGATTTCATCGTGGAGTACATCAACCAGACGAGGGGCTGGTTCTACACGCTGCACGTGCTGGCGGGGGCGCTGTTTGACAAGCCGGCGTTCTCCAACGTGATCTGTCACGGAATCCTGCTCGCCGACGACGGCGCCAAGCTGTCCAAGAAGCTGCGCAACTACACCGAACCCACAGAGATCTTCGAGAACCAGGGCGCCGACGCGATGCGCTGGTACCTGATGGCGGCCAACGTGGTGCGCGGCGGTGACCTGCGGGTGAGCGATCACGGCATCAACGAGGTGACCCGGCAGGTGATGCTGCCGATCTGGAACGCCTACTCGTTCTTCACCTTGTACGCCAACGCCGAGGGCTACAGGGCCGATCACCGCACCAACAGCAACGACCTGCTCGACCGTTACATCCTGGCCAAGACCCGGGAGCTGGTGCACACGGTGACCGAGCGCATGGACGCCTACGACCTGCCGGGCGCCACCTCGGAGATCGCCGGATTCATCGACGCCTTGAACAACTGGTACATCCGACGCTCGCGTGATCGTTTCTGGAACGCCACCGGCGCCGGCACCGACCGCGACGCCTTCGACACCCTTTACGTGGTGCTCACCACCCTCACCCGGGTGACCGCGCCGTTCCTGCCGATGATGGTTGAGGAGATCCACGGCGGGCTCACCGGCGGAGAATCGGTGCATTTGGCGGACTGGCCCGACCCGGACGCCGAGGGCCTGCCGAGCGACCCTGACGGGGTGGCGCGCATGGACCGCTTGCGAGAGGTTGCCTCCGCTGCGCTGGGCATACGCGAGGACGCCGGGCTGCGAGTGCGGCTACCGCTGAGTTCGGCGACCGTTGCGGGAACCGGCGCACAGGACTTGGCCCCGGTGGTGGACTTGTTGGCGTCGGAGATCAACGTGGCGCAGGTGAAGCTCACCCACGACTTTTCTGCGCACGCCAGCCGGGTGCTTCGACCCGACGGCCGTGTGCTGGGGCCCAAACTCGGGCGCGACGTGCAGGCGGTGTTCGCCGCGGCCCGCAAGGGCGAATGGACTCTGAACGCTGACGGCACCGTCACCGTGGCCGGTCACGTGCTGGAGGCCGACAGTTTCGAGTTGACAGTGGAGGTCGACACCGCCACCGGATTGGCGGCCGCTGCTCTCGGCAGCGGTGACGCCGTTGTGGTGCTCGACACTTCGGTGACGCCCGAACTGCAAGCCGAGGGCTGGGCCCGCGACACCGTGCGGGTGATTCAGGACGCCCGCCGAACAGCGGGTTTCGTGGTGACCGACCGGGTCACGGTCACGGCCCAAACCGGCTCGAGGGAACTCGCCGATGCGCTGAACCACTGGCGGGACTACATCTGCGAGCAGATCCTCGCCACAGAGTTCACGCTCGAGGTGTCAGATCAACACCCCGATGGCGACAACAGCATCTCAGCCACAATCGACGGCCAAGAACTTAACTACGCGCTAGCCAAATCTCCCTGAGGCTCGGCGTGGCGGCTAAGTCTCCTTCTGGCGGGGGGCCTCGGTCACTCGACGATCCTCCTCATGGCCCTGCTTGAGCACTTCGTTGATCAGCTTTGTTTCCTGCCCACCAGTGAAGCCAAGACCCGACGCCGGGAATTCCCCACCTCGGATATGAAGCATGTCCCTAATTCGCCGTGCACTCTTCCGCGAGCCTCTGGCCTTCACAGGACCCGGCTTGAACACTTGGTCTACGAAACTGCCGATGCTTGCGAGTACCAACTTCGCAGCCTTCAGCGGTCGCCGAACAACACCGCTGCTCATCTTGAATCGCCTCCTTCGGCGGTTTGTGCAGACCACCCACCTGGTCCGCACCCACATGCTATCGCATGTAATCACAAACCTGCGCCATCAGGCGTCAAGGCGAGCATCCACTCACCCAAACCCGGGTGAGAGCTTGGTCTGTGAAGCTACTACTCCTTCTGGCGGGGAGCCTTGTTCACGCGGCGATCCTCTTGATGGCCCTCTTGGAGGATGTCGCCCATCAGCTTCGACCCGTGTCCTCGACCAGAATCCATGCTTATGCCTCCGAGTCCTCCCCGGGTGTGGGACATCTCTCTGATTCGGCGCGCACTCTTCCACGAGCCTCTCACCTTCACAGGACCGGGCTTGAACACTTGGTCTATGAAACTGCCGATGCTTGCGAGTACCGACTTGGCAACCTTCAGCGGTCGCCTCACGACGCCACTGGTCATCTTGAATCGCCTCCTTTGGCGCTATGTGCGCAGACCACTCACCTGGTCCGCACCCACATGCTATCGCATGCAATCACAAACCTGCGCCATCAGGCTTGAAGCTGAGCACCCGCTCAGCCGAACCTGGGCGAGAACGCGGCCTGTGAAGCTACGACCCCTTTTGGCGAGGAGCCTGGGTAACGCGACGATCCTCTTGATGTCCCTGATCTAGGACATCAACCATGAGCTTTGTTGCCCGACCCCGAGAAATGTCGTGGCTCGGCCCTGCGAACCCCCCGCCACAGTTGAAGAGTATTTCCCTGATTTGGCGACCACTCTTCCGCGAGTGGCCAACCTTCACAGGACCGGGCTTGAACAACTGGTTCACGAATCTGCCGATGCTTGTGAGTACCGACTTGGCAACCTTCAGCGGTCGCCTTACGACGCCACTGGTCATTTTGAATCGCCTCCTTTGGCGCTATGTGCGCAGACCACTCATTTGGCCCGCACCCACATGCTATCGCGTGTAATCGCAAACATGCGCCATCAGGCGAAAGGCGGGGCTCGCTCGCCCGGGACTGGCGGCGCCGCGGTGGCGTCCGGGTGAGGGGCCAGTCCCCTAGAGGGGGCGGGTTAGGGGGCTTTGTCGGCGGCTATTCGGCGGCCGTCTTCCACGAGGTTGATCTCCCAGATCACCTTGGCGAGGAGGTCCGCCGCGGATATCGACGGGTAGCGCAACGGGTGGGTGTCGGTTACGCAACCTGGGATGGGCGACAGGATCGTCCATGCCGTGGGATGGCAGAACTGAACCACCGAGTAGCGGTCGCCGCTTTGGCCCGGCGCGGCCACCACCTGATGCCTGCCGGTGGGGATCACCCCGTTGGTGACGTGCTCGAGCATGATCCCGGTGTTGATGATGGCGCTCCCCTCGGGCGGTGTGGCGTCCACCCAGCCGGTGTCGGTGCGCACCTGCAGCCCTGCGGCGGTGGCCCTCGGCAGGGCGGTGATCAGGTTGATGTCGCCGTGTTCCGCCGCCCACACGTACTCATCGCCGGGCGCGGTGTGGATCGGCGGGTAGTGAATGGCCCTGGTGAGCGAACTGCCGAACTCGGTCATCTCGTCGAAGTAGTCCTCGTGAACGCCGAGGCCCGTGCCGATGATTCGCAGCACCCTGCGCTGCACGTCCAGCACCCGCCGGTGAAACTCGCCGAGCAGTGCGGTGACGCCGGGGAAGTCCTCCTCGGGAAGCATGGGCGGCCCGAAACGCACCGGATGGCTGCGGCGGATCGGGTGGCCCTCGGGTAGCTCCTCGTTCCAGTTGAGCATCTCCTTGTAGTCCGGGTAGTCCGAAATCGCCGCGGTTTCGGTGAGCAGCCCCGTGTAACCCACAGATCCGTGAGATCCGGGCACCACGTAGCGGTCCTTTCTCTCCTGAGGCAAGCAAAAAAACGCCTCGAGGTGTTCGTACGCCTCGTCGAGCAGCGCCTCGGGCAGGTCGTGGGCCACGTACACGAACCCGGTTACCAGGCTGCGCATCACGCCGTCCACCACCGCGGCGCGGCGGGCGGAGTCGCCACGCTCGAACGCGAGCAGATCCACGTCGAGGATTTGCACCACTGCGAGACTACTAGTCGTCCCTCAACCGACGCCCGGACACAGCCCGCACCCCAGTCGACGCGTCCGCCCGTCAACGCTGGTGAGGACCTCCCTTGAGCACCCAGACAGGGCATGAGATCTGCCCGCAGGTGCCGCCGAACCCTGTCCGCGTGTGACTCCGCCCGCCCCGCCGCCGCGCCGGCTCGCCGAAAAGCCCACTCGAAATCCCTTGTGAGGCAACAATTCCGGGTCGGGGCGCGCAGTTGTGGTTGGAAACTGCGACGCGTGTAATTCCAAATGTGTTATTTTGGGCATCCACCTTGGTGCCCGCCTGCTACAGGACCCGCCGGTGCCGAGGACGCAGGCGGTCGGTGCCAACTTCGGCGTCGACCCGCACCGTTCGCAACCACCCCGCAAACCCGTCGCCGCCTGATCGGCTGCCGTGCCCCCACAGCATCAGCCCCCACACGGCGCTCCACCCAGAAAGGGAAACGGCCACATGACCCTCATGGAGGAGAGAACCAGCCCAGCCCAGCCCCCGGCCGACGGCGCCTTCGCCACACCCACCATGCGGGTGCGCAAGCGCAACGGATCGCTCGAACCGGTGGACGTGAACAAGATCGTGAACGCGGTTGCCCGCGCCGCGGAGGGCCTCATGGGGGTTGATCCGCTCACCGTGAGCACCCGCACCATCGCCGCGCTCGCCGACGGCGCCACCACCCGCCAACTCGACGAACTGTCGATCAACACCGCGGCCGGGCTGATCGTGGAGGAACCCAACTACTCGCGCCTCGCTGCGCGAATGCTCGCCACCTACATCGACAAGGAGGTGCGCAACCAGAACCTGCCGTGGTTCTCGGAGTCCGTTGAGCGCGGCCACCACCTCGGGCTGATCAGCGACGAGACCCAAGCCCTGGTGCAGTCCAACGCGCCAACGCTGAACGCCGCCATCGACTCGCAGCGCGACCGCAACTTCGAGTTCTTCGGGTTGCGCACGGTGTATGACCGTTACCTGTTGCGCCACCCCGAGACCCGTCAGGTGATCGAAACGCCGCAGTTCTTTTTCATGAGAGTTGCGTGCGGGCTCAGCACCGATCCCGAGGAAGCGGTGGGGTTCTACGACCTGATCTCCTCGCTGTCGTACCTGCCGTCGAGCCCGACGCTGTTCAACTCGGGCACCACCCATGCGCAAATGTCGAGCTGCTACCTGCTGGACTCGCCCGAGGATTCCCTGGAAGGGATCTACAAGCGCTACACCGACATCGCCCGCCTGTCGAAGTACGCCGGTGGGATCGGTGTGGCGTGGCATCGGGTGCGTTCGCAGGGGTCGCTGATCCGGGGCACCAACGGCCTGTCCAACGGGGTGGTGCCGTGGCTCAAAACGCTGGATTCCTCGGTTGCGGCGGTGAACCAGGGCGGTCGGCGCAAGGGCGCCGCGTGCGTGTACCTGGAGTCCTGGCACGCCGACATCGAGCAGTTCCTGGAGTTGCGTGACAACACCGGCGACTACGCCCGGCGCACCCATCACATCAACTTGGCCAACTGGGTGCCCGACCTGTTCATGGAACGCGTGGAGAAGAACTGGCAGTGGAGTCTGTTCGACCCCAAGAAGGTGCCCGAGCTGGTGGACACCTACGGCGACGAGTTCCGGGCGCTGTACGAGCAAGCCGAACGAGACAAGCGCTACGAGCGGCAGGTTCCCGCCCAGCAGCTCTATTCGCGCATGATGCGCACCCTGGCAGAGACCGGCAACGGCTGGATGACCTTCAAGGACTCCTGCAACACCAAGTGCAACCAGACCGGTTCGGTTTCCGGCGGGCCCGATGAAGCCTCCGACGCCGGGGCCTCCCACGCCGTTGTCTCCGCCACCGGCAACGGCGAGGCCCCCACCGAGGCGCCCGCCCCCAACGCTCGTGACCGTGTGGTTCACCTGTCGAACTTGTGTACCGAGATCATCGAGGTGACCAGCGCGGACGAGACCGCGGTGTGCAACCTCGGTTCGGTGAACCTGTCGGCGTTCGTGAGCGGCCCGCCGCGTGCCGGTCTCGCCGCGCTCGCGCCGGGGATCACACTTCATCCGGCCATGGCGCAGCAACCCGCCGACAGCGGCCCTCACGTGGACTTCGAACGCCTCGGCGAGGTGGTGCGCACCGTGGTGAAGTTCCTCGACCGGGTGATCGACATCAACTACTACCCCACCGACGAGGCCGCCGCGTCAAACCAGCGTTGGCGCCCGGTGGGCCTTGGACTGATGGGCCTCCAAGATGTGTTCTTCAAGCTGGGCCTGCCGTTCGATTCACCCGAGGCCCGAGCCCTCAGCAGCCGGATAAGCGAACACATCTACTTTCACGCGCTTTGGTCTTCGAGCGAGTTGGCCGAGAAGTCCGGGCCCCACGAAGCGTTCCCGCTCACCAGAGCCGCCGCGGGCAGCCTCCAGTTCGACCTTTGGGACAAGACGCCCGGCGACACGCTGGATTGGGAAGGCCTGCGCAAGCGGATCGGCCGTCACGGGTTGCGCAACTCGCTGCTGATCGCCATAGCTCCCACCGCCACCATCGCGGCCATCGCCGGAGCGTCGGAGTGCGTGGAGCCTCAGGTGTCGAACCTGTTCAAACGCGAAACCCTCTCGGGTGAGTTCTTACAGATCAACCGCTACCTGGTGTCCGAACTGAAGGCGCTTGGCTTGTGGGACACCGAGATGATCGCCGAGGTGAAACGAGCCGAAGGTTCGGTGCAGGGAATCGAACGAATCCCTGAGCGCCTGCGTGCCGTTTACCGCACCGCCTGGGAGATCCCCCAACGATCGCTGATCGAGATGGCCGCGGAGCGGGGGGCGTTCATCGATCAGAGCCAGTCGCTGAACCTGTTCATGGAGTCGCCCACCATCGGGAAACTCTCGTCCATGTACATGTACGCATGGAAGGCGGGACTCAAAACCACGTACTACCTGCGCTCCCGACCCGCCACCCGGATCAATCAGGCCACCACCACCGGCGGGGGCCGCGCGGCCACAACGGCTGCGCCCACCGGCAACGGCGCAGTCGAGGGTGCAACCCCCACGTATCGCAGCGCCGAAGCCGTGGCTTGCTCGTTGGAGAACCCCGAGACCTGCGAGGCGTGTGAGTGATGGCAATCACCGACCTGAACGACTTCCCCGACCACGAACGCCGCACAGGCGTCATGGGTGCGTCACCCGTCGCCGAAGGGTTGGCTGAACCCCCAACCGGCGCAGATTCACAGGCCGCGCATGCATCGCCGGGGGAACACGAACGGCACAGCATCCTGGATCCCGGTTTCGACCTCACGTTGCGACCGATGCGCTACCCGCAGTTCTTCGACATGTACCGCGACGCCATCAAAAACACCTGGACCGTGGACGAGATCGACTTCTCCGACGACCTGGTGGACCTCGAACGCCGCCTCCTGCCCGCCGAGAAGCACCTGATCCGGCGCCTGGTGGCGTTCTTCGCCACCGGCGACTCGATCGTGGCCAACAACCTTGTGCTCAACCTGTACCAGCACATCAACTCGCCCGAGGCACGGATGTACCTGTCGCGCCAGCTCTACGAAGAGGCGCTGCACGTGCAGTTCTACCTGAGCCTGCTCGACAGCTACATCCCAGACCTCGACGAGCGCGCCGAGGCCTTCGCCGCGGTTGAGAACATCGATTCGATCAAGGCCAAGGCCGAGTTTTGTTTCCGGTGGATGGACGAGGTGGGCGACGGGCCGCTGGAGACCGCGGATGACCGTCGCAGTTTCTTGATGAACCTGATCTGTTTCGCCACGTGCATCGAGGGACTGTTCTTCTTCGCGGCGTTCGCGTACGTGTACTTCTTGCGCTCAAAGGGGCTGCTCAACGGGCTCGCCGCCGGCACCAATTGGGTGTTTCGCGACGAATCGATGCACATGAACTTCGCCCTTGAGGTGATCCGCACGGTGCGCAGCGAGGAACCCGACCTGTTCGACCAGGAACTGAGCGACCGCATCACCGACATGCTCAGCGAGGCCGTGGACGTGGAGTTCCAGTTCGCCCAGGATCTGCTGAGCCTCGGTGTTCACGGCATGTCCACCGCCGACACCCGCTCGTACCTGGAGTTCGTGGCCGATCAACGCCTCATGCAACTCGGACTTCCCAAGCGCTTCGGCTCGCGCAACCCGTTCTCGTTCATGGATCTCCAGGACGTGCAGGAGCTGTCCAACTTCTTCGAACGCCGAGTGTCCGCCTACCAAGTAGGCGTAACCGGAGACATAGCCTTCGACGAAGACTTCTAACCCCCTGCTGAAGCCGGAACCCAGTTCAGCGTGGAGGTCGCCGCCCGCGGCAGGAAGCTCCACGCAGCCCAATGCCGGGCCCTTGGGCGTCACGCAAGACGCTCAATCCGAGACTCATGAACCGCGTAGATGAAAGGGCCCGGATCTCGACAGGCTCGCACGATTGCCCCGAGATTGCGGAGGTACCGATCGGCCATCTCGGCGGCAGGCAGACTTGGACGGGATATGCAGAAGCACTGCACGCTGAAACTCATCACAACCTCACGCTCGCGGATGTTGTGGCGGATTCGTTTGTCCTTGGTGAAGACGGCCCATCCTTGGCTGCCGGCGAGTTCCAGCCACTCAACGTCCGCTATCTCTTGATCGCGAGGTATGCCGTAGTGCTCTGCCAGGGTCACCAGTCGCAGGCCTGCGCCTCTTAGCGAATCTGGGACTGTCTTCCGACCGAGGCTTCGATCCAGGAAGAGGTCAGGCAGCCCGTCGGGATGCGACACGTACTGCGTCTTCGAGTTGATCGTACGGGACCCCGAACTCGTGCTCCAGCTCCTTCAGGCCTTCACCCGCCCAGAAGCGCTCAAGCACATCCGAGACTCGCGCTCCACCTCGTTCAAAAATGGGGACCCCAAAGGACCGTGCGGGATCCGCCACGACCTTCGCACGGCCGTAAGTCGGAAGGTGAATGAGCCTCGCATACCCGTCGGACGCGTATTCCATCCGCTTCAAGTAGTGGGCCACCGCCTCAACGAAGACTCGCTGGCTGTTGCGCACCACCACCAATGCGTTGGGCAAGGGCCCTGAGGCCGAACTGCGCGCATCCTGGAGGCCGTAGTCGAACAGCAACTCTGCACCATCGGTGTAGAGCCTCCTGGACGCCAGTGCATGCTCAACGCCAAGGTCCTGACTTAGTTTCTGCAGCGCGGGGCGCACTCGCTGCATTGGGACACCGCTGCGTCGAACGGCCGCAAGCACCATCCCCTCGGCGAGGCCGATGAAGGGCACCGACGGCGCGTGCTTGCTGAGGCCGGGGTGGTGGGTGATGAGCTTGCCTGAAAGCGCCGGCGGCGCCGACGAACTCTCCATGAGACCGTGGAACGGGCCCCGATTGCGGGCGGAGCGCGTGACGCCGACAGGTACGCCTTCGTGAGTCTCTTGGCAGCTCGGCGAGGGCCCCGCGTCCCAACGGGCCCAGCGCCACAGCGTCGACGGAGGCACGTCCAGAATCTGCGCTGCCTCCCGCACGGTATAGAGCGGTACCGAGAAGCGGTAATCGTCCACGAGCATCGACGACCCCTCCCCTCAAACCTGCCGACCTGTGCGGTCTTCGCGGTTGGCGGGGATCTGGAGGTTGGTGCCACGAGGCGTGTTCTCCACCAGCCAGGCGCCGAGGGAACTCTGGTGCCCAACGTGTTGGTTCCAGAGGCGTTCGGGCACTACCACGAAGCTGCGACGGGTACCGATTCGCTGCGGACCGACCGTCTCGGACAGGCGCAGTACTTCGGAGAGCCGGGCCTGTGCGTCGGCCACGGTCCAGACTCTGCCTCCGCCGTGTGAGGAGCCTGCGACCTGTGACGGGTCTTCAGTTTCAGAGGGCATGACTCTGAACCTCCAATGGTGAACTAGCATACTCTAGTTCACCTCTTGATTCGGAACGGGAATGGTGGATTGGCCGCCGAATGGGTGCTGCTTCGGTGCGATCAAGGAACGACTGCATTCACGCAGCGCATGTTATCACGATACTGAATCAGATATCATCTAAAATCTCGCCGTGGGTGGGATTGGGGGTGTTGGGAACTGGCGCCTGCGGATTTGGGGGGTGGTGTTGTTGTTGCGTGGTGGGGTGGGGGTGGTGTATTGTTCGTTTGCTACCAAACGAGTTGGTGCTTTCGACAATGCCCGCCAACGGCTCAGTGTCTGGTGGTGGGCTTCATCCCTGGAGGATCACATGAAATTTTACAAACTCCTGGCGCTCCTGTTTGCCTTCGTTCTGCTTGCCGCCGCGTGTGGTAGCGACGACAGCGACGAGACAGCCGACACCGCCCCCACAACGACCGCAGCGGCACCACAAGACGACGAGCCCACACCGGAACCGGAGGACGACACCCCCGCCCCGGCACCGGAAGAGGACGAGGTCGAGATGATGACCAGCGTGGACGTGGAAGCCATGCTGAGCGCGGATCTGTCGAACTGCGCCGAAGCTCCCAGCGGTGACCCCATCCGGGTGGGCATGGCCATGGACTTCAGCGACGTGGTGGGTTTCGTGGACATTCCCGGCTCGAACCTGGTGCCCTACGTGGCTGAACTTGTGAACTGCGGCGGCGGCATCAACGGCTCACCCGTTGAGGTGCGAGTGGCCGAAGTGGGCGAGGACGCGGCGCTGGCAGCGCAGGAACTGCTCGACTGGGGCGCCCACTTCATGATCGGCCCGCCGTTCGCGGATTTCGCTCTGCCGATCCTGCAAACCACCGAAGGACAGGTTCCCCTCTTTGTGGCCGCATCCACCGAACCCACCCTCGCGGACGCCACGAACAACTCCTATCTGGTGACCTTCGACGACCACCAGATGGCCGGCGCAGCCGCCCAGTGGGCGCTCGATCAGGGAATCACCCGGGCCATCGTGTTCACCGAGGGTGAGGGCATCCCCTACACCGGCGTGAATCCCGACGCGTTCGCCAAGGCGTTCACCGAGGGTGGTGGCGAGGTTGTGAGCACCCAAACCTACGTGTGGTTCGTGGACACCGACTTCTCCTCGCAGGTGAACGAGATTGCCGGGATCTCCGAGAACAACGAGGTGGTGTTCTCCGCGGCGCTGGGCTTCCAGGTGACGGCACTGCGCGGCCAGCTCGAAGGCCAGGGACTCGACGGTCTCACCTACATCGGCACCGACGCTCTCGATGCCACCGGCATCCAGGGTGAGGACAACAACGAGGGCATCGCTCACACGCCACACACCAGCATCACCGCGGGTGACCCCATAGACACGCTGCTCGCCGGTTACGAAGCCTCCAGGGGCGAGGCCCTGGAATCACGGGGCTTCATGGCGCTCTACGTGGATTCGATGTTCCTTGGCATTCAGGGAATCCTCGATTGTGGTTGCACCGACCCCGCTGAGATCGGCGCCGCCGTGCGGGAGATCTCCGGCTTCGAGGGCCTCTCTGGTGAGATCACCTACGCGGGCACCAACGGCATTCCGCCCAAGGCGGTGCCCATCAACCGGATCGTCGACGGCGAAGACGTTCTGGTGGCCACCATCGGCTGAGCCACACCACACGCCGACACCGACGCTGCCGATGCCTGTCGGCTGATGCGGTGAGCGGCATCGGTTGAGCCTGCGCGAAGCAATGCTCGAGGTATCGCACCTAACGGTGAAGTACGGGGCGATCTCGGCGCTGCGTGATGTGAGCCTCAAAGTTGGGTCCGGTGAGGTCGTTGGCCTCATCGGACCCAACGGCGCGGGCAAGACCACCTTGTTGGAGTCCATAGCCGGGCTGCTGCAGTCGGCGCAGGGATCCATCACCTTCGACGGCGCGGACATCACCTCCACGCCACCGGAGCGACTGCTGCGCTCGGGTCTGGCGCTGGTGCGAGAGCACCGCCGCATATTCGTGGACCTCACCGTGGAGGAGAACCTTCGCATCGGCGGTGCCACCGTCGCCCGAGAAGAACGCGCCGGTTTGATCGAGGAGATGTGTGAACAGTTTCCGGTGCTGCGGGCCAAACTCACAACCGCGGCCGGTTACCTCTCGGGCGGCGAGGCCCAACAGCTGGCGATTGCTCGTGCACTCATGTGCAAGCCGCGCTTTTTGATGATGGACGAACCTTCGCTGGGATTGGCGCCCGCCCTGGTGGACTTCGTGTTCGGGTTGATCGGCACTCTGCGAGACCAGGGCCGAACCCTGCTGGTGGTGGAGCAGAACGCCACACGCATGCTCGAGGTGGCAGACCGCGCCTATGTGCTGCGAAGCGGGATTGCGGTGGCCGAGGGCACCGGCGCCGAGTTGCGCGCCCGTGACGATCTCTTCGACACGTTCGTGAGCGGCTGAGGGCGGAGAACAACATGACCGAACTGCTCCAGAACCTGGTGGACGGCCTGGGCCGTGGCAGCATCTACGCGCTGTTGGCTCTCGGGGTGGCGGTGATCTTCGGGGTGATGCACCTGTTGAACTTCGCCCACGGCGAGCTGATCACCGTGAGCGGCTACGCCGCCTTTTGGGCGCTGGGGGCGGGCTGGTCGTGGTGGTTGGTGGTGCCGCTCATAGTGATCGTGGCGGTGGCCACGTCGATGCTCATCGAATGGGTGGCGTTCAGCCGGGTGCGTGGCGCTTCGGACTTCACCTTGTTGCTCACCTCCTTCGGTGTGCATTTCGTGGTATCGGCCATCTTCTTGTTGTACGTGTCGGCCTCGGTGAAGTCTTTCAACAGCCCCAGCTGGGTTGCCAACACCTACAGCGTGGGGCCGCTGAAGATCGAGATCTTCGACACGATCGTGATCGCGGTGACGATCGTCACCCTGCTGGCCACGTCGCTGGTGCTTCAGCGCACAATGTTCGGACTGGCGCTGCGAGCCGCGGCCGCGGACTTCGAAACCACCCGCCTGATGGGGGTGCGATCCAACTCGGTGATCCGCGGCGCGTTCGTGTTGTCGGGTGTTCTCGCGGGGATAGCCGCCGTGTTCTGGTTGATGCGCAACGGTTCCACCACCCCCAGCGCCGGCATCGTGCCGATGCTCAAAGGCGTGCTCGCGGCGCTGATCGGCGGGCTGGGAAGCCTTCGGGGTGCGGTGATCGGCGGATTCGCGCTGGGCTTGGCCGAGGTGCTGTTGCGCTCGAGGCTGCCCGACTCGGTGGAGAGTCTCACCGAAGGCGTGGTGTTCCTGCTGATCGCATTGCTGTTCATCTTCAGGCCACAGGGCCTCGTTTCGGTGGTGCGAGCCGAGCGCGTGTGATGTCCGGCTCAACCAGTCCCCCAGCCACGAGGCCCCGCTGATGTTTCCCAACAAGGTGCGCGACCTTGGGTTTCCCCTGGTGGGGGCGCTGATTCTGTTCGCGGTGTTCGTGACCGGGGCGCTGTTGTACCAAGCGGCGCTCGGTGGCGCGGCCGAGCGTCTGGTGACGGTGATGCTGATCGACGCCATCATCGTGCTGGGCATTCAGATTTACGTGGGCAACACGGGTGTGTTGTCGTTCGGGCACATCGGTTTCGGCGCCATTGCCGGTTATGTGTTCGCGATCTTCGCGATCTCACCCGCGGAGAAGCTCAAGCGTGTGCCCAACGCACCTTTCGGACTCACCGACGTTGACCTCTCGAGCTGGGTTGCGGTGCTGCTCGCGGTGGGGGTGACGCTGCTGGTGGCGTTGGTGGTGGGTGTGGGCCTGGCCCGATCCGGCGCCGAATCGGGAGCGGTCGCGGCCACGGTGATCACCTTGGCGTTGCTGTTCGTGACCCACGAAGTGGCACGCAACTGGCCCGCTCTCACAGGCGGCGACCGTGGCGGGCTGTCCTTCAGAATCGGAGGCGCTCTCGACACCCGCGCCCCGATCTACCTGGCGTTGCTGGGCACGCTGATCCTGGCCCGCCTGTACGCACAAAGCCGCAGCGGCCGCCTCGCCGTGGCCGCCCGTGAGGACAACCTCGCGGCACGGGCCATGGGCGTGAACCCGCAGGTGCAACAAACAATTGCGCTGCTGATTTCGGTGGCGGTGGTGAGCGTTGGCGCAAGTTTGCGTGTGTACGAAACCGGGTCGATCCTGCCCGACGACTTCTTCTTCACCTACACGCTGGTCACTCTCGCCATGCTGATCGTGGGTGGGCGCAACAGCGTCACCGGGGCGCTGGTGGGCGTGGCGGTGATCACCGCGGGGCGCGAAATGGCCCGCCGCCTCGGCCAGGACGGCTTCGAGGTGTTCGGCATCGGACTCGACGGTCGGCCCCTGGACTGGATCTTCCGCGAGAACCTGCAAACCGTGTTCCTGGGACTGGCGATGCTGGGTTTCATGATCTGGCGCCCACGTGGGATCACCCACGACTGGGAACTGGACCGGGCGCTGTGGCGACGTTTCGGCAGGGGCGCCGAAACCAAGCCCGATCCGCTTCCCGAACTGGAAGCCACCGAGGAGCCGGCGGTGCTGACCGCCACGGGTGTGGACGTTTACTTCGGCGGGTTCCAGGCCCTCGCCGGTGCCGGTTTGGAGGCCCGCACCGGTCAGGTGGTGGGCATCATCGGGCCCAACGGGGCGGGCAAGACAACCTTCGTGAACGCCATCACCGGCATGGTGAGCGCCCAGGGCGGTTCGTTCTCGTTGAACCGCGAGGACTTCACCACCCGTGAGGCGTACCAGTTGGCACGCGCCGGAATTGTGCGCACCTTTCAGAACCTGCGGTTGTTCTCGTTGCTCACGGTTCGGGAAAACGTGGAAGTGTCAGCGCTGGTGGCGGCCACCCACCGCAAGCACCGGCCCAGGCCCGACGTGGACTCGATCATCGCCGAGGCGGGCCTGTGGGAGCACCGCCACCGCCGCGCCGGTGAACTCGACTACGGCAACTCGCGTCGCCTGGAACTGGCACGAGCCGCGGCGCTGTCGCCGTTGTTTCTGCTGCTCGATGAGCCCACGAGCGGAATGGGCGACGCAGAATCCGCGGCCATGGTGGAACAAGTGCGACACATGGCCGCCACGATCGGCGCGGGGGTGATCGTGATCGACCACGACCTCAACTTCATCAACGGCATCAGCGACGTGATCTACGCATTCGACCAGGGCCGGGTGATCGCCACCGGCACACCCCAGGAAGTGTCGGCCGATCCGGCGGTTCGGGCCGCGTACCTGGGCGCCTCAGCCGATGAGTGAACCCACCACGGGTCCGGCGAGAACGAGGGTTTGCTGAGATGCAGGCCATGGTGCTCAAAGCGCACAACACGCCGATGGTGCGCGTGGATGACCACCCTGAACCCGACGGCGGTGCGGTGCTGGAGGTGACCGCGTGCGGGGTGTGCCATTCGGACCTGCACGTTGCCGACGGCATGATCGGCAAGGCCCCGCCGCTGATCTTGGGCCACGAGGTGACCGGCATCCACCCACAGATGGGTCCCGTGATGGTGTACGCGCCGTGGGGGTGCGGGAAGTGCAAGGACTGCCGGGGCGGTGTGGAGATGATCTGCGCGGACGCGGCCGAGGCCGGAATCTTCGCCGATGGTGGTTACGCGCAGCGCATGGGTGTGCCCGCCGAGAGCTACCTGGCGCCCATCGGCGATCTCGACCCGTACCGGGCGGCCCCGTTGGCGTGCGGTGGGCTCACCGCGTACCGCGCCGTTGGCCAGGGCCTGCCCAGGCTGCGCGAGCGGGGCAGTCAGGCAACGGCGCTGGTGATCGGCGCGGGTGGCCTCGGCCAGTTCGCCATCCGGTTCCTGAGACTGCAAAGCGAAGCGACCGTGGTTGCCCTCGACCTTTCCGAGGCCAAGCAACGCACCGCCATCGAGCAGGGCGCGCACCACGCCACCGGCACACCGGAGGATCTTGAAACATTCGACCTGGTGATCGATTTCATCGGCGCGTCGACCACGCTGGCTGTCGCTGCGGCCCACGTGGCCAAACGCGGAACGGCGGTGGTGGTGGGACTCGCCGGTGGCCAGGTGGGCTTTGGTTTTGGCAAGGTGCCCCACGAGGCGCGTTTCATGTCCAGCGTGTGGGGCAGCCGCTCACAACTCGACGAGCTGCTTGCGTTCGCGCAGCGAGAACCAGGCGTCTTGTCCGATGTGGAAATCGTTGCGTTCACCGATGCACAACTCGCCCATGACAGGCTCCGCAGCGGCGAAGCCAAGGGCCGGATTGTGCTCGATGTGCGCGGAGATCGTTGTAGCCGTCAAGGGAGCTGAAATGCCGCCCATCGCAACTTCATTGCAGGACTTCGCCGACCTTTGCGCCGCGCACTCCGTTCACACCGTGGAGGTGGCCGTGCCCGAAACCCAGGGAGGCCTGCGCGGCAAACGCGTGCCGGCGGATCGCTTCTTCGGCGGGGTTCACGCTGCCGGTTTGCACATCGCGGACGCGATTTTTGTGTTCGACATGCAAGACGACCTGCCCGACAACGAGTTCGTGAACATGGACTCCGGCTACCTCGACTGTCACCTGGCCCCAGACGTGAGCACCGGTCGGATCCTCACGCACCGACCCGGGTACGCGTTGGTGTTCGCCGACACCACCAACGAACAGGGCGAACCTCACCCGTTGGCGCCACGAACGGTTCTCGCTGCTCAGATCCAACGCTGCCGTGCCGCCGGGCTTGAACCGGTAGTGGCCACCGAAATGGAGTTCTACCTGTGCAACCCGGACTGGTCTCCGGTTCAGGATCACATCAAGTACAGCTCCCTCACCGACGCGTTGGAACTCGAAGCGGTGCTGTCCGCGATGCGCGACGCCCTCGCGGGCGCGGGAATCGAGGTGGAATCGTCCAACGCCGAGTACGGGCCCGGTCAGATCGAAATCAACGCAGGGCCTTGCGACGCCATGGTCGCGGCGGACAACGCCGCGCTGTTCAAGTCGATCGTGAAACAGGTGGCGGTGCAGCACGGCCTGCGGGCCACGTTCATGCCCAAACCGTGGGCTGATCAGTCGGGTTCGGGAATGCACGTTCACACCAGCCTCAACGCCGACGGCGTGAACGCGTTCGCGGATTGCGCCGACGGCGAACCGAACGCCTTGGCACGCGCCTGGCTGGCCGGTCTGCTCGAACACGCCACCGCGGCCACGCTCATGGGCGCCCCCACACCCAACGGCGCCAAACGCATCCGGCCCTACACGTTCGCTCCGACTCACGTCACCTGGGGACTGGACAACCGCACCGTGCTGGCTCGCTGCATCGCCGATTCCGGGTCTTCGCACAACCGGGTGGAGTTCCGCTCAGCGGGCGCCGATGCCAACGCGTACCTGATCATCGCGGCGCTGCTGGCCGCCGGGATCGACGGGGTGCACCGCAACCTCGACCCGGGGCCGCTGTGCGTGGGCGACATGTACACCAACCCCGGTGATCACGAGGCGCTGCCCGCGGATCCCGCCGGGGTGATCGCCGCGTTCGACGGCAGCGCCTTGGCAACGCAGTTGGGCGACATGTTTTCGCGCAGTTTTGTGAGCATCGCCCAAGCCGAACTGGCGCTGGTGGCCGAGCACAGTCCCGAACCCGACGACGTGAACGACTGGGAACGCGCCCGCTACATCGAACACAGCTAGGGGCCACGTGAACCCTCCCGTTTCGTCCACCACACCGCCGAGCGCCGCCATGGCCACCGCGGCGAGCCCCTCCGGCACCACCACCGGGACAGCCCTGGCGGCTGATGCGCCGGAGGTGACCGAAGCTTCGCTGTACCTGCGGGGCATGCCCCACGAGCGTTACGCAGAGCTGCGCGACACACCCGGTTTGGCGTGGCATCCCTACGGCGACAACGGATTTTGGGCTGTGGCACGCCACGCCGACGTGAAGGCGGTGTCCAAGGACGCCGCCACGTACTCATCGGCCATTGGTCACACCAACCTGTGGGATCTCGAAGCGGACGCCCTGGAGGCCCGACGCTCGCTGATCGACAGCGACGCCCCCGACCACACCCGCCTGCGACGGCTCGTGGCCACCGCTTTCACGCCGCGCAACATTCGCCGCTGGGAGGAAACCATCCGCGAGATCACCGTCGAGCTGCTCGACAGCTTCGAGGCTGCCGGTGAAGGTGACTGGGTGGACATGTTGGCGGCGCCGCTGCCGATCCGGGTGATTCTCACCATGCTCGGGGTGCCGATCAGCGACGCCGCCTTTTTGGTGGAGTTGTCCAACTACCTGGTGGAGGGAACCGGCGACGCTCAGACATTGCCGCCGGATGCGTTCGGCAACACAACCGAGTTGAGGTTGTTGCCGTTCAACAGTCCCGCAAGCCATGCGCTGTTCGAATACGGCGAACGTCTCGGCGCGGAGCGTCGCGACGAACCCCGCGACGATCTGGTGACCAAACTGGTGCTCGCCGAATCCGACGGCGACCGGCTCACGATGAACGAATACCGCAACCTGTTCCACTTGCTGATATTCGCCGGGAACGAAACCACCCGCACCGCGATCTCCCACGCAGCGATGGCCCTCGCGGAGGATCCCGACCAGTGGCAGCGGGTGCTTGATCGCCCCGAGATGATCCCCTCAGCGGTGGAGGAACTGCTGCGCTGGGCTTCGCCGATTCTGCACATGCGCCGCACCGCGGCGGTGGACACCACTCTGGCGGGCACGCCGATCGCGGCCGGGGACAAGGTGGTGATGTGGTACGGAGCCGCCAACCACGACGAAGCGGTGTTCGACGAGCCTCACCGCCTCGACCTTGGCCGACACCCCAACCCTCATTTCGCGTTCGGGGGTGGCGGGCCGCATTCGTGTTTGGGCGCGTTCCTGGCCCGCCTGGAGGTGCAGGTGCTTCTTGAGGAGATGGTGGCACGCCGCATGAGCCTGGTGCGCCTCGGCGAGCCGGTGCGCACACCTTCGAACTTCGTTCACGGGGTGCTTTCGGTGAACATGGGAATCGACCGGTGAGCGGCGCCCCCGGCAACCCCGGCCGGTCACACGCAATGGTGGCGATGACGGTGGACGCCACGGTGTGCATCGGCGCAGGGCATTGCGAGATGACCCACCCCGACGTGTTCCGGGTGGACGACGACACCGCGGTGGCTGCGGTGATCGGTGACGGCTCGTTGGAACACGCCGCTGCGTTGGAGATCATCGACAGATGCCCCAGCGGGGCCATATCGGCGGCGCCGGGGCCCAGCGCAAGCCCGTAGGCAACGACATGGCCTTTCCGGCGCCGGTGGATCTCCACGACGCCTCCACGTTTGCGCAGGGGATCCCTCACGACGCGTTCGAGGCGATGCGACGCCATCAGCGGCTCGCATGGACACCCGACGCCCCGAGTGGTGATCGGGGGTTCTGGTCGGTGACACGACATCACGACCTTGTTGAGGTGTCTCGTGACACCGCCACGTACTCCTCTGAGCTGGGCCACATTCAGATTTACGACATCGACGACGACGCACGCCAGGCACGAGCCTCGATGATCGATCTCGATCCTCCGGTTCACACCCGCCTGCGGCGCCTGGTGAGTTCGGCGTTCACTCCCCGTCATGTGATGTCGTACCGCGCCGGTGTGCGCGCCCGGGTGAAACGAGCACTCGACCGTCTCGAAGCAGGTGGTGGCGGCGACTGGGTTGAACTGGTGGCGGCGCCTGTGCCCATAGGCGTGATCTGCGACATCATGGGCGTGCCCGCCGCGGATCATCGGCACATGATCGAATTGTCGGATCATCTGGTGGCCGGCACCGGCAACGAACCGCTCGAACCCACCGCGTACGGCAACACCACCGATCTGCGCCTGTTGCCGTTCAACAGCCCAGCGGCGCACGCCATGGCCCAGTACGCGCTGCGGTTGGGGGAACAGCGCCGCCAAGAGCCGGTGGATGATCTGATCACCGCGCTGGTACACGCCGAGGTGGACGGGCAGCGCCTCAGCAACGACGAGTTCGCCAACTTTTTTCGGTTGATGATCTTCGCAGGCAACGAAACCACCCGGGCGTCGATGGCGCACCTGGCGTTGCACCTGCACCAGTTCGACGCCGCCTTCTCGGCGGTGCGCGCCGATCGCTCGCTGCTGGGTTCGATCAGCGACGAGGTGATCCGTTACAGCTCACCGATCCTGTACTTCCGCCGCACCGTCACCGCACCCGCGGTGCTCTCCGGCACCGCCCTGCATCCCGGTGACAAGGTGGTGATGTGGTACGCGGCGGCCAACTTCGACCACACCGCGCACGCCGATCCCATGGAGTTCAAACCCGACCGCCCGGCCGTTCCCGCGCATGTGGCCTTCGGCGGCGGCGGGGCTCACTTCTGCCTTGGCGCGTCGCTGGCCCGCCTGGAGGTGGCCGAACTGATCGACGAGATCCTGCAGAGGCACATGCGCTTCGAGACGGTGGGAGAGCCCGCCTATGTGGAATCGAACTTCGTGAACGGCCTCGAACGCCTGGAGGTGACGTTGTGATGTCGCCGTGCGACAACAAGGACTTCCGCGAGTTGTGGGCGTTGCCGTTGAGCCGTGGGACGGTTGAGCCGTGGCAGCCGTTGAGAAGTGGCTTCAAGCCGTGATCTCGGCCATGGGTGATTCGGCAAGCGGCGATTCGGCCATGCGCGCCAACGCGGATTGTGGAGCACTCCAGGTTGGCGGGCGGTGACGTGACTCTCGACGCGTTCGGGGCGCCGGTGGCGGGATCAGCCGACGCTGTGGCAGCCTGGGACCTGGCTTGGCAGGACGCTTTGGCGTTCAGTGGCGGTCCTTTCGCCCGCCTCGAGGAGGCCAACGCCCATGACGAGGCGTTCGCCATGGGATCGGTGTATTGCGGCACATACCGTTTGCTCGCCGGTGCCCCGCCCCAAAGCGACGAGGTGCAAACCGACCTGGCACGGGCACAACGGCGCGCCCAAGGCGCCCGTGAGCGCGCCCACAGCGAGGCGCTGGCACTGTTCGCGTCCGGCGAGTTCGCCGCGGCGGCACGCCGGTGGGATGACGCGGCCAGGGCTGGCACCGACTTGGCGGCGGTTCGTTTCGCGCACGACGTCTACCTGCACACCGGCGACGCGCAACGCCGGTTGGCTTCGAGTTCTCAGGCGATGCGCGCCTTCGCCGATGCGCCCGCGGGCTTGCCTTACGTGACGGGTATGCACGCGTTCTCGTTGGAGGAAACCGGGCACTACGCCGAAGCCGAGAACGTCGGCCTTCAGGCGCTGGAGGCCAACCCGATGGACCTGTGGGCGTTGCACGCCCTGGCTCACGTGTACGAGAGCACCGATGATCAGCACAAGGCCCTGGCGTTGTTGCGTTCGCGTTGCCCCACGTGGCGCCATCAGCACCTGCTCGCGGTACACATTTGGTGGCATCTGGCGTTGCGGCTGATCGCAGCAGGCGACACTGCCGCCGCTTTCGATGTTCACGACCAACAGGTGGATGACGCCTCAACGCCGTTCGAGTTGTGCGACCAGGCGTCGCTGTTGTGGCGCCTCGAACTCGAAGGCGCCGACGTGGGCAGCCGGTGGGCGCCGATGGCTGACGCCTTCGCGGCGCGCCCCGAGCGGCACACCTGCGGTTTCATCGACCTGCACATGGCCCTGGCGTTCGCCCGCCACCCCGGCCACCCCGAGGCCGACACGTTCTTTGCGGGTGTGGCCGAATCGCACCGCGACGACCCGTCCCACAACGGCGAAACGTTCCGAACGGTGGTAGCACCTCTGGCTGAAGCGATCCGTGTGAGCGTCACCGAGCCCGCCGCCGCTGCGGAACTGCTCGATTCGGTGGCCGGCGACATCCACCGCATCGGGGGCAGCGTCGTGCAGCGTGACCTGGTGGCGTTGACCCGTCGCAGCTTGGAGGGCCAGTGACCTGGCAGCTCAACGAACGCCAACTTCGCACCCAGGCCGAGGCCAGGGCGTTGGCCACGGAGGTGATCGCGCCCCGCGCCGCGCAGGTTGACCAATCCGAGGAGTACCCGTGGGACAATGCCGCCGCGCTGGCCGACGCGGGTTTCACCGGAATGGGCGTACACGCCGCGCACGGAGGGCCCGGACTTCCGCTGCTGGATGCAATCGTGGTGGTGGAGGAGATGGCCAGGGTTTGCGGGGTCACCGGGCGCATCGCGGTGGAGGCCAACATGGGTGCGATCTCCGCGATCATGGCTTACGGCACCGAATCGCAGAAGTCGCTGGCAGCCGAGTTGGTGCTCGCGGGTGACAAGCCCGCGATTTGCATCACCGAACCCCAAGCCGGGAGTTCCGCGTCGCAGATGACCACCCGCGCTGATCGTCGTGGGGACACCTACGTGCTGAACGGTCTCAAGCATTGGATCACCGGCGGCACCGTGTCGAAGCTGCATTTGATCTTCGCTCGTGTGTTCGACGAGCAAGGCAATCACGAGGGCATCGGCGGGTTCCTGGCGGTGCGCGGTGAAACTCCGGGTCTGAGCTTCGGGCGGCGTGAACCGACCATGGGTTTGCGCGGGCTTCCCGAAACGGAGGTGATTCTCACCGACATGGAGGTGAGCGCCGACATGGTGCTGATGCCCCCGTCGGGTTTCGCCAGGGGTTTCGCCGAGCTGATGAACGCTTACAACACCCAACGAGTCGGGGCGGGAACGGTGGCTTTGGGGATCGCCGCTGGTGCGTACGAACTGGCGGTGGCCTACGTGAAACAGCGCGAACAGTTCGGCCGCCCGATCGCGGAGTTTCAGGGCGTGCAGTGGAGCCTGGCGGACATGTCGATCAAGCTCGAAGCGGCCCGGAGTCTCACCTGGCGCGCCGCCGCGTCCGGTGAGCACACCGCGCTCGGGTTTCCCGACGCGGCGATGGCCGCCCGGGCGAAGGTGTTCACCGCCGAGCGGGCCATCGAAGTCACAAGCGACGCGTTGCAACTGCACGGCGCCGCTGGTTACAGCCGCAACCGTGGCCTGGAGCGCATGTACCGAGACGTGCGAATGTTCACCATCGGCGGCGGAACCGCGGGGATTTTGCGCAACGTGGTGGCTTCAAGGGTGCTGGACATGCGCCTGCCACAAACCCGTGGCGGCTACCTGCCTCCGCCACCGGGCTGAAATCAAACGACTGAAACCAAACGGCCGAAATCAAACGGCTGAAACCCGCCGGCCTTGCCGCGAGAGTTGGCCGCGGCTATCCCGGTCTGACGCAACACCGGTCGCCTCTGAGGCGGACAGCGTCGCGGTGCCGCCCTAACCGGCGTTGTGTATGACCACTCGCAACAAACGCGAAAGCGTGAGCACTTCCTGTCGGCTGAGGCCGCGCAGCAACGAAACCTCGAAGCCGTTGATGCGGGGAAACAACTCCTCGATGATGTCCATTCCGGCTTTGGTGGATTTCACCAGGACTCGCCGTTTGTCGTCGGGGGCGGGCCTGCGAGAAACCAGTCCGCGCTTTTGCAGCGTGTTGATCATGCCGGTGAGGGTTCCCTTGGCGAGGTCGCATTCGGTGGCGAGGCGCGCCGTTGGCATCTCTCCCCACACCCACAGCACCCACAAGATCGTGAACCCTCCCCAACTCAGCCCGTACTCTGCGAGTTCGCCCTGCTCGCCGCGTCGTCTGATCGACGCCGCCGCCCGGTAAATGTTGGCGATGGCCCGGTCGGCTTCGAAGTCCAGCGGCCGGCCCTGAAGGCGGTTCTGAACGTCACGCTCGGCTTCGAGCATTTCGCTGCTGATGTCGCCGGTGGTCAACGTGAATCCGTGGCGCTGTGATCGATTACCAGGGTCTTGAGGTCGCTGTGGAAGTCCAGGGCGTAGTCGCCGCCCTCGCGGCCGATGCCCGACAGTCCGCATCCCCCGAACGGGGCGGTGAGGTCTCGCACCAGGAACGTGTTGACCCACACGATCCCGGCGCGGATGGCCCGGCCCACACGCCGGGCGCGTTCCGCCGAGCCGGTGTAGACGATCGCGGACAGGCCGTAGCTGGTGGAGTTGGCGAGGCGCACCGCTTCGTTTTCGGTGTTGAAGGACTGGATGGTGAGCACCGGCCCGAACACCTCACGTTGAAGGATTTCGGACTGCTCAGACGCCGGTTCCACCAGGGTTGGTTCGTAGTGCAGAGATCCTTCGCGCCGCTGGCCACCCCAAAGCACCCGGTCACCGGCGTCACGGGCCCGGTCAACGAAACCGGCGATCCGTTCGAGGTGTGTGGGATGGGCCACCGGGGCGATCGTGGTGGCGTCGTCGCGGCTGTCGCCCAGCACGTGAGCGTTGGTGGCGGCCCGCAGGCCGTCGAGGAACTCGTCGCGGATCGACTGTTGAACCAGAAGCCTGGTGCCGGCCAGGCACACCTGACCCGAGTCTTCGTACTGCGCGGCGGCTTGGCGCACCGCTGCATCGAGGTCGGCGTCGGCGAACACAACCAGCGGGCCCTTGCCGCCAAGCTCGGCGGTGAAGGGCACGATGTTGGCCGCCGCGGCTGCGCCGATCACACGGGCCGTTTCGGGTGAGCCGGTGAAGCTGATTCGCCGCACCCGCGGATCCGCGGTGAGCGCGGCGCCAACCTCGGCGCCGAAACCCTGCACAAGGTTGAACACCCCCGGTGGCAGCCCGGCTTCCACGGTGAGATCGGCCAGAAGCGACGCCGACAGCGGCGACCACTCCGCGGGTTTGAGGATCACGCTGTTGCCGGCGGCCAGCGCAGGCGCCACCTTCCACGTGGCCAGCATGAACGGCGCGTTCCATGGGGTGATCACCACCGCAGGCCCGGCCGGCATTCGTTGCACGCTGTGACGGGTGCCGCGAGCCTCCCATTCTCGTTCGGTGTGTTGGGCCACCAGATCGGCGTAAAGGCGGAAGTTGGTGGCGCCCCTGGCCACGAGGCGTTGTTGCATCGACCGGTACATGAAGCCCATGTCGAGGGTTTCCACCAGGGCGATGTCGTCGTTGCGTTCCTCGATCAGGTCGGCCACGCGATGCAACGCAGCGGCCCGCTCCGCAGGCGCCATGGCCCCCCAGGTGGCGAACCCCTCAACCGCGGCGCTCACCGCCGCCTCGGCCGTCGCGGCGTCGCCACGGGCGACATCTGCAAGCTTGTGATCCCAATCCAACGGGGATCGGCACTCGAACGTGTCCGGCGAAGACACCCGGCACCCCCCAATCAGGTGATCCGCGCCAACAGCAACCCCGCCCACCAGCACCGCAACCCCAGAACTCATGTCTGCACCGTAGAACTCGGATGGGCGGACTGCGCCCGCGGATCTTCCGGGGGGTGCCCGGCTATGCGGAATTGGGTGGCCGGATTGGGTGGTCGGGGCACCGTTGAACCCTACTTGAGACCCGCCGGCGCCTCGGAGCGGCCTCCAGCACACAAGCTCAGTCGAGCAGGCCCCTTGCTGCAGCTATCCGCAGTCCGTCGCGACGATCCGCAGCGCCAAGTTTGCTCCACACCACCGACATGAGCCGGTAGATCGACCTCTCGGAGTAGTGGAGCTGCTCGGCCAGTTCCGAGACTCTGGCACCCGCGGCCAGTGCGACGAGCAGGCGAACTTCCTGTTCGTCGAGTGTCACCTGCAGTTGGGCTTGAAGATGTTGTGTCACAGCTCCGGCTGCCTCCAGTAAGCGTTGAGCTCCCGGAGTGGTGGTCAACTGCGCCAACAGGTCGAAGCGGATCACCCGCGGAGTTGGTCCGTCCACCGGAACCAGCCACCAGTCCTCAGGTTCCGCCCCGCGGACATCGGACTCCGCTCGCAGGCCCTGCATCGCGTTGACTGCCTGTCTCAGGTATTCGAGGACAATCAGCCAATCCTCGGCAAGCCAAGCCGGGATCAGGTAGTCCGTCATCGTGGGCACGCATTCCTCGAACAGTCTCAAGATCTTCTGGCGGTGGGAGTCGGGAAGCGCTCCGGCGTACACCTCCAAGGCGTCAAGATGAAAGGCAGCACTCCACGGTCGTTCGTGAATCCCTTCATCAACCCCGAACCGGTGCGCCTCCAATATCCCGGTAGCAACGTCCACAATTTTTCCACAAGCCAGGCCAACCTGCCGCATGGACTGGTCCTGGTGATGCACAGACACCATGACACAACCATACCCAAACAACAGACATGACAAACCTGCCACCACCAGACATGAGTCTGCCATCCAAAACAGCAATTGTTGGCCAAGCAATCTGACACGTCGTCGGTGGTCTCATGCTAGATTAGGGTCTGTCAGCGATCACGGCAAGCAGTATTCGGATACCTCCAAATTGTTTCCGATTCGCATGGCTCAACACACCAGATTGAAGAGGTCTGCCATGGATCAAACCCCCATCAGAGGACAGATTATCGGTGATGCCATGCATGATCCCTGCGACGTGTGGGTCACTTGTTCAGAAAGCGTTATTCGCAACGGAGAACCCTCGGATCCTCTGTTCACTACAACCCTGGCCGAACCACAGATCGCGTTTGTTGAGGCATAATCGAGCCGCTGGGTTCTTGGTACATGGGCGTCTAGGTATTTTAGTTCACAAGGTCGGAAGGTGCTGCTTATGAACAGTTCAAGGCCGGGGTTCATTGTTATGGGTATGTTGCTTGTGCTCTTGGCGTGTTCCTCGCCAGATCGCTCTGCAGCGTCGGGAAGGGATGCATTCTGGCAGGCGGACACTTCCGAGGAAAGGGAGAATACAACTCTTCGTGCGTGTTTCGGTGTTGGGTGTCGATGGGCGGAGGTGGATGGGATATTGGAGGGGACTTGGGAGCGAGTTGATTATCTTGGCAGTCGGGAGTCTCCTGTGTTGCTTCCTGTTTCTGAACACCGACTGGTGTCTGTTCGGACCTTGAACGGTGGGCGGGGTGTTGGGGCTCATGTCTTTGATGCTTCCGATGGCTCGGTAGAACCGGCGGGACCTGCCCGTCAGCCATCCCGATCGGGTTCGGCGGTTGTATGGACGGGCGAGGTGGTCTACATCGGTCCCGGAGTTGCGTTGGACGAATCTGAACTGGCTCCGGCCCTCGCGTTCGATCCCGATTCGAACACTTGGATGAATCCCACGGTTGATGCGGTTCCACTTGGCGGTGAGGATCTTGGTCCCGGGATTTGGACTGGAACGGAGTTGCTCTACTTTGCGAGCGGGCTTGCGCTTGATCCGCGCACTGGAAGCTGGCGCACTTCGGTTCGATTTCCGCTTGAGCTACGTGACCGTGCCGTGACTGCTTGGACAGGCAGCGAACTCGTGGTGTGGGGAGGTTGCGCCGCACGTGTTGCCCAATGTGACGATCTCGGTGAAGGACTTCTAACCGACGGCGCTGTGTACACCGTGTCGTCCGGCACCTGGCACCAGATGTCACCTGCTCCCCTGCCCGCGGGCGCCAACCCCGCATCGGTGTGGACCGGATCCGAGGTGATCATCCATGCGGGTGCCACGAGCCGTGACGTGTCGGAGTTCGCGTCCTACGACCCGGCGCAAGACCGTTGGACGAAACTGCCGAACGCACCCTTCAGTGCCCGGCGGAACCTGGGCCTGGCCTACTCGGCGGACAGCGCACTGGTGTTCGCCTGGGGTGGGCAGGACACCACGGGACCCACCAATGACGGCGCTGCCCTGGAAGTCACAACCAGCACGTGGCTTCAACTCCCCGACGCACCCGCCGGCACCGAACGATCAGGCCATGCCGTGGCGGTAATCGGAGACATGCTCTACATCGACGGGGGTTGGCCCGCAAGGAGCATTCTCACCTTGCGGCCGTCCTGAGCGCCGGAGTCCGGCTGCTCGTTGGGCGGATCCGCCCTACGGGACTGCGCGGTCTGTCGCTTGCAGTGTGTGCTATGAGACTTGCGCATCCGTTCTCTTGACGGATCGCCTATCAGGTGTTGTGGTCGAAGGGGCCTTGGGCTAGGGCGCCTCCGTCTACGCGGTATGACGCTCCTGTGGCGAAACGCCCTGCCGGCGCCACCAGGTAGTGAACCAATGCTGCTATTTCGTCGGGGTGGCCGGGCCTTCCGGCGATGTTCACCGACACGCCGGCGGTGTCGAGTTCGGCGATCATGGCCTGGGACATGGTCGTGTGCACCAGGCCGGGATTCACCTGGGTGACGCGAATCAGTTCGGCGGCCCATTCCTTGGCCAACGCCACGGTCACGGCACCGAGCGCGGCTTTGGTGGCGCCGTACACGGTGCTGCCCGCGGAGGGGCGCACGGCGTCCACCGAGCCGATCATCACCACCGCCGCGTCCTGCCCGGACGCTGCCGCGGCGCCGAGATGCGGGTGGGCGTGTTGACAGATCCGCAGCGGCGCCCACAAGTTGAGGCCGATCATGGCGTCGAAGAAGTCCTCGGTGAGCGACGCGTTCGGCAACCAGTCACCGCGTCCTGCGTTGTTCACCACCGTGTCCAGGCCACCGAGCGCGTCCACCGCCCTGTGGACCACGGTGTCCACCTGGGCACGGTCAGACAGGTCGGCCACCACCGCGGTGATCGTCCCCGCGCCCGTGTCGAGCGCGTCGCCCGGAACGCGTCCCGAGCGCGACACCGCGGCAACGTTCGCCCCCGCCGCGGCGAGCCTCACCGCGATCGCTGCGCCGATTCCCGATGACGCGCCTGTCACCAGCACCTTGCGCCCGTCCATGGAGAACGAGCGGTCGGCGGCCCCGCCCTCAGGCGATGCCGAACCAGTGCGGGGGGTGGCCTCGGGGTGGTTGAATGCTGTCATGGATCGGCTCCGTGGGTTCATGTACCCGCGCACACCCACCGGCGCGGCCGGGGTGCTCGGGTCGCCGCCGTGGCATTACTCGGGTGAAATGCTCACGATTGAGTATCGCACCCATCCCGACCGGGTGGCCGAACTGCTGCCCCGCCCGCTGATGCCCGCGCAGGAAGATCCCGGCGCGGTGGCGTTGGTGTGGGCCGAGTGGCAGAGCTGCAGCGACAGCTTCGAGGAACTGCTCGACCCCGCCCGGGCGCAGTACCGCGAGATGCTGGTGGTGGTGCGCTGTCGTTACGAGGGGCGCACCTGGAGCCGGGCGGTGTTCATCTGGGTGGACAAGGACTTTGCCCTGGCCAGGGGCCTGTGGCAGGGCTATCCCAAGAAGCTGGCCGACATCGCCATGACCCGACCGGTCACCGTCGGCCGGGCCGGGCCACGCCTCGCGCCGGGTGGGCGCTTCGGGGCGACGCTCAGCGTGTGGGGCCGCAGGGTGGCCGAGGCCCGTTTTGAGATCACCGGCACCGCCGAGGCGCCCGGTTTCGTGAACTCGCATCCGATGCTGCACTCCCGCCAGATGCCCGCCATCGAAGCCGACGGCAGCGACTCGCTCGACGAGCTGGTGACAATGCGCGGACACGACCTTGACCTGGGCCCCGTGTGGTGCGGTGACGCCGAGGTGAACATCCCCGATTGCCCCACCGAGGAGCTTCACCGCCTGGAACCGCTGGAGGTGATCGGCGGTTACTACCGCCAGGTGGGCAACTCGATGGCCGGGGGCACCACCATGTGGGCGGCGCCCAACCCCAAAGCCGGCTGACCGAAGCCGGCATCGGTGGCAGGATTCACTGGAACGCCAACCTCAGGAGTGCAAACGATGAGCGCAGCACACACCGAAACGTCAAGCCGCTCGGCGCAGTCCGGGTCAGCCCGCTCGGCGCAAGCCGGGCCTGGCGCGTTGTTCGTGGACGACTACCTCGCGGATCTCGGCCCCGACGACGCCGACCTGGCGTCGCACGACTCGTTCACCTCGGGGGTGCCGCACGCCACCTTCGCCCGGCTGCGCCGCGAGGATCCGGTTCATTTCACACACGAATCCGACGGCGCCGGTTTCTGGTCGGTGACCCGATACCAGGACGCGCTGACCATGAGCCGCGACACGTCCACGTTCACGTCCACGCGTGGGATCCGCCTCGAGGAAATGGACGAGGAACAGCTGGAGTACCGGCGAACCATGATGGAACTCGACCCGCCCGAGCACACCCGCCTGCGTCGCCTGGTGAGCCGGGGGTTCACACGCCGGGTGGTTGAGTCCTACGAGGACTCCATCCGCGGCCTGGCAATCGAAGTGCTCGACGAGGCCCTCACATCGGACACCTTCGACTGGGTGACCGAAGTGGCGGCCAAGCTGCCGATGCGCATGTTGGGCCGATTGCTGGGCACCAGCGACGCCGACGGTCACCAACTGGTGGAATGGGGTGACGCCCTGTTGGGCAACACCGACCCGGAGTTCACCACCCACGTGGTGGACATCGCCGACACCGAGGAGTTCCGGTTGATGCCGTTTCGCAGCCCCGTGGCGGCCGAGGTGTTCCGCTACGCCGCGCTTCAGGCAGACGACCGGCGGGTTTGCCCTCGTGACGACGTGATCACGCAGCTGTTGGCGCCCACCCGCAGCGGCGAACCGCTGTCGGATCTGGAGTTCAAGAACTTTTTCACGCTGCTGGTGTCCGCAGGCAACGACACCACCCGTTACACCATGACCCACGGCTTGTGGACGATGATGAACCACCCTCAACTGTGGCGGGCGTGGCGAGCCGATCCGGAGCTCACGCCCACGGTGGTGGAGGAGATGCTGCGCACCAGTTCGGTGACCATGCATTTCCGCCGCACCGCAACCTGCGACACCGAACTGGGCGGCAAACAAATCAAGCGGGGCGACAAGGTGGTGATGTGGTTCTGTTCGGCAAACCACGACGAGACCGCCTTCGATCAGCCGTGGCGTTTCGACATGACCCGCCAACCGAACGATCACATGGCCTTCGGGCGCAACGGCCCGCACCTTTGTTTGGGGGCGTGGCTGGCACGAATGGAGGCCCGAGTGACCTTCGAGGAGTTGATGCGCCGAGTCGACAGGCTCGAACCAGCCGGTGAACCGCAGTTTCTGCGTTCCAACTTCATTGCCGGGATCAAGCATCTGCCGGTGAGGGTGGTGGCGTGATGGGCGCGATCGTGGGAGCGGCGCTGGTTTCGCACGTGCCCACCCTGGTGATGCCAGAAGCTGAACGCCGGGCCCTCAACGACGGGGTGGACACCACCTTGCACGCCGGTCTTCACGACCTGCGCGCCGCCAGGCTCGGCCCGGTGGGCGCCGACACGGTGGTGGTGGTGGACACGCACTGGTTCACCACCGTGGAGCACGTGGTGACCGCGCACCGCCGCCGCCAGGGCTTGTTCACCTCCGACGAGTTGCCCCGCGGCATGGCGCAGGTGCCTTACGACATGCCCGGCGACCCGGAGTTGGCGCATGCGTGGGCCGGCACCGCTGCCGGTCGGGACGACACCTGGGTGACCGCCACCGACGATCCCTGCCTGCCGGTTCACTATCCCACCGTGAACCTGTTGGAGTTCCTGCAGGGCGACGAGGCGTGGGTGTCGGTGGGTGTATGCCAAACGGCGCTGCCCAACGATTTCCTGCTCGCCGGGGAGTTGCTGGCCGAAGCGGTGCGCGGCTTGGACCGGCGGGTGGTGATCCTGGCCTCTGGTGGGCTCAGTCACCGCTTCTGGCCGCTGCGCGAGTTCCGCCAACACGAAGGCGCCGACCCCGACCTGCACATTCGCACCCCCGAGGCGTGCGCCGCGGATCGTCAAGTGTTGGCATGGATGCGCGACGGCAACCACAAGGCCATCTGGGAGTTCCTTCCCGAGTTCTCACGCCACGCCCCCGAGGGCTACTTCGGCCATTACCTGATGATGCTGGGCGCCATCGGCGGGCCCGAATGCGGTGCCGGCGGGGTGCAGTTCGGCGATTACGAGGCAGTCGCCGGCACCGGCCAAGCGCACGTGTGGTTCGACCTGTGACCCGGCCCCACGCCCACCGGTCCCCGGCCTGTTTGCACGATTGGGCTGCGAGGAGCGCCAGGTGACCCGTCCCGAGGGCACAAAATCGGCGCTGCTGCTGGCGCACGAACCGAGCGGAACCGGTGAGCTGGTCACCACACGCCTGCGTCAACGGGGCTTCCACGTTCACGAGCACATCGTGACCCACGACGAGGAGCGCCCCAACGACGCCGAGCCGTTCCCCGACGTTCGCGAATACGACGTGCTGGTGATGATGGGTTCGATCCGTTCGCTCACCAACACCGACGAGATCGACTCCTGGATCTTCGAGGAGCTCGAAATGGTGCGCGACGCCCACAACCGGGGTGTGCCCACCCTCGGGGTGTGTTTCGGTGGTCAAGTTCTTGCCGAGGTGCTCGGCGGCCGGGTGGAACTGTCGCCGGTGTCGGAGATCGGTTGGTACGAGATCACCCCGCTCAACGGCTCAAACGGCGGCGTGGATCATCCGGTGGGCCCGGGGCCGTGGTTTCAGTGGCATCACGACCGGTTCATTCCACCCGAAGGGGCCGAGATCCTGGCCGTGAACGACAACGCCGTGCAGTTGTTCCGGGTGGGCTCAAGCGTCGGCACCCAATTTCATCCAGAGGTGACCGTGGCCCACATAGAGGCCTTCCTGCGCGACGCGTCACCCGAGTACCTCTCCGAGCACAACGTGGACCCGGCCGAGTTGCTGGCCGAAACGGCACGTCAACAGGAGAACAACACCCGCCAGTGCGAAGCCCTCGTGGACTGGTTCCTGGACACCACGCAAACCTGAGGACGCCACCGCACCGTTGTTGGTGACGGTTGGCTGATCAGTGGTACGGCAGGTACTGGTTGAGTTCCCAGGCGGTGGGTTCGGTGACCGCGCCCGGGTCGTCCACGCCGGATTCGGCCAGGTAACGCTTCCATTCCTGGCGCTTGTTGGCCACGAAATTGTCCACCAGTTCGCCGCCAACCGCTTCGCCAAGGGCCGGGTCGGCCTCAAGGTGGTCCAGCGCCACGCTCAGGTTCTCGGCCGAGTGAACGTCGGTGTTGATGTCCTCGAACCCGTCACCGGTGAGCGGCTCGGGGCACTCCAGCCCGTTGATCACGCCGAGGCGTGCGCCTTGAAGGATGGTGGCAACCAGGGTGTGAATGTTGGCGGCGCCGTCGCCGAGACGGTTCTCGATGCGCGCTCCCGGCCCTGACGTTTCGGGCACGCGGTTGCCTGCGCAACGATGCTCGAAACCCCAGTTGGCCCAGTAGCCGTTGAGTTCGCCGGGATTGAGCCGGTGGTAGGCGTTCACCGTCGGCGCGGCCAGCGCGGTCATTGCCTGATGGTGGGCCACCAAACCGGCCAAACAGCCGTGAGCCAGTTGCGACAGGCCGTCGGGTGACGACTCGTCCACCAGGGCGTTGTTTCCAGCGGTGTCGATGAGCGAGAAGTTCACGTGAACTCCGCTGCCGGAACTCCTTGCGAAGGGCTTCCCCAAGAAAGTGAGATCCAGGTCGTGGGAACGCCCCGACGCGTCGCACGCGGCCAGCACCGTTTCGCGGGCCAGCACCCGGAACAGGAACGCGTCATCGGCCGCGGTGAGGGCGTCGCGGTGCTCCAGGGTGAGTTCGAACTGGCCCTCGTCGAACTCGGCGTTGATCGACTCCACCGGAATGCCCGAAGCCTCGGCCTGGCGCACCACCGCGTCGATCACACGAGCCGGGTCCGATCCGGGGCCGGTGCCGTACACCATCGACGACGGAGTTTCATACGGCTTGGGGCCGTCGGGGGTGTGGGTGAACACGTACGCCTCTAGCTCGATCCCCACTTCCGGTTCGTAGCCCAACTCTTGCCAGTCGGCCACGGCGCGGCGAAGCGCATGACGCGACGACACGCCGTAAGGCTCATCGTGGAGCGCCAAATCGGCCACGGCCACCCCGGTGAGGTCGTCGTCCCAGCCTTGGCGCACGTCGGTGTCGTCGAACGACGCGTGCACGTCGGGAAGGCCTTCAAGCAGGTACCCGCCGGGGCCGGGAAACATGCTGCGGTCATATCCCAGCACGAACGTGGTCACGCAGTGGCTGGTGCCTCGTCGCGCCAGGCGTGCGGGCAGGTACTTGCCCCGGGCCAGTCCCAGGTGGTCGGGCCACAACACCCGGATGCGGTCCCATCGGTCGTTCCATCCGCGGGCTGCGGTCATGTGGGCTCCCTTCTCGCCGGGTTCGTCATGTTGCCACACCTGAACGCCTATCCGCGAGGCCCGCCTCAGGCCGGAAGCACCGGATCTTCGGGGTACAGGCCGGCGGCGCCGAGGCGTTGCAGGCACACCTCCACGCTCCAGGGCAGCATCGTGGCCCCGCAGCGGGCGTCCCTGTAGGCGCGTTCCAAATAGGACGGGCGCAGCATTGAACGCCCGCCGCACACCCTTATCGCCAGCGACGCCACCTCGGCTGTGCCCTCCATGGTGGCCACCATCGACGACCACGCCCGACGGATCTGCTCGGCGGACGGATCAACCCCGGCTGTGGCAAGCACCCGGTACGCCAGCGACTGGGCCTGGTCACAGATCAAGTTCATTTGCGCCCATCCCTGCTGTTTGATCGGATGGTCACGGCGCGCCGAGCCGGTGCGGGCGCCGGATCGCAGGTATTCCCCGGCGGCGTCAATGATGCCTCGCATCAGCCCCAGGTACGAAAACGACAACGTCATGTAGAAGATCGGCCACCTCGCGGCGGCCTGGTCGAACACGCCGGGTGGGAGCCATTCGTTGTGGGCGGGCACGAACACGTCGTTGAGCACCAGGGTGCGCGAGTCGGTGCCTCGCATTCCCAGCGGATCCCAGTCTCCTTCGATGCTCACACCCTCGGCGTCCGCGGGCACCCCCAAAAAGCGGATCCTGGGATCGCCGGGGGATTTGCACAACACGTTGTGAACGTTCGCCGCGCCCGACAGCGAAGCGAAAATCTTGCGGCCGGTCACCCGGTATCCGCCTTCGGTGGGCACCGCCTCGGTTGCGTACCCGGCGGTGGCCCCGGCGGCGCGGCCCTCCGAGAACGGCTGACTGTGGATCGCTCCCCCGTCCACAATGCCCCGGCGCAAGGTGGCGCGGCGCCGCTGGAGTTGTTCTCGATCGGCGGTGGTGAGGTCGAGGTCGTCGGCGATTTGGCCCACCAGCAGCGTGGTGGCCGTGTGCATGTTGAAGGTGAGCGCGGTTGTGGCGCAGTGGCGCGCCAATTCCTCGGACACCAACCCGTACGCAGCGAAGTCGCCGCCAAGACCGCCTTCGGATGTGGGTATGCACAGCGCGAGCAAGCCGGCGGATCGGAGGTCTTCCCAGTTTTGGTGGGGGAACGTGGCGTGACGGTCGTGGGCTTCGGCCCGTTCGGCGAAACGCGGCCCGAGTGCGGCCATGCGCTCCACCAGCTCCATTCGCCAAGGCAAGAACAACTCTGCGCTCATAGGCCCGCCATGATGCCACCGCTGCGCCCGCCGCGGTCGAGAAAGCCTTCCACCAGTTGGTTGAACCTCGCTGGCGCCTCCGATGCTGCCAGGTGGCCCACACCTTTCATCACCACCAGCTCCGCGTTGGGTATTCCGTTGGCGAGGGCTTGCGAGTAGGAGACCGGTGTTTCGGTGTCGAGTTCGCCGGCGATCACCAGCGTGGGCGCGGTTATCTCCGCGAGCCGGGCGCGCACGTCATGGCTGGGAAGACAGTTCACCGCGGCGCGCAACCCGTCGGGGGGGATCCGCCCGAACGCCGCGACCCTCATGTCCATGGCTTCGCGGGTGATGTTGGGGCCCGCAATGCTCGCCAGAACCGGCCGGGCGATGTCGGCCGGTGTGGCCCCGGCGTCGAGGGCGTCGAGCCGGGACGCCTTCCATGTTTCGGGGTCGGTGCCGTCGATCCCGAACGCCGGGCTGGTGTTGGTGAGCACGAGACGATCCACCCGCGGTGGGTGTGCCAACGCCGTGTGCAGGGCGTGCATCCCGCCGAACGATTCACCCACCAGGCACGCCCTGGTCACCCCAAGCGCGTCGAGCAAGCCCACAACCGCGTCGGCCAGGGATTCGAAGGTGACCTCGTTGATGGGTGCGGATGCTCCGTAGCCGGGCATGTCCCACGCCACGCATCTAAAACGACTCGACAGTGCGTCCAGTTGCGGCGTCCAGGCGGTTCGTGAACCACCCAAACCGTGCAGGAACACCACCGGGTAGCCCTCGCCCTGTTCGCGCCATGCGATCGGCCCGTCCACGTCTGTTGGGTGGTTTGCGGCGTCGCGCACAGCCCCGCTCACCAAGCAGGCTCAAGCTTCGGAAACAAGTCCCCAACCATCTCAGTCACCTGCATCCACCCGTTGCGGTGGGTCCACATCCGCTGCGTGTGCCGCCGGACTGCGATCAACATTGGTCGGGTCGTTTCGATCCGGGTTGGTCTGCAGGCGACGCACCGACACAGGAACGTACACCGCGGCGATGGCAGGCGCATTCAACCACCGGGCGGTGCGCCATCCTCTCCACGCCGTGAAGCAGGAACGTACACTGCCGCGATGGCAGGCGCACCGCTTATCGGCATTTCGGGTCGTTCCAAGACGGGCCGCGAGATCGCCATTCAGCCCGAGATTCTCGGCGACCTGCAGGTGGATCTTTACTTTCGCGACTACGCCCGTGGCGTGATCGGCGCCGGTGGTCTGCCCGTCTTTCTGCCTTCGGACGCGGATCCGGCGAGCTTTGCCGAGCATCTCGACGGGCTGGTGCTGAGCGGCGGCGCCGACATCGAACCTGCCCGCTACGGGCAGGTTCCCAACGCCGATTTGTTCACACCCGAACCCGACCGCGACGCGTTCGAGATTGCATTGCTCGACGGGGCCGAAGCCGCGGGACTGCCGGTGCTTGGCATCTGCCGGGGGGTGCAGGTGATGAACGTCCATGGTGGGGGCACGTTGCATCAGCATGTGGCCGCGCATGCCTGTTTCGATCAGCCAACCTGGTCACAAGCCCACAAGGTGCGCTTCAGTGCCGGTTCGCTCGCCGAGTCTCTGTACGGATCGGCCATCGAGGTGAACTCCTTGCACCACCAGACCCTTGACGTGGTGGCCGACGGGTACGAGGTGACCGGGAAGTCCGATGACGGCGAAATCGAGGCGCTCGAGCACCTGGGGCTGCCATGGCTCGGCGTGCAATGGCATCCCGAAATGATGAGCGACCGCGATCGCGATCCGTCGTTCGCCTGGCTGATCCGAGCCGCAAAGTCCCGCTCGGCCTGAGCCGCCTCAGGCGTCCGAGTCACTGCGTCGGGATCCTCGACACGGCGCAGCCGCGTCGGCCGTGAGCCGCGCCCGGCCCGCCGTCGCGCTGAGGCTGCGGCGCGGTCAGGCCGCGTCAACCACCTTCCGGGCCACGTCGGGGTGGTCGGTGATGATGCCGTCCACGCCGATGGCCACCAACTCGGCCATGCGCGCCGCGTCGTTCACCGTCCACACGAACACATCCAGACCGGCTTCGTGAGCCCGTCGCACGAATGCGGGGTTGCTCATCGCGTCGAAGGCATGAACGGCGGCCATGCCATGGGCCTGGGCGCGCGCCACCGCCGCGCTGGGATCCACGATGCCGCACACCAACGCGATGGGGATCGTAGGTTCCACTTCCTTCACGGCTCCGATGGTGGCCACGTCGAACGACGACACCACCGAGCGTTCAAGGTCGGTGTAGGCCGTCATCAATCCCGCCACCGCGAAGGCCACCAGGTGCTGATCATCGAAATCCGGGTCGCCTGGCAGGTTCTTGATCTCCACCACCACACCCATCCCGGAACAAGCCTCCAACGCCTCGGCCAGGCTCGGCACGTACGAAGGCAACTCGGAAGACTGCAACGCGCCCACGCGGCGACCGTCTTTGAGGTGGGCGTCGTGATGCACCACAGCCACTCCGTCGGCGGATCGGCGCACGTCGAGTTCCACCCAGTCGGCGCCGAGTTCACGGGCCTTCACGAAGGCCTCCACGGTGTTCTCCGGCGCTGCCGCGCTGGCGCCTCGGTGGGCCACAACCAACGTCACAGTCCCCATGGTTCCACACCAGCGGTGAAACGGCAACAGCCGCCGGGCGATCAGCCCACGGGAGTGGGATCGGCGTGACGGGGAACGGTCACCTCCACCACCGCGCCACGCGGAGCGGTGTCGCTGTTGGAACGGATCGACAACCGGCCCCGCAGGTGGTTCACCACGAACGTGCGCACGATGGTGAGGCCAAGTCCGGCGTCGCGGTCAAGCGAGAAGCCCTCGGGCACGCCGGGGCCCCGGTCGGCGACGGCCATGGTGAGCGTGTCGCCGGTGAGCTTGAACGTCACCGACACCACATCGTTGCCCGGCGGCTCTGTGGACTTCTTCGCCTTGTCGGACTGTTTCGCCTCGGCGGCGGGTTTGGCGTGGTCGTGGGCGTTTTGCACCAACTCGGCGAGCACCACCGCGAGCGGCATGGCCATCTCGCCGTCGATCTCCCCGGCGGCGCCGGTCACCTCGATTCGCAGGGGCTGCTCCGCGGTGTGCAGGCCCTCTTCCACCATGCGGGTGAGCGGGCCCACCATGGCGTCGAAGTCCACGGTGTCGCCGGTTTCCTGAGCGAGGTGTTCGTGCACCATTGCTATGGACGACACCCTGCGCACCGACGCGTCAACAGCCGCCCGGGCCTGGACGTTGCGCAGTCGGCGGGCCTGCAGGCGCAGCAGTGCGCTCACCGTTTGAAGGTTGTTCTTCACGCGGTGATGGATCTCGCGAATCGTTGCGTCCTTGGAAACCAACAATCGGTCACGGTGACGCAACTCGGACACGTCACGCAGCAACGCCATCGCGCCGGTTATTCGATTGTCGGCCACCAGCGGGTAGGCCCTGATCACCACCGTGAGGTGTGCGCCTGCGGTGAACTCGTCCACCGTGGAGCGTCGCCGCCAGAACGAACGCCGGATCACGGTGTCGTCAAGACCGAAATCGCCGAGGCGACTGCCGGGAAGGGTGTCGATCACGCCCAGCCGGTGCAGCGCGCTGGTGGCGTTCGGGGAGGCGTAGGTGATTCGGGCCTCGTAGTCGAGGATCATCACGCCGTCGCCCACCCGAGGCTCGCGAAACTCTCCGAGCTGTTCCACACGGTCATAGGGAAACGACCCGTCGATGATCATCTGCACGAACCGGTCATACAGGTCGCGGTAGACGGGTTCGAGAGGGTTGATGCGACGAATAAGCGTCGGCGACGACTCGCGGGCCAGCACCCCCACGATTTGGTCGGTGCAGCGAACCGGGGCGTAATCGAGCACCCTGCGCTGATCCGGCGACGCCGGGCCGGCGTATTCCTCCACCATGTCGTCGTCGCCGATGGGGCTGCGGACGCCGGCGCCCACAATCAGAGCCTGACCTGAACGCCCCTCCATGCCTGCGGACAGCCACTCGTGGGACGCAGCCCAGCGCAGCTCGCCCACCGGATCCGCGGGGTACACCGTGGGGCCGGTGGTGGCTCTGGCGTGGGCCAGCACCACGTACCCGGGCACAGCGGCGGGCGCCACCGCGCCGGCGTGGGAGTCGGCCTCATGGCCGGCTGCACCCCCGGCAGACGCCGTGTGTGCGACGGTGACGGTTGGCGTGGCGCTGCCCGTCACCGGGTTGCCGATGCCGTGAGCGCCGGTGGTGTCGTTGCTGCGACACGGAACCAGCAGCAACAAATCCGAATAGGAAAGGTCTGCTACCGGCGCCCAGCCGGCCACAAGGCGCCGCAGGTGATCCACGGCGCGCTCATCGAGGTTGGTGCGCTGTCTTGCAAGTCCCGCAAGGTCGGCCATGGTGCTTGCCGAAGCGGGCCACGACCTCCGTGTGAGGCGGGGCGGTGGCCGCTCAGCCGAAGCCGATGGGATGCGAACCCGACGGCCCGATCTCGGCGTAGGTGATCCTGCCCGACGCCACGGCGAATTCGCGGCCCTGGTTGTCGGTGATCCACAGCACCGATTCCTTGCCGGCCATCACCTTGTCGATTTGGGCTTTGAGCGAATCACGGTCGGCGTCCTCGGCGAGCGAGACGGTTAGGGCCTGGGCGGATTCGGCTATGCCGATACGGACTTCCACTTGTACTCCTGGGGTTCGGGCTTGGTCACCCTTGCGGGCTCAGATCTGATTTCGGTTGGCTCCATGGCGCTCAGCGAACCACCAGTTCCGGGTGGGTGCGCTTGGACGGGGCGTGCGATTCGATCCACTCGGCCATGGATGCGAACACGGCCGATTCTTCGGACTCGGGCGCGGTTGCCATCACCGGACGGCCCGAGTCGCTGCCCTCACGCAACTGCATCGTGAGCGGAACCTGGCCGATCATTTCCACGCCGAGACGTTTGGCGAGCTCGGCGCCGCCACCTGCGCCGAACAGCGGATAGCGCTTGTTGTCGTCCGCGGTGAACCAGGACATGTTCTCGATCACTCCACGCACCGTGATGTTCACCTTGTTGAACATGAACGCCGCTCGCTGGGCCACTGTTTGCGCGGCCGGGTTGGGGGTGGTCACCACGTACGCCTCGGCTCGCGGCAGGAACTGCGCCAGAGACAACGAGATGTCCCCGGTGCCCGGCGGCAAGTCCACCAGCAAGAAGTCGGGGTCGTCCCAGAACACGTCGGTGAGGAACTGTTCCAGCGCCTTGTGCAGCATCGGCCCCCGCCAGATCACCGGCTGGTCTTCCTGGGCGAAGAACCCCATCGATATGCAGCGCACACCGTGGGTTTCGGGCGGGATGATCATGTCGTCGATCACCACCGGCGCCCGTTGCACGCCCAGCATCCGCGGAATCGAGAAACCCCAAACGTCGGCGTCCACCACCGCCACCGAATGGCCCCTGTCGGCCAGGGCGATGCCCAGGTTGGCGGTGACCGACGACTTGCCCACACCGCCTTTGCCCGATGCCACCAGCAAGGTGCGGGTGCGGTTGCCCGCCGCGGCGAACGGGATGGCCCTGCCCTCGGCGTGACCGTGCGCCGGCGCCGATCCGGCAGTGGCGGCGGGATCGCCGTGCAGGCGGTTGCGCAGCTCGGCTCGCTCCTGGTCGCTCATCACCGAGAAGTCCACCGTCACCAGGTTCACGCCGTCGAGTTCGAGCAGGGCGTCGCTCACACGGCTCTGGATTTCGCTGCGAAGCGGGCATCCGGCCACTGTGAGCGCGATGCGCACCTCCACGTGGCCGCCGTCCACCTCGGCGCCTCGGAACATGCCCAGATCCACGATGCTGCGATGAAGCTCGGGGTCCTCAACGGGCCGAAGCGCCTCGGTGATCTGGGATTCGGTGACTGGCACCGGCTCAGAGTATCGGCGCTCCCGCCGTCGCCCGCCTAAGCCCATGGTGACCTCAACTCAGCCATAATCTCCAGATGATACCGGTGCGCAACCCAGTGTTACACTGCTTCCCCCCAGGCACACCAACACACATCGGAACACCATGCTGCTCGCACTGAGGATCAAGAACTTCCAGAGCATACGTGATGCACACGTGAGGTTCGGTCCGCTCACATGCCTTGTGGGACACAACGGCGTGGGAAAGAGCAACTTGTTCAACGCCATCCGGTTCATCAGCGCTCTGGCCAACACGCCAATAGACGAAGCCGCCCAACAAGTCAAGGCTGCTTCAGGCCTGGGCCAGTCGCCCACAGATCTCATCCACAACCACAACAAGGATCACAAGATCGAACTACACGCCGACATGATCGTCCCGAAGAGCGTTGTCGACGATTTTGGTGAGCCTGCCACACCCACTACCACGCTTCTGACCTACGAGGTTCACCTCCAGTTCTCTGAAGAATACAATCGACTAATGGTCGTGTACGAAAGTCTTGTGCATGCCAAGTGGGGTGATTACAAGTCCTTCGTGGGGTTCAAAACCAGTAACGAGTTTCGTGAATCGATCAAGTCGGGGACACGCAGAAGTGGTGCCTTCATCGACACTCACCACGGCAAGATAACCCTTCATGGAGATGCCGGAAGCAAGAGCCGCTCGGCGCCGGTGGGGCGCTCGCCACTTACGGTGGTAGGCGGAACCCGCACGGGTGACTATCCGACAGTGCTCGCCGCCAAGCGGGAAATGTCCTCCTGGAGGGTCCTGCACTTGGAACCCTCAGCCATGCGCTCACCCGATTTCCGGCACACCACGCCAATGACAATATCGGGAACCGGGGCTCGCATTCCGTCAACGCTGGATCGCCTGATGCGCATGGACGCTTCCATTCGCAGTGAGTTGATTTTGGAACTCAACAGGCTTCATCCTGAGGTGGAAGATGTAGAAGTGCGTCACGACAAGGCGCGCGATCAGCTTGAGTTGCGGGCCCGTGTGTCCGGCACCTCGGATTGGCTCTACGCACCATCACTATCGGATGGCACGCTCCGCTTCATTGCACTGGTGACGTTGCTGCTTGACGTTGATGACCGTGCCGTGTTGTGCATCGAGGAACCCGAGAATGGCATGCATCCTTCGCGGATACCTATATTGGTTGAGCTTCTGAGAGACTATGCAGTCTCGCAGGACGAAGTCGTGGACGAGCACAACCCGTTGCGTCAGGTGGTTGTCTCCACCCACTCCCCCGAAATCGTGCGACAGATGACCACGGATGAGATTCTCTTCGTGCAGTTGTCAAGCGGCCCGGCCGCTCAGCGCTCCACAGTGTTCAGGCCAGTGTCCGGTTCGTGGTACACACAACTGCGAGACGCTGCGTCGTACCCCATGCCAATTGGATCCCAGGCAATCGCCAACTACATTGGTGGTTCGCCGATAAACACGGACTTCGAGCAGCAAAGTCTCGAGTTTGAGTTCGGAACTGCTCAATAGGCGCTGCCAGGCGTACCGGTAGCGCGTCTCATGGTATGGCCGGCGCTTCCGTGATCTTGCATCGATTTCAGTGACCGGCGCCGCCTTGCGTTGAAAGGACTAGGGGGTGAGGATTTTGGCTTGCTGGTCGAAGGCTGCTGCTGCGAACCAGAACGTGTCGAGGTGCTCGATCGGGGTGAGGTTGGGGTGGTTGCCGGTTTGGGTTTGTTGGCTGCCGAGAATGTCGAACGTTGCGCCGGTGTTCCTGTCGATGAAGCCGCCCTCGGAATGTGGTTCGAGGTTGAGGTCGACGGGGCGTTGGAAGACTCCGGTGGCGCCCACGTCGCGGCCTTCGGCGAGGACGCTTGAATCCAGGGCGCTTGCGGTGCCCGGCTCGAACAACGCCACCAGGTCTTGGCCTGCGACGCTGAAGGCCACCACACGGTCGGTGGCCAACACCTCGTAGGGAATCACCGTGTACTCCCCGCCGGACCGCACCGCCACCACCCTGGCCATCGGGTGCAACCGGTCGTCGAACTCGCCGTCGAACAGGAACGGAACACCGTCGGGATTGTCGTACCCCACGTACGGGTTGATGCCGTACTGGCGGGAGTGTCCGGTGTCGCGTGACAACACCAACCCTTGCGGGTGGGCCTCCGCGAAAGCTCCGAAGCGCACCGTTTGCATAGGGAAGAAATCGAGCTGAGCGCCGGTGAGATGACCGGCCACGGCTTCGCCGGTGAAATGCGACCACAAGCTTTCGGTTTGGCGGTCGTACATCACCAACGAGGAGTTGAGCAGTTCGCCCGAGGTGCCGAAGTCCAGCACCCGCTCGCCCACCCGCCGGTCGTAGGCAACCGCCGAGTTGCACAGCGGGCAGTACGACACCGTCACCGGAAGCCCGCCGACGGTGCCGTTCACCAACTCGTGCCAAGTCATCACCGCCAACGGGTACGCCCGAGCGTCGCCGTTGATGTTCAACACCAGCACAGGTTCGCGCTCCGCCACCCAGTCCACCTCGGCAACCGGTTCGAACTCCGGATCGCTCAACGCCGGTATCGCATCGGGCGGCACACCACCCGAGCGAATCTCGCCCAGGTCGATGAGCGGATCGGGGTGCTCCGGGTTGGACCGGTCGCGCAAGGCGCTGGGCACATCCTCACGCGGCGTTGACTCCACCGGCGTCGCATCCACAAAGTCGGCGGCGTCTCGTGCGGTGGCAGCTCCCGATTCGCGGCCGTCCTCAGCGGTGCCGTCACCACCGGACTCGGATTGTGAAGCCTCATCGCTCGCCCCGGTGGACCCACCCCCATCACTCCCTGAAGCGAGACCGTTCTCCGCACCATCGGTTTCTCCGGCACCCGAACTGGCGCGACCGGACTCCGCCGACTGGGCATCCTGCCCATCCGAGCCGGCCGGGTCGCTCAGATGGGCTGTCTCGGTTTCCGCGCCCGCGCACCCGACCAAGAACACCAGCGCCGCCACACCCAAGAGTCGCCAGACGCACAGCGACCTGCCGAACAGAGACCTGCCGAGATTCTCCACGCGCTCATCCTGTCCCAAAATCAACCCCATCCCGCACCGGGAGCACGAACCGTTAGTCATCGGGGCGTGTGGCCTTGCCCCCATGAACAGACGGCTCACGGCACCACTGCTGTCTCAGCGTCTCGAGCGGGTCCAGGATCGCCTCGGGCAACCCGAGCCAATCACATAGCACGGCTTCGTCGAGCGCCACCCGGGCTGGGTCACCGTAGGCCTCATTGGCGGGCCGGAAGTCCCGCAGCCGGAAGCGGGCAAACAGCTCGTTTGCCTGTGAGAGTTGCTCTGCCTCCAGCTTCCTGCAGTCCAACACCGGAATCTCGACAATGCGTCCAACGGACAATCTGCTGCGCCCTTGCTGTTGACGGGAACCAATCCACCAGTGACCGATCAGGCCCAGAGTCGTGTTCATCCAGAGCACCAGTGGAACTTCCCATGCCTTCGATTCCACCAGCACGCTTGGCCAGGCCATTCCACCTATGCACGGCTTCGGTGTGAGACAGGCGCTCAACATCTGACTATTGAGCCGAAAGTCAAGGTTCACGTGCACCCGCGACGAACTGAGATCCCAGGCCCGCCTGGCCTGCGCATCATCGATTCCGGGGCGCAGTTCCCCGTAGGAGTCGGGAGCGACCTCCAGCTTGTTCTCGCGGCCTGAACGTGCATTGTGCGCCCACAAGACCGGGTAGGAGGCGGCAATCCAGGCCCCTGAGTCAGAGTCGAGGTCGCGAATCCAAAACGGCGCCGCGTAGGCCCCGGTGCCTCTCGCAAGGGGTTCAGGCCGTCTCGGCTTCACACCGATGCCGGCGTTTCCGAGACCTGCCTCACCAAGATCACCGAGCGTGGCGATGGGCAGAGGCAACGGCTTGTGGCGAGGAAGGCGCAGGGATCCGTCCATCAGCGCAAGGCTGAAGGCAGCCAATCCCAACTCTCGCAGTTGCCCGTAACCGCCGTCGTCGATCCGACCCGTGCCGAAGATTCCGATGCGCTCCCCGCCGATGCGAAGCTCCCCCGGCCCGTCGTCGTCTTCAAGACGTTCACGCACCGCTGTTGCCACCGCGAGCGCGTGCGAGACGCTCGGGGGGCGATCCGCCAGACCCACCCAGTGCACCTTGGCTTTCGATAGCTGATCGCTCTCGCTGGTGGCAGCCGCACCGGTGCTTTCGAGGCGGCGGGCTATCACCAGCACCTCCGCCATGGCGGTGTCATCGGAGAAGGCTCTGTTGGTGGATCCGTGCGCGGCGATCGACACAACCACCACATCCTCGTAGTGTTGATCAAGGAGCTTGCGGGCCTGTTTCCAGGAATTGGACGAGACAAACGTGGCGGGCAGCACGAAGGCAACCACCCCGCCCGGCTTCACCTTGACGTGGGCGAGATCCACAAAGTAGCTGGCGAGGCCTGCGTGACCACGACCTGCTGCGAGCCGCTTACCGCGGTACAGCGAGATCTTCGCGAGGCGTGTGCTCATGGCTGCCTGCTCGTCTTCACTGGTGCCGAACCCGGCGAAAGCGGGCCTCGGAACGCCGACGTGTTCGGCTTCCTGGCCAACGGTTCGCGCGAAGGGCGGATTCATGATCACCAGATCAGCCGAGCGATGCTCCAACACAAACCGACGCTGATCTTCGTCGGTGGAGCGTTCGCCGGAGCCCTCTGCCGCGATGCGACCGGTGCCGAACAGAGAACTGGCTTCAACATCGTCGATCAGGTCGAGCGATCCGAGGGCCGCCACTGAGACGCCCTCGCCGGAACCGGTGATCTCGCCACGTCCGTAGGGCATCAGGATGATCCTCGTGTCCTCAAAGGGCACCGCGGGATGCATCGAGGACAGCATCGCCGCAGTCACATGCACAGCCGCGGGCATGATGTCCGCGCCGATCAGAACGTCGCGCATGAACACGGGATGCAACTGGGAGTCCTCAAGGCCCGCGCGGCGAGCACGGGCCGAAATCCTGGCGTAGGCGGCCAACAGCAGAGCGCCGGTGCCACAGGCAAGGTCGGCGACCCTCATCGATTCCAGGGCGGAACGCTGCGACAGGTCGGCCTTCAAGTGGGTGACTGCTAGTTCGGCAAGCAGAGCCGCCGAGGCAGGCCTGGTGTAGAAGGTGGCCAGGAACTTGCGATCAGCGATCAGCCTGCCGAAGAGTTGCCCCGCCATTTCCTGCACCGTGGTGAGCCCTAACCCGGCCAGCGTTTCCGCCACCGCTCCCAGGCGGCCGGCGACCTCCTTGAACACATCGGCCGGAAGTGGCGCCAACACTCGACGCGCGATCGCGAAGATCGGCCAGTAGTTGATCTCCAGGATTCGATCCCACTCACTGAGCAGGGCAGTCGGTGTGGGCTCCCCTGCGGTCAACAGTTCATCAAAGGGCGTTATGTCTTCGTGAGTGGACGCAACGGCGTGATGGAAGCTGAGCGCGTTGGCGACGATGGTCATGGCCATGCGCGACGTTTGTTCACCGTCTTCCTGGTGCAACTCGGACGCGATCAAGTCCAGGACTCTGCTCCGCCGTGGTAGCAGCATGCTTCGCAGGACGTTGGCCGCCTGGGAAACACCGTCCTCGAACACATCAAGCGCCTGGTTCACTCGGCGCTCCGACAAGGCCACCGACTCGACAAAGTTGGCCAGCCCGTCAACGCTGCCCTGAATCCACCCCGACCGGGGGAATCGATGCGGGCGGCCGCCTTCGACGTGGCTCACGAGGCAGTAGTCGAAGCGCTCGGCTTCCAGAGCAGCAGAAAGCGCGGCTTGCCGAACGTGCGCAAGGCTGTCGGGGATGCGCACGGCCACGACTTGTTCCACTGTGTCACCTGTCTCGGCGAGCGTCTCGCCAAGGCGCTCCTCGGCGTCTTCCTCCACGCCGTGAGCGGGCAGGAATTCGGTTTCGAGCAGCACCGAGGCCCCTCCGGGCATGTTCACGACGATGTCGGGAGCCTTTGCGTTCTTGTCGGCGAGCACGCGGGTGGATTCGGCTTCAACCACCCAGCGCGGGTGCTTGGTGTGCAGCAGCGCCGCGAGGCGGTCGTTGAGGGTCTTCTCGCCGGTGCGTGCCTGTCGGGCCATTGTCAGCGCTCCTCCGGCTTTGTCAAATCTGCAAACGCCCAACACCGGCCACGCGAACCGGGAGCGGCGCTTCTGGGATCATGTTTGCCTGTATCAGGAAGATAGCAGGATGGTGTGACACAGACTTTCATAGCACAGTGCGTAGATCCGGTTTATCTCGCGCCTGGAACGATGGGGACTTGGGTCGGCGTGCGGGTGCTCAGTTGTTGGGGGAGATTGTGGCTCTCAGGTTGTAGTCGGTTATCAGATCTTGGAGGTCTTGGGGTTTGGCTTGCTCGGGCAGCGCATCGAAGGTGGCCAGATCCTCACGGGCGCCTCGTAGATCGGTGGCTCCGGTCTCGGCGCCGGTGGTTGGGAGGCTGCGGCTGAAGGCTCGGTACACGAGGGCTTGGGGATGCTGGGGGTTTATCGCCAGCGCGTCGTCGAAGTAGCTGATGGCACGGGCGACGAGTTCGGGGTCGCCGGTTCGGGCGATCAGCCATCCTCTTGCGGCGAGCACGTCGGGATTGTCGGGAAGGTCGACCAGCACCCAGTCCAGCGCCTGCACCGCTGCGAGCAGCTCACCTCGCGCGGCCATGGCCTCAGAGGCTTCCACAGCATCCGCGACGTTGAGCCCGGACTCGGCGAAGGAGCCCCGGTCGGGGTTCTGCCACACCTCCAGGAAGCTGCGCTCGGCTTCACTTGGCGCCGTGGGCTCAACCCCGGAGTCACCCGCGGCCAGGGCCAGCCCCTCGGCTATTCGCTCGCGCAGGCCGGACTGGGCTATGAGCGTCTCCGCGAACGCGGGTGGATCGAGAGCGTCGAAGGCCGCCAGCTCGGCCGCTGCGCGAGCAGGGTCGTCATTCTCAATCGAGATGATCGCCTTGAACAGGCGGGCGTCGGCGTAGTTCGGATCGATCGCAATGGCGTCGTCGATGAACCCCACGGCGGCTTCACTGTCGGGGTCACCGCCGCGGCGCGACGCGAGCCAGCCGCGATAGGTGAGCGCCTCCACGTTGGATGGTTGCAACTCGAGCGCCTCGTCGTACAAGGCGATGGCCTCGTCGATGTCGCCACCGGAGAGCGCGCCCTGCGCGTCGAAGATCAGCTGCCGGGTGGTGGCGCGAATGTCCCCGGTCACGGACTCGCCGGCGCCACGGCTGCCCGAGAACCGCGCCACACCCACCCCCGCCAAGGCGGCCACGACGGTGATGCCAACCGTCCACACCAGCACCCCACGCCAGCGCCCGCGTCGTCGCCCCGGCACGGCCGAGCCCGCAGATGACCTGCCGGCAGCCACCGCGGGCCCTTCGCCGGAGGCTCGGGCGGGTCGCAGCATCACCACCAGCACCGCGCCAATTCCCGCCACCGCCACCACCGGCAGCACCCACACGAGGCTGGTGATCCCGGTGGCGGAAGGTGTGTAGTCGATGTCGGCGTCGTAAGCGGCCACGAGCTGATCACGGATGTAGAGGTCGTCGCGGCCCTCGTCCACCCACACCGCGATCTGACGGCGGATCTCGCGGGCCACCGGAACGTCGCTTTCGGCCACGGACTGTCCCGCGCACACCGGGCAGGCGTAGTTCTGCGCCAGGGCGCGGGCCCGATCGGCGTTGGTGCGGGGCGGGCCCTCATCGAACGCGCCGTAGGTGAACGCAACCGCCGCAACCCCCAACGCCAAAACCCAACCAGCGGAACGCCCACCAAGCCGGGCCCGCCACCCGACGCGCCGGCTCACCGGGCCCCGCCTGCGGACACTTCGGCGATCACGTCGTCCATGCCGTTTGCGGTGACACCTCCGAGGTGCTTCCACACCACCACCCCCGAGGGCGCCACCATGTAGGACTCCGGCACCCCGGTGACGCCGTAGGACACGGCCACCCTGCCTGAGCCCTCGGCCAGCACCGGCCAGTCGCCGCCGTTGGCCTCGAAGAACTCCTCCACGTTGGCGGGGCTGTCGTCGAACACCACCGAAACGATCCTGGCGTCATCGGCTGCCCGGTGGCGCTGGTCGAACTCCACAAGTTCGGGATGTTCGATGATGCACGGCACGCAAGTGGTGGAAAAGAAGTTCACCACCACCCAGCGGCCCCTCCAGTCGTCAAGATCAAAGGGCTCACCGTCGGTTGTTGTTCCCACGATCGCCGGTGCCAACTCCCCCAGGATCGCGCTGGATGCCCTGCGTTGGAGGCCCGAGTCTCGGGTGGCGAGCAGCACCATCAACATCACCGCCAGCACCGCCACCGGCAACACAACCCACCGCAAGGATCCCGCGCTCCGCGACCTTCTTTGGGGCGACCTTCCCTGGGGCGACCTTCCCTGGGGCGAGCTTGCCCGGGGTGACCCTTCCCGGGGCGACCTTTCCTGGGGCGTCTCCGGTTGGGACTGCAGGGCGCCCTGGTCGTCGGTCATGGCGCCACCACCGACGCCCGCGGGGAGCCACGCTCCTCGGCGAGACCGTCTACCCGCTCAGCGCCTCCGCGCGAGGGCCGTTTGAAGTTTCTTCGCCTTGGGGGCACCAGCGACAGCAGCGTGCCTAGCGCCATCACCAGCCCCCCGAGCCACAGCCACGCCACCATTGGCTGCACCGTCACCCTCAACACCACCCTGTCCTCGGGCCCCGAAGCAGCGAAAGCCCCGTCGGTGCCATCGAACGCACCGGCCGGTGACGTTCCCGAATCTGACGACTCGGGGAACGACACCACCGACAACGCCACGTCGTCACGAAGAGTGGAACGCACCGAGGGAATGCCGATCGTTTGCGACGCGAACGGGTACACCGCCACCGCGGGGGCGTAGGTCTTGGTGTCGTCGATGCGAACCAGCGCCTCACGTTCGAGCCGGTTGGGGTGCTCCACCAGGCGCGAACCCTCATAGGTGATCTGGTGCCCCGCGAAGGACGCTGTCTGCTGGGGCACCATCGAGAACTCGGCCTGGCGCACGTAGGAACCGCTCGCGGCGAGCGCCACGCCCACCATCACCACCCCGATGTGGGTGATCATGCCGCCACCGGAAGACCCAACCAGCGCGCGCACTCCTTTGCGACGCACCCCCAACGCCAGGTGGCGCAGCGCCGTGCCCCCCGCGAATCCGCCCAAACCGAAAGCCAGCAGCGGCGCCCATCCCCGAGCCCCGGCCACCACAACGGCGAACACCAACACCAGAGCCGCCACCCAGGCCGGGCCCAGCAGCCTGCGGCTGAGCAGTCCCCCAACGCCACGCCGCGACCGGTCGTGGCCCTCGGCGTGGGTCGACCGGTACCCCCAGGGCAGCACCGGCGCCACCGCCATCAGAAACAGCAGCGCCAGCCCCACCGGTCGGGTCATCTGCTCGAAGTAGGGGGCGCCCACCGAAACGGTGCGACCGTCGACGGCTTCCACGATCAGAGGGAAGATCGTTCCGAGCAGCACGATGAAAGCGAACGCGGCGAACAGGGCGTTGTTGGCCAAGAACGCCGCCTCTCGCGACGCCGGGGATCCGATTCGGCCATCCGGGGATCGCAGCAGCCCGCCGCGCCAACCGATCAACGCCAGCGAGGCGATCACGATCACCCCGAAGAACGCCAGGATCGTGGGCCCGATGCCGGACTCGGTGAAGGCGTGTACCGAGGCGAGCACCCCCGAACGGGTGAGGAACGTACCCAGGATGGTGAGTGAGAACGTGGCGATGATCAGCGACAGGTTCCACACTCGCAACAGTCCGCGCCGTTGCTGCACCATCACCGAGTGCAGGTACGCGGTGCCGGTGATCCACGGCAACAGCGAGGCGTTCTCCACGGGATCCCAACCCCAGTATCCGCCCCATCCGAGCGTTTCGTAGCTCCACCACGCCCCCAGCACGATCCCCAAGGTGAGAAACCCCCACGCCGCCACGCTCCAACGCCGGGTGACGGTGAGCCAGTCCTCGCCGAGGCGCCCGGTTGCCAGCGCCGCGATGGCGAACGCGAACGGCACCGTGAACCCAACGTAACCCAAGTACAGGATCGGCGGGTGGAACGCCATCAGGATGTGGTTCTGCAACAGCGGGTTGGGGCCCGGCCCGTCGTATCCGGGCGGGGGATCCACCGACACGAACGGAGCGGCCGGGCCCACCATCAACGCAAAAAAGAAGGCGCACACCACGAACATCACCAGCAGCGCCCACGCCAGGAACGGATCATCGAACCGGTGGCGGAACCGAACCACCACCGACACCACGTAACCGCACAACACCAACACCCACAACAAGATCGAGCCTTCCAGCGCGGCCCACATGGTGGCCACGTTGAACACCGGCGGAGTGGTTGACGAACCGTTCTCGGCCACGAACTTCACGGTGAAGTCCCGGGTGATAAGCGCTCGCTCCATCACCACCACCGCAGCAACCGCGGCGGCGGCCATCACCACCACCAGCGTGCGGGTGCTGCGACCCCAGCCGGGGTGACGGCCGGCCAACCCCAGCGCGGTGACCGCCACACCCGCAAGGGCCGCCGCCAGGCCCACGGCCACGAACATGCTGCCCGCGACGACGTTGCTCACGGCCCGTCACCGTCCACGGCTCGAACGGCGCCTCTCCCCGCCTTCGCCCCGGCCCGTCGCTTCGGCCCGTCGCTTTGGCCTGGTGTCGCCGCGGTGGCGCGACGGTTCACGATTCCTGGGGCGTCTGGTCGGCCTCGGCTACGCGCTTGTCGTAGTCGTCGCGTTTGCGGTAGTCGTTGTCGTGCTTTACCAGCATCCTGTCCGACGCAAAATGCCACGCCTCGCCTGAGGATCCGTCACCCACCGGGGCCACACCCCTGGTCCAGGCGCCTTCCAGCACCACCGGCACGCCCGGCTGGAACAGCTCGGGAGGGTCGCCGATGTGTACAACGTCGATCACCTCGGCGTTGAAACCGATCGAGAATCCAATGGCGGGCCGGTCACCGGCGAAACCGTCGGCGGGCTCTTCGAGGGGCGTGCCCTGCACCCGAAATCGTTGCGACCCGAGCTCGTCTCGTCGTTGCACCGCCTCATCGGCGTTGTAAAAGAACAGCGCCGAATCCCCAAGCAGGTTCGCGGTGAGCATCACCACCGCAACCGCAACGGCCGCCGCGGCCACCCCCGCGGCGATTCGCCTGAAACGGCGCCTCGTGCCCGTGGCAGGGGCCGGTCGGGGCGTCAGCGGCGCCAGCTCCGCGGATTCGTTCGCAGCCACGGTGATCTAGGCCTCGGTCGGGGACGGTTCGGATCCGGGCGCTGGTCGCGCCGAACCGTCGGTTCCGTCGGCCTCGCCGGTTCCGTCGGCTTGGGAGGTGGGTGTTGTCATCCAGCGTCGGCGTTGCGGGTTCACCCGGCCCGACAGGCGCCGACCGCGCCGCAGCAACGCCAACGCGTACACCACCACCGCGCCAAGCACCACCGCCCACGCGGCTGCCACGTAACCCAGGGCGGTCACGGCGCCGGTGTGCCTTTCATTGAAGAGCGGCCTCTTGGCGGCGGAGCGCCAACGCGTCGGCGATTTCCTGTGAGCGGATCTCGCGTTGGAGCCACCCCAGGCGGAAACGATGGATGATCAGCCAGATCAGCGCCATGGCGCCCACCACGATCCCGAGGAACACGGTGAACAAGGTGAGGTCTTCGAGTTTGCCGTCGGTTAGTGACGACTGCTGGTGCAGGGTGCGGTTGGCCCACCAGTTCACCGACTGGTTCACGATCGGCAGGTTCACCGCGCCGATCAGGCCCACGACCGCCGCCCTTGTGGCCGACGACTCGGGGGCGGCGCCGGTTGCCCGCACAGCCAGGTAGCCCACCATTATCAGGAACAGGATCAGCGTGGTCACCAGGCGCACGTCACCCCAGTCCCAGTACACGCCCCAGGTGGGCCTCCCCCACAGCATTCCGGTAACCAGGGTGAGCCCGCACAGGATCAAGCCAACCTCGGCGCCGGCATAGGCCACGGTGTCCCACCACACCGAACGTTTCCACAGCCACCCCACCGAACCCACCGCGGTGAGCACGAACGCAACGTAGGTGTTGATCGCCACCGGCACGTGTACGTAGATGATCCGCACCGCGTCGCCTTGAACGTCGTCGGGTTCGGTCACGAACAGTCCCAGCAACGCCACCACCACGAACCCCGCGGCGGTGGCATAACCCAACCAGAACGTGGTTCTTGAGCCGGTGTGGGCGGGGGCGGCGTTCACGAGTCCTCCAGCAGAGCGCCGTAGCAGACCGCTCCGAGCGTGGCGTTCACCGCGGCGAACCCGGCGAGCAAACCCACCCACGCCCAGCCGTTCACCGCGACCACGCCGAGCGCGTCGTCGAAGGCCCTGGTGGCCGCGATCAGCACCGGTGCGGCCACCGGCAGCAGCAGTATCGACAGCACCGACGTGTTGGATCTGGTTCCGGCAACCACAGCACCAAGCAAGCTACCGGCGCAGGCAAGGCCCACAGATGCGGCCACGGCGGCGACGAGCAGCATCAGCGGTGACTGCACCGAAGCCTCGTAAAGCACCACTACACCAACCACCAGCGCCACTTCCACCACCAGCAACTGCACGGTCACCGCGGCGGCTTTTCCGGCGAACGCGGCGGCGGGGCTCATGCCGCTGAGCAGCAGCATCCGCCCGGCGGAGTCGGTCGCTTCGACGGAGGTGGAGCGCTGCACGGCCACGACGGTCACGAACAGCGCGGCCATCCAGAACAGCCCCGGCGTGGCCAGCTTCAGCGCGGGTCGGTTGGCGTTGAGAGCGAACCCGAACAGCACCAGCACCAACAACGCGAAAGGCAGCACCTGCCCCAGCGCGGCTCGGGCGCGCCATTCGATGCGCAGGTCTTTGCCGGCCACCGCGGCGGCGTCGCCTGTGGCGGCGCGCACCTCAGTCCACATCGGACGACATCGCCACGTCGTTGGTGACTGTTCCCGCGGTGAGGGTGACCGTTCGTGTGGCCACCGTTGATGCCTCACCGGGTTCGTGTGAGGCCATGATCACCGTGGCCCCGGCCGCGGCGGCGTCGCTGACGAGTTCGTCCACCATCCGGCGGCCCTGCCGGTCGAGGCTTGCGTGGGGCTCGTCGAGCAGCCACAGCTCGGGGCGACGAACGGCCACCGCTGCCAGTCCGACGCGCCGCCGCTGACCCGCGGACAGGCCAGACACGGCCACCGACGCAAGCCGGTGGGTGATGCCGACACGTTCCAGCGTTGCGGGCACCGTGGCCTGGTCCACTCTGGACATGCGTGCCCACAGGTTGAGGTTCTCGGCAACGGTGAGGTCGTCGTAGAGCGCGGTTTGGTGGCCGAGAAGGCCCACCCGGCGTCTCAGGGCGGCGCGGTGGTGATTTGGCGCGCCCGGCCCGAGGTCACAGCCGAGCACCACGGCCGCGCCCGAGGTGAGGCGCTGCAACCCGGCGCAAAGGTGCAACAACGTGGATTTGCCCGCGCCGTTGGGGCCTTGCAGATGCACGACCTCGCCGCGGTTCACGGTGAGGTGCACCGACGCCAGCGCAGGAAAGTGTCCCAGCAACGCCACCGCGGCGCGAAGCGACACAACCCGCACGAGCCGACGCTACCGGCGCCCCCTCGCGACGCTCGGGCGACCGATTGAACGTTTCGTGGCCGACCGGTAGGAGGTGAGACAACCAGCCACATGATGAGGCGACCGGTTGGGCGGTCAGGCGACCGTTTGGACGACGAGCTGACGGGTTGGCAGCGAGGCAACCACTTGGACGGTCAGGCGACGGGGTACAGGTCTCCCGCGTTCACCAGCAGCGACTGACCGGTGATCATCCGGGCTCGTTGCGACGCGAAGAACACCGCGGCCTCGGCCACGTCGGAGTCTGTGGGCATCTCCCGCAACGCCATCGTGTCGGCGATCTCCTGTTTGATGTCCAACGCATCCACGCCACGCTGCGAGGCCTGCCACCGGCAGTACAGCTCAACGTTGGGCCCCCACATCCAGGTGGGGATCACCGTGTTCACCCGAATGCCCGACGGGCCAAGCTCGACGGAGAGATCTCGGGCCAGCGACAGAAGCGCCGCCTTGGCAGCACCGTAAGCGCTTTGGGGCACCGCCGCCACGGGTCGCATCGACGCCTGCGAACCGATCAGCACCACCGACCCGCCACCGGCGTCCTGCATGTGCGGCGCCACGGCGCGAACCACGTGTACCGCGCCGAGCACGTTGATGTTGAGGTTGTCGGACCAGTCCTTGTCGCTGAGTTGATCAAAGGTGCCGTGGCGAGAGTCGAGCGCGGCCACGTTGATCACCGCGTTCAGCGCGCCAAACCGAAGCACCGCCGCGGCGGCCACTTCATCACAGGACGCCTGGTCGGTGATGTCACCCGGCACCGCCAGCATCCGGTCCCCGCCTGGGTCTATCTCGGCGGCAATGGAGCCGAGACGCTCGGCGTTGCGGGCCATGGCCACCACGTTGGCGCCGTCACGGTGCGCCAGCCGGGCACAGCTGCGCCCCAGGCCGGGCCCCACGCCCACCACCAGCACCGTCTGGTTCTCAAGGATCATTGTGTTGTCTCCCGTTGGTTGCGATCTGTTGGACGGTCACGAGACCAAGGCTCAGGCGGCTGCCGGCGTGACCGGTGCCGGTGGTTGCGATCGGTTGGACGGTCACGGCGGTATGAACGACACGGGGTTGGAGTTGTCCGCGCAGGAGGTGTCGAGTGGACTGGACGGATCGGACACGAACTGCGATGTGATCCAATCCACGCAGTAGTCGTCGCTGGCCCAGATTCCGTGGCTGAGACCGTCACGCTCCACCACCGTGGAGTTCGACAACCCCCTCGCGGCTTGAAGTGCGTGACTGTGGGGCGTTATCGGATCGAAACGGCCCGACAGCAGCAAAGTCGGCACCGCCGAGGACACCGGCTGAGCAGGCCCGGATGCCTCCAACCCCGCCGGCTCACAAACGTCGGCAAGGCTGTTTTCCGCCACTGAAGCCACAAAGGGCTCCATCCCAACGGTCAGGGGCGCAGGTGAAGGCACACGTTCGGAGCACTGCACCGCAAGGTAAGTGGCCTCCTGGGTGCTTTCGGTCACCAACACCAGCAAGTTCACCGCAAGGCCGGCGACGGCCGTGACGATGGTCTCCTCATCCTCAACGAGGCCCGCCAGCAGCCATGGCAGCAACGGGATCGCAGTCTCGTCGTAGAGAAGGTTGAACATCAGCCATGCCAGCAGGTCACCGTCGAGGGTCACAGTCAAGGCCTCTTCGAGCATGGTGTCGGCCGCATTCAGCGGCACCCGTCTCGGAGAGTCGTTCAACTCTCTCACCTGTTCGTTCATCGTGGCGGCCAAGTCGTCGTGGATCGACGCGCATATCAGGCTGTCGGCACATGCCTCGGAGATCTCTTCCAAGCCGCGCCGGGCGGTGGCCCCCACCGATGCCACGAAGTTCAATTCGCGTGGCACCACGCCGTCGAGCACCACCCCCTCGAGGCCTGAAGGCGCCACTCGGAGCACCTCCAGGGCCACGCTGGTGCCGTAGCTCACCCCGTACAGCAGCCAACTGTCGTGACCGAGGGCCTCCATCACGGTGATCACGTCGTGGGCGTGGGCCACGGTGCTGGTGTGTGCGAACAACGGGTGATCTTTCATGCGGTCCGCGCAGTCGGTGAAGGCACCAAGTTCGATTGCCTCGGCTTGGCGGCGGAAGGCGGTTAGGGACGCGACAATCACTTCGTCGATTTCGAAGCAGTCGAAGTCGGCGGAGCCGAAGCCGGTGCCTCGCTGGTCGATGAACACCTGCGGGTGGGGCTGCGCCGGGTAGTAGTCCACCATTTCCGTGCTGGCGCCGCCCGGCCCGCCCTGAAGCATGGCCATCGGCAGCCCTGAGGTGTCCTGCTCGTCGCCGGGCCAGACGGCGGCGCTTATCTCGGTGGTTCCCAGCGCCGGGTCTTGGGGATCCACCTGCACCGTCACCAGCACGCATTGGATCTCGGTGTTGGTGAGCAGCTCCGGGCAGTCCACCCACCGCAACGACCCGGTGCCATCCGCGGCGCCTGTGGCCGCGGTGGCGTCAGCCGGGGTGGTGCCGTGGCGAGCGTCTTCTCCCCCGCCGGCCTCTGATTCGCTTGACCGCGGCTGTTGGTCTTGCTCGGCGCCGGTGCCGTCATCGAGGTCGTTCCAGGCGGCGTCGGCGACCGAACTCTGCTCGGCGGCTTGCGGTGCGTCGTCGTCGTGGTCTTGCGAACCGAACAGTTCCGCCATGTCCACGACCGGGGCGTCGCCCGCATCGGACTCCGTGGCGCACCCGCCCGAGATCAACGCAACCGCCACCACCGCCGCGAGGGAGATCCACGTGTAGCCGTGTCGATGCCCGAGGCGCCTGCCCATCATGTTCAGCGGCCCTCGACCACGGCGGGGACGCGCACGCTCCGGCACCAAGTGTTGAACACGGCGACCAACATCACTGCGAGCCGCCAATGAACCGCAACACAGCGAACTGCACCCCAATGACCTGCACCACTGCCAAGTGTGCCAGACCCGTGCGGGCGCCCGCGGTGCAAACCGGTGTGCGGGTCGGCTACCAAAGCTGATCGGTGTAGGTGTCGGTGCCCACCACGGTGGGCAAGAACGGCGCTGCAAACACCACACGACCCGCGCCTGACTGCTCCAGGTTGTTCGCATAGTCAACAAACAGCGGCCATGCGCCTGCGGGGTCGGCGTCGCAGAAGAACATCTGCACCTGACGGTGCGCAGGCCCGGCCGGGGTGCCCAGATCCATGGGCGCTTGTTCGGTGGATCCACCGGAGGGGTCGATGTAGCGCCACGACACCATCGACGCCACCGGCGAGCCCTCGCCGTCGCTCATCAGCGCGGGCAGGGCATCCGATCGCAGGTGGGTGTTGAGGGCGTCCACGTCACCGTCGGCGGGGTCCACGGCGATCACCACCAGTCCCTGGTAGTGATGGTCGAGAGCGAGCTCCACCGGCACCGGGTCTTCGTCTCGGTAATGGAACCAGGGCTCGTTCAACAGCACGGTGTGGGCGTGGACGCGCTCGTTGAAGCCGCGCCCGTTCTTGTACAGGTCGATCACCTGCTTGATCGCCCACGCGAAATGCTCGTCGTGGTGTCCTTCGTGAACCCAGTAGATCGCCAGGTACGACCCTGCGTCCACCGGCACCGCCACAGGCGAGTCCGCCGGGAAGCGCAAATCCTTGAGGGCTCGTGTGGCCACCCAGCGGCGCCCCGCGAACAGCCACGGCCCCACCAGGCACCCCGCGTAGAAGTGATCCCGCTCGTACCAGCGGTTGTAGGCAACCTCGTGGCCCTTCTTCGGGTCCACCATGGTGAACAGGCAGCTTCCTACGTGAATGGGATGGGTGTTCATGGTCGCTCCTCAACCGATGGGTGGTTGTCCGGGAATCGTCGTCGGGCAATCGCCGTGGCGCAATCGTGATCCGGGAATCGCCATCCGGGAATGGTGATCCGGCAATCATTGCCCGCAACGAATGCTTAGCCTCAAGCTATGACACCCAGCCCAGCCAACGACGCCGAAGGCTCCGCACACACCGCCGGCGCCGACCCTGTGCGGGGTGGCCCGCCGGCACGCAGGATCGCACCACCCCAAGGCCGACTCGGTGTGCTCACCCCGGGGATGGGTGCGGTGGCGTCCACGTTCGTTGCCGGGGTGATCGCGGCCCGTCAGGGCTTGGCGGCGCCCATCGGGTCGATCAGCCAGATGGCCCACATCCGCCTCGGCGCCAAATCCGAGGGACGCAACCCGCTGATCCGTGATTTCGTTCCGCTGGCCGGTCTCGATGATCTTGTGTTCGGGGGGTGGGATCCGCTGTCGGCCAACGTGTTGGAAGCGGCCCGCACCGCCGGTGTGCTCGACGAGCGTGACCTGGGCCCGATCTCCGCGCAGATGGAATCGGTGGTGGCCATGGACGCAGTGTTCGACCAGCAGTGGGTGTCGCGCCTCGACGGGGTGCGTGTGAAACCGGCCGCCTCGAAGTGGGATCACGCCCAGGCGCTCATGGACGACATCGAGGGCTTCCGAGCCGCTCACGACTGTGACCGGATGGTGATGGTGTGGTGCGGCTCCACCGAGGCGTTCTCGGAGCCTTCGCCGGTTCACGAGTCGGTGGACGCCTTCGAGGCGGGCCTGGCGGCCGATCATCCCGACATTGCGCCCAGTCAGGTGTACGCATACGCCGCTTTGCAGAGCGACATTCCCTTCGCCAACGGGGCGCCCAATCTCACCGTTGACCTGCCGTGGGCTCAGGAGTTGGCCGCCGCCCGGGGGGTGCCCATAGCGGGCAAGGACTTCAAGACAGGCCAGACGATGATCAAGACGATGCTGGCTCCGGGTTTCAAGGCCCGAATGCTCGGCTTGAGGGGCTGGTACTCCACCAACATTCTGGGCAACCGAGACGGCGAGGTGCTCGACGCTCCCGAGAATTTCAAGAGCAAGGAGGTGTCCAAGCTGGGCGTGCTCGACACGATCCTGCAGCCCGAGGTGTACCCCGACCTGTACCAGCAGATCGATCATGTGGTGCGCATCAACTACTACCCGCCACGGGGCGACAACAAGGAGGGCTGGGACAACATCGACATTTTCGGGTGGCTCGGCTACCCGATGCAGATCAAGGTGGACTTCTTGTGTCGCGATTCGATCCTCGCCGCGCCGATAGTGCTCGACCTGGCGTTGTTCATGGACCTTGCCGCCCGCGCCGGCGCCTCAGGTGTGCAGGAGTGGCTGAGCTTCTACTTCAAGGCCCCTCAACCCGCCGAAGCCGCCGACGAAGCCGAGATCGAACACGACCTGTTCATCCAGCAAACCAAACTGAAGAACACCCTGCGCGAATGGATGGGCGAACAACCAGTAACCCACAGCGAAGCCGGCTAACCACCCCCAAGCCCACCGCCGGGTGCCAAGAACGGCGATCCGTCACCAAGCCCGCAGCCACAGCAGTAGGCACCCAAAGCGTCGATCAAATCTCAACCGACCCCGACTCACCACGCATCCGCCGGACACCAAGGATCGCCAATCCAGCAACGAGCAGCACACCAACCAACACCGCCACCACCAACAGCGCGTCTGAGCCTCCGGCACTGCCTTGTCCCTCCGTCTGGGCCATTGCTGCTTGCTCGCCCTCACTCGAGATCTCGGCATCTCGATCTGACGCGATCTTGTTGCCTACGGCATTCGAGGCAACTGCACCCTCCGATGGGGCAGGCGCATCCTCGACACCTGTGCCCGGAGACAATCCCGCACTCGTGGTCACCGGGGTTTCGGCGTCGTCCGCAGATCTCGCCTCACCGTCCTGAGTGTCACTGGCGTCAGCCCCGCCTGTGTCCGCCTCGACTCGCTCACCTGCTTCTCCGCCATCCGAGTCCTCAACCACGAAGGGTGGCCCGGATGTTGTGGGAGTCGCCGCTTGGTCCGATGACTGCGCTCCACCCCCATCGTCGTTGGCGTCCTCGATGGAGGGAGTCGCAGGCAAGGCATCCACGGTCTCATCGGCCACCGGTCGTGTAGCTTGATCAGGCTCCTGCGGCGATTCCACAGGCAGAATCAGGATATCCGGGGCCGGCCGATCCTCCAGACGCCGATCAGTATCGCGATGGCGGATCCGGCCAACCGCGTCAACCGGAATCCCCAACAGTGGCAGCACTTCCGGCAGGGCTGCACGCGCAACCTCCGGATCCAACGCGGAAACGCTGATCGTCTCACGAATGTCCTGTGGCCGGTCTGGAGTCACACCATTCGTGCTCAATCCAGCATAGACTATTCCCATCGTGTTCGCTTGCGAGTATCTGAACCGGTCAAGAATCACAGCCCAGCGCCACAACTGCCCTATGCCGTACTTTACCTCAACATACTCGAAGTCCAGCTCACCCGACTCGTAAACTTCTCGAGCAGCCTGGCCCACAACGCTCAATTCGAAGTCTAGTAGTTCTGATTCGCTGGGAAATGGTGGTGTGAGTTGCACATATCTCACGTTCCGCTCACCCGGTATCCAACCGTACGGACCGTGAATACCCACAAACCCCAAATGGCCATAATTTTCCCAAACTCCACAATAGCCGGTACCAACTACATACTCATATGATGTGCAGTCTTCATCTGACAGACCAGAAACCATGTCCACATCAGAAAAATCAAACACTTCACCTGCAATGTCAGCTCTGGCATCAATTGGGCCAACTTGTGATATGGGCCACAGCTGCATCCACGACCCCCAACCAGGAACCCGCTTACGACCATCCATGCCTCCTGCAACTATTACCACATCATCATGAGTGCTAGTAGTCCCAGAGAACAAGCTGGCACCGTGACGCGCACTTAAATACAATTGGCCGGTTCCGAACAGGTCATTCACACAGGAAGCCACATCCGCGAAGCCACGACACTCAGAATTCAGACCGTACGCCCTGATTCCCTCAGGCGTCATCATGAACTCCAAACGCTTCTCGCTCAGCAATTGTAACAGCGCGTCATCAACAGGCTCAGACTGAGCCAACATCACATACAACGGCCCACTCGGTGCCAAGAAGACCGCCTCCACCTGCAATTGCCCGTCCGCCTGCGCCTGCTCCAACACGAAACAAGCCTCAGGCTCCCCCGACAACGCGCCACCCCAACACTGACCCCCGGACACGCCACTCGAGTCACCAGCCTCAGCAGTAGACACCCCCACCTCCACAGCGGCCCCAACGCCACATGCCACAGCGAGCCACCCCACAAGCACCACGCCCACCGCCACCCGCAAGCGCCTCCCGCGGCTCGCGCGCCGCTGACCCGTCACACCGATCATCCCAGCCCCGCAGTCCCCGAGCGCTCGTCTGTGTTCATCAACCTGGTGCTCACGCCAAGCCTCCTACCTGCATCCGTCACTTCACCCTAGGACGCACCACCACCCCCGAAAGTTCCGTGCACTCGGACACCAGCCACCGTGAGTGCTCCCGGGACCTCAAGGAACACCTGCAGGGTCCACCGTGCTCAGGCATGTCAACATCCTCTCAAGACTCAACGCCTATGCAGGCGACGACCAGGGTGACACCCGTCGCACCACTGTGAAATGGGTGGGCGGCGGCGCCTTGGGGTTGGATGGTGGTGTCTGCTGGAGGGGGGTTCGGTTGGTGGACGCGGGTGGGCGTGGCGTTGGTTGGACGGGGTTAGGGGGTTTCGGTGTCTAGGGTGGCTCTGGCTTGGATTATGGCTTGACGTAGGCGGCTCACTATTTCGTCCACGTGGTTGTGGGTGATCACCAGCGGGGGGGACATCACGTTGAGGTTGTCTATGGGTCGCACTATGAGGCCGAGGGCGTCGGCTTCGTTGGACACTCGCTTGCCGACGCCCAGGTGGTCGGGGTAGTTGCGCTTGGTGGCTCGGTCGGCCACGAACTCCACGCAGCCCATCAGGTGCGAGCCGCGCACGTCGCCCACCATTGGCAGGTCGCCAAGGGTGCGGAGCTGCTCCATGAAATACGGGCCCACCCGTTTCACGTGATCGAGCAGGCCTTCACGTTCCATGATCTCGATGTTCTTGAGCGCCGCGGCGCACGACACCGGGTGACCCGAGTAGGTGAATCCCACACCGAAGTAGCGCCCGTGGCCCTGCTCGGAGATCACGTCGAAGATCTCGTCGCTGAAGATCGTGGCGCCGAGGGGCACATACCCCGAGGTGAGGCCCTTGGCGCAGGTGATGATGTCGGGCCGGATTCCGAACATCGACTCGGACACGAACCACTCGCCGAGGCGCCCGAACGCGGTGACCACCTCGTCGGACACGAACAGGATCTCGTTGTCCTTGCAGTAACGCCACAAGCGCTGCAGGTAATCCGCGGGTGGTGGTATCACCCCGCCGGCGCCCATCACCGGCTCCGCGAACAGCGCCGCCACCACCTGGGGCCCGCCGAGACGCTCAACGGTGGATTCGAGTTCGGCTACGAGATCATCCGCGAATTGCTGCTCGGAGCGTCCGTCGCCGTAGCGGTACAGGTTGGGCGAACTGAGATGGTGGAACGTGTCGGTGAGGTAGGTGAACTCGGGCTGCCGATCGGCGGGCTTGCCGCCCAGCGAGATCGAGGCCAGCGTGGTTCCGTGATAGGAGTCCACCCGGCTCAGCACATGGCGCCGCTCGGGTTGGCCACGCACCGCCCAGTAGTACTGAATGAGACGCAACGCCGCGTCGTTGGCGGTGGAACCGCCACTGCTGAAGAACACCCGGTTCAGCGACCCCGGCGCCAACTCGGCCAGGCGCTCGGCCAGCTCAACCGCCCGAAGGTTGGTCATGTCGGTGAACGGGTTGGCGTACGCCAGCTCCCGAATCTGGGAGGCCACGGCGTCGGCCATCTCGTGACGGCCCAAACCGATGTTGGTACACCACATGCCGCCCACGGCATCGAGGTACTCGTTGCCGTCGCTGTCCACCAGCATGGCGCCGGCCCCGGAAGCCACCGGCAGCACCGGGTCGGTGAGGTACGTGTCGAAAATCTGGTAGGGGTGCAGCACGTGGCGCTGATCGGCGGCCACGATGCGAGCGGTGTCAGTGGAGGTCATCGGGTTCTCCCTTCGATGGCGCTTCGCCCGGCGGGGCAAGGGCCGAAAATACCCGCCCGGCACCCCAAAGCCGCGAAGCTCCGCGTGCGGAGGCCAACATTCGGGTGCGCTCCGGGAACCATCCCGGGCCGAGCGGCGTCCAAAACCAGGTTTCGTGTCGTGGGGTCACGTCGTGTGCTTGCAGGCGGAAACCAACGCCACCGGAGGTGCGTCCAAGCTGAACAGCCGTCCACAACCGACTCCCTTACCAAGGACTCACCCGATGAAACACCAGACTCGCCTGACGAACCGGCGGCCCCACCCCACGAACCGGCTGACTCGCCCGACCAAGGAGCCAAACCCCATGCCCCCGATCCACACATCTTCCCGGCAACCCACCGCACCTGTCCGGAAGCCCACCCTGAAGCTGCGAAGGGCCATCACCTTGGCGGCTTTGTGCGCCGTGGCCTTGACATCCTGCGGCGGCGCCTCTCTGCGCGGCTCAGCAGGCGGGGGCAATCCGGACGACTCGGACACCACCACCACAGCGCCGGAGGTGGGGCCCACCCTTGGCCTCACCCGGATCTGGATCGGCCCCGACAGGAGCGAATGCATGGGCATGGTGCCACGAAGCTGCTTCGAGGTGTCCGAATCCCCCGACGGCGCCAACCCGTACTTCTTGTTCGACTACGAGATCGAGGGCTTCACCCACGTGGAGGGAACCAGTTACGTGCTGGATGTGAGGATCTCCGAAGTGGACCCTCCACCCATGGACGCCTCGTCGCTGCGGTTCAAGTTGGTGAGGATCGTGGAGTCCTCCCCATAGTCGAGTACCCGTCCGTGGTGGGGTTGGCTATTGCGGGCCGGTGAACACTCCGTGCTTCTTGCAGCGTGACGACCAGCCCGCCGGTGACACTCGGGTGGCGAGCCATTGGCCGCACAACGGGCAGTAGCGGGGAGGGTCGAGTTCGGGCAGGCACCCTGGGCATTGACGACGCCCGCAGCCGCCGCAGTACACGCCGGGGGTGACAGGGTCGGGTGGCCGGCTCACATCAGCGCCCTGGTTGGGCCGGGGGGTCGGTTTCGAGCACTCCACGGGAGATCAGATCTCCTATCTGCTCCGGGGTGAGGCCCATCTCGGCTGCGACTTCACGGGTGTTGGCGCCAAGCCCGGGAGCGGGACGAATGTTGGGGCCGTCCATGGCGGTGGCCCAGAACGCGGCGCCCTCGAAGGTCATGATCCCGATGGGGGGCTGATCGAGTTCCACCAGGTACCCGCGGGCCGCCAGGTGCGGGTCGTTCATCTGCTCACAGGAGGTGAGCATCGGCCCGGCCGGCACTCCCGCCGCGAGGCACGCCTCGGTGGCTTCGTGTTTGGTGAGCTTGGCCGTCCACGCCCCGACAGCGGCCTCCACCTCGTCTTCGCGGGCGCGCCGGGCCGCAGCACCGGCAAGCGACGGGTCGTCGATCCCGGCGAGCCGCGCCAGTGCCGCCCATTCGTGGTCGTTGCGGCAGCACACCGCCACCCACTGGTCGTCCCCGGTGCAGCGAAACAAACCCCACGGCACGCCCCGGGGGCGGCGATTGCCCTGCGGGCGGGTGGATCCCGGCGCCAGTGACTCCTGAGCGAGAAGGTCGCCCATCACGCCCACCACCTGCTCCACCTGGCACACCTCGGCATGGCAGCCTTCCGTGATAGCTCCCCGGCGGCGGCCCAGAAGCGCCGCCACAGCCGCCAGCGCGCCCATGCGCCCGGCCCAGTGATCCGGGAAGATCGCCTGCGACCCCGACGGCCGTGCCGTGTCGGGGTAGTCCCACAGGTAGGTCATGCCGCCGGTGACCTGTGTGTTGGGGCCGTAACCGAGCCAGTTGGCCCACTCACCGGTGGAGCCCATCAACTGTGACGACACCATCACCACGTTCGGGTTCGCCTCGGACATGTCGCCGTAGCCGAGGCCCAGGTTTTCCATCGTGCCGGTGGAGCCGTTTTCGATCACCACGTCCACCCCGGAAGCCACCCAATCCAACAAGAACTGCCGCCCCTCGGGGGTTTTGGCGTTCACGCCGAGGCTGCGTTTGGATCGGGACGACGAAGCGAAACTGGGTGACATCTCACCGCCGAGAACCACCCGAATGAAATCCGGGTAGGTGCGGCTCTCCACTTTCACCACATCGGCGCCGTACTCGGCCAGCATCCGTCCCACCTCCACGCCAACCCCGCCATGGCCGAAATCGGCAACCCGAACCCCCGCCAACGGCGCCGACGGTGGCCGTGGCGAATCGACTGCGTCGGCATCGGGCGCACTGCGCTCGGAGGCTGCTTCGGGCCGGGTGGCCTGTAGTTGCGACAGCACCTGGTCGGTGTGTTCGCCCACGTGGGGTGGTCGTCCGATGGGGCCAACCCGCCGGCCGTTCATCTCCATCCATCCCGATGGGAGGCTCATGATCTTGTTGTTGGGCAACGGCACACGGTCGAACGTGTCGCGGCTGGCGAAATGGGTGTTGGTGAGCACGTCGGCGGGTTTGAGGATGGGGGTGGCGACAATGCCGCGGCGTTGCGCCTCGGTGGACACCTCCTCCATGGTCATTGTGGAGAACAACTCCTCGTAGAGGGGGTTGAGCACCGCGTCGGCGACCATCAAACGGCCTATGAACGAGTCGTACTCGGCGTCCTGCAGGTAATCGGGCTCGCCGAGCCATGCCCGGATTGCGTGCCACTGGCGGGGGCTGAGCACCACCAGGCGCACGAAACCGTCCTTGGTGGCGATGATCGTGTACACCGGGCCGGGGCCTGCGCGCACCTCGGTGGGGGTGACGCCCGAGGCGACCGTGCGTGACGCGTTGGACAGCGACCAGTCGGTGATCTGCGCGGTGGATTCGTTGGCGGACACGTCGATCAGCTGGCCCGCTTCGCCACGAGGGGCGCCTTGGGATTGGATCAGCGCGCACACCGCCGCGAAAGCGCCGATCAGCCCTGCCGTGTCGTTGGCCACCTCGCCTGGAGGCATGAGCGGTTCACGCTCGGGAAGTCCGGCCTTCCAGCACATGCCCGAAGTGGCGTCAATCACCGATCCGGGGACGTCACGCCCGGCGTAGGGCCCGGTGCGGCCGTAAGCGGTGATCGACACCACAACCAGGTGCGGGTGGCGCCGCGCCACGGCTTCGGCTTCCAGGTCGGGGCGCGCCGCCGCGTCCCAAGCCTGAGGCTCGGCCGAGTCGATCAGCACGTCGCCTGCGCCCAGCAACGCCTCCAGGCGCGCCGAGTCGCCGTGGTGGTGGCTTTCCGGTTTCGCAGCCAGGTCGAGCACCACGCTTCGCTTGCCGCAATTTCTGAAGGTGAAGAACAGCGAATGGGTCGGGTCGTTCGGATCCACGGGAGGCAGTGCGCGGCTGGGCGCGCCGCCGGGGGGTTCCACCTTGATCACCTCGGCGCCGAGATCGCTCAGCAGCCGTCCCGCCATTTCGCCCCGGTCGGTGGCCAGCTCCACCACCTTCACTCCCGCAAGGGGCCGCACAGGGCCGTTCGGGGTGGTCATCTCAGCTTGCCGGCCTCCGCACGAAGAATCTGCGGGCGCCAACTCGGCGTTTGCCAACAGGGCGAACCGCCGACCCGGCGGTGGTGCCGGCGCCGGCGCCGGGGCGAGTTCACGACTGGGGCTTGTCGATGCTGGTCATGGTGGGAACATCCCAGCGAGAATCCTCGGCGCCGTTGCGGGCCAGATCCGGGGGCCAAGCCAGCTCGTAATGGTCGAGGAACTCGTCGGACACAGCCCACCTGAAGAACCTGTGCACCACCGACGCGTAGCGAGAAGCCTCATGTGCGCAGCCCGCAGGGTTGAACGGTGCGAGCACCTCGGTGAAGGCATCCAGATCGAGCAGCCACGCGGGCTCATCGCCGGGCCCGAGCAGTTCGGGATCGGTGCCGGGCGCCATGTGCCCCCAGCGGCCCGACAGTGTCACGTCACCCGAGGTGAACTCGGCGACGGTGCTGTGGTGGTGCATTTCGGCGCTGCCCATGGCGGTGCCGGCAAGGCCGAGCAGTTCGGGACGAATGAACTCCCCGAGCCGGTCGTGCGCCTCGCCTTTGAACAGGTTGGTGTAACGCACCCCCACCCTGGTGGACATGATCGGACGGATGTGAACGCCAACCGAGTCCAGCACGTGACGCAGGCGCCTGTGAAAGTCGAAGCGTTCGGTGTAGCTCTCGCAGTCCAGCGAGCAGAAGTCCTCGGCCAGGGTGACCTGCCAGGTTTGGTCGACGTCGCTTAGGCGCCAGATCGGGGCGTGGGACACTCCCAGCATGCCGTCGTCGCCACGATCCACCCGCTGGCGAAATTCGCGGTTGAGCAGCGGATAACGATGCCGCATGTCCTCCTGGAAACCGGCAACGAAAGCGTCTTCGCGCACGCTCAGCACCGGAGTGAACTGAACCTGGGCCACCACTCGCACCAGCGGATCGTGCCCCAGCGGCACCCGTGGCACGTCCGCGCCGAAGGGCCCGTCCGGCGCCAGGTTCCAGGTTCCCACAAGCCAAGGCTACGCCGGGGGTGCGAACGGCGGCCCGTCGAGGCAGGCGGGTCAACCGGGCGAGTCGGGTCAGCCAGATCAGCCGAGTCCGGCAGATCAGCCGGGGTCAGCCGGGATCGCGCCCGAAGATCCCCACGAAGCTCACCATTTCGCCCGGATAGCCGCCAAGGTTCTGGGTGAGACCCAACGTGGGGCCGCCTTCGGGGATGCGACGCTGCGCGGGGGCTTCCCCACGCAGTTGCAACCAAACCTCGTACAGCATTCGCAGGCCGCTGGCCCCAACCGGATGACCGAACGACTTGAGGCCGCCGTCGGTGTTCACCGGCAACTCGCCGTCAAGGTCGAACACCCCGTCGAGCACGTCACCGGCGGCATGGCCCGGCGCGGAGAACCCCAAGTCCTCCATCAAAACGAGTTCGGTGGGTGTGAAACAGTCGTGAACCTCGGCGAGGGCGAGCTGGGCGCGGGGGTTGGTGATTTGCGCCTGGGCGTAGGCGTCCCGGGCGGCTGCCACGCATTCGGGCATGGTGGAGTAGTCGTAGTCCGGGTCAAGCGACCCGGCGCCGGTGCCGGTCACCACCGACAGCGCCTTCACATACAGCGGCTTTTCGCACAAACCGGGGGCCTGGTCGGCTCTGCACACGATCGCCGCGGCGGCGCCGTCTGCCACCCCTGCGCAGTCGAACACGCTGAGCTTGCCCGCCACCGTCGGCAGTGCGCAGATCCGTTCGGCTGATATTTCGCGCCGGAACTGAGCCAGCGGGTTGCGGGCGCCGTTGTGATGGTTCTTCTGCGCGATTCGCGCCGCCGCGTAGCGCACCTCGTCGGGGTCGAGGTGGTGGCGCTGCGCGTACGCGTCGAGCATCAAGCTGAACATCGCCGCGGCGGTGAGGTTTCGCTGCGTTCCGTCGGTGGGTATCGGGAACGCGTTGAGGCCCTGGTAGCCGCTGTCCTTCACCTTCTCGGCGCCGAGCGCCATGGCAACGTCGTACGCGCCGGAGGCCACCGCGTAGCAGGCTTGACGCAGCGCCTCGCTGCCGGTGGCGCAGAAGTTCTCCACCCTGGTGACCGGCTTGTGTTGGATCTTGAGAGGGGCGGCCATGCCCAAACCCGACGCCGACGACTGCGACGTGCCGAACCAGAACGCGTCAATGTCGTCCTGGCTGATTCCGGCGTTGGTGTAAGCGGCTTGCGCGGCGTCGATGATCAGGTCATCAAGGGACTTGTGCCAATGCTCCGCGAAGGGCGTGCAGCCCATTCCGATGATCGCCACCCGGTCGGTGATTCCGTGCGAACCCACTGGTACCCCTTTCGACTGACCGGCTCGTCGGACCGCCGCTGTCCTACTCGGCGCCGGTGGGAGACTGCGGCTCGCCAACCGGGCGGGCCTTCCAGAAATAGTTGTGAACCCCGTCGGCTGTGAACAGGCGCCTGAAGGTAGGAGTGACACGCATGCCCACGTGTACGTCTTGGGCGTTCACGTCGGTGAGCTCGAGCGGAACTCTGCCGCCGCCGTCGAAATCGACCACGGCGAACACCACCGGAGGGCTCGGCGAGTAAACCAGCCTGTCCACCGTGAACGCCGCCACCGTGCCGGTGTGCTGCGCCATGGGCGACGGCGCCATGTCGTCGGTGGCGCCTCCCTTTTGTGACACCCGCGCCGGGGGCAGGTGCACCATTTGAGACGCCCTGTCGCGTGAGCCGACCAGCCCGAACTTCCAGTCCGACCGGCGATGCGCAGCCGGAGTGGAAGGCCGCGACGGTGTGGGCCTGTTGGGGGGTTCGGTCACCAGCATCTGCCGCCACGACAGGAACCGCCCGTAGCTCACAGGGCCCCCCGCTTCGATTTGTGAACGCAGCGACGCTTGCGGCTGGTGGCCGGCCAACGCTTCGGTGGTTCGCAGGATCATCACCTCGGCCCCATCCGCGAGTGCCACTACCGCGATCATCTCACCGGGTGAGGCTTGTTCGAGCGCGGCGCACAGCATCACACCCGCGTGGGCGGCGCCGGTGTTGCCGACAGTGTCCTGGAGGGGGTCGACAACCTTGGCGTGGGGGGCGAGCCGGGCGAGCTCCGCTGTGGCGCGGCGGGTGGCGCGGCTGCTGAGACCGGTGACCGCGAGATGATCGATCGACTCGCCGCTGATGTTGGCCCGCTGGATGGCTTCGGTGAGGGCCTCGACCGCGGCGGGGGGGTACACCGTTTCGGTGAAGCGCTCCTCCCACACTCGCGACACTGTCTCGCCGGGCAGTCGCCACCGTTCGGTGATCTCGATGGTGCGGGCGGCTGATCCCAGATGCTGCGCCAACAGCGGGGCGCCGCCATCAGCGTCGGGGGCGTCGCCGATCAACAGCGCGGCCGCGGCGTCGCCTGCGGTGGCCTCGTCGGCGCCTCCGGGGAGTCCGTCACGCAGGTCGGCCGTCACCACCAGCACCGTCGACCCCCTGGCGCCGAGCGCGGCGCGCAAAGTCCCCGGGCCTGAGCGCAACGCGCCGCCCATGTCGACGGCGCCCACCCCGGCGGGCAGTCTCAGCGCCGCGTGAATTGCGGTGGCGTTTGTCTTGTCCAGGTAGGCGGGCGTGGACGTGGCGAACCACACCGCTTCCGGTTGCGCTTGCGTGGCGCCCAGAGCCATGGCTGCCGCGGCGACACCCATGGTGGTGGTGTCCTCGTCGTAGGACGCCACCGCCCGCTGCCCGCCGCCGCCGCCGGTGCCCACAACAGCGGCGATCTCGCTGCGGTCGAGGCGGTGGTGCGGCACATAAGCGGCCGCTGCGATCACTCCCCGCACCGGGTCAACCTACCCGTACCCGACCGAGGCGAACCCGGCAAACCCGGCAAACCGCAGCGCGGGCGGCGCCGCGGGAACCCGGCGGGCGGCTTGTGGGGCTAAGGGCCGTCGATGGTGGGAACGTGACGGGAACGCAGCGTGCAAAGCGAACCGTTCACCCGGATCTGACCGTCGGTGATCACAAGCGCCACTCCGGGGAACTCCCCGGCGGCGATTGCCTGCGGGGCGTTGTCGCACACTGAACCCAGCGAAGCGTCCATCACCACCACATCCGCGGGCGCGCCCTTGGTGATGGTGTTGGCGTCGGTGCCGAAAGCTCGAGCGGCTTGACCCGATGCCACCGCCCACGCCGCTTCGGGCGCCACGGGAACCATCGAGGAGATGTCGGCCACAGTTTTGAGAATGCCCAGGGAGGTCACACCGAAACCTGTGGGTGTGTCGGTGCCGATCAGCAACCGGTGAAGCGACCCGGTCTCCGCTAGGCGTTGCGCTGCTCGCAGCATCGACCGTGTGCCCCCGGCTTGCACCACCTCCACGTAGTCGGGGCCCTCAGGGCCGCACAGCATGTCGATGTCGGCGTCGGACAGCGACGCGAACGTGTTCACATGCGACGCGATCGACGGACGGGTGGTCATCACGTCGTCCGCGGAGAAGTAGGGATGCTCGTCACCACCCGGGCCCCGATCCGACGTGCAACCGCAGTGCATGTGAACGGTCATCCCCAGGCTTCGAGCATGAGCGGCGAGCTCCCCGGCACGCACCGGGTTCTTCAACGAGCCGATCCCCACCTCACCGATGATGCGCATGCCCGCCGCGAATGCCCGGTCAATGTGATCGATGTCGGTGTCCTTTTCGAGCAGCATCGCCCCGCCGTGAACCTTCATGCCGCCGGGGCGGTAACGCGAATACGAGTAGTGCGCGCCCATGGCTATGCCCAGCGCAGACTCGGCGCCCGCACGGCCAGGGGTGTGAACCTCACCCGCGGAAATGGCCCTGGTTACCGCTCCGTGCAGCATTCGCTCCAGGTATCCCACCGACTGTTGCTTGGTGCCGTAGTCGCCGGTGGTGGGATGCATGTGGGTGTCCACAAGCCCCGGCGCCACCGTCATCGCCTTGCAATCAACCGCGGTGTGCGGGCCCGCGATGTCGGCTTGGTCGAAGGACACGATGTGACCATCGTCGATCACGATCACGTCCACGTCTTCGCGCACCGGCGCCTCGGGCACGCCTGTGAACACCGTGGCGATGTTGTGGAGCACTAGCTGCATGTCAACCTCCCAACAACAGGAACTGTGAGCCCAACCACAAGAACTGTGAGCGCTGCCATCACACCTCGGGAAGCACCTTGTTCACGAACAGGTCGATCTGCGCGGGGTCGTCGGTGAGAGGGTTCACGATCAGGTGGTCGATCCCCGCTGCTTTGAGTTCGCGCACCCGTGTTGCGATCTGGTCGATCGTGCCGAACATGTACGCGCTGCGCAGGTCGTCGTCGCTGCGTTTGACATCCATCACCGTTCGGTACGCGGCGAGTTGTTCGGCCATCACCCGCTCGGAATCCGCCGAGTCCACCAGATGCACCCACTGGGCGTGCGAGAACGTGAAATCGTCCATCGAGCGCCTCCCGGCCAGGTGGTTGCGCACCTTGGAAATGTCATCGGCCACTATTTCGGGGCTGGTGCCGCTGGAACGACAAATCCACCCTTGGTGGCGGCCGATGCGGGCAAGCACCGCGGGGGCCATGTTGGGAGTGTCCACGTTGTCCACCACGTGTACTTGCGATCCGCCACCGATCCATATCGGTATCGGCCGTTCGGGACGGGGATACAGGGTGGTGCCGGCGGCCACCTGGTAGTAGGCGCCGTTGTACTCCACGTGGTCGTTGCGCAGCAGCAAGCCGATCAACTCCAGGGCCTCGTCGGTGCGGCGACCCCGCTCTCGCCGTGGTATCCCCACCGACGCGAACTCCATGTCGTCATGGCCCGTGCCCACACCAAGGATCACCCGACCGCCGCCGGCGAGATGATCGAGGCTGGCCACCTCCTTGGCGGTGATCGTGGGATGACGAAACGGCGCGCACAAAATCGCGGTGCCCAACCGGATCCGTTCGGTGGCCCCCGCGGCCACCGCCAAGGTGATCATCGGATCCTGCCACGCCACCGAGTACACGTTGGGCGCCACCAGCAAATGATCGATCACCCATATCGCCGAGAAACCGGCCTCTTCTGTGCGCGCAAAGTAGGGCACCAACTTGCGGGTTTGTGCGGCGTCAATGTGAGCGCTCGCGTAAGACGGAACCCGCCAACCGAAATCCATCAGCGGCCACCCTCGGGCCGCCGCCGGGCGAGGGGCACACCAACTTCTGCGCTCGCCGCGGGGCGGGCGGTGCCGGGTTGTTTCACACCGACACTCCGGCGCCTCGTCCGTCTTCGCGTGAGGCGACCGACCCGTACAGGCGGCGCATCACCAGCCGGTACGACAAGCCGTGGAACTTGTCGAGCAGCAAACCCAGCACCGTGAGCTGCACGAACGCCACGAACATCAACTCGGTGTCGAGCGTTCCCTGGGCCACGATTATCAGCGCCCCGAGGCCCTTGTTGGCGCCCACGTACTCGGCCACCACCGCGCCCACCAGGCTCAACATCAACGCCACCCGCAGACCGCTGAACACCGCAGGCACCGCGAAGGGCACCCGGCCCTTGAGCAGCACCGTCCAGCGCGGGGCGCGCAACGCTCTGAACAGTTCGAGCACCTCCGCGGGGATCGATCTGAGGCCCAGGTAGGTGTTCTCCAACAGCGGAAAGAACGCTATGAGCGCGGCGATTATCACCTTGGGGGTCATTCCGAACCCGAACCAGATCACCAGGATCGGCGCCAGGGCGAACTTGGGCAGCGCCTGGGTGATGATCACATAAGGCATGATCACCCGCCTGGCGATACCGAACTCCGACGCCAAAGTGCCCAAGCCGATACCGGCAACACCGCCCAGAAGGAACCCGAGCACGATCTCCTGCACGGTGATGCTGATGTGCGGGTTGGAGCGCCCGGTGGTGATGTAATCCACCAGCCGGTCGAACACGTCGAGAGGTTCGGGCAGCACCAGCGGCGAGGTGCGAGACGCCCACCAATGCCAAATCAGGATCAGCAGCGCCGCGCTGAGCGCCACCAGCAGCCGCCCGATCCACGCTTCGCGCCGGTCGCGGCTCATCGCTTCGCCCCGAGGTGCGCCGGTGGGCCGTTTCGCGGGATTTGAAGGCGGAATCGTTGGCGCATCACAGCTGCTCGCGGATGCGACGGCGCATCGCCCAGAACCGCTCGTCGCTTTCCACCTCGGCGAAGTTGCGGGGGCGGGGAATGTCCACGTCCACCATGTCGGCCACGGTGCCGGGACGGGCCGACATCACCATCACCTTGTCTGACAGGAACAACGCCTCGCCGATGTCGTGGGTGACGAACACCACCGTGGTTTGAGCTTCCTGCCAGATGCGCAACAACTCCAGATTCATCTGATCACGGGTTTGGGCGTCGAGCGCTCCGAAAGGCTCATCCATCAGCAAGATCGACGGCTCCACCGCCAAGGCTCGGGCCACCGACACCCGCTGCTGCATGCCACCGGACAGTTCGCCGGGGCGGTGCTTGCGATAGTCGGCGAGCCCCACCATCTCCAGCACCTCCTCGGCCTTTTGGCGGTTGGCCTTCGTGGGCCGGGCGCCGATCTCGAAAGGCAACAACACGTTGTCCATCACCGTGCGCCACGGCAACAGCACCGCCTTTTGGAACACGAAACCAACCCTCGGGTCGGGCGCGGTGACCACTTCGTTGCCGATGCGCACCTCACCGGAACTGGGCGCCACCAAACCGCCGATGCAGCGCAGCAGCGTGCTCTTGCCGCACCCCGAGGGCCCCACGATCCCGAGGAACTCCTTGGGCTCGATGTGCAGCCCGATGTCGGTGAGGGCGGCTATGTCACCCGCGTCTGAGACGAACACCTTCGACAGGGCGTCCACCTCGATGGACACCCTGTCGGTTTGTGTTGTCGCCACCTCGAACCCCCGACTCCGACACCCGGCTACCAGCGACGGCTGCCGTGATCGTTGCCGGTGTTGGCGAAGTTGGCCGAGGGGTTGCTCAGTTGTCGATGTAGCGGTTGCTGATCACAGTGGACACATCCACTGCGGATTCGATGATGCCGAGTTCCAGGCCGTCATCGGCGAGAGCCTGGATGGTGTCCACGTCGCACCAGCCCATGCCGTTGTCGGCCACGCCGGGGCCGGTGTTCTGCATGTCGATGCGGTAGTCGATCACCGCCAGGTTGCGTGCCATGTTGTCGGCGCCCACCGCGTAACGAGAGCCGATCTCGCCTGCTGCTTCGGGGTTCTCCTCGATCCACAGCTTGGCCTTCACGATTGCGTCCACGAAACGACCAACCAGGTCGGCGTTGTCCTCGAGCCAGCCACGCTTGGCGAAGAACACGTCGTTCGGCCCCGGAATGGTGTCGTACTCCCAGATCTCGTAGTCACCGGCCACGTCCTCGGGGAATCCACCCGCCTCGAACAGAGCCCAGTTGATCGAACCCCACGTGGAGGCTGCCTGCGCGGCGCCCGCCAGCAGGGCGGTGCCGAAGTCCACGCCGGTGGCGGCGAAGGTGACCTCGTCCTCGGTGATGCCGTTTGCCGCCAACAGCAGCGCTGCGTACCACTTGCTGGTGGACGCCTGCGAGGTGACCGCGATGGTCTTGCCGCGGAGGTCTTCGGGGGTGTTCACCCCGGCGGCGTTGTTCACCAGCATCGTGAGCCAGTTCTTGGTGTAGGGACAGTAGAAGCCCTCGAGATCCTCACCGGCGAGCACCGCGAAGAAACCCGAGAACGGGTCGGCCATGGCAATGTCGGCGTTGCCCGCCACCACCTGGCGAACCGCGTCGCCTGCGCCCTGGCCGGGCAGCTGCTCGAAGATGATCCCGGCGTCGGCGAAGTAGCCGTTCTCCTCGGCCACGTAGAAGTCGATGAAATCGATGAACTTGGCGGCGCCCCAAGGCACGAGGCGGATCGTGGTCATCTCCACCGGCTGGGTGGTCATCTCACCGTCGCCGTCGTCCATGTCGCCGTCGTCCATGTCGTCGGTGCTCATGTCGTCGTCGGACATGTCGCCGTCGTCCATGTCGTCATCATCGGCGGGTGTGGCGGCGGCTGCTTCGTCATCGTCGTCTTCGGCTGGGGCGTCGGAGGACCCGGAATCGGCGCCGGAACTCTCCGAGCCGGTGGCGGCCGACGGGGCGGGGTCGTCGTCATCGCCGCCACAGGATGCGGCGACGAGTGCGACCATCACCAGCATTGCGATCCATCGTGCCCAACGGCTACGTCTTGATTGTGTCATGTCGCCTCCTCTTGGTGGCTTGTGGCGGGAACGGTCAGCTCCCGCCTTGATCTTGTCACCCCAGTCGTTCGAGACTGGTGCCGGGACTCAGGCCCTCATTTGGGCAGACTAGCGAATCATATAGTCAATAGTCAATCGAATATCTGGTCGGCGGTCGTGGCATGATGTAGCCGTGACCTCCTCTTCAGAGTCCCCCTCGGTGGCGTCGAGCCTCTCCGCTGACGGCGTGGAGCCGGCCGCGCAGCCGTTCCGCAAACCCAAGACCGCCCAGGAGGCGGTGCTGGCCGAGATGCGCAGGCAGCTGCTCGACGGCCGGTTGCAGCCCGGCGCCGCGGTTCGGCCCGATGCCATCGGTGAGCAGTTGGGGGTGTCCGCGGTGCCGGTGCGCGAGGCGCTGAGAATCCTCGAAGGCGAGGGTCACGTGGTGTATCGACCTCACCGCGGTTACGTGGTGGCGGCCCTCGACAGCAGCGACCTGATCGAGATTTACCGGATTCGTGAACTGCTCGAAACCGAGGCGGTGCGCACGGGCCTGCCGGAACTCACAGCGGACAACATTGCAGACCTAAAGGGAATCGTGGCCCAGATGGAGCAGGTTCAAGGTGACGTGCTGGCGCTCACCGAGGTGAACCGGCGCTTCCATTTCACGGTGTTCGGGGCTTCGGGCATGCCGCAGTTGGTGCGACTGTTGCGCATCCTGTGGGATTCGTCGGACCGCTACCGGGTGCGCTACCTGATGTCGCCACAGAACCGTGAACTGGTGCACGACCAGCACATGCGGATGTTCGACGCGGCGACGCGGCGTGACACCGATGCGTTCCTCGCCGAGAGCAAACGCCACCGAGCCCACGCAATAGCCGCGCTGAGCGATCACGCAGTAGTGGGCTCGTAGCCCGGGCCGCCGCGGCCGGGGCCGTCACCGGGGCGGCGCGGCTCAGGGGCCGGTGGCGCTGCCGATCTGAGCTCTGGGATCGGCGGCGCCCGCGAAGGTGCCTTGAGGGGTGACCTCGATGAGGTGGGCATGGCCGAAACTGTGGGGACTGTTCTCGAACACGCTCACCTGGTGTGCTCGCTTTTCGAGCCCTTCGACCCAGCCGGTTTGGTTGCCTTCGATCACCACTCGGCGGGCTTGGTGGGGGCGCCAGGTGTCGAATCCGGGGTCGTGATCGGCCGGGGCGATTATCCACCGGGCCGCTGAGATTGCCGTGCCGGGGGTTTGGCCGAGGCGCAGGGTGCGGTCGAGAAGTTGCAGCAGGATCTGGGGTTGGGAGTCGCCGCCCATCGTGCCGAGCACCATTCGCAGGCTGTTGTCGTTGTTGGTGACCAGCGCCGGTGAGAGCGTGTGCGGTGGCCTTCGGCCTGGGCTGTACTCGGCGGGGTGGCCCGCTTCGAGGCTGAAGCCGATGCCGCGGTCGTGCAGGAAGATGCCAGTTCCGGGCGCCACCAGGTGAGCGCCGAAACCGCTGGCGTTGGAGTTGATCAGCGACACGCCCATGCCGTTTTTGTCGATGGCGCACAGGTAGGTGGTGTCGCCTGGTGTGGCGGGCGGGGTCACTTGTGATGCCCGGTCGGGGTTGATGGCGTTGCGTCGTGGTTCGAGCCGTTCGGGTGCCAGCAGCGCTTTGCCGTCGGCGCCGTCGTGGAGCACCGCCACCCTGTCTTGTGCGGCTTGTGCGGCGGCTTCCACCAGCAGGTGCGCCCACGCCGAGTTCGTGGTGTTCGGCATTTCAAGCCCGTCGGCGATCCACGCCGCAGCCAAGGTGAGATATCCCTGCGAACTCGGAGGAACAGTCCACAACACATGGCCGTGCGCTTCGACTCGCAGGGGTGCCACCCAGCGGGCCACCGGGCGGGCCAGATCGGTCTCGCTGTATTCGCCTTCGCCGAGTTGGATGAGCGCCTCGCCGAACTCGCCTCCGTAGAACCCTGCGCGGCCATGACGCAGGATCGCCTCGAGGGCTCTGGCGGTGCCGGGGCGACGGATTGTTTGCGCCGGCTTCAGGGTGGCGGGGATGTCGGTGTTGTGGGCCACCTCTGCCACTTCGCCGGCTCGTTCGGCCAGCAGCGGCGACGCCGGGAACCCGTCGGTGGCGAGCCGGATCGCCTCGGCCAGCACATCTTCCAGTGGAAGGCGCCCGAAGCGCTCGTGCAGGGCAAGCCAGCCGTCCACCGCGCCGGGCACCGTCACCGAGGCCACGTGACCCCGAAGCGGTACTTCCGTTAGGCCTTGGGTTCTGAGGCGTTGCGCGTCGGCGCCGGAGCCCGCGAACCCGGCACTGTCAAGGGCCACCGGTGGGCCTGTGCCGTTGTGAACCAGCGCCCAAACGTCACCACCGGGCCCGCACATGTGCGGCGAGGTGACAGCCAGCACGGCGTTGGCCCCCACAGCCGCATCCGCGGCCGAACCTCCACGCCGAAGTAGTTCCACTCCTGCAGCGGTGGCCAACCCGTCCACTGTTGAGACCATCCCCCGCACCGCGGTGGAAGTGAGTCCGTCCTGGTGTGTCATCAAACTCCAATCGTTTACTGACTTCACCCAGCTTCGGCGATCCCGGCCGGCACTGGCCAGCGCAGGATGCCGGTTTCGGTTCTTGTGTCGGCTTGGGCGTAGTCGGGGTCGGCGGGGAATGCGATCCGGTGAGGGCTGTCGTCGTCGTAGCGGATTCGCACGTGCTCGTCGTGGTCGGGGGTGCCTGCGGCTGCGGCGCGCAGCGCGGCTTGGATGCTTGGGAACTTGGACAGGCGGTGCAGCATTCCGATGGTGGGGGTCATCATCACCATCTCGCCCCGGTCGTTGAGGTCGATCGCCTCCGCGGGGCGCATCCAGCGATGCTCCACTGCCTCGTCGAGGTCGGCGAGCGGTACCTGACCTTGGGGCATTGCGGTCACGAAGAAGCGGGTGTCGTAACGCCTAGGCGGGCCGAGGGGGGTCTTCCACCTTCCCACGAAATGCACCTGCGCCCCGGCGAGGCGCAAACCCTCGGCGCGCATCGTGGAGATGAAGTCCCGTTCGCCTGCGTTCACTTCCGCACGGTAAGCGCCAAATCGTCTGGCAGTTTCCGGCGGGGACAAGTCAACGATGCCGCTGTGAAGATTGTCGTCGCCGGGGAGGTGTGTGGCGACGGCCCCGGATCGCGTGCCCGAGGCCCCGGATTGCCCGCCGCCGGGCCCGGGCTGCACGGCTTCATTGCGAGTTTGCATTGGGCCATTGGCAGAGTGAGAAGAGCCGCCGGGCTCGAGGGGCTTGCCGGGTGGGGTCGGCTTGCCGGCGTGGTGCGCCGGATTGCCGGCGTGGTGTGCGAGCAGCACTCCGGCCTCCTCGAAGGTCTCGCGCAACGCCGCCACCCAGAACGCGATGCCGCCCCGTTCAACACCAACGGCGGCCGACGCCTCCGGGTCGGTGCGACCGGCAACGGTGTCATCAGCGATCTGATCGCCGTCACGGGGATCCACCGCCCCGCCCGGGTACACCCACATGTCTCCCACGAACACGGACCGGGAGTTGCGTTTCAGCATCAGCACCTGCAGGTCGGGACGCTCCGCCAGGATCAAGATGGTGGCTGCGTCACGCACCGGCACCCCGGCCGGGTCGTAATCGCCGCCGCTTCCAGGCGAGTCCGCCCCCAGCGAAACCCGCCGACCCCAACTCACCACAAGCCCCGTCCCCCGAACCAGCCCACCAAGAGCGGCCAAAGCAGCAGATCCCCAGTCACCGCCCCATTCTCCCCCAGGCAACGACTCGTTCCGACTCGCACACACCCCTCCTCACCGCCAACAGACCCCGATGCCACCACCCCGCCATCCCTCCGCTCGCGCACTGAGCGTGCATCGGGCAAGGCAAGCGTTGCAGCAGTGGGCTATCGGGTTGGCTGTTCACCGGAGCGCTCCCCGCGCCCGCCCGACTCCAAGGCAACCGTGCTGAATTGAACTGAGCCCTTGGAGAGCGGGGTTGCTTTGGAGTGACGGACTCGTCGAGTCTTGTGACTCTGAATCCCTGATGTGTTGGCATCTTTTGGTTTGATCATGCCATATCTATTGCACAGATACTGAGCCTGTTCATCATCTGAAGTAGTCATAGATCTCTTGAGATAAATGTTGAATTAGAGGTTGGTAGTGTCTCACACACCAAGTACACTTGTTCTCATGAACACAAACCCCCAAACTCTGACACAAACGGAGCATCAATCCACACTGGAGGTGCGAGTCGCCGGGCAGGATCCCACACGGTTGGGTGACGCCGATCTCGACGCCCGCATCGTGGAGTTGGGCCGGGCACGGGCACGCCTGGACGGGATGATGGCCCAAGCCCTCGCCGAGAAACAATCCCGCGACGGCCAGCACGCCGCGGTGGAGGTGCTGCGCTGGCGGCTCAAGCTGTCCAGCACCCAGGCACAAGCCGAAACCAAACTCGCCGCAGCCCTCGCCGACGGCCTGGGCGACACCATGGCTGCGATGGCAGCCGGGGAGATCCACGCCGCGCACGCCCGGGTGATCATCAACGCCCAAGGCAACGAGGACTACCACAACGAAACCGAACTGCTGCGCATGGCCGCCACCGAACCCCCCGACCGTCTCCGGCGCATGGTGCGCAAATGGTGGACCCCAGACCCCGACTCCAATGCACGCACCCAACGTCAGCACGACAACCGCGCCGCGTCGTTCAAACGTCAAGACGACGGCACTTGGGAACTATGGGGCCGCTTCGACACAGACACCGGCAAGATGATCAGCCTCGGCATCGCCGGCATGATGCGCCACCTCAAGGTTTGCGAGTCCACCCGCAGCAGCCTCCCGGACGAAAGAACGCCCCAACAACGCCGAGCCGATGCCATAGCGCGTTTGTTGATCGGCGCCGACCCGCACAAGGTCGAACACGCCACCGTGATCGTCACCGCGCAGGTCGACACCGAACAGGGCACGATCGGCGGGTTCCGCTACGACGACGGCACCCCCGTCGCCAACGAACGCCTCGGGCAGGTGCTCGCCAACGCCGATTTGGTGCCCGCAGTGTTTGACACCACCGGACGACCGTTGTGGATCGGCCGGGCACAACGAGCAGCCACCGCCGCCCAACGTTTGGCGCTGGCCGCAAGAGACGGTGGATGTGTCGGATGTGACACCCCCGCCGAGCACTGCGACGCCCACCACATCAAATGGTGGTCACAAGGCGGACCCACCGACATCGACAACCTCGCCCTGGTCTGCCCAAACTGCCACAACCAAATCCACAAAGGCGGCGCCAAAATCCGCCCCGACCCCAACCACCCCGCCACCTACCAACTAACACCCCCACCCCAACACGCCAAAGCCGCCTAACCCCCACGCCCGCTGCCCACCGCAGCCAGCGGGAAACCACTGGGAAGACACCCACACGTCCCGAGACTTAAGGGACGGTGACTTCCTCCCGCGCCATGCAGGCGACACTCGTACCGCTGATCAGGGGTTGAGCACTCTGTCGGGATTGGATTCTGCTTCCCACTCGACGTCGATGGGAGACACGATGTCGCCCAGGATCTCCATCCGTCCGCGATCAATCCCGAACAGCGTTTTGGGCTTCTGGCGGCACGGCACGAGACGGGCAGTGGGGTGGCCGTTCTTGATGATGACGATCTGCTCACCGGTGGTGGCCACTTCGTCCATGAGTTCCAGGCAGTTGGCCTTGAATTCGGACGCCTCCACGGTGCGGGGCTCAGCGGGGATGTCTGCATTGGCATCCATGTCTCGGCTCTCTTCAGGTTTGCGCAATGTCACGAAGTTTAACGATACTCATCATTATCACCCTCGCAACGTGCGCCCAAAATCGGACCACTAACCGGTGCCAGACATCGGTGACGCGCATGGCAATGTGCATTGCACTTCGGTATGCTGTGGGCATGGTACAATTTGTGACGCGGGTCGGGGACGAACTCGCAGATGCCGTTGACGAGCTTGTTGAGGCTGGGGTCGTTTCGAGTCGTTCCGAGGCAGTACGGCTTGGCCTTGAGCAGTTCGTGGATCGCTGTCGTCGCAATGAGATCGGGGCGCGAATCGCCCGCGGCTATCGGGCACATCCACAGCGCGACGACGAAATCGCTTGGGCCGATGAGGCGACGGTGAGGATGATCGCCGAGGAACCTTGGTGAACGTGTCGCCAAGGCAAGGCGAGATTTGGTGGGCAGAAGCCGAAGGCAAGCGACGACCGGTACTGATCGTCACACGCAGCGACGCTGTTTCGCTACTGACATGGATCGTTGTCGCGCCGGTGACACGGACCATTCGTCGGATTCCCACCGAAGTCCGGTTAGGGGCGAGTCATGGACTCCCTGAAGAGTGTGTCGCGTCATTTGACAACCTGCAGCCGATTCGACGCTCCTTCCTCACGCAACGCGTGGGGGTGCTTGGGATCGAGCAGCTTGATGAGATCTGCCGGGCGCTTCGGGCGCTTGCCGACTGTTGATCTACGAGGCGCCAACCAGCAGCCGACAGCACAAGCCGGTCACGCCGATGGCAATGCCCGCCACTTCCCGGCGAGTCAGCCCCCGGGAAACCCGCAGTCCTCCACTAACCACAGACCCCGTCCCCCACGCTCGACCACCCCAGACCCCTGCCCGCAGCACACGGCACATGACCAACCCCGACGCATGGACCTGCACCACAACCCGGCACGCACACACTCCGAGAAGCCAAGTCAATGCCCAGTCGTCGGCTGGCCGTTCCTGGTTCGCGTGCGGTGACCCTGTGGAAGGGCCTCGGTGGCGTGGAGCGGGGGCGTTGGGGGCTGCGTGTTGCAGCGGCTTAGTAGGTGTCGGGGGGTTCGTCGGCGTACTGGCCGTAGCCGAGGCCGCTGACATGGGGTTCGCGGTGCAACAGGTGGCGTAGGTGGGCGATCTCGTCCTGGTTCCAGCCGAGCGCCTCGCAGACTGCCTCGTCCCACAGGCGGCGCACTTCACACTCGCCGTCACGGAACTGTGGCACGATCATGTGCCGCGTCGCCTCCCAGCAATCTGCGAGGGTGGAGCGGATGTGATCGTTGTTCATGTCGGGTACGGAGAGTTGTGCTGCCATGCTGACGCTGTATTGAGGAAAGGTCAGTTTTCGGCCGGGGCTGCGCATTACCAACAAGCGCCCGACGGTTGAGTTCAAAAACACTGCCAATGCGCAGGCAGTCTCGACACTCACTCCGCTAACTGGAATCCAGCCATTTCCGACGTACTTCCTCTCCGACGCCAATGCCGTGAGCCGGGCACTGCCCGTGTCTTGACCCGACGAAACCAGGAGATGACTCGCCTTGGCAAGTATCGGAGGGCTACCCTGTTCCGTCCAACATCGATCCTCATTGGGTACCGCCTCAATGCGCTTCTGAGCTTCTTCACCCGTACCCTTCAAGATGGGAAACGCTCCATACGATGTAGAACTTGAAGGGACGTAAGAGCCCCTCAACTCTCGTCCCGTGTCGTGGGCACAGAAACCCAAGTCCGACAGCGGTCTTAGGGCGTCGTGTTGAGCGAACGTTGCGGAGGCCTCCGCCAGGCCAGGGGAGCGCCAGATTGCGCCTGTCCAGTCTCCAACCGCCACGCGTTCAACGGGCCAATGAGACACTTCACCCCACCCATCATCGAGCTGTCCCATCTGTTTGCTGAGCAAGGCTGCGTGCAGCTTTGCAACTTCCAAGTCATTCTCAGGTAGGCGGTCGACACTGATCACCCTCGTGGGTGGTTTGCCAGCACCGCTCGAGAGCCGTCGTAACAGGATGATCGACTGGCTTGTGGATGTGTTTTGGCTCAAGTTTACATTCCCTGGCTGATGGCAAGTGAGCAACGTATGAACGTGGAACCGCTCAGCCAGAAGTCGGCGTTCTCGGATACCCGAAACGCTTGCAAGTGCAATGGTAGGACGTATCATCACAATCAGCCCGTCCGCATGGACCATACATCTGACGGCCAATGATACAAAGGATGGACCGAGAGAGCTCTTGTCTACAAATTCCGATAGTCTCTCGTCGGCTGCTACGAGTTGTTCCTCTAGCTTGTCCACACGGACTCGAAGTCCCCGCTGGATATGTTCAGGAAATTTCTCGCCCATCTTGGTGCGGTTGGTGAAGGGAGGGTTCATCATGATGATTCGGGTGCCCTGGACGGCATCTACTGCATCTTCAAGGACTGGATCACGCAGACTCGTGCGAATCGCCTGGGACTTCAGGGTCTCGTCGAACAGTCTTGTTTGGGATGGTGCCAGGATTTGCTTTTGGGTCAGGAGTTCGAGCGTTCCTGCTGCTACGGGTGCGGCTGGGTCGTCTTGGGGGCCGTAGGGCATTTTGTGCAGGCCCATTTTGCGGTAGCGGATCGCGTGGTTGCCCTGGGTAAGTTGTGACGCGGCTAGCTGTAGCGACACTGGGTTGATGTCGAGGCCCTTGATCACGTCCTCCACCGCGAGCTTCTGCAGCTCGGCGAGTTCTTCGGGACTGGCGCCTTGCTCGCTGGCTCTTCTCTTCAAGTCGGTTAGCAGGGCGGCCAGCAGGGTGCCGCTTCCGCAGGCCAGGTCCACCGTCTTGTGTTCTCGCCACACGGCGGGATCGCGCCAGTTCTGATCTCCGCACACGTCGAGTGCGAGCTTGGCGGCGATCGACGCGGCGGGAGGGCGGGTGAAGTATGCGCCGTCGGAGGCTTGGTTGCCCATCACCTTGTTAAACAGCGGCCCGGCGTGATCCGCGCCCATGTCGGCATAGGTGGATGCGATGTGCTCCGCTTCCGAAGCGAGGTGCCGCAGGGCTTGTTCGAGCCCGCCCAGCTTGCCGGTGTTCTGAACCGCGTACACCGCCTCACGGGCGGGTTCGATCACCGGCAGGAAATCCATCCGTGTGATGCGCTCCCAATTCTGGAGCAGTCGTGTGACCACGTTTGGGGCGTTCTTGATGTGCTCCAAGCCTTCGATGTTTGCAAGCCATTGGCCTGCGGCGATTCGCTGGTGGAGCATTGCAGCGTTCATCATCAACAGCGCGGCGATGGTGCAGCCGTCGGCCTGGTCCTTTCGTTTCTCGGAGTCGAGGTGGTCGAGCCCGAAGTGTTTGTCCAGAGCAGGCCGGAGTTGATCTTGGCGCAGGTGGTGGGCGGCCTCGGTGAGGCTCGCTTCAAGAAGGTTCAGGTCACGCGCCACACGATTTCCGGTGAGCCCCGACCTCGCCAGCAGGTTCACGGTGATGGCCTCGGTGAGGTCTTCGCCCACCATGCGCAGCATCTGTTGGGCGTGCTCTTCGCGCACCTCGGCAGCGGTCTTGCCCTTGCTGGTGGACGCCTTTGCGCGGAGCCTCTGACCGGCGCCGTTGTTCACCATCTTGCGGGCTTGCTTCTTGCTCTTCTCGACGTTCACCCGGCCTCGGGGTGCGCCGGCCTTGGGCTTGTCCCTAACCACGGTGTCCAGCCGCATTTCCAGCGATCCGTCGTCGTGCTGCTTGGCAGCGAGGATTTGCGTTGGTTCGGTTTCCTCGGTCCATTGCTCCGGGCGAATCGGGCCGATTCCCACCGCCTTGGGGGCACTCTTGCCGGTGGCAACCTTCTCAACGGCGTCTCGGGCGGTGTCGGGTGGTCCGATGTGGACGCCGTAGCGGATGCGCCCGGTTTGGGGGGACGGCACGGCCACCATCGTGGACACTTGGAGTTCGAGCTTGTCGGTGGGTGGTAGGTGGATCTCCAGCAGTCCCGCGAGGTTGTCCTCTATCCGTGAGTCGTGGGCACGCAACGCCAGCAGTATCTGACCCAGTTCCGTCCAGCCTTCATCGGGGCTGCTTGTTGTGAGCCACTGTTCGGGGTCGGCGTTGAGCGGGATCACAATGGGGCAAACGATGTAGCCCATCTTCTTGCCTTGCGCGGTGCGCATCGCCCTGCCCACGGCTTGCACCACATCCACCGGGCTCTTGCGCGGCTCCAGGAACGCCACCGCGCTCAACGTGGGGGAGTCGGTGCCCTCGCCGAAAATGCCCACGTTCACAATCCCGTGAGGCTTGCTGAGCGTGGCCTCCGCCAAGCGCCGCTTGGCGTTGTCACGAGCCGACACGTTGCTGGTGGCGTCAAGGTGCTCCAAAGTGAAGTCCGCAGGCTCGGCGTTGGGCATTCGCTTGTTGAGCCAAGCCTTCACCGTGTCGGTTTGAAGGTCTGCGACCATGCCCTGCGATTTGGCCACGGTGTTCATGAACGCGATGCACGACTCCACCTGCACCCCCGCGTCCACACCAACCGTGGCGTTTGTGGCTTCGTCACCAGCATCCGGGTCGCCCATGTCCGCCGTGGTGTCGTTGTGGGGTCGGGTTCGGGTGGCGCCGGCCATCACCAACGCCAGTGCTAGGCCTCGCAGGTAGTCCACGGTGTTGAGCTTTGAACGGCCCTTGGACTTCGTTGCGCGCGCCAGGTGATTGGCCGCCTCGTAGGCGTCCGGGTCGTTGACCCCCAGCGCGATGATCCGGTAATCGGCAAGCCAGTCGTTCTCCACGGCTTCCACGTAGCTCTTGCGATACAGCTCCACACCGAATGTGGATTCGTCGTCCATTGAACGCACAAGGAAGTCCGACGGGCTCACGTGCCGCTTGGAGGTTGCTGCGTTGAAGATTCGTGGGGTTGCGGTTTGGTACACCCGGTAACGGGCAGGGAATGCCTTCTGATCGTGGCACAGAGTGAACTCCCGGAGCCTGTGCTGTTCGCCCTCCTTGCCGGTGTATTTCTTGCGTATTCCGGCAGTGCGGTGAGCCTCGTCGCACACCAGCACCTTCACGTCGCGGTTTGACTTCTGGAGCGCTTCAGCGACGCGCCCTGCGCTTTGGTAGGTGCCGAAGATCACGTTCACGCCATGATGGCCGCGGCCTTGGATGATCCATCTGGCGATCTCGCCGGGATCGGTGGTGACCTTGCCTTTCACCTCCGACGCGCTCACGTTGCTGGTATCCGCCGTGAGATCATTGGCGGCTCGTCGGCCCTCTTTCTTGGGGTCGTAGCCTGCGGTCTCGTCGGAACAAACGGCGAGTGCTCGGATGTCCCCCGCAGTCCGCTGGTTCTCGAGAAACTCCCGGCGAATCTGCGCCACCAGCGCGATCGACGGGCAGAGAACTACCGACAGTTCTCCCCGATATGTGAGTTCCTCAATGATGCGAAGCGCGATTCGGGTCTTCCCGGTGCCGCACGGCAAGATGATCCTGCCTCTGGCCTCACCGCGAGGCAGCCCGCCCGAGTCCGATTCGGCGTGCTCGCGCAATAGTCGAACACTTTTTTCCACCGCCTCGCGCTGCATGCATGTACGCGTGCGTGGCCCCTTTTCGCCGTGGCAATGCGGGCACTCGCCCCCCCCCCGCGGGGTTTTTCTGGGTTTCTGCCTCGGCTTGGATGCGCAGGTCAGCGTGGATGTTCACATGCTTGACAGGCATGTTTCGTTGGCTTCGCATCACGGATTCGTCGACGTTTGGACTCAACGGGTTGTTGCCGTTGGTGACCACCCAACGCTCCACCCAGTGGTCACCTGAGGACTCACTCAAGAACGTTCCGAGATCCTCATGGCGAATGGGCGCGCCCGCTCCGTCCAAATTGAGCTTGCGAGCTTTGCACTGGATGGCGATGAGTCCGCCGTCGGAGCGTCGCACGGCCACCCGGTCAATGCCCAGGTCGGCATCACTGCTGCCGGGGACGTACTGCTGACGCTGCGGCCACTCAGCCCACGACCAGCACTCCCTTACATCCCAGTCGGCGATGCAAGGCGCCACTTCGCTTGTGAGTTCCTCAAGCCACCTGCCATCGCTTGACTCGTAATTCTTCTCTTCAAGCGTCGCCAGCGCGTTCCCGATGAGATCCTCGCAACTGAGATCCATGCCCGAAAATTCGCTGTCAGTCCTGCCAATCACGTCGTACCTGCGTGGCCTGCTCCGCTGACAGCGGGTTGAGCACTGTCGGGACTGGGTTCTTCTTCCGAGTCCGGATAGACGGGAGACACGATGTCGCCCAGGATCCTCATTCGGTGTCGATCGGCACCGAAGAAGGTCTTGGGGTTCGGGCCGCACGGCGCCAAGCGGGCCGTATGGCGGCCGTTCTTGGTGATGATGATCTGCTCACCGGAGGCACCCACTTCATCCACGAGCTCCAGGCACTTGGCCGCGAACTCGGACGCCTCCACGGTGCGGGGCTCACCGGCGGTGTTTCCGCTTGGTTCCATGGCGCGCGTCTCCCAAGCTTCGGCGGGCCGGGGGTGGGCGGTTAGGAGACGCCGGCTGCTTCTAGGGCTCTTCCTGTTAGCACTCTGGCTAGGTGGGAGCGGTAATCGGGGTCGGCGTTGAGGTCGGATGGGGGTTCGAGGCCGTCGGCGGCGAGGGCCGCGGCGTCCGACGCTGACGCGCCCGAAGCGAGGGCTTGTTCCACGGCGGTGGCTCGCACGGGGGTTGAGCCCATGTTCACGAGGCTCACGCCGCTGCCGCCACCTGCCACCGCTACACCCACGATTGCCCAGTCCTGGGCACGGCGGTTGAACTTCTGGTAGTTCCAACCGCCGGCGGATGCGGGCACACGCACCTCGGTGATCATCTCGTCCTCGGCCAGAACCGACTCGAAATAACCGCTGAAGAAATCCGTTGCCGCTATGTCACGCGACCCGCGGGGGCCACGCGCTGTGATGGTGCCGCCAAGGGCCAACACCACCGCCGGCAGATCCGAAGCCGGGTCCGCGTGAGCGAGCGTGCCACCAAGGGTTCCCCGGTGACGCACCGCCGGGTCGCCCACCAGCGCCGCAACCGACGCCAGGATCGGGCACGCCTCGGCCAGCAGATCCGAATGCTCCAGTTCGCTGTGACGGGTGAGCGCCCCGATGGCGATGCTGCCGTTGGATTGGCGGATGTAACGCAAGTCGTCGAGACGGCCCACGTCCACCAGCACCGACGGCGTGGCCAGCCGGTAACGCATCATCGGGATCAGGCTGTGACCCCCGGCGAGCAGTTTGGCCTCGTCACCGTGCTCGGCGAGCAACGCAACGGCGTGCTCGGCCGATTCGGCGACCTCGTAGTCGAAAGCGGCGGGAATCACGACGCACCTCCTTGTGCAGCGGCGATGGTTTTCCACACGGTTTGGGGCGATGCGGGCATCGCCACGTCGGTCACGCCCAACGGGCGCAAGGCGTCCACGATGGCGTTGATCACGGCAGGCGTGGCGGCAATCGTGCCGGCCTCGCCCACACCTTTCACGCCCATCGGGTTGGTCGGGCTGGGCGTGGAATGGCTGCCCAGCCGGTAGCGGGGCGCCTCAGCGGCCGACGGCACCAGATAGTCGCCAAGGTTGGCGGTGACAAGCTGGCCGTCGTCGGTGTACACGGCGTCCTCGTAAAGGGCCTGAGCGGCGCCTTGGAGGATCCCGCCGTGTACCTGGCCTTCCACTATCAGCGGGTTCACCTGCACTCCACAGTCGTCCACGGCCACGTAATCCACCATGGTGGTGTCGCCGGTGTCGGTGTCCACCTCCACCACCGCAATGTGGGTGCCGTTGGGGAACGTGAAGTTGGGCGGGTCGTAGCTGACGTGCGCCTCAAGGTTGGGTTCCATCCCGTCGGGAAGGTCATGCGCGGCGAACGCACCGAAGGCGATCTCCGCGAACGCCTTTGCCTCGGTGGGCGTGCCCCGCACCCGGAAGCTGCCATCCACATACTCGAGGTCGTCGGGGTTGGCCTCAAGTTGGTGAGCGGCGATCAGGCGGGCCTTGTCGAGCACCTTGTCGGTGGCCATGAACACAGCAGTTCCGCCCACCGCCAGCGAACGAGACCCGTAGGTGTCCATGCCGGTTGGGCTTATCGCCGTGTCCGAATGCAGCACCTCAACGTCATCAGGGTCGATGCCGAGCTTGTCGGCAACGATCATCGACCAGCACGTCTCGTGGCCCTGACCGTGAGGCGTGGAACCGGTGACAACCTGCACCTTGGCGGTGGGAAGCACCCGAACCGTGGCCGCCTCCCAGCCCCCGGCGCCGTAACTGAGCGAAGCCAGCACCCGGCTCGGGGCCAGGCCGCACATCTCCACGTAACTGGACAAACCCACGCCGATCTGACGAGACGAACCATCCGCGCGACGACGGGCCTGCTCGGCGCGCACGTCGTCGAGCCCGGCGAGCGCCACGGCCTTGTCGAGCACGGCGTGATAGTCGCCGCTGTCGAAAATCAGCCCGGCGCACGACTCGTAGGGGAACTTGTCCGCCGGAATGAAGTTGCGGGCCCGGATCTCCTCGGGGCTGACTCCCACCTCAACGGCAAGCGAATCCATCGCACGCTCGATCGCGTAGGTGGCCTCGGGACGACCCGCGCCACGGTAGGCGTCGGTTGGGGTTTTGTTGGTGAACACCGACGTACACACAAACGAGTAGTGCGGGATGTCGTAGCACCCGTGATACAGGAACGCCCCCAGCAGCGGAATGCCCGGGGTGACGAGCTGCAGGTAGGCGCCCATGTCGGCAACCAGCTTCACCCGCACCGCGGACACCTTGCCCGCCGCGTCGGCGGCTAATTCGATGTTCTGCACCTGGCCGCGGCCTTGAATGGTGGCCAGCGCAGCCTCGGCGCGGCTTTCGGTCCAGCGGACCGGCGCGCCACGCTGCATAGCCAGCGCGCAGCACAGGATCTCCTCGGCGTACACGTTCAGCTTGCAGCCGAAACCGCCGCCCACCGAAGGGGCCACCACCCGCAGCTTGTGCTCGGGGATGCCCAAGGTGACCGCGGTCATCACCTTGAGAACGTGCGGTATCTGCGTGGCCGAGTACAACGTGAGGTCGCCACCAACCGGCGCGGGCACCGCGGCAACACCACGGGGCTCCATCGGCGCCGGGATCAGACGCTGCTGCACGTAACGCTCGCTGATCACCACCTCGGCGGCGTCAAACGCGGCTTGCACGGCGTCGGCGTCGGGGGTGAGTTCCCACGTGTAGCTCTCGTTGGTGCCCAACGACTCGTGTACCAGCGGGGCGCCCTCGGCCAAAGCGGCCTCTATGTCCACCACCGCTGGTTTCGGGGCGTACTCCACGGCCACCGCGGCGGCGCCGTCGGCGGCGGCGTAACGCGAATCGGCGAGCACCACCGCAACGGCGTCGCCCACGTACTTGGCTTCCTCCGTGGCCACGGGCAGGTGCGCCGGGTTGCGCATGTCCGGGGTTACCGGCCAGGCGCAAGGCAGCGCCCCGCCGCCCCAAAGGTCGGCAAGGTCGGCGCCGCTGAGCACCTCGTTCACGCCGTCGATCGCCAGCGCGGCCGAACCGTCCACCGACACGATCGCGGCGTTGGCCTCGGTGGAACGCACAACACCCACCCAGATCGCTCCGGGCAGCGCAAGGTCGTCTATGAAGGCGGCCTCGCCGGTGAGCAGCGCGGGGTCCTCACGGCGCAGGCGCCGAGAACCCACATGGGCCGCAGGCGGGGCTTCGGTGACGGTCATCTCAGCCACCTCCGTTGTCTGCGCCTGCCACCTCCAGCACGGCGTCGACGATGTTCTGATAGCCGGTGCAGCGGCACAGGTTGCCTTCGAGGCCGTGGCGCACGCCGTGCTCGTCGAGGTTCGGGTATTCGTCCACCAGCGAAACCGCTGCCATCACCATGCCCGGAGTGCAGTATCCGCACTGCAGGCCGTGGTTGGTGTGGAAGGACTGTTGCATCGGGTGCAACTCACCGTCTCCGGAGGCGAGTCCCTCGATGGTGGTTATGTCGGCGCCGTCGGCTTGCACCGCGAACATGGTGCAGGACTTCACCGAACGGCCGTCCACCAGGATCGTGCAAGCACCGCAACTGCTGGAATCGCAGCCGATGTTGGTGCCGGTGAGGCCCATGTCGTCACGCAGGGCATGCACCAGCAACGTGCGGGGCTCGGTGGTGATCGTGCGGTCGGCGCCGTTGACAGTCATGGTCACGGTGTTCATAGGCACTCCTCGGTGTGGGGTTTGCGACTTGACGGGCTCTATCTTGTCGCGGCGAACGGCGCCTGTCCAACTGTTGCGACCGAAACTGGCCGATGTGGGCCGGGGCGGGCGTCGTGGGGACTACCGATTCGCTTCGGGGATGCGCCTCGAACCCAGCACTGCGCGTGCTGTGGCAAGGTCGTCGGGGTTGGTGATGCCCACCCAGCGCTGTTCGGTGATCACGGCTCTCACCTCCAGGGCGCCGTCTGCCATCTTTTGGGCGACCACCTCGGGCAGGATGTACTCGGCGGACGGATCATCGCGGTGGTTGCGCAGGAAATCGTCGAAGCCGTCGGCGATCCAGTCGAGCATCACCGGGGCAAACGCCCACAAGTTCATCGACACCACCGTGTGGTCGTGCAACACTCCCGCCGGATTCCGCGAGGCGATCAGGCCGTCTGGGCGGCGGGCCACACCGTGATGTTCCACGATGTTGGTGAGCGCACCGTTCGACACTTGGCACACACCCCGGCTCACCGAGCCCTGCGACGGCAGCGTGAGACCCAGCCGGTATCCGCACAAAGCTCCGTGCGCCACGGGGTCGGGCGCCTGGGCCGGGGAGGCGGGCTCCGGCTCAGTGGGGCCGGCCTGCGTGGTGGGGCCGGCCTGCGTGGTGGGCAGGGCTGCCGCTAGCAGAGAGAAGGCCGACTCGCCGTAGTAGTCGTCGGCGTTGCAGATCATGAACGGCCCCGACACCACCTCGGCGGCGCTGAGCGCGGCGTGGGCGGTGCCCCACGGTTTGGCACGCGGCGGGCCGCAGGTGTCCTGGCGCACGTAGGCCACCTCCAAACCGTCCCCCAGGAGGCGCGCATGGTGGGTGTGAACATGGCTGCGCACATCGGCTTCGATGTCGGTGCGCACCACCAGCACCACCTTCGACGCTCCCGCGTCAACCGCGTCGATGATCGAGTAGTCCAGGAATGTCTGCCCGTCGGGGCCGACGCTTTCGAGTTGTTTCACCCCGCCGTACCGCGAGCCGAGACCCGCCGCCATCACCACCAACGTCAACACGTGCGGATCCTCCACATCACACTGCCACCGGGCACTGACCGAACGGGTCGTGACGGTCAACCGGACGCGGCCGCGGCCGGATGCCCGACACCAAACCCGGCTCGCCGCGCACCAACCGAGACAGCGCGAGTCTCAAGGCCTGGCACAGGGGCACGTCGAACGCCGGACGCACACCTGGGTGGGCTCAGCCTTCGAGCAGGTGGCGCACGTGGGAGATCTCGTTCACCGAACGGACGCTGCGCAGGCCGTTGCTTGAGGCGAGCACCCGGCTGATCCCGCAATAGTCGGCGCGGAGCCGGAAAGGATCCTCCGAACCGATCACGGTCTGCAGGTACACCAAGGTGACCATTCCGTGGCAGTACACCACCACCTTGCGTGACCGGTTGGCGGCGATCACCTTCTCGAAGCTCGCCACCACCCTGTCTCGAAAGGTCTCGTATCCGTCGGGGAACACGCTCTCCATGAAGTCGCCCTCGAAGTACGGCTTCACCGCGGGGTCCTCGGCGTCCATCTCCTCGGCCGGCACGTACACGTTGCTGCGATGGTCGGACTCTCGCAGGTCGTGAATCGCTTCGATGTCGTAGCCGAGCATCGCCCTGAGCGGCTCGGCGGTCTCCAAGGCCCGGCGCATCGTGGATGAAACAACGTGATCGATGCCCTCACCGGCCAGGAACTCGGCTGTGGTTTCGGCCTGGCGACGGCCCAGTTCCGCGAGGGGCGGGTCGGCGTGGGAACCCTCGGGAACCACCTCGCGCACCGGGCGTGCGTGGCGAACGATGAACAACTCCACAGCGCGCTGAGGCTACCGCTACGCCATGGCGGCAGGTTCAGCTCGTGGGAATGCTGATCGGACCGGGCGGTCGGTCGGCGGTTCGATCAGTGGGCGGGATCCATCAGTTGATCCGGGTGAGGCTCCACGCCAATGCCTGCTGCAGGCTGAATGAGCATGCGGCCATTTTGAATCGGGGGACTCTGGGCCACGTCGCGGGCGAGGAGTTCGGCGGTGGCTAGGCCGTGAGCGCGAACCGGCCCTGCGGGCGAATCCTTTGGCCGCGAGGACGCCGCCAGCGCATCGGAGGCCGCGGCCACGTGCAGCGCGTGGGACACGCCGATCGCGGAGTCGATGAAGGAGGTGACCAGCGTCAGAGCACCCGCCTCGGTGGCGCGTTTGATGACCGACATGGCCCGGTCGGGGCCGCCGAGTGCCTGGGGCTTCACCATCAGCACCCTCACACCCGCGTCGAGCGTGGCTGCAGCATCGGCGGGTGTGCGCATTGACTCGTCCACCGCCACTGTTGCCCCGGTGTCATGGCCGACCGCGGCGATGGCCTCAATCCCGGACACCGGTTCCTCACAGAAGGCGATGTGCGCCGGTTCGGTGGCGCGCAACACCGTGACCGCGGTTTGGTGATTCCAAGCGCCGTTGGCGTCGAGACGCAGCTCAGCCGCCTGGCCCATGCCGCGCCTGGCGGCCAACACTCGCTCGATGTCCTCCTCGGGGGTTGCTGCGCCCACCTTGAGCTTCACCGCTCCAAACCCCGAGGACACGGCTTGGGCGCTTTGGCGTTGCACCTCCTGTGGGCTTGCCGAGGTGATCAGCGCGTTCACGGCCACCGAGGCAGGCGGCCCGGTGGGGGCATCGATACAGCCAGTGGCGGGGCGTGAGTGCGCCTTGAGCAGGTGTTCGGCGAGGGTCGTGGAACTTTCTCGTGCAGCCAGGTCGTTGAGCGCGCCCACCAGCGCGGCCCTGGCATGGGCGAACCCCTCGAGGGAGTTGACAGCGTCGCTCACGGCTGCCTCGCCGTCGTTGTTGACCTTCTCAAGCGCGGCGGCGAGCGCCTCGGAGGTTTGCACCACCGTGGACTTCGACCATCCCGGCAACGGGCATGCCTCACCCCAACCGGTATGGCCTCCCCGTGAGCAAGCCACAAGGAATCCCGCACGGAAGCGAACCGACACTGAACCCGTCACCAGCGGCGCCCGCAGCGGCAGGCGGAACGGATGCATCTCGCAGCGCAATTCGTTCATCTACACACCCCTGAAGTCGTGGGAACCTGGCGAGATCAGGACTGTGGCATCGCTTGGCTGGTTGCCGCGTGTGGCCATGGGGAGTTCTGCTTCGCACCTGTTGACGAATGCAGCGATCGCCTGCGCGGTGTGGTGGGGGCGTTCCACGTGGGCGGCGTGACCGGCGCCCTCGATGGTGGTGACCGTTGCGTTGCGAAGCCCGGCTTCGAGCTCCACGGCGATCCTGCGGAACTTCGGGTCTTGCTCGCCCACCACCACCAGCACGGGGCGGTCGATCACTTCGAGACGGTCGTGCAAGGGTGTCATCGAACCGGTGCCCGCGGCCCGGAGGCTGCACGCCAGGCCTTGCGGGTTGTTGGCAAGGCGTTGCGCTCGGGCTTGTTGCTGATGGTCGTTGCCGAGCGCGGCTTGCCCGGCGAAGAGCGGGTTGGCCATCCAGCCATCCACGAAACCCTCAAAATCGTTTGTGACCTGTTGGGCCAAGGCTTCATCGGCGCCACGGCGGCGCTTGCGTTCGGCCGGGTCGGCGATGCCGGGCGTTGCCCCGATGAGCGTCAGTGACCGCAGCACGCCGGGATTGGCCACCGCTGCGGTGAGCGCCACTCGCGCCCCCATCGAATAGCCGACCAGGTGAAACGTGCGCCAGGCGAGATCGGCACCAATTTGGCATATGTGGCCGGCCATGGCGCTCACCGTGTAGCGGGACAAGTCCTCGGGCGCGTCCGAGCGCCCGTGACCCACAAGGTCGGGCGCAGCCACAGTGAATCGACGGCCGGCCAGTCGATGCGTGAGCGGCTCCATGGCTTGCGCCGAGCCGGTGAAGCCGTGCAGCACCATCACCGGCACCGGGCCTTCGCCGAGCACGTCCACCACGAGATTCACTCCGCCATCAACGGTCACGGTGCGCGTTGTTGTGGTTACCACTGCGGCCATCTCATCACCAGCACATCACCGGCACAACCTTGGGACAGGCTCAGTCCACAGCACCAGTCGGCAGCGTCGCGGCGCGCTCGCCCGCACCGCTGCGCGAGATCGGCGGGGACTGACCCACCGCACCAGTCCCAGGCATGGATGCCGGCACTGGTGATCGTCTGGCGAGGCCTGGTTGGTTTCGCAACACAAGACACCCACCTATGGGGACGGCAATTCATCGGGCTTGGGCGGTGGACATCTGTTGTTGCACCCCAGACGTGACTGCCGCGGTTAGCGAGCGGCGCTGGGTTACGTCGGCTTCGGGGTCGACGGGGACTATCACCAGGTCGACTCCGGGTTGACGGGTGGTGAGCGACGACTTCAGCGCGGCCTCCAGCGTTGAGGCATCGGTGGCGGTCACCGCGCGGATGCCGCCGAAACCGTGCAGGTCCACGAAACGCAAACCGTGCGGAGTGTGAAACAGCCGCCGGAAGTCAGTTTGGTTGAGACGTTTTGCTATTGGCAGCAACGAGAAGATCTCGCCGCCGTCGTTGTCCACGCACACCACGGTGAGGTGCAAGCCGAGACGTTCCGCTGCGGTCAGGCCGCCCAGGTCGTGCAACAGAGCCAGGTCGCCGGTGTACAACACCACCGGAACCGACGGATCGGCCGCTGCCAGACCCAACGCTGTGGACGGGACGCCATCGATCCCGGCGGCGCCACGGTTGGCCACCACCGACAGCGCGGCTGTGTGATGAATGAAAGCGTCGAGATCGCGCACCGGCATCGAGTTGGAAGCAAACAACACCGCCCGTGGTGCGTGCTCGTGAAGGGTGGCGACCATCGTGCGCGCCACTTGTGCCGACAGCATCGGCCCGCGGTCAACGGCCTGGGCGACCAACTTGCGAGCCGTGGCGTCGGCGTCTTGCCACGCATTCCGCCACGCCAAACGGCGCTCGTCGTGACGCCAGGCGGGAGTCTTCACCGGGGCGGGTGGCGCAGATCCGGAGGACGCGGTGCGAGTGTCGCCAACGCCAACACGGCCAGCCGGTTCAGTCGTCGGTTCAGTAACTGGCTCGGTCGTGCGCTGGGTGACGCGTGCGAGCACTGTGTCAACCGAGGCCGCTACGTGGCCGGTGAGGCGGAACACGGCGGTCTCCCAGCGATCCTCCGGGTCGATCAGCACGACGTGTTCTGGGCGGGTGCGCTCCAGCCACAGGCGGACCGGTTTGGTTGTGACAGGGCGTCCAACCAGCAACGCCACGTCCGGGCGCATCTCGTGGCCGGAGCCATGGTCTGCCAGCAGATGATCCGCGGTGGCGACCACACCGGAGGCGCCACGCACACCCGACAGGGGATCTGCGATCACGGGCCACCCCGCCCAAGCGGCCAGTTCAACCGTGGCGTCGGCCCATTCGCGCTCGCGGCCTAGGCCACCTCCGGGCCACGGCCCGGCCACAACCACACCACGGTGATGGCGAGCCACGACCTCAATCAAGCCGGCTGCATCGGCTGCCGGTAGATCCGAAGAACCTTGGGGACCCTCATTTTGGGTGATTTGGGGGTGACGATGGCCGGCGCTCGTTGACCATGTTTCCGATACTGGTTCGAGGGGTTCGCGCAGGGGCCAGTTGACATGCACTGGGCCCGGATCGGCGCCTGTGGCTGCCTCAAGGGCTTTGGTGGCGTGCTCGGATGCTGTGGACGGGGTGATCTCCGATGCGACAGGAACATCAACTGCGAGTCGCACGGCCGTGCCGTACAGGTTGATCTGGTTGATGGTCTGGGGGGCGCCCCAGCCGGAACGCAACTCGGGCGGCCTGTCTGCCGTGCAAACGATCAACGGCACACCGCCGTGGCTTGCCTCGATCACCGCCGGCAGGTAGTTGGCCGCCGCGGTGCCCGAGGTACACACAAGCACAGCGGGCCGCCCGGTGGCCCTGCCAAGCCCGAGGGCGAAGAACCCGGCGCTGCGCTCGTCGAGCTGGATCCAGGTGGTGAGCCCCGGCTGACTGTCGAAGCTGAGCGTGAGCGGCGTGGAACGCGAGCCTGGGCTGATCACCACATCGGTCACGCCGAGGTGCGCCAGCCGCGACGCGAATGCCGCAATCGGGTCGTACACCGGATCGGCGGTGGCCTCGGCGTGGGCGCCCTGAGCCCGGGCCCGACCACGTTGAGAGCGGCCGGAGTCTTCGGGCTGGGGCGCGTCCTTGGAACCTTCAGCATCCATGGCCGGCTGGTGGTAGCGCTCGGAACCAGAGGATTTTGGCGCGCTCATGAACGTTCAGGAGCCATCGACGCCGGGTAGCGGGGCGGCTTCGGGTTGCAGCACCCCTGCTGCCACCAGGGCCTCCACCAAGGCCTGGAACTTGAAGGTGGTCTCGTCGAGTTCGGTTTGGGGCACCGAATCGGCGACTATGCCCGCTCCTGCGAACAGCCAAACCCGATCCGCGGTGGCCAGGCCCGAGCGCAACGCCACACACAGCTCACCGTTGCCGTCCAGGGCACACCACCCCACCGGCGCCGCGTACCAGCCGCGGTGAAATCCCTCACGTCGGGCGATCCACTCCACCGCCGCGTTGGTGGGAGTGCCCCCGACGGCGGCTGTGGGGTGCAGTTCACCGGCCACGCGCAGCACATCCATGTCGCTCATGCCGCTGCGACGGCGTGCCACCCTCGCAGTGATCGGAGTGCTGAGATGCTGCACCCTGGCCAGGCGCATCACGTCGGGCTCGGCGGGGGTTGGGTCGACCAGGCCCAGATGGTTGAGCGACTCGGTGATGTTCTCCACCACGAAACGGTGCTCGGACTGCTCCTTGGACGACGCCACCAACTGCTCCGCAAGCCGGCGATCCTCTTCGGGGGTTGCGCCACGGGGCGCTGTGCCTGCCAGCGCAGTGGCATGAATGCGAGGACCGTCAAGGGTGACCAACTCCTCGGGGGTGGCGCCGAAGAACAACGGCCTCACACCCCCCGACTGCGCCGGATCGCCATCCGACGCTTCGCAAGGGCCGGGCCCTCCGGCAGAGAAAGCAAACACGGCGCACTGAGGGTTGGTGCTGCGCAGTCCCGCGAGTACCCGCGCCCGAGCCCAATTCGAGGCCATGTCGGCTTCGAGGCACACCGAACGCGCCAACACCACTTTCGCGAGTTCACCTGCGCCGATGGCCTCGGTTCCGTCGGCCACCAAACCCAGGTAGCGGTTGTCAACACCCAACTCTGCCAACGCTCGCGGAGCAACACGCTCAGTGCCCACAACGTCCGCGGTGGCATCGGCTTGTTCGACCACCGCCTGGGGTGGCTCGAAGTTTTTGAGGCGCTGCTCGAGGTGGCGCAACGTTTGCTGCTCGTCGTTGTCGGCACCGATGCGAGCCGCCGCCTGAATCCAGAACTCGTCTCCTTGTTGGATGATGGTGGTGGCTGCAAGCACCAGGCGGCAGTCCCCGAAGCCGGCCCAGTGCTCGACACCCGGCCCACGCCGATCTGAACCGCCAGGCGAAACCTCGGAATCGGTAGCTGTGGCGGCGCCGGAACCCGTGAACGAGAAACCGCCGACCAGCAACGGCGCCGGAGCGTCGGTGGGGCCGTGGCGGCGCACACGAGCCTCCAGGGTGACCCTCGCCGCGGAGGCCCCGGCGAATCTGTCCACACCGCTGGGTTCCACCACCTCCACCTCCCCCAGCGCCACCAGACCCTCGCGCTGCGACGGGCTCAGCCACACCGCCACGGGCTCGGCCGGGTCGGCGGCTGCGAACACCGCCAGGGGGTCCACTTGTTGCTGAAGGCGTCGGCTCACCACCACGATCGTTCCCGCGGCCGTGGCGGTGTCTTCCTCCTCGGCGAGGCGTGACATGGCCCGGCTCACCAGCGTGCGCTCGAAATGGGAGGCCACGAGGCGTGTGGCCACCGGCACGAGGCGTTGCATGCTCTCGGCGAGCTCGGAACGGTCGTGTCCCCGCTGGGCGGCTTGTCGTTTGAACAGGTCGAGAGCGTCGTCGATAACCGCTTCGGTGTTGGCGGCGTGGCGCATCGCCAGCGCGGCCAGTTCCTCCACTTTCACGCCTTCGCTCATGAGGGTGCGAGCCGCGATCAGCATGTCCACCGCTTCGGGTTCGAACAGTTCGCCCGTGGCGTCGCCGGTGGGCACGAGCAGTCCGGCGTCCACCGCCAGATCCACCCAGAACGGCTCAAGTTCGGCGCGATCGGCCAGTTGTGCCCGGTTGAGGGCCTCCCCGCTTTGGTGCGGAGCCGTTTGATTGTGAGAAGACTCCGACACTGATGCCAGGCTAAGAGCGCCCGCCTGTGGGCGTTCAAGTGACTAGCAGCACCCTTCGGCCCAGTGTCGGGTGCGCCCCGCTCAACGGCGCCTCCCAGCACCGACCCGCGGCCCGACGGTGAGCTGTCAGCCGGTGGCGCCGATGTCAGCCGTCTTCGTTTGGATCGCTGCCAGGGGCCGGATCGGGGATTTCGCCGGTCTCAAGGAGACGTTCGAATCCGGCTGCGTCCAGCACCGGCAAGCCAAGGCTTTGGGCCTTGTTGAGCTTGCCGGAGGAGGCGCCCTCACCGGCCACCATCAGCGACGCCCGGCCCGACGGGCTGCTGAGCGCCCTGCCGCCACGACCGGTGATCGCCGCCTTCACCCCGTCACGGCTGTAACCGTCGAGCTTTCCCGACACGACTATCGACAACCCGGCCAGAGTCTGGGGCACGGACGTGTCGGTTGTCGGGGTGTCGGAGGTCATGCGCACACCAGCGGCGCGCAACCGCTGCACCAGGTCACGCGATCTCGGATCGGCGAACCAGCCGTGGATCGCCGCGGCCATTATCGGCCCGAAACCCTCGATCTCGGCGAGATCTTCCTCGGACGCGGCGAGGATGGCGTCCATGGTGCCAAACGCCGCGGCCAGCGACTCCGACGTGGCCGATCCCACCTCCGGGATGCGCAAACCGAACAACAAGCGCGACAGCGGCTGCTGTTTGCTGGCGGTGATGGCGGCTCGCAGGTTGGCCACAGACACCTCCCCGAAGCCTTCGAGTTCGCCGACCTTGTCGTAGTCCAGCGAGTAGAGGTCAGGGGGATCGCTGATCAGGCCGAGCGAAACGAACCGGTCGATGTTTCGTTCGCCCAGGGCTCTCACGTCCATGGCGCCACGGCTCACGAAATGCTCGATCCGTCCCCTCACCTGTCGGGGGCAGTCGTAGTTCACACAAAACGTGGCCGACGCGCCCTCTTCGCGTTGCAGCGGCTTGCCGCACACGGGGCAGTCGCGTGGAAACACCCACGGCGCCAACCCGTCCGGTCGGGCCGACAGCACCGGGGCCACCACCTCGGGGATCACGTCACCCGCTCGCCGCACTATCACCGTGTCACCAGGGCGCACATCCTTGGCTGCAACCTGGTCTTCGTTGTGCAGCGTTGCGGTGGTGACCGTCACACCGGACACGAACACCGGCTCCAGGTAAGCGAAGGGCGTGGCCTGCCCCGAGGGGCCGATCGATACTTGAATGTCGAGGAGTTTCGTGGAGCGCTCCTCGGGTGGGAGCTTGTAGGCCACCGCCCAGCGTGGGGCTTTGGCATCCGCGCCGAGTTGACCCTGAGTGGCCAGGTCGTCGACCTTCACGACCATGCCGTCGAACTCGTAGTCATAGGCGTGGCGGCGTTCGCCGTAAGCCTCCACGTACCGCTCAACCTCGGCGAGGGTTTCGAGGCGGCGGCAGTGTTCGTTGATCGGCAATCCCAGCGTGGCCAGCCATTGCAACGACTCGAAATGGGAGGCCAACGTGGGCCCTCCTTGCATGGGGCCGAGTTGGTAGCAGAAGAACGACAGGTTCATGTTGGCCGCGGCGGAGGCGTCCACGCGCCGCAGCGCTCCGGCGGCGGTGTTGCGAGGGTTCACGTAGGTTCTGGCCTGCTGCGCGGCTTGGGCCTCGTTGAGCGCCTTGAACACCGAAAGGCGCAGGAACACCTCGCCGCGGGCTTCGAGCACCGCCGGCGGGTCGGGCGTGTCGAGGCGGTGGGGCACATCGGCGATGGTGGACACAGTGTGGGTGACGTCCTCGCCCACACGACCGTCGCCACGGGTGGCTGCTTGGGTGAGCCGACCGTTTTCGTAGCGCAGCGAGATTGCCAGCCCGTCCAGTTTGAGTTCTGCGCAGTAGGCGCCCACCTCTTCCACACGTCGCAGCGCCCGTTCGCTCCACGCCCGCAGTTCGGCGACGTTCATGGCGTTGTGAAGCGACATCATCGGCCGGGTGTGGGTGACCGGCGCGAACGCGGCGCCCGGCGGCGCCCCAACGGTGCGGGTGGGCGAATCGGGCGCTGCCAGTTCTTGATGGTGGGCTTCGAGTTGTTGCAGTTCGGTGAGCATGTCGTCGTAGTCGGCGTCGGGGATCTCGGGGGTGCCCTGGTAGTACAGCGCGGCGTGGCGGGTCAACTCGCCTCGAAGCCACGAGGCGCGCGCCCCGGGATCGTCGGTGCTTGGCGACGCAGCCGCGGCGGTTTGGGGGTTGACCATCTCGGCGATCATAGGCAAGGCCGGGGTGTGCGGTGGAGGTTGCCAAAGCACGGGACGCGCCGGGTTGGGGAGCAGGTTCGCCGTGACACAATTGGCGGCGTGGGCGCGTTGAGTCTGTTGCGACAGGACGCGCACGTGTGGCAGAGGGTTGGGCGCCGCCGAGCGTTCAGGGTTGACGGGGAGCTTCGATGAGCGCCGTGAAGGGTGACCGTGTGCCCGTGCGGGTGTTGGTGATGGTGGTGTGGCTGCTTTCGGGCGCACCGGCGGTGGTGTGGGAGTTTGCGGGACGCTTCGGCCACCCATTCGGCGACATGCTGCACGACGCCAACAGCGGATTCCGGATGACGGCGAGCGTGGGATTGTGGGCGCTGTTCGGGCTGGTCGTTGTGATGTTGATGCTGCCGGGCGCCGCGGCGCTGACCACGATCCGGATCGTGGTGCCCGCCAACGCCTTGCTGGTGATTTGGGCGGTGGCGGTTACCGACAACAGGTCCTGGGCCGCGCACTTGCTGGTGGCCGGGGCCGCGTCGGCGGCTGCGAACCTGGTGCTCACACCGGACTTCGGTGACCGGGTTGTGGACGCGTCCTCCTACGGCGACGAACGCAGGTTTCTGCTCAAGACACCAGGGGTGGCCCTGGTGGCCTTGGTGGTGCCCACATGGGCGGCCGCGGTGGCGGGTGTCACCGTGGGGCCGCTGCTGTTGGCGGACAGTCGCTGGGTGGCCGGTGGTGTAGTGACGGCGTTGGGGTTGCCTGTGGCAGCGTTGGCGTTCCGGGCGCTTCACCGCCTGGCGAGGCGCTGGCTGGTGTTCGTTCCCGCCGGGCTGGTGATCCACGACCACGTGGCGGTGGCCGCACCGGTGCCGGTGATGCGCCGCAACATCGCCATGATCGGCCCGGCCCGTGAGCACACAACCGCCACCGACCTCACCGCAACCGCGTTCGGCATGGCGCTCGAAGTGCGCCTAAGCGAACCGATCTCGGCCATGGCCCCCACCGCAGGCGGCGACCATTCCGAACAGCAAATCGAAGCAGTGCTCGTTTCACCCGCTCGCCCCGCAGCAGTGCTGGCAACAGCCGCCACAAGAGGCATAACAATAGAGCAACCCCCCAAAACCTAACCCAGGCCGGGGTGATGGGGCGGGGCGGGGGTTAGGTGGCTTGGCCTCCTCCTACTACTTTGTCGCCTTGGTAGGCCACGACGCTTTGGCCTGGGGCGACGCGACGCTTGGGTGAGGCCCAGGTGAGCAACGCTTCGCCTGAGCACGGCGGGCCGAGGGGTTCGATGGTGGCTTCGGCGGTGGGGCCGTGCGCGGAGGTTTGTGCTTGCACGACGGTCACCGGGTCGCCGGTCCAGCGCCACTGTTGCAACGGGGTGTGGCTGGTTTCGAGCTCTTCTCGGGTGCCCACAACCACCGTGGCGGTGTCCTGGTTCACTTCGAGCACGTAGCGGGGCTCGCCGCCGAGTGCTCCCAGGCCGCGACGTTGGCCCACGGTGACCAGTTCCATGGCGTCGGTTGCGCCCAGCTGCGCGCCGCTGGTGGTGACGATCCGACCGGGCCTGAAGCCGATGCGCTCACCCAGAAAGGCCTTGCGGCCCTTATCGGAGGTGATGAAACACACGTCCTGACTGTCGGGTTTCGAGGCGGTTGCCAGGCCACGCTCGGAGGCCAGTTTGCGCACCTGTTGCTTGGTGATGTCGCCAACCGGAAGCAGCAGCCTGCCGAGCACCTCCGGGGTGAGCATGTGCAGCACGTAGGACTGATCCTTGGCCCGATCCGCGCCGCGGGCCAGCCGCGGCCCGTGCGGTGTGGAAACAACGCGGGCGTGATGACCGGTGGCCACCAGGCGAAATCCGAGCGCGTCGGCGCGACGCAGCAGCCGATCGAACTTGAGGTGGCGGTTGCATTCGATGCACGGGTTGGGTGTGCGTCCCGAAGCGTGATCGGCCACATACGGGGCCACCACGTGACGTTCGAAATCGTCTCCGAAGTTGAACACGTGATGGTCGATGCCGAGCTTGTCGGCCACCCAACGGGCGTCGTCGGTGTCGGCCACCGAACAGCAGCCCGTGTCGGACGGTCCACCCCACAATTTCATGGTGACGCCGGTGACCTCGTAACCGGCGTCCACCAGGCGCGCAGCCGCCACCGACGAGTCCACCCCGCCCGACATGGCCACCAGCACCCGCCGGTCGCGGCGCTCGGAATGCGCCTCCGGGCCCATTTCAGCCACCACCGAAACGATCGAGACGACGCACACTGGCCACGATCACGTCCACCGCTCGTTCGATGTGCGGCTCCTCGGTGGTGTGGCCCAGCGACAGGCGCAACGACCCGGCGGCAAGCTCACGAGGAATACCCATCGCAGCGAGCACGTGCGAGGGATCCTGGGCGCCGCTCGAACACGACGACGCCGCGGAGGCAGCCACGCCCGCGTCGTCGATCAGGAACAGCAACGCCTCGCTGATCACGCCGCTGATGCACACGTTGGCGATACCCGCGGCGATGTGGCCCCGGTCCGCGGCGCCCTGCGCTGCGGAGATGAGCACCCTGTCGCCGAGCTCTGCGACCAGCCCGTCGATCAGCCGGTCTCGCAGCGCGCCGATTCGTGCGACGCTTTGGGCGCGCTCCGCGGTGGTTTCGCTCAACGCCGCCGCGAACGCAACGGCCCCGGCAACATCGGGTGTGCCCGCCCGGCGTCCCCGCTCCTGACCGCCGCCCACGATCAGCGGATCGAGTTGCGCCTCGTTGCGCACCACCAGCGCCCCGGTTCCCACCGGTGAGCCGACCTTGTGGCCGGTCACCGACACCAGGTCGCAGTCGGCGGTTAGTTCGGCCACGTCGATCCAGTTGGGGGCCTGAACTGCGTCGGTGTGCAACAACGCGTCGGGGGCCAGCCGTCGCACGATCTCGGCCACCTCTGCCATGGGCGTGATGGCGCCGGTTTCGTTGTTGACCGCTATCACCGACACCACCGCCACCCGGTCACAACGCCCGAGGGTGTCCTCCAGTTGTTCACAGTCCACGAAGCCGTGCGGTCGCACCCCTACCACAGCGCCGTGGCCGCTTGCGGTGACCGGATCGAGCACGGCGTGATGCTCGGCGGCGGTGGTGACCGCCACCCAAGTGGCGTCTGTGTCCGAGTTGCGGGCCGCCAAAGCGCCGGTTATGGCCATGTTGTCGGCTTCGCTTCCGCCCGAGGTGAACACCACCTCCGAAGGATGGGCTCCCAAGGCCTGTGCAACCGCTTCGCGGGCGCCGTCGAGGGCTTTGCGCGCGTTGCGTGCCGCCCGGTGCGATCCGGTGGGGTTGGCGTGATGCTCACAGGCCGCCGCCAGCCAAGCGCGCCGCGCCGACTCGCGCAACGGCGTGGACGCCGCATGGTCGAGGTAGATCTCGGCGTGGCCGGTCACCTGCCCGGCGCCGCGCAGCGATGTTTCCAAGGCGACCACGCCGTCAATCTACGGCGGGGCAACCTGAGGCGAGGAAAGTCTGCGCTTGGGCCGTCTCGCCGAAAGCCCCGCGGGGCGCAGCGTGTGCCACGACCGGTGGCCTGGAGCGAACCGGGTTGTCAGATGCGTTCGGAGATCACCGACAGCACCGGGTCTTGCCAGCGCGACGCGCCCCACAGCGACAACGCCACCAGTCCCGCGGACAGCACCACGCCCACCAGCACCGGCACGATGTTGTGAACTGCTCGCCGTTGGCAGCGCAGGATCACCCAGCCCATGCCCAGGCCCGCCAGCAAGCCGCCGAAGTGGCCGCCCTTGGAAATGTTGGGAACCGCAAAGGTGAGCGCCAGGTTGATCAACAGCAGCATTCCCAAGGGTGAGCGCCACAAGCTGCCCCCAAAGAGCTTTTGGATCATTGCCATGGTTCCGAGCAGCCCGAACACCGCGCCGGAGGCGCCCACGGTGTACACGTTTGGATCGAGCAGCATCACCCCGGCGGCGCCGCCGAGCATCGACACCACGAACAGCGTCACGAAACGGGCTGCGCCCATGGCCGATTCCAGCAGTTGGCCGAGCAGCCACAAGGCGTACATGTTGAACGCCAGATGCATGATGCCGTCATGGAGGAACGCCGAGGTGACCAGGCGGTAGTACTCGCCCGTGTCCACACCGATGGATCCGCTCAGAATCCCCCAACGGCGGGCCACCAACGCGCCGTCGTAGAGCACCGATGGGTTGATGGAGAAGAAATCGGCGCCGTTCGCCAGGGCGTACACGAACGCGGCCACGTTGGCCACGATGAGCGTTCTGGTGACCAGGTAACGGCCGCCGCCCGATTTGGTGGTGATGCGGCTCATCGGTTCGGGCCTGCTCATGATGCTGCGACTCCCTGAGCGGGCGCATTCCGGGCAGTGAAAGCCAACGGAGGCCTGATGCATGCAGTGCGGGCAGATCGGTCGGTCACAACGCTGACACACAACCCCTGCGCGGTTGGCGGGATGGCGGAAACAGGCCGGCTTGCCGTGCGTTTCGTCTGTAGTGCTCTGGGGCGGCGTTTCCACCGCGTGGCACGGTAACCGGCCGCGCCGCAGATCACCCGTGATCCGCCGTGGCGCCTAGAGCGACACGAAGGTTTCGTTCATGCCTATGGCGTTGACTTCGCGCACCTCGGTGACCCCTGGGACGCGGTCCTTCATGATCCGCTCGATTCCCGCCTTGAGGGTCTGGGTGCTGGCCGGGCAGGTCACACACGCACCGTGGAGTTCCACGGTGATCACTCCGGATGCCTCGTCCACGCTCACAAGGTCGATGTCGCCCTCGTCCGCCTGGATGGCCGGCCGGATGATCTCGATGATCTTCTCCACTTCGGCGATCACACCACCAGTGTTACCGCTCGGGGCGCCGGCCACACCCCCACCCCGGCGAACGCCCGCAGTGGCGTCGGTAGCCTCGGGCGGGTGAGCGGCTCGATGTTGGCCCACATCGCAGGCGTGAGCGAGTGGGTGCTGTTGGTTCTGGTGGGGATGCCGATGGCGATCGCCGCCGGGTTGGTGTGGAGCGCCAAACGCCGGGCGCTCGATCAGGCACAACACAGCGACGAAGAAGCCTCCGACCACGCCTGACCGCAGGCTGGGCCAGGCGCTCGGGGCCCAGGCTGTGCGGGCCCAGGTCTTGGCCCGGGTGGTCGGCCTACTCGGCGCGGATGCGTGCCCCCACCGCGGAGAGCTTGCCGGCGAGGTCTTCGTAACCGCGCGCCACATGATGGGCGTCGGTGACTTCGGTTACGCCCTCGGCGTGGAGTCCGGCAATCGCCAAGGCCGCCCCGGCGCGAATGTCGTGAGCTCTCACCTTGGCGCCCGACAGTCTTTCGATTCCCTGCACCACCAGGTGGTGGTGATCCACCCGAATGTCGGCGTTCATGCGCCAAAGTTCGTCCACGTAACGGAACCGTGCCTCGAAGACGTTCTCGGTGATGATGCTCTTGCCCTTGGCGGTGGCGAGCAACGCCACCAGCATCGGCTGGTAGTCGGTTGCCAGGCCCGGGTAGGGCAACGTGATGTAGGACCCTTCCGCGCGCAGCCGGTGCGGCGACACCACGCTGATGGTGTCCTCCCCGGCCAGGATGAGCATGCCCATGCGCTCGAGCAGATCGCAGAGCTTCGTCATGTGGTCGGCGCGGGCGTTGGTGAGCGTTATCTCACCGCCGGTGATGCCTGCGGCCATCAGGTAGGTGCCTGCTTCGATCCGGTCGGGTATCGGTTGGTGATCCACCGGATGAAGATGCCCGGTGCCCCCCGGGCCCGAAACGGTCAACGTGGCGGTGCCGACACCGGAAATGTCCGCTCCCATCGCCACCAGGAAGTTGCACAAGTCCACGATTTCGGGTTCACGCGCAGCGGAGTCGATCACCGTTGTGCCCTTGGCGCCAACCGCGGCCATGAGAATGTTCTCGGTGGCGCCCACGCTGGGCCGGTCGAGCACCATGGTCGTGCCGGTGAGCGGAGCCGGGCCTGCGAACGCCTCCACGTATCCGTGGGCGCTTTGCACCTTCGCGCCCAACTTCTCAACGCCCCACAGGTGAATGTCGATCGGGCGCGAGCCCAGGTCGTCGCCACCGGGCCGGGCTACCTTCGCCTCGCCGCAACGAGCCAGCATCGGACCCAGCACCGCTATCGACGCGCGGAACTTGTCCACAATGTCATAGGGCGCCACGGGGTTGATCTGCGCCGGCACGGCTATGTGCAGCGTGGACGCTTCCACGGCGCTCCAGTTCACGTCGCATCCGATGATGCGCAACAGCTCGGCCATCAGGTCGACGTCGGCTATGCGCGGAACGTGGCTGATCCGGTAGTTCCCTTCGCAAAGCAGCGTGGCCGCCATCAGCTTCAGCACCGAGTTCTTGGCGCCGTCGATGGGGATCTCACCCGAAAGAGGCGGACCGGCCTCAACTACGATTCGCTCGATGGGCCTGCTCCCCCCGGCATCGGTGACAGCGCCACCGGTGGAGTCCCCAACCACCGTGAGCGGGGTGTCTGGGCCGGGCGGGCCATCGGAGCGGTGGCCTCCCCCGCCGTCGATCACGGTCCGAGCCTAGATGCCCAACACACAGCTCCGGTGAATGCCCCCAGGCAATGAGCGAACTTCGCCACACCATCCGGGGGACGCCTACCGAGCTGAGCGACGAGTGGGAACGGCGCCGTTTGCCCCGCAACGACATCGTGGCCGAAACAGCAGTGCCCGGCGACGACGGGGAGCACCGCTTCGAGGCCGCCGAGGGCCCCTTCGACCACTACGAACGCGTCGTGGAATTGCGCCCCGATGCGTCCACCGCCGAGGGGTGGACGCTCACCGAAACGATCCGCTACCGGCTGGCGGTGCCGGTGTGGGCGTGGCTGTTCTGGTGGCCGGTGCGCCGAGCGTTGCGCCACCGCCAGGCGCGGCACGCCTACTGGTGGGCGCCACCGGACCGGCTTGACAGCCGCTGCGCCACGGTGATGGGGTTGTTGTGTACCGCTCAGGTGGTGGACGGCTACCTGGGCACCGTTCTCACCCAAACGCTCACCTTCGCCGCCGACGAGTTCGGTCACGGCAACACCGCCCAGGGCGTGGTGCTGGGCGCGGTGCGCGCCGGGGTGCTGTTGGCGTTGGTGGTGGTTGCCGCCGCGGATCGCCACGGACGCAAACGGCTGCTGACGGCCACCGGCGTGGCGTCGTGTGTGACGTGTGCCCTGGGCGCCGCCGCGCCGGCGTTGTGGTTCCTGGGAGGCACCCAACTCGTGGCCCGTGGCCTGTCCACCGCTTTGGGGGTGCTGATAGCGGTGGTGGCAGCCGAGGAAATGCCGGCACGGTCGCGTGCCTGGGCGGCGTCGGTGCTGGTTTTGTGCGCGGGGCTGGGATCGGGCATGGCGGTGTGGGTGCTTCCGGTGGCCGACCTGGGATTGCGGGCCTGGAGGGTGGTTTACCTGGTGCCCTTGGCGGGGGTGGCGGTGATGGTGTGGGTGGGACGACGCCTTCCCGAAAGCAGGCGTTTCATGGCAGCACTCCAAGGCGAACCGGCCTCGTCGGCGCCTGTGGTGGGCGCGGAGGACTCCGCGGCTCGCCAGGAGGCCGCCGAGCGCAGAAGGCGCCGGTTGGTGCTGCTGGGTGCTGCGGCGTTTCTGGTGGCCATGTTCGCGGCGCCGGCATCCAGCCTGCAGAACGATTTTCTCAAGGACGAGAGGGGCTACTCCGCGGCGGCCATTTCGGTGTTCACGCTCGCCACGAGCACCCCCGCCGGGATCGGGGTGCTGGTGGGTGGATATCTTGCCGACCGCCGCGGGCGGCGACCGGTGGGAGCGTTCGGATTGACCTTCGGCGCACTGTTCACCGCGCTCGCGTATTTCGCCACCGGAGCGGGACTGTGGCTTGCCACCCTGGCGGGCACCATCGTTGGCGGGCTCACCGTGCCCGCGTTGGCGGTGTACGGCCCCGAACTGTTCGGAACGATCAACCGTGGCCGGGCCAACGGCGTGATAGTGACCGTCGGGGTGACCGGCAGCGCTGTTGGCTTGTTGGCCACCGGGGTGCTGTCAGACGCGCTTGGTGGGCGCATCGGGCCTGCGTTGGCGTTGTTGGCGGTGGGGCCGCTGATCGTGGCGGTGTTGGTGCTCACCCGGTTCCCCGAAACCGCCGGGGTCGAACTGGAGGAGCTCAACCCTGAGGACACCCCCACCGACGCAGCCCACGATGCCGGAACCCCCGACGAGCCACCGGCGCGGCACTGACCTCCCCGCCGGCGCCGGTGAGTCCCCCGCCGATCACCGCCGCAGGGCCACCGTCGCAGGATCACCGTCGCAGGATCACCGTCGCAGGATCACCGCGTGAGGGTCACCGCCCGCTGAGACGATCCAGTTCTGCTTCGTCCACCTGTGTTTGGGCGCCCGCGAAGCGGGGATGGAACACCGTGAACAGCAGCAACGCCAGCGCCGCCAGCCCTGCCGGCACCCAGCCGTCGCCACGACCGGTGTAGGTGGGGTAAAGCACCACGACCGAGAGCAGCGCCGTCCACAGCCACAAGATGATCACGGCGCGGCGATGACCGTGCCCGAGGCGCATCAGGCGATGATGCAGATGCTCACGGTCGGGTGCGGACACGCCACGGCGTTGCACCGCTCGGCGCACGATCGCGAAGGCGGTGTCCAGCACCGGCACGCCCAAAATCACCAGCGGTATCAGCATGGGCGCGTAGAAGAAGAACGCCTGGCCGCTGAACTCCGCGGTGGACCGGCCGCCCACGCTCATCGTTGATGCGGCCATGAGCACCCCCAACAGCAGCGCTCCGCCGTCGCCCATGAACACCCGAGCCGGGTAAACGTTGTGGGGCAGGAACCCCACACACACCCCGCAGGCAATCACGGCCCAAAGCACGCCCTGGTTGGATTCGGAGATGACAGCGGCGTCCTCGAGGCGCAGCGCGTACAGGAAGAACGCCCCCGAGGCGATCGCCACGATGCCCGCGGCGAGCCCGTCGAGGCCGTCTATGAGGTTCACCGCGTTGGCCATCCCCACCACCCACGCCACCGTGAGCAGCACCGACCAGTCCCCCGACAGCAGCACCAGGTCGTAAAACGGCAGCCTGAACACCTCGATGGCCACCCCCGACACCGCCAGGATCAACCCGGCCGCTGCCATGGCGGCCACTTTCGCCGGTGGCGACACCGACCTCACGTCGTCCACGAACCCCACCACAAACACCAGTCCCGCCGCCACCGGCACCAGCAGCGAAATGGACGCACCGCCGGGTGCGGCCACCGCGAGCCGGGCCACCAGCAAAGCCACGACAACCCCTCCGAGCATCGCCAGACCCCCTGCGGCGGGGGTTGGCTGGCTGTGTACTCCCCGTTCGCCTGGTTGCACCACGGCGCCCACACGGCGCGCCGCCACGATGGTGAGCGGAACCAACGCGAAGGTCACAACCGCGGCCACCACGCCGGTGGCGAGGTAAGCCCACAAACTCGGCACGTCGCCAGATTACGGCCGGCCCGCAGCCGGCGTGTCGGGTGTCAGGCGAGTTCGGGGTAGGGCGGTTTCGCTTCGCACAGCGCGCGGGCGTCCGCGCGCACAGCGGCCACCGCGGCTTCGTCGTCGCGGCCACGCAAAGCCCTGGCGATCAGATCCGCAATGGTGACCATGTCGTCGGTGTCCATGCCCTGGGTGGTGACAGCGGGGGTTCCGATGCGCACACCAGATGTGACAAACGGCGACCTCGGGTCGTCGGGCACGGTGTTCTTGTTGAGGCTGATGCCGGCCGCGTCGAGGGTGTCCTGGGCTTGTTTGCCGGTGAGCTCGGCGTCGAAGGTGCGCAAGTCCACCAACAGCAGATGGTTGTCCGTGCCGCCGGACACAAGGCGGAACCCGTGCCCCGACAGCGCCTCGGCCAAGGCGCGGGCGTTGGCCACGATCTGATGGGCGTAGCCGGCGAACTGCGCGGTGGCGGCCTCGGCGAACGCCACCGCCTTGGCGGCGATGGCATGATCGAGCGGGCCTCCTTGAATGCCGGGGAACATGGCCTTGTCCACCGCCGCGGCCAGGGCCGACCGGCACACCATCGCCCCGCCGCGGGGGCCGCGCAGCGTTTTGTGGGTGGTGAAGGTGACCACATCAGCCACCTCGGTGGGGTTGGGATGGGCGCCACCGGCGATCAGCCCGGCGATGTGCGCGGCGTCGAACATCAACAAGGCGCCCGCCTCGTCGGCGATCTCGCGAAGCGGGGCGGGTTGGATCACCCTTGGGTAGGCGGTGGCGCCCGCGACGATCAGTTTCGGGCGATGCTGCAATGCCAGGTCGCGAAGCTGATCCAGGTCGATGCGCTCATCGGATGCGGTCACCCCGTAGGACACGAACCGATAAAGCTGCCCCGAGAAGTTCACCGGCGAACCGTGAGTGAGGTGACCGCCATGGTCGAGGCTCATGCCGAGCACCGTGTCGCCGGCCTCAAGGATCGCCTGATAGGCGCCCATGTTGGCGATCGCCCCGGCGTGGGGCTGCACGTTGGCGTGATCAGCGCCGAACAGCGCGCAGGCGCGTTGGCGTGCCAGGTCTTCCACTTCGTCCACCACCATGTTGCCGCCGTAGTAGCGCCTGCCGGGGTAGCCCTCGCTGTACTTGTTGGTGAACACCGAACCGGTGGCGGCCATCACCGCGGGGCTGGCGAAGTTCTCCGAGGCGATGAGCTGCACGGTGGTGTTCTGGCGGTGAACCTCCCGGCGGGTCAACTCGGTGACGGCATCGTCTATGGCGGGCCAAGCCATGGGCACTCCTTGATTAGTGGATTGTGGGGAACCGATCGTGTCTACGGTGACCGCACCTGCTGGGCGCCACCAGGGTTGCGTAGCGGGCCTGGGGTGGGGCGGTCGGGAGATCTCGGGGGGCGCTGCGTTTGTGGCGCGGGCGGGTACTACAGGGCGTCGAGTTTGGCCACTCGACGCTGATGACGCCCACCCGATGCGAACTCGGCGCCGAGCCAGGCGTCGAGCGCCTCCACGGCGGCTTCGGTGGCGATCAGGCGCTCTCCGAAGCACACCACGTTGGCGTCGTTGTGCTCACGCGACAGGCGAGCCGAAGTTGCGTCGTGAACGTTGGCGGCGCGCACTCCGCTGATCTTGTTGGCCGCCATCGAAATGCCTATTCCGCTGCCGCACACCGCCACACCCGCGTCGGCCCGACCCGAAGCCACGGCGCGGCCCACCTCGGCGCCGTAGTCGGGATAGTCCACCGACTCTGTTGAGTGGGTGCCACAGTCGAGCACTTCGTGGCCACCGCGACGCAAGTGCTCGGCCAGGGTTTCCTTGAGAGTGAAGCCCGCATGATCGGCCCCTACCGCAATGCGCATCAGCGGTCATCCTAGAACCCGGCAGCCCGCCGTTGGGCTGATCAGCGGGAATCCTCGGGATCAAGATGCCCCACGGTGGCGGCGATCCGGGCCGCCGAGATCGGCCCTTCGCGCAGCACCACCGGTGGCGAGGTCGTCACGTCCACCACGGTTGACGCCTGTCCGGGCAGCGGGCCACCGTCGAGCACCAGCGGCACCGCCCCGAACAGGCGTGCCACCTCAACCGCGGTTGCGGGTGTGGGCTCGCCGTGCATGTTGGCGCTGGTCACCGCCAGCGCCCCCGGCCGGGCCATGTTGCGCATCGGGTCGTGGTCGGGGACGCGCACGCCGATGGTGTCACCGGCGCCGAGATGTTCGGGGGTTCCGGGCGCCCGGCGGGCCACCAAAGTGAGCGGGCCGGGCCAGAACTCGTCGGCCAGGCGTCTCGCCGACGGCGACAGTTCCACCAGGCGTGCCGCCTCGTCGGCGTCGGCCACGATCACTGCGATGCTGCGCTGAGCGGGACGGTCCTTTAGGTCAAAAAGGCGCTGCACCGCTTGCGGGTCGAAGGCGTCGGCCGCCAGTCCGTAAACGGTGTCGGTTGGCACCGCCACAACCTCGCCGCGGCGCAGCAACCCGACCGCTCGGGTGATCGCCTCGGGGTTGCGGACATTCACCGTGGAGGTCACGGGAGACTCGCCACCAGCACCCGGTCACGTCCGCTGAGGTCTTGTTTGATCGACACGCCGAACCCGGCGCGGGTCGCCCAGCGGCTCATTGGCTCGGCCTGATGGGGCGCAAGCTCCACCACCAGCGACCCGCCGGGACGCAACCAACCCGGTGACCGCTCCACGATGTGGTGGAGTTGTTCATGCCCACGCGGCCCTGCCCGCAGCGCTTCTTGTGGCTCCCAGTCGGCCACCACCGCAGGCAGGTCCTCGTCGGAGCCCACATAGGGAGGGTTGGACACGATCACGTCGAACGTTCCCCGCAGGGACTGGTCCAGCGCGTCGAACCAGTGCCCGGTGTGAACGGTGACCCGGGTGGCGGCACGGCCCAGACCGGCCAGATTGGCACTGGCCACCGCCACCGCCTCCGGTGACAGATCCGTGGCGAACACCCGAGCGGTGGGGCATTCGATCGCCACCGACAGTGCTATCGCCCCCGACCCGGTGCCGAGATCTGCCACCGTCACCTGCGTGGCGCCGCGCAGGGCCCCCTCCCACAAGGTGGGGCCGCCATTGCGTGCTGCGTCTGCCACGGGATCAGCCACAGCGCCACCCGGGGGGCCTGCCACTGCCGGGTTCTGTGCGGCGAGGCGGTTGGCTTCGGAGATCGCCCAGCCAGCGGTGATCTCCGTTTCGGGTCGGGGTATCAGCACGCGCCGGTCAACCATCAAGTCGAGGCTGCGAAAGGCCCAACTGCCCAGCACGTACTGCAACGGCTCACCTCGGCAACGGCGACCCAGCATCTCGTCGAGGCGGGCCACGCCGAGGCGGGTGGCGGGCCGCTCCAGAACGTCGAAGAACTCGGCCGGCGCCGCACCGGCAGCGCACTCCACGATCCGGCGAGCATCAACGTCAGTGGAGGTGATGCCCGCGGCGTCGAGATCGTCGCGAGCCTGTTGCCAAAGCTCGCGCCACAAGCCCTCGGTCACAGGGCCGCGGGGGGCGCGGCGCCGAGGCTTGTTGGCAGGCCGTTGCCGGAGCCGTCCTGGGCGCTGAGCAGTTCGTGCTGTTCGGCCAACACGAGCGCGTCGCTGATCTCGTCGAGTTCGCCTGCGAGCACCCGGTCGAGTTTGTACACCGTGAGCCCGATCCGGTGATCGGTGACGCGGTTCTCGCGCACGTTGTAGGTGCGGATCTTCTCGGAGCGGTCGCCGCTGCGAACCTGGCCACGGCGCATTTCCGACGCCTCTGCGGCGGCTTTGTCCTGTTCGGCTCGAAGCAGCCTCGAACGCAACACCCGCAGTGCTTTCTGCTTGTTCTGAAGCTGACTTTTCTCGTCTTGCATGGCCACCACCAAACCGGTGGGAAGATGCGTCACCCGCACCGCCGAGTCGGTGGTGTTCACCGACTGTCCCCCCGGCCCCGACGACCGGTAAACGTCGATCTGCAGGTCGGCGTCGTCGATTTGCACGTCCACCTCGGCGGCCTCGGGCAGCACCGCCACCGTGGCTGCGCTTGTGTGAACCCTGCCCTGGGATTCCGTCACCGGCACCCGTTGCACACGATGCGGGCCGGCTTCGTGCTTCATGCGCGTCCACACGCCCTTGCCCGACACCAGGCCGCTCACCTCGGTGAACCCGCCCAGATCCGACGGTGACGCCGCCAAACGCTCGAACCTCCAACCCTGGCGACGACAAAACGCCTGATACATGTTGTACAGGTCACGGGCGAACAGGTTGGCCTCCTCGCCGCCCGCGGTGCCCCTGATCTCGATGATCGCGTTGCGTGCCTCGTTGGGGTCTCGTGGCAGCAGCAGCATTCGCAGCTCGTCGCTGTCGGTGGCCGCGGCGGCTTCGAGTTCGGCGAGCATGTCGCGCAGCTCGTAGCGCTCTTCGCTGTCGGTGGCCGCGGTGACCATCTGTCGGGCCTCGTCGATGTCGGCTTGCAACGCCCGCAGCCGTCGCCCCACCGTGACGATCTCGTCGAGCTGCTTGAACCGGCGACCGCACTCGGCGAGGCGTGCCGGGTCTCGCTGCACCGCAGGGTCGCCCAGGCGCGCCTCGGTGTGGCGCAATTCGGCTTCGAGGCCGTCGAGCCGGTCGAGCAACATGAAATCGAGGCTACCGGTGACCGTGCGCGCGCTATCGGAAACCCCTGCGTGGCGGATCCCGGCGGGATTTGGTGATCGTGGACGCTTGGCGATCCCTCCGCCGGGCGTTTCAGCGACGCCCTTTCAGCGACGCCAGGAACTCTGCTACCACCTCAACGATCTCGCCGTCAGCGGCTGGTTTGGGATCGTGGCCACCGCCTGTGAGCCAATGCAGAGTGACCGGGCCGGTGATGGCGTCAACGTGCGATTCCACCTCGGCGGGGGTGCCGAAGGGGTCACGGTCGCCGTTCACCATCAACGTGGGCACACCAATGGCGGCAAAGTGCGCCACTCGCAGCTTGTCGGGTTGGCGTGGCGGATGAAGCGGGTAGCTCAACAACACCAGGCCCGCCGCGGGGAGTCCCTCGGCCACAGCCATCGAACACATCCGCCCGCCCAGTGACAGTCCACCCAGCGCAAGCCGTTCGGTGCCAACACCCAGGCGAGCCGCGAACGCCTCGGCCTCCACCCGAACCGCTTCGATCAGCTTCGGCGCCCTGTCAGGTGGTCGGCGGCCCCCCATGCGGCGGTAGGGGAACTCCATAAGGTGAACCGGGATGTTCAGCCCGTGGTGCAAGGCCACCAGCGTGTGGTGGTCGATCCCGCCCCCGGCGCCGTGCGCGAGCAGCACCCCCGCCGGTGGGGTCATGATTTAGGCCGCTGCGCCAGGCCCGGCCGTCGGCTAGGGCGCGCCGGCGGGCACGTCGTGGCTCAAGAGGATGCGCCGGGCTTCGGACAGATCGGCAATGCGTGACGCCGCTTCGGGTTCGGGGGCGCCCAGATCGGGATGCGCGGCCCGCACGGCCTCCCTGAAGCCTCGCTGTATCGCCGCCTGGGTGATCGAGTGGCCGTTTTGGCCGAGGCCAAGCTGTGAGCGCGCCCAGCCGATCGGGTCGGAGATCGACCAGGCGGTTGGGGCACGCGACGAGTCCCGCTCGGCCAGGTAATCCATCAAGGCGTCGCCGACGTCGCCGTGCCAGGCCAGTCCCCGCCGCAGGGCCCGGGTGACGCCCGAACGCCTTGACGGGCCGATCGTTCCCGCCGCGTACACCGCTGCCAGCACAAGTTGGCGGGGAGTGGCCCGCGAGCCGTCGAGCACCGGCACCAGGCGATCACCGCGGGAGTAGAGGCGCTGGACGGTGCGGGTGAGGCCAATCCGGTCTTGCTGCAGACGGTGGCGCAGACGAGGTTGCGGCACCGAACCGTGCTGTTCGATCTCGTAGGTGAGGCCGACCAGTCCGGCCATGAAGTCGTCGCTCAGCTCGCTGCCGAAACGGGCACAGATCGCGCCCAGCAGCAGGCCCCCGGCCCCCGGATGGGCATGGTGTTCACAAGGAAGCCTGTGCCGGCCCAAGGCCAAGCGGCGTGTGGGGGCTATCGGCCTGGAGTGGAAGATCTCCAACTCGGCCAGCAGCACCACTGCACGTTACCGAAGGCGCCGCAGCCCGAAGCCGTAGGCGTTTGTGTTGGTGGCCGGCGAGCGTGGGGCAGTGCCTGTGTGGGCGTGGCCCTCTCAGGTGAGGGCCGTGTTGCCCACCCTGGCGGAGGTGCCCATGTCATCGGCGGGAGCGGGCTGCAACATGCCTTCCGGCAGCGATTCGAGCAACTCGCCGAGATCGACCCCGAAGAAGGACTCGATCAGATCCATCAGCGACATTTCGTCGGCGGAGAACCCCTCGGGCAATGACGTTGGCGGGACAGGCTGCGAGTCGGCGCCGGGCGGAGGCGGGGCCAGTGGCAGGGGGAACCCGAGGCCGAGGCCGAAGTCCTCCAGGTCGTCGAGGTCGAAGCCCTCGCGTTCCATTTGCTCAGCCCACTGCCTCAGCGGCTGCGGCAACTGTTGGTAGCGCTCATCAGAGCCTTGAGGGCGGCGCCCCTCGTAGTAATCGTCGTCGTACTCGTAGCAATCATCGTCGTCATACTCGTAGTAGTCATCGTCGTACTCGTAATAGTCATCGTCGTACTCGTAGCAATCGTCGTCGTACTCGAACCGGTCGTCATACTCGTCGTAGTCGTCCCGATCCTCGTACTCGTAGTAGTCATCGTCGTAGTAGTCGTAATCGTCCCGATCCTCGTACTCGAACCGGTCGTACTCATACCAATCATCGAGATCATCAAGGTCGAACAATCTTGGAGCGAGACCATCTGGGAGGTTGCGGAACATCTCCGGAAGGACCTGTCCACCGAGAGCGCCTGCACGCGGGGTGTCGACACCACCCCGACCGTCCTCTCCGAGGCCGAAACGTGGGCCACCGTCGCGCCAGTCTCCGGCGCCATCTCCGCACATGAGCACCACTGCCCTGGGAAGCCGCAGCATTACGACGCACGAGCGGTCGACAGGTGTGGGTGCGCTCAGATTGTCGGACTTGTCCGAGCGACCGTCTCGGTCTGCACCTGACGGCAGGTCTGACTTGTCCCCGGAACCATCGTCGCGGTAGTCATCGTCCCGGTAGTCATCATCGCTGTAGCCGTCGTCCCGGTAGTCATCATCGCCGTAGTAGCCGTCGTCCCGGTAGTCATCATCGCCGTAGTAGCCGTCGTCCCGGTAGTCATCGCCCCGGTAGCCATCATCCCGGTAGCCATCGTCGCGGTAGTCGTCATCGCCGTAGTAGTCGTCGTCCCGGTAGTCATCATCCCGGTAGCCATCATCCCGGTAGCCATCGTCGCGGTAGTCATCGTCGCGGTAGTCGTCGTCCCGGTAGTCATCATCCCGGTAGCCATCATCACAGGAATCGTCGTCGTAGTGGTCATCGCAGACGAGGGCCATCGGAGTAAACCAGTACCCGCCGTCACGCTCATGGCGGTCGTTGGAGATGGAATGGATCACCATCACCGCCGCGGCAACCACCGCAGCCGCACCGATGAGCACGCCCACCACGATCGCCACACGGCGCCATCGACGGCCACCCGAACCCTTGGGTGCATCTCCGCCACCAGGCGGTGAAGGCACCCCACCCGCCGGCGCATCCTCGGGCGCCGCGACGGAGGCGTCGTCGCCAGTGGCATCGCCGGTGTCGGCAGGCGCCACGGGCTCAGAAGCAGACGACTGCTCTGATTCGCTTGCCTCGGAGGCTTGATCCTCCGGGGTCGGGTCGGGGGGAGTTTTCTTCGCCATGGCTCCGATTGTAAGACACCGGTTTCAAGGAATCAGTAAGAGACCAACGTGGACGCCGATCCTCGATGTGGGCGACGCCGTTCAAGGCTGGTCGTCCACACCACCGAGCAAGGGACCGCGGCGGGCGGCGGGGCCTGGGTCAGATGAGCTTTTGGAGGTTGTCTCGCAGCTCCTGGGCGAGGTTGCGAATGTCGTCGTCATCGGCGTCGTCACCTTCGATGAGCGCCAGCAAGGCGCCGGCCGTTTCGCGCAGGTTGCGCCAACCCGATGCCGAAAAACCGAACGGAGTGCGCACCACCGACAGTTCTCGGGCGGCATCAACGGCTTCGAGAACTCCAGTGGCGTCGGTAGGGCTGCGCCTGAGGCGGTCGCAAGCCACGAACATTCGGCTCATCAGATCGTTCACCTCGAGACCGTCCAGCTCCACGAAATCGGCTTCCATCTCCCGGGCCAGCAAGTCGTCGATCACAAGTTCGGCGCGTTGCTCGTCGGCTTCGCGCACCAGCACCTCGGCGCCATCTTCACCCTGATCGAGAACACACGGCACACCCGCGGTTTCGAGGCCGGCCACCAGGGCGTCGATCATCTCCTCGGACCATTCCCCCACCTCGAACGCGGTGAGATCGTCGTCGGGGCCAAATTCGCGGTCGGTGGCCTCGGTGACCTCGTTCACCAGGTTGTCGACCGTTTCCTCCAAGCTGTGATGCACCAGCAACGTCGTGCCCTGCCACGAGTGCACCACCCCATCGGCGGTGAGCAACTGCTCGAGCATCACCCGAGCCTCCAGCGCCCAGGGGTGCAACTCGTACGCCAGCCATTCGCGCTCTTCGTCATTCGCCGCGCCGCCATCCGCCACCTCGCCACCCACCGCCTCGCCACCCACCGCGTCGCCACCCGCCGGGTCGTCAACAGCCGCCTGCTCCTTCGCGATCACGGCGTCCCCAACACTGTCACCCGAAGCGCTCTCATCCGCGCCTTCGTGAGCGACCCCGCCGTCATCGTCGTTGCCCCGGGAGCGCCCGAAGAACCTGGATCTCAATGCTGCTGCCACGGCGCCAATCCTGCCGGCTCAGCGAGCCGGTGGGCGCGCAGAGGCCCCTTGGGCCTCGCGGCGGGTACCTTGCGGGCATGGTTGACCTTGACGCAGACCCCCAGCTCAAACCGGATCGCAACATCGCGCTGGAACTGGTGCGCATCACCGAGGCCGCCGCTCGGGCGGCGTCTCGTTGGATGGGCCGTGGTGACAAGGACGGCGCAGACGGCGCCGCGGTGGACGCCATGCGTGACGTGCTGCGGGGAATCTCCATGGACGGACTGGTCGTGATCGGCGAAGGCGAAAAGGACGAAGCGCCCATGCTGTACAACGGAGAGAGGGTGGGCAACGGGCAGCTTCCCATGACCGACGTGGCGGTGGATCCCATCGACGGCACCACGCTCACGTCGCTGGGGCGGGCCAACGCGTTGTCGGTGATCGCGGTGTCCGAGCGGGGAACCATGTTCGACCCCGGGCCGTGCGTTTACATGGAGAAGATCGCCACCGGGCCCGCAGCGGCCCACCTGATCGACCTCAACAAGTCCACCCACGAGAACCTTGCCGCAGTGGCCGAAGCCAAAGGCGAACGCATTCGTGACCTCACCGCGGTGATCCTCGACCGTGACCGTCACGAGGAACTGATCGAAGAGGTGCGAGAGGCCGGGGCGCGCATTCGCCTCATCCCCGACGGTGACGTGGCCGGGGCGATATCAACTGCCTGGCCCAACACCGGCGCCGACATCCTCTTCGGCATCGGCGGCACCCCAGAGGGTGTGATCACCGCGGCGGCCCTCAAGTGCATGGGCGGCGCAATTCAGGGCCGACTGTGGCCCCGCAACAAGCAGGAGCGCCAAGCCGCGGCGGACGCGGGCTACGACATCAACGACGTGTACGACCAGGACGCCCTGGTGCGCACCGACAACTGCTTTTTCGCGGCCACGGGAATCACCGACGGCGAACTCCTCAAGGGAGTGCAGTACGACGGCCCCTACTGTCGCACCCAGTCCCTGGTGATGCGCGGCAGGTCAGGCACCGTGCGCATGATCGAAAGCAACCACCGCCTCGACCGCGACTCCGGCTACTGACAAACCAACAGGCCCCGGCGCAACCTGGGTGTCGCCGAAGGCTCTCAGCAGGCAGTTCCAGCCCAGCCTGTGGGGGCCCGGGACGTCTTGCCGGTTCAGTCGGAGGCGGCCACCCGCAAGCGCAGTTCTGCCCGTTCGAGCGCCGCGGCGGCGTCGAGGTCGTCGGCATCGGCGGCCAATGCGGCCTTGGCCCGGTCGCGGGCGGCTTCGGCGCGTTCGATGTCGATGTCGGCAGCGGCCTCGGACACGTCCGACAGGATGGTCACCTGGTTGGCGCTCACCTCCACGAAGCCGCGATGCACCGCGAACGTGTCACGCCCATCGGGGCGCACCACCTCAACCGACCAGGTGGCAAGCGTGCCGATGAAAGGCGCGTGACCGGCCAGGAAGGCAACATCACCGCCACCAACCGTGCGGGCGATCACCATTTCGGCCGAGCCGCTGTAGGTGACCTCCTCGGGTGACACCATTTGCACGCCCACAGGCGCGCCCTGGTCGGCCATGTCAGGTTCGGGCCTGCAACTCGGCGGCGCGGCGTTGCGCGTCGGCGGCGCCACCCACCATGTAGAACGCCTGCTCGGGCAGGTCGTCGAGTTCGCCGTCCACGAGCGCCTCGAACGAGTCGATGGTTTCGCTCACGGGGGTGAAGATGCCGTCCTGGCCTGTGAAGTTCTTGGCCACGAACATCGGCTGCGACAGGAACCGCTGCACCTTGCGGGCACGATCCACGGTGACCCTGTCCTCCTCGGAAAGCTCGTCGAGGCCCAGAATGGCGATGATGTCCTGCAGCTCCTTGTAGCGCTGCAGCACCTCCTGCACACGGCGGGCCACGTCGTAATGGCGCTGCCCCACCACCAGGGGATCAAGGATCGTGGAGGTTGAGGCCAGCGGATCCACAGCCGGGTAGATGCCCAAGGCGGCAATGTCACGGCTCAGTTCCGAAGTGCCGTCGAAGTGCGTGAACGACGTGAACGGCGCCGGGTCGGTGTAGTCGTCCGCGGGCACGTACACGGCCTGCATCGAGGTGATCGACTTGCCACGGGTGGAGGTGATCCGCTCCTGCAGTTCGCCCATCTCATCCGCGAGGGTCGGCTGGTATCCCACCGCCGAGGGCATTCGGCCCAGCAAGGTGGACACCTCCGAACCGGCCTGCACGAAACGGAAGATGTTGTCGATGAACAACAGCACGTCCTGGTTCTGCACGTCGCGGAAGTACTCGGCGAGCGTCACCCCGGCGAGACCCACACGCAGGCGCACCCCGGGGGGTTCGTCCATCTGTCCGAACATGAGCGCAGCCTTGTCGAGCACCGACGTTTTGCCGTCACCCATCTTGGTTTCGCCCATCTCCAGGAACAGGTCGGTGCCCTCACGGGTTCGCTCGCCCACACCGGCGAACACCGACACGCCACCGTGGTTGGTGGCCACACGGGTGATCATCTCGGTGATCAGCACCGTTTTGCCCACACCGGCGCCGCCGAACAGGCCGATCTTGCCGCCGAGCTTGTACGGGGTGAGCAGGTCGATCACCTTGATCCCCGTCTCGAACATCTGAGCGGTGGGCTCAAGAGCGTCAAATGGTGGCGCCGGGCGGTGAATCTCCCAGTGCTCGGTGGTGTCGTGACCGGGCGCGTCGAGGCAGTCGCCCATCACGTTCCACACGTGACCGAGCGTGCCGTCACCCACCGGCACCTGCAGGCCGTGGCCTGTGTTGGACACCGGAGTGCCCCTGGTGAGGCCGTCGGTGGGGCGCATGGCAATGGCGCGCACCCTGTTGTCGCCGATCTGTTGTGCCACCTCGGCCGGGACGAGCACGTCGGTTCCCTCCACGCTCACGGTGAAGCGCACCTCGGTGTTGATCTCCGGCAGGTGGCCTGGCGGGAACTCCACGTCCACGACAGGGCCGGCAATGGCGACAATGCGCCCGTCTTTGTGACCGTTCTCTGCAATGCTCATTGCTTACCTCGCGATAGCGGGATGGATCGGGGAATCTGGACGAAAGGGGATGGCTCGCAGCGGCGAAGCGGGGCGGCTCTGGGTTTCCTCAGGCGCCGGCTTGCGCTTCGACCCGCTCGGCGAGCAGCTCGACGATGTCGTGGTCTTTGCCGGCGGAAAGGGCTTCGGAACCGCCGACTATTTCCATGATCTCGGTGGTGATGGCGTCCTGGCGGGCCTGGTTCATGTCGCGGGACAGCTGCACGATCAGGTCCTCGGCGTTGTCGGTGGCTGCCTTCATGGCCCGCTGGCGCGAGGCGTGCTCCGACGCGGCCGCGTCGAGCAGGGCGCCGTAGAGGCGGGCCTCGGTGTAGCGGGGAAGCAACGCCTCGAGCACGCCCTCCGGTGAGGGCTCGAACTCGAAACTGGCGGAACGGGCGCCGGTCTCACCGCCGAGCTCGGCGATGGTTGCGGTGTCCTCAAGGGGCAGAAAACGTCGCACTACCACTCGCTGGGTGCCCATGGACACGAACTCGGTGTAGATCAGCTCCACCTGGTCGACCTCGCCGGAGGTGAACGAGCCGGACACGGCTTCGGCGATTCTGCGGGCGTCGTCGTAGGAAGGGTTGTCGCTGAAACCGTCGAACGAGTTGGCGATCCGGTAGTTGCGGAACCGGTAGTAGGCCGCGGACTTCCGACCCACGCAGCACAGCGAGTAGTCCTTGCCTTCGGCCACGTGGCTGCGCAGCTGGTTCTCGGCGGTGCGGATCACCGACGTGTTGTACGCCCCGGCGAGTCCCCGGTCGCCTGCGATCACCACGAAACCCACCCGGCGCACGTCCTCGGCGCGGCGCAGCAGCGGATGGTTCACCATGGCGCCCCCGGCTGCGAGGTCTTCGATCACGCTTGTGATAAGCCGGGCGTAGGGCCGGGCCGCGTTGGCGCGCTGGATCGCCTTCACCACTCGGGTGGCGGCGATCAGCTCCATGGCGCGGGTGATCTTCTTGGTGGACTGGATGCTGCCGATGCGTCGGCGAAGCTCCCGCTCCTTTGCTCCGGGCACGGCTCAGCGCCTCCGCCGGGCCCGAAGGCCCAGGTCTGCGCAGGCCACGGGTGGGGCCACCGTGAGAGCCGAACGCTCAGGCGCCGCCGCGGGTTCAGGCACCGTCGTCTGTCCGGGTGATGTCGGCTTCGGGAAGGGTGGTGTCGGCGTCGGTCATCGTGGCGCTGCGACCGCCCTGCTCGTCGGCATCAACCTCGGGTTCGGGGCCCTGCTCGGTTGCCGTGGCCTGGAACTGTTCGGTGAAAGCGCCGATCTTGGCTTCGAGTGCGTCGGTGTCCGGAATGGCGCCGGTGTCACGAATCTCGGCCAGCGTCACCGACTCGCGGGTGCGGAACCAGTCCAGCAGCTCGGCCTCGAAACGGGTGACGTCCTCGGTGCCCAGGTTGTCGAGGAAGCCGTGGGTGCCCGCGTAAATCGACACCACCTGCTCCTCGACGCTCATCGGAGTGTTCACGCCTTGCTTGAGCAACTCGGTGAGGCGGTAGCCCCGTTCGAGCTGTGCCTTGGACACGGCGTCGAGGTCCGAACCGAAAGCCGCGAACGCCTCAAGCTCACGGAACTGCTGCAAGTCGCCCTTGAGGGTGCCCACAGCGGACTTCATGGCTTTCACCTGAGCGGCGCCACCGACCCGGCTCACCGAGATTCCCACGTCCACGGCGGGACGGATACCGGACTTGAACAAGTCGTCCTGCAAGAAGATCTGCCCGTCGGTGATCGAGATCACGTTGGTGGGGATGTAAGCCGAAACGTCACCTGCTTTGGTTTCGATCACCGGCAGCGCGGTGAGCGACCCGGCGCCCAGCTCGTCGCTGAGCTTGGCGGCGCGTTCCAGCAGGCGGCTGTGCAGGTAGAACACGTCACCCGGGTAGGCCTCGCGTCCCGGCGGGCGGCGCAGCAGCAGCGAAACCTGGCGGTACGCCTCGGCCTGCTTGGAGAGGTCGTCGTAGATCACCAGGGCGTGCTCGCCGTTGTCCATCCAGTGCTGGCCCATGGCGCAACCCGCATAGGGCGCCAGGTACTTGAAAGGCGCCGGATCCGATGCCGGGGCCACCACCACCACCGTGTAGTCCATGGCGCCGAGCTCGTCGAGGGTGGCCACGGCCTGGGCCACAGTGGACGCCTTCTGGCCGATCGCCACGTAGATGCATTTCACGCCGAGGCCGCGCTGGTTGATGATCGTGTCCAGCGCGATCGTGGTCTTGCCGGTTTTGCGGTCGCCGATGATCAACTCCCGCTGACCGCGCCCGATGGGTATGAGCGAGTCGATGGCCTTGATCCCGGTTTGCATCGGTTCGTGTACCGGCTGGCGCCCGGTGATGCCCGGCGCCTGAATCTCCATGCGGCGCGAACCGGGATTGGACAACGGGCCCTTGCCGTCGACGGGTTCGCCAAGCGGGTTCACCACCCGGCCGAGCAGGCCGTCGCCCACCGGGATCGACAGAATCTCGCCGGTGGCCTGAACAGGCTGGCCTTCCTCGATGCCCTCCACGTTGCCGAGCACCACCGAACCGATGGAGTCCTCGTCGAGGTTGAGGGCCAAACCCACCGCCCCGTTCTCGAAACGCAGCATTTCGTTGACCGCCGCATCGGGCAGGCCCGAGACGCGGGCGATGCCGTCGCCCACCTCGAGCACCCGGCCCACGGTGGACTGCTCCAACGACGGAGCGAAACCGTCGAGGTTTGCTCGTATCGCTGCGGCGATGTCAGCTGTGTTGATCGTGAGTTGTGCCATCTGGGTTGCTCCTGAATCTTTCGTTCACGCAGGCCTGAATCTGTGGTACGTGCAGAACTTCGTGGATGGTCAGGCGATGCTGGTGCGCATCTGGTGAAGGCGGCGACGGACGCTTCCGTCGATCACGTCGTCACCGATCTCGGTGATCACACCGCCGAGCACCGACGGGTCGATGATCACCGATATCTCCACGTCGAGGCCGGTTGCGGTTTTGATCGCCGCCGCGAGGCGTGCCTTCTGGTCGCCGCTGAGATCCACGGCGCTGCGCACCCTGGCCACGCTGCGATTGCGTTGCGCCGCGGCGAGGTCGATGGCGGCGTCGATCACGTCGAGCAGTTCGTCGCCTCTACCCGCGGCCATCACCATCGACACCCCGGCCACGGTTTGGGGCAGTGCCCGGCCGCCGAGCAGGTCTTCAACGAGCTGCTGTCTGCGTGCGGCGTCGAGCCCCGTGGTGCTGAGCGCGGCTGTCAGTTCGGCGCTGTCGCGCAAGGCCTGTGCCACGTCCTGCAGCTCCTGTTCAACCGCAGCCTGGTTGCCCTCGGCGCCGGCCACGGCCAGCAAGGCCGAGCCGTACGCCTTGATCCGGCTCTCGGCTGTGACGGAAGCCACGAACTCAGCGGTCGGCCGCGGAGCCGTTGGCCGCCGCGGCCACCTCGTCTATGTACGAGTCGATCAGGGCGCGGTGAACCTCGGCGTCGAGGCTGGCGCCCACCACCCGTTCGGCAGCGGCGACCGCTATGGCCGAAACGTCGGACCTGAGATCGTCGAGGGCTTGACGCCGGCCGGCTTCGATGTCGGCCGCTGCGCGGGCGCGCTGTTCGGCGATGTCGGCCTCGGCGCGGGCCTGCAGGTCGCGGCTCACCTCGGCCGCGGCTGCGCGGGCCTCGTCGATGATCTGCGCGGCCGCTGCCTTGGCGTCGGCGAGCTGTGCCTCGTACTCCGAGCGGGTGCGCTGCGCCGCCGTTTTGGCCTCGTCGGCTGCGTCAAGGTCGGCACGGATCTTCTCGGCGCGGGCGTCCATTGCCCTCTTGACCGCCGGGAAGCCCTTCCACACCATGAACGCCAACAAGATCAAGAACGCGGCGCCGCCCCAGATGATCTCGTCGACTTCGGGCACGATCGGGCTGGGCGCCTCAAGGCAGGATTCGAGGTCGTCCTCGAAGTCTGTGAGCGCCTCCTTGGGGCCGGCCTCGAGTTCGTGCAGGCTGCCGTAGGTTTCCTCGGCTTCGATCGCCTTGCCGAGCACGCAGCCCCCGATTGTTTCGACCGCGCCCACCGGTGAGGCCACGGCCACGAACACAAACGTGACCACGGCCGCTGAGGCGGCCAACCTTCGGAATCGTCTCATGTGTGAACCTCCTGCGGCAACGCCGCGACATTCATTGCTGTTCGCCAAAGACGTTGCGAATCAGGGAAGCAGCAGGATGAAGACCACGAAACCGATCAGGGCCAACGCCTCGGTGAAGGCGATGCCGAGGAACATCGTGGTGCGCACCATGCCCGCCGATTCGGGCTGACGGGCCATCGACGAGATGGCGTTGCCCACCACGAGCCCGATGCCCACACCGGGGCCGATGGCGGCAAGGCCGTAGCCGAGACCGGCACCGATGGCCTTCAGGCCGTCGAGCATTTCGCCGGCGCCGGTTTGTGCAAGAAGACTGAGCACTGTTGTTTCTCCTGGACTTGGTTGTTGGGTTTGACGACTTGGGGGATTTGCGACTTGGGTATTTGTGACTTGTGGTGGGCACCTGATGCTCGGGGTGCCCTGCTGCTCGGGATGCCCTAATGCTCGGGGTGCCCTAATGCTCGGGATGCATCGCGCCGCCGATGTACACGGCGGTGAGGATCGTGAAGATGAACGCCTGCAACAGCGACACGAGAATCTCGAACGCTGTCATGAAGATCAGCATCAGGAACGGCAACGCGGCCGGCAGCGCGTAGAAGTCCCAAAGCGTGGCCGAGAGGATGGCGAAGGTCACCAGCAGCAGGTGCCCGGCCACCATGTTGGCCCAGAGCCGGATGGCCAGCGAGAAGGGCCGCACCACGAAGGTGGACACGAACTCGATGGGCGTGACGATCACGTACAGCAGCCAGGGAACTCCCGGCGGGAACAGTGAGTTCTTGAGGTAACCGAAGAAACCCTGATGGCGCACGCCGACGGTGTTGTAGATGACCCACACCAGCACGGCCAGCGTGATGGGCACAGCCATGCGCCCGTTGGCGGGGAACTGAATGAACGGGATCACCTCGGTGATGTTCGAGAAGAGGATGAAGAAGAACATCGTGGTGAGGAATGGAACAAACTTCTTGCCGTCGGGGCCGATGGTTTGCATCACCACCGATTCCTCGATGAAGTTCACGCCGGACTCGGCCACGTGCTGCACCCCGGCGGGCACCAGCGACGCCCGCTGGCGGCCCGCAAGTCCGAAGATCACCATGGTGACGATCACCGACGCCACGTAGATCAGCACCGTCTTGTTGACCGCGAACACCGTGCCCTCAAAGAGCATCGACGGCCAGTCGAAGAGGTGTCCGATGGGCGGGAACTCGAGGGCGAAGAGGCTCATTGGGCGGCTCCGAACAACTAGTTGGACATCGGCGGGTGCGACCCGCGGGCACGATCAGAGGTGGACAATTCCGGCGTGGGGCCGGGCTTGGGCTTGAGGCCCGGGAAGGCGAGCGAGGCAGCCACGTGGCGGGTCTCCCACACCAGCACAGCCACATGGGTAACCAGCAGCGCCAGCGCGAACGGAGCCACCTCGAACCAGCCGAAGGACCTGATCGGCAGCACCACGGCGGTGACGATACCGAGTCGAACGATGTAGCCACCCAGCACGGTGCCGACCAAGGCGCTTCCGCCGATGCGGGCTCCCCAGGTGATCGCCGCGGCGCCCAGCAGGAAGTTCAGCACAACCAACCCCAGCGCCAGGCCCACCGAGGCGATCCCCGACCAACCCCAGCCCACCAAACCGAGCACCACCAGCGGCGCGCCCACCAGGGCGCAGCGAGGCAGCATGTCGCGCACCACGGCCTGCTCGGGGGCGTCGCTCGGCGCAGGTTCCGTGATCTGGCGGCCTTCGGGGTCGCTGCTGTTGGTGGCCGCCTGAGCCTGCGCGGCAGCCGGCGAAACGGTGCCCTCAGTCACGCGGCGGCCCCGTGACGCCTTCGAGCACATGGCTTTGACCGGATTCGGCAATTGCGGAACTGCCAGTGCGTGCCACGCCTTGCGGTGGCGCGGAGTAGGAGGCGCGTCTTTTCTGCAGGGCGTCGTCCATGGCTTCGCGGTAGACGCCCATGAAGCGCCACAGTTGATACCCGAACACGCCGAGCGCCAACACCAGCGTGAACAACGGGAACAGATCCAGGCGGGAATCGATCCACCAGCCGCCCAAACCGAAGATCCCCGGGGTGACCGTCATCTCGAACGCCTTGGCGAAGGCATCGCCCGCACCGGCGCGCAGTTCTCGCTGATCGTGGTTGCCCATGTCTCGGTGATGTCCCAGTGATCCCTGCGAACTCCAGGAAGGGGCGCTACTCGTCTTCGGTTGTGTCGCCACCGGCCCGGCGCCGACGGCCGTAGCGACGCTCGAAGCGCTCGACGCGTCCGGCGGTGTCAACGATCTTCATGGTGCCGGTGAAGAACGGATGGCTCGCGCTGGAGATCTCCACCTTGGCCAAGGGGTACTCGTTGCCGTCGGACCACACGATGGTTTCGTTGGTGGCGATTGTGGAACGAGTGAGAAACGACGAGTCGGCGGACTGGTCGGCAAACACCACCAGCCGGTATTCGGGATGAGTGTCAGATTTCATGGCCGCAACATTCTACGGGTGCCCGCACGGGCACAAAACTCCCAGTTGCGCGACCTCGACTCCCTGTCGCGAGGCCCGGCCCCGTGGCTGGACGATCCGGTTGCCACACACCGGCGCCGATCTGTGTGCCCGCACCGGATCAGCGCAGCAGCTCGTAGTTGGCTGCGCTGTTGTTGAGTTGCTTCAGGGCGTTTCGCAGCGCGGCCACGGTGTCGGGTGGAGCTTCGGTGGCGTTACGACCCGGCTTGGTTTCGACGAGGCCTTTGCGCAACTCGCGAAGCGACGCCACCACGTCCTCGTCAACGAAGTTGTCCTCGTCGCGCGACACCGAGTCCAACACGTTGATCGGTGGGAACACGTCGAGTTCTGCGGCCCAGCGGTCGAGATGGATTTCGGTGTTGGCGGTGTCCTCGAACTCGTCGAAGATCACGTCGTCCACCAGGCGACGGTTGCGGTCGCGACCGGCGTCGGGCGCGGTGATCGAGGCGATCACCGTCACCGAGCCCGCTCCCGACAGGTTGCGGCCCACGCCGAACAGCTTCTTGGGCATGTGAACGGCGCCGCTCTCCACGTTGCCGTTGTAGGCCCTGCCCGTGCCCGACAGCGACATGTTGTACGCCCGGGCCAAAGCGGTGAGGCTGTGTACCACCAGCACCACGTCCTGCCCGGATTCGGCAAGCCGCTTTGCCCGCTCGGCGGTGATCTCCGCGGTTTGGACGTGCTCCTCGGCGGGCTGATCGAACGACGTGGCGGCCACCTCACCTTGGCTCACGGCTGCGGCCACCTCGGTGATGTCCTCGGGTCGCTGATCGAGGAACAGGCCCATCACGTAAAGGTCGGGCTCGGAGGCTTCGATGGCGGCAACGATCGAGGTGAGCACCTTGATCACGTCGCATCGCCTCGGTGCGGTGATCAGCACCCTCTGGCCGAGCCCGATGGGCGCCACCAGATCGATGAGCCGTCCGGTGGTGTTGTCCAGTCCCTCGGGTTCGTCGGGACATTCCAGAATCACCTGACGGCTCGCCATCAGCGGGGCCAGGCTCTCGAACACGGGACGGTCCACGAACTCGGCGGGTCCGTCGTTGATGGACTCAACCGCCAGCAGCGCCGGGTTCTTTTCGCTGCGGTTGGCGGGACGGGACTGCCCGGTTAGTTGGTCGCCGCGCCGCAGTCCGTACTTGCGAACCATCTTCACAGGCACATACGCGTCGTTGCGGTTCGGCAGGCAGCCGTCCACCCGCAGGAATCCGTAGCCCTCGTCGCGCAGGTCGAGGCGTCCGGCCACGTCAACCGAATCGCCTTCCCAGGGTTCGTCACGGTCACGGTCACGGTCACGGGGTCGGCGTTTGCGTCGCCTGTTGCCCGACTCGGTGTCGCCGTTGTCGCCGTCGGCAGCCTTGGCGGAGCCCGCGCCTGACGACGCCGAGTCTGACCCACCGGCAGTGTCACGGCCTGTGGAACCCTTGTCGGCGTTGGACGAACCGGCCTTCGTCTTGGCGGTGCGGGCGGCGTAACTGGCGGCGAGGGCGGCTATGTCCTCGCCGTCGCCTGCATGGAAGGCGGCGTAACCCTCCGCAGGGCGGTCATCGGGCTCGGAAGCGTCGGCGGCGTCTCGCATGGCGATCTCCTTGAACGCGTCCTGAGCGATCACCCGCTCACGGGACTTGTTCTGCAGCCTCCGCCTCGGGCGTCCCGTGTCGTGCTCCGCGTCTGTGTCGGTATGTTGCGCCGTGGCACTCACCAAGGGACGAGACCCGACGCCGGCGCTGTTCGCGAATTGTTCGCTCGTGGGCGGCGGTGTCGGGGCGGCCTGCCGGGCTGATTCGCCTTGCGTCCCGGTTGGCGGTTCTTCGGAGTGGGCAATGCCCGGATCTGCGTTGGAGTCCTCGCCGGATGGGGGCCCGGCGCCTCCCTCGGCCTCCGATGTGAGGTCGATGATCAGTTGGATGATCTCGTCCTTGCGTGCCCTGGTGAGTGGCTTGCCCCCGAGGGCCCTGGCGATAGTGGTGAGCTCGCCGCGGTCTTTGCGCTGCAACGTGGCGCGGCGAGTCTCGATTGTTTCGACGGTTTCCATCTGCCTTCCCGGGTGTGTCTTGTGCCCTGTGGAACCCTTCGGGCCGGCTCAGCACAACAGGCCGCCGTCCCCTTTCAGTGTCGCCCGATACCCAGTGGCGTGTCGCCGGCGTGTGCGCAGCAACCCCTATGCGAGCAACAGCGCGAACCTACCGGCCTGCCTGAGGTGTTTCAACCTTGCGCGGCCACCGACCGCACGAACGCCTGAACCTCACCCAGGTCGTTGGGCAGATGGGTGCAACGCTCCGGCAGCCCTTCCAGCGCCGCCAGCGCTTCGGGCATCGGGGGAGCCGAACCTGTGGCAGCCGCAACGGCGTCGCCGAACTTGGCGGGATGCGCGGTGGCCAGGGTCACCATCAGTTCGCCGCGCCTGCGCCGCTGCCGGGCCACTCCCACCCCCACAGCGGTGTGAGGGTCGATGAACATGCCGGACTGGGCATGCACCTCGGCCATCACGTCGAGGGTTTCGGGGTCGCTGAGGCGCCCACCCTCAAACCCCTCGCGCAGGCGACGATGCCGCTCGGTGCTCAGCTTGGCCCTTCCGGTGGCGCGGAACTGTCCGAGCAGGGACGCGGTGGCTTCGCCGTCGCCGTCGAAGAGTTCGTGCAGGAGGCGCTCAAGATTGGACGAGATCTGAATGTCCATGCTGGGTGACCATGTGGGCACCACCTCGCTGGCCGACAGCTCACCGGTGCGCAGCAGACGGGTGAGGATGTCGTTGGCGTTGGACGCCACCAGCAGCCGCTGAACATCGAGCCCCATGCGTCGGGCGTAGTGGCCTGCCAGCACGTTGCCGAAGTTGCCCGTGGGCACACAGAACGTGACCGGGCGCTTCGCGCCGAGGCGCAGATGGGCCCACACGTAGTACACGATCTGGGTGACCACTCGCGCCCAGTTGATCGAGTTCACCGCGGCCAGGCGCATCTCGGTGCGAAACGCGGCGTCTGCGAACATGGCCTTCACCAGGTCCTGGCAGTCGTCGAAGGTGCCGTCGGTGGCCACCGCGTGAACGTTGTCGGCCTCCAGGGTGGTCATCTGGCGGCGCTGCATTTCGCTTGTGCGGCCCTCGGGGTGCAGGATCACGATGTTGATGCGGTCACGCCCGGCCACGGCTTGCATCGCCGCGGAGCCGGTGTCTCCCGAGGTGGCGCCCACGATGGTTACCCGCTCGTCGCGGCGTTCGAGTTCGTGGTCGAACAGTCGGGCCACCACCTGCAGGGCCACGTCCTTGAACGCGAAGGTGGGGCCGTGAAACAGTTCCATCAGGTGGTGGTCTTCGTCGATCTCGGTCAGCGGGCACACCTCGGGATGGTCGAAGGTGGCGTAAGCGGCTTCTGTGATGCGTGTGAGTTCGCGCAAGTCGATGGCGTCGCCCACATAACCGGCAAGCAGCTCGGCAGCCAGGCGGGAGTAGGCGCCGGCGCCTGACGGCAACTCCGCTTGGGATTGCCGTGGCAGGTTCGGCACCTCGATGGGAACGTAGAGCCCGCCGTCGGGGGCCATTCCCGCCAGCAGAACATCGGCAAAGCCGAGGCCCTCGTTGCGGTCGGGCGCGCCGGTGGACCTGGTGCTCACATAGGTGGGCGCAGACACGACCGGCGTCATTGTGGCGAGGGGAAGGTCATTGGGAACCGGTGCTGTGCGTTGGGGCGTGTCAGGTCACTCGTCGCCGACCACGCGCATCATGGCGCCAATCTTGTGGACTGCCTCAAGGCCGCGCAGGTCGCGCAGCGTGGCTTGCACGTCGCGTTCCACACAAGCGTGGGTGATGAACACGAGGCTTGCGTCGGCGCCGATTCCGTGCTGTTCCATGGATCGGATCGACACCTTGTGTCGGCCGAACACCTCGGCCACCGCCGCGAGCACGCCTGGCTGGTCGGCCACCTCCAGTCCTATGTAATAGGCACATCTAAGGTCGTCGATTGGTTTGATGCGTGCCCTGGCGAGGCTTCCCACTCGGCCCCTTCCGCCTGTCTTCAGGTTGACCGCCGCGTCGATCAGATCGCCCAGTACCGCTCCGGCGGTGGGGCGACCCCCTGCGCCGCGTCCGTAGAACATCAGCTCGCCCACGGCGTCGCCCTCCACGAACACGGCATTGAAGCTGTCCCGCACCGAGGCCAGCGGGTGATGAACCGGCAACATCGCCGGATGAACCCTCACCGCCACCTCGACGGCCCCGTCGGGGTCAACGCCGGGATCGCCGGCGGCGTCGCTGGTGCGCTCGGCAACCGCGATGGCCTTGATCACGTAACCGAGACGAGCCGCCAGTTCGATGTCGTTGCGGGTGACCTTGGAAATGCCCTCGTGGTACACGTCGCCGGCCACCACCTCCGCTCCGAAGGCCACGGTGGCAATCACCGCGGTCTTGGCGCCCGCGTCGAAGCCTTCCACGTCTGCTGTGGGGTCTCGTTCGGCGTAGCCGAGGCTTTGGGCCTCGCTGAGCGCATCGGAATAGGAGGCGCCCCGTTCGGCCATTTGGGTGAGGATGTAGTTGGTGGTGCCGTTGACGATCCCCATCACCCGCCGAATCGGCTCACCCGCCAGCGATTCCCGCAGCGGCCGGATCAGCGGAATGGCGCCGGCCACCGCGGCTTCGAACAGCAGGTCAACGCCTGACTGGTCGGCCTCGGTGAACAGTTCGGCGCCGTAGTTGGCAAGCAGTTCCTTGTTGGCGGTCACCACCGGTTTGCCCGCGGAGATCGCCGAACGCAACAGCGACCGTGCCGGTTCGATTCCACCGATCACCTCCACCACCAGGTCGATTTGCGGGTCGCGCACCACCGCGGCGGCATCGGCCACGAGCAGGTCCTGCGCGATGTTGAGGCCTCTGTCCTTGGCGGTGGAGCGCACTGCGATGCTGGTGATGTGCAAGTCCAGTCCTGTGCGCGCCGCGATCTGTGAGCGCTGTTCGTCCAGCAACGTCACCAGAGCCGCGCCCACGTTTCCGCAGCCGAGAAGCCCGATCCTCACCCGGTTCACGGGCCACCACGCTACCGGTGACCCCCACGATCACGCGCAGTGCTCCACGGTGAGAGTTTCCATAATTGTTGATATTTTTCATGCTCGAGATCTGGGCGCGGCAGGCCGTCCGGGTGGGACATGTGGGACAGGTGCAGATGGACAACAGGCACTCGCAGAGCGGTCACCCTTCCCACCGCCACCACGACGGTGACCTAGCTGGCTGCTTCGCCAAGGAGGGCAAGTCCCCCGAGGATTCCCGCGCCGAGCAGCAATCCCTGGAGGCGCTGGCGGGGCCTGGGGTGGTTCCCTTGTGGAGCGGATCCGCTGCGGACCACCCGGGATGCGAGAACGACGCGGGCGTGGTGTTGCAACGAGCCGCCTGCTCGCTGGCCGACGTTCTGGCCCGGGCCGGTCCGCTGACCGAAGCGGAGGTGCGCGCCGTTGGCGTGGCCGCGGCAGAGGCGCTCGAGCGGGTACACGGCGCGGGGATGATCCACGGCGACCTGAAGCCCTCAAACCTGCTGTTGAGCCACGACGCGCAGCTCTGGCTGGCCGATTTCGACTCCGCCGCCCCGGCTGACGCAAGCCCACTGCGACGGGGCACGCCGCGGCGCACTCCCGCGTGGGGCGCCGCCACGCCGGGTTTGGACATCTCGGCGCTGGGTTTGACGCTGGTGGAACTGGCCACCGGCTTCGTGTTGGACCCCGATGTGGCATGGAGCGTTGAGCACCTGCAGCGACTCGGATGCGCTGCCGCGCTGGGCGCCGACATTGCCTTTGTTCTGAAGGTGGCGCACCAACAGGGCCGTCGCCCAGGGACGCCCAGCGCAGCGGAGCCCAGCCAGGTGGGGACCGGCGGGCCGGAGACCGGCGCAGAGGAGCCCAGCAGAGGGGAGACCGGCGGGGCGGGCTCGTTGGCGAGGTTGGTGAAGCAGGTGTTGAGTGTCTGCGGCGAGCCGCTGCGCCTACCTGTTGTGGTGGCGGCGGGCAGGGGCCACTGCGAGGCCGACCGCACGGTGGACTTCACGCTCCACACCAAGGCGACCGATACACGGCGCCGGCAGCAACGGAGTCCGCTTGGCGTCGGCGGCGGCCAGGGCCCGGCCTTTCGTGAGCGTCGGGGTGGTCAGCCGTCGGTGTCGCAGGCGAGCAGGTCGTCGTGGGTTTCGCGTCTCACCACAAGACGTGCCGCGCCGTCGGCCACGAACACCACCGCTGGACGCAGCACCTTGTTGTAGTTGGAGCCCATCGAGTGGCCGTAAGCCCCGGTCACCGGTGTGCAAAGAATGTCGCCCACCGCAAGGTCGGCTGGAACCGCGGCGTCGCGCACGAGCAGATCCCCCGATTCGCAGTGTTTGCCCACCACCGTCACCGTGCGCCGGCGGGGGGCGCTCACCGCACGCGGCAAGAACGCCTCGTAACCGCTGCCGTAAAGCACCGGCCGGGGGTTGTCGCTCATGCCTCCGTCCACGCCAACGTAGGTGCGGATTCCGGGGATCGCCTTGATGGTGCCCACGGTGTACAGGGTCACCGCCGCGCCCGCCACGATGGCCCGTCCGGGCTCCGCGGTGATGCGGGGAGCCACGCCTGCCTTCTCGCAGGCGGCGCCAACCGCGGCGGCCACAACCTCACCCCAACTTGTGATGGTCGGGGCGCTCTCGCCTGTCACATAGGGCACGCCCAGGCCGCCGCCGATACAAATCTCTTGAGGCTCGAAGGGCGCCGCCGCGGTGGCGATCACCGATGCAGCCTTGGCGAACGACGACGCCTCGAACACCTGGCTGCCGATGTGGGCATGAACACCCACCACCTCCACCGACGCCGAGTCGCGGGCCCGGGCCATGGCCTCGGAAGCCGCGCCGGTTTCCACGGTGAAACCGAACTTCGAGTCGTTCACGCCGGTGGCCACGTAGCGGTGCGTGTGGGCCTCCACCCCAGGGGTGAAACGCAACAACACCTGGGGGGCCACGCCGGTTTCGTCGTGCAGCGCGTCGAGGCGGTCGAGTTCGTCGAAGCTGTCCACCACGATTCGGCCCACCCCGGCGGCTATCGCGGTGCGCAGCTCAGATGTGGACTTGTTGTTGCCGTGAAGCACCAGCCGCTGCGCCGCCACGCCCGCAGCGAGGGCGACGTGCAGTTCGCCTCCGGTGGCCACGTCGATGCCCATGTGCTCGGACACCACCAGGCGTGCGATCGCCCGGCACAGGAACGCCTTGGCGGCGTAGTACACGCCGTCGGGGAAGGCGGCCACGGCCTCGCGGCAACGACGGCGAAGGTGGGCCTCGTCGTACACGAACAACGGCGTGCCGTACCGGTCGGCCAGTTCAAGCAGGTCACAACCACCGACCCACAACCGGCCGTCATCATCCGCCTGGGCGGTGTCGGGCAGCAGCGAGAACGGCACCGGCCCCGCGCCGCCCCCTGTTGGAGCAGCGGCACCCTCGGTGCCCGTGGTGGGGTCGCGTTCGGTTGGCTGAGGGCCACTCGGGTCAACAGTCACCGCTTCACCCCTACCGTCGGCGGTGGGGACTCACAGCCGCTGCGGCGCCGACACGCCGAGAATGCCGAGGCTCACCGAAAGCCCCACCCGGGTTGCCTCCACCAGCCAAAGCCTCGCCTGACACACCTCGTGATCAACGTCGCTGCGCAGTATCGGGCAGTTGTGCCAGAAGCGATGAAACGCCGCTGCCAGCTCACGCGCCCACACGGATACCTGGTGCGGCGCCCGGGCGCTCATTGCGCCCAGCACCACATCGGGAAGCTGCGCCAGGCAGCGCAGCACGTCCAGTTCGTGGGTGTCGGCCAGCACGCCAAGGTCGACCTCGTCAATGGGCGCCCGCGTAACGCCGCGCTCGGTGGCGGTGCGGGCCAGCGAATGGGTGCGGGCGTACGCGTACTGCATGTAGTACACGGGGTTCTCGGCGGACTGCGCGGAGATCACGTCGATGTCCACGGTTTGGGGAGTGTCGATCGACTGAAGCAGGAACGTGAGACGGGCAACGTCAGAACCCACCTCGGCCACCAGTTCGTCCGCGGTCACCATGTTGCCCGCACGCTTGGAGAGGCGCACCTGCTCGCCGCCGCGCCACAAGGTGACGTTTTGACCCAGCAGCACCTCGTAACGGCTCGGGTCGTGCCCCAGGCCAACGAGGGCTGCGCGCATCCTGGCGGTGTAGCCGTGATGGTCGGCGCCGAGAATGTCGATCACCAGATCAGCCCGGCTCAGTTTCTCGTGGTGGTAGGCGATGTCGGGAAGCAGATACGTGGGCTCGCCGTCGCTTTTGATCAGCACCCGGTCGGCGTTGTCGCCATGCTCCGAGGAGCGCAACCACAGCGCGCCGTCGCCTTCGCGCACCAGATTGCGGTTGCGCAGCTCGGCCAGAGCGTCGTCCATCGCGCCACGCGACACCAGTTCCTGTTCGCTCACCCACAGGTCGAACGCCACGTTCATCGATTCCAGCGTTTCGGCCTGGTCGCGCCGTGCCCGGTTGATCCCCCACTGGCGGGGATCGACATCGGTGGGCATCTCGGAGGCCCATTCGGCCACGTACTGGCCCTTGTAGCCGTCCTCTGGCAGCGCCTCACCGGCACGTCTGGCGGCCAGCGAATCTGCGAACATTTCGGTTTGACGGCCACGGTCGTTCACGTAGAACTCCCTCACCACGCTGTAACCGCAACGCTCGAACAGCCGGCACAACGAATCTCCGTAGGCGGCCCAGCGCCCGTGCCCGGCGTGAAGCGGGCCCGTGGGGTTGGCCGACACGAACTCCACGTCCACTGTGCGTGAGGCGCCCACGTTGTGGCGGGCATAACCGTCGATGCCGGCGGCGATCACCTCGCGCAGCGTTTCGTGCAGCCACGTGTCGCTCAGGCAGAAGTTCACAAAACCGGGCCCGGCCACCTCCACCGAAGCCACGTGACGAGGAAGGTTCGCCTCGATGTGAGCGACCAGTTGCGCTGCCAGTTCCCTCGGCGGACGACCCGCGGCCTTCGCGCACACAAGGGCCACGTTCGACGACCAGTCTCCGTGCGCCCGCTCACGAGGCCGTTCCACCCCTATTTCGGACGCCGGGGGCACCGGGTCGACACCCGCGGCACGCAACGCGCCTTGCAACGCGGCCCGCAGCTCAGGGCGCAACTCGGGCATCGGGGGAGCCTACTGTGGGCCCTCCGGGTGACTTGTGGAGCCCTCGATCCGCCGCCACGCCCGGCGAATGGCAGGTTTCAGTCCACCACCATCGGTATCGCGGCAACACCCTCACGGCGCGACAACAGGTCGACGGTGGCGTTGTGGATCTCCTCAAGCGCAGCCGATTCGTCCACGTTGCACAACTCGCCACCTTGCACGCATTGTGATCCCTGCACCCACACGTCTCGCACGTCGCTCGCACGCCCCGCGAACACCAGATTCCAAAGGATCGGGTCGTGCTGCTCTGAGAGAGCCAGCGGCAACAGGTGCGGCTGCCACAAGTCCACGGTGATCAAATCGGCATGCTTTCCCACCTCGATGGAGCCAATCTCGTCTGCCATTCCCAACAGGCGCGCCCCGTCGATCGTTGCCATTTCCAGTGCCTCGCGGGCGCTCACCGCGGTGGCGTCGAGATGGGTGACCTTTTGCAGCAGCGACGAGACCTTCATGCATTCCCACATGCTCAGCGAGTTGTTGGAGATGCTGCCGTCGGTGCCGAGGCCCACCATCACGCCTTGTTGACGGAACTTCTCAAGGGGCGCCGCGCCACCGGCGAGTTTCATGTTGCTCACCGGGCAGTGCGCCACGCCGGTGCCGGTTGCGCGCAGCACCTCGATTTCGGCGTCGTCGAGCCACACGCAGTGAGCCAGAACGGTGCGAGGCCCGAGAATGCCGCGCCGTTCGAACACGTGAACGGGACGGTCACCGAAGAGTTCCACCACCGCGTCCACCTCTTCGCTTTGTTCGCTGGTGTGAGTGTGGATGCCAACGTCGTAGGTGTCGGCCAACTCCGCCACCTTGGTGAACATGGCCTCCGAGCAGTAGGTGATGTGCTCCATCCCCATCCACGCCTTCACACGCCCGTCGGCGGTGTCATGGCAGTCACGGATGAGCTGTTCGCTTGTTTCGAGCGTTTCGAAGAAGTCCTTGGTGGGATGATCCGCGGCGTAGGGCACCAGGTGGGCGCGCATTCCCAGCAACGTCGCGGCCTGCGCGCCCTTGTTGGGATAGCGGTACATGTCCATCACGCAGGTGGTGCCGCCCTTGAGGGCCTCCATGTAGCTCACCAGGTAGCCGTGGTAGGCGTCGTCCGGGGTGAGCACCTGATGCTCTCGTTGGTATTCGGGCAGCCAGTCCATCAACTGGGCGTTCTCGGAGTACCCCTTGAGCAGGCTCGAATGGCTGTGAACGTCGATGAGGCCGGGCAGCACCGCCAAGCGGCCACCGCCGTCGAGCACGAGTGCGTCGTCGTCCACCACCACCGAATCGCTCGGCCCGACCTCGGTGATCACCCCGTCGCAGAACACCACCGTTCCGGGATTGAAACATCTGAAGTCCGCGTCCACGCAGTACACGACGGCATTCACGATGGCCGTGTCCCGCCCGGCTGAGTCACGATTGTTCATGTGTCCCTCCAACTGAAACGCCGCGCCGCGGCTTGTTGAGTCTCCCGCGACACCGACGGTAGTTCCGGGCCCTCGAACGGCTCCGGTCGCGGCCCGTCCTGCTGACGGTGGCACCTCCGACAACGCGCACCACCGGCGCGTGCGCGACACTGATGCGAGGCACACCCCAAGGAGGCGGCATGCAAACTGTGCTCGGTGCTCGCAGCGGCACCATCATGGGCGACAGATGGGTGCGCAGCGCATGCACCATTTGCCTGAACCGTTGCGGCATCCTCGCTCACGTCAACGACGACGAGGTTGTGGACAAGATCCTCGGCGACCCCGACAACCCGCACAACGCCGGCCGCACCTGCGCCAAGGGTGACGCCGGGTTCGAGGGCCTCGCCGACCCGCAGAGGATCACCACACCGCTGAAGCGCACCAACCCCGAAAAGGGAATCGGCCACGACCCGGGCTGGGTGCCGATCACCTGGGACGAAGCGTTGGACGCCATTGCCGACCGGCTGCGCGAAACGATCGCCGATGACCCCGAGAAGATCCTTTACACCAGCTTCGACGTGTTTCACCTGCGCGGCGCGTTCGCGGCGTCGTGGGTGACCGGGCTGGGCATGCCCGGGTATTCCACATGGTCGGCGGCGATCTTTTGTGGCAACAACGTTCACGGCATCGCCTACATGAACCAGAACGCCTTCGAGGGCACCCCCGATCCCAACTACAGCCGCTACATCTTGAACTTCGGTTCGCAATTCGGCTCGGTGGTTCATTACGACACGATGCACGCCACGCATCGGCTGTCGGTGCGCCGATCCGATGTGAAGATGGTGTCGATAGACCCGGTGTGCAGCGCCGCCGCGGCGGTGGCCGACGAATGGGTGCCGATCCGGCCCGGCACCGACGCAGCGCTGATCCTGGGAATGGTGGATCAGCTCCTGAACGAGCTGGGCATCTACGACGCCGAGTTTCTGAGGAACTTCACCAACGCCGCCTACCTCGTGGGCGACGACGGGCGTTACGTGCGCCACCCCCAAACCGGCAAGCCCCTGGTGTGGGACGAGCAGCACGGCGCGCGTGGTTTCGACGAGGGCACCGACAACGCGGCGCTTTGGGGCGCCTACGACGTGGACGGCCGACAAGCCCGCCCGGGTTTGCAGGTGCTCGCCGATCATGTGCGGGCCTACACCCCCGACTACGTGGAGTCGATCACCACGGTGCCGGCGGACACGGTTCGCCGCCTGGCCCGCGAGTTCGGGGAGGCGGCCCGCATCGGCGAGACCATCGAGATCGACGGCGTCGAACTGCCCCACCGTCCCGCCACTGCCATCTGGTACAGGGGACTCTCGGCGCACAAGCACTCGATGCTCAACGGGCTGTCGGTGATTTTGCTGCCCACTCTGGTGGGCGCAATCGACGTGCCGGGCGGTTTGCTGGGCGAGCCGTGGGGTTTGATGGGCAAGGTGAAGGATCGCACCTACGGCGCCACAGCCAGCGAGGACGGGTTGATCTCTCAGGGGTTCATCGGCGGCGGCCGTGTGGGCGGGCTGTACCCGCCGCGCCCCACCCGGGCGCCCCAAACCACCGAAATGTTCGAACTGTTGCCGTGCGCGCCGTACGGCACGGTGTTTTCGATGCTCAACTCCGAGCAGCCCGACCTTTTCGGTGCGCCGCCGTTTCCGTCGATGATGATCAACTTCGGTTCGAACATGATGAAAACGTCGGGGCCGCCCGAAATCGTGGAGCGCTTCATGAAGCGAATCCCGTTCATCGCGGCGATAGCACGGCGTTTCGAGGAGACCACGATCATGGCCGACATCGTGCTCCCCGACTTGCACTACCTGGAACGTCTCACGCCTTTCGTGTACCAGCACCTTTCCTCGGGCGACGGTCGCCATTCTGTGTACGGGGCGAAACCGGTGGTGGCGTCCACCATCGAGGGCCCGGTGCCCGGCGAGCAGTACGTGGACGCCATGCAGATCTACCTGGAGCTGGCACGGCGCAGCGGACGCCTCGAGCACCTTTACGAGGCGTTCAACAACATCGCAAAGATGCGCGAGCCGTACAAGCTCGACCCGTCGGGCAGTTACTCGTATTTCGATTTGTGCGACCGCTGGCTGAGGAACACCTTCGGAGACGACAAGGGCCTCGACTGGCACCTGCACGACGGGTTGTGGAGCGACGACAAGTCGGTGGTTGAGAAATACCCGCGGCCGTTCTTCGATGCGCGGGCGCAGGTGTACTTCGAGTTCATGCTGGCCGCCAAGGAAGACCTTGAACGCACCGTGGAGGAGCTCGGCATCTACTGGGAGACCGACGACTACCAGCCGCTTCCGGACTGGAAACCCGGACCTGCCTACGAGCGCACAGCGCCCCATGACCTGTTCGTGGTGAACATGAAGGTGCCCAACCATGCGCTTTCCCACACCCACAAGAACACGATCCTGAACACCCTTTCGAGACGCCACAACGACCTGAAGTCGGTGTGGATCAACCCGATCACCGCCGCGGGCAGGGGAATCACCAACGGTGACCTCGTGGAGATCGAAACATCCGGGGGTCGCCTCCAGACCGCCACCGCTCGGGTAACGGAATTGGTGCATCCGGAGGTGTTGGCCACCCAGGGCTGTGGCGGTGGTTGGACAAAGGACGGCTCGCAGGACGAAGTGAACTTCAACGCGCTGTTGAACATCGACGTTGACCACATCGACTTCGTGTCGGGCGCCCTGGATTCGGCCATAGCGGCCGACGTGCGCAAAGCAGAAGGAGGCCGGCGATGATCGGGAGGGGTTCGGCGGGAGGGCAGGCAGCGGCCACAACGCGGGCTTTGGCCACAAGGCGGGCGTCATGACGCGCTGGGGCATGGTGATCGACGCCACTCGATGCGTGGGCTGTCAGGCGTGCACCGTTGCGTGCAAGTCCGAGAATCAGTCACCAACCGACGCCTGGTATGCGCCTGTGATCGAATGGGAGTCGGGCGTGTTCCCTGACGCCACGCTCAACTACCTGCCGACGCTGTGCAACCACTGCGAGGACGCGCCGTGTGTGACGGCGTGCCCGTCGGGGGCGATCCGCCGCCGCGACGACGGAATCGTGATCGCCGATGAGGACGTTTGCATCGGGTCAAGGGCGTGCATGGCGGCCTGCCCTTACGGCGCGCTGCATTTCTTCGACGGCCGACCCGAGGTTTCGATCACCTCCGCCGGCGCCGGTGACCACAACGGGGGCCCGCAAACCAGCCTGCCTGAGCGTTACGCCCATCAGAGCCACGTTCGTGGCGCAGTGTCGAAATGCACGTATTGCGCGCATCGCATTGATTTCGGCGTGGAGAACGGTTTGGAGGTTGGGGTGCATCCGCTGGCCACCCCGGCTTGCGTTGTGACCTGCCCCGCGGAGTGCCGCATCTTCGGCGATCTCGACGACCCCGAAAGCAACGTCAGCCGCTACATCGCCGATCAGGGACCATCGGAGGTGTTGCGCCCAGACGCACAAACCGGCCCGAGCACGCTGTATGTGGGCTTGCCCTGAGCGGTGATCACATGACCTCAACCGTTCATTCCCCGACGGGCGACGCCCACGCCGGTGAGCTGTCCCAAAACGCGTTCATGGAACAGTTCAGCCTGGAGCCGCGCACTCAGAGGGTGTGGGACACCAACCATGCTTTGTGGTTCACGCTGATGGGCCTCGGCGGCGGCGTGTTTTGCGCAGGGCGGATCCTGAACCTCACCCACAACCTCGGCGGCGTGCTGGGCATCCCCACCGTGGACATTGTGAGCTTCGTGGCGATCGCCATCGGCGGAGCGATCCTGGTGGCCGACCTCGGGCGGCCCTTGCAGTTCTGGCGGGCTTTCGCAAACGTGCGAAGCAGTTGGATCAGCTGGGGGGCGTGGTCTGATCTGATTTTCTTGGTGGTAGCCGGGCTGCTGGTGCTGCCCGCGCTGAGCATCGGCGGCGCCGAGCCCTTCGCGGGCCTGGGTTGGGATGCCCATGGAGACGACGGCGCCGGGTTGGTGCTCGAAATCGTGGCCGGTGTGGCAGCGGTGGTGGTGATGACCTACGCCGGGGCCGTGTTGGCCCGGCCACGTTCGATTCCGTATTGGAACTCTCCGCTGGTGCCCGGTCAGTTCCTGGTGTCCTCGTGTTTGATGTCGATGGGTGTGGTGATGGCCTTGCAGGTGTTCGCCGGCGAGCCGGTGAGTGCCGGGCAGATGTTGCTGTTCGCCGTTCTGGGCGCCGGGCTGCTGGTGTTGCTGGTCGCTCATCTGGTCACCAACACCGCAGCGCCCGGAAAGTCGCACAGCCTTGAACGGCTGCTGCGGGGCCGGCACCGGCGGTCTTTCGTTGGCGGGGTGATCGTGGGCGCCACTGCTGTGCCTGCTGTGGCTGGTTTCGTGGCGGTGTGGTGGAGCGACGCGCGTGACGTGGTGGCGATCGGTGGGGGTGTGCTGGTGCTGGTGGGCGGGTACTGCCTGCGGCTGATCACCTTGCGAGTGGGCATCTTCCCGCCGGTTCACATTCCGAGGGTCACCGGACGGGCCCGCAGCGCCGCGCAGCGGGGTTGGTGAGCGCCATGGCGCTGGTGGCTGAAGCGCTCGACGCCGCCCATCAGGGGCTGCGAGCCGCGGGGATCAACTTCGTTTCGGGCCTGCCCGACGGCTGGCAGCGCAACCTGCACGAACGAGTGGAGAACGACCACGAGTTCACCTACGTTCCGGTGTGCAACGAGGGCGTCGGGTTCTCGATCTGCGCCGGGGCGTGGCTCGGCGGCAAGAAACCGGCGCTGATCATGGAGAACAGCGGCCTTCGAGTGGCGTCGGAGTACATCGCACGCATCTCGCTGGGAACCGGGGTGCCGGTCACGTTGTTGTTGTCGTACCGGGGTGACGTTGGGGAAACCGAACATTGGGGCATCCCCCACGGCATCGTCGCCGAGCCCCTCCTGGAGGCGCTGCGCATCAAGTATCTGGTGGTCCGCCGTGTGGACGAACTGGCCCGCTCCATAGTGCGAGCCAAACGAATCGCCGAAGCCCAACTCCACCCCGCGGCGGTGCTGGTTTCCGGTGACTGCGTGTGGGACGACACCTGATGGCCCTGGACCGTTACGAATGGCTCGGGCTTCTGGCGCACAGGGTGCCCGAAGACGCGCTGGTGATGTCCACCTACATCGGGGCTGTTTCGTTCGAATGGGCTCACCACACCGAAGAGCACCCGCGCAGCGCCCATCTCGGCCAGATGGGTGACGTGATCGGCATGGCCATCGGGCTGGCCCTGGCGCTTCCCCACCGGCGGGTGGTTTGCCTCGACGGTGACGGCAGCGTGCTGATGGAACTGGGCCAGCTCGTTGCCCTGGGCGATCAGCAGCCGTCCAACCTGGTGGTGTTCGTGGCCGACAACGGCGTGTACGAATCGATCGGCTGGGGCCCCGGGGGTCGCAGGCGCACCGCCACCTCCGGGCGGGTGAACCTCGCCGAGGTGGCCGCGGGTTGCGGCGTGCCCTACACCGCTGACGTGACCGAATTCGACGAACTCGGCGCCGAAATCGACCGGGCGTTCTCCGAGCAGACGTGCAGCTTCATCAACGTGCGCACTGAGCCGGGCCGGTCACATGTGAGACCCCGCCGAACCGACGGATTCGAGGACAAGTACCGCTTCGTGCGTTACGTGGAACGACTCGAAGGCATCTGGATCACAGGAGTCCCACCCCAGGACATAGCCCTGATGACCGACAACACCCCCTAGTCCCAACCCCCCAAATGGTCCCAGCCCCCCTCAAGCCACAACAACATCAGCAGCCAAGAAGTCCACCCCTTGCTTATGGGGGTTAGGGGGTTGGTTGGCGGGGTGGGTCTTTTGGGTTGCGGGCGAGGATCAGGTTTGCGGCTACTACTGCCACTGCTCCTCCCAGCACCAGGGTGGTGTTTACGCCTTCGAGGCTTCCGGCGCCCAGGCTGAAGAAGAGGCGGCCCCGGTCCCAGTAGGTGACCCTGCCGCGGCATCCGCCCAATCGGAGCGCGTAGCCCTGGCGCCGATCAGGTCGGCAAGCCGTGCTCGTCGTAACCCAGGATCTCGTCAGGCTCGCGACTGTCGAGCACCTCAAGCCGAGAAAAGCGCGCCACGATGTCATCAATGGCGGCGGCCAGATCGTCACGCTCGCCCGGAGCGGCACCCACCTCCTCAGACGCGCCAACCTCCACCCCCTCAACCCCACCATCAGCGGTCATGGCAACGAGGCTACTTGAACGTACATGCGCACTCCCACGCCGGAGTGGAATATGATGAGTGATCCCCTGCTAATTCAGATAGTCTCCTGATATGTCCAGTATTTTGAAATATCGGCAGTCGGCACCACCGTCCCGGAGCCGCGCCAACCTTCGTGGGGGGCCAGGATCACCTGTCCGCTTCCTTGGCGCGCATCAGCGGCAGGGCAACCAATGACGTCGCTAGTGCAAGCCATTCCCTTCGTGTTGATCGCGCTCGTGCCGGGCGCGTTGCACACCTGGGCGCTCGAGCGGCAGACGCCCCTGTACGAGAACCGCCTTCGAGACAGGATCGTTCAGTACGTCGGAGTGTCTGCTACCTACCTGGTCGTCTCAGCTGGGCCGCTCTACTGGTGGTATGCAAACCACTGGGACGGTTTCACCCACGGTCGAGCTTCCCCCTGGTGGGTATGGGCCTTCATTGCCGCCTACGTGGGCATTCCATTCCTGGTGGGGACATGGATAGGCCATGATCCTGACTTCCTCCGTCGAACATTGCCCAGCGTGGCACGAAGGACCTCCCCCAAGCCCCCGACTGCTTGGGACCATCTGTTTCAGCCTGTGAGAACGCGGGCGAGGCCGCGAAGTGGCAGTCGGATGGACCCGAACAGTGCCGTCCTGGTGTTCCAACTCAAGGCGGGTGAGGGAGAACAGGCCAACGGACCGGGACCTGTGTGGATGGCCGGACTGTGGGGCGAATACGAGTACAACCCGCCTAAACGCCGAAGCTCCCACGCCTCCGGCTACCCGGGAAGAATCCATGACCTCTACTTGCCCTGCACGGTGAGGGTGGACGCATCAACGGGCCACTTCATCCTGGGCAGGACCGGCAGACCCGTGGTAGAACGTTCGGCGCTCCTCGTTCGCTGGGAGGAGATCCGGATCATGCGCATCATCTACCTGAGGGGTATCGTGTCAGACAAGCCACAAGAGAACCACCGGCGGAGGTGACATGATGCCGAAACGGAAGACCAGATACATCGAATGGAGGACCACCGGCGGCTACACGGGGCCCAGGGGTACCGACCTGAGCATGTTTGAAGACGTCGGTTCACCTCTTGACCCGAAACCCCCCAGCCCCGAAACCGACCCCGAGTCGTCCCCAACCACGGAAGCGGCAAGCTGACAAACTAGAACGGAAGTGAGACTGGACGACCAATCGCCACCTTCGCAAACTGCACTCCACTTACATACCCCAAGAGCAGCAATTCACCCGAAGGGCGGGGCAGTACATTTCGCATGATCCCCAAAGCGCCACATCATCGCTGCGCCTAACTCGACGATGCAGCCGCACTAGCTTGCGCTGCCCGGATCACACCTCCGCCCACTCGCCTTGGCCATTTGGGAGCATCTGCGGTCAGCGGCTTGCTGCCTTGCACGGAGGGCTCTGCACACCAAGTCCAAGCAAGGTCGCGCATGAACGATGAGCCCCCACTGTCGTCGTCTAGAGGAAGCGACAGCATACTCGCTACCGCATCATCTATCCGTTGCCTTGCTGGATCTCGAAAGGCCTCACGCGCATCCAGAAGTTCCTCCGCAAGAAGGTGAACTGATTCTTCTCGTACTCGAGCAGCAGCTTCCCGCAGTTGTTCGCTCCTAGAGGGGCTTTTCGCGTTTGAGCGGGGTGCGGGGTTGTTGAGGTGCGTGTTGGCGCGGCACGAGGACTCCTAGATTCGTTGTGTCACGCAACCGAGTCTTGGGAGTCCTCGTGGAGATTGATGCTAGCCGTGTGTCTGAAATGTTGGTCGGGTTGGCCGATGTAAATGTCTTGGGAGCCGACGATTCGCCCGGGGGGCCGCTAGTGGTGGCGATGGCACCTCGTGAGCGACGCCCGCTGTGTGGGGGTTGTGGCACCGAGGCGCGGGTGAAGGAGCATCGCATGGTGGATTTGTGCGGTTTGACGTCGTTTGGGCGTTGTGTGGTGTTGCGGGTGCGGCGCACGCGTTGGTGCTTCCCGCAGTCGGTGTGTGGGGTTGGGTCCTGGACTGTTGAGCATCCTGAGATCGCACCGGCGCGTCACGCGTTGACTACAAGGGCCGGTAGGTGGGCAACGGAGCGGGTTGGTCGTTGTGGCTGGCCGGTGAGCGATGTGGCTGGGGTGCTGGGTGGCACACGGTGAACAACGCTGTGATCGCCTATGGCGAGGCGCTGATAGACGCCGACACCAACCGGGTCGGCGAGGTGGAGGCCGTTTCGCTCGATGAGACGCTGCTGGGACGCGAAGGGGACCGCAAACACAAGCGCTGGTCCACCCAGATCGTGGACGCGCGCACCGCTCAGCTGCTGGACATTGTGGAAGGTCGAGACGCTGCTGGGTCCACCAGGTGGCTCACCCAGCAGCCCCAGCGGTGGCTTGATGGAATCCGCTGGGCGGTTATGGACACGTCAGGGCCCTACAAGGCCGCCTTTGACACCGTGCTGCCCCACGCGGCGCAGCCGGTTGATCCGTTCCACGTCATAAGGCACGCCAACTCCAAACTTGACGAGTATCGCCGCCGGGTGCAGAACGAAACGCTGGGCCATCGAGGCCGCAAGGCCGATCCGTTGTATCGATGCCGCAAACTGCTGCTCAAAGCCTCAGAACGTCTCGACCCCGCCGGGGCGTTTGGTGGGGGTTAGGGGGTTGGTTGGCGGGGTGGGTCTTTTGGGTTGCGGGCGAGGATCAGGTTTGCGGCTACTACTGCCACTGCTCCTCCCAGCACCAGGGTGGTGTTGACGCCTTCGAGGCTTCCGGCGCCCAGGCGTTGGCCGAGCATCAGCCACGCGAGGGCCGCTAGGGGGGTGATGTACTTCATGATGGTGAGGTTCAGGTAGGGGCTGCGCAACAGCGCCGAGCGGTAGGCGGTGGCGCCCACGCCGTGGGAGATGAACCCCGCTATGAACGGGAACACAAGCACCGCCACCGACACCGACGCCCCGGAACCGACCTCGATCGCCGCGGCCACGATCAGCACCGGCAAGGTGATCACGTTGCCGAACAATGTCACCGCCATGGCGCCGCCCACCTCGCCGTTGAGGGTGTCACGATCGATGTGACGGGCCAGGCGCACCCCAACGGGCATCGACAGCACCGTCTGGCTTGCGAGCGCAACACCCGCCAGAGCGATCGCCAATCCCACGGCGGTGGCGGCCACGGCCACCTCCCCACCGTCGCCCTCCGCGGGTGAGCCGATCACCACCGACGCCATCCCCACAAACGCGATCGCGGCCAGAAGCAGCGTCCGCGGGGGCACCGGCTGATAGCGGCTGGTGTCCACCCGGCGCATTCCTCGCTGCAGGCTGAGCATGTCCAACACCGGCTCCAGGCCGAAAATCACCGCGATCACCGCCTCGGGCACCAGGAACGCGGCCACCGCGTACAGCGCCCAGTTGAGCCGGCCCACGCTGGCGCGCCACAACCGTGGATTGGTGAGGATCTCCCGTGAGCACAGGCCGCGCACCATCGCCGAGAACCAGCCTCGGTGCCACACAGCCAGGTAGAACACCAAGAAGGCGATCAGCGACACCGAGGTCACCAAGCTGTACACGAACGGGGTGATTCCCCCCAGCGCCGCGGCGAACAGCACCGCGTGGGAACCGTCGAGCACCGGCACCGACAGCATCATCACCCTTGGCGACATGGAGGGGCTTCGGGACTCGGGCGCCGAGTAGCGGGTGATGGTCAGGGCGGTCTCCTGTGTTTGTGCGGGTGACTGCGTTGCAGCACCTCAAACGCGGGCACGCCCGCATCGTTGCCTCCGACCCGCCGTTTGGATGGGAATCCGTGACGCCCACCGCCAACGCGCGGGGCAACACATTACGCCCTGGGCCGCCCGCACACGCGCCGGGCCGACTTGCGCCCAGGGGATTTGCGAGGGCGTGTCTTGGCCGTCGGCTGTGGTGTTACCTTTCGCGTGGCAGTTGCCCTCGTAGCTCAGGGGATAGAGCATCGGCCTCCGGAGCCGTGTGCGCAGGTTCGAATCCTGCCGAGGGCGCACTCTTGGGGCGTGCCGCAACACTCGCATGCACAGGCCGACGGCCCGGTCCCAACCGAACCGGGCCGTCGACTCCGATGGCTTCTCCGGTGCTTGCGTTGCGCCGCACCGGAGCAGCCGCTTTGCGCTAGTAGACGCCGGTGCCTTCCGCCGCGTAGATCAGATCGGCCAGCTCCCAGGCGTCGTCGTCGGTGCGCACTTCTTCAGCCACACGGCGGGCCAAGCGGCCCAAGGCAGAGAGGCTTGTGTCTTCCACGAAGGGACTCTTGCGCAACACCTCGGCAAACTCGGCGGCCACAACGAGCAACTGGAAGCGCTCATCGGCACGCGAGAACGAGTCCGCCACCTCGTAGCGGTACAGCCTCTCGGAGGTCTCGGTGATCCGCTCACTTTGGGGGCGGCGGTAGCGCAACGTTGCCGTGGCGATCAGGTCGTTGCCGCGAGTCCGGTTGTCCAACGTCACCTCGTAAAGGGCGGTGGAACTCTGGCCTGCGCCCACCTCGCCCGCGTCGACGCTGTCGTCACGGAAGTCCTGATCGGCAATGGCACGGTTCTCGAATCCCAGCAGCCGGTAGGACTCCACCGTGTCGGGGTTGAACTCCACCTGGATCTTGGCGTCCCGGGCCACCGATGCCAGCATGCCGGTGAGGTTGTCCACGAAGACGCGCTGCGCCTCTTCGGGCGTGTCGATGTAGTGGTACGTGCCGTCGGCTGTGTTGGCGAGTTGCTCCATTAGTTCGTCGTTGAAGGGCCCCAGGCCCACACCAATGGTGGACAAACCAATGTCGGCTCGCTCTCCGATGCTCTCGAGAATCTCGTCGGTGCGGGTCGCGCCAACATTGGCGACACCGTCCGAAAGCAGCATCACCAGCACGGACCGGCCCTGCCGGGCCTCGTCAAGGGCCATGTCGTAGCCACGGGACAAACCGGCCTCGGTGTTGGTGGAGCCATCCGGGTAGACCTCTCGACGGATTGTTTCGACGATCCAGGCTGCGTTTTCCCGCACCCTGGTCGGGTCAAGAATCGTCACGGCACGGTCGTCGTAGGCCACCACGCCAACACGGGTCTCACGGGGCAGGCCCTCAACCAGAAGCTCCACCGCGGTGTGTACCAAGTCGATCCGCTCCATGTAGCGACTGGCAGATCCGGCGGGTTCGCCCATCGACCCCGACCTGTCCACCACCAACACGATGCTGTCGGGAATCACCATGTCCGACAGCAACTCAGGCGCTTGAACTCCCACACGCAACATCACACGGTCTTCGTCGCTGAACGGGGAGGGCGCCGAGTCCATGGTGATGTTGAACTCGTTGAGCACGGTCCTGTACCCGCCGTCGAAGTAGTTCACGAACTCCTCCACTCGCACCGCCTGAAACGGAGGCGCCTGGCCACCCTGCAGGTAGTTGCGAGCAACCACATAGGACGCAGTGTCCACGTCGAGCCCGAAGGTGGACAGCGGATCCCGTAGCGTCTGCACGAACGGGTTGACGCCGTAGTCCTCGAAAATGTTCGAGTCACATTGCCGACAAGGGCGCAGCGGCTCGTATTCGTGGACGAGCGGCGGTTCAATGCTCGCTTCCCATTCCTCGTATTCGACAGCCGCCGCGTCTGCCGCAGCCGAGGCTTGACTTGCAGCCTGGGCGGCTGCTTCGGCAGCTGCTTGCGCCGCGTCCAACTGTTCTTGCAGGGCCTGTATCTCAGCCTGCGCCTCGTATGAATCATCGAAGTAGCTGTCACTCGACGCGGACAGCGCGGATTCCGCCGCCGCGGCAGCAGCAGCGGCGTCGGCAGCAGCAGCTTGGGCATCCGCCATGGCTTCAACCAGAGCCTCAGACTCAGCCCATTCGTCGTCGTAGTAGTCGTCCGCCGGGTCGGGCTCACCCCAATCCATTTCTTCCTCGTAGTCGTCGTAGGCAGCACTGGGTTGGCCTGCTTCCGGCCAGTCATCGACGGTGGCGCTTGGCGCCCTCGAGGCAGTATCCATTTCGGCTGTGGGGGAGCCCGACTCATATGAGTCGTCGGCGCTGCTGCAGGACATCGCAGCGAGGCCGGCGACGAGCATCACCACAATCGCCGTCAGCCAACGGAGGCGTCGCGCCCGCACGGCGGTGTTGTGGACTGTGGCCGCATGCAGCCTGGTGTGGAACTTTGTGGACTTGTCGTAGGTCATGATCCCCCTCCTTTGGGTCGTGTTTTTTTGACCTGCAATCCACAAGACGACCGGCGAGGCCGATTTGTTCCCGACAATTCGTTCCTGCACTGGCCGGCGCCCACCCAAGAGGATCAGAATCAGCAGGCGCGACAAGCCCGCCCATACGAGCCACGGGATCGGCAAACCCCCTGAGCGCCGGCCACCCGACCGGCCAAACCCGGCGTCGGGCGGGGATCGCCGCGGGGCACAGATCGCTCGGCAAGCGTTGGTGTGCTCTAGCATCGGGGCCATGGCCGTCGCCGCTGTTGCACCGTCGGAATCCGTGGTTGCCGGGTCGGCGCCCATACCGAGCGCCGGCGCCGCCCCGAAAGCCCGCTGGACATACCAGTGGAAGGAACTGCACGACGAGGTGATCACCTCGGGGCTGTGTACGGGCTGCGCTGGATGCGTGATCGCCTGCCCGCACCATGTGATCGGCTACACCCACGAGCCCGGCGCATACCGGCCCTTCCACCTCGAGGACGAACTAGGCGCCGATGACTGCGTCCACGGCCAGAAGGGATGTACGTCGTGTACCCGGGCGTGCCCCCGGTTTCGGATGTGGGAGCCCGAGGCGGACATGCACCTGTTCGGACGCGAACGGGAGGCGTCGGAAATGTCCGGCGTGTACTCGGACATTCTGCTAACCCGGGCATCCGACGATTTCGTGTACGCCACCGGCCAGGACGGCGGGTTGGTGTCGGCCATCTTGATCTGGTGCCTGGAGAACAACATCATCGACGGGGCGCTCACCAGCGGCGTGGAGGCCCTGCCCAACGGCGAACCCGGTTGGAAGGCGTTCCCGATGGTGGCCACCAACCGTGACGAGGTGTTGCGAGGCGCGGGCAGCCGTTACACCTACTCGGCCAACCCGATCGCCTACGAAGAGGCCCGCGACCGGGGCTTGAATCGCCTGGCTCTGGTGGGCATGAGCTGCCAAACATCGATCGGGCCGGTGATGTGGCATCGCAAGGTGGGCAAGGTTGGCAAGGCAATCAAGCTCAACATTGGCTTGCTGTGCTCGAAGTCCTTCGACGACTCGCTGTTCGAGGAGTTGTTCGAGGTGAAGTACGGGCTGCCCAAAGAGCAGATCTCAAAGATGAACATCAAGGGCGTGTTCCAGATCTGGACGAAGGACGGCGGCTACTACGAGATCAACCTCAAGGAATGCCACGCCTGGACACGCGACGGCTGCCATTTGTGCCCGGACTTCGCCGCGGAGCACGCCGACATCTCAACCGGCGGCATCGGCGAACTCACCGACTGGACGCTCACCGTGGTGCGCACCGAGTTGGGCCGGGCGGTGATCGACGCCATGGTGGCCGACGGCGTGATCGAAACCCGGCCCGGTGACGACGACCCCGGCGCCATCGCGTTGATGCACAAACTGGCCGCCAAGAGCCGCGAACGGTGGCCCAACTGGGCTCAGGGCGCGGCCCGTGTGGGGCTCCCCGACCGCAAATCCGCCTAGGGGCACGCCGATGCGCGCAGGCCGCCTCACCGGTGCGCACCGGCGCCTTGAGCAGTTGCGCCTCTAGCAGTTGGGCCTTGAGCAAATGGGACTTGAACACCAAAGAAGGGAATGGCTGTGACCGACATCGAGTTCTGGGTGGATCCTCTTTGACCCTGGTGTTGGGTGACGGCCCGTTGGGTCGTCGACGAAGTGAAACCGGCACGTGACCTGAACATCTTGTGGCAGCCGATCAGCCTGCTGTTCAAGAACGACCCCGAGCCGGGATCTGATTACCACGTGAGGTCGGATTTCACGCACCGCCTGATGCGGGTGATGGAATCGGTGCGGGCCGCCGAGGGCGACGACGCCGTGTTCGACCTGTACTGGGAGTACGGACGGCGCCTGCACCACGACAAGGAGAGCCCCTTTGACGCCGCGGACGCCCTGGCGGCGGTGGGCTACGACACCGCGCACGCCGCCGCGTTCGACGACGAATCCTGGGATGCGGAGATTCGCACCCGCATGGATGCCGGTTTGGCGTTGTGCGGCGACGATGTGGGCACCCCCATCATCGCCCTCGACGACAACAACGGCGTGCGCCAGGGCTACTTCGGCCCGGTGATAACCAGAGTGCCGCCAAGCGAGGACTCGGTGGCGATGTGGGACGCTTTGGTGGCCATGATGAACATCGACGGTTTCTGGGAGCTGAAGCGCACACGCACCGAACGCCCCGAGTTCGGCGCCCGCCCGTAGTTGTAGACGCCCCCACCGCTGCGGTGGCGGGCGTGTCTATTGGCTGATGCCGAAGCGTTCCAGGCCGTAAGCGGAAATGGCGTTGCCTCGCAGCACCTTGTAGCAGTCCTGGGCGTCCATGCCCACCGCTGCGAACATCGAGTGGGCCACCTTGCGCGAATGCGGGAACGTGCCGTCGGAGTGCGGATAGTCGGTTTCGAACAGGATCTGATCCACGCCGATCGCGTCGCGCTGGGACAGTCCCACCAGGTCGTCGAAGATGCAGCCGTACACACGGCCCCGCACGATCTCGCTGGGAAGCGGCCCGGCGCCGCCCACACCGCCGCGGCCCTCACGGAACACCGAATCCATGCGCTCCATCTGGAACGGCATCCACCCCACTTGACTCTCGGCGTAGGCGATCTTGAGATCGGTGAAGCGTTGCAGCGTGCCCGAGAACACCCAGTCCACAAGCGAACCCTCGGCGTTCTGTGCGTACAGCGACATCGAAGTGGCCAGCGGAGCGTCCGGCGAGGTTGACGGCATCGACGAGGAAGACCCGATGTGCATCGACACGGTGGTGCCGGTTTCCTCGCACGCCTGCCAAACCACGTCCCACTCGCCGGAGTACATCGACGGCAGGCCCAGCTTGTGCGGGTTCTCCGAGAACGACACGGCGTAGCTGCCCTTGGCCGCGCAGCGGCGCACCTCCTCCGCGGCGAGGTTCACGTCCCACAGCGGCAGCAACGTGAGCGGGATCAGCCGGCCCCGGGCCGCGCCGCCGCCCCAGTCGTCGATCATCCAGTCGTTGTAGATGCGCAGACACTCAAGGGCCAGATCCTTGTCGTCACGCTCAAGGAATCCCTGCCCGCAGAACCTGGGGAAAATGTTGGGATAGTTGAGCGCAGCCTCCACATGGTTGAGGTCCATGTCGGCGAGCCGGGCGGTCTGCTCGTAGGTGCCCGGCCGGAGCTGCTCGTAGGTGGTGGCCACGTTGCGTTGCTCTTCGCGTGGGATTCCCGCCGGGCCGTGCAACAGCCCGGTCGGCACCGCCGTGTCCTCAAACAGCCACAGGTCGCACAACTGGCCCTCGGGGTCGTCGCGGTGGAATCCGTAATGGCCGCCCTCGAACTGCAAGCGCACCTTTTCCTGCACCACACGGGGGCCGCGGGGGCGAAGGCTCGGCGGTAGCTGCTGCTGCCACAGATCCTTGGGCTCCATCACGTGATCGTCCACCGAGATCATCAGCGGCAAGTCGTGCTCGTCCGGGGTAAGGGTGGAGCATTGTGCGGACTTGGCGGCTTGGGATTGGGTGCCGGAGTGGGGGTGGTCGGTCATGTCAGCCTCCTTGTAGGGGCGTGGCCCGGGCCACCTGGTTGATCACCGGGCCGAGCGGGGGATGCAGCCTCGGATGATCCTTTCGGCCTCGTCGTCCCAGCTGTCCTCGGGTTCGCCGTCGAGGTCGCTGGGGTTGGGGTCGTCACGCAACGCCCGGTCGAGTGCGCGGAACTGGTCAAAGGTCAAGGCGTTCCGCAGGCCCTCGTAAGTGCATTCACACAACTGCCGCGCCTGCGCGGTGGTGAGCCCCTCGCCGGCGCCCTCGTTGGCAAGCTGGCACGACTCCATGAAGTTGGCCCGCACCAGGCCCTCCTCCTCGGCCTGCTCCCAAGATTCGGGGTCGGGGCTGTTGCCGCACCCCGCAGCAACCAACGCCAGCAAGGCCAACAAGACCAGCAAAGAACGCGCCCCCCAGCGCGCTCCAAGGCGGCGTAGCGGTACCGGGCACTCAATTCGATCAGGGCTCATGGTGCGCCAGAGCGTAACGCCACCCCACCACCGGCTGACCCCAAACGCCCTACTCGCTGCGCGGGGCTGCTGCTCTCGCGCCCCCCGGTGGGCGGGGCTGGGGGTCGCGCCGCCCGATGGACGGGGCTGCAGCTCCCGGTGGGCGGGACGGATTTTGGTTGCGGTGGTTTCAGCTTGTTGGTGGTTGGACGGTTAGATCTACGAAGTTCACTTCTGGGGTTGATGAGTTGGTCTTGAGGCGGGTTTGCATTACTTGGTGGGCTTTGGGGTTGTTGTCTGCTAGCAGGAAGCGGCGATTCAGTTGTTGGGCTACTGCTCCGGTGGTGCCGCTGCCTGCGAAGAAGTCCATCACCCAATCACCGGGGCGGCTGCTGGCCTGAATGATTCTGCGCAGTATGCCCTCTGGCTTCTGCGTGGGATATCCTGTCTTTTCCTTGCCTGTTGGCGAAACTATGGTGTGCCACCACACGTCTGTGGGCAGCTTGCCCCTTGCCGCCTTTCCGGCGGTGACGAGGCCGGGGGCCATGTACGGTTCACGACCCACTGCGGAGTTGTCGAAGTGGTACTGCTTTGGATCCTTCACGTACACGAGAATGTTGTCGTGCTTCGCGGGCCACTTGCGACGGGCCCTGGCTCCGTAGTCGTAGGCCCAGATGATCTCGTTGAGAAAGCTGTCCCGCCCGAAGATCTGATCCAACGCAACTTTTGCGTAATGGACCTCTCTGTAGTCCAGGTGAAGGTACAACGTGCCGTCGGTTGTGAGTATCCGTTTGGCCTCCAGCAGCCTTGGTTCCAGGAACTGCCAGTAGTCGCCGAAGGTGTCCTCGTAGCCTGAAGCCTCGCCCAGAACCGTCTTGTAGGTTTGGCCCTTGAAACCCACACGATCACCACTCTCGCTTCGCACAACTTGCATGCTCTGCCGAGTCTGGCGGCGTCCCGTGTTGAACGGTGGATCGATGTAAATCAGGGTGAACGACTCACTTGGAATTGCCTCAAGCACGTCCAGATTGTCCCCAAGTGCAACAATGCTCGGACCATCCGGCCTCCACTGCAACGCTGCCTGGGGAGCCACGCCACCAACATTACAAGGCGGTCTGAGGCGAGTGCTCAGCTGTGGGTGAGGTGGCGGGCTCGGGTTAGTACTTGGTCTAGCATTTCTTTGGTTAGGCGGCCGGTGAAGGTGTTCTGCTGGCTTACGTGATAGCTGCACAACAGGGTTCGACCGTCCACGAGCGGCACCTCCAGGCCGTGGGCGAACTTGGGGCGAGGGCCGCTGCCGAGCAGCGTCCAGAGCACCTGGTATGCGAAGGCGCCCAGGGCCATCACCACCCGCACGTTGGCCAAGGCCTTCATCTCTCGTTCGAAGAACGGACGGCACTGGTCGCGTTCGGCCGGGGTGGGCTTGTTGGCGGGTGGCGCGCACTTCACCGGCGAGGTGATCCACACGCCTGTGAGGCTGAGCCCGTCGCCACGGTGAGTGGACTGCGGCTGGTTGGCGTACCCGGCTCGGTGCAGCGCCGCGTACAACCAGTCCCCTGAACGGTCACCGGTGAACATGCGCCCAGTTCGGTTGGCGCCGTGAGCCGCGGGCGCCAGCCCCACCACCAACAGACTCGCCTTTGGATCGCCGAAACCCGGAACCCCTTTGGCCCAATACTCGTCGTTGCGGAACGCGGCACGCTTCTCGCGCCCCACCTGCTCGCGCCACTGCACCAAACGCGGACACGCCCGACACTGGCCCACCTCCACACCAATCACCTCGAGCGACACCTTGCCACCTGCGTTCACCGAGCCGGTCTCCCTTCACACGCTCCGCCCACCTCAGACTCTGCACTCGCTATCACAAACGCGCCAACCCCTCACTAGGGCGTCGGGTTCAGGCGTTTGCTCTGACGCCGCATTGGCGCCAGGTCCAAGTCAACCGGCGGACGATCGAACCTCGTGGCAGGTGGCGCACCGGCAAAATGGGACTGCCCATATCCTGCACCCGGCAGCCGCTTGCAGCCATGAGCTTGAAGCATCCCCAAACCGACGCCCCGGGAACCACACCGAACAAGATGACTGAACCTGACGACACTTCCACAGCCGCTTCGGCAGACGCCGAGCAGCCTGCCGGCACCGACGCCAAAGCAGAGGGAGACTCTTCGGCGGCCGGCACGCGGATTTTGTTTGTGCGGCATGGGCAGACGCCTACCACCGGATCGGTGCTGCCGGGGCGAACGCCGGGGTTGCACTTGTCCGACGAGGGCCGCGCTCAGGCCCGCACTGCCGCTGAGAGGATCGCAGCCCTCGGCAAGAGCGTCGCCGCGGTTTACGCGTCGCCCATGGAGCGCACTTGTGACACGGCCGAGCCCATCGCTGATGCCTGCGGGCTGGAGGTGATCACCCATCAAGGGCTCAACGAATGCGACTTCGGCCAATGGACCGGGCGCGAACTGAAGGAACTGCGCAAGCTCGACGAATGGGCAACAGTTCAGCGCAACCCGAGCGGGTTCAGCTTCCCCGACGGCGAGTCGTTCGCCCACATGCAAGCCAGGGCACTGCAAGCCACCGCTCACATCGCACAACAGCACCGGGGCAAGGTGGTGGTGGCGGTGTCGCACGCCGATGTGATCAAGGCCATCATTGCGGCCGCCATGGGCACACCCCTGGACTTGTTTCAGCGGATCGTGGTGTCGCCGTGCTCCATCTCGGCGGTGGACTACACGTCCGGCGGCCCGGTGGTGCTCACCGTGAACAGCACCGGCGACAACCTAGGCGCACTCAAGCTGTCCTGATCTGAGGCGGCACCGGCGCGCCCGCGGCGCACAAGCCCACCCCGGGTTCATACAACGGGGCCAGGCGAGGGTTGGGCATTTTGGGGGTTGTTGCGTGCCAGAATGAGGCTTGTGAGCGAGTGCTTCCAGTTCCCGTCGGTTGACCTGATCACCGTTGGCACCCTCGGCCCCAAAGGGCAGCGGGTGTTCTACTTCCAGTGCCGCTACGACGACATGCTGGTGAGTTTCAAGATGGAGAAACAGCAAGCCGCCGCGCTCGCCGAGTACCTCGACCGCCTTCTCACCGACCTCGGTCTTCCCGACGACGACGACTCGAAGCTGGACATGGACCTGCGCGAACCGGTGGTGGAGGAATGGGTGGTGGGGTCGATGGGCATCGCCTATGACGCCAACAGCGACATCGTGGTGCTGGTGTTGGAGGAGGTCTCCAACGACGACGAGATCGAGGACGACGACGACCTCGAAGACCCGGGCGAGCTTCACCTGTGGCTGACCCGCCACCAGGTCGCCGCGCTGGTGGAACGAACCCGCATGGTGGTGGCGGCAGGGCGCACCCCTTGCCCCTGGTGCGGACGACCGCTTGAACCCACCAACGGCGACTGGTGTCCGTGCCACAACTAGAACCCGAACAGGCACAAACCCACGGCGACAACCAACCGCCGACCCAGGACACCGGCAACGACACCCAAGAACCGTCCGACACCGCCGAGGATGAACCCGAATCGCCGATCCTGCAGCGCGACCCGATAGCCACCGACCGAGCGCTGCAACTACTCACAGCAGGCGAGGTGAGCCTGCGGGGGCGGATGCCCTACAGCTCGAACGCCACCTTCCTGGTGGACGTGTGCCACAACGGCCTGGCCGCGCAGGCGATTTACAAGCCGGTGAGGGGCGAGCGCCCCCTATGGGATTTTCCCACCGGCCTGGCTCACCGCGAGGTTGGGGCGTTTCTTATGGCCGAGGCTCTGGGATGGGAGGTGGTGCCACCCACGGTGATGCGCGCCGACCTTCCCTTCGATGCCGGTTCGCTGCAGCTGTTCATGCCGGCCGACTTCTCCGAGCACTACTTCACCCTGGTGTCCGAGCCCAGGCACCAACACGCCATGCAACGCATATGCGCCCTCGACGTTGTGATCAACAACACCGACCGCAAGTCGGGTCATTGCCTGCTGGGCACCGACGACAAGATCTGGGCGATCGACAACGGACTGTCGTTCCATCACGAGTTCAAACTGCGAACCGTGATCTGGGATTTCGAAGGCGAGAACCTGCCCGACACGATCCTGCGCGACCTTCAAGCCGTGTGCGCGGCAGGGCTGCCCATCGCGCTGGCAGAAACACTCACCCCGCTTGAGCGGGCCGCCACCGAAACCCGCCTGAAGGCCCTCACCGAGGCGGGGCACTTTCCGGTGGACGAAACCGGAGGCCGTCGCTGGCCCTGGCCGTTGGTTTAGCGCCCCCCGGCTCACAACCGGCGGGGCGAAGCCGGCGCCCCGGGGGCCACGCCGGTGGCTATCGGGTTTCGAGGGCCTCCATCAGCTTGGGAATCACCTTGTGGACATCGCCGACGATGCCCAGGTCGGCCACCGAGAAGATCGGCGCCTCGGCGTCCTTGTTGATGGCGATGATGTTCTTGGAGCCCTTCATGCCCACCAGGTGCTGAGTGGCGCCCGAGATGCCACAAGCGATGTACACCGTGGGTTTCACCACCTTGCCGGTTTGGCCCACCTGGTAGCTGTAGGGCACCCAACCGGCATCCACGATGGCCCGGCTCGCTCCTGGTGCTGCGCCCACCGCCGCGGCCAGGCTCTCGATCATCGAGTAAGCCTCAGCCGATCCGAGACCCCTGCCACCGGACACCACCACCGCGGCCTCGTCCAGCTTCGGCCCCTCGGATTCCTCCTCGAAGCGTTCCAAAACCCGAGCCGTGCCAACCGAACCCAAATCGGGCACCGGCAGCGCCTCCACCTGAGCGGCGGCGCCCCCAACAGCGTCCGCCTCGAAAGACTTGGGCCGCACCAGCCAGATGCCGGGCTTGTCGGATGTGAACCGAGACACCACATTGGTGACCCCTCCGAACACCGGCTCCATGCCCTGCACGTGATCGTCAGAAAGTTCGAGCTCCACCACGTTGGACAGCACCGGTGCGTCGAGCTTCACCGACAGACGGGCGGCAACGTCGCGCCCGTCATAGGTGGTGCCCAGCATGAACATGTCGGGCGCGCCCACCGACCCCGACTCCAGCGCGGCGGCCACAGCGGAGGCCACCGACACTCCCTGCATCCTGCCATCGAGGTCGCCGGTGGCGTACACCGCCGAAGCGCCATGGTCGCCCAACTCCGCAGCGGCCGCCACATCGCCGTCGCCTCCCACGAACACCTCCACCACCGAAGCCATGGTGCGGGCCTTGGCCAGCATTTCCAGCGTGATCGTGGCCACCCCGCCACCACCGGATTCGCCGTACACCCAAATCTTGTCGAGCATTTGCGTCTTTGCCTTCCGTCTGTTGCCTTGGTCTTGCCTTTGCCTTGGTCTTGTGCCCGGTGATTCCGCCGGGATCAGATGACCTTGAGTTCTTCGAGGAATGCCACGATCCGCTCGTGGGCGTCTCCCTCGTCCTCCACCACTTCACCGGCGGCTCGGGCGGGCGCGTCGTACACGTTCACGATCGACTGACCGCTGCCGGCCCACCCAACTTGTGACACGTCGATGCCCAGGTCGGCCACGCCGAGTTCGTCCACCGGCTTGCGCTTGGCGCCCATGATTCCCTTGAACGACGGATAGCGGGGCTCCACCACACCCGCGGTAACCGACACCACCGCAGGCAGCGGACACTCCACCAGGTCGGCGCCCGCCTCGGTTTGGCGGCGCACACGGGCGGTGCCGTCGGAGATCGACACCTCCTTGGCGAAAGTCACCGACGGCAACCCCAACAGTTCGGCCACCTGCGCGGGCACCACGCCGGTGTAACCGTCGCTGGACTCGGTGGCTGCGAGCACCAGGTCTGGTTCTGCGCGGCTGATCGCCGCGGCGAGCACTTTGGCCGTGCCCAAAGCGTCGGAACCGCTCAGCGCTTCGTCGCTGATCAGCGTGGCCGAATCGGCGCCCATGGCCAGCGCGGTGCGCAAACCGCTCACCTCGTTGTTGGGCGCCATCGACACGAGATGCACCTCCCCGCCACCGGCGGCGTCCACCAGTTGCAGCGCCATCTCCACTCCGTAGGAGTCGGATTCGTCGAGGATGAGTTTCATGTCCCGCCTCAGGGTGTGATCCTGGGGATCAAGCTCACCGGGGTCGGCGGGGTCTGGGATCTGCTTCACGCAGACGACAACCTTCATGGCGCCAATTGTGCCCGACCGAAGGCCCGAATTGCGCCCGAATCCGGCCGAAAGATCAACCCCTTCGACAAGTTCACCGGCCCACCCACAAGGCAGACTGGCAAACGTGCGGATCGAGCTGATCGTGAATTCGGCCGCGTCGTCGGTGACGGCCCGGCGCCGTGTGGTGATCCAAAAGGCGCTGTCGGCAGATCACGAGGTTCGCCTCGCCGAAACCACACGCCGAGGACACGCAACCGGACTCGCCCAGGCCGCGGCCCGCGACGGCGCGGATGTGGCTGTGGTGCTCGGCGGCGACGGCACCCTCAACGAAGCCGCCAACGGACTGGCCGGGACCGGCACGGCGCTGGCAGCGCTGCCCGGTGGCAGCACCAACGTGTTCGCACGCATCCTCGGCACCCCCGACGACCCGGTGGACGCGGTGGGCTGGCTGCTCGACGCTCTCGACGCCAACTCCATCACCAAGATCGGCCTCGGCGCCGCCGCCGGTCGCCACTTCTTGTTTCACTGCGGCGTCGGTTTCGACGCGGCGGTGGTGCAACAAGTGGAGCGACGAGGCCACTGGAAGCGCTGGGCGGGCCATCCACTGTTCGTGTACGCCGCGATCAACACGTGGCTGCGGCGCCGCAACCGCCGACGCCCACCAATGGAGGTACACACCGGTGCCGCTGGGCCCAGCGAGGCTGGGTTCGGCGAGGCTGGGTCCGGCGAGGAGGGGCCCGGTGAACACAACCCCGGTGAGCACAGGCCCGGCGAGCACAAGGGACTGTTCACCGTGGCGCTCAACGCCAATCCGTACACCTACATCGGTGATCGGGCGTTCAACCTTGTGCCCGACCTTGAGTTCTCGGATCCTCTCGCCTTGGTGATCATCGAGGATCTGGCGCTGTGGAGGCTCGGCCCCACGGCGCTGCGGGCGCTGGGCGCGGGCGACATTCGATCGATGTCCGGGGTGACGGTTCGCGCGAACCAGACCAGAGCGACGATCGTGGCCGATCCGCCTGTGGCCTACCAGCTAGACGGTGACTACATCGGCGAGGTTTCCCGCCTGGAACTCACCTGGACGCCCGACGCTCTGCGACTCGTGACCGGCCCACCCTCGGCCGAGGACTCCTGAGCCGGCAGGCAACTCCCGAGCCGGCAGGCAACTCCCGAGCCGGCAGGCAACTCCTAACCCGGCAGTCAGCCCCTGACCCGGCAGTCAGCCCCTGAGCCGGCCAGCGGGCAGCTCCTGAGCCGACCGGCAGGCAGCTCCAGGGGTCAGGCGGAGCGCTGGACGTTGCCTCCGTAGCCGACCGTTCCCGAGGCGCCCGCGGCCGATCCGAGGCGTGCCACCGCAACGGTGTCATACGAGGCCGACGGGGTGAAGGTCACCGGCAGGGTCTTCACACCTGCGATGAAGTTCGAGCGCAGGTATCGGGGATGACCAACCGAGAAGCTGGGATGAGTGCCGGGGCGGATGTCGGGCATCCTGCGGGCAAGTTCGCGGAACATCAAGCGGATCTCCATTTTGGCCAGGTTGGCGCCCAGGCAGTAGTGGGGCCCGCCGCCACCGAAACCCAGGTGTTCGTTGGGCCGGCGTTCGATGTCGAACTGCCACGGGTCGTCGAACACCCGCGGATCACGGTCGGCGGCCACGTACCACAAGATCACCTTGTCCCCCGCCGAGATTTTCGTGTCGCCCAGTTGGTAGTCACACAGCGCCTGACGTCTGAAGAACATCACCGGCGTGGCCCAGCGAACGATCTCGTCCACAGCTGTGTCCATGTAACGGTCGGGATCCGACAAGAACTTCTCCCACTGATCGGGAAAGTCGAAAAAGCCGAGCATCCCGCGAGTGATCGAGTTCCGGGTGGTTTCGTTGCCTGCCACGCACAGGATCAAAAAGAACATGTCGAACTCGAGCTCGGACAGCTTCTCGCCGTCGAGGTCGGCGGTGAGCAGTGTGGTGACGATGTCGTCGGCCCATTGGTCACGACGCTCGGTTTGGAGTTTGTGTGAGTAGCTGAACAACTCGATCGACGCGGCCAGCGTGTCATCGGGGCTGGAGGTGAAGTCCGGGTCGGTGCTGCCGATCAGCGAATTGGTCCACTCGAAAATCTTGGCCCTGTCCTCGATGGGGATGCCCATCATCTCGGCGATGGCCTGCAAGGGCAGCTCCGAGGAGATGTCGGCCACGAAGTCGCAGTAACCCTGCTCGCACACCCGGTCGAGGATCATGTCGGTGCGGTTCTGCAGGTAGTCCTCGAGCAGGCCGATCATGCGAGGCGTGAAACCCCGGTTCACCAGCTTGCGGTAGCGGGTGTGGCGGGGCGGATCCATGTCGATCAGGATGTGATCACGCGAGAACTGGCTGGACACCTCGCTCTTGTTGGGTTCCTGCATCTGGGTGCCGCTGTGATTCGACGAGAACACGTCGGGACGCCGCGACGCCTCCTTTATGTGCTCGTGACGGGTGATCGCCCAGTACCCCGGGCCCACGTCGCCCTCGTCGATCCAGTGAATGCCGGGGTCGGTGTCCCGCAGTTGCGCCAGCACCTCGTGGTGGTCCTGGCGCTGGAACATGTCGTGATCCCACAGATCGAAGTCGAGACCTTCGGTGGGCCGAGCAACATTCGGGCCTTGTACCGCCATTTTCCCTCCAGGGCCAAGCGGGGCGGGGGCGTGGAGGCAGGACCGGGGCCGCGGAGCATCCTCCACCTGTGATTTCAATCTGGCTTTGACTCAATCTGGCCGTGATCTCAATCCGCGGTCATCTTACCAGGAAGACAAAACGGGAAGGTAAGGCGGAAGGTAAGAAGCATTGGACGCCCTAGGTGATGGGACTGGAGGGCACTCCCGCTTTGGCGACGGAGGCCTCCACCACCGGCACCTCATGGGGCGCCAGCGGCGGCATCCACTTCTTGCGGGCCAGCGCCGCCTCCACGTAAGGCGCCAGCCGGGCAGCCTTTTTTGCCTCGTGTTCGGCGCGCCCGGCGGTGAACTCCCCCAGCACCTCGTCTCCGAAAAGCCTGAGGCTGTGGCAGATGTGGCTGTGCAGATTGTTGCCGCCCTGCTGCAGGAAGATCACGTGATCTATGCCTGCTGAGGCTGCGTCACGGAGCCAGCGTGCGGCGTCGCAGGGGGTGCCGATCGTGTTGGCGTAGTCGTCTCCCGCCACCAATGCCGATTCCACGGCGTGCTCAACCGCGGGGCCACGCTGAGCCACGTAACGGTTCCACAGGTCGGTGTGGCCCGGAACGGTGTCATCGGTCACCAGCCGCTGCAGCGCGAATGCGAAGAAATGGAAACCGTCGAAGCCCCTGCGGATGGCAGTTGCCCGATCCTCGTGAAGCGAGAACCCGGTAACCACCGCGATGTTCGCGTTGACGGTGCGCCCCAGCGGCACACACTTGTCGCTGCAGATGATGTCGTAGTACACGTCGGCCCAGTGGCGGGCCTCGGACGGATCCACGAACGCGAAAGCCAGCGCGCCGAGGCCGCACCGGGCCGCCAACTCGATGGTGGAACGGTTGGTGCAGGCGATCCACATCGGCGGGTGCGGCTTTTGCACCGGCTTGGGGATCACGTTGCGGCACGGCATCGAGAAGTGCTCGCCCTCGAAGCCGGGATAGGGCGTCATTGCCATCATGTTGGCGATCTGCTCGCCGGCTTCGAGGCTCATGGCTCGCTTGAGTTTTGCCGGCACCCCGAAACCTCGCAGCTCCAGGCGCGTGGCGCCCTCCCCGATGCCAAGCTCCACACGTCCCCCAGAGATCACGTCCAGGGTGGCGGCGGCCTCGGCGACGCGTGCCGGATGGGTGTAACCGGGTGGGGTTTGGCGGATGCCGTGACCCAAGCGGATGCGTTTGGTGCGCGACGCGCACGCCGCCAGAAAAACCTCTGGCGCCGACGAGTGCGAGTACTCCTCCAGGAAGTGGTGCTCCACCGCCCAGGCCACGTCGATGCCGACCTCGTCGGCCAGTTCGACCTGTTCGAGCGCCTCGGCGAACAGTTTCTGCTCGGAGCGCTCATCCCAGGGCCGGGGAAGCTGATGCTCGTAGAAGATCCCGAATCGCACCGCGTTTACCTGCGACCGTCGTGAACGGAGGCGAACCTGGCCGACCTGCGCCTGCTCACGCTCGTGAAAACTCGCTGCTCAGGCCTGCAAACAACGCCAAGGCGACCGGGCCTAGCGCCTTCTGCGAGCCGGCGGGCTAAAACTCGAAGCCTGCCACTCCGTAGTAGCCGCTGGCGGCGCGCTTGTCGCCTCGTTGGCGGGGCCAGGCGGCGCCGCCGTTGGTGGACACGTCGGGACCCTGCGGGTCGTCTCCCAGCACGGTCACACGGCGCAGCACACGCTGGTCGTCGGTGTCGTCCACGATGGAGTGCAACGTGACCCGCTCGTCCCACAACGCCACGTCTCCGGAAGACCAGCGCCAGCGGCAGCTGAACTTCACCTGCTCCTGCCAGCGGTACAGGAAACCGAGCACCGCCTGGCTTTCGGGCCTCGACAACTGCGGGATGCGCCGTCCGTGCTGCTTGTTCACGTACAGGCTGCGACGCCCGGTTTGGGGATGCACGCGCACCACCGGATGTTCGGCTTTGAGCTTGCCCTGTCCCCCGTCGTCGTGGATGCAGGTGAGACCGGCCAGGAACTCCTTCATCGGCGCCGAGAGCGAGTCGTACACCTTGTAGCAGTTGATCCACATGGTGTCGCCGCCCGCGGGTGGGCACGTCACCATGTGCAGCAGCGCCGCTATCGGAGGATGCTGCGAGTAGGTCACATCGGTGTGCCAAATGTCGGCCTTGGGTGTGGCCGACGTGTCCAGTACACACACCTCGGGCGTGGCCTCGTCCACCTTCTCTATGTAGGGGTGAACCTCGAGCTCGCCGAACAGCGCGCCAATGTCTCGCAGTTCGCGCACCGATGGATTCACGCCGGGAAGGAACAACACCAGGTGCTCGTCGAGAGCCTCACGCAGCCTCTGGCCAGTCTGTTCGTGAAGTTGGCTCAGGTCAAGGCCGTGAACCTCGGCGCCGAGTGCGCCGGCCACCGGTTCGACGCGAAAGTCCGGCGCAGAGGATGTGCGCGTGGCCGTGCCGGCGTCTGCGGTGCGTAGTGCAGTTGTGGTTGTGGTCATGTTGCCTCCTGGGTGTGGGCAAGATCGGTTCTCAAGATCGGTGGGCGAGACGCAGGGCAATGCGCTCTTGTACTCCTCACACTAAGGCGCGCCAATGCCTCCCGCATGACGGGCGACGGGATGCGCCGGTGGGGCGGGCCGCAAGCCTGCCGCGGGTTCCGATGCCGGCGGCGCCCATCGGGTTGAGCGCACCGCCAGGCGATAGCGTGCCCCAATTCATCTGATGTCCACCAACGGCTAGATCCTGGAGGAGAAATGATCACGGTCAACAACTTGAAGCCATCGCGCCGCGGACGGCACCGCCTGTCGGTGCTGCTTTCGCTACTGATGGTGTTCGCACTATTCGCGGCGGCTTGTGGCAGCGACGACGACGACAGCACCGCCACCGACACGGACACCTCGACGGACTCGTCGGGCGGAGGCTCCGAAGGTTCAGGCAGCGGCGAAACCGACACCGGCGGCACCGACACCGATGACGGTGACGACATGACCGAGCCCGCCGACGACACCCCCGACGCACCCGAGGACGCCGGCGGCGACGACATGACCGAGCCCGCCGAGGGCGAAGGCGACGACGGGGACGACGGCGACGAGATGGAAGAGCCCGCCGTGCCGGAGGAGCCGATCGTGCTGACCGCCTCCTACAAGGGCGTCACCGAAGAGGCGATCCATGTTGGCGTGTCGATGCTGGACTTCGAGTTCCTGGTGAGCAACAACTTCTCCGCGGCCGGCTGGGGCAACCAGCAAGGCGTGTGGGAGGCGCTGATAGCCGATCTCAACGCCCGCGGCGGAATCTACGGACGCGAAGTGGTGGCGGTGTACGACCACTACAGCCCCATCGGCACCGTGGAGGCCGAGGAGACATGCGCCATCCTCACCCAGGACAACGAGGTGTTCGCCGTGCTCGGCGGATTCCTCGGCCCCTTCGCCGGCACTGTGGACCCGTGCATCGTTGGCACCAACGAAACCATGCTCGTGGGTGGCGAAATCAACCCCTCTGAGTACGAGCTGGCCGTGGCCCCCTGGTATGACACCACCGAGTCAACCGATCAGGCCACCAACACGCTGCTTGACCTGATGGTGCAAACCGGGCGCGCCGATGGCGCCAAGGTGTTCGTGATCACCAATCAGGCGGCCACCGCCGACAAGCCGCTGGTGGAACAAGCCCTCGCCGACAGGGGAATCGAATTGGTGGAGAGCGCCATAATCGACGCTCCCGACGGCGACCAGGCCGCCCAGGACGCCATTTCGCAGGTGATCTACGAACGTTTCCGCAGCTCGGACGCCAACCGCATCCTGTTGAACGGCAACCCGTCGGCCGCGTTGCGAGGAATGCAGCAGGCAGGCCTTGAGGGCTCCGTTCAGGTGTGGGCCAACGATCAGGCCGGCTTGGAGAACCTCGGCACATCGGTGGATCGCTCACGGGTGTTCGACACTCTCACCCTTTCCAGCGCCACCGACCTCGAAATGTGGGCGGACCCGGCGATGCAGGATTGCGTTGCCATTGTGGAATCCGCTCTCGGCGTGACCGTGAGCAGTCCTGCTGAGGCCGAAGAGGACGAGGAGAACTGGTTCAACGCGGTGCGCCGTTACTGCCGTTTGCTGAGAATGTTCGAGCACATCACTTTGGCCGCCGGGCCCGATCTCACCTACGACTCGGTGCGCGAAGCGATTGCCTCGGGTGAACTGTCGGACTTCTCCCTGCCGGGCAATCCGAAGAACTCGCTCAGCGCCACCAAGCCGTTCGGCAACGACCAGTTCCGCCTCGCACAGTTCGACGTGAACATCAGCGACGGCGGCCTCTCACCGCTCACCGACCTGATCGACATCTTCAACTAGCACGCCAACAACACAACGACCCGCCCGGCGCCGCCAAGGCCCGGGCGGGTCGCCTTCTCCCCACCCGCAACAACAGCGCCCGATCCGCACCCGCCTTGGTGGCGAAGCGGCCGGGTTACTGCGGCACCGTCGGTGAAGGAGCGGCCTGTGGCTTCGAGCCCCACCAAAGCGGCCCCCGGCAATGCGGCGTCTTTCGCCGGTCTGTTGGCCTCCAAGGGCTGGCTGCTTGCCGACGGCGCCATGGGCACCCAACTGTTCGCGGCAGGCCTCGAAGCGGGCGCGCCGCCTGAGGTGTGGAACCTGCAACACCCCGAGGTGGTGGTGGACATCCACCGCCGCTGGCTCGAGGCGGGCGCCGATTTGGTGTTGACCAACAGCTTCGGCGGCAACCGGTATCGACTGGCGCTGCACGGCCTGGCGGGTCGTGTGGCCGAACTCAACAAGGCCGCGGCCCGCAACGCCCGCACAGCAGCCGACGCCGAGGCAACAAGTGCCCGCCGCCCAACCCTGGTGGCCGGTTCGATGGGCCCCACCGGGGAGCTGCTCGAACCCATTGGCCGCATGAACCGCGCCGACTGCGAAAGCGCCTTCGCTCAGCAGGCAGCCGCCTTGGCGGAGGGCGGCGTGGACTTGTTGTGGATCGAAACGATGAGCGACCTCGCAGAGGTGGAAGCGGCACTGGCCGGGGTGCGATCGGTATGTGACCTGCCGGTGGCGGCAACGATGAGCTTCGACACGTCCGGGCGCACGATGATGGGCGTGACCGGATCACAAATGGCGAGCCGTCTCGGCGACCAAGGCCTGGTGGCCATGGGCGCAAACTGCGGCGCCAATCTTGGCGACACCGGCGCCGCCGCGCTGGAGATCCGCCAGGCGCTGGAGGCCGCCGGGCACAACGCCGACGGCTTGCCCGCGGTGATCGTGAAACCCAACGCCGGTATTCCCACCTGGCAAGGCGACAAGCTCGTGTACGACGCCACGCCACAAACCATGGCCGCGCACGCGCACCACATGAGAGCGGGCGGCGCAACGGTGATCGGCGGCTGCTGCGGCACAGTGCCGGATCACATCGCCAAGATCGCCGCCGTGCTCGCAGGACGCGATCCTGTGCCCGAAGCTGCGGTTGCTTCCCGTACCGGTGACCTCGGCGACGCTGGCGACACTGCCGGTGCTACAAGTTCCCGGCCACAATCGGCGTCGAGGGCCGGCCGTGAGCGCAGGCGCAGAACCGCCCGACGCGGCGGCATAACCTCGACCGACCCTGCCGGCGAAGGCGAACCCGTTCCGCCGGCACCGAAATCGGGGTGAGAATAAACTGTGATGATGCCCAGCCAGTCCCAGCGGGCGCACACCACCAGATCGGCGGTGATGGAGTCGGCGATCAGGGCGTTCAGCGCACGTGGTGACCTAGGCGCTTCCCTGGAGGAGATCGCCGCGTCGGCGGGGGTCGCCAAGAGCACGATCCTTTACCATTTCGGATCGCAACGTGGCCTGCTTCGTGCCGTGGCCGTTCGGATCATGGAGGAGACCGAGGCCCGCATCGAGCGCAACGCCCAGCCCGGCGACCCCGTGGCATGGGCACAAGCCATGCTGGAGGAGCAAACCACCCCCACGGCGCGAGTGTTGCACCTGATCGGCGACACCCTGGCTTCACAACACTCCCTGGGTCAGGTGGATCCGCTGCCCTACCTGGTGGACCGCGTGGCTTCCATGAGCCCACACGGCGACCCGCGGGTGATCGCGGCTGCGTTGCTGCAATTTGCGCGAAGCCTGGCCTACGGGCTCACCGACCCCGCCGAGATCGGGGATCTGGTGTCGGCGCTGCAAAAGGGAGGGGAACTTGCCTGAGCGGCGCGCAGTGCGTGGCTCGGCCCCCGGGTGCGAGAGCGGTCGGCCCGCACATGATTTCGACACCGAAACCCAACCGCTGCGCGCTTGACGCACCCGCTTTGGACTCCCAGCCCCGAGCGCGCTCAGGCGGCCACCATTGAGCGGTTCCGCCTGTGGCTGGCCGAACGTGAGGGCACCCAGCTCGATGATTTCTCGGCCTTGCATGGCTGGTCGGTGCGCCACAGCGACCGCTTCTGGGCCGCTGCTTGGGACTTCTGCGAAGTGCGAGGCGACCGCGGCGAACGCCTCGTGGAACGCCCCGATGTGGACGACCCGGCGGCGCGGCTGTACCGCACCCGGTTCCTGCCCGACGCCCGCCTCAACGTTGCCCAGAACCTGCTCGGCGAACCCGACGATCAAGTTGCGCTGATTTACCGAAGCGAGGACGGCGAGAACGGGAAGCTCACCCGCGCCGAGCTTCACGACATGGTGGGACGCTGCCAGCAGTTGCTGATCGACAGCGGCGTCGGCCCCGGAGACAGGGTGGCGGCGTGGATGCCGAACCGTCCCGAGACGGTTGCGATAATGCTGGCCGCTGCCGGTTTGGGAGCGGTGTTCACCTCGGCTTCGCCCGATTTCGGGCCCGAGGGGGTGCTCGACCGCTTCGAGCAGGTGAAACCCACGGTGCTGTTCGCATGCGCGGATTATCCCTACAACGGTCGCCGCCACGACTGCCTGGGCCGTCTCGAGCAAATCAAGGCGGGCCTGGGTTCGCTGCAACGCACCGTGCTGGTGGAGCCGGGCTGGTTGGACGGCTACGGCGCCGGTTTCGCGCAGGGGCCAACGCCGGTGGTGTTCCGCCCGCTCGGGTTCGACCATCCGTGGTACGTGCTTTACTCGTCGGGCACCACCGGCCCGCCCAAGGCGATCGTTCACCGCGCCGGGGGTTTGCTGTTGAAGCACCTCTGCGAATACCGGCTTCACTGCGACGTGAAACCCGCAGACAGGGTGTTCTACTTCACCACCACCGGCTGGATGATGTGGAACTGGCTGGCCTCGGCGCTGGCTTCCGGCGCTGCGCTGGTGCTGTACGACGGCGCGCCGGGATGGCCCGACCTGAACCGGCTGTTCGACCTTGCCGACGAGGTGGGCGTGACCCTCTTCGGCACATCGGCGAAGTTCATCGATTCGTGCGCCGGCGCCGGGATGGATCCTGTGCGCACCCACCGGCTCGACACTGTGCGCACCATCACGTCCACCGGGTCGCCTTTGGTGCCCGAAGGTTTCGACTGGGTGTACCGCAACATGAAAGCCGACGTGCATCTCGCCTCCATTTCGGGAGGCACCGACCTGTGCGGCTGCCTGGTGGGTGGCGACCCCACCGCGCCGGTGTACCGGGGCGAGATCCAAGGCCCGTCGCTGGGCATGGACATAGACGTCACCGACGACTCGGGCCGGTCGCTGGAAGTGGGCGCACAAGGCGAGCTGGTTTGTCGCAACGCGTTCCCGTCGATGCCGCTGCGGTTCTGGAACGACCCGGGCGAGCGCCGCTACCGCGCCGCTTATTTCGATGACATTCCCGGCGTGTGGAAGCACGGCGACTACGTGATGCGCACCCCCAACAACGGTTTCGTGATCTCGGGACGCTCCGACACCACGCTCAATCCCGGCGGTGTGCGCATAGGCACCGCCGAGATTTACCGCCGGGTGGACTCCTTGGCCGAGGTTGCCGAGAGCATCGTGGTTGGGCAGCCCTTCGGGGCCGATACTCGTATCGTGCTGTTTGTGCGAATGGCCCCCGGTTGCGAACTCACCGACGATCTCAGGGACCGCATCCGCGCCCGCATACGCGCCGAAGTGTCGCCTCGCCACGTGCCCGCAGTGATCGCCTCGGTGCCCGACATTCCGCGCACCCGCTCAGGCAAGATGACCGAATCCGCGGTGCGTGACGTGATCCACGGCGTTGCGTTGCGCAACACCGAGGCCATGGCAAACCCCGAGGCGCTCGAGCATTTCCGCAACCATCCCGACCTCGGGCCGCCGACCGGCAAGGCCGGCCGATGACTCCACCGGCGTCCCCGGACAGCCCCCGGCGCAAAACCGGCGCGTCGGCAAGGGAAGCCCCGAAGTGGCCGCGGCGAATGGGGCAGGTGGTGTGGCACGGGCCGCCGCCGTCTCTGCGGGAACCCACGCTGATCGTGGCCTTCGAAGGCTGGAACGACGCCGGTGACGCCGCCACGATCGCCGCCCGGCACCTGCGCAAGCAGTGGCGCTGCACCTCGCTGGCGGGGATCGACCCGGAAATGTTCTTCGATTTCACGTCCAGCCGTCCGTCGATGAAGCTCAAGGAGCAGCACTTCCGTGCGATCGACTGGCCTTCCAACAAGGTGTCGGTGGCGTCGCTGCCCGACGCGCAATGCGACGTGGCGGTGCTGGTGGGCATCGAACCGCAGCTGCGCTGGAGGATGTTCTGCGACGAGATGATCGGCCTTGCCGACGCCTTGGGTGTGGGGCGGGTGGTGACCCTGGGGGCGTTGCTGTCCGATGTGCCCCACAGTCGCCCGGTGCAGGTGTACGGCACCGCCGAGGACAGCTTCACCCGCGCCAAGTTCAAGCTGGCGCCGTCAACCTATGAGGGCCCAACCGGCATCGTGGGAGTGCTCAGCGCCTCGTTCAGGCAAGCCGGTTACGCCACCGCTTCGTTGTGGTCGGCGGTGCCGGCATACATGCCCGCGGCGCCATCCCCGAAGGCTGCGCTGGCTCTGGTGCAAAGAGCAGCGGCGCTTGTGGGCGCCCCGGTGGACACCCGCAGACTGAAATCCGCCGCCGCGGAATACGAACGCGAGGTGAGCCAAATGGTGGCCAACGACACCGACACTCAGGATTATGTGGCCCGGATCGAACAAGCCTGGGACGAGAACAACGCCGCCGCCGCCGACGAGCCCTCGTCGCTCAGCGGAGACGAGCCACCCCTCGAGGAGGCCGACCCTGCCGCGCTGATTGCCGACGTTGAGCGATTCCTGCGAGAGGCCGACTAGGGATCGGGCGTGGCTTCGCGCCAAGGCGCGTCGCGGGGCTTGTCGAACATCACCTCCACCGGTTCGCCACGAATCGCCGAGAACGCCATCGGCGCCCACAGGTCTGCGCGGGCGGTGGGATCGGGGAGGTCGTCCTCGGCGAAGAACCCCACATCGGAACACTCAAGGGGGTGCGGTTTCAGCTCGCCGCCGGTCATGCGGCAGTGGAACACCACCGACACCAGCGGAATGCGGGTGTAACCGCGGCGCATTCCGTCGAGCACGGCTATGGGGCGCACCACTTCGCATTCGATTCCGGTTTCCTCGATCACTTCCTTCACCGCGATCTCCGAAGGCGAGTAGCCCACGTCGGCCCATCCGGTCGGGTACAACCAGTAGCCCGAATCGAGCCTTTGCACCAGCAACAACCTGCCGGCGTCGTCGCCGACCACCGCACCGACGGTGATCTTCGGGGTGACATACCCGGCCACTCCCGAACCCACACGGTCGAGCCATTCCTGCACCTGGTGGTCGGTGTCGATGCCGACGGTGCTGTGAGCCTTGATGTCGGCCGCCACCGCCAGCACCTCCTCGAAGCGTTCGCGTTCGTAGAGGCTCTCGGTGAAACCCAGACCGGTGCGGGCGATCCCGGCGAGGGTTTCGGCCCAGCGCAAAATGTCGGCTTCGCTTGCCGGGCGGGGCTCGCTGCGGCCTTGTGGGGTCATCGGCCTGCTCGCAGCAACTGACCTGTTCGCAACACGAGCCTTGGGCGCGCGGGGGCGATCATCACGATCCGGCAGCCGGGCACGGGCTCACAACATGAAACCCGGCGCTTTGCCAAACGCGCCCGCTGTCACAGCACGTAGGCACGCTCGGCGTGCTGTGCAATGTCGAGGCCCACCACTTCGGTTTCCTCGCGCACCCGCAAGCCCACGAGACGGTTCAGCACCACGCCGATGATCAAGGTGGCCACGAACGAGTACAGCAGCACTGCGCCCATCGAAACGAGCTGATCCCAGATCAGCGCGCCGCCGCCCCAGCCGCCTCCGAGCAGCGCACCAGCGGCGAAATCGACCCCGGCTGCTTCGCTGAACGTGTCGGGATCGGCGAAGAGGCCCAGCAGCACACCGCCCACGATTCCGCCCACCAGGTGAACTCCCACCACGTCGAGGCTGTCGTCGTAGCCGAACTTGAACTTCAACTGGATCGCCAGGAAGCACACCACCCCTGCGACCACTCCGAGCAGCACCGGGGTGAGCCCGCCCACGAAACCCGCCGCGGGGGTGATCGCCACCAGCGCGGCCACCACACCCGACGCCGCGCCGATGGAGGTGATCCTGTGATCTCGCAGCCGCTCCACCACGATCCAGCCCAGCATCCCCGCGCCCCCGGCCACCAGGGTGTTCACCACTGCTCGGGCCGCCACCTCGTCGGCGGCGCCCGCGGAGCCGGCGTTGAAACCGAACCATCCGAACCACAAGATGCCCGCACCCAGGGTGACCAGCACCGGGTTGTGCGGCGGGTGATGATCCCGTGGCCAGCCGCGGCGCTTGCGCAGCACCAGCACCAACGCCAGCGCCGCGATCCCGGCGTTGATGTGGATGGCGGTGCCACCGGCGAAGTCGAGCACCCCCCAGGACTCCATCCATCCGCTGTACACCCAGTAGGTGACCGGGCAGTACACCAGGATCGACCACACCGGCACGAAGATCATCCAGGCACGGAACTTCATGCGATCCGCAACCGCACCCGAGATCAACGCCGGGGTGATCACCGCGAAGGTCATGAAGAAGGCCACGCCGATCAGGTCTTCGGCTGACTGGATGCCCCGCAGGCCGATGTTGTCGAGGTTGCCGATGATGCCCCCGTGGCCGCTGTTGCCCAGCGTGTAGCCGATCACAACCCAGGCAACCGACACCGACCCCAGGCAGTACAGGTTCATCATCACCATGTTCACCACGTTCTTGGAGCGCACCATGCCTCCGTAGAACAGCGCCAGTCCCGGCACCATGAACAACACAAGGGCCGTGGAAACCAGCATCCAGGCAATGCTTCCGTCGCTCATCTCAGTTCCTTTCGAGTAGTGTCGATACGTTGAATTGCGGCAAGGTTGTGGCCGCTGCTTCCGATCTCCGCGGGTGTCCCGGTGCGCCGGGCAGGCCACGCAGCAAACCCAGAGTAGTCAGGTGACCATGGCGGGAACGGCCTCGCCCACCCCTGTAACACACTCTTCATCAGGGGAAGCGATGCCCCCGGCTCGCCGGTTCGAGCTAGTAGGGCCAGGTTTGGCGGCGGTGACCCAACAGACGGGTGAGGGGTCGCAGGCGGGCAACTATCAGGACTTTCACCGCCAGGTTGCGGGCAAACCAGACGAGCTGGGCGAGTTGGCGTGCGGCGTTGCCCACCCTGGCCCCGGCTTTCAGGCGCTCCACGCGGCGGTATTCGGCCAGTGAACCGGTGCGGCCCGCGTAGCGCCAACCGGCGCGGGCGAAACACTTGGCCAGCAGCCCGAGGGTCACCCCAACCGAGCTGAAGGCGTCGTGTACGAACATCACGCCACCCGGCGCCACCAGCCCGCCCCAGCACTCCAGGTCTTCCAGCACGGGGCCCAAGCGATGAGCGCCGTCCACGAACAGCACGTGTATGTGTGCGGGGGCGTCGGAGTCGGCGAAGGCTTGGTCGGAGGTCTTGCGAATATGGCGCACCTTGTGGGCCACGCCCGCGCTGGCGAGGTTGGTGAGGAAGGCTTCGTGATCGCTGTTGCCGAGGTCGGCGTCGGGGGTGATCTCACGAGGGCCACGATCACCGCCGCCGTGTGGGTCAACCGAGATCAAGGTCGATCCCTCGGGCAGCGCCGAGGCGAGCACAATCGTGGAACGCCCCTGAAACGCGCCGATCTCCGCAACCTGGGCCCCATCAGGCAGCCCGGCAACCGCTTCGTAAAGGCGTTCGGCCTGGGCGAGGGTCAACCAGCCCTCGACGCTCTCGATCTTGGCCGCAACGGCGTCGAAGCTCATGAGGATCGCAACCGGCCGGCTCTGCGCAGCGGCCTGCGAGCGGACTTCGTACCCGCCACTTGGTGATCGCTTCTTGCGCGCATCTGGTCAGTCCCGCACGGTCGGCTCTTGCCAACCTGGTGTGCAGTGTTGCCCGACTGTGTGCCCAGCGATATTGCCTGGCGCGGTTAGCGGGTGCGTTCGAGGATCTCTGTGGTTGGGCCCACCAGGCCGGTCACGAAGGGGCCGAACTCTGCGTAACGGGCCGATGCCCGGTCATAGCGCATGGTGTAGACGGTTTCCTTGAGGTCCTCAAGGGTGCGGCCAAACAAGGTGACTCCCCATTCCCAGTCGTCGAGGCCTGTGGACGCGGTCACGAGTTGCACTATGCGCCCCGCGAATTTGCGGCCCGATGCGCCGTGTTCGTACATCATCTCGCGGCGCTCGTCGTATTCGAGCTCGTACCAGTTTTGTGACGGATCGCGGCGCTTGGTCATCGGGTAGAAGCACCATGCCGGTTTGTCCGGTGGCGGCAGCTGCGGGCGCAGGCGCATCTCGGCCGCTTCGGGCGGCAGGCCCAGGGCGTACTCGGACAGTTCGGTGATTGACACGTAACTGTCCACGATGTTCAACCCGGCATTGGTGAGCGCGGTTTGCAGGTCACGCAACACCCAGGCGTCACGGTGCAAGCCCATGAAGCACAACTGGGCGCTGTGACCCAACACCGCCACGGCCACCACCTGCGCGTCGTTGTCGGTGGCCTGCTTCACCGCGGCAAGCACCGCGGCGTCGTCGGCTTCGCTGCTGCGATCACAAAACAGATGCACCACGCAAAGCCCGTCAGCACTTTCGACAGGCGAAATCATGGCGACAGTGTAGAGACCAGCCAATCCCCGCCCGGCCCTTTGGCGTTGGGGCAAGGCGGGTCAGTCGACGTAGACGGTGAGGGTGTTGTTTCGGGCGAAGCCTGCGAGTTGCATGCCCGCGGTTTCGGCGGTTTTGGCGGCCAGCGCGGTTGGCGCGCTCACCGCCACAAGCGCCCGGAACCCTGCCGCCCAGGCTTTGTGAACCAGCTCGAAGCTGGCACGTCCGCTCACCACCAGGCCCAGCCCCACCGCGGGCAGGGTGTCGTCGAACACGCAGCGGCCGATCACCTTGTCCACCGCGTTGTGGCGTCCAACGTCCTCACGGATCACCGAGATCGTGCCATCGGGCGCCACCACCGCCGCCGCGTGTACCGCTCCTGTGGCATCAAAAAGCTCCTGGCCGCGCCGGAGCCGGTCGGGCGCCTCGGCGAGAACGCTCCACGGCAGGCGCGCGCCCTCCACTGGGCCCAGCGCGCTGAGCAGTTCGTCGATCTCCGATGTGCCACAGAAACCACAACTCGAGGTGGTGGTTGACAGTCTCGGTGTTGGCTCAGGCGCCTTGTCTCCGGTGGACACCGACACCACGTTGAACGCCGAAGCCGCGGCGGAGCCGTCCGCGCAGTAACGCACGCCCAGCACCCGATGCCCACCGAGTAGACCCTCGGCGTAGCAGAACCCCGCGGCGAGTTCGAAGTCGTTGCCGGGGGTGCGCATGGTGGTGGCCACCCGCACACCGTCGAGTTCGATGGCCATTGGCTCCTCGAAGGCAAGATCGGCCGGCCGGCGACCCGCCGGCGCCGCTGCCCTAGCGTGTTCGCGGCTGGAGCCGTTGCGCCCCGGCATTGCGCCCGCCTCGGCTTGTCCGACACCCGCTTCGGGTTTGCCCCCCGCAGCCGGGCCCCGCCGCGGGGAGTGCATCGTGGAGTTCGACGCACCAGCAGGCCAGTGGCGCACGAGCCACGCCTGTTTGCGTGACCGGGCTGCCATGGCAACAGAGCCTACGACACCACCCGATTGCCAGGCCCATCAAGCCCGGGAAGACACAGAGCGCCGCCGGGGACACCGCGCGCGGGCGCACCGAGGCCGAGTTCAAGCCACCAAGCCTGAGGCAGGCTGCTGGCGCGACGACGGCCCGGCGCAATGTCCGGGCCGTCGATCAGTTTGGGTGGATCCCCGCGGGGATCCGGGGGAATCCCGCTGGATCAGAAGTCCATGTCGGGCATGCCGCCACCGCCGGGTGCGTCTTCGGGCGCATCCGCGATCACGGCCTCGGTTGTGAGGAACAGCGCCGCGATCGATCCGGCGTTCTGCAGGGCGGCACGGGTGACCTTGGCGGCGTCGATGATGCCGGCGGCGATCAGGTCCTCGTAGTCGCCGGTCTCGGCGTTGAGGCCCACGGGCCCTTCGAGGGCTCGCACCTTCTCCACCACGACTCCGCCTTCGAGCCCGGCGTTCACCGCAATCTGGGTTAGTGGCGCCACCAGCGCCTTGGCCACAATGCGGGCTCCGGTCTGCTCGTCGGCGTCACCGAGACCGTCAGCAGCGCCGAAGGCAGCCTCCTGGGCACGAAGCAGTGTGACGCCTCCACCGGCGACCACGCCTTCCTCGATGGCGGCCTTGGTGGTGCTCACGGCGTCCTCGATGCGGTGCTTCTTCTCCTTGAGCTCCACCTCTGTGGCGGCGCCCACCTTCAGCACGGCCACGCCACCGGACAGCTTCGCCAGGCGCTCCTGGAGCTTCTCGCGGTCGTAGTCGGAGTCCGTGTTGTCGATCTCGGCTTTGATCTGGTTGATGCGCCCGGTCACGTCCGAGGCGTCACCGTCGCCTTCCACGATGGTGGTTTCGTCCTTGGTGACGATCACCTTTCGTGCCCGGCCGAGCATTTCCACACCCACGCTGTCGAGCTTGAGGCCAACCTCTTCGCTGATCACCTGACCGCCGGTGAGGATGGCCATGTCCTGCAGCATCGCCTTGCGACGATCGCCGAAGCCGGGGGCCTTCACCGCAACGGAGGTGAACGTGCCACGGATCTTGTTCACCACCAGCGTGGCCAGGGCCTCACCCTCAACATCCTCGGCGATGGTGAGCAGCGGGCGTCCACCTTGCATCACCTTCTCGAGCACCGGCACCAGATCGCGCACGCTGGAGATCTTGGAGCTCACCAGCAGCACGTACGGGTTCTCCAGCACGGCCTCCATGCGCTCGGCGTCGGTCACGAAGTAAGGCGAGATGTAGCCCTTGTCAAAGCGCATGCCTTCCACGGTTTCCATCTCCAGGCCGAAAGTCTGGCCGTCCTCAACGGTGATCACGCCGTCCTTGCCGACCTTGTCGATGGCGTCGGAGATGGTGGAGCCGATGTCGGGATCCGCGGCGGAAATGGCGGCCACGTTGGCGATCTGGTCCTTGTCGGAGGACACGTCCTGGCTGTTGTCGGCGATCGAGGCCACCGCGGCGTCCACGGCTGCTTCGATTCCGCGCTTGAGCGACATCGGGTTGGCGCCCGCGGCGACGTTGCGCAGGCCTTCGCGCACCATCGCCCAGGCCAGCACGGTGGCGGTGGTGGTGCCGTCGCCGGCCACGTCGTCGGTCTTCTTGGCGACTTCCTTCACGAGCTCGGCGCCAATCTTCTCGTAGGGATCCTCGAGTTCGATTTCCTTGGCGATGGACACGCCGTCGTTGGTGATGGTTGGCGCGCCCCACTTCTTGTCGAGCACGACGTTGCGACCCTTGGGGCCCAGCGTCACCCGCACGGCGTCGGCGAGTTGGTTCATGCCGCGCTCCAACGACCGGCGGGCGGCCTCGTCGAACTGGATCATCTTGGGCATTGGTAAACCTCCGTTGCGGCCGGTCCGGGGCCGCGGTTTGTGTTTGTGATCTTTGTTGTTTGGCACTCTCGTGCCGCGAGTGCTAATTCAATCGCGCGAGGCGCCAGACCGCAACCTGCCACCGGCACTCTTCGGTGCGGGCCGGCTCGCCGGCACCAGGGTGGACTCAGCCGCTTTCGCACTTTGGCGGGACCGTGATCTGCGGCTCTGGCTGGTTGGTTGGAAGTGAGGGGGACCGGTGCTGCGCTTCGGACGTGCCTCCCAGTGCTGAGGCGGAGTGTCGCTGCGCTGTGTTGGCGGACTGCGGAATGTAGATGCGCTGGTTCGCCGTACGAACTGCCACGCTCGGCTGGGTAGGCCGTGCCCGGCGAGCTCTACCTCGGGACGGTTCAGGCGCCGCCGGCTACGGCGGGAACGATGCTCACCGTTGCGCCCTCGGCCACCGGCGCGGCGAGCCCGCCCATGAAGCGCGCATCGTCGTCGCTCACAAACACGTTCACGAATCGGCGCAGTTCGCCGGCGTCGTCGAGAATGTGGTTGCGGAACCCTGGATGGCTCGCCTCCAGAGATTCGAGCACCTCCGCCAGGGTGGAACCCGAAACGGCCACCTCGGAAGCACCCGAGGTGAGCGTTCTCAACGTGGTGGGCACTCGAACGGTGACGGCCATGACAACTCCTCGATTCCCGCTGCGGCTTGACCTTGGCTAAGCCGTGGTGAGAATACCGGCGAGGCACCCCAAAGACTCGCGCCGTTATCTGGCATCTAGGCTGGTGTGCATGAACCGATGGAGTGTGCTGCGGATGAGAGAGGCCAAACCACTGTCGAGGCCTTCCCGGCTTGTGGTGGGGGTGCTGGCCGTACTGGGCGCGTTCACCGTGGTGACATGGATTATTGGCTTCGTGCTGCACCTGGTGACGATGGCCCTGGTGATCGTGGCGATTGCGCTTGTGGCGGTCTGGGCGATCTTCTCCAGAGCCCGGGATTGACACACCCCAGCCGCTGAACATCTGACGCGGCTGGGGCGGCGATCAGGTGGTCTTGTTGCCTGGGAATTGGCGCAGGTAATCGCCCACGACTTTTTGGATGCACTCGGCGGTTTGGCCCCGTGCGCGGGTCGAACCGAAACGTGCGGTCAGGTCGATCACTTCGAGGCCTTGTGCGTCGTCGGACAGGCTTGATGTGCCCACCACGGCCACTGCGGGCCGCCCGGCACCGGCTGCCAGAGCAGCGACGCCGCCGGTGACCTTGCCCTCCAGGGAGGTGGCGTCGAGCTTCCCCTCGCCCGTTAGCACAAGATCGGCAGCCTCCAGCCTGGCGTGAAGGTCGATCTCGTCCGCGACCATCTCGAAACCGTCCACCAGCGCGGCGCCCCGAGCGGCAAGTCCACCGGCCAGTCCTCCCGCGGCGCCCGAGCCGGGCAATTCGGTCACGTCCACGCCGTGGCGCCGGTGATACACCTCGGCGAGGCGGGTGAGCCTTCGGCGCAGCAACTCCACCTGTTTCGGCGACGCCCCCTTCTGAGGCCCGAAAGTGGCGGCGGCGTCCACGAAGAGGGTGCGCACATCGCAGGCCACCACCAGCTCAACGCCCCGCATGCGGGCCTCAGACGGCAGGGCCTCGAGCGCGCCGAGACCGCCGTCGGTGGTGGCCGACCCACCCACCGCCACGATCACCCGGCGAGCCCCTGATCTGATGGCCTCGGCGATGAGCTGACCGGTGCCGGTGGTGGTGGCCGCCACGGGGTCGTTGTTGGCGGCGCCGCCCGCCAACGCCAACCCGGACGCCTGTGCCATCTCGATCACCGCGACTTGTCTTGCCAGGCGCCACCGGGCATTCACCGGGGTTCCGTCGGGGCCGGTCACCTGCGAACTGCGGTTGGGGCCGCCGAGAGCCTCGAGGGTTCCCTCTCCCCCGTCGGCCATGGGCGCCTGATCACACTCGAACCCGGCTTGGTGCGCCGCTTCGGCGATGGCCGCCGCGGCTTCGCCCGCCGAGACTGTTCCGCGGAACTTGTCGGGCGCGGCCAGCACCCTCGGGGTTGCCGTGGCTGTCATCGCTGCACGCACTCCCCGGCATCACCCCGGGGGCCGGATCAGGAAACGGTTACCGGTATGAGCAGGTCGGTGCCGAGCACCACGAAGATGTGAAAGTCGGCCACGTCTTCGGAATTGGCCACCAGGGTGAGCATGTTGGTGGGCGCCAGCGTCAACAGGTCCGCCGGCGCGTTCACCGCTGTAGCCACCACCTTGGCGTCGTCCTGGTAGGTGGGCAGGTAGTACACGGCGGACGATTCCACCGGCACGCTTGCAGCGTTCTTGGCGGCGGTCACAAACCCGCGTGGGGTGAGCAGATCGGCGGCGGCCCCCGCCAGGCCGGACTCGCCGGTGCCGTTCACGGCGGCCACCTTCACCTCGCCGGGGCGGTGGGTCACCAAGGGAGGCGGCGCCGTGGTGGTTGACGATGTGGTGGTTGACGACTCCACCGGGGCTTCGGTGCCTGTTTCGGCGCCGTCGGCCTGGTCGGCGTCGGAGTCGCTGGACGTGTCGTCCTCGGATGCGGCGGCGGTGTCGCTGGTTTGGGTTTCTCCGGCGTCGGTGCCGTCGAGGGCGCGTGCCAACAGGAAGATCCCGAAGATCACCGCCAGAGCGGTGAGCAGCACGCCGCGTCCAACCGAACCGCCCGCGCCGTTTGGTTCCTGCGCGACGCTCATCTGCGGCCGCCTTTCGGTGTTGCCTGCGGTTGTCGCACCCTGTGCGCCACTCGTGTTTGCGCCACTCGTCGAACCCTCTTGTAAGTCATCTCGATGGTCGCCGGGCCATGAGAATGCCCGAAGCGCACTCCGTTCGGCCCGAGGCGTTGCTCAAATACTGTAACAGTGCGGAACTTTATAGTGCAGACCAGCACCGGGGCCCTGCCTTCGGCGGCGCCGAGGCCGACCAACGCCGGGTAGGCGTGCATGAGGCTCGCCGCGAAACCAGAGCGCTGCGCCGTGGTGCCCGAACCACTCTTGTGCCGCTGAAGGCCTGTGCCGCCAAGGGCTTGTGCCGCTGAGGCCGGCGTCGCCCAAGGCCTGTGCCGCTGAAGTGCCGGAGCCAGGGTCAGCACACGGTGAGCCGAGTGGCGCCGGTGGCCGTACGCTGAGGGTCTCACTGCCCGAGTAGCTCAGACGGCAGAGCAGCTGTCTTGTAAACAGCAGGTCGCAGGTTCGATTCCTGTCTCGGGCTCCATCAACCGCCACCCCGCATCGAACAACACGGCGCTTCAACCACCAGCCGAACGGGTAGCTCTTGGGGCGACAAGGCACACGTCACGACTGAGCACACAAGCTAAGAAGGCGGGAAGGATGGCGTCCCGTCTAGTGGCGTAGGAGCGTCGCTTGAGCCCGTGTGGGTTTGGGCGGCCATCGTGCGATCCTTCAGAAAAAGGAAAAACTTCAAAACATGAAGTCGACCTGGGAGGAGTCGCACGATGACCAGCTACGAGTCTGCCATGTCTGGTGCTTAGGCGCGCATGTGGTGAGACCGACGCGGCGTGGGCCTCGCGTTTCGCGGGCGTTCTCGCTGATGGGCTCCAGGAGCTGACAGCGCGCACCTGCGCTGAGCCCGGTGAGCAAACCCGACGCGCAACGCGTTGCGTAACGGGCACCGGCCCACGACGATCTCCACCCCCGCCGGTGATATCGAGGTGGGGATCCCGAAGTTGCGCACTTTCTTCCCCGAACTCCTGGAGCCGCGACGGCGGGCGGTGCAAGTCCCTGTGGGCGCCGGTCATCGAGGCCTACGTCACGCGAACCTCTACGCGCAAAGTGGACGCCCTGGTCAAAGCATTGGGTTGTCACAGCGGCGTGTCACGCTCCACGGTGAGCCGCATCTGTGCCAACAGCGACAAAGAGGGTCGAAGCGTTCCGTAGCCGCAGGCTCGATCATCAACGCCTTGCGTACGGGTAGGTTGAGGACACCTATGTGCAGGTGCGACAAGGCGGGCACGTCACCACCGTGGCGGTCGTGTTGGCCACCGGGGTGCGCGGTGATGGCCACAGAGAGATTCTCGGGGTGGACCTGGGCGAATCAGAAAGCGAAACGTTCAGCTCAGAGTTCTTCGCAGGGCTCAAGGGGCGCGGCTTGCACGGAGTGCGCTGGTCATCTCAGATTGCCACGGGGCCTCCAAGCCGCTATCGCTGGTCAGTTCCAAGGAGCCACCTGGCAACGCTGCCGAGTGCACGCCATGCGCAACCTCCTAGGCGCGGCCCAACCCAAGCTGCAACCCATCATCTCCGGGCTGATACCCACCACGTTTTTCCCAACCCGACGCCCCAGCAGCCAAACAACAACTCCGCAGCGTTGTCGACCAGCTACACCAAGACTGCCCCAGAGTCGCCGAACGACCCGCCGCGGGCGCAGCCGATCTGCTGGCCTACAGTGCGTTCCCACCTGAGCACTGGCCCAAGATCTGGTCCAACAACCCCACCAGGCGCCTCAACCGAGAATTCAAACGACGAACCAACGTCGTGCAAGTCTCCCCCGACACCAAATCCCCTATACGCCTCATAGGTGCCCTGCTGGTAGAAATCAACGACGAACTCACCACCACCCAACGCCGCTACGTCTCCGCCGCATCCCTCGCCCCGCTCACCAACAGCAACCAGCCCACATCGCTACCCGCAGCACGCCGCACATGACCAACCCCAGCGCACGGACCTACACCACAACACGGGACGCACACGGAAGGATGGAGTTGCCATCAGCTGCGATAACTGCTGCAGCGAGCATCTTTCGTGGCTTGGTGTGGATCAGGCTCTCTAACCGTCCGGTGGATGCACGAGGTATGCTAGAATAGGCGGATGTTACCCATCACGGCTAGGTGCCTCCTTGAGCGGCCGCTCGAAACGGCCTCTGTCAATCGACTCGCGATCGCTGAGTCTTGGCGCAAGGAAGTGCATAGCCCTGCGACGCATGTGCAGAAGTGGTGGGCTCAGCGTCTTGGAGTGGTCAATCGGTACCTACTGATGACCGCGACCTCCTCATCTCAAGCGGAACTAGGACGACTCAGCCGAGGGGAAAAGGATCTCGGCGGTCTAATTGTGTACGACCCGTTCTGTGGTTCGGGTGGAGTCTTGCTCGAGGCTGCCAAGCTCGGAGCGCAGGTGATCGGTCGCGACATCAACCCAGTCGCGATACTTGCGACGAGGCAGGCCCTCCAAGGCTGGAACGCTCGCGAACTGGAGCGAGGACTTGAACTCATCTCGGAATTCTGCGGGAATGAACTCACCGAACTCTATGCCGATAGCGACGGACGCGTGATCCGTGGCTACTTCTGGGTCGCCATTGCAGCATGCAGTGTCTGCGACGAGCGGGTTGACTTGTTCCACCGGCACGTCTTCGCACAACACGCGTATCCCAAGAGGCACCCTCTCGCACACGGTATCTGTCGCTCGTGTGGCGAGGTGGTGACAGTCGACCTGTCAAAGGATGAGGTCATCTTGTGCCCTTCATGCTCTTCGGTGACCCCATTCCGCGGGCCGGTGCGGAGTGGTCAAGGCACCACTGGAACGCAATTCCAGTGCGTGGCTGGCCACACAACTAGGCTTGCCCCGAGCGTGGAGACTAATCCAATTGGCTATCGGATGTACGCGAAGCTGTATGAGGAGGAGGGTGTGCGGAGATACGCTCGCACGACGGAAGCAGATGACTACGCCTTCAGGTGTGCTAGCGCAAGGCTACATCAACTCGGCTCCAGGATTGTGCAACCGTATGGTTGGCTAGAGCCCGGCAAGACCACAAATCAGGTCATGCGCGTAGGCCTAGGAGAATGGCGAGACTTCTACAATGACCGACAGTTGCTTGCCCTGGGGCTGATCGCCACCGCTATTCGGGACCTCAAGATCGGCTCAGCCGAACGCGAGGCGCTTGCGGCAGCCTTTTCCAAGTCGGTCGAATACAACAACATGCTCTGTTCATACAAAGGAGAAGGCACTGGGGCGGTTCGCGGTGCCTTCCACAACCACACGCTTCAGTTCGAGCGAATGCCTTATGAGGCCAACCCGTGGTCAATGGCGTCTGGTGGTTTCCTTGCAAGCTACAGACGACTGAGGAAGACGTTGGACTACAAGACAGAGCCAGTTGATCTAAGGATTGCCGATGGCAAGGTCGAGCGCGTCATCGGCATGTCGGCCCCGGTGCTGTTGGACATCACGGACTCGGCCGAGATCGGTCCTAACCTGGCCTCAGTGACGTGTGGGGACTCCGGTCAATTTGCCATCCCGGACTCCTCTGTTGACGTCGTGTTGACCGATCCACCTCACTTCAACAAAGTGAACTATTCTGAACTTGCCGATTTTTTCCATGCGTGGCTCACTCAGATCAAGCCCTTCGCCGGATACTCCCAGACCCGCACAACCCGCAGCACGCTTGAAGTGCAGGACCAAAGCTCCAATTCGTTCGAACATGGACTAACCAGGGTATGGAAGGAGGTAACGCGCTCCCTCAAGGCGAATGGCATTGCCATCTTCAGCTTCCACCATCGAGAAGCAAATTGCTGGAAGGCATGCATGAACTCCCTGCGATCCGCAGACCTATGCGTAACGTACCTTGAGATGATCAAGGCAGAGATGACCACAAGCCTGAGCAAGAAGAACCAAGCATCTCCGCATTCCATGGATGTCCTTGTGATCTGTCGTAAACAACACCTTGCCAAGCCGCTCGCGAGCGATGTGGAGAGCGCTCTGGTCCACGCCCGAAGCCGGATTCGCTCCCTTGAACAGAGCGGCGTTGCAGCATTGCCCTGCGACGGACGATCGATAGTGCTTGCCTCGGTTCTCAGCCTTCTCACGAATAGTTGGCTTGATGCCAATGCCGATGAGCTTGTGGACGTTGCCAGAACCAAGGCGCTCGAAATCGAAGAAGAGTTAGCCATACGCCATAGCCCTGTAGCGTGCGTGGCTTAGAATGACCATTCTAAGTGGTCAGCCCGCGGTGTGGGTAGTGTGGAGGGGGGTGGGTTATCGCTTGTTCAGGTTTTGGCGGCGTGGCGTCCTCTTGACTACCGGAATTGCCATTTCGGGGAGCCACAGCATCAATAGGCCGTTGCGACCACAGACCGTGCAGTCAGGTTACCGTGGCGCGACTCCAAGCCGTCGTTGACCACCACGGTCGAGACGCAAGTTTCGACAACCCCTGCCCGTGGATTGTTCAGTGCTCTCACCGTCCTCCTCAGCAGGGCGGAAGCACCCTATGGGATTCAGGCCCAGTGAGCGGCATGAGCGCGGCAGGTGCTCTCACACAGGGGCGCTGCATGCCTTACTTGTTCCTGTCAGCCCGACCCACCACGGGGGCGTGGCCAGTCGTCAAGTCTACTATCGTCCGCTGTTTCTGGGGTCACTACCAGCGAGCCGAACTGACTGCGGTCTGCGGCGTTGGCGGTCACAGCGCCGATGGGCACAGAGGGCCGATACGCATAACGTCGGCTGGCACCGTTCACAGCCCCCGTGATCGTGCAGCCAGGTTTACCGCCATCTTCGCCAAGGACGTTCCGTCGGATGGGCTCAACGGCGCACAAGCCGCCTTGTCCTCCAACGAATTTGGCGGATTGGGCTCTCCAAGGGTCGGCACCCGTAGCGTCGCCGACCATCCTCCGATGTGCGTTCCTGCTCCCCTGGGCGTGTCACACCCCAACGTATAGTAGGTCTTGATGCGCTCACAGAGGTTCTCCCGTGACCTGGATCGATGACCTCGTTCCCGCAAGCGCGGACTCCTTTCCGACCCTGAGTCTTGTCTGTTCCGCGCAAGTCACGGACGCTGGCAAACTCGTCTCGCTCGGCGGAGTCGATCAGAGCTGTGCAGGTCTGGCCTACCACCTCTTGCGAACTCCGCACGGAACCGGGCTGGTTGTCCAGTTCCCTCGCGGCAGACACGAAGCAGCGGTTCTTCTCGGCTGCTTGGTGCAGTTGATGCGGCTAGCACGTGGGAGAACACCTGATGCCAAATTTACGACCTTCTCAGGACCTGTGGTCGTAGTGGGTACGGACACTCTCGTCCACAAGCGCCTTGCCCGGATACGGATCGCAAACCAACCAACGGATCGGGCTCTGCACGCTGGCCGGATCTGCAGCGATGGACGAAGTGTCGACTTCGACGGTGCCATTCATGAGAGGGCCGCAGATGGTCTGCTCTACCTCAACACACGGGTTGGATGGCCCCGACTGCGGTACGGCCTCAACACAGGCGTCGTTATTGTCGATCGGTGCAGCTTTTCGTCAGCAAACATTCTTGGTCGCGCACTCGCGTGGGCGCGCGGGCATGGTGCCCGCAACGTGATAGTCGTTGCCGAAGTTGGAGACGAGAACACCATTGATCAGGTTAAGCTCACCTGGGGTGAAGAGCTTTGTGTGTGGCCCTGGACAAATGATATGATCGCAGATTGCCTGGCCACATTGGGCACCCACGAGCACACTTCAATATTGTCGGCCAATGGGTTGCGTAGCTTCCCACAAAGGTATGACGTTATTCGGGCCGATGCTGCTGACATCGAAGACACGAGCACGAGAGTACGAACTGCGCTGAACACTGCTGCAAAGTTGAAGAGAGAACTTCCGCCGTCCCTCCATGTAGCGCGACGCCTTTTCTATGGCCTGGTCCAACTCACCGGTCAAATGGAGACCTACAACCTTCACAGTGCTCTTGATCACAGAACGTCAGCGCTGTCGACGCTGAAATATCGTCTGAAAGGAGAGGGTGACCCACAAGTCGGCGCAGAGTGGAATCAGTATTACATGACCAAATGGAATGACCTGCGCCTAGATTTGCTGGAACTATATGAAATGCTCAAGCAAGACAACCCAAAGTTCTTGGGAGTTGCCCTTGCCATCGAGTGGATCCGTCGTCAGCACAGAACGGCACCCATCTGTATCCGAGTTCCCAGCGAAGCGGCAGGAACCGCTTTGGAGGAGGACATCCAGGAGCTGATACCAGAGTGGCCAATCGACAATGAGTCCTTGAGGTGGGCAACCTGGAGCGAGCGGATGGAATGGTGTACGGAGAATCGATTCGAGATCCTGACAACGTCGCCCCCTCCCGCACGCTTCGGACTTCTGTGGTCTCGCGAAGCAATCCAGCAGGTACTTGTTCTGTACGGCTTCGAGTTGGCTAGTGTCAGGCATCGAGTCCAACACAGCAATGACCTCGCCATTCGCCGGCTAAAGCACTGTCGCCGCCAGTTCGGTCTAGGTGGCCTTCCCCTCCTGGGATCCGAATCGAAATTTCGAGAAGTGGTCGAGTTCGCTTCGGACGCCCGGGAGCGGCCTGAGGTGGACCTCACGGTGGACCTGGACGTCATGTTCTTCGACAGCGAGGGGCCAGATGAGCAAGTACCAAGCCAATTCGGTGACGATGTAGGATCAGCATCAGTGGTCCCTGTGGTGTTGGAGCCCGATGGTGCTCGCTGGATGATTCGGTGCGATGCGCAGGTAGAGGTTATCAAGGCACAAAAGGTAATGTATTTACCTTTAATGTCATTGGTCCCCGGAACAACTGTTGTGGTACCTCAGGGAGACGGCCGCGACGAACTCTTCGCCCGACTCGTTACCGCAACAAACCAATCCCAGGATCTTCGAGCATTTGACGTCATGTTCACAAGGTGGCGACGAGCCTGTTTGACGGCCTACTACAAGGCAGGCTCATGGGCCGCTCTGGGTCTGCGTATGGAGGCAGCCGGTTGTCAAGTGACATCGCAGTCGCCCCGGACGTGGGCTACGGGTGATGTACTCGGTCCCAATGATCCAGAGGACATTGAGCGGATCGGAAGACTTGCTGGCGACCCGTTTGTCGAGCAACAGTATCAGCGGATCCACGCCGCCGTACGCCAGGTGCGTTCTCTGCACATGAGACTGGGCTCGCTGCTTAGCGCGGCAATGGCAGAGGCAGTCGCAGGTGGCGGCAGCAATCTTGAGAAGCTAAGGGAGCTACTTGGCGGCATTGATCCTTCGGAACTGCTCGATGAATTCGAGCTGCGAGTCGTTCGCGCATTAGGCGAACCCACCGAAGTCCCAAGTCATTGCGTTAGGAAGGTTATCAAGCCATGAGCACAGATGTAGCGCCGGCACCTGACGTCGCTCGCGACGAACTCCGCCTCGTCACGGAAACAGCATCTGAGGTAAAGGAACTCCTCACTGACCGTGAGGGTGGCAGACATGCTCCACCCTGGGAGCCAAGACAGAATGTCGTCGTTGGCGTGTTACCATCGACAGTGTCGCCACCCCCGCTCGTCGCTAGTACTGACTTCGATGCCGGAGCTGATGATAAACCACTGAGTGATCAAGAGATAATAGAAGCTAGCATCGATGACGTTCTCAGTGGAGATAGCAAGAATAGCCCCAGTATCGGCATGACCTTCGTTGTCAAGAGTCCAGGACCGATCACCGTGCGGGCATCAATAGATCTTGCCATATACGTCGAGGAATACGCAACGCTTGAAGAACTCCGAGCCCACAACGCACTCAACGCCGACGTCGCCGGATTCGAGCCTAGCTCTGCCGACGCGTTGAGCCTGAATGCCAATGCGAAGGGAACCCACAAGGGAAGATTGGTCGCGGTACTTGGTGCCTGGCGCCGACTCTCCCTAGCCTTCTCGGATTTGGAGCTTCGTATCAATCAGGATGAGAGCCAGGTAGTCGTCGAGCAACCCCTCACAGACATCATCAAGCAGGCCATAGACGCACATTTTGCACGACCCATGGCCGCACGCCCATTCTCCACTCGCACTCGCACAGTTTCGCCGAACGATCTAGTTGACCATTCAACCTATCTGGCTGCGCTTCGCGCCAACCAAGATCCGAACTATCAGCCAATTTACCCGCGAGTCTGTTTAGTAGGGTTCGCGCAACCACTCAAGCAGGACAAATCACTCGTAAATGTCTCTATCCTGAACCGCAGTATCCTTGGCGACCATCCGTTCCAGGACATGTACATTTATGATTGCCGCCTGCGTGTCACTGTGACCCCACCGACTCAACTGCAGAAGCAACGCTTCCTCTTGGCACCACGGGATTACCGTTTCGAGGACGTGGTCGACGTCTGGGGTCAGGGCAACGGATGTGTAGTGACCCGCAGCGACTCGGGAGAATTGATAGCCGAAACACTCCCCATATACAAGCAGCCCGTGGTCGAGCCACGTAAGGACCACGTGACACCTGCCAGGTGGAAGATCCTCGCTACCGACCCCGATTCCGTGCTTGACTCAATCGAATCCGCCATGAAGGACTACCTCGGACAGTGGGATGACTTTATCCGAACCTCTGTGCCCAGCGTTGCCGAAGAGTCTTCATTGGGCCGCGCGCGATTCATGCAGGAGATTGAGAGATTCCAACTGGGTCGCCGCGCCATGCGCGTCGACTCGCGCCTTCGAAGAGCCTTCTGTCTAGCAAATCAAGCATTCTGTGCTGTGAACGCCAACAAGGATTACGACAGTTGGCACCTCTTTCAGATCGTCTACTTGGTGACGCATCTGCCGGATTTGGCAGCTCGCGAGTTCGTCAACGAACCGCTCTTCCGTCAGGAGCTGGACTATGCAGACGTGCTTTGGGTCCCCACCGGAGGCGGAAAGACTGAAGCGTATCTCGGACTGATCGTCACAGCACTGTTCTACGACAGACTTCGAGGTAAGTCGAAGGGTGTAACAGCCTGGTTGAAGTTTCCTCTTCGGATGTTATCTGTGCAGCAACTGACGAGGGTGCTGCGAGTTCTCATTGCGGCCGAAGAAATCAGATGTGAACAGCTTCAAACTACCGGAGAACCATTCGAACTTGGCTACCTTGTGGGTGGAAGCAACACCCCCAACAGTCTAGAATGGGCCCGAGAGTGGTGGCCAGGGTTCGCAGCAGCAGCAGAAGCCGAGAGCGGTGCGTTCGACCGGAGGCGTCTCGTGGCCGAATGCCCATTTTGCGACGAAGAGCAGATTGGCATCGACATTGATCAGCGTAATCGTCGACTGCTTCACACATGTCGAGCGTGTGGCAGGATACTACCTCTCCATATGAGCGACGAGGAAATCTTTCGTTTCATGCCTTCCGTGCTGGTTGGGACGGTGGACAAACTGACGGGATTGGCTTGGTTTGGCGAGTTCGTTCAGTTTTCCCACGGCGCACGGTGGCGTTGCCCCGATCATGGGTACTTTACGTTCAAGAACGGTGGTCGCTGCATCGTCGGGGCCTCGTGTGCGTCCAGACCCAGTGGTTACGAACGAGAGGAGCCATGGTACGATCCAGTGCCGGCATTTATTATCCAAGACGAAATGCACCTCCTCAAGGAGGAGTTGGGCACCTTCGACGCACACTACGAGGGGACGCTGGCTGAGCTCCAAACACGTGCAGGCATAAACATGCCATCCAAGATCCTCGCCGCCTCTGCGACGATCGAACAGTACGAGGATCAGTTGCGCCAAGTATACGGGCGGAAGCCCAGGAGCTTTCCATCATCAGGGTATCAGCGCACCAAGAGCTTCTACTCAGAGGAGAAAGCTAGTAGCCGGCGGATTTACCTTGGCGTCTTGCCACATTACCGCCGCAAGGCCGACGTGGCCGGAATGATTCAGCGACGTATGCTGTCCCACATAGCGGCTCAGCAAGACCGGAGCCAGCGTATCGCCACCATTGAAGCTCATTCCCATCTGAAGCAGCTCTTGTTCAACTATGAATTGTCGCTCGCGTATGTTAACTCCAAAATCCATGGCGACCAGATCGCAGACGATTTACGAGAACTTGCCGAGAGCTTTGTTGATCGCCATCAAGATAACGTTGCCATGCGCGTTCTGACCGGTGACTCTGTGATCGCTGAACTAGCAGAACCGATCGGTCAGATCGAGAAGGATTCCCTTGATACACCTAGATCTGAGCGGATACGTGCACTGGTTGGCACATCTGTCATTTCACATGGCGTCGACCTCGCACGGTTGAATATGCTCGTGATGGCGGGACTTCCTCCAACCGTTGCCGACTACATACAGGCATCGAGCCGATCGGGCCGCACCCACGTTGGACTTGTCGTAACTGTGTTTGATACCTTCTCGAGACGGGAGCGATCGACATTCGTGAACTTTCTCAGCTTCCACCGATTCCTTGATCGAATGGTCGCTCCCGTTCCCGTGAACAAGTATGCGTTCTTCGGGGCACAGAGGACATTGCCTGGCATCGTCGTAGCACTGCTTTGGGATCTATCAATCGATTCCAATTTCTCGGGACCCGTAGAAGGCATAAAGCGCACTAGGACGCTTGCACCGTGGTGGCATGAGCATGATAGGGAACTAGAAGCCCTCATCGTTGAGCGACTGGACCGGTGCTACCGCTCCGTGGTGAAGGGTGTCAATGACAGCCTACTAGAGAACGAGCTAGTAGATCGTGTGCTTCTGCGATGGAAGGAACATGAATTGAATTCGATGGTGCGCTTCAATCACGACAACCTAACCCAGTTATTCATGTCAAGAGTGCTCACTAGCTTCCGGGATGTAGACGATCCGGTCGGCTTCAGCGCAATGCCCCTGACCGCAGACGCCATCGAGCGCCTAGCATCTGCGTCCTAGCACCTGGTGTTATCATGCAGCGGAGTCGGAGTCAAGTACTCTTCTCCTATTTGCCGGGAGCCGTATTTCTGCATGAGACTGGCTACATCGCCAGGAGCATCAGCATCCGTGGTGCAGATCCTCCGCAACTGGCTGATCAACGGGTTCTGCTAGAAGAAATAGATCGCTATCTATCTCGTTGGGACGATGACAGCATTCAGGGCCTGCGGAGACCCTCACGGGTTGCAAGCAGTGACTTTAGGGTATTGACGCCAGAGGGTGTTCGTTGGGAGATCTGGCCCCTACGCTTTGAATGTACTCGGGAACGTTGTAGAAGGATCGTTTCTTTCCGGCGCATTCAGGATGCCGGACGTAACCCGCGATGCGCGAACTGTGGTGGACGCCTGCGTCAACTCCGATACCTAAATGCACATGAGTGCGGGCACATCTTGCCTATGCATGTGCCTCGATGCGTGGACCATGGATACGAACATGTGTACTTTGAAGACACCGGGACCTTTCGGACTGCTGTGTTCCGTTGCCGGGCCTGCAACGGAGGGATCATCCGCCGTACACTCCTAAGCCCGTGCAAGTGCAACCGTCGCGCGCCTGATGGCGATTCTCCCAAGATGCACGCGTACACCGTTCGCGACACCCGAATCTACTTTCCTCACCACCTTTCGTTCATCAACCTTCAGTCCCAGACCTTCAAGGACCTGCAGGCACATTCCAAACGCGGCCACATCTCGGTTGCTTCTTTCCTGGGGCTCCTCGGGCCATCCAACGACATCAAGCAGGGCCTTAGCGAAGCGAACATCGCTGGACAATCGCGGCGGCTGACGGCTGAAGAATGGGAGGTACGAGAGCGCGAGCTTCAGAATTCTCAGTGGCCGCTAGAGCAGATTCAGGAAATACGGGCGGTCCTGGCACCATCACCTACAGGGCTTGCGTCGCTCGAAGATGTAGGATCACCTGTAATTGAAATCGGTGAACGTCGACGTGTCGTCGAACGTGCAGCGCTGTATGACAGTTCCGAAGTCACTCGGCTCACTTTGAACGGTGCCCGTCAATCTCTCATGGATCGCGGAGCACTGGAGGCAGCGCAGGCAATTGACGCATCCATGAATCTTGGGAGTCGACTGGGCATAGAGGATATTGGTGTCACGTGGGGCTTCCCGATTGCACTGGCAGCGTTTGGATTCACTCGATCTGTCGGTAAGCCCGGCGAAGGGATACTGCAGGGATTCGCGAACTCTCCCGATCAATATGAGGGCAAGTACCCTATTTTTGCAGTTGCGACAGACACAGAAGCGGTATTGGTTACTCTCGACCCGGCGCGAGTTCTGCGATGGCTTGCTCAGCAGGACTTGATTTGTCTTGGAGAAGAAGATCCTAGACTTCAGGTGCTGCGAGTGTTCGCGTCAGAGGTTGAAAATCCACGTCCAGCTGGCCTGGTGCGGACCTTGGTCCATACCATGGCTCATACAATGCTACGTGCACTAGATGACGGTCAGGTCGGCTTTTCGGAATCATCATTGGCTGAATGGGTTGTCCCCGAAACCCTAACGTTCGCTCTGTATGCCAATAACTTCAAGAGCGTCACAATGGGATCTCTTTGGACACTCATAAACAATCGGACGATGCAATGGCTGGAACGTGCTGCGGACAACTCACGGCGTTGCGACAACGATCCCTTGTGTCACCAGCGGGCTGAAAAGGCGTGTGAGCGCTGCTTGTACATTACCTTCGGCTGCCAAGATTTCAATCGCAATCTCGATCGAGGAGTGCTCCAGTCGTTTTGGCGGGATGCCTAATTGTGTGTCCTTCGCATGGGATTGATGATGTGCGGGATGCGTAGAATGCCCAACACACTAATAGACGGTCGTTGAAGTTGACATTGAAGTGGTCCCGGCAAGTGGCAGACACTCTGCATGGCGCTAGAGCGCCTTCAGGGACTACGTTAGCCCAAGCTGCGCTAGGAGCAGTTCGCGCTCGGAAGCATCCAGCACCTCCGGCCGCAACGAACACCTTCTGTGGCTTGACCTGCCCGTGACGCTGGTGGTCTCAGGGGAGCGGGCCCTGCAAGCGGATGCACGCAGTTGAGGTACGACACTGCGCCAAACGTGGCTCTTCGAATTTGAGCGGGCTTTGAGGGCTCTTCGGATTTCAGCGGGGTTTGAGGGTCGTTAGGAGGGCCCAGTTGGGTTGGCCGGCGTAGAGCAGGGTGCGGATTCGGTAGTTGTGGAAGCGTCGGAATCCGAACGCGACTCGTTTGACGCGTTTGATGAGGTTGTTGACGGCTTCGGCTGGGCCGTTGGTGGCCTTCGCGTGGTGCCAGTTGCAGATCTGGGTGTGCCATCGTCTCAGAGTGCGTCCCAGCGACGTGACCTCCGCGGGGAACTCGTGATGGCGGAGATCGGCTGAGAGCTCACCGAGGTAGCGCTCGGCCATGGCCGGGTCGGGGATGTCGTAGAAGAACCTGGTCGCTTCCTTTGCGTGCCACGAGTACGCGACCTCGCCGTGGGGATCACCGGCGCGCAACAACCCCATGAGCCGGGTGTCGCCAGCGGGGTCGAGACGCTCGGAGGCTTTGAGCAGAAGCTTGCGGCAGCGATACAACGGATCGGCCTTGCGGCCTCGATGCCCCAGCGTTTCGTTCTGGACCCGGCGGCGGCACTCATCGAGTTTGGAGTTGGCGTGCCTTATGACATGGAACGGATCAATCACCTGCGCCGCATCAGGCAGCACGGTGTCATAGGCGGCCTTGTAGGGCCCTGACATGTCCATCACCGCCCAGCGGATCCCATCAAGCCACCCCTGAGGCCGCTGGGTGAGCCACCTGGTGGGCCCAGCAGCGTCTCTGCCTGGGACAACGTCGAGTAGCTGAGCGGTTCGCGCGTCCACGATCTGGGTGGACCAACGCTTGTGCTTGCGGTCCCCTTCACGGCCCAGCAGCGTCTCATCTAGCGAAACGGCCTCCACCTCACCGATCCTGTTGGTGTCGGCGTCGATCAGCGCCTCGCCATACGCGATCACAGCGTTGTTCACCGTGTGCCACCCAGCGCCCAACTCCCCAGCCACATCGCTCACCGACCGGCCACAACGACCAACCCGCTCCGTTGCCCACCTACCGGCCCGTGTGGTCAACGCGTGACGCGCCGGTGCGATCTCAGGGTGCTCAACGGTCCAGGACCCAACCCCGCACTTGTGATCAGAGCAGCACCAACGCGTGCGTCGCACCCACAACACCACACAACGCCCAAACGACGCCGAATCGCACAAATCCACCATGCGATGCTCCTTCCCCCGCGCCTCGACGCCACAACCCCCACAGCGCGGGCGCTGCTCACGAGGCGCCACCGCCACCACTAGCGGACCCCCGGGCGAATCATCGGCTCCCAAAACGTCCACATCGGCCAACCCGACCAACATTTCAGACACACGGCTAGCATCAATCTCCACGAGGACTCCAAGACTCGGCTGCTTGACACAACGAATCTAGGAGTCCTCGTGCCGCGCCAACACGCACCTCAACAACCCCCCACCCCGGTCAAACGCAAAAAGCCCCAAACGTGGCCCGGTGGCACCCTAACTTAGCGACCAGTTGAAATTAGACATACCGAGCCACCGACCCAAGTAGACAATCCTGCTCTTGCTCGGACGTGTATTCCGCATTCGGCATGCTGCGGCCTCCAGTGATCGGGCCTCGCAGCAGGTGGCTTGGATCTGAATCGCATATAGACGGGGAGCGAAACTGTAGCCCACTCTCGTGGATTGACCGCACAGCCCCTGGCGTGGTCAATAAGCGGGAGTTGCGGCCGCACCTTGGCTGCGCTTGTCATCGATGGCTTCGGGATACCTGCTGCAGGCCGGTGGGGCGGAACGGCTACGGCCCGGTTCGGCTTCGGAGAATGTCGTCGAAGCCCTTCACCAGGGTGTGGGACGTTTCGAGCACATCCGCGGGGCTGGCCGCGAAGTAGGCCGTGTTCATTTGCAGCTTCGCGGCCATGTCGAGATACTCGGGCACGCTCGACAGGTACAGGCAGTCCTGGGCGTCCACCGTCATGCGCCGCCGGGTGGCTTCCAGCAGAGGCGGGTGCGGCAGTGCGGCGCCCACCTCGGCGCTTGTGAGCCACAAAGCCGTGGAGTCCTCAAGCTGGGCCATGCGCCGCAGCCGTTCGCCCCAACGGCGTGGCTGGTTGGCCACCACCGCCACCGGCAGGCTTCGCTCCTCGGCTTTGTCCAGGAACTGGTGCAACCCCGGAACCAGCCGGTACGAGGACAAAAAGCGGGTCTCCATGCCCGAGGCGATCGGGCCGAGCCCCATGTCGCTCCAGAACTCCTCGGGGCTGATGCGGCCCAGCACCAGCTTGGCGTGACGATCTCGCACCAGTTCGGGGTCGATGTCCGCGATCTCGTCGCGGATCACCGGCAACAGCAACCCTTCGAGAGGGTCGGTGGGCCTCACGATGATGCCGTGAGCGTCCACCACAACCAGCCGCAACAACCGCTGACGTGGCTTGTGAGCCTCGGCGGCGCGCTCAGCGGCACGCTGGTGACGGGTGCGGGTGGCGCGGCGCATCGCACGACGCCCACGACCTTTCGGGGTGCGGATCAAGCCACGAACCCAGAACACGGCCACCACCACCAAGGCGATCACGAACGCCACCGCCGCGGCACGCGAAACGTTGAGCCAGAACCCGGGCTCGCCACGCTCGCTGATCGCGGTGGCGCCGATGGTTTCCGGGGCGTCGCCGTAGGAGAACTGCCATTCCGCGGTGGCGCCCGCCACCTCACCCAGGTTCACCGTGGCGCCGGCGGCGGCCTGCGCGGCCTGCTCGGCCTGCGACGCCTGCTCGTCTCCTGTGTTGGCGTCGCCGGGTGAGGCGATGTCGTCGGGCATCGTGAGAGCCACTTCCAAACCGAAGGAATCCTCCGGCGTGCCGGTCTGCGCGATGATGTCGGCCAGGGGTCTTCCGAACATGTTCCCGTCGAGGACGGCGCCCAACTCGGCGTCGCTGAACGCGCCAAGGTCGGGTGTGGGGTTCACGACGGCGCTGAAGTCCCAGTCGGTGCGCCCGAAGGTGCGAGTCTGCACGAGTCGCACATCGCTGAACAGCACCCCCGGCCCGGCGATCTCGTCGAGGATGGGCTGCAGTTGGTCCGACGCGGTGAACTGCTTTTGTGCGGTGATCACCACCCCGCCACCGGGAACGTCCACCGGGCCGCCGATCGCCCAACCGGCGGCGGAGATGTCGTCGAGGCGCAACCCGGAGCGGAGTTCGGGGATCAGTTCCACGGCGTCGTCGTCGGTGGTGATGGTGACGCGCACCATGCCCGAGCCGTCCGGTTGCACGTCCACGTCCACCACGGCGTCGAGGCGGCAGCCGCCGGCGACGGCCACCAGCAACGCCAGCGCCACGGCCGGGATCAGGCGCGTCAGGCGCCGCAATCCCCGCCATTGGAGTTTTTGGCGCTGGTTCATCACCCCACGAGCCGGCGCCGGGTGCTCAGGAATGACCGGTGTCTGATGCGCCCTCTGTGGCTGCGGACAACTCGGGAGTGGGGCCGTCCAAAGCGGCCAGATCATCTGTGGGCGGATCGAACCCCTCGATGGAGCGGAACACCACTTGAAGCTTGGAGGGATCGTCGGGGTCGGGTTCCACGTCCACGATGATCACCTCACCGGCACGGAACTCCTTGTACAGCAACCGCTCCGAAAGGGGATCCTCCACCAGGTGCTGAATTGCCCGCCTCAAGGGCCTGGCGCCCAGGGTGGGGTCGTAACCGGTGGAGGCCAGGTGATCCTTCGCCGCGTCGGTGAGCTCGAAGCCCATGCCCTGACCCTTGATCTGGTCGGCGGTGCGGGCGATCATCAAATCCACGATCTGGCGCACCTCGCCCTGGGTGAGTTCGTGGAACACGATCACGTCGTCGATGCGGTTCAGGAACTCCGGGCGGAAATGGGTCTTGAGGGCGTCCTGCACCTTGGACTTCATGCGCTCGTAGGTGACCTTCTCGTCGGCTTTGGTGAACCCCAGGTTGGCTTTGCGCAAGTCCGCGGTGCCGAGGTTGGAGGTCATGATCAGCACCGTGTTGCGGAAGTCCACCGTGCGGCCCTGGCTGTCGGTGAGGCGGCCCTCCTCGAGGATCTGCAACAGCGTGTTGAACACGTCGGGATGGGCTTTTTCGATCTCGTCGAACAGCACCACCGAGAACGGCTTGCGCCGCACCTGCTCGGTGAGCTGACCGCCCTCGTCGTAGCCGATGTAACCGGGCGGCGATCCGATCAGGCGGCTCACCGTGTGCTTTTGCATGTACTCGGACATGTCCAGGCTGATCAGGGACTGCTCGTCGCCGAAGAGGAACTCGGCCAGCGTCTTGGCGAGTTCGGTTTTGCCCACGCCCGAAGGCCCAAGGAAAATGAACGACCCGCTGGGGCGCTTCGGATCCTTGAGGCCGGCCCGGGTGCGGCGGATCGCCTGGGACACGGCGCCGATTGCGTCGTTCTGGCCGATCACACGCTTGTGGAGCTCGTCCTCCATGTGCAGCAGCCGCTGGGTTTCCTCTTCGGTGAGCTTGTACACCGGGATGCCCGTCCACAGCGACAGAACCTCGGCGATGGCCTCCTCGTCCACCTCGTCGAAGAGGTCCATGCCGGCTTCCTTGGCCTTGGTTTCCATCGAGTCGCGGCGGCTGAGGAGTTCCTTCTCCTTGTCGCGCAACTCCGCGGCTTGTTCGAAGTCCTGGGTTTCCACGGCTTTGGTTTTGCGGGCCTGCACATCCGCGAGCTCGGATTCGAGCTCGCGGAACTCGGGCGGGGTGGCCATGCGGCGGATGCGCAACCGCGACCCGGCCTCGTCGATCAGGTCGATGGCCTTGTCGGGCAGGTGCCGATCCGAGATGTAACGCTCCGCGAGGTTGGCGGCGGCCACTATTGCCTGATCGGTGATCGTCACCCGGTGGTGCGCCTCGTAACGGTCACGCAGACCCTTGAGGATTTCGATTGTGTGGGCAACGTCGGGCTCGTCCACGTCCACCTTCTGGAAGCGGCGCTCGAGGGCGGCGTCCTTCTCGAAATGGCGGCGGTACTCGTCGAGGGTGGTGGCGCCGATCGTTTGCAACTCGCCACGGGCCAGCATCGGCTTGAGGATGGAGGCCGCGTCGATGGCGCCCTCCGCGGCGCCGGCGCCGACGAGGGTGTGGATCTCGTCGATGAACAACACGATGTCGCCACGCTGGCGGATCTCCTTGAGAACCTTCTTGAGGCGCTCCTCGAAATCGCCGCGGTAGCGGCTGCCTGCCACAAGAGCCCCCAGGTCGAGGGTGTAGAGCTGACGATCGTGGAGCGTTTCGGGCACGTTGTCGGCTGCGATCGACTGGGCCAAGCCCTCCACGATTGCGGTTTTGCCCACTCCGGGTTCGCCAACGAGCACCGGGTTGTTCTTGGTGCGGCGGCTCAGGATTTGCATCACCCGCTCGAACTCTCGGGATCTGCCGATCACCGGGTCGAGGGCCTTGTCCTTGGCGAGCTGGGTGAGGTTGCGGCCGAACTGGTCGAGCACCGGCGAGCCCGACGTTTCCCCCGATGAGCCTCCGGTTCCCGCGGGGGCTTTCTCGCCACGGCCGGGGTCGCCCTGGTAGGCCGAGAGTTGTTGGATCACCTGTTCTCGCACCCGTGCCAGCTCGGCGCCGAGCTTCACGAGCACCTGCGCGGCCACGCCTTCGCCTTCGCGGATCAGCCCGAGCAGGATGTGCTCGGTGCCGATGTAGTTGTGGCCGAGCTGCAACGCTTCGCGCAGGCTCAGCTCCAGCACCTTCTTGGCCCGGGGGGTGAACGGGATGTGGCCGCTGGGCGAGGTGTTGCCCTGGCCGATCAGTTCCTTCACCTGGCCCCGCACCAGTTCGAGGCTGATGCCCATCGATTCGAGCGACTTGGCGGCGACGCCTTCGCCCTCGTGGATCAATCCGAGCAGGATGTGCTCGGTGCCGATGTAGGTGTGGTTCAGTTCTCGGGCCTCTTCCTGGGCCAGTACCACCACACGTCGCGCTCTGTCGGTGAACCGCTCAAACATTGCGCACCTCGCCCGACGCCGCGGCTGCGAGGTGGCAGCGGTGCGCACAGCGATGGTGAGCAGGCGCCCGCTGGGCGGGACCTGTTCGGGGGAGCAGAAGGTCATGCCTCATGGATGCAGTGTACCCGTGCCGCCCGACAGGCAGCCGGTGGGTTGCGGTGGGGTGTGGTGGCGGGGCTGGGTGTAACGCCCGGTGGGGTGGGTGTAACGCCGGGTGGGGTGGACTATTAGCCTCGCCGTGTGCCCGAAACGCCGCCGCAGGCACCTTTGGCGTTGTTGCCTCACCTCACCGACGATCTTCAAAGGGTGGAGCGTGAACTGCACGAGGTGGTGAGGGCCACCGAGGATTTCGTGACCGACCTGGCGCGGCATCTGATCGTGGCGGGCGGCAAACGGGTGCGGCCCGGGTTTTGTTTGGCCGCTTCGCTGGTGTGCGACTCCGGTGGCGGGCCCGGCAGGGTGGAGGCGGTGCGTGGGGGCGCCGCGGTGGAGTTGGTGCATCTGGGGTCGCTGTATCACGACGACGTGATGGACGGGGCAACCACCCGGCGGTCGGTGCCCAGCGTGAACGCCCGCTGGGGGAATCTGCGGGCCATCCTCGCCGGTGACTATCTGCTTGGGCGTGCCTCTGAAATCGCGGCGTCGTTGGGCACCGAGGTGGCCGGGCTGCTGGCCACCACCATCACCAGGCTGTGCGAGGGTCAGATCACCGAACTGGAGGCCGCGTACCGAATAGACCGGTCGCCGGAGCTGTACGAACGGGCCATTGCCGGCAAAACCGCGGCGTTGTTGGCGTGCTCGTGTGGGATCGGCGCGCTGGTGGGGGGCATTCCCCGGGTGATGGTGGACGCGCTGGAGGAGTTCGGCCAGGCCTACGGAATGGCCTTTCAGATCGTGGACGACATTTTGGACGTGGTGGCGACCGACGAGCAGCTGGGCAAGCCCTCGGGCAACGATCTGATGGAGGGCGTGTACACCCTTCCGGTGATCCGGGCCATGGCCGATCCGGTGTGTGGTGACGAGTTGCGCAGCCTGCTCGGCGGCCCGATCGACGCGCAGACCCGCGACAAGACCCGCAAGCTGGTGATCGCCTCGGGTGGTGTGGATCAAGCCCGCACCGAGGCCAGGGTGTGGGCCGACCGAGCCCAGCAATCCCTTGAAACCCTCGATGACACCCCTGCAGCCGCCTTCCTGCGAGCAGGAGCAGACCACCTACTAACCCGCCTGAACCTCACGCTTTAGCCCGTAGGTGCAGCGCTTGCGCGCCTGAAGTAGTGAGGCCGCGACTATCGGTACATCTCGCGCATTTTCTCGGCGACTTCGCGTTCCTTCCTAGCGCGATCCCGGTATCTCCACGCTGCTACGCGATCACCCTTCTCGGCGGCCTTGGCGGCCCTTGAGTCCCATATTTCAGCCTTCATTTCATTACGCCGAATGCACCAAGCAAAGAACCGGTTGGATGCTGGCTGGTGTGTCGATCCCCTTGGGCCCTCCGGATGCTCTTGTTCCAGTCTGTGGACAGTGGCTCTCAGTCTCTTGGCTGCCACAGTTCCCAATACCGTAGCCAATAGTGCCACTGGCACCCCAAAGCGTAGTGCGCCAAAAAACCAGGAACCTATTAGGACTACCGGTAACAACGCGGTGGTCATAATCCACAGAGCGTTCGCCACTGAATCGTGGCGATAGCTAGCCGGAGTTCCATCGGACCACCTAATGGTCGTAGAAGCAATCCACTCCTTTATCGATCCCATAGTCTAAGCTCCTAACCTAGTCTTGTCGGTGCGGTCGGAATCACTTGGGGTTTGCGGAGGAGGCTTGCGTGACCGCCATATCTGGGCGTCGAGATTGTTCCTTGCGGCGCGCTGACGATACATCTTTGCCTTGGGGAGATTCCCATTTGAGGCGGCTTCCTCAGCCTTGATTGCATACTCATCTGCTTGTCTCGCTGTTTCGACGATCGCTCTCTCGTGTAGATTGTCAATCCAATTAGCGATGGGCCGGGTCAGCCGATTTATGGGACCGTTGGAGGCGTAGTTGTCCTCACTCGTTTCCGGGTCGGAATTGTCTCTCGAATTTGACTTTGCCAGGACGTTCACAGCTAGCCCGACACCACACAGCAGTATGGATGTCGAGACACTGTCACCCCACCACAGCAATAGAGCGCCCAGCAGGGTAAGGATCCACGATGCAACAATAAAGGCGCGGCCCAGTGCATCAGATGCGCCCCAGGGGGGACTGCTACCGATGTACCTTGCCACTGCCATAATTTTGGACATCGCGCCAATCGAGCCTCTTGCCGGAGTGTGTCCTGGTAGCCGGAGAGTATCTGTTGATTGGGGGCCTGTCAAGGGGCTTGCCTGCTGGGGGCGGGCTTCGGTTTTGGCGGCGGGGTTAGTTGTTGCGGTTGTAGACGATTCTCAGGCCGTGGAGGGTTAGGAACGGTTCGAGGTGTTCGATTGTGGTGGAGACGGGGGCGATCAGGTGGGCCAGGCCTCCTGTGGCGACGATGGTTGCCTCGCCCAGGGCGTCGATGAAGCGGGTGTTCATTCCGTCCACCATTGCGGCGAAGCCGTACAGCGCTCCGGACTGGATGGACTCCACGGTGGTTTTGCCGATCACGCTGCGTGGTTCCACCAGCGGCACGGCGCCCAGCGCGGCGGCGCGGCCCACGAGGGCTTGAAGGCTCACCTCAACTCCGGGGGCTATGGCGCCGCCGACGAACGCACCCTCCGCGGAGATCACGTCGAAGTTGTTGCCGGTGCCGAAGTCCACCACCACTGTTGGCCCGCCGTAAAGGTCGTACGCGGCGACTGCGTTGGCGATGCGATCCGCGCCAACTTCTTTGGGGTTGTCGTAGTGGATGGCCATGCCTGTGCGAACGCCGGGTTCGATCACCACCGGCTCAAGGCCCAGGCGAACCCTGCTCATCTCGCGCAGGCCTGCGAGCACCGGTGGCACACCCGAACAGATCGACACGCCGCTGATGTCACCGAAGCCGAGTTCGGCGCCTTCGAGCAGTGATCGCAGCAGCGCGCCCAACTCGTCCGCGGTGCGGTCATCGGAGGTTGAGACGCGCCAGTGGTCAACCAGGCCCACAGAGGCACCGGAGCCGTGAACGCCGTCCAGGTCGAACACGCCGATCACGGTTTGGGTGTTGCCTACATCCACCGCCAGCAGCACCCCGGCAGGATACGCACGCACGCCCGCCGTGTAGCCGGCAGTCACGCAGGTGTGGGTGAGGGCTTCGTGCGCCGTGAACGGCGGGCCGGGGCCTCGGCGGGTGTGGCCGGCTGTCACGCAGGTGTGGGTGAGGGGCTTCCGGCGTTGGCGGCGATGTTGTCTATGAGCCGGGCACGTCCGAAGCGGGCTGCCACCAGGAGGCGCACCTCGCCCTGAAGTGGGCCTTCGGCAACGATGTTGTCGGCGGGAACTGCGGCGGTGTAGTCGAGTTGCGCTAGGTCGGCGCCGGCGATGGTGCGCGCCATCAGATCCCTCACCACCGTCGGGTTGGTTTCGCCCGCTGTCACGCATTCGGCGCCCTTGTGCAGGGCACGGTTGAGCACGGGTGCTTGTGCCCTTTCGGCGGTGCTCAGGTAGGCGTTGCGGCTCGACATTGCCAGGCCGTCTGGCTCGCGCACCGTTGGGCATCCCACCACCTCAACCGGCAGGCTCAGATCGGCGGCGAGGCTGCGGATCACGCAAAGCTGCTGGTAGTCCTTCTCTCCGAAATAGGCGGCGCAGCGCCCCATGAGCGCGAACAGCTTTGCCACCACCGTGGCCACGCCGTCGAAGTGACCGGGACGTGACGCCCCGCACAGCACCTGGCCGAGTTGACCGGTGGTCACGGTGATCTGTGGCGGATGGGGGTACATCTCGGCGCCGTCTGGCACGAACACGATGTCCGCGCCCGCGGCTCCGCTGACGCTCAGGTCGTGATCCAGGTCGCGTGGGTACTGCTCGAAGTCCTCGCCGGGGCCGAACTGCAGGGGGTTCACGAAGATCGACACCACCACCACGTCATCTCTGGCTCGGGCCTGCTCGATCAGCGAGCCATGACCTCGGTGCAGGTAGCCCATGGTGGGAACCAGCCCGACGCGCTGTTGGTTCGCGCGGGCGAGGTGGTGCTGCAACTCGCCAATCGTCTCAACGAGAATCGGTGGCCGAGCCGGTGCGGTCACGGACGCGAAAGTAGCCGGCCCAAGTTGCTGTTGACACCGGCACGAACTCCGCAGGCACTTCGGCGAGTAAATCAACCAGCCGGAAATCGGAGCCGTTGTTTGCGCCGATGGAGATGTCTCCCCCCACGAGCCTTCCAGGAGCAGGCGCATCCCGGCGGTCGGGGCGGCTTGCCGGGTGGTTGGGGGTGATCAGTGGCCTGCTAGGCGGCGGGCTTGGTCGGCCAGGGCCTTGTAGGCAGCAAGCTCGTCGTTTGGCAGGGCTTGCAGGTGACGGGCGATTGTGGCTTCGTCGCCGCGAGCCGCGGGGCCGGTTAGCGCGGCTGCCGGGCCCAGTTCGGCCACATTGTCCACAGTGGTTCGCACGAGTTCGAGCAGCGCCTCAAAGGGCACGCCCGCCCCGGACGCGATGCGTTCTGCTTGGCCGAGCAGCGCCACCAGGTGATTGGAGGCAACCACCGCGGCGGCGTGGTACGCGGCCCTGTGGGTGTCGGCCACCTCGAATGCCTTGCCGCCGAGGGCGTCCACCACCTCACCAACCAGCGGGTCGCCCGCAACCGCGAACCAGCATCCCGACCGCAGGCGCCTGGCGCCCACCTCCCCACCGGCCAGGGCCGCCAACGGGTGCAGGGCCGCAACTCGTGGGTGACCGCCGAGAACGTCCAGGCCAAGCGATCCGGCCATGTGGCACACCACCGCGCTTGGTGAGGGGGCCACCGCGGAGGCCACTTCGGAGATCACCGAATCGGGGGTTGCGATCACCACAAGGTCAACATCGGCGCAGGCCGAGGCGATCGCGTCCGGCGGGTCGCTGCGGCCAAGCACACCGCGAACCTGCCAGCCAACCTCGCGCAGGGCCACCGCCAGCGAAGTCCCTGCCTTGCCGCCGCCGATTATCCGGACGCTTCGCATGGCCCAAGTCTCGCCTGCGTTGTGCCGGGGTGCTTTCGGCCAGCCACAGGCAGGGCGCACACCCACCCCAACCGGGCCTGCTCACCCACGCGTTGCGGTGCCGTGTGGCAACGGGGGTTGATCAGTCCTTGGGGGGTGTTTCCGGGGGTGGTGGGGGTGGGAGGCGTTCGGCCATGCCAACGGTTTCGCGTGCCGGGGGGCCCATCTCGCGCTCCAGCAGGCGTTCGGTGAGGGTCACCGCGTTGGGCCCACCCTCCACGAGTCCCGACCACAGCAGGTAGCCGCCGATCACGCCGCTGAGCGCGTCGCCTATCGATCCCTGGTGGATCAGGAGTTGTCCGGGGGTCATCTGTTTGTGGATGGTGTGAAGGATTTCCTCGAGGCGGTCGGAGCCGTCGTCGGGGCCGCTGAAGGGCAGGTGGATGTAGTCGAGGCTGTGCTCGCGGTAGTCGTGGAGGTTGTAGGGGGCGGTGGTGAGGGTGAGGATCGTGCTGATCCCGTTGCGGCTCAGCCATATGATCTCCTCGCGGCGTCGCACGCTGCGATGGTTGATGCCGTGCCCGCCGGGCCGTTCCGACACCGCCAGCCGGTCGGAGATCACCCATCGGAACGTGCGGGGCCGGATGCCCTCTGACCATTTCACGGTCACGGGCCGGCCTCCGGGGTCTTGGGGTTCGGCCTCGCTGCAGGGATGCCACAACCGCAGTGGACGCAGGCTCCGCGGGCCGGTTCTGGGCTCATTCGGTACGCAAACATACCGCCGGCAGGTGGATTTCCTACGGAGTTCAGCGGGATTTTGGGCAGGTCACGCCTGGGCTTCCGGGCTGTTGTTGTCTCAGGCTCCGGGCTGGTGTTGTCTCGGTCACCCACGAAGATCGCGCGGGTCTGGAATTGCCGGAGGCCTCAGTGGCCACACCCCCGCGCGGCCACCTCCGGCGGGTTGCTGCGGGTCTTGGGCGGAATCTCGGTCCGCCGGTGATCAATCCATGGGGGCGCGGCTCGCGGCCGGACCGGGCAACTCGATCCGCAGGCGCCGCTGGGTGCGGGCCACCCGATCACCACCGGTGACCTCAGTGGCCACACACTCCCCCGCGGCCACGCCCGTCGGGGTTCAGTGGATCTTGGGTGGAATCTCGGTCCGACGGTGGTCAATCCGTCGGGGCGCGGCTTGCGGCTGGATCGGGCAACTCGATCCGCAGGCGCCGCTGGGTGCGGGCCACCCGATGACCGCCGGTGATCTCGGTGGCCACACACTCCCCTGCGGCTACCTGCATCACCCGGTTGATGGAGGCCGCGCTCACCGCGCCTGGGGGTTTTCCTGTGTGTTCGGAGATCCAGCCCCGTAGCGCTTCGGTGGCCACGGCCCGTGGCAAGGCCACAAGCGCCGCGGCGTCGCTGGGGTCGACGTCGGTCGCGGCGGCGGTGATCGCGTCGTGGGCTTCTGCGGCCAGATCGGCGTGACGGTTCAACAGCGGCACTGGATCGCGCCGCAACGCTCGTGCCAGTTCGGGCATCACCCGCTTGCGGATCGCCACCCGGGCGAACGATTCGTCGTCGTTCATCGGGTCGTGCGCCACCGGTAAAGCCAGCCGTTCACAAAGTTCCCTGGTTTCGGCGCGCCGCAGTCCAAGCAAGGGGCGACCCACGCGCCGGTGTGGTGACGCGGCGCCGGCAAGCCCCGAGCCGCGTGCGATGTTGAACAGCACCGTCTCGGCCCGGTCATCCGCGGTGTGGCCCACAAGCACATCTTCTGGTAGGGCGTCGTAGCGGGCCCGCCGGGCACGTGCCTCAAGGTCGGGGCCGGGCACCACATGCAAGGTCACCACCTCAAAGCGGGTGCCGAGCATGTGTGCGATCGTTCTCGCCGCCGTTTCGTCGCGGTGAGCGTCGGGACGCAGGCCGTGATTCACGTGCCAGGCCGTCACCTCAAACCCGGCGGCGGTGGCGAGGGCCACAAGTGCAGCGGAGTCGGGGCCGCCGGAGAGCCCGCAATTCACCGAAGTGCCGGCGGTGCCGGCCGTTGCGAAGCTGCACCTCTCCAGCAAGGGCAGGCACAGTTCCTGCAATCCCCCCAACCGTGCCGGCGGTGTGGGTTGGGGCGCCGCCGCATCGTGTGCGCCGCCGGGGATGCCGTCGCCTTGCTCAACGCCACCGGGGCTGGCGCCGCCGGGATGCGCGCCGCTGGGGTTGACGCCGGCGGGGCGACGGTCGCTCGGCTCGACGCCGGGGTGCGCGCTGCCGGGGTTGATGCCGCCGGGTTCGTCAGCGGCTGCGGGCATCGGATCTCGCTGCGTGTGGACGTGTGGTGGGCGGGCGGTGAAGCCGTGGTCACACCTGCGCAGGCACGCCCATTCGGGCAATCCATCCGGCCGGTTCGCGGATCTCGCCGATGGTGGGCAGATTGTCGGGCGATTCCCACACGCGGTCGAACAGTTCTTGCCCGCCGGCGGATTCCACGGCGGCGATAAACCCTTCTCCCTCGGCGTACTGCTTGAGTTTGGCGTCGAGCCCCACGATGCGCTGTGTGAGCTTGGACAACCCTCGGGCCGAGGCGCGGCGTCGTTGCATCACCCGGCCGAAACGGGCGGCGGAGGGGATGAGGCCTTGGCCGGCGCGGTCCATGGTGACGTCGCCGTGGCCTTCGAGCAGGCTCATCAGCCCGGTGAGCTTTTGCATTGTGGCGAGTTGCTCCTCGGAGGCGAACAGTGCCATCAGCCCGCCGGCGGCCAGGGGATCCTCGCCGTTGCGCCGGGCTTCCATCAGGCGGCGCAGTGCCTCGGCGAAGCGTTTCGGGTCGGGTTCGAGGCCTTCCATGGTGGAATGCACAAGGCTCAGGAAGTGTGGCCGCATCCAGCTCACGCCGGTGAACTGCGCCCGGTGGGTCACTTCGTGCAGCGCCAACCACAGGCGGAACTGCTGGGGGTCGAACGCGTAGCGGTGTTCGAGGGCCAACACGTTCGGGGCCACGTAGTACACGATGTCCTGTTCGGAAGGACGCTCGTCCTCGGTGATGAGCAGGTCGTACTGGCCGAGCACCCGACCCGACATCCAGCCGAGCATCACGCCCACTTCCACGCCTGCCACCTGTGAGCCGATGGCGGTGGTGGCCTTGTTGACCTTTCCGGCGATCTGGTCGATCAGCGGGCGCAGCAGGCGTTGGAAGGAGGCCACGTTGGCGTCGATCCATCCGCCACGGTCGGTGACCCTGCCCCGCGCGGCGCCCGACATGGAACGAAGGCCGGTGCAACCTGCAACCAGTTCCTCGGCTTGTTCGGTGTAACGGGCGAAGTCCGCTTCGAGGTCTTGGCGCAGCTTCGGCGACCGGAACGGCTCGCGGCCCGATGCCCGAACCGCCACCCGGCGCGCCAGCGCCCAGTCAATCGGTGAGGTGGCCATGCCGGAAGCCCGGCGAGGGGCTCAGTCCCTCGGGTAACGCTGATTGGTGATCTTCTGCAGATATCCGATCACCGACGCCACGATGGCCACGATCGTGCCCACCGTAAGGGGCACAGCGATCCAGTAGTGCCAAACAACACCAGCGAAGGACATACCCCCAGTCTAAGCCACCAACACCCCACCGCGGATAGCGGCCTCCGCCAGAGTGCTCCGCCACCGAGGACGGCCCCATGGCGACGGCAGCGGCGACGTCCCCCTCCCGTGACTCACAATCGGGGGACCTGAGCCCGGAACGGGAACGCCTGGACCCCTGGCTCGATGTGCACCGCAGATCTTGTGCTGCGGGCTCGGGCCTATGAGGTGTCGTGGGCTCTCACCATGTGGGGGTCATGGGTGGTGATCCATCTGCCGCCGGGTTGGCGATGCAGTCGGAGTTGACGGTCGTGGATCTTGTTGTGGTCTTGCAGGCACACCAGCACAAGGTTGTCGATATCGGTAAGCCCGCCGTTTTGCCAGGGAACGATGTGATGGGCGTGACAGAAATGAGGACTGGCGCCACACATCACACACCCACGGTCGCGTGCCACCAGGGCCTTGAGTTGCGCCGGGCTCGCGGAGCGTCGTCGCCGTCCGAGCCACAGGGGCTCGCCACGAGTGTCAACGAGCAGTGCTTGCAAATCGGCGTCACAGCCAAGGCGTTCGAGTTCTGAGCGTGCGATCGGCCCAACACCGGGGATGCGAGCCCCCGGGCCGCCCTCGCCGGCACCGGTCAGATCATCAAGCTGAGCGACAACCACGATCTGGTTGCGCTGGCTCAACTTGCCCCCGCCACCGCAAACACAGCGCCCGCCGGTGTCGCCGTAGGCCCCATCGTCCCAGTTGTCAGCATCGTGGTCGGACGCCAAGTCCAGCACCTGGCCCCCAGCGCCGGGCTGGCTCTTGGAGCCGTTACGGGTTCGCGAAGGTGCCGGGAACTGTTCGATGCCGAGCGCTATGAACAGGGCGTCGTAGCGGTACTGCGCCCAGGTGCGGTCGTGCTTGGGATTGTCTCGCCCGCCCTGGGAGGTGTGCAGGCGTTGTGCCATGTCAAGCACCCTGGCCTGGAGCATCGCCATGGTGGTGTTGTCCCCGGTGATCACCGCACGCAACATGTCATCCTCGCCAGGAAAAAAGTCCAACCGGCGCTTCGCACGCGCCCGACGATGAGCCTCTTCCAGGTCCTCGGCACTCTGGCGCTGCCGAGTCCACTCCGCGGCGAGCTGACCTGCCTTGTCCGCGGGCTCTTGCGAAACCTGATGCAACAGTTGCGTGTCAGTATCGACCGCCGCGGGGTCGGTGTTCTTCGCGGCGCGCACGAGCGCGTCGGCATGTTCGGTGGTGATGCGCCCCTCTGAGAGAGCCTCAGAGGTGTTGGGCATGTCATTGAGCGCCGCTGCACGCTCAGAACGCCGCCGCGCCTCGCGTCGTGAGCAGCCGGTGGACTCGCGCACCACCTCGATGCCCTTCTGCTCGCCCACCGCGGCTTGCAAAGCAACAGCGAGCCGGTTGTTGCAACCATCCAGCGCACCCTGGAGTCGAGCCAGCTCGGCGATCCGGTCGCGCAGGTCACCAGCGGTGAGCCCCGGCGTGAGGGGCTCGTTGAGCCACTGGATCGTTTCTTTCAGCATGACCGTCACTGTAGGGGCACCCTGTGACACAAGTACTCACGTTCACCAATCCATCACCTCTGTCCATGCCTCTAGCGATATTCAACGACCGGACGGACGCAAGGCATCGAAGGCACCATCACCGCGGGTAGCTGCTTCGACCCCACGAGGGGTGGTGACGCCCACGCCAAACACTGAGGGTGCCGCTGTAGTCGGCAATTCACGACAGCAAACCCGGAGAGAGTCCTCCATGGCCCGTTCAGGTACGGCCACGAGACCGTGCGCACGCGGGTCATCCCTTGCCGATCGTCGGCCGTTCGGCAACGCCTCCTGACAGCCACGAGCTACCGCGAGCGGGCTGCCCTCGATGCGGCGCTCGGGAGTGGCGCATTGCTCTAGCCTCGTGACGAGCGCTGGAATCTGATGAATAGCCGCGCGCTCCGGTTCGCGAGCCATAACGTCACCGTCGGTCGCGTCCCCGACTACCTTCTCGACGCAGTCCATGAACACCCTGGGACGGAGCAAGGTCCGAAACGAGCCGTGGTTGTATCGATCGCCCAGACGAGGAGGTCGCGTTTCGAACACTGACCAGGTGTCTGTGTGCGTTGCGCCTGGCCCAAGCGAGTTCGACGGGCACGTCCTCCCGGGGACGAATCGCATCGAGGCCTTACCTCACTGACCACGAGTCCCGTCCGCGTGAGGGGACAATGGCGACCGCCCATCGTTGTTGGTGTAAAGGATGGAAAGCTAGGGACGTTGAGGGAACCACCAGTACTCGAGGGTGACGCGGCACGAGCCGTCAAGCACCGCGGATCTCACATGCAGGTCATCGCCTCAGCGGGCGCAGGCAAGACGGAGGTCGTGTCTCAACGGGTGGCCGACCTTCTCGCCGACGGAGTGCCCCCCGAGGGGATCGTGGCGTTCACTTTCACGGAGCGGGCTGCACAAGAGCTGAAAGAACGCATAGAAGCGAGGGTCGAGGCGCGGCTCGGGAGCGAAGCGCTTGGTCTGATCAACGGCCTTTTTGTCGGCACGATCCACGCCTACTGCTTCCGCCTGCTCCGACAGCACGTACCTCGCTATGGGACGTACGACGTCCTCGACGAGAACCAACTGGTTGCCTTTGTCAGCCGTGAAGCTCGAAGGCTCAACATCAGGCAATTCGATCCAGAGTCGCGACTCTTCAAGGCGATCCGGCTGTTCCTGCGGAGCGTCGAGGTGGTCGACAACGAGCTACTGGATCGAGACGTGCTACCAAACGACTTCGGAACGTGCCTAGACGCCTACCGCTCTACCCTCGAGCGCTACCGCTTCCTCACCTACGGACAGCAGGTGCGGGCCGCTGTGACCGCTCTCGGTATTCCCGATGTCGCCGCCCGGGTCCGGGAAACGCTGCGACACCTCATCGTTGACGAGTACCAGGACATCAATCCCGCCCAGGAGCAACTCATTCGCCTCCTGACAGGCCCCGACACCGAGCTTTGCGTCGTCGGCGACGACGACCAGGCGATCTACCAGTGGCGCGGTTCGGACGTCGCCAACATCGTGGACTTCACCGAGCGATACGCGCCGGTTGCGACGTTCTCGATAACGACCAACCGACGTAGCCGACCCGAGATCGTCGCGACCGCCAACGCATTTGCACTGTCAATCCCGGACCGGCTCGCCAAGGCAATGGAACCAAACCGGCCTGGCGAAGGTACGGAGCCCCGCGTGGTTGTGTGGGCCGCGGAGGACGAACAATGCGAAGCAGGATGGTTGACGCACCTTGTAATCGATCTCCACGACGAAGGGGTTCCTTTCCGCGACATCGGGATCCTCGTGCGTTCACGTGCGTCCTATGGACGCCTGATTGAGCAGTTCAACTCGTTCGACGTGCCCGTGCAGCCGGGAGGGCGTACCGGGCTCTTTGGTCAGCCGGAGGCGCTCGTTCTCGCCAAGACATACAGCTGGCTGAGCGGGATCAAGTGGCGTGAGCCGTACCAACCCGAAATCAAGATCAAGCTGACGCAGCTCCTGAGCGAGTACATGCGGGTCTTCAGGCTGCACGACACGGCGCACCAGAATCGAGTAAAGCACTTCCTCCACGACTGGCAGGGGCACTCACGTCGCCTGAACACCCCTGCGAATCTGGTCGGTGACTTCTACGAATTGCTCGACGTGCTGGAGGTGCGGGTGTGGGATTTCAATGACCCGATCCGAATGAACGCGCTCGGCACCCTCGCACGGTTCACATCGCTTCTCGCTGACTACGAGACTGTCCGAAGGCGAGCCCGTGACGACGACCAGACACCCGGCGAGCAGGTGGGCGGCGAGTGGGGTGGCGAGTGGTACTACAAGAACCTGGCAATTCACATAGTGCACTTCGCACAAGGCGAGTATGAGGGATTCGACGGCGAGCATGACATCGCGCTCGACGCTGTTGACATCACCACCGTCCATCGGGCGAAGGGCCTCGAATGGCCCGCAGTGTTCGTGCCATCGGTCACGTCGAAGCGGTTCCCATCGTCTCGCACCGGACAGCGGCAGCACTGGCTGATCCCTCGCAGCCTCTTCAACGCTGCGCGCTACGAAGGCTCCGACGCGGACGAGCGCCGGCTCTTCTACGTAGCCGCGACCCGGGCTCGCGACTGGTTGTCGATCTCGCGCCACAACCGTGTCACGATCCAGTCCGTCCGTCCAAGTCCGTACTGGCAAGAACTCTCCGACCACCACGTCTCACCGGAAAACATCGAACTGCCACCCATCGACACCAACGCGGCAAGCGACGGCAGCGCCTTGTCGATCACGTTCAGCGAGCTGGCTGCCTTCCTCGACTGTGGCCTGGCCTACCGTCTGCGCAGCCTGGTCGGATTCCAGCCACGCCTCGCGCCAGAACTCGGTTACGGAAGGGCAGTCCATCACGTCTTGCGTCGAGTCGCCGAGCACACGCAGCGGAATGGATCGGTGCCCAGTCGTGCCGAACTCGATCGGATGCTGGACCGGGGCTTCTTTCTTCCGACGGCCAACAAGCCTGCCCACCGTCAACTCAAGGACGCCGCCAGACGGCTCATCACAAACTATGTGGATCACCACGAGGACGATCTGCACCGGGTCTGGGAGACGGAGCGGCCCTTCGAACTCCATCTCGAAGGGGTGACGGTGGCGGGCCGGGCCGACGTAATCCTCGACAAGGAGGACGGCGACCCGAAGGGTCTTGCGATCGTCGACTACAAGACCTCAACAGGCGGTGACACCTCGCCCTACGAACTTCAACTCCAGATCTACGCCGATGCAGGCCGGCGTGAAGGTCTCAACGTGCGAGCTGCGTACCTGCACGATCTGCAGGGCACCCGTCACCGAGTAGCTGTTGACGAATCGAGCATCTCGTCCGCTGAGCGAACCGTGGAGGGGGCCGCAACCAGCATTCGCAATCGAGCCTTCGAGCCGTCTCCCGGCGTACGCTGTCGAACATGCGAGGTCCGGACTGTGTGCAACGCCAAGCCGAGCCAACTGGTCCGCTGCACCTAGAATCACGGCCAGAACGCCCACCCTGGGGCTCCCAGTATCCTCATGCAACCGTTTGCGTGTCGCAGACCGGTGTGACCGGCGGAGGACGCTGGTCGTGATGCGCACCAGCTCTACCAGGCTGGCACTATCTCATTGGTGATCGACTTGAAGGAGGCCACCGTCAGGATCAATCCGATAACGTGACGCGAGTTTCACAAAGAGCCAAACGCAACGGCGTGTGATCACCAACACCATGCGCCGTCCGTTAGTTTTCGCCGATCCGGCGGAGGCCTCCCAGTCGATCAGAGTCAGGCGACGTCAAACACCTTCACGACTTCGTCGCCGTAGTCGTTGATCACCTTCACCGCGATCTTCCCGCTTGATGGCTTTGCGAAAGGCCGACTCGCAGTCCTGTACAGAGTTGTCCACGCCTCCTCGTCAATGTCGGCTTTAAGCGCATGCTTGAGCCGCTTGTAGGGGTCTTGGCCACCGGTGAAGTAGCAGTGCCGGACGAAGAAGCTCTCCTCGTTGTAGTCGGTGTCTATCATCCACAGTGCGATCTTGTCAGTCTGGTTCGACCGTACCTCGCCTGTCGTGGGGTCGTACACGTCGACGCCAAGCAACTCGACGACAAGGTTGTCCCCCTCCGCCTTGATCTCAATGTCCGGTTCACCGAAGACAGTAAAGAGGTTCCCGGCACTGGTCTTCTTCAATTCCTCGCCCATAAGCAGGTCTGCGTTCATCCGCACGAGCAGAACCGGAACTCGGCCGAGGGAACGCCTACCGGCGACATCGAAACTCTCATCTGTCGCAACATAGGTCTCGTTGGTATTCAGCACCTGAGGATCGAACGCAAAGGCAAGTATGCACAGCAGGTCAAGTTCCCTGTCATTACTCGCCTCCTGCGCAGCTGCCTTCACGAAGGATGGGTCGACTGTGCCGTACTGGGGACCGAGTGAAATCCCGACGCGCCTTGGCGCGCCCTCGGGTGCTTCATCGCAGATGCCGACTGCTTGCACATGGGTGCTCGCGTAAGGTTCGACGAGGTCGAACTCAAGCCGCTCCGCCTTGCGACCGTTTTGGATTCCGGCCGTACGCAGATTCTCAAGAATCGTCTGCTCGAACTCTGACCCCTCGTCATCAACCAACGGCTTCGCCTCCGATTCGACCTCCAGCGTAGGGCGTAGGCTCCGATGTGGCGAGAGGCTCTCCACGGTGAAGGGGCCGGTCACTCGTACCTTCCGCGCATCCTCGTAGGGCTTGTCGAAGAGGATTTCCTGGTCCGCGTGCCTCGCGATCGCTGCGTCGATTTCCTCTTGACTCATCCCAGCGCATATGTCGGGGTTGTTGGCGATCGATCCGAGGGTGGTGCGGAAGGCACGCTCGTAGACGAACCCGTGCCGAACATCGCTCACTGGCTCCGATGGTGGTATCTCACGCCCCGAGAGTTCGCCCTCCTTGGCTCTCCCCTCGATCGAGTCAACGAGGAGGAAATAGGGGAAATGAGCGCCTACGAGCCTCTGTCGCGCAACGGCGAGAGCAACCCGAGACGAGTCAACTGTTATCCATCGCCGACCCCAACGCTCTGCCACAAGAGCGGTAGTGCCTGAGCCACATGTTGGATCGAGCACAAGGTCACCGGGATCTGTTGCGAGCAAGATGCATCGCTCCGGGACCTTTGTGTTCGTTTGAACGACGTAGATCTTATCATCGGTGAAGTTGCCGGTGCCTGTGTCGTCCCAGACATTGGTCCTGATCTGATAGGGAAAGTCGTCGACGAAGCGGCGGTACTGGATGCTGTTGCTCGCCACATGGATCCGGTTCGCGAGAGCGAGCCGATTCATCCCATCAGGGTGCGAGGCCTTCCAGTGATGATTCGGACCCGGCCGATAAGTCTTACCTTGGTAGTCGAACGACTGATCGCTCGACGCACCGCCCTGAGACTTAAGGTTGTCCGGCTTATACAGGCGCGAGCCCTCAGGTGGATCGTCGGCAGACTCCGACTGTTTGAGCCCACGACTAGTTCCATCCTCGAAGTACAGCCATCGGTAACCCTGCCTAGCGGGTGCTTCTACCCACTGTGGTCGACTCTTGAGCTTGTCGATCTCCTTCGCGTACCAGAGCAGATAGTCACCATTACGAGGAAGAACGCGTGCCTGTGTGAAGCCACTAGTCGTCACGAATGAGATCAGACTGACAAAATTCTCAGCTCCGAATACCTCGTCGAGCACCGCACGAACAAGGTGGACGTTCTCGTCGCCAATCTGCAGAAAAATGGATCCGCTGGCCGTGAGCAGGTCGCGCCCAACTGCCATGCGGTCGCGCAAGTAGGTCAGGTAAGTGTGTATCCCAAGCTCCCAAGTGTCCCGGAAGGCCTTGACTACCTCGACCTCTCGGGCGACCTCATCGACTCTCCCGTCCTTCACTTCGCGCCTTCTGGCAGATACCTGCCAGTTGGATCCGAACTTGATTCCGTAGGGAGGGTCCATATAGATCATCTGGACCTTGCCTCGCAGGCGCTCTCGATCGGCAAGGCTCGCCATGACTTGGAGGCTGTCGCCGAGAATCATTCGGTTGGACCAATTTGCGGAGTGCTTGTAGAACTCGACTAGATCAAGTTCGCCCAAACCATCAAATGTCTCGAACAGCGTCAGTTCGGGTTCTGCCTCTCCCACTTTCGCTGTCTTCCGCAAGTTTTCGACCAACACCCGCGGATCGATTTTCTCCTGGATGTACAAGGGCGGCGCATCCACTTGGAGATCCTGCTTGTCCAGTTGTTCCTTTCCCTGCCAGACCAGCATCGGGGAGCGGAGCTCGCGCGGGTAGGTCACCGTGACGGCATCTTGGACATCGGGTGTGACAAGGTCATGTGCGTCGGCCGTCGGGATGTTGGTTCTCGTCTCGTGATGAGTGATGGCTTCGACGGGTGTCGGGCCTTGCCGGTCCATGCTTCGTGCCACTGCAATTCTCCTACCTGATCGGCTCGCCGATGATTGGAGCATCCTCGTACAGGGAGTCGATGGCCCTGCCGATGCGCTCCGCTGCGTTCGACATCGAATCGACTTGAACGTAGCCCCAGCGACCAAACCCACCGTCGTTGTTTACGGCAGTACACCACTGATTCTGGGCGGTCGCGGACTTGGCTGAAGTCGACCCTTGGCTCTTCCGCCCCCCGGACACCTCGATGATGAGGGTTCGCTGCATAGGGTCGTCCTCGGGCTGTACCAGGCGGACAAGGAAATCCGGCACGTATCGGTGGCTTCGCCCTTGATGGACGTAGGGGATGTCAAAGTCGAGATGGTCGTTCTTTACGTAGGACGCAACTCGTTCCGTGTCGTCCTCGAGGATTCCCGCGACACGTTCCTCCCAGCTGTTGCCCCTGATGCCGTCGAGCACGACATAGTTGACCGGTGACCTCTCGGCTTCAACAACAACCTTGCGGGTAAGGAAGTGAACATCGTCAGTTGATCCAGAGCTGTCAAAGCGACGAAACAATGGCAGCAGGATCGTCCGCCTTGCCTGCGGGTACCGAACGATGGCGTCGTACACCGCTTCGGCGGCGGCAGCTCTGGGTTGGTCGAGAAGGAGAACACCTGGTGGCGTGGCCGACGCGAACGTCACCTTGGTGTGGAACCAGCGCCGAGTTACATCGAGGACTGCTGGAAACAGCCATGGCTTGAGCGCTCCGTCGTGACCCGGAAAGAACCGTCGCAGGACCTCTGCTGCAACCCGATAAATGATCTGCTGTTTCCGTGCCTTCCACTCATTCGCCATATCAATCTCGTCCGTTTCACCGATGATTCCGCCAACCTCAACCTGGAGCGGGACCTGGTCTCGGTCCACGTGGAGTGACCTGGCGTGTTCATGGTCGAACGCGATCGGTTCCTCCGGCACTTCAACGCGATAGCCAGCAAGCTTTGGAAAGGTGATACGGAGGTCGTATCGGTCGGGCAAGGCCCGCACCTCGATGGCGGGGGGAGCCGGCTTCGGCGCAACGATCGTGCGATCAGTCGGGATGAAAGCAAACGGGACGCCGTACACCTCGGCGTACTCCGGTTCGAACTTGCCTTCTGCGTTCGCCACGTAGCTGCGCCGTCGCAGGCCGCGACCGACCACCTGCTCACACAGGAGCTGGCTACCGAACCGTCGGATCCCCAGGACATGCGTAACGGTATTCGCATCCCACCCCTCGGTGAGCATTGAAACACTCACCACGCATCGTACGGTCTCTCCGAGCTTGCCCTTCTTGCCGACTGTGTTCATCACCTCGCGGAGGATGTCCTCGTCCGTGAGCTTGTCGCCGTCAACTCCGGGGTTCCGTATCTGATGCTCGTGCTTGAAGGCTTCAATCTCTCTGGAGGCTGCGCGTTTGAAGTCCCCCTTGAGCGCTTCGCCGGACTCCAGCTGCACAGAGTCGACGATGATCGTGGGTGGCCGCGCCACCCAGGTGCCATCCGAGGCGTTCGACAACAAATCGAGATTCCCGCTGCGGACAACGATGTTGCCGTCGGGCAATTCGACCTCCTGGCCTGCGATCCAGTCGAACACGAGCTTTGAGACGATCGTGTTAGGGCAGACCACGATCATGACTGGTGGTGGTTCGCCGTGAGGCTGCAGATCCCGTTCCCATGCCTGAAACCGTTTCTCGAAGCTTCGGTAGAGCGATTCAAGCGCTCCCTGCAATTCCTTTGGCGGAACCCAGTTGGAGTCCGACTCCGCTCGCCTGTTTGCTCGTTTGGGTAGCTGGGCACCAACGTGGTCCCAGAGTCGAAGATAGGTGGGTTGCTCCGTGGCTGCCACATCGTCGTCAACCGGCACTCTGGGTATCTTGACAATCCCGGACTCGATCGCATCCATGAGCGAGAAGTCGCTCACGACCCACGGAAAGATGTAGCCCTCCTTGTAGCCCGACCCGCCGAGGTAGTACGGCGTGGCCGAGAGGTCGTAGATCGCCTTCACTCCCACTCGCTTGCTCACCGCTTCGAGACCTCGAAACCAAACACGGGCCCCCTCGTTGCGGTCCTTCGCCTCCTTGTCGAGTTTCTCGGAGTCGAGCGGTTTGTCTTGGTAGCAGTGGTGGGCTTCATCGTTCAGTACCAGGATCTCGCCCTTGCCGCGACTGGACAGGTCGCGCATAACGCGATCGACAATGTCCTCGTCGGTTTCGAGAAACGGATCGGAGTCCTTGCCTGAAGTAAGCAGAAGACGCGTGTTCTTGGCGACGCCTTTCATCTCTTTCGTGGTCTTCGGTAGAAATGTGTGATAGTTCGTGATTGCGATCGCCACATCGTCCAACAGCGACCTCAGGTCATGTGGGACGACCCCCCGCAAGTCGTAGTAGTTGGCGTCGTCGCTTGGGAACAGCACCCGGAGCCGGTCCCGGATCGTGATTCCAGGTGCCACCACAAGGAACCGACTCGTGAACCGGCGGTCGCGTGGGCTGTAGGCCTTGTTGCAGGTCTGCCACGCGATGAGCATGCACATGACGACGGTCTTGCCGGTGCCGGTAGCCATCTTCAGAGCGACACGGGGCAATCCGTTGTTGTGATCCTCGTTCTCGGGCTCGATCCGCAATCTGAAGTCCGGCTCCCCATGACGTCCGGCGACCTCGGCCAAGTAGATCGCCGTCTCAGCAGCTTCCCGCTGACAAAACAGCACGCGCTCCTCTCGCGTCTCGTCAGCCCAATGCTCCATCAGCTTCCGGCTGATAGGCGTTACACCGACATACCCGCGGGCCCGCCAGAGCTCCACACGCTGCCGTATGTCATTGATGAGGCTGTTCTGTGCCCGGCGCTCACCAGTGCTATCGAAGAGTTCCAATGCCTCCTGTTCAGCTTGTTCGGCTGGATCAATCTTTCGTCGACCGCGCCTTTTGCGCGACAACGGAACGGGAATAAACGACTCGCTCGGGCGTCTCCCCGGCTTGACCTCGCCCGTGGGCCCCTTTGGGCCCAGCACGAAGTGCGCTCTTGGCGCGTCGTAGGGAGAGTTCAGGATCGGATTGCTCAGCGCGTCCATCGGATCTCGCACATCATCGGTCCGCCGGCCCCAACTTCTCGATCATCGGGCTTCGCCCGCCGGTGCATCGCCAGTCAACATCCAGTTGATGCTAGGTCAACCCTGTGACATCGGACAGGAACTCAGCGAAGGCGGGGTCGGTCCACGCCAACCTCCCACCCGCGGCTGCCATTGCCGCCGTCCCCCGCAACTCGTGCGAGAACCAGCCACCAGCCCGTTCCTCCCCGGTACGCCCTGGGCCCCGCCGCCTTCCCCCCCCCGTGCTCACCAGCGGCGTGCGCAATGCCAACGACCCGCCTCCCTCCTACTAGCCGCACGGCCAGTGCCTAGCCGAGCCGGAACAGTTTCCCCAGAAACGAATCAAGCAGGACCCTGGTGGACTCAGTCTCCATGAGCTCGGCTCCGCCGAATCGATACACCTCGTAACCAGCCAGGCGGAGGTCCCGGTCAGCCCGAACCATCTCAGCGTACTTCGCTGTTGATGCCCAACCGGCACCGTCGCTGTAATGGTGGATCCCGTCGACTTCGAGTACGACCCGCCGCCTGCCAGCCAGCAAGAGCAAGAAGTCCATCCGCTGACGGCTGAGGGGGCTGCCAGCTCCCCGTTGCCACGCGGCCTTGGGATCGTAGTGAAGCCACACCTGCGGGACAAGGGCTGGCTGGTCGAACCCGAGCCGACGGTAGCGCTTCGCGTAGGCGTGAAACAGATTGCGTTCGGCATCGCTCGCTAGGCACTCCGTCAGGCGGTGATACAGGCGAAGGCCTGCCTCCCTTAGGTCCTCTTCCGCATCGGTTGGCAGCAGCTCCCTTACAAGCTGTCGCCAACTGAGCCCGTCTTCGGGAATGCCGCCGTCGAAGATCAGTGCATCGTCCTTGTTGACCAGGCCAAGGTCGTTCGACAGGGCATCAAGGAGGACGAGGTCTGGTTTCTTGACGGAGCCGAAGACGAGATTCTTGACAGGCCCACCGTGACCTATTGGCCTGTAGCGGCCAAGTAACTCTTCGAGTTCTACGTTTTCGTAGTCGGTGAGGAAGCACCTAATCATCCCGACCATCTGCTCGCTGTCTGTGCCTTGCAGACGCGAGGTGACGTAGCGGTGCTTCGAGCTGAACGGATCCGCTTCAGCATCGGGGTGCGGCGGCATGCCTAGGTCGTCGCAGAGCACTTTCACGTCATAGGCCTTGACATCATCCTTGATCGCTCTCGCCAAGCCATCCAGTAGTTCGCGTTTCTTCGGCGGACTGGTCGGTATGCGGGCGGGTGCCTCTGTGGCGATCACGCGGACTTCAGACAGCTTCCAGCCTTCATGGGCGAACTGGCCAACAAGTTCGGCTTTCACGAGATCGACGCTCTCTCGCACCAGGTTGAGTTTGGAACTTGGTACGGCAATCGATACGGCCACCGACTTCTCGCCACTTGGCTCTGCCTTGAGGGTTACTCCTTCGAGCGCCTCGCCGATGCTGCGTCGAGATGGATCATCATCGGCAGCAAGACCCCCGGCAGCGTTACGGAGACACTTGTCGGCAACATGAGCAGGTGGTGTACCCGCAGACACCAAAGGGAAGAGGGCCTTCATGAGGTCGAAACCAGAACCGCTTGCCACTCCGTTCAGGGTACCGACGGCAGATGGCACGGCTCAGCCGTTGTGGACGAGCGCATCCCGTGTTGTGGTGTAGGTTCGTCCGGTGGGGATGGTCATGTGCGTGATGCTGCGGGTGGGGCCCGCTGGCCGATCGTTGTTGATGAGGGGCCCTAGCTAGCCTTATGTGAGCCACAACCTCACTGAGCATTGCAGACACTGATGATGTAGGTCGCTTCCTGGGCGTCCGGCCCAGGGGGTTCCTTAACCGTCCTTCACACCTCCTTGATCGCTCCATGGCTACCGTGGACGTACGCCCCGGAGTGGAGAAGGAGGCATCAATGCACGAGACGCATGAACAAGATGATCAAGTTGAACTGGCCGAGGCTCTCCTAGCCGAGTGGGATGGGGGTCGGGGGACATCCAAGAGCGCCATCGAACGTCGAGTATGGGACGACGGCGGTGCGCACGGACGTCGTTTCGACAGGTTCATCCGACGGAAACTCGGGGTCTCGACCTCCAAGTCATCGAAACAGACCGACCGCATTGATGCGCTCGAATCCCAGATCCGTCGACTCGGCGCATCTCCGATCGGAGTCGAACTTGAGGAGTGGGAGAAGCAACTCCAACACGGCCGCGGCGCAGCTTTGGCTGCGCTGCGCGTATGGAACGACCCTAGTGCGACCTTCCGCACAGGAACCTTCGCCCTGCTGTTTGTAACCGCATGGAACAGTGTCGCCCTCGCCATTCTCCAACGTGCTGAGGTCGAGTGGCGCACCCTGGATGAAGATGGTGCTCCCGTGCTCGTCGATGATCGCGAGCGAGCACAGGAAACGGGTTCACTAATTGCGGCAGCACTCCCGTCCAACCGGTACCTTGGGCTTCGCGGAAACACCGATTTCTGGATCGGGCTCCGCAACAGCGTTGCCCACCGCCATCTCCCGGAACTCGACGCGCTGGTCATCCCGTATGCGCAGGCTGGCCTGCTGAACCTCGAGGGGGTCCTCGAAGAGCATTTTGGCTTCGATTACTGCCTCGCAGAGCATCTCTCCGTGCCCCTTCAACTCTCTGGCTTCCGTAATCCCAACATACTGAGCTCCATAAGGCGGCTGCAGTCGACCCTGCCGCTGGATGTCCAGACGTACCTCGCGAGCCAGTCTGAAATCAACGAGAGACTTCTCGAAGATCCGAGCTACATGCTTCGGGTCACCTTCGTGCCTGCCGTGCCTTCTTCAGGCCGCAACCCGGACGCAGTGGTTCGCTTCATTCAGCCTGGCGAGGTCTCTGAGGATCTCAGCCTTGCGCTGAAGGAGTACGCGGTCGTGACCAAAGTGATTCGACCCGAACGCCCGAGCCTCATCGCAACACAAGTTCTGGAGGCTGTCAGCGACCGGATCCCCTACCGCTTCACGATGCCCATGCATACGGCTGCTTCGCGCCAGCTTGGAGCCAGACCCGCTTCTGATGGAGACCAAGCCAAGACCGACGCTCGCTATTGCGAATACGTCACCTCGGTGAAGCGGCACCTGTACAACAATGCGTGGATCAATCGTCTGGTCGACGAACTCTCGACGCCGGACGGCTTTCGAGCCACCACCGGGTTCGAACCTAGTCTTCGTGATTGAAGGGCTGCACCGCCCGGCGAGGGCAGAAACGCTCGGGATGGCAGAACCACACGGCTGGCCGGGAACCAGTCCGACCCGGTTGCCCAATCATCAACTCCATGCCAGGGTTTGCGGAACGCAGAGCAACCTCGGGAAGCACCCGCCATGCCTCGAAGCAGGCACCCGCACCGCCCTCGTCGGCGAGGCAGCGCAGGGACGGAGTTGGCTCAAAGGTCGCTGGGGGTGGGAGGTTCGCTGGTGGTGGTTGACAGCAGTTGATCACAGCGGGCAGTCTGATGCCATGAGTCAGAACACTCTGAGTGTGGATCTTCCTGAGGGGATGCGGGGGTACTTGGACGAGCGGGTTCGCTCTGGGGAGTACGGCGACGCCGGCGAGTATCTGCGGGACCTCATTCGCAGGGATCAACGCGACCAGGCGGGGAGGCGGTTCCGCGGACTGATTGCTGATGGGATCGACTCGGGTGAGGCTCGGCCGCTTACCGAGGCACGGCTCGGCGAGCTTCGTCGCTCCGCCCTTGGTGCCGATCGGTGAACCGGGCACGGTTGCGCCCGCCGGTGTAAGCCGAGCCTGGAGAAGACCCGCTGCCGCCTGATCGAGCGCCTGGCGGCTGGGTGGGGACTCAGGGGATAGGGACCTGATGGTGCTGGAGGGGATTTGAGCCCGAAAGGGGATTTGAACCCCTGACCTACGCTTTACGAGAGCGTCGCTCTACCAACTGAGCTATTCGGGCGGGACGGCGGGAGTCCGCTGCTGGCTCACGCTACCGGTGTGGGTTGATTGCGGGTGCTGCCACCCTCTGGCCATCGCTTCGCGTATGCCGGAGCGCTGGCGGCGCAACTTGGACTGCGTGCTCAGGAGAGAATCGAACACGCCGCCCTCGCTTAGGCAGGCCCGGGGGCGGGGCGGGGTGATCAGGCGTTGTTGGGGGTGGGGAGGTCTACCAGTAGGGCTTGTAGGGCTAGGGGTTCGTTGGGGTTGCGGATTAGCGAGGCTGCTGTTTCGCGGATCCTGTCTATGGCGCTCAGGGCGGCGTCGGTGGTTACCGCGGGGGTCTGTTCGGCGCCTTCGGGGGTGTGCTCGGTGATTGCTGAGCGGTAGCGCTGGGCGAGGGTGGCTAGGCCGAAACGGAGTTCGTCTGTGCGGAGCTGGCGAAGCTCGCGGCGGTGGCGGGCCTCGATCTCGGTTCGACCTGAGCCGCGGGTGCCGAAGTCCTTCTCGCGGCGGCTCAGGGCCTCGATCTCTTCTTGATGTTTGGCCTGCAGCGGCACTGCGGCCTTGTCGATCATCTGGCGCAGGTCGTCCACCAGGGTTACGACCGTGGCGCCGGTGCCGTTTAGCCGAGTTGGGATCGAATGCCACATGTCGCGGCGGGCCAGCACGTCGGAGTCCGCTGCCAGCAGGCGGGCACGGTTGAGGTCGCCTCCCGCCGCGGCCGCTATCGCCGGCGCGGCGTCGGCTTCGACGAGCCGTTCGCTCAACAACGCCGCTTCTATGTCGGCGGCGGACAGGGCGTTGAAGTCCACACGCACACACCGTGACTCCACGGTTACGTGCTCGGGCAGCACTTGTTCGCACAACAGCACCCACACCACCGGGCCTGGGGGTTCCTCGATGGGCTTGAGGAGCGAAGCCGCCGCCGCGGGCACCGCCGTGTGGAAGCGGTTCACGATCAGCACCTTGCGGCGACCCTCCACCGGTGAGCGGCTCGACTCGGCGATCAGCGTGGACGCCTCCACCTCGCGGCGCAACTGGTTGCCCTCGGGATCCAGCACGAACACATCCGGGTGCTGGGCCCGGCGGGCTCGCTCCCGATGCCTTTGCGCGCGCCACTGCTCGGCTTCGGCCCGCTCATCGGCGGCCACCAGCACCTCTCCGGCGAACGCCAGAGCCGCGGCCCGCTTGCCCGAACCGCGGGGGCCCACCAACATGTACGCGTGCATCGGCGAAACCGCTGCCGCGGCGAGTCTCGCCACCGCAGCGGGCTGACCATGAACCGTTGCCCACGCGCTCTCGGCTTCGCCGACCACTACATCACTCATCGCATCACGAGGGCCGTTATCGGCACCGGGCCCGAACATTCACGGGCTTGCTCACTGCCCCCGACTCGCCGGATGCGGTTGCTAACACCACATCGACCGCAACCTGCGCCTCACAAACGGCTGAAGCAGTCACTGCGCCTGCTCCTTCAGATGGTTGCGGACGGCTTGCTGTATGCGCTTGGCTACTGCTTTCACTGATCCCTCTGCGTCTACCACTACCCAGCGGTTGGGATCCTGGGCGGCCATTTCCAGGTAGCCGGTGCGCACTCTTTCGACAAATGCGTCCACTCCGGCGGCGCCCGCCGCGGCGTTTGATCCCGCTTCTTCGGTTCCGGTGCCGGCGGCTAGGGCGCCCTGCGTGGGAGATGTTGGGGCTTCGGCGGATTCGAGGCGGTCGCGGCTGGCGCCCAGGCGTCGGTTGCGCATCGCGGGGTTGAGGTCGAGCAGCACGTTCAGATCTGGTTGCACGCCGGCGGTGGCGAAGTCGGCCATTCTCTGCAGTTCCGCAAGGTCCAATCCCCTGCCGTATCCCTGGTAGGCGAGCGTGGAGGCGGTGTAACGGTCGCTCACCACGTCGTCCCCGGCCTCAAGCGCGGGCAACACCACCTCGGCCACGTGCTGGGCCTTGTCGGCGAGGATCAGCAACGCCTCGGCCCGGTGATCAAGCCCGTCGTTGCACGGGTTGAGCAGAACTTCACGAATCACCTCGCCCACACTGGTGGCACCGAACTGGAACGTGTGACACGCCCCCAACGCCTCGGCCAGCAAGCGGGCCTGAGTGGTTTTGCCCGCGCCGTCGATGCCCTCCAACGCGATCAGACGACCCCGGCGCGCACCCTGCGAGTTCACTCCACCACCGGCCCCCCGAGAATCACTCACCGTCGGATTCTCTGCCTGCGCTGGCATCTTGTGTGGGCTGCTGCGCAGCTGCGCCGGCATCTGGGGCAGGCTCCTGGTCGGGTGGGGGGGCTTCTTGGGTGGAGGTGTCGACATCCTGTGGCGCTCGTAGCACGGAGCCGAGGCTCCACCTTGAGAGACTTCCGGCTACCACGATTATCAGCGCGGCGAGCCACATGGTTAGGCGCACGCCGGGCACCGGCAGGTGCGCACCCAGAAGCGAGATGTCGCCGTCCCACCAGGTTCGCGACAGGCGATCCAACAAATCGGCAAGCAGCGACGCCACCGCCAGCGACACCAACAAACACACCCGCACCAACACCAGCAACGCCGAGAACACACGCCCTCGAAGTTCGTTGGCCACGTTCTCGTGCAGCAACGTGAAGCCCAGCACGTACACCGGCCCCGCCAGCACCCCCAGCAACGTCACCAGCGGCACCACCAACGTGAGCCGGTCAAGCGACGCCGTGGCGCACAACGCCACGCCCGCGCCGATCAGGCACGCAGCGAAGAACTTGGCACGGTTGATGCGGTTCTGGATCACCGAAGCGGTGAGCACACCGATCGCCATGCCGATCCCCAGCGAGAACAACAACAGGTGAAAGTCCGCCTGGATCCCGCTGATCACCTGCTCCACGAACACCGGCCCGAGCGTCACCAGCATCCCACCACCCATCACCCCGGTGGCCAGGCCCACGTTCACAGCCCGCACCACCGGATCCGCGGCGATCAGCCGCCAGCCCTCACGAAGTTCCCGGATGGCCCCGCCAAGGTCGAGACTCCGCAAACCCGCCCCCGCCGGTTTCTCGCGGGCGGTGCGCGCCGGTATCGCAATGGTTGAGATGATCACCGCGGTCAACAAGAACGACAGCGCATCCACATAGAACGCCAAGCCCTCCTCGTTGAGGCGCAACGCGCTCACCCAGCCCTCGTCGCTCATCGCATCCGCGGCCTTTGCCAGCAGCGCCGCGATTCCCGCCGCCACCGGGAACATTCCGTACGCGGCGGCCACGTTGAGCGAATTGGCGGTGGTGAGCTGACGCCGCGGCACCAGGTTGGGGACGGTTGCCTCCTTGGCGGGCTGCCACATCATCGTGAGCAACTCCAGCACGAAACTGGCCGCGATCAGCCCGCCCAGGGTGTCCACGAACGGCAACGTCACCAGCACCGCCGCCCGACCGATGTCGCAGGTGACCATCACCCGTTTGCGGCTCATCCTGTCCACCATCACCCCCGCGGCGGTGGCCAGAAACAGACCCGGCACCACCCTGGCGGCCAGCACCAGCGCAATCGCCACCCCTTCTGACCCCTCCTGGAGGCGGGCCGCCAGGGCGATCGTGGCCAGGAAACCCAGCCAGTCACCGGTTGCCGATACCACCTGCGCCAGCCACAGGCGAAAGAACGCCCTGGTGCCGAAGATCTTCTCGATGCGCCCCGAGGGACGCACCGCCTCAATCGCCTCGTCGAGTCGAACCCCGGCAGTGCTTCGCTGAGACTCGGGCAAGCTCACTCCCCCAGGGTGCTAGCAGGCGGCGGCGTGCCGGGCGCCGGCCAAGCGCGACTCCACCAGGCGCTACTCGTCGGAGCTGGACTTCGGCCGAGTCGACTTCGCAGCCCGAGAAGAAGACCCCGAACCCGACCCCTTGGCGCCAGAACCCGTCGTGCCCGCGGACTTCGCCTTTGTGGACCTGCTGCCGGCGGCGTTCGGCTTTGTGGACTTGGTACCGGCGGCTTTGGCCTTTGTGGACTTGGTGCCGGCGGCTTTCGCCTTGGACGACTTGGCGGGGGCCTTGCGCGCGGGACGCTTCTTTGCGGGGCCCTTGGCGCGGCGGTCGGCCAGCAGCTCCGACGCCCGCTGCGGGGTGATCGACTCGGGTGTGTCACCCCCACGAAGCGAGGCGTTGGTGGTGCCGTCGGTGACATAAGGCCCGTAACGGCCGTCCTTCACCAGCATCGCCAAGCCCGTGTCGGGATCCTCGCCAAGCTCACGCAAAGGCGGCTTCGGCGCGGCCCGGCGGTACTGCCTGGGAGCGGCAAGCAACTCGAGGCACTCCGCGAGAGTGATCGTGAAGAGCTGATCCTCCGAAGCGATGTTGCGGATCTCGTCGCCCTTCTTCACATACGGGCCGTAACGCCCCGAATGGGCGGTGACCTCCGCGCCGTCGCCGGGATCCACACCCACCACCCGTGGCAGCGACAGCAGCTTCAGCGCGTCCTCCAAGGTGATCGTCTGCAGCGACATTCCCTTCAGCAGCGAAGCGCTCTTGGGCTTCTCCGCCGACTTGGCCGACGAGTCGCCATCCGCGGGGCGCAACTGCACGTACGGCCCGAAACGCCCCTCGCGGGCCACCACATCGAGCCCGCTCTCGGGATCGGCGCCCAGGACCCGGCCGTCACGAGGACTGCTCAACAACTCCAAGGCGCGCTCCACGGTGAGCTCGTCGGGCGCGAGCAGCTCGGGCACGCTCGCCCGATCCTCTCCACGCTCCACGTACGGGCCGTAACGCCCCACACGCACCGCCACCGGCACGCCCTGATCGTCCACACCAAGCGGGATCGTGTTCACCCCCCTGGCGTCGATCTCGTCGAGGCGCGAAGACACCTTCGCCTTGAGCCCCGGGTCGTCACCGTCACCGAAATAGAAACGACTCAGCCACGGCACGGCCTGCGCCTTGCCACCGGCGATCTTGTCGAGGTCGTCCTCCATCTCGGCGGTGAACGCGTAGTCCACCATCTTGGGAAAGTGCCGCTCCAGCAGCACCACCACCGAAAACGCCGTGAAGGACGGCACCAGCGCGGTGCCCTTCTTCCACACGTAACCACGATCCACGATGGTGCCCATGATCGACGCGTACGTGGACGGACGACCAACCCCGAGCTCCTCGAGGCGTTTCACCAGCGACGCCTCGGTGTAACGCGCCGGTGGCTTGGTTTCGTGACCCTCAGGTGTGAGCGAGCGACAATCAACACCGTCACCGGCCTCAAGCGCGGGCAGTCGCCGTTCGCGGTCGGCGCCGTCACCACCGGCCCCTTCACCCCTGGCGGCTTCACGACCGGCCCCGTTGCCACTGGCCCCGTTGCCACTGGCCCCGTTGCCACTGGCGGCGTCACGACTGGCGTTGTCACCACTGGCGGCGTCGCGGCCCTCGGTGTAAACCCGGCGGAAGCCCAACTCGGAGATCACCGTTCCCGAAGCCGAGAACTCCACGTCACGACCCTTGGCGCTCACGGCGCCCACTCGCAACTGAACGGTTTCGCCCACGCAGTCGATCATCTGACTGGCCAGCGTGCGTTTCCAGATCAACTCGTACACCCTGGCCTGGGACGGCGCCACCTCACGGGCCACCGCGTCAGGTGAGCGGAACACGTCACCGGCGGGGCGGATCGCCTCGTGGGCCTCCTGGGCGTTGGCCACCTTCGAGCGGTACAGCCTCGGCATCGAGGGCACCAGCCCCTCCCCGAACCTCTCGGTAACCGCAGCACGCGCCGCGCTCAACGCGCCCGCCGACAGCGTGGTGCTGTCGGTGCGCATGTAGGTGATGAAGCCCTGCTCGTAGAGGGTTTGCGCGGCGCGCATCGCCGCCGCGGCGCTCATGCCCAGCTTGCGGGCCGCTTCTTGTTGGAAGGTGGACGTGATGAACGGCGCAGCCGGTCTGCGCCGGTACGGCTTGGACTGGCGCGACCGCACCTCGAAAGGCTCCCCGGCCAACTCGCCCACCAGAGCCTCGGCTTGGGGCTGATCGAGCAGCACCACCTGCTCCTTGCCCGAGGAGGGCTGGGTGAGGGTGCCGTCTGATGCGAAGTCCTTGCCGGTGGCCACCCGCTTGTTGTCCAGGCGCGCCAACGTGGCCTCGAACGTGGAGTACTGCGGGGTCGCCTCATCGGAAGGGGTGAACTCGCCGGTGAGGCTCCACCAGGCGGCGCTCACGAACTCCATCCGCTCACGCTCACGTTCCACCACAAGGCGTGTGGCCACGCTTTGCACCCGACCGGCCGACAGGCGCGGCAGCACCTTCTTCCACAGAACCGGCGACACCTCGTAGCCGTAGAGCCGGTCGAGCATGCGCCGGGCCTCCTGGGCGTCCACCAGGCGACGGTCGAGCTCACGCGGCGAACGAACCGCGTCCTGGATGGCGGCGCGGGTGATCTCGTTGAACACCATCCGCTTCACCGGAACGCGAGGGTTGAGCACCTCCAACAGATGCCATGCGATCGCCTCACCCTCGCGATCCTCGTCCGTTGCCAAGTACAACTCCTCGGCGTCGGCCAGCAAGGCGCGCAGCCGCCGGATCTGATCCTTCTTGTCGCTGTTGATCACGTACAGCGGCTTGAAATCGTTGTCCACGTCGATCCCGAGCCGGGCCCAGGGCTCGGACCGGTAAGACTTGGGCACGTCCTGCGCGCCATTGGGCAGGTCGCGTATGTGGCCTATCGAGGACTCCACCACGAAGCCGGGACCCAGGTAACCCTTGATCGTTTTTGCCTTGGCCGGAGACTCGACTATCACCAGAGCATTCGCCATCACCATCAACTCCTTGAACTCCTTGGCACCGGGGCAAGTGTGCCACCCCCGGCGAGCCGCGTTGTAACACCTTCTGTATCGGACCGCAACCACCGGTGAGCGCCGGTGGGCGCCTCAGCCTTCGGCTGAGAAAATTTCTGCGCGATCCGTCCGGCCCGACGCAACGAGGATCACCACCCCCAGAACCGCCGCCGCCAGCGACGCGAACAGCACCCCGATCTTGGCTTCGGAGATCAGCGGACCGGCATCGAACTCCAGCCGCGCGATGAACAGCGAAACGGTGAACCCGATGCCCGCCACCGCGCTGATCCCCACCATCTTGGGCCATGTGACCCCGGCGGGAAGCGCACAAAGCCCGGTGCGCACACCCGCCCAGCACGCCAAGGTGATCCCCACGAGTTTGCCGATCACCAGCCCCGCCACGATGCCCATGGTGAGCTCCGAACTGAGCGCATCAGCGATCGAATCTCCCGAAATGGTGACCCCGGCGTTGGCCAGCGCGAACACCGGCACGATCACGAAGCTCGTCCAAGGGTGCAGCAGGTTCTCGAGACGCTCAGCCACCGAAACCCGTTCGCGCAGGTGAAACCAGGCTCGGCGAACCCCGGGCACGTCCACCGAACCCTTGGTTACCGACAACACCACCGCGGCGTCGGTTGAGTCGTCACTCACCAGCGGCCTCGCAGGTGTGAACAACCCGAGAATCACCCCGGCAATGGTGGCGTGCACACCCGACTCGAACACCGCATACCAAAGCACCAGGCCCACGATCAGGTAAGCCGGGGTGTACCAAATGCGTGAGTAACGCATCAATGCCAACACCACCACGATCGCCGCCGACACCAGCAGCCACGGGCCCGACAGGTCATCGGAATAAAACAGCGCGATCACCAGGATCGCGCCGATGTCGTCCACGATTGCCAGTGTCAACAGGAACAGTTTCAACGCGCTCGGAACCCGCGACCCCAACAACACCACGAACCCGATGGCGAAGGCGATGTCGGTTGCCATGGGAATGCCCCAACCAGAAGACGCGGGGCCTCCGGCATTGAAAGCCGTGTAAATCAAAGCCGGCACGATCATCCCGCCGAGCGCTCCGATCACCGGCAGCGCCGCCGCGGCGGGTTTGCGCAGGTCACCCACCACGAACTCGCGCTTCACCTCCATGCCCACCACGAAGAAGAACACCGCCATGGCGCCGTCGTTGATCCACTCCCCCACGGTTTGGTCGATGAGCACGTCGTCGCCGAGCTGCAACGTGAAATGGAACTCGAAAAGGTTGTGGTAGGCGGCATCCCAAGGCGAGTTGGCCCAGACCAACGCGGCAAGAGTGGCAACGAGCAGCAGGAAACCGCCTGCTGTTTCGATTCGGGCGAAACGCACGATTGGACGCCCCACCCATCGGCTGAGGCCACGTCCCCGGCCCAGCCAGGTGAGCGGCGAATGCCAGATCTGATCAGCGTCGAGATCTGCGGGCGCGCGGCGTGAGGACGCAGGGTCAGCGGCCACAGGGTCTGAGGGCACGGGGTCTGAGGGCGCGGAGCTTGAGGATGCAGGGTCAGTGGTCACGGGGTCTGAGGGCGCGGAGCGGTCGGCGGTCATGTCCTGAGTTTGAAACGGGCAAGCCTTGGGGCGTGGCCGGGGCTATTCCGCTGCCTGTGAGGCCGAGGCGTGAACGATCAACCGAACCTCGGTGCCGTCGGGACCGGAACGAAACTCGGACTCGTCCGCGAGCATTTTCATGAGCGCCACACCAAGCCCGGACTCGTGCAGGAGCCGCTCGGGAGATTCCGGCGGCGGCATCTCCGGAAGCGATTCGGGATCAAATCCGGGGCCCTGGTCGTGGATCACCACGGTGACCGCGTCGTCGGCGGCTCTGCACCACACCCGGATCGGGCGCGACAGTCCCGACTCCTGATGAATCTCGATTGCGTTGGTGGCGGCCTCGGTGACAACCAGCGCGAGATCCTCGAGCCTTCTCGAATCCAGGGCCGGTTCCAGCTCGGCGGCGGCCGACACAACTGCGCGCACAAACGACACGTACGCCACGTTGGCCGGGATCGTCATCTCCACCTCGACGCCTTGTTGCCACTCCGAGGTGCCGCTTTGGCCCATAGACAAGTGATCGTAGTGTGGGCCCGGACCGGCTACGACAAACCCGCGGGTGACGACGTTGCAGGCGCGCCCGGAGACTGATCGCCCGGGACTTCGTTGCCCAGCAGCTCGTGAATTGTGGCGCCGATGGGCATCACCTGATCCAGATCACACATTTCGAACACTCGCCGCACCCGTGGCACCGGGCACACCAAACCGAGGTCTCCCGCGCGCTGGCGGGTGCGCTTGAGGGCGCCCACCACTGCGCCCAGGCCCACCGAGTCGATGAAGTCCACGTCGCACAGGTCGAGCACCAGAAGTCGCTCACCGTCGGCCACCGCCGCCATCACCGCGGCGCGCAACTCCGCGGCGCCGAGGGTGTCGAGATCCCCGCTGAGGGCCAACACCGTCCAGGATCCGTGTTGAGCCCGCTTCACGTGCAATCCCACAACTTGAACCGTACCCCTGGTGGGCGCAGCCCCGCCGCCGCGAGGCGGGCCTGGGACCCGGCGTCACCCCAGCGCCACCCGACGCGCTTTGCGGGTTACTCCAGGCGCATTGTGGCCTGCTCGGTGAACACGGCGTCGCCGGCCAGACGGCCAACGATGGGCACGTCGGTGGACTCGCGATAGGTGACCTGCACCCGCACCCTCTGCGATTCCCTAACCACCGAAACCGTCACACGGCTCGGGTCGAGATCCGCGGCGGCGATCGCCGCGGCCCGCACGTTGGTGTCATCAGCGCCCACCGCGGCCTCTCGCACGGCCTCACGGGTGGCGTGAACCACCACCACACGGGTGCGCACCAGCAACGCCACCTGAACCACCACCAGCAACAAGATCGCAAAGAACGGCAGCACCAGCACCAATTCCACCGTGGACTGTCCCCGCTGGGTGCGTCTCGGCCGGTTGGAAGCCATGCCCGATCCGCTCACCGTGCCGGTCTCCGCCTGGGGTTAGTTGATCATGTCGAGGACCGTGTCGAGCACACGGTCCATCAAGATGGACACCGCCCCGGTGTCGGTGGCCCAGGCAAGCAACATCAACCCAAGCGCAGCCGCGCCAAGAATCACCAGCGCGTACTCGGCGGTGGTTTGGCCTCTCTCACCAGCATGTCGGGCCACACCGTGGGCCTTACGGGGATTGCGACGGTGGTCGATCATTGTGCGCCTCCTTTTGTGCCGGAGTGAGACTGTTTTCGAGTGGGACTTGTGGTGGAACGCTGTGCAAGGGCCGGTGGGTGTTTGACTGGCCGTGGCCGGCCTGGAGACCGACCGGAGGTCAGAGTGGGAGTTGCAACTCGGCCACGGATCCCACAAGCAGCGGGACAACGGTGAGGAGCCCGAACGCGGGCAGGATGCAAAAGACCAGCGGGAACAGCATCAGCACCGGCACACGACGAGCCGCTTCGGTGGCGCGCACCCATCGACGCCGATGGGCCTCATCGGCCACCCTTTCAAGCGCGGGACGCAACGGCACGCCGTCCACTTCGGCTGCGGTGATCGCGTACACCAGCGGCGTGACGCAGTCCCCCAGGCGGTGGCGCAGGCGGCTGATCGAATCGGCGAAGGGCTCCCCGGCTGTGGTTCGGCGGGTGATGGCGTTGATCTCCTGGCGGAACGGTTCGGGAAGACGCGAGGCGATCTCCGCCAGAGCCGTGGGCGTGGGGCGGCCCGCGCCGGCCACCAAGGCGAGCAGGTCGACCACCTCGGGAAGGCCTCGCTCGATGAGACGGGCCCGCCGGCGCGTGCGGGCGCGTTTGCGTGAACGCAGCGCCCAAGCGCCCAACACCAACGCGGCCAAGCCCACCACCGGACCGGTCGCCAGAGCCAACAGCGGCAACACCACCACCAGGCCCCCCACGAACGCAGCGTCTTTCGGGTCGACTCCGGGCAGGCCGCCCAACTTGGCCAGCACAGTGGTGACCGGGCCACGACCGGGCGCCTCGGGCGTGTCCGCCGTGTGGACTTCGGCGAGGCGCACCCGCACGGGCCGACGCCACGCGCTGGGCACGGCAACGAGCGCAAACACCAGACCGGCCACAACCGACGCGCCGCTCATGCCCAGGACTCCACGCCTTTGGACAGACGGGCCATCCACCACAGTCCGAGCGCTTCGAGGGTGATGCCCACCAGCAGCGCAGCCCAGCCGATGCCGGTGGTGAACAACACCCGCAACACGTCACGATCCACCAGGGCCACCAAAGCGCCGAAACCGGCGGGCGCCACGGCCACCACCACACCCGAGGCGCGGGTTTGGGCGGTGAGCGCCCGGATTTCGTCGCTGAGCGCCTTGCGGCGGTGCAGCGAAGCCGCGGCGCGATCCAGATCGGCCGCCATCGACGCACCCGAGTCGTGACCCAGCACCAACAGAGCGGCCGCCATCTGGCGGGCGGGATCGCCAACAGCCCACCGCTCAAGACTCCCGGCGATGCTGCGACCGGACTGCATCTGGTTCACCACCGGTGTGAGTTCCGCATCGGGCACCTCCGCGGCGGCGGCCCCCAACGCGGTTCGCAGCGACCCACCGGCCCGCAACGCCCTCGAGATCATCTCCAACGAACGGGCCACGCTCTCGGCTGACCGTCCTCGGCGGCGCATGCGGCGTGTACGCCCGGCAACCGCACGGGCCAGGCCTTCAAGTCCTGATCCGGCTCGGTGCGCCTGGCCTCGGGATCTGCCCAGGCTCGGCTCGGGCGCCAGTGCCACAAACACGAGCACCGCCACCAGCAGCGCGCTCACCTTCGCGACCCCCTCCCGGTGGTGGCCTTCGGATCGCGGCGCTGTAGCCCACCGATGGGATCCACCCGACGGGCGGGGCGGCTCGGTGCGGAGAACACCGTCTCCGAATCGGCAAGGCGCCGCACCGTGGCGTGACCCTCAACCTCGGCCACTTCGCTGACGCGACGAGCCCCATCGGCATGTCGCACCACATGCACCACCACGTCTATGGCCGACACCACATGCTCACGAACGGCTTTCACCGGCAGGCGCTCATCGGCCGCGGTGGCCAGCACGGCCAGACGGCGCAGCGCGTCGACGGGGCCGTTGGCGTGAACGGTGGACAAACACCCGGCGTGACCGGTGTTGAGGGCGTGCAACAAGTCGAGGGCCTCCGGGCCGCGCACCTCGCCAACCACCAGCCGATCCGGACGCATCCGAAGCGCGTTGCGCACCAGATCCCTGATCGTGACCGCGCCGGTGCCCTCACGCGATTCGGGCCTGGCTTCCAGGCGCACCACGTGGGAGTGCGCGAAGCACAACTCGGCGGCGTCCTCGATGGTGATCATGCGCTGCGTGTGGCGCACCCGGGCGGCAAGGGCGTTCAACAGGGTGGTTTTGCCGGCGCCGGTGCCGCCGCTCACCACAACGTTGGCGCCACGATCCACGAGATCGTGCAGCAACGCCGCCGTGGCGGACTCGGCGAACATTTCGGGCGCCACATTGGGGATCACGAAACGACGAATGGTCACATACGGGCCGTCCACCGCCACCGGAGGCACCACCACATGCACCCGTGAGCCGTCGGGAAGCCGCCCGTCCACACAAGGCGCTCGCTGATCCACCCGTCGCCCCAGCGGGGCCACCATGCGCTCGATCAACAAGTCCACCTCGCCACGGTCGAGGTACACGTCGCTGAGGGCGATGGCGCCGTTGCGTTCCACCCAAACGAGTCCCGGGCCGTTGATCATCACCTCGCTCACCGCCGGGTCGCTCAGCAGCGGATCTATCGGCCCCAAGCCGTTGACCCGAGCCGACACCTGCGCCACAACGCTTTCAATCAACCCCGTGGACGCCAGCGGCGCCACCGAACGGGCAACTCCGGGCAGGTCGACGCGTCGGCCCGGTGTGGCGCCGGTGGCGTCGAGCACTTTGCGATGAACGATCTCCACCAGCGACGCGATTTGCGCCTGCGCGAACGACGGCAAATCGCTCGGCGGGCTGCCTGGGGCGCTTCCGTAGGGGTCGCGTGCGGTGCTCATAGCGGCAACTCGAAGCGTCGCAGCGGCAGCGGCAGCAGTCCTATGAGGGTGCCTGCGTCCACCGAGCGGGAAACCCTGGGATCCCAGGCGACGGTTTCGATGTGGGCCGCGCTCACCGTGGCCGCCACATCGGAGGCCCGCAGCGCCCGCCCCGGCTCCTCCACCAGCATCACCCGGTCGTACGGGCCGGGCACCCTGCGAGCACGGTCAATCGCCAGGTAGCAGGGACGCATCACGCACACCGGGCGTCCGTTGCGGCCGAGGTGACCTCGCATCACGTGCGGGTCGAGCCCGGCGTCCACCACAACTGGGCCGCTTCGGGCCAGCATCTCCAGCGCGAGCATCAGCCGCTGTGGGTCGCTTTGTGGTTGCGCCCTGCCGCTGCTCAACAACCGCAGCCGGTCGGTGATCTCCACCAGCAGCCGACCAATTGCGTCCGCGGCAACCGCGTCACCCGCGGCGACCCAGTCGTGGATTCCCGGGCCTTGCGCGGTGGCGTGGTGGTGAGGCAGGCCGAGCACGGCGGGTTGGTCTCCACCGAGGTCGACCAGGGTCGTCTCACGATCGTTGGAGGCGAGGCGCAGCGCGGTGGCGGCGGCCACCGCTGACGTGCCCGAACCTCCCTTGGTTGACCAGTACCACAAAATCATCTCTGCTCCCTTGTGACATGTCTGCCCGTCGTGGCCACCGGCTCACGGCGGCGTGGCCTGCACCGACCGGACGCCTTCGTGGCACACGGTCGGCGGTTCGGAATGACGCCCACGTGTGGCGGGCGGGGCAGATGAGCAGCCCCGACTTTCGGGGCCTGTGGGGCGGCGGCCCGGCGGATCTGCTATCCGAGCCGTCTCCAATGGTCGGTCACCGATCGCGGCAACCAGTCCTGGGCTACAAGGACCCTATCACCATAATTTACAGTCCATTGAATAGCTTTTGACACTTGGAGGCTGATGATGGGCAAACTCAGGGCAGACCCAGAGCAGACCTCGGCATGTGGCCCGTTCTGGCCGGGCAGCCAATGCAAGGCTGCGGTGGCCGGGAACGCGATCAGGGACTCGGGCTGGGGGGTGCTCAGGGACGGGGGTTGGGCGAGAGCCCCAGCATTTGCGCGCCGGTGCGCAGCAACGACTCCGAACCGGCGTCGTCGAGCAGGGGCACCACGAAACTGTGAAGGCGATGCTCAGCCGCGAGGCGCTCCAGTTCAGCCGAGCATTGCGCCACGGTGCCGGCCAGCACGAAGGGCAGCACCCACTCGTCACGCACCAGTTCGCCGGCGGCTTCGAGGCCTCCGCCCATTGCTGAGCGGATCGCGGCCGCGTCGGCGGGCGACAGGCCGATCGCCTGCTGAACGTCGGGTGGGGTGTCCACCAGGCGGTAGGTCATGTGTGGCTTCACCGCGGCCATGGACGCGTCGTCGGTGACGATCGCGGTGGAGTAGGCGATCCGCGGACGGTTGCCCCGCTCGGCGCCGGCGTCACGAATGTGCCCGGCGATCTCGCCAAGGCGGGGTTTGTACACGAAGTCCAACAGCACGCCGTCACAGGTGGCGCCTCCCAGTGCCAGCATTTTCGGCCCGCGCCCGGCAAGCCAGATCTCGGTGTCGGCCCGTGCCGCGGCGAGTTGCGCCCGCTCAAGGCGCACGTGTTTGCCGCTGGTGGTGACCGTCTCACCGGCGAAGAGCCGTCGGGAGACCTCGATGGTTTCGCGCACCGCTCCGAGAGCGCCGACACGTTTGATCGCCAACGGATCAAGGGTGAGGCTCCCACCGGCGCCGAGCCCGAGGAAGGCCCTGCCACCGGACAGTTCGTCCAGCGTGGCGACCGCGGAGGCGGTGAGTCCGGGATGGCGGGTGTAGGGGTTGGTGATGCCGGGGCCGATGCTGATGCTGCGGGTGGCGAGCGCCACCGCTGCGAGGGTGACGTACAGCTCGCGGGTGGCCAGGCCCTCGTCGTAGAACCAGCCACGCTCGTATCCCAGCTCCTCGCCGAGCGCGGCCAGTTCCACCACCCGACCAACGGGCTGGTCGGGTATCAGGTTGAAAGCCGATCCGATCATTGCGCCCACACCAGATTGTTGCGCCAGGCGAGCACCGCTTCGAGCACTCCGCCGCCCACCGCCAGGGACTTGTCCGATATCTCGTGACAGGCGCCAGGGTCACAACGTGGATCCAGATCACCGATTTTGAGACCGGCCTGCACCGTGGTGCCCTCACCGATCAAACCACGCACCACCCCGCCGAAGGGCGCCGTCACCGGGTGTGTGGGCGTGTGCGTGGCGGCTGGATCATCGTGGGAGGACTGTGCCGGATTGCCCGGAGCCGTGGGATGAACCACACCCAGGCGCTCACCTTCGGTCACCGTTTCGCCGATGTGGGTATCCCAGGCGACCACGCCGTCGGCGGGGGCGCGCAGCACCCGCTCGTGTCCCTTACCCCCGACGGTGGCGGCCACGCCGGTGTCGGCCTCGGCGGCGCCGTCCCAGATCACACGGCCCAGGCGGTGACCACGGTTGGTTTCCACCACGCCGTGGCAGTCCACCCCGGCCACGAACCCCGGCCCGAGCGCCACCACAAGAGGTGCGTCGTCGATGGTGGTGTCCAGGTTGCGTTTCGCCATGCGTGCGTCCACAACCACATCAGGCTCAAGTTGGGCCAACTCTTCCTTGCCGGGGGCCACCAGCACCGCCACCGCGCCCCGAAGCACACCCGGTGCATGATCACCACCCGCGCCGTTGCCTGCGGCTCGGCTCAGCGACAGGGCCGCTGGGGGGTCGCCGACCAGCACTCCGGTCATGCCCTCCACGTTCACGCGGCCCTCGGTGACCGCAGAGGACAGCGACACAGTGCGTCGCACCGTCAACGGATTGCGAAGCTCGGTCACAACCACCGGCCAACCAGCCCTGGTGAGACGCCAGACCACGCCGGTGGCCAGATCGCCACCGCCGCGCACCACGCACAACGGGCGATCCGGCAGCCCCCGGTTGTGACGCCGCTTTGCCATCACAACCAGATCACGACGAGATCGCCCCGCCATCACCACGAGATCGTGCCGGCGTGACTGATCGCGGTGAGACCCGTCGTGGCATCACCACGAGATCGCTTTGCGTGTGCCGGCGGACATCACATGCGGCGGTGGGCGACCACTTGGGCCATGATGCTCACCGCGATCTCCTCTGGGGTCTCCGCGCCTATCTCCACACCGATCGGCGCGTGAACACGGTCAAGGTCGGCCTCCGCCACGCCCATGTCGGCCAGCCTTGCTCGGGTGGTTTTCCAACGCCGCTTGCTTCCCATCACCCCCACATAAGACGCGCCCGAGGCCAGCAGTCCGGGCAGAGCGGAGCAGTCAACGTCCACGTTGCGGGTGACGCACACCACCGATGTGTCGGCGTCCATCGGGAAGCGAGCGGTGAGGTTGTCCACCCCTCCGATAATCAACTCATCGGGCCCCTCGTCGCCAATGGTGGGATCCTCAACTGTTTCGCCTTGCGGGGTCGCCGGTGTTTCGGCCACGTCTTGGCGGTCGTCCACAGCCACGGTGCGGTACCCCAACCACGAGGCCACCTGCACCACGGCACGGCCGACATGGCCGTATCCCATCACCACCAGAGTTGGTTGAGGCATGTGAGGCTCCACGAAGATGCGAACGTCGCCCCCGCACACGCCGGGATCGCCGCGGCCGGGATCGACAAGAAAATACGACAACAGACGGCAGCGGCCGTCGTCAAGGGCGAGCCGGGCCTCGGCAACCACCCGGTTCTCCATCTCGCCACCACCGACGGTGCCCTCACAGCGACCGTCGCGGTACACCAGCATCCTGGCCCCGGCGTGTCGAGGCACCGACCGGGAGGTGTCCACCACCGTGGCCGAGGCCACCGCCACACCCGCGGCCACGTCATCGGCGAGCCTTCGCAGCAAGTTCACCATCGGATCACGCTGCTGTTCCCGCCGAGCCTCACGCCGCTGGGCGCGCCGCTGTTCACGCCGCCATCGGGCCGAAACCACGCGGCGTAACCGCGACCGAATCGGCCCCGGGTCACGACCACAACCTTGTGGCCTGAGTCATGGTGTTCGCCCTCAACTGGGCCGGGTCCGCTCCGAGCGCCACGCCGTCGGCGGCGATCCAGCGTCCCGCGGCCATCACCCGTGTTACGTCGCCACGGTTGCGCCACAACACCAGCTGTTCGGCCAGGTTGTGGGCGTCCACCGGCGTTGGCAAACCGTGCGGCCCGTCGGTGTTCACCAACACCATGTCGGCGTGCCAGCCCGGTTCGAGCCTGCCCACCCGTTCCAGGCCCAACGCCCAGGCCGCGCCCTCGGTGGCGAGATGCAACACCTGCGCCGCGCTGATCGCCCCCGGGTCACAAGTGGCGGCCCGTTGCAGCAGGAACGCTGCGCGCATCACCGAGAACATGTCGTTGATGTAACCGTCGGATCCCAAACCCACCGTGACGCCACGGTCGAGCATGTCCACCAGTGGTGCTATCCCGCCGCCCACCTCGCAGTTGGACAGCGGCATGTGCGACACCCGCACGCCGCGCTCGGCGATGATCTGCAGCTCACATTCGGAGATCTGCACGCATTGGCTGGCCTGAAAGCGCGGCGACGCCACCCCGAGACTGTCGTAGTACTCCAGCGTGCGCATGCCGTGGTGCTGCTCGCACCAACGGCCTTCGTGGGCGCCCTCGTTCACGTGCGCGTGGCAGAACACGTCGTGATGATCGGCCAGCTCGAACGCCTCGCGGATGAACGGCTCGCCGCAGGTGAAGGTGGTGTGAATGCACATCGCCCCCGACACCCGCCCCGCCGCGCCCGCGCCGTTGCCCCCGCCGTTGGGCCCGCCTCCTGCGCTTGTTGCCGCGGACGGCCCGGCGGGTTGTTGGCGTGCGACCCTGCGCTGCTCGTCTTGGTCGAATGCCCTGCAGGCCTCGATGAATCCGACGTTCTCGTCGAGCCCGGCCCTGCCACTGGCCGCGCCCCGGCGCTCGGTGGCCTCGAAGCTGAGCACCCCGCGGAGCCCCCGGCGGCGCACCGCCTCGGCTTGCACCTCCAAGGCATCGGGCAGGGCGTTGGGGGCTTCGAGAATGTCGAAGAAGGTGGTGGTGCCCGAAGCGGCAAGCTCCGCGGTGACCCACTCGGCGGCGGCCGCGATCATTTCATGGTCGAGCGCGTCCTCCACCAACGGCCACCAGTAGTCCGCCAGGAAACCCCAGAAGTCCGCCGGGGGATCCGCAGGTGCGGGCACCCCGTGCGCCAACACTCCGTAGAGGTGTATGTGGGCGTTCACGAAACCGGGAATCAGCGTCGCGCCGGCGGCGTGGTGATGGGCGTCTTCGGGAAAGCGGGCCAACAAGTCAGCGGTGGGGCCCACTTCGTGAACCAGTCCGTTCACCACCCGCACGGCGCTGTTGCGCAACGGCTCGTCGAGCGCGTCGGCAATCACCCAATCCGCCGACACCACAAGCCCCCGACCCGACGCTGCACCTGCGCTCATCAAACCAGCCTCTACCGACCCGGCCCTACCGACACAGCCTCGGCCTCCACCGGCCCGCACTCACGGGCGCGGGCGCCGGCGCTGCGTGGTGAAAGGCCCGCACCGGTCGGCCGTCGCCTCGACCAACGAGGCAGGCCCTCAGGCCCCGCCGGTTGCGGCGTCGGCGCTCAGCGCCGCCCAAACCCGTTCCGGGGTGAACGGAATGTCGTTGATGGCCACACCGGTGGCGTCGAGGATGGCGTTTCTGATCGCCGGGGCCACGCCGTCCTTGGGGATCTCCGCCACGGCCTTGGCGCCGAAAGGCCCGCTGTCCTCCATGGTCTGCACCAGGTACACCACGGTCTCGGGCATCTCGTCGGCCCTGTAGATCTTGTACGGGCCGAACGAGTCGTTCACCATGCGACCGTCGTCGTCGAGCACGATCTCCTCGCAGTGGGCGTACCCCAGCGCCTGGGTCATGCCGCCCTCAACCTGACCGCTGGCGGTCACCGGGTTGATCGCAACGCCGCAGTCCACGGCCATCACCAGCTTCGTCACCGTGACCTGGCCGGTTTGGGTGTCCACCTCCACCTCGGCGAACTGCGCGGCGAACGGCGGAGGGCAATCCGGCGACACGTACGACGCGGTTCCCATGATCTGTTCCTGATCCTGCCAGTGCAGCGAATCCAAGGCGATGTCCTCGAGGCTCACCGAACGCCCGTCGGGCGCCCAGGCACGACGGTCGCGCAACTCGATCACGCACGGCTCGTCCTCCTCGAGGAGCATGGCGGCGCGTTCCTTGAGCCTCTTGCGCACCGCCTCGGCGGCCTTGAGCGCCGCGGTGCCGGAGATGTAGGTGGTGGACGATGCGTACGCGCCGGTGTCGAACGGGGTCACGTCGGTGTCACTGGAATACACCTTGATGTCCGACAGGGGAACGCCGAGCACCTCGGCGGCGATCTGGCCGATCACCGTGTCGGCACCGGTGCCGAGATCGGTGGCGCCGATGAGCATGTTGAACGAGCCGTCGTCGTTGAGCTTGATCGAACAGCCGCCCATGTCCAAGAACGGGATGGCGGTGCCGTGCATGCAGAACGCAAACCCGAGCCCCCGTCGAACCCAAGGCCTGTCCTCGGGCTGATGCCAGGTGGCGTCCCCTCGGCGGTGCCAGCCGATTTCGCGGCCGGCCTGGGCAACGCATTCCTCGATCCCCGACGACATCACCTTCGGATAGGACTCGAGTTCGCCTTCGGCCACGGCCCGCTCCCCGAGGTGCGGGGCTATGTCCATTTCGTCGCCCACCTTCACCCAGTTGCGACGACGGAACTCGATCGGGTCGAGTTGCAACTCGCGGGCTATGTCCTCCATGTGGGCTTCGAGGGCGAACTCGGCTTGCGGCGCGCCGTAGCCGCGGTACGCGCCGGGCACGGGAATGTTTGTGTACACCACGTCGCACTCGAAACGTTTGGCGCCCGCGTTGTAGGACGTGAGGCCCCGCAGGCCCGAAACGATCTGCACGGTGAAACCGTGAGTGCCGTACGGGCCGGTGTTGCCCACGATGTACAAGTCCTGCGCGGCGAGTCGGCCTTCGTGATCCACCGCTGTTCGGTACGTGAGGGTTTGGGGATGGCGGGTGCGGCTCCCCCAGAACTCCTCGGCACGGTCGAGTTCGAGACGCACCGGGCGGCGGGTGGCGATCGCCAGGTGGGCCACGATGTCCTCGATCAGCATTTCCTGTTTGGCGCCGAAACCGCCACCGATGCGCGGTTTGATCACGCGAATGTCCTTGATGTCCATGCCGATCAGCGGCGCCAGCATTCGTCTTGTGTGAAACGGCACCTGCGTGGCGGTGCGCACCACCATGCGCTCGTCCGAATCGAGCCACGCCATCGAAATGTGCGGCTCGATCGGGCATTGCTGCACCTGATGCACCCGATAGGTGCCCTCGAAGGTGCGCGGCGCGCTTTGCAGGGCGGCGTCGGGGTCGCCTCGCTGGGCGGTTATGTGATGCACCCGGTTGCGTTCGGGGTCGTGAATGTGGGTGGTGTCGTGCTCGTCGTGGATCACCGGCGCGTCGTCGTCCATGGCGTGCCGCTCGTCGAACACCGCGGGCAGCACGTCGTACTGCACCTTGATGAGCCGCACCGCCTCCTCGGCGATCTCGACGGTGTCCGCGGCCACCGCTGCCACCCTGTCGCCCACGTGGCGAACCTTGTCGTCGAAGCTCACCTGGTCATGGGGGTGCGGGTTGGGCCAGCTCTGACCACCCGACGCGTACTTCACTCTGGGGGTGTTGCCGTGATGCAGCACGGCGCGAACCCCGGGCAGCGCAACCGCGGCGGAGTCGTCGATGTGGACGATGCGGGCATGGGCGTGGGGGCTGCGCAGCACCTTGGCGTGCAGCATTCCCCGCGGTTCGATGTCGTCGGTGAACGCCGGGTTGCCCTTGGCGAGACGGATCGCGTCCACCTTCACCTCGGGGCGGCCCACCACCGCGGTGTCGGGCACCTCGCGTGAGCGAACCAGCCGCGGCACCGCGTTTGACGCCTCGGGCGGCGGGCCGGTGAGCGCGTCGAGCGATTCGCCGGCCGGGGGGTTGAAGCCGTCGGTGAGCGCTCCCACCATCAGCGGGCCGAACGGTTCGGGTGTTTCGCCTCGCAGCACCGCCGCGGCTCGGCGAACCGCCTCCACCGGTTTGATGTAGGCCGTTTCGCGGTCGAGGATCCCCGAGAGCATGTCCCGGATCTCGTCGTCGGTGGGGTCGGGGCTTTCCTCGAGCAGCGCGATCGTGCCCAGGATCATCGCCCCTGCGGAGTAGCCGGACTGGAACGCCCCCACCGCCACGAACGCCGCCTGAACGGGATTCAGGTCGGGGCTCTGGTTGAGCGCCTCCACGGTGGTGATGCGATGACCGTGCGCCGACGCTGCCAGGATCACGTCCGCGGAGGCCAGACGACCGTCGTACAGCACCGCCGCGGCGCCGGTTTCGCCGCTTGGGGATCCGTAGCGCACCGAGAACATGCCGAGGCTGCGCAGCACCTCGCGCAAGCTGTGATGGGGCGCGGCCATCGCGGTGACTTCGCTGCCGTTGAGTTCGAAGCGCACCTCGATGGACGACCCGTTGGCGCCTTGGGAGGCGGGGGTGGCGGCGGTTGGCAGGGTCGCGGCCGTAGCGGGCGCCGACATGGGGGTGGCGGTGTGCGGGGCGGTGGTCATCGGCTCTCACCTTCCAGTTGTGCCATCACTCTTGCGGTGAGGACTGCTGCCAGCTCCAACCGGTACGCGGCGCTGCCTCGGAAATCGCCCGTCGGTGCGAGCCCCGCGGTTGGATCCGCGAGGTTCACCAGCACCGGATGATCGGCCACGCCGGTGAGCGCCACCGTGGGCCCGCCGCCGGTTTGGCGGCCGTAGGCGCTCACGATCGGCGTGTCGGCCGGGGTGCGACCAGTGGCGGCGAACGCCGCTTGGCCACCGGGATCAACCGTGATCGCTGTGATCAGCCGACCCGGCCACCCGGGCTGCCCGGCCGCGGCGGCCATGAACTCGGCCAGGGGTGTGGTCTCGGCGTCGTTGGATGCGCCGGACGCGGCCCCGCGCGATTCCACGTGGGTGTCGTGAGCCAGGAGCGCCGCCAGCAAGGCGCTTTCCGGTGATGCGCCGGCCACGACGCCTCCGGTGGTTGCGAGAGTCCTCATGGTTGACGGCTGCTCGGCTCGGGCCCGCTCACGCAACGACTCGGGCAGCAGCTCGCTTCGGCAAAGAGCGTCGAGGGTGGTGGTGGCGCCGATCCGCAACCGTGCTCCAGTGGGGCCGCCGGGCGCATCCTCGGTGGAGATCCCGTGGAGGTTCAGTGCTTGCAAGTCCACAACTTCGAGCTGCGACGGGGTGCGGTCGGCGTTGAGCACCGTGCCGCCCGCCAGGGGAACCCTGTTGGGGTCACCCAGCAGTTCGAGGGCTTCGCTGAGCGTGTCGGGACGGTGATAGGCGATGGCCAGTGGCATGGCGAAACGCTAGCAATCCCTCCAATTCCGGCCCCAGCCCGCGCCGCTGCGTCAACGCCGTGCCGCTGTGCTCAACCCGCGCCGCTGCGTCAACGCCGCGCAGCGGGCGGGATCGAACCGGGGTGCTAGCGGGTGAGGCGAGAGGAGATTCCGGCGCGGCGGTGCAACTCCCGGGCCGCGGCCTCGGCGTCGGCCATGATCTTTGCCTCGTCGGCCACTGTGAGCTCGCCGTCACGCAGCACGATGCGACCCCCCACCACCACCTGGCGAATGTCACGCGGGGTCACGTTGAACACCAGCGAACTCACCACCCGATGCACCGGCATCACCAGCGGCGACTGCAAGTCCACCACCACCATGTCGGCGCGCTGACCTTCTGTGATCATGCCGAACTCGCCGGGCATGCCGAACGCCGCGGCGCCACCCCGACAAGCCATCACCAGCACGTCCTCGGGTTGCATCACCATGGCATCCAGGGTGCTCACCTTGGCCAGCAGCACGGTGGACTTGAGCACCTCGAACATGTCCTGACGGTTGTTGCTGCCCGGCCCGTCGCTGGCAAGCGCGACGGTGATGCCACGTTCTCGCATTTCGGGGATTCGGGGCACGCCCGACGCCAGGTACATGTTGGACACCGGGCAGTGCGACACCACCGCTCCCGTCTCGGCGATCAGGTCGAGCTCCTCGTCGTCGAGCCACACGCTGTGAGCCAGGGTGACCGTTGGATCCAACACGCCCAGCGAAGCCAGCCAGTTCACGTGACGCATGCCGCGGTCATCAAGGCTCATCTGCACCTCGGCCTGGGTCTCCGCGCAGTGAATGTGGGTGCCCCGGCCCCAGCTGCGAGACGCGGCCACGGTGGCCACCATCGCCTCGTTGGTGCAACCCCACGGAATCAGCGGGGCCAGCTCCACCCGGATGCGGTCGTCGTGGAGTCCGTCCCAGCGTTGGCGCACCCCGTCGGCGCATTCGATCGCCACTTCGGCTGTTTCGGCGAGTTCGGGGATGGCGTAGCGATCAGCCCAGCCGTGGGCCAGCAGGTAACGCACCCCCAGACGCTCCGCCGCCGCGCAAGCCTCGTGGTCGATGTTCGGGTCGGTGTGTACGTACTGATGGTCCACAATCGCGGTGGCGCCGCCGCGCAGGTTCTCCACCATCCCAAGCGCAAGCGCCGGCGCCGCCAGTTCGGCATCGAGATGCACCGCTCCGGGCCAGATGCACTCCGCCAGCCAGTCCAGCAGCGGCTTGTCATCGGCGAGACCCCTGAAGAACGTTTGAAACAAGTGAGTGTGGGCGTTGGTCATGCCTGGCATCACCGCCCCGCCGGTGGCGTCGATCACCTCGCCGGCGCTGCGCAGCACAGCCTCCGGGGGGTCGCCCGCCCCGGTTTGTGCGATGCGGCCCTCACGGGTGTACACCCATCCCGGGTCGAGCACCGTGGCGTGATCGTCCACCGTCACCACGGCGCCGCCGTGGATCAACAAGTCAGGCGAAGCGGTCATGGCGAGGCCTCCCTGTGGCGCCTCCCGCGGCGGCGGTCACGGTGACCAGCCGGCGAAGGCGTCCACCACTGTTCCAATGTCGTCCATCAGCGGGTACAGCGCCGGGCATGTGACCCCGGCGTCGATGTACTCGGCCACCTTGTCGCGGCATTGTTGCGACGTGCCCACCGCCATCACGCTGCGCACCAACTCGTCGCTGATCAGGGGGGCCGCCTTGACGTAATCGGCTTCGGTGGCGGGCCAGCCCACGATCTCCTGCACACGCTGCACCAACCCCGGATCGGCGCCGGAGGCTTCCATGATGTGCGGTTCGGTGCCCAGGTAGTACGCCACCAGCGACTTGCCCACCAACAACGCGGCCTCGGGGTCGTCGTCGCTGAGAGCGCAAGCCAACAACTCGGGCCGGTCAACCGATTCGAGGGTCTTGCCGGCCCGCTGCGCGCCTGTGCGCACCCGGGCGGTGGCGTCACGGATGTAGCCGGTTGGAACCACGTAGTTGAGCACCACCCCGTCGGCGATCTCCCCGGACAGCTCCAGCATCTTGGGGCCGGTGGCGCCAATGTAGATGGGGATGTCGCGCGGCGAGTCGTCGCCGTAGGCCACATCGAGGCGCACCCGGTCAAGGTTCACGAACTCACCCGAGTAGCTCACCTCGTCCATGGTGAACAGCGCCCTTATCGCTTCGATGTTTTCGCGCATGGCCTTCAGCGGTCGCCGCCGACCCGCGCCCACCCGAGAGGCGATCGGCTCCCACCAGGCGCCCAGCCCGAGCATCAACCGGCTGCCGCCGTCGGGGGCGGGGCCGGCCAGTTCGTGCATGGTGCTCCAAGTGGCGGCGATCACCGCAGGGTTGCGGGTGTAAATCGGCAGAACCCCGCTGCCGATGCGAATCCGGCTGGTGGCCGCGGCCAGGGCGCTCATCATCACCACACAGTCGCGGGCCAGGCGGGTGTCCGCCTGCCAGATCTCGGCGAAGCCCCGCTGCTCCGCGTAGCGGGCCACCTCGATCTCGTATCCGATCGGGTGCTTGTCCTGCAGGTACAACCCCATCCTTTGAGCCATCGGCCAAGTCTGCCAGAGCAACCGCGGGCGCCTCCACCCCGCCGGAGCGGGCGCCGGCCCGTGCGGGGCATCTACGATCACGCGATGACTTCACGAGTGGTGGACCCGCCGGGTTTGGCCCCACCGGCGGCAAATTACGCGCACGCCGTTCTCACCGAGAACGCGCAGCGCTGGCTTCACACAGCAGGCGTGGTGGGCACCCGGCCCGACGGCTCGGTTCCCGACGATGTGGGCGAACAAGCCGAGGTGATGTGGCAGAACGTTCACGCCATGCTCACCGACGCAGCCATGGACGTGACCGACATCGTGTCGATCATCACCTGCGTGGTGGCCAACCATGACCTCGGCCCGGTGATGGCCGCCCGGGACGCCTACTTCAACGGGCACCTCGCGGCGTCGGTGCTGCTGGTGGTGCCGCACCTGGCTCAGCCCCAATGGAAGGTGGAGGTGGCCGTCGTCGCCGCCCGGTAGACCGTTTGCTGCTTGCGGCCTCCGCGGAGATCCGGGCTTGCGCCGTGGTGATGAACGTGTTGATTTGCTGTTGGTTGCAGCGGTCGATGTTGTAGAGGGCCACCCAACGCAGCTTGGTGCCAGGTGCGCACAGCGGCGCCACCGAGCGCTTGAGTAGTTGCAGGCCGGGCTCGCCCTGGAGGCGGTTCACCCAGCGGGTGGATCCATGGGTGGTGACCGCCGCGAAACTGCCGATGTTGCGCAGCGGTGAGGACGCCCGGCTCGCGGCGCCGTCGATCCAAGGTGCCAGTTCGCGTTGCACCCAGTTCAGAAGCGGCGCGGGCAGGCCACCCCACCAGGTGGGGTACACCAGCACCAGCCCCTCAGCGTCCGCGAGCTGATCGGCGCTGATCCACTCGCCCTGGGTGATCCTCACCACGGTCACTTCGCAGCCCGCATCCACCAGGGATTGGCTCACCCGGTCGCGCAGGGTTGCGCTGAGGCACTCCTCCAACGGGTGAGCGTGCAGTACCACAAAACGCACCCAAAAAAGATTAGCCGCGGGGCTTGGTGTGACACCTACCGGCAGGCCTGGGTTTCGTTGAGCGTGTCGTTCTGCGCCTAACCTCACCGGGGTGGATCTGCAAGCCTGGATCACCGGAGATTTGCGTTCCCTCGGGGCCAAGATTGGCGGCGGGGTTCTCGGCCTGATCCCCGCCGAGCGGCGCCGGGAACGAGCAGATGGTGGGGGGATCGCACCCAGCTACGTGTTGTGGCACCTGGCCCGTCATCACGACGTGGCCGTGAACGGGGTGCTGCGCGCTCGCGGCGCGGATGCCGTTGTGAACGACTGGGGTGACCGCCTCGGCATCGGGGAGCGCTTTTGGCGCGGTTTGGCCGAAGCCGAGGACGCCGATTTGGTGGACGTGTTGGATCCCGACGCTGTGGGTGGTTACGCCCTGGAGGTGATCTCCACCACCGCGGATTGGATCGACGCCGAGGGCCTGCCCGACCTGGAGGCCCGGCCGGATTCGGCCGCGGCGCTCGCCGCGATCGGAACCCCAGAGGACCGCTTCGACTGGCTGTACGGGATGTGGGACGGCAAGCCTGCGCACTGGTTTCTGCAGTGGAGCGCCGTCGGGCATGGATTCAACCACCTCGGCGAGTTGATCTCCATTCGCAACCGCATGGGCTTCAGCCCGTTCTAGGGCCGGCGGTGACTTGGGTGTCGACGGACTTGCGCATCACAACTTGGTGAGACCGGAGGGCAGACATGAACAGTGACACAACCGGCGCGGGCCGCCAGGCGCGACGACGACACCTTGAAGACCTGAGCGGCGCCGAGGTAACCGAGATGATCACCGAATCCGCGGTGATCATCCAGCCGGTGGGCGCCGTGGAGCAGCACGGCCCGCACCTGCCGCTGTCGGTGGATCACGTGATCGCACACGAAGCCGCCGCGGCGCTTGTTTCCGACCACGGCGACGCGCTCGACTTGTGGGTGCTTCCCACCATGTCGGTGAGCAAATCCAACGAGCACGCCTGGTCGCCGGGCACGCTTTGGCTCTCCGCGGAGACGATGCTGGCCGTGCTTTCCGACATCGGCCGCTGCGTGGCCACCACCGCCGCCAAGACGTTGGTGTTCCTCAACGGCCACGGCGGCAACACCGCCTTGTTGAACGTGGCGTGCCGAGAGTTGCGCCTGGCCTACGGGTTGAAGACCTTCGTGGTGCATCCCTTCGTGCCGGCGGATCACGGCGGCAAGTCACCCGAAGCCGAGCTGGGCATGGGCATCCACGGCGGTCATCAGGAAACGTCGGTGTTCATGCACCTTCGCCCCGAGTTGGTGCGACTCGACCGGGCCACACGCAACGTGCCCGAGCACCTCGCCCAGAACAAGTACGCACGCTTTGGCGGCATGGTGTCCTTCGGGTGGCTGTCCAACGACTTCGGCCCCGAGGGGCACATCGGCGATCCCACCACCGCCAACGCCGCCGAGGGCAAGCAACTCTTCGAGAAGGCCGTGGACCTGCTCGGTGAACAGTTGGCCGAGATCGCGTCGTTCACCTTCCGCAACTGAGCCAACCGGCCCGCGTCCGGCCCTGCCCGCGGCGCCTTCGGCAACCAGCGATCCCGCAATCAGCGCCGCCACATCAGCCGCGGCGCTGCGAGTTCGGTGTTGGACAGTCAGCGACCCGACGATTGGCGCTGCGCGTTCGGTGTTGGACGGTCAGCGACCCGACGAGCGGCGATGCGTTAGGTCAGCGGCCCTGCCAGTTCGGCTCGCGACCCTCGCTGAAGGCTCTCGGGCCCTCGGTTGCGTCTGCGGACCCCAGCATGGCCTCGTAGGCGCCCAGGTCGCCTGAGCGCAATTTCTCAAACGCGGCTCGCAACCCCAGATGGCTTGTGCGGTTGCGGATCTCGGTGACCGCGGCCACCGACAGCGGCGCGCTGGCCGCCACCCGGTCGGCCAGCGCCCGGGCCTCGTCCATCAGCGAGGCGTCGTCCACCACGAGGTTCACCAGGCCCCAGCGCAACGCCTCGGAAGCGTCGAGCCTGCGGCCCGCGTAGAGCACTTCGTTGGCGATCACCGGCGGCAGCATTCGCGGCAGACGCACCGAAGCCGTGTCGGCCACCAGGCCCAATGAGGCTTCGGGCAGCCAGAAACGGGCGCTGTGGGCCGCCACCACCAGGTCGGCTGCCAGCACGATTTCGAACCCGCCGCCCACGGCCATGCCGTTCACCGCGCAGATCACCGGCTTGAGCAGGCCCGGCAGCTCGCCGAACCCGCCGAAGCCGCCCTCGCCGTAGTCGGCCTCAAAATCCTCGCCCGCGGCAGCGGCGTTGAGATCCCATCCCGCGCTGAAGAAGCGACCACCGGCACCGGTGAGGATCGCCACTCGCAACCCCGGATCGTCACGGAACGTTGCGAACACCTCGCTGAGCCGCCTGCTGGTGGCAGCGTCGATGGCGTTGGCCTTGGGCCTGTCGAGGGTCACCTCCAGCACGCCGTTGCGCACTGTGGTTCGCACTGCGTCGCTCACTGCGTCGTTCACGGTTTCCTCCTGTCGGTCGTCACTTGAGGATCGCGATCATGTGACTGTCACAATCAGCGCATTCCCCGCCAGAGCGGTGGCTCGCCATCCGGATTGGCCACGTGGCGGTCATGTGACTGCCACGATCAGCGCGTCCACCGCCACCGCTGCGTCGGGGGTTACCAGCAGCGGGTTGATCTCGATCTCGAGCACCGAACGATCGCTGCGCACCCCTTTGGTGAGGGCGTCCACCACGCGTTCCACCGCATCGAGCGAACCCGCCGGCTTGCCCCGATGCCCGCCCAGCAGACGTCCAACTCGTAGCCCCTGAAGCGCCGATCGCACCTCGCCAGGTGTCGGCGGCAGCAACAAGCTCGCCGTGTCGTCCAGCACCTCCACGAGGGTTCCACCGGCGCCGAGGGTGAGCATCATCCCCACCGGCGGCTCCGACCGCACCGACACCAACAGTTCGGCCACCGCATCGGCCGCATGCTGCTCCACCAGCACCCGTCCGTCACCAAGGGCGGCCAACGCCACGGCTGCGGACTCCACCTCGCCAGGGTGGTTGAGAGCCACCGACACTGCGCACCGGTCGGATTTGTGGGCCAGCCCCGAGGCCTTCACCACCACCGGGTAGCCGACGCGCTCGGCGGCCACCACTGCATCACCAGCCGCCACCAACTCCCCCTCGGGCACCGTCACGCCCGCCGAGGCGAGCCACTGCTTGGCTTGATGCTCGGTGAGTGCTGCGGTGGGACAGGCGGCGTCGCCGGACGAAGCAGGTTCCGGCTCGGTGGTGTGGGACTGCGCCCGGTGGTGCGATCCCAGGTTTGCCGCGGCTTCCAGCGCCGAAAGGGCGTTGGGAACTCCCACACAACACGCCAAACCCAGTTCGGCTGCCCGAAGTCGAGCCTCGCCGGGCAGATTCTCGGCCAGCGACGACACCAGAACGCCGGGCGTGTTGGCAGCCGAGCAGGCGTCGGCGAAGGCCCGCAGCGTGGGCCACCACCTCGACCTGTCCAAACCCTCGGCAGGAAAGTCGAGAAGCAGCATCGCCGCGTCGAACGGGCAAGTCGCCGCGTCATCTACGTGTTCCCACGCCTGGGCGCCCGACCCGACCTCCGCCGGGGTTGGGTGTTCGTGCTGCGGCTCGTGAACACCCAGCACCGAGCGGAAGCATCGCGTGAGCCGGGCCTCGTCACCCCAGATGAAGGTGTGGTAATCGAGCGGATTGTTCACCGCCACGCGGTTGTCCAGCGAAGCCGCGACCCGCCGGCGATGATCCGAATCCAACGCAGGGAAGTCCAGATTGTGGCGCTGCGCCAGGTCGGCCACCAGGGCCGCCTCACCCCCCGAACAGCTCAACGACACGATCCGGTTGCCGGCAAGCGGGCCCAGCGACCCCACCACCGCCAGCGTGTCGAGCAGTTCGTCTGGGGTGCTCACCCGTCGCAAGCCAAGCCGCCTGAACAGCGCCCCGTAAGCCGAGTCGGTTCCCGCCAGCGACGCCGTGTGGGTTGCGGTGATCGCACTGGCGCTTTGTGAGGATCCGGCCTTGAGCACCGCCACCGGCAGCCCCCGACCGAGAGCCGTTCGGGCCGCTGCCACGAAGCGCGCCACGTGGTCGATTGCCTCGATGTACAGACCCACCCCGGTTACGGCCTCGTCGCCGGCGACGGCCTCGAATGCCTCGGCCACGCCGACGTCTGCCTGATTTCCCACGGTGATCACGTGTGCAACCGGCATGTGGCGGCGGGCCATGGTGAGGTTCACCGCGATGTTGCCGCTTTGGCTGATCAGCGCCACACCCCGTTCGCAGCGTTGCAGGCCGTGAGTGTCGGGCCACAGCGCCGCTCCGGTGACCGCGCTGAGCGTGCCGTAGCAGTTCGGGCCCACCAGCGGCATGTGGCCCGCGGCTTCGGTGAGTTGCCGCTGCAGTTCGCTGCCCTCGCAGCCCACCTCCGCAAAGCCCGAGGCGTGACACACCGCCACCCCGGCGCCGACAGCCGCCAAATCACGAACAACGCCGATGCTCGCCGCGGCGTCCACACCCACAAACGCCGCGTCGGGCGGGCCGACCATCAGCGCCGGCAGTTCGGCCACGGTGCGCGCCCAACGGCGTTCCGGCACGCCGCGCAACGCCCGTCGAGGGTTCACCGCCCAAATGTCACCATCGAAGCCGAACGACAACGTGGCCTCAACGGCCAGCTCGGCCGCCGCCCCGCCGATGAACACCAACGAGCGGGGCCGCAACAACCGATCAAGCCGATTCGCCACCGGTTGCCCCAACGTCGTGTGCCTGGCAGGCCGCGGAGGGTCAGGCGCCGAGGGGGCGGAGCATTTGGCGGGACACTATGTGCCGCTGGATTTCGCTGGTGCCGTCCCAGATGCGATCCACACGGGCGTCACGCCAGATGCGCTCGAGGGGCAGTTCGTCCATCAGGCCCATGCCGCCGAGGATCTGGATGGCCTCGTCGCTCACGAACTGCAGCATTTCGGTGGCCGAGAGTTTCGCCATGGCCGCGTCGGAATCTGTCATCTCTGCCCGATCCGACAGCCACGCCGCCCGGTAGGTGACCAATTCGGCTTGCAACAGCCGGGTGCGCATGTCGGCCAATTTGAACGACACGCCTTGGAATCTTCCGATCTTCTGACCGAACTGCTCACGGGTTGCCGCCCAGTCCAACGCCACCTCCAGGGCACGGTCGGCTCTGCCCAAGCACGTGGCGGCCACCTGCAGCCGGGTGCTTGCCAGCCACTCGTTGGCCACGTTGAAGCCCTCGTGCTCGGCGCCCAGCAAGTTGGCCACCGGCACTTTGGCGTTGTCGAAGTTCAAGATGAAGTTGTGGTAGCCGCGGTTGGACACACACCGGTAACCCGGCGCCCGCTCCACGCCTGGCGTGTCGAAATCCACAAGCAGCGCCGAGATCAGCTTGCGTTTGGCGACGCCAGGGCCGGTGGTCTCGCCGGTGGCCGCGAAGAGGATCACGTAGTCGGCGAGGTCGGCGTGGCTGATGAAGTGCTTGGTGCCGTTCACCACGTAGTGGTCGCCTCGGCGCTCCGCACGGCACGACATGCCCCGCAAGTCCGACCCAGCGTCGGGTTCGCTCATGGCCAGGCACTCCACCCGCTCGCCTCGCACCGTGGGAAGCAGGTACTGCTCAACCTGTGGCCCGGTGCAAGCCCGCAAGATGTTGGACGGTCGCGCCACCAGGTACTGCAAGGCGTAACCGGTGTAACCGAACGCCCGCTCGGCCATGGCCAAAGTGAGATCGTCGAGGCCGCCGCCGCCAAGTTCGGTTGGCATGTTGGCGGCGTAGAGGCCCGCGTCGATCGAGCGCCTGCGGATTTGCTCAACCAGGTCAGGCGGCACCTCGCCGCTGCGTTCCACCTCGTCCTCGTGGGGCACAAGTTCACGGGCCACGAACGAGCGCACCGTGTCCACCACCATTTGCTGAGTTTCGTCAACCAGAAAATCCACTCGTCCTCCAATCAGCTCGCGGGTCTGTGCCCCCAAGGCGCCCCCGCACGGGCGGGAGCGACGGGCGCCCTCACCGGATCGACATTTGGCGGCCGGCGTCTGCGGGGATCGCCATGTTGGCGTGGGCTTCGGCCACCGCCGCCACTGCTTCGGCCGGGCCGGGCAGCAGCGGGGCGGTTCGGCCGATCTCGGTGTTCACGTGCAGCAGCATCTGCTCGGCACTGCACACCAACTCCGCAGCCTCGCCTGAGCGGGCCGCGGCGCCGGCCTTGTCGGACGCATCCTTGTCGGAGGCATCCTTGCCGCACTTGTCGCCCACGGCGGGGAGCGCCGCGGCGGGGGCGGTGCCTCGGTGCATGGCGTGGAACAGGTGCAGGCGTTTGGCGTCCGCGCCGAGCACCTGGGTGGTCACATGGAACGGCTCTGCCAGCGACACCTCCCGGCGGTAGTTGATGTGGGTCTCCGCCGTGAAATACGAATGACCAGCGGCGCGGTAGCTCTCGTTTATGCCCACGTAACGAAACAGCCTGTCCGACGCCCAGCCGAACGCCGTGAGGTAGGCCGATTCGGTCATGTGACCGTTGTAGTCCACCCAGTCGGGCTCCACCGCCGCCTCGTACAAGCACAACGGCGCCGCCGGGGGCGGGCCGGAGGCAGTCCAAGGGGCCACCGCCAGCCCCGCGGCCAGGATTCGGGCCTCACGTTCGGCCACAAGTCGGCCCGCGCCGATGTCGCAGGCGCGCAGCGCTCTCATCACCGAGATCAGGTAGTCGTCACGCAGCCGCTCCAGTTCTGCGATGCTGCGACCGGCCGCCTGGGCGTCGCACCCGTCGGCCATCGCCTCGATCAGGTCATCGGTGAGTTCGGGGGCCTCAAGGCGAGTCCAAGGCAGCTTCAGTGCCGGGCCGAACTGGCCGAGCATGTGACGCATCCCGCCCTGGCCACCGGCGAGGTGGAAGGTGAGGTTGGTGCCCATCGCCGCCCAGCGCAAACCGGGCCCGTAAGTCACGGCGTCGTCGAGTTCGCCGGTGGTGGCCACGTTGTCGTTCACCAGGTGCAGCACCTCACGCCACAGCGCCTCCTGAAGCCGGTCGCTCAGGTAGCCCTCCACCTCGTGGCGCACCACCAGCGGGTACATCACCAAGTCGTCGTAGTGGGCCACCGCCGCGCTCGTGGCCTCGGCGCTGGTGGCCGCCCCTGGCACCACCTCCACCAACGGCAGCAGGTACACAGGATTGAACGGATGCCCGATCAGCATGCGCTGGGGATGGCGCAAACCCTCGGCCAAGCGCGACGGCAGCAAACCCGAGGAGCTGCTGGCGATCACCGTGGCGGGATCCGCCGCCGAGTCCAGGCGGGCCAACAGCGCCCGCTTCAGTTCCTGGCGCTCGGGGGCGCTTTCCTGCACGAAATCGGCGGCGGAGGCCACGTCCTCGGGCGACTTGGCCCAGGTGAGCCGCGCCGGGTCGGCCCCGGGGAACAGTCCCATGCGAACCGCCGAAGGCCACGCTCGCGCCACCGCGGCGCGCAGTTTCGCCTCGGCGCCCTCGGCGGGATCCCAGGCCAGAACATCGTGACCGCGGGCCAGCACCCTCACAGCCCATCCGGCGCCGATCACACCGGTGCCCGCCAGGCCCACCGTTCGTGCCATAGGCCCGCGCCTTTCGATCACTCCCCTCCGGCCACCCACCACCAACCCGGAGCCTCACGCCGGATTGCCTCCGGGGCGTGGCCCGAATCTCGGTGGGTGTGGCCGCGAACTGCGCAGGGTAGTGCCCGCCATGCACACGGCGCAGCGCCATTACGCTTCGGCGAATGCCGGCAGTAGAGACAATCGGGCTCAAGAAGAGCTTTGGCGACACGAAAGCCCTTGTGGGTGTGGACTTGGCGATCGAGGAGGCCACTGTTCTGGGCCTGCTGGGGCCCAACGGCGCGGGAAAGACCACCGCCGTGCGCATTCTCACCACCTTGCTGCGACCCGACAGCGGCCGGGCGTTCGTGGACGGCATAGACGTGGTGGCCGAACCGCACAGGGTGCGCGCCCGCATAGGGCTCACCGGCCAGGACGCGGCGGTGGACGAGCGCCTCACCGGCCGTGAGAACATCGACTACGTGGGCCGCCTCTGCCACCTGGGCGCCAAGAAGTCCCAGAGCCGCGCCGCGGAACTGCTGGAACAATTCGATCTTGTCGAGGCGGCCGACAGGCAGGTGAAGACCTACTCGGGTGGCATGCGCCGCCGTCTCGACATTGCCATGAGCCTTGTTGCCCGTCCGGCGGTGCTGTTCCTGGACGAGCCAACCACCGGGCTTGATCCTCGCAGCCGCATGGCCATGTGGGACCTGATAGGGGAGCTGGTGCGCACCGGCACCACCACCTTGTTGACCACCCAGTACCTGGAGGAAGCCGACCGGCTCGCGGATCGCATAGCGGTGATCGACCACGGCCGCCTGATCGCCGAGGGCACACCCAACGACCTGAAGGAACGCATGGGCGGTGGACGCATCGAAGTGGAAGTGCATCAACACGACGACGTGGCCACGGTGATGACAGCGCTGGAGCCGCTGTGCGCACCGGGACACCAGGTGCGACGCCTTGACCGCATCGTGACCCTGCCGGTGAACGACGGCGCCCGGCTGGTGCCCGAAGTGGTGCGAGCCATAGACGCCGCCGGAGTGGTGGTGGACGACGTGGCCATGCGCCGGCCCACCCTCGACGACGTGTTCCTGAACCTCACCGGTCACCGCGCCGACGAAACCGAAGACGCCGCCGCGTGAGCCGCACCGGCCCCGCGCAGCACCTGAAGCATCACCGAGGACAACCATGAGCGACACCCCTACAGCGGCGCCACCCGCCGACATCCACCCCGAAGCACCGGATCAGCGCGACCCGTCGCACAACGGAACGCCCACGGGCACACCTGCTCGCTGGGAGGCGCCCCACGGGCCCGCGTGGGTGTTTCGCGATTCCTGGACCGAGGCGCTGCGCCATTTGCGCATAGTTCCCCGCACCCCTGATCTGATGATCTTCGCCATCATCCAGCCGGTGATGTTCGTGCTGCTGTTCGTGTACGTGTTCGGCGGGTCGATAACGATTCCGGGTTTCAGCGACTACAAGCAGTACCTGCTGCCCGGGATCTTCGCGCAGACGGTGGTGTTCGGCTCGAGCTTCACCGGCTTCGGCATCGCCGAGGACATGCACAAAGGGCTGATCGAACGGCTGCGCAGCTTGCCGATGACTCAGCCTGCGGTGCTGATCGGGCGAACCGTGTCCGACGTGATCCGCAACCTGGTGAGCTTCCTGGTGATGCTGCTCGTCGGGTTCATCGTGGGATTCCGCTTCGAGGGGTCGATCCTGGCAGCGGTGGGCGCCTGCCTGTTGCTGTTGGGGTTCAGCTACTCGTTCAGCTGGGTCCACGCCCTGATCGGCTTGTCGGTGTCCTCGGTGGAAACGGTGCAGTCGGCCGGGTTCATGTGGATGTTCCCCATGACCTTCGTGTCGTCCGCGTTCGTGGACACTTCCACGCTTCCCACGCCACTGCAATGGTTCGCCGATGTGAACCCGTTCACCGCAGCCACCAACGCCACCCGAGGCCTCTACAACGGTTACGACCCCGGCAATGACCTGTGGATCGCAATCGCCTGGGCGGTGGGCATCACAGTCGTGTTCGGCTTCTTGTCCACGAGACGCTTCGCCAAAGCCAACCGCTCCTAAACCCTCACTCCTCGGGCGCCCCGCAAAGGAAACCTCCGCCGCCCCCACCGACACCAAGCGATCCATCCCGCCACCTGAATCACGACGGCCACGATCGCCATGCAGATAATCGCAAGCATCGACAAACCCGGAAGTGCGGTCGAAGCACCAAACAGGAAGGCCGCCAGGATGACTAGCAGATGATGGGTTAGGCGCTCGCGAGAACTTCTGTACGTCGTGACTCCCGCTCCAACACCGCGGCGGGGACTCTCGGGATCGCTCGCCTCGCCCATGGGCTCGACAGTAGTGCCCGATTGATTGAGGCCGCCGGTTGACGCGGGACGGGCCCGGGTTTTGCCCGGGCCCGTCCTTGTTGGTCTGGTTGAGGTTAGGAGAGCCAGGCGCTCCAGGTGGACTCGTTGGCGGCGATCCACTCGGCGGCGGCGTCCTCCACGGACATGCCCTGGGCCTCAACTGCAGCCAGCATCGACACCTGGTCGGCGGTGGTGTAGTTGAAGTTGTGCAACAAGTTCCAGGCCGCGGGTGCGCCTTCCTCGAGGCCCGCCCAAACGATCTTGAACAAGTCATCGGCGGGATAGTCGCAATCCACGCCACCAGCTTCGGCCAGCTCGTAGCACTCGGCGGAGTAGTCGGGCAGCTTCACCTCGGTGAGGTCATAGGCGTTGTGGATGGAGTGCGGCGTCCAGAAGTACGCCAACACCGGCTCCTCGCGTGACACCGCGGAATCGATTGCGGCCACGATTCCCTCCTCGGAGCCCGTGAACACGATCTCAAGCTCGAGGCCGAGGTTGTCGATGATGTTCTGCTCGTAGGAAACCCAGCTCGGATCACCGGTGAGGAACTGGCCCTTGTCGCCGGTCTCCGCGGTGGCGAACAAGCCCGCAAGCTCCGCATCCGCGTAGCCCTCCCAGCCGGCGAGTTCGGGATTGGCGTCCACCACGTAGGTGGGCACGTACCAGCCGATCTTCCCGATCGGGCCCAGCAGCCCGGCGTCCACAACCTGGCCGTCGGGATTGTCGATGAAATCGACCCGGTTCTGGGCGTGACCCGAGGGCCAAACCTCAAGCGAGGCGTGCAGGTCGCCGGTGTTGATCGCCGCCCACTGCGCGTTCTCGTCGAGGTCGGTGATGTTCACCGTGTAGCCGAGCTCGTTCTCGAGGATCTGCTTGGCCACCTCTACGTTCACCGCGGAGCCGTTCCACGGGTTGGCGATCAGCTCGATCGTTGTGACCTCGCCGATATCGGCAGGCCCGGCCATTTCTTCCTCGGCAGGCTCGGTCATCTCCTCCTCGGCCGGTTCGGTCATCTCCTCCTCGGCAGGCTCAGCCATTTCCTCCTCAGCCGGCTCAGCCATTTCCTCCTCAGCCGGTTCGGTCATCTCCTCCTCGGCCGGTTCGGTCGTCTCCACTTCCGCGGGCTCGCTGCTCGCAGCCGGCGCGTCGTCGTCATCGGAGCCGCACGCGGCCATGATCAGGCCGAACGCAGCCACAAGCGCGATCAGCTTCCACAAGGATTTCTTCATAGGGGGTCCCCTCCTAGGTTTCGTGTGTTGTATTCGTGCAGGCCCTTGCATCTCCCGCACGAAGCACCAAGGCTAACCTTCCCAGGATGCGGATGCCAGAGGAATCTCGCCGGAAGTCAAGTGCCACCAAATGACCAACCACGAAGCAACGCCGCTGGAATGCCGGGACATCACGAAAGTGTTCGGTGACCGGGTTGGTGAGGCGCAACGCATGCTCGAAACCGGCGCCACTCGTCATGCGGTGCAGGAAGCAACCGGATGTTTGTGCGCGGTGCGCGACGTGAGCTTCGACGTGGCCGAGGGCGAGACGTTCGTGGTGATGGGCCTGTCCGGCTCGGGCAAGTCCACTCTGATTCGATGCCTGTCGCGCCTGGTGGAGCCCACCAGCGGCACCGTGAACATCAACGGCTCACCCATCGGCGAACTCGCCGACCGCGAGCTGCGGGAGTTGCGCCGCAAGCACATGTCGATGGTGTTCCAGCACTTCGGCCTGTTCCCGCATCGCAAGGTGATCGACAACGTTGCCTTCGGCCTGGAAGTGCAGGGAATGTCCCGCTCTGATCGTTACGAGCAGGCCCTGGAGGTGCTGAGCGTGGTGGGCCTATCGGACTGGGCCGACAACTATCCGGGGCAGCTGTCGGGCGGCATGCAGCAGCGGGTTGGGCTCGCCCGGGCGCTGTGCGTGGAGCCGGAGATCTTGTTCTTTGACGAGCCGTTCTCGGCGCTTGATCCGTTGATCCGCCGCGACATGCAGGACGAGCTGCTCTCACTGCAACGCAACGTGCGGCGCACCTTGGTGTTCATCACCCACGACTTTCACGAGGCGCTCAAACTCGGCGATCGCATAGCGATCATGAAGGACGGCGAGTTCGTGCAGGTGGGAACCCCCGAGCAGATCGTGTGCCACCCCGTGGACGAATACGTTCGCGAGTTCACCGAGGACGCCCCCAAGGCAAAGGTGGTGACGGTGGCTTCGGCGCTTGCCCCGCTGGATCCCTCGTCGCCGGCCCCGCTTGCCGACACCGCTCAGAAGGTGAGCGTTGACGCCGTGCTGGAGGACGTGCTGCCGCTGCTGCTGCGCAACCCCGATCCGCTGTGCTGCGTGGACGAAGATGGCGCACCGGTCGGCACCGTTGACCGCACCAAGGTTGCGGCCGTGCTCGGCGACAGCGCCTAGGGCACAACCCGCTCAACGGAAAGCACCCGGCGCGGCCTGTGAAGTCCACACCGACCATCCGGCGGCACACCAAGCCATGAGCGCCACCGGAGTTGCCGAGAGGCTCGCCGCGGATCGTCGCAGGCGCGGGCGGGCCTGGGCAGGGTTCGCCATCGCGGCGGTGGCGCTGGTGGCCACCCAGGTGGTGCTGTCGGTGAGCGGAGTGGGCGGCTTTCCCGAGAACTGGTCGATAGGGCTGGCCGACTGGATCGACAGCGCTCGGCGCTGGGTGATCGACAATCAGAACACCCACTGGGTTTTCTCGTGGATCTTCAACCCGATCAGCGACACCATCGACTGGGGCCTGCTGCGAGTGGAGGGCGTGCTGTTGTGGCTTCCTTGGCCGGTGGTGGTGGCCGGCGCCGCAATGCTGGCCACCAGCCTGATCGGCTTGCGCGGCGGGCTGCTCACCGCTGTCGGTGTGCTGTACTTCGGCGCTGTTGAGCTTTGGGAGCCCAGCATGCAAACGGTGGCCCTGATGGTGGTGGCTGTGGCCATAGCGGTGGCGATCGGGGTGCCGCTGGGCATTGCCGCGGCTCGCTACCGCCGACTCGAGCAGGCGTTGCGACCAATGCTCGACGCAATGCAAACACTGCCCGCCTTCGTGTACCTGATCCCGGTGGTGTTGCTGTTCGGGGTGGCCAGGGTGCCGGCCATCATCGCGTCGGTGGTGTACGCCCTGCCGCCGGTGGTGCGGCTCACCACCCTGGGAATCAAATCGGTGCCCCGCGAAACCGTTGAAGCCGCGGAGATGTTCGGCGCCACTCCACGCCAAACGCTGCGCCAGGTGCAGTTTCCCCTGGCGTTGCCCACCGTGCTCACCGGAGTGAACCAGACGATCATGATGGCGCTGAGCATCGTGGTGATCGCCGCGCTGATCGGCGCTGGAGGACTCGGCCAGGAAGTGCTGGAATCGTTGCGGCGGCTGTTCGTGGGGCGGGCGCTGGAGGCGGGCATGGCGATCGTGGTGATCGCCATCATCCTCGACCGGCTCACCAGCGCCGCCGCCACCCGCAGCAGCCCCGGACGCAAACGGCGCAGGCTTCGCCTGTTCCCGGACTCCACGGCAGGCGTGCCGCCGGTGCGCGCAGCCGAGAAGGTGCTCGCCGCGGCCGACCGCGCCATGCAGGCCACCGGCCGGGCGCCCGCTCGACTGGCGGGCACGGTGCTCACCGCAGCGGGGCGCGTCGGCCCGACCCTCTGGCGAAGAGTGGCCGGGGTCGCCGGGGTGGTCGCGGTGATCGCCGTGGTGATCGGCGACGGTTTGCTGTTCTGGTGCGGCGCAGGGGTGTCGATCGTTGCCGTTTCGGCCCTGGCACGGGCGCCCGCGGCCACAGCGGCCGTGGCACGTCACCCGCGCCGAGCATTGGCCGTGCTGCTCCTTGCGGCGGGCACAGCGGCGGGAGTGTGGCGCGACTGGCGGGAGTTCCCCGAATCGCCCGCGTTTTCGTGGGTGTCGTTCGCGGAGCCGGTGGATCGGCTGGTGGACTGGGTTCGCGACAACCTGTACCAGCTCGGCAACAGCCCGTTCGGCACGGGTCCCTTCAGCGACTTCATCACGATCTACGCGGTGAAGCCGCTGCGCGAACTGTTCAGCTCGGGTTTGGTGTGGCCGGTTGTGCTGACCGCGGCCGTGCTGGCCGGGTGGCATCTGGGCGGCAAGGCACTGGCGGTGTTCTGTGCCTTTTGCGTGCTGGGCCTTGGCGTGCTGGGCGTGTGGGAACTGTCCATGGACACCTTCGCTCAAACCATCGTGGCGGTGGTGTTGTCGCTGCTCGCGGGGATTCCCCTCGGGGTGGCGGCCTCGTTCAGCGACCGCTTCGAGCGGATGCTCAAACCGGTGCTCGACTTCCTGCAGACCATTCCGAGCTTCGTGCTGCTGGTGCCGGTGATCATCTTGTTCAACGTTGGGCGAGTGCCAGGAATCATCGCCTCGGTGCTTTATGCCCTCCCGGCGGCGACCCGTCTCACAAACCTGGGGATCCGGCAAGTGGCGGGGGAAGCCACCGAGGCATCCAAGTCCTTCGGCGCCACCCGCTCCCAAACGCTGCGCAAGGTGCAGGTGCCCCTGGCCATGCCGAGCATCATCGCCGGGATCAACCAGACCGTGATGCTGGTGCTGGCCATGGTGGTGATCGCCGGGCTCGTGGGTGGCGGCGGGCTGGGCCTTGAAACGGTGAAGGGCTTGCGTCGCAGCGACTCGGTGGGATCGGGTTTCGTGGCGGGGCTAGCCATCGTGTTGCTGGCAATGCTGCTCGACCGTTTGCTGGGCGCATGGACTCGCCGACACACCCCCCAGGCCTCACAGCACTGATACCACGCCAAGCGCGGTTGCGTCCGGGCAAGCGGTGTGAGCCTTGCCGGGCGTCTGAGGCCGACAACGCTGATCCGACGCCACGTGCGGTCGGGTTGATCGCCAGATGCACGATTGGCGCGGGGGCCGGGCCGGTGTCCCGCGATGACCGGCTTTCCCGGTTCGGCCGGCCGGTGGCGGCCAGCGTGCTTTCCTGTGGCGGGATGCCTCCGGGCCCGGTTGCCGGGAGAAATGCGTTGCAAGTGTCGGGTTTGCTAAAGTAAACAATGAGCGGGCGGAGCTTGGAGGTTGTCATGGACAATCTCAACAGAATCCGTCCGCTGTTCGCGCCGCTTCGTGCGTGGGTGGCGGCGCTTGCGACATTGCTTGGGCTTCTCGCGCTCACGACTCTGCCCGGCGCCACCGTGGAACCCCGCGACACCAGCGGCGTGTGCCCCGCGGATGAAGTACCCAACAACGGATTTGAGGATCTCCAGAGCTGGCACCCGTCCGGAGCGGCCGCCATTGATTGCGTGATCTGGGCCGGGCTCATGCAGGGCACCTCCCCCACCACCTACTCGCCCGCCCAAAACGCCTCCCGGGCACACGTGGCGCTGTCGCTGAAGCGACTGATGGCCAACGCCGTGGAGCTGCCCACGATGCACGGACAGCTCACAGGCTCATGGGAGGGCGAACCCGCACTCGCGGCCGGCCAGTTGGCCACGCTGGGAATCCTCAACGCCGCCCGCTACACAGCCCGACCGCAATACGAACCCATCCAGCGGGTGGAAGCCGCACAGATCATGCATCGCAGTCTCGAAGCGCTCGGTGTGACCTTGCACACTCCTGTGGGCGACAGCCCCTTCGACGATCTCGACCACCTGCCCGCCACCACCCGCCGTGCAGTGAACGAACTCGCCACCGTGGGCGCGTTCATCGGCACCGCCGACGGCGTGTTCGCACCATCAGAGGACCTCACCCGAAGCCAACTTGCCCTGGTGCTTTCGCGGATGCTCGCCATAATCGGCTACTCCCACGACGAGACCCCGTCCATCACCATCCCAGGCCCTGAGCCGCTGGTGCCTGTGGTTTCCATCCCCACATCCCTGCCGCCCGCCGTGACCGCTCCCACCACTCCTCTGCCTGGCACCAGACCGATCTTCACCGGCGACATCCCCTCACCGCTCAGCTATCACACAGGCACTGCCATCACCCCGGTTGCCCTTCCCCGAGCCACCGGAGGCGACGGCAACATCACATACTCGTTCTCCCCGCAACTGCCGGCGGGAATGACCTTCGACCAGAGCGCTCACGCGATCACAGGCGAGCCCACCGCCGCCACACCGACTCAGACGTACACGTTCACCGCCACGGACAGCGACAGCGACACCTCCGCCGCCGACACCGACTCGCGCAGCGTGACCATCACCGTGGGCGTGCCACCGGCCCAGGACTTCAAGCCCCGCCTCGACGACGTGGAATTCGACGACCTCGGCTTTCTCGAAAGCGTGAACTTCCTGAACCTCGTGCCGTGGGAGATGCCCGCGGCCCATCCGGCCCCAGGCGAAACAGTGGCGGGAAACAGCACTCTCACCTACACGCTCACCCCGGCGCTGCCGCAAGGGCTCAGCTTTGATCCCGTGACGCGCCAGATCACGGGAATACCACCCGCCGTGCCCCAAACCACACCCGACATTGAGAACCCGTCAAGCAGCGACGTGATGTACACCTACACCGTGATCGACGACGAGGGCACCACCGAAACCGCCGATGACGACACGGACTCGTTCACGTTCCGGCTCTACATCGTGGACACCACCGGCGACACCCAGAACTACACCACCACAGGGGCATCAGCTGTGCCCACCGGAACCGCCGGAGAGATCAGGGTGACCTGGGACAACATCCGGCTAATTCATACGAGGCTGTGGGGAACCCCCCACGGCCCGCGCGAGGGCGGCAATCCAGAGTTCATGCCCGGATTCTCCTACTGCGCGTACACGCTCACCGACGTGTACATCTGGGACCCCGACATGGAAGTGATAACGGAACTGCACCGGACCGTCACCGACACCACCACCCCCACCTACAGCCACACTTTCACCGGCCTTGAGTCCAACAAGCTCTACTGGGTGACTTTCGACCAGCTGTTCCACACGGACTGCAAGGGCACCGGAGTGGCCCCAGGCGATTGGATCACGCCGCTCACGATCTTCGACGTGGCGCCCGACTGAGCGCCGGCGGCGCCGTGGTCGAACCTCACAACGCAGCACCCGGCTGACAGGAGGCCCGAGGCCCGGCAAGCAGCCGGCGTTTCTCGGCGATCACCCAGCCGACCCCAGGTTCGGCGGACAAGCGCTCCACGAGAGCCGACGATGAGTTCGTTGGTTGGCCACCGAAGAGCGCGGCGCATTTGCCCGGCTCAACCTCGGGCAAATGCGCGTTTGTTGGTGCCGAACTTGCTAGGGTGAAGGCTGAGCGGGCGGAGCTTTGAGGTTGTCGTGGACAATCCCAACAAAATCCGTTCGATCTTCGCGCCTGTTCGCGCGTGGGTGGTGGCACTGGTGAGCCTGCTTGGACTTGTCGCGCTCACCGCGCTGCCGGGCGCCACGGTGGAACCCCGCGACACCAGCGGCGTGTGCCCCGCCAACGAAATCCCCGACAGTGGCTTCGAGGATCTCAGGAACTGGCACCCGCCCGCAGAGTCCGCCGCCGAGTGCGTGATCTGGGCCGGGCTCATGGAGGGCACAAGTCCCACCACGTACTCCCCCGCACGAAACGCGTCGAGGGCTCACGTGGCGCTGGCGGTGAAACGGCTGATGGCCAAAGCCGTTGAGCTTCCCATCATGCACGGGCAACTCACAGGCGCCTGGCAGGGCGATCCGGCGCTCGCCGCGGGCCAGCTGGCCACGCTGGGAATCGTCAACGCCACCAGCTACACCGCACGACCACAACACGAACCCATGTCACGGGTGGAAGCCGCGCTGATCGTGCATCGCAGCCTCAAAGCGCTCGGCGTGCCCCTGCACACCCCCCTGGGCGACAGCCCCTTCAACGACCTCGACCACCTGCCCGCCACCACCCGCCGCGCAGTGAACGAACTCGCCACCGTGGGCGCCTTCATCGGCACCGCCGACGGAGTGTTCGCACCATCAGAGGACCTCACCCGAAGCCAGCTGGCCCTGGTGCTGTCGCGGATGCTCGCCATCGTCGGCTATTCCCACGCCAATGCGCCCTCGGTGACCGTCCCGGGCCCGGTGCCGCTGGTGCCTGTGGTTTACATCCCCACAACCCTTCCCAGCGTCACCGTTCCAACCACCGCTGCCTTCCTTGGCACCAGGCCGACCTTCACCGGCGACATCGGCGGGCCGCTCACCTATCACGCAGGCGCTGCCATCACGCCGGTGGCCCTTCCCCGAGCCACCGGAGGCGACGGCGCCATCACCTACGGATTCTCACAGGAGCTGCCTGCAGGGCTGAGCTTCGACCAGGCCGCCCACATGATCACCGGCGTACCCACCGCCGCGTCACCAACTCGGACCTACACATTCACCGCCGGTGACAGCGACAGCGACACCTCCGCGGGCGACACCGACTCGCGCAGCGTGACCATCACCGTGAGCGTGCCGCCCACCGAGGACTACAAACCCCGCCTCGACAACGTGGCCTTCGACAGCCTGGGCACACTCGAAGGAGCGCACTACCTGAACGTGGTTCCCTGGCAGATGCCCGAAGCCCATCCCGAAGAAGGCGAAACCGTGGCAGGCAACAGCCCGCTGAAGTACTCGCTCACCCCGGCGCTGCCCGAGGGGTTGAGCTTTGATCCCGCCACCCGCCAGATTTCGGGAATACCAGCCGATGTGCCCCAAACAACACCCGATCCTGCGAATCCGTTGAGCACCGACGTGATCTACACCTACACAGTGACCGACGACGAGGGCACCACCGACACCGCCGATGACGACACCGACTCGTTCACGTTCCGCATCTACGTGGTGGATTCCACCGACCACACAGGAAGCGACCTCGGAATCACCTTGACCGCGGCGCCCACCGGCACACCGGGAGAGATCAAGGCGACCTGGAACAACATCCAACTGACCCATCCCAGGCTGTGGGGCGCCGCCCTGGCGTTGGGCCCAAACGACACTCCCACCAACGAAGCGGGATACGCCTACTGCGCCTACAGCCTCACCGACGTGTTCGTGTTTGACCCCCCCACGCAGCAAATCGTGGAACGACACCGGACGGTGAGCGACACCACCGGCGCCACCGACACCCACACGTTCACCGGACTCCAATCCAACAAGAACTACTGGGTGAGAGTGGACCACCTCTACCACACCGACTGCATGGGCGCCCCGAGCGCTCCGGGCCAGTGGACCAATCCGGTGTCGGTTTGGAAAGTGAAGCCCGACTGAGATCAGCACACCTCCGCGAGCATCTCGTCACCAGCGGGTTGCGCGCCGCAGTTCCACGCTGACGCTGAGCCCCGCGAACACCACCGGCGGGTTGCGCGCCGGGGCGCTACACGCGCCACTCGGCGACGGTGAATCCCCCGAGTCCGGCCGGATCAAGCAGCGCCTCGGACTCGGCGACCCTGCTGCGATGTGTCAGGGCGCGCAGGTCGCCGGTGGCTGCCCGGTTGTGCCATTCGCTGATTCCTTCGGAGACGAGTTCGTCGATGCCGTGGCGATGCAGGAAACTGCGTTGAGTACACACGCCGCCGGCGGGGCGCACGGATTGCAACGCCGTGAAGTCCACGTCGGTGGTGATGTCACACGACCCGGGATCGCTCAGCCACGATCCTGCGCCGCTGTGGCGACGATGGGTGCGCAACCACCCCCACCCGCTCGTGGTGGCAGCCTGCTCGGGCCGGTGACCTCCTGCCCGCCCGGTGGGTTCGGCTGCGTTGCTGCGTGCGGCGCGGTGCTCGGGTTGGTGAAGCGAGCGAGCGGCGAGTTCGGCAGTGCTCGCGCCGTAGTCGAACACCACCACGCGGCCCGCTGACAGCACGCCCAAGGCTTCGGCGAGCCAGCGCCTGGCCTCGGTCATTACCGGCACCACCGAACCGACCTCAAGATCGGTGGGCAATCCCTCAACCAGGGCAGGTGACGCCTCATGGGGCACCAGGCTGAATCCCTCGGTGGCGGCGTCGCAGCCGACGCGCAGTTCCTGCCAACCGGTTCGGGTTCTGGCGGCGATGTCGAAGCCGAGGTTGTCGAGCAGTTCGTTGGCCAGCACCACCCCAACCGGTCTCGGCGACGCCCCAAGCGACGTTTCGCCTACATCCGCCGCGCTGGTGACTTGCCGGTGTGGGGGATGCAGCGCCCGTTGCGCCGCCGACACCTCCAACGCCACCCAGCGCAACGCCCCGGCGCCGAGGCATTCGGGTTGCGCGGCGAGCACGCTGCGGGTGAGCGTTCCCGGCCCTGCCCCCCAGTCGAGCACCGTGTAGGGCGACGGTCGGCCCAGTTCGTGCCACCAGGCGTCCAGTGCCCTCGCCAGCACCGCCCCGAACAGAGGCCCCACCTCCGGCGAGGTGAGAAAGTCACCCGAATGGCCGCCCGCGCGTCCACCGTCGGGGCGCATGTAAAACCCGTGTGCCGGGTGATACAAGCACGCCCGCACGTACTGCGACACCGGCATCGGCCCCTCTGCGGCAATGTGTTCGCGGAGATGCTCCCGCAACGTGGAGGCCGACCGCTCGGGGCGCCGGGCGTCCGGGGTTCGCATTTGGGAAGACCCACCGCACATCGCCCTCAAGGGTGCCACCAGAGGCCAGTGCCCGGTGCATTCACCACCTCGGTGAGTGGCCGAAGCCGGCCCGTGAGGTGTCGGGACTGGCCCTGGGGCCGTTGGTGCGGCCCCGCCTCTGCGGGTTCAGGCGGTGAGACCCACCAGGGAAGTGACGAGGCTCACGTCGGTGAAGCGGCCCACCCATTGGGGCGCAACACCGAACGCCAGGGTGGCCGCACCGGTGAGCACCAGCGCCGCGGACACCGAAGCCGGTGTGGTGATGGGCGCCGTGTTGGCCCCAGCCGGTGGTGAGTCCACCCACATGTAGGACGCGATCCGGGCGTAGTAGTAGAGCGCGATCACCGAGTTGATCGCCACCACCACACCGAGCGCCACACCCCAAGGCGTCCCCGGTGAGATCACCGCAAGCACGATCTCGAACTTGGCGAACCATCCTCCCAGCGGCGGGATTCCCGCCAGGGCCATCAGGAACATGGTCATGGCCACGGCCAGGCCGGGCGCGTAGCTGAACAGGCCCTTGTAGGTGTCGATCTGCGCGGAGGCGGTGCGGCGCGCCACGGCGATTATCACCGCGAACGCGCCCAGGTTCATGGCCGCGTAGATCGCCAGGTAGGTGACGATCGCGCCCAGCGCGTCATCGGCGGTTGCGAGCGATTCGCCCGCCACCGCGAGGGGGGCGAGCATGTAACCGGCCTGGGCCACACCCGAGTAGGCCAAGAGTCGCACCAGGTTGCGTTGACGCAAAGCCATCAGGTTGCCGCCGGTCATCGACGCCACCGCCAGGGCCCACATCAACGGCTGGTACACGTCGGAGCGTCCCCAGAACCCCACGAACACCAAGCTCAGCAACGCCACGAAACCAGCGGCTTTGGACGCCACCGACAAGAACGCCGTGACCGGGGTGGGGGCGCCCTCGTAGGTGTCGGGCGCCCACGTGTGAAACGGAAACGCCGAAACCTTGAACCCGAAACCAACCACCGTGAACACCACGCCCAGGGTGACCACCGCCAGAGGAGCGCCGGTGGGTGCGGACACCACCTCGTTGATCTCGGTGAGCATCGTCGATCCGGTGGCGCCGTAGAGAAGCGAAAGCCCGTACAGCAGCACCGCCGAGGCGAACACGCCCATCAGGTAGTACTTCAAACCGGCCTCGTTGCTGCGCAGGTCGCGTTTGCGCCACGTGGCCATCAAGTAGGCCGGGATGGACAGCAACTCGAGCGCCACGAAAATGGTGATCAGGTCACGCGCCGAAGCCATCACCACCATGCCCAGAATGCTCGACAGCAGCATCTGGTAGTACTCGTTCTCCCAATAGTCGCCCTCGGCCACGTAGTTGGTGGACAGCAACACCACCACGTAACCGGCCAGTATGAACACCGCTTTCATCACCAGCGCGTAGTCGTCCACCACGTACGCGCCACCGAAGAGCGAGCGGTCAGCTCCGTCGGCGGCCAGGGTGAGCACCGGAACCATCGTGGCCAACAAGCCCACCGACGCCAGCGCGGACGCCACCGCCTTGGCCCGGTTCAGCCAGGCAATGTCCACCACGGTGAGCAGCGCACCAAAAGCCAGCAAGGTGAGTTCGGGCGCGACGGCGTGCCAGTCGATGGCCGGGCGCTCGAACGCGAACGTGAGCGCGGTGCCCATCACGGAGTCTCCCATTTGTGGATCAGCCGCCCACGAACGCCGAGAGCGCGCCGACCACCGCCGGGTCGGTGACGTTGAAGATCAAACCCGGGGCCACGCCGAACACCAGGATCGCCACCAGCATCGGCGCCCAGGCGATCCACTCGGTGGTGCTCACGTCTGTGATCTCGTCACTGTCGGCGAATTCGGGCTTGGGGCGTCCCATGGCGGTGCGCTGCAACAGCCACAGCAGGTAACCCGCGGCGAGCACGGTGCCCACCGCGGCCACCACCATGTACACACGGAACAGTTCCTGCGACAAGCCCGCGGCGGGGTTGTAAGCAGACAGGATCGCCGGGAACTCGCCCCAGAATCCGGCCAGGCCGGGCAGACCCAGCGACGCCATCGACACGAACCCGAGGATCCAGCCCATCCGTGGCGCCTGGGCCAGCAACCCACCGAGGCGGCGAATCTCCAGGGTGTGGTAGCGCTCCTTCACCGAACCTGCCAGGAAGAACAACATGCCGGTGATGATGCCGTGGGCGACCATCCCGAAGATCGCGGCGTTCACCCCGAAATCGGTGAGGGTGGCGATGCCGAGCATCACGAAACCCATGTGCGCCACCGACGAGAACGCGATCAGGCGTTTCATGTCTGTTTGGGCCAAACAGCCGAGCGCTCCGTAGATGATGCCGATCACCGCGAGCAGCCCGATCCACGGTGCCCACGCCTCGGCGCCCTCGGGCAGCATCGGCAGGGCGATGCGCACAAATCCGTAGGTGCCGAGCTTCAACAGAACCGCGGCGAGGATCACCGAACCCACCGTGGGCGCCTCGGTGTGGGCATCGGGAAGCCACGTGTGGAACGGGAACATCGGCACCTTCACCCCGAACCCCACGAACATGCCCGCGAAGATCCATATCTGGGTGGTGCCCACGATGCCACCGGCGCCTGCTTCGGTGAGGGCGCGCATGTCGAAGGTGCGCAACAGCTCGCCGGTGGCAGGGTCGGTGGACAGGAAGAACAACGCCAAGAACGACAGCAGCATCAACGCCGAGCCGAACAGCGTGAACAAGAAGAACTTCAGCGACGCGTAACGCCGGTTCTCGCCGCCCCACACGCCGATCATGAAGAACATCGGCAGCAGCACCACCTCGAAGAACACGAAGAACAAGATCAAATCCTGAGCCACGAAGGTGCCCACCATGCCGGTCTCCAGGATCAGCATCAGCACCATGAACGCCTTGGCGTTGCCCGGATGGGGGATGTGGTTCCACGAGTAGATCACGCAAAGCGGCACCACCGCCAGGGTGAGCGCCATGAGCGGCAACGAGATCCCGTCGAGGCCGAGTATGTAGCGGCTGTTGATCACGTTGATCCACTGCCGGTCCACCACGAACTGCAACGAACCGGCGTTGCCGTAATCGAAGTAGACGATCAGCAGCAAGCCCATCACCGCGGCGGCCAGCGAGGCCAGCAGCGCCACCAGCTTGTGGGCCTGCTCTTCGACTGCGGGCACGAACATCATCACCGCAACGCCCACCAGCGGGACGAAGGTGACAAGGGTCAGCCCCCAAGTGTTGAGAAAGTCGGTCATGGTGTGTGTTCCTGAAGGGGTTGGATCAGCGGACTATCTGCACGGCCGCAAAGCGCGGGCCCAGCGTGGGACTTCGGAGTTGTTGCTCACAGCGAGATCACCAGAATGAACACACCGGCGAGCACCGTGGCCGCGGCGAACAGGATCGCCGCGTACTGGTGAACCTTGCCGGTTTGCATGTGGCGCAAACCTTCGCCGGTGGCGTCGGACGCCCGGCCGGAGCCGTCGACGATCACGTTGTCGATCACGCCCTGGTCTATGCGGTCATAAACGATGCGACCCGCCGCGGCGGTGCGGCGACCGGATTCGTTGACGATTCCGTCGATCACCTTCTGGTTGCTCCAGTAGGTGGCTTTGGCGATCGGCCCTTTCACGCCTTTGGCGATCACGCCGGTGTAGAGGTGATCCAGGTAGTACTTGGCAACCAGCAGCCTGTGACCGGCTCCCGCGAGACGGCTGCGCGACGTGAGCGCCACACCCGCCGGCAAGCCGGTGAGATTCTCGCCGCTTTGGGCGGAGCGCCGGGCAACGGCTTTGAACCAGTGGCGATACGCCAGGCCCACACCGGTGAGCGCCACCAGGGTGGAGACGATCGCCAGCGACCAGCTCGGTTTGGCGTGGTCGATCACAGGGAAGTACCCGGCCACGGGTTCCACGTAGTGGGTGAAGCGATCCTGCCAGGCCTTGGGCCACAACTGGAAACCCTTGGGCACGTTCGCGGCTCCGGCGACCACCGCCAGGGCGGCCAGCACGTAAAGCGGCACCAGGATGCGCGGGCCGGATTCGTGGGGTTCGCCGTGGCCGCGGTACTCGCCGAAGAAGGTGAGGTAAAGCACCCTGGTCATGTACGCGGCGGTGACCGCGGCGCCGAGCATTCCCATCACCAGCATCAGCGTGTACGCGCCGTTGCCGCCGGTTCCGCCGAGCAGTCCCCAGCCGCCGGTGCCGGCGAGGATTTCGTCCTTTGACCAGAACCCCGCCAGCGGCGGCAAGCCCATCAGCGCGATTGTTGCCACCAGGAACGTTCGGTAGGTGTGGGGCATGTATCGGCGCAGCCCGCCCATCGACTCTTTCATGTCGAAGCTGTGAACGGCGTGGCTCACCGACCCTGATCCCAGGAACAGGCAAGCCTTGAAGAAGGCGTGGGTGAACAGGTGGAACATGGCCGCGGTCCAGGCCCCCACTCCGAGTGCCATCACCATGTAGCCGAGTTGGCTCACCGTGGAGTACGCCAGCACCTTTTTGATGTCGTTCTGGGTGAAGGCCAGCAGCCCGCCGAACAGCAGCGTGACCGCGCCGATCACCGCCAGCAGGTTGATGCTCGAACCGGCGATCGACATGCCGTCCCAGAACACCGGGTACAGGCGGGCAACCATGAAAATCCCGGCCACCACCATCGTGGCCGCGTGAATCAGCGCCGACACGGGCGTTGGCCCGGCCATGGCGTCGGGCAGCCAGGTGTGCAACACGAACTGCCCGGATTTGGACATCACCGCCGCCATCAAACACGCCGAGGCGGCGATCAGCGCCAGGTGGCTCACCTCGCCCGAGACGATGCGCGAGTTCACCGTGAGGGTGTCGAAGGTGCCACCCGCCGCGAAGAACAGAACGCTCATGCCCACCAGCAGGCCGATGTCGCCCACCCGGTTGGTGAGAAACGCCTTGAGCGCCGCGTCGGAGTTGGGTTTCTCCTCCCACCAGTGGCCGATCAGCACGAACGAGCACACCCCCACCAGCTCCCAGCCCACGATCATCTGCAACAAGTTGTCGCTGAGAACGAAGAACAGCATCGCCGCGCTGAACAAGCTCAAGAACGCGAAGAAGTGGGTGTAGCGGGAGTCGCCTGCCACGTAATCGGTGCTGTACACGTGAACCAGCAGCGACACGGTGGTCACCACGAACAGCATCATCACCGCCAGGCCGTCCACCAGGATCCCGGCGTCGTAGTTGTTGCCACCCGAGGTGAACCAGGTGATGCTGCGATGCACCGCGGGCACGGCCTCGCCTTCGCCCACGTCGTTGCGATGCGAAATCCAGGTGATCGCCGCGCCCAGCGACAACACGAACGAACCGGCCACCGCCACGATTCCCAGCTCGGAGCCCTTGCGGGGCAGGCGTTTGCCGAACAGCAGAATCCCCACGAACGACAGCGCCGGAAGCAGCGGCACCAGCCAGGCGTTGTCCAGGAACCACCCGGCGCTCGACACCGAACTGGGCCCTGCGACCGGGGCCTCGGCGGCCAACACCGCCAGCGATTCGAGTGCTGTTGTCACCGTCAACCCACCTCTCAACCCTTGAGCAGATCGGCCTCGGTGAGGTCGATGCTTCGACGGTTGCGGTACATCAACAACACGATCGCCAGGCCTATGCCCACCTCTGCGGCTGCCACGGCGATCACGAACAGGGCGAACACCTCGCCACCAACGGTGTCACGAAACGCCCCGAAGGCCACCAGGTTGATGTTCACCGAGTTGAGGATGATCTCAACCGACATCAACACCAGGATGCCGTTGCGACGCGCCAGCACGCCGTACACGCCGATGCAGAAAAGCACCGCGGCCAGCAACAGGAACTGGTTGAGGATCATCGCCGCAAGCCTCGGTGCTCAGTCCTTGCGCGCCACGACGATCGCGCCGATCAGCGCCGCCAGCAACAAAACCGAAACGGCTTCGAAAGCCACGATGTACTGACTGAAGATGGCGTCGGAAACCTCGTCGAAGCGCTGAGGCTCGTCGATCACCACACGGGTGTCCGAGAAGCTCTCCACCAGCGCCATGCCCATCACCACCGCCAGCAGCACCGCCACCAGTGCCGCCATGGCCCGCTTCTCACCCGCCACGGATTCGTCGTCGCCCATCGACGCCCGGGTGAGCATCACCCCGAACAGGAACAGCACCACGATGGCGCCGATGTACACCAGCACCTGGGTGACCGCCACGAACTCCGATCCCAACAAGATGAACTGCGCGGCGGCGCCGGCGAGCACAAGCACCAGCCACAACGCGGCGTGAACCACGTTGCGGGTGGTCACGCAGCGCAGCGCTGAAACCACCATCACAACGGCGATCACCCCGAAGAACACGTTCTGGGCAACGAACAGGTCGCCGTCGGGGGAGGCCGCGGCGAATGCGGCCACAGTGGCGCCGCTCATCGGGACCACCCGAAACCGGCGGCCGCCGGGGCGCGCCCGGTTGCGCCCGAGCCTGTTGAGCCCTGAACTGTTGAGCCCAGCCCCGTTGAGCCCTGCATTGCGTGTGCCCGGTTCACGTGGGGGGCACCTTGAGCTTCTTGGCCACCGAGCCCGTCTCATAATCCTCGAAGTCGGGCACGGTTTCCATCCAGTCCGCCAGGCGCTCCTGGTCATGGAGCAGGTCGGCGATGCGGGGTTCGGAGTACTCGTACTCGGGACTCCAGAACAACGCCTCGAAGGGGCACACCTCCACGCAGATGCCGCAGTACATGCACAGCGCGTAGTCGATGTCGAAACGGTCGAGCTTGTTGCGCAGCCGTGGCTTTCCGCCGGGTCGCCGCGGCGGGGCCTTCTCCTTGTGACCCTCGATGTAGATGCACCAGTCCGGGCACTCTCGGGCGCACAGCATGCAAGCCGTGCAGTTCTCGATGTGCAAGGCGATCACGCCGCGTGCGCGGGTGGGGGGCGCCTCCTTCACGTGGGGGTACTGAACGGTGGCCGCGCCCTTGGTGGGCGCCGGCACCAGCGTTTTGAGGCCGCGCTTGGGGAACACCGTGCGAGCCACGGTGCCCCCGGTTACCGCCAGTCCCTTCACCAGGCCGGGTATCAAGCCCATCGTCGCACCTCCATGCTCACACCAGCACCTTCAGCACGCCGGTGACCACGATGTTGCCCAGCGCCAACGGCACAAGGTACTTCCACGCCAGGCGCTGAAGTTGATCCTCGCGAAAGCGCGGGAACGTGAAACGGAACCAGAACACCAAGAACGACAGAACCACAACTTTGCCCACCAGCACAAGGGGGCCGATCACGTTGAACAGGTTGTCGGTGGGGTCGAGCCCCGGCACGTACCAGCCGCCCAGGAACAGCACCGCGGCGATCGCGGAGAACACCCCGGCGGTGGCGAACTCGCCGATGAAGAACAACAAGAACCGCAGACCCGAGTATTCGGTCATGTAGCCGGTGACCAGCTCCGATTCGGCCACGGGCATGTCGAAGGGTGTTTGGGTGAGTTCGGCTTGCATGGCGATCATGAAGATCGCGAATCCCACGAACTGGGTGATGATGAACGGATTGCCGATTGCGCCCCATCCGAAGATCTCGCCGTTGGCCTGGGCAAGCACGATCTGTTGCATGTTCATGGTGCCGGCCTGGATCACCACGCCGATCACCGCCAGCAGCAGGGGCAGTTCGTAGGCGATCAGCTGACCCGTGGCTCGCAGGCCGCCGAGCAGCGAATACTTCGAGGCCGAACCCCAACCGGCCATGAGAATGCCGATCACCGACACCGAACTCACCGCCATGGCCAGATAGATGCCCAAGTCGTTGGAGATGAACCAGGCGTCGGGGCCTCCGGGCAGCACCACCACCAACAAGAACGTGGACACCAACACCACGAACGGGGCCGCGCAGAACACGAACCGGTCGGCGCGGCGGGGGATGATGTCCTCCTTTTGGATGAACTTGCCCACCTCGGCCAGGAGCTGCAACGACCCGTAAGGGCCAGCCTCCATCGGGCCGAGGCGGCTTTGCATGAAGCTCACCATTTTGAACAGGTGCGCGTACACCAGGGTGCCTGCCACCAGCAGCACCGCCACCAGCCCGACCACAACCCGAATCGTGGTTTGCTGCCAGTACGACAGCTCGGCCAGCACGCCGATCGGTGCGAGCGGGATCATCGGTCTATGTCCCCCAAGATGAAGTACAAGCTGCCCAAGATGGTGATGATGTCGGGCACGTACACGCCTCGCAGCAGCCACGGCGTGATCGACACGTTCGAGAACGACGCCGAGCGGATCTTCACCCGAAACGGTGTCAAACCGCCTTTGGAGATCACGTAGTAGCCCATCACCCCGAGGGGGTTCTCGGTCTCCACGAACGCCTCACCGGCGGGAACCTTGATGATGCGGGGAACCTTGGCCATGATCGGCCCCGACGGGATGTCGTCGAGGAGCTGATCCACGATCCTGGTGGCTTCACGGGTTTCCTGCAGGCGCACCCAGAAACGGGCGAACGAGTCGCCGTCGGGATGGGTCCACACCTTCCAGTCCACCTGGTCGTGTACCAGGCCACAGGGACTGTCGCGGCGCAAGTCCCAGTCCACTCCCGAGGCACGAATGTTGGCGCCCGACAGTCCGTAGGCGAGCCCGATCTCCGCGGGCACCACGCCAATGCCACGTGTGCGGGCCTGGAAGATCTCGTTGCCTTCCACCAGGTCGCTGATCTGATCGCAAAACGAGCGGATCTTTCGCATGGCGCTGCGGGTCTCGGCCACCCATCCGGCGGGGAGGTCGTCCTTGAGGCCGCCGATTCGGTCGAAGTTGGGATGGAAACGCCCGCCGGTTGCGGCCTCGATCTGGTTGAGCACGTGCTCACGGTCACGGAAAGCGAAGAACACCGGCGTGACCGCGCCCACCTGCACTGCCATGTCTCCCAGGAACAAGGTGACGTTGGCGATGCGGCTCAACTCGAAAAGGATCGTGCGAATCCACTGGGCCCGAGGCGGGGCCTCCACTTCCATGAGACGCTCCGCGGCGAGGATGAACGGCACCTCGTTGGCGAAGCTGCCGAGCCAGTCGATGCGGTTGATGAGGGTGGTGACCTGCGGGTAGGTGCGAACCTCGGCGAGCTTCTCGTAGCCGCGGTGCATGTAGCCCATCACCGGCTCGGCGCTCACCACCTGTTCGCCGTCGAGCTTGGCCACGATGCGCAGAGTGCCGTGGGTGGCGGGGTGCTGCGGGCCGATGTTGAGGGTCATGCCCTCGGTTTCGATCTCGAGGTTCACCCTGGCGTCGGCTGCCTGGGCGGCGATGTAGCGAAGCTGGTCGCCGGTGGCGGGCTGGGAGGTGACCGTCATCTTCGTGCGCCTTGAGTGCCGCTCAGGAGGCCGCGCCCGCTTCGGCGGGGCTTGCGGCTGTTTCTGGGCTCTCGTCTTCGTCGGGCATGAGCTCCACGTCCACGATGCCGGGCCAGGGCTTCACCCGGCGGGCCAGCAGCGGGTAGTCCTTGCGCAGGGGGTTGCCCTCGAACTCGCCTGGCAGGTACAGGTGGCGCAGACCGGGATGGCCGTCGAAGGTGATGCCGAACATCTCCCAGGCTTCGCGTTCGTGCCAGTTGGCGCCTTCGTACACCGGCACCCAGCTCCCCACCCGCAGGTCGTCGTCGGGCAGGTCGGCCTTCACGATCAGCGACCTGTGGCTGGCTGGGTCGTTCACCCGGGCGAACACCTGGAAGCGGGTGTCGCCCCCAGTGACGCCGGTTTCCATGCCGTCCGGGGCGTCGCCCGTTGCGTCCTCATCGTCCGCGCCGTCGACGCCGGGCGGGGCCGCTTCGGGGTTGAGGGCGGTGTCCACGGTGCTGTCCATGTCGCGCCCGTACGGCGACGGCATCCAGTCGATCGCGGAAAGAAAGTTGAAGAACGCGAAGCCCTCGTCGTGGCGCAGCCACTGCGCCGTGTCGGCCCACACGTCGCGGTTCACGCGCAGCCACAACCCGCCGGGGTCGTCGTGGGTGCCGGTGAGGTTCTCGCCGAAACGCTGCCGGGCGCGTTCGACGATGGCCGCGGCCTCGTCGGTGCTCATGCGGGCCTGCTCCGAAGCGTTCGGTTGGCGACAGGGCGCATGCGGGAGGGTTCAGCTGACGACAAGCGGCTCACCCTTCCAGCGCTCGCTCATGTCCTCGTTTTGGATGCGCTCCTGGAGCATCACGATCCCCTCGAGCAGCGCCTCGGGCCGGGGCGGGCAGCCGGGCACGTACACGTCCACGGGAACGATCTGGTCGACGCCCTTGGTAACCGAGTAGCTGTCCCAGTAGGGGCCGCCGCAGTTGGCGCACGAGCCCATCGAGATCACGTATTTCGGGTCGGGCATTTGTTCGTAGAGGCGTTTCACCGCGGGCGCCATCTTGTCGGTGACGGTGCCGGAGATCACCACCAGGTCGGCCTGGCGGGGGCTTGCCGGCAGGGGGATCACACCGAGGCGCATCACGTCGTAGCGGGGCGATCCGAAGGCCGCGCCCATTTCGATCGCGCAGCACGCCAGGCCCCACTGGTACACCCACAGCGAGTACTTGCGGCTCATGTTGAGCAGCTTGGAAAGCGCTCGCGGGGTTTTGCCCGACTCCACCAATCCCATCACGCGCCCCCTTGGCTGTGGCCGAACCCGGCGTGGCCCGCGGGTGTGCGGGCGTGGGGCCGCGTGTGGCGGTTCACACCCATTTGAGCATTCCCTTGCGCCATGCGTAGAGCAGCCCCAGCAGCAAGATGAAGATGAAGATCGCCATCTCGACCAGTCCGAACATGCCGTAGGCCTCGAGCCGGGCCGCCCAGGGGAAGATGAACACGGCCTCCACGTCGAACAGCACGAACAGCAAGGCGAACACGTAGTAGCGGATGTTGGCCTGCGACCACATGTCGCCCACCGGATCGACGCCGGATTCGTAGTTCTCGATCTTTTGCGGGGTGGGGCGCGACGGCCGCAGCAATCGCCCGAGGCCCAGGAACCCACCCACAACGGCGAAACCGAGAGCACCGAAGATCCCGATGGTCAGGTAGGTGCGCAGGAACTCCGACACGGCGGCAAAGCCTACCGATCCCCCATCGGTGACGCGCGCCGGCGCCGCCGTCCGGCGCGGCTGCCCGGCCGGGCCCCCAAGTGCGTCCGATGCATCTTGCATTGTGCATGATTTGTGAGAGTCTGGGATAATGGCTGGGATGAGAATCGTGTCCGAAGGTGCAGGCCCGCCGGTGGTGTTGGTGCATTCGCTGCTCACCGATCACACCGCGTACGACCGGATCGCCGGGCGGCTGTCGAACCGGCACCGGGTGCATCGTGTGATCCTGCCCGGCTTCGGTGACCCAGCCGAGCCGAGCGAGCCACCCGAGCGGATCGCCATCACCGACGTGGCCGACATGCTGGCTCAAGCCGTTGGCAACGCCGGGCCCAGTGGGGAGACCGGGCCCAGTGGGGAGGCCGGACCCAGTGGGGAGGCCGGGATCGATGGTTCAGCCGCCTCCGGCGACGTGGCGACCCCGGCGATACAGCGACCTTCGTTGATCGGCAACGGGCTGGGGGCGTTCGTGGTGGTGGCCGCCCTGGCCCGCCACGCCGATCTGTTCGGGCCGTCGGTGATCGCCAACGGCGGCGTGGCGTTCTCCGCGCAGCGGCGCGAGGCGTTCACCGGCATGCGCAAAGTCGTGGGGTCCGGTGGCATGGCCGCCGTGGCCGACACCGCCATTCGGCGAATCTTCAACGACGGCTATCTGGCCGCGCATCCCGAGGCGTTCGAGGAGCGTCGCGAGGTGTTGCTCAGCATCGATCCAGGCTGGTTCCGCGCGTACTGCGGCGCCTTGCGCGACATGGACCTGCGCTCGACGGCGGGCCGTATAGCCGTGCCGGTGCTGGTGGTGGCGGGCACCGATGATGCCACCACACCCCCGGAGATGTCAGCCGAACTGGCCGACACGGTGCCGGGGGCACGGATCGTGACCATCGACGATTGCGGTCACTGCCCGCCACTGCACCAACCCGACCGTTTCGTGGAGGTGGTGACCGAGTTCCTGGCGCAGTGAGCGCCGCGCCCGCGCCCCCTGGCCGAGTTGTGAGCAACAACGACCAGGGCACCTCGGGCACCACCGGTTCGGCTACTTGAACAACACCCGCATTTCAACAACACCCGGCTCAGCGCTGCGAACCAGGAGGACACGATGCAGATCAACGAGGAACTGCTGGAGCGGTATTGCCGCGACTACTGCAACTGGGGTCGATGGGGCGACCACGACCAGTTGGGCACGCTCAACTTCATCACCCCGCAAAAGGTGGTGGATTCGGCGTCGATGGTGAAGCAGGGGAAGGTGTTCTCGTTGCAGTTGCCCCTCGACGGCAACGGCCCCCAAACCGGGGCCTTCGGGCGGGTGAATCCCGTTCACCAGATGGTGGCCACCGGCACCGATCACCTGCAGGGCTCTCAGGGTTGGCCGATGGGCTGGGGCGTGGCCGACGACACGTTGTTCCTGTTTCTCCAGGGTGGCACCCAGTGGGACGCGCTGGCTCACATCTTCCACAACGGAAAGATGTACAACGACCTCGACGCGGGGCTTGTGACCAGTCGGGGCGCCGCCGCCAACGGCATCGAGAACGCCAAAACGGTGGCGAGCCGAGGGGTGCTGCTCGACATTGCCCGCCTCATGGGTGTGGACAGCCTCGAACCGGGCTTCGCGATCACACCCGAACACCTCGACGCGGCTTGCGCCGCCCAAGGTGTGACGGTGGGCAGTGGCGACATGGTGCTGATCCGCACCGGTGACATGGCCCGGCGGCGGGGCCTGCCCGGGTGGGACGGGTACTCCGCGGGCGACTCGCCGGGCCTGTCGTTGACCAGCGCTCCGTGGCTGGCGGACAATCAACTGGCCGCGATAGCCACCGACACGTGGGGCGCGGAGGTGAGACCCAACGAGATAGACGGCAGCTTCCAGCCTTTGCACCTGGTGATGGTGGTGAACATGGGACTGCTCGTTGGCGAGATCTGGCATCTGGACGAGTTGGCCGCCGACTGCGCGGATGACGGCGTGTACGAGTTCCAGTTGGTGGCCCCGGCGTTGCTGATACCGGGAGCGGTGGGTTCGCCGCTGAACCCGCAAGCCATCAAGTAACCCGCGCAGGGGGTGCCGTCGCCTGCCCGGGGATCCGCGGAGTCGATACCCGGGCTGTTCCTGCCGAGGACAACACCGCCTTCGCAGGCTCCCGGGTGTGATTGAGGGGTCGAGTTGCGCGGATCTGTTCTGGCCGGGGCGGGCTGTCGCCGTGGCGCCGGGGAGTACCGGGGTTTCTGTCGAGCGAGCCGCCCGGGTTGGGTGCGCTGTGGTCAGGCGTTCCAGTCGTTGAGGATCATCACGTCATCGAGGGCGCCTCGAGCGGCGGGCTTGAAGTCCGTGCCGATGGTGTAGGCGACCGGGCTCAGCGCGTACTGGCGAACCTCGTCGTAGGGAATGTTGAGAATGTCGGCGACTTCGCGTTCGTAGGTGAGGTGGAGCGTGGTCCAACAGGTGCCAAGGCCCCGTTCGCGGGCCGCCAGCATGAAACTCCACGCCGCGGGGATTATCGACCCGGCTTGGCTCACCAGGCCGATGTCGCTGTCGGTCCGCCCGGTTTGGCCGGCCCGGCCGACGATGCAAGGGATGAACAGCACCGGACTTCGGCCCATGTTGGCTGCCAGGTATTCCGCCGATGACACAACCCTGGCTTGCTGAGCCGCCCGGGGCGTGTCGCTGTCCTCAAAGAGGCGACCCGCGTACATGGGGCTGTCGCGGTAGGCGTTGAACCCGAGCTGGTAGTAGTGGCCGATCTGTCGGATCTTGTCCGCGTCGGTGACGAACACGAACCGCCATGTCTGCATGTTGGATCCGGTGGGCGCCTGAACGGCGAACTCCAGGCACTCGCGCAGCAGCGATTCGGGCACGGGACGGTCGAAGTCGAGTCGTTTGCGCACGGCGCGGGTGGTGCGCAGCATCTCATCGGTGGTGAGTCCAAGCGTTGTCATGGGCGCAAGCGTAGGTGCCTGGGTTGCGCTCGAGGGTCGAGCAGTGTTCGTGCAGGGTTTGCCGGGTGGCGGCCACACCCGGCGGACGCCGCGGCGGTGTCTGCGCAACTCTTGCTGTTGCTTGCCTGGCGACGGTGCCGCACCCCACGGGTGCGTCGTGGACGGTTCATTAGAGTTCCGGCGTGGATTCCAACAATGTTGCCGTGCAAGTCGAGGTGGATCCCAGCGAGGTTGGATTCGATCCGGACCGTCTGGGGCGAGTGGCTGAGCACCTTCACGGATACGTCGACCGCGAGCTGCTTCCGGGCACCTACGTGCTGATCACCCGGGGTGGCAAGGTGGCTTACGTCGACCTGTACGGCTGGCAGGACGTGGAACGCAGCATTCCCGTGGCGCCCGACACGGTTTACCGCTTCTATTCGATGACCAAGCCGATCGCGTCGATAGCGCTGATGCAGCTTTACGAGCAGGGCAGGTTCCTGCTTCGGGATCCGATCTCGCGTTGGATCCCGGCGTTCGCCAAGACCCGCGTGTACACCGGCGGTGATCGCATCGACTACGAAACACGAGAAGCGAGCCGGGAGATCACCGTCCACGATTTGCTCACCCACATGAGCGGCCTCAGCTACGACTTCCACGTGGGCACCGCGGTGAGCGGCATTTACCGCCAGCGCGGCTTCAACTGGGGCGCCCCCACCGGGCTCGACCTTGGTGAGATGTGCGATCTTCTGGCAGACCTTCCGTTGGTGTTCGATCCGGGATCGGAGTGGAATTACTCGCACTCAACCGACGTGGTGGGCCGCCTCGTTGAGGTGATCTCGGGTCAGAGCCTCGACGAGTACCTGGCCGAGCACATTTTGGGCCCTCTCGGCATGGTGGACACGGCCTTTTGGGTTGCGCCCGACAACGTTCACCGGTTCGCGGGGAATTACACGTTCACGCCAGGGTCGATGAAACGCAAACTGGTGGACGACGCGCAGAGGTCGCCTTACCTGAGCCGGCCCAAGCTGTTGTCGGGTGGTGGGGGTTTGGTGTCCACCATGGCCGACTACCACCGGTTCACGCAAATGTTGCGAGGCGGTGGCACCCTCGACGGTCGGCGCATTATCGGCCGGGCCACGCTGGACTTCATGACCCTCAATCACATCCCCGGCGGGATGGATCTCAGCGAGTACGGCAGGCCGTTGTTTTCCGAGACTGCGTTCGAGGGTGTGGGCTTCGGGCTCGGCTTTTCGGTGGTCACCAACCCTGCCAAAACCCAAACGGTTTGCTCGGCGGGAGAGTACGGCTGGGGTGGCGCGGCCTCAACGGCGTTCTGGGTGGATCCGGCAGAGGACATCACGGTGATCTTCCTCACCCAGCTGTTCCCCTCGAGCACCCATCCCATCCGCCCCGAGCTGAAAGCCCTCGTCTACCAGGCACTCACCTAGCCGAAACGGGTGGGGGCGAACGCCGCGGGGTCGAGTTGCCGGGCGGTGGAGTCGTTGCGGGCGGGGATGGTTGGCATGGGGGTGTGGCCGGTGATCAGCGCGGCGGCGAGTTCGCCAAGCGCCGGTGAGGTCTTGATGCCGTAACCGCCCTGACCGGCGAGCCAGAAGAACCCCGGATGGTCGGCATCGAAACCGGCAACTGGAACGCCGTCGGTGGCGAAGGTGCGCAGCCCTGCCCAGGTGGCCCGAACGCCGCGCACCACCATGGTGGTGGCGTCGTGGATTCGTTCCACGCCGAGCGCGATGTCGAGTTCCTCCGGTCTGGCATCGCATGGGTCGCTTGGGGTCTCGTCGGCGGGGGAGGCCAGAATCAGCCCGCTCCACGGCTCGAAGTAGAACCGGCCGCCGATGTCGGCGGTGAGCGGCCAGGCGCTCGTGTCTGTGTTGGCGGGAGGGGGAAACACGAACACCGACCGCCGCAGCGGGCGCAAGCCGAGGGGCGCCACTCCCGCCAGCGCGGCGATCTGGTCGCACCACGCTCCGGCGGCGTTCACCACGACGTCGCATTCCAAGGTGTGCTCCCCCGCGGTGACCTGCCAGCGCTGTGAGCGCGCGTGGCGAGTGTTGGCGAAGCCATCGGTTGTGGAGTTGCCGTCACGCTGCCCACCGGTCGCATCGTGTTGGCCTGCGTCTTCGGCGAGAGCGGTTATGGAGGTGACCGGCGATTCGTGGTGGAACTGGGCGCCCCGGTCGCGGGCGCCGCGGATGAATCCGTTGAGCAGCCCGTCCACGTCAATCGAGCGGGCCGCGGGCTCATGCAGCCCTGCCACAGCGGCCTCGGGACGCAGCACGGACACCATCCGGCAACACTCGGCGCTCGAGAGTCGGCGCACGTCGATACCCATTTCGTCGGCCAGAGCGGCTTCGTTTGCGATTTCGGTTTGCCCGTTGGGATCGTCCGACGCCGCGATCAACAGCACGCCTCGTGGTTCCACCAACGCAAAGTCCGAGAAACCCGAGGGCGGGTTCTCAAAGAAGTTCCGCCCCGCGGCCACCAGGTCACGCACCGGCGGAGGGCCGATCACCTCGGTGAGCAGCGCAGCCGACCGCCCCGACGAGTGATACCCAGGCGAAGACTCGGCCTCCAGCACCGTCACCGAAACATGCTCAGCCAGATGCCAAGCCGCCGAGGCCCCCGCCATCCCGGCACCAATCACGACTACCTCAGTCACACCATCGCCACTTTCTCAGGGTCGTTCCCAGGTCGCTATGGGGCCTGGCACAACGATCATGCAGGGATGCGGTTCGGGAAGGTCAATGTTACGGATGCTCTCGTGGCGGGGTGGGTCGCGGGTTTCCAGCTTGCCCAACAGATGAGCGAACTCGTAGCGCATCTGTCCGTCGGACACCTCAATCTTCGCTGACGGAGGTTCGAGGTCCGCGATCTTGGTGCGGTCGAATCGGTAGTTGCGCCGCACGGCCTCGTCGCACACCGCCCACAGGTACGCGGCCATCATGGCCATGGGATCCTCGGCCTGCCGGAACCGCTCCAGTTGAGGATGAGCGCGATAGCCCCGTGTGGCCCCGGTGAGCACCTTCTGCGCCAGCAGCCCCTCACGCCAAAGAGCCACCAACCCCTTGGCGTCCAGGTACCCAGGATCCAAAGACCAAAGCCTCACCAATCACCCCCCGCACCTCTCACCATCCTGGTCCAGCCTAGAGATGGACGACCCAAGACATGGAGCCATCAACGCCAACCGGTAATCGGCACCTCGAGCACCAGCGCCGAATATGAGATCGGCCTTCAAGCGTCCCAGTCCTGAGCGTTCGTATGCGCCCGCACGTCGTGACCCAATGCTGCGCAACCCCGAGCGCCATGGCCATCGCACCGAGCGGTCGGGGCGCGAACGCGCACGCCCCCAAGCGATGTGCCCGCCAGAGTCAACTTGACGGGTCCGGGTGCTCAGGGGGAGCTCTTGAGTCTCTGAGCGAACCGGGGAACTCCGGCGGTGGGCGGGTTAGCCGCCGGTGAGGGTTGTGGAGGCTTGGCGGGCTAGGTCGTCGAGTGGGCCGGGGAAGACTCCCAGCGCCACCGTGAGCAGCACGCTCACGAACACCACCACCACTGCGCCTCTTGACAATCTCGCCGTTGACGCAGCGGGGGCGTCGCTTGTGGAGTCTTCCGAGTTGGTGAAGTACATTGCCACCACTACTCGCAGGTAGGCGAATGCGCCTATCACCGCGGCGACCATTGCGACCACGGCAAGCCACCACGAACGCGCCCCGGCTGCGGCCGATATTGCCGACAGCTTGGCCACGAAACCCGAGGTGAACGGCACGCCCGCCTGAGCGAGCAGCAACACCGTGAAACCAAGCGCCAACGCGGGGCGTCTCGCGGCCAGGCCCGACAGCGAACCGAGGCTCACTCCGCGGCCCACCAAGCCCAAACGGCCCGGCGTGCCGCCGTGACCATTGCCCGAAGCCGCACCCGCGGCATCTCCGGAGGAACCGGCCATGGCCCCCGCCGCAGAGCCTGCACCCGCAGCCGCTGACACCACCGAGAGTTCACCCTCACCGGCTTCGAGTGACCCGCCGGCAACCGCGCCGGAGCGGGCGGCTGCGACCGAGTCCGATATTGCCTGCGCTTCTTCGGGGTCTTCTTCTGTGCCGGACAGCATCCCTATCACGGTGAAGCTGCCCAGCGCCATCACCGCGTAGGCAGCCAGGTAGAACAGCACGGCGGACACGCCATCGGTTGTGGCGGCCTGCACGCCAACCATGATGAAACCGGCGTGCGCAATGGACGAATACGCCAACATGCGCTTCACGTCGTTTTGTGCCACCGCAACAAGTGACCCCACCGCCAAAGTGGCACACGACAACGCGAACACCACCGGACGCCAGTCGTCGGCTCGGATCTCGAATCCCACCACCAGCACCCGCACCAACGCCGCGAACCCCGCCGCTTTCACCGCGGAAGCCATGAACGCGGTGACCACCGACGGTGCGCCCTGGTACACGTCGGGCGCCCAGGTGTGGAACGGCACGGCGGCCACCTTGAACCCCAAACCAACCAGCATCAAGGCCACCCCCACCAGCAACATGGCGTCGCTCAGCAGCAGGTTCACGCTTAGGTAGTCGGCGATCCCGGTGAGGGTCATCGTGCCCGTGGCGCCGTAGGTGAGCGCAATTCCGTACAGCAGGAACGCCGAGGAGAACGCCCCGAGCACGAAGTACTTCACGCCCGCCTCCAACGACGAGAGTCTTCGCAGGTCGAAAGCCGCCAGCACGTACAGGGCGATCGACATCGTTTCGAGCCCCAGGAACAACACGATCAGATCGTTGGCCCCTGCCATCACCACCGCACCCGAAGCGGCGAGCAGAACCAACACGTACACCTCGACACCACCGGCGCCGGTTCGATCACACCACCCCGGCAAAACCAACGCCAACACTGCGGTGGCCACGAACACCAAAGCGGTGACGAACAACGCAAACCCGTCGGACACCAAATGGTCGCCGAAGGCGCCAATCGCGCCGAGCCCGTCGCCCACCACCCGGTTCCATTGCAGCACCACCGCCACAAGACCCGCCACCGCCACCGCGAACACAAACGAGGCGTCGAAGATCACCAGGCCCCGCGCCCGTCGCCCCGCGGAAGCCAGGGGACTGATCAGCGACCGAACGAGCACCATCAGCACCGCGCCACCAGCGGGAAGCACCGCCGGCAGCAGCCCGAGCCAGTCAATTTGCGGCGACTCCACCGGCAGCAACGAGTGCGACAAGAACACGCTCACCGTGACCCGCCCTCATCGTTGCCCGAATCGTCGGAGCGAGAATCGCCTGACCTGGCGTGCCCGGCGGCAGCGTGACCCGAATCATCCGCCTGGGAGGCATCGGACTGCGCATGATCGGAATCCGCCTCGGCGGAGTTGTGATCGGCGCTGCCCGCCTCGTCGTGGGATTCGGCCAGGTCGTCGAGGCTCACCGGGGTGAGCACCTTCGCCACGGGTTCGTGGAAGTCGTCGACGTTGCGTTCCACGTGGGCGATGATCGCGTCCACCGCCGGTTCGATTCGTTCGATCACCGGTTTGGGGTAAACGCCCATGAACACGATCGCGACCACGAAGGGCGCCATCAGCAGACCTTCACGCAACCGCATGTCTGCCATGGTTGCGTTGTCACCCGTGGCGGGGCCGTGGAACACCCGCTGGTAGGCCCACAGCAAGTACACCGCGGCCAGGATCACCCCGGTGGCGGCCACCACCGCCCACCAGCGGTGCGCCACGAACGCGCCGAGCAGCACCAGCAACTCCCCCACGAAACCGTTGAGCCCCGGCAGGCCGATCGACGACAACATCACCACCAAGAACACTGCCGCCATCACCGGCGCGGCTTTCTGCAAGCCTCCCAGTTCGGAGATCTCGCGGGTGTGGCGTCGCTGGTAGATCATTCCCACCAACAAGAACAGCGCACCGGTGGACACTCCGTGGTTCACCATTTGCAACATGGCGCCCACCATGCCTTCGGTGTTCAAGGCGAACACTCCGATCATTATGAACCCCAGGTGAGCAACCGACGAGAACGCCACCAGGCGTTTGAGGTCGCGTTGCATGGCAGCCGCGATCGCACCATAGATGATCCCCACCGTGCCAAGAGTGATCATCAAAGGCGTGAAGTACACCGCGGCCTCGGGGAACAGGAACAACCCGAAACGCACAAACCCGTAAGCGCCGAGCTTGAGCATCACCGCGGCGAGGATCACCGACCCGGCGGTGGGGGCGTTGGTGTGCGCGTCGGGCAGCCAGGTGTGTACCGGAAACACCGGCACCTTCACCGCGAACGCCAAGGCGAACGCCAAGAACAGCCAGCGGGCGGTGTTGGTGTGAATCGACTGACCCTCGGCGATCGCCAGCAGATCGAACGTGACCGGCCCGGACGTGGCCGCCGAGTGCAGGAACGCAAGCGACACGATCCCCACCAGCAACAACGCCGATCCGAACATGGTGAACACAAAGAACTTCACCGCCGCGTAGGCACGCCGTCCGTGACCCCAGCCACCGATGAGGAAGTACATCGGCACCAGCACGATCTCGAAGAACACGAAGAACACGAACAAGTCCAACGCCACGAACGCGCCGAGGCAGCCCGCCTCCAGCACCAGCATCCAGGCGTAGTACGCCTTGGGCGAATGTTCGGCGTCCACTCCCACTATCGCCAGCGGGAATATCAGCGCGGTGAGCACCACCAAGAACAGCGACAACCCGTCCACACCGAGATGCCACGACACCCCCAGGCCGGCAATCCACTCGTAACGCTCGGCGAAGTGAAAGTCGGCCGCGGCGGGGCCGGTGGGGAAGTCGGTGAGCATCCACACCACCAGGCCCGCGGGCACCGCTGACACCAAAGTTGCGACAAGTTTGAACAGGTCGGGCCGGGCTTTGGACAACGCCAACAACCCCAGCGCGCCCACAGCGGGAACGAGCACCATGGCGGTGAGCACCGGGAAACCGCCGGTGCCCGCAGTGGCGGCAAACACGGCGCTCATCGACACGTCCTGCGGTTCATGGCGTCACACCGTGGCCCTCGACAGGAACCACAACAGCAGCGCCACGGCGCCCGCCGCGGTTAGCGCCGCGTAGAAGCGCACCAGTCCGCTCTGAGCGAACCGCACACGCCCTGCGATTGTTCGCACGAGTTGCCCTGTGCCGTTCACGGCCCCGTCAACCACCTTGGCATCGAAGGTGGCCACCAACTGGAACGCCTTGCGTCCCGGGCCGCCCACGAACCGGGTGACGGCTTCGTCCACGTACCACGCACGGGCCGCTCCCGCCGGTTCCACCCGGCGCGGCGAAGGCCGGCCCCGCAGGTAAACCGAGCGCGCCGCGGCGATGCCGGTGAGCGCACCGGCCACGGCCAGCAAACCCAGCAGCCATTTCACGCCGGCGCCTGTGGTGGCGTGCGCCTCGTTGCCGAACAGCGACGGTTCCAGCCAATGCCCCAGGAAGTGCAGGTCTTTGGTGAAGGGCAGGTTGAGCCCGCCCGCCACCACTGCCGCGGCGGCGAGCACCACCAACGGCGCCAGCATCGACACCGACGGCTCGTGGGGATGAACGGGTGGGCCACTGTCGCCGTCGGAGTTGTACCGGGGTTTGCCGTAGAAGGTCATGAACACCTGACGGCTCATGTAGAACGCGGTGAGCACCGCTGTTGCCAGCCCCACCGCCCACAACGCCGGGTTGGCGTCCCAGGCGTAAGCGAGGATTTCGTCTTTCGACCAGAACCCGGCGAAGGGCGGCACCCCGGCAATGGCCAGCCATCCCACGATGAACGTGGCGCCGGTGATGGGCATCAGCTTTCGCAAGCCGCCGTAGCGGCCCATGTGCTGTTCGCCGTCCATGGCGTGGATCACCGAACCTGCGCCCAGGAACAGCAACGCCTTGAAGAACGCGTGGGTGACCATGTGGAAGATGGCCGCCACGTAAGCGCCGGTGCCCACCGCCAGCATCATGTAGCCGAGCTGGCTCACGGTGGAATACGCCAGCACCTTTTTGATGTCGGTTTGTGCCACCGCGACGGTGGCCGCGAACAGTGCGGTGCCCACACCCACCCAGGCGATCACCTCCGGGGCCCAGCTTTGGGCTTCGGCGATCACCGGGTTCACCCGCACAAGCAGGTACACCCCGGCGGTGACCATCGTGGCTGCGTGGATCAAAGCGGACACCGGCGTGGGGCCGGCCATGGCGTCGGGCAGCCATATGTAGAGAGGTATCTGAGCCGATTTGCCCGCCGCGCCCACGAACAGCAGCAACGTGATCGCGGTGGCGGTTGTTGCGCCGAGCGAGTCGCTGTGGCCGAACAGGTCGAGGTAGCGGATCGACCCGATGGTGGTGAAGCACAAGAACATGGCCACCATGAAGCCCCAGTCGCCCACCCTGTTGGTGATGAACGCCTTCTTGCCGGCGGTGGCGTTGGCTTCGTCGCTGAACCAGAACGAGATCAGCAGGTACGAGCAGACACCCACGCCTTCCCATCCCAGGAAGGTGAGCAGCAGGTTGTCGCCCAGCACCAGCACCAGCATCGAGAAGGCGAACAGGTTGAGGTAAACGAAGAACTTCGAGAAGTCGCCGTCGCCGTGCATGTAACCAATGGCGTAAAGGTGAATGAGCGCGCCCACCCCGGTCACGAACAGCGCCATCGTCACCGACAGCGGATCAACCAGCAGCCCGGCGTCCACCGAGAAGTCGCCTGCGGGCACCCATTCGAACAAGGTGAGCACCTCGCGGCGCTCCTCTGAGGGGCGTCCCAGCAGCCCAGCGAAGGCCAGCACCGCCGACACGAACGACCCGACCATGGCCAGCGTGGCGAGGCGGCCCGCGGCGGGTTCGCCCAGGCGGCGCCCGAACGCGGCGAGAAGCAGGAACCCGCCCAGCGGAAAGGCGCAGATCAGCCAGGCTGCGTCGATCATCGGCCCACGGGGTGTGTCAGGCTTTCAGCAGGGACACGTCATCGGCGGTGGCGCCGGCGCGGCGCCGGTTGAGCGCCACCACCAACGCCAGCCCGATCACCACTTCTGTGGCGGCCACCACCAGAACGAAGAACACCGCCACCTGGCCGCCCACGTCGTTGAGCACCCCACCCACGGACACGAAGGTGACGTTCACAGCGTTGAGCATCAGCTCCACGCACATGAACATCACCAGCGGGTTGCGTCGCACCATCAAGCCAACCGCGCCGATGCCGAACACCGCCGCGGACAGCAGCAGGTACCAACCGGTGGAAAGCTCGGTGAGTTCCATCAGCCACCGTCCACGCCTGCGCCACTGCCGGCCGCGGGAGCGGCCGTCACTCGGCGGCGGGTGCGGGTGAGCACCACTGCGCCCACAACGGCAATCGTCAACAACGCGGCGGTGATTTCCACGGCCAGGGCGTACTCGCTGAACAGCACCCGGCCGAGGCGTTCGATGTCGGTGGCGCCGTTGTCAAGGGCTCGTTCGCCATCGCTGCGACGAGCGCCGGTGATCGCAGCCGAGGTGGCGATCACCACCGCCACCACAACCGCGGCGAGCCCGGCGCCGAGCACCACCGCCAGTGGTCGCTGCCCGGCTATCGGTTCCACTTTGAGCTGTTCGGCTTTGTCCACCCCCAGCAACATGATCACGAACAAGAACAGGATCACGATCGCCCCGGCGTACACGATCAACTGCACCGCCGCCAGAAAGTGCGCTCCTTGCAACAAGAACAGCAGCGCCACACCCACAAGGGTCTGCACCAGGAACAACGCGGCGTGTACCGGGTTGCGGCTGAGCACCACCCCCAGCGCGCCCACGAGCATCAACAGCCCGGCAACCACGAAAACGGCTTCGGCCATCACGTGCCGCCGGATTCCTCGACCACTGCGTGGCGTTCGGCGCTGTCGGCGCTGGACTGGGATTCCTCGGAGGGGCGAACGCCGTAACCGAGTTCTGGCGACCAGGCCACCTCGCCCACGTAACGATGATCACCCGACGCCGAGGTGGCTCGCATCCATCCCGATGTCATCTCGTCGTCGCCGAGGCGCCAGTCCTCCCAGGAAAGCCGTTGTGGCCGCCCGTTGTCGTCCACGAGCAGCTCTTGTTTGGTGTACACGGCGTCGTGGCGGCTGGCGAAGGAGAACTCGAACAGCTTCGATTCGGTTATGGCCTCGGTGGGGCATGCCTCCACGCACAGGTCGCAGTGAATGCAACGCAGGTAGTTGATCTCGTACACGTAGCCGTAACGCTCACCGGGAGACACAGGATCGTCGGGGTTGTTGTCGGCGCCGCGCACGTAGATGCACTGCGCCGGGCACACCCCTGCGCAAAGTTCGCAGCCGATGCATTTCTCCATGCCGTCGGGGTAACGGTTGAGCACGTGACGGCCGTGGAAGCGTTCCGGTTTGGGACGTTTGGTGTCGTGGTCGTCGGTGGGGTCGAAACCGCCGCGGTAGTCGGTGGTGACCTTCGGCAGGAACAACTGCCGTAGCGTCACCGCGAAGCCCTTCAGGTAACCCATGTCAACCCACCCGCTCGCCGCTTCGCATCGTTCCATCGCCGCTCGCCTGCCCGTTCTGCGCGGCTGCCAAGTCGGGTGACTGCGCCGGGGGGCCGTAGCGGGCGACGCGGGCGTTTCGCACCGCCCGGGCAAGCATTGCCGCCGCGGCGAGGATCACCACCACCGCAACCATCGTGACCACGCTGAGGTTCCAGTTGCGCTCACGTCCCGTTTCGAGCGCCGCGAGGAACAGGAACCATCCCAGCGCAACCGGTATCAGCAGCTTCCAGCCGAGGTCCATCAACTGGTCGTAACGGAAGCGGGGCAGCGTGGCGCGCATCCACACGAAGCAGAACAGGAACACGAACAGTTTCAAGAAGAACCACACGAACCCCCAGGCCCAGTCGATTCCCCAGCCGCCGATGCTTCCCACCAGAACCGGACCGGCGGGCCCACCGAAGAACAGGGTGACGATGATCGCCGACATCGTGATCGTGTTCATGAACTCGGCAAGGAAGAACAACGCGAAACGGATCGACGAGTACTCGGTGTGGAATCCGCCCACCAGTTCCTGTTCGGCTTCCACCAGATCAAACGGCGGACGGTTCAACTCGGCGGTGCCGGCGATGGTGAACACCACGAACGGTGCGATTCCGGTGACGATCGCGTTCCAGCGTGGAATGAACCCGGCGAACCCCTCGCCTGCTTGGGTGAGCACCATGTCGTGGGTGGACAACGACCCGGTTATCAGCACCACCGAAGCAACCGCCAAACCCAAAGCGGCCTCGTAGGACACCATCTGCGCCGAGGCCCGAACCGATCCCAGCAGCGGATACTTCGATCCCGAAGACCACCCGGCGAGCATCACGCCGTACACCGCCACCGAACTCATCGCCAGGAACAGCAGGATTCCCACGGGCGGGTCGGCCACTTGCAGGTAGGTGGTGCGGCCGAACCATTCCACCGATCCGTCACCGGTGGCGAAATTGCCGCCGAGGGGGATGATCGCGAATATCAAGAACGCGGGCACCAGCGACAGGTAGGGCGCCAGCTTGAACACGAACCGGTCGGAGCGGTCGGGCACCAGGTCTTCCTTGAAGAACAGCTTGATGCCATCGGCGAGGGTTTGCAGAATGCCCCACGGGCCGGCGATGGTGGGACCCATGCGCTGATGCATGCCGCCGATGAGCTTGCGCTCGAACCAGATCATCAACATCACCGCCACCAGCAGGAACGCGAAGGCCACAAGCACCTTGGCCCCCACCAGCAGCACCTCGACCCCGCCGATGCCACCCGACAGCAGCGGATCGGCCTGGGCGATCACCGCCACGGCTTCAACCGGTGCGCTCACCGGGCCGTCACCTTCACCGACGTGTGGTCGTAACCGGCGCCGATGAGCTTGTTGGCCGCGGCGCCCGGCGCCAGCCACCCCACCGCAACAGCACCGACAGGCACTCCGGCGTCGATCGCCAGGTGTGCCTCGATGCTTCCCCGCGTCGAGGCGACCTCCACCGGGGCGCCCGCGGATAGGCCCAGTTGTTGCGCGTCCTGGGGGTTCAGCCGGGCCGTGGCGGGCCTGGCAAGGTGACGGCTCGACGCGCAATGGCGCAACATCACACCGTCGTCGTACATGGTGCGCGCCGCGATCAGCCGCAGCGGGTACCCGTCGGGATCATCTGAGACTTGGTGATTTGTGGACGGGTCGGCAGAGGCGTCGGCGTGTGCCGTGGTGGTCAGCGCCGGCGGCGGTAGCAGAACGCCCTCAACTTCGTTGCTGCGCCACGCATCGGCCCCGAGGGGTGCGTACAAGTCACAGGTGGCGGCCATTTCGGCTCGGATCGCCTCGGGCGAATCAAAACCACCGCCCGAGTCGCCCACCATTTCGATCAACTCCGACGCGATGGCCCAGTCCGCCAGGGCCGTGCCCGGCGGGGTCACCTTCTGGCGCAGCACGCTGAGCCTGCCCTCAAGGTTCGTGAAGGTGCCTTCGTGTTCTGTTGGGGCCGCCGCGGCCAGGATCGTGTGGGCCGCCATTGCCGCCGAATCGTTCACCACTATGTCCACCGCCACCACGTGACCGGCGCCCTGCAAGGCACGCTCGGCCAGGTCACGATCCGGGAAGTCGTTCAACGGATCGGCGCCCAGCAGCACCAGCAAGTCGATCTCACCGCCGGCGGCGGCTTCGAGAATGCCGCGTGCGTCCAGCCCGGTTTGGTCGGGAACCCGCTTCCATAGGTCAACAAGAGCCGACGCGCTTGCGGCGGCGCCCGCATCGGCGAGCCCCCGGCGGCCTGGCAGCAGGCCCGGCGCCAGTCCCGCGTCGATAGCTCCGAAAATGTTGCCCCGCCGCAGCGCCAACAAGAACCGCACCGATCCCAGTCCGGCCAGCGCCCTCGCGGCTTGTTCGGTCTGTCCGGCCCCTTCCGCCAGGGAAGCCCGGCCCAGGACCACGGTGACGTCACCGTCTGCGGCGGCCACGGCAGCCGCGGCTGCTCGCAGCGTTTCGGCGCCAACACCGGCAATGTTCCGAGGCTCGTTGTCGGTGGTGTCGCCGGCGCCGCGGGCGTGCCCCACGAGGCGGCACAACTCGTGAACCAGATCCGCGGTGTGCCCGGGAACAGGTCGCAGGCTGTGCGAAGCCAGGCCGCTCAGCCCACCCGCGCAGGGCGTGATCTCCACGAGGGTGACACCGTCATTGAGCACCCCGTGACGCAAGCGCAGGTACAGGCTGCCCAAGTCCTCCTTCGGGTCGGGGCCAAGGACGATCACCGTGCCGCCGGGTTTGCAGGCGTCGTTGATGGTGGCCCTGGGCAAGCCCAGCATCAGCGAAGGATCGAGACCGTCGCCGAGTTGGGCGTCGGTGTTGTCGGTGCCCACAACGCCTTTGAGCAGTTTGGCCCAGGCGTACTGCGCCTCGTTGGACAGTCTGGCGCCACCCAGAAGCGCCACCCGCCGAGCGGGAGTGTCGCCGAGCAGCTTCGCCAGGGGTCCCAGAGCCTCACCCCATGTGTCGGGCGCGAAGCCTGCCGGCGCCCCGGCGCCGTCGCCGTCTGTCACGCTGGCGCGATCGGCCGCATCGGCGCCTGACGCGATTCGCTTCAGCGGGCCACGGAGGCGCAGGTCGCTGTTGAGCGCCTCGAAGGCGAAACGTTCCTTGTCGCTCAGCCATCCCCAGTTCACAGCGTCGGCGTCCACGCCGAGGAGGCGCACCACCTTGTTGCGGGTGGCTTGCACGGTCACCCTGGCGCCGACGCTGTCCACCCAGGCGGTGGAGGTGGTCTCGGTGAGATCCCAGGGGCGGGCCTTGAACCGGTAGGGAGCGGCGGTGAGCGCCCCCACCGGGCAGATCTGCACCGTGTTGCCCGAGAAGTACGACGAGAACGGCTCGTCGGGGAAGGTGTTCACCTCGGTGTGCCCGCCGCGGCCCATGAAGTGGATCAGCTTGTCGCCGGCCACCTCGTCGGCGAATCGGGTGCAGCGATCACACAGAATGCAACGCTCACGATCCAGGTACACGGTGTCGCTGATTGGAATGGGCTTGGCGAAGTGGCGCTTTTGTTCCACGAAGCGGCTCTCGCCGGGCCCGTAGGCCATGGTCTGGTCCTGCAACGGGCATTCGCCGCCCTTGTCGCACACCGGGCAGTCCAGGGGATGGTTGATCAGCAGAAACTCGAGAACCCCGTCCTGGGCTTTCTTCACCTTGGGTGAATCGGTGTGTACCACCATGTTGTCGGCAACCGGCACCATGCACGACGGTTGCAAGGCGGGGCCTCGCCCGGTGTCCACCTCCACAAGGCACATGCGGCACATTCCCACCGGCGCCATGCGCTTGTGGTAACAGAACCTGGGGATGTACACGTCGCTGCGCTCGCAAGCCGCGATCAGCAGCTCGCCCGGTTCGGCTTGCACCGCCACGCCGTCCACGGTGATGTTCACGGTCATGCGGCCCTCACCGGAATTGCGGCCCGGCGGGTGATGCGGGCCTCGTATTCGTGGCGGAAGCGCCTGATTGTGGACACCACCGGCGCCACAGCGGACGGCCCCAGAGGGCAGATGGTTGTTTGGCGGGGCGGGAACGGAACGGCTTCCAAACCGGCCTCGTCGTAAGCCGCGGCGGGGTACGGGCCTGGGCTGATGTTGTCGCCGATGTCGAGCAGCAAGTCGATGTCGTCGGGGCGGCCCTCACCGGCAAGGATGCGTTCAAGGATGCGAGCCAGCCAGGTGGTGCCCTCACGACACGGGGTGCACTTGCCGCAGGACTCGCGTGCGAAGAACTGCACCACCCGCAATGTTGCCTCCACGGCGTCGGTGGTGTGATCCATCACCACAATCGCACCCGAACCAAGCATCGACCCGGCCGCTCCCACCGGCCTGGCTTCGAGGGGCAGGTCGAGATGCTCCGCGAAGAACCACGGCGCTGAGCCGCCGCCGGGGATGAACATTTTCAGTTCGTTGCCGTCGCGGATGCCACCGCAGAAATTGTCGCCGTAGATCAGCTCGCGGAAGGTGGTGACGCCGTGTTCCACCTCGTACACGCCGGGTCGCACCAGATGCCCCGACACGGCGAACATGCGGGTGCCCGGCGAGGACTCCGACCCGTGCTGCTTGTACGCGTCGGCGCCGTTCACCAACAGCCACGGCAGGTTGCTGAGCGTTTCCACGTTGTTCACGATCGTGGGCTGGGAGTACAAGCCCACCGCCGCGGGGAAGTAGGGGGGCTTCAGGCGGGGCATGCCGCGGTTGCCTTCGAGGCTTTCGATCAGGGCGGTCTCCTCGCCCACGATGTAAGCCCCGGCGCCGGTTGCCATCACGATGTCCACCGAGAACTCGGTGCCGCAGATTTCGCGTCCCACGTACCCGGCTGCGTAGGCGTCGTTGAGCGCGGCGGCGATGCGTTCCTGGGCCAGGGCCATCTCGCCGCGCACGTACAGGAAGCACTGCTGCAACCCCAGCGCGTAACAGGCGATCAGGCAGCCCTCTATGAGCTGGTGGGGGTCGCGTTCCATCAGCAGGCGATCCTTGTAGGTGCCGGGTTCGCTTTCGTCTCCGTTCACCACCAGGTAGTAGGGATGTTTGCCCGGCGGCAGAAATCCCCATTTCACCCCCGCGGGGAAGCCTGCGCCGCCACGGCCGAGCAGCACTGCGTCGCGCACCTGCTCGTGTACCTCCGCGGGTGACATTGCCAGCGCGGCGCGCAGCCCGTCGTAGCCGCCGGTGGCCTCGTAACGGGCCAGCGTGTGGGAGTCCTCGTGGGTGAACCGGGCGGTGATCAACTTGGGGCCGTCGTTGTTCACATAGCCGGGCGCGTGCGCCACATAGCCACTCGGTGAGCCCGCTGCCGTGGAGGTCGGCGTCATCAGCCGGTCCCCTTGGCGCCTGGACCGGTACTGGACGCGTCGGCCCCCTCCGGTGGGGGTGTGTTGCGAGTGAGCCACACCGGCGCCGTGCGGGACTCCTCGGGAGTGGCCGCGCCGGCGGCGCGCTCTGGCGGTATCGACTGGCGCACCCGTGCCAGCGTTCCGTGCAGGGGAATCTCGTCTTGGAGTTCGCCGGATCGCAGGGCTTCGGTCAGCGTGTCGAAGTCGTTCGGGGTCACCCGGTAGCGGTAGCGGTAGTTCACCTGCAGGCACGGAGCCTCTGTGCAAGCAGCCACGCATTCCACTTCCTCAACGGTGAACATGCCGTCGGTGGTGGTGCCCCCGGTGCGCACCCCGAGGCTTTCACAAGCATGGTCGAGCAGTTCCCGGCCACCGAGCAGCAAACAGGAAATGTTGGTACACACGTTCACCAGGTAGCGCCCCACAGGCTCGAACCGGAACATCTCGTAGAAGCTGGCGGTGCCGCGCACCTCCGCCGGTGTGGTGCCGGTGAGATCCGCTATGGCGCGCATTGCCTCGTCGGTTACGTATCCGTCTTGTTGCTGAGCAAGGTGCAGCAAGCTGATCAGCGCCGACTTGGGGCGCGGAAAGTGTCCGATGATCTCCACCGCGGTCTGGTGGTTCTGCGCGGTGAAGGTCACCGATCGACCTCGCCCATGATCGGATCCACCGACGAGATCACCGCAACCGCGTCCGCGATCACCCCGCCCGCCATCAGGTGGGGCAGGCTTTGAAGGTTCACGAAGCTCGGCGCCCGCACGTGCAACCGGTACGGCGTGGCGCTGCCGTCGCTCACCAGGTACACGCCGAGTTCACCCCTCGGTGACTCCACCGTTGCGTACGCCTCACCCGCGGGCACCTTGAACCCTTCGGTGAAGATCTTGAAATGGTGAATGAGGGCCTCCATCGACGAGTCGATGCGGGAACGAGGCGGGGGCGTCACCTTCTTGTCGCCGATGCGGTAATCCCCCGCCGGCATTGCGTCCAGGATCTGGGCCACGATCCGCATCGATTCGCGGATCTCGTTGAGACGGATGGCGTAACGGTCATAGCAGTCGCCGTGAGTTCCCACGATCACGTCGAAGTCAACCTTGTCGTAGAACAGGTACGGCTCGTCGCGGCGCAAATCCCAGGCCATGCCCGTGCCCCGCAGCAGCGGCCCGGTGGCGCCCAACGCCAGCGCCTCGGGCGCCGTCATCACGCCCACGCCCTGCAGTCGTTCCCGCCAGATCGGCTGACCGGTGAGCAGCGTGTCGTACTCGTCGAGACGGGGGTCGATCAGTTCGATGATGCGGGCAACGTCGTCACGCCAACCCGCGGGAAGATCGGCGGCCACCCCGCCCACGCGGATGTAGTTGTGGTTCATGCGCAGGCCGGTGACCTTCTCGAAGAAGCGCAACACCTCTTCGCGTTCGCGCCAGCCGTAAATCATCATCGACACCGCGCCGAGGTCCATGCCGTTGGTGGCCATGAACAACAAGTGGGAACTCATGCGGTTGAGTTCGCACATCAGCATGCGAATCCACGTGGCCCGTTCGGGCACCTCGATCTCCAGCAGGTTCTCGGTGGCCATGGCGAAGGCCAGTTCGGTGAACAGGGGCGAGGCGTAATCCATGCGGGTGACGTTGGTGCCGCCTTGCAGGTAGGTGAGCTGCTCGCCTGTTTTTTCCATGCCGGTGTGCAGGTATCCGATCACCGGCTTTGAGCGCATCACCGTCTCGCCGGACAGTTCCAGCATCAGTCGCAGCACACCGTGGGTTGAGGGATGCGAGGGGCCCATGTTGAGCAGCACCCGCTCGTCGTCGGGATCCAAACCCCCCACGGGGGTCACCAAATCAGAGGCGCCGATCTCCGCGGCTTGTGCTTCGGAGAGGCGCAGCACGGCCGACGGCTCCCGGCTCCACACCTGCAACCCCCCGTCGGGGCGCAACGAGGGCGATCCCGGCGCGACGACCGCGCCCGTGGCGGTGTCAGCGGTCATCGGACGGTGCCTTGAACTGCACGGGTATGCGCCCCACGTCGTAGTCCTTGCGCAGCGGGTGGCCCACCCAGTCCTCGGGCATGAGGATGCGACTGAGATCGGGGTGACCGTCAAAGGCGATCCCGAACATGTCGAACACCTCACGTTCGAGGTTTTCGCTGCCGGGCCACAGGTCGAACAGGGTCGACACGCTCGGATCATCGGCCGGAACCTGCACCCGCAGTCGCAGCCGCTCGCGCCGGGAGTGGCACAGCAAACCGGCCACAACCTCGAACCGTTCGGGCGCCACACCGGCGGGCAGTCCGCGGTCGGCGCCGTAGTTGAGGTAGTCCACCGCGGTGAGGTCCACGAGCTGGTCGAACCCGTCATTGAACGCGGCGGTGGCCGAAGTCAGCCAGTCGTCGCGATGGGGATGCAACACGTCGTGGCTTTGTGAACCGGCCGGGTCTCCCACCACGGCGCCGTAACGTCGCGCCGGTTCGCCAACCTCACCGTTGGTCGCCTCCTGTAGCGGGCGATGGGCACCCGCGGCTTGCTGGTCGCCTGTGCCTTCGGCCACTTCAGCGCACCCGGAGTTTGCGGGGCGGTTTCACAACCTTGGTGGCGGTTTGCCCGTCGATCTGGGGCACCATGATCCCGGCGCCGACCCTCTCGCTGGGCTCGTCGCCGGCGGTCGGCGAATCACCGCTGTCCGGGCGGGTCATCAGTTCGCCGCTTGTGATCTGGTGGTGCAAGGTGAAGATGGCGTGCATCAGCGTTTCGGGCCCGGGCGGGCAACCAGGCGCGTAAACGTCCACGGGCACCACCTGGTCCACGCCTTGAACGATGGCGTAGTTGTTGAACATGCCCCCGCTGGATGCGCACACGCCCATCGAGATCACCCATTTGGGTTCCATCATCTGGTCGTAAATCTGGCGCAGCACCGGGGCCATCTTCTGGGACACCCTGCCGGCCACGATCATCAGGTCTGCCTGGCGCGGGGAGGCCCGGAACACCTCCATGCCGTAACGGGCCAGGTCGTAATGGGCGGCGCCGGTGGCCATCATCTCGATCGCGCAACACGCCAAACCGAAAGTGGCGGGCCAGCAGCTTCGAGCCCTCGCCCATTTCACCAGGCTCTCCAGTTGGCCGGTGATGAAGTTGTGCTGCAGCCCTTCAAGGCCGTGCTCGCCCACCGCGCCGATGCGGTCCTGAATGCCCATCATCGAACCTCAGCGCCGGCCGACACGACGGTGGCGTCGGCGCGACCTTCCAAGCCCACTCGACGCACCGTCGTGCGAGCAGTTCGCGGAACCTCCTCGGAGGCCGCTGCCCCGCCGACATCGGGCGAATCGTCGGCGCCCGGCTGTGCCACGGCTCCGGTTCCCGCCCGTGAAGGCGGCCCCCATTCGAGCGCCCCGGCGCCTATCAGGTACACGAACGATTCGAACACCGCGAAGGTGAACACCAACAGCGCCACCAGGCCGAACAGTCCAACACCACCGCGGGCAATGGCGTACGGGTAGAAGAGGATGATCTCCACGTCGAACACGATGAAGATCATCGCCACCAGAAAGAACCGCACCGGGAAACGCTCCGGTGTGTCGCGTGCGGGAACGATGCCGCATTCGTAGGGGGCGAGCTTGGCTGCGGTTGCGCGGCGCGGCGCCAGCAGGCCCGAAGCCGCGAAGCTGCCCGCGGCGAACAGCGCGGCCAGCACCAACAGCCCGAGCAAAGGCAGGTACTGGCCGAGCATCAATCAGCTCCGATAGCCCGAGCGGAGATCCGCCGCGGCCCCGGGCGGCCGGGGCTGCGCCATGTCGCAGCGGCGCCCTTGGGCGCTGTCACCCCGATGAGGCCGCACAGTCGTTGCGGCGAGCGACATGAATCAGGCTCCCGCCTTGGCCAGGGTTCCTCTCTGTTGCCACACCAGCTTGTCTCGCTCGTGCAGGAACAGGCACAACGCAATGAAAATTGCCAGCGAGCCGAGCGTCACAAGCGCAGGTTTGAGCCTCAAGTCGCCAAGGTCGCGGACCATGATCACCGAAATGATCGGCTTGGACGGATCGATCTTCGGCAGCGGCGGTGGCTGACCGGGAACAAGCGGCTGGTCGATCACTTCCTGGGCCTGCACCACCCCGTAGCGGGTGGGATGGGTGAGGGTCAACGCAGTTCGGATCTGGGTGAAGATGCGGTCAAGGCGCGACGGGTCCTCGGGCAGGCCTCGCTTGCCGCCGATGGTGTACGCGTCGAGCACCTTGAAGTCGTCCTGGGACACAAAGCTGAGGTTGGGGTTCTCGGTGAGCATGGCAATGGCAGACGCCTGCGCCTCGCCGGCTTCCGCGGTGGACAGGAGTGTCCAACCGCCGAAGTTCACCCGCCCCGAGTCCTGCGCGGCGGCGATCACATCGGGGGCCACCGCGGCGAGCTCCGAGAGGTTGGCGGCGTTGTTGCGTTCCTGTTCGGAGATCACCAACTCGTCGATCTCGGAGGCGCTGAGGCCTTCTGTCTGGTCGGGGGTGAGCGTGTCGCGGGTGACTATCCCGAACTCGGCGTTGGCCACCGGATCACCCGAATCCACCGCCAACTCGAACGCGCTGGGCAACTCTGCCGGGTTCGGCAGCGCAGTGGCCACATCGAGCGCGGCCTCGTCGAGGTCGCCGATGTTGATTTCCTGCAACTGCCAGGTGGGGGCGCTGCCCGCCCAGCCGATCCCGTAAATCCACCAAACGGCGGCCATGATCACCATCCACCCGAAGAACCCGGCCACCGCGATGAGGGTTCCGAGGCGGGTGCCGGTGTTGGTGGCCAACAGCAGCCACACCGATCCCATCAGCACCAGAACACCGGCGAACACGGCCATGAAGCCGCGGATCTCGGGATCCCAGGACAATCCGGCGAAGAGTTCGAGCATTTCCATTGGGTCCTACAAACTCCTGGTGATGCCGCCGGGTCGAATCAGCTTCGCCGGCATTGCTACAGGTTCCTCTCGAAGGCCACGACCGCGTCGATTTGGTCTTGTGTGAGCGTGGCCGGGTAGGTGACCTCCAGGTCGTCGTCGCGGCGAGGGCCGAAGCCCGGCATTTGGCCGTTGCCGCCCGAACCGCCACGACCATAGGTCTGGCCTATGGACTGACCGGCGCTAATGAAATCGGCGTGCCCGTCGGCTGTTTCGAACTGGTCGAGAAGCGACCCACCTGTGAGGTTGGGGCCGAAGAAACCGCCACCGGTTCGATACTCGTCGATGATCGGCCCGGCGTGGCCGTCGATGCTGTCGTCGCCGTCCACCGCGGCGTCAAAAGACCATCCGTAGGTGTGGCAGCGGGCGCAGCTGTAGGTGCCGCCCGCGGCCTCGTTGTTGAACACGATCTCGCCGTACTGCCAGTACAGGTCGGCGCCCTCCACCAAGCCCTCCGACAGCAGTTCGAGCCCTGCGGCGCGGATCGCGTCGTCGTCACCCGCAAGCGAGTCGTCGGCCGCGAGCGCCGCCGAGCGTGCGGATTCCACCACGCCGGCGACTGCGTTCAGCCAGTCATCCACAGCGGGGTCAGCGGAGTCCACGCCGAGGTGTTCGGCCACCCCGTCACGCACCCCGCCGTCCACAATGTCACGGATCTCCGATTCGGGGATCTGGATGCGGCGCATGTAGTGGATCAGGTACTCGAGCTGCTGCTCGGTTAGCGGGCCGCCACCCGGCGCCCCCCATGCGGGCATCACGTTGTTGCGGCCGTAGTTGAGCACGTGGAGCACCTCGTCCTCGCTGTGGCGCGACAGCACCGTGTTGAGCGCCGGCGCGCTCCACGCCACTGTGGCCACGAAGTTGCCGCCGGCGTCGGTGATGGTGAACGAGGTTGCGCCCCCGGCGCCTTCCACGCCGTGGCAGGCTTGACAGTCGGCGCCTTCCTCGTACAGCTCGCCGCCACGGTCGGCGAAGATCCGATCCGTGATCTTGATCAGGCCCTCGTGGCGGCCGGGCTCACCAAGCCAGTACAGGGGCAGGCCCACACCGATCACCACCAGCATCGCAAGACCGGCCAGCAGCGACTTGTCGAGCTTGGTGCCCTCAAGTTCGGAGTCCTCCAGGTAGGGCTTGCGGTTGGCGGCAAGGTCGATCTCGCTGCCCACCTCGGGCCGGGCCGAGCGCGAGTTGAGTATCAGGTAGACGACGAAGCCAACAAGAACGATCGCAAGGATCGTGAACCCGATGGTTCGCTGGGTGGAGGCGCCGAAGAGCATCAGTTGCGACATGACGAGTCTCGGGATTCGATCTCCATTTGTGGCGCCGCCTCAGGCGACTGAAGCCGGTTGGCCGACAGGCCGGAGGGGCCAATCAGCCGCGGGGAGGCTACCCATCGCTGATGGTGCGAGTGACCGGTCACAACGGGGGTGAGGCAAGTGCTGCCGAGTTGTCGGGGATCCTGGTTCATCAGTGGGTGGCTGCCCCGATGCAGGCAGGGCCCTCGGCTTCCTGTCCGGTGGTGTTGGTGCCGATCGGCGGGCCTTGAATGATCGACCCGGTGTCCACCACCAGGGAACCGTCGGCGGTGATCTCGGTGGCGAAGCGATCCATACCACGTGGAGCGGGGCCACTACGCTTTTCGCCTACTTGGTTGTACTTGGAGCCGTGACATGGGCATTCAAACCACTGTGATGTGACGCAGTTGGGCACCCGGCATCCCAGGTGGGGGCACTTTTGGTAGAGCGCCACGATCCCGCCGTCGAGGCCGAGCTGCTGGCCTGCGGTCATTCCGGCGAGTTCGCCCGGCGTGTAGGTGGCGGCGGCCTTTTCCACGGCGCCGTTGGGGTACTCGGTGAGCCACATCCGACCCTCGGGCTTGTACAGGAACCCGGAGTTGTCCCGAATCTCGGTGAGCAGGTCGCTCACCAGCCCCACCTTGATCTTCGACCCGAATCCGCTGGCGCCCTGAGGCCACAGGAAGGCCAGGCAAGCCACTCCGAACCCCGACAGGCTCACGCCCATCAACATCACGGCGGTGCGGTTGAAGAACTGTCGCCTGTTCACACCCAGGGTTTCGGGGTCAGGTGGAACGTAAGGCACCGGAGGTTCGGCATCGGAGGCCGCCACCACCGCCGTTCCGGTGCGAGCAGCCGCGGCGGCGCGCTCCACTTCCCTGCCCGTCGGTGGGGCTTCACTCTCCGGCAGCACCGCGGAGCGGCGATCGCGTTTGCGTGTCTCGCGTGAGACCATTCTGATGGCGCCGTCGGTTTGACGCCGACGAGCCGCCGCCAGCACGCCAACAGCGGCAAGCACCGCCAGCGCAGCCAAAGCCAGGAAAATGGTCATGGTCGTCCTCCTCGACAGGTGCTGCCCACTCGACAGGTGCTGCCCAGCAGCCCCTCGCTCGGTGCGGGGTGCGACACGCTCGCGGGCGCCGGGGATTTCCGCAGATCAGTCACGGTGATCACAACTCGAAGAACAGCCCGGACTGCCACGGGAAGATGAAGTTGAATCCCGGGCCTCGGAAGAACGACCCGATCATCACCAGCACCGCCCAGAACATCAGGTGGATGGTCATCAGGCTCACCGCGAACTTGCGATCCTCGGGCGCCTTGGACGGGTTCTTGTCTATGTAGGGGGCGAGCATCAACACGAAAAGGCCGATGCCCGGGATGGTGACACCTGCCACCATCGGATGGAACATGGTGAGCAGTTCCTGCAGCCCCAGGAAGTACCACGGCGCCTTGGACGGGTTGGGGGTCTGGTTGAAGTTGGCCAACTCCAGCAGCGGTGCGTTCACGAAGATCGAGAACAGCAGCGTGAACGCGGTGATGAACAGCGCCGCCACGAACTCCACCACCAGCAGGTGCGGCCACACGTGAACCTTGTCCTGCGGTTTGGACTTCACGTCCTGGATCGAGCCGGACTTCACCACCGTCAACAGCCGCTGGGTGTGGCCGCCCGGGCCGGTGGCCATCGCCGGGGCGGGTGAGGCCGCGGTTGCCACGGCCACGGCGCCCGCGGCAGCGGCAGCGGGGGCCTCTGCGGGCCCTGCGTCGGCGGAGGCCCGAGCGGCCCGGGACCGCTCCAGGAGATGGGGTGGAATCTTGTCGGCAGCCGCTCCCGCAGGGGCCTCAGCGGGATCCGCTGTCTGAGCCTGGGCCGCCTTGGCGGCCTCGGCCTTGGCGCGGGCCTCCTCGGCCCGACGACGAAGGTGCTCGGGGACTTCAACCATTGTCGTGCTTACCGTCCTTGGATAGTCGTCGCCGTGGGTGGTTCTGTCTGCGTTGCCCCGCTGCGCGCCCTGCGTGGGCTGTCAGGGCGAGCCTGTGGTGATGCAGTCGGTGCTGAGGTGGTCATTGGTTGCGGGTGGACTTCGGAGCCTGTGCCTGATCTACAGCGGCCCGGAGATGCCGCCGTCCTTGCGAACACGCCAGAAGTGAATCGCCATGAAGATGACGATCACGAAAGGCAACATCAGCACGTGAAGCACATACCAACGCAGCAGCGTGTCGTTGCCGATCTCCACCCCTCCGAGCAGCACGAAACGAACCTGGTCGCCGAACACGGGCGTGTAGCCCATCATGTTGGTGCCCACCGTCACAGCCCACAGCGCCAACTGGTCCCATGGCAGCAGGTAACCGGTGAACGACAACAGCAGCGTGAGGGTGAGCAGGATCACGCCGATCACCCAGTTGAACTCCCGCGGCGGCTTGTAGGCCCCGTGGTAGAACACCCTGGCCATGTGCAGGAACACGGTGAGCACCATCAGGTGCGCGCCCCAGCGGTGCATGTTTCGCACCAGCAGGCCGAAGGTCACCGACGTTTGCAGGATGTAGATGTCGTCCCAGGCCTGAGCCGCGGTGGGCCGGTAGAAGAACATCAAGAAGATGCCGGTCACCGTCAACAGGATGAACAGAAAGAAGCTCAAGCCGCCGAGGCACAGCGTGTAGCTCACCTTCACGGCGTGGCGTTTCACCTTCACCGGGTGCAGGTGGTACAGCACGCTGTTCATCACCACATAGGAGCGGTTGCGTGGGCTGTCGGTGTAGCCCTTGCGGAAGATCGAGCCGGGACGGAAGATCGAGTTCCAAGCCTGGGATCCCTGCACCTGATCACCGAGCTTGGTCATCTGCTGGGAGATCCGCTGCGGCAGCGGTGGCTTTCGCTCTTCGGTGTCGGTGGCCATAGGGGGACTGTCTCCTGTGGACTCGGGTTGGGGGCTGGGGGCTTGGGACTGGGGTCTTGGCTGGGGCCGGGGGTCTTTGCTGGGACCGGGTTGTTGACTCGGGGCTGCTGATCGGGCGCTGTCAGGCGAGCCTTGTGGCAATCATGGGCGCGACCTTGCCAGGTTGCGACACGTTCGGGCCGAAACCGCTGCTCAGGCGAGCCTCATCCCGTAGCCGTAGCCATGGGAGTTGGTTCGCTGGTGCAGGTCTCCGTCGGGCGACGGCTCAACCATCTTGCCGAGGATGATCACCCCGGTCGGGCATCGATCCACGCACAGCGCGCAACGGGTACACACGTCGTCGTCGATGGTGAAGATCACCCGGTCGTTGGGGTCGATGCCGGGAAGCTCGGTGCCGACGGCCTCGTCGACGGCGTCGGGGGTGACCATGAAGATGCACTTCCACGGGCAGATGTCCACGCATCCTTCGCACATGATGCACTCGGACTGGTCTATGTGGATGAACTGCTTGGGCTTCACCGCCTGGGCCATCCATTCGGCGTCGACTTCTTGCAGCACGTAGTCGTCGCGGAACTCCGGCATCGGGGGGTTGGCATCTGTGGTGGTCACAGCTCTGCTCCCTCACGCACCAGCGGCCGCCCGAAGGTGGAAACCTCCACGGGCTTGGCCTCCTTCTTCTTGCCTCGGTTCTGCCACATCATCCACAGGGCCACGTTGCCTGCGATGGCGATGCCGTAGATGGCCACCGCGATCAGGTCGCGCACCACCACGTAGGTGATCGTGAAGGGGAAGCTGCCGCCTTGGGCCTGGGCCTTGAAGATCTCGCCGGGCCCCACGAAGAGCTTGTCGGATCGCCAGTTGAGCTCGTTGTCGGCCCAGGTGAGCCACTGGTGTGGCACCACCCCGTAGATCCAGAACAGCAGGAAGAACACGACCATCGAGCCGAACATGGCCTCGCCCCAGGTGACGGGCGCACCCGCGGGCCTGCGGTTCTTGTAGGCGACTATCGCGCCGGTGAGCACGATGGTGACCACTATGGACAAGGCGAAGGCAACCAACGGATGCTCCTTGGACGACGCTTACCTCTGCGGACGATGTGCCGGTGCTGCGAATCCGGAGCGAACTCCGACCGGCGGGTTGGTGGACGTTTCTGGACGGCTCGCAGTGTAATCACGGTACCGGCGCGCACACCGGTTTCGTTCAGGGTGCGACCGCGCATGCTCAGCGCCTGAACCTGGACGCGTAGCCGATGCGCATCGCCGGCACGAAGATCAACTCCACCGCTTCGTACATGGCGCCCAGCATCCAGTCCAGCGCCTCGGCGGTGACCTGATCGGCGGGCATCGCCCCTGCCAGGAACACGGCGTCCTCGACGCCTATCTCCAGCTTGAGTCCTTGCAGTTTGTGGTTGCGGCGCAGCAGGTGTTCATAGAAGCGGGCGTGGTTCTCCTCGGGCGCCGGCGTGAGGTACGTCTCGAAGCTGAGGGTTCGCTGACCGAGGGTGAGCCAGATCGTCCACACGTCCTTTTCCTCGCCACGGATCCTCACGTACCAGCGGCGCTGGTCGTCGGTGCCGCGCTCCACCGCGTCGATCACCGCGGCGCTGTCTGCTTCCTGTGCGAGCCAGGAGTCCACGAACCGCTCGCACGCGTCGAGCGTTTCGGGCGACAAAGGCTCGCCGTCAAACATCAGCGCCGTCCCTCAACTCGGCGCTGCATGCACGGGCTTGTGGATGCAGCGCGTGCAGGGGACCGGTCGGGCGCAGCGGATCAGGGGATCCACCAATGAACGCGACCCGTCGATGCGGGGGATCCGCCTGTGGGCGGCCGCGATTGATCCGGACATGTTTGCGAGGGCTCGAAGCACGAAGTGGGGCATTGGTTCAGCTTGCGGTGCAGTCCACCAGCGCGGATGCTCGGGCAGGCCTTGCCAGATCTGCGAGGGTTCGTCGCAGGCGCGCCGCAGTGGCTGACCAGGTGTACCCCTCGGCTCTTTGCGCGCCGTGGCGGGACATGGACTCGGCCAGGTTCGCATCTTCGAGGATTGTGGAGGTCGCCTCGGCGTAGCGCCGGGGCGAGCGTTCGGGGATTCGGTAGCCGGTGAGCCCGTGTTTCACCAGGGTTCGCAGTCCTCCCACATCCGCGGCCACCACCGGGATGCCACACGCGGACGCCTCGAGGGCCACCAGGCCGAAGGACTCCGAGCGGCTCGGCACCAGGCACACGTCGGCCGCCCGGTAGTAGGTGGACAGCAGGTGGTGGGGCTGGGGAGGCACAAGCGTCACCCGCTGCTGCAGGTGGTTCGCGGCGATGGCCTGGCGGAGGCGTTCCATCTCGTTGTGTCCCTGTTCGCCGGAGGCGCCGCCCACGATCAACAGGTGTGCCCGGGGATAGTCGGCGCTGAGCGCTGCCAGGGTCTCCACCGCCACCACTGCTCCCTTGAGGGGCTGTATTCGTCCCACGAACAACAACACCGGGCCTTCCCTGATGCCGAGCGCCTGCCTGGCGCCGTGCTGCGATCCGGGCGAAAAGAACGCTCTGTCCACTCCGGGGGTGACCTTGTGGATGCGGCTCATCGGCGCCCGGTACAGCGTGGCGAGTTGCTGCGCCTCGGCGTCGGAGTTGGCGGTGATCACGTCCGAACAGGCGATCACCTCGGCTTCGGCTTTGATGCGGGCGTGAGGCTCGGGGTCGCCGGTGGCGGCCTTCACCCTGGCGAGGGTGTGAAAGGTGGACACGAGCGGCAGGTCCAGGTCGTGCTTGAGTCGGTGGCCTGCCACGCCCGACAGCCAGTAGTTGGCATGCAGCACGTCTGTGGGCCGCCGGGTGAGATGCCCGCGCACCTGATCGGCGAATTCGTCCACCACCTGCGGCAGGGCCTCCTTGGGCAGGTCGGGACTGCCGGCAGCCACGTGAACAACCTGAAAACCGGGCTCCACGTCCACCACCTCGGGCGAGCCACGATCCCAGCGTCTCACGAACACCGTGGCGTCCACCCCGGTTTGCGCCAGCGACGAAACCAGCTCGCGCACGTACACGTTCATGCCCCCTGCGTCGCCGCGCCCCGGCAGCACCAGGGGTGATGTGTGCAGGGACAGTACTGCGACCCTGGTCACGGACGACCTGTCCCTCAGCCTCCCGACACCGGTGGCAGCACGGCGATCTCGTCGTCGTCTCCCACCGGAGTGCTCGGTGCGGTGGGCTCGCCGTTGCACCAAACCTGACACGTCTCAAGCAGCGCCGCGAAGTCCGAGCCGTACCGCTCGCAAGCCGCCTCGAGCACCTGGCGCACGGTGGCGCCTTGCACCGTGTCGTGGCCGCACCCTGCAGCCTCGCGAGCTGAGGCAAACAGTCTTAGTCGCGCCACCGGCCTCACTTTACCCCTGCGCACCCCTCGGCCCTGTGGTGAAGCTGCGCGAACGGTCACGACTACGGTCACCGGTGCCATGCGCCCCCAACTCGTGACCATGCGGCCCACACATCAGCCGTCGGCGCCTCCACGGTTGCATCGTCGCTCCCGATGCATATGCTAAAGCATTCAAAAGGCATGTAATATGCTTGTATTGTAGATGGAGGTGCCATGTCAACAGAACTGAATCAACATTCGGGTTTGGCCTCAAGCGCGTTCGGGGGCCACGACGAATCCAAGGGTGACGGGTTGCACGGCTTCACCGAGGACGACATCGACGACTTTGACGGCGACTGGGAAGACAGCGCCGACGACTGGGGTGGCCTTGGCCCGACCTGTGCCGAACTGGAGGATGCCGCCAGGGCCGGGACGCTCAACTTGTTCGATCAGTGCGATCAGCCCGACCACGGCGACCCGGAGGCTTGGGTGCCGCCGGCGGCGGTGGAGCGCTACACCCTGCCGTACCGGGCGGGGGCGTTCGAGGTGCGGATCATTCGCAGCGCCCGACGGGTGAAGACCATTTCGGCGCGCCTGATCGACGGTGTGATCCAGGTGCGTGTGCCGGTGCGGATGGCCCCTGCCGAGGAGGTTTCCGCGGCGACCGAGCTCGCTGAGCGGATAGCCCGCCGGAAGCGCTGCGACCACATTTCGCTGAAGGCGCGGGCAGAGCAGTTGGCGGCTCGCTTCGATCTGCCCACTCCCGAGTCGATCCGGTGGTCTGATCGTCAGCTTCGCAGGTGGGGTTCATGTCAGGTTTCGCGGGGCAGCATCAACATCTCGTCGCAGCTTGCCGACGTGCCGCCCTGGGTGCTCGATCACGTGATCGTCCACGAACTGGCGCACCTGCTGGAACCCAACCACTCGCCGGCTTTCCATGCCTTGGTGAACCGCAACCCCAAGGCCGAACGAGCCGAGGGCTACCTGCGTGCCCTGGAGGACCTGAGGCACTTCCCCCCGAACACCTGAGAGTGGGTTCCAGGAGCCGTTGCGGCCCTCGGCCCTCGGTAGGGTCCGGTCGGGCCGCTAGCTCATCGGGTAGAGCAGGAGACTTTTAATCTCAAGGTGCCGGGTTCGAGCCCCGGGCGGCCTACGGGGTCACACACGCCCAGCGCACCCCTCGGGGTGCGCCACGCGCACAATCACCAGGTGAGGGGTCGGCCAGGTGTAGGGTCGCATTGTGAAACTCCTCCACTTGGGTGCCGTTTGCGTGTCCGCGCAGGTGGCCTGTTGGCGCGGCGGTGAGCGGCGTGGTTGATTGGCCTCCCGACGACTCCAGTCACATTCCCCAGCCGGTGGCGCTTCCACCCACACGCCGCCCGGCGGGCGCCACCTGGCGGCTCGTGTTTGTGGCGTTGCTGGTGCTGATCGTGGTGCTCGTGATCGCAATTTGGAGCCTCGGTGGAGACGACGACAGCGACGATGTTGCCACCGGCACGTCCGCCGAGCCCTCGGACACCGCTGACACCGGCAGCGAATCCGCACAAGACCCATCCGGCGACACTGGCGTGGACGGTGTGGGCGGCGACCAGCCGGCTCAACTCGACGACGACACCACCGCTGCGCAACCCGAGGAGGGCACCACCACCTCCACCACGTCCACAACAACCACCACCATTGGGATCCCCACAACAACGTTCACCACGACTCTGCCCGAAGACGTTGACGACTACGGGCCGTCCACGTTGGACGACAACTCCACCGTTTCCACGGTGGGGCTCGATTCGGTTCATTTCGGCATGACCGTGCAGCAGGCCCAGGAGGCGGCCGGGTCTTTGATGGTGCCGATCGCGCCGGTGAGTGCCTGCTACCACGTGGTTCCTCACGGCGCGCCCGAGGGGATCGTGTTCCTGGTGCACTCGGGAACGATCGAACGGGTGGACATAAACAGCGGGCCCATCACCACTCGTTCCGGCGTTGGTGTGGGCACACCAGACGAAACCGTGATCGACTTGTTCGGCGCCTCGATCGAACGCGAGGTACGGCCCGACGGCACCGTGGATTTGATCTTCGTTCCGCGGGATGCCGGGGATGCCAATTTCCGGGTGATCTTCAACGTGGCCGACGGCAGGGTGCGTGCCTTCAAGTCCGGGCGGTTGCCCTACATCCTCACCCAAACCGGATGCGAGCCGCCACCGGCCACCACAACCACCGCGGCGCCGGCGCCCGTCGAGGCCGAAACCCCTGAGGAGTCCTCAACGCCCGAGGCGTCCTGAACGCCCGAGGCCAGGGGACGTAGCCGCGCCGAGGCTTCACCGGCGCCGGTGTTGAAACTCGCACCCGCGTCCATCCCGGCGGTTCGGGCGAAGCCTTGCGTTTGCCCATGCCACATTGGTTGTTGTGGCCACTCTTGGTGGGGGGTTGCTGTGGCCACTTTTGGTGGGGCGTGCTAGCGGAAGGGCCCTGACACGTAGTCGGCGCAACGAATCTCGAGCGCGCCGAACCCCATTGGCGTGGCTTCGCCGGTGGAGAGATCCAGATTCGACACGAGGCGCAGGGCCGAGGCGCGCACCACGTCGTCCTGGAGGTACAACTCGAGCGGCGCGTCAAGCTCGGACTCCACCAGGGTGCCGTCGCTGAGGCGAAGGCCGAAATAAGGCGCCCCAAGGAACGAGCGCACGTAGAGCTCCACCCGGCCCCCGTCTGTGGCAGCCGGGTCCGGGCCTCCGCCGAGCAGGAGCAACTCCGCCGCGCCAACGTCGTAGCAGGTCACGTCAACCTCGTAGGTCTGGTCGCCCACGGTGACCGTCCCGAATGATCGCGCCGACGGGTTCAGAGTTGTGGGCGACAGCGGAGACGCTTGTTCCTGTGCTTGCTCGGGCTCAAAGGCGCCGTCGTCGGTGCCCGCGCAAGCTACTCCTGCCACGGTCGCCGCGCCGAAGACCGTCACGGTGGCAAGCCGGCGGAGGTGACACTTCATCGACGCCAAAGCACCGGTGATGGTCGGCTGTGTGGAGCGGTGGGCGCGCCTGGTCACTGCGGATGCAATGTAGAGGCGCATACTGCGGTGCTCGCGCAGGTTGGGGTGCGCCAGGTGTGGCGGCTGCAGGGCTTGCGGGCTGTTGCGTGTGCGAATCGCCGTGAACGGCGTGAACCACCGGGCGCCACGCGGGTAGCGTTCCGGCGTGCCATCGCAAGCCGAGATACGCAAAAGGCGCATGAGTGCCGCCCGTGCCGCGCAAGCCACCTCCAGACCCAGGAGTGTCGGTAGCCGTGATCGGCGCAAGCGAGTGGTGCTTGGAGCGATCGCGCTGTTCCTGGTGGTGATGATGGTGGCATCGTTGGCTGTGGGCCTGATAGCGGCCTGATGTCGAGAGCGCGAGGGACCAGAGTCTGATGAGCACAGCAAAGCGGGAGCGTCAACGCCAAAACCGCAGCCTGCGAATTGCCGCCGCCGAAGCCGCCGCCAAGAAGGCCGCCACCGCCCGGCGGGTGAAGCTGATCGGCACGCTGGCGGTGATCGCGGCGTTGTTCTTGGCCGGCTTGGCGTTCTGGCAGAGCCTCAACGCCGACGATGTGGAGGTTGTCACCAGCACCGACACCGGCAGCCTCGAAGTGGACGCCGATCCCGCTGATCTCCCAGACGATGCCGATGACCTCACCGGCGCCGACGAGCCGGAACTCGAAACCGCGAGCGGTGGGCAGTCCGCGGTGGACGGCGAAGCAGCCGAGCAATCCGGCGACGGCGGCTCCTCCGAAGAGGTGAACGAGGTGGCCGATGTTCCCGAGGGCTGCCCTGCGCTCGACGGCAGCAGCGGCAAGGTGATCGACTTCGACGGACCTCAGCCGCAGTGCATCGACCCGGACGCCAACTACACCGCCGTGTTCGACACCAGCGAAGGTGAGATGCGTTTCGATCTGCACACCGGCGAGGTGCCTGGAACGGTGAACAACTTTGTCACCTTGGCTCGCTGGGGTTACTACGACGACACGCTGCTGTTCCGCACCGACCCGTCGATCGACATCATCCAGGGTGGCTCACCCCACACCAACAGTCCCTCGGATCCGGGGCCTGGATACACCATCGCCGACGAACCAGAGTTCGAGTTGAGTCCCGAAAGCGGAGCACTCGTGGGGCCCTACCGCTACCAGCCCGGGCAGCTCGTGATGGCCCGCTCCGCCGGGCCCGACTCAGCCGGCGCCCAGTTCTTCATCACCACCGGCGACAAGGTTGCCCTGTTGGATTCGCAGGGCACCTACGTGGTGTTCGGAAACACCGACGAAGCCGGTCTCGGTGTTGCCCAGTCGATTATGTCCCTGCATGTGGACACCGGCAATCTCGGCGGTGCGCCGTCACGAGACGTGACCGTCCACTCGGTGACCATCGAGGAATCCGCCTAGTCGAAGCTCCCCACCGGTTGGCCGGTCCGCTGCCAACCCGCACGAACACCGCTAGCGCCGGACCACGACCACTGCCAACGCTGGACCACGACTACTGCGAGAGCCGGACTTTCCGGCTGGTGTCGAGTGCTAAGCCGTGGTGGGCAGCGTTGCGGGCCTTCCCGCGAGGCGGGCCTCGATTTTGCCTCCCACCAGCTCCCATCCAGAGGCTGGGCTTGGTTGCGGGTCGCCTGCGGGCGCTCGGGTGGATCGCACCGCGGCTCCGGATTCGAGCGCCACGAACAACACATCCGGTGGAAGCATCAGGTGCAGGCGGCGACAGCGGTCTCGTGGCCAGCGTTCCCATCCGGCGGCCACGATGATGTCCGAATACAGCGCCAGGCCCACTGTGAGCGCGCCGCCTCTGTCGTCCACCATCGGGTCACACACAGCCGCGGCGGCCGCACCCGACCACACCACGGTGGCGTCGCGGTTGGTGGCATCAACAATGGCACTCAGCAGTGGCGTGGCTTTCAGGCCGCTCACCAGATGTGCGGGGGAGCCGTCGAGCACCAGCACGCCGTCGCAGTCGCTCACCGGTGCTGCCGTTGCGGGGTCGAGCGCGTCGGCTCGTCGCACTGCGCCGATCACCCGGCAATCCACTCCCAGTTCAGCGGCCCAGGTGTCGATCTTGGCGTGAAGCGCTTCGGGTCGGCTGAACGCCGAGGCCAGAGTCACCACGGCAACCCGTTCACAACTGGCCAGCACCTGGCCCGCCGGTGTGGTCACATCGAGCTCACCGCCGCCGGCGAGCACCACCGCGCTCATCACAACCCCCCGTCGGAAGGCGTCTGCTCGGTGAGAGGGGTGGGACGCCGGGCCCGTAAATCGACCAGCCGCCTCCAGGTGACCGGCGCGCCAACCACGCTGAAGCGCGCAATGTCGGTGACAACGAGACCGTGGCTCCACAACGCCTGAACAACGTCGCGATCTGACCCCGTCGGCTTTGTGTGATCGGGCACAGGATCTGCCTTCATCAGCAACTCGCCTGCTCGTCGTAATCCGCTGCGGTCGCACCGGCTGAGACGGGTGCCCAGCGCCCGGCGCCCTCGGGATGCCACACGCCCCGCGCCGGTCACGAAGTCCCGTCCGGGCCGTGTGGGCGGCACGGCCGGTTCCACCATCAGTACCTGACCCTCTGGTGTCATCAGCTCGGAGATCGCGGTCACGAAGCGGGCCATGTCAGCCACAACAGGAGTGCGAACCACCGAGATCACGGTGTCGTAACGCTCCCCCGCGGCCGCCTGCTGCTCCAACCAGGATTCGATGCTGAGGTGTTCACCGCTGATCCAGGGAACCTCGAGCACCCGGCCCGTTGCCTTGGCCACAACACCACCGTGACGCCACTCAAGCGCCGCAGCCAACCGGGTGGGCAGGCCCGGCGGCAGGCCCGGTCGGCTGGTCACGCCCAGAGATCCTCGATCCGCCAACGCCACGGCGTCAAGTTATCCCGTCAAATCCCACAATCTCAGAACCCTCCCTGCCGTCGGCCGGCCGAATCCGTTGCCCGTCCCCCGAGGTTCTTTACCCCCGCTTACCCGACCTCGCGATCCTGTGGAGGCCACGGTGACATCACCGAGGCGTCAAGAACCACCAACATCGGAAGGAACATCCAATGATCAACCACAAGTCCCGCCCCCGGCGGGCAACCACCAGACGCCTGCTCCCCCGCATGGCAGCGATGCTCACCCTTGCAGGCGTTGCCCTCGGGGTGGTGGCGCTAAACCCATCGGTGGCCGCGGCCCACGACCGCGGCGACCACACCGACCAGACCCGCCTCGGGGGTTCGGAGCGTCATGCCACATTGGCCGGGTTGCTCGGCATGGAAGTTGACGACCTTCGGGAGGCTCTGAGGTCGGGGCAGACAGCAGCAGAGCTGGCCGAAGCCAACGGCGTGGAACTCCAAACCATCATCGACGCACTTGTGGCCGACATCACCGACAGGGTCAACACCGCCCTGGCCGACGGAACCATCACCAGCGACAAAGCCGGCGACATTCTCGACAACGTCACCGAAAGAGTCACCCAGCGACTCAACGGCGAACACAGCCACACCGACGGCCACAAGTCGGGGCGCTCACATCGTGGGGCTCGTGGAGGCCACCGCGGGCTTCGCTAGGTCGGCGTGACGGCCTGAACCGGAGGCGACCACTCCCCCAACGTGCGTCGCCGGCCGGGCCGGCAAACCTCCTCCCGGTGCCGGGGTCCCTGTGGCCCCGGCACTTGCCGTTGTGGGGTCGTGATGGGTTGGGGCTACGCCGAGGCGCGTGGGAAGCGGTGGGCCTTGAGGTCGTCGAGGCTTGCCCATTCCAGGGTGGCGGCGTGGGTGGCTTCCAGCACCACTTGTGGGGCCATGCCGGCGTCGAGTGCCTCCGCCCACCGTGGTGCGCACAGGCACCACTGATCTCCCGGTGACAGTCCGTCGAAACCAACCTCGGGGCGTGGTGTGGACAGGTCGTTGCCCATCGAGGCCGAGAACTCGAGAAACTCGGCGGTCATCACCGCGCACACGGTGTGTACTCCGTAGTCGCCCGAGTTGGTGTTGCAGCAGCCGTCACGGAACCAGCCGGTGAGCGGGTCGAACGAGCAGGGTTGCAGATCGTCGCCGAGAACGTTCTTGGCCACGTCGTCAGTATCGCACACCCGAACAGCGGCGCCGGACAACCCACACGGCGTTGCGGGACAACCCGCACGAACCACCGATGTAGCGTTGACCGATGCCTTCGGCGGCTGATCACGTGAAGCCCACCACCATCCCCCGTGACGATGCCGTGGCTTTGACTGCTTACCGGGGCGCCGACCTCACCCAACGAGAGGCGATCGAGGAGAGCCTGGAGATCGTGGAGAGTGTCCTCGAGGTGATGGAGGACGTCGAGCAGGCCGAAGCCCTGGTGCAGATGCTCTCGAAGCTGCTGCGCCCCAGGATCGAACCGTCATCTGATCCGGGATCGCCGGCGAACGGGCCGAAGGGCGCCGTGGCCGATTCGCCAGGCTCCGAGGATGGCCCGCATCAACACCACCAAGCATGTGTGTGGCAGTTCCCCGACCCTGCCGAGGCCGAGGAATCCGAGAATCTCCTGGCCGCGGGAGGCGATCTCGAAGTTGCGACCCTGCTTCACGCCTACGAGCGCGGCCTGTATCCGATGCCGCTGCAACCCGGCGGGCTGATCGGATGGTGGTCACCCAATCCCCGTGCGATCCTGGAGGTGGGCTCTGTGGTCATGCATCGTTCGCTGCGCAAGTCGATGCGACGCCACGAGATCCGGGTGGACACCTGCTTCGACGCCGTGATGGAGGCGTGCGCCGACCCGGCACGGCCCCATGGTTGGATCGACATCCCCATGCGCGAGGCGTATTCGGAGTTGCATCAGGCCGGTCATGCCCACAGCGTGGAGGCTTGGCGCCACGGCGAACTGCAAGGCGGCCTGTACGGGGTGTGCATGGGTGGACTCTTCGCGGGCGAGTCGATGTTCCACCGGGGTCGGGACGCCTCCAAGGTGGCGTTGGCCGCGCTGGCCGAGGGCCTCAACGACGGTCATCCACGCCTGATCGACGCCCAGCAGCAAAGCGATCATCTGCGTTCGATGGGGGTCACCACGATTGCGCGCGGCGACTACCTGCAGCGGCTTCGCCAGGTGCTCCACTCCCCCAAACCCGAGTTCCTCACCACCCGGCGGTAGGCAGCCGCCCGGAGGTCAACACAGGCCAAGGCAAACCCAGGCCCTGCCGGGGATCAGGCCCTGTTGGATCAGGCCCCGTAGGTCAACCCGGGCCCGGCAGGGTCAGGCCCAGCCGCCGTAGCCGGGGCGGTGATGCCATGGCCGCCCCGAGTAGCGCCACCGGGTGGGTTGGGCGGGCGCCATGTCCGAGGCGTGGTCCTCGGGCCAGAGCGCCTCGTAGGCGGCCACGATTGCGGCCCGCTCCGCTTCGGTGGCCTCCGGGGTGATCGCCGCGACCCGCACCGAGGACTGCGCCGCCGCGTCGAGCGAGGTCTCGATCACCGCAGCGGCGCTCAGATTCACAGCGGCACGTTGGCGTGTTTGCGCTGTGGGATCTCCTCACGTTTGGAGTCCAGCATGCGCAGCCCGGCCACCACCTTGCGCCTGGTTTCGGAGGGTTCGATCACCTCGTCCACGAAACCACGCTCAGCCGCGATGTAGGGATTCGCCAGGCGCTGCGTGTAGTCCTCCACCAGTTCCTGGCGACGAGCGGCCGGGTCGTCCGCTTCGGACAGTTCGGCTCGGTGAATGATCTCCACCGCACCCTGAGGGCCCATCACCGCTATCTCGGCGGTGGGCCAGGCGTAGCACAGGTCCGAGCCCACGCCCTTTGAGTCCATCACCACGTACGCCCCGCCGTAGGCCTTGCGGGTGATCACCGAAATGCGTGGCACGGTCGCCTCGCAGTAGGCGTACAGCAGCTTGGCACCGTGGCGGATGATGCCGCCGTGTTCCTGATCCACACCTGGCAGGAAGCCGGGCACGTCCACGAAGGTCACCAACGGAACGTTGAAGGCGTCGCAGGTGCGCACGAAACGGGCGGCCTTCTCCGCGGAGTCGATGTCGAGCACCCCGGCGAGCACCATTGGTTGGTTGCCCACCATCCCCACCGTGCGACCGTCCACCCTCGCGAAACCGCACACGATGCTCGTGGCCCAATGGGCGTGATACTCGAAGAAGTCGCCGTCGTCGGCCACTTCGGTGATCACCGCCTTCATGTCATAGGGCACGTTGGGGCTCTCGGGCAGCAACGTGTCGAGCGACTCACACAGCCGGTGCGGGTCATCGGTGGACTTGTACACGGGTGGCTGTTCGAGGTTGTTCGACGGAAGGAACGACAGCAGCGTCTTCACGTCGTCGAGGGTGTCGTGTTCGCTGTTGGCCACAAAGGTCGCCACGCCGGACTTGGTGCTGTGGCTGGTGGCGCCGCCCAGATCCTCCAGCGACACCTCCTCGCCGGTCACGGTCTTCACCACATCGGGGCCGGTGATGAACATGTGCGACTTCTCGCGCACCATGAAAATGAAATCGGTCATCGCCGGGCTGTACACCGCCCCACCCGCGCACGGGCCCAAAATCACCGAGATCTGCGGAATCACGCCCGACGCGGCCACGTTGCGGAAGAAGATCCCGCCGTAGCCGTCGAGGGACACGACGCCTTCCTGGATGCGAGCCCCGGCGCCGTCATTGAGGCCGATCATCGGCGCACCGGTGGACAACGCCAGATCCATCACCTTGTGCAGCTTCTCGGCGAACACCTCGCCCAGCGCCCCGCCCATCACCGTGAAGTCCTGGGCGAACACGAACACCTTGCGCCCGTCGATGGTGCCCCAGCCGGTGATCACACCGTCGGTGTAGGGGCGGTCGGCGAGGTTGGCGGTGTGCGCCCGGTGGCGGGCGAGCATGTCGAGTTCGTGGAAGGAGTGGTCGTCGAGCAGGTAGTCGATGCGCTCCCTTGCGAGGAGCTTCCCCTTTTGGTGCTGGCGGTTCACTGCCCGCTCGGGGCCGGCTTGTTCGGCCTGGGCCTTTCGTTGCCTCAGGTCTTCGAGTTTTTCCTGCATGGAGGGGCCGGTCACGGCCCGCAAGGCTACCCGTAAGGCTTCTCCCGGGCGCTCGTGGACGTGTGCTCGCTGGGCTTTGGGGGCCCTCGCGAGCGCTCGCTCACATCAACGGATCGCGCCACTCACACCCCTGCTCACACCGGCGCAAGGCCAGACCTGGACTCTCACTCACAACGCCGACGGCGCGACTTCTACCCTCGCTCACATCGGGACGGCGCGATTTGGACCGTTGCTAACACCGGCGGGCGGGGCCTGACCGTTGGCCGTTTCCGGAACGGCTTCACTTCGTTGCAGATTGTTCCGCAAGCCGGCCAACGGCCACCCGCCCGCCTACACGCGCACATTGCCACCGATCCGCATCGGGCCACTGGTCGCCAGGACGGCCAAACGCTACGTCGGCACGCTTGCCCAGCGCTGAGAGCCCTGTTCGCAGTCGGCCATGTCACCAGCGGTCGACCTTTCCGCCCGGGTGGCACAAGGCTCGTGCCGGTACGCCACCGGGTGAATCAGCATGGTCACCGGAGGCTGCCGCGTGTTGTGCTGGCCCGCTGGTTTGGGAGGGACTACGGTGGTGGCGATGTTGAGGGTCTGGACGTGTCATTTGGTGGCGGGGTTGGTGTTTGTGGCTGAGTGTGTGTTGGTTTCGGCGGTTGGGGCAGATGATGGTTCGGACGATGTGGATGGTGTTGGGGTGTTGATGGCGAGCATGGTGCGGCCTTAGGCGCAGGATCCGAGCTTGGGCACGGCGATAGGTGGCGATGCGATGGTGAGACTGGAGTGGCCACCGTGGAGGGATCCAGCGTGGGACACAACTGTGTTGGGGCTTTGGTTGTGGGACCCAAGAAGGACCGGTGTGTTCCTAAGCTGAGGAGATTGATTCGTGAAGGCAGAGATGTGACTCCGTGGGAAGGTACTGCCCGGCTTAGCGAAGCCAAATGCCGAAAGTTGTTCCCTGGTTTGACGGGATGGATTCCCGGCTGAGGGTGGAGCTGAGGAGCGTTTTCATGGGGCGTGCTTGTGATTTTGAATACCGCTTTAGAGTGTACATCAGATTTGGTAAGGTTACTGTCACTGACGCTGCATATTCAATCGAGGGCCGTGAGTGGGTCGGGTGGGATTGGCGGCCTGATGTGCCGGTGAATTGGGTTGGTTCAGGGCACTTGGGAAGATTGGATCCAGGCGTGCTGGGCAAAGTGATTTTGGGACATGCGGTGCCCCGATTGGCGTTTTATGGGTTCTCGTGGATTGTGCCTCGTGAATTAAACTCGAAGGCATTGGATGTTCCGAATCTTGGGAACTTGTCGCGTACGAGTGCAGATGTGTTCATGACGTCGGATGGGTTGGAAGCGCGGTTCAGTTTCATGCACAACCCTTGCATGCCACACCAGTCCCACGATTTCTCGATCTTGTTGGATTCTTGCCTTTCGCCGCTTCTGGAGGGTGACCCTGATGGTGCAATTGCCGAGTTGGGTCCATTTCTTGTGGCTCCATGGGGTGATCCGGAGCTGTTGGGGCATTGTGTGCTGAAGGTGTTCGAGATGGCAGGGCCACCTGTGGGTAAGGGGATGCCCGGGTCGGTGTTCGAATCGTTGCCTCCCAAAGGCCGCATAGGGATCCACAAGGCGGCGCTGAGCGGTGATCTGGGCCTTTTACCGGCACGTCCGCGACGTGTTGATCCCCCTGACAAGGAAGGGACCACGCCGTTGATGCTGGCCTCGGGTGCTGGGCACGCGCCAATGGTGAGGCGGTTGCTTGAAATGGGCGCTGATCTGCTTGTGGAGGACGGGCAGGGAAGAGCGGCGTTGCACCATGCCGCAGGGTCGGGAAGTGTTGGCGTGGTGGGGTTGCTGGTCGGAGCTCGTGCCGACGTGTCTGCGGGTGACATGGTTGGTGAGACCGCGTTGCATGTGGCTGCATCGCGAGGCGATGTGGACGTGGTTCGATGCCTCGTTGCCGCGGGCGCCGATCTCAACGCGAGTGATGCGCTGTACGGGTCGACGCCGTTGCATCGCGCTGCGCGCGGGGATCACGCCGGGGTCATCGAGGTGCTGCTGGACGCGGGGGCTGCTGTGGATGCTCGCAACGAGGCCGGTCGCACACCGTTGCATGTGGCAGCAGGATTCGCCGGCGCCGAGGCCCTCGGGGTGCTGCTGGACGCTGGTGCCGATGTGAAGGCCACCGATGATCGGTCGGAGACGGCGTTGCACCGGCCGGTGTTCTTTCAGCACATGCGCATCATCGAAATGTTGCTCGCGCATGGCTTGGATGTGGCTGCGGCTGATGTTGAGGGCAACACTGCGCTACATGTTGCCGGGTTGATGAACCGCTCCCAAGCCGCAGAAACGTTGCTTGCCGCAGGTGCGGATCCCGAAGCGCTCAATATGGAAGGACTGACCGCGTTGGATTTGGCGATCGTCAACTATCACGTTGACACCATCAGTTATGGCCCGGAGCACAACGCGGAGGTGGCAGATGTTCTGTTGGCCCATGGTGCAACGATCTCAGCGATGCGGATTCCCGTGTCAGACCGGCACCCGTTGTGGCCCCATCTCACCCCACGAAAGCTGCTGCGTCGAGGCACCGGTGACATCAACTACTACAGGCTGCCCGACATGCCCAAAGTCATGCGCCAAAGGCTCCCACCTCGAGGCGACGAGAATTATCCTGCTGTGTGTTACACCATCGGCGTGCCCACCCTGCTGCACGACGCCGTAGCCAAGAACCTGCGCAGAGTGGTGGAGGCTCTACTCGACAGCGGCGCATCACCAATGACTGCTTTGCGCGATTCGCGAGATGGCACTCCGCTGCACGTGGCGGTACGCACCGGCAACGTCGACATGGCCAAACTACTGTTGGACCGAGGCGCGGACGTCAACATGACCATTGCCAACACCTCTGAACCACAAGACGACGACCACCACATGAGCCTGACTCCGCTGCTTATGGCGGCACAGGACAATAATCTCGAAATGGCGACGCTCCTGTTGAACCACGGAGCCAACGTCAACTGCCACACTGCGCGCCTCGACCATTCGCCATGGACACCAACGGAGTACGCCGAGCCCGGAACCGAACTGCACGATCTGTTGAGATCCAAAGGCGGCAAAACAGCCGAAGAACTCAACCTCAAATAAGTCCACCGCTTTCCTTAGAGATCGAAGTGACTCCTCTTCGGTCTGTGCGACCACCGACAGCGCTTCCCCGGCCATCACAACTTGGCACAATCCAGCTAATGATTACCCGACACAATTGGGGATAGAGTCAAAACCCACGGAAACCCGAGAAGCAGAGAATCGGGAGATGACATGCCCTCAGCACATGCGACCAACGGCGGATGAACCAAATGCCAGAAAATGTTCGCCGCGATGACGTGTAGCCATGTCTGGTCATGCGAAATCTATGGGGAAGCTGCGGCGGCGCGGGCGGTGAGCATGAGAATTCTGGGGTGACTCAGATGGCTCGTGCCTGTGGTAGAAGGTTCAATTTTGAGATTTTCCTGCGATTTGGGAAGGCGACGATCACGGATGAGTCGTATTCGCGAGCGGGGCGGGAGTGGATCGGGTGGGATTGGCGACCTGATGTTCCGGTAGATTCTGTTGGATCTGATGAGTTGTCTAGGTTGGATCCTGGCATGCTGGGAAAGGCAATTGTGGAGCATGCTGTTCCATGCCTGGCTCTTTCCGGGTTTGATTGGAGGGTCTGTCACGAATTGACACTGAAGGCAATGGGTGTCCCAAATTGGGTAAAACTCGAACGAACGAGCGCGAAGTTGGTCATGTGTTCAGATGGACTTGAGACGCGGTTCATTCTCTTGTGCAATCCTAGGATGCCTGGACAGCGGTCTGATGGGTCAACGTCCATAGATTCCCGACTGTCGGTTCTCCGCGGAGTCGGTTCAGATCTCCTGGAGCGCGAGATCGGTGGTGAGGTTGCAGCGACGGATCCGTTTCTGGTGGCTCCTTGGGGTGATGCGGAAATGTTGGGGCATTGTGTCTTGAGGGTGTTCGAGTCGGCGGGGCCACCTGTGGGCAAGGGCATGCCCGGGTCGGTGTTCGAGCCGCTTCCTCCCAAGGGACGCATAGGAATGCACCGTGCCGCGCTGAGCGGTGACATGCAGTCGCTTCCCACGCGCCCACGGCGGGTGGATCCGCCTGATGAGGATGGAATCACCCCATTGATGCTCGCCTCGGGCGCCGGGCACCTGCCCATGGTGAAGCGATTGCTTGAAATGGGCGCCGACTACACACTGGTGGATCTACAGGGGCGAACTGCGGTGCACCACGCGGCACGGTCGGGCAACGCGGAAGTGATGCAAGCAATGTTGGGTGCGGGTGCTGACGCAGCTGCAGGTGACGTGGCTGACGAGACGGCGTTGCACGTTGTAGCGGCGCGAGGTGACCTTGCCTTGGTTGAGTGTCTGGTAGGGGCTGGGGCAAATGTGGATGCGGTTGACGGGCTGTACGGGTCGACGGCGTTGCATCGCGCGGCGCGCGGCGATCACGCCGCGGTCATCGGGGCGTTGGTGGCGGCCGGAGCGTCGGTAGATGCTCGCAACGAGGCGGGTCGCACACCGTTGCAGGTCGCAGCGGGATTCGCCAGCGCCGAGGCGCTGGAGGTGCTGCTGGCCGCGGGTGCCGATGTGAACGCCACCGATGATCGCTTGGAGACGGCGTTGCACCGGCCCGTGTTCTTTCAGCACATGGGCATCATCGAGATGCTGCTTGCACATGGCGTGAATGTGGCAGCGGCTGATGTTGAGGGCAACACTGCACTGCACGTGGCCGCGTTGATGAATCGGAACAGAGCCGCGGAACGGCTGCTTGCAGTGGGTGCCCACGTGGAGGCGTTGAACGTCGAGGGGTTGACTGCGTTGGATTTGGCGATCGTGAACTATCACCTCTCCACGATCAAGCATGGTGTGGAACGCAACGCGGAGGTGGCAGATGTGCTGTTGTCCCACGGGGCAACAGTTGCGCCGATGCGGCTTCCGGTGGCAGACCGGCACTTGTTGTGGCCCCATCTCACCCCGCGAAAGCTGTTGCGTCGAGGCACGGGGGACATCAACTACTACAAGCTTCCCGACGTGCCCAAAGCGGTGCGTCGCAAACTCCCATCGCGAAGCAGCGAGAGCTACCCGTCGGTCTGCTCCAGCGTCGGCGCGCTCTCGCTGCTGCACGACGCGGTAGCGAAGAACCTGCCCAGAGTTGTGGAGGCTCTACTGGACAGCGGCGCGTCGGCGATGACGGCCACGCGCTGCCTTGGAATCGGAACGCCGCTTCATGTGGCTGTGCGCGGTGGCAACATCGACATGGTCAAGCGGCTCTTGGGCCGGGGCGCGGATGTAAACATGATCGCCGCGAATGCGCCGCTCCCCAAATACTTCAGCGCCTACTTGACGATGACACCGCTGCACATCGCAGCCCAAGAGAAGGACTTCGACGTGATAAAGCTTCTGGTGGATCACGGCGCCGATCTCAACAAGGTAGCCATACAATCAAGCAGCGTGCCGTGGACTGCTACGGATTACGCCGAACGCGTAGAGGAGTTGTATGACTACCTGCGAGCCAACGGCGGCAAGAAAGCCGAAGAACTCAAACTACGCAGACTACCCCGCCCTCCCTAATCCCCGGGATGGATCTTCTCCTACATATAACCGCACCTATGGCGTTCGCCACCCACCACAACTTGACACAATCCCGTTGACGAAGTAGCATCAGAAGATGGCACCAAGACCACGAGACACAAGGATCCAGCATCCGCAAGTGAGAGAACACGCGAGTCTGGGTGAAAGCAACAGTGGTAGTGAAACGAATGGAGGGAGCTGGTCCTAAGCTGGTCGGTCGGCTGGCGTTGATGCTCGAATTGGAGGTTTGGTGTTGTGGCTCGTGGATGTGGGACGGCTTTTTCGTTTGATGTGTACTTGCGTTTTGGTGAGTTGACAGTCGGTGATGTTGCTTATGCGGAGGCGGGCAGAGAGAATTTGGGATGGGATTGGCGTCCGGAAGTGCCGGTGAATCAAACCGGTTCTAATCGAACTACCCGACTGGATCCAGGGCTTGTGGGAAAGTTGATAGTGGGACACGCCGTTCCGCGTCCAGCCTTCACCGGGTTCGACTGGACAGTGTATGAGGACCTGGAATCGATAGCGACAGGCGCCCCAAGCCTAGGGAACCTCTACCGCACAGGGGCACGGTTGATGATGGATTCCGATGGAATCGAAGCAAGATTCAGCTTGATTAGTGGGCCGCATTTATTGCAAAGTGCTGACAAAGCCTGCATCAACGTAGATGACCGTTTGTCGTGCTTGACGGTGTTCGATACTGATTATGAGCTGATGGGGGAAGGTCCGTTCTTGGTTGCGCCGTGGCGTGATCCGGAGCTTCTAGGTCACTGTGTGTTGAGAGCGTTCGAGTTGGTGGGTCCTCCCTTGGGAAAGAACATGCCCGAGTCTGTGTTCATACCGTTGGCTCCGAAAGGTCGCATTGGAATGCACCGTGCTGCGCTGAGTAGCGACTTGGGGTTGTTGCCGAAACGTCCGAGTCGGGTGGATCCACCTGACCGGGAGGGTATTACGCCGCTGATGCTAGCCGCGGGGGCCGGTCATGGGTCCATGGTTCGGGCTCTGTTGGATCTTGGCGCCGACTGCGCGTCTGAAGACTCGCAATGCCGCACCGCGTTGCATCACGCTGCCACTTCGGGCAGCGTGAGCGTGGTGGAGATCTTGTTGGCCGCGGGTGCCGATGCTGGCGCGGTGGACGCTTTCGGTGAGACTGCATTGCATGTGGCGGCATCGCGTGGGGATGTTCGTGTGGTGGAGGCTTTGGTCGCTGCTTGTGCGGATGTGAATGTGAGTGACTTGCTGTATGGCTCCACACCGTTGCATCGAGCTGCGCGCGGCAATCACGGTGGTGTGATTGAGGTGTTGGCAGCTGCGGGAGCGTCCGTGGATGCCCGCAACGAAGCAGGTCGCACAGCGTTGCAGGTGGCAGCAGCATTCGCCAGCCCAGGCGCGGTGTCCGTGTTGTTGAACGCGGGCGCAAATGTGAACGCTACCGATCACCGGCTGGAGACGGCGTTGCACCGTCCGGTGTTATTTCAGCATTTGGACATCATCGCCATGTTGTTGGAGTTCGGGGTGGATGTGGGCGCGGCTGATTTTGAGGGCAACACTGCGCTGCACGTGGCCGCGTTGATGAACCGTCACAAGGCGGCAGAGTTGCTCCTTGCCGCGGACGCGGATGTGGATGCGTTCAACACTGAGGGGCTCACGGCGTTGGATTTGGCAATTGTGAATCGTCACGTCGGTACCCTCGCGTTCGGTGTGGAACACAACGCCGAAGTGGCCGATGTGTTGTTGGCTCACGGGGCCACGATTGTGCCACATCGGCTCCCGGTGGCGGACCGGCACGTGTTGTGGCCACAGCTCACCCCGCGACGCTTGCTGCGTCGCGGCACCTCGGACATCGACTACCAACGGTTGAAGGACATCCCAACAGCGCTCCGACAGAAGCTACAGACATGGAGCAAGAACCGCAACCATCCACCGGTATGCATCAACGTCATTGCGCGGTCTTTGATGCATGACGCCGTGGCCAAAGATCTGCCCAGAGTTGTGCAGGCCTTGCTGGACAGTGGCGCCTCTCCCATGACCTCAGTACGCGGGAATCAGATTGGCCCGCCGCTGCACGTGGCCGTGGAGACCGGCAACATCGCCATGGCGAAATTGTTGTTGGAGCGGGGCGCAAACCCGAACATGCAAACAGGCAACCAGCCCCAGCTCGAAGAAGAAATCTACCACTTCAGCCTGACACCACTGCTGTTGGCGACTCAAGCAAACAATTCGGAGATGGTAACCCTTTTGTTGGAGTACGGCGCTGACGTAAACTGTCACACTGCACGCATAAACCAACAACCACGCACTCCCACCGACTACGCCGAGCCCGGAACTGAACTACACGAATTGCTAAGAGCAAACGGTGGCAAGACCGCCAAGGAACAAAACATAAGATGGACCCACCGCCCGTACTAACGCTGAGGCCACTCTTCATCTCTCTAAAGCCAACCGCTGTTCTCACTGAACCCATCTCGCCACAGGCTCAATAGCAACTGGTCTGACGACAATGGGAGTACCATTCAAGCCCAAGAATAACCCGCATCAGCAGATCAAGAGACGGCATAGCGTGAAGGCTGGTAGCGAGGTTGGGCTCAGCCAATTTGGGGAGTTGTATCCTAGGGCGGTTTGGTGGCATGGCTGCTGGTGCTTTGAATGTGTCGGGATTGAGATGAGGAGTGCGTGTGGCGCTGAGGGCTCGATTGGGGTGCCCTGGATTTTGAGAGCTGAGATTGACTGATTGTACCTTGTCGGGACTCGGCTGGTTGGGATTGGTGTCGGTTGAGGCTTGGGTTAGCGTTGGGGTTTGAAGGCGTTTTGCATTTCTTGGATGAACAACTTGGGTTGTTCGAAGGCTGCGAAGTGGCCGCCTCGATCTAGTTCGTTCCAGTAGTAGATGTTCGTATAGCGCTTGGCGGCCCAGCGGCGGCTGGCGCGGATTATCTCGTTGGGGAAGATGCTGCACGCTGTGGGGATGGTCACCTCGCCGTCACCGAAGTTGGCGAAACTCTCCCAGTACAGGCGAGCCGAGGACGCTCCGGTGGCGGTGAACCAGTACACGGACACGTTGTCGAGCAGTTCGTCACGGCCGAAACAGTCCTCTGGGCTGGCGCCCCGGTCGCTCCACGCCCAGAACTTCTCCAGGATCCACGCCGCCTGCCCGGCAGGTGAGTCCACCAACCCGTAGCCGAGCGTTTGGGGGCGGGTGGATTGCTGCTTGGAGTAACCCGAGTCCCACTTGTCGTAATGGCCCAGCGATTCCAGCGCGGCCACCTCCTGGGGCGTGGGATCGGCAAGCGACTCCTTGGTGGGCCCGGCCACCGGCATGTTGGTGTGAATGGCACGGCACGCACCCCTGTTTTGCATGCCGATGGTGGTGGTGACCGCCGATCCCCAGTCACCTCCCTGAGCCACGTAGCTGTCGTAGCCCAGGCGTCGCATCAACACGTCCCACATCTCCGCGATCTTCGGCACGCCCACACCCGCTGCGGTGGGTTTGGCGCTCCAGCCGTAACCGGGCAACGACGGAATCACCAGGTGAAAGGCGTCCGATGCGGCGCCGCCATGAGCGGTGGGATCGGTGAGCGGGCCGATCACCTTTAGGAACTCCACCACCGAACCGGGCCAGCCGTGGGTGACGATCATCGGCAGAGCGTCGGCGTGGGGGGAGCGGATGTGCATGAAGTGAACGTGGAGCCCGTCGATGTTGGTGATGAAGTTGGAATGAGCGTTCAGTTGCGCCTCGGCGCGGCGCCAGTCGTAGCCGTTGGCCCAGTAGTCACACACCTCCTGCATGTAGGCAAGCGGAATCCCCTGTGACCAGTCGTCAACGGGTTCGGCCTCGGGCCAGCGAGTGGCCGCCAGGCGTGTCCGCAAGTGCTCGATCTCGGCGTCTGGCACTGCGATCTCAAAGGGGCGGATCTCTCCGGGGTCGGTTCCTGACGGGCTTGGGGCCTTGTTGGTCATGGTGTCCTCATCGTGGGTGGGTTTCGAGTGACAGGGTCAACGTGGGCTCGTTGGCGTGGGTTCTCGCTGTGATCGAAGGTGCGGGATGCGCAGACGGCTCACCGGCTGATCCTCAGGTTGAGTATCGCCCGCCTCGAACCCGTTGGCGCGCAGCCACCCGATTCCTGCAGCGCTTGCGGCGCGCCGGGAACCCGCCAGCGGGCGGACTCTAGGATTGATCGCGTGGACTTGCCGGTGATGCCTCCGGTGCGGCCGATGCTGGCCAGGGCGGTGAAGTCGATCCCTTCAGGCGACATGGCCTTCGAGCCGAAATGGGACGGCTTTCGCTGCATCGTGTTTCGCGACGGCCAAGAGGTGGAGATCGCCAGTCGCAACACCAGGCCCCTGAGCCGGTACTTCCCCGAGTTGATCGCCCCGTTGAGGGCCATGTTGCCGTCCAAGGCGGTGGTGGACGGTGAGATCATCGTGAGACGAGGCGACAGCCTGGCATTCGACGACCTGCAGCAGCGAATCCACCCGGCTGCCAGCCGCATCAACCTGTTGGCCGAAGAGACCCCTGCGGAGGTGGTGCTGTTCGACGTGCTGGCGGCGGGTGACACCAACTTGATGGACGAACCCTTCGGCGAGCGCCGTGCCCGGCTGGAACAGATGGCAGGCACTTTCGAGTGGCCGTTGCATCTGGCGCCCTCCACTTGTGACCGTGACGTTGCGGCGGACTGGTATGTGCGTTTCGAGGGTGCCGGGCTCGACGGGCTGATCGCCAAACCCCGAGACGGCTTGTACCAGCAGGACAAGCGAGCCCAGTTCAAGCTGAAGCACACCCGCACCGCCGACGTTGTGGTGGCCGGGTATCGCCTCCACAAGGACGGCGCCGGGGTGGGTTCGCTGGTGGTGGGCCTCCACGACAACGACGGCGTGTTGCACCATTGCGGGGTGGCCACCAGCTTCACCGCCCGCCGCCGGGCCGAGCTTCTGGCCGAACTGGCCCCGCACGTGTTGCAAACCCCTGCCGAGCGCAGTGCCCACCCATGGGCCAACTGGATGGATCCCGACGCCCACCACGGTGGTCAGGTGATGCCCGGCACCCCCAACCGCTGGTCGGCCCAGCGCGCAACCGGCGCCTGGGTGCCCATGCGCATCGAGCTGGTGGTGGAAGTGAAGTACGAGGCCATCCTCAACGGCCGCTTCCGGGGCACCACCCGCATGGTGCGCCCCCGCCCCGACCGCACCCCCGAATCCTGCCGCTTCGACCAACTCGAAGAGCCAACCCCCATGCCCCTAAGCGAAGTGCTGACAGCCCCCGGCTAACCGCGGCACGGCATCCGACCCTACGTCGCGCACATCACAGGTTGTGACGCTCGACCGGGGACTTGCGGCGCTTCACGGCGACGCCGTGCATCTGGTGCAGACCTGAGGGGCGCCTAGTTGGTTGGGGGGCGTTGGTTGCCGAACTCGGCGACTGTTGCGATGCCGTCTCCGTTGGTGTCCGCACGCAACGCCGGGTACTCGGCGGAGGTGCCAAAGTCCCACGCCTGATCCCAGTGGGTGTAGATGGCGCTGTGGGCGCCGCCACCGATGAGTTCAGCGGTGGTCTTGGCGAAACCGCCTGCGCTTGTGGTGAGCCCGGTGACGGTTTGATCCCAGTAGCTGTAGATGGTGTCGCTGCTTGAGTCGGCTATGCCGACGAGCCCGCCGGTGTTCTTGTTGCCCACCACGGTTGCCCGCGAGTAGCTGTGCTGAATGCCGAAACCGTTGTTGATCCCGGCCAGGCCGCCCACACGGTTCTTTCCCGTCACCCGACCCGCGGCGTAGCTGTCGCTGATGAGCCCACCGCTGTTATGCCCAACAAGGCCACCCACACGACGGTCGCCGGCTATGTGACCGGTGGCGTAGCTGTGGGTGATGATGCTGTTGCTGTAGCCCACCAGACCACCCGAAACTCGCCCGGTGGCGGTGACATCAACGGTGCTGTAGCTGTAGGAAACGTGGTTGACGCTCTCACCGATGAGGCCCCCGATCCATCCGCCTGCGGTGATGTTGCCGGTGGAGGAAGCGTGGGCAACCACCGCCCAGCTCAGCCCGGCCAGCGCGCCGGTGTTGTAGGCACCGCCGGTGATGTCCACGTTGCCCAGATGCAACCGGTTCACCGCCGCGCCGAGTCGTAGCTCCGCGAACAAGCCCACGTAGTTCTGGTTGCGGTTGATGTGCAGGTTGCGGATCGAGTGGCCGTTGCCTTCCAGGCGGGCGTCGTAGTGGCTGATGGGTAGCCAGCCCGCGCCGTTGTTCCAGTACAGGTCGCCTGAGTCTGCTTGCCCGCTTTCGTTGGTGTCGAGGTTGATGTCGGCTGTGAGTTCGTAACCCGTGCAGCCACTGTCGGGGCATCCCATGGCGTCGTACTGCCCGCCCTTGAACGCTTCGTAGTAGGCAGCGGCGTCACCCGAACCGGGGGTGCCTGTACCGGCCGGGTCCCAGCGGATCGCGTTGAGCTGCGCAGGGCTGGTCACCTCGATCAGGCCGTCATCGTCGAGGTCGTGGTCGTTGGAGCGCTGCCGCCCGAACTCCAGCCACGAGGCCTGCCCGTCGCTGTTGAAGTCCACCATCAACACGGGGTATTCCTTGGAGTTGCCGAAGTCCCACGCCGGGTTGCTCCAAGTGGCGAAAATTCCCGAGTACCCGACGGCGCCGACTTCGGTTTCGCTGTCGCCCTGCAGCCCGGTCTGGGTTTGTGCGGCGCCTCCGCCGGCGCTGGTGGTGGTGCCGGTGGTGGTGCTGTCCCAGTAGGCGTCGCTGTCCACCGATGCCGAATTCTCGGCGAGGCCCACCAAACCGCCAATGTTCGTTCCGGCAGTTACGGGCCCCGCGGCGTATCCCTCGTGAACGGTTCCGCCGCTCATGCGCCCGATCAGGCCACCCACGCTGGAGCCGCTGCCACCGGGGCCGGTCACCGAACCGAACGCGTAAGCGAACTCCATGGTGGTGGACTCGGCCAACCCGATCAGCCCGCCACCGAGATGTGACTGCCCAGACGGGGCGTTCACCGTCACGTCGGACTCGGCGTATGAACGCGACACCTTGGCGTTGAGCGATCTGCCGATCAGGCCGCCCACGTCGTTTGTGCCGGTGACCGCGGCGTGTGAGTAGCTCTCGTTGATCTCCACCTGCGAGTCCTTGAACGTGCCCGCCACGCCGCCGGTGGTGCCCGAGGGCGCGTTGCCAACCACGGTGCCGGTCACCCCGACACGGCTGATCGGTGCTCGACCGGTGCCAACAAGCGCGCCCACGTCGGCCTTGTTGCCGGCCACGGTGATGTTCACATCAGCCAGAACCACGTTGCGCAGGCTCGCAGTGGGAGCGGTCTGCGCGAACAGGCCGTAAGAGTCGTCACCACCGGCGGTTTGGTTGATGAGCAAGTTGGAGATGGTGTGACCGTTGCCGTCGAAGGTGGCTCGGTACTTGGGCCCTATCGGCGCCCAGCCCTTGCCGGCGTTCCACCACACGCCGCCGTGATCGGTGGCGTCCACGTCACCGTCGCGGTCGGAGTCGAAATCAAGACTCGTGGTGAGTTCGTAACCGGTACACACCTGATCGTCGGTGAGGGTTTCGTCCTCGTTGCAACCCATGCCGGCCTCCGCTGTGGGGAACGCCGCCAGGTAGGTGGCACTGTCCGCATCGGCGACCGTGCCGTTGCCGTCGAGATCCCAGCGCAGCGCATTCAACTGGCGAAGACTGCCCACCTCGATCAGACCGTCATCATCGAGGTCGTAATCCAGAAGTGTCACCACCGTCACCGCAAACGTGGCCGTGCCGGTTTGGCCGTAGTAGTCGGTGGCCACCGCGCTCACCTCGGCGGCGCCGGCCGCCACCCCGGTGATGGTGATCACTGTTCCGGTGGTGTCCAACACGGCTGTTGCCGCCGTGGAATCCGAACTTGACACTGTGTACGTCAAGGCGCCTTGGGTGCCCACGTCGAACACCTCCGCACCGGCGGATTCAATGTGCACCGAGGCTTGCCCGGACACCGCAATCGTGTGTGCGGCGATCGGATTGGTCACCGAAGGGGCGCTGGTGTCTCGCTGGGTTCCGAACTCGGCCCAACTCGAGGCGCCGTCCCCGTCGAAGTCAGCCACCAACGCCGGATATTCGATCTCGTTGCCGAAATGCCACGACGAGTCCGCCCAGGTGCTGTAGATCCCGGTGTAGGTGTCGGCGTTGACAGTGGCGTCGGTTTCGGACCGCAACTGCGAGGTGGTTTTGGCGGTTCCGCCGCCCGCGCTGGTGGCCGCAGTGGTGGCAACGGAATCCCAGTACGCGTCCGAATCCACCGTTGCGCCGCCTGAGGCGCTTCCCACGAGCCCCCCTAGATCACCCGGAAAGGCCGCGTAGTTGCCGTACTGGACCGAACCCGCCGCGAATCCCTCACGAACCTGGCCACCATCTGCTGACCCGACCAATCCACCCACATCGGTGCTGGCATTCCACGGCGCGGACACGGCGGACTTGGAATAGCCGTACTCGATGGTTGCGCCGTTGGCGAAGCCCACAAGCCCACCCACTCGGTGCCGGCCTCCGTCGGAGTTTGTGTTCGATACCGGTCCGGTGGAGTAACTGCGAGTGAGGTTGATGCTTGATGCTCGGCCCAGCACACCGCCCACGTCGTTGCTGCCTGTCACCGCGGCGGTTGAGTAACTGTCGGCCATCGTCACCGAGAGTCCTCTCAGGATTCCCACGATGCCGCCTGTGGTGCCCTGATTGCCGGTGCCCGACACCGTCCCGGTCACACCAACACGGCTGATCGCCGCACGGGCGGTGCCGGCCAGAGCGCCCACGTCGGGCTTGTCTCCCACCACGGAAATGTCCACGTCGGCCAAAACCAAGCCGCTTATGGCCGCGCCAACACCGATGTGTTCGAACAGGCCGAAGGACTCGTTGCCGCCTTCGGGTTCGTCGATGTACAGGTTTGAGATCGTGTGCCCGTTGCCCTTGAACGTCACGCTGTATGAGTTCGAGTCGTCACCGATCGGATCCCAGCCCTTGCCGCTGTTCCAGTAGGCCCCGGCGTGATCGGCGGCGTCCACATCCCCGTCTCCGTCACTGTCGAAGTCAAGGTCCGACATCAGTTCGTAGCCGTCACAACCGTCGGTGGGGCAGCCCATGGCAGTGATCGGGCTCGGGAATGCCGTCCGGTAAGCAGCAGCATTGCCGGCTGCATCGGCGGTGCCGTTGCCGTTGAGGTCCCAACGCATGGCATTGAGCTGAGCCAGGTCGCGAATCTCAAGCAAACCGTCGTTGTCGCCGTCGTAGTCGACGTTGGTGCTCACCGACACGTTCACGGTGGTGCTCACGCTCGCACCGTCGGCGTCAGTCGCGGTGATCACCAGCGGGCGATCTCCCGAGGCGTTCGCGATCACGTTCACCGTTGCGGTGGCCGCGTCGACTCTCGCAGAGTGATACGACTCGTGCAGGGTCGACACTGAGTAGTTGAGCGTGGTGCCGTCGGGATCGGTGAACACCGCGGCGCCGGAGGTTTCGAGAGGGATTGAACCCTGCCCGTACAAGGGAAGGCTCAGCGTGGCGACCGGGTTTGTGACGGTCGGGAATCCGTGGCCCGAAGCCACCGGGAACTCCACGAAGACGGCGCCGTGAGAATCGGTGGCCGTGACCCGAATCGTGGCCGTGCCCTTGGCCACACCGGTGATGGTGACCGTGTCGGTGGCGCTGTTCAACGCCACGGTGGCCACCGAGGTGTCCGAAGAGGTGACGCTGTAGGTGGGCTTGTCGTTGCTGCAGTATCCGAACACCGGGTTTGTGCCCGCCAGGGCAACCGTCGCGGTGGCGCCCACCGACACGTGCTGACCGGTGATGTCCCGGTTCTTGTGTACGCGCGTGTTGACGCGCTGGGTGCCGAACTCCGACCAAGTGGCGGCGCCGTCACCGTTGAAGTCCGCCACAATAGCGGGATACACACAAGACGTGCCGAAATCCCATTCCGCTGTTGTCCAATCGCTGTAAATCCCCGTGTAGCCGGCAGCGGCAACGGTGGTGTTGGTGTCGATTTGCAGCTCCGAGGTGGTCTTGCCGGTGCCGCCGTCGCTGGTGGACTGACCCGTTGAGGTGGTGTCCCAATACGAGTCGGCGCTCACAACGCTGGAGTTGTCGAACTTGTAACCCAGCAATCCGCCGACATCACCGGATGGGCCGTCGGACACCGCGCCGGTGGCGAAGGACTCGGAGATTTCCGAGAGGGTCAACTGTCCCGCCAGGCCGCCCACGTATCCGCTGGTGCTCTGAGTGACCGACACCGCACCCGTTGCATAGGACTGGATGACTTTGCTGTAGGCGTACACATCGCCGATGAGGCCGCCTACTCGGCAGAGCTTGCAGTTGCTTTCGGTGACCGCGCCGGTGGCGTAGCTGCGCTTCGCCGTGGAGTTGCGCAGTGTTCCGATCAGTCCGCCTGCGGCCACCGCGCCGTCCGAAACGTGGACGGTCACCGAGGCGGTGGAGTAACTGTCGGTGGTGGACGCGGCGTCTGCTCCGTCGGGGGTTCTTTGGTATCCGACCAGTCCACCTGCGTGGGTCAGAGATCCGAGGGGAGGCGACAGGTTGCTCACGTTCACCGCGCCGGTGGAGTACACGGCGCGCAACTTGCCGCTGCTGTGCCCGGCCAGCGCCCCCACCTTCAGGTTGGCTCCGCTCGCGGTTATCGAAACGTCCGGCAGGCCGAGATGACGCACCTCGCCAGCAGTGCCGACCTTGGCGAACAAGCCGAGTTCGGTGAGGGAGGCTGCGTCTTGTGCGTTGATGTAGAGGTTCGAAATGGTGCGGTTGTTGCCGTCCAGGATGGCGGTGTATTCGCCGCCGATTGGCGTCCATCCCGCGCCGGAGTTCCAGTACGCGCCGTTGTGATCCGATGCGTCCACGTCGCCGTCGTTGTCCGAGTCGAAGTCCAGGTTGGCGTTGAGTTCGTAGCCGGTGCATGTGGGAGTCACCGCCTGCGAGTCACATCCCATCGCCGGCGCGGCGTTGGGGAACGCAGCGTCATAAGACGCCTGGTCCGCGGCTGCCACGGTGCCATCGCCGTCCAGATCCCAGCGCAACGCATTGAACTGCGCCAGATTGGCGATCTCTATGAGGCCGTCGTCGTCGGTGTCGTAATCGTTGGACAAGGCTTGAGCACCCAGCGGCACCGGTGTCGCGACAACAAGCAAAGCCGCCACCAACGCCATGGCCGCCGAGGCCACGGCCAGCTGCACCCACCAAACCCGGCATCTGGGTGGCAGACTGATTCCGATCACTTCGCGATCTACAGTGTCTCGGGCATTATCCCACATTGTTTGACCTCCACAAACAGACTGGCTGGCAACGTAGCAACGCCCTCGGCTCTTGTAAAGTCGAACGTTCTAGGGTCAGGTGTTGTGGTGGATGAGGGAGAGGTATGGTCTGATCAAAATACCAAGTAGAAGTTATTTGTCCGGATTTAGAGTGTTGCCAAGAGAACTATTGTCTTGATTAGTGATTGTTGAGTAACACTCATTTGCTTTGGCCAACAAAATCCCAGCACAAGGCGGAGAAGTCACACTAATGTTGTGTTGCAGAGATCAATAATTTGACAAGCGGATTGTGGGGACTGAGCCAATTCTGCGGGCGAGCCGAGTCTCGAGACACGCCCTGCAATCATGCAGTTTCAGGCCCACCAGGATGCCGTGCGGCAAAGAACAGTGACCGCAACCAAGAATCGGCGACGCAAACCCGAAAGACCCTGCCATGGCGCATGATGCGCCCCCACCCGTACCGCACCCCCGAATGCTGCCGCTTCGACCAACTCGATAGAGCCAGCCCCCATGCCGCCAAGCGAAGTGCTGACAGCCTCCGGCTAAGCGAGCCACATCGAAGGCCTGCGATATCTAGGCGCGAGACTGCGATCCAAGCGGCAGATCCTCGTTGATCCCAACAACCTTGAGGTCGGGCACCCGTTCCACATCAGCCAGAGCCGACCGCACCGCCTGTGACAGCGATTCCGCCTCCCGGTCGAAACCCAGGTACTGCACGCCGTCGCGGCTGCCGAGCAGAGCGTCGTCGCAGCCGGCTTCGAACAGCGCGTCCGCCACGGCGTCCGTGTGAAGGTCGGCACCTTCCACGATCAACAGAAAATTGAACGAATCCATCCTCAACCTCCCTCAGCCATGTGCTCGCACTCCCGAAGCGCAGCCAGCAGCCAACGCGCATGATCAGCAGGACTTCGCGGCGTAGAGGGCCACTGACCCCTGGGTGGCGCCTCCGACACTACCCGGTGCTTTAGCCGGTCTCGAGTGTTGCGGGGTGTGTGCTTGTGGGAGTGGGAATCCCAGCCTGACCTAGGGGTGCTTGGCTAGGTGTTGGCGGCGCGTTGTGGCTGTGGTGGGTTCGCCACAGGTTGTAGGTGGCGGCGGGCTTGCAGGAACGGGCTGTTTGGGGTGCCTGGTGAGAACCCTGTGATGCTGTTCACCTCTTGGGGGCTGAGCCCCTGACTGAGCATTGCCTCACCGATGTTGGCTGTGAGCCTGGGGCGCTCGGGCGTGAGTTGGTCGCTCAACGGTTCCTGACGCCGCCAACCCTTTGCGCTGAAACGCTTGTAGAGGTTGGTGCGCTCACGGACCGTGATCACCTCCAGCCGGTGCGCGCGCTCGATCAGGGCCTGCATCGAGACACCCCAGTAGCGCTTCAGGTCGTGCAACTTGCCGGTGGTGAGGTTCCGCAGTTGGGAGCGAATCAGGTTGGCCGGCATCAAGAACTCCGCCGCGAAATCGGTGGCCTCGACCTCCGGGTCGTCGGGCACACCTTGGCTGTGAAGGCACAGGTGCCCGAGTTCGTGCGCCAGCGTCAGTCGACGGCGGTCCGTTGGCGCTGCAATGTTGAGCATCACCACCGGATGGGTACCGCTCCATTGGGACAAGCCGTCCACGCGCCGTGTTCCGAAATCCGAGTCAATGATGACGCAGCCTGCAGCTTCCATCCACTCGGCCACGCTTCGAACGGGACCTTGCGGCATACGCCACTCGGCGCGCAGGATTCGCGCCGCGGTCGCGGGTTCGTATTCGAATGGATCAAGCCAAGGGAGGGTGAGATCACATCGAATGTCGATCTGTTCGCCGACCTTGTCCACATGCAGCCGGTACAGGTTCAGCTGGGCCTCCAGCCGTCGCCACGCCGAAGGCTTCGCCGTGGCGCGTCGGCGCATGTGAGCATGGGCGGCCAGCGCACCTTCAAGGCGCCTCGCACGTCGCAGGAGATCCGCCGTGACTCCCAATTCGGTAGCGATCCGCGACAGAGCGTCATCAGAAACATCGCGCAGGTCGTTCTCGTAGCGCGACAGCGCCGCTTGGGTGATGCCCAACCGGTCGGACAGGTCCAGTTGGGTCAGCCCTCGTGCTCTGCGGGCAGTAGCGATGGCCTCGCCCAAACTCATGGCCCAGAATAAACCCGGCCCCGAGTAACGGTTGGCCGGGCGGCAAGGTGTCGTTGGTGCTGGTGGCGGGCCTGGACTGGCTTGCGGGTCTTGTATGGATCCGGGGCTTGCGGAGGATGCGCGGCTCAGCGATCTGTGAAGTATCTTCAGAGATAGTATGCTTTCGATATGAGTGGGGATCGACCTTTGTTGCCTCAGACTTTGGAGGCGGTTCGGTTGCTTGGCAGTCAGGTGGCTTTGGCTCGGCGTGAGCGGCGTTGGACACTTGCGGAGCTCGCCGAGCGGGTGGGGGTGTCGGTGGTGACGATCCGCAAGGTGGAGCGGGGAGATCCCAGCGTCGCTCTGGGCACCGCCCTGGAAGCAGCAGCGCTGGTGGGAGTCGTGCTGTTTGACCCCGACCCCACACGTCGAGCCTTGGAGGCCGAGATCGTACGGGCACGCCTGGCGTTGCTTCCTGCCACCGTGAGACCTCGCAAAGTCGATGACAACTTCTGACCCCATCGCCGAAGCGAACAGCGCCTTCGTGTGGGTGTGGCTGCCGGGCCACAGCGAGCCCGTGGTGGCGGGCAGGTTGGACGACCGGGGCTCGGTGGTGACCTTCACCTACGCGGCCAGCTACCTGGAATCCCCCGAGGCGATTGCGCTGTACGAACCCGAGCTGGCGCTGCGGCGTGGAGAACTGGTTCCTCGTTCGGGAGAGATGGCCGGATGCATTGCGGATGCCGGCCCCGACGCCTGGGGGCGGCGAGTGATCGAGTATCGCCGCACCGGCGGATACGGGCAACTGTCGCCACTGGCCTATCTGCTGGAGTCCGGGTCGAATCGAATCGGCGCGCTCGACTTCCAGCGCTCGGCCACCCACTACGAACCTCGGGGCGCTGACACTGCGCCACTGAACGAGCTGGCCGAGGCAGCCGACCGGTTCGAGTCGGGTGAACCGCTCACCCCTGCGCTCGACAGGGCACTGCTGCACGGAACCTCGGTTGGCGGGGCACGCCCCAAGGCGCTTCTCACGGACGCGGATCGCCAACTGATCGCGAAGTTCTCGTCATCGACTGATCCCTATCCGGTGGTGAAGGCCGAGTTCGTCGCTATGGAACTTGCACGCCGGGTCGGAATAGACGTTGCGCCGGTGGAACTCGTGACCGCGCTCGGCAAGGCGGTACTCCTGGTACACCGGTTCGACCGCCCAAGCGGGGGTGCTCGACGCATGATCGTGTCCGCGCTCACGATGTTGGACGCACACGACGCCCTGGGCATCGCAGGGCGCTACTGCACCTACGTGGATCTGGCTCACCGCATCCGGGAGCGCTTCACCGATGCGGACGCCACCCTGCGCGAGTTGTTCTCACGGATCGTGTTGAACGTCCTGGTCGGAAACACAGACGACCACGCCCGCAACCACTCGGCGTTCTGGGACGGCACGAACCTGACGCTCACACCCGCCTACGACATCTGTCCCCAACTGCGCGCTGGCGGCGAGGCTGCCCAGGCAATGGCGTTCGGCCCCGACGGTGACCGACTGAGCCAAGTGGCGCGATGTGTGACCCACGCAGGCCAATACCACCTCACAACAACCCAGGCACGCGAGATCGTCAACAGCCAAGTGGAAACAATCCACGACCACTGGCACGAGGTGTGCGACCTGGCCGCTCTAAACAAACCTGACCGGCAACGACTGTGGGAACGGCAGTTCCTCAACCCCTACGCACTAGAAGGCCACCACCACTGATCTGAGCACCAAGGTGAATCAGTGGCCTTGCCCTCAACCGCCGAACTCGGTGGCATCGTCGTGTTCCTCTATTCCCGGAAGCCTCTCGAGCCCCCTGTCAAAGCCTCTTTGCTCCCGGCGCGTGCGTTCCAGGTCCTCAAGCACATCGCTGCCAGCAAGACGGACTCGACGCTCAGCCTCCACCCCTGGCAGCATCAACATCACGGGATGCGGTCTCGAACCTCTTGTCCTCGATCACGCCCGTGGTGCTCGGGGAGGGTTACGGGGGGTAGGTGGGCTAGTTGGGTGGTTAGGTTGGTGTAGTAGGGCTCGTGTGCTTCTATGCCTATTGCTTTGCGGTGGCGTTCGAGGGCTGCGAAGGCTGTTGTGCCTGATCCGATGAAGGGATCCAGCACGACGTCGCCGGGGTCGGTGAACAGGTCTATGAACCAGCCCGGCAACCACCTGGGAAAGGCGGCGCTGTGTCCCCTGTTGGCGCACTCCGTGGCGCCGTGCAGCACATTGTTGGGATACACCTTGCTGCGACCCTGCCAGTTTTGCACTCGCTTGCCGAAACCGCTGCCCACTCGCGACTCGTCTCGCTGCTGATCGGTGGCGCTGAGGTTGCTCATGCGCTGCTTGGACCAGTCACCCACAGGGATCATCACCGCGTCCTGGTTCATCTTGAACTGACGCTGCTTGTTGAACTGCAACAACCTCTCCCACGCATCCCTGAACCGGTTGGGCCACTTGCCGGGGTAGCTGTTTTTCTTGTGCCACACGAACTCCTCTGTCCACAACCACCCCTGAGCCCTCATGGCGAGGATCAACTCCAACACGTACGTGTGACGCTCTCCGTTGACCGCCGGCTCCTTGATGTTCAACACGAACGTGCCGGACGGTTTCAGCACCCGGCGAAGCTGCCCGGCGATCGGCATGAACCAATCCACGTAGTGCTGCGGACTGACGCCGCCGTAGGAGGATGCACGCTGCTTCGCGTAGGGCGGCGACGTAACCACCAGGTCGACCGAATCGTCGGGCAACCCGGTGAGCAACTCCCGGCAGTCGCCATGGAGAATCGTTGCTTGAGGCATCAAATCTCGATCCGTCGCGTCGTTCTGTGACCATCCCCGCTGGGGAAGCTTCGAGCGAAGCTCGCCTCCGCTCACGCTATGGCATGGCTAGCGGCGGGGTGTGACAGGCGACGTGCTGTGGAGGGCCGGGGGCGTCGGCAAGGCCGTGGGCGCGGTGCCTTCGGGGGTGTCAGGATGGGGCTAGTTGGTGGGCTCTTGTGGCCAGGGCTCCGGCGCCTATGGCCTGGCAGAGTTGGTCGAAGCCTTGGCGGGGGCCTGTCCATTCCATTTCGTCGACCGTGGCGGACACCGGCGCTTCGAGGTCGACGGTGGCTATGTGGCGAAACAGCTTGGCGTCGTCCATGCGCTCGCGCAGCGTGTCGGCGAGGCGGGCGGCTCCTCGCACGTTCACGTCCCAGTCGTCGGACGACGCCGGGATTCGCTCCAGGTGCGGATAGAAGCTCAACACCGCGGCCGCGGACTTGGCGCCCCAGCCGGGCAGACCCTCGAAACCGTCGGCGGAGTCGCCCACCAAACCGAGGTAGTCCGGGATCGACTCGGGCGCCACACCGAACTTGTCCACCACACCGGCGTAGTCGCAGATCACATCACGGCGACGGTCGTGCTGCACCACCCGCCCGTCGGTGCTCACACACTGCGCCAAGTCCTTGTCGGGAGTGCAAATCACCACCTGCGACACCCGATCATCGGCCGCTGCCATCGACGCAGCCGCCGCAAGGGCGTCGTCGGCTTCGTAGCGGACTTGGGGCCACACCGCGAACCCTGCAAGCTCGAGCAGGTGCTCCACCTCGTCGAACTGGGCGCGCAGATCCGGGTCCACGCCGCTGCCGTCCTTGTAGCCCTCGAGCAGGTCGTTGCGAAAGCTCTCGATCACGTGATCGGTGGCAATGCCGATGTGGGTGGCGCCGTCTTGCACCAGATCCAGCACCGTCTTGAGCACCCCTCTCTGGGCGCCCCGGCGAGCGTCACGGTTGTTTCGGGCGTAATGGAAGCGGAACAGCTCGTAGGTGCCGTCCACCAGGTGAACTCTCACGGAGCTTCCGCCGGCTCCTGAACGAGTTCGATCAGCGTGCCGAAGGAGCCCTTGGGATGAACGAAGGCGATCGTGGTGCCCCGGCTCCCGGGACGGGGCTGCTCGTCGATGAGCTTCGCCCCCGCGGCAGCCATCGACGCCAACGCTGCCTCACAGTCGCGCACCCGGTATCCCACGTGATGCAAGCCCTCGCCGCGCTTGTCCAGGTAGCGGGCCACGGGCGAATCCGGTCGGGTGGCGGTGATCAGCTGCACGTAGCTGTCGGCCACCGCCAGCATCGCCTCTTCCACGCCATCGCTCTCCACCACCTCACGATGAGCGACCTCCGCGTCGAACGCCTCCCGGTAGTAGTCAACAGCAGCGTCAAGATCACGAACAGCGATGGCCACATGGTCAATCTCGGTAAGCAACACGCCCCCACCCTACCCAACCCCTGCCGACGCCCTCATCCCGTGAGCCCGGGAACGCCACCGCCTCCGCACCCCGGTCAACCATGAGGCGCCTGCTCGCCGATATCGATCCTCCCGCAAGCAGCTGGACAAGATCCAGCACCCGCGCGGCCGCACGACCTTGTGCTGACTATGGTGACACTCCCGGTTCTGGGAGAGTCTGAATCAATGTGTCCATGCTGACACGCTCCGAACTCTCTGCTTGGTCATCCTCCATGGAGGCTCTACCAATTAGTACAAATCGATAAACATCCGGTGCGATGTTGTGACCTGCCAGGGACCATCGAACCTCTCTTTCGGCGAACTCTTCGGAGTTCGATATGATTACGCCAGTTTCCTCCCCTTCATTGCCGAAAAGAAATGCAACGTTCATCGCAATGCCGTCCGAGAAACACCGAAGGGCGCCGATCGGCGATATGGCCTCTGCAATTTCAGCATCTACTTCAGAGGCCAACCCGAGTTCCTCCAAGTATTGCGCGACCCCCGACCGTTGCAGGATTAGAGGATCTATATCGCTGCATGGAGACCACACAACTGTTGACAGCACTTCCGCCAACTCTTCGGGAGTAATGCTTCCGTCTGTGGAGGGGGCAGTTGACGTGCCGCCTGGCGTTGAAACAGGGGTGGCTGACTCAGGCGTGCTTGCAGCCGGCACCGATGTCTCAGAGCCGACCTTGCTGGATGTGGGTGGATCAGACGTGGGGAGATCAGATGCTGGTGGCTCAGACATCGATGTAGGTAATGTCGATTGCTCGGAACTGGGCGAGCCCAGGAGGACTACGCCTACCCAGATGCCGAGGCCGAGCACCAGTACGCCAAGAGCACCCGCAAGGGCCTTCAGTGATTTCTGCTTGCTGATCGCTTGCATGGTTGGTCCTCCTTATTTTGGGGGTTGGTAGTTGGACCTTGACTAGCAGCAGCACCGCCTCAAACTATGGGCTGCTACACACAATTGGATGGGCTTGATGAGACCACCAATGATTGTATGCAATAGTGAAATCTGGACCGGGTTCCCGTGGATGCATGACAAGAAAGCTGATCCGATCGCAGGGCTGGCATGTGCGAGCTGACACGTCCTCGGGCATGGGCACGGTCTAGTGCTTGGGCGGCCGCATTGAAACCCGCTCCTGATGCACCTTCTGCTCGCTGTTGAAGTTATCTGGTATGCGGCTGTGAGTGTGTGAGTGGCAACAATTGATATGCGCTATGTGATGTAATTTGGCCTTGACTCGGCCCCATCTGTATACCGATTATTGTTCCGGTTGTTTCAATGTTTAGTGACGCCCACCAAGGCTGAGACAACTAGCTGTCGGTTACCTCTTGGCGGCCTTGTAGGGCTCGGCTTAGGGTTAGCTCGTCGGCGTACTCGAGGTCGCCGCCAACGGGTAGGCCGCTGGCGATACGCGTTACTCGCACTCCCAGCGGCTTCAGGTACTTGGTCAACAGGGCCGATGTGGCCTCACCCTCGAGGTTTGGGTTGGTGGCGATGATCACCTCGTCCACATCCTCGTCGGCCACACGGGCCATCAACTCCTTGAGGCGTAGCTGTTCCACGCCGATGCCGTCCACCGGACTGAAAGCGCCCTGCAACACGTGATAGCGGCCCGGGAACTGACCCGTTCGCTCCACGGCAACCACGTCCTGGGCGTCCTCCACAACACACACGAACCTGGACTCCCGCTTGGGATCCACACACACCGCGCACTCCCCGCCCTGCTCAGCGAAATTGAAGCACCTCGGACAGTACGAGATCTTTGCCTTGGCCTCCGAGATTGCCTTGGCGAGGCGCTGCGCGTCTTCGTTGGATCCCTTGAGCAGGTGGAACGCCACCCGCTGTGCCGACTTGGGCCCGATGCCCGGCAGGCGGCCCAGCTGGTCGATCAGTTCCTGAACGGCAGCCGAGTAACTCATCGCAGCTGCCCCGCACCCAACTGGCCCGCACCCAACCCTGCAGCTCGGTTCACTCCGTGGCGAGTCCGCCGACACACCGGCGAGCCAGCCTGACCGCAGGCCGCTCCTACCAGTTCTCCTGACGTTTCCGCCATGGGTTGGGGAGCCTGACCGGCCCGTGCGAGCACCACACCCGTATGTGCGGCCCGCTGCACACAGCGCGGCTCGGACAACTGCCGCTGATGTTCGGTCCGGGCGTCACAGCTACTCCGACGGTGGCACCTCGCGGGATTGGCCCCTGCAGGTGTGTGATTGTTTGCCGCCGGCGGCGTTGGGCCCATGGGCGGCAAGTCTGCTACCGGATCACTGGCGGGGCGCGGATCCGGTGAACCGCACACCGGGAAACACGTCGGCCACGGTTTGCTCCAACGTGCGCTCAACGGGCTCGGGAACCGGCGCGTGGCGCAAAACCAGATCTTGGGGTTCGGCGGACTCGGCGGTGGAGTCACCAACGGTGGCTCCAGTGTCAACGGTGCCTTCGCCGCCTTCGCCGCTTGTGGAGGAGGCTTGCGGGGATTCCTCGGCCGAATCAGTAGCACCTCCAAACGTGTACTTGTTGGCCCGTGACTTTCTGGCACCAGATCCTGAGGCCTCGGAGATCGGCTCGTCGCTTGTGCCAACGATCTCGGTGGTGGTCGCCTGATTGGGCTCTGGTGCTTCCGAGGGCAGCACTGCGGGCTCTGCCCCTTCGCCAGTGTGGCCGGGCCGCGCTGTTTCGGAGGCCGCCTGTGCCTCTGGCCCACCGGCCTCGGCCACCAAAGTTCGCCACAGTCGCATGAGATCGGCCTGGGAATGGTCGCCCTTGCGGCTTGAGAGCACCTGCTTGGCGCGTGCCACCACTATCTCTCGGCCCAGGCCCAAGTGCGCTTCGGCTAGCGCGACGATCTCCTTTGGCGAAGTCGGCTCCAGAGTCGCTGGGTCGACCGACCGATCCGCCCCCGGCCCCGCGGACGCATCAACAGCGTTAGACGTTGCGCCTGTGGCGGAACCATTGCCCGATCCTGAGGCCGAGTTGCCTTCGGCCGGGCCGGTCGACGAGTCGTCGGAATCGGGCGGCGTGGCTGATCCGTCCGCCGACCTGCCCACCGACCCGCCGACCCCGTCCGCTTCGACAGACATCGAGGACGATGCTTGGCTCTTGCCATATCCGCCGGGAATGTCAGGCACCTCTCGTCTGCTCGCAGGCGCAGGCTCGCCTCCGGTGGGCTCGGCGTAGGAGACTTCGGCCGTGGCTCGCGAAGCGCGGCCCTGTTTCAAGGCGCGCCGTGCCGCCTCGGCAGGCCGCTCGCCCGAGACTGTCTTGGCCCCCGACCCGGCTTGGCCGCCATCCGAACGGCCAGCGGATCCGACCGGTGGCGGAACGGGAGGAGGCACAGGCGGAGGTGCAGGACTCGCAGTCGGGGTGGCCGGACTCGCTGTGCCCGCAGCACCCCCGGCACGCGTCGCAGCACCCGCCGGGGCTGGCAGATCCCTGAAACTTGCAACCTGTTGCTCAAGGGCCTGCACACGCTGAGCGAGTTCGCTCACCGCGTCGGATTGGTGGGGTTGACACACCCGCACCAACGCCACCTCCAGATCCACCCTCGGATCGGGCGCCTGGCGCATGTCCACCAACGCCCGGCCCAGGGTCTCCAAAGCCGAGGTCATAGCCGCAGGTGTCATCTCGGCGGCCAGGTTCTCGGCGCGCAGGCGATCCTTCTCGGACAGTCGCGGCGGGGCCGCGCCCATCTTCACCAGGAAGCCGTCACGCAAACCCTCCAGCGCCGCTTCGCCCACCGTGCGAGGTGTGCGGCCACGCGCCAGTGCCTCACCGGCGGCGGCCAGCGCGGCTGCCTGATCACGCCCGGCTATCGCCGCGATCACCGCATCGGTGGACGAGTCCAGCGGCACCACTTCCACCCCTGGCACCACACCGTCGAGAGCCGACAGCGTGTCACGCACCGATCCCGCACCCGCTGCCACCACCTGGTCGATCACTTCGTCGCTCACGTCAAGGCCCGCGTCGGCGACAACCTCGCGCACGTGGCTGGTCATCAGATCCGCGCCGAGCAACGCCAACTCGAACACTTGGCAGCGGCTTCGGATGGTTTGGGCCACCTTGTGGGGCTCGGTGGTTGCCATCACCCAGGTGACGTGCTCGGGAGGCTCCTCGAGCGTCTTGAGCAAGGCGTTCTCGGCGCCCGGGGTGAGCATGTGAACCTCGTCGAGGAGGTACACCTTGGCCCTGCCCGGTGTGGCCAGGCCAACACGCTCCAGCAGCGACCTCATGTCGTCCACCTTGTTGTTGGATGCGGCGTCGAGCTCGTGCAGGTCGAAAGACCGGTTCTGCTCAATCGACACGCAGGACTCGCACTCTCCGCAAGGCTCACCGTCCTCGCCGAGGTCGGTGCAGTTCAGAGCCTTGGCCAACAGCCGCGCCAGCGTGGTCTTGCCGGTGCCTCGCGGCCCGTGAAGCATGTACGCATGACCGACCGTGCCGTTGCGAACCGCCGTCTGGATGGCCTTCACCACGTGGGCCTGTCCCTTGACCTCGGCGAACCTCTTGGGCCTGTAGCGAAGATAGAGCGCCTGGTGGGCCATGGCCGCCGACTCTAACGGGGCGCCGTGCGGCGAGCCGGAGCGAACGAAATGCGCTGGTCAAGCACCCGCAACATCACGCAACCGAGCACGCCGCCGGCGTTACCACACCGCAGGGACGGCCTCGGGAGGTGGTCGGAACCGCCGGCGCCAGGCAGCGAAATCGCCCGCTCCCGGAAGTGACGACCAGGCTGTCTGCGGCACCCGAGCGGTACTGCTGAGAGCTGCTGCCTTCCGACCCTGACCCGGTTCACAGGCGCTCGTCGCACAGGACCCGGCCGTCACATCCCGAAACGGGCGATCGGCCAATCACGATACCCTGCCGCCGCGAGCCCGCGCTCAAGCGGGTGATCGGGAGGGTTGCCAGAGCGGCCGAATGGGCACGCTTGGAAAGCGTGTGAGGTGAGAGCCTCCGTGGGTTCAAATCCCACACCCTCCGCAAAGCATCTTGAGACGTCATCAAATTTACTGTAGTTGTTCGCGCGAGGATGTGGCGTCGCGAGACATCAGCCCTGGGCGTGGCGGGGCGTCGGGTTGACCGGGGCCGCTGGTGATGGCGATTGGCGTGGATTGGTACGGTCGGAATGTGGGGACCGGGCCGAGCCAGCGCGGGCTGGGCCACGATGAGTGGGACGACCCGCACTACACCGGCACTTTCGGCAACGCTGATGCCGGCACTGGTGGCTACTACACGGACACTCGCGTCGATGCCGGCGGCGACGGTGGTGGCCGAAACCAGCGCAGGCAAGGCGGATCGATGCGCACCGCCGCGGGTTTGCTTGGCGTGGTGGCGGTGTTGGTGGGTGTGGTGTGGTTTCTGGGGCGGGTGGGTTCCCCCGCGGACACCGCCGGCAGTGCGCAATCCGAGCAGGGCGACAACGGTGACGCCCGCGCAGACAACGACTCCGCCTTGGCCGCCGGCACAAGCCCGGACAGTGCCAACGGGCAGGCAACACCCGCAGCGTCCGGCGACTCCGCCGCGTCGTCCTTGAACGTCGACGGCTCAGGTACCACAAGCCCTGGAACCGAAACAACCGCGTCGGCGGCCCGAGCAGCACCTGTCGGCGCCGTTGTGGACACGCCCTATGGCGGTGTGCTCGCCTACCTGTCTGCGGATCGTGTGATTCTTGTGGACCTGGGGCCGCAGGGCGCAGGCGGTATAGCCGCAGTCCCCATCGAATCGTCGGGGTCGATCCTGCCCCTCGACGACTTCGTGCATCTCTTTGACGGCAAGCGCACGATCGGGGTCGGCCCGGTGCGGCCACCGAGCCCGTCACCCCAAACCGGCAACGACACACCACCCGCGAACACCGACGGCGCGGCGGATCAACCCGAGGCGCCGTTGGCGAACCCGCTGCAGCAACTGCGGGCCTTCCTGGTGGCCTCCAGCGCACAAATGGTGCCCTCCGCGTCGCGCTGGGCGGACTTCTGGCTGATCGCCCCCGGCCCCGACGGCGAGAACAGGCTCAACGTTTGGGAGGTTGAGGGATACGCCACACCCGGGCCGCCCGTGCCGCCCGGCGCCGAGATCACACCCACCGTGGATCCCGGTGTGGTGGTGGTGCATCCAGGCGCGGGCAGCTTCCGACCCACCCTCCACTCGTTTGAGAAGATCAGCGACCATCGGGTGGTGGCCGCCGCACCCGGTGTGCAAATCGAGCAGCGCTGCGACGATCAACTCGTGTGCCGCCTGCTGCAGGTGAACACCGAAACCGGTGACACGCAGATGATCCCCGAGCGCTTCTACGAGGAGCCCGCGGCGATTTCGATCAGTCCCGACGGCCAGTGGCTTCTAAACGACACCAGACCGGCACGGATCCACAACCTCGAAACGGGCCTGTGGCGCGAGATCCAACTGCAGGCGGACGGCCAGGCTCACTGGGTGCCTCCAAGCCCGGCACTCACAGACCACTGCCAACTCGCGCAGGCAATCCAAGGTGAACAGGCAGGGTCGTTGCCCGCAACCGCAAGCAGCCCACGCGAACCCCAGGCGTTGGCCTGGATTGCGCACGGAGAAGTCTCCGAACTGCTGATTGCGTGCCTTTACCCCTCCGGCAGCGCCGACCCGGCAGACCCCACCGCGGATAACACCTCACGGGTGAATCGAACCAACCCGATACGAATTCACACGGTGGCAACCGTGGCACCGGCGGCGAACCCCGGAACGTCGTTCGCCATATTGGATTACTCCCGCATCGGAGGCCGTCCGCTGCTCTGACGGTGGCGAATTGCCGCAGGGTTGCGGGGGTAGCGTCGCGGACATGGGTGTACAGGCCGTATGGATCGACGGCGAGATGGCGCAACCCGCCGACGGTCACCTGCGCGCCGACGATCACGGCCTCACCGTGGGCGACGGGATCTTCGAAACGCTGCTGGTGATCAACCACGACGGCCGACCTGCCGCGTTCGCCGTGGATCGTCACCTGAAACGTCTGCGCAGATCGGCTGCCGCGATGGGTTTGGACTGTGCCCGAGACGACGCCGAGATCCGCGAGGCGATCGGGCAGTGCCTTCAGGTCGCTCCGTCGGCGGGGATCATCCGGGTGATGGTGACCAGCGGCGCCGGGCCGCTTGGATCTGGGCGTGGCGCCGGCCCGGGCTCAACGATCGTGCTGGTGGGCGACAGCCCCCCGGCCTACCAGCCCGGCACAGGTGTGGCCGTGATGGCCCACCCACGCAACGAGCGGGGAATGCTGGCCGGAGTGAAGACCACCTCATACGCCGAGAACGTTCTGGCGCTCGCCGAGGCCCGCCGTCAGGGCGCAACCGAGGCGATCTTTGTGGACACGCGAGGCTTCGTGAGCGAAGGCACAGGGTCGAACATCTTCTGGGTGGCCGACGGCGCCTTGCACACCCCTCCCCTGGACACAGGATGCCTCGCAGGCGTCACCCGCGAATTGGTGATCGATCACCTGGCGGTCACCGAGACGCACCTTCTGGGCAGCGAGCTGGAGTCGGTGCAGGAGGCCTTCCTCACCAGCACCACCAGGGCCGTTCAGTCCATCGGCAGCGTGAACGGCACACCGCTGGCCACGGTTGACGGGCCGCTCACCCAAAAGGCGGCAGCGCTGATGGCCAACCTGATGAGCCACCACATCGATCCCTGACCAGCGCCCATTGAACAGGGCCCGCAAGGCGAGAACATCACTGCCGACGCTCCGCCGCCGCTACCCACCAAGACCTGCCGACATGAACGACAGCACCACTGCGCACCTCACCGACGAAGAGTTGATGGCCCCGGCGTTGGCCCAGGCTCAAGCCGCGGCACAGGGCGGGGAGGTTCCGGTAGGTGCGGCCGTGTGGCTGAACGACACGCTGCTGGCCGCCGAACACAACCAAAGAGAACGCCGAAGCGATCCCACCGCCCACGCCGAGATCCTGGCCTTGCGAAAGGCCGCCGACCACCTCGGTTCGTGGCGTCTGCGCGGCACGGTGGTGGCGGTGACGCTTGAACCGTGCCCCATGTGTGCCGGGGCCCTTCAGCAGGCCCGAGTGGCGCGGGTGATCTTCGGCGCACCCGACCCCAAGGCCGGGGCGCTCGGATCGCTGTACAACCTCGGCGCCGACCCGCGCCTCAACCACGAATTCGAGGTGACTCCGGGAGTGCGCGCCGGCGAGTGCTCCTCGGTGCTCAGCGAGTTCTTTGCCGCCCGGCGCGGCTGATCCCAAGGCGCCACGTCCGAATCCACCCGTCACCGGTGAGCGCAACCCACCGCGGGTGAGCCCAGCCCGTTGTCGGTGAGTGCAACCCGTCCGCGGTGAGCACTGCCCGCCGTCGGTGAGCGCAACGCGTGCCCGGTGAGCACGTCTCATTGCGCGCTCCGAACCGGCCGGGGATGCCCCTACGACAAATTCGCCGCTCCCGCAGCCGGCGCGCGCACCGGCAGCGAATCCCCACCCAACACTGTGTCCCGCGCTGCTGGAGCTCTTCAGGCAGGAGGTGCGAAGGCACCGGGAGCGAATCCCTACCCAACGGGTAAGCTTTTGGTGGAGAGTTGCCAGAGTGGACGAATGGGGCGGCCTCGAAAGCCGTTGTGGCCTCCGGGTCACCATGGGTTCGAATCCCATACTCTCCGCCGCATCGACCGGAGCCCAAGGAGCACCGCCATGACCCTGCGAATCAACGACATCGCGCCCGATTTCAGCGCCGAAACCACCGACGGCGAGATCAGCTTCCACGACTGGATCGGCGACGGTTGGGCGCTGCTGTTCTCCCATCCGAAGGACTTCACCCCGGTGTGTACCACCGAACTCGGTGCGGTGGCCGGGCTCAAGGACGAGTTCGCCGCCCGCAACTGCAAGATCATCGGCATCAGCGTGGACGGCGTGAGCGACCATCACGGCTGGTCGGCCGACATTGCCAAGGCCACCGGCAACGCCGTGAACTACCCGCTTATCGGCGACCCGCAACTGAACGTGGTGAAGCTGTACGACATGCTCCCAGCGGATGCCGGGGACACCTCCGAGGGGCGAACCCCGATGGACAACGCCACCGCCCGGTCGGTGTTCATCATCGGCCCCGACAAGCGGATCAAGGCCACGCTCACCTACCCGATGACCACCGGCCGCAACTTCGTGGAGATCCTGCGCCTGCTCGATTCGTGCCAGCTCACGGCGCACGAACAGGTGGCAACTCCGGCGAACTGGAAGCAAGGCGAGGACGTGATCATCGTGCCGGCGGTGTCCAACGAGGCCGCAGCCGAGAAGTACCCCGACGGGTGGGACGCCCCGCTGCCCTACCTGAGAGTGGTGAAACAACCCGGCGCCTGACCGGCCAGCCCGCCCGAGCCACCCCCTGCCGGCTGAACCGGGCCGGCCCGCTGAAATACCGGCTGAGTCGCCCGGCACCTAGCCGGAGGCCACTCCAGCGACGGCCAGCTCCTCTAGCGCCGCAGCGGTGCTCTCCGGCGCAACTCCGGCGCAGTGATCCACCAGCACGGTGGTTGCGAACCCGGCCGCGGCGGCGTCCAGGGCCGTGGCACGCACGCAGTAGTCGGTGGCGAGCCCCACGATGTGAAGTTCGGTGACATCTCGCTGCTTTAGCCAGTCCTCAAGCGAATCGCCCTCTGAGGTGGTTGCGTCCCCGTCACCGACGGCTTCACCCACCGCACGGCCGTCGAAACCCGAATAGCTGGCGGTGTAGCGCCCCTTGGCGAACACTTCGTCGAGCGCCACTTGCAACTCGGGGTGGAATTGCGCGCCCGGTGTTCCGGCCACGCAGTGAACCGGCCAGGTGTTCACGAAGTCCGGCTCGTCTCCGGGTGCGGCGAAATGCTCCGCCGGGTCGATGTGCCAGTCCTTGCAGGCCACCACGTGGTGGTATGCGCCGCCGCCCCGGTCGAAGCCCACAAGATCAGAGATCGAACGAGCCACCGCCGTGCCACCGGTGACCGCCAGCGACCCGCCCTCGCAAAAGTCGGATTGAACGTCCACAATCAGCAACGCCTTGCTCATCACGGCCTCCTTTGATCGTCACCCGGCACGCCGGATCGGCCTTGCGTCAGGTGTGAGTCTGCATGCTTGGCCGGGCAAACGTCGCCCCGGCCGGTATGCCATCGGACTGTGCCTGCCAGAGGTGTGAGTCTGCTCTCTTGGCCAGGCAATCGTCGCCTCGGCGGGCACGGACCAGCTGTGCTTGGCCGAGTTGACCGTGGTCGCCTGGTCGGGGCTTCTTCGCGCCGTTCGGGTCAGCCGGCGAGTTCGAGGCCGAGTTGAGCGGGGGCTTCGTGCCGGTCGGCAGACCCTCCGTCTTGTGACGTTTGAGGGTAGACCAGCGGCTTCACCGGCGCCTTCCATCCCACCCATTCGGTGGCCACCGCAGGGGTGCGCACAGGATGCGGTGTGCGGTCCTCGGGCCTGAGTCGCGCCCGGCGCTCGGCGCAACGGCTGCGAGCCTCGTGGGCAGTATCGCCATACGCCCGCTTGCCGCTCACCACGAGTGGAACCTGGGGTTGCAAGGCCCCAGGGTGGCTCACCTCGGTGCTCAATGACCCGTCGTCGGCCAGCGACAACACTTCGGACACCCAGTAGCCGTCCGCGTCGATGGTGCGATGCACCTGTTTGCGTCCACCCACCGTGGCCTTCCCCGACGAAAACTTGCCCACCTCGCGCATGGCCGTGTAATGGCGAGACGCACCGGCAGATGCCGTCGCGGGATGAGCGGGCTTCGCCGAACCACCCTGCGTGGCGGCGCCCGCGCCCGCAGCCGAAGGCAGGTCGGCGACGGCGACGAGCTTGTACACAAGTGATGCCGCGGGGTGGCCTGATCCGGTGACCAGACGGGTGCCCACCAGGTAACTGTCGATGGGCGCCCCCCGCCGTTGCAGGTCGGCGATCCGGTACTCGTCGAGATCACCGGAGGCCACGATCTTGCAGCCGCCGGCGCCCAGTTCGTTGAGCAGGGCCCTCACCTCGAGACTTCCGCTGAGCAGGTTGCCGCTGTCGATTCGCACCGCGCCAAGGTTGGGGCCCACGGCCTCCACTGCGTGACGCACCCCGGCGAGCACGTCGAAGGTGTCCACCAGGTAGGTGGACTCGACGCCGAGCGTGTCGCGCTGTGCAGCGAAAGCGGCGCGTTCGTGGTCATGCAGCAGCATGAAGGCGTGTGCGGTGGTGCCTCCGGTGGGGATCCTCCAGCGTCTTCCGGCCTCCAGGTTGGAGGTTGCGTCGAATCCGCCCACGTAAGCGGCCTTCGCGGCTGCGACCGCTGCGGAGGGATCGGTGCGACGGCTGCCGCCATCGAGCAGGGCGCTGCCGGGCGCCGCGTCTCGCATGCGCGCCGCAGCCGAGGCCACTGCGCAGTCGTGGTTGAGTATGGAGAGCACCACCGTTTCCAGCACCACACACTCGGCGAAGGTGCCCTCGATGGTGAGCACCGGCGAATACGGAAAGAACAGTTCACCGTCGGGGTATCCGGTGATGTCGCCACCGAACCGGTAATCCCGAAGCCAGTCGGCCAACACCGGATCGGTCACAACACCGGTCGCAGTGAGGTGATCCACAGCCGCAGCGTCAAACCGGAATCCCTCCACCGCTTCAACCACCCGATCCATCCCCGAAACCACGCCATATGCCCGGCCCTCAGGCAGTCCCCGAGCGAACACCTCGAACACCGACCGTCGCCCAGCCACACCCGATCGCAACGCCGAAGCCACCATCGTCAGCTCATAGTGATCGGTGTGCAGGGCAAGTCCGCAGCCCAAGTCCACCCACCAACAATACCCACCAAACCCCCCAAAGGCCCCAAAACCACCGCGCATCCCAAAGACCAACCAACCAACCGCGCAGCCCGCGACCAAGACCAACACCAAGTCCCCAAAGGCACCCAGGGGGCAGCAAAGCCAAGGCGGGCGGGCCAGAAAATCAAGGCGGGCGGGTGGCCGGTGGCCGGCTTACGGAACAATCTGCAGCGAAGCGAAGCCGTTCCGGAACCGGCCACCGGTCAGGCCCCGCCCGCCGGAGTGACCAACAGCCAGACACCGAGCAAAGCAGACGAAGGCCGGGTGATTCGTAGGATGCGCAGATGACCACCCCCATGCACTTGCTGCACCGGATGGGCGCCGACCACTCCAAGCTGAAGGGCAAGGCGATCACCCCGGGAACGACCCGGCGGGTGTGGGAATGCGCGCGCCCCTACCGGGCGATGATCGCCGCGTTCGTGGTGACCGTGGTGGGCGGCACGTTTCTTGGGTTGCTGCCGCCGCTGGTGATCCGCGAGATTTTCGACTCGGCCATAGCCGATGGCGACGGCGGCTACCTGAACGTGCTGTTCGGGGTGTTGGTGGCAGCCGCTCTCGGCGAGGCGGTGTTGTCGCTTGTGGGACGCCGCCTGAGTTCCGGAATCGGCGAGGGCTTGATTTTCGACCTGCGGTGCCGGTTGTTCGACCATGTGCAGCAAATGCCGGTGGCCTTCTTCACCCATACCCAGACCGGCACGCTGGTGAGCAGGCTCAACAACGATGTGATCGGCGCGCAGCGGGCCTTCACAGGAACGCTCGGCACTGTTGTGGGCAACGTGATCACCCTCACGGGAACGTTGATCGCCATGATCGTGCTGGAGTGGCGCCTGACGCTTCTGGCGGTGGCAGTGTTGCCGGTGTTCGTGTTGCCCGCGCAGCGAGTGGGTCGTGGCTTGCAGGCCATCACCCGTGAGGGCATGAACGTGAACGCGTCGATGAACAACACCATGACCGAGCGTTTCAACGTGGCCGGCGCGATGCTGGTGAAGCTCTTCGGGCGTCACCGTGACGAGTCCGCCAATTTCGCCGGGCGAGCCGGTCGGGTGCGCAACATCGGCGTGCGCAGCGCCATGTACGCACAGGTTTTTTTGGTGGCGCTCACCATGGTGGGAGCGGTGGGAACGGCGCTGATTTACTGGCTTGGCGGGCATTTGGCCCTCGACGGTTCGCTGAGCGTGGGCACCTTGGTGGCGCTGGGGTTGTACACGGTGCGGATCTACGTGCCGCTGGCGAGTCTCTCGCATGCCAGGGTGGACGTGATGACCGCTTTCGTGAGCTTCGAGCGGGTGTTCGAGGTGCTCGACACTCCCAACCCGATCGTTGACACCGCCGGAGCCAGGTCGTTGCACAAGCCCAAGGGCAGGGTGGAGTTCCGCGACGTGGCGTTCAGCTACCCGCCTGTGCTCGAGGGCGCACCCGAATCGCTTCGAGCCGAGGCCCTCAGCCGCGAAACACCCGACGCCGAGGGTTCGCGTCCACCCGCCCACACCGGCCACGGGGACAACGACACGACCGGCTCGGATCGTTCCGGCTCGGCTGCCGGTGACGCGCAAGTGGTGGAGACCTCACCAATGGTGTTGCAGGACATCAATTTCGTGGCCGAACCGGGGCAGATGGTGGCAATTGTGGGGCCGTCCGGGTCGGGGAAATCGACTTTGGTGTCGCTTGTGCCGCGCCTGTACGACGCCGGCGCCGGGCAGGTTCTGGTGGACGACGAGGACGTGCGCAACCTCACCGGTGATTCGCTGCGTTTGTCGATCGGTGTGGTCACCCAGGATCCGCATTTGTTTCACGACACTGTGGCCGCCAATTTGCGTTACGCCAAACCCGAAGCGAAGCAGTCCGAACTGGAGGCGGCGTGCCGTGCGGCTCGTATTCACCACACGATCGCTTCGCTGCCCGACGGGTATTCCACGGTTGTCGGTGAGCGCGGCTACCGCCTTTCCGGTGGCGAGAAGCAGCGACTGGCGATAGCACGAATGCTGCTGAAGGATCCGGTGATCGTGATCCTCGACGAGGCCACCTCTCATCTCGACACAGACAACGAGGCGCAGGTGCAGGAAGCGCTCGCCGAGGCGCTGCGGGGCAGGACTTCTCTGGTGATAGCGCACCGCCTGTCCACAATCACCGACGCCGACGTGATCGTGGTGCTCGACGACGGGCGCATAGTGCAGCGCGGCACCCACGAAGAGCTGCGACGAGCAGCCGGACTGTACGCAGAGTTGTACGAGGTGCTGGTGCGTGCCGAATCCGAGGCCGCCACAAAGGAGGCGCTGGTGGGATGACCGGCGCGCAGACGCTGTCGGTGAGCCAACTGACCCAACTGGTGAACGTCGCACTCGAAGCGGTTGCGCCCGAGGGGGTGTGGGTGGCAGGTCACATTGCGTCGATCAGCAGACCCCGCACGGGCCACGTGTATTTCGAGTTGATCGACCCGGCCGAACAACCAGGCCGTAATCCCAAGGCAAAGGTGGCCGTGACGTTGTTTCGCGACATGAAACAGGACGTGAACGACGCCATCAAGCGTTACGGCAACTCCATGCGCATGAGCGAAGGGGTGCAGATCCGGATTTTCGGGCGCCTCAACTACTACGCCCCGCAGGGGCAACTGCAGATCGTGATGAGCGCCATCGACCCCGCGTACACGTTGGGCCGCATCGTGGCGGATCGCGATCTTCTGCTGAAGAAACTGGCCGACGAGGGAATCCTCCGAGCCAACAAGGCTCATCCGGTTCCGGCGGTGCCGCTTCGGGTGGGTCTGGTGACCTCGGTGGGCAGCGCTGCGCATTCCGACGTGATGCGCATTCTCGGCGACAGCTCCTACGGATTCACGGTGATGCAAGCCGACACCGCGGTTCAAGGCCCCAAGGCGCCGATGTCGGTGGTGGCGGCGATCAAAGCCGTGGCCGCTGACTGTGACGTTGTGCTGGTGGTGCGCGGAGGTGGAAGCGCAACCGATTTGGTGGCGTTCGACGACGAGGGCGTGGCGCGGGCGATTGCCTTGTGCGAACGGCCCGTGTTCACCGGCATCGGCCACGAAACCGATCACAGCGCCGGCGACGCTGTTGCCCACACCGCCCGCCCCACACCAACCGCAGCCGCGGCGGCGGTGGTGCGGATCGTGGATGACTGGCTTCAGGGACTCGACGCCACGGGGCAGGCCATCGCCACCGAGGCAGGAAGGTCGCTGACTTCGGCCGGGAACCGTCTTGATCGCTGCGGCGCGGCCACCGCCCGGCTCGCGTTCGGGGCAGCTCAGCGGGCCGATCGTGGGGTGGAGGCTGCGGCGCGGCGTGTTGTGCGCGCCGGGATGCTCGTTGACCGTGAGGCCCGTTCTCGGTGGCGCCGGGGTGTGGCGCGTTTGTCCGCGGCGGCGGAGCTGGGGTTGCGCACGGCCGAGAACCGAGTTGCCACGGCGTCGGCCCAGACCCGGTCGCTGGATCCGGCTCGACTGTTGCGCCGGGGCTGGTCGATCACCCGTCGCCACGACGGCGCCCTGGTGAGATCGGTGGCGGATGTGTCGTCCGGTGAGCGCCTTGAGACCCAGGTCGCCGACGGCACGATCACCGGCACAGCCGACTGACCCCCGCCGCTGAATCCGGCGAACACACCCGGCGTCCGCATACTCCGGGCGAGGCAGCGGGTCGGGTTTCACCGGTACAGTCGCCGACCAGCCATCGCCGGCGCCACCACCACCGGCGCCACCACCACCGCACGGTCACAGGTGGCCCGCAGCCCGGGCTGTTGTGACCCCGGCAAGCGGGTTGCGTGCCCACAGATCGCAACATCGAGAGATCGGGAGAACGGTGCTTCGCAAACAATCGCAAGAGGAATCTGCCGACGCCGACGACACTGAGGCTGCGGCGCCAAACGACGAGCAGGCTCCGGAAGCCGAATCGGATTGCTCCGCCGAGGCGCCCGTTGAGCCTTCTTCGGGTGACGATCCCGGCTACGCCGAGGCAATGGAAGAACTGGAGCAGATCCTTGCCGACCTTGAAGGTGAGGACGCCGACGTGGACGTGCTGGGAATGCGCGTGGAACGGGCTGCGCATCTCATTGAGGTTTGCCGACGGCGCATCACCGATGCCCGGATGAAGGTGGAGCAGGTGGTGATAAGGATCGATCCCGACCTGAACGCCGACTAGCCACACCCGTCCTCCGGGCTGAGCTTCAAATCTGAATTGTGGTACAAATTAGTTTCTTGTACTGAAGTAGCGCAAGTGTTCGCCTGTTCCGGCGACGCGGTTGTGTTGGGGCGTAGGCTGGTCTCAACCATTACCGGACTCCGAAACGAAGGGACAGGAACAATGGACAGCTTTGATCTTGGAGGTTTGAACTACTGGGCGGTCCTGGTGGCCGTGGTGTTCAACCAGGTGCTCGGCGCGGCCTGGTACAGCATGTTGGCCAAGCCTTGGATGGCCGAGGTTGGCCTCTCATCAGAAGACATGGAAGCCATGAAGGGCACGCCTCGACAGTGGTATCCCTACGTGGTTGCCATTGTTGCCGCGATCGTTTTCACCATCGCTTTGGCGCTGTTGGCCCAGGGCCTGTCGGTTGACGGCTTCGGCGAGGGACTCGGCCTTGGGCTGATGGCGGCCGTCGGGTTCATTTGCACCACCAACGCCCTGAACTACTCGTTTGAGGGTCGCAGCCTGAAGCTGTTTCTCATCAACAGCGGCTACCCGTTGGTGTCCTACAGCGTGATCGGCATCCTGCTCGGCACCTGGACATAGCACTTGGCGCCCGGCTGCGCAACTGCGCTGCGGGGCACACACTGGGCGGGTCGAGGCGAGGCTGAGTATCGTCGGCTCGTGCCTCGCAGCGACCCGCCGGCCGCTCTCACCACGGTCGCTCGGCGGATCGATTCGCTGCTTGATGGCCTGCTCGCGGCTGAGCGCGCCCGCTGGAGGCAACTTGATCCAGCGCTGGAAGAACCGCTGGACGACCTGTCACAGTTGGTGCTCTCGGGCGGCAAGCGCATCCGTCCCGCCTACTGCTACTGGGGATGGGTGATCGCCGGAGGCGCCAATTCCGACCTTGGGGGCGCGTCCGGGCACCCCGCGGGCGGGCACCTGTCGGGTGGGCAACCCGAAGCGGCCGGGAGCGAGCGGCTGGTGCTTGCGCCGGTGTGCGCAGCCGGATGCGCGCTGGAGCTGCTGCACGCCTTCGCCTTGGTACACGACGACGTGATGGACGCCTCCCCCACCAGGCGCAACGCCCCCTCGGTGTGGGCGAAGTTCGTGGCTCGCCACCAGCAGCGCAACTGGCACGGCGAGACCCGTCGTTTCGGGGAGTCGGCGGCCGTTTTGGTGGGTGACATGGCAATGGTGCTCGCCGACCAAACCCTCGGCGCCGTGCCCGCAGAGGCTCGAGGCGTGTGGGACACGCTGCGCACCGAGCTGAACATGGGCCAGTACCTCGACGTGGCGGGAACCGCCCGGGGCGGGGTGAGCGCAGCTGAGGCCCGAACGATCATCGAGCACAAGACGGCCGGTTACACAGTGGTGCGGCCGCTGCAACTGGGCGCCGCGCTGGCGGGGCGACCCGACCTGGCCGACGCGTTGGATCGTTACGGCCGGCCCGTGGGCACCGCCTTTCAGCTTCGCGACGACGTGCTCGGCGCGTTCGGCGACCCGTCGGCCACGGGCAAACCGGTGGGTGACGACCTTCGCGAGAACAAGCCGACTCTGCTGATGGCACTGGCGCGCAGCGCAGCCGACGAAGCGCAGCTCGCCGTTTTGGACACTTGTGGCCCGGCCATGGACCACACCGCCATGGCCGCGGTGCAGCAGGTGATCACCGACACCGGCGCCCTGGCCGCAATCGAGACCGAAATCGACACCCTGTTGGGCAGCGCCCTCGCCGCCATCGAACACCTGCCCGAGGTGCTACACGCCCGTGAGGCGCTGGTCGATCTCGCTCGCTACGTGGCCGCAAGGCGCACCTGAAACACCCCCCAGGCGGCGCCGCAACCACATCCCAAGGCGGCTTCAGACCCCACCGGCCACAGCCACCATCACACTCCGCGCTTCTCACTCCGCAACAGGCCCGCGCCCGCACCAATCCAAGTGACATCCGCCACAGGCAAACCGCCACATTCAGCACGGGGGGCGTCGGTAGCGTTTGCTGGTGCAGAGTCCGGTTCGCCTCGTTTACCTGCTGCGACCTGCGGTTGGGATTGGCATTTTGCTTGCGGTGGGCTTCGGTGTGCTCGCCTTCGTGTCCACGCCGTTCTTGTTGCCCGAGATCACCGATCACTACGGAATCGGCCTGGGTGTGGCCTCGCTGATCGGTGTGGCGCAGTTGGGTGGTTTCGTGATCGCCACCTGGGCCGCGGGGCGTTGGTTGCAACCCCGAGAGAAGGTGTTCGTGGCCGGGGTGGGCATGGCTGCATTCGCCAATCTGGTGTCCGCTGCGCTGCCTGTCTTTGGGCTGCTGGTGGCGTTGCGATTGTTGAGCGGGCTGGCTTTGGGGCTGCTGGCTTGGTACGGCTGGGTGCAGGCATTCGGCGACTCGCGGCGCATGAGCGACGTGACCGTGTCGGGCCCCGTGGTCGGGGTTGTGGCGGCGCCCATGGTGTCCACCCTTCTCGACGCGGGCGGCCCTCGGATTGTGTTCCTGGTGCTGGCCGGGGTTTCGCTGCTGCCGTTGGTGTTCGGCTACCGAAGCCAGGTTCGGGAACTCCCGCAGCGGGGCACGCGCAACCGCGCAATGCCCGCGGCCCGTGTGCTGCTGATCTGTTTGGGCCTGTTCACCTTGGGCGGGTCTTCGGTGTTCGTGTACGCCGTGGTGCTGGGCACCGGCGAGCCGAACTTGTCGGTGTCGATGATCGCCACCGGTTTCAGTCTCAATGCCGTGGTTGCGATCCCCGCGGCGGGATGGAAGTCGCTGCGACAGTTGCCGAGCCTGCCCATGGCCGCCACCGCAATTTGTGCGCTGTTGATGACCACCGCCGGTTCGGACTGGTTGTTTCTCGCTGCGCTGATCGTGTGGGGGTTCTTCTTCTGGCTTGCAGTCCCCGGGGTGTTCGAGGTGCTCGCGAGCCGGTCGCGCTACCCCGAGGAGAGGGTTGGCGACGCCCAGTCCGTGATGGCAGCGGGACGTGCCGGCGGCCCGCTGCTAGGCGGCTTGCTCATCGACAGCGCAGGCGCAGTGATTCTCGGCGTGGTGGGCGCCGGTCTAATGGTGATCGCCGCCGCGGGAGTGTTCACCACCCGCAGCATCGCCAAACCCGTCGAAAGCCTCCAGTAACCCCTCCCCCGCGCTCAGGCCCGGCTCGGATCACCGTTCACGATGGCGGTCACCGCCCGCCGACCGAGGCCGGACACCTCGCCCAGTTGCCGAAGCGAGGCACCCGCACGGTGGGCCACTCGGATCATGTCGTCACGCAGTGCCGCTTCGCGCACCACTCGATCTGCGCTGAGCCCCACAACCGCCAGCGCGGCGCCAACCTCTCCGTCCAGGTCTCCCCGGAACTTCCCCATGGCCTCGTTGGCCACTGCAATCTCGGTTTCGGAGTAGCTCATCATTCCTCCCGCAACCCGGCAGCAAGCTTGTCCCGCAAGGTCATCAGCAAAGGGATTCTCGCCGAAGCTTCCCCAACAGCCTCCGCCGCGTTCAGGTGAGCCAAGGTCATCGCCAGAAGCTCCAGTGCCTCCACCCTGTGCAACTCCAAGCGCACCATATGGCACGATCCTAACCGGCGCCGGCCCAAAATGAACCACTTGGAACGACATCAGGCGAGGAGATTCGGGGTCGGGCGGTCTCAATGAGCGAGGGCGACGTGGCAGGGTGTGGGAGTGATCGTGGTGGCCACCGCTTGCGATGAACTTGCCGGGGTGCGCGAGCGGATGCGTGCTCTGGGCGTGGCGTCGATCGAGGTTGTGGTTCCGGGTGGCGGCCGGCGCCTATTGATGGGCGCCGCTCCCGACCCTTTCGTCGAAGCCGAGATGGTGGTGTCGCTTCGGGCCGAGGGGGACATCGCCGTGGTGAGACCTGACGGCGGGGCTGCTCTGGTGGCTTGGCTGCGCGACACCCGCCCGGTGATTTTCGGTGATCGTCTCAGCGTTTGCCATGTGTTCGCCGAGCACGACCGCAGCGCTCTGCCTGGACTGATCGAACTGGGCCTCGGGGGATTCGGCAACGGCCACCATCCCACCACCCGTGTGATGGTGGAGCTGCTCATGGATCGGATCAACGGTGGCGAGCGGGTGCTGGACGTTGGTTGCGGCAGCGGAATCCTCGGCCTGTGCGCGCTCAAGTTGGGCGCATCACAGGTGACAGCGGTGGACAGCAACCCGCACGCCGTAACCGCAACACGACGCAACGCGGAGCTCAACGCCATGGCCGACCACGTGCACACCGCCGCTGATCTGCGTTGCGTCGCCGATGCCTTTGACGTGGTGTTGGCCAACGTGGCCAGGGCGGGCATAGTGGAACTCGCATCCCAACTGGTGTGCCGCGTGGCGCCCGGCGGCCTGCTCGCGGTGGGCGGCATCACACCGGCACAATGCGATCAGGTGGTGGGGTTCCTCCGCCCCATGGTGGAGATCGAAAGAAGAACGCAGGACCAATGGACAACCCTGGCGCTCACCACACCATGAACCCGGCACCAACCCCCTGGTGCACATTCGGCACCACCCCAAAGGGCACCATCACAGCGAGTCAAACACCTCCCAGGGCGTGTCGGGTGTCAAAAACCGACATTGAAGCCTGTCAAAAACCGGGATTCTGACCTGTCAAAAACCGGGATTCTGACCTGTCAAAAACCAGCATCCAAGGCTGCCGAGAGCTGGCCTCCATTCCCGCCGGGTTCAGTAGCGTCACACGAGAGAGGAAACGAAGTGACATGAAGTCATCTGTGGTGGCGCCGACGACGCTTGGTGATCGGATCACCAGCTTGGACACGATTCGTGGCGTGGCCGTGTTGGGAATACTCACCATGAACGCCGTGTCCTACGGGTTTGTGAACGTGGGGCCCTACTTCAACATCGACGCCTCAAGTCCGCAAAGTTGGCTGGACTGGATCATCGGCGCAACCGGCGAGATCTTCTTTGATCAGAAGTTCATGGCCTTGTTCTCCATGCTGTTCGGCGCGGGGATCGCGCTGTTCGCCGATCGGGCCGCCGCCAAGGCCAAACGTGCCACGCTGCTCAGCCTGTGGCGCAACTTGTTGCTGCTGGTGATCGGCTTGGCGCACACGGCACTGTGGGTAGGCGACGTTCTGGTGCTGTACGCGCTTTGTTCACCGGTTCTGCTTGTGCTGCGAAAGCGATCACCTCGCTTCCTGCTGGTAGCGGGCGGGCTGTTGATGCTCGTCTCACCGGTCGCAGCGATCCCGGCGCAGGCAACCATCGGCGCCGACGGCGGAGGTCTCGGCGAGTACTGGGGCATCAGCGGGGAGATGTCCGACGCGGTGGGACTGTGGATTCTCGCGGATCTCTTCGGGCGGGCCTTGGCGATGATGCTCATCGGTGTGGCCCTCTACAGAACCGGGTTCCTGTCCGGCACCATGACCCGGCGCGCCTATCGCCGATTTGCGCTGTGGGGGGCAGGCGTGGGGTTGCTTCTCAGCGCCGGCGGATTTGCGTGGGTGGCGGGGTCGGGGTTCAGCCCCGGCGTGGCGTTGATCGGCACGATCCCGAACACCGTCGCCACCATCGCGGTGAGCCTGGGCTATGCGAGCTTGATCATCCTGTGGCACAAGCGAACCACCAGCGGCGCCCTCAACGCACGAGTGCGAGACGTGGGCCGGATGGCGCTCACCAACTACCTCACCCAAACCGTGCTCGGGGTCGTGGTGCTGCGCGGCTTGTTCGACCCCGACGACATCAGCCGAACGTGGCTGGTGGTGTTCATCGGCGCGGTCTGGGCGCTGCAGTTGTGGTGGTCGAGGGCGTGGCTTGCACGCTTCCGCTACGGCCCAGCGGAATGGACTTGGCGTCTGGCCACCTACCGTCGCATTCCCTAACCGGTGATCGCCAAGGCCCCAGAGCGAAAAAGGCTCAAGCCCCAGCCAATATCCTGCATCCCCGGACGTCAGGATCCGTTGGCGCGTGGGTCCTGGAGGCGCCCTCGGAGCGTTACGGCCCTAGCAGCGCCACCGGCACCACTGCAATCCCGTCTTGACGTCTGTAGGCGTACGGGCCGGTGGTGAGCACCACAGCATCGGCGAGTTCGTCCCCGATTTCGTTGCGAAGCCAGTGGAGGTGGCGCACATCGGCGTCGTTCACCGTTTGTGACAGCTTTACTTCGACTGCAACCACCCGACGGTCCCACCCCACGACCACAAAATCGATCTCGCGGTGACCTCCCCACGTGCGAAGGTGATTCACCGACGCCTCGCTTGACTGGGCGTAAACGCGCAGATTCAACGCCACCAAAGACTCGAACAGAGCACCCAACAGAGTGCCGTCTCGTGGTATCTCAGGTCCAGCCGAAGCGCCCTTCATCAGTGTGTCTGCCTCGATGCGGAGCAGCGCGGCTGCCAGGGCAGGATCAGCAAGGCTGTGCTTGGGCCCTTCGGCGAGTCGGGCCAATCGATTACGGGTCGGTGTCCATGCCGGAACGGGATCGAGGACGTAGAGGCCCTCCAGGGTGTCTATGTACGGTGCCGTCGCCTTGCGGCTGGGTTTGTCTCCGTGGCCCGCGGTGGCGGCGTCACGTATCTTCTCGTAGGACGCTGTGGTGGAGGTGGCCGCTGCGTAAGCGACAAGCCAGCGACGAAGCGCGGCGGGGTTGCGGATATTGCGACCCGACTCGGGGAAGTCCCTGTCGACAATGCGGTTGACGTAACCGGCAAGCGCAGCGCGGCGCACCTTCGGCGACACGTGTCGCAACCCTGGAAAACCACCCTTGAGGATCTCCGAGACGTAGTCCCCCAGCCGGGCGGCTGTGTGGCCGAACACCTTGGGGCGCTCTCCGGCGAGCATGGAGGAGAGACTCACCGCAGGCGAGAGCCACAGCTCTGTGTCTCGTCGTTCGCGCAGGCTCAGGGGCCGCATCCGCACGCTGACAATGCGGCCTGCGCCTGAGTGTGTTGGTGGCGTTGACGGAGAAGCTGACCCTGTGAGAAGGAACCGACCCGCAGACGGATCATCGTCCACGCAACGGCGGACCACATCCCAGCTGGAAGGCATTCGCTGCCACTCGTCAACCACGGTAAGCCCAGGATTTTGGTCGAGTAGCCAGGGGTCTGCTTGCAGGGCTTCGAGTTCGCCAGGATCGTCAAGTGCGAAGTAGTTGGAGCCCCGCTGGAGCGCGGTCGTTGTCTTGCCAGTGGCCCGCGGGCCCTCCAGGGAGACCGCAGGCAAGCCCGCGAGCAGTTCGTCGAGTTCGTCATCGACGACACGCCTCCAGTATTCGCCCATGGTCCTTCCTTCTGGTGGCCCGGTGCCCCTGTCTCAAGCCAAGGGTACAGCTTCGCGAGCTTCTAGGGTACAGCTTCGCGGGCTCTTAGGATACAACTTCGCGGACTATTAGGGTACAACTTCGCGGGCTCTTGGGGTACAACTTCGCGGGTTTGGGAGTAGCGCTGATGGGATGATCATCTCCCTGCAGTCTGGGGCGACCTGAGACTCGGCTCGCTCTTGCCCGCGGCGGCCCCTGTCGGAGCCTGATATCGGGCGCCGGCTCTCGGCGCGGCAGGAGGGTGCCCCTCAGGCTTGCACCAGGCGCACGTCTTCGGTGCGACGGGGGTGTTGCCGGAGTGGGGTTAGCCGGCTATTGCTCTTTTTTGGCGGAGGTTGGCTATTTCTTGGGGGGTGAAGCCTGCTTCGGTGAGCACCTCATCCGTGTTCTGGCCTGGCCAGGTCGGTGAGGTTGTGGCGGCTTGGCCGGGGGTGCGGGACATGGGTGGCACTGGGGCCACCTCCACGGCATCGGGGTTGGGGGCCGGGTCGGCCGCGTCGTTGGCGGCTTGATCGGTGGCGTTCGGCAGCGGGGTGAACGTGCCTCGGGCCAGGTGGTGGGGGTGAGCGGCGGCCTCGTCGAAGGTGAGCACCGGCGCCACGCAGGCATCGGTGTGGGCCAGCAGATCGGCCCACTCGTCGCGGGTCTTCTGGGCGAACACCTCAGCCAGGCGGGCCTTGAGTTCGGGCCAGCGGGCCCGGTCGTACTGGTCGGGCAGGTCGTCGGCCTCACCGAGGCCGATCAAATCGAGCAACAGCTTGTAGAAGTGCGGCTCAATGGGCGCCACCGACAGGTACTTGCCGTCGGCGCACTCGTAGATGGAATAGAACGGCGCGCCACCGTCAAAGAGGTTCGAGCCCATCTCGTCGCTGTGCATCCCGGCAGCAGACATGCCGTAGAACACTCCCGCCAGCGACGCCACACCGTCGGTCATTGCGACGTCGATCACCTGACCCTTCCCGCTGCGTGACGATTCCCACAACGCGCACACCACGCCGTAGGCCATGGTGAGTCCGCCACCGGCGAAGTCACCCATCACCTGAAGCAACGGCACCGGCGGCCCACCGGCCGGGCCGATCGCCCGGATCAGCCCGGTGAGCGCCTCGTAGTTCAGCGAATGACCGGCGACTTGTGACAGTGGCCCTGTTTGACCCCAGCCGGTGAGACGGGCATAGACGATTGCCGGGTTGACGGCCATCACCTGCTCGGGCCCCACGCCGAGCCGTTCCACCACTCCTGGCCGAAAGGCCTCCATGAACACGTGCGCCCCCTCGGCGAGACGCAGCACCGTGGCCACCCCGTCGGGATGCTTCAAATCCACCGCGATCGACCGGCGCCCGCGATCCCAGCTCGAGTACGGCCTCGGTTGCGGCGAGGCTGGCACCTTGCTGAGCCGGTCCACTCGCACCACGTCCGCGCCCATGTCGGCCAACCGCAACGACCCGTACGGCAGCGCACCCAAGCCGGCCAATTCCAACACACGCACACCCTCAAGAGGCCCAGGCATCGACTCGCTCCTTCGTTCGTGTTCACATCGCGCCAGCGCGTTCTCGGTGGGACGCCGGCCGCGGTGAACTTGCATATCTGCCGGCCCTCGATTTCGCGCCTGATGCGGGCGCGGCTCGGCTCCAGGCTGAGTGCATCGTCGACTTCCGAGACTGACATTGGCCCACTTGTTGGTGCCGCACCGAAGCCGGTTCGGCAGGCCTGTCATGCGCCTGGCGCGCAGCCTGATGACCCAGACGCCGGCGGAGGGCCAACAGAAATCGGATCGCTAGGCGATGTCGAAGTACCCGAAGGTTCTTGTCAGCAGCGACGCCATCTGTGCCCTGGTGACGAACGCGAACGGGTTGAAGTTGCCGCTTCCGTCGCCGAGTGTGACTTCCAGGTACTCAAGGGCGCTCACTGCACCGTCGAACTCTGCGGGAAGTGCTTCGGACACATCGTCAAATGATCCCGACCTCGCTATGGCATCCACGAGGACTTCACCGTTGGCGAGTTCCACCCCGGAGCGGGAAACGTGCTGCAACAAGCGAACCAGCAGCACCGCCAACTGCGCACGCGTCACGTCTTGGTGGGGATCGAACTGGCTGTCGGAGCGGCCCTTGATCACACCGGCGCGGGCAAGTCTGTTGATCGCGTCCGCCGCTTCTGTCGGCACGTCGTCGAGATCCTCGAAGTCGACCTCGTCAGCGGGTTCGAGCACCACTGCACCGAGCGTGGCGGTGCGAGCCAAGAACACCGCCAGCTGCCACCGCGTCAGGCGCGCCCAAGGATCGAACACGTCACCCGCCCCGGATCCTTGTGTGATCCCGAAATGTTTCAAGCAGGCAATCGACACTTCGTGAGTGCCGCCTGCTTCCACATCGGAGAAGCCATGCCCGGTTTCGTCCACGGAGTCACAAGGCGATGGCGGCGGCCCGCTTGCAGCCGGGCCGGCCGGAGCCAGGAACACTGGAAACACCGGTACCGGTGCCGGTGTCGGCACGGTCACCGAGAATGAGAGCTCGGTGAGGCCACCCTGCCCGTCGTTCGCGGTGACTGTGACGGTGACCGTGCCGAATGCAACGGCCTCAAGGTTCAGGCTTTGCTCGGTGGCATCAATCGTGGCCGTGACCACGTCCTCGTTGCTGGAGACCACCGAGTAGGTGAGGTCGTCCTCGGGATCCGAGAACACATGTTGATCTTCCTCTTCGAGTGGGATCGCGCGACTCGATCCCCGCTGCATCGACATGCCCGGAAGGTTTCGTTCCACCACGGGCAGCTGATTCGGAACCGTCACCGTGAACTTGGCGGACACCTCCAAACCATCAGGGTCAGTGGCGAACACGGTGATGGCCACGGTGCCTCGTGCCACACCGGTGACGGTGAGCACGTTGCTTGCCGAATCAAGCTCGATGTTCGCGCTGTCGGTTGCCGGGTGCGTGATGCGATATGTGAGCGTGTCGCCGTCGGGATCCTCGAAGAGAACGTCGGTGGTGCTAGCCAGGTTGCGCGTCCAGGACTTGCCCACCTCCACGCTCACGTCACCCAAGGTGCCCTTCAACACGGGCGCCTGGTTTGCCACGGTCACGGTGAACGTGTGGGACCCGGTCTGGTTGGCGTCATCGGTGGCTGTGACCGTGATGTCCGTTGTGCCCATGGCGATTGCGGTGACGACGACCTCGGTGGTGTCGGCATCAATGGTTGCGGTTGCCTTGGTCGTGTCCGTGCTCGTCACCGAGTACGCGAGTTGCTTGCCCTCAGGGTCGAAGAACACTTCGGATCCGTCTTCCTCGAGGGCGACGCGAATGCTGTTGCCCGGTTTCACGCCCTGGTCCGAAATGGCGTTTCTCACAACAGGCACACCGTTGGTGACCGTCACTGTGAAGGTGATGGTGGCGGTTGAAGAACCAGGATCCGAGGCCGTGATCGTCACATCGGACGTGCCCTGGGCCACGCCGGTCACCTGTGCTGTCTTGCCTTCCGTGCCGATGGTCGCGGTTGCTGCCGCCTCGTTGCTTGATGCCACCGTGTAGGTGAGCGCTTCTCCGTCCGGATCGGTGAACAGGGCTTCCGTCTCGGACTCGATCGTGACTTGGGAGCTGTTGCCCGGGTCAAGCGTGAGGTCGTTCACGACGCCGGAGGCGGTTGGGCTTCTGTTGGGAACGGTCACCGTGAAGCTGGTGCCAACCGAGGCATGAGTGTCGCTGGCTCTCACCTCGATCTGAGACGCTCCCGGCGAAACAGCCTCAAGCGTGATCGATGTGCCGTCGCGGTCCAAACCGGCCTTCACAACCTCGGGCTTCGACGAGTTGACGGTGTAGGTGAGGTCGTCAAGATCCTCGTCGGTGAACACGTGAGCCCCGGCTGTTTCGAGCGGAACTGTGGTGTTCGTTCCGGTGTTGAACTGCTTGGCTGAGATGGTGTTCAGCACCTGCGGCACGCAATTGAGTGCCTGTGCGCCGAACTCTTCCGAAGTCGCCGCTCCGTTGCCGTCCACGTCCACTTCGAGAGCGGGATAGTGGCATGCCATGCTGAAACCCCAACGATCGCTGTCCCACGAGGCGTAGATGCCGCTGTACTGATCGGCTTCCACGATCACATCGGTTGGCGTTGTCATCTCGGTGGTGGTCTTGCCGAAGCTCGCCAAACTGCCTGCGCTCTGGGCCTGACCGGACTGGTCGCGATCCCAGTATCCGTCGGTGACCGTGCCGGCATTGGCGCCGACCAAACCGCCGAGTGCCGGGTTGGCGGCAGTACCGGTGAGCGACATCTTCGTGGCGGCGTAACTGTGCTTCACCGTGGCCTTGGCGGCGTTCTCGGCCACCAAACCCCCTAGCGTGTAGCTGCGCTGGACCTGATCGTCGGTGCCGCCGGTGGTGACCGTGCCCGCGACCGAACCCATCGAGTAGCCGTTTTCGACACGTCCGTGGTTCACGGCCGCAACGCCGCCAAGGCGCACCTTGTCCGCGGTGACGGCCAGGCTCACCGTGGAGTAGCTGTTGGACAGCACAGCCGCGGAGCTGTTGTTGCCCGAAGGCGCAAGTCCGTTCGCGCCGAGCAGGCCGCCCGCCCGCACATCGGTTCCCGACACGGCGACGCTGCCTGTGCTGAAGTTGGCGTTCGTGGTGCCCTCGTTCACGCCTGCCAGGGCGCCCACCCTCAGCACCGGAACGGTGGCCGGGTTCGTGGTGCTCGCCGTGCGCCTGATGTTCACGTTGGCCAACCCGAGGTTCCTGATAGTGCCATCGCTGCCAATTCCGGCAAACAGGCCCACGTCGCGATGGGTTGCCCCGGACGGGGGCGCGGTGCCCTTGCCGAGATCCATGGTCATGTGCTCGATCACGTGACCGTTGCCCTCGAAAATGCCCGTGTAGCGGGCAGGGGTGGCGGTGCCGGTGGTGTACTGATCGCCTATGGCAGCCCACCCCGCTCCGGAGTTCCAAAATGATCCGGAGTGGTCGGTTTCGTTTACGGTGTCGTCGTCATTCGAGTCGAAGTCCAGGTCGCCGTGGAGTTCGTAGCCCTCGCAACCGGTGGTGGGGCAACCCATGGCGGATTTCGCATTCGGGAATGCAGCGTCGTAGGAGGTCTGATCGGCGGAGGCGACCACGCCGTCACCGTTGAGGTCATAGCGCACCGCGTCCAACTGTGCCAGGGAGGCGACCTCGATCAGGCCGTCATTGTCGATGTCGTAGTCGACGATGGTCAGTTCCTCGAGCGCAGCGAGGCCGTGACCCCACTCAGAGTTGGGATCAGGGAGATCATCAGGGTCGGCCTGCTGCACGGCTCCGTTCTTAAGGTACGTGGCGATCTCTGTCGGCGTGTCGAAGTTCGCATTGCCCTTAAATCGATCAACCACCAAGGCAGCCATCCCAGCCACATATGGAGACGATTGGCTTGTGCCTGGGAACCAACAAGTGTTGCTGCCCCTGGGGAGCGGATTGTACACGCTGGAGAACGCACAATCCGCGCCGACAAGGTCCGGCTTGATTCTGCCGTCGAGTGTGGGCCCCCGGTTGCTGAAAGGCTCCAACGTTGACGTGGCGTAGTAGGGTGCCGCTCCCACCGCCAACATCCCCGCCTCCGCGCTTTCTGCAGGATTTGTGATGTGGTGACTAGTGGATTGGTAGGTTGGAACCGCATTGTACCACGCGAGTACTTGAATCCACGTGGGGGGATCCGTACAAGCAGCATCCCGCACAATCTGGAACGCGTATCTGCCACCATCATCTTCGGGATGGGGATACTTTACCGCCGTGATCGGATACCTGGAGATCTGACCATCTACCTCGCTCTGCCATGCAAAACCCTCCGCTACCTTGTCCGTAATGGACTGGTTGTTGCCGTCCGAGGCTGTGCGGTATAGCTGGAGGCGCATATCACATCCAAGGTCTGGCCAATCGTCTTCCCAGCGCATGTACAACAGCACTTCGGGTGCGTCACCTATGGTCAAGGAGTTACGATAGACCGGGTTGGTGGCAGTGCTGAAATTGTGGGTATTGATGTTATCCCCGGTACCGGCGTTGAAAGCTCCGTGCCATACGTTGCCTGCATCGTTGCCGGCCGAGTTTACCCACAGGATCCCTGCCTGGGCAGCCTTACTGACTGACCTCAGTGGGCTGTCACTGTAGAATGATCTACCGTCACCTGGTCCATCGGGATTCCAACTCACCGAATGGTTGATAATGTCCACGTCTTGTTGGATCATCCAATTGACTGCATTCAGTAGGTCACCTGGTGTACGCGGATCGGACAGGTAGAGGGAGGCATTGGGTGCCATGTCGATGATTGCCTCTGCTACGGCAGTTCCGTGAGCGCCTTCCTCACAGTTCTGGGTTGTGCTATCTGGGTCAGTGGGTGGAAAGCAATACATCCCTGCGGGCTTAGGTACCTCACCTCGGGCTTGTAGGATCTGGTAGTACTTGAAGCCGGTGTCAATCACACCAACCTTCACGCCCTCGCCCAAGTAGCCTGCTCGATGCCATGTGGTCGCCTTGTGTACGGTGACCCCTTGGCTCGACCTGAAGTCTACGAGATTGATGTGATCGGGCGAAGGTGGGATTATCTTCCGAATTGCCGTCACAAATTGTTCTGCGGCGAGGGTCGGCAACAGGTTGGTCGCTATGTGCGCCTCCAGGAAATCGGGGCCGACCATCGATGGAACAATGCCTCTGGTGTTGAGCCATGCAAGCAGCAGAAGCTGCCGATGGTCGTGGTGAACGGTTACATGCAACGTTCCGGGTGAAGCCACAGACGCCGGGCTCGCCTCGCCGGTTGTGGATGAGACTGCGTTCTCCTGCTGTCGGCTGAGGATCCCTCGAATGATCGAGCCCAACTTTGGATTGTCGATCGGCGCGGCATTGGTGTCCTTCCCTTCGGCGGGGAGAACGCCAACGTCTTGGTCGTTGCTATTGTGAGGCTCTGTGTGAGTTGGTGTGGTTTGCAGCAATATCAGAAGGGCTGCGCTGATTGCGATCCACGCTCGGTGACGTGGCCTTGTGGGAGGCATTGGTGCAGAGGGCGCGGTTCGTTAGGCGCCCGTGGGATCGGGTGGCCTGCGACAGGCTGAGGCGATGCCTGTGGAACTCCGGTTGCTGGGCATGGAGGGGGCGATTACAGGCCCAACATGATCAATATCCATAGTGAGACATTCTCATGTGGCAATGTTACCTGAGACAGTGAGCGTGGCTTAGCCGGCTGCAGTGATGGGGGGCCTGTGCCACGATCGACGCGCTCCCCTTGGCCACGCGATTACTCCGGCGGTGCCTGAGCCATTTAGCCTGGCTTGCGTTGGCATGGCGAGGCAGCGATGCGGTTGGTGAACATTCAACACAACACCCGGTGGAAGAGAGGCGGTAGCAGATGGCAGACACTGTTGATGCGGTGGTGTCCCCACGGTGGGTGGCCGAGAATCGAGGTTCGGTGGTGTTGGCCGATGTGCGCTGGTATCTCGATGGTCGCAGCGGGCGCGCCGCCTACGAACGGGGTCACATCCCAGGAGCAAGATTCGTGGACCTGGACAGCGACCTGTCTGCGCCGCCACGGCCCGGGCACGGGCGTCATCCACTTCCCGAGCCTGAGGACTTCGCCGACGCCATGGGCCGCCTCGGCATCGGCGACGACACCGTTGTTGTGGCATATGACGACACGGGAGGCGTGACCGCCGGGCGGCTGTGGTGGATGCTCGATGTGCTCGGGCACCCCGCGGCGGTGCTCGACGGCGGCATCGACGCCTGGGATGGCGCCTTGGAGACCAACGATCCATCCTGGACGCCCGCACGCTTCACCGCGAAGCCCTGGCCAAGCGGCGCCACGGTGAGCATCGACGAGATGGAAAGCCTGATCGGCAGCGACGCCACCGTGATGATCGACGCGCGCTCGGAGGAACGCTACGCAGGGCATCCCAATCCTGTGGACAAGCGTTACGGGCACATTCCCGGCGCGGTGAACATGCCCGCCACCGCCAACCTCGCCTCAGGCCGCCTGCGCACCGCCGATGAGCTGAGAGCCGACTACGCCGCCCTGGGCGCAGAGGGCAAGGAAGTGGTGGCCTACTGCGGCAGCGGCGTTTCGGCTTGTTTGGATTTGCTGGCGTTGCGCCAAGCCGGGCTTCCAGACGGGCGTTTGTTCGTGGGTTCGTGGTCGGCTTGGGGTGGAGATCCAAACCGACCATTGGAAGCCGACCTGTAGGTATCCGCTCCACGCTTGCCAATCAAACCCGCCGTTCCCCGAAAGGCGACCGGCGAGCCAAAGGTGAAGGCGAATCCGGCGAGCACCTCCCAGGTGTTCCGCTGGGTCTTGTGCCACAGGACCACCCTGAGAGTGCGCTCAGGGCGCGACCCGGTTGGGGCTGCTTAGGACTTGAGGGCCTCCAGCAGCGTCGGCCAGGAGTTGGTGTCGCCCGTTGCGCCAACGGCTTCGGCGATGGACCCACGCTGGGACTCGGAGTACACACAAGCGGCGAGTTCGTGGAACTTGTGCTCCAACTCGGCTGGTGTGAAGGGGTTTTCGGGCTCGCCCTTGGGGGCCTCCACCCAGCGGCGATGAGTGGCGCCGGAGAAGGTCTTCACCTCGGCCCACGCTCGCCACTGCTGAGGGAATGTGCGGTCGATCTCCGGATCAACCCGATAATCCACCCGATCCATCAGTGCCTGAACCCCTGGATCGGCCAAGCGGTGCGGCTGGTACTCGTCGAGCCCGGCCTGGCCGTACTGCAACGCCACCGCAGCACCAAAAGGCATGCTGAACTGGGCGTCCACCACCGACTCGGGACGTCGCTTGGCCCCGACAGGTTCGGCCACAATTTCGGTGGCAACCGACGGAAGGCCGATCACCACCGACTCCACATCGGACGGCGTCACCGAATGCTCGCCGACGATGTGAAGAAGCGCGTCGATGGGGCCTTGCTTGTAACGACAACAGGCGTGACGCTTGATGCTTGTGGACACAACCTCCAGCGGCCACTGACCATAACCTTCAAGTAGACGTTGAGGCACAGGCGCTTCCGAATATGCAGCAAGGAATCCCCGCTTGCCGGAGACCCCGTCGTCGGTGCCGATGAACCCGTCAGCGGCGAGAAGCGCGGCCTCCAGGCCGTTTCGAGCCGCAAGCGCCGGGTGGAGGCGCTTTGTCCAAGCGCCGTCGCAGAGGAACTCCATACCCCCACAAGCCATCGTGGCCGCTACTCCAAGCGCCCTCGAGAACTTCAAGACATCCAAGTCCATCACCGCACCGGCCGCCGCGGCCGCGCCAAGGGCGCCCACGGTGCCGGTTGGATGAAAGTGACGGGCGTAATGGGCAGCAGGGTCAGCGGCTCGCCCTGCTCGGCACATCACCTCGTATCCCACCACCACGCCACGCACAAATTCCGCGGAACCCCCACCCGCCAGGAAGGTTGCCGCCATCGCCGCGGGAAACACCACCACCCCGGGATGGGTGGACGAGGCGCTGTGAACGTCGTCGTATTCGATTGAATGCCCGGCCACGGCGTTGGCCATCGTGGCGGTGATCGTGCCCAAGTTTGTGTCGGGGGCTCCGATCACCGGGAACCCCGACGGGGCCGAGTCGGCGCCGTACCCGCCGCCGATGCGGGCCGCCGCTGTGCGAAACGTTGCCGCGGAGTCGGTGGTGGACCCGTTGGCGACCACCCCGATGTGATCAAGCAGCAAACACCGCACCGCGTTGAGTTCGGTATGGCTGAGAGAGGCCGTGTCGATCGACAGAACCGCCTCGACCAGCTTGGCGGTGTTGTTCGCGTCGTTGCTCATTGCAGCCTTCACCCGCCGGCCTGGCGAGCCCGCCGCAGCAGGCCCCGTGCGATGAGGGTGCGTTGGATTTCGTTGGTGCCCTCACCGATCGCCATGAGCGGCGCGTCGCGGTAGAGCCGCTCGATCTCCAGCTCGGTGGAGTATCCGTAACCGCCGTGGATGCGCATCGCCTCAAGCGAGGCTCGAAGCGCCGCCTCGGATCCGAAGTACTTGGCCATGCCCGCTTCAACATCGGCCCTCAAACCGCTGTCGATCCGGCTCGCCGCCCAGCGTGTGAGCAGCCGGGCGGCCTCCAGTTCGGTGGCCATGTCGGCCAGCTTGAGTTGAATCGCCTGAAAGTCGCCGATGGGACGCCCGAAGGCCTCCCGCTGCTGGGCGTATTCCAACGACACGTCCAGGGCGGCTTGTGCGATGCCCACGCTGCGGGCCGCGATGTTGATGCGGCCCACCTCAAGCCCGGACATCACTTGCTGAAAGCCTCGACCCTCCACGCCGCCGAGCAAGTTCTCGGCCGGCACACGCACATCGTCAAGCACGATCTCACAGGACTCGGGTCCCTTGTAGCCGAGCTTTCCGAGGTCGCGCATAACCTCGAAGCCAGGTGTTGGCTGCTCCACCATGAGCACGCTCATGCCCCGATGGCGGGGCTCGGCTTCCGGATCGGTTTTAACCAGCACCGGCAGCGGATTGGCGAAGCGGGCGTTGGTGATCCACGTCTTGGCGCCTCGGATCACGTAGGTGTCGCCGTCGCGGCGGGCCCTGGTGGTGATGCCCTGCAGGTCGCTGCCGGCGCCCGGTTCGGTGAGACCGATCCCGGTTCGACGCTCACCGGTGGCCAGTTCGGGCAGCCAACGCTGCCTCTGTTCGTCGGTTCCGTGGTTGGCCAGCATCCGGCAGCTCAACGAGTGGCTTCCCAGGATTCCCGCCACGCCCATCCAGCCCATCGAGATCTCCTCGAACACCAGGCTCATGGAAACCGTGTCGAGGTCGAGGCCTCCGTATTCCGCGGGGACGGTGATGCCGAACAGGCCCATTTCGGCCATGGCGGCCACGATCTCGGTGGGATAGCGACCGGCTTGTTCGTATTCACGGGCCACCGGCTTGACCTGCTCGTTCACGAATTTCCGCAACACTTCGCGGAACATCTGTTGTTCTTCGTTCAGTTCGAAGTCCACTCCTGCACCATCCTCTGCTGGTTCAAATCTCAGACCGTCGCCCCGCTCGGGCCGTCGGCCTCCGGTCGCAAACCTGGACTCTACGAGTTGCCACTCGGGCCGGTGAGGCCTCGTGGAGCGAGACCGAACCTTCCGGCTTCGGCGGGTTCACCTCACCGGCGGGTGGTGGAGATCGGGGCTAGGTGACGGCGATCACGTCTATCTCTATGAGCATCCCTTCGATGGCGAAGTTGCTCACCTCCACCATCGTGGAAACCGGCAGACGACCCGGCTCGAAGAACTCGTTGCGAGTCTCGCGCACGGGCCACTTGTGATTGTCAATGTCACGCAAGTACACGGTCATGTCACAAATGTCATCAAGGGTGGCATCGGCCGCGGCGAGTTCCTTCTCGATCAGCCGGAAACACTCGCGGGTCTGCTCACAGATGTCGTCGGACACCATCTTCAGATCGGGGCCCACCGCCGCCATGCCGGCCACGAAGATGATGCTCTGCGGGTTGGTGAACTTCACCACGTGGCTGTAACTGCGCGGCCCGGAATCCCACAGGCCCTCCGGGTTGATCACTTGTTTCGGCATTCGCCTACCTCCTATTGCCGCCCGGGTGTTGCGCTCCGGATGTTGCGCCCCGCGTGTTGCGCGGTCGTGAGTCTTCGGGCCCTCAGTTCTAAGGATCGGTGGAGTAGGGGCCCTTCTCGCGCCAGATCTGGCCGGTGGAGCAATGCAGGCCGCCGCCTTCCTTCATGAACTCCGAGTAGGGCACCTCGATCACCTCAACACCGGCGGCGCGCACCTTGGCGATGCTGGCCTGGGCTTCGGCGTGCATGATCACCAACCCGGGCTCCACCAGCATCACGTTGGCCGGAGCGAACTGTGCCTGCTCGGAGAACTCCACCTCCACCATCTCGTAGCCACGTTTGCGCAGCCACTCCAACGTGGTGAAATCCAAACCCGCCGGGTAGGCGATCACCTTGCGGTGATCCAGCGGCGCCAGGTACAGATCGGGATGATGACCAACCCCGCTAGGGGCGTGGTAGTAGCGGTCGCCGGGAAACTCGATGTGCAGGAACGTCATTTCGTTGACTTCCAGGCCGGCGGATCGGGCCACCACCGGTTTCATTTGTGCCAGGCCTTCGTCGTTGAACGCCATGCCGTTGCCGCTCACGAACACGTCCTCGGCCAAAAAGTGGCACGGCCCTATCTCGAAGATGCCAACCCCGGTGACGGCGCACAGCACCGGCACTCCGAGCCTTGTCCAAGCCCACAGCGCCAGGTACTCGGCCCTGCCGTAGGCCAGAGGTTGCACACCCCGCTTGGGAAGCACCGACCCGCCGCGCAACACGAACAGCTCCGCGGTGGCCCACGTGCTCTTGGCCGGGCCGAAGGCGCTCACCGGGGGATCCGGGAACGCCACCCTGTGAACCACCACACCGCAGGACTCCAACGCCTGCTCGTAGGCGAGGCTCTGGTCGATCATTTTGGGAATGTCGATGCTGTCGTACTCGTCCGCCATTCGCGGGAAATACTCGGGATCAAGGTGCTGATACTCGAACTTCTCGGATTCGGTGATCTCGGTGAGCGCCACCTCGCGCAAACGTCCAATGCCGTTCTTGCCGCATTCACGTCCCCAGATCTGCGGGTAAACCTCGAGGTGGTCGAGGTGGTGCCACACGTCGATGCTGGGCGCCTTGCCCTTGACGTAACCGGGCATCTGCTCCAGCGAGAAGTCCCCGTCTCGAAGTCGCCGCTGAGTGTCACGAATGCGCGCCTCGTACACCTCGGGCATCTCGGGCACTCCGGGCACCGGTGCAAACACGGCCTGCTCGTCGATCGTGTGAAGGGTCATCGCATTCTCCTTTCGGGGATCGTTCTAGAAGATCCCACCGGTCACCGACAGCGCCTCCGCGGTTATGCAAGACGACATGTCCGAACAAAGAAACACCACCGCATCGGCCACATCCGAAGGCGCCACCAGGCGGCCCAACGCGGTGCGGGCCACGATCCTCTCCTGCACCTGCTCAAGGGACATGCCGTAGCGGCGGGCGTCGCGGGCCATGGTGTCGGTGTTCATCTGGGACTCCACCGCGCCCGGACACACCGCGTTCACTCGTATCCCGAGCGGGCCGACCTCCCGCGCCAGCGACTGGGTGAACCCGATAACCCCGAACTTGGAAGCGCAGTAGGCGGCGAACTCGGGCTCTCCTCGAACACCGCCAATCGAGGAAATGTTGACGATCCGGCCATCACCGGCTTCGCCCATCAACGCAACGAAGGCCTTGCACACCAGGTAAACCCCGGTGAGGTTCACATCCAAGGTGTGCTGCCAGTCGCCGGGGTTCAACTCGGCAACCGATCCGAATCGGGCCACTGCCGCGGTGTTCACCAGCACAGACACCGGCCCGTGAGCGGCCCAGCACGCCGCGGCGCCCGCCTGGGTGTGATCGGCGTCGGCCACGTTCACCTGCCGGGCCGAGAACCCCGACTCGCGGGCCCACTCCAGGGCTTCGTCGCTGAGGTCCCACACCTCCACCGCCGCACCATGGTCGGCGAGCCTGCGACACACCACCCCGCCGATGTCCCCGGCGCCGGTGACCACCGCGCGATGCCCCTCAAGCAACCGCATCAGCGCAACCTCAGCGGCACGCCGCGGTTGCCCAAGCCGAGTCGTGCGGGCTGTGGCAGAACCGTCACGAGGCCACGCCAACGGGCTGGGCGCCAGGCGTGACAACGGCGCCACCAACCGGCGACGTGCGCAGCTTGGGAGCCACTTCGGCCATGAACAACTCGTGTGAGCGTCGCACCTGCTCCCAGGGAAGCTCACCGAAGGCAAACTCGCCGATGAACACGTTCACACCGAATCGCTCCCGCACATAGGACAACTTTTCGAGAACCGTTTCGGGGGTGCCGTGAATGAAGCGCAGCTCCGCCGCGGACTTGGGAACGTCGCCACGTATTGCCGCCAGGCGCTCCAACGACGCCGAGGTTGCTGCGCGAACCTTTGAGTCACCGGCGTTGTGGGAGCGCCAACGCTCCTCCTCAAACAGTGATAGCTGACGCAGGAAGTGGTCGTAGGCCAACGTTTTGGCCTCGGCGTCGGTTTCGGTTACCACTATGGACACCAGGTAGCCCACCCGGCGCTGCTCATCGGGGATGCCGGCCTCGTCGCAACCTCGCCGGTACTCGGCGAACACGCCGTCGTACAGCTCGATGTTGGCCAACGCGAACCCACCGATGCCATATCCCTGTTTGCCGTACTCGTACGCGGAAGCCGCGGTGTTGGTGGGAATCCATATCGGCGGGTGCGGCTGCTGCAGTGGCCGCCACGGAAGGTCAACGTCCACGTACTGCCAGTAATCCCCAACAAACGAGAACGGCTCGTTGCTGGTGAGCGCCTTGAGAAGTATCTCCAGCCCCTCACGAAAACGCGGAATGTCACTGTGGGTGGAAATGCCGTACGCCGAATGCTCATGCGGTGTGATTCCCCGACCCACACCGATTTCGAGCCGCCCGCCCGACATGTGATCAAGGATCAGCATCTCCTCGGCCACTCGCAGCGGCTGACTGATCGGCAACAGGATCACCATCGGGCCAAAACGAATGCGCGTGGAGTTCTGGGCCACCACCGCCAGCGACAGCGCCTGCGACGGCGACATCGAGAAGCGGCCCGTGAAATGGTGCTCGGTGGTGAAGAAGTAGTCGTAACCCAACTCGTCGGCGAGCCGCACCTCGGCCGCGAATTCGTCCAGGCGTTGCTGGGGGCTCACCGTTTCCTTCTCGGCGATGTGGGTGAAGGTTGCGAATTTCATGCTGGGGCCTTTCGATGCGCCGTCGTGTGCGCCGGCTTCACTGAACCCGTCCCAAGCCTGCGTGTCGGCGTGGCGTCGGATTCCGGTTAGGAGGGGCGGTCACCGCTGTAGGGGCCCTTGTCGCGCAGAATCCGCATGGTGGAACAGTGCAGGCCTCCGCCTATGCGCAGGAACTCCGAGTAGGGAGTTTCGATCACCTCTACCCCGGCCTTCCGCACCGCGGCCACAGCCTCGGGGGCCTCCGCGTGCATGATGACCAGCCCGGGCTCGATTTGCATCACGTTGGCTGGGGCGTAGAGGCGCTGCTCGGCGATGTCGGTTGTGACGATCGTGTACCCCCGCTTGCGAAGCCATTCGAAGGTTCGAAAATCCAAGCCCGGCGGGTAGCAGATCACCTTGTCCACGTCGAGTGCGCCCAGCACCATGTCGGGATGATGAGACTGACCGGTTCGTGGGTTGAAGTAGATGTTGCCAGGGAAGTTGATCACCAAAGTGGTGAGGTCGTCGGGATCAAGCTCCGATGAGCGGGCCACCACAGGCAGCAACTGATCCAGGCCCTCCTGGTTGAACGCCAAGCCCCGCCCGGCGACGAACACGTCCTCCGCCAACCAGAAGCAAGGCCCGGCCTCGCACACACCGGTGCCGGTGATTGTGGCCACCGGAGGGATCCCCAGACGTGAGAACGCCCACAACGCGAAGTACTCGGCACGACCGGTGCCGAAGGGGCTGATGGCGACCTTCTCGATCACCGACCCGCCGCGCACCACCAGAAGTTCGTTGGCGGCCCAGGTGCCTCGCATCGGCCCGAACGCGCCCACCGCCGGCTGAGGAAAGTCGATGCGTCGCACAACCACGCCGCACTGTTCGAGCTTCTCCTGATACTCCAGGCTTTGGTCTCGCATGCGGGAAATGTCGAGATCGTCGTGACTTAGCCCCATGGTGGGGAAATACTCGGGATCGTCGTCGTAAAGCGGGAAGCGCTCGGACTCTGTGATGTTCACCAGTGCTACTTCACGCAGCCGTCCTATGCCGTTGGCGCCGCAGTGTCTTCCGTAGATCTTCGGGTAGATCTCCAGGTAATCCAGTTCGTGCCAAGTGTCCACGCTGGGGGGTTGGCCGGGCACGTAACCCGGCATCTCCTCCAGTGTGAAGCCCTCGGAGGCCAGTTCCCGTTGGGTGGCTGCGATTCGCTGCTGCCATACGTGAGGAAGAGGCGGAGTCTTTGCTGTGGATGACGCCATGGCGAGTTCCCCCGGTGGGTTGCCGATGGCGGCGATGCTAAGCAGCGGGCACTTTCGGGTGCTAACCGGGCGCGGGAGCGCGGATCAGCCGCAAGCGCCGGCGGCTCGCAAGGAGTCGATCCTGGAGGTGTCGTAGCCGAGCAGTTCCCTCAACACGTGGTCGGCGTCGGCGTCCAGCACCGGCGCGCAGGCCATGTCGGCGGCCTTGGGATGCTCACCGATCCGCACCGGCGTGACCGGCGAGCGCACAGTTCCGAAGTGGGGATGTTCCAGCTCCACCAACAAACCCCTCGCTTTGGTGTGGGGATCTCGCAGCGCCTGTGGAACGTCCTGAATCGGGCCGCACGGCACTCCGGCTGCTTCGAGATCCTCGATCCACTGTTGCGCGGTGCGGGTTGCGAAACAGTCCCGCAGAATCGTGAGCAGCTCTTCCTTGTTCTCGAACCGGGCCGAGAAGCTGTTGAAGCGCTCGTCGGTTGCGAGTTCGGGGCGACCAATCACCACGGTGAGGCGCTGCCAGAACTTCTCCTTGGCGCATCCGATCACCATCCACGAATCGGAAGCTCGGATTGCGCCGAAGGGCACCAGCGAGGGATGACCGGATTCGGCCACACGCTGAGGCTCGAATCCGCCGGTGAGGTGCCATGTGCCCAGGTAGCCCAGCAGGGTCAACGCGGTGTCGAACAGGCTCAGGTCGCAGTCCATTCCCACGCCGTCGCGGCGTGCCGCGTGGATTCCCACCATCAGGGCCACTGCCGCCACCAACCCTCCCGAGAAGTCCACCAGCGAGAGTCCCGATTTGGTGGGTGGCCCGTCGGGTTCTCCTGTGATCGCCATCCAGCCGCAAAGGCCTTGCAGGATGTAGTCGTAGCCGGGTTGATCGGCTCGGGGGCCGGTCATTCCGAAACCGGTGAGCGAGCAGCACACGATGCGCGGGTTCGCATGCTTCAGGTCTTCGTAGAGCAGGCCCAGGCGCGCCGGAACGTCGCCGCGCAAATTGGAGAACACCGCGTCGGAGCACCCGACAAGGTCTTCGAACACCGCTCGGCCTTGCGGGTTTCGGATGTCGAGTTTGATGCTGCGTTTGCTTCGGTTGTAGGTCTCGAAGAAGAGACTGGTGTCGCCGTGATGGAAGGGGGGAACCGTGCGGGCCACGTCACCACCGGAGCCGGGATCCTCGATCTTGATCACCTCGGCGCCGAGATCTGCGAGGTGCATGGTGCCGAAAGGCCCGGCGCCGTACTGTTCCACCGCCACGATCCGCACATCTTCGAGCGGTCTGGGTTTGGGTACGGCGTGGCCACCACTCTGGTGGGCCTCACCGGCATGCGTGGCGGCCGCGCCGGAGGCATCAGGCATTGTTTCGTTCACTTCCACAGACTAAGTGAGCGTTGTGGCGGCACCACCGCAGAGGCCGCGCCGCTTGGCCCTCCACGCGAGCCCCGGCGGTGGAATCCCCGGCGATTGAGCGGCCCGGCCCTTTGGCTCATTGCGTGGGTTGGGCTTGGCGGCCCAGGCGAGGGATCACCCCTGCACAAATGAGGCGCAGCTGGTTCATGCGGTCTGTTTCGCTTCTGCCCACGTAGAACATCCAGCGATCCATGCCCTCGGCTTCGAGCTCCAGCAGACGTTGCGCAACCTGCTCCGGTGGGCCCCACAGTCCCGGCGCCCGCGCCATCAGCCAGTCGTACACCCCCAGCTTTCGGGCTCGTTCGATGAGGGCCTGCTCACGATCCTCGTTCTGGTACTCCGCGGCGAGGTTGTGACTGTCGGCGTTGAACTGCACCAACGCGTCACGCAGCTCCGGGGGGATCTGCTTTCCGCGCATTGATCCCATGGTGAGCCATTCGGTGCCCACTCCCATGCCTTTGCGCCGGGCCTCGTCCACGCTGGGCCCGAACACGATCTCGGAGTTCCACCACAACTCAAGCTCGTTGGGGTCGCGGCCCGCCGCGGCGCAGCCCTCCTGCACGAGTTCTCGCACGTAGGCCACGTTGTGTGCGCCGAAACCCATGGACAACAACATCCCGTCGGCTGTTTCGCAGGCCATCCTCAGCACCTTGGGCCCCGACACGGGCACAAGCACCGGCACGTGGGGCGCCGCCGGTTGGTCGGACCATTGCATTCGGAACGTGCGACCCTGATAGGAGGCTTCCTCGCCGGCCAGCAGCGCCTTCACCGCCACGATGTACTCGCGAAGCCGGGCCACCGAAGCCGGGCGCAGTCCCACACCCCACAGGGCGCTGTCGCCGGTGCCGATTCCCAAAACGATGCGCCCCGGGGCGATCTCGTTCAGCGTCCACACCGAGGCCGCTGTCACCGACGGGTCTCGCGTGGTGGGGTTGGTGACCGAAGCCATCACCCGTGCCTGTTTGGTGTGCTCGGCGCACAACGCCGCCACCACGTACAACTCACGCACCAACGCCGGGGAGTCGGGCAAACCGATGGTGTGAACACCTGCTTCATCGGCGAGCTTCCACCACTCGAAGCCCTCGCTCACCGGCCCTTGTTGCAGCACGTTAAGGGCTATCTGCACCACGTTCACCTTTCATGTGTGACGGCGCTCCCGTGCGGTGCTGTGCCACCGGCCGCGAGGGGGCGACGGGCCCGCCGTGTGGTGGCGCCTTCGCCGCTACCGGTTCTTGTTCACGATCACCGCATCGGCGTCGATTTCGATCATTGCCTTCTCGCGTGCCAGGGAGTGAACCACCACCAGAGTGCTGGCCGGGTAATGCTCCTTGTTGAAGAACTCGGCTCTGGCCTCGTGAATCTGTGCGAATTTCTCGGTGGTGAAGGGCGGTGTCATGTACACCCGCACTCGCACGATGTCGTCGATGGTGCCACCAACGGGTTCGAGCGCGGAGAGCAGGTTGCGGATCACCTGGCGGGTTTGTTCCTTGATGTCGTCCTCGCCCACGATGGTTTCGTCGTCGCCAGCGGTGGCGGTGCGACCCGAGAGGTACACAAAGGTGAGGTCGCCGGCTTCAACCACCACCCCGCCCGAGTGGACGAGCTCGTTCACGCCCGAGTCCTCGAAGAAGTGCCAGTCCGTGCCGATGTCGGGATGAATGATTTTCTTGGAGACCATGGTGTGCCTTTCGGTGTGTGGGCTGGGATGCGAATCCGGGCGGGGAATCTCAATCGGCGGCGGTTGAGCGAAGAACGGGTATCACTTCGCGTTGTAGCAGGTCTATGGACTGTCGTGCCGTGGCCGCGGGCATGCCAACCCAGTCGGTGCGGAAGATGAAGTGGTCCACGCCGAGTTGTTGCCGCCACGGCAGGAGACGTTCGAGGCAGTCCTCGGGCGTTCCGATGATGAAACGATCTCTTGACAGGTCATCGAAGGAAGCCCTGAAGTCGTCGTGGCCCGGAAGCGCTTTGTGCTGGCCCCAGTCGGCGTAGTGGCGGTACTTCTGGCCCAAAAACGGGGCCGCCCTTTCGATGGCCAGTTCTCGGGTGGGCGCGCAGTACACCTCACGCATGGCGGGTTGCGTTGTGGCGGGCGCCAAACCTGCAAGTTCTCGCTCGCGGCGGAACATCGCCAGCTGTTCGGTGACGGTTTCCGCAGTGGCGTGCGGATTGATCATCCAGGCGTCGCCCAGCCGGGCGGCCCGGCGCACCGCAGGGTGGGCGTTGGCGGCGATCCAGATTGGTGGGCGGGGCTGTTGGATCGGCTTGATGTTCAAGGTGACACCGTCCAATTTGCACCACGGCAAATCCGAGCACACCTCGCGCCCCGTCCACAGCTGCTTCACAAGGTCGAGGTTCGCCTCGAAGCGCTGCACCTTGCTGGTCGGGTCGAGCCCGAAGGCGTGGTATTCCTCGCTGCGGTATCCGAGACCCACGCCAAAGGTGAGACGACCTTCGCACAGCACGTCCACCGACGCCCACGTTTCGGCCACGTCCACCGGGTTTTGCAACGCAAGCAGCAGGATGCCGATGCCGATTTCCATTTCCCCCGCGTCAGCAATGAGCCTGCTCACGAACGGCACGCACTGAAGCATGGACATCCCGTCAGGCAGGTAGTGCTGCCCGGCCCAAACCGAGTCCCAGCCGTGATCTCGAACAACCCGCACCAACCCAAGCTGGTCCTGCGCCCCAGCCGCCAGATCAGCCCCAAGCCGATGCTGATTGGTAAGAAACAACCCAACCTTCACCATCTCTTGATCTACCACTGCAACTCCTCCAGGAGCAAGCCCCGAGGCGAGGTCAGCAGGAGCGGATCACGTCGAAGGCGCGCATTGTGGCCTCGCGGTGCCAGGAGCCCATGGCCGAGTCCACCGCCTCCACCTCCTCAGGGGTGACAGCATCCCAAGCCGCCATGGATTCCCAACGGATGATTGCGTGGACGCGGGCGGGGTCGCCCCTCTCCACCCACATCTCCTTGCCCACAAAGCCCGGCCGTGTCTCCAGGAAGCGGCTCCAGTGCTGCTCCTCCACGGCGAGCCACTCGTCGCGCTCTGAGGAGTCAACTTCGAAGGTGAGCCATTCAACGACCATCGTTCGCCTCGCTTGTTCGTGGGCTGGTACGTGCCAACACGACGGTAGGCACAAGATGCCCGCGAGCACCAAGCCGCACCGTTGGCGAGACGCCGGCCAGGGGAAACGCCGAGGCGAGTGGACTGTTGGAAACCCAGGTTCGTAGGGTGAGGTGATGACTGTTTCGGACCTACGCACCTACATTGCGGCCGCGCAGGACGCGGGGATGCTCAACCGCGTGAAGCGGCCCGTGGACATAGTCCACGAACTCGCGGATGTTGCGGCCAGTTTGGAGCGTGCCGATGCGGGCCCTGTGCTGTTCGAGCACCCCGAAGGCGCAAGTTGGCCCATTTTTTCGGGCGCGGTGAGCAGCAGGCGAACGGCTGCGCTGGCGATCGGCTGCGAAGAGGACGAGGTGATCGATCGCATGGGTCACGCCCTAGAGCCGGCCAACGGTTTGGCGCCGGAGGTGGTGAGCGAAGCGGCATGGCACCAAAACGGCGTGACAGGTGACGACGTTGACCTCGGCCGGCTGGGGATCCCCACTCATTCTCGTGGCGATGGCGGGGCGTTCATTACGGGCGCGGTGAGCGTGACCACCGATCCTGTGAGCGGCCGCGGCAACCTTTCCTACAACAGGATGTTGCGCATGGGCCGCAACTTGTTGGGGTTCAACGTGAACGAGTGGCGTGACGTGGGCACCTTCATGCGCAGCCGACCCGATCCGCTGGCGCCGTTCGATGTGGCACTTGCGATCGGCCTTGATCCGGCGGTGATGATCGCCGCAGGGGTGCGCACCCCTGCCGACGAGTTGACCATCGCCGGGGCGCTGAGGGGTCGGCCAGTGCAGGTGTGCAATGCGCGCACGGTGGACGTGCGCGTTCCCGCCGACGCGGAGGTGGTGATCGAGGGCCGCATCCGCCCCGCGGAACGTGTGGATGAGGGGCCGCTGGCCGAGTTTCACGGATATCACGGCGAGATGTGGCCGAGCCCCACCGTTGAGGTGACGGCGGTGTCTTGGCGGAAGGATCCGATTTATCAGACGATCATTCCGGGGTGGTACGAGCATGTATTCATCGGCAATGTGTTGCCTCGTGAGCCGTTGCTGCGTCGCTTCGTTCGTCACATCGACCCCACCGCGGATGTTCACATTCCGCCGTACGCGAACGGTTTCATGGCGGTGATCCAGATCGATCGTGACAATCCGGGCACCCCGAAGAATCTGGCGATGGCCGCGCTGGCGGCTCACATCAACATTCGCAACGTGATCGTGGTGGACCGAGACTTGGACATCTCGCAGCCCGCGGAGGTGGCCTGGGCACTCACCAATCGGGTGCATTGGCACGACGACGTGTTCACGGTGGGCGACGCGCAAGGCCACGAGATGGATCCCGTGGCCGACAATCGGGGTGTGAGCGTGAAGGTGGGAATCGACGCCACCTACAAGCGTGAGCGCCGCGAGTACGGGGAGCGGGTGCGGTACCAGACCGTGGATCTCGGCCGCTACCTGTAACCCTTCAAACCCGGAGGCCGCTCAGCCCGATGGCGGTCGCAGGCCGAGGATGTCGGCCATGGACTCCAAGAGTTCGGGGGCGGTGTTGAGGTCGCCGGCGTTCACGGTGAACTCGTCCATCCCGAAGGTGGACATCAGGGCGGCGAGTTCGGTGCGGCACTCGTCGGTGGTGCCGGAGATCACGAAGGGTTCAACCCATTCGGCGCGAACCTCCCGAGCCGCCAGCGCAGGGCCGCCCGCGGCGAGGGCGCTGCGCACAGCTGCCACCTCGGTGGGTGTGATGCCGAGGGCGTTGTGAATCTCGGGAGGTGAATCCGGGATCCGAATGCTCATGTCACGGCGTGCCGCCTCCCAGTCGGCTTCGGTGGTGACGATTCGTGTGCAGCACGTGAGCCACAACCGGCGACCGGCGCTGCCGAGCCTTTGCACCAGTTCGCCGATGAACGCCTTGTGGACGTAGCTGATGTAGAAGCCGTCGGCGAGCCTGCCCGCGGTTTGCACCATTTTCGGCCCTCGGCCCGCCACGTGGATCTTGATGTGAGCGTCGGGTGGCGCGTTGTGCAGCCGGGCGTTCTGCAACGAGAAGGCGTGGCTTTGCATGGTGACCGTCTCGCCTGCCCAGAGCGCTCGCATGGCGCCGATCATGTCGGCCACTGCTTGCACCGGTCGTCGGCGTTGCACCGCCAGCGGGCCCAGCGACAGTCCTCCACCGGCCCCGAGCCCGCAGAAGGCTCGTCCGTTGCTGAATTCGTGGAGTGTGGCGACCGCCCCCGCGGTGACCGCCGGGTGACGCACGAACGGGTTGGTGATTCCCGGTCCGATCAGGGCGCGGGTGGTACGCGCCGCCACCGCGGTGAGCGAAACGAACACGTCCCGGGTGGACATTCCCTCGTCGGCGATCCAGATGCGACCGAAGCCGAGATGCTCGGCATGAGCGGCAAGCTCGGCCACTTGCCCAACCGGGCCGGTGGCCATGATGTTCACCGCGCCTCGCGCAACGGGCCGGGCCTCGGCCTGGGCGCTCACAGGTGCCTCAGCACTTTGGTGGCGGTGTTGCGCCCGGATGCGCCCCACACTCCCGCGCCGGGGAAGGTGCCCGCGCCGGTGAGGAACAACCCGCTGATCGGGGCCCGGTACCGGCTCAACGCCGGTTTGCGACCGAGAAGCGAATCCAGCGGGGAGCCCACATAAGAGGGAGCGTGGCCTCTGTGCAGGAACAGTTCCTTTTCGTAGCGGTCGGGGGTCATCACACGCCAGCGCTGCACCGTGTCGAGGAAGCCGGGTTGCACCAGCGAGGACCACAACTCCAGCCAGCGGCGAGGCTCGTGGGAGTCCGGCCAGCCCCCGGGCAGCGAGTATGGGGTGAACAGGGCTTCAAGGCTGAACACGTGGTTTTGGTCGCTGGTGACCATCGAAGGGTCGAGCACCGACGGCACGTTGCTGATCAGGGTGGGGCGCTCGGCCACCAGTCCGGCGGGTCGCAAACGGTGGGCCTCTTCGAGGTCGGCCATCGAGGGTGACACCAGGTAGGTGGATTCGTTGGGATCTCGGCCCTCGAACAGGTCGAGCAGACCCCAGCGCTCCAATCCCTCGTAGCGGGGCAGGTCGGAGATCACCGCGTCGATTTTCGATTCGTATCCCTCCGAACGGAAGTCTGATTCCTCGGCATCCCGATGCGCGCCCTGCGCGAACCGCCGAGCTCGGCGCCCGCCAAGCGAGTCCGGAACCCATCGGGCCACCACCCCCGGGTCGCATGCCGCGACCACCACCGAGGCGTCGATCTCGTCACCGGAGGCCAGGCGCACCCCGCTGATCCGCCCGTTTCGATGGATGAACTCGTGAACCGGTGTTTCGCAGGCGATGCGACCTCCCGCGGCCGTGACTGCCGAGGCCAGGGCATCGGTGAGGGCACCGCTGCCGCCCGCGGGGCGACCGGTTTTCACCATGTGGCGCATGGCGTAGAGGGATCCGGCCATCCCGGTTCCGGCCATGTCGGGCGACACCCCCCACACGGTGGGGCCGGTGGCCACCGCGGGCATAATCAGCGCTTCGTCGTGGAAGTAGGAGCCGAGCACGTCGTTGGCGCTGGCCTTGCTCCACTTCAACAGCCGGGTGGCGCCACGCCCTCGCCTGGCCAGCAGGGCCGTGATCATCCGAGGGGTGGTGGCGTGCCCGGTGCTGAGTTCCAACATCAGCTCCGCCACGGGCTGGGCGTCCTTCAGGTATCGGCGGTAGGCGCGTGCTGCTTGGGGACGGTTTCGGCCGATTGCCTCGATGGTGCGCTCGGCGTCCCCGAAGAACAACCAGGGCGCGTCGCCGGCGAAGTTGGTGTGAACGTAAGACGGGTTGGCTTCCAGGTACTCCAATCCGTGGGCGCCGAGATCGAGTTCGGACAGGAACGGCATTGCCCGCACCAGGGTGTGGTCACAGTTGCAAATGTTGAACCGGGCGCCGAGGTCCGACACGGTGGCCGCGCAGCCCCCCACCTCTTGCCGGGCTTCCACCACCAGGGTGTTCACACCTGCCTTGGCAAGGTACGCGGCACACACCAAGCCGTTGTGACCGCCGCCCACCACGATCACGTCGGGGGTGCCCGCGGTCTTGCCGTCGGGCCCAGCGCCGGGCGTGGTGGCGGGGCCCTCGGAATCGCCTCGGCGGGAAGTGTTCTGAGTGGGTGCCGCGCCGTTGGTGTGTGAGTCGACTGTTGCGTTCATGATCAAACCCTTGTGAAGTGGCCGCAAAGAGTTTGCCAAGCTGCCCGGCTCAACGTGGGTTTGGGGCCTCGGTGTGGCCACGGTCGGCCACCAGCAATGCCGGCACTCCTCGTTCGGCCAGTTCTTCGGCGAGTTCAACCGCCTGTGCATGGGCCGGGTCGGCTCTGGTGACCGCCACGGTGAACCGGGCGGCGGCGGGGACGTTCTTCATCATTCCGATGGGGCTGCTGAGCGCGGCAGCGGCCCGCGGCGGTGTGAGCCTCTGATACGGCGAGCATCCGGCCGCGGCCGCCACTCGCAGTGGCCGGTGCAGGCGGTCGGCGATCACGTACCCCAACGCGTCAGAGCCGATGCAGGCCACCACATGAGTGGACGAAGCCGGGATCGGTGGTTCCCACGGCGCCGGCGCTGTGAAGGGTCGCCGGCGGGCGCCGTCTGCCTCCACCACGATGTGCTCGGCAACGCCGGAGGCGAACCACCGGTCCACCGTTTCCGGTGCGAAACCGAGTGCCTTGCGATGGTCGGTTGCGCGCCACGCCAGCACTGCGGCGGCTTCGTCGAGAGCCTGAGCGATCGGTTCGGTTGACTCACCCACCACCAGCGGGTAGCCACCGGTTCTTTCGGTTCCCATGCGGGTCGTGGTGCTCAACAACACCCGCCCGCCGAGTTGACGGCCAAGTTCGAACAGCAGCGTGGTCTTTCCGCCGCCGCCAACGAGCGAAACCAGCGACCGTGTGCCAAGCGCCAGCGCGTCGGCCACGTCATCGAGCTGAACCGCCGCCCTAGGCGCTGCGCCACCCTTGGCGCCGCTCAAACCCGAAACCCCTTGCCGAGGCCCGTGCGGGTCACACCTCCAAGCGCCAGGTGAGCGCCGTTTCGCTCTACATGGCGACCGGCAGCGCCAAAGCCACCGTCGATGCGGGCAGGCGAGCGGATCACGTTTGGCGCCGGCGGGAGTGCGGCGCAGGCGAGTTGGGCTCTCAGTATTCCCGCAGTTTGCGGGCCAGCAGCACTGCGAGCGCCACCAACACCCCGAGCACAAACAGACGCTTGAAGCACTTCTTCACGCATCGAATGATACCGCCGCCAACCGTTGCACGCCGTTGAGGCAGAGCCGCTCGCGGACGCCTGGCGCCTGTGCCGGCGACGCTGTTGCATCTCGGCGGGCGTGGCCGAGATTCGCCTGCGGGAAGATCACCGTTACCCTCCGGCGGCGGAGGTGTCCGAGCGCCTGGTGGGCTCCCCCGCCTTCAAAGCGGGCGGGACGGGTGACCCCCGTCCGGCGGGTTCGATTCCCGTCCACCTCCGCCACGGTTGCACGCGCAGCACGTGCGCGCCACAAGTCGGCTTCGTGTGAGCACCGGCAGCCGTCCTCGATACCGAAGGTGCCCCAGACCACTTGCCCGGCGCAACACGCGCAGGCGCCAGGCCCACCTCTGGTGGAGCCTGCGAACGCCGTCAATGCGGGCGTGGGTTGCCAACAACCTCTCGGACGCCTGCCTTTGCCCGCCGAATGATGCCAACGCGGGCGGTGGCGGGGTTCAGAAGTTGAGCAGGTCGCGTGCGCCGGTGTCGGTGGAGGGATGGCGCAACTTCGACATGGCCCTCGCCTCGATCTGGCGGATCCGCTCACGGGTGAGGTCGAACCTCCTGCCCACCTCTTCGAGGGTGCGGGGTTCGCCCCGGTCGAGACCGAACCGCAGCGTGAGTATCTGACGCTCCCGTTCGTCGAGGGCAGACAGCAGCCGGGCGATCTCGCGGGGAAGCATCGTGATGGCGGCCATGTCGAAGGGCGAGTCCATCGACTTGTCCTCCACCACGTCCACCAGTTCGGCGTCGCCGTCCTGGCGCAGCGGCTCCGACAGCGAAACCGGCTCGGACTGGAAGCGCAACGCTTCGATCACCTTCGCCTCGGACATGTCCACTTCGCGGGCAAGTTCGGCAACGGTGGCCGGTCGGCCGTGCTTGTGGTCGAGGCGAATGCGGGCCTTCTGCAGGCGTGCCAGCGTGTCACCGGCGTGAACCGGCAGCCGGATGGTGCGCCCGGTGTTGGCTATGCCACGTGTGATGGCTTGACGTATCCACCAGGTGGCATAGGTGGAGAACTTGAAGCCTTTTCGCCAGTCGAACTTTTCCACTGCGTGGATGAGCCCCAGGTTGCCTTCCTGGATGAGGTCGAGGAGGGGCAGACCCGAGGCTTGGTATTTCTTGGCGATCGACACAACCAGGCGCAGATTCGCCTTCACAAACACGCTTTGCGCCTCGGCGCCTTCCTCGCCGATCTTCTTGAGTTTGCGCAACCGGGCCGCGCTGAGGCTTCCGGGAACCGCTCCCTTGAGCTGGGCACGCGCCTCGATGCCCGCCTCGATCTTCTGGGACAGGACCACTTCGTCGTCCTTGGTGAGCAACTCGTACTGCCCTATGTCGGACAGGTAGACCCTGACGAGATCCTCATCCTCGCGCTCGGCGCGTTCTCTGACCCTGGATCTCGCGGCCCTGGCCATTTGCCCTCCCGTACCTTGCCGGCGACCCGGTGATCAGGTCGACCAATTCGGACATCCGATTGAGCGACGCTCGTCTCCCTGCCGTGAACTGTGACGATAACCACCGAATCCGTTTCGCCAACCGGACCCGTGGCCTCACCGATCAGGCTGTGTACACCGCCTTGATCGTCACCGGTGCGGCTCCGGTTGTGTCACGTCTGTGACAAGCGCGCGACTCGCAGCCTCGAAGCGACCCTCCGCCTCATCGAGCAGCGCCCTGAGTTTCCTGCCCGAACCACCCGCGGAAGCCGACGCCGTGATGGCGTGACCGGTGCGGCGATCGTCGCCGAGGTCGACGCGCAACAGGCGGGCGGCTCGGATCAGCGCGGCGTCACAGTGCGGCGCGCCGCGGCTTTCAATCTCCGCGCACACCGACTCGAGCGCGGGCAGCAGCACACCGAGGGTCAGCGCGAACGTCCACCACGGGTCCCGGCGCTCACCGCGTAGTTGTTCGAGCAGATCTCGGGCCGCGGCGGCGCTGGGCGCGCCCGTTGGCCGGTTTGCCAACAGTTCCGAGTCGGGTTGCAGGGCTTCGAAACGCTCGAAGTGGTCTCCGAGATGCCGACTCACCGTGGACAGCCAGGTTCCGGCCTGATTGGCGTTGTCGGTGACCGCGTGGTGGGCCCACCCGCCGGTTAGTTCGAACAGGCGTGCAAGCACCACTCGCAGATCCGCAACGATGCGAGCCGTCTCGACGAGCGTGAAACCCGCGGCTGTCATGGCCTTCCCAGCGGGCCTGCCGCGAACCGACCGATCGGCGGTGCCTGTCCGGCGACTGCGGACAGGGAACGGCCTGTGATGATCGGCCTGGCGATGCGCGCCACCGCGGCTTGTGATCGCGGACCGGAGGGCTTCACCGGTAGCGGTTCACTATCGGCATTCGCCGGTCGCGTCCAAAAGCCCTGGCACTGACCCGTGGCCCCAGCGGGGACTGGCGCCGCTTGTATTCCGCAAGGTTCACCAGCCCGCACACTCGGGCCACTTCGTGATCGGGGGCAATATCCAGCGCCTGAATCTCCTCGACGGAGCGAAGTTGCTCCACGTAGGCCCGAAGGATCGGATCAAGCACGGAGTACGGCGGCAGGGACTGGTCGTCGCGCTGATCGGGCGCAAGCTCGGCCGAGGGCGCCTTGGTGAGGATCGACTCGGGAATCACCTCGCTGCGAGCACGCTCGTTGAGCCAGCGACACATTTCGTACACGCCGAGCTTCCACAGGTCACAAATCACCGCGTAGGCCCCGGCCGTGTCGCCGTACAGCGTGGAGTAGCCCACCGCCAGTTCGCTCTTGTTTCCGGTTGTGAGCACCAGCCAGCCGTTCTCGTTGGCGAGCGCCATCAACAGCAAGCCCCTGATTCGCGATTGCAGGTTTTGGTCGGTGAGGCTTCCCACGGCGGGACGGGAGGTTCCACCGGTGGCTTCCAACCCCGAGGCGAGCATGTCGCTCAGCGCGGCGTGGGCCGACTCGATGCCGATGATGCGAGCGCCGATCCCCAAATTGGCAGCCACCTTCTCGGCGTCGGCCACCGAGTGATCGCTGGAGAACCGCGACGGCAGCAACACACCGTGAACATGACCGGGGCCGAGCGCCTCCGCGGCAACCGCGGCAACCAGCGACGAATCGATCCCGCCGGACATTCCCAGCACCGCGTCGGTGAATCCGGACTTGTACACGTAGTCGCGGGTGGCGAGCACCAACGCCGCCCACGTCTCGGCTCGGTGATCGAGCCAACCCGGCGACGCCATCGGCGCCTCAAGGCGGGGTGTCGCAGCACCGGGGCGGGGGTCGGTGACCTCAACGACGATGGGTTGGGCAGGCCGCGTCTGCGCGTCAGGGGCCACGGCCTTCGTCGTGTCGGGGTCGGACACGGCCACGTCGAGGTCGAACACGGCCACGTCCTCGCTGAACGAGACGCATCGTGCGATCACCTCACCGTTGGAGTTCACCGCGAACGAGCCGCCGTCGAACACCAGGTCGTCCTGGCCTCCCACCAGGTTGACGTACACCAACGGCACGCCGGTGGTGGCGGCCCGCTCGGCCATCAGCCGTTCACGGTCGGCTTGCTTGCCGGTGCGGAAAGGAGAGCTGCTCACGTTCACGAACAAGCTCACACCCGCCTCGGCGAGTTCGTCCAGCGGGCCGGGAGCAACCCAGGCGTCCTCGCACACGCTCACACCCACCGGAACGCCTGCGATGCGAAACACCTCCGGGCGAGATGCAGAGCCGGGGCGGAACTGGCGCACCTCGTCGAAAACGTCGTAGTTGGGAAGGTGCCGCTTTCGCACAACGCCGCGAATGCGGCCCTGGGCGCACACCGCCACCGAGTTGTAGGTGTCGTTGAACCAGCCCACGCCGGCCATGTCGGCCACGGGTCGCCCATGGCTGTGTGCCGGGGACTGCGACGCCTCGGGGAACCCGATCAGCGCTGCGCAGGCGCCGGTGCGGGCGGCCAGGGCCTCGATCCGTTCGCGGCACTGCGCCCCGAAACCGGGACGCAGCACCAGATCCTCGGGCGGATATCCGCTCAGCGCCAGTTCGGGAAACACCGCCAGGTCGGCGCCGCCCGTGTCGGCCTGGTCGAGCGCCGTGGCGATCCGGGCGGCGTTGCCGTCGAGGTCGCCCACCACCGTGTTGATCTGGCAGATCGCCAGTCTGAGACTGCGAACCTCAGGCCGAGGTGATGCCGCCGGGCCGCGCGACTCCATGTCGGCAGTATGCCGCCGGGGACGGTCTCAACGCTGCGGACCGGCCCCGGCAGCCATCAGAGGCCTTGCGGCCCCTGGGTTGGTCAGAAACCTACGAGCGCCTCGCAAACGGTGCGGGTTATCAGGGTGGTCACCACGTACGGATCGGCGTTGGCGTTGGGGCGGCGGTCCTCGATGTACCCCTTGCCCTCACGAGCGACCTGCCAGGGGATCCGCACCGAGGCGCCCCTGTCGGACACGCCGTAGGAGTACTGGTCGTAACGCTGCGTTTCGTGCTCGCCGGTGAGGCGGAACTCGATCCCGGCGCCGTACCCGGCGAGGTGCTCCTCGGGTTTGCCGACCTCACCAAGGGCTTCACACGCCGCCACGATCGGCTCGTAGCTCTCGCGCATTGCGTTGGTGGACATGTTGGTGTGCATGCCGGCGCCGTTCCAGTCGCCAAGCATCGGCTTGGGATCGATGGTCACCACGATGTCGTGCTTCTCGGCAATGCGGAAGAGCAGGTAGCGGGCCATCCAAAGATGGTCGGCCACCTCGACGGTGTTGAGCGGGCCGATCTGGAACTCCCACTGGCCCGGCATCACCTCGGCGTTGGTGCCGGCAATTCCGAGCCCGGCCAGGATGCAGGCGCTGGTGTGTTCCTCGATCAGGTCGCGCCCGAAGATGCGACCGGCGCCCACTGCGCAGTAATACGGGCCTTGCGGAGCGGGAAAGCCCGCTGCGGGGAAGCCCGCCGGCCACCGGGTGGTGGCGTCGAGGAGGGTGTACTCCTGTTCAAGGCCGAACAGCGGGGCCTGATCCGCGTACTTCTCGTACACGGCCAGCGCCTCTGCGCGGGTGTTGGTGGGGTGCGGCGAAAGGTCCGAGGTGAGCAGCGTCTCGCACAGCACCAAGATGTTGTCACCGCCGCGTATCGGGTCTGGGCAGGTGAACACCGGCTTGAGCACCACGTCGGAGTTGGCGCCGGTGGCCTGATTGGTGCTGGAGCCGTCGTATCCCCAGATGGGTGGCTCCTCGTCGTGGTTCACGATTTTGGTCTTGGAACGCAGTTCGCCGGTGGGTTCGGCGCCGTCAATCCAGATGTATTCGGCTCGATAGGTCACGTGTGCTCCTTTGTTGCGGGTGTTCAGACTTGGTGAAGAATCACTTGTTCGGTGCTCTCGACCGGTTTGCGAACGACAGCCCCTAACCGAAATCGGCAGACCAAAGGATTGCGCGTCCCGGCTCGGAAATTGCGGCACAAATGTGAAGAAAGTGTTAACAGCCTGGACCGACGGCCATGCGAAGGTAACCCCACCGAAACGCCCTCGCCCACCTGTGCGGCTGTAGCGGCCACCTCCGATGCGCGCTTCTGATTGCGCACGGAGGTCGTGGCGAATCGTGGGCGTTCAGGGCATCATGCGAACACACACTTCAATGCGCCTGTTGCCGGGGCCACCCGGCACACAGTGGGAAGGACGGCAGCGATGAGCACGGCACCTTCGGTGAGCCCCGGTGAGGATTACGTCCTTCGAACCATCGAGGAGCGCGGAGTTCGCCTTGTGCGCTTGTGGTTCACCGACGTTCTCGGACAGCTCAAGTCCGTTGCGATCTCCCCGGCGGAAGTTGATGCCGCGTTCACCGAGGGTGTGCAGTTTGACGGCACCGCCATAGACGGATTCAGCCGCCTGAACGAAGCCGATGTGCTGGCCCGCCCCGATGCCTCCACCTTCGAGCTTCTGCCGTGGGCCACCTCCGACGAGCCCACAGCGAGGATGTTCTGCGACATCGAAACCCTCGACGGTCAGGCCTTCGACGGCGACCCTCGCGGGGTTCTGCGACGCACGCTGGAAGGCGCCCGGCGGCTGGGCTTCACCTTCATGGCCGCGCCCGAGGTGGAGTTCTTCTACTTCGCATCCGACCAGCCGTCGCAGGGCCGTCCCGAACCCCTCGACCGGGCCTCCTACTTTGATCTCACCACCTTCGACGTGTACAGCGACTTGCGACGCCACACGCTGCACATGCTCGAATCGATGGGAATCCCGGTGGAGTACTCGTTTCACGAGGACAGCCCCAGTCAGCACGAGATCGACCTGCGCTACACGGAGGCGCTGGGCATGGCCGACAACATCATGACGCTGCGCCTGGTGGTGAAACGCATCGCCATGTCGCACGGGGTGTACGCCACGTTCATGCCCAAACCGCTCAACGGGGTTCAGGGATCGGGCATGCACACGCACTTCTCGTTGTTCCGCGGCGACGACAACGCCTTCGCCGACGGCGCCGACCCTTTGGGGCTGTCCGAAACCGGGCGCAAGTTCATGGCCGGTCTGCTTTGGCACGCCCGGGAAATCACCGCGGTCACCAACCAGTTGGTGAACTCCTACAAGCGACTCGGGGAGCAGTCCGAGGCGCCCCAGCACGTGGTGTGGGCCCGCCACCACAGAGGCGCGCTGGTGAGAGTGCCGATACACAAACAGGGCAAGCCGACAGCGGTGCGGCTCGAATACCGAGCCCTGGATCCGGCTTGCAACCCGTACCTGGCCTACTCGCTGCTGCTGGCGGCCGGGCTGCGCGGCATCGCCGAGGATTACGAATTGCCGCCCCAGGCATCGGAGACTTCGTTGGATTCGGCGGGGTCGCCTGGCGGCGCGGTTGAGCCTGCTCGACTGCCTCGCTCGCTGGAGGAGGCGCTGGACGCCATGAGACACTCCGAACTTGTCTTCGACACCCTGGGCGAGCACATCTTCGAGTGGTTTCTGCGCAACAAACGAGCCGAATGGGACGGTTACCAGGCTCAGGTCACCCCTTGGGAGATGGAGAGGTACCTGCCGCGATGGTGACCGCCGCCCCACGCGAATCCACCGGACGGCATCGGCACACCACTGCGGCCCCGAGCGCGGCGACCCGCCCCCGGCGGCGGCGGGCCGAGGTGGTGCTGGTTCATCCGCATCCCCCGGCGCCCGAAGTGGCACGCGTTCTTGGCGAATCGGGATTCCGCATCGAAGCCGCCGACCGACCGGAAACCGGCGGCATCACAGACCAGGGTGAGGCTGTTGTGGTGTGGATGGGCGCCCAGGCGGCGGCCGAGGCTCGTCCCCTGCCCGACAAGCAGGTGCTCGAAGGTTTGGAGTTCCTTCAGGCGTCCCGTGGCAGTGCCCCGGCGATGCCCGTGCTGGTGCTAGCCGACGAAGCTCACCTGCCCGAACTTGTGGGCCACAGGCGCCTGTTCGACGATTTCTGTGTTTGGCCTGCTTCGGGCACCGAGGTTCAGATGAGGCTGCGAGCCCTGATCGACAGCTCCTCGCGGAGCCCCCGAACCAGTGCCGAAATGCTGCGCCGCGGCAGCTTGACGATGAACCTGGAGACCTACCAGGCCTCGATAGCGGGCCGTCCGCTGGATCTCACGTTCATGGAGTACAAGCTGCTGAGCTTCCTGGCGGCCAGTCCCGGCAAGGTTTTCACCCGGGAGGCACTTCTGAGTGAAGTGTGGGGATACGACTACTTCGGCGGGGCTCGCACCGTGGACGTTCACATTCGCCGCCTGCGGGCCAAGCTCGGCGAGGAACACGCCCGAATGATCCAAACGGTGCGTTCGGTTGGTTACCGATTCGGGCGCTCAGCCGCCTGAGCCGCAGGCCCGAGCCCCACCCCAGGATCATCCAACATCGGCGTCGTTGCGGGATCGCGACTCCGCCGGGGTTCGGCGGACGCCCAGACCGGCGATCGCGGCGAAGGCCACGGTGCCCAAACCCACAATCACCAGCGCGCTGCGGCTGCCGAGCACGTCCACCAGCAAGCCCAGTATCGGCCCTCCCACCGCTCGTGAGCCCACGAACACAACTCCGTACACCGCGGAGACCCGTCCCTGAAGGCGCGGATCGGCAGCGGTTTGGACCGTGGCGTTGGCCAGGCTCAGGAAGCCCCCGCCGCACGCGCCGATCGCGAAGAACACCACCAGCCCAACGCTGAGGTCGCTCACCGCGGCGAGGGGCACGATCACCATGCCGGTGAGGGCCAGGCTCGCCACCAGGCTTCCCATGCCACCACGCGCCCGCGACGCCGCGATCACAGACCCCACAAGGCTGCCCAGGCTCATGGCAAGCACCAGATACCCGAAGGTTGCCGACGAGGCCGTCATCTGAGAGTCGATCAAGGCCGGGATCAGCACTTCGAGGTTCCATCCGAACAGCGCGAAGCTGCAAAGCAACATCAGCGGAACGGTCACCGACGGAGTGCGGCGCAGGTAGGCGAACAGCCGCCCGCCCTCGGCGCGCTCCTCGGCGGTCACGGTGGTTGTGGTGGGTGTCACCCGCAGCACCAGCGCCGCGGCCACAAGCGACACCGCCGCGTTGCACACAAAGCAGGCCCACACGGTGCCCAAGCCCAGCAGCAGCGCGGCCAGCGCGCCCCCGGCGATGCGACCGGTGGACATCACCGTGGTGTGCAGCCGGGCCGCGGCGTCGAGTTTGTCCACGCTCACCACGTCTCGCACGAACGCACGCCGCAGTGGGGTGTCGATGGCCCCCACCACGCCAAGCACCAAGATCGTGGCGAACAGCAACACCAGCGACAGGTCGGTGCCCGCCCGAACGGCGATCAGCCCCAGCACACCCGCGGTGAGCGCCTTGGTGATCTGGGTGGCCGCGAGCAGCATGCGCCGGTCGACCCTGTCGGCGAGCGTTCCCGCCAGCGGCGCCAGCACGATGGAGAACCCCGCCCGGGCCGAGGTGGCCAGTCCCACGGCCAGCGCGCTGGCGGTTATCTCGTACACAAGCCACAACTCAGCGATTCGGTGCGTCCACATGCCGGTGCCGTGAAGCAGCTGGGCGCCCGCGTAGTGGCGGAAGTTGCGGTCCCTCAGCGGGTCGGCTATTCGGCGCCTGGCCTTGGGCGCCCTGCGCTCACCCACCCAAAACCAACCCGTGGGAAGACCACCCGGGGGCTGCCGTCACCGCCGCGCCGGGAACCAACGCCGCGCCGGGAATCAACGGCGGCACAAGCTGCGGGCGGCTGGTGTGACGCCCCGGCCGTGAGGCAGCGGGCGACGTACGGATAGCACTGCGGATCGGGTGGAGCGCTGTTCGGCACGGTTTGACATGCGGGCTGGTTGTCAGACAATCTGTCAACAGCATCAGGTTACCGTCACAGCAAGACAGGCCGCTCTGGAGGACGGATGCGCAACGGAAGTTCCTACGTCGAGTCGTTGCGGGACGGACGCAACGTGATCCTCGACGGCCAACGCGTGGATGACGTGACCACCCACCCGGGCTTCGAGGGTGCGGTGCGCACCGTGGCCAAGCTGTACGACTTCGCCTCGGACCCGGCCAACCGGGATCTGATGACCTACCGGTCACCCACCAGCGGTGAGCCGGTGAACGCCTGCTTCATGGTGCCTCACTCGGTGGACGACCTGCGCCGACGGCGACTGGCGATCGAAGCGTGGTCCGAACTGAGCTGCGGTTTCTTGGGCCGCTCGCCGGACCATGTCGCCTCTTTCCTTGCCGGTTTCTCGGCGTCGCCCGAAACGTTCGCCAAGGCAGGCGACCAGTACGCGCACAACGTGGCGAGCTTCTACGAGAAAGCCCGCGAAGAAGACCTTTACGTGACCTACACGATCATTCACCCCCAGATCGACCGCTCCCGTGGGCCCCACCAGCAGTACGAACCCAACCTGTACGCCTCGATTGTGCGTTCGACTGGTGGCTCGGTGGTGGTTCGCGGGGCGCAGATGTTGGGCACCGCCACCGTGTTGTCGGACTACCTGCTGGTGAGTTCGATCCAGCCGCTTCCCGAAGGCGCCGAGGACTACGGCCTTTCGGTGGTGATTCCGGTGAACCACCCGTCGCTGCGGATCTACCCGCGGCGGCCCTACGGGCGCGACGTGACCAGCGCAGAGGACTATCCGCTGTCGGCCGAACTCGACGAGTCCGATGCTCTGGTGGTGTTCGACGACGTGGAGGTGCCCCCCGAGCACGTGTTCGTGGATCGCGACCGTGACATCACCTTCGCCCAGTTCAACCGCACCCCCGCGCATGTGCTTGGCAACACGCAGGCACAGATCCGTTACGCCACCAAGCTGCGTTTCCTCGCCGGTTTGGCCTCGGCGCTGGGTGAGTGGTCGGGTCAGAGCGCCGATCGCAACTTTCAGCTCGCCCTGGCACGCGTGGCGGCTCAGGTGTCGGTGCCGCACGGTTTCGTGCTGGCCGCGGAGTACAACGCCGCCATCGACCACAACGGGGTTGCCTGGCCCGACCCGGAAATGCTGTACTCGGCGATGACGCTGCAACCGGCGCTGTACCGCGACATCATCTTCGCCATCCGCGAACTCACCGGCGGCGCCACGATCCAGGTGCCCTCATCGGCAAGCACCTGGCAGAACGAAACGGCCCGCCGGGATTTCGAGCGTTTCGTGCGTTGGCCCGAGGTGGACGCCGAGCATCGGGTGGCGCTGCTCAAAATGATCTGGGACGCGGTGGGGTCGGAGTTCGCCGGGCGGCACTACCAGTACGAAATGTTCTACGCCGGGTCGGCTTCGGTGGTTCAGGGTCGCTGTTTCCGGGCCTATAACTGGGAGAGGGCACGCGAAATGGTCACCGATCTGCTGGCCGGGTCATCCGGGGCCGACACCGCCGAGGTGGCTTCGTGACCCGGTCGAACACGACTCAAGGCCCGTCACAGCGCCATCAGGACGGCGAGCACGTGTCGACGGGCTCGCTTGGTGGCGGCCCGACCGACGTGCTCGGTGACGGTGACGTGATCGACACCAGCTTCCGCAGCGCGCTTGGGCGCCTCGACGCGGCGGGACGGCTCGCCCGGGTGGGCCCCGTGATGGATCCCGAACTTGAGATCGCTGCGGTGATGAAAGCCCGCGACGCCGGGGACGCGTTGTTTTTCAACAACGTGAAGGGACACTCGATCCCGGTGGTGGGCAACGTTTTCGCCACAGCCGAGGCGTCACAAATCGCCACCGGGTTGACCCTCCACGGGTTGCGCGCCGCTCTGGCGCGGGGCATCCACAACGACATCGAGCCCGAGGTTGTGACCAACCCCGCGGCCCAGCAGCACGTTTGGCGCAAACCCGACATCGACCTGGCGAATCAGCTCCCGGTGCTCAAGCACGCACCATCAGACGGCGGACGTTTCGTGACCGCCGGGGTGCTGGTGGTTCGCGATCCGCTCACAGGGGTGCGCAACGCCTCGTTTCACCGGTTGCAGCTCCTCGACCGCGACAGGGTGGCGGTGAAGATCGACAACGGCCGCCACCTGGGGGTGGCACTTGACCACGCCACCGCCATGGGCGTGGACCTGCCGGTGGCGGTGTGCATTGGCGCCGACGTTGCGTTGATTTACGCCGCGTCCACCATGGGCGCGCTCATGCCTCCGGACAAGGACGAACTTTGCGCCGCGGGCGGATGCCGAGGCGCACCGCTTCCCGTTGCGCCGGGGGTGTCTCAGGACATCGACGTACCCGCCGAAACCGAGATCGTGCTCGAAGGCGTGATCCAGGCCCACCGAACCGCGCTGGAGGGGCCTTTCGGGGAGTTCGTGGGTTACGCCTCGCCCGAGGGGTCTTCGCCCACCATCGACATCACCGCGCTCACCACCCGCAACGAACCGGTGTACCACGCCATCAACGGCGCCGGCCGCGAAACGATCGTGTTACGCAAGCACGTGCTGGAGGTGGCCGCGCTCGAAGCGATGCGACCGGTCACACCAATCGTGACCGACGTGTCCATGCCCGTTGGGGGGCTGCACCGGTTCCATCTGGTGGTTGCGTTGGCGCCGAGATCTGCCCGGGACGACGGCATGGGCCGCAACGCCGCGCTGGCCGCGATCGGCGCGCTCAAGGATCTGAACATGGTTGTGCTGGTGAACGACGACATCGACCCACACGACCTCACCGACGTGGAGTACGCCATCGCCACCCGCTTCGACGCGGCGGACGACCTGATCGTGCTTCCGGGAATGCGCGGCCACGAATACGTGCGCACCTCGGTGGCCGGGGTGGGCACCAAGGTGATCCTCGACGCATCGGTGCCCTTCGATCGCATCGAGCACTTCAAGCGCATCTCCTTTGGCGATCCCGCCGCTTCGGATGGGTTCGAGGACAGCGGCGATCCGTCGAACGGACCGAGTTGGCTCAACGGCGGCGCGCCGCAGAGCCCCACGTCACAGGGCGCCTCGTCGCAGGGTGCCGTGTCGTCTCACGAGGTGGCGCCGTGAAGCTCAGCCGCGAAACCCTCACCGACAAGCTGCAGGAGGAACTGAAGCGTCAGATGCTGTCGGGTCGCCTGCAGCCGGGCGCGGTGATGCCCTCGGAACGCGAACTGCGCGAAGCGTTCGGTGTGGGGCGCACCACAGTTCGCGAGGCGTTGCAAGGGCTGGTGTCGTCGGGGTTTCTCACCCGTGAGGCCAACCGGCTCATCGTGCGCCACCCGAGTGACATCAACCCGCAACTGCTCGACCTGGCGGCCAGGGCGTCGGACGCGTCGGTGCAGCAGATCTTCGACGTGCGCAGGCTTCTGGAGGTGCACGCGGCTTCGCTTGCCGCCACAAACCGCGGCCCCGACGACCTGGCCGAGCTGGCCGAGTGCCTGGGTCGCATGGACACCCGAGACGAAACCGACTACCACACCGCCGACCGGGGATTTCACCGGGCGGTGGTGCGAGCGTCGCACAACACCGTGCTCGCCGAGCTGTACGAAGCCGGCTTGGAGCTGTTCTTTCGCAAACCGGCGTTCTGGCGGGTGTTCACCCGCGACATCGAACAACGTCGCCTGGTGGGCTCCGGCTACGAGGGCCACGCCCAGATTCATGACGCCATCGTGCGTCGGGACGCCACGAGGGCCGCTGATCAGATGTCACGCCATCTCGAGCAGGTGGAACGAAGCCTGCTCAAGTTGATGCACGAAACGGTGGGCGCCACAGACAGTGGCGCAAGGTTCGCCGAGGAAAAAGAAAGGAACCCATGAGACAGGGATACCGGGTGATCGATTCCGACACCCATGTCACACCATCGGTTGAGGTGCTCATCGAGTACGGCGACCGCGAACTCAAGGAACGTGCCGACGAGCTGACCCCTTATGTGCGTGTCACCAAACCAACCGCGGGCCGGGGTCATCCAACCCACCCCTACGGAGTGGTGCGCGTGAACCCCCAGCCTTACAACCGGGTGGCGGGGCACAAGGCCGACGCCTCGGTGGACACCCGCGGCGCGGGCGCCAAGGGCGCCCTGGAGGGCCGGGTGAAGAACCTGGCGGTGAAACCCATCGCGGATGGGATCCAGCACACCAACTCCAAGGGCCGCCTCGAGAACATGGACGAGGAAGGCGTGGACATCAACTTCATCATCCCGGGCACGTGGGCGCCGGGAAGCACCGCGCTTGATCTGAGCCTGGCCAAGGCCATGTACCGCTCATATCACCGTTACATGGCCGACTACTGCTCCGCGGATGCGCGGCGCCTCAAGGGTTTGCTGCTGGCGCCGGGAGCGGATCCCGAGTGGGCCGCGGCCACGATCCGCGAGCACGCCGATGCCGAATGGCTCTCAGCGGTTTGGCCGGTGCTTCCCGAGGGTCTCCCGGTGGACGACCCCGACCTGGAACCGATCTGGCAGGCAATGGACGAAGCCGACCTGCCGATCGTGCATCACAGCTTCTTCTACGAGGCGCCGTACTTTCCCGGTTACCGCGACATCTGGGGAAACGTGGCCGTGGCGCGCACCGCGGCCCACGTGTGGGGAGCGGAGCGGTTGCTTTCCTACGTGTTGGTGTCGGGAATGCTCGACCGTTACCCCAACCTGCGGGTGGCCACCGTTGAAACCGGCCACGGCTGGTTGCCGCACTGGATCATCCGTCTCACCAGCCAAATCGACTACGTGAAGGGCGCGGTGCCGGCCGGGCTTCGTCACACGCCGATGGAGTACGTGCAGATGGGCCGGGTGTTCTGCGCGATCGAGCAGCACGAGGGCCCCCACATGACCAAAGCCGTGAACGACCTGCTCGGCGACGGGGTGCTCATGTACGAATCGGACTTCCCCCACCCCGAGTGCTCCTATCCCAACAGCACCGACAACGTGATCGCCTGGGGTCCCGTGATCGGCGAGGAGGCCTTGCGCAAGCTGATGGCCGACAACGCCGCGCGGTATCTGCGGCTGCTGTCGGACCCGTGGGAAGACAATGGCAACTGACACCACGCTGAGCGTGGAGCAGGCCCTCGAGCTGGTGCAGCAAACCAGAGAGATCGCCGCGCAGCGGGGCATCAACGCCACGGTGGCCGTTCACGACGACGCCGGTCATCCGTTGGTGCTGATGCGCGGCAAGCGCTGGCACGGGCCTTACATGGCGATGGGCAAGGCCCGCCTGGCGGCCGCTTTCGCAAAACCCACCAACGACCTGGTGTCGATGTGGGCGGACCGGCCAATGTTCCCCACAAGCCTGGTGGAGATCATCCCCGGCGGGGTCACGGTGAACCCCGGGGGTGTGCCGCTGTTCGCGGGGGACACCTGCATTGGCGCCATCGGGGTGGGTGGCGGCAGTCCTCAAATCGACCATGAGATCGCAACGGAGGCGGCAGCTCGGTTCCACGAGTTGCGCCGCCCCTTGGGCGAAGACAACCAAGACCTCTGACGAACCGAATTCAGGGGGACCCGAAGGGAGGCAACAAAATGACAACCCACCTATGGCGAAAGCTGACGGTGCCGCTCGTGGCGCTGTTCGTGGTGGCGCTGCTGGCAGCGGGCTGTGGAGGTGACGATGACGCCGCCTCGGACGCCGCGGCACTCGAGGAGGCTCAGGCTGCCGCCGCCGATGCCCGCGCCGACGCCGACGCAGCAGCCGCCGAAGCCGCCGACGCGCGAGCCGAGCTGGACGCGGCAATGGCCGCCGCCGAAGCCGGTGAAGCCGCCGACCCCCAGGAAATAGCGGACCTCGAAGCTGAGCTTGCCGAGGCGCAGGCCGCCGCCGCAGCCGCTGAGGCCGCAGCCGCAGCCGCCGAAGCCGCCGCGGCGGACGCCATGCAACCCGAGGAGTCCGAGGAGGCGCCCTCGGGTGAGCCGGGCGCCATCACCATCGCGGTCACCACCGAGCCGTCCACGCTTGATCCCCAAGCGGTGAACGACCGCAGCTCCAGGGTGGTCACCGCCAACTTGTTCGAGTCGCTGCTGGGACGCAACGCCGCCACCGAGCTGGTGCCGGTGCTGGCAACCGACTTCCCCGAAGCGGTGGATGACGACACCTGGCGTTTCTCGATTCGTGAGGGCGTGACCTTCCACGACGGTTCGGAACTGAACGCGCAAGCCGTGGCCGACAGCCTCAACCGCATGCTGCACCCCGACTACGAAACCCAGCGTTCGTCCTACATTCGCAACATCAGCTCAGCCGAGGTGGTGGACGATTACACGGTGGACATTCACACCGACGGCATCAACGCGGTGCTGCCCCTGCAGATCGCCCAGCTGCCGGTGATCGCTCCCGGCACCGCCGACACCGTGGGCGAGAACCCGGTGGGCACCGGCCCGTACGTGTTCGATTCGTGGGATCGCGGTCAGCAGATCTCAGCGGTGCGCAACGCCGACTACTGGGGTGACGCTCCGTCGATTGAACGCTTCACCGTGCGTTTCATTCCCGACAAGCAAACCTCGCTGGCGGCACTGCAAGCCGGTGAGGTGGACCTTGTGCTGGACATCCTGCCCGAACAGGTCGACCTGGTGCCCCAGCCGTTGAGCGTTCCCGCCACCGAGTTCAGCTACATGACCATCAACGCCTACCGCGAAGAGCTGAGCTCACCCGAGGTACGCGTGGCGCTGAACCTGGCGGTGGACAAGGACTTGTTGGCCGAAACGCTCTACGAGGGCTACGCGCGGCCCAACAACGCACAGCACCTCGCTCCGGGAATGCTCGGCTTCAACCCCAACCTCGGGCCGCACCCCTACGACCCGGATCGGGCAGCGCAGCTCGTGGTGGACGCCGGATACCCCGACGGTTTCCGCATCGACATTTACGCACCCATCGGGCGTTACCTGCGGGGCGTGGAAACAGCCCAGTTCGTGGCCCAGTCGCTCAACGACATCGGCCTCGACGCCCGCGTGCAGCTCGCCGAGTGGAACACGTTCCGTTCGGGCAGTCGCATCGCCGGAACCGAGCCCGGCGCCTACGACCTGCGTTACGGCTGGAACTCCAACGAATGGTTCGACGGTGCTCGCACCCGCAGCCACGTCACCTGTGACGGCTCGTCCTCGAAGCTGTGCGACGAGGAAGTGACCGCACTGTTCGAAGAGGCCGGGTCAACCACCGATCAGGCGTTGCGCGACAGCCTTTACCAGCAGGCATGGGCGGCGCTGTACGAGAACCCGCACGCCATTTACCTGCTGCAACAGGACCTGATCTACGGCGCCACCGAACGACTCGACTGGGAGCCAAGGCTCGACGACGAGTACTACGTGGCCGAGATGAGCATCCGCTAGCACGATGAGTGCCGCTGCGTCCACCGGCCCGGCCCTTGGTTGGACCGGGCCGGTGGATGACGGCGACCCACGTCTGTTTGGCGTCGCACGAACCCCGAGATGAGCACAACACAAGAGACCAAATCGCCGTCGCAATCGCTGCGGCGCATGCTGCTGCGCAGGCTGCGTGACGGCGTGATCGTGCTGTTGCTGGTGGTGACGGCGATCTTCTTCGTGTCCAACATCGTGGGCAACCCGGCGCTGATCTTCGCGCCGATAGACGCAACCGACGAGGAGATCGCCACCGTCGCCCGTCAGTTCGGGCTGGACCGTCCCGTCACCGAGCGCTACTGGGAGTACCTGCGGGGCCTGGTGCAACTCGATTTCGGCGAGTCCACCTGGCAGCAGAGACCCGCGATCGACGCGGTGATGGAGGCCCTGCCGTCCACGATCATCCTCACCGTGGCCGGGTTGGCAGTGGCCGCCGCGCTCGGGGTGGTGCCCGGCATCGTGGCCGGGGCGCGGGCGCGAAAGCCGTTCGACAAGGCGTCCAACCTGCTGTCGGTGACAGCGCTGTCTGTGCCGAACTTCTGGCTGGGGCTGCTGTTGATCCTGCTGTTCGGGGTGCAACTCGGATGGCTGCCGACATCGGGACGCTTCGAGACGTGGAGCATCGTGTTGCCCGCCACCACGCTGGGCATCGTCCACGGCGGGCGCATCTACCAACTCGTGCGATCAGCCACCTTCGAGGAGATGTCCAAGCCTTATGTCACCGTGGCTCGCAGCAAGGGACTCACCGAGTGGACGATCCTTCGCCGTCACGTGGTGCGCAACACCGGCGTGACCACTGCCACCACCGTGGGCTGGGAGTACGTGCGCATGTGGGGAGGCGCCGCGTTCGCCATCGAGTACGTGTTCGCCTGGCCCGGTGTGGGACGGTTGATGATCGACGGCGCGCACCGCCAGGACTTCTTCGTGTTGCAAGCAGCGGTGATCGTGGCCGGGGTGTTCGTGATCGTCAGCAACCTGCTGATCGATCTGGGCTACCGGTTCATAGACCGAAGGATCCGGGCGAGCTGATGGGCGTGACCGTGGCCAGGGGCCGCGCCGACAAGGACCCCGCAGGCGCCGACGCCGCCGGGGCGGGGACGCGCCGCTCCAGGGATCGAGGCGTCTTGGCCCGCCTGGTGCGGCTCCTGGGCCGCCGTGGCTGGATGGTGCTGGCCGGGTTCCTGTTGCTGCTGGTGGCGTTCTCGGTGGCGCCCGACTTGTTCTCGTGGCACGATCCGCAGCGCCAAAATCTGCGATCCCGCCTGCAGGGCGTGTGGACCAGCTCGCCTGAGGGTTTCCATCTGCTCGGCACCGACAGCCTCGGACGGGACCTCTTCGCACGAATGGTGGCCGGAACGCGCCTCACGATGTTCATCGCGGTGGCGTCCACTTTGATCGGCGCGGCGATCGGCGTGTTGTTCGGCCTGCTCGGCGGTTACTTCCGGGGACGCACCGACCGGCTGTTGATGCGTCTCGGCGAGGCACAAACCGCCATGCCGATGTTCCTTGTGGCGATCCTGCTGCTGAGCTTGTTGGGGCCGAGCATCACGATCCTGCTGATCGTGTTGCCGTGTTTGGTGTGGCCGATCTTCGCCAGGGTGGTGCGCGCCGAGGCGATGCGCCTGCGTGACGCCACGTTCATCGAGGCGTCGGTGGCCACAGGATGCTCCACCACCACCATCCTCGGGCGGCATCTGCTGCCCAACGTGGCCCCGCGGATTTTGGTGCTGTGCGTGGTGGAGGTTGGTCACGTGATGCTCTCCGAGGCCGGGCTCAGCTTTTTGGGAGTGGGCGTGCAGCCGCCTCAAACCACCTGGGGTTTGCTGATCTCCGAGGGTCGCCCCCTGTTGGCGGTGGCATGGTGGCTGACGATCCTTCCCGGTGTGCTGTTGGGCATCACCGTGCTTGTGCTCAACTTGCTGGGCCGCTACTGGGAATCCCGGTCGGGAGCCGCGGGATGAGCCAAGCGCTGTTGGAGGTTGAAGACCTGCACGTCACGTTTCACACGGCGTCGGGGCCGGTACACGCAGTGGACGGAGTGAGCTTCACGATGTCGCCGGGCGCCTCGCTTGGGGTGGTCGGCGAAAGCGGAAGCGGCAAGAGCGTCACCGCTCGGGCGTTGCTGCGGTTGTTCGCCATCACCGACGACGTGGAGATGAGCGGTTCGGTCACCTTCGACGGCATGGACTTGTTGCGCATCGACGAACGCCGGTTGCGTGCCGTGCGCGGCGGGCAGATTGGCATGATCTTCCAGGATCCGCTCACGTCCCTCAATCCGCTGATGACGGTTGGCGAACAGATAGCCGAATCGCTTCGTTTGCATCGGGGCCTGTCACGAAGCGCAGCCGCCGGTGAAGCGGTTGAGTTGCTGGGAAGGGTGGGCATCGCCGACCCCGACCGGCGCGCCGAGGAGCTGCCCCACAGCTTCAGCGGCGGAATGCGCCAACGGGTGATGATCTCGCTGGCGATCGCCTGCCAACCGCGCATGCTGATCGCCGATGAGCCCACCACAGCGCTCGACGTGACCGTGCAAGCCGAGATCCTGCTGCTGCTCGACGAGCTGCGTCGCTCCACCGACATGGCGTTGATGCTGATCACCCACGACTTCGGTGTTGTGGCTGCCACTTGTGACGACGTTCAGGTGATGTACGCCGGAAAGCTCGTGGAGAAGGCGTCGATGGCGCATTTGTTTCACCGGGCCAACCATCCCTACACCGAAGGGCTGATGCGGCTGGTGCCGCGCTTTGACCACACCCACACCGGGCGTCTTCATCCGATACCGGGTCAGCCGCCGCTGGACGGCGGGGGTGGGTCGTCGTGCGCGTTCGCGCCGCGGTGTGCTCACGCCGTTGATCGCTGCCACAGCGAAACACCACCCGAGATCCGGGTGGGGCCCGATCACACCAGCGCCTGCTGGCTGGCCTCCGATCGTGCCCAGCGAAGCACCGTGGCGGGACGACCATGGCAGCCGGCCCAATGACCGCAACGACCGGTGTCGGCAGTGCCGGCGCCACCGCCGAGGCCACGGTTGGCGACGGATCCGCACCCGACGGGGCCGTGACCACCGGCGATGCGACGACCGAGGGGGCGATGACACCGGGGCAGGCGGTGCTCGACGTTGACGACGTGGTGGTGACCTTCGACACCGAGGCCGGGCCGATCACCGCGGTGGACGGCGTTTCGCTGCAGCTTGCACAAGGCGAAACCCTGGGACTGGTGGGCGAGAGCGGTTGCGGCAAATCAACCCTGGCGCGTGCGGTGATGCAACTTGTGGCCCCGGTTCGCGGCTCGGTGCATCTCGAAGGGGTGGAACTGCGATCCTTGACGGCCCGCGAGTTGCGCCGCCTGCGGCACCGCATCCAAATGGTGTTCCAGGATCCTCGCGGCTCGCTGGATCCGCGCATGAGCATCGCCACTCTCATCGGTGAGCCCCTGCGGGTTCACAAAATCGGCAACAGCGCCACCCGCAACCGCACGGTCACCGAAACCATGGAAATGGTGGGTTTGCCGGCGTCGCTGGCCGATCGGTTGCCCAGCGAACTCAGCGGAGGTCAACAGCAGCGGGTGTGCATCGCCCGTTCGATCGTCACACGTCCCGCGGTGCTGGTGTGCGACGAGCCCGTGTCGGCTTTGGACGTGTCGATACAAGCCCAGATCATCAACGTGCTCGACGAGATGCAAGCCGAGCTGCAACTGGCCATTTTGTTCATCTCACACGACCTTTCGGTGGTGCGCCACCTTTCTGACCGGGTGGCGGTGATGTACCTGGGGCAAATCGTGGAGACCGGCACCACCGACCAGGTTTTCGCCGCGCCTCGCCATCCCTACACACAAGGGCTGATCACCGCGGTTCCACGGGCCGATTCCGAGAGCGCCGCCCGGCTTCGAACCGCCCGACGGCTCGTGCGCGGCGAACTGCCGAGCCTGCTCGATCCACCTTCGGGTTGCCGTTACCGCACCCGCTGCCCTTACGCCGATCACCAGTGCGCCGAAGAGGTGCCAATCCCGGAGGCGCCACTCCACTCCACGGAAACTGCGCCCAACTCTTCGGGGCAACGCTCGCACGCCGACGCGTCGCCGCTTTCGGTCACGCTGCACTCGGTGAGGTGTCATCACTGGCGTGACATCGCCACGCAGGCCCGAGCCGAACACTCCCCGGCAGATTCCGCCGGCGCCGATTCCTTAGGCCCCGGCGACGCCTCGCACACACCGTCTCACGAGGAGGACCAACGATGACCGATCGCATTGTCGTGCGCACCGACGGGGCGCCCACACCCACGGGGCCGTTCAATCAGGCGATCCGGGTGGGCAACCTGGTGTTCACCGCCGGGCAGGCGGGACGCAACCGCGACACCGGCCAGATGGGAGACATCGGCGAGCAAGCCGACTGGGCGCTGCGCAACATCGCCAACATTCTCGAAGCAGCCGGGGCGTCCATGGCCGACGTGGTGAAGACCACCGTCTACCTCAAGGAGGGCACACCCACCGGGCCACTCAACGAGCAGTGGACCAGTCACTTTCCCGAGCCTTTGCCGGCACGGTCGTCGGTGTTCGTGTCGCGGCTGAAGAACCCCGAAATGCTGATCGAGGTGGAGGCCATCGCCGTTGTCTGACCCGGAATCCGCCACCACGCCAAGACTGTCGACCAGTGCGGCGACCGTGAGCGCGTTGGGCGCCCCGGCCGGTTCGTGGTCGTGACACCGTCTCGTAGCCCATGGCTGCAACCGTGAACGTCTCGAACGCGGCCTCGCCGAAGGCGGTGATCAGCGCCGGCAGCGCCGAAGCTGCACAAACCGGCGCGGCCGTGCTGGAGGCAGGCGGAAACGCCGTTGACGCGGTTATTGCGGCCTCGGCGGTGCAATGCGTTCGCGAGTTGCCGTGGTGCGGCCTGGGTGGTGACGGCTTTGCCATGGTGTCCAACCCCGACGGCACCCTCGAAGCTCTCAACGGTGCAGGCGCGGCGCCCCGGGCGCTTTCCACGGCGTCGCTGAACGCCGACAGGTTGCCCCGTTTCGGACCGTTGTCGATCTCCACGCCAGGGCTGGTTCACGCCTGGGGCTGCTTGTGGGAACACGACGGAACCTGGGACTGGACGGCCTTGTTCGAGCCTGCCATCGAGTTGGCGCAGCGAGGATTCATCCTTGACGAAGCCTTCGCTGCCGCACTGAACCGAACCAAAACCCAGGTGGGCGCCGGCGATCCTCTGGTACACGAATTGTGCGCCGACAACAAGGCGGCTGCCGGTGAGCGGTTCCGCTTGCCCACCCTGGCGCGCACGCTGAGCCTGATCGCAAGCGCAGGCCCGGACGTGTTCTACCGGGGCCCGCTCGGTCGGGAACTCACCGAGGTGATCCGGCGCCGTGGCGGGCTGCTCGCCGCCGAAGACCTTCAGAATCACACCGCCGGGTTCGTGGCGCCGCTGAGCATTCGCTACAGGGGGGCGGTGGTGTCGGTGACGCCGCCGGTGTCGATGGGCTGGGTGCTGTTGCAGCAAATGCTGCTCCTTGAACGGCTCAGCGACGGTGACCGCAGCGACCAGGCCGACCTTGTGGACTTGATGGTGCGCTGCAAGCACGCCGCTTTCGACGATCTGACCGGTCTGCAACGGTGGCAGGACGCCGCCGACGTGATGGCGCTGCTCGACAACGACGCCGTGCAGCAACGGGCCGCGCTGATCGCAGCCGAACGCGCAGCGGGCCAACCGCCGCGTCCAGATGCCCGCGTGAAGGCTTCGGCCGCGCCCACGAACAACGGCTCGAACGCCACCGGGAACTCGGCGCCGGGGTTCTCGGAGGCCTCCGTGCGCGCCGCTGCCATGGGTTCGGACACCACCTGTTTGGCTGTGGCGGACACCGAGGGGCGCCTGGTGACGTTCATTCACAGCTTGTTCAACGAGTTCGGATCACGGGTGGTGGTTCCCGGCACCGGCATCGTGCTCAACGACCGGCTGGCGAAACAGCCCACCAGCATGGCTCGCTCCAACGGGCCGCCCGGTTCGTCGAGGCCGTTGCACACCTTGGTGGGTTACCACCTCCAGCACGGCGGCCTTCGCCTGGTGGGGGCCACTCCGGGTGGGCGTGGCCAGGTGCAAACCAACTTCCAGGTGCTGAGATCGATCATCGATGACGACGCCACGGTGCAACATGCAGTGCAGCGGCCACGCTGGCTGTCGGGAGCGCCCCGCCTGCCCGACGCCGATGATCTGCTGCTGCTCGAAGAGGGGTTCTCCGCGGGTGTGCGCTCGGAGCTCGCCAAGCGGGGCCATCAGGTGGCCACAAGGGCCGACACGTCCAGCGACCTGTTCGGAAGCTGCACGATCGCAGCCGTCCACGCCGACACCGGGCAACAGTCCGCCGTGGCCGATCACCGCCGCCGAGCATCAATGGTTGAGGTTCACCCCTGAGCGCGGCACGAAGCGAGCCACCCACGACGAGCCGACGTCCGCATCCCGCGAGGTGGGTGGCCCGCCCACCGAACCACCAAGTGAAGGAGCACAGATGAGCAATTCGCCTGCCGGGAAGTCCGGCGGTTCAAGTTTCGGCCCTCGGGCGATCACCTATCCCCACCCGATCAACCACGACCTGTACGACTGGCCCACGTTCTCGGAACACGAGTTCGCGCGCCGTCACAGCCTGGTGCGGGGCTTCATGGCCGAACACGACCTGGACTGTTTGCTCGTGGCCGGTGCTTGCCACCTGTGGGACCGGGGCTGGGCCAACGTGAGGTGGATCACCAACTACATGGGCACGATGGAGCTTGACTGTTTCGTGATCTTCCCCGCCGACGGTGAGCCCACCCTGGCGATCCTGGGGCTGAATGCCCGGCTGCCGGATCGGATCACACGCTCGGTGTTCGCGGATGTTCGTGGCGCGTTGAACACCCGCACGATCCTGGTCGACCGTCTCAACGAGCTGGGAGTGCGACGGGGCAGGGTGGGGATCATCAAACCTGCGCCGTACTTGTCGGTGTCGCGCGATCATTGGCTTGCGCTCACCGAGGGCTTCCCGGAGGTGACCTTCGAGGAGTACTCAGACGAGTTCTGGCAGATGCGGTTGGTGCTCTCCGACGAGGAGGTTGCCTGCCTCGAAGAGGCCGGTCGTATCGGTGACGCCACCCAGGTGGCGGTGATGGAGCAGTTGCGTCCCGGCATGACCGAGCACGACCTGTTCAGGATCATCTACGGCGCGATCGCCGCGGAGCGCGGTGAGATTCCTTGCATGGTGCTGGCGGGAAGCGAGTCGATGAGCAATCCCACCAGCGGCTTCCAACGCCCGCGGCCGATCAATCGCACAATTTGCGACGACGACGTGCTGTTGATGGAGGTCGGCGCCCGCGACGGCCACGGTTACGAGGCCCAAACCGGCAAGCCGATGGTGTTCTCGAAGCCTCCGCCGGACTACGCGGACTTGTTTGACGTGATGTTCGAGGCTTACCACCGGGTGGTGGCCGAGCTGCGTCCCGGTTGCACCGCCGCGGATTTGCGCGCCGCGGGCAGCGTGATCTCCGAGCGGGGTTACACGATCGTGGCGCCGCTGGTTCACGGGGTGTTCAACCCGATCGACGCCGGGCCGTTCGTGGGCACCTCGCACCGCCCCGACAAGAACGTGGTGTTGGAGCCCAACATGGCCTGTTGTGTGGAGATCCATCCGTGTACCGCCGACGTTCTCAAGGGTGTGTTCATCGGCGACACGTTCGTGATCACCCCAACCGGCGCCCGCAGCGTGAACCGTCTCGAACCGAAGCTGTACGAACTGGGCTGAAGCCCACCCGCAAGCGACCCAGGAGGACACCATGGGCGACAAACCAGAACTCGAGTTTCACGTGCCGGCGGGGCGATGGCGGCCCGCGGGTGGCCCGGTGGAGGGCATAGACGAGCAGATCCTGTCCACCGAGGGCCACCCCGACGGGGCCTACACCAGGTTGTTGAGGTTCGCGCCGGGAACCGATTCGTCTGCCAACGGGGCGCTCACGCATCACTTCTGGGAGGAGGTGTACATCGTGTCGGGAGACTTGACTGATCTGCGTCTCGGTGAGACCTTCACGGCGGGCATGTACGCCTGTCGCCCGCCAGGAATGCCTCACGGCCCGTGGCGCAGCGAGTCGGGAGTGCTGATGGTGGAGTTCCGAACCGGCGGTTACGAACCGTGAACCAGGCGATGCCTGGGCTCTCCTCCCCGGCGGCGCGCCGCCCAAAGAAACGTGGCAGGTGCAAGCGATGAAGCTCCTCGTTGACGGCGCCGAGCGCCACTTCGACGTGGAGGTGGTGGTTGTGATCGGTTACGCCGGACGTGACCGCGAAGCCGTGGAGGCACACATTTCCGAACTGGCCGAGTTGGGTGTGCCGCGCCCGGCTCAGGTGCCGCTGTTCATGGCGTTCCCGCCGTGGCTGCTCACCCAGGCCCCGGTGATCAAAGTGGCCGGCCACCAAACCTCAGGTGAGGTCGAGTTGGTGATGGTTGTTGACGGCAACGACATGTTCGTGACGGTGGGCTCCGATCACACCGACCGGGCCTTGGAAGCCGTGGACATAGTGGCCTCCAAAGGCGTGTGCCCCAAGCCGGTGGCCACCAACGCATGGGCCGCAAGCGAAATGGGAGACCAATGGGACGACCTGACGCTGAGCAGCTTCATCGACGGCAACGTCACCTACCAACAAGGATCAGTAGGCGCCAACCTGCCACCCGACGACCTGGTGGCAAGCATCCCATGGCGCCAAGACCGCCCCAAGTGCTTCGCAGCCTTCACCGGCACAGTGGGAGTGATAGGCGAAATCCGCCCCAGCCAAACCTTCAAGGCCCAACTGACAGCCCCAAACCACCCCCCAATACAGCTCACCTACAAGACAACCCCAATCCCCCCTCTAGCCAACTAAATCAAGCAACCCGACAAGACGGCCAAACGCAGCGACCAGCGAGGTGGGCGGGTGGCCGGTGGCCGGGTTACGGAACAATCTGCAACGAAGTGAAGCCGTTCCGGAAACGGCCACCGGTCAGGCCCCGCCCACCGGACCGCGCGACCAGCCAGGCCGCTACTCGGAGCGGGACGTGTACTCGGCCCACCAGGCATCCAGGCGGGCGTGGAGGTCGTCTGTTTCGAGGGTGCCGTGGGTGCGCTTTAGTTCCAGCAGCCAGGCCATTGCGCGGCCGATGTGCGGCCCGGGGCCCACACCAAGGTGGGCCATCACCGCGTTGCCATCCATCTGGGGCCGCTCGGCGGCACGGCGCGCTTCAGCGGCCAAGGACGCGACCCGTGCTTCGAGCTCATCCACCTTGCGATGCAGGTTGGCGCGCCGACGTGGGTTGCGGGTGGTGCAGTCGGATCGAACGAGCTGGTTGAGCCGCCCCAGGAGGGGCCCGGCGTCTCTGGCGTAGCGACGCACCGCGGAGTCGGTCCAGTTGGCGTCGTAACCCTTGAAGCGGCCAGACAGGCGCACCAGCTCGCTCACGTCTTCCACGATTGTGTCGTGGAATCCGAGGGCCCGCATTCGCTTGCGTGTCATTCGGGCCCCGACGGCTTCGTGGTTGCGAAATGTCACTTCGCCGTTGTCGAAACTTCGGGTTCGGGGCTTGCCGATGTCGTGGAACAGGGCTGCCAGACGCACCACCAGGTCGTCGGGTGACAGGGCGACGACTGCGATGGTGTGTGCGAGCACGTCCTTGTGACGATGCTCCGGGTCTTGTTCCATTGCCAGCGCGGAGAACTCGGGAACGATCCGATCCATGCTGCCGCCGCGTACCGCCGACCACAATTTGGGCGCGGGGTCGTCGCCGGAGACGATCTCGCAAAGTTCGTCACGGGCCGCGTCGACGTTCATCAAACAATTATGGGCGCAGGGTGCATGTTCCGGGCACACGACGCAAGCAAACAACCTGCCGCGCACGTGAGTCTTCGGGATGGGCGCCACCCCGAGCCTCACCCGCCAAGTGCCAACGTTGCGAAGAGTACACAGCTTGTGTACAGCTTGTACACAGGTAATTCGCGCTCTGCCAACAGGCTCATGCACAGGTTGTGCCCATCCATGGCCCGTGTTCGCCTATCCTGTACGATTGGTTCGGTAGTTGGGTCCACCGCTGCCGAGGCAGGCGGCGCAAGTAGCGTGACGGTGGAAAGGAGTCTTCCCCATGAGATTCAGCAGGAGCATTGGTGTGGCCGTCCTGGCATTGGCCCTGATCGCGTCGGCATGCGGCAACGGCGACGAAGACGAAGAGGCCCTTCCGGTCGAGAGCACCGTCACAATCCCCCCCAGCTCAGAAACCACAACGTCTCGACCCGTGATTCCAGAGCCGGAACCGGATCCTGAAGAAAACGAAGAAGAAGAAGACCCGGAAACCGGAGGCATTACGACAACCACCACGACCACGGTGCCTCCCGGTGACGGCACGGGTCCACCGCCTCCGCCTGCGAACCTCACGTGTCTGGCAGGTGCCAACGAGGGTGAGGTGACCTTGGAGTGGGACGCCCCGGCCGATCCTTCGAATGTTGCGGCGGTGCGTCTCTACGTGTCCGAGGACGGTGGTCCGTTCATCACCAACCGCAACCTTGATCTCAGCAACGTCGATCAGACCCGTTCCGGGGGCAGCCGCTGGGGCGCCACGGTGCTCGACGTGCCGGCCAACCTGCCGATCCGCCTGGCCGCCACAACGTTCAACGCCTTGGGCCAGGAATCAGGCTGGTACGTGATAACAGGCATGTACCGAGGCCCAGGTCAGCCATGCACAGCAGACGCAACAGTGGTAACCACAACAACCACCCCCCCAGACCCAACCTGCACAGCCGGCTGCGAATAAGAACCAACGGGGTTCAGGCGGCGGGGACTACTTCCACTGGGATGCCGTTGACTGCGGCGTTGCCTGAGGGCACGTCCACGAAGGTGGCCGGGGCCAGGAGATTGTTGTTCACCCCGGCATGTTCGCGGGCAACCGACATGAGGGTTCCGGGCTTGTCGTGACCCCATCCGTGGGGCAGCGACACCACTCCGGGCATCATTTCGTCGCTCACCTCCACCGGCACCTCCACCGATCCGTTCACCGAGGTGACACAGGCTGTTGAGCCGTCGACAACTCCACACGCAGCAGCGTCGGAGGGGTGGATGAGAAGCGTGCAGCGGTCCTTGCCGGACACCAGCACGCTCACGTTGTGCATCCACGAATTGTTCGAACGCAAGTGACGACGGCTCACCAACAGCAATCCCTCGTGGCCCGATGCGCCACCGGGTCGCGCCCCGGAATCGTGATCTGTGGCACCACTGCGGGCCGCGGCGAAGACTTCATGATGACGGGTGCGGAGTCGTTCCAGGTCGGCGGTGATGTACGCCGGGGCGAGGTCTACTTTGCCGTCGTCGTGGAGCACGATCTCGTCGAGGCGTGAAACCATCGGGCCCATGTCGATCCCGTCGGGGTGTGCTTTGATCTTCTCCAGGGTGAGCCCGTCGGAGTCGGGGTCGTAGCGGTCACCCCACGGCCCGGCACGAACTGCGAGGTCGTTGATCCGCTCAGGGCCCGGTTCGGGTGATGCCGCCAGGGCCGCGCCGGGGTCCACTCCGTAACGCTCGGCAAGGGCCGAGAAGTAGCCGTTGTCGATGGCGGCCACGTCCACCGTGTTCGGATCCATGCCCGCGCAGACAGCGCCAAGACGGATCAGGATTTCCCATTCGTGGGGTCTGCCGTCGCTGGGCGGAAACAGCGCCGGTGACCATTTTGCGGCGGAGCGCATCGCCCAAGACCACAACAGCTCGTCGTAGTGGGGCTGCTCGAGCGGCGAAAGGCCCGGCAGCACCACGTGCGCGTGCCGTGATGTTTCGTTGAGGGCGTTGTCCATCGAGATCATGCAGTCCAGCAGCGGCAGGGCCGAGTCGAGCCGACCGGCGTCGGGGGCGGAGATCACCGGGTTGCCGCAGATCATCACCAGCGCCCGGATTTGGCCTTCGCCGGGAGTGTCGATCTCCTCGGCGAGGCACGACACGGGCACCTGGCCGAGCACTTCGGGGGCGCCACGCACCCGGCTGCGCCAACGGCCCGCGGTGAACGCCTGATCGCGTGGCAGCAGCGCCATCGATGTGGCCACCGGTTTGGCCCACATCAAACCTCCGGGCTCGTCGAGGTTGGCGGTGAGCGCGCACAGCACGTCGGGCAGCCACGAGGCGAGAGTTCCGAACTCCTGGTTGCAGGTGCCGATCCGGGCGTACCACGCGGCCCGCCGAGCGGCCGCGAAGGACCTGGCAAGGTCACGGATCGCCTCGGGGCTGGTTCCGCAAGGCCCGGCCACCCGTTGCGGAGTGAAATCCGCGGCCAGGGCTCGCAGTTCGTCAACGCCTCGCAGCCGATCGGCGACCCGTCCGAGGTTCACGAGGCCCTCGGCGAAGAGCACGTTGAGCACCCCGAGTTGCAGCAGGGCGTCGGTGCCGGGCCGGATGGGCAGCCACTGATCGGCGCGCTGCGCGGTGCCGGTGCGGCGCGGGTCGATCACCACCGAATGTCCGCCGCGAGCTTTGAGCCGTTCGAGTTCGCCGATCACGTCGGCGCAGGCGAGCAGGCTGCCTTGGCTGGCGTGCGGGTTGGCGCCCTGGATCACGATGAAGTCGGTGCGGGGCAGGTCGGGGGCCGGTATGCGCCACGGGTGGCCGTACATGAGCGCGCAGGTGACGTTCTTTGGCCACTGGTCGACAGTGCCTGCCGAGTAGATCATCGGCAAGCCGGCCAGCGCGGTGAACAGGCCCACGTAACGGCTGATCGAATAGTTGTGCGCGGCAGGGTTGCCGATGTACGCGGTGACCGCGCTCTTTGTGTGTTCGGCCAGCACCGGCGCCATCAGCTCGGCGCAGCGTTCGAAGGCGGCGTCCCAGGAGGCAGTCACGTGCTCACCGGCTGCGTTGCGGACGAGCGGGGTGCGCAGCCGGTCGGGGTCGTGGTGGAGGTGGCCGAGCGTGGTGCCCTTCGGGCAGATGTAGCCCTTTGACCACACGTCGTTGCGGTTGGGTCGGATCAGCCGAACACGGTCGGGTGCGTCCTGGTGGGTGTGTACCTCAACACCGCACATCGCCTCGCACAACGGGCAAGTGCGAACGTGAGGCCGCTGCTGGGGGTTGTTGGTCATGATCGAACCGTACTCACCCACCCCCGAACCGTCTCAACTTCAGCGGATCGCCGGGTTTGGGGGGGCGCGATGGAGCCCGGGCGGTTTGGCCCGGGCTCCTTCGAGTTTTTGCTGGGCTTGGCCCGGCGAACGGTGGCTACATCATGCCGCCCATTCCACCCATGCCGCCCATGCCGCCCATCGGGTCTCCGCCGGGCGCGGCGGGCTTCTTCTCTTCGGGCTTGTCGGACACGAGCGCCTCGGTGGTGAGCATCAAACCCGAAATCGACGCCGCGTTCTGCAACGCCGCGCGGGTTACCTTCACCGGGTCGATCACACCGGCGGCCACAAGGTCGGTGTTCTCGCCGGTGGCGGCGTTGAACCCGGTGTGGCCCTTGGCGTTCTCAACCTCACGCACCACGATCGCGCCGGAGTGGCCGGCGTTCTCGGCGATCAGGCTGGTGGGCGCGGTGAGCGCACGATGCACGATCCGGGCGCCGGTGGCTTCGTCGCCGCTGAGCGAGTCCACAACTTTGGCCACCGCCGGGCGGCAGCGCAGCAGGGCGGTGCCGCCACCAGCGACGATGCCCTCCTCGATGGCTGCCCGGGTGGCCGAAACGGCGTCCTCGATGCGGTGCTTCTTTTCCTTTTGCTCCACCTCTGTGGCGGCGCCGACCTGGACCAACGCCACTCCGCCTGCGAGTTTGGCGAGACGCTCCTGGAGCTTCTCGCGGTCCCAGTCGGAGTCGGTGTTGTCGATTTCGGCCTTGATCTGCGCCACACGGCCGGCCACGTCGGCTTCGTCTCCTGCGCCTTCAACGATGGTGGTCTCGTCCTTGGTGACCACCACCTTGCGGGCCGATCCGAGCAGCGACATGTCGATGGCGTCGAGCTTGAGGCCAACCTCTTCTGCCACGACCTGGCCGCCGGTGAGCACGGCCATGTCCTGCAGCATCGCCTTGCGACGCTCGCCGAATCCGGGGGCCTTCACCGCAACCGAGTTGAACGTGCCACGGATCTTGTTCACCACCAGGGTGGCCAGCGCCTCGCCTTCAATGTCCTCGGCGATGATCAGCAGCGGCTTGCCGGACTGCATCACCTTTTCGAGGATGGGCACCAGGTCGGCGACGTTGCTGATCTTGGACTGGTTGAGCAGCACCAGCGGATCTTCGAGCACCGCTTCCTGGCGCTCTGCGTCGGTGACGAAATACGGCGACAGGTAGCCCTTGTCGAACTGCATGCCCTCCACGAAGTCGAGGTCCATGCCGAACGTGTTGCTGTCCTCAACGGTGATCACGCCGTCCTTGCCGACCTTGTCGAAGGCCTCGGCGAGAGTCTCGCCCACCGCGGTGTCCGCAGCGGAGATGGATGCCACCGACTGCACCTTGGCCTTGTCGTCGGACACCTCCACGGCCTGGTCCGCCAGGGAGTCCACCGCCGCGGCCACTGCCTTCTCGATGCCCCGCTTGAGGGCCATCGGGTTGGCGCCCGCCGCCACGTTGCGCAAGCCTTCGCGCACCAGCGCCTGAGCGAGCACGGTTGCGGTGGTGGTGCCGTCACCGGCGATGTCGTTGGTTTTGGTGGCCACCTCTTTCACGAGCTGGGCGCCCATGTTCTCGAAACGGTCGTCGAGCTCCACCTCACGGGCGATGGACACGCCGTCGTTGGTGATCGTGGGCGCGCCGAACTTCTTGTCGAGCACCACGTTGCGTCCCTTGGGGCCAAGGGTCACCTTCACGGCGTCGGCGAGCTTGTTCACGCCCGCCTCGAGGCCCCGGCGGGCGTCTTCGTTGAACTTGAGAATCTTCGGCATGTCGGTTCTCAGCTCATCTTGGCGAGCACGTCACGGGCGTTGAGGATCAGCAGGTCCTCGCCTTCCACGGTGATCTCGGTGCCGCCGTACTTGGAGTAGACGACCGTGTCGCCCACGGCTACGTCTACGGGAATGATCTCACCGCTTTGGTCGGAGCGGCGACCGGGGCCGACGGCCAGGACCTCACCCTGCTGGGGCTTTTCCTTGGCGGTGTCGGGAATCACGAGACCGCTGGCTGTGGTCTCCTCGGCGTCGCCGGGCCGCACTACGATGCGATCCTCTAGTGGCTGAAGGTTCATGGGTCCCTCCGGACTCTCCTGTTTGGTCTGACTGTTACCTTGGCCGGGTCACCCTTTGACCACGGCCCGGCACGGAGGCGCAACAACCCGCTCCGAGTCGTTAGCACTCGCCTGTGCCGAGTGCTAACGATAAGGCCGACTGCCTGCGGCCACAACGCGCGCCACGCTGTTGATGCACCCCAGTTCGGAGGCGTTCACGACGGGCAGCATCAGAGGATCTCAACGCCGCCCGGGCGGTGGCGCCGGGCTTCTGCGCCGGGGTTCTGCGCAGGCGACTGGTGCCTTCGGTCCAGAGGCGATACGGGGTCAGAGGCGATCCGGTAGGCCGATGGACGGGTCGGCGCCCACGTTGAGGGGCGAGGGGCCATCGGCGTGGAGGCGCCACCAACCGGCCGCGGCCACCATGGCCGCGTTGTCGGTACACATGGCCAGGCTCGGCAGGTAGGCGGCCAACCCTTCGCGGGCGCAGGCTTCGGTGGTCTTTTGGCGCAGGCGGCTGTTGGCGGCCACTCCGCCGGCGAGGCAGATGCCCTTGGCGTTGTGCGCAGCCGCGGCGCGCAGGCCTTTGGCCACGAGCACGTCGGCCACGGCCTCCTGGAACGACGCTGCCACATCGGCGGGGTCGGGTTCGGTTTGCTCCCGGCGGGCGCGCCGCAGGTGGGTGACCACGGCGGTCTTGAGGCCGCTGAACGAGAAGTTCCAGCCGTCGTTGATCATTGGCCTGGGGAAGTTGATGGCGTGGGGGTCGCCGTCACCGCTGAGGCGGTCTATGGCGGGGCCGCCGGGGTAACCGAGCCCGAGCTGTCGGGCAACCTTGTCGAACGCCTCGCCGGCGGCGTCGTCCACGGTGGCTCCTAGCACTTCAAAGTGCAGACGGTCGCGCATGTGTACGAGCATGGTGTGACCGCCCGACACCAAGATCACCACCACGGGCAGCTCGATGTGTGGCTCGTCGAGGAAGGCGGCGTGCAGGTGCGCTTCGAGGTGGTTGACCGCCACGAAGGGCACGTCCCACACCAACGCCAGGGCCTTGGCCGCGGCCACTCCCACCAGCAGGGCGCCCACAAGCCCCGGGCCTGACGTGGCGGCCACGGCTTCGATTTCGTGGTTGGCGGTGTCTGCTCGGTTCATGGCTTGGGCCACCACCGCCATGATGCGCTCGGTGTGTGCCCGGCCTGCCACCTCGGGCACCACCCCGCCGTAGAGGGCGTGCAGATCCACCTGGCTCGACACCACCGACGAGAGCACGTCGTTGCCTGCTCGCACCACCGCCGCGGCTGTTTCGTCACAGGAGGTTTCGATCCCCAGCAGCAAGTCGTGAGACATCGCTGTGAGCTTGCCCGTCGAAGCGGCCGTTTCGGTCACGGGTTCGGGTTGGGTTTGGCGTCGGGACGGCGAAGGTACATCGGTGTCACCGCTCCGGGCGGCGACACTTGCCCTCGTTCGGCCAGCTCAGAGGCCATCATCACCAGCTCCGCCGCGAGGGGACGAGCGAGGTGCTCGGAGGCCAACTCAACCCCTCCGACCGAGGCAAGCAGTTCGCCGTGCGCGAGCGCGGCGTCGCCAACCAACAGCGTCTTCCCCTTCAGGCCTGGCACCCCATGGTGTCGCGTCGCTTGATCCGAGGCGGCGCCTGCTTCACTTGCATTTTCCACCGCTGGTGGGGCCGCTGGCGTCGTGGGCGTGTGCGAAGAACTTGGCGCGGCGTGGCCCCCGAGTGCCGCGGCGATCGACGCCGCGGCTGCCTCTGGGCGGTCCACGGCCGGGCCTGTCAATCTTCGCAAGCCCCCCGCAACCGTCTCGCCGGTGTTGGCCTCGTTCACGGCGTTCAGATCACTGCCGGCGTTCACCTCACCGCCTGCGACGGTTGAGATGCCGGCATCAGGGGAGTACAGCGCCCAGAACACTTCGCCTCGCCTGGCGTCGAGCACGGCCGCGATGGACGTGGGGGTGTGACGTGCGGCATACGCGAGCAGGTCGAGGCTGGTTGCGGTGATCACCGGCACCCTCAGTGCGGTGGCGATCGTGATGGCGGTGGTCACCCCCACCCGCAGGCCCGTGTAGAGGCCCGGGCCGATGTCCACGGCCACCGCTTCGACGGTTTGGAGCTGCGTGCCGGCCTGTTGGCACACGGTCTGCACTTGCGGCACCAAGAGTTCACCGTGATGGCGAGGCTCGTCCGACTCAACTGCTGCGAGCACGCCCCGGTGGCCGTCGCCGATGGCGCAGCCGCACCTGTCGGTGGCGGATTCGATCGCCAGGATCAACACGCCGCACTCCAGCGCGAGAGCGCCTGGCGCAGCAGGTGATCGCGACGCCGCCAACTGTCGCCCAGCAAGCGGCAGCACAGCACGCGATCCTCGTCACCGTCGCCGAAGCGGATCGTCAGCTCGAGGCGCTCTTCGGGCAGCACCTCGGAGATCATGTCGCCCCATTCCACCAGCGTCACCCCGTCGTCGAGGATCTCCGAGAGGGCGAGGTCGGCGGCTTCGTCGACGCTTTCAAAACGGTAGGTGTCCAGGTGGTTCACCACCATCTCACCCGCATACCGGTTCGCCAGCGTGAAGGTGGGACTCGTCACCGCCGAGGTCACACCAAGCGCCGCGGCGAAACCCTGCACGAACGCGGTCTTGCCGGCGCCGAGGTCTCCCACAAGCACCACAACGTCACCCACAACCGATGTCGATGCCACCGCCGCGCCCAGTTCTCGAGTGTCATCGGGCCCCGCTGTGTGACACACAATTTCGGGCGCCGCCGCGCTCACGACGCGACCCGCGGCCGCGTCACGACCCGCGCTCATCTCTGCTCCCGTGCTCACCTCTGCCCCAGTGCTCAATTGGCGCTCTCGTGCTCAATTGGCGCCCACGGCATCGGCGGCGGCCTCCACCACGGCGGACACCGCCAGCAGTCGCACTTCGTTCACGTTCTGATTCTCGCCGGGTGCGCTGCCGGTTTGGTCGGGATTGGCCGGGTTGCGCCCGCCGGTTGCCGCCACCACCACGGCGTCGCCATCTGAGCGGGTGTGCGCCGGAACGAACGCCCGCGCAAGGCCGTCATGGCCGCCTTGAGCCACCCAGTGACAGTCGAGCTTGGACAACGCCGCGTTGGTGAGAACGGCAACCAGGGTGGTGTTGGCCAGCGGGTCACCGGCGGGTGCGGCTGCGCCCGGGAAGTCTCCCGCGGCGATCCGCGAAAGGATGCGAGGTGAACGCTGCGAGCCGTAGTCGGGAGTGCCGGCGGCGTTGGCGGCCACCACCGCGGTCACCACCAGATCACCGTTGCGCACCGTTGCCACCCCCAGCCCGCCCGGTTGGGCATGCTCGGCGCCGAGCCACTTGTGAACGGTGGCGCCGGTGCCCGCGCCGACCGCGCCGGTGGGCGTGTGGGCTTTTCGGTTGAGCGTAGCGTGACGGCCTTCGTCGGGGCCCGGCCGCACGCCGGGGTCACCAACGCCAAGGTCGTACAAGGCCATCGCCGGCACTATCGGCACCCGTGCGTGGGGGGTGACGAAGCCTCGGCCTTCGGCTTCGAGCACCGCCATTGCGCCGTCGGCCGCGGCCAGCCCGAAAGCCGAGCCACCGGTGATCACGATGGCGTCGATGAAGTTCACTCGACGCTCAGGCGCGAGCAGGGCGAACTCCCTGGTGGCCGGCGCGCCGCCACGCACCTCACCTGAGCCGACCGTGCCAGGGGGCAGCACGATCACCGTGCAACCCGTTCGAGCATCAGCGTTGGTCCAGTGACCGATCTCAACGCCCTCCACGCCCAGGGGCACCTCAGAACCCAAACCGGCACCTCCCGACAAGTTCCGCGTGTGCGCCACGCCTCGGTTGTGGCGACGGTGTGATCACGCGGTGAGCAGGCTCAGGGCTTCCTCCACCGCCGCGTCGGCTCGGTCGGCAACGCCTTGTGGGGTGATCCCACCCACAGGATGAGCAACGTTGAGCATCCGAGCCTGAGGCAGACCGAGCGACACGGCCACCGTGTCGGCCAGGTTCCGGAACTCCGTGGTTGCAACAAGCACGCTCGGGCGCCCGGCCGCTTCGAGTTGAACGAGGTCGTGGACACTCCACGACGTGCAACTTCCTCAATCGGCGGTACCCGTGAGCACCACGTCCACCCCGTCAATCAGGCGCTCAAGAACCTGTGCGGGCGCAGGCTGGGCGGCGTTCTTCGTTTCCACCGAGGTCACCTCGGCGCCGCTGCGCGCCGACAGCTTGTGCGCGAGCCGCTCCAGCAGCGCACCGGCGTTGGGTTTGCCGTTGTCGAGTATCCCGATTCGCGCCCCGGCCAGAACCGGTCGAGGCGACGCCGGCGAGATCGCAACCGTGCCGACCGCGCCTTGGGGCGTGTAGATCCTCACCATCAAATCACCCACTTCCGGTGTTGTTTCACCCACGGGACCTTAGAGCCGCGGCGGCCGCGGCGGCTGCGGCGTCAGGTGCGAACGTTGGTGCGGTGGCCGTGTTCGGGAGTCCAGTGCTCCACGAGAAGCCGGTCGCCGTCCACTCGGGTGAGCACCACCCGAACAAGCCTGGCGGTGAACAGCGCAATCGACGTGGGGTCCTCAACCGCGAATCGGTGCCCTGCGATGAACAGGGTGGTCTCCTCTGCGGTGGCCGGCCGGGCCAGGCCTTCGACGCGGGCGTCACCTTCGGGGAGTTCCTCGCTGTCGGGGGCGCTGTGAAGGGCGAAACGCTGGTCTCGGCCCAAATCGGAGGCAATCCGCGTGGTCGGAGCGGTTCCCAGCCACAGGTGCCCGTCACGGATCGGGGCCTCCAAGCCACTCAGCCGCGGGGAGCCGTCAGCGCGCAACGTGGCAAGCACCGCATGGCGGTGTCGTTCGAAGCAGCGCCTCACCTGTGACGCCAAGGCCTCCGCCTGCGCCTCGAAGTCCCCCCAGGCCCCGCCGTCGCCCACATGCCCACGATATGCCATCAACACACCCAAGTGAAGCCGCAACCGGTCGATCACAACAGCCCCACCCCAACGAAGCATGCCTCGCTTCCAAGAAAGCCGAATTTCGGAAAGTTAAGTGCATAAACTTCCGAAATTGCCCGATTTCAGAAGCTCAAACGCCTTAGCTCCCGCAACAGGCGCTTGAGACGTTGGTTTCGCTGGGGATCTTGAGGCGCTTGGGGTCAATAGCGGTCGGAAGTGTGGGGCGTCCCCGTCACTGGTACGCGGCTTCGGCGCTGATACGCCTGGTCGCCGGATGATCCAAAGCGGCTCCACAGCCCCGGCGCCGACACGGGCAAGCCACCCGGTAGCGAGAGGGTGCGCTAGGGGGTGCGGGTGAGGATTCTTAGAGAACCGACGGCTGCCTGTTCGCGGAAGCGACCCTCGCTCAAGGCTCGCAGGTAGATCTCGTGGGGGGGTTGCCCCCCGTCGGCGGGATCCTCGAACACGTCATGAATGGCGAGCACACCGCCGGGGGCCACATGGCGCGCCCAGCCCTCGTAGTCGGCGTGGGCGGGTTCGGCGCCGTGGCCGCCGTCTATGAACAGCATCGCCAGCGGCGTGCCCCACACCTTCGCCAGCGAAGGCGAGTCTCCCACCACCGCCACCACCGTGTCCTCGAGGCCCGCTTCGAAAATGGCGCGACGAAAGAACGGCAACGTGTCCATCAGGCCCACCTCTGCGTCGACCACCGACGGGTCGTGATGTTCCCAGCCGGGCTGGTTCTCCTCTGAGCCCCGGTGATGATCCACAGCGAACAACAACCGCCCCGACTGCCGAGCGGCGGCGCCCAGGTAGATGGCGGACTTGCCGCAGTAGCTGCCCACTTCCAGCAGCGGGCCGTCCACCTCAAGCGACGCCGCCGCATCGTGCAGAGCGAGACCCTCGTCGGGGGGCATGAAGCCCTTGGCCGCCTCGGCCAACTCGCGCAGGCGGTCATCCACGCAGGTGACCCCCGCCGCGCCACAGCACCTGATCGAGAAACACGTATTTCGCCACCCAAACCAGTCCGTAGGCGCCGATGTTGCCTGCCACCACGAAAACGGTGAGATCGGTGTGGCGCTCCACCAAGCCGACAGCCAACGTCGACAGGCCAAGACCGGTGAGTGCCATGATCCAAAACGGCACAACCTCGCCGCCGATGCGGTGCGCGCCGGTGTGGTTCCACACCCAGGCGCGGCTCATCAGGTACGCGGGCACGGTGCTAACCATCCAGGCCGAAATGTTGGCCGCCACCGCCGGCCAGCCCAGCACGGCGTGACAGGTGATCAGCACGCTCAACCCCACCACGACGTTCACCGCGGACACCGCGCAGTAGCGCAACGCCTTGAGCAGGTGGTCGTCCACCAGGCGCCGCAAGACCCCCAACACAACGCCGCAGGCTAGCCCTGAGCCTTCAACCGATACTGACCGGCGTCGCAGGCGACCGCTACCGTTCACCCACAGCCGCAAGGCAATCACCGGAGACCCATCAATCACCGGAGGCCCAATAGTCACCGGAGGCCCAATAGTCACCGGAGGCCCAATAGTCACGGGAGGCACTGTGCGTATCGGGATCTCGCCGTTTGCCACCACCAGAGCCACCACGCTCGAGTTGAGCCGGATCGCCGTTGAAGGCGGTCTGGACACGTTGTGGCTGGGTGACGGATACCTGGCCAACCCCGACTTTGCCGGCTGGGCGGGCGGCTTGGAGAGCTTCACGGAGTTGGCGTGGCTGGCCGGCAGATTCCCCACAGCCCGAACCGGAATCGCCGCGGCGATCCTGCCGCTGCGTGACCCGGCGTGGCTCGCCAAGCAGGCGAACACCTTGCATCGGATTGCCGGGGGTGGATTCGTGCTGGTGGTCACGCCAGGGTTCTGGGCCCACGATCTCGAATCGAGAGGCATCGCCTTCGACCGGCGCGCCGAGGTGTTCGACCGACACCTCGAGGATCTTCGCCGCATGCTGCTCGACGACACCTATGCCCCGGGGCCCCAAGGCGGTGACGCGCCGCCGGTGTGGCTGGCCGGCGCTGCGGCCACCATGAATCGGGCCGCCACGCTGGGATTGCCGTTCCTGTCGTCTCGGGCCACTCCCGACGAGCTCGCTCCTGTCGCTCGGCGTTTCTTCGACTCGGGAGGGACGTTCCTGGCTCACCGCACCCGTATCGAGTACGGCACACATCGCGTGACCGGCGACGTGGTGCAATGGCACGCCGTGACCGGCTCGGTGGACGAACTGGTGGACACCCTCGGAAGGTACGCCGAGCTCGGCGTGGGCGAGGTCTCGATCATCCCCGGACAGGACGACCAAACCTCGCTGCGCACCACCGAGATCCTGGCCACCGAAGTGGTGGGCCGGCTTTGAAGCCGACGATGTCAGCGTTCGCCGGGCACCGCTCTGGTTGCCTGATGGGTGGAGTCCATCACGCTGCGCAACCCCAAACCCATCACCACCCTGTTGATGTAGGCGTAGTAGGACACCATGTTGTTGAGGTCGACGATGTCGAGGTCGCTCAGGCCGTGGCGGCGCAGCGGCTCAAGGTCGTCCTCCACAATTTCCGCCGGCCTCAAGCTGAGCTTCGCCGCGTAACAACAGATCGCGTCGAAGCGGTCGTTGCCGGTGCGAACCTCCGCCGGGTCGGCGTCGATGGCATCAAGGGTCGCCGTGGCGGCGCCGAGGGATTCCAGTTTGAGCCTCAGCCCCGACGCACAATGATCGGTGCCGTTCAGCCTCGAGGTCACAAGTGCCGCCGCCTGGCGTTCGATGGCGCTGAGTTGCGACGGGCAGCCTTCCACTGCTCGGTACAGCCGAAGCCGCTCCTCCACGATCTCGGGGTAAAGGCTTCCGAGCATCGTGAACTCGGCAGGTTCGCCCAGCACGGCCGCTTGCCAGTCGTACGCCTCGCGCAGCACACCCGAGGCGTCCCCCCACGAAACAGTTTCGATCCACGCCACGTCAACGATGGTAGGCCACTGCTGTGAGCGTGGAGGCCACCGAGCACGCAGCGAACCCGGGCACGCCAGGGCGCGGCTCTGCGGCGCCTGCTGTTGGGGTGTGGGTGTTTCCCGATCTGGCGGCGCCCGGGTTGGTGGACTTGGCGTGCCACGCCGAACGGCTCGGCATTCACGAGCTTTGGGTTGGCGACGAAGGCCCCGCCCGTGACCCGTTCGCGGTGCTCGCCGCCGCCGCGGTGGTCACCGAACGGATCCGCCTGGCGGTCGGAGTGACCAACCCGTATGTTCGCCATCCCGGAGTTGCCGCCACGTCCATGCTCACCGTCCATGAGCTCAGCCACGGTCGTGCCGTGCTCGGTGTGGGCGCAGGCGGTCAGATGTCGCTGGCCCCTTTCGGACTGGTGGCCTCGCAACCTTTGCGGCGGGTGCGAGAGTTCCTCAACATCGCCCGTGCGGTGGCCTACGCCACCCCCACCCCGGGTTACGCGCCTCCCGATGTGGCACTCTCCGAAAAGGACTGCGGCGCACCGATGCCGTTATTCGTGGGGGCGCGCGGGCCGCTGCTGAACCGCTTGGCGTCAGAAAGCGCCGACGGTGCGTTCGTGGCGGGAATGCCGCCGTTTCGCTACCCGGACGTTGTGGGCTGGGCACGCTCGGTTCGGCCCATCCACATCGCGCTCTACCCGAGCGTTGCGTTCACCTCAGAGGCAATCGAACGGCATCGCCCCGAGATGATCTGGTCGTTGATCGACGCCCCAGCCGAAACTCGTGAGCAACTCGGGATCCGCGACGCCGACGCGCACTCAGCCGCCGAGGCGCTGCGGGCCGGCAATCCGGGCCCTGCCCGTGGGTTGGTGACCGACGACCTGCTTGGGCAGGTGATGCTGGTGGGCGAGCCCGCCAAAGTGGGCCAACGGCTGGCTGAACTCGTGCGCGAGCACAAACCCGACAGCATCGGATTGGCGCTGCTGCAAGACGATTTGCACGAAGGCGTGAGCCACGCAGCGCAGGCGTTCACCGCGATGAGCGCCGCGCTGAACGAAGACCTCCACCGCAAGGGGGTGTCGTGATGGTGGGCGTGATCAACCACGTGAACAACCCCGACGCCGAGGTGGCGGTGGCGCTCGCCCAACAGTCCGAGGCTGCAGGGGCGGAGTGGATCGGCGTGGCCGATGCCTTCTGGTGGCGTGACGTGTGGATGCTGCTGGGCGAGGTGGCCCGCAGCACCGAGCGGATCGAGCTCGGGCCCGCCATGACCAACCCGTACATGCGTCACCCGTTTTGCACTGCGTCGGCGCTTGCCACCCTCCAAGAGGTGGCGCCCGGGCGCGTGTACTGCGGGATAGCGGCCGGCGGATCGGAACTCACCGCCGCGGCCGGCATCTCCCGCCGCGACGCCGCGACGAAGGTGACCGAACTTGTCGCCTGCCTTCGAGGCGTCGCCGCCGGTGACCCTCTCGACGCCGCCTCGGGCCGCAGCCTCGACACCGATCTTCACCCTGTTCCGATCCTCATGGCAGGGCGGGGCGATCAAATGTTGCGCGCCGCGGGAGCACTGGCCGACCGGGTGCTGCTGTGGGCGATCCCGGCGTCGGATCTTCAACGTTCGGTTTCGGTGATCCGCGACGCCGCCGCTCAACAGCACCGGGCGCCCGAACTGATCTGGGCGCCCCTGGTTGCGCATCCGGACGCTCCGCAGGCGTCGATTTCCCATGTTGCGGTTTACGCCTCGCTCAACACCGCACGCGCAGTGCGACAACAGTGGGGGCTGGACGACCGCCGAGTGGAGGACATTCGGCGCCAACTCGTGCGAGGCGACCTGGCCTCCGCCACAGCCCTCGTGCCCGCCGCCGCGCTCGACGACCTGGTGTTCTCCGATCCTCACCCGGCACCCATCGCCGCCATCGCCGCCGATCTAGGTGTGGACTCGTTGGCCGTTCCCGGGTTCCACCCCACAACCGTCGCCGGTCACGTTGCCTGGGCCGCCACGGTGGAAGCCCGCCTCGCCCCGCCGTCCCCCTGAACAGCCCCTGCACCGCCCGTCTGGTCGACCCCCACCAGGCACGGGAGTGAGTCACAATCCTTTTCAAGATTTTTCATGTTGTTGAGGTTGTCACGCTATTTCGGCCCCGCTAAGGTGTCCTCATGGGCACGGAGGCGATCACCCAACTGATTGCGCTGGCGGTCGCGGTGCTCGGCATCATCTGGCACCAACAACGCCAAACCGACAAACTCCGCGACCAACTCACCAAGCACATCGACGGCGTGAACACCCGGCTCACCAAACAGATCGAAGGCCTAGACACCCGACTCACCGCCCAGATCACCAGCTTGGACAACCGACTCACCAGGAGGATCGACGGCGTGGACAAGCGACTGAGCAACCAGATCGATGGCCTGCGCCACCGAATGGACCAGATGGGCGACCAACTCACCGATGTCAAGGAACGACTGTCACGGATTGAGGGCTACCTGGGCATCGGTGTGCCCGCCGAGGTAGCAGCGATCGAGCGGCGAGAGCCGCTCTAGGTTGTCGTCGTGGACACGGAGGTGATCGCCCAACTGGTTGCGCTGGCGCTAGCGGTGCTCGGCATCATCTGGCACCAACAACGCCAAACCGACAAACTCCGCGACCAGATCACCGATGTGAAGGAACGGCTGGCACGGATGGAGGGCTACCTCCACATCGGCATGCCCGCCGAAGCATCAGCGATTGAGCGGCGAGACCCGCTCTAGGTTGTCGTCGTGGACACGGAGGTGATCGCCCAACTGGTTGCGCTGGCGCTAGCGGTGCTCGGCATCATCTGGCACCAACAACGCCAAACCGACAAACTCCGCGACCAACTCACCAACCAGATCCACCGCCTGCGCGATCAGATCACCGATGTGAAGGAACGGCTGGCACGGATGGAGGGCTACCTCCACATCGGCATGCCCGCCGAAGCCTCGGCGAGGGCGCCGCGCACGTCGCTGGGAAGACAGCAACAGCCGGGCGACACCGCGGCCTGACACACTGCGGCCTGACACACCGGGCGCTGCGAGCGTCCAAGGACTTCGCAGGTCTGCTTGTCTCACCATCAGAGCCCCGTTGCGGATCGGGCGAATTGGCGGCGCGCCAAAGCGAGCCTCTGCGAACCGGTTGTGGCATGTGGCAGGGCAAGATGTGTCATGCAGACCGCGTTGGACAACGTGCTGGCCCTGCTCGACCTGGAAGCCATCGAGGTGAATCTGTTCCGTGGTCGCTCCCCCGACGACGACCGCCAGCGCATCTTCGGCGGCCAGGTGGCCGGGCAGGCGCTGGTGGCGGCGTCTCGCACGGTGGACACCACCGAACGGCCACGCAATGTCCACTCGCTGCACGCCTACTTCCTGCGGCCCGGTGACCCCAAACGTCCCGTGCTCTACGAAGTGGACCGCATCCGCGACGGGCGTTCGTTCACAACCCGCAGGGTGGTGGCCATACAGCACGGCCGGGCCATATTTCAGCTTGCGGCCTCGTTTCATGTGGACGAACCAGGGCATGAACACCTCGCAGAGATGCCCGACGTGCCCGACCCGGAAACCCTCGCGCCTCGCCGGTTCGCGCAGGGCACAAACGACAACCCCACCGGCTCCCAACCCAGCACCAGCGACACAGCCACGAAACAATCGGCCCGCCGCTCGGACCTGAAGGCGCACATGGCGCTGCTCACGGACCTCCCCGACCGGCTCAAGGCTCTCGACTTTCGCTACGTCACCGCCAGCAGTCCGGTTGAGCGCACCGGGCCACTGCCGCCACATCAGCGGGTGTGGATGCGCGCCAACGGAACCCTCGGTGACGACCCAGTACTGCACAGCTGCCTGCTCACCTACGCCAGCGACATGACCCTGCTCGACACCACCCTGCTGCCCCACGGCAAGAGCTTCATGGCCGGAGATGTGATGCTCGCCAGCCTCGATCACGCCATGTGGTTTCACGGCCCGTTCAGGGCGGACGACTGGCTGCTGTACGACCAGTACACCCCTGCGGCCACCGGCGGGCGTGGCCTGGCCACCGGCAGGGTGTTCACCCGCGACGGTCGCCTGGTGGCCTCGGTGGTGCAGGAAGGCCTGATCCGCCCCGTTACGCGGTAACCCCACAACGCAGGCAGCGATCCAACAGTCGCCCCCGCCAACACCCACAACGCACCACAGAGGCCATGAACAACACGGCACAAACCCACAACTTCGACGTGTTCGAATGCGAGCAGGTCACCGACGAACTCGTGGCCGCCATGGATCGTCTGATCCCGCAGCTCTCGTCCTCGAACCCTCCACCCAGCCGATCCCAACTTCACGAAATCACCACCTCGCCCGCCACGAAGCTGCTCCTTGCCAGGGATCAATCAACCCAGCAGATCGTGGGGGCGCTCACGTTGGTGATCTTTCGCATCCCCACCGGAGTGCGGGCCCGCATCGAGGACGTGGTGGTGGACTCGTCGATGCGTGGGCGCCGCGTGGGCGAACTGCTCAGCGACACGGCGCTGCAAGTGGCGAGACAAGCCGGTGCTCGCAACGTGGATCTCACCTCGCGGCCGAGCCGCAAGGCCGCGAACCGCCTTTACCGGCGAATGGGATTCGAGCCGCGGCAGTCCAACGTGTACCGCTTCAACCTGTGGCCCACGCCCTGACCCGCAACCGGCGCCCTGCCGGCCCCGCCCTGCCGAAACTGGCCTGGCGGCCACACGCTGACCTGCAATCACCACCCCGGGCAGGCCGACCCGAAGCGGGTTTGATCAAGCCGCGATCGCCTCGGCGGGCGCCCAGCAGGCGTGAGTGCCGGCGGCGATTCGCTCGGGTAGGCCGATCTTCGCCACCGGCCCGGCTTCCAGATCGGCGGCGTCAAAAACAAGACACGCCGATGAGTCGTCACCGACGTCCGACACGTAGGTGAGCAGGTAGCCGTCGTCCTCGCTGGTGGCGCCGTCACGAGGGGCCATCACCGTCTCTGAGGCGTACACACCCTCGGGCAGTTGCACCACTTGTTGGGCTCCGGTGTGGTAGTCGTGCTTCACGATCCCGCAGAAACCGAACCATCCCCGAACCGGCAACGCGTTGTAGCTGTAGCGATGCCGCCGCCCGCCGTGACGGCCGTTGATCATTCCGAATTCCATGATCCGCTCCGACAGGGTTTCCTCTCTGGTGGCGCCGGTGCGCAAGTTGAAGCGCCAGCGCCGCAGTTCGGGCTGCAGGGCGAAGAAGTCCAGGTAGCGGAACATCACCTCGGTGACGGTGCCGTCCCTGTTGCGGATCGGCGAGGGATTGTGCTGGAAGAACCCGTCGAGGATCACCTCGTCGCCGTCCTCGTACGCGTTCACCCAGTGCAACACGAAAGTGGGCTCGGCTTCGAACCAGCGAATCTCGTGTGTGCCGCCTCGCCGTGGCACGATCCCCACCCTGGTGGGAATGTCGGGAAAGAAGCGCGGCACGAACACCCCGTTGGCAAGGGCGTCCGGATCCCAGAACAGCGGGCAGTCGTTGACGATGGCGTAGTTCTCGCTGAAGGCCATGTCGTGGGTGAGCCGCGGCCCCGGCAGCGGCACGTCGATGTAGTGGACGAGTTCGCCTGCCGGTGACACAACGCCGTAGTGCATGTACGGCTCTTGGGTGGAGTAGTTGAAGAACAACATCTCCCCGGTTGCCTCGTCCACCTTTGGATGGGCCGACACTCCCTCCTCGGGGAACGCTCCGCCCCATGACTCGGTGCCGAGGGCCTCCAGGGTGACGGGGTGAAGGCGGTACAGGTCGCCGCACTGGTAGAAGCTCGACAGGGCGATCCCCCGGTGAACCACCACATCGGTGCTCGACGCGTCCTTCATGCGTCCTCTCGCTCCGCAGCCTCCCTCGCCCACGCTGAGCAACGGCGCCTCGGCCAGACCGGCCCAGAGGCTGCGCCCCGCCTTGGCCTCCGCCGCGAGTCCGTCGGTGCGCACGAAGCGGTTGTGGTAAACGGCGTCACCCGCGCTGAACGACATCGAGTGGAGCATCCCGTCGCCGTCAAATGGGTGATACACCGACAGCGCCGGGTGCAGCGGATTCTCGGTGTTGCGCAGGTACACGCCGTTGAGATCCGACGGGATGGAACCCTCCACGGGCAAATCCCACGCTCGGCGCTCGGTGGTTTGCGGTCGCCACGCCCCGATTCGGTAGGGGTGCGTGTCATCGACCGGAAGGGTGGAGTTGAACTCGTCCAGAACTTCAACGCGCACGACATTCACCTTTCTGCAGATTTGAACCTTCTGGTTTGAACTTGGCGGACATCACGATCCCTGTGGGGCTTGCTCCACAATGAACGACACCGTGGTGGCGGTGCTGCCACCGATGTTGAGCGTCTGCACCCGTCGGGCGTCGGCCACCTGGTAGTCGCCCGCGGTGTCGGTGACCTGACGCAAGGCGTCGGTGAGCATGCGCGCCCCGGTTGCTCCCACCGGGTGCCCGCCACCGATGAGACCGCCGCTGGGGTTCACCGGCATCGACCCGTCGCGGGCGATCTGGCGGTCCTCCACGGCCTTCCAGCTCTCGCCCGGTTCGGTGATGCCGAGATGGTCGATGGCCATGTACTCCGACGGCGTCATGCAGTCGTGGGTTTCCACCACGTCAATGGTGGACACGAAAGCCTCCGAGTCCGAAGCGTCGATCCGGGCGCGGCGATGCGCGTCGGTGATCGCCCGGCGAACGTGGGGCAGCACGTAACGATCATCGGCGCTGCGCCCGGTCTTTGCGGCCATCGGGAGCCCCACGGTGGTGTGCCCCCAACCGGCGAGTCGGGCCGCGGGTGAGCGCCGGTTCGCGGCAAGCCAGCGGTCGCTCACCAGCACCAATCCTGCGCCGCCGTCGGTGATCTGGCAGCAGTCGTTTCGGCGAAGCCTGCCCGCCACCGGCGGGTTGACGCGGTCGTCGGTGCCGAAACTGTCAGAGGACAGCTTCCAGGCGCGGGTTTGTGCCCGGGGATTGGCCTTGGCGTTGGTGAGGTTGATCTCGCCGATGGCTCGCAGGTGGCGATCATCAAGCCCGAATCGCTTGTCGTACTCGTCGGCGAGGCTGTCGAAGGTGGCGGGCCAGATGAACTCCACGTCGTCGGTTTCGTGACCCACCCAGGCCGCTGCTGTTTGCACTTTGGCGGCGTCGCCGCTGGGCATGGTCTTTTCCTGTTCCACCCCCAGCACCAGCACGCAGTCGTAGCGACCCGCCTCGATCTCCGCGGTGGCAGCCAACGCGGCCACCGAAGCCGACGCGCAGGCCGCTTCGTGGCGCATGGCGGGAACGCCCCACAACTCGGGCACCACCGTGGCGGGCATGGCCCCAAGGTGGCCCTGGCCGCAGTACAGCTGCCCGAAGGCGTTGCCCACGTGGATGCTGTCGACCGCGTCGGGGCCGATGCCCGACGCCTCGAGCGTCTCCAGCACCACTTCACGGGTGAGGTCGCCAATGTCGGCTTCTTCCTTGGCCAGAGTGCGAGCGAAGTCGCTCTGGTAGCCGCCCAGGATCCAAACATCACCCGTCATGGAGTCCCCCTCTGGTCAAGTGACCTGCACGCTCGCGCAATTCCCGCACGCCCGTGTGGGCAGCGATCGGCGGGAATCGAACTTGCACACGGTTTGCGGGTGAATGGTAGGCCACGCACGGTGCGCCGTGTGGTCGAACCGGGCCGCGTCGGCGTGACTTCCTTGCGGGTGTTCACACCGCCAACCATAACAACTTACTGACCGCCGGTCAGTAAGTTGGCGCGGAGGGTAGCGAGACGGCTCTGGGCCGCCGGAGACAGGCAGACCTCGGCGAGGGCCGCAACATCACCTGGAGTTCGTCTTGGAGAGACGGCTCTGGGCCGCCGGAGACAGGCGGAGGTGGCGGGCTAATGGCGGAAGCGGCGTTCGCCGGTGAAGAGCATCGCCAGGCCCAGATCGTCCGCGGCGGCGATCACTTTCGGATCGTTCATTGAGCCGCCCGGCTGCACCACCACCGCAACACCCGCCTCGGCCGCGGCGTGGATTCCGTCTGGGAACGGGTAGAAGGCGTCGCTTGCGCATGCACCACCCGAGGCGCGGCCCGCCGCCTTGTTGGTGGCGATGCGGCCCGCCTCTGCCCGGTTGGGCTGACCTGCGCCGATCCCCCAGGCCACGCCGTTGCGTGCCAACACCACCGCGTTGGACGTGACCGCCGCGCACACCGTCCAGGCCAACAAGGCGTCGTTGGTTTCGTCCGCGGTGGGCTGCCGTGCCGTCACCACCCGCCAGCGACGCGGGTCTGTGGCCTGGCTGCGGGCGTCCTGCACCAACAAGGCGTCGCTCAACTGGCGCAACTCGTATCGCCGCTCACCTGCGCCCCACTCGCCCACGGGCGCTTCGAGGATGCGAGTGGCGGCACGCCGCTCGTGGAGTCGTTCGCGCACTCCCTGGGCGAAACCGGCGGCGATCACCACGTCGGCCTGGGCGGCAGCGGCCATCAGCTCGGCCGTGTCGTGATCCACCACTCCGTTGATGGCCACGACACCCCCAAAGGCGCTTTGGGGATCACAATCGAATGCCCGCTGATAGGCGTCCGCAACGGTGCCGGCAACCGCCGCGCCGCAGGGGTTGGCGTGCTTCACGATCACCGCGGCCCCTTGCCCGAATTCATCGTCGTGGCCGAAACCGGCGCCGAGTTCACCGAGATTGCACGCCAGTGACCACGCGGCGTCGGCGTCCACCAAGTTGAGGTAGCTCAGCGCGGCCCCGCCGTGTTGGGTCACCCGATCAAAGAACCCGGCGCCGCCCCAGCGGCGGTAGCGGGCCGCACGCTGGTCGGGGTTCTCCCCGTAGCGCAGGCTCTCGGCCCGCTCCATCACCAGGTGAACCGACTCGGGCAGGTCGTCGCTGCCCGCGTCGAACCAGCCGATAATGGCGGCGTCATGGGCGGAGGCCTCCGCAAATGCCCGACGCGCCAAACGCCGGCGGGTGGCGTCCGACAAACCCGAAGCGCGCGCAAGCTCGTCGAGCACCGGCTGATAGTCCGCCGGATCACACACCACCCCCACATGGGCGTGGTTCTTGGCCGCGGCGCGCAGCAGCGTCGGCCCGCCAATGTCGATCGTCTCGGTGTCGGGATGCCGGTCGAACGGGTACAAGTTCACCACCACAAGATCGATCGGCTCGATTACGTGTGCCGCCAGGTCGGCCCAGTGTTGGGGGTTGGAACGATCGGCAAGGATCCCACCGTGGATGCGGGGGTGCAAGGTCACCACCCGATGGCCGAGCATCGCGGGCGTGCCGGTGTGCTCGGCCACGTCGGTGACCGCCACGCCCTCGTTGGCCAGAGCCGTGGCGGTTCCTCCGCTGGCCAGGATCTCCCAGCCCAGGTCGACCAGACCGGCGGCGAATTGCGCCGCACCGGTCTTGTCGAACACCGAGAACAACGCCTTGGGAGGCAGCCCCGCCCCCGTGGCGTTGGCACCCTGGTCAGGCACCGCTCTGGTCACACATGGCCCTGCCAACACTCAAACATGGCGCCGGCCAGACATAGCCGTGGTCGGAAATGGCTCTGGCCGGGCGTGGCTCTGGTCGGGCGTGGCTCTGGCCGGACATGGAGGATCGCAGACATTGTGGTGCGCTGACATTGTGGTGCGCTGCCGGCGCTTGCACCGAGGTCAACCACTCGATGGTGCGCATGAATTGCGCAGCGCCTACAGCGCGGCCACCACCTCGGCCATCAACTCGCCGGCCTCGGTGGGGTTGGAGGCGACCTTTGCGCCTGCGTCGCCGAGAGCGGCCATCTTCGCGGCGGCGGTGCCCTTGCCGCCCGACACGATCGCGCCCGCGTGACCCATCTTCTTTCCCGGTGGCGCCGTCACCCCGGCCACGTAGGCAACCACGGGCTTGGACATGTGTTGCGCGATGAACTCGGCGGCTTCCTCCTCGGCCGAGCCGCCGATCTCGCCGATCATCATCACCGCCCGCGTTTCGGGGTCTGCCTCGAAGGCTTCAAGGCAGTCGATGAAGCTGGTGCCCGGAACCGGGTCGCCTCCTATGCCCACGCAAGTGGTCACCCCGATGTCGGCCGTTTTGAGTTCGTACAGCGCCTGATAGGTGAGCGTGCCCGAACGGCTCACGATCCCCACCGGTCCGCCCGGCTTGGCGATGTGACCTGCGGTGATGCCGATGTTGCACCTGCCTGGGCTGATGATTCCCGGACAGTTCGGGCCCAGCAGGCGCACGTCGGGATGCTCACGTCGCAGCTTGTTGAACATGAACGCCTCGTCATGCGCAGGCACTCCCTCGGTGATCACCACGATCAATTCCACACCACCCTGCGCGGCCTCCATCACCGCGCCGAGCACACCGGGCGCCGGGATGAACACGCAGCTCGCCGTGGCGCCCGTGGCGGACACCGCGTCGGCCACGGTGGCGAAGATCGGCACACCGTCAACTTCGGTTCCGGCTTTGCGAGGGTTGGTGCCGGCCACCACCTGCGTGCCGTAGTCACGGTTCAGCATTCCGTAGTAGCGGCCCTGCGCGCCGGTGAGGCCCTGGTACACCACTCGGGTGGTTTCGTCCACGAAAATGCTCATGAGTCCGCTCCGCTGTTGTCGCCCGCCGAGGTTCCGCCGCTCGCGCCGGCGGCGAGTTGCACCGCACGGCGGGCCGCGTCGAGCATGGTCGGTTCCATGATCAGCCGGTCGCTCAGGTGAGGTTCGAGCAGGCGCCGGCCCTCCGCGGCGTTGGTGCCGTCGAGGCGGATCACCACCGGCGAATCGATGTCAACCTCACCGAGGGCGCCGATGATGCCGTTGGCTATCTCCTCGCCCCTTGTGATCCCGCCGAAGATGTTCACGAATATGGCCCGCACGTTGGGGTCGTTGTTGATCACTTCCATGGCGCCGGCCATCACCGCCGCGTTGGCGCCGCCGCCGATGTCAAGGAAGTTGGCCGGTCGGCCTCCCACCTGGTTGACCACGTCCACGGTGCTCATGGCCAGGCCCGCGCCGTTGGCTATCACCCCCACCGAACCGTCGAGGCCCACGTATTGCAGTCCCTTGTCGTGGGCGGCGGTTTCGCGCTCGTCGCGGCTCTGGGTGGCGTCGTATTCGGCGTAGTCGTCGTGACGGAACATGCTGTTTGAATCCAAGGTCACCTTGGCGTCGAGGCACACCACCTCACCGCCGGTTGTGACAATCAGCGGGTTCACCTCCACCAGGTCGGCGTCGGCGTCCACGTATGCCCGGTACAAGCCCATCAGCACGTCGCCCACCCCGCCGGCCGCGTCGGGATCCAGGTTCGCTGCGTCCACCCACTGTCGGCAATCCTCGGGGCTGAGGCCGTCCACCGGATCGATCCAGATTTTGGCTATGGCATCAGGGGTGCTCTCGGCCACTGCTTCGATCTCCACACCGCCTTGCGCGGAGAGCATTCCAAGGTGCTTCTTGGCCGACCGGTCGAGGGTGAAGCTGGCGTAGTACTCCGCGGCAATGTCGGAGGCCGCCTCGATCCACAGTCGCCCCACCACGTGCCCTCGGATGTCGAGGCCAAGGATGTCACCGGCAGCCGCTCGCACCTCCTGGGGGTTCGAGGCGAGCTTCACCCCTCCGGCTTTGCCTCTTCCGCCTGTGTGTACCTGAGCTTTCACCACCACCGGCAGCCCGAGACGCCCGGCCGCGGCGACGGCCGCGGCGACGGTGAACGCCACTTCGCCTTGGGGCACCGAAAGTCCGTGCCGGGCGAACAATTCCTTGCCCTGATGTTCGTACAAATCCACGGCGTGACGATACTAGGGCTCCATGCGAGCACTAAAGGGAGCACACGTTCGATGCCGGTGAAACGAGGACGGGCCGGGTTGCAGGGCGGTTTGCGCTCGGCTCTGCTTGTGGGGGTTGCCGGGGTGGTGGTGGCCGTGGCGTTGGTGTTGGGGATCTTGTGGCTCGCCCGCTCCGGTGGTGACGTGGAGATACGCCTCGGCGACCGCGACTTCCGCAACCTGGACGCGGAGAGGATCAGCGCCGAGATAGCCGAGCGGGGGCCGGTGCTGTTCTCCGACGTCGCCGGCGGCGAGCGTGACCTCATCGTGTCGCATGTGGGCGACGACCCGGCCACTGGCTGGACGGCGTTCGACGCCCGACGCCCCGGTCAGCCACGCGACTGCTGGTTCCGCCCGCAACCCGTCGGCGGTGCACAGCAGCCGCCACTGGTGAACACCTGCGATCCCGACGATGTCGTGGACAGCGCAGGAACGGGCCTCACGCAATATCCGGTGACCATCGACGACGGCAGCCTTCGCATCGACATCAACTCGCCAATCCCGCCGTGAGCCTCACCGCGGCGCGCAACCAACGTCGCAGACCTGTGAACGTGACCGGGCCTGGAGGTCCCCTTCAGGCGCAGCGGGAATATTCTGCGATGCCTGTTGCGCTGCCTGTTGCTGTGTCGGTCGCACCCGACCCGCACGATCGCACACAATCCGCACGCAATTCTCACCCGGCCCGCACACAGTTGAGGAGAAACAATGAGCACACCGGCGCCCACCAACCGCATCCACCTGTACGACGCCGAGGTTCGCGAGTTCACCGCCACGGTGGTGGCCACAGAGGACAACCGTGTGGCGCTCGACGAAACCGCGTTCTACGCCACCGGGGGAGGCCAACCGCATGACACGGGAACGCTGCGCTGGGACGGCGGTGAGGCGCAGGTGATCGACGTGCGAGGTCACGGGGTGGTGTGGCACACCCTCGAGGGCGACATCCCCACGGTGGGCGCCACCGTGAACGGAACCCTGGACTGGGAGCGGCGCCACGCGTTGATGCGCACCCACACTGCGCTGCACATCCTGTGCGGCGTGATCTACAACGAATGGGGCAAGTCGGTGACCGGGGGCAACATGTCACCCCTTGCCGCGCGCATGGATTTCGAGTTCAGCCCCCTGCCGGAGGGCTTCGCGGCACGCATCACCGAACTCGTGAACGCCGAAATCGCCGCGGATCGCCCGATCGAGGTGTCTTTTCTGCCAAGAGCCGAAGCCCTCGCGGACGATGACCTGATCCGCACCAAGGTGAACCTGATACCCGAATCGGTGAGCGAGATCAGGGTGGTGGACATCGTGGGGCTCGACAAGCAAGCCGACGGAGGCACCCACGTGCGATCCACCGGCGAGGTTGGCAGCTTCAAGGTGGTGAAGACCGAATCCAAGGGCAAGGCCAACAAGCGCCTGCGCATCGCGGTGGAGGACGCCTGAGCCGCCGCTCAGCCTCCCGTATCGGCCCAGCGGCGCACCCAGGCGTGCATGGCGATACCGGCGGCCACTCCGGCATTGATCGACCGGGTGGAACCGAACTGAGCTATCGACAGAACCTGCGACACGGCCTCCCGCGCCCCCTCTGAGAGGCCGGGCCCTTCCTGGCCGAACAGCAACACGCAGGCACGCGGCAGTTCCGCTGTTTCCAGCGCGGTGGCGCCGGGCAGGTTGTCGATCCCCACCAGTGGCAAACCCTCGGCCTCGCACCATGACACCAGTTCGTTCACCGAGGGGTGATGCAGCACGTGCTGGTACACGTCGGTCATCATTGCTCCCCTGCGATTCCAGCGCCTTCTTCCCACGATGTGAACTGCGGCCGCGCAAAACGCGTTGGCGGTTCGCACCACGGTTCCGATGTTGCGGTCGTGTTCCCAGTTCTCGATCGCCACGTGAAACGGGTGGCGCCGCTTGTCCAGGTCGGCGCTGATGGCGTCCACCGTCCAGTAGCGGTAGCGATCCACCACGTTTCGCCTGTCCCCATCACGCAACAACTCCACGTCGAGGTGGTCGCCCACCGGCCACGGCTCGGGGTGGGGCCCCACCCCCACCTCGCCGCTCACCGCTGCCCCCGTCGGCGTGTCGGGACCCGTGCCAGGCTGGGTGTCAGGCGGCGTGTGAGGCCCCCTGTCAGACACTGCGTCGGGCAGCGTGTCAGGCCGAGCGGGCGTGAGGTTTCTGCAGCGGCGCCCAGGCAAGCAACAGGCGTCTTTCGCCCGCTGAGGGGAAACGCACCACCGCTTCGGCTTCGTCGCCGCTGCCTTCGAGGTCCACGATCACGCCCTCGCCCCACTGAGGGTGAACCACGTCGTCGCCGATGCGCCAGTGGTGGGTTGGTGCGCCCGACCCGCGAGTGCGGGTGCGACGCCCGGCGGCCATGGCCCGTTCCACGATCTCGTCGCGGTTGTTGCTGCGTCGGTCGAGTCGCTGCTCGCGGCGTTGCTCTCTGCGCCGATTGGCTTGCGTCATCCGCATGCCGTCAACCGATTCCACCAGGTCCTCGGGGATGTCGGACAGGAAGCTGCTTGCCTGGTTGTACTGGGTTGAACCGAACAGCCTGCGACTCCAGGCGTGGGTTAGGCAGAGGCGGCTCATGGCACGGGTGATCCCCACGTAGGCCAGCCGGCGCTCCTCCTCCATTTGGTCGGGATCTCCCAGCGCCCGCACATGGGGAAACACGCCCTCCTCCACTCCTGTGAGGTACACGTCGGGATACTCCAGGCCCTTGGCCGAGTGAAGGGTCATCAGCGCCACCTTCGAATCGGTGGCGCCACCGCTGTCGCCGCCGCTGTCGGGTAGGTCGTCGGTGTCGGCCACCAGAGCGATCTCCTCCAGGAACTCCTCCACCGTGTCGTGTTCGGCGGCCACCCCGATCAGCTCTTCCAGGTTCTCGAGACGCCCGGCGGCTTCGATCGAGTGCTCCTTGCGCAACTCGTCGAGATAGCCCGACAACTCCAGGGCCTGTTCGATCACATCCGCGGGCCCGGTTTCGAGGTCGCCGAGATGTTTGATCAGTTCGCAGAATTCGCGGATGCCCTTGGTGGCGGGGCGTGTGAGGCCGCCCTTGGCCAAGTCCTGCAACGCCTCGAAGAAGGTCACCTGGCGCTCAGTGGCCAGCGCGTCCACTCTGGTTATCGAGGTGGCGCCGATGCCGCGTTTGGGGACGTTCACGATGCGCTTCACGCTCACCTCGTCGGCGGGATTGTTCGCCGCCTTCAGGTACGCCAGGGCGTCGCGCACCTCGCGCCGGTCATAGAAGCGGGTACCGCCCACCACCATGTAGGGCACGCCTTGCTGAACGAGGTGCTCCTCGATCACCCTTGACTGGGCGTTGGTGCGGTACAGCACGGCCGCCTCGTCGAAACGGGTGGCGCCCTCGTCGTGACGGCGCACGATTTGTGACACCACCCAACGGGCCTCGTCGGCTTCGTCATCGGCGTGGTAGCGCACGATCCGCTCACCGGCGCCACGGTCGGTCCACAGGTGTTTGGGTTTGCGGCCCACGTTCTTCACGATCACCGAATTGGCCGCGTCGAGGATCCTTTGCGTGCTGCGGTAGTTCTGGTCGAGCACCACGATGCGCACCCGCTCAAAGGCACGCTCGAACTCCAAGATGTTGCGCACGTCGGCGCCTCTGAACGCGTAGATCGACTGGTCGGAGTCACCCACCGCGGTCACTTCACCGCTGGATGACGCCAAAAGGATCACCAGCGCGTTCTGCACCCGGTTGGTGTCCTGGTACTCGTCCACCAGCACATGGGCGAACCTGTCGCGCCAATGCTGCAACGCCTCGGGATCGTCACGCAACAGTCCCACCGTGCGTTGCAGCAGATCGTCGAAGTCCATGGCGGAGGCGGCCACCAGGCGGCGCTGGTACTCCACGAAGATGTCGGCGATGCGTCTCTGATGGGGGCCCGACGCCGCCTCGTCGAACTGCTCGGCGGTGACATCCTCGTTCTTGGCCGCCGAGATCGCCCGATGCACCGACCTGGGATCGAACCGTTTGAGATCCAGGTTCATGTCCGAGATCACGTAGCGGCACAGGCGCACCGCGTCGGACTGGTCATAGATGGCGAAGTTCGACGGGTAGCCCACACGGGCCGCGTCGCGGCGCAGCATGCGAACGCAGGCGCTGTGGAAGGTGGACACCCACATGCGCTGCGCCACAGGGCCCACCAATGACCCCACCCGGTGCTTCATCTCCCCCGCGGCCTTGTTGGTGAACGTGATCGCCAGGATCTCGAACGGCGAAAGATCATGATCCTCGATCAGGTGCGCTATGCGGTGTGTGAGCACCCTGGTCTTGCCCGAACCGGCGCCGGCCACCACCAGCAGCGGCCCCCCGGTGTGGGTGACGGCCTCGCGCTGCGCCGGGTTCAACCCCTCCAAAATGCGCGCATCACCGCCCGAACCCGCCATGCAATCCACCCTAATGTCCCCCCGGAGGGGTTATTCCCATTCGATTGTGGCTGGGGGTTTTGAGGTTATGTCGTACACCACTCGGCTTATTCCGGGCACTTCGGCCACCACGCGGCCGGAGATCTTGTCGAGCACGTCGTGGGGGATTCGGGCCCAGTCGGCGGTCATGGCATCGGCGCCGGTCACGGCTCGCACCACGATGGGGTGGCCGTAGGTTCGCTCGTCGCCCATCACCCCCACTGTGCGCATGTCGCACAACACCGCGAAGGACTGCCAGATCTCCTGTGCCAGTCCGGCGGCGTCGAGTTCTTGGCGCACGATGGCATCAGCGAGGCGCAGCGTGTCGGCGCGCTCCGCGGTGACCTCCCCAATGATCCGCACCGCCAAGCCGGGGCCTGGGAACGGCTGACGGTTCACGATCCGGTCGGGGAGGCCCAGCTCGGCGCCGATGGCGCGCACCTCGTCCTTGAACAGCAACCGCAGCGGCTCCACCAGCTCAAAGTCGATGTGGTCGGGGAGGCCGCCCACGTTGTGGTGGCTCTTGATCACCGCGGCGTGCGCGGTGCCGGATTCGATCACGTCGGGGTACAACGTGCCCTGCACCAGAAACCGGGCCTCCGGGTCGGCTTCGGCACGGGCCGTTTCGAACACGCGGATGAACAACTCCCCCACAACCTTGCGTTTGGCTTCGGGGTCGGTCACCCCTTCCAGGGCGGCAAGGAATCGCTCGGCGGCGTCCACTCGCAGCAGACGCGCATCAAGATGGCGCCTGAACGTGTCCACAACCTCGTCCGCCTCGCCGGCGCGCAGCAGTCCCGTGTCCACAAGAACGCAGGTGAGACGGTTGCCGATCGCTCGATGCACCAGCGCGGCCGCCACCGCCGAATCCACCCCACCGGAAAGGCCACAAATTGCCCGACCGTCGCCGATGAGTTCGCAGATGTCGGCCACCAGGGTGTCGATCACCGACCGCACCGACCAGCGCTGCCCGGCGCCACAAGCCTCACGCAAGAAGCGCTGCAACACCAGCGAGCCACAAGGAGTGTGCTTCACCTCCGGGTGGAACTGCACGCCGTAACGGCCCCTGCTGCGATCCTCGAACGCGGCCACCGGCGTGGAGGCAGTGGCCGCCGTGGTCACAGCCCCGACCGGTGGGCGGATCACCGCGTCGAAGTGGCTCATCCACACCAACTGAGGCGACTCCAGTCCTGCCAGCAGCAACCCGCCAGGCTCACCGGCCCCCGCGCCGCCCGGCGCGCTCTCCTCGGCGGTGTCTCCCGCCGGTGCCTTGGCGGGCGACGGATCGTGCTTGGCGTCCAACGGTTCGGGTGCGGTGAGCTGCAACTCGGTGCGTCCGTATTCGCCCTTTTCGTTGCGGGCAACCTCGCCGCCGAGCTGCTGGGCCATCAGTTGCGCCCCGTAACAAATTCCCAGCACGGGCACCCCAAGGTCGTACACGCCGGGGTCGAGACGCGGAGCCCGCGGGGTGTTCACCGAGGCCGGGCCACCGCTGAGGATCACCCCCACGGGCCGGCGCGCCGCGATCTCCGCGGCGGTAACCGTGGGGGCCACGATCTCGCTGTACACCTCGGCCTCGCGCACCCGCCGTGCGATCAGCTGCGAGTACTGCGCGCCGAAGTCCACCACCACAACGGTCTCGGCCGCGGCCGATGCGGTCATGGGCCCACCACGGCCAGCGCGGCTCGCTGAAAGTCCTTCACGTCGGTGTAGCCGCACTTGGCCATCGAGATCTTCAGGCCGCCCATCATGTTGGTGGTGCCGTCGGCTGCCTGTGCCGGGCCGTGGAGGATTTCGCTGAGCGTGCCGGTAGGGGTCACCGGGATCACACGGCTGCGCGGCAGACGCGTGCGGGCCGCCGACAGCGTCCAGTGCTTGCCGGGGCAAGGCGAGTCCGAAGCCGAAGCCAGCGGCAATCCCAGCATCACCGCGTCGGCGCCGCACACGATCGCCTTGGCAACTTCACCGGCGGTGGCCATGGCGTCATCGGCGATCACGTGGCAGTACACGCCGGTCTCGTCGAGGTGACGCATTCGGGCCGCTCGAGCATCAGCGATCGCTGTGGCTTGCGGCGCGGCGAGGCCCAGCACGTGACGGCTGGTGCCGGCATGACCCGAGCCTGCGCCCACCAGGATCCCGGCCGCTCCGGTGCGCATCAAATGCAGCGCAGCCTGGTAGCTCACACATCCCCCCACCACCACCGGTGTCTCCAGGCCCCTGATGAACGTTTTCAGGTTGAGAGGCTCCGCGGCCGAGGACACGTGCTCCGCGGACACGACCGTCCCTGCGATCACCAGCAGCTCCACATCGGCCGCGAAGGCGTGCGGGGCCAACTCCTTGGCACGTGGCGGGCGCACCCTTGCCGCGGTTCTCACCCCCGCCGCGGCGATCTCGCTGATCCGGGCGGTGATCAACTCGGGCTGCACGGGTGCCGCGTACAGCTCGCGCAGGCGCATCGTTGCCTGCTCGGGCGCCATTTCGGACACCTCCGCCAGCGCGGGGCCGGGATTGGTGTGACGAGTCCACAGCCCCTCAAGGTCGAGCACACCCAAGCCACCAAGTTCACCGAGACGGATCGCGGTGGCCGGGCTGGTCACCGCGTCAGTGGACGCCCCAAGCACGGGAATGTCGAAGCGGTACGCGTCGATCTGCCAGGAAATGTCCACGTCGCGAGGGTCGCGGGTGCGGCGGCTCGGCACGATCGACACCTCGTCGAGCCGGTAGGCGCGCCGCGCCGTCTTGCCGAATCCGATGTCGGTGTCAGTCATCACTTGCCTCCTGTGCCAGGCGGGCTCGTCCCTTGCTCGACGCCATCACCCGCTGTGCGGATTCCGTGCCGGCCCACCGATCCTGCCCAGCAGGCACGGGCACGAAGGTGTTCCTGCACACCGCTGTGCCTCTGCGCACCGCTGGGCCTCGGCGCCACGCGCCGCGTCCTCCGTGATGGCCGGGCGCGCGTAGGCCCGCGGCGAAATCCAATTCTCGGGTGGCGGCACCGTTCATGGCCGCTCTCAACCGGTGCTGTCCGAGGGTCGGGCCGGATCGCGTGGGCTGGTGACCAACTCCAGGAGCTGGCGCAGCACGCGGGCCGTGGCGCCCCAAATCGTGTGGCCCGGCAACTCGAAGAACGGCATGGCCCGCTCGGGATGCTCACCGAGGGGCCAGATCTCCTCGCGCCAGGCATCGGGGTGCAACAAGTCACCCAACCCCACGTGCAGCACCGACTCAACTTCGGCCGGGTTGGGCGCCAGCCGGGGTCTGCCGTTGGAGGTCGCAACGTAAGGGCACGCCCACGAACCGGAGGTGACGGTGGTGAAGCTGTCCAAACGACCAACCGGACGGATCGAGGCGCCGTCAAGGTTCACCTCCTCGCGCGCCTCGCGCAACGCCGTGGCCCACAAGTCTTTGTCGCCGGGCTCACGACGGCCCCCGGGGAAGGCGATCTCGCCGCCGTGGTGGCGCATGTGAGAAGCGCGCCTGGTGAGCACCACGTGCGTGCGGTCGTGATGCTCGTACAACAACACCAGCACGGCGGCAGGCGCCGAAGGGGCGTCGGTTGGCACCAACGACCCCCAGTGGCCCGGCTCGTGCCGCGACACGCAACCCACCACGTCGCCAAGCGTGGGGTTCAACTCTGACGCAGGCATCCCGGCCCAGGGCGCGGGGCCTCCCGCCCGGGCACCGGAGGGCCGGGGGATGAACTGCGGCCCGCCCCTGTGTGGCCTGGTGGCAACCGGTGGGGGCGCAGGGTTGCGCAACCCGAACGATCCGTAGCCAGCCATGGCAGCCCGCAAGATCGGCGGTGTTGGCTGCTCAGGCCCCGCGGGTGTTGCCGACGGACTCGCCTAGGACGACGACGCGTCGCAGGCGAGCCCTTCGAGCAGGTCACGAAGCCCGCCGGTCTTGAGGTTGCTCATCACCCGGCCCGGAGGGGTTTCGCCGCGCTCCCACTCCTCCCAATGGTCCAGCAACTTGCGGGGATCCGGGGCTGGGCGCTCCATTTGTGCGAGCGTACCGGCTGGATCTGGCCCTGTCGGGTTCGGCCTGGCGAACGGGTGAATCGCGTGACGGGCTTGTGGAACAATCGTGCGGTGTGGCGGCCTCGGCGGGCCAGTGGGAACCGCAGACCCAGCCCAGCTTTGGGCCTGCCGATCAAGCACACACCCGGTCCGTCGACAAATCCCACAAACCCCGGGAACCAAAGCGCCGCCGAGTTCGTCAAACTCCACAACAACCCGGTGACTCAACGGGAGCTGCCGGACGGAGAGCCAAGCAAGGGAGACATCATGAGCAACCCCCAGACACGCCGGTTCGCCCGACCCGGCAACATCCATGCATCCCACACCCGACCACAACCACCGCCCGACCGTTGCGAGCCCTACACCGCAGTTGAACCTCAGCGAGGGCATGGGATCGACGGTCGGCGACAACGAAATCAGGGCCTGTCGAACTCGCCGCTCTTGCGAGCCGGTCATGTGATCCGCCGGACGGCGGCAGCCTTTGCCTTCGCCGTGATCGCCTTCGCCGCGGTCGCCTTGGTGGCGGCTTGCGGTGGCGACGACTGGGATGACGTGTCCTTTGACGTGTCGGCCGACACCGCTGCCGAGCCCGCCGATTTTGACGGTGAGATGATGGCCGAGGAAGCCGAGGCAGGCGTCGCCACCGCGGACTTCGACGATTCGGATCAAGCCGGCGGTGACGGCTCAACCGCGGCGGCCAGCCTGGCGGTTGCCACTGCGGTCACCGGCGCCGATCTGGGCCGCGACATCATCTACCGAGCCACGATCACCGTGGAAACCGAAGACGTGGACGCCGCCAGTCGCGAAGCCACCCGGATCGTGGCCGGTTTCGGCGGGATCGTCTTTGGTCAGGAAACCAGAACGCAGCCCACCCCGACCACCACGATCACCTTCAAGGTGTTCCCCGCCGACTTCTCCGAAGTGCTCGACCGCCTGGCGGGAATCGGCGAACTGGTTGATCAACGCATCAGCGCGGATGACGTCACCGAGCGCATTGTGGACATCGAGAGCAGGATCCTCACCGCGGAGGCCAGCCTCGCCAGACTTCGCAACTTCCTCGCCGAAGCCACCGAACTGGACGGCGTCGCCCAGATCGAACGCGAGATGCTGGAACGTGAGACCACCCTGGAAACCCTGCGAGGTCAGCTGCGAACCCTGCAAGACCAGATTGATCTTGCCACGGTGACCCTCACCATCGTCCAGTCACCCGACGTGCTCCCCGAGTCCGCCGTGCAAGTGTGGTTGTGGGCGTCCGACAACTCGGACGATCCGTGCCAGGGCACCCGAAACCTGATCACCCAAACCGATTCGGAGGTTTGGTTCTGCCTGGAGGTGGAGAACCGGGGCGAGGCCCACCTAACGAACCTGAGACTCCGATCCGAACCGCTGCGGCTGGCTCCCGCGGATCTTGGCATTCTCGAAGGCAACTTCAACCGTCTCGACTCCGGCGAACGCCTCGTGGCCACGTGGTCGCTGCCCATGCAGGACAACCGTCTCGGCGGCCGGGTCGCCACAAGGGGACTCGATTTTTGGGTGGAGGTCAGCGCCACGCCGCTGTCCGCCGTGGGTGAGGAACGCGCCGAGATCTCCGGACGGGCCGACGTCTCCGTGGAGCTCGAAACCGAGACCACACTCCCCGGATTGGGCGACTCCGTGAACACCGGGGTGAGAATCCTTCAGATCCTCGGCGGTTTGCTGCTGGTGCTGGTCGGCGTGTTCGTTCCGTTCCTGCCGCTGGCCGTGGTGGTGGGCTTGCTGATCTGGGTGCTCAACCGGCGCAGCCGCAGGCGCAGCCCGGATCCCTCCGCAGACGCGCCTGCGGACACGCCACCTGCGCCGCCCGCGCCCGAGCCACGACTCCCCGAAACCGAGGCCAAGGCAGACCAGCCCCCCGATCTGCCCTAGCCGGCCCGAGGCCCTGCCGCGGCACACCGTCGCATGGCCCAAGCCCGGCCTGTCCCATCCGAATCCATTTCACGGGGCGCCTCCGCAACCACCCCGTCGCAGGTGGATTCGTAGGATTGCCAAAATGGGGCAGGCCGGGCTTGGAGATCGCACCAGGCGCGCCCCGGACCACCGATGAACAACCCTCACGCTCACCGGGCGGCTCGGGGCGCCCGGCGCGCCCTGGCGGTGAACCTGCGTTGGTATCGCGACCCCACCACGATCAGCTCCGCGGCCGTGCTGGCGGCATTGCTGCCGGTGACCGTGCTTTGCCTGGCGCCGATTGCGCTCCTGTTGACCCTGCTGGTGCCCTTTGGGGTGCCCGCCTGGGTGTGGGTGCTCGCCTACCTGGCGGTGATACCCGTGATGATGATCCCCCACTTCGAGTTCCTGCAACTGTGGGTGGTGGGGCGCGGCTCGCGTGCGGCTATGCGTCACGAAGAACTACGCCTTCGTGACGCGTGGGACACCGTTTTGGCCCGGGCGGGCGCCAGCAGAACGCGCCGCTGGAAGCTGCGGGTGATGCAAGCCGACGAGATCAACGCCGCCGCCGCGGGGGGAAGCGTGGTGATGGTCACCAGCTACGCCGTGGCGCACCTCTCCGATCAAGAGCTACAAGCCGTGCTGGCGCACGAACTGGGCCACCATGTGGGCCTTCACCCGGTGGTGCTCCTTGCCCAGTCCTGGCTGATCCGTCCCATCCTTTGGGTGGACTGGGTGACCGTTCGGCTGCACAACGCCGTTGGATGGCTGATGAACCTGAGCCGCTTGCATCCGGTCGCGCTGGTGTTGCTGCTTGCGGTGCAACTCAGCCTCCGATTTGTGGTGCTTGTGCTGCAGCTTGTGGTGAACCTGGCTTTGGGCCTGCTGTTGGCCTGTCAGCGCAGGGCGGAGTACCGGGCCGACGAGGTGGCTGTGCGGCTTGGTTACGGGCCCTGGCTGCTTCACGCTCTGCACCGTTTCCACGAGCATGAGGCTTCCCGGGTTGGTGGGTTCGCCAGTTGGTGGACTCACACCCATCCGAGCACTGCGCAGCGCATAGCCAGAATCGACCAACACATGCGCCGCCACGGGGTTTAGCGGTTGCGCCTCGCCTGCTGGTTGCGTAGTCCGGTGGGCGGGGCCTGACCGGTATCCGTTTCCGGAACGGCTTCGCTTCGCTGCAGAAAGTTCCGCAAGCCGGACACCGGCCACCCGCCCACCTACCGGTTTACAATGCCGGCCACACCCCTCGCGCCTCGCCTGCTGGTCGCGCACTCCGGTGGGCGGGGCCTGACCGGTATCCGTTTCCGGAACGGCTTCGCTTCGCTGCAGATTGTTCCGCAAGACGGACACCGGCCACCCGCCCACCTATCGGTTTACTGTGCCGGCCGCGTACGGCCTCTCTTGGTTGGGGGTCTTGGTCCGCCTGGGGCCTTCGGCTTTGGCATGGGTTAGCAGCAGGACCCGTGTTTGTCTTGGGACAATATTGGTTGGGGTCTTGGGCTGCTTGCGGGGTTGGCTTGAGAGTGGGAGCTAGCAGCAGGACGCTTGGTTGTTTTCTGACAAGATCTTGTTTTCCAGTTGTTCTGAGTCGCCTGTTCTTACGTACCATTCCCAGCGGTTGCCGTCTGGAGCGTTTACCCAGGTTTCGGTTTTGGTGGCGTAACAGCACATCGTGTCGTCGATGCCGGTGGTGTCGATGTTCGAGGCTGTGAGCCTTGCCTCGGCGGACACCACCTCCTCTGAGGTGTCGGTTTCCACTCCCAGGTGGTTGATCGAACCGTCCGGTCCGGCACCCTCGAACAGCACCAGCTTGAGGGGTGGGTCGGCTATGGCGAAATTTGCGTACCCGGGTCGGGTTCTGGCGGGCTTGGTGTCGAACATCTTCGAGTAGAACTCCACGGCCTGCTCAAGGTCGCTCACGTTCAGGGCCAACTGCAATCGCACGACGTCACCTCACACTGGTTTGTTCGACTGAGCCAAGGCGTCTCGCCCTGGTCTTCCACAATTTGCTTCAGGCTACGGGTGTGACACGGGGCGCTTGGCGCTTGGACGGGGGTCAAGAACCACGCGGCGCCGAGGCCGGCGGGATCTAGTCCTGGCGGGCGGCGGTCATGTCGAGGGCCACGTCTGTGATCATGTCCTCCTGGCCTCCCACCATGCGTCGCCTTCCCAGTTCCATCAGGATGTCGCGGGTGTCGATGCTGTAGGTCTCCGAGGCTTTCTCGGCGTGACGCAGGAAGCTCGAGTACACGCCTGCGTAGCCGAGGCTCAGCGTCTCGCGGTCCACCCGCACCGGACGATCCTGCAACGGACGCACCAGATCCTCCGCCGCGTCCATCAGCTTGAACACGTCGCAACCGGTCTGCCAGCCCTCAAGGTCGGCCACCGCCACGAAGGCCTCCAGGGGACAGTTGCCCGCACCGGCGCCCATCCCTGCCAGCGACGCGTCCACCCGGTAGCAGCCCTCCTCCACGGCCACCACCGAGTTGGCTACGCCGAAGGTGAGGTTGTGGTGCGCGTGGATGCCCACCTGAGTGTCTGGGTTCAGCACGTCGCGGTAGGCACGAATGCGGTCGCGCACGTCGCCCATGGTGAGCCGTCCCCCCGAGTCGGTCACGTACACGCAGTGCGCTCCGGCGTCCTCCATTATCAACGCCTGAGCGGCCAGCGATGCCGGGTCGTTCATGTGGCTCATCATCAAAAACCCGGCCACGTCCATTCCCAGCTCGCGGGCTTTGCCGATGTGTTGAATCGCAATGTCGGCCTCGGTGCAGTGAGTGGCGATCCGCACCGATTCCACGCCAATGTCACGGGCCCGTTCAAGATCCTCCACCGTGCCGATGCCCGGCAACAGCAGCGTGGTGAGCTTGCAGTCGGTGAGCACATCGGCCACTTCCTCGAGCCATTCCCAGTCGGTGTGAGCGCCGAACCCGTAGTTGAACGACGACCCGGCCAGCCCGTCACCATGGGCGACCTCAATGGCGGCGCAACCGGCTTGGTCGATGGCACGGGCAATGGCCCGCACGTGACCCAGGCCGTACTGGTGACGAATGGCGTGCATCCCGTCACGCAGCGTCACGTCCTGCACGTAAACGCTCACCGGCACGTCGGCGGCGGGCTGATCAGAGGCTGACATCGATGTCCTTTCCTGAACTGAAACTGGGTGATCCTGGGTTGGGCTGACCCTGGGCTGGGCTGATCCGGGCTGGGCTGAGTTGCGCAGCGCCTACCGGTGTTGGCGCCGTTGTCAGCCGGCGCCGTTTGTGCGTGCCAGCCGGGGTGCGAGACGTTCGGCGGTTCGAATGGCGGCGCTGGTCATGATGTCGAGGTTGCCTGCGTAGGCGGGCAAGTAGTGCGCCGCGCCTTCCACCTCCAGAAATACCGACACCTTCCAGCCGGTGAACTTGCGATCAAGGTCGGGGATGCGCACCGGTGACCCCTCGTCGAAGCGTTCGAACTGCACCTTCTGCTTGAGGCGATACCCGGGCACGTAGCGGCTGACCGTGTCCACCATGTCCACAACCGCGGCTTCGATGTCGGGCGGGTCACCTGTCTCCACCAAACAGAACACCGTGTTGCGCATGATCAGCGGAGGTTCGGCCGGGTTCAACACGATGATGGCCTTGCCCATTTGCGCGCCGCCCACATCCTCGATCGCCCTCGATGTGGTTTCTGTGAACTCGTCGATGTTGGCCCGGGTGCCGGGGCCCGCTGATTTCGAGGCGATCGACGACACGATCTCGCCGTACACCACCGGCGCGATCTTGCCTATGGCCGCGACTATCGGCACGGTCGCCTGACCGCCGCAGGTCACCATGTTGATGTTGGGCGCATCAAGATGGGCGTCGAGGTTCACCGGAGGGATCACGTAAGGCCCGATCGCGGCCGGGGTGAGATCCAGGATGCGCTTGCCCGCGGCTCGCAGCACCTTGTCGTGGCGGGCGTGGGCGCTGGCGGAGGTGGCGTCGAACACGATGTCCACATCGTCGAACACGTCGAGTTCAACCAGGCCGTCCACCCCCGCGGAGGTGGTGGCCACGCCCATCCTTGCGGCCATCGCCAATCCGTCGGATTCGGGGTCGATGCCCACCATGGCCACCACGTCCACCAGCTTGGAGGTGCGTTTCGACTTGATCAGCAAATCGGTGCCGATGTTGCCCGATCCGATCACCGCTGCCTTCAGCGCGCCGTTTTGTGCGGCGTTACCCATGTGTGTTCCTCTCGTTCATTTCGATTCGGCGCCTGTCGCCGGCGCACCCAAACCCGGCAGGTTTCGCGGCGGGGTCGCGGCTCCGGCTGGGTGGGCGTTGTTGGTTGCCTGTAGTCATAACAGCACATGCGGCCCGATCCATGCCCACCCGCGAACGCGGTACCGCGTGTGACTGCGCGCCCGGCCATGACCGGGCCAACGAACTCCGCCGGGGTGAAGGTGGTTGAGCATTACGTGGAGGGCGAGTTCGTCCCCAGCGTCAACGGCGCCACGTTCGCTTCGGTGAGCCCGATCGACAATCAGCCGATCGCGACGGTGTCCTTGGGCGGCGTTGCTGATGTGGACAGGGCCGTGGGTGCTGCCAGGGATGCCTTCGACCACGGGCCTTGGCCTCGAATGTCTCCGGCGCAGCGAGCCAAGGTGCTGCACCGCTTCGCGGATTTGGTGGAAGCCAACCGCGACCTGATCGGCGACTGGGAATGCCTCGACACCGGCAAACCTCGGGCGCGTGCGCGAACCACCGAGATCGACGGCACCACCGAGCGGCTTCGCTTCTTCGCCGATTACGCCAAACACCGCTTCGACCACGGCGACCATTTCGACAACCTTGCCGGCAGGCAGTCCACGATCGTGGTGAAGGAACCGGTGGGCGTGGTGGCCGCAATCACGCCGTGGAACCTGCCGCTGCGGATCCTGGCCTGGAAGCTCGGCCCGGCGCTGGCGTTCGGCAACACCGTGGTGTGCAAACCGTCTGAGGACTCGCCGATCACCACGGCCATGCTCGCCGAGGTTGTGGCCGAGGCGGGGTTTCCGCCCGGTGTGATGAACGTGGTACACGGAACGGGCCCCGGCGGCGCGGGAGAGGCGCTGGTGGCGCACCCCGGGGTGGACGCCGTGAGTTTCACCGGCTCACCCGCGGGTGGCCGGGCGATCATGGCCGGCGCCGCAGCCGGTCTCAAGAAGGTGGCGCTCGAGTTGGGCGGCAAGAGCGCCAACATCGTTTTCGCCGACGCGGATCTGCCCAGGGCTGTGGCCACCTCGGGTCGGGCTGTGTTCTCCAATGCCGGGCAGATGTGTCTTGCCTGCTCACGTTTGTTTGTGCAGCGTGAGATTTACGAAGAGTTCACCGAGCGGTTCGCGGCGATGGCCGATGCGTTGGTGGTGGGCGACCCTCGCGAGCCGCGAACCGAGATCGGCCCGGTGATCAACACAGCCGCGCTTGACCGCATCCTCGGTTACATCGACGGCTCCACCACCGACGGCGCCCGACTGGTTGTGGGCGGATACCGGATCACCGACGGCGCGCTGGGCGCTGGGAACTTCGTGAAGCCGACGGTGTTCGCGGATGCCCGCAACGAGATGCGCTCCTGTCGTGAGGAGATCTTCGGGCCGGTGCAGCACATCATCTGCTTCGACACCGAAGACGAAGCAGTCGCCCTGGCGAACGACAGCCGCTTCGGCCTCGGCGGCGCGGTGTGGACCACCAACCTGGGCGCCGCCAATCGTGTGGCACGGGCGCTTCGCACCGGTTACGTGTGGGTAAACGGATACGCCCGTCACGACAATCGGGCACCCTTCGGCGGTTACAAGCACTCCGGTGTGGGACGCGAAGGCGGCCGCTACTCAGAGGACTTCTACACCGAACCAAAGGGAATCGAGTTCACCTACTGACCGCTGCTTCTGCTCGCCATGCCGGGGCGGGTCAGTCCGGGCGTTCGGCGAGCCAGGCTTCGAACTCGGGGCGGCGCTGATCGGAGATCGGGAACGTTCCCTCGATCGACTCCCCTGCCGACACCCGCTGCAAGCCCCATTCCTCGCGCAGTTCCACGGCGTGGGCTTCGTCGGCTATCTCGGCCGCGAGGCGGGCCGGCACCACCACCACGCCTTCCTCGTCGCCCACCACGATGTCGCCGGGGAACACGCACACGTTGGCGCACACCACGGGAATCTGATGATCGAGTGGGCTGTGAAGTCGTCCCAGCATCGCGCCGTGGGAACTCAAGTGATACACCGGCATGTCGATCGCGGCGATCCCGTGCGTGTCACGCAGCGCGCCGTCGGTGACAACTCCCGCGCCACCACGTTGGGCCACCCGCATGGCGTAAATGTCGCCGAGGGTTCCGGCGTGACGCTCGCCGCGGGCTTCGATCACCAAGACCTCCTCGGGTTCGATCGATTCGATGGCGGCCCGCTGAGCGTTGAAGGGACGGCGACGATCGAACTCGGGCGCCTTGGGCACGTACCGCAAGGTGTGCGCATACCCGAGCATTCGCTGCCCGGGCCGGGTTGGCTTCAAGTCCTGCAGGAAGGAGTTGAGAATGCCTCGCTCCTGAAGGCGTCCCGCCAGGGTCGCGGTGGACACCGAGTTGAACTTGCGGCGCATGTCATCGGTGAGCAGCACCGGTCGCAACTCGCCGGGGTTGGTTGGGTTCATGTTCTGCCTGTGCTGGGTCGGATGTGCGGACGGTCGTTCAACTGGGGCTGGCGGCCCTGGATGGCGGGCTCAAGCCTCAGGGCGAGATGTAGGCGGTGAACACGCACGACACCTTGATCTCGCCCGCTATGGGCACCTTCATCGTGTGACGCGAGGGCCGCGACTGCGGATCGGGGAAGTGCTCCACCCATGGGCGGTTGAGCGCCTTGCGCGCCTCGCCGGGATCGGCCACGAAGAACGTGGCCTTGGCCATGTCGTCCCAGCCACCACCGGCGGCGGCCAGGATCGCGCCCATGTGCTCGAACAGGTTGTCCACCTGCGTGTCGAAATCGGCGGGCACGTCACGGGTGCCGGGGTTGTAGGGCACCACGATGCTCGACTCCACCAGCGGCCCGATCCGAGTGGCGGCCGGTATCGGGTTGGCGTGAATCAAGCCTTCGGTTTCGATCGACTGACGCGCCATCAAGGCCCTCCCCGCTCAAGTGGTTGCCCGCGCAACCCGAACGCCCAAGTCTGCCACGACATCACCCCACCCCTACGCACGCAAGCCGTCACCAACACTGCCTGCGCGGGCCACCTCCAAGTTGCGGATCCCCCGAACCCGCATGCCCGGCCGCCCCGGTTAGCGGCCGGTGCGCGCCCGCGCCGCGCCCGGCATCTCCGCCTGTTGCCCGCGGCGAACCGCTTCGGGACGATTGAGCTTCACCGGCACCATCTGGTTGTCCCCCGCCGGGAGCATGTCCGGTTCGTAGATCGCGATTTTCTGCCTGGAGGCGATCCGTCCGCCGTCGGGGTTGAGTTGGCGAGCGTTGGTGCCCTTGGCCGGGACCACCGCCCGGCCGTCCCGCCATTCCAGATCCCACCACCACTTCTTGGTGGGATTGATTGAACCGTTGCCCACCTTGTCATCAAGTCGGGCGATGAATCTCCTCGTGAAGGGAAGCTTGATCGCCGCCCACAGAAACATCCGTTCGGCCAGCACCCCTTCGATGTTGAACGGACACGTCTTCATGCATCGTCCGCACGCCGCGCCCTTGAGGTTGCCCAACCGGTACTTGGTACACCGTTCCACGTCGGGCTTCCACGTTTCGTAGCCGTTAAACATGATCTTGTCGCCGAAGGGGATCGCTCCGCAGGGACACTCTCGTGCGCATTTGGTGCACTTGTTGCAGAAGTCCTGCAAGCCGAAGTCGATCTTCTTGTCCGGCGCGAGGGGCATGTCGGTGGTCACCACCACCGACTTGAAGCGGGGCCCCACGAACGGGTTCAGCACGAGCTCGCCGATGCGGCTCATTTCTCCCAGGCCGGCCTCGAGCACCAGAGGAATGTGCAACACCTCGCTGTCGCGGTTGGTGTGGCTGCGCGCACCGAAGCCAAGAGACCGAATGTGCTCGGCCATGATCCCCGCGATCTGGGCGCCGCGCATGTAGGCACGCATCGACTGCGCGCCCGACACCCAGTCGTCACCGCTTGCGCCCTCCATGGTCTCATAGCCCTGGTCGAGGAGGATCACCGCCGCGTAGCGATGGCGCGGCTCGATCACCTCGCCGCGGCCGTTGTGGGAATACCAGGCGTAGGTGGGCACTTCGCACACGCCCACCATGTCGGCGCCGAGATGGTAGGCGAACGCCTTCACGGCATCGGCGTTGCGGGCAGGATCATCGGTGCCGTCGGCTCTTTGCTCGGCCACCTCGCCGTCTTGGTGCGCGGTCATCGCGGCGATTTGCTGCACGTAGGTCTGGGCTTGGGGGGTCTTGTAGGCAAACACCTGAACATCGGCCTGAAACTTGGGGCCCAGGTCGCCGTGAGCCGCACGCGGAAATCCGCCTGCGCGCACCGGCACCCGTTTGATCTCGTCGGGGATAACGAGGGTGGTTGCCTCGTCGACACGCTTGATGCGCTCCATCGGATATCGGCCCATGTGCAACGCGCGATGGTCACCGTTGAGGCGACCGATCCCGGCTCGGGTTCCCCCCAGGCCGATCATCCAGCGTGGTGACGCGGTGGTGCGAAGCCGTGCGATCGGCCCACGCCTCGCCAGCGGCGCATCGGCGGCGATCTCCAACTCGGTGGTGATCACCGACAACGCAAAGCCGCGCTCTCGCCCCAGAAACGGGGCCCGCAACACGTCGCCGTCGGACTCGATCAAGCCGCATTGCAAGGCGACCCGGCCATGGTGAACATCCGAGGCGGTCGGGGTGTGGGCCAGGGCGTCGAAGCCGAGGCGTCGAATGTAGGACGCCGTGATCACCGCGAGCTCGCCTGCGCGAAGCTCGGCGTTGACCCCGCGTGTGCCGTCGATCCAATCATGGCCGGGCGGGCCCCCACCGGGTAGGCCGCGGCCAACTGTGCGGGTGTGAGCCACCAAAATCACCACCGACCAGCGATGCCCGGCTATCGGCCCGTCAAGCCAGGCGTCGCCAGGCATCAACCCGCAACCCACCATGTCCGCATCCAGGAAGTACAGGCCCGCCTTGAGGTTGTGAGCCCGCTCCAGGGGGTCATCGGGAATCGGGGCGGCAGCCGAGATGTCGCCGGATCGCTGCTGATCGAACAGGTCCATGTACAGGCCGTAGGCGTGGCAGGCGTTGCGCGGGCCAGGCGCTCGGGCCTCCACCGGCGGGCTTCCCGAGATCCGTGGCGGTGTGGCCGCCGGGTCGCTCAGGCGGGGCAATCGCTCCAAGGGATAAGGGCCGAGGTGAACCGGGCGCTTCTTGTGGGAGAAGAGCTTCACGGCCTCGGCTCCTTCGATTCGGCAGCGGGGCGCGCCGACTGATCAGTTCGCCTCGACGAGACCGTTCTCGTCGAATCGCGGCATGCGCTCGGGTTTCGGGTCGAAGTAGTCGTCGTCGCTGTTGATGTCCAGCATTCGCCGGTACTGCAACGCGGCCTCGATGTTGGTGTTCCACCGCTCCTCGGGGAACTCGTACATCATCTCCACCACCACTCCGTCGGGGTCGCGCACGTAGAGGCTGTGGCTCATGCCGTGCTCCATGCGAAACAGGATCGGGTAGCCGCTGTCGGCCACATGGCGCACCTGTTGCTTCCAGGATTCGAGATCGGGATATGTCCAGGCGAAATGGTTGAGGCCCGGACCGGTCGGCGGGCCCTGGGGAAGCGGATACTGCTCAGGATTTCGTGCCGGTGACAGTGCGATGTCGTGATGGGTGTGCAGATGCGAACGATAGAAACGCAGGAATCTCGGCTGGCCCGGCCCTCCCTGTGTGCCGCAGTGCTCCATGCGCATCACCCGCGTCCAGAAGTCGTGCGATGCCTCCATGTCGCGCACGTTCATCACCAGGTGATTCACGCCCACCGCGCCACCACGGGCACCGCCGAGCTGGGCTGCCTCGCTGGTTCCGTCCGACTGCCATGTGCGGAAAGTGGCATCAAGCTCATCGCTCGAATCGGTGGTGGTCGGTGTGGCGTCGGGCATTTGGTGCGGTTCCCCGGTCGGTGGCGTCACAACTCAGGCTAACCCGGCGGCCATGTTCTAGTCGAGGGCTAGAAATCCCGAGCGGGGCTTCGCCTCCACGGCTCCGGGCGGAGCGCAGCCGGATCCGATGCCGGTCTGCAAAACAGTCGCGACCTGCTCACTGCGTGGCCGAGTGTTTGCCCAACTCGAAGCCAAGGTCGGATAGGTGTTCCACGGCGAATGCCGCGGGGGCGTCCTCGGTTTGGGTTGCCACACCGTCGTTCCATCGGTTGAGGAACCCAAAAAGCGAGATCATCGCCATCAGGTCAACCAGCTCGGCTTCGCTGTAACCCACTTCGCGCAGACGCTCGAAATGGTCGGGTGTGGCCGCGCTGGGTGATTGCGCCGCGGCGAACGCCAAGTCCAGCGCGGCCCGCTCCTTGTTGTCGAACCGCTCGGAGTTCCGGTAGTCCCAAACGGCGCGGATCTTGGCTGCGTCCACACCCAGGTTGGCAAGGTTCTTGGCGGCATGGCTCTGGCAGTGGCGACATCCCGCAACCTTCGAGGCCAGTTCAGCCACCATGAACATCGTCTGCATCGGCACCGTGGCCGAGGCGCCAATGGCCCGCTGCAGCTCCCCCAGTGCCTTCATCACCTCGGGTCGGCGGGCGAGCGTCAACTGGGCCTGGGAGTAGAAGCCACTTCGCTGCCTGCCCATTTCAAGGCGCTCGCGCACGTCCTCGGGCACCTCGTCGATCTCCAAAGGTTGAATGTTCGCCATGAGAAAGATCCTAGTCGGTGACTAGAACCTGAGGCCGGCGGGCACAGCCAAGCGCTGGTGATGCCGCTACGACCCGCCGATCGTCACACGATCAAGGTCTGCGGCCACCACGATTTCGCCGTTGAACCCGGCATCGCGAATGTCGGAGGCGAACACGGCCAGTGCCTCGGTGTCGTCGGGGTGAACCGGGGGAACGAGGTGGGTCAGCACAAGCGTTTTCACTCCGCAGCGCTGAGCCATGGCGCCCAGTTCCCTCGTCTCGGAGTGCAGGCGACGGATGAACTCCATCGGCGGCGCGTGCTGTTGTTCGATGTCGGCCAGCGTGGAGCACACCACCTCGTTCACGAGGATGTCGGCGCCTTGAGCCGCTTCCTCGAGAGTGTCACACACGCTTGTGTCACCCGATATCACCACCAGGCCGTCGGGGGTCTCCACCCGGTAGCCCACCGCGGGCACCACCCATCCGTGGACCACCCCGAAGGCGGTGACCGTCACCCCTTCGGCGCACCAAACCTGCGCGGGCAGGTCACCCTCGGCGGCGTCGAAGGCACGCAACTCGATCTCGGGATACTTCTGCCTCGGCGCGCGTGTTCGCTCGGCGAGCTCGGGCGCCATCGGCTCCAGCATGTGCTCAAGGAAGTGGCTGGCTATGCCCACAGGCGCGATGGTCGGCAGCGGCGCCTCGGGCTGGTTCATCGGGTTTTGCAGGTAGCGGCTGATCACCACCTCGGGCACACCGGAAATGTGATCTGTGTGGTGATGAGTGATGAACAGTGCCGAGATGTCGGTGAAGCTCACCCCGGCTTCGATGAGTCGCAGCGCGGTGGCCAGACCGGCGTCAAACTGCAGCACCTGCCCTTGGTGGCGCACAAGCACACCCGGGCCTGCGCGTTGTGGGCTCACCACGGGCACGCCGGTGCCGGTGACGATCACCTCAGTGGTCATTTGCCATGCCTCGCATCGGGCGCCCGAGCCCCCCACCAACAAGAGCCGTCCCGTGACTGCGGGGTGTCACAGTTCACCCGCCAGGAAGGCTCGCACCAAGGCGTGGAACTCGCCGGGCCGTTCGATCTGCACCCAGTGCCCGCAGTTCCCGAAAACGTGCAGTTGCGCGTTCGACAACGCCTTGAACAGCCCGATCCCCGAATCGATGAGCAGCACCTCGTCCTGGGCGCCATGAATCACCAACGCCGGTTGGGTCAAAGAGGCATGGTCCACATGACGCGGCGGCGCGCCGTCGGAGGCGAACGAGGCCTTGTGGGATCGCATCACATCCTCACGCAGCGCACGAGGCACGCGTTGTTCGGCGATTTCGCGCAGGCGGTCACCCCAGGGGCCGGGGTCGTACACAAAGCTCTCCAGAATCGCGGCCAGGTTGTCCACGGTGGGATCGTTGCCGAATCCCATTATGCGTTTGAGCCCCGGAGTCGGCTGGGGAGGCCCGGCGGCGCCCCCCATGAACACCAGCCGGCCCACACGCTCGGGCACCAGGTGCGCGATCTGCGCGGCGACCGCCACCCCCATCGAGTTGCCCACCAGGTCGAATCGCTCAACCGACATCGCTGTCATCAATTCGATGAGCGTGTCGGCACGAAGGTCGGTGAACGCGCCGCCCTGTGGTGGCGGGTCGGGATGCGACGAGTCGGCGAAGCCGATCATGTCCGGGGCGATGTTGTGGAAGTCGTCCTGCAGCGCTTCCAGGGCGCCCTCCCAGTTCGACCTGGCCGTCACCCCGGGCCCCGAGCCGTGCAGCCACAACACCGTGTGATCGTTGCCCTCACCGGATTCGTTCACGTTGAAGTAGTGCTCACCGATGTCCACACGGCGGCTTGTGATCGGCATGGTTCAATTCTCCCGTCACTTTGTGAGCGGTTGCGCACCGGATGGAGCACGCACCCGCGAGACGCTATTCTAGTCCACGACTAGGAGAGTCTCGATTGGAGGTTGCCTCATGGACGTCGGCGGCAAGAACATCGTCATCACCGGTGGCGGGTCCGGAATCGGGGAGGGCATGGCCAAACGGTTCGCCGAGTGCGGCGCGGCGAACATCGTGATCGCCGACATCAACGGTGAGGCCGCCCAGCGTGTGGCCGCCGGAATCGGCGCGCACTCGGTGACATGCGACGTGGGACGCGAGCACGAGGTTGTGGCGCTGGTGGAGGCCGCCGACGCGCACATGGGTCACATCGACATGTTCTGCTCAAACGCCGGATTCGCCGGGGGCGCGGGTCTCGACACCCCCACTCACAAGGTGCAGGAGATGTTCGCCGTACACGTGATGGCCCACATCTGGGCAGCCCGACAAGTGGTGCCGGGCATGCTCGAACGCGGCGGCGGCTATCTGCTCAACACGATCTCCGCGGCGGGCCTCATTTCGGGCCCCACGCCGATGCCTTATGTCACCACCAAGCACGCTGCGTTTGGTTTCGCTGAATGGTGCGGCATCAACCTCAAGCCCAAGGGGATCGGCATTTCAACCCTTTGCCCCACCGCTGTGAGAACACCGGGTTTCGTGATGCCCGAGCCGCCACCAGGGGTGGAGGCGCCTCCCGACGTGGCCAAGTTGCTGTCGGTGGATCAGTGCATGGACGTGTTGATGCAAGGACTCGCGGACGAGACGTTCATCATCCTGCCCGAGCCGATGGTGGCACAGATGTGGGCCGCGCGCGGCAACGACTACGACTCGTGGATCAAGTCGATGGGTGCAATGTTCGGCGGTGGCATGCCCCCAGGGGCGTGACCCGGCCAATCGCGCCGATCAGGCCAACCTGGCCGATCTGACCGTTCGCCCCATGGACAAGCTGGCCCAAATGAACGAGAAGCCCGACATCAGCAAGAACATCGCCCAACATGAGCACCAAGTGGGCCCGACATCAACAAGAAGATCCCCAACATGAACAAGAAGAGGATCCGTCACTACATCGACGGCGAGTTCGTCGACAGCGCCGACCGCGCGACTTTCGAGTCGGTCAGCCCGATCGACAACACTGCGATAGCCGACGTGGCCTTGGCGGGTCACGCCGATGTGCATCGGGCGGTGCAAGCGGCCCGGGGGGCCTTCACCGAGGGCTCCTGGCCACGCATGACCCCCGGCGAGCGTGGCGAGGTGCTGCACCGGGTGGCCGACCTGCTCGACAAGAACCGTGACGACATCGGCCACTGGGAATGTCTCGACACCGGAAAGCCGTTGATGCTCGCGCGCAGCATGGAGATCGACGGCGCAACCGAGCGGTTCCGGTTCTTCGCGGACTACGCCAAGATGTCCCTCGACCACGGCGATCATTACGACAACCTCCAAACCGGCCAGAGCACGATCGTGGTGAAGGAGCCACTCGGTGTGGTTGCTGCGATCGCCCCTTGGAACCTGCCGCTGCCGATGATGGGATGGAAGCTCGGACCGGCGCTGGCGTTCGGCAACACCGTGGTGTGCAAACCGTCGGAGGACTCGCCGGTGACCACCACGATGCTCGCGGAACTGCTGACGGAGGCAGGCGTGCCGCCCGGAGTGGTGAACGTGGTTCACGGATTCGGACCCGAAAGTGCCGGGGCGGCGCTTGTGGCTCACCCCGATGTGGACGGCATCACCTTCACCGGATCAGCCGCCGCCGGCCGCGCCATCATGACATCGGCGGCCGCGGGCCTCAAGAAGGTCGCCCTCGAGTTGGGCGGCAAGAGCGCCAACATCGTTTTCGCCGACGCCGATCTCGACAAGGCCGTGCCCACCTCCGCCATGGCGGTTTTCGGAAACGCGGGTCAGATGTGTCTGGCCTGTTCACGGCTGTTCGTGCAGCGCCCCGTTTACGACGAGTTCGTACAGAAGCTTGCGGCCGTGGCGGACAACATCGTGGTGGGTGACCCCCGCACCGCGGGCACCATGATGGGCCCCGTGATCAACTCCGCCGCAGTTGAGCGAATCCTGGGCTACATCGAGGCCTCCAAACAAGACGGGGCGCGCCTGGTGACCGGCGGCCACAAGATCGAGGGTGACCTTTCCGCTGGCAACTACATCAAGCCGACGGTGTTCGCGGACGCCCGCAACGACATGCGCTCATGTCGTGAGGAGATCTTCGGGCCTGTTCAGCACGTGATCGCATTCGACACCGAACAGGAAGCCATCGAGTTGGCCAACGACTGTGACTACGGCCTCGGTGGCGCCGTGTGGACAACCAACCTCGGCCGCGCCAACCGGGTGGCTCGCGCCATGAGAACCGGTTACGTGTGGGTCAACGGCTACGCCCGTCACGACAACCGGGCACCTTTCGGTGGTTACAAGCAGTCCGGGATCGGACGCGAGGGTGGCCGCTACTCAGAGGAGTTCTACACCGAGCAAAAGGGCATCGAGTTCACCTACTGAGCCTTGAGCGTCCGCTGATGCGACGCCGCTGGGCCGATCTCGGCAAAGTCCAGGTCGTCACACACCCGCACGTCGCCGGTGTAGCCACCCTCGCGCACTTCTGCGACGTACGCCGCCGCCTCGGCGGGGGTGGTCGGCGCGGGTATGAGGTGCGTCAGCAGCACCACCGGAATGTCGAGCTCCTCGCACAGCGCTCCGATGAGGCGCGTGTCGGAGTGATACTCGGTGATGTAGCGAAGATGGGGCGGCCGCTCGTTGATCACGTCCATGCGCATCGCCTCGTGCACCACCACGTCCGCGCCCGCATAGAGACCCCGAAGCTCGTCACACACCCTGGTGTCGCCGGAAATGGCGACCACCCCGTCGGGTGTCTCGACGCGGTACCCGACCGCGCCCACGATCGGCTCGTGGCGAACCCGGCCTGCCAACACCCGAACCTCGCCGTCGTCGCTGCGCCACACTTCGGTGGGTTGCCGCGGCGCGTCGAAGCCTTTGATGTGTATGCGGGGTTGGGGTTCGCGCTTGTTGTGCAACGCCCGAACGGCGAGGTCTTCCTGCCAGATGTCGAGCATGTGCTCACAGAAGTCGATGGTGTGGCCGTTGGGCGCCACGATCGGCAGCACCGGGGCCACTCCGGCGATGTCGGCGGTCCAGTGGGTGAGCACGAGGTCCTGAAGGCCGAGCAAGTGGTCGGAGTGGTAATGGGTGAGAAACACTCCGTCGAGGTCCCAGGGGGTCACGCCGATCGTCGCGAGGCGCAGCAGAGTCCAGCGGCCCACGTCGAACTGCAGGTGAAGGTCGCCACGCGACACCAGACAACCGGCGCCCGCCCTTTGCGGAGTGATCAGCGGAGTTCCGGTTCCGGTGACCGTCACACGGGTGGTCATCGGCGCATCAGGCTGCGGCCCGGGCTTCAGGCCAGATAGATGGGACGGCGCGCCGGGTCGGCGTTTGCGAACAGCAGCTCCGTGAGACGCTCGTCCATTTCGGCGCGCAACGCACGCGACCCGCGGTCGGCCCAGCGGTTCTCCAACTCGTGGGGGTCGTTGGCCAGGTCGTAGAGGTCGTTGTGTTTCACCATGCGGTAGCGGGTGAGCCGAGCGTCCTTGGTGAGGGCGGTGCGAATTCTTGGTTGGCAGCCGGCGCCGATGCCGTCTCGGATCTGGTCCTCCTCTATCAGCAGGATGTCTCGCACCTCCGCTTGGGGGTCTTCCAACATGGGTGTGAGCGAAACGCCCTGTGACCCCCAGAAGCTGTCCACGCCGCACAAAGCCAGGATCGTCTCGCCGAGATCCAGCGAGTTCACCAGGCCGTCCACCTCACCCGGTTCTATGCCGTTGCCTGCCACCGTGAAGGGAACCCGAATGGTGCCGTCGTAGTGGGAGAGCATCTTGAGGATCAGGCCGTGATCACCGAACATGTCGCCGTGATCGGATGTGAAGATCACGATCGTGTTGTCGGCCTGGCCGGTGTCCTCCAGGCTGGCGAGCACCTCCGCAACGGCGTCGTCGATCATGGTGATTGCGCCGTACTCCATGGCCATTGCGTGACGCAGCTGGTCTTCGTTGGGCGCCTGGATGTTCGGGCCCCAGTGCAGCCGGCCGCGTGCGGCCACCACACGCCGGATGTGCTCGGCCGAGGCGGTGTGCGGGTCGTTGAAGGTCTCAGGCAAGGCCATGTCGGCCGGGTCGTACATCTCGGCGTAACGCCCCGGCGGGGTGAACGGGTGATGCGGGTCGGGGAACGAGCACTGCAGGAACCACGGCCCCTGGTCGTGGGCCCGGGCCCGGATCCAGTCGATGCTGCGTTCGGCCACGTAGGTGGTGGGGTACAACTCGGGCGGCAGCGCCGGTTGGCGCACCTCGGTCCATCCCTCGTAAACCCAGCGGGCGTTGTCACCCCCGGCGATGTCGCTCCAGTTGTGGCCCTTGTCGCGAAGCCAGCCCACGTAGTGACCGGTGCACTGGTCGCCGTGATCCGAGACGATCTCCACGTGGTCGAATCCGTAGTAGTCCTCGGGGAACTCCACATCCTCGTCGAGGTGACGGGCGATTATCTCGTAGGTGTCCCAGCCGTCGGGCAGTTCCTGATCAACTGCCTGCTCGGTGAGCGAGAAGTCGAACTCCCGTGCCGCGGCTTGTGGCGCCAGGCCGAAGTTCTGGAAGTGACCCTTGCCCACCAAACCGGTGCGGTAACCGTCGCGTCGCAGGCACCGCACGAACGTGTTGGCGCGCCAGTCCAAGGCGATGCCGTTGTGGCGGGTGCCGTGTACCGACGGGTAGCGCATCGTGAGGATCGAGCAGCGATTGGGCTGACACATTGGTGTGGCCACGAAGGCACTGGTGAACACCTTGCTGCGCGCCGCCAGCGCGTCGAGGGCGGGGGTCTCGATGATGTCGTTGCCGCCGAATCCGAGGTGATCCGGGCGGTGTTGATCGGTCATGATCAACAACACGTTGGGCTGCGAGACGGCCATGACGCGCTTGGGTCAGTCTCCGGAGAACCCGGGCGAACCGGGGATTTTCCCGCTTGTCCAGGCCTGTTCGAGAGCCACCCATGTGGGCGGGCTGGTGATCCACACCAACCGGCAACCCTCATCGGAGCCGAACCTCACGAGCGTTCCGGCGCCTATGTGAACGATGTCGCCCGCGGCGGCGTCGGTGCGCCCGTCGGCTGTTTCCATCCAGAACGCCCCCGAGACGATCACCAGCACTTCGTCGAACACCACCGGAACGGCCGCCTTGGTGTTCTGGCCGGCCTCCCAGGTGCCCACCCCGACACCCAGATTCGTGCTGTCGCCTATCACTATGGCGCTGGCGTTCTGATCGGCGCTCATGCGGGCCGCGAAGAACTCCCGGCACGCCTGATCGGTGAACTTGTCGAGCAGTTCGCCGCTCATTGCCTTCACTTGTACGGCTTGCGGATCGAACACGGTGATGGTCATCGGATCTCCTCGGTTGATCGAATCACTGGGCGTCAGTGCAGTTGAACCCGCAACGAGGCAAGGCCGTGCAGGATGAGATTCTGGTTGTAGCGCGGCGCACGGTCCTCGGGGCGCAGGTGAGCGTTGGGGAAGGCGTCAAGGAACTTGTCCACCGCGTAGCGGATCTCGATGCGGGCCACATGAGCGCCCAGACAGAACCGAAGACCCTTGCCGAAACTCAGCCTCAGGTTCCCTTTGGGACGGCCGATGTCGAAGGTGTCCGCGTTGTCGAAGGCGGCGGAGTCGCGGTTGGCCGACCCGTTGCTGATGAACAGGGCCGAGTTGCGCGGCATGGTCACGCCGTGGAGTTCGTACTCCACGTCCACACGTCGGATGATCACCTGCGATATTCCGTCCCAGCGCAGCGCTTCCTCCACCGCCGCGGGGATCAGCGAACGGTCTTCGCGCACCATTGCCATCTGGTCGGGATGCAACAGCAGGGCGCGCAAGGTCTTGGCGATCGCATGCACAGTGGTTTCGTGGCCGCCGATGTACAGCTGCACCGCCTGAGGAACGACCTCTTCGGGGCTCATCACGCCGTCGCGCACGGCCCGGTCCAGCAGCGACAGAACGGTCGGGTGGCCGTCGGGTTCGAGGCCACCGGCGGCCATGCGTTCCATCAGGTAGGTGCTCACCTCCCGAGCCACCGCGCCGGACTCCTCCAACTCTTCGGGTGTGCGGGGCCGAGGCTCGAGTGCCGAGTTGAGCTTCGGCGCCCAACGGTGGAACAGCGGGTAGTCGGAGCGTTGCAGGCCGAGCAGCATCGACAGCACGTCGATGGGAACCTGGAAAGCGAAACCACCGGCGAGGTCAACCGATGATTCACCCGCGTTCACCAGATCTGCGATGGCGTCGTTCACTATCGCCTCGACGGCTTGTTCTCGTTGGCGCACCGAACGCGGATGAAAGAAGTCGGCCACCACACCACGCAGACGGTCGTGGTCGGGGTTGTCCGAAAACAGGGTGCTCATCACCTTGCGCAGATCGGGATGCCACATCTGCTGCACCGGCTGGTCGCCGACCTTGAAGTTGTCGTTGTCCATCAACAAGGCGGCGCAGTCGTCGTATCGGGTCACGAAGTACGCGTTGAGCGGCGCAATGTGGGCCACCGGTTGGTGCTCTCGCAGCCAGGCGTAGGTGGGGAAGGGATCCTCGAAGAACCCTGGGGTGAACGGCGGGGCAACGTCGTGGTCGGTCATCATGGGTTCCTTTGCCTGCGCGGTCTTGGGGATTCTTCTCCCAACGAGACCCAGATTAGCGCTTGGCGGCGGTTGCCTAGTCATCGACTAGAGAGGCCTTGGGAGCCGGCCGGCCCACCCGGGGCGCGTACCATCCTCGGCGATGTCCGGCGCCGCAACGCAAAGCAGTCAGGGCTCCAAGCAGCCCGGCGGGGTGGCGCGTGGTCGCGATGCCGTGAGGGACCGGCTGATGCGAACCGCCACGGAGCTGCTCGAATCGGCGCCGCCCACCGAGGTGACGGGCCGCCAGATCGCCGAAGCCGCGGGTGTGAACCACGGGCAGATCCACCACTATTTCGGCTCCAAGGACGGGCTCATCGCAGCCACGATCGCCGATGCCGCGGCGCGCTACAGCCAGGAACGCCTGCGGGATGGTCTCGTGTTCCCGCTGCCCATCGAGACTTTGCGTCGCACACCGGCGTGGCGCACCCTGGCCTATCTGGCAGCCACCGGCCACTGGCGCCAGCCGCCGTATGAGCCGTCACCGGTGGTTGCGTCGCTCGCCCGGCGTCGCGCCCAAGACCTCGGTGTTGAGATCTCGTCGCCGGAGGTGATGGCCGACGTTGCCGCAACGATGGCCCTTCAGCGGGGCTGGTGGATCTTCCAGGACATCATCGAGGTTGCGCTGGCGGAGTACAAGCCGAAGATCGCCAAGGTCCGAACCGAGGTCGCTCGCCGTTCGCTGCGACTGATCGACGATTCGATCCCCGTTGCGGACACTCCCCAACCTCAGAGAGAACCAACTCTGCCGAGGTTCCCCGCCGGCGCCGCGCCGCCACGAGGCCGCGAAGAGGTTCGCGAACGTCTCGTTCTTGCCGCTGTTCATCTGCTGGCGGACGCCCCGCCCAACAGCGTCACCACCAAGCAGATCGCCGCGCTGGCCCAGGTGAACCACGGCCAGGTACACCACTACTTCCACAGCAAGGAGCACCTGGTTGCCAGTGCGCTGCGTGTGGGTTCCACGGCCATCCTCAACGTGATGGACGCGTCGGCCACGGCGCCGGTGGTGCCGATCCAAGCCGAGCGACACCCACCGCTGTGGCGCACCCTTGCGCACATCGCATCCACCGAGGAGTGGGTGGACGAGGTGTATGACCGTTCCCCTGTTGTTAGGCGAATGGTGGAGGTGGTGGCCGCCCGCACGGGTGAGCCCGTGACCTCGGTCGGGGTACACGCACAAGTGGCGGTGGTTCACGCATTGGAGCTCGGCTGGGCCGTGTATCGCAACATCATCGAGTACGGGCTTGAGGCGCTCGGAGGTGACCTTTCCGCGATGCGGCGCAGGCTTGCCGCCATCTCGGTGCGACTGGTGGACCAGCCCGTCCGCCAATAGCGCAATCACTTCTGCCCACCCTTCGCGCCGGGACGGCCATGGCCGTTGCTAGTCACCGACTAAAGTTGTGGTAGGTTCTGGTCGCCGACTAGATCTGCAAAGGAGGGGACCTGTGACGTCCACTGTTCGAACCGGCCACTGTCGCCGGCTGTTGTTGAGCCTCTTGGCTCTCTTGGCCCTTGTCGCCGCCTCGTGTGGCGGAGATGACGATGACACAAGCGATGCGGCGCCCACCGTGACCGCTGCATCCGAGGAGGGTGCCTCAAGCGGCGCCGGCAGCGAGAGCGCCACGCCGTCCGACGACGACCCGCCCGACGACGAGTCGGGCGCCGCCTCGGCCGCAGAGGAGCCGGCCGAACCGGCGCCGGAGCCCGACGAGCCCGAACCGCCTGCTGCCGATCCCGACACCGGCACCGGCGAGGGCACCGTTGAGTCGGCGATGCTTCCGGTGGAGGCAAGCGGCGAGGCCATCGTGGGCATGGCGAACTCGGTTCCCGGCCTGGAGTTCTCGGCGTTCCCGAACTTCGGCTTCATGGCGTTCTACGGTCTGTACCTCGAGGGCCTGGTGGCGTGGCTTCCCGACGGCACGATCGGCCCGCGCCTCGCGTCGGACTGGCAGTTCAGCGACGACCGCAGGTCGGTCACCTTCAACCTTCGCTCCGGCGTGGAGTTCAGCGACGGCACAGACTTCACCAGCGCCGACGTGGTGGCGAACTTCGAGTCGATGCAGGAGCGCGGCTTGGGCCCGAACGCTCTCGCGCTCGCCGCGGTCGAAAGCATGGAGACACCCGACGACTACACAGTGGTGCTCAACCTGCGAGCCCCGGATCCCTTCGTGTTGCTCAAGCAACTCGCAGGTCTTCCCGGCTTGATCGTTTCGTCCGAAACGCTGGGCGGCGACCCGGCGGACTATTCGGGAACCGGGCCTTGGACGCTCGAGGAGTTCCGTCCCGGCGATGCGCTCATCTACGAGGCACGCTCGGAGTACTACAACCCGCAGGACGTGAAGATCCAGCGCATCGAGTTTGTGTCCGGTGAGTTGCCCGCGCTTGCGCAGGGCCTCGCTGCCGGTGACCTCGACGGCATCGGCTTCATCCCCCTGTTCTTCGTGCGCGACATTCCCAACGCCGAACCGCTCACACGCCGCGGCGGCAACAGCGTGGCGGTGATCATCACCGATCCCTACGGCGAGAAGATCCCGGGTCTGGCAACCCGCGAGGGCCGGTGCGCGGTGATGTCGGCGATCAACCGCCAGCAGGTTGGCGCCGGGCTTGGCAACCCGCCGAGCAACGAGGTGATCAACGGCAACTACCCCGGACACATAGGCGACTACGCGGGTGACGGGGCCTACGACGCCCAAGGCGCCGCGGATCGCCTCGCCGCTGCCGGCATCACCGACCTCGGCGTCACCGGAGCGTTCGGTTTGTTGAACAACGTGGCAGGCGGTGTGGTCGCCTCCTTCGAGGCGGCGGGCGTGTCCTACGGCATCGAGGCAATCGAAGCACCCGAATCCAATCGGGCGCTCGGCGAGGGTCGTTACCCCGTGCAGGTGATCGCCATGTCCGAACCCGCGATTCAGCTCATCCAGCAGCGGGCGCTCGGCGCGGGAGCCCCAGGCGACGGCATCTTCAACTCCAGCGGTTACGAGGCGCCCGGCGTGCGCGAGGCTTACGAAGCCGCACGTGCAGCGGCCGCAACCAACGACGAGGCCGGATTCAACGACGCCATGGCGGACGCCTTCCGGGCGATGTACGACGACTGCCTGTGGACCGGCCTGTTCGTGGGCAGCAACAATTCGGTGGTGGACAGCACCAAGATCAGCGGCGCCGACACCCGCCTGGACATGCCGCTGGGCATCTGGCTGCGCGGCGCCGAGGCCATCGGCTAGTTGATCCACCCCGATCCAGTGTGACCCCCTGCCCCGGCCTGAACACGGCCGGGGCAGGGGGCTAACTTCTGGTCTCCACCAGAATCCGGCGGAGACCACATGGTGAAGTTCATCGCGGGCAGGCTGCTGATGGTCATCCCGCTTCTTCTGTTCGTGACGTTCCTTTCGTTCGTGCTGATCGAACTGATACCGGGCGACGCTGCCACGAGAATCGCCGGGGAGAGTGCAACCCCCGAACAGGTCGACGCGATTCGTGTTGAGCTCGGCCTCGACCGTCCCTTCGTGGAGCGCTACTTCAACTGGGTGGGTGGCGCCGTGCGCGGCGACTTCGGGAACTCGCTGTTCAGCGACGTCTCCGTGTTGGAGCTCTTCAAGCAGCGCCTGCCGGCCACGATTTCTGTGAACCTCGTGGCCATCGGTTTTGGTGTGGCCGTGGGGATTCTCACCGGGCTGATCGCGGCGATCTGGGCCGGCCGATGGCCCGACCGGATGATCACCGGTGTCAACTCGGTGCTGTTCGCGGTGCCGCCGTTCTTTTTTGCGCTGGTGCTGGTGAGCTTGTTCGCGATCCGCTTCGACTGGTTCCGGGCTGTCGGTTACGTGCCCCTCAGTGAGGGTGTGTGGCCCTGGTTCCAGTCGGTGGCGCTGCCAGGCCTGTCACTGAGCATCGTGGTGGCCACCGCGGTGAGCCGTCAACTGCGTGGTTCGATGACCGATGCGCTCACCTCGCGTTACGTGCAGGCAGCCCGAGCCTCGGGGGTTCCCCGTTGGCGGATCATTTTCCGTCACGCGATGCGCAACGCGATGATCCCCACAGTCACCGTGATCGGCTTTCTGATTGCGCTGTCCATCGGCTTCGCGTTCGTGGTGGAGGCCGCCTTCGCGTACAAGGGGATGGGCGACCTTCTGGCCCGTGCGGTGCTCCAGCAGGACATGCCGGTTGTGCAGGCCGGGCTCGTGCTCGTGGCGGCAATCGTCGGGATCACCAACGTGTTGGTGGATCTCAGCTACGGCTGGCTCAACCCCAAGGTGCGAGTGCAGTGAGAGGCAACCCTGGTCAACGGCGCCGCTCGGGCCGGGGTCCGGGCGCGGCGGGTTTCATGTCACGTTTTCTCGCCAGTTGGGTCACCCGCATTTCGCTGTTGTGGATCGCTTTTTTGGTGTTCGCCGCGCTGTTTCCCGGCGTGTTGCAGAACCACAACCCTCGGATCCGCCACGACGATCCCGAGACGTTCCAACCGGCCTGGCTTCTCGAACCGGGATCCACCATTGGCGACGTGATTCCGGGCAATCCGGACAAGTTCTTCCTGTTGGGAACCGACGGCAACGCCGGCGACATTTGGAGTCGGATCATCGAAGGCGCCCGTCCGGCGCTGATCGGGGTGCTGGTGGCCGTGTCCATCGCCGCGGTGGTGGGGCTCGCCGTCGGCCTGTTCTCGGGTTACGTCGGGGGCATCATCGATCGGGCGATCCAATGGGTGGTGGAGTCGATCTTCGCCATCCCCACGTTGATGCTCGCCCTGGCGGTGGTGTCGATCCGGGAACCCACACTGGTCAACGCCATGATCGCAGTGGGGATCGTGTCGTCCACACGCATCGCCCGTTTGGCGAGAGCAGCGGTGATCTCCGAAAAGGAGGAGCTCTACGTGGACGGAGCGCGCCTGGCCGGGATTCCACGCTCGGGAATCCTGTTCAGACACATCGCTCCCAACATCATGCCCGTCGTGTTGGTGCAGCTCTCGTTGCTGGCCGCCGCCACGGTGATCATCGCGGCTGCTCTTTCGTTCATCGGTGTAACCGGCAGCTACGGCGAGCCCGACTGGGGCGCCGATCTGGTGCAGTCCCAGCAATGGTTGCGTTCCAGTTCCTGGGATGTCGGACTGTTCACGATCCCGGGTTGGCTGGCGCTCCCGCCGGGGCTGATGATTGTGTTCTCCGCGCTGGCGTTCAACTACCTCGGTGACGGAATCCGCGACGCCATGGCCGCCGGATTCGGCCAGGTGTCGGGACTTGAGCGAGTGAAGTTGGAGGGGCGCAAGGTGGGCCCGGCGCCGGTTGTGGCGCCAGGCACGCTCACAATCCGAGACCTGCAGGTGCGCTTTGCGGGCCGGCGTGGCGAGGCGACAATCCTCGACGAGGTCACACTCGAGCTTGCCCCCGGTGAGACGCTCGGCCTTGTGGGCGAGTCGGGGTCGGGAAAGTCGATGACCGCGCTCTCGCTGCTGGGGATGACACCCGAGCCGGGACGGGTGACCAACGGCGAGGTCTGGTACGACGGGGCCGAACTGATCAACATGGCCGAAGCCGACCTGGCGCGCGTGCGCGGCGCTCGGATCGCGATCATTTTCCAGGAACCGATCGCCGCCTTGAACCCCACCAAACGGGTGGGTGACCAGATCGCCGAGCCGATCGTGCTCCACAAGGGCGTCTCGCGCAGGTTGGCCAGAACCCGTGCCGTGGAGCTGCTCGACCGGGTGGGCGTGCCCGACCCTGCGATCCGGGCGCGCCAGTACCCCCACGAGTTCTCGGGAGGCATGGCGCAGCGAGCGGTGATCGCACGCGCGCTCGCCGCGGATCCACAAGTGCTGATCTGTGACGAACCCACAACCGCGCTCGATGTCACCATTCAGGGCCAGGTGCTCGACCTGCTCAACGACCTGCAGGCCGAAACCGGGATGTCGATGCTGTTCATCACCCACGACCTTGGCGTGGTGGCAGAAATGTGCGATCGGATCGCGGTGATGTACGCGGGTCAGATCGTGGAGACCGGAACCGCCGAGCAGATCTTCTACTCGCCCAAGCACCCGTACACGTCTGCGCTGTTGCAGACTTCCCCCGAGAGTCACGGTGGGGAGGGGTCGCTGTTCGTGATCCCGGGACGGGTGCCGCCACCGGTGGCCTGGCCCAGCGGTTGTCGATTCCATCCGCGTTGCGAGTTTGCAACCGAGGTGTGCTCCACCGCTGAGGCGGCCCAATTCACCGATCTCGGCGACGGGCGCACAACGCGCTGTGGGCGCATCACCGAGATCGGCGCGCAGCTCCTGACAGGCAGCGATTCATGACCGAACCGCTTCTGCTCGAGGTGGACGACCTCCACGTGCGATTTCGCGCACGGCGAAGCCTGCTGTCCGCGCCACCCGCTGTGAAGGCGGTCAACGGGGTTTCGTTCTCGATCCGGCATGGCGAGACGTTCGGCCTGGTGGGCGAGTCGGGTTCGGGCAAGACCACCGTCGCTCGGGCGGTTCTGCGACTGGTGGATCGACACGAGGGCGCGATCCGCTTGGACGGCGCCGACACGGACCACCTTGCCCGCAACGAGCGGGCGTTCCGCAGGCGCCTGTCGGCGGTGCTGCAGGACCCGTATTCGTCGCTCAACCGAAGTCATTCCGTGGAGCGGATCGTGGGCGAGGTGCTCACCTTGCACGAAGGTTTGCGAGGTCGCGCCAGGGCGCAGCGGGTGGCCGAACTCCTCGACCGGGTGGGCCTCGGGGCTCACTTTGCCCACGATCGGCCCAGGCGCCTGTCGGGAGGTCAACGTCAGCGGGTGGCCATCGCCAGGGCATTGGCCGGATCGCCCGACCTGATCGTGTGCGACGAGCCCACCTCCGCGCTCGACGTGTCGGTGCAGAGCCAGGTGATCAACGTCCTCGAGGAATTGCAATCAGGCACCGGCGTGTCCTACCTGTTCATCGCACACGACTTGTCTGTGGTGCGCCACATCTCGCACCACATCGGAGTGCTGTACCTGGGCTACCTCGTGGAATCCGGGCCCGCCCAGGCCGTGGGCGACCATCCCTCCCATCCCTACACCGCCATGTTGCACGCCGCGGCGCCCAAGGCCGATCCGCGGCAACAGCGCAGCCGTGCGAGGCTGCGACGGCGCATCCAGGTGCAGGCAGAGGCGCCGAGCCCGTCCAACCTGCCGCCGGGTTGCCCTTTCGCCAACCGATGCCCGGCGGCGATGGATGCCTGTCACACCCACATGCCCCACCCCACGCACGCGCACCACGGCGGCCGGGTGCGCTGCCATTTGCACACCAGCGGACCGAACCTGGCCGGCGCCCCGGTGGCGGATTACCTGAGTTCCATCACCCGCTAGCCGGTTGGTGGTGCCCTTCGGGCGGCCGCTGTTGGGGTGGACGCCTTTCGGGCGTCGTTACCCGCCGGTTGCCGGGGTCGCCGAGGTGGGCGGTGTCGCCGGCGTGTCCGGGGTCGCCCGGGTGGGCGCGAAGTCGGGGATGCTCACGGATTGGTAGACCGCCCATCCGAGAAGTCCGTCGTTTCCCTGAGGCTCCACAAGGACTTCGAGCCGGGTTTGTTTGGTGTGCCGGTCGACCACGCTCACAACGGCGTCGCTGGGATGTCCTCCCATGGCGTACACCCGGTTGCCGTGTTCGTCGCGAGGTCGGAGGCCGTCGGTGACGATCACGCGGTTGTCGTCTTCGCTCACGAATACCGACGACACCACCGTGGACAGGAACGACTCCTCGCCTCGCCAGTCCCAGGTGGTGCGCACGGTCATGGCGACCGGGTCGATCTCGAACTCAACAGCTCGGCTGTAGGAGTCCTCCGGAGCCAGGCCGGGATCGGGGTACACGGTTCGACGCAGACCGTTGTCGAACACCATCACCCGGATCACGCCGCTCGGGTCGGATCGGGTGATGATCGGCGAGTGCATGTGATAGGGCCAACCAAACGAAGCATCGCCGCCGGGATCGGCGCCGGGATCATCAACGCCAGTGGCGGATTTCAGGGGCCGCAGCAGTTTGGACGCCCACGGTTCGCGCCATCCGGTGGGGTCACCCAACAGCCACACGAGTTCGCCGCCGGCTCGGTCGATTCCGGCGATCACGTCGAGATGCCTGAAGGTCACCACGCAGATTCCCGACGTTTCGTCCTCGGCGATTCCGCTTCCGTGGCTCCAGTCGCGGGTGGCGCCGTACTCGGCAAGCGGATACGCGCCCACCATCGTCCAGAACGGGATGAAGAAGTCATGACTGACGCGCTCCACGTCGAGCAGGTCGAACACCGACAGACGTGAAACGATTTCACCGTCGCTGCGAAACTCGACGATCTCGTCGGCTACCACCCAGGGGGGTTCCGAAGCGGGCGGCAGCGGGCGCGGCCCGAGTAGCGCCGGATCCGATGGGGGGTGCGGGAAGTCGGGCACTTGTCGTGCGGTCACGCTCAGAGCCAGAAGGTTGCCGTTGGGAAGTTCGCGCCACCCGTGGTGCAGGCAGCGTGTGTCCATCCGGATCGGATCCGGTACCCGCTGCGCGTATGTCGGATCATGTTTGATCGCCTCGTCCACATGGGCGTGACCACTCTGCGAGAGCCACCGGCGGGTCATGTTGCCCTCCCAGTCGATCTCGAATGCGTCGCCGGCGTTGTCCCCCAGCAGGAGTCGTCCGTTCTTCAGAGGAAGCACCAATCCGAAGATGTGCGGAGCTTGGTAGTACCAAACCACCTCTCCCCGATCGTCGAGCGCGATCAACAGCCCGAACTCTGGATCCTCTGCCGGGAAGCGAGGCGGATCGGGAATGCGCATGCAGGCACAAAGCAGCAGATGCGCATCTCGGTCATCGGCCGCTGCGTCCGCCAAGCGCACGCGCAACGCCGGAAACTCAGCCGCGGGAGGCAAGGCCGGGGTTCGGTGCCGAAGGTGTACTGGCGGTGGGTTGTCGCTTTTGCCTTCGCAGGTGACGATGATGTCGATGTCGGACGCGGCGGGCATGCCCACAAGCACAAGTCGGTGGCGCAACCCGGGCTCTCCAACCACCTCGCGATAGCACCAAGCAGCGTCGCCGGCGTCCCCGGAGTCAACGGGGCCGGTGTGTGCGGCGTCGCCTGCGCGGGTGTCTCCACTAGTGCCGTATCGCACCGTGAGCACGGCAATCTCATCAGTGGTAGCCGTGAGCACACCCGCCAAGGGCGCCGCCTCGGCCGCAACAACTGTGGGGGGCTGGAGGAAGCTGGTCATGTGTCTTCTCCGGAGGTGGCCGTTTCGGGACCCACGGGGCCGATGCACCAGGAGTCCCGCAGCACGCAGAGGTCAGCCAAAGCCGCTCGCCTCAATCGCGCCCATGTGAGGCCGGCGTCGGCCTCTCCCAACAAGCACCCAGCCTCAAGTCCCGCACAAACACATTCTAGTCACTGACTAGGCGAGAGGTGGGGTTGGCGGTCCGGGTGGAGAGGGTTCCTCCGTGCATGGGAGTTCAAGGCAGGTGCCGAGCCAAGAGCCCCGCCACCGAGCGGCGGACGTTCAGTTCACCCTCTCGCAAACTGGAGATTATTCCGCGGAGCGCACCCCGGCTTGCTGAGCGTTCTGGAGCTGGGGTACCCACCCCTGCAAGTCAGCGTCGTCCACCAGTCTTGCAAGGGCCTCACGGCTTGCTTGCGTTGTGTGGCGGCCGAGTTGTGCGATCAAGTCGGACACCAGGGTCGAGATGGAACTCTCAAGAGTTTCGATTACGTCGGGTGGACGTGGGTACTTGCACCACGCGCCAAGGACTCTCGTCAGTTCCTCCAGAGTGTGCGGGTCACCGATGTCGGCCAGTATGGACGTTCCCCGATTCGGGTGGCTCCAGACCACTTTCAGGAACTGGGCGAAGTGCCGGAGTCGCACCTCGTTCTCGGTGAGATCCGAGACCAGTTCGCCTAGGCGATTCCCTTTGGCAAGCAATGCGTCCGTAGCCCACCATCTCACCCTTTGCGCGATGGGCATGCTGGTTCGAGTTTGTTTCCCCCTGGCAAGGGAACGGAGTTCTGCATCCTGTGCCGCAGCCTGCGGTGATTGGGGTAGGAATCCCAAGTATTGAAGCGCTTGACTTAGAAGGGAATCGAGCACAGGAATCTGCCTCTTGGAGTTCCGGGTCGGGAAAGTGGTCAGCAACCTGATGCGCACAGCATGGACCATGTCCGGGGGCCCACCGCCATGATCCAACTCTCGCAGACCAGGGATCACCTCCTTGCCTGCCCGTACCGATGCGAGGGCGCATCGCAAAAGGGTGTCCAGCACCAGTTGTGGAGCAGCATCCAACATCGCATTGTGCCATGGTTGTGCACCCACCTTCGGAGGAGCGCAGTAGTAGATGGCCAACGCCCGCCTTTTGACTTCATCATCCAAGTCCAGCACCCCAGCTTGGTTTTCTCGGTACATGAGATGCAGGCTGGCAAGTACCGGATATGTCAACAGGGAGTGTCTGGCTTGAAGCGACAACTCAATGGTGTGAGCAACTTCTGGGAGGTCATCTCGCCTGATGGAGTCACGCAAAGCAGCGATCACGCTCGCAATGAGCTGAGGATCGTCACCGATCAAATCGGCCAAACGGTCTTGGGGCGACGAAAGGTGAGCGGAGTCCGGCCGAAGCCCCAAGTAGGCCATGGCCAGGTGGTGCAAATTACGAGCAGGAAGCTTGTTCTCGTGCAGAACTTGCAGGTGAGAGCCAAGATATTCGCCCCACTCTGCGCGCTGTAGCTGTCGCATTCCGCCGCACACCAGACGCGCATCCTCCAATCGTTCCGCCTCCTCATTCTGTACATTCGACATATGATTCAACCCTCTTGTGTCAGTGGTGTGCCACTCCTCAACTTGGAGTGGGGCTTCGGGTCCGCACCGCACACTGAGAACGCTTGGATAGGCCAGGTAGCAATCCGGCGGCTTCGAACAGTGTGAGATGGCGAGCAAGCGTTGGTGGATCCCTGGAGTTCTGGAATCGCCTCAACGCATACTTGAACGATAGCGCCTGTACAAAATGCAGAGGAGGCGGACGTGGAGAAGTCTCCGCAAAAGCCTTGCGCTGGTTCTCCAACTACTATTGTGAGTAACTTTACTCAGGATAGTAGTTGGCTGCGGTGACAGCGACGCCCACAGTGCAGTTCAGGGCCACCGATGGCGGGTGGCACGCGGCGGGGCAGGCGCTGGCTATGTCTCCCCGGGCGGCGGCGGGGCAGGTGAAACAAGTGTGGTGCTGTTGGTTGCGCCCTGGCCCTTCGTGTGCGACTGCTGCCGGCTGAGATGGCAGCCGCTAGAGAGGTGACGCAGTCGGCGGGTGGCTCAGGAGCTGCCGCGTTGTCGGGGCCAGGGGGTGCGTGGGATTTGTTTTGCTCTGTCCACGAACGGGAGCACGTCCACTATGCCGGTGTGAGATCGGCCGTCGTGGTCGACCAGTTCCACTGTCTTGTCGCCCCAGTCCTCGCCTGGCAGGGGTTGGTCGAAGCGCACGTAGCCGACTCCGGCGTCCAATGTGGGCGACCAGGTTCCTATGGTGATGTGGCCCACATGATGGCCGAGAAACAGCACCTTCATTCCGGCGTCGGGGGCGGAGGTTCTGCACGTCAAGCCGAACAACAGTTGGCTGCGGTCTGCGGTTTCGAGGGCGGCCTTGCCGATGAAGTCGCCCTTGTCGAGCTTCACGAACTGTCCCAGGCCTGCGCCGAAAGGTGTGAGGTCGGGTTCGATGTCGCTGCCGTTGTCCAGAATCCCCGACTCCACTCGTCTGATGCCCATCGACGAACTCGAACTGAACTCCATGCCGAAGCGCTGCCCGGCTGCGAGCAGTCCGTCCCACAGGGCGTCATGGTCGGTGGGCTCGGGCCCGCTGTTGCAGTAGATCTCCACGCCCATCTCGCCTGTCCAGCCGGTGCGCGACACCCACAACCGCTGCCCGCACACGTCGAAGAACTGGGCTCTGAAGTACTTGAAGTCCTGCGACACCCCGCCCCCGGTCGCTTCATGCAACACGTCCAGTGACCTGGGGCCCTGGATTTGCAACACCCGCGAGTTGGGATCCGACACCTCCACGTCGAGACCGATGGCGTTGGCCTTGAGCCAGGTCTCGAACTCGCCATTGGCCTTCACGTACCAGAATCGATCCTCGTCCAGGCGCATTAGCACGCCGTCCATCAGCACCCTGCCGTGGTCGTCGCAGGCGATGCCGTAACGACACCTGCCAATACCGAGGTTCTCCACCTTGCAGGTGAGCACCCGCTCAAGCAGCCGCGCCGCGTCGGGGCCGGCGATCTCAAGGGGTCGCTCGGGAACGTCGTACAACGCCACACCCCGGCGCAACCGCCAATACGAAGGCAGGGGATCCTCGTCGGGGCTCTTCTTGAGCGGGAACAAGCGCTCACAGTAAATCCCGAACAAGGTCTGATCGGTCATGTACCGATGCGCAAAGGGCGACTGTTCAATCCGGTATGAAACCAATCGAAGAGTATCGAAAGAGTCAATGTAGAAGCGCTGTTGTTCGGTCATCCCACCTAACTCCTAGCCAAGCAACCCAAAGACGCTACCGCCCCCAACAATAATCCCGCCACCCCCAGTTGTCGAAAACGCCTTGCTGGGATGGGTTAGGTGGGGTGGAGGGTTAGGCCGACTAGGCGTTCGCTTAGGTCCCACAGCTTGGCGGCGGTGGCGGGGTTGTCGATCCAGTCCGCGTAGCCCTGCTCGCCGGGGCCTGGTGAGGCGACTGCGCAGTCAGCCAGGTAGCGCCCGTTGTGGTTCACCAGATCCGGTGACACGCACGCCCACACTTGGGTGGCTGCGCCTGCGGCGACGCTCTTGAGGCTGAATCCTGCGCCCTTGGCCTTGGTGGCGCCGGCCTTGGTGGCGCTGGCCTTGGCTCGCTTGATCATGTTGTCGATCATTTCTGGGGTCATGTGGCGGGTGAGGTTGGTGGCGATGGCGCCGGGGTGCGCTGCGAGCGACAGGATCTCTCCACGGGTGCGGCGAGCCAGCTCGGCGGCGAAGTGCGCGTTGGCGCTCTTGGAGCGGCCGTAGGCCACCCAGGAGTCATACGGCATCGATTCCCAGTTGGGATCATCAAGATCCACATCCGCGATGCGATGCCCGCCCGAGGACACGGTCACTACCCGTGGTTGCTGCGAGGCGCGCAGCAACCCCAGCAGCCTCAGCGTGAGCGCGAAATGCCCGAGATGATTGGTGCCGAACTGCATCTCGAACCCGTCGCTGGTGCGGGCCTCGGGGCAGCCCATCACACCGGCGTTGTTCAACAGCACGTCCACACGCTCGAAGTCCGTTGCCATTTGGCGTGCCACATCCGCTATCGAGGCCAGATCGGCAAGGTCGGCGGTGTAGGGCACAAGATCCGCGCCGGGCGCCAATTCAACAATCCGACCGACCGCTTCGGCGTTGGCTTGCGGGTTGCGTGCCAGCATCGCCACCCGAGCGCCCTTGGCGGCCAACGCACGCGCAGACTCCTCGCCCAGCCCACTCGACGAACCCGTGACCACAACCACCTTCCCCGACAGGTCATGGCCCTCCAACACGTCGTCGGTTGTGGATGCAGCGTCGAAGGTTCCCATACTCACCCCATTCGATCATCCCGACAATGGCACCTTGTCTACCGGGCCTGCCAATGGTGACCGCCCGCCAACGGTGACCGCCCCGCCAGCGCACCACCCCAGCACTCACCTGCTCGCCAACCGTCAAGAGCGGATTCAGTTTGACCGCCCCACCAACTCGCCACCCAAGCAGCCACAGCAGGTCACCCGCCATCTAAGTTACGGTTAAGGCATAACCGGCACTTAGGGGTGGCATGGCTGCACACTTGCGAAGACGTCGGGACGCCAAGTTCCAGGGGATGAGTCGAAGCGACCGGCGCGGCTGCTATTACGACGCGTACCTGCCCGACCCGCTTGTCGGCTGGAACCTGTCGATTCCTGCGGATGTCGCCGCGGATGTGGCCGACGCCGAAGCTGCGGTGCGAGCACTCAACGACGCCGGGACTGCTCATGTGAGCCTCGAAGGGCTCACACGCTTCTTGTTGCGCGCCGAGTCGGTGGCATCGTCCAAGATCGAGGGTTTGGAGGTTGGGGTTCGTCGCCTTGCCCGAGCCGAGGCGGCCGTCGCGCTCGGGGGCGACCCCAGCGATCATGTCGCTGTTGAGGTGATGGGCAACATCACGGCGATGGAGTCTGCGGTGGAGCTTGCGACCAGCGCCGACCCCTTCACGCTGGCCGACCTGCTTGCGCTGCATCGCACCTTGATGGACAACTCTGCAACCCCCGAGGTTGGCGGCGTCGTTCGCCAACGCCAGAACTGGATCGGTGGAAGTTCGTACAACCCTTGCAGCGCGGCGTTCGTCCCGCCGCCGCCCGAGCGCGTCCACGGCCTGCTCACCGACTTGTTCCGCTACGTGAACGGCGACGATCACTCCCCCGTGGTGCAGGCTGCGATCGCTCACGCCCAGTTCGAGACGCTGCACCCTTTCATCGACGGCAACGGACGCACCGGCCGGGCGCTGATCCACGTCGTCCTGCGACGCAGGGGACTCGCCCCGAACTTCGTGCCACCGCTCAGCCTCGTGCTGGCCACATGGTCCGACGACTACGTGAACGGGCTGATGACGTTCCGCCACCTGAGCGAACCCGACAGCGCCGAACGCTCGGATGCCGCGGTCACCTGGCTGCGCACGTTTGCCGTCGCCACCAGGCGCGCCTGTAGTGACGCAGAGTCGTACAGCCACCACATCGACGAGATGACCGCTGCTTGGCGCAGGAGGCTGGGACGCGTCCGGGCGAATTCCAGCACCGACCTGCTGTTGCGAGTCCTGCCGGGCGCGCCGATCGTCACGGTCGAGTCAGCCGCCAGGCTGATAGGGCGATCCAAGGCACGCACAACCGATGCCGTGAACGCCCTTGCCCAAGCAGGAGTCCTACGTCAACGCAACGTCGGACGACAGCGGTACCGAGTATTCGAGGCCACCGAAGTGCTCGACCTGTTCACCAACCTAGAACGAGCCTTAGCCGCCCAGTAGGCCAACCCCAAAGCGTCCGCCCCACACCCCTACGCCGACCAAGGACCAACACGTCTTCAGTCTTGGGGTTCCTCGTCGGTGGCGTCGGGTTGTGGTGAGGTCTGACGGTCGATGAGTTGGTTGCGGAGGTCTGCTAACAGGGTGCCGTCCTCGGTGCGCCACACGGACCAGCCGCGACTGGCCACGATGTTAGCCGCTTCCCTAGCCGCGCGAGAGGGTGACGAGAATTCCCTGCCGTCGTCCAGTTTGATCTTGCCCGACTCGAGCACCTCCGCCTTGTGGAGCTCGCGTTTCCTTGGCCTCTTCCACTGCAGCTTGGTCCCGGGTTCGAGAAGTCCGGCGTCGATCAGATCCGCGATTGTGACCATGCGACCATCGATCTTGTACCGGTTTGGACCCGTCGCGCGCATTCCGCCGACAGCAGCACCTGGGATCGCGAGTTCGTGGTCGGCTCCGACTTCGACGAATCGTCGATTCTGCTGATCCTCGTAGACGGTGACAGGGAGAACAATGATCGGCAGGTTGTTCTCGATCAGGTAGCTCAGCGCCGCGTCAGTCCGCGCGTCGAAGTCTCGCGCGACAAGCACGAGTCTCGGAGGCCGTTGCACGAGCCGCGGCGTCTCTGTATCGGTAAACTCCATCCAGGCTGAGAAGAAGTCCTCGGTCCCCGCTTCGAATACTCCGGCGAGTTCATCCAAGTTTGTGCCGCGCGCCCATCCGGCGTACTCCAGACACTGTGCGAGTTGTCCGCGATCAACATCCCGCTTCACCTCGATAACGTGGAGATACCCATCCACATCCAGGGCAACAATATCTGGTCTGAGATTCTCACCAAGTTCCGGTTGCTGGGCAACTGGAAACAAGGGAACTCCGATAAAGGCCTCGAGATTTGACCAGAGTAGATCCTCGATCTGGCTCTCGTACAGAGCCGGCCCGGCTTGCACTCGCCTGAACGGCACAAGCTCATCATCAGCAATCTCAAACAACGGCATCTCTACTCCTCCGAGATGAACCACGGTCTCCAGGGTGGCTCATATTCATAGTACTGCTCGCCCTCTGTGACGGGGGTCCTCAGTGCCGCATTATCTTCGTCACTGAACAGGGACAACATCCCGCTAGCGTCTAGTCTTGCTTTTTCGCGGCGGCGGTGTGCTTCCTCTCGCATGGCAGGAAACTGAGCAGCCGCCCTTGCAAACAGGTGACTCATTATTCTGGTTCCTGCCTCGTGATCTGTGGCGAATATCATATAGTAGATGGGAGAGCCGTTCACATTCTTAATCTCTAGCGGGTGGGTTCGCTTGTACCTTAGCTCTGTCTCGAGGCGCCATCGCATCAAGTTCAGATATTCGTCCCGCGCATCGGACGGCGAGAGTCGACCGCTGAGACGAGCTTGGTAAATCTCACGCCAATCGGGGCAGCCATACATGGCGTCGATCTTCCCCTCTGCCTCGGGACTGACGGTTCCATCATTGACGCGAAGCAGTCTGGTGAACATCGGCACTGCGCACAGCAAGAACAATTCGACTTTCGTTTGCGGGCTCTTGCGGAATGCGGCCAGGGCCTTGAGCGTTCGCCACTCAGCCTGCATTCCATCGGGGTCTACGAAGGCGAACGTGGGAGCCTGTGCCAGGTGCCTTAGCTTGTTCAGAACGGATGTTACTTCTTGGTTGCAGTCGCCACTCACAACCGAGAAGTCTCGATCCGGAAAGTCAGCACGGAGTACAGATTCGAGTTCGTAGGCCTTGTTGGGCAACTCGAAAAAGCGCAGATGCGTGAATGGTGGATTCTCGATCGACAGAGCGATGCGTGGTGATCCCTCGACCTTGAGACCCGTGTCTTGTTCCTCGTTCTGGGCCTCACCCGCAAACATATCGAGGTAAATTCTCACGGGTGAACTCTTCGAGGCCGTAGTGAATGCATCCAGATAGTTCCGCAGGATGTCGAGCTTACCTAATGTCCAGTATCCCCAGACTCGGCCCACGATCAACTCCTGCCAATCAGTAGAGGCATCTCGTCATGGAGGGTACCATCAAGCTCTCGACCTCCGGCTTTCGGGGTTCTGCCTCCCCACTGCTTGAAGAAGAAAGCGACACCTGCGGCATCACACTGATCACGCAGATCTCGGACCCACGACCCATCCATCGGTCGAGCGTTCGTCCCGCTCTCGCCACCCGCGATGAGCCAATCGATCGAAGTAAGGTCAAGGTTCGGTAGCGGCCCCAGAAGCGGTTCGGCACTCACGAAACGCACTGCGGAGCCCACCGACCGGAGGTGCTCGAGGCGGAATGCGTAGCGTTCGGTTTCGACGCTCACGCCCATCCACACATTGGGCGGCCAGTCGAGCTGATCCGCCCACGCGGCCAGCCGCTTCGAGCGCTTGGTCAGGACCTGATAAGTGTGCTGTGGCGTCTCCGCCATGACACGGAACACACGCTGAATGAACCCGAGCGGCACATCGGGGTGGAACAGATCGCTCATTGAATTCACGAAAATCAACCGAGGCGACCTCCACCGATACGGCGCATCAAGCGCGTCTTCGTGAAGCGTGAGCGCGAAGCCAGGGCCGCTTGTCCTCGGGTGGCCGTCCTTCTGGTACTTCGCCTGGCCCATTGCTCGCAACCGCTTCGCAAGCGCGAGGGCATAGCAGTTATCGCAGCCCGGGGATGTCCTGTCGCAACCCGTGGTCGGGTTCCAGGTCACCTCCGTCCATTCGATCGGGGATCGACCAGCCATGTCTCTGAAGCCTCCTGTGCCATCTCAGTGCAGGTGGATAGTACGGAGGGGATGTGACAGTCCACACACGGTGGCACCCGCTTCCACGCCCAAGGAGGTCATTGGATCACCGTCGACGTCCTCGGCACCCCTCAACGTTGGGGATGCACTTCTTGGTGGCGCTGGGCTTTCGAGGTGGGCTCATCCCCAGTGACTCGACATGTATTCGAGCATGTCCTGACCATGGAGTTGCTTGGTCGCGTTGCCATCTCGCAGCCAGAAATCCGTCTGCTCCTGTGCGCCCGATAGCGGCTTCGAGAAGACCGCCTTGCCAGACGGGCTCACAGTCACCACGCAGACATCTGCACCCTCAATCTGGTCGAAGCCGATCTGCACAATTCCAGCGGTCTCGATCGACAGCATGTTGCTCAGGTGTTGCCGGAGGAACATCTCGTAGCCGTCGCGGTTGGGCTTGGCTCTCAGGGTCTGCATATCCTCACGCAGACCGAGAACCTTGCCGTCGTCAGCGACACCGATCAGCAACGTGCCACCCTCGGAGTTGAGGAATCCGCAAACGGTCTTGGTGATAGCATGCTCCATCCTCTTGTCGACTTGGCCGGTACGCAAGTTCAATCGAGCGGAGGACTTGTACTCAATGGTTTGTGACTCACCGTAAGCGAGCAGGTCAGCCAAGGTTGATGAGGGTTCGTCGGGTGCGATCTTGTCGTCTAGGAGGAGGTTGAAGCCGTCCCGCACGACCCTAGCCATCTGGTTCCGTCGACGCTTGAGAAACGTAGGGTAGTCATTCTGTTCCCATCCAATCGGCAGTGCATGCCAGTACACCTGTCGATCAAGTTGTTCTGAAGCAAGTCGTTGAGTCATTGGCCCCCAGTACTCCAATGGATTAGCAGCGCCTATGGCGACGTTCTCAGGCCAATCGAGGAACGCCATGTTTGCGATGTCATTGATTTGATTGGTGTCCGTGATTCCAATCGATTCCAGGTAAGCTTTGGGAAATAGATGGTGTCGCTCAAGCGACCTTTGAGCACTTGTACTAGCGTCAGAAAGATCCCGAATTTTCAGATTACTGAATAGCAAATCCGCATTGAGTAGATTAAGTGATGCCCAGTATGCGAACAGAACAGGAGAGCGCGCCGCTGAAATATTCAGAGCTTCCGGTAGCGATGTTCTCCAATAGTCACGCGTGAAATTGGAGTCAATGATCCGGTCTAGTTCGGCGCAGAAAGCCCTCCCGTCTCCATCATTCAAGGCAGAGATCCTTCCGAGATCGCCCTCAATCCGGGTCTCGTGTGATGACGTGTAGCGGCCGGTTGTGTGGGCCATGAAGAACCACCTTGCTATCACGCCACGTAGATCGTTGAATTTGAGTCCGAAGTCACGCTTGCCTATCAACCACAGGACGTATGTGTAGAAGAGCGCAGTTTCAGAGATGATCATGCTTCGACTCCGGAAACCTGCATGGGTGAGGCACTTGAGGAACTCATGCCAGTTGGTCAGATCGACAACTTCGTCCTGAGCCCGGCTCAGTTCCTCGATTTGATGGGCTCTTCCCTTCGCCGAGCTGTCCATTCTCCCAAGATCCTTGCCCCCCAAAATGTTGTAGACGTGACGCAGACGTCCTCGTCGAAACGCCAACCCAACAGCCGAGCGAAGGAGTTGATCGGGGCTCGGATCGATGAAGGCGTTCTTTGGTGATGGGCCGCTTACTCTCGGATCAACCGCGTCACGGCAGAAGAGCTCGAGCTGCTGCCGACCCTTCTCCCAATGAACAGACATAAGCGTAAAGATGAAGTCTGACTGCTTGAGCTTCACTCCCTCTGAGTTGATACGGACGAAGATGTCTGCCACCTGTTCCTCGTGTGCGGCAGCATCTAGTTCGATTACCTGGAACCGATAGCCTTGTAGATCGCGGACACGATCAATCCGGTCACTTAGTTCGTCCTTTTCCCTTACAGACAGCTCGTTACCCCGTGCTTCGGCGAGTCGCGCCAAGAAGCTTCGAACCGTTGGCCGGTACTCATCTCGCCAGAGCGATGTGATGTCGGGAATGAACTCCGGATTCTTCCGAATTGCGGCGTTTGTGACCTCGAAGGCTTCCTGCGCGGGGCAAAACGCGATCCTAACCTGCTTCTCATTGAACAGCTTCGTGAGGACAGGTTTTCCCGTTAGCACAGTGTAGAGCGATGTAAGGCGCTGCTGGCCGTCGATGACGAGAAGCCTAGCCACTTTGTCGTTGTCGCCACCTCCGACCTGACGCGCGCCTACATCAGCTCCAGTTTCCCAGAACATCAGAGTGCCAACTGGATACCCACGATAGAGCGAGTCGAAAAGATCACGCACCTTCCTATTGTTCCAGACGAACGGTCTCTGGATGTCCGGTAACGCGATGTTGCCGTGCCTGATCTCCCCAACAAGGTGATCGAGGGTGTAGCTCACGTCCCGATATATCGGCGTCATGGTCAGATCTTCCTTCCGTAGGGCACAACGGTAACAGCATTGCATCACGGTGGCTCTCGCGCAACCACCGGTTCATGGAGGAAGACGTGATTTAACCTGTCATGGCCTTTGATACCTGTCTATAGGGGTGAAGCATGCCCTTCACGCCGGGCACGTCGTGCCGAGTGGGCTCGTCCAAACGGAACAGCCCGTACGCACCGATGTCATGCACTGGTGGGTTCTTCTGCGCGTCGAAGTCAGCCAAGAAGTCAATCAGGCCAAGAATTCGCTCAATGGTGTCGTCAGCCAACGTCGCTCTACCCCCGTTCCTGTGGTTTCCTTAACTTTGCAAGCCGTTCAAGCAACTTGGGAGGCGTCACTCCGGGTGCATGCGGGAGCACACTGAAACGCTCAAGGATTGCCACCTCAGCGTGGTGGTCCTTCTGCTTGCGAAAGCAAATCGCCAACTGCTCAAAGTACCCAGGTGCCACTCCCCACTCTTTCGCAAGCGCCTCGTCCTCGGTTGCGTCGGCGCAGTGGCGGAGAAGTTGGATCGCCTCATCGAGTCGACCTTCACGCTTCAGGTGGTTCACGATCTCGACCCAGCGGCTGTAGTGCCGACCATGCACAACCCCGTCGGGGAGGGCGCCATGAACCCAGAGCCGACCAGCCCGGGTCGCTTCCTCGGGGGCCCGTTGCGCCCGAGGAGGCAACCCTGGCGCGATCACGGGAGCAAGGAGCGGATCGATGTCGCAGAAGAGCCGGATCTCATAGGGCCCTCGGTCGTCGCCGCCTCGATCCCAACCCCCGGAGATCTGCACGCGACATGCGATGGGCTTCCCTGCGGAGGACTTGAGGTCGAGGAGTGCTTGGTGTAGACGTCCCGCGGTTCTTCGTTTCAGGTGAGCAACCTTGAGTCCGTGGACGAGGACTGCGACGGCAGTGGCGTCATACGGGTTGTGACGCTCAGGCTCCAACACCGCCGTGACATCGAGCTGGTGGCCATCCGGCCGCCTTCCGCCGCAGATCGAGTCCAGCTCCAGCTGGTAGTGGATCTGGCCGACAGGTTCGACTGGACGGTCACCCGTGAGCAAGAGGACGGCCGGGTCATTGGGCTGAAGTGAATGCCGCTTCGACCGGCCGAACAGTCTCCGTAGCATCGACAATGCCCTCCTAGTCACCTACTGGAAGGCCGCAATCCGAAAGGAACGCTCAAGAAGCCACGGGTTGCCCATGCGTCGCCTAGGTTACGTTTGAGGCGAGGGTCAACTACGAGTCTTGAGGAGGGCGGCCATCCCAGTCCAGCGCAGTCGCCCAGACAGGGGGAACCGCCAACAGTCGCTTCACACGCACCGCTGACGCCGTCGCGCGGGTATCGGCCCTGCAGCCCATCCATCGGGGAAGGCTTCGTCCAACCCTTGCCGCTTGGGATGGGGTGATGGCCGGATGCACGTTGGTCTGTCTCCATCTCGATCGATGTTATGGAGCGGGTGCGACTGGCTCATTCCTGGCGGTGTCCGCGCGGTCGTCGTCGACTCGTAGCTCGGGTTCCCAGGGCTGGGGCAGGGGTTGAGGTCCTCAGGTGCGCACCAGAGTCGCTTCTCCTGCCGTCTACCCAACCGGCACAGGCGGCTTGACGCTTCCGGCAGCCATCAAGCCGATGCGAAGGGTGCTTCACTTGTCGCGGACCCAACGGGCGGAGACTGCTTGATGCTGCCACCCAACGGAGAACCGATGTGAGGGGTCGTCCAGGTTGCCGCCAAGCCGACCGTGTCCGAGACCCAACCTGGATCGCCCCGTCGAAGGCGACTTGAAGGGACATCTTGCTTGCCGTGGGTCCGACCGGGCGAACGGGGTTGCGACTCGGAGGGGGCTTGGGAACGGGGAATGATCGTGTTGGGTCAAGTCCCCGCACTTTGCGGGGATTCGCGTGACGGAAGAATTTGGCCGTTATGACAATTCAGAAAAAAATCTGAAATGAGGTTGTGTTTGCGTACGCATGTAGGTAGCATGCTTCCATGCAGCAGACACTGACCAGCCCCGAGGGAGACCTCCGCTTGGATCTCAATGAGTCCGCTGCGACCAATGGCAACGTGGGCGGCAACGGCCTGGGCACGGGCCGCGCCGGGATTGCCGAGCGGACTCGCAGGACCGGGGACACCGGCACCGGTGAGAGCACGACCGGCGCGGGGCGCTCGGTGCGTGGTGGCGATGTTCAGGGATTCGACGATCCCACGGCCCGCTCCGGGCGCGATGGCGATGCCGGAAGATGGAACGGGAGGATGACCCGCTTGGGGCGCGCTGCCAACACCGGCGACGCTGGTGCTGGTGTGGGATCGGTGGGTGCTGGGCGTGTTGCTCGCCCGGCCGGTTCCGGTGGGGTGGATGTGTCTGTGTTGGCGGAGGTTGATGTTCGGAGCCTCGATGATTTGGAGCTTGACGGGCGGGTCCGGGAACTGAATCGTGTGGTTAACCGTGCCAAGGGGTTGATCGCTGAAGCTTTGGCGGAACAAGCCCGACGCAAGCACAAGGGCGCGATCCTTTCGGATTTGCAGCACGGGGTGGGAATGTCGCCTCGCAAGGCCCGCAAGACTCTCAAGCAGGCTGAACAGCTCGAGGATTTGCCCGACACTCGTGACGCGTTGGTGAACAACCTGATCAACTCGGAGCACGCCGAGATTCTTGGCAACGCCGCCAAGGCGGGCCCGCTTGACGAACCCAAGATGCTCAAGGCCGCGCAGACCCAGCCGCCGGACAAGTTCCGCAAGACGTTGCGTGAGCATCAGCGTGAACTTGACCGTGACGGCGGCGCCGCTGAGTTGGAGCGTCAGCGCAAGGCGCGTTGCGCGAGTCTCACCGAATGCGAAGACGGCATGTGGCGACTCCATGCCCTGTTCGATCACGTCACCGCCGCGGGGATCCGGCGTTCCTTGGCACGCAGCGGCGCCGTGTGGGACAACCGGGTCGGTCACGCGGCGATCGGTGAGCGTCACCGCCGCGCCGATGTGCTCGCCGACATCCTCACCGGCCCCAAGCCCACTCCGTCCAACCCGAACCCCGCAAGCGGCAGCTCTTCCGGCTCCCGCACACGCACAGGCGGGTCATTCACAAGAGGGCTGGGCAACGAATCCACCGGATCGGGCACTGCCGACACCAGCGCTCCAGGCACGGGCGGGTCGGGCGGTAACGGGTTTGGGTCTGGTACCTCCGGCATCCATCGGGAAGATCGGGGCACACCTTCCACGGGCGGTGCCGAAGGTTCCGATCGCAGCACTCACAACTCCTGCGACTGTGGTTTGGCCGATCCTGAGGTTGGCAAGGCTCGCCGGGGGTGGAACACAGGAACGAATGCTCGACCGGCGATTGTGGTTGTTGCCGATTACGACCTGATCAACGCCAAACTCGGCAATCCTCGCCTCAGCGACGGCACGCCGCTACCGGCAGACGAGTTTCACCGGCTCGCCCGCGACGCCGACATCCTGCCCGCGCTGTTCAGCACCGCCACCGGCGAACCAATGTGGCTCGGGCGTCGAAGACATCCCAGCCCCGCGCTACGCGCCGCGCTCGAAGCACGCGACGGAGGTTGCATCGGATGCGGCACCAGTCCCGAGTGGTGTGTCGCCCATCACATCACGCCCTTTGCCGAAGACGGTCCCACCCAACCCGACAACCTCACCCTGGTCTGTCACGACTGCCACCACAAGATCCACCACCGAAACTGGCAAGTCCACAAACCACCAGACCAACCCCACCAACTACACCCACCCCCAACGCACCCACCCCCGAAGCCGGCAGAACGGCATCAGCCACCCAGAGGGTCACCCACCCCAAGCGCCTAGCGCCCACCCCTGACGGTTCGCTTCTGACGGGCAAGCCCCGCGGCCCCGGACGCTTCTCTCAAGTCCTATCGGTGACAATTGGAAGTGTTGCCAATCGGGATCGTGCCGAACCGTAGCCAACTTGCCCCATCACTACCCGAAGTCGACCTGAACCATGCGTGAGGCTGGTTGCGAAATCTTGTGGAGGGGCACCTGGGCGCGCCGGATGTGCAAGCGTGGAGAACCATGCGTGAGGCTGGTTGCGATCACTTGTAGGAGACGCCAACCGCCGAGGGTGGCATTTTGCCCTGGTGACCCGGGGCCGGCTTGCTTCCTGCGTAGGGTTTAATTTCACGCACGGTTTGGCTTGCGAGGCACGAAGGGGCATCTTGAGAATGAGTGGACTTGGTCGGGGGGTGGGGCTGGTTCGGGCTGCTGTTGACGGGTTGCCTGCTTACCGGCCTGGCAAGGCGGCCGAGCAGGCCGAAGAGGAGCATCAGATCTCGGGCGCGATCAAGCTGGCGTCCAACGAATCGCCCTTCGGGCCTTCGGAGTCGGTTGTGGCGGCGGTGGCCGAGGCTGCCGCCGGGGCCAACATTTACTGCGACCACCGAGGCACGGCACTGCGTGAAGCGATCGCCGCACATCTCGGCGATCACATTGACCCCTCAATGGTGACCGTGGGAGCCGGATCGGTGGCGCTGCTTTACCAACTGGCCATCGCGTACCTTGATCCCGGCGACGAGATGGTCACCCCTTGGGTGTCGTTCGAGGCGTACCCCATCGCCACTCAGATGATGGGCGCCACCCTGGTGCGTGTACCGCTCACCACCGATTGGGCTTTCGACCTCAACGCTGTGGCCGACGCTGTGACCCCGCGCACCAAGCTGGTTGCGCTTGCCACGCCCAACAACCCCACCGGCACCGCCGTATCCACCCAAGCGGTGGCCGCGCTCGCCGACCGTGTATCCGACGATGTGGTGATCGTTGTGGACGAGGCGTACCGCGAGTTCGCCGACCCCGCCCTGGGTGACCCTCTGGTTGACCTGCTTCCCCGGTACCCCAACGTGCTGGCGGCCCGGACGTTCTCCAAGGCTTACGGCCTGGCCGGAATGCGGGTGGGTTACGCCATCGGCGATCCGGAGTGCGTTTCCGCCATCGACAAATGCCAAATGCCGTTCAACCTGAGCGGCCCGGCACAAGCCGCCGCGCTGGCTGCGCTCGGCCCCACCGCCCAAGCCGACATGCGCACCAACGTGGACACCCTCACCGCAGAGCGCACACGGGTGGCGAACGAGTTGGCGGCCGCCGGTTGGACGCTGCCGGACGCGCAGGCCAACTTCGTGTGGCTTCCCTCCGGTGAACACACCGAAGCGCTGTACGCAGCAATGGAACGCCAAGGAGTAGTCACCCGCCCCTTCGCCGGCCTCGGCATCCGCGTGACAATCGGCACCGCCGCCCAGAACGACCGCTTCCTCGCCGCGCTCGCCACCGCCATGAAATCACACGGCGTGAACCCGTCGTGACCCCCGACTGCCACACACCAGGGATGACCTTCCAACCCTGATCGCCGGCGGGCGCTCCCACATCCCGTCCCCTGGCCGTCCGAAGGCGATTGGCGGCACGGGTGCGGGGCCTGCGCAGACCAGTTGAACCCCGCCGGTTGGCGTGTGGGATTCACCGGTTGCGTCTGATTCGGGAGACTCCGTGATTGACGTTCAGCCGCCGCTTGGTTGGGGAACGAAGTACACCTCGGCCCCGTCCGGCACCGGTTCATAGTCGGGGTGAGCGATCAGCACACCGTTGATCACAACAGCGGTGCCCGCCCCCAGGCGCTCACCAAGGCCGGGAAAGCGTTTGGACAAGTCGGCGATCAGCGCGGCCACGGTGGCGCCCTCGGCTTGAACCTCCGCGTGGCCCTCCGCGTGGCGGCGCAAGTCCGACCCGAAACGAACGGTCGCCGTCACCGCCACACCACCCCCTGCGACGGGCGGCCCGGTTTAAGCGCCAGATCCGTTGCCGCTGCCGGAGGTGATGGCGGCAAGCACCGCGATTGGTGACATCGGCAAGTGCCGCATGCGACATCCGGTGGCGCCGTGAACGGCGTTGGCCACCGCCGCGAGGGGCGGCACGATGCTCGTCTCCCCCACGCCTCGCACACCATAGGGATGCGCAGGATTGGGCACCTCCACGATGATTGGATCGATCATCGGCAGATCCGACGCAACCGGCACCCGATAGTCGAGAAAACCCGGATTCTGCATCACACCGTTGGAGTCGTAGATGTACGTCTCGTTGAGCGCCCAGCCGATCCCCTGGGCCACGCCGCCCTGGATCTGGCCCTCCACGTAACTGGGATGAATGGCAGTGCCGGCGTCCTGGGAAGCGGTGTAACGAAGCACCGTGACCACCCCGGTTTCGGGATCCACCTCAACGTCACACACGTGAACCGCAAAAGACGGCCCCGCGCCACGCGCCTCCAGCGACCCGGTGGCAGTCAGCGGGCCACCGGTCTTCTTGGCGGCTTTGGTGATCGCAGCCAACGGCAGCGGATCATGATCCCCGCCGGAATGCACGGCCTGACCGTCCTCCCATTGCACGTCGTCCACGTCGGCGCCCATCATCTTCGCGGCCCGCGCCCTCAACTCTTCCACCATCTTGCGGCAGGCGTTCACCACCGCCATGCCGGTGGCGAAAGTGGCCCGGCTGCCCTCGGTGATGTCTGTGAAGCCCACCGCTTCGGTGTCGCCCACCACCGGCTGGATGTCGTACACGTCGATCCCGAGCTCCTCGGCGGCCATCAACGCCATCGAAGCACGGCTGCCACCAATATCGGGGCTGCCGGTGACCACCGTGGCGGTTCCGTCCTCGTTGAGGTTCACCGTGGCGCTCGACGACTCGCCGATGTTGAACCAGTAACCCGCGGCGATTCCTCGGCCCTGGTTCTCGCCAAGCGGAATGCTCAAGTTGGGATGGTCACGCACGGCTTCCAGGCACTCGACGAAACCGATGCGGGGTCGGGGAACGCCGCCCATCGTGGACGGGTAACCCTCGGTGACCGCATTTTGCATGCGCAACTCGATCGGGTCGATGCCGAGCTTCTCGGCGATCTCATCGAGCAGCGTTTCGGTGGCGAACGCCGACATCGGAGCGCCCGGCGCCCGGTACGCAGCCGAGCGGGGCTGGTTCACGGTGACGTTGTAGGAGGCGATCTCGAAGTTGGGGAACTTGTAGGACTCGAAAACGGTCATTGCGCCAAGCAGCCCGCCAGGGCCGTCGAACGCGCCGGACGAGTACGCCAACCAGGCGTCGCCTGCCACGAGCGTGCCATCGGAGGTGGCGCCGATCTTCACCCGCATTTTCGTGCCGTAGGTGGGGCCCGTGGCCCGGAACACCTCGTCACGGGTCATCACGATCTTCACCGGCCGCCCGGCCTTGGCCGACAACGCCACCGCCAGAGGCTCCAGGTAAATCGTGGTCTTGCCGCCGAAACCGCCGCCGATCTCCGCGGGGATCACCTTGATGCGGGTGGTTTCCCAACCGAGCATCGCCGCGGTTAGCGCACGCACGTTGAAATGGCCTTGCGAGGAGCACCAAACAGTGGTGCGCCCGTCCTGGCCGGTGTCGGCCACCGCCGCGTGAGGCTCGATGTAACCCTGATGCACCGGCTCGGTGGTGAACGTTCCCTCCACGATCACGTCAGCCGACGCGAACCCCTCGCTGATGTCGCCGTTGGAGAGCTTCATCACCGACGAAATGTTCGACGGGTCGGACACATCGGGGTCGTGGGTGGCCATGTGATCATGCAAAGGGGGTATCGACGGATCGAGCGCGTCGTCGATGGTGAGCACCGGGGTGAGCAGCTCGTACTCCACCCGCACCGCTGCGGCACCCTTGGCTGCGGCCCCGGCCGAAGTGGCGGCCACCGCCGCAACCGGATGACCCTCGTAGAGAACCTTGTCTCGGGCCATCAGGTTCACACGCAGGTCGTACTGGGAGTCACCTGGCGCAACCGCTGGGAAATCGTCGCCGGTGACCACAGCCTTCACGCCCGGCACGGCCTCCGCGGCTGAGGTGTCGATCGACACGATCCGGGCGTGGGGATGCGGAGAGCGCACAACCTTGGCGATCAACTGGCCCGGAAGGTTCAGATCGGCGGCGAAGCGGGCACGGCCGGTGACCTTGTCGAGGCCGTCGTGGCGAACAGGCCGGGTTCCCACGTACTTGTACTTTGGACGGTTCTCGGTGACAGTCACTGTTGCTCCTTCGAACGCGGTTGGGATGGTGGGACGCTCAGGCGACGGCCTCGGCTCTGCACTGCCGGGCCGCTTCCAGCACCGAGCGCACGATCTTGTCGTAACCGGTGCAGCGGCACAGATTGCCCGCCAGCGCGTACCGAACCTCGGTCTCGGACGGGTCGGGGTTGCGATCAAGCAGCGCCTTGGCCGCCACCAGGAAACCCGGCGTACACACGCCGCACTGCAACGCGGCGCCCTCCAGGAAGCACTGCTGCAACGGGTGCAGGTCGTCGCCTGAGGCCATTCCCTCCACCGTTGCGATCACTCGACCCTCGGCTTCGGGGGCCAGCACCAAACACGAACACACCAGGCGATCGTCGAGCATGATCGAACACGCGCCGCAGTCGCCGGTGCCGCAGCCTTCCTTGGCGCCGGTGAGCCCCACGTCGTCACGCAAGGCGTCCAGCAGGGACTGCCCAGGGTCGCAAAGAAACTCGGCTTCGTCGCCGTTGACGGTGCAGGTGACATGTACTCGGCTCATTGGCGATCTCCTGAAGGGTCGAAATTCGGTTCGCTTGGCGGGTTGATTGGTGAGCGTGAGGGCGAGGGTTGCGGATTGCCGGGGGCGGGGGCGGTGGCGGCTTGGCGGGGTGATCCGGTTTGAGGGTGGGCCGGCTGTCGGGGAGAAGGACGGATGGACGAGAGGCTGCTAACCGGCACGGTCGGCGTTTGCGGCTCGCTCGGCTGCGATCACCACCGCACGACGCGCCAGAACACCCGACACCTGACGCCGGTAGGCCACGGTGCCGCGCTTGTCGTCGATCGGGCTTGCCGCCGCCGACGCTGCAGCAGCCACCGCGGCCAGGGCGTCCGCATCATCGGCACGCCCGCCGATCAAGGCCTGCTCGGCGTCGGGCACCCGAACAACGGTGGGCGCCACCGCTCCCAAAGCGATCACCGCCCCGCTGATCAGGCCCTCTGCGTCAAGGGAAATGCGTGCGGCTGCGCCCACAACGGCGATGTCCATCTCGGTGCGGGGGATCAGACGCAGGTAGGCATCGGCGGTGCGTGCCGGGGGATCCTTCAACACGAATTCCACGATGAACTCGCCATCGCCGAGCGAGGTGGCCCCAGGGCCGGTCACCACATCCGCGACGCTCACGGTGCGCTCACCTGCGGGACCGGCTATCACGGCCTGGGCGTCGTTCACGATCAGTGCGGGTGGTGTGTCCGCCGCGGGTGACGCGTTGGCGAGGTTGCCACCCCAAGACGAACGGTTCTGGATCTGGTCGGAGCCGATCAGGCTGCTCGCCTCCACAACCCCCGGAAAGGCCTGAGCGAGCCCGGGAGTGGCGCAAATGTCAGACGTGGGCGTGGCCGCTCCCACAGTCCACGAGCCGGAGGCGTGGCTGATCGCACAAAGCCGGTCGATGCGCTTGAGGTCGATCATCAAGCTCGGCTCGGGCCGCCCCGCCCGCATCTGGGGAATCAGGTCGGTTGCGCCTGCGTAAACGCGGGCGTCGCCATCTGCCGCCAGCAGCGCCTGAGCCTGATCCACAGTTTCCGGAGATGCGTACCTCATAGGCGAGAATCATACGGCCCAACCACCCCCCAAGTTCACCCCCGCCGAGCCCAGCCATTGAGCGAACATCGTCGGCGGTGATGGCTAGCATTCGCGGGAGTTGCCGTTCGGCTGACGCGATTGGAGGGGGCTGATGTCGAATGTCTCGCACCCCACACCCGAGATCGGCGCCTCCGGGGCCGACCGCCCTGAGCGGCGGGCCGAACCTGTTGCCGGCGATGTGAGCGACCGGCCTACCGGGGCTCGGCCCGAGACGACAGCGCGGCCCCGGGCGAACCAGGCGAACCAGGGGTACGAGCCTGACGTGCCGATCGAGATCTCGCCTCTGTTGGACTGGCCGCCACGACCGCTGGCGTCGTTGCGCTACCTGGTGACGCGGGTGACGCTGCCCTACGGGATCGCGTTTGTGGGGCTCGCCGCGGTGGTGTGGAACTTCCTCACGCCGTCGATGCAGCGCATGCAAACGCTGCGGCCGCGGTGGATGCTTGAGATCTACCTGCGCAACGCCCTGCTGTTGGTGGCGGTGGCCGGTGGCTTGCACCTGGTGCTGTACATGCGCCGCCGCCAGCGGCAACGCTTCAAGTACATCCCTCGCTGGCCCAGCACGAGCCGCACGTTTTGGTGGAACAACCAGGTGCGCGACAACGTGTTCTGGAGCCTCGGCAGCGGCGTGGGCATCTGGTCGGCCTACGAGTGCTTGACGCTTTGGTTCTACGCCAACGGCTACATCGGCCAGGTGCAGTGGACATCGCCCGGCTGGGCGGTGTACCTGGCGGCGTGGTGTGTGGGTGCCTTCTTGTGGAGTGTGACGCACTTCTACCTGAACCACCGGCTGCTGCACATCCGCTGGCTGTACGACCACGCCCACTACATGCATCACCGCAACGTGAACACCGGGCCCTGGACGGGCATCGCCATGCACCCGCTCGAGCACGTGATCTACTTCAGCCTGTGGGCACTGTGGTGGGTGGTGCCGGTACACCCCATGATCGCGATCCTTTGCGGCCTGTACCAAGGCGTGTCGCCGTCGGTGTCACACTCAGGTTTCGAACGGATGGAATTACGCCGCCGCAACAACGGCAACCAAGCCACCGGTGGCACCGCCCCCGCCGGTGACTACTTCCACCACCTGCACCACCGCTACTTCGAGTGCAACTACGGCAATCGGCCAGTCCCGCTCGACAAGCTGTTCGGCACCTTCCACGACGGCACCCCAGAAGCCCACAAACGCATGAGACAGAGAATGCAACAAAGAAGAGGCAAAGCAGCCGAAAAAGCCGAAGCCACCGCCACCCGCCCGCAACCCTCCAACTAGCCCAGAGGGGCTTTCTGCCGGGTGGGAGCGCGAGGTGGGCGGGTGGGCGTTGGCCGGATTGCGGAACAATCTGCAGCGAAGCGAAGCCGTTCCGACAAACGGCCAACGGTCAGGCCCCGCCCACCGGACCATCGCGACCCGCAACCACCAGATCAACTCCAGCCTTTGGCGCGAAGCAGGAGCGACCTTGGGTGAGGCCCGCCGGACCAGCCCGGCCTGGGGTTCGGCGTGGGCGCGGGCGCGAGGTGGGCGGGTGGCCGTTGGCCGGATTGCGGAACAATCTGCAGCGAAGCGAAGCCGTTCCGACAAACGGCCAACGGTCAGGCCCCGCCCACCGGACCCACCCCAACCAACAACCACCAGATCGCCCCAACCGGTGACCCCCAGCATGGGCATCACGACCTGACCGACCGGGGTGAGCAACCGGGACCTGTGCGCGGGGCTGTTTGGTGTGTCACGATTGCGGCACGCTGTCCGGGTGGACAATGGTTGCCGTTGGCGCGGTAACCCCGGCATTGCTGCGCGACACTGGGAGTACTGATGACTGACACACCTACACCTGCCGGGCGCACGGACGCCGGCCCCGCAACTACTGCCCCCACAGGCGCGGGCCCTTCGGAGACTGGTTCGCGGGGCGCGGGGCCATTGAGTGGGATACGGGTGATTGACCTTTCGCGGGTGATCGCGGGGCCGGCGGCCACGATGATGCTGTCGGACATGGGGGCCGACGTGATCAAGGTGGAACCCCCGGGGTTCGGCGACCTCACACGCCTGGCCCAGTTCGCAAAGGGCGGCATGACCAGCTCGATCGCCAACAACAACCGCGGCAAGCGTTCGATCCAGATCGACCTCACCAACACCGCAGGGAAGGACCTGGCGTTGCGGCTGATGGCCGGCGCCGACGTGGTGGTACAGAACATGCGCCCCGGGGCGGTGGACAGGCTGGGCGTGGGCTACGAGGACGTTGCCAGGCTGAACCCCGAAATCGTGTACTTGTCCATGTCGGGTTACGGGCCAAGCGGGCCTTACTCAGACAGGGCGGTGTACGACCCGATCATTCAGGCCATGTCGGGTTACGTGGCCACACAGGTGAACCCCAACGTGCCCATACCCGACCTGGTGCGCAACGCCGTGGTGGACAAGGCCTCCGCGGACATAGCCGCGCTGTCGGTGGTGAGCGCCCTGCTGGCCCGCGAGCGTGGCGCGTGCGGCCAGCACATCGAACTGGCCATGCTCGATGTTGCCGTGCAGTTTCTGTGGCCGGACGCGGGCATGGCCGACACGATGCTCGACCCTGACGTTTCGGTGGGGCACAGACTGTCCGACATCTACCAACTCACCCCGTGCGCGGACGGTCACGTGGTGTACTTCGTGATCAGCGACGAGCAGTTTGCGGGCCTTTACCGGGCGTTGGGCCGAGCGGATCTGGTTGACCATCCCACCTGGGGCAACCGTGAAGGGCGCACCGGGCGCTTCGAGGAACTGGGCGCGCTCCTCGCCGAGGAGTTTCTCAAGTGGAACGTGGCAGAGCTGGCGCCCCGCATGCACGAACACTCCGTGCCGTGCGGTGAGGTGATCACCATGGACGACCTTCCCCACGACCCTCAGATCCGCCACAACAACACGTTCGTGGAGTGGACTCACCCCACCGGCGGTCGGCTGCGTCAGCCTCGCCTCGCCCCAGTGTTCGGTGGCACACCCACAGAGTTCCGTGCCGGAGCGCCCCTGCTGAACGAGCACGCCGAGGAGATCCTCACCGAAGCCGGGCTGGAACCAGCCGAGATCGATCAACTCCGACAGGCGGGCGCCATCACCTGACTCTGCGGAGATGACCGATCGCCTTCAGCGCCATAGCGTGGGAGCCTCCCCCGCGACCAGCGCCGTTGATGGAGCATCGGTGCGGTCAACGGAGACCTGAACGTCCACACAGTCACAATCATCAGGCAACTCGGAATCGGTGACGCCCTCACCGTGTTGTGGTTGAGCCCAGCGTGGTGATGCCCAGCGGGGATGAACTCCGTCTGGTGATGCCCGCGTCGTTGAGCCCAGCGGGGTGATGCCCGGCGGGGATGAGTGCCCGTGTGGTGGTGGAGGCCGCCGGGTTTGAGAAGCTGTTGCGCATGAGCGTGCTGCACAATGCTCGGCTTGCCGACGGTCGCCTTGTTGACATTCACATCGACACCTCCACGGGATGCATCTCCACAGTCCAGGAGACTTCTCCGACTGGGCGAGCAGCACCCCCGTCGCCCACTTCGGAAGCTCCACCGATCACCACCACATCTGACCAGGCCGCTGACCAAGCAGCTCCGGGCGCAGGAAGCGTCGATCTGCACGGATGGCTGGTTCTTCCGGCGATGGCCGAACCGCACGCCCATCTCGACAAGGCCCTCACCGCCGACATCGTGCCCAACCCCAAAGGCGACCTCGAAGGCGCCATAGAGGGCTGGAAGGAGGCGGCGCGCGCCGGCAAGCTGTCCTACGAACACACCGTGCAAAGAGCCGAGCAGGCCATGCGACTCCTGCTGGTACACGGCGTGACCGCGGTGCGCACACACGTGAATGTGCTCGAGGCGATCGGCGCCGAAAGCGTTCGGGCCGTGCAGGAAGCCGCGCGCTCCATGGCGGGACTCATCGACGTTCAAACCGTGGCCCTAACCAGCTCACCGATGACCGGCGCCGACGGGGCAGGCAATCGGGCCGCGCTTGAGGCCGCCGTGGAAGCCGGGGTGGACCTGGTGGGAGGCTGCCCACATTTCGAGGACGACCCCGCCGCACAGATCCGTCTGGCCCTGCAGACTGCCACGGATGCGGGCATCGGTGTGGACCTGCACACCGACGAAACGCTCGACCCCACGGTGCTCACCCTTCGGGAACTGGCACGTCAAGTGCTGAAGGACGGCTTCGAAGGCACGGTCGCCGCGAGTCACTGCGTGAGCCTGGGTGTGCAGCAACCGGGCGTTCAGGCCGCAGTGGCCGCCGAGGTTGCCGAGGCCGGGGTCGCGGTGATCACCCTGCCCCAAACCAACCTGTTCCTGCAAGGCCGAGATCACCCGAGCTCCACCCCGCGCGGCCTCACCGCGATAACAGCCCTGCAGGACGCCGGAGCCGCGGTGGCCGCCGGAGCCGACAACGTGCAAGACCCGTTCAACCTGGTGGGCCGCAGCGACCCGCTCGAAACCGCGGCGCTGCTGGTGATGGCAGGTCACATGACACCCGACACCGCCTACGAGATGGTCTCCAACACCTCCAGGGTTGCGATGGGCCTGCCGCCGGTGACGTTCGCCCCTGGTGATCCCGCTGACCTGGTTGCCATCGACGCGGCGTCAACCCGTGGCGCGATTGCCGACGCCCCCATGTCTCGACGGGTGTTCCGCAGGGGTGTGCTTGTGGCCCGCGCGGAACAGCGCACTTACGCGGGAGACGACGAAGTGGCCACCACCGGCGGGTCACCCTCGCTGAGGATGTAGTTGCCCGCGATCAACTGAACCGGGGACTCGTCGGGATCGAAACTCACGCCCACCGGGTCGCCACCCGATGCCACCACCTCAACCTGTTCCACGAACTGGCGGCGCACCATCGACACGCCCCGGTCGCTGGATGACAAGCGCTCAGTGGAGTGCAGCGTCACCGGCCCCTGGCCCACCTGGGTTTCGTAGTCGCCGGGGTAAAGCTGATGTTCGGCTTCGGTTAGGTCGAACCAGCTCTTGTCGCCGCCGTAACGGGGCAGCCCCTGAGCCGGTTCGTCTTTGGGTTTGCGCACCATGGCAAGCACCCGTGTGCGGGTGTCGTCGATGGGAACCGCCCAGGACATGTTGTTGGTGCGACCCAGCACGCTGAGGGTGGGCGTGGGAATCACCCGAATCGTTGGCATCCGCACCTCTGTGACTCGATGAAGCATCGTGCCGTCGGGCAGGTCACGGTCTTGGCTGGCGGTGATCCCCCAAGGGTGACGCTGCCAGGCGATCCGTGGCCAGATCTCGAGCTTCGGATCGAACTGCGGCCCGCTGATGGCGTTGTGCAAGATGAATACGTGATAGGGATCCATGGCGTTCTCGTGGGTTTGGAACCAGTTGCACGGCGCCTCCGACGGGCCGCCGAACGCGAAATGGTCGATGATCACGATCTCCTCGTGGTCGGTGAGGCCCTCGAAGATGTCGTAGCGGGGCAGCACCGGTTGGCGCTCGGCGGGGCCCAGGTAGGCGAAGATCAAACCGTTGTACTCCTGCACCGGATACCACGGCTGTCGATACGAGTCCCGGTTGCGGCCCCGTCCCGGCTCGCAGGGCTGATCCAGGCACTGCCCGTCGGGGGCGAACAGCCAGCCGTGATAGGGGCAGCGGATGCCGTCGTCCTCCACTCTGCCGTAGTACAGGGAGGTGCCACGATGACAGCACCGTGGCTCCATCAGGCCCGGGCGGCCCGACCGGTCACGGAACAAGATCAGATCCTCGCTGAGGATGCGCACCACACGGGGCCTGTCTGTGGCCTCGCAGCTTTGCGCCACCGGATGCCAATAGCGACGCAACAACTCGCCCGAGGGGGTACCGGGGCCGGTCTCCACCAACTCCGGTCGCCAATGCCCGGTCGGGCGTCCGTATGCCCGGCCGTCGTTGGCGTGCGATGCGGTGCGGCGCGTAGATTGCGTTTCAGTCATGGTGACCTCAGTTTCCCACAGCACCGTTTCACCCGGCACGATCGAACACGGTGGCGACGCCTTCCGGCCGCCGGTGGTGGACATCACCGCGCTACGGGCACGAACCGGCCGTTCCGCCGGCTCCAATCAGGAAGGCAGCGACTGTTCCGACGCTGGTGCCTCGACCATTGATGACGCCGAATACCGGCAATGTGTGGACGTCTTGCACGCTGCCTGCACCGACGTTGGGGTGTTCGTGCTTTCCGGTCATGGAATCAGCACCCAACTCGAAGCCGCTTTCGAGGCGGCACAGGCGTTCTTCGGCCTTCCGCTGCAGCGCAAGGTTCTCGTTCCCAGAATCAACCGGTACGGCTACCTCCCGGCAATGCACCAGCCGCAACCCGAGGCCGCCGATGACGACAACGACGCCCACCAAGATGCGGGCAACGATTCAGGCAACGGTGCCGAAACGGCTGCCCTCAACATCGAGACCACCAAAGGGCGAGCTGAGCAACTCGACATGGGCCTGGCCGACGAGGTCGACCTGGAAGCGCTGACTGAGCTCGGCTGTGACGGCTTCGCACAAGCAGTTCGCTCATACCAGGCCGCAGCACTCGAAGTGGCCGGTTGCCTGTTGGAGGGCCTGGCCGTGGCATTGGGAGTGCCCGGGTTCTTTGCGGATCGCATGACCGATCCACAGTGCCGGTTGAGGTTCTTGCGCTACCCGGCCGCCTCGGTCGCAGCCTCCGGCTCCAAGCCTGAAACCGAGGCGCCGGTGGTGAACAGCGCCCACACCGATTACGGGGCGATCACGATGCTGGCCTCCGACGGCAGGCCCGGCCTGGAGGTGAACCTCGACGGGCGCTGGCGGGCGGTGACCGTTCCGGCAGGATCGGTGATCGTGCAACTCGGCGACATGCTGGCCCGCTGGACCAACGACCACTGTCGCTCAACCCCGCACCGCGTGGTGGCCACCTCACCAGAGGATCGCTACACGATTCCGTTCTTCATCAATCCGGATCCGTCGGTGGTGGTGTCCACCATCCCCACCTGCATCACCCTCCAGCGCCCCAAGCACTACCCCCCGGTGACCGCCGGAGAGTTCCTGATCTCGCGAATAGACAACGACTACGAGCCCTACATCTGACAGCACCCGGCATCCCACCATCTCAGGGACTGAACCGACGCAGAGGACAGCCGAGGACGCTACGCCAAGTCCCCGGTGGTGACGCGACAGACCCGGCGCCTTAGGCGCCGGGTCTGCGCTTGGTTGGGTGTCAGGCCCTACCGGGCCCGCTGCGGGCCGGCGGGGCGATTCCGGCTAGAAGCCGATGCTGGGATCGATGAACTCGTTGGTGAAGATGTCGTCGACCGTGAGGCCCTCAGCCACATCCGCGGCCAGATCCGTGGCCAGGATGGCGTCCATCACGCCTTGGATCCGGTCTCTGTCCATGTTGCCCACGGTGTCATCCAGGCCGTTGCCGATCAAGCCGAAGTCCCGCTGCGCCTGCACCGAGAAGTCGGCCAGTTCGGGCTCGTACACCCAGAAGTCGGCGTACTTGTCAACCGCGTCCACGATCACGGCATTGCCGTTGGACGGATCGGCCTCGAAGCCCACCACCGCGTGCTGAATCACCGGAACGAGCTTCTCGAGACAGGGCCTCATGCTCTCCATGTCTCTCGGCCTCACGCCGATCGTCTGCGAGTAGATCTGGAACCCGGCATCGTGCAGCAGCTCGAAAGCCACGGGCTTGCCCCACTCCTCGTGGGTGTACTCGTAGGTGTACACCTCCGCCGACGCGAAGCCCTGCTGGGCCATCGTGCCATTGGCGGAAACAAAGCGCGCCGGTGAGCCGTCATAGGACGGATCAACCTGGTCAGCAGACCAGATTCCTTGCGCCACGAAGATCTGCGGGAACACACCACCGGCGAACACGTTGACGACAACGCCCTCACGTCCCAGGTCAGCGATGCTGTCGATGTTGGGATAGGTCTCGGGATCCCACATGATCATCTGCGGATTCTGTTCCAGTGGGGCCACCACCGACACCAGCGGAGCATCCCCCCACTGCAGGATCTGCGCGTCGGTGGACGCATAGCCCAGGTGGATCGACTCGTCGGTGTACATGTAGCTGGACACCGGCGCGAAGCCGATGGCCGGGCCACCTGTGCGGATCTCAAGCTCGATCCCCAGGTCGGTGTCACCGAGCACCATCGGGCCTCGAACGACCTTGTTGTCGGTGTCAACCTCGTATCCCTCACCGATCATGTGATACAGCGCCCCGTGCTCGGACTCTGGGAACCAGTCGGTCTGGATCGCCAGCGGACTTGGGCAGTCCCCTGCGAGCGACATGGAGTCGTCCATGGCCGGCTCATCCTCGGCGGGCCCAGGATCAGGCTCATCCATCTCGTCCTCGGGGGTGGTCTCATCCATCTCGTCGCCGGGAGTGGTCTCATCCATCTCGTCCTCGGGGGTGGTCTCATCCATCTCGTCGCCGGGATCAGCCTCCGTGGTTTCAGGAGCGGGCGCTGGGGTTGTGGCCGTCTCTTCATCGTCGTCTCCGCCACAAGCAGCGGCCAGCAAGCCGAAGGCGAGCAGCAAGGCGAGCCAACGAGCCCAGGTTCTTGTGTTTCTCATGTGTTTCCCTTCCAGGTTTGGCCCAACTGCACGTCGGGCTGTTTGTGTTGCCGAAATTCGGCCCGAGCCGAGCTGTTCGGGCGTCACGGGGCCGAATCGGATCCGATGGCGACACTAACCACCGACATCAGCAAGAAAAAAGCCCCAAGGCCGCCGACGCCCTCACAGGTGCGTGTCACCGGTGTCGTGCCACTTGCCGATTACCAGGTCCTGGATCCAGCCGAAGGTCCAGAACACCGCGATCCCGAGCAAAGACGACATGATCACAGCCGCCAGCAGCTCTTCTCCTTGAAGCTGGTTGGCGTAGCGGCGCAGGAGCTGACCGATGCCCACATCGCCGCGTCCGAAGAAGAAGTCACCCACGATGGCGCCGATCACCGACAGCCCCGCGGAGATTCGCAAACCGGCGAACACCGCCGGCATGGCGGCCGGGAACATGAGCTTGCGCAAGCGCACAACGCGGTTGGCGCGGTGCAGTGTGAACAGGTCGTGCATCGCCCTCTCAGCGGACTGCAAACCGAACAGTGTGTTCACGATGATCGGGAACAGCGCAATGATGATGCACACCACCACCCGTGACCGCTGGCCGGTGCCCCACCAAAACGAGATCAGCGGCACGATGGCCAGGATCGGGATTGCCTGCAGCGTGACCATGAACGGGAACACGGCCCGTTCCACCACTTTGGCCTGGCTCATGATCATGGCCAGGAAGAAGCCGATGGCAATGGCAATCACCAGCCCGATGAGCGCCACACGGGTGCTCGACCACAGTCCGCCCAGGATCTCCGAGAAGTTGGCCCAGTCGAAGAAGCCAACCTGCAGCACCTGATGCGGAGGCCTCAGCAAGAACCGGCGGCTCTCCTCAAGCACCACATATGAAATGAAATACCAGAAGCTGAGAACTCCTATGCCCAACACGAACGGGGGAAGCACCTTCTCGGCCAACTCCCGGCGCCGGGACTTGATCCGGTAGGGCGCCACCACCGTCCCGTCGTCGACGACGGGATCCCGATGCGGTTCGAGGGTCACGCCTTCGGAGCCTCCGCCAGCGGGGTCGGCGGAGATTCTGTTGTCGGTGTCGAGTGTCATAGGTATGAACCTCTCAGTGCTTTGGACACTTCCCCGCTGAGGCTTGCGAACTCCGGGTGGAATCGCAGTTCGTGCTTGCGGGGATAATCGAATGGAACCTCAAATGAGGCCACGATCCGACCTGGCCGGGCGGACATCACGTGCACGGTGGTGCTCATGAACACCGCTTCGCTGATCGAGTGGGTGATGAACAGTCCGGCGAACTTCTGGGATTGGAACAAGGACTGGGTCTCCTCGTTGAGGTGCTGACGGGTGACCTCGTCCACAGCGCCGAAGGGTTCGTCGAACAGGAACACCGGGGGCTTCATGGTGAGCGTTCGGGCCAGCGAGGCTCTCATCTTCATCCCGCCCGACAGTGACTTCGGATAGTGGTTCTCGAAGCCCTTGAGCGCCACGAGCTGAATGGCCGCTGTGGCGACGGCCTCACGCTCCCGGGCGTCCAGGCCGTGCAGCTCGGCGAACAACTCCACGTTCTTCTGCACTGTGCGCCAGGGAAGCAGCGTGGCGTCCTGGAACACGTAGCCCACCTGATCGCTCTTCACCTCGTAGGACCCTGAGGTGGGTTTGAGCAGCCCCGAAGCGATCCGAAGCAGCGTTGACTTGCCACAGCCCGAGGGCCCCACGATGGTGGCGAATTCCTTGCGCCTCACCGAGAAGGTGATGTCACGCAGAGCCTCAGTGCCATCAGGGAAGATCATCCCGATGCCGTCAAAGCTCAGTTCGTCCTGGATGTTTGGAGTTACCACGAGGCTCCCTGTTCGCTCGCTGATGCCACAACAGTCCGGCTGCACCTGACACGACGCGAGGTTGCCCGCGTCGTTCCGGTTTTGCGCTGCCGGTGGAGACAGCCATGGCGAATCGTAGTGGGTTTGGCCTCCCGGCCCGCAAGTTCAGGTTGCTGCGGGCACCCGCAGGCCCGCACGGCCTCCCGACAGCGAAGCCCGATCAAGAGGCCGGCGCGGGTTAAGGTTCGGAGGTGCGGGTGTTCATGATCGACGGGTATCACCGGCAGCATCCCGACGCGGTGATGTCGCAGGCCGCGGCGCAGGCGCTGAGCGGACGCGGACACGAAGTGGACCGGCTCTGCGTGGCCGACTTCAACTTTGTGATGTCGGCCCGCGAGAGAACTGAGTACCACGGAGACCAACCGGTGATCTCCGACGACGTCGTGGACTCCGTGAACCGGCTCCGAGCCGCGGACGCCATGCTGTTCTGCTACCCGTCGGTGGCGTTCACCGTGCCCGCAGCCACCAAGGGCTGGCTCGAGCGTGTGCTGGTGCCCGGAGTGGGGTTCGTGTTCGACGATCAGCACCGAATCCGTCCCGGCATGACCAACATCAGACGCATCGGCGCGCTCACAACCAGCCCCCACGGTCGCTGGGCCCGGTTCCGGGCGCGAGACGCAGGCAAGCGCACCACCGCCAGAACGCTGCGGCTCAGCTGTCACAAGCGCTGCCGAATCACGTTCCTGTGCCTGCCCAGCCCTGCGCCCAACACCGTCGCCGAGCAGGTCGGCCACGCGCTGCGACGCTGGTAGGGGCAGCACCGGTAGGGGGACGCGGCAGGGGTGGCCGGGTCGGCTACTCACGCACCCAGCAGGGGCACCACTTCGTTGGAGAGTCGGTGGAGTTGCTCCGCCACCTTCTGGTAGGGATCGCCGGGCATGGCCGGGAAGATCACCAGGTTCTCCAGGCCGAGTTGCTCGTCGTACCAGGAGATCGTTTCGGCCACTTCCTCGGGTGAACCCACAACCCAGATCTTCTGGGAGATCGATTCCTCCAAGGTGGGAATCAGGCCGGGTTTGGCGGGGCGGCCGTCCTCGCCCATGTAGCCCTTGCTCCACCCGTATGGCCCGAGGAACTTCCAGAACTCGTCGTGGCCGTCACGCACCGAGTCCACCGCTGCTTCGTGGGTGTCCTCCACGCGCACGCACAACACCAACAGGCGGTGCTCGCCTCGCTGCAACTCACGCCCGTGCTCGGCGGCGTAGATCTCGGCGAACCGCTCCCAGCGCATCTTCACGAAGGAATGATGGTTGTTCCAGAACACGCCACCCCAACCCCAGCGGGGCACCTGCTCCAACGTGGGCGGCGAGGTGATGGCCTGCCAGATCTCGTACGGGTACAAGGGACGTGGCACCAGGCTCAGTTCCTCCACGAAGCCTCCCCGGTCGGGGATCCCGGGTGGTGGAAAGTCGTACACGTCACCGTGGAAGCTGAACGTTTCGTTGTCGAGCGCCAGGCGGATCACCTGCATCGCCTCGTCGAACTGGCGGCGGTTGAACTCGTCGGCGTCGGCCATGTCGGGATTGTCGAAACTGCCGATCTTCGTTCCGAGCACCTCGGCCTCACGGGGAACGGTGCCACGACCCACCCCGAGAATGCCACGCCCTCCCGAGATGTTGTGCAACGTGGCGAAGTCCTCGGCCAGCTTGAGGGGATGCCACTGGGGCACGATGTTGAACGCCATGCCGATGCGGATCTGCTCGGTGCGCTCGGCCAGGATCGCGCCGGTGAGGATGCCGTTGGGGATCACCTCGTATCCCTCGTGCTGGAAGTGATGTTCGGTGAGCCAGAACGAGTCGAAACCGAGCTGGTCGCTGAGCACCCCCATGTCGAGGATCTGCTCCGTGGCCCGCCACACCTGCTTGCTGTCGTAACGGCGGTCGGTGGGCACCGGCAAACCGGCCCCGGCGTCGGGCATCTCCACACCACCGAACAGGAAAATCCCAATGCGCATCAGGTCACTGTACGCAGCGTGGCCGCTCCCGGCAAAGCCCCGGCGGGTTCGGTGGAGGTGTGAGGGACGGGGTTTGTGATGTGCGACGGACGGGTTCAGGCGGCTTCGCGCACGAGTTGTCTGGTGATCTCGCCCTGGGCGAGCATCAGGTTGCGATCGTGGGGCCAGCGACGGTCGAGGTCATCGTCGTAGAAGGACTGCACCTCGCCGTCCGCGATCACGGTGAGCCGTTGATGGTCTTGCAACACGGCTATGTCGGCCACCGGGTCGCCGTCCACCACCAACAAGTCTGCAATGCGGCCTTCTTTCACCTCTCCCACCTCGCCTGCGAGTCCCAGGGTGAGCGCCGCGTTTGATGTGGCGGCCTTGATCGCCTCAAGCGAAGTGAGCCCCGCGTAACGCATCAGCAATTCCAGCTCGCGTGCGTGCCATTCGCCGTAGGGGGTCACCGCGAAGCCCGTGTCGGTGCCGGTGAGGAACACCACGCCGGCCTCGCGGGCCCTGTTCAGCGCCGGCGCGGCGAACTCGGTCAACAGGCGCTCGTAAGCGGCTTTCTTGTTCGCCGGCACTCCCACCAGGTGCCCCCACTCGTACAGGTTGGCGATGAGGGTGAGCGTGGGGCACAACGGAATGCCCGACGCGGCCAGGCGATCCACCACGTCGTCGCTCATCCGGTCGCCGTGCATGATCCAGTCCACGCCGGCGTCGATGGCGAAGTCCACGGCCTCTGACCCTCTTGCGTGAATGGTCACCGCCTTGCCGAGCTGGTGTGCCATGTCTGCGATGGCGGCCATCTCCTGGTGCAGAAACGCGGTGACCTCCCCGGTGGCCGTGTCTCCGATCTTGATGAAGTCCACGCCGTTCTTGATTTGCTTTCGCACCTCGGTGCGCATTTCGTCCACCGTGTTGGCCACCACCCCGATGCTGCTCTCGGGCACTCCCACCGACTCGGGGTAGAAGTCCGAGATCCCGTTGCTTGTGGTTATGAAACGCCCAGCGGTGGTGAGGCGCGGGCCGGGGATCATCTTGTCTCTCACAGCCTCACGCAGCGCCACCCCGATGTAGTAGCTGCCACCCGGCGCTGAGAAGCCCGTGACCCCGGCGCGCAGAACCTTGCGAAGGTTGAACGCCGCCCGCAGGGTGCGGGACTCCACGCTGGTGTAGAGGTCCTGCTCTTCCTGGGTGCGGGTCTCGCCGAAGCTGATGTGGCAGTGGCAGTCGATCAGCCCGGGCATCAGGGTCTTGCCGGCGGCGTCGATGTGCTGGGCAGTGGCCGCTGCGGGGTGTTGGGCTCGGATTTGCTCGGCGGGGCCGATCGCCACGATGCGATTGGCTTCCACGAGGGTCGACAGACCCGGCTGGGGAGCGGCGCCGGTGCCGTCCACGATGGTCGCGTCGGTTATCAACAAGGCCATCGCAGCGTCCCTTCTGTGTCGCCGAGTGGTTGGTTCCCTGAGACTTGGCTGCCACGGAGCCTGGGCGTGCCTGCTTGTTGATGTGCGAGGACGACTCGCAGGGGCCGCCCATCTCGCAATGCCGGGGCGGTGCGGCGGCTACGGATCATCAAGGCTGAGCGGCTCGGCGGCTTCGGGGAACAAGCCGATGTCGTGGTTGTGGCCGCGCTTGTACACCAGCGCGTTGCGCCTGTAGCTCACACAAACGTCACCGTTTTGGTTGAGCCCTCTTGTCTTCACTGTGACGATCCCGGCGTTGGGCCGCGACTTGGACTCGCGCTTGGCCAACACGATGCTCTCCGCGTACACGGTGTCACCCACGAACAGTGGATGGGTGAAACGCACGCCGTCCATCCCGAGGTTGGCGACGGCCTGCTGGCTCACATCGGACACGGACTGGCCCATCACCAGAGCCAGGCTGAAGGCCGAGTTCACCAGGGTGCGACCGAAACCCGACCGTTCGCCGTAGTGGCTGTTGAAGTGCAGTTGGTTGGTGTTGCAGGTGAGCAGCGTGAACCAGGTGTTGTCCGATTCGCTGATCGTGCGACCGAGAGGATGACGGTAGATGTCTCCCACCTCGAAGTCCTCGTAGTAACGGCCTTCCCAGCCTGGCTTCACGGTCATTGGGGCACCTCCACGCGTTCGGTTCCGGCGCGATCGGCCACCGGCGCACCGTCAAGCCGAACGGTACCCATCACCGCGCCGTGGGCATGTTCGCCTTGGTCGAACGCCTCGCCCACGAGTTGCAGCAGGCGCCGCTGAAAGGCGGTGATGCGAAGTTCGTTGCCGTGAAGTGGCCCCGGTCGGTAGTGCCTCGAGCGGATGCCTTGCTGCATGCGTTCGCACACGTCGAAGTCCTCGCGCTGCACTGCCGCCAGCAGGTCGGCGCCGGCGCGCACGTCCACCTCGGCGTCGTGGGTGAGGCTCAGCACACGCGCCCGGGTGCGGGCCGGGGCCGCGGGCGTCCACCACATGATCGTGGCGCCCCCGGTTGGGAAGCCGATCACGTGCAGGTTGGGGAACACGTAGCAACCGACCGACCCCTCCGCCGCCACGCCTTCAAGTCCCGGCCACACATGGTCGGGCATGGCCGACGCCTTCCAGGGGACAGTGGCGATCGCGGTGGTTTCCCCGGCGGTGTCACGCACGCCTTCGATGTCCACCAGGGCCGATATGGACGTGCCGTGAACCATCGACAGGTGGTAGTCGCAGATGGCGTTGTCCATCACCAGCTTCCAGTTGGCCTCGATGCTGTCGTCGAGGTAGGCGCCCAGCGTCATGGACGCAATGTCGTGCCCGCCGAGCAGTTCGGGCACCTCGGCGAGGTAGTCGCGAAGCGGCGGCGCGTCCCCCGACACGTTCACGAACACCAAACCCTCCCAAGTGTCGCAACGAATCTCGTGCAGCCCGAGACTTGCAGTGTCGAGATCGTCGCCGAATCCGCGGCGGTAGGGAACACCGCTAAGGCGACCGTCAAGCTCAAATGTCCACCCGTGGTACGGGCACACCAAACGGCGGCCGCAGTTGCCTCTGCCTTCCACCAGCAGGCTCGCGCGGTGCGGGCACACATTGGAAAAGGCCCGCAGCGCGCCATCACGGTGGCGCACCACCACCACCGGCTCCGCACCCACGTGTTCGGCTGTGAAGTCACCCGCGTTGGGCATCCACCGCTCGTGCGCCACGAACACCCAGCTCTTGGGAAACACCCAACTCAGTTCCGCTTCGTGGAAACCGGGGTGGGTGTAGGCCGCCGGGGGCATCATCTCGCCTGGCGCGAGGTCGAACACCATGATCCGACACTAAGGACGGCGACGCGGGTGTGTCAAAGTGTCAGACGCTGCGGGACAGTCGCATTTGGTGGTCCGACGGCCGAGAGCACCAGCGGACAGACCGCCGGAGAGCACCGCCGGACAGGGGGGCGGAGATGAGCCCGAAACCAACCGAGCAGTTCCTCGCGGAGATCCATGAGACGGTGGAGTCACGTCACATCAAGGAGCACCCGCTGGTGGGCGAAGTTCGCGAAGGCCGGGCTTCCAGGGATGCCTTCGCGGGGTTCCTGCGCCACTTCTACCAGATCGGCCCCAGGCCCTCACCCCAGGCGGACTGCGCCATTTTCGCCAAGTGCCCCGAGGATCCCGACATCTTCCATCATCTCTTCGAGGACGTGATCCTCGAAGAGGGCGCCGGAACCGATTCGGGAACCGACCGACATCTCAACGTGTTCCTCACCCACGCTCAGGCGTTCGGGCTCACCCAGGCCGACCTGGACAACACCGACCCGATTCCGGAGTGCAAGGCGTTTGTTCACTGGCGTTACCACCTTGCCTACAAGGGCGACTGGCTGGGCGCCATCGCAGGAATCGCGTTCATCGAGGGTGCCTCGGCACGGCGAAACGACATCATCATCGACGGCCTGGTGGAACACTACGGATTCAACAGGGGCGACCCGGACTTGCTGTTCTGGGAGCTTCACGCATCCGAGATCGAGGAAGGTCACGGCGACATCGGCGATGTTGTGGTGGGCCGCTACGCCAACGACACGCACACTCAAAAGGCGGTGATGGACGCCGTGATCACCGGGATCGACCTGCAGTGGCTCGCCTTCGACGGCATGTACCGGGCCTTCTTCCTCAACGACGAGGCCTACCGCCGCTGGCAATAGTCGCGACCGGTTCGACGGAGCGCTTTGGGGCACACCCGAAAGGGCAACCGAGGAGGGGTGATGATTCAATTTCCCTTGGAGGTCGACGGGATCACCACAAGGGTTCTCGCGGCCGGGCCCGGAGGTCACGAGCATCGCCGGGACGCTGGAGGTGGCGGGCACATGGTGCTGGTTCACGGTGTTGGCGCCCGAGCCGACCGTTGGCAGCACAACATCGACCCGCTGGCATCCGCGGGTTGGAATGTGTGGGCCTTTGATCTTCCCGGCCATGGACTGGCCCAAAAGGGGGAACAGCCGGACTACTCGGTGCCCGGATTCGCCCGTGTTCTTGAACGCTTTCTGGATTGGATCTCTGCGGAGGAGGCGGTGCTGGTGGGGACGTCGCTGGGAGGTCACGTGGCCGGATGGCTCACCTGCGACAAGCCTCAGCGGGTGCGGGCCCTGGTGCTGGTTGGAAGCATCGGACTGGTCGCCTGGGGCGAGCAACGGCGGGCACAAACGCGGGGCCGCCTGCGCGACACCTCGCCGGAGGGAATCGAGCGAAAGCTGCGACTCTTGGTGTACGACCAGGAACTGGTGACACCCCAATGGCTCACCGAGGAATACCTGGTGAACAACTCCCCCGGTGCGGCCGAATCGTTCCGGCGCATGTCGGACTACGTGGCCGACCACATTGACGACCACCTCGTGGGCCCACGATTGGCTTCACTGCCCGATCGCCCACCGGTGCTTCTGGTTTGGGGAGAACAAGAACGAGCCGTGCCACTGCAAACCGGCTTGGAGGCGCACAAGATGATCGACGGCTCGGAACTGGTGGTGATCCCTCAAGCCTCCCACGCCCCCTACATGGAACGCCCCGCCGAGTTCAACGCAGCGCTGCTGAGCTTCCTGAAGCACTCAATTGACACCAAGGAGGTCGCCTGACATGCGCCTTGCAACTGTTGGAACTTCACGAGGTGCTGTTGGCGGGATCGTGGTGTCGGACTCCGCTGTGGTTGCCCTCGACACTGTGGTTCCCCTCGACGCGTTCGGCTACCACAGCGTGCTGAACCTGGTGGAGTCCGGCCCCGACGCCTGGGCTGAACTGGAAGCGGCCACCGCCGACGGGAAGCTCGCCGCGTCTGCCGAATCACTGCGGTTCGGGCCGGCGGGCGACTTCCAATGGCTGGCACCCATACCGAGAACACCGCGCAACATGTTCTGTGTGGGGCTCAACTACCGGGACCATTTCGACGAAGGCGACCGGCCATCGGGATCGGCGGTGCCCGAGGCGCCAGTGTTGTTCACCAAACCGTGGACCTGCCTGAGCGGTCACGACGCAACCGTGGAGATCGACCGCCGGGCCACTGCGAAGGTGGACTGGGAGGCCGAGATCGCGGTGGTGATCGGCGTGGGTGGTCGCAACATTGCCGAAGACGACGCCCTCGACCACGTGTTCGGCTACACCCTGGCCAACGATGTGAGCGCCCGCGACCTGCAACTGGAGCACGGGATGTTCGGACAGTGGTACAAGGGCAAAGCGCTCGATGGCTTCTGCCCGATGGGCCCCGCCATCACCACCGCAGCGGAGGTGGGCGACTACCGCGCCATCGAGGTGGAACTGCGAGTGAACGGCGTGACAAAGCAGGCCTTCAAAGCCTCGTCGATGGTGAACTCGGTGCCACGGCTCATCGCCCGAGCCAGTCTGGGTTGCGCACTGTTACCCGGTGACGTGATCCTCACAGGTACCGCCAGTGGGGTGGGGCACTGGCGCAAACCACCCGAGTTCCTCGGCGAAGGCGACACGGTTGAGATCGAATCCCCCCAACTCGGGCTTCTGCGCACCCGTTTCGGTGAACGACCCGCGCAAAATTGACCGGAACCGACGAATTTGATCATGCTTGGTGACGTTCCCCTCGAGGTTCGCCACTGCCAACAGGCGGCCACCTGGGGTGACGGCTGCCGAGAAGTCCAATCGGACCGGCCCAAGTGAACAAGACAGGCGCACCCATGACCACTGAACACCAAACCGCCACAGCCGATCCGGTCGCTCCAGCAGGCACACCTCCGACGCTGGACGGCATCCGGATCGAGCCACCCGCGCAGAACTCGTTCATCGAACCTGCCGCCTATTTCTCCGACGCGATCTTCGAGTTGGAACAACGCGTGGTTTTCCCTTCCTCGTGGATCTTCGTGGGCGACCTCGGGTTGCTTTCCCAACCCGGGGACTACGTCACCGAAATCATCGGCACCGAACCGGTGATCGTGGTGCGGGACCGCAACGGCGAACTCCGAGCCTTCCTCAACGTCTGCCCGCACCGGGCCTCAACGCTGGCCGAAGGATCCGGCAACTGCGGCCGCCGCCTTGTGTGCCCGTATCACGGCTGGACTTTCGAACTCGACGGCAGGCTGGTTGCGGTGCCGTACCAGCAAGGCTTCGACGGCGCACTGAACCGTGAGGCACTCGGACTCCAGGAGGTGCGGGTGGACACCTGGGAGCAGTTCGTTTTCGTGAACGTGTCCGGTGACGCCCCGCCCCTGTCGGAATGGCTGCATCCGATGCCCGAACAACTCGCCGGTCACCAACTCGCCGAAGCGGCGCGTGTACACGAAATCGACGACCAGGTGGCGGCCAACTGGAAGGTGATGATGGACAACGCGTTTTGCGACTATCACCTGCCGTTCGTGCACGCCGATTCGATCGGCCCCTACGCCGACCCGGACTCGATCCGCGAGGACAACTGGGATTACACGGGACGCATCGTCACCCGATGGACGCCGCAACAGCTCGCGGCGGCCGACGTGCTGCCCTCGCTTCAAGGTGACGCCGCGCTAGGCGCGCTCGCCTTCGCGGTGTTTCCGAACTGGTTCATTGCGGCGTTCCCCAACGGCGGCGCCATGGTGCTGTGGTGGAACCCATTGAGCATCGACCGCAGCAGGGCCAGGCTGTGGAGCTACTCCCCCGATGCCGGTGACGACCAGCGCGCCGATTTCTCGATGCTGGAAGCCCTGCAACAAGAGGATTACGCCATTTGTGAGAAGGTGCAGCAAGGTCTGCGGTCTCGCTTCTACCGGCCTGGCCCCCAGCACTACCTGGAGCTGAAGATCGGCGGCTATCAGCGACGCCTGATGAGAATGCTGGCGTGCGAACTGTCCGAAGGCAGATCGGAGAGCCTCGCCTGACAAGGCACCGGCACGCCGGTGACGCACCCTGGCTTGTTCGCAATGTGATTCCTTGTGCGGTGATTCCTTGTGCGCGCCGCAGCACGCGCTCGGCGCCGGCTACGAATTGACCCGGAGGCCGTGGGTTGCTTACGGTCGGGTGGCACTACCAAAGCCGGGGGCCGACAGCAGGATCAGATTCGAGCAAGACCCCTTCCCCTGGTGTCCCGACTCTTAGGAGGCAACCATGACCAAAGCACGACTCAGCCACTCACTTCGCATCCTGGCGGTGGTGCTAACCCTGGGACTTGTTGCGGCTGCCTGCGGTGGTGACGACTCTTCATCGTCGGAGACCGTCACCGCTTCCACAGCCGATCTTGAGGCCGCCCAAGCCGAGGCCGCGGCCGCCGCGGAAACGGCGGCACAAGCAGCAGCGGACGCTGAGGCAGCCCTTCAACAAGCAATGGCAGACGCCGATTCGGACGAAGCCGCCGCCTCCGCGGAACTTGACGACCTGCGTCAACAACTGCAGGACGCGCAGAATGCCGCCGCGGCCGCTGCACAGGCAGCCGAGGACGCGGCAGCCGCGGTTGCCGAAGCCGCGCAACAAGCTGAAGCCGAGGCTGGATTGTCGGGCAAGTTGGTTTGGTGGTCGGACTGGACAATCGAGCAAACAGAGGCGTTCATCGACGCGTTCAACGAGGTGCATCCGGGCATCGAGGTGGAGTACACCCGCTCCGATGACGCCGAGATGTTCGAACGGTTCGGGGCCGAAGCCGCGGCGGGCACCATCGACGCCGACATCGCCATCATCGGCTGGGACGGTTTCTCCAGGATTTGGGAGGCCGAGGGATGGTTGCACGCATTCGATTCCCCCGAAGGAGACGCAATTCCCGCCGACCTTCGCGCCGAGAGCGGCGCCTGGTACACCTACGGCACCCTGCTCGAAGGCATCTGCCACAACACCGAACGCATCGAGGAACTGGGCCTCGACGCTCCCGAGACCTGGGAAGACCTCGCCGATCCGCAGTACAAGGACGAGATCGTGATGCAGGACATCCTCAAGGTGGGAAGCGGCGCCCACGACATGATGATCGAAACACGGGTGATGTGGGACGACGACGAACGCTGGGAGACCTTCTGGGAGGGTTACGGCGCCAACAACGTGGTGTTCCAACCGAGCTACACCGAGGCGCAACAGCAACTCGTGCAGGGCAACTTCGCGGTGCTCGGCCTTTGCTACCTGGACTTCGTGCAGCCCTCCATCGACCAGGGCGCTCCGGTGGTGTGGACAGCGCCGGAGTTCGTGATCACCGTTGGTTTCACGGTGAACATTCCCGCCGCGTCGGACAACAAGGAGAACGCTGAGGCTTTCGTGAACTACATCCTCAGCGAGGAAGGTCAGGCAACTGTGGCCAACGTGGTGGGTCAGGTGCCTGCCCGACCTGGTTCTCCGTTCCCCGAGCCGGCACTGGCGGCCCAAGGCAAGCCTCAGATTCTTGCTCTTGGCACGCCCCGAGCTGCTGAGGAATACAACACCAACGCCGAGTGGTACGTGGAGTTGGCCAAGGAGTGGTTCGGTCTGAGGTGATCGTCGGCTGAGAGCATCTCAATCTGAACGAGACCTGCCGGCCATGTCGGTTCGCCCGACCGGCATGGCCGGCACACAAACCGTGACACCAGCCCTGCGAGGCGAAGGGCTTCACAAACGCTTCGGCGCCGTCACCGCCTTGCACGAGGTGAGTTTCTCGATTCGCGCCGGAGAGTTCGTCACGTTGCTGGGGCCGAGCGGGTGTGGCAAATCCACGATCCTGCGCATCGTGGCCGGTATCGAATCCCCTACTCGTGGTTCGGTGACGATCCACGACCGGGAAGTCACCAACACTTCCACCGGCCTTCTGGTGCCACCGGAACGGCGAGACCTTTCGATGGTGTTCCAGTCCTACGCGGTGTGGCCGCACATGACCGTGGGGGCAAACGTGGCGTTCCCGTTGCGCTATCGCAAGGTGCCACGGCGTGAACGCAGAGCGCTGGTGACCGAGGCGCTCACCGCTGTTCGAATGGCCGACTACGCCGACCGTTACCCGCATCAGCTCTCGGGCGGGCAGCAACAAAGAGTGGCGGTTGCCAGGTCGATTGTGAGCCGTCCGGCGTTGTTGCTGCTCGACGAGCCGCTGTCCAATCTCGACGCCCGGCTGCGTGAGGACATGCGGGTGGAGCTCAAGCGCCTCCACGTGGAGTTGGGGCTCACGATGCTTTACGTCACCCACGACCAAGCCGAGGCGCTTGCCATGTCGGATCGGATCCTTGTGATGGATCAAGGCGTGGTGCTCCAGGAAGGCACCCCCGAGGACGTGTACCGCGCCCCCGAGTCGCTGACGGTTGCCCGTTTCTTGGGGGTGAAGAACATTTTCGACGCGCAAGTTGTGAGCCACGGCCTGGTGCAAACCCTCGGCGCGGAACTTCGGGTGTCCGATGCTTCCGCCGGTGCCATGGACCAACACGACGTGGTGGCGGTGGCGATCAGACCCGACGGGTTCGTTCCGGCTGATTCGGGCCCGGAGGCAGACGGGTCATCGATCCGGGGACGAATCCAGATCACCCAGTTCCTGGGCGGCTTGTACGAACACGAGGTGGACACCTCCGGCACCACCTTGGTGGTGCAGACCCCGCAAAGTCTCGGCGAACGCGGCGACACGGTGAACTTGCGGGTGGAACCCTCGGCTGTGATGGTGTTCCCGCCCGAGAACCCACCCAAATGACCGACACCGCCACCGACGCCGCCTCCGACGCGGCCTCCGACACCATCACACCGGCTACACAAGCCGACCCCGCGGCCTATTCCGGGCGCGGCGCGATGATCTGGCATTCGGCCCGCCGGCGAGTGTTGTGCGTGCCGTTCGGGTTGCGGTTGGTGCTCAGCGGTTTGGTGCTGGTGCTGGTGGTGTTCCCGTTTTACCGTCTGATCCTGGGATCATTCCAGGAAGGCGGGCCTCCCGAGCGCGGCCCGCTCACCCTTCAGAACTATCGGGACACCTTCGATCGTTCCAGCGACATCATCGGCAACACGTTGCAGTTCGCGGTGGGCCAAACGGTGGTTCCGCTGGTGATCGGCGTGCTGTTGGCATGGGTGGTCACCCGCACCGATGTGCCCTGGCGTGGCGTTTGGGAGTTCGCCACGCTGGGGCTCTACTTCATTCCTTTGCTGGCAGCCGGCACTGCGTGGAGCATTCTTCTGGGTGGCCGCAACGGCATGCTCAACGAGATCATCCGGGCGGTCACGCCATGGGACGGGTTCGACGTGAACTCGATGGCCGGGATGGTGTTCGTGCAGTCGCTTTACCTGGTGCCGCTTGTGTTTCTGGTGGTGGCCGCGAGCATGCGAAACGTCACACCCGACTACGAGCACGCCGCCCGCGTGAGCGGTGCGTCACCCCTGGCGGTGTTCGCGAAGATCACCTTGGGAGTGTCACGACCGGCGCTTTGGTCTGCGGCTGTGTTGTGCTTCATCATCGGTTTGGGATCGATGGAGATTCCGTTGCTGTTCGGCTACCCGGCGCGCGAGCACGTGTTCACCACCGACATCTACAACGCCCTTCGGGTGCGGTTCCCACCTGAGGACGGTCGTGCCTCGGCCACCGGGGTGGTGCTGTTGGCGGCGTCGATGGTAGTGCTGGTGCTGTACCTGCGCTCGATCCGTCACAGCGACCGTTTCGTGACGGTGCGAGGAAAAGGCGGGCCCGACACCCCCACCCGGCTGGGGCCGTGGCGTTGGGTTGCCTTCGCGCTGTGCGCCGGGTTCTTCTTCTTCACGATGGTGTTGCCCTTCGTGGCGGTGGTGGTGGGGTCTCTGCTTCCCTACATCGGCCGCCCCGACACCGAACTGCTGGCCCAGTCGTCGCTGGACAACTACCGGCAACTGTCCGACAACCCGATCCTGTGGCGTTCGATCAAGAACAGCCTCACCTTGTCTTTGGGCGCCGGGGTGTTCGTGATGGTGTTCGGAGCGTTGGTGGCCTACTGCGTGGTGAGGTTCCGCAGCACGTGGAGTCGCTTCATCGACTACGGCGCAAGCTTGCCGCTGATGATCCCCGCAGTGGTGTTGGCCACATCTTTGCTGTATTCCTACATCACTTTGGTGCTGCCTGGAGGCTTCCGGGTGTGGGGAACTCTTTGGATCATGGCGATCGCCTATGTGGTGTACTTCCTGCCCGTGGCGGTGCGTCAGATGACCGGCCCGGTGGTGCAACTGTCGGCCGACCTGGAGCACGCCTCACGCATCTCGGGCGCGGGCAGCCTCGCCACGATGATCCGAATCGTGGTGCCGATCCTGCGACCGGCGCTTCTCGGTGGGCTTGTGTTGGCGTTCATCACCTTCATGCGCGAGTTCACCCTGTCGGTGCTGCTGTTCCGCTCGGGCACCGAGGTGATTTCCACGGTGATGTTCAGCTTCTACTCCAACGGCCGGTTGCCGTTCGTGGCGGCCATTTCGGTGGGGCTGTGGCTGGCCGGAATGGCACTGATGGTGATTCTCAGGTTCGTGCTCAAGGCCCGAATCACCTTCTGAACCCCAAGCCGGAATCTTCTCCCGCGCTGCGGGCCTGAGGCCGGCCGCGGCAGGGCTCGCATGGCGCCTAGGCTTCGGCGGTGGCTGCCGGAGGAACACGAGCGATCCTGGCCGCGTTCTTCGCGAACCTGGGTATCGCCATCGCCAAGTTCGTGGCGTTCCTGTTCACCGGTGCGTCCTCGCTGCTCGCGGAATCGATCCACAGCGTGGCCGACACCAGCAACCAGGCGTTGCTGTTGCTCGGAGGGCGGCTGGCCCGGCGCGATCCCACCGTGGAGCACTCGTTCGGTTTCGGGCGGGAGCGCTACTTCTGGTCGTTCGTGGTGGCGCTCGTGCTGTTCAGCGTCGGTTCGTTGTTCGCCATCTACGAAGGCATCGACAAGATCCGCCATCCGCACACGATCAGCTCGCCGATTTGGGCCTTCTCGGTGCTGGGGATCGGCATCGTGTTGGAGTCGTGGTCGATGCACACCGCGGTGGTGGAATCCAACAAGGTGCGCGGCAAGGCCTCCTGGGCCACGTTCGTGCGCCGCTCACGCACCCCCGAGTTGCCGGTGGTGCTGCTCGAAGACCTCGGCGCCCTGGCGGGCCTGGTGATGGCCACCACGGCGCTCGGCATCGCCGTGGTGTTCGACGCCCCGGTGTGGGACGGGATCGGCACCTTGAGCATCGGAGTGCTGCTCGGGCTGATCGCAGTGGTGCTGGCGGTGGAAATGCGCAGCCTGCTTATCGGCGAGAGCGCCACCGCCGCCGACCTGGCCGCCGTGAAGGCCGCCATCGGCCAAACCCCGGGCGTTCACCGGCTGATCCACCTTCGCACCCAGCACATCGGCCCCGAGGAGCTTCTCGTTGCCGCCAAGGTGAGCTTCAACCCCGAGTACTCCACCGCAGAACTGGCCGAAGCAATCAACCGAGTGGAAGCCGCCGTTCGCCAAGAGGTGCCCATAGCGCGCCCCATGTACATAGAACCCGACATCTGGTCCCCCCAACCGCACTCTTGACCAGCGCCTAGGGAAACCGAAGCAGCCGTAGGCATCAAGGCACGGGCCGCTGCTGAAACGAAGGGCAGTGACGCTTCAGATGTCGAGGTGCAGGCGCATGGCTTCTTCAATCTGTGCCATGTGCCTCATGGAAACCATCCCCAGCAGCCTTCCGATGCGTTCAACGGACACCGCTCGGATCTGCTCCACCTGGGCCTTGGATTCCACCCGCAGACCCGTTTCCGGGGCGTCGAGCAGCACCTGAAACGGGTAAACCCTTGACGTGTTGGAAGTGATCGGAACCACCGTCACCACCCCTTGCGCCGTGCGGGCGACAACACTGTTGGCACCGTCGTTGCTCACGATCACCGCTGGTCTGCGGCTGGCCGCCTCGGACCCGACCACAGGATCCAGGTTCACGAGACGAACCTCGCCTCGCAGCATCAGAGCGCTGTCAGCCCGTCGGCAATCACGGCATCCCAAGCCTGGTTTTGGTGATCATCCTCCCACTCGGCGAATGCTGCCGCATAGTCCTGGGACAGTTCAGAGGCTCGAAGCAATCGAATTGCCATGTGCAGCACAGCCGAACGAGATGCGCACTCATGAGCCCTCGCGTAGCTCTCGAGGAACGCTACGTCACTCTCCGGGAGGCTGACACTTAGTTTCATACCTTGCATGCTACCTCAGTAGTAGGACCCTGTGTCGCCGGGTGCCACAGGATCGGTGACGGATCACTCCCGCGATGCGGGGCTTTCTTGTCGGGGCCGACATCCGTGTTGGCAGACTTGGGGGGTGACCGACTCGAACTCTGGCAGCGGGGCTTGTCGTGAGGCGGCGCGGCGGCGCACCTTTGCGATCATCTCGCATCCCGATGCGGGCAAGACCACACTCACCGAGAAGTTCCTGCTTTATGGCGGAATGCTCGCGGCGGGCGCCGGGGCGGTGAAGGCCCGCGGCGGTGGGCGGGCGGTCACATCGGACTGGATGGAACTGGAACGCAAACGGGGCATCTCCATCACCTCCGCGGCGATGCAGTTCGAGTACCGCGACCGCGTGCTGAACCTGCTGGACACACCCGGCCACAACGACTTCTCCGAGGACACCTACCGGGTGCTCTCCGCGGTGGACGCCGCGGTGATGGTGCTCGACGGCGCGAAGGGAATCGAAGCGCAAACCCGCAAGCTGTTCGAGGTTTGCCGCGACCGCGAGATTCCCATCGTGACCTTCATCAACAAGTGGGATCGCCCCGCCCGAGACCCGCTGGAGCTTCTCGACGAGATCGAGGCACAACTCGCGCTTGATCCCCATCCGGTGACCTGGCCAGTGGGCGACGGCGACCGCTTCGCGGGGCTGATCGACCGCCCCGGCAGCGAGTTCGTGCGCTTCACCCGAACCGCGCACGGTGCGACCATCGCAGCAGAACAGAGAGTGCCGGTGGATCAGGTTGCGGCTGCTGTGGCCGCCGGCGGCGGTGCTGCGCAGAGCGATGCGCGCACGGGAACTGCCACGGAAGTACCGGCAGCGTGGGAGGAAGCCCAGGAATCTCTCGACCTGGTGGAGGCCGCCTGCACGCCCTTCAGCGCCAAACGCTTCGCGGCCGGGGAACTGTCACCGGTGTTCTTCGGGTCGGCGCTCACCAACTTCGGGGTTCGCCTGCTGCTTGACGCCATGGTGGATTTGGTGCCGGCGCCCCAGGACCGTCTCGACGACTCCGGCACCCCAAGGCCGATCAACTCGTCGTTCAGCGCGATGGTGTTCAAGGTGCAGGCCAACATGGACCCGTCGCACCGTGACCGGGTTGCGTTCCTGCGGGTGTGCTCGGGGCGTTTCGAGCGGGGCATGACCGTGGTCAACGGACGCAGCGGTCGCAGTTTCGGCACGAAGTACGCGCACACGGTGCTGGGCCGCGACCGCACCACCACCGACGAGGCATGGCCCGGTGACGTGATCGGCTTGGTGAACGCGGGCGAGCTGCGACCCGGTGACGCCGTTTACGCGGATGCGCCGGTGAGTTGGCCGCCGGTTCCGTCGTTCGCGCCGAGCTGTTTCAGGGTGGCGTCCTGTTTGGACACCGCCAAGGCCAAACAGTTCCGCAGCGGCGTGCGCCAACTCGACTCCGAAGGGGTGGTGCAAGCCCTGCGCCGCGGCGACCACACCGAGAGTCATCCGATCCTCGCCGCCGTGGGGCCGCTGCAGTTCGACGTTGCCACCCATCGCCTGCGCCACGAGTTCGGCGCCCCGGTGCATCTCGAAGCGGCCTCATGGACCGTGGCGCGCCGCACCGACGAAGCCTCCGCCCCGGAACTGGAGCGCATGTCGGGGGTGACGGTGGCGCAGCGCTCCGACGGCGAACTGCTGGCGTTGTTCGAAAGCCCCTACTGGCTGGCCCGGGTGCAAGCAGACCACCCCGAACTCACACTTGAACGCCTCCTCGGCGAAGGCTGACACGCACCGACGCCGGGCCCACACGGGGGCAGTTCGTCTCGGCGGCACGGCATGACGCCCCCGACACGCCCGGCGCCCAAACTGCGCCAACGGCGGCGGCGATAGGTTCGCCTTGTGGATGCCACCAAAGCTGCCGAAAAGCCCAACATCCTGCTGGTGGTGTCCGACGAGGAGCGCCGAAACGACTGGCTGAACGGCGTGCTGAAGTTGCCCGCCCATGAGCGCCTGCGGGCGGATGGGCTCAGCTTCGACCGGTACTTCACCCACGCCTCACCATGTTCGCCGTCACGGGCGAGCCTGTACACGGGCCGTTACCTGGCCGAACACGACGTTGTGGACAACGTGAGCTTCCCCACCCACACCGCGCTCGATCCGTCGCTGCCCACCATCGGCAGCCTTGCCGCCGCAGGCGGTTACCGGGCCGCATACCTCGGCAAGTGGCACCTCAGCCACAGCGCCACCCCCGACATGAGCGAACACGGCTACCAGGACTGGCTGGGAAACGACGTTCACTTCACCGGCAACGCCTGGACAGGCCGCTACTTCGACCCGATCATCACCGAACAGGCCTGCGACTGGTTGCGATCCCACGCCGCCAACAGGCCGTGGTTTCTCACCGTGGCCTTGGTGAACCCCCACGACATCATGTGGTTCCCCGCCGACCATCTGTCCTACCAGGCCGAACATCCCCAAATCGCGGAGGCTTTGGAGTTCATCCAACAAATGCGTCTGGGTGACCTTCCGGTGAGCCCCCCACCCGAGGACTACCCGCGACTGTTCGACCAGCTCCCGGAGAACTTCGCTGACGATCTTCACACCAAACCCGAGGTGCAACGAGCCTGGCGCCACGTTCGCAACCATGACCACTGGGTGGGCAGCATCTCCGCGGACGAACACGACGTTTGGCTGCGCGGCCTCGACTACTACGCGTGGCTGCATCAGCAACTCGACCAGAGCCTCACCCGCCTGCTCGAAACGCTCGACTCGCTGGGGGTGTACGAAAACACTGTGATCGTGTACACCTCCGATCACGGCGACGCCTGCGGCTCGCACGGCCTGCGAGCCAAACTGCCCTGCGTGTACGACGAGGTGATGGGCGTGCCGCTGATCATCAAAGGCGCCGGGGACGCCTCAACCGAGCAGCCCGAATCCGCAGCCCGGCCTGTTGGGAATGCCACGCAAGCCTGGGCGCGTGTGCCGGCTGGGATGCGCACCGACGCTTTGGCCACACACGTCGACCTTGGCGCCACCATCGCGGCGATGACCGGCGCCGACCCGCACGCCGAGGGCCTCTCGGGCCAGGATCTGGCGCCGGTGCTGGCGGATCCGTCGGCGGTGGTGCGCGACTTCGTGCTGTTCTCCCAGGACTCGGCCCAGTCCGATCTGATCAGCCAATGCCGCTACGCCCTGCGGGGCTTTTTCGACGGGGAAACCAAGTACGCCCGCTACTACGGAATCGGCGGAGGCAAGGCCCGGGACGGCAAGACCCGGCGCCACGGCAAGACCTTCGACGTGGACGCCGCCTTCGACGAACACGACCACGAGTGGTACGACACCACTCAAGACCCCCACGAACTCGTGAACCTGGCCATGGACAGAGGCCGCCGAAGCGACCTGCGAAACCTGTTCAACCGGCTGTTGGAATACGAGGCTCAAGAACTCGGCGCCAACGGCAATCAACGCTGACCCGTCGATCAGCGCAGCGCAGGCCCGCACCAGTCCAAACACAACTTCCCCACAACAGGAGGCCGACATGACCATCGACTCCGCAACTTCCGAGGTGGCAGCACCGGACGCAAATCAAGCTGTCGGGTATCGCCCGGCCCAGAGCGCCGGTGATGATCACAACGGCCCGGCGCCGGTCACGGACTGGGCCACCGACTTCGACCACGCCCATCCCGACTACGCGGCCAGTGCGCCCGAGATTTGGGAAGACCTTCGTGTGCGCTGCCCGGTGGCGCACAGCGAGCGTTACGGGGGCACCTGGCTGCCGGTTCGCCACGAGGAGGTGAGCGCCATCGCCGCGGACACCACCACGTTCAGCTCACAAGGCGTGGTGGTACACGACGGCAGGCCCGACATCCCGGCCCCTGTGGGTTTCGCGCCGCCGATCACCTCGGATCCGCCGTTTCACAAGACCGCCAGGCAGTTCCTGCTCGCCGCGTTTTCGCCCAAGGCCATCGAACGCCAACGCGAAACCACCCGCGCCACCTGTGGGGAACTTCTCGACGAGATGCTCGCCGGGATCACTCCGGCGGAGTCTTCCGGCGATCAGGTTGTGGACGCGGCGGTTTCCTACGCGCAGCACATCCCGGTGAGGGTGATAGCCGACATGCTCGGCGTGCCCAAAGCCGACGGCGACTTGTTCCGTCTGTTCATTCACCGGATCATGGAGACACCGGGCGCGGAGATCGGACTTGACTACGAGGACTCGCTCGACGCGTACCTCGACAAGCTGATCGCAGCCCGTGCCGAGGATCCACGCGACGATCTGATTACCCACATGGTGCAGTCCCGCATCGATGGTGAGCCGCTCACCCACAAACACGTGCGAGGCACGTGCGCGTTGCTGCTGATAGCAGGTATCGACACCACCTGGTCGGCCATCGGAGCGAGCCTGTGGCACCTGGCGCAGCACCCCGAGGATCGGCTGCGCTGGCTGGAGGAACCCGACTTGCGGCCCTTTGCCGTGGAGGAGTTTCTGCGCTTCTACGCGCCGGTCACGATGGCGCGCCTGGTGGCCCAGGACACCACCTTCGCGGGTTGCGACATGAAGACCCTCGACTGGGTGCTGTTGCCGTTCCCTGCCGCGAACCGCGACCCGGAAGCGTTTGAGGACGCCGACCGGTTCGTGATCGACCGGCGTCGCAACCGGCACAGCGCGTTCGGGTTGGGCATCCACCGCTGCATCGGTTCGAATCTGGCCCGCCTGGAGTTGACGGTGGCGTTGGAGGAATGGATGAAACGGGTGCCGCACTTCGAGCTGGCAGACCCGCAGTCGGTTGTGTGGTCAACCGGGCAGATCCGCGGCCCCAGACGGCTGCCGATCCGCGTGCTGTCGTGAGGCGGCATCCGAGGGCAAGTCTGTAGCGTCGCCTTGAGAGGGAATTCGGATTGACATGCGATTGCACAAGTTCAGCGACTGCGACGCCTTCGTGGCGATCGACCTTGAGGGTGCGGAGGCATCGTCGGGGCCGGTGCGTTGGGCCAGACGAATCCTGCAAGGCGGCGCCAAGGATCTGGCCCGATCACAGACCTACACGTACGCAGCGCTCAACATGCGCCGCGGTGGAGCCTCGGCGGGCATCAGCGCCCCTGGCCCGGAACGAGCCGACGCGATCGCTGCGTTTGTGACCGAGGCCGCGTCGCTGGTTGCCGACGGGGTGTACCTGCCCGACCCTGCCAAAGGCGTGTCCGAAGGCGACCTGGACGCTCTGGTTGAGCACGACCCTCGAAACAGCGCCCGGCTGGGCAGCTTCGGCGCCGCTTGTGATGCCCTCACCGCGGCGTGCGCGGCTGAGGCTGCGGTGGGTGGCCTGGATGGACGCAAGGTGATCATCGAGGGCTTCAACGCTCCTGGCGCGACCGACGGCGCGGCGCTGGCCCGCGCCGTTGCCGAGCGCGGCGGGCGGATCGTGGCCGTGGCCGACGCGTCGGCAACCTTGGTTGCCGGGGATTCCGGCCTGGATGCGGAGGCCCTGGCTCAGGCGTGTGTCGATCACGGTTCGGGGGCCCTTGCCGCGCTTGGGTCGGACCTGGGTCTCGAAGCCCAACCCTCCCACGCGGTGTGGCGACAGCCCGCGGGGGTTGTGTTCGCCGGTTCGAAGATGGGCACCGTGAACCATCTCGGCGCCGAAGCGATTTGTGAGACCGGCGAATGTCTCACCCTGGTGCCGTGCGGGCGCCTGGCGTTCACCGCCAAGGCACTTGCGGTGTTCCGCCGAAACGACGTGGCCGCGATCGCCGACTTCGTTGCCCTGTGCGGCGCCACGATCGCCGCCTGGAGCGATCCCGGGACCGACGACCAGGCGGTTCAATCCGAGGCGGTCGCCGCAGTCACCACCCTGGCCGACGAAGTCCGGTCCCACCCCGAGGGCCCATTCTTGGGAGCGTGCAAGCAGGCCGAGGCGTTCCTGGCGAGCTGGCACAACGAACTGCCCTTCGGTCGCCCACTGGCCCCGTAGTCGGGGTGGGCGTCGGCGGTGCGGTGCCCAGTCCGGGCACGGTTACTCTGAGGATCCCAACGGGGCTGTAGCTCAGGCTGGTTAGAGCACCTGCTTTGCAAGCAGGGGGTCGTCGGTTCAAATCCGATCAGCTCCACCCCACCAGATCCGAGAACTGCGCGGTGCGCAAGGCGGGCTCGGACCACAGAACCGCAGTTCCAGGCATCGCACCCGGAACTTCCGCCGCAGTGGAATCGGGGAGTCTCGTGTTGGCTTGATCGCCGCGCCATCGAGGGCTTGGGTGCGGTGGACGAGCGGGTGCTGTTCGCTGATCGGGGTCGGATTGCGGTCGACCCTTCGCCGGTGCTGTTGGCAGGTGGGGTTGGATGGCGACTTACACTCCGCTGATTCGGATTTGCCTCTGCTTCGGACTTGCCCTTGGCTTGGTGCTGGCCGGGGCTTGCTCCTCGGACGATCCGATGCCCGCCTTGTCCGGCGACACATCCACGACGGTCACCGCCGCTGCCGACTCGCGGGTGGAGGATTCCTCCGCTACTGATCCCGCGGCAAACCCCTCTGCGGTCGGGGGCCCCGCTGACAGCGACCCGTCCGCCGACACCGCAGCGCCAAGCACCGCTGCGCCAACCATCGTCGAGGCGCAACCTGAACCCACCACCGCTGTGCCCGCAATCTCGGCTGTTCCGATCGACGAGCTGGTACTCGCCGCTGAGATCGAGGAGTTCGGTCATCCCTTGATGGCCGATTTGTGGATTGATCTGGCAGACGGATTCGTGCCCGCGGTTCGCCTGGTTGGCCCCGACGGAACCGCGCACGACGTGCGCATCGCCACCGACGCTGTCGCCACACAGCCCGTTCTGCTTGCCGGTATGCGCGCCGACACCACCTATGCGGTGGAGGTGGACGTGCTCAACAGCGACACCGGCGAAGTAGCGGGCACCTTCAACGAACTGTCCCTCACCACCGGCCAACTTCCCGACGGGTTGCCCGACATGGCGGTGACCGTGAGCGACCCCACCCGTATGGCACCCGGGTTGACGATGTTCAACTTGGTTGACCTGCGCGGCGACCTGTCGTCCACCGAATCCGATCCCGGCGTGCCGCCGCCCCCGGCGGGCTGGATTGTGGCCGTGGACGCTGCCGGCGAGGTGGTGTGGTACCACCACGAGAACCACCCCATCGGCGATGTGCGCATGCTCGGAGACGGCACGATCCTGTTCGAGTTCAACGACACGGCGGCCAGGCGGATCAACCTGCGCGGCGAAGTGCTCGAGGAGTGGGCCGGGACGATAATCACCGGACGGTTCGCCCTCGACGCTCACGGTCGGCAGGTGGTGGGCGACGATCCGGTGATCGTGAACATCGACTCGATGCACCACGAACACAACCCGCTCCCCGACGGCACCCACGCCACGCTGAGCACCGAGCTGCGGGTGCTCGACGGCTTCGACGAACCCCAATGTGGCGAAGACCCCGACACCTTCGACGGCACGTACCACCTGATCGGCGACGTGGTGGTGATCTTCGATCCGGCCACCGGTGAGGTGCTCGAAGAGTTCAACTTGTTCGACTACTTCGATCCTCGCCACGATCCGGCGGCGTACAACCTGTGCGGCTTGCCGTTCGATTTCGTGTTCCCCAACTGGCTCTACAAGGGCGTGGACAACCAGGCACGCGACTGGACTCACGCCAACGCGATCGAACTAGACGAGGCGAACAACACGCTGCTGGTGTCGATCCGGCACTTCGACGCCGTGATCGCGCTGCGCTGGAAGGACGACCTGTCCGGGCCCGCGGGAGAGTTGCTGTGGCACAGCGGCCCACTCGGCGACCTGGAGTTGTTGTCCGGCGACTGGCACCTCCACCAGCACGCCCCGGAGGTTCTCGCCGACGGCACAGTGCTCCTGTATGACAACGGCAACAACCGCGAAGGCCGCGGCACACCCGATGCTCCCCTGTACAGCCGAGCCGTGAGATTCGCCATCGACGCCGCCGCGGGCACCATCGACCAGATCTGGGAGTACCGCAGCAACCGCAACGGCGAGCCGGTGTACGGCGCGTTCGTGGGAGACGTCGACGCCCTCGCCAACGGCAACGTGCTGGTCACCGACGGCGGCGTGAACGGAACCCGCGGCGACGGTCTGTCCGCCCAGATAGTTGAGATCGTTCCAGGCCCGGGCGCAGACGGCGATGAGGTCTTCCGCCTCGAGGTGCTGGGCGACGCGGGCTGGGTCGTCTACCGAAGCGAGAGAGTCCCCTCCATCCACGGCCCCGCCTGACGGCTACCGGGCCAAAGCACGCGCCCGCCACCGGACGGCTCCCAGACACCGGCTTGCCGATTGCGCTCAGTGTCGATGCGCCCACAAACAAAACACGGCGCGTGCCGGTCCGCGTGTTTGACCCCCCTTTGCGGCCTGCACGTCAACACCCGGTCGAACGAACGCAGCTCCTGGATGATCCGAACCCCCCGGCGGGCGGGTCACATTGCCTGTTGATAAAGCTCGTGGACTTCGCCACGACTGGGATAACGCGGCGTGTTCAAGATGATGAGGTCGCGCAGCGCGTCGGTTGTGAGCTCGTCGATGTCGTCGTTCGTGGCGCCGAGGTCGCTGAGGCTGCGGTTTGTGCCGACCGTTGCCGACAGCGCTTCCACCGCCTCGATGGCTGCTGCCGGGTCGGGTGCGGCACCCAGGGCGACACCCACATCGGCGTAACGGTCGGCTACGGCTTCGAGGTTGAATCGCATCACGTGGGGCAGCATGGTTGCGAGCGTTTGCCCGTGAGCGGTTCCGAAGGTGCCCGAGATGGGGTGACCGGTGGCGTGTACCAGGCCCAGCAGCGGCCCCGACGAGAAGGCCCGGCCCGCCAGGTGCGAGGCGATCTGCATGGCTGAGCGCGCCTCCAGGTCGGTTCCGTCGGCCACGGCTCGGGGCAGGGCACGTCCGGTGAGGCGGATGGCGTGAAGCGCCAGGCCGTCGGCGTACGGGTTCGAGGCGTTGGACGTGTACGCCTCGATGGAGTGGGTGAGAACGTCCATTCCGCACGCTGAGGTGGCGCCCGGAGGCAGCCCGACGGTGAGTGCCGGGTCGAGCACCACCATGCGGGGCTGCACGTCGGCGTGGTTGAACAGCAGCTTGCGGTGGTCTTCGCTGCGGGTGATGAGCCCACCGCCGTTGGTTTCCGATGCGGTGCCCGCGGTGGTGGGAACGGCGATGGTTGGCAAACACGGCGCGGTGGGTTGCGCTTCCGGGGCCAGCGTGTTGAAGTCGATCAGGTCGTTGGCGTCGAGTTCGGGGGCCATCGCCAGTCGCAGGTCGTCGACGCCCGACGGTGCGGCCATGGCGATGTACTTGCCGCAGTCCATCACCGAGCCGCCCCCCACGAACACGATCACCACGTCGTCGGTGCCGAAGTCCCGAAGGGCTGCAACACCGGCGGCCACGTTCGTGTCGCTGGGGTTGGGGTCCACGCCGGTGAACGCCGCCCATTCGATGCCGTCACTGCTGAGGGCTTCGGTGACCGTGTCGAGGATCCCGGCAGCGCTCACGCCAGGGTCACTCACCACGAAGGCACGACTGGCGTGGGCTCTCACGTGTTGGGCGAGTTGGGCGACGCTGTTCTCGCCCATCGTCGTGGTCGGCATTGGTGCGAGTGTGAATGGATTCATGTTCGATGTCTCACTTGGGTTCGGTGACGGCCGGTCAAATCCGGAGACTACGCCACCAACAGCATGAACCTCCCCTGAACCGCAAGGCCCGGTCGCAATCACCCAACCGCAAGCCTCGGAGTCGGAGCCTCGCAACGCATCAGGCCCGTGGCCGCTATTCCGGCTGCGCCGTGTCGAGCCAGCGATGCAGCGCCAGGGTGTCGCGGTGGGGGTTTGTGGGTGACTCGATTGCGCCATCGAGGAAGCAGCCCACGAAGTCGTCCAATTCGAAGTCGAGCCCCGAACCCGCAAACGACGTGTCATGGCGGCGCACCGTGTCGGCCACTGTGGTGCTTACTGTGTGGGCGCGTTGAAACTCGCCTTCCAGGACGGTGACGCGCTGATCGGTCACAATCGTCGCGCCGCCGTGAGCCGCTCCATGGAACGTCACCGTGGACGAGGACAGCGCCGACCCTTCGTGCTCGCCGGTGATCGCGGCCTGACTGATCACCCCGTCGGTTCGGGTCACGGCTGTGTGGCTCTGAAGGGGCGGGCCCAGTAGTTGAAGTGCCAGATCGAGGCCGTAAACCCCGAGATCCAGGATCGCTCCGCTACCGGGTGTGGGGCTGAACCATCGGCGCGTCGGGTCACGGTCCACGCCATAACCGAGAGTTGAAGTCACGAGGCGAACCGGGTCGGCGCTGGTGGCTGGGTGAAGTTCGGCCACCAAGCGACCGGCCGGCAGATAGCGGCTCCACATGCCCTCCACGAGCAGCACCCCCCGATCCTGCGATTCGGCCACGAGGTGCTCCACCTCGGTAAGGGTGGGCGCCAGCGGCTTCTCGCACAACACAGCCACCCCCGAACGCAGCGCGGTCAGCACCTCTGCGTAATGGTCATCGGTGGACGAAGCCACGTACACCAAGTCGATCCCCGTGCGGATGAGGTCGACGATGTCGGCGGCCTCGGCGGAATTGGCTTGCGCTGCGGCGGCACGGCGACGTTCGGCATTGGACGAGGTCACCGCCGCGATCGACAGATCGGATCGGCCAGAAACGGTCTGGATCATTCGTGAGGCCATGTTTCCCGCGCCGATGATCCCCATGCGCAAGCCGAACAACTGTGCTGGAGTGGATTTCACCATCGCTGCAATCTTCTCATGTGTCGCAGTCGCATGATCGGTCCCCTCAGGCGGTGTTGAATCCGAAATCGAACCAGGTCACAATGAGGCGGCTCATGATGGCGGAAATCGAATGATGACGGCTACCGGTTCGAGCGCAGCGACCGCCAAAAAGCGGGTGATCATCGACCCGGCGTTCCGCACCATGGACGAGATCTTCGACACCGCCGATCTCGACCGGCTGGCAGGCGTTGCCGACATCGTGTGGGCGCGCGACACCGCAATGCCCACCGACCAGTTCCTCAGCGAGATCGGAACGGCATCAGCTGTGGTGTTCGGCCGCTGGCGACACGGGCCCGACGCTCTCGCAGGGGCATCGGCGAACCTTGTGGCGCTGCTCGAAGTGGCAGGCGGACACGAACACCACGGGCTCGACTACGACGCCGCACTTCGCAAAAGGATTCGAGTGGGCTCGGTCGCGCCGGCGTTCGGAGAGGTTGTGGCAGAACTGGGCCTGGGCCTTGCGCTCGATGTGCGCCGCGGCATCACCCAAGCCGACCGGTCGATGAGAACCCGCACCGAGGCCTGGCTCCATGTTGGCAACCTGCCGAACGCCTCCCTGTTCGACGCCACGGTGGGCTTTGTGGGCTGCGGCGGGATCTCTCGACACCTGCAGCAACTGCTCGTTCCCTTCCGGACTCGTCTGGTGGGCTATGACCCGCCGATGGGCGACGACGCCTTGCGGCAACGTTCGATCGAGCCCGTCACCCTCGAACGGCTATTCGACATCGCCGACGTGATCTTCGTGCTCGCCGCGCCCACATCGTCCACCAAGAAGCTGATCTCCCGGCGCCTCCTGGGCCGCCTGGGTCCGCATCAGGCCCTGGTGGTGCTCAGCCGGGCGTCGGTCGTGGATTTCGATGCCATGGTCGAACGATCCAACGAAGCCGGGATCCGCTTCGCAACCGACGTGTACCCCACCGAACCAATCCCCGAAGACGCCCCGGTGCGTGACGCACCCCACGCGGTGCTCACCCCCCACCTCGCGGGCGCGCTGCCCAACGCCCTGCGCCGGATAGGCCGCTACGTGGTGGACGACCTCGTGGCTCTGCTGGCCGGGGACGAACCCAGCCGCCTCCAGTACCTCACCCCCGAAACCCGAGAGGGGCTGCTAACAGCCCGCTCAAAGGCCCGACCCGCCCCATGACCACCGCCTGAGCCCCCGGCTCCTTCGAAGGCATCCGCCGAGGACCGCCTGGCCGTGGGTCCAGTGTCGGGGGGTGGCCAACTACTGGTCTCTCAGGTCGGGATCATCAACGGCGGCGACACCAATCTCGTACCGTTCACGCAGCACGCGTCGGAGTTCACGGCGGAGCGAGTCGATTCCGCCCGGGACGATCAGTGCGGCGTCCCCGAGATCAACAATTCCGATCTCGCCACCTTGCTCAAGTCCCCAACGATGACGAAGCTCGGCAGGCAGGTTGGTCTGCCCCCGGTGTGAGACCTTGGCGGTTGAAGCAGCCGACATGCATGCATTGTAAATGATGGTTCATGACAAGGCACCCACCTGCTTACCGGCCCGGGGAGGGTCCGAAGATCATCCGCCTCACCCCCGCCCAGGGCGCGCCGCTCCCCAACGAAACTTGGATTACATAGGTGCAATTCCAAGTTTCGAGCCCGAAACTTGGATTACAGGGGTGCAATTCCAAGTTTCGATTGCGAAACTTGTGCCATGGCTATGACAAGGCAAGCCCGATGAGGTCGCTTCGCGACTCTCCCATCGGTGACGTAGTGCCGATCTCCGGCCACGACGGACGCTTCGGCGAGGACTACCAGGCAGAAGCCTTCATGCCCCACGACCTCCCATCCGAGGTCAACCTTCCCGCAAGCACTTGGATGGCGGTTAGCGAGGCAGCGGCCGAGGTCGGCCGGCTCGACTCTGCCGCAAACCTCCTCCCTCAGCCTCAACTAGTCGCACGGGTCACGACCCGCCGGGAGGCAATCGGTACCTCCGCGCTGGAAGGCACCTACGCCAAACTCAGTGAGCTGCTCGCGGCTGAGGTACTTCCAGCGACCGACGACACCGACCGGATTCCGCCGAACATTCGAGAGGTCATGAACTACGTCTCAGCGGCCGACTACGCATTCGGGTGGGTTGCTGAGCGACCGATCACCTGGAGCTTGATTTGCGCGCTCCAGGCCGAGATCATCCGTGGCACTCCGTCGGACGGACCCGACGCCGGTGCGATCCGCGCAAGCCAAGTGTTCATCGGCGCCGAGCATCGAAGAGTAGGAGAGGCGCGCTTCATCCCACCCCCGCCGGGCGACCAGCTCAAAGCGATGTGCGAGCGATGGATGGACTGGCTCACCGACGGATTGGCGAGAAAGAACATCCAACTCGTTGCGCGTGTGGCTATGGCTCACTATCAGTTCGAGACTCTGCACCCCTTCATCGACGGCAACGGACGGCTGGGACGCCTGATCACCGTCCTTCAGCTGATACGTGAACAGGCCCTCCGCCACCCAGTCCTCTCGGTGTCGCCCTGGCTCGAGGGGCGAGCAGACGACTACCGCAACCAGCTCTTCGCCGTGAGCGAGACGGGCGACTGGGTGCCTTGGATCGCCTTCTTTGCCGAAGCCGTCGCCACCGAGGCACGTTCCGGACACGAGCGCATCATGCGCCTACTGACCCTAAGGGACGAATTCGTAGACACGGTACGAGGTGCCCGTCCACGTGCGAGCCTTGCGGTGGAGGTCGCCGAAGGCTTGATCGCGCACCCGATTCTCTCCGTCGCCGACGCCCATCGTCGGTACGGCAGAACGAACGAGGCCAACCGGGCCGCAATAGCCACCCTTGTCGAACTCGGCGTCCTCAAGCCGTTCGGCGATGCCCGCTGGGGCAGGCTCTATTGGAGCCCCCGCATCATCCAGGCAATCGAACGATGACACCCGACGAACTGCGGATACTCGCAAGATGTGGTGGGTTTCGGGTCAGGCCGGTTGGGGGTGGGAGGTTTGGGGTTCTTTGGCCGTCTTCTTGCCAGAGGATTGGGAAGTGGTTCTCGTCCATGGTGTCGTCGGCCAGGCGGGCGTAACGGGTGTAGATGGGGCCGTTGCCGGTGCCAAATCCTGCTCGGTTGAAACGGGCTTCGCTGCTGGCGCAGTGCAGCACCAGCGCCCGGCGGTGGCCCTCGGAGCGGTTCGGGCCCGAGCCGTGCCACGTCCAACCGTGATGGAACGACCCCTCACCCGCGGCTACCTCCACAGCCACCAGCTCGGGGGTTGCGCCGGCTGATCTGGCCGCCTCAACCACTGGCGCCCGGTAGTCCTCGGGGGCGTGGAACTCGCCTTCGGGGCCGTCGCTGACCGGCCACTTGTGCGAACCGCGGGCCAGTTCCATGGTGCCACCGTTGGCGGTGGTGTCGTCCAGGGCGATCCAGCACGAGCACATTTCCTGGGGCGTGTACCAGCCCAGGTAGGCGTTGTCGCGGTGAAACCCCACCGAACGGGCACCCGGCGGTTTCCACAACACGTTGTCCTGCACCAGACGCGCCCCTGGCCAGCCAGCCAGACGGGCCACCGCCTCGCCCAGGCCGGCATCGAGCACCACCGACGCCACCAGCCGGTCGGCCTTCCAGCCGTTGCAGATCTGACGGGTGAGGGTGGGGTCGCTTTCCCCTTGCTGCCAGTTCACCTCGTCGGGTTGGATGCCGGTCTCGAACTCCCCCGCGAAGAGCCGTTCGAAGCGTTCGGTGAGGGACACCACCAAACCCGGTTCGAGCAGCCGCGGAGCAAACGCGAAGCCGTCCGCGTCAAAACGAGGCTTCAGCCGCTGCGCCAGGTCGGCCCCGCTCATCGAGCGCACGCTAGCAACCGCCTCGCGCCCGCACTGAGCGTGCCGCGTCGACAGCCAAGAGTCTTCAGGTCACCATGCACCACGATCGGATGGGCGGCTCACGGCGCATGACACGCCGGACGGGAAACCCCCGAACCGGTCTGAACGAGAAGACCTCCGGCCGCGCTGAGGTCAGATTCAGAGGCGCAACCGCATGGTCATATGGTTTGGGGAGGGAAGCCGAGGCCTTCGTGATCCTTGCCGTCCATGTTGGCGTTCAGACGGGCGTTGGCCATCAACTCGGCAACCACCGGGCCCAACGCCGTGGGATCATCGGGCTGCGTGGCCACAGGGCCGAGATGCCAGCCTTCGGCAATGCCGAGCTGGTCACCGCGCACGTCGAACACCCGACCTGTGACCTTTGCCGCTTCGGGGCCCGCCAGCCAGGTGGTGATAACGGCGATCCAGCGAGGATTGATCCGCTCCCTCAACTCCTCGGGGGCGTCCGCCCCACCCATCAGCGGGGCGGTGAGCCGCGACCAGGCCGTGGGCGCCAGACAGTTCACCGTCACCCCGTAACGCACCAGTTCCTGCGCGGCGATCACCGTGAAACCGGCGATAGCGGCCTTGGCGGCGCCGTAGTTGGTTTGGCCGACGTTGCCGTAAATCCCCGACGGCGACGACGTGTTCACGATCCGGCCATAGGCCTCCTCGCCGGACTTGACCTTCTGTCGCCAGTACTTCGCGGCGTGATGCGACGGCGCGAACGTGCCCTTGAGATGCACGCCGATCACCGTGTCCCAGTCGTCCTCGGTAAGCGAGAACATCATCCGGTCGCGCAGGATTCCGGCGTTGTTCACCACGATGTTGATGTCGCCATAGGTGTCGATGGCTTGTTGCACCATGGCCTCGGCGTCATCCCAGTTGGCAACGCTGCCGCCGTTCACCACCGCGGAACCACCCGCCGCGGTGATCTCCTGCACCACTTCCTGAGCGGGACTCAAGTCGCCGCCGAAGCCGAACTCGTCTCCGCCAAGGTCGTTAACCACCACGCTGGCGCCGTGCTCGACCAGCATCAGCGCGTGTTCACGGCCGATACCCCGGCCTGCGCCGGTCACCAGGGCCACCTTGCCATCAAGCATCTTGCTCATCTAGTCCTCCCGATTTGTGTTTGCGGACTGTCGTCGAATTGCGAACACCGCATTCTGTTGACCGGGCGCACAGTCGTCAACCGCACCCGCGGTGTGGTGCAATGCACGTGCCCGGCGTCACCGCTGCGCACGACCGGCGCATCACCGGTGCCACCCGGCGACCCGCTACCAGCCGCGAGCCACCCACTCGTCGAGCTGAGGCGACTCGGCGCCGATCGTGGTGTCGTTGCCGTGACCGGGCATCACCAACGTGGCTGCGTCGAACACTCTGAACATCCGGTCTTCTATGGAGCGGATGATCAGATCGAAATCGCCACCCTCGAAATGGGTGGCGCCCGGCCCGCCCGGAAACAGAGTGTCGCCACTGAACAGCAGCGGCGTGCCCTCCACGTGAAAAGACATCGACCCCGGGGTGTGACCAGGGGTGTGCAAGGTGCGCAACCGCAGTCGCCCGATCTCGATCACGGTGTCGTCCTCGAGGAGGTAGTCGTAACTCGGCAGCATCGACGCGTCCTGCGCGGTGACTCCTACCCGGTAGCCCGCCTCGCGCACCGCCGGGATGGCCTGAATGTGATCCCAGTGGCCGTGAGTTTCCAGAACGGTGCGCACACCGAGGCCCTGGCACAACTCCAGCAACCGCTCGTGCTCGTTGGCGGCGTCGATCAGCACCGCCTCGCCTGTCTCGGTGCAGCGGATCACGAACACGTTGTTCTCGACAGGACCCACCACCACTTTGTGCACCTCGATGCCGGTGTCGGACCAGTGCAGCGTCATGGCCGAAACGGTACCCCGCCCGGTGGCCAACCACCCAGGGCCAACAGTGCGCCGAGGCTTGACAATTTCACCAGTTGGCGCGACAATCCCGGCTGGTCTCATCACAACCGAGGTACGGAGCAACCATCTGGATGGAATGGCGAACCCTTGCTGTAGCGGGTGCGATCTACGGGGGAATCGCGTCTGTTGTGGTTGGCCACAATCACCTTCCGTGGGTGGTTGCCGTGTTGCTGCTGGGGATCCTTCTGGCGTGGCACGGATCGCTGCAGCATGAAGCCATCCACGGCCACCCCTTCCGCCGGAAGTGGGCCAACGACCTGCTGGCATGGCCCCCGCTGGCGCTGCGCCTGCCCTACCACGTGTACCGCAAGTCCCACATCGCCCACCACGAGTGCGAGAGCCTCACCGATCCTTTCGACGACACCGAGAGCTACTACGTGGACGCGGCCAGATGGCATCGAATGAGCCGAGTCCGCAGATGGCTGCTGTTGGCGCATCACACCCTTGCGGGTCGAATGGTGCTAGGCCCGCCGGTGGAAATCATGAGGATTCTCAGCCTCAACGCCCGCACGATCCGTTCGGGGGATTGGCGTCTGGGGTTGGTTTGGGCCGGTCACGTCGCGGCGTCCGCGGCGGTGCTCGCGGTGGTGACCCTGATGGCCGGCATGCCATGGTGGCAGTACCTGTTGGCGTTGTATCCGGCGCATTCGTTGACGCTGGTGCGCTCGTACCTGGAGCACCGTTTCGTGGACGGGGACGCCACCCGGTCGGCGGTGGTTCGATCCGGGCCGTTCTTTTCGTTGCTGTTTCTGAACAACAACCTGCACCACACCCACCACGCCGAACCGGGCGTGCCGTGGTACCGGCTGCCTGCCCGGGCCGCCACCCTGAACGACACGGAGACCGCCGCCGGGGGCGCCGGTGCGTACCGCAGCTACGTGGACGTGTTCCGTCGTTACCTGTTCCGCCGGTTCGACCACCCCGTGCATCCCGCGCAACGCATCGACGGCTTCTCCCCGGCGCACTAGTTCTGCGGCCCCGGCCGGGGGCGCCACCACTGGGGGGTGGGGCCGTTAGGGTCGCGCCCTTGCCCAGCCAAAGGAGGCCCAATGGCTGATACCCCGTGCCCGGCCGCAGACGGCTCAAGCCAGCCTCGGCGCAAGTTCAGCCAGGCGCCACCGATGTGCATCGACACCGCTCGGCGTTACACCGCCACGATGGACACTTCGATGGGCGCCATCACCATCGCCCTCGACGCCGCCGGAGCGCCCCAAACCGTGAACAACTTCGTGGTGCTTGCCCGGTACCACTACTACGACGGTGTGATCTTTCACCGGATCATCAACGGATTCGTGTGTCAGGGCGGTGATCCCACCGGCACCGGTCGAGGCGGGCCCGGGTACCGCTTCGCCGACGAACTGCCCAAACCGGGCCGCTACCAGGTGGGATCGCTGGCCATGGCCAACGCCGGGCCCAACACCAACGGAAGCCAGTTCTTCATCATCAGCGGCGCCCAGGGCACGGCGCTGCCGCCGCAGTACTCACTGTTCGGTCAGGTTGTTGCAGGGTTGGACGTGGTGGAGGCAATGCAGAACACCAAAACCGATCGCAACGACAAGCCCCTTGAGCCGGTCACGATCAACTCGGTGACCATCACCGAAGCCGACTGACCCCGCCGGCGGCAAGTGGGCGCTTGTAACACTCGATGCAACATCTGATTCCTCGCAACACGGAATCTGCAATCACACACAACGGGAGCACGCGATGACAATCAGCAAAGTGGGAGTCGTGGGCGTGGGCACCATGGGCAGCGGCATTGTGGAAGTCGCCGCCCGAAACGGCGTCGCCGTGGTGGCACGAGAAGCCACAGCCGACCTGGTGGAGGCCGCCCAGGCCAGGGTGGCCGGATCGATGAACCGGGCCGTTGCGCGAGGCAAGCTCGACGAGTCTGCGCGTGACGCCGCGTCCGCGGCGATCACCTGGACCGACAACCTCGAAGACCTCGCCGGCTGCGATCTCGTGATCGAGGCCGTTGTGGAGAACCTGGCGCTGAAGCTGGAGATCTTCGGCGTGCTCGACCGTGTGCTCGGCGACCATGCGATCATGGCCACCAACACTTCGTCGATCCCGATCATCGACGTGGCAATGGGAACCTCACGCCCGCAGCAAGTGCTGGGCATGCACTTCTTCAACCCGGCCACGGTGATGAAGCTCGTGGAAGTGATCAGCACGCAACTCACCGCACCCGAAGTGGCTGCCGAGGCCACCGCCTTCGCCACCGACACCCTCGGCAAACGGGTGGTGGCCGCGCCCGACCGGGCCGGTTTCATCGTGAACAAGCTGCTGGTGCCCTACTTGTGCCAGGCCATCGAAATGCTCGAGAACGGCCACGCCTCGGCGGCCGACATAGACGAAGCCATGAAGCTGGGCGCGGGTCATCCGATGGGCCCGCTCACCCTGGCCGACCTGATCGGCCTCGACGTGTGCCTGTTCACCGCGGAGTCGCTGCACGCCGAGTACAACGAACGCTTCTTCGCGCCTCCGCCGCTGCTGCGCCGAATGGTTGCCGCAGGCCAGCTCGGTCGCAAAACCAAGAAGGGCTTCTACGACTACTGAAAGGCCCCTTCGGCTCGGCCCGACCACACCTGAGCCTCCGCAACACCAAGGGCCGCCACCACCAACGAGAGCACCGGCGGGGCGGCGTGACCCTACGTTTGGGCCGGGGCCTCGCCGGGGGTGGAGCCGTCGGCGCCGCTCCTGGAGTGGTTGTGCTGTGAGCGAACCTGCTGCTCACACAGCACGAGACTCTCGCCGGTGCTTTGCCACTTGTTCGCCGCGGCCCGGGCCTGCTCCTCGAAGGAGATGGCCATGTACGCCAAACGATGGCGCCGAAACCGCCAAAGCCCCCTCACGTATTCGCTCAGGTAACGGCCCAAGAATCGCAACATGCCGAGCCGTTGGTACTGCATCACGTGCACCAGTTCATGGGCCACAAGCGCGGCGCCGTGACGGGCAAGTGCGCGGCGTCGCACCAATATCACCCGACCCAGGGTGATCGCATTCACAGAGGGCCACAGCACCGGCACCACCTGAATGCGGACCCTGGCCCCAAGATCGCCAGACAGGCCAAAACTCGCCGCTTCGTCAGCGCCAAGAGGCCGCATCCCGCCTCACGCTAGATCCGGTGCGTCGCACACACGCCGGGTGTCGCTGCCCTTCGTTGACCCGCGGCTTGGTGGTGATCCCGCCAAGCCGGGCGGCACGCAGTCGCACAAGCTCCACCCAAGCCGGTTGTGGCTCAGTATCCCCACGACCTCAACAGCGCAGGAAGCTCGCGGATGCTGTTCAGGCGCGACCCACCGTGAGCGCCGTTGCCGTCGGCGCCGTCTGCCTCCCAGCGTTCCAGCCGGGCAGTTACGTGGTAGGGCACATGCACCGCCCTGCCGCCGATTTCCAGCACCGGCAACACGTCCGATGGCAGGGAATTGCCCACCATCACAAACTCGCTCACGTCGATGCCGTTGCGGTCAAGCACGTCGGTGTACACGTGGGCGGTCTTGTCGGCCACCACCTCCACACGCCAGAACCGGTCGGCGAGTCCGCTTTGTCGGGTCTTGGCGAGCTGGTGATTCAGTTCGCCCTTGGTCAATAGCATCAGCCGGTGATGACTGAGGCCGTCGAGCACCTCGGCAACGCCGTCGAGGAGTTCAACCGGGCGGTCGGTGAGGGCCTTTCCGTGGGCGAGGATGGCTTGAACGGTTGCGGCGTCCACCTCTCCTCCGCTGATGCCGATGGCCGCCTCGATCATCGACAACGAGAACGACTTCGGCCCGTAACCGAACCTGGCCATGTTGGAAAGCTGAATCTCGTGAAGGCGGTCCGACACGGTTTGGGCATCGGCCCAGCGCGAAAGCAACCCCTCCAAGGCGCGGTGGGTGGCCTGAAACAGATCCTCGTTGTGCCACAGGGTGTCGTCCGCGTCGAAGGCCACCGTCAACACGGCGTGGAGCTTAGGTTGCGCCGGCCGCCGCGACCGGCGCGCACATGAGCGACCGGGCCGCGGCGTGGGCCGTGGCTCTGGCGGCGTGCGCGGTCGCCGCGGCAGTGTCGATAGTGCTTCTGCGAACCGTGATGTCCGAACCGGAATCCCAATGGACATCGCCCGAGCCGTCTGTGGCCACCACCGCCGCAACGACCACTACCACCTCCACAGTGGCCACCACCACAAGCACGACCACCACCGTTGCGCCTTACGACGGTTGGGTGGATCCCGCCACCTCGGGTCAAGCGTGGGGGACGGTGCCGGGTTTGCTCACGTTCCGGGGCAACCCCACCCGCACCTACTACGGAAAGGGCCCGCTGCCGGCGGCGCCTTCGGTGGCGTGGCGCTTCCCCGATTCGGGGGCCATGTGCTCACAGTCCTCGGTTGGGGGACAGCCCCGCACGTGGTGCGGCACCGGATGGACGGGTCAACCCGCGGTGTTCGAGCGTGAGGACCGCACCTGGGTGGTGTTCGGCGCGTACAGCAGCAGCATCCACTTTCTGGACGCCCACACGGGCCAACGCCTGAGACCCGACTTTGCCACCGGGGACATCATCAAGGGTTCGGTGACGATCGACCCCGACGGGTTCCCGTTGGTGTACTCGGGCAGCCGCGACAACAAGTACCGGGTGGTGGCCTTCGACCGCGCCGAATCGGTTGAGTTGTGGGCACTCCACGCGGATGATGTGAGCCCGGTGCGCTGGAACGACGACTGGGATGGCTCGGGACTGGTGCTCGACGACTACCTGTTCATCGGCGGCGAAAACTCGCAGTGGCACGTGGTGAAGCTCAACCGCGGCTACGACCCCGACGGGTTGGTGACCGTGCAGCCCGAGTTGGTGTTCAACGCGCCCGGTTGGGACGACGAGCTGATCGCAGCCGTCGGCGGCAACGTTTCAATCGAGAACTCGCCGGCGATCAGCGGCAACGTCGTGTACTTCGCCAACTCGGGAGGCCTGGTGCAGGGTTGGGACATCTCCGGCCTGGCCGACGGCGTGGCGCCAACCAGGGTGTTCCGATTCTGGACCGGCGACGACACCGACGCGTCGCTTGTGATCGACGCCGACGGGATGATCTACGCGGCCTCGCAGTACGAGCGCGGCACGGCCCGATCCCACGAGGTCGGCCAGATACTCAAGCTGGATCCCTCCCGGCCCGACGATCCGCTGGTGTGGGGGGTAGCCGCCCGCCAAGGGGCAAACCTCTCACCCGCACCGCCGGCAACCACGCTCCCAGCACCAAGCCCGGCCGTCGACACCGACAGCGCCACCAGCACCCAGTCCGACACCACGCCGGATCCCGAGACCAGCGCACAGGCAAGCGACAGCGCCACCGGCGATGACACCAACACCACCACAACCGGCAACCAGACCGACGTCACCGCAGATGGGGACTCCGACACCCAAGCCGATACCGCGCCGGACTCGCAGATCGGCACCCAGCAACCCGACGACCCCACGGCGCAGCCCGAGCCTGAACCCGCAACAACGGAAGCCGACGAACCGCAAGCGGATACGGCGACAGCCGCGGCCACGGTTGCGGCCACAACCGCGCAGGCGCAGGCGCCCGCACGCAGGGTTGCCGGTGTTTGGGCCACACCGGGACTTCACCGAGACCTTCTGATAGTGCCCACACACAGCGGCGAGGTGATGGGACTGGACACCGCGGACGGAACCGTTCGCTGGACGATCCAACTGGCCGGGCCCACATGGTCGAGCCCCGTGATCGTGGACGACGTGTGGATTCAGGGAGACTGCAACGGACGCCTCCACGGCTTCGACGTGAGCAACACCGCGGTGAGGCCCCAGCGCCTGTGGCACCTCGACCTGGGCGGATGCATCGAGTCAACCCCGGCCGTGTGGGACGGTCTGATCACCGTAGGCACCCGAGCAGGTTGGGTGTACGGACTGCGCTGACCTGCGCCATGGACGCAGGCGTTCAGCGGCGATACCAAACAGTGCCCGACGGGCCGTCCTCCAACACCACGCCACAGTCGGCCAAGCGGTCGCGGATCGAATCGGCTGTGGCCCAGTCCTTCAGCTTGCGAGCCTCCTCGCGCTGTGCCAGCAACTGATCAATCTCGGCATCGTCAAGCGCCCCCGGGTCTCCGGCTGCAGGATCACCGGCTGCAGCATCGCCAGACCCTGGCGCGTCGGCTGAGGCGTTCTCGGGTGAACCGTGGCTTGAGGTCGCAGCACCCGACCCGCCGGCGCCTGACCTGCCGGAATCCGGCACCGGTTCCAAGCCCAGCACCGCGGCCAGGCCGAGCGCAGTGGCGCTCAGGCTGCCCGCCTCTTCGGCGCCCGCGTCGATGGCCGCGTTGGCGCGACGCAACGTGTCGAACATCACCGCAACGGCCTCGGGGGTGCCCATGTCGTCGTCCATGGCTCTGCGGAAGGACACCACCGCGCCCTGCGCCACCTCGTCGACCTGATCCCCGGGCCCGGCCCCCACTGAACCTGCCGCCTCACCGGCAATTTCGCCATCGCCGAGGCCTGCGGCAAATTGCGCCAGGTCGGCGACATCGGCGTTGGAGGAAGAGGCACCCGGAAGCATCGACCGGGCACGGCGGGCCAAGGTGTCGAGCCGGGCGGCTGCAGTGCGCGCCGCGGCCATGAGCTGAGCGTTCACCTCCATGGTCTTGCGATAGTGGGTTTGCAGCACCAGAAGGCGCAATGCCCGTCCGTTGCGGGGATGCTCTGCCAGCAGGTCGGCCACCGTGCGGAAATTGCCCAGCGACTTGGCCATCTTGTGGCCACCCACGTTGAGCATGGCGTTGTGCATCCAGTGACGGGCGAAGCGGCGCCCCGCGGCCCGGGCCTCGGCGCGTTCGTTGGTGTGATGCGGGAACACCAGATCGTCACCGCCGCCGTGCAGGTCGAACCCGTCGCCCAGCAAGGCGAGGCTCATGGCCGCGCACTCGATGTGCCACCCCGGCCGTCCTGCACCCCAGGGCGATTCCCAGGTTGGCTCACCCGGCTTGGCCGACTTCCACAAGGCGAAATCCAGCGGGTCCTCCTTGGTCTCGTCCACCTCCACCCGGCTACCGGCCGACGCCCGCAGGTCGTCAAGATCGCGGTGCACCAGATCGCCGTAACCGGGCACCTCACGCACCCGCAGGTACACACCCGACTCGGTCACGTACGCCCCACCGGTCGACACCAGCACCTCTACGAAGTCCACCATCTGCGAAACCCACTCGGTGGCTCGTGGCCGGTCGTGGGGGGCCAGCACTCCCAGCGCACCCATGGCGTCGATGTAAACGGCCTCCCACTCGGCGGCCACCTCAGGCTCGGAGCGGCCTTCGCGCCTGGCTCGTTCGATGATCTTGTCGTCGATGTCGGTGACGTTGGCCACGTGCCGCACCCGCAAACCGCTCCACTGCAGGTAGCGGCGCAAGATGTCATATGTGAGCGCCGAGCGGGCATGACCAAGATGAGGATGGTCGTAAACGGTGGGCCCGCACACGTACATGTCCACCATGCCAGGGGTGCGCAACTCCAGGGGCCGCACCCGCCCGGTGAGCGTGTCGAACAGCGAGATCATCGAAGCCCCCTGCCGCCAGGGCCAACCACGATGGGCGCGACCAAGATGCCCGACGGCAATCCGGCGCGGGCCGGCTCAGGCAGGGTCACCGACAGCCACGGCGATGCCGCAAAGCTCGCACAACTCGGCGAGGGTCGCGGTCGCAGCCGCCGAAGCCGACGGATCGCCACTGGCGAGGATCGCCTCGGCAAGCTCCCGCAGCACGTTGCGAGCCTCGGGGGCGTTCAGGTCGTCGTCCAGGGCAAGGCGCACACGCTCGGCGAAAGGCCGGGCGTCCAACACATTCCCGTGACCGGGCTCGTCAACCCGGCCCGCACGAGCGTCACCGGTGCCGCCCTCGCCTGCGAGGGCCTCGGTGAACAACTCCAGCAGGGCCACACCCTCGTCGAGGTCACCGTCACGCCATTCGAAGTCGTGGCGATAGTGGCGACTCATCAAGGCGAGGCGAATCGCGGCCGGGTCGGCCTGCTTGGCGAGCTCGCTCACGAACACCAGATTCCCTCTCGATTTGGACATCTTGTGACCCTCGTAACCCACCAACCCGCAGTGCATCCAATGCCTCGCGAACTGGGCGCCGGTGGCGGCCTCGCTTTGGGCTTTTTCGCATTCGTGATGAGGAAAGATCAGATCCGAACCGCCACCGTGCAGGTCGATGGTGTCACCAAGCAAACCCATGCACATGGCGCTGCACTCGATGTGCCAACCCGGCCGGCCCGGCCCGAACGGCGAATCCCAAACCGGTTCGTCGGCTCTGGAGGGTTGCCACAAAACGAAATCCAACGGGTTGCGCTGCCGGGGATCGTTGGGCGTGCCGCCACGCTCCGCGGAGAGTTGCACCATTGTGGATTCGTCGTAACCGCTGAGGCTGCCGAAGTGATCCCAGGTGGCAACGTCAAACCAGGTGAACCCTTCGGCGCTGTATGTGTGGCCTCGGGCTTCGAGTTGTTGTATCAAGTCGATCATCTCGGCGGTCCATTCGGTGGCCTTGGGTTCCGCCGCGGGACGACAGGTGTGCAAGGCGTCCATGTCACAGTGAAATCGCGCCGTTTCCGCGGCCGCGAGTTCCAGAAAATCCACTCCCAGTTCGCGTGCCTTTGGCAGGATCGAGTCGTCCACGTCGGTGATGTTGCGAACCAGGCGTGTGGCGTGGCCCTTGTCCTCGAGGCGGCGAATCAGCAGGTCGTAGGCAAGGTAGGTGTGCGCGTGGCCGAGGTGGGTGCTGTCATAGGGGGTGATCCCGCACACATAGATGCGCACTTCGCCGCCAAAGCCTGGCTCAAATGGCACGATTTGGCGGCGAGCCGTGTCGTACAACCGCACGCGGCGAGGCTACCGCACCCGCACATCGGTGTCCGGAGGCCAACCCCCGCGAGCCGAAACCTGCACACAAGGCCTGGGCTTAGCCGGCAAAGAGGCACGAGGGTACCCTTGATTCATGGTTGAACTGCGATCTCACACCACCACACAAGGGCGCAACCAGGCCGGAGCGCGGGCCTTGTGGCGGGCCACGGGAATGACCGACGGCGATTTCGACAAGCCGATCGTGGCCGTTGCCAACTCGTTCACTCAATTCGTGCCCGGCCACGTTCACCTCAAGGACATGGGGCAACTCGTTGCGGGTGAAATTGCCGCCGCGGGAGGGGTGGCGAAGGAGTTCAACACGATCGCGGTGGACGACGGAATCGCCATGGGCCACGACGGCATGCTTTACAGCCTCCCGAGCCGTGACCTCATAGCCGACTCCGTGGAGTACATGGTGAACGCGCACTGCGCGGATGCCCTGGTGTGCATCTCCAACTGCGACAAGATCACCCCGGGGATGCTGATGGCGGCGATGCGTCTCAACATTCCCACGGTGTTCGTGTCGGGCGGGCCGATGGAAGCAGGCAAAACCAAGCTCGCCGGGGTGAGCGTGAAGCTCGACCTGATCATTCCGATGATCGCCGCGGGAGACACCAGCGTGGACGACGCCGACCTTGCCGAGATGGAACGCTCGGCGTGTCCCACTTGCGGGTCGTGTTCGGGCATGTTCACCGCCAACTCCATGAACTGCCTCACCGAGGCTTTGGGTTTGTCACTTCCCGGCAACGGCACGGTGCTTGCCACCCATGCCGACCGTCGGGAGTTGTTCCTTGAAGCGGGCCGCAGGGCGGTTGATCTGGCTCGGCGCTACTACGAGAAGGACGACGAATCGGTGTTGCCGCGCTCGATCGCCAACCGCAACGCGTTCTTGAACGCCATGCGCCTCGACATCGCCATGGGAGGATCAACCAACACGGTGCTGCACATCCTCGCCGCGGCTCGTGAAGGTGAAGTGGACTTCACGATGGCCGACATCGACCGCCTCAGCCGCTCCACCCCGAACATTTGCAAGCTTGCGCCGTCCACGCAGACCTACCACGTGGAGGACGTCCACCGTGCCGGGGGGATCATGGGCATCCTCGGTGAGCTTGATCGTGGTGGGCTTTTGGACACGTCGGTTTCCACCGTTCACTCCGACACTCTCGGCGCTGCGCTGGACTACTGGGACGTGATGCGCGACCCGGCGCCGGAGGTGGTGGAGTTCTTCAAGGCGGGGCCCGCGGGGATTCCCACTCAGGTGGCGTTCAGCCAGTCCGAGCGCTGGCCAAGCCTTGATCTTGACCGCCGCGGTGGTTGCATTCGCAGCCTTGAGCATCCCTACACCGCCACCGGCGGGCTGGTGGTGCTCTACGGCAACATCGCCGCCGACGGCTGCATCGTGAAAACCGCCGGTGTGGACGAGTCGATCTTCGTGTTCTCGGGACCCGCCCGGGTGTTCGAAAGCCAGGAATCGGCGTGCGCGGGCATTCTCGACGAATCACCGGACGGTCTCGCCGCGGGTGACGTGGTGGTGGTGCGCTACGAGGGCCCCAGGGGCGGGCCGGGCATGCAGGAGATGCTGTATCCCACTTCGTACATCAAGTCACGTGGCCTGGGTGCGCAGTGCGCGCTTGTAACCGACGGCAGGTTCTCGGGAGGAACGTCGGGCCTGTCGATCGGCCATGCCTCCCCGGAGGCCGCCGAGGGCGGCGCCATTGCGTTGGTGCGTGACGGGGACATGATCGACATAGACATCCCCAATCGCACCATCCACCTGAGGATCGACGACACCGAACTGGCACGCCGCCGCGCCGAGGAGGACGCCCGTCCCGGCGGCTGGAAGCCCGCCGAGTCACGGCCACGGCAGGTGTCCGCGGCGCTCAAGGCTTACGCGGCGATGGCAACATCAGCCGACAAGGGCGCCGTGCGCGACGTCTCCCAACTCGGCTAGTTCCCGCAGTGGCTCAGCCCGGCGGTTGACGAACCGGATCCGCGGCGTCGGGCCTGACCACGCCGTCGGCCAGCGCCGCCGCGGCGACCGCTTCGGCCACTTTCGGCGCCACCCTGTGATCGAACACGGAGGGCACCACGTACAGCGGATGCAGGTCGTCCTCGTCCACCGCGGCGGCCACCGCATCCGCGGCCGCCAGCTTCATGTTCTCGGTGATGCGGGTGGCGCCCACGTCCAGCGCGCCTCTGAAAACGCCCGGAAATGCCAGCACGTTGTTGATCTGGTTCGGGAAGTCGGAGCGTCCCGTGGCCATTATCGACGCAAGGCCGTCGGCTTGTTCGGGCCGGATTTCGGGGTCGGGGTTTGCCATGGCGAACACGATCGGCTCGAGCGCCATGCGCCGGATGTCCGACGCCGTGAGCAGTCCGGGTGCGGACACCCCCACGAACACGTCCGCGCCGGCGATCACCTCCGAGAGGGTTCCCGCCTTGCGTTCGGGGTTGGTGTTGGCGGCAAACCACTCCTTGGTGGGGTTCATGGCGTCGCGACCCTCATGGAGCGCGCCCAGGCGGTCAACGCCCACCACCTCGCCCACACCGCAGTCCAGCAGAATCCGCCCGATGGCCACACCCGCCGCGCCCATTCCAGATATCACCACCGAAATGTCGCTCATCTTCTTGTCCACCAGCCTCAGTGAGTTCACCAGCGCAGCCAGCGTGACGATGGCGGTGCCGTGTTGATCGTCGTGGAACACGGGAATGTCGAGCGCTTCGATGAGGCGATCCTCGATTTCGAAAGCGGCCGGTGCGGCGATGTCCTCGAGGTTTATTCCACCAAAAGACGGCGCCAGGCGAATCACGGCCTCCACCACCTCGTCGGGAGTTGACGCGTCCAGGCAGATCGGAAAGGCGTCCACGCCGCCGAATTCCTTGAACAGCAGCGCCTTGCCCTCCATTACCGGCATCGCCGCGCGGGGGCCGATGTCACCGAGACCCAAAACGGCGCTTCCGTCGGTGACGATCGCAACGAAGTTCTTCACGATTGTGTACGTGTGTCGCAGCGCCGGGTTTGCTTCGATGGCGTTGCACACACGAGCCACTCCGGGTGTGTAGGCCATTGCCAGGTCGTGGGCGTCGGCCACTGCGCACAACGGACTGATCTCGATCTTTCCGCCTTCGTGCAAGCGGAAGGTGCGATCCCACCAGTCCAGCACGGTGACTCCGCGAAGGTCGCTCACCGCGGCCACGATCATCTCGGCATGTTCTGGCGAGCGCGCCAGCACGTCGATCTCGCGCACCACCACGGGCCCCTTGGCCTCGAATCCCGGAATTGCCGCGATGTTGCCGCCCGCCTTGCCGATGGCGGAGGCGAAACGCCCCAAGGTGCCGGGCTGGTTGCCCAGCGACACCTTGATCGTCACCGAAAAGGCCGGGCTTGTGGTTTCCATTTCAGTGAACCTCCCCACCGGCGCCACCAGTGGCGGAGCCTTGTTGAAGCCCGCCCTCATATGTGAGACCCAACTCGGGGGCGGTCACCAGCGCCTTGAACGGCAGGCCGTTGGCGGCGGCGAGCCCTTCGGCGGTGCCGCCACCGTCCACAACGGCCAACAGCAACACTGGTTCGGCGCCGAAGGCCCCAATTGCTCTGGCCGCGTCCAGGATCGACGTTCCCCTCGTTGAGGCGTCCTCCACTACCACCACCCGGTCACCCGGCTCCAAGGCGCCGGCGATTCGCCCCGTGACGCCGTGATCCTTGCTTTCCTTGCGAACACTGAAAGACCTCAGTTGTCGACCCCGCGCCGCGGCAACCGCGGCAATGCCGAAGGCGATGGGATCCGCGCCCATGGTGAGACCCCCGATGGCGTTGGCGTCATCGGGAATTGCCTCAAGAGCGGCGTCGGCGATGGCCAGCACCCCGTCGGGTCTGCAAGCTGTTTGCTTGACGTCAACGAACCAAGACCTCCGGCGACCCGATTTCAACACGAAGTCCCCTGTTCGCACCGAATGGCGCAGCAATAGATCGATCAGCGTTGCGGGGTGAGATCCGGACACTCAACGAGTCTAAGGCCGACTTTGTGTGCATTGAGCCTGCTGATTCTCAGCCGCACGATCACCAACACAACCAAATTTGTTTCAAGTGATCCATTGACAAGCACTGGAAATGGTTGTGACCTGTCTGGGGGCCTGTTACTCTCAGCCGACCAATAGGAGTACACACAAGAAAGGACACTTCCTGTGGTTAGAACAATGACAGACGATCACCGCGAGGCCATGGCTGTCGCACGCGTCCAGAACAACGCTGTAAGCGACTACCTCAAGGCTCTCGAGGAAAATCCCCCTCGTCGCGGTCCTCGGCGTTCGCCCGAGAGAATGGAAAACCGCATCGCTGAGATCAACGCCACCTTCGAGGCCGCTTCTCCCCTCAGGCGCGTCCAGATGATCCAAGAACGCATCGACCTGGAGAACACTCTCAAGGCAGCCGACCAGGCCGTCGACATGAGCGACCTGGAAGCCGCCTTCGTTGAGCACGCCCATTCCTACAGCACCCGCAAGGGCATCAGCTACGCAGCCTGGCGCGAGATGCGTGTTCCCGCCTCGGTGCTCACACGGGCCGGCATTCCCCGCGGCTTCGGCGAATAGTCAACGTTCCGATCGCTCGTCTCGGGCGCCCAGGGCGGGCGTCCGGGACGGGGCAAATCACAAGCGTGTCACACCCTTAGTTCGGCACGCTCAGCGGCATGGGTGGGATGTGCCTGCGCAATGGCATGAGCGCGGGCAACCACCTCGGCCACCTGCCGGTTTGCCGTGCCGGCCAATCCCGAAGAACTCTCAAGGTCGGCCGGCAGATCAATCCCAGCCGCCAAGACCCTGGGATCTCGACGGATTCGTTCCAACACACCTTCCTGGCGCTTTTTCCCGTCAGGTGTGCCGCCTGCGTGCATCCAGGCGGCGACGTTTTCGGCCACCAGTTCATGCGCCTGTTCTCGGCCCATTCCGGCCTCCGTTAGCGCACTAAGTATCCGTGAGGTGCCAAGCAACGGAAGGTCACGCCGCAATTCTGCGCTTATCGCTTTGTCGAACACCTGTAGTTCGTCCAGAACGGCACGCGCAGTGTGCAGCAATCCGTCCGCCGCGTAGAAGGCGTCGGGAAGCACCACCCGCCGCGCCGCCGAGCAGCTCACATCACCTTCGTTCCATTGACGGCCCGCCAGTGACGCCGCCATGGTGAGATGCCCGTCGAGCACGGCGCGCAGCGCCCCTATGCGCTCGGAGGATCTGGCATTGATTTTGTGCGGCATGGCCGAGGAACCAACCTGACCTTCGCGAAATCCCTCCGACACCAGTCCGTGACCTGCCATCAGTCTGAGAGTCAGCGCCATGGAACTCGCGGCGCAAACCGCTTGGGTGAGCGCAGCCACAACATCAAGGTCCAACGAACGCGGGTACACCTGACCGGTTGATGCAAGCGTGGTGGAAAAACCACAGTGCTGTGCCACGAGTCGCTCCAACTCAGCGACCGCTTCTTCGGATCCGAGCAGGTCCACCAGGTCAACCTGAGTGCCCACAGCGCCCTTGATTCCTCTCAGCGGGTAGCGCTCGATGAGATCCGTCAAGCGGTCGTAGCCGAGCATCGCTTCCGTGGCCCAGTCAGCGAAGCGTTTTCCCAAAGTTGTCGGCTGGGCGGCCACGTTGTGGGTGCGTGCGCTCATCGCGAGATCCGCGTGGGTCTCGGCGAGTTGGGCCAGTTTCACTATCAACGACACCAGGCCTTCTCGAATCAGCTTGAGCGAAGCCAGGATCTGCATTTGCTCAACGTTTTCGGTGAGATCGCGCGAGGTCATCGCCCTGTGGATCTGTTGATGACCGGCAAGCGCGCAGAACTCCTCTATTCGGGCTTTCACGTCGTGACGGGTAACGGCTTCGCGCTCGGCGATTGAACCCAGATCCACCTCGTCGATCACCGCGACGTAGTCGTCGATCACGCTCTGTTCAACAGCGGTGCCCAGGCTTCGTTGGGCGCGCAGCACCGCAACCCACAATTGGCGCTCCATCACCACTTTGGTTCGTGGCGACCACAGTTGGCGCAAACGTGTGCTCGTGTAGCGCCACGCCAGAACGTTGGGGGGTATCTCAAACATCGGCTGCGCCACGTGTGAGGAATTGCTCACGGCCGGGGCCGACGCCCACCATCGTCACCGGCACGCCCACATTGGCCTCCACGAAGTCGAGGTAGTCGCCGGCGGCAGCGGGAAGGTCTTCGGCCTGGGTGATCTTGGTGATGTCGGTCTTCCAGCCGGGCATTTCCACGTACACCGGCGAGGCCTTGTGAATCACCGTCTGGTGGTAGGGCATGTGATGGTGACGGCGACCTTCGAGTTCGTAGGCCACGCACACCTTGACACTGTCGAGCCCGTCGAGCACGTCGAGTTTGGTGATCCCCAGCTCGGTTAGCGAATTGAGCCTCACCGCTTGGCGCAACATCACCAGGTCGAGCCAGCCGGTGCGACGGCGACGCCCGGTGTTGGTGCCCCACTCACGGCCCACATCCACCAGATGATCGCCGATTTCGTCTTGGAGTTCGGTGACGAAAGGCCCGGATCCCACCCTGGTGACATACGCCTTGGCGATTCCGATCACACGGTCGATGTGGCGCGGCCCGATCCCGGCCCCGGTACACGCACCACCGGCCACGGGGTTCGAGGAGGTGACAAACGGATAGGTGCCGTGATCGAGGTCCAAGAAGGTTGCCTGGGCGCCTTCCAGCAACACCTGGCGGCCGTCGTCGAGCGCGTCGTGAAGCAGGCCCACCGTGTCGTCGATGTGGGGCGCCAGGCGGGGTGCGCACGAGCCCAGATACTCCTCGGCGATCTCGTCGGCTCGCAACGGAAGCCGGTTGAACACCTTGGCAAGCACCTTGTTTGTGTGGTTGAGCGCCACGTCCAGCTTGGCGGTGAAAATGTCGTGATCCAGCAGGTCCTGCACCCGCAGGCCTGTGCGCATCGAGCGGTCGGCGTAAGCGGGCCCGATTCCCCTTTTGGTGGTTCCGAGCTTGCCGCTGCCGAGGTGGCGTTCGTGCAGGGCGTCGAGTTCGGTGTGGTAGGGCATTATCAGATGCGCATTGCCCGACACGCGCAACCGTGAGCAGTCCACACCCCTGGCGGTGAGGCGGTCCATTTCGTCGATGAGCACTTGCGGGCTCACCACCACGCCGTTGCCTATCACCGGGGTGATGTGCGGATACAGCACACCGCTGGGGATCAGTTGCAGAGCGAACTGTTCGCCGTCCACCACCAGCGTGTGCCCTGCGTTGTGGCCGCCCTGGTAGCGCACAACGAAGTCCATGTCCGCTGCGAGCAGGTCGGTGAACTTGCCTTTGCCTTCGTCACCCCATTGGGTGCCGACGACGACGGTCGCAGGCACGATGTTCTCCTTTGGGGACGATCGCAGCGCAAACGCCGCGCACCGGCCCGTGTGAGCGTGGCGTCACCCGTCACGCCCCGCGGAGCCGACCGCAGCTTTGCGCGAGCCTACTGCCGGGCCTCCCCGCCCTGGTCCGCTGCGACCCTGTGACGCTGGGCCCTGTGACGCTGCGACCCTGGTCCGCTGCGCCGCTGTGACGCTGCGATCTTGGGCCGACGCGGCTTTGGGCCGTGGTGAGCTGCGCCGCTGAGGGCAGGCTCAGCGCAACACCAACTCCGGCTGATGCGCGCCGTCGGTGTATCCAGGCGCCGCGGCGCCGCGTGGGAACGCATCGTTGCCAGGGTCCACGGGCTCAGTGTCCACTGGGCCAGGGTCCACGGGCTCAGTGTCCACGGTGACGGTGTCACCCTCGGCGTAGCGCCCCTCGAGCAGGGCCAATGCCAGCGGATCGCCGATGCTTCGCTGGATGAGGCGCTTCAGCGGGCGCGCCCCGAAGGCGGGATCGTGGCCTGCGTGCGCCAGGTGATCCTTGGCGGAGTCGGTGACGTCCAGTTTGATGCCTCGCTGCTCAAGACGGTGAGCGAACAGGTCGAGCTGAATGTCCACGATGCTGCGCAAATCGGTGGGTGTGAGCTCGGCGAAGTACACGATGTCGTCGATGCGGTTCACGAACTCCGGGCGGAAGAAATTGCCCGGTTCGCCCTTGAGGTTGGAGGTCATGATCAACACCACGTTGGTGAAGTCCACTGTGCGTCCCTGACCGTCGGTGAGGCGGCCGTCGTCGAGGAGCTGCAGCAGCACCCCGAACACCTCGGGATGGGCTTTCTCCACCTCGTCGAGCAGCACCACCCCGTAGGGACGGCGCCGCACGGCTTCGGTGAGCTGTCCGGAGTCGTCGTAACCCACGTAGCCGGGCGGTGCGCCAATCAGCCGCGACACCGAGTGCTTCTCCATGTACTCGGACATGTCGATGCGCACCATGGCCGTGTCGTCGTCGAACAAGAACGACGCCAGCGAGCGTGCCAGTTCGGTTTTGCCCACACCTGTGGGCCCCAAGAACAGGAAGCTCCCGATAGGGCGGTCGGGGTCGCTCAAACCCACACGGCTGCGACGAATCGCGTTCGCCACCACGCTCACCGCTTCGTCCTGGCCCACCACCCGCTGGTGCAGGTGCTGTTCGAGATGCACCAGCTTGGCGGCCTCGCCCTCCATCAGGCGTTCGGTTGGCACTCCGGTGATTCGGCTCACCACCGCGGCGATGTGCTCGTCGTTGACCTCCTCGGTGAGCATCGCCGAATCTCGCTGAAGGGTGGCCAGGTGCTCTGTGGCTTCCTGTTCACGGCGCTCGAGGTCGGGAAGGATCCCGAAACGGATCTCGGCTGCGCGGCCCAGGTCGTGCTCACGTTCCAGTTCGCCGCGGCGCTGCTCGATCTCCTCCTTGATGTCGCGGATCACCGCGATGGCGTCCTTTTCGGTTTGCCAGCGCGCGGTGAGCCCCGACAGTTGCTCGGTTAGATCCGCGATCTCGCGATCCAGGTCCTCCAAGCGGGCTTGTGCCCGTTCGTCGTCATCGTCGGCCACGGCGAGGCGTTCCATCTCGGCCCGGTTCAGGCGGCGCTGCACCACGTCGATCTCGGTGGGAACCGAGTCGATCTCCATGCGCAGAGAACCGGCGGCCTCGTCCATCAGGTCTATGGCCTTGTCGGGCAGGAAACGGCCCGTGATGTAACGGTCCGACAGCATCACCGCGGCGATCAGCGCCGAATCGGTGATCCGCACCCCGTGATGCACTTCGTAACGCTCGCGCAGGCCCCGCAGGATCGAAACGGCGTCCTCGGTGGTGGGCGGCAGCACCATCACCGGCTGGAATCGACGCTCCAGCGCCGCGTCGGATTCGATGCCCTTGCGGTATTCATCGAGGGTGGTGGCGCCGATCATCCGCAGCGTGCCCCGCGCCAGCATCGGCTTGAGCATGTTCCCCGCGTCGAGCGCGCCCTCGGCCCCGCCGGCGCCCACCACCGTGTGCAGTTCGTCGATGAAGGTGATCACCTCACCACCGGCTTGTTCGATCTCCGACAGCACCGCCTGCAGTCGTTCCTCGAACTCGCCGCGGTACTTGGCGCCTGCCACCATCGACGCCAGGTCCAACACCACGAGGCGCTTGTGGACCATGCTGTCGGGCACGTCGCCGTCCACTATTCGCTGAGCCAGGCCCTCCACGATCGCGGTCTTGCCCACGCCGGGCTCGCCGATCAGCACCGGGTTGTTCTTTCGGCGCCTCGACAGCACCCGAATCACCCGGCGAATCTCCTCGTCTCGGCCGATCACCGGATCGAGGTCGCCGTCGCGGGCCGCGGCGGTGAGATCCAAGCCGAAACGCTCCAGCGCCTGATACTGGTTCTCGGGTGTCCGGGTGGTGACGCGTTTGTTGCCCCGAACCTCGCGCAGCACACCGAGCAGACCTTCCCGGTCCGCGCCGAGGTGGTCGCTCAGCGCCAGCAGCAGGTGCTCCACAGACATGTACTCGTCGCCGAGGTCGGTGCGCGCGGTGTCCGCAGCAGCAAGCACGTCGCGTGTGGCCGAAGAAATCTGCACGTCGGAGCCGTAAGCCCGCGGCAGGGTGGCCAACGACTGGCGGGCCTTCTCCAACGCAGCCTGGGGATTCACCCCTGCCGACTGCAGCACTGTGGGCGCGAGGCCTTCGCTGTCGCTCAGCAGCGCAACGATCAGATGCTCGGGGGTGATCTCGGGATGTGAAGCGGCGCGAGCGGCCTCGGTGGCCGCCGAGAACGCCTCGGCGGTTTTGTGTGTCCAACGATTCGGGTCAATGCTCATGGTGGGGGCCTTTCACGATTCAGCGGCAGGGGGTTGTGTGTTCAGTGGGGGGTTTCCTCGTGGCCATGTCCGTGCTCGGGCCTCGCCGAGTCGGTGGACTGCGCACTCTGCGCGGCTTGGAGGTCGGCGGCGCGACGCTGCCTGGCTTGCGCCTGGGCCCGCACTCGGCCCTCCAGTTCGGCCACTCGCTGTTCGAGTTCCAGCACGCGCATCACCCCGGCAAGGTTGAGGCCCTCCTCGGTGAGCTCGGAGATGCGCTCCACTCGGGCAATGTCGGCGTCGCTGTAGCGGCGGCTGCCGCCGGCGGTTCGGGCCGGATCGAGCAGGCCCTTGCGGTCATAGATGCGCAGCGTTTGGGGATGAACCCCGGCAAGTTCGGCCGCCACCGAAATCACGTACACGGCGCGGTAGAACCGCTCGTCGGATCGCAGACGGTTTTCGGAGCCAAGGCCGTCATCGGACATTTGGTCACACCTCCAAATGGGCTCGGGGATTGCTTGTGCTGGCCGCCGCGAGGGCCTCAACGGCGGCGCGTTCGTCTTTGGACAGGTGAGTGGGCACGTCCACTTCCACCACCACGATCAGGTCGCCGCCGGTGTCGTTGCCGCGCACGCGCAACCGTTTGCCGGTGGTGGTGCCCGGCGGTATGCGAATCGTCACCGACGAGCCGTCCAGGGTGGGAACCTTGATGTCGGCGCCGAGGGCAGCCTCGGCGAAGGTCACCGGCACCGCAAGGGTCACGTTGCGGCCCTCACGTTTGAACAGTTCGTGGGGGCTCACCCGCACCCGCACGTAAAGGTCCCCAGGTGGGGCGCCGGCCGCACCGGGGCCGCCCTTGCCCTTGAGCCGGATCTTCTGATTGTTGGTGACTCCCGCAGGGATGCGTGCTTTCACCCTGCGAATGCGGCGCTGCGCACCGCGGCCGGCGCAGCCATCGCAGGGGGTTTCGATGCGCCGACCCGTGCCGCCACACGCCGCGCACGGACGGCTGAACGAGAACAAGCCCTGGTTCTCGTCCTGGACGCCGTTGCCTTTGCATTCTTGGCATGTCTCGGGTTTGGTGCCCGGCGCCGCGCCTGTGCCGGCGCACACCTGGCAGTTCGCTTCGCCGGGAACCGACAGCGTTGCCACCACGCCGTTCACCGCGTCGGCAAAATCCAGCCGCAGTTCGGCTTCCAGGTCGTCACCCCTGCGGCCCTTGTTGGCGCGGCCACGGCCGCCACGACCGCCGAAGAGACCGCCGAGCAGGTCGCCAAGGTCTCCCCCCATCGCCCGGTGAGAGGACGCACCGCCGTTCGCGCCGCCGAAATCGAACCGGAACCCGCCAGGGCCGAAACCGCCTGCGCCTGCCCCGGGCCCGAAAGCACCCGCGGCGGGGCCGAGGCGGCGCACCTCGTCGTAAGCCTTGCGCTTGTCGGCGTCGCCGAGCACGTCATAGGCCGAGGCGGCCTCCTTGAACCTGTCCTCGGCGGCGCTGTCACCAGGATTGGCGTCGGGATGCAGCCGCTTGGCCAGCTTGCGGTAAGCCTTGGCGATCTCGGCGGCGTCAGCGGACTCGCTCACGCCGAGAATCTTGTAATAGTCCTTCTCGAACCATTCGCGTTGCGGCTCCATGTTCACCTCCCTCGTTGATGCGCAGGCGCTCGCCTTTCGGTTGTGATGTTGACGGTGTTGATCGCCCCGGCGGGTCGGCGGAGCCGACTGGCGCGGCGCGGTGCGGCGGCGAGGCCAAGCACTGTGCTCAGCCCCGCACCTTCACCATGGCCGGGCGCAGCACCCTGTTCTTGAGCGCGTAACCGGTGCGGAACACTTCGGCCACCACCGCCTGCTCGGCTGTTTCGGCGCCGTCGGCGGGTGACTCCGCGGTGACCGCCTCATGGCGGGTCGGGTCGAACGGTTCGCCAACCTCGCCCACCACTGCCAGCCCCTCCGCGCCGAGCACGCTCAGAAGCTGCGACCGCACCGCTTCGATTCCCTGCACGCCTTGAGCCTCCGCAGCCTCACAGGCATCCAGCACCGGCAACAGCGCCTCCGCGAGCCGCGACGTGGCCTGGGCCACCACCTCGGTGTTGCGCTTGATGGTCTGGCGGCGGTAGTTGGCGAACTCCGCGGTCACCCGCTGAAGGTCCTCCAGGTAGCCGTCACGCTGCGCCACAGCCTCGGCCAGCTCCGCCCGGGCCCGCGACACGGGATCATCGGGCATCGCATGGTCGGCCCCCGCCGGGTCGGGCATCGCTTCAGCGGTTGCGTCCTCGCCGGCGGTCACATCCGAGCCGGGTTCGGCGCCATCCGCAACGCCCGGGTCGGGCACCACCCGAACATCGGGGCGCCCTGCAGGGTTTGCCGGGGCGACCCGCTCGGGGGTGGCGCCCGCGTCGGCACCGGTCACCGCAGCGGTGTCGGCACCGACATTCGTGCCCGCGGCGATCGTGTCGGAGGGATGAGATCCCTGTGGGCCCATCATCCGGCCTTGCGGTCCGGGCCTTCGTCCACGATCTCGGCTTCAACCACGTCATCGTCGGAGCCGGAGTCGTCCGAAGCGCCGCCTGAGGCGTCGTCGGCCCCACGATCCGCGGCCGCTGCAGCCTCGTAGAGACGCTGACCGAATTCCTGACTGGCGGTCATCAGCGCCTCGGTGGCGGACTTGATGGCGTCGGTGTCGTCGCCCTCGAGCGCCTTGCGCAGATCGTCGAGCTTGGAGTTGATCTCCTTCTTCTCGTCGTCGGAGACGGCCTCGCCCTGATCGGTGAGCAGCTTCTCGGTTTGGTACACCAACGTGTCGGCCATGTTGCGCACCTCGGCCTCCTCGCGGCGGCGGCGGTCGTCCTCGGCGTGGGCCTCGGCGTCGTCCACCATTTGCTTGATCACGTCCGGGTCCAGCGACGACTGACCGGTGATGGTCATCGACTGCTCGCGCCCGGTGGCCTTGTCCTTCGCGCTCACGTGAACGATGCCGTTGGCGTCGATGTCGAAGGTCACCTCGATCTGAGGCACACCACGGGGCGCCGGGGGAAGATCCACAAGCTGGAACTTGCCAAGCGTCTTGTTGTAGGCGGCCATCTTGCGCTCGCCTTGCAGCACGTGAATCTCCACCGACGGCTGCCCGTCCTCGGCGGTGGTGAACACCTCGCTCTTGCGGGTGGGGATGGTGGTGTTTCGCTCGATGAGGGTGGTCATCACCCCGCCCTTGGTTTCGATGCCCAGCGACAGCGGGGTCACGTCCAACAGCAGCACATCGGTGATCTCACCCTTGAGAACCCCGGCCTGGATCGAGGCGCCAATGGCCACAACCTCGTCGGGATTCACCGACTTGTTGGGCTCACGACCGGTCATTTCCTGCACCAGTTCGGCCACTGCGGGCATGCGCGTGGATCCCCCCACGAGCACCACGTGATCGATGTCGCCCTTCTTGAGGTTGGCGTCGCTGATTGCCTGCTCGAACGGCCCGCGGCAGCGCTGAAGCAGATCCGCGGTGAGTGCCTGGAACTTGGCCCTCGTCAACGAGTAGTCCAGGTGAAGCGGACCGGCGTCGGTGGCGGTGATGAACGGCAGGTTGATCTGAGCCGACGGGGTTTGCGACAACTCGATCTTGGCCTTCTCGGCGGCTTCCTTGAGCCGCTGCATGGCCATCTGATCCGCCGACAGGTCCACTCCGTGGTCGTTGCGGAACGACTCCACCAGCCATTCGATCACGGCGTCGTCCCAGTCGTCCCCGCCGAGTTTGGTGTCACCAGAGGTGGACTTCACCTCGAACACGCCGTCGCCGAGTTCCAGCACCGACACGTCGAAAGTGCCGCCGCCGAGGTCGAACACCAGGATGATCTGGTCTTCCTCCACCTTGTCGAGCCCGTAGGCCAAGGCGGCCGCGGTGGGTTCGTTGATGATGCGCAGCACCTCCAACCCGGCGATCTTGCCCGCTTCGGTGGTGGCGGTGCGTTGGGCGTCGTCGAAGTAGGCCGGCACGGTGATCACCGCCTGGGTCACGCTGTCGCCGAGGTACTCCTCGGCGTCGCGCTTGAGCTTCATCAACACCCTGGCTGCGATCTCCTGGGCCTTGTAGGACTTGTCGTCTATGTCGATGGTCCAGTTGGTGCCCATGTGGCGCTTCACCGAACGGATGGTGCGATCGGGGTTGGTGATGGCTTGACGCTTGGCCACCTCACCCACGAGAGCTTCACCGCTCTTGTTGAACGCCACCACCGAAGGGGTGGTGCGGGAACCCTCTGCGTTGGCGATCACCACGGGATCGCCGCCCTCAAGCACGCTGACGACGGAGTTGGTGGTACCGAGGTCGATACCGACGGCCTTGGCCATGATTGGTCTGCCTTTCTTGTGTTGCGGTTGTCCTTGCGATTGTCGGGGTCGGCGCCGGCAGGCTTCGTTGCTCACCTGCACCGGTGGCGCCACCGACCGTGAGCCATATGCTAGCTACCGTAAGCTAGTTTTACAACCAAAGTTCACAGAATCTTTGTGGTTATCTGCTCATAAAACTTGAGTGTTACACTGTCAACTCAGGGTCGGGGCCCGATCCCGGGGCGACTCCCGGCGCTACCCTGCGGCCATGAGTCACCACCTGCTGCTGCTGAGACACGGACGCAGCGAGTGGAACGACAAGAACCTCTTCACCGGCTGGTGGGACTGCCCGCTCAACGACGCAGGACGAGCCGAGGCCGCCGCCGCGGCGGGGCCGATCACCGAGAGCGGACTGATGCCCGATGTGGTTCACACGTCGCTGCTTGACCGTGCCATCGAGACCGCCGAGATCGTGCTGCGTGGCCTGGATCGCAGTTGGCTCCCCACCCGCCGCAGTTGGCGGCTCAACGAGCGCCACTACGGAGACCTCACCGGGCAGGACAAGGCCCAGGCCCGAGCCACCCACGGCGACGAGCAACTGCACCGCTGGCGCCGGGGTTACGACACCCCGCCACCGCCGATGAGCCCCACCAACCGGTTCAATCCCAACACGTCGCCCGCGTACGCCGGGTTGCCGCCCGAGCTGCTTCCCCCTGCGGAGTGTCTGGCCGATGTGGTCACCAGGATGTTGCCGTACTGGTACGACGCGCTGGTGCCCGACCTGCGCAGCGGGAAGGTGGTGCTGGTGGTGGCACACGGCAACAGCCTGCGTGCGCTGGTGAAACACCTCGACAACATCAGCGACACCGACATCCCCGACCTGAACATCGGCACCGGAATACCCCTTCACTACGAGCTCGGCGCCGACATGTCCCCGCTGCAGGCGCTTCACCCGCTCGAGCGCGCCCTCGACCCCGCCGCCGCCGCGGCAGCCGCTGCCGAGGTGGCGGCCCAGGCTCTGGGGCCGGGCGGCGAACAGTCCCCCAGTCCCGCAGCCCCCGCGGCCTGAACCCCCCTGGGCGGGTATCGTCGCGAGTTCATGAGCCCACCCCCCAAGTCCAGGCGCCTGCCAAAGCCTCACCAGTTGGTGATCGCGGCGGGCGTTGCCATCGCCGCGTTCACCGTGGCATCGGGGATCGCTCCGGTGATCACCGGGTTCCATTCCGACAGTTCGGTAACCAGGGAGGTGTTCGGCAACGTGCCGGGGCCGCTCAAGGTGGCCTTCTACACCGTTGTGCCGATCTTGTTGGTGTACGGGTCGGTGATGTTCGCCAACCGGATGCGCAACTGGCAGCGGGGCCGCCCCGACAACAGGCGCACCACCCCGACCAATCTGCGTCACCGGCTCGCCGATTTCCGGGCCGGGGTGTACATGCGCACCTTGTTGCGCGAGCCCGGCGCGGGGGTGATGCACTCGCTGATCTACTTCAGCTTCCTGGTGCTGCTCGGTGTGACCACCACCTTGGAGGTGAACCACCAGCTTCCCGACGACCTGAAGTTCCTGCACGGCGACGTGTACAAGGCCTACTCCGCGGTGGGTGACGCAGCCGGGGCGGTGTTCGTGGTGGGGATCGTGTGGGCGATCCTGCGCCGTTACGGGCCGCGCCGCTGGCGGCCTTACCGGATCCGCATCCGCACCCGGCCCGAGCACGCCGTGATCGGTGCGGTGCTGTTGGCGATTGGTGTCACCGGTTTCGGCGCGGAGGCGTTCCGCATCGCCGTGGAGGGCATGCCCGATCACGAACGGTGGAGTTTCATCGGCTATCCGCTGGCCATGCTGGTGGACGGTGGCGGCTCATTGGCGGGCTGGCATCAGGCGTGGTGGATCGCGCATGTGGTTGCCTTCGCGGCGTTCCTGGTGATCTTGCCCACCACGATGCTGCGCCACATGTTCACGTCGCCGCTCAACATGTACCTGCGCCACCGAGACCGGCCCAAGGGCGCGATGCGGCCCATGGGCGACCTGATCGAGGGCGAAACCGAACTGGAGACGTTTGGCGCGTCGGTGATCGAGGACTTCACCTGGAAGCAGCTTCTGGACACAGACGCCTGCACGATGTGTGGCCGTTGCACGTCGGTGTGCCCGGCTCACGCCACCGGCAAGCCGCTCGACCCACGCGAGATCGTGCTCAAGACGGGCGAGGTGATGGCCCTCACCGGCAACCCGCCAACCTCGCCACCGCTGAGCAGCCCGCCGGTTGCGGCCTCGAACGGAAACGGCAACGGCGCCGGGGCGGGCGACGTGAAGGTGCCTGCCAATTGGATGTTCGAGCGCATCACCACCGACGAGTTGTGGGCCTGCACGTCGTGTCGGGCGTGTGACGAGGTGTGCCCGGTGAACATCGAGATCCTCGACAAGATCCTCGACATGCGCCGCTACCTCACGCTGATGGAAAGCGACTTCCCCTCGGAGCTGGGGCAGGCGTTCCGGGGCATGGAGAACTCGTCCAATCCGTGGTCGATGAGCCAACGCGACCGGGCCGCCTGGGCCGACGACCTCGATGACGTGCGCGTGATCGGCGAAGGCGACCCGTTCGACGCCGAGTACCTGTACTGGGTGGGTTGCGCCGGATCCTTCGACGACAAGAACAAGAAGGTCACCCGGGCGATGGCCAAGCTGATGACCCGCGCCGGAATCGATTTCGCCATACTCGGCCCGGCCGAGAACTGCACCGGCGACTCGGCACGACGGTCGGGCAACGAGTACCTGTTCCAGATGCTCGCATCGGAGAACGTGTCCACCCTCAACTCCATGGGTGTGCGCAAGATCGTCACCCAGTGCCCGCACTGTTTCAACACGCTGGCCAACGAGTACCCCCAACTCGGGGGCCATTACGAGGTGGTCCACCACAGCCAGTTCCTGGACTGGCTCGTGTCCGAGGGACGACTCGACCTGACCGGCGCCGACCTCGACGAGCGGGTGGTGTATCACGACAGTTGCTACCTGGGGCGCCACAACGACGTGTACATGGCGCCGCGGCGGGTGCTTGGCCAACTCGGCGGCATCGACCTGGTGGAAGCGGGCCGAAGCGGCAACAAGGGAATGTGCTGTGGCGCGGGCGGGGCGCGGATGTGGATGGAGGAGAACATCGGCACCAAGGTGAACGACGAGCGCGCCCGCGAGCTGCTCGACACCGGCGCGGGTCGTATCGCCACGGCTTGCCCGTTTTGCTACATCATGATCGACGACGGCGTGCGGGCCGCCGGTGTGGAGGAAACCGAGGTGGCCGTGGCCGACATCTCCATGCACGTGCTGGCCGCAGTGGAGTCCCGGGACGCCGCCGACGCCTCGTCTTGAACCCGGGCCGGTGGTGTTCATGAGGTCGTGGCGGGCCGAACGTTTCTCGTCGGGCCCTCCGGCAACTCTCGGGGAGGTGTGATGGCCGCCGCCGGCACACACCGCCACAGAACCAACGGTGGGGGTTCGGCCGCGCCCTTGGTGGTGATCGACAACTACGACTCGTTCGTGTACATCCTGGTTCAGTACCTGGGTGAACTCGGCGCCACGCCCCTGGTGTTCCGCCACGACGCGGTGACCGTGAGCGACATTCGCAGCCTCGGCGCCTCGGGAATACTCATCAGCCCCGGCCCGGGCAGGCCCGAGGAGGCCGGGGTGAGCAATCACATTCTGGCCGAGCTCAGCGGAACGATTCCCATCTTCGGTGTGTGCCTGGGGATGCAGTGCATGGCCGAGACCTTCGGGGGACGGGTGGTTCGTGCGCCCCAGGTGATGCACGGCAAGACGTCAATGATCCGCCACCAGGGACAAGGAGTGTTCCAGGGACTGCCCAGCCCCTTTGAGGCCACCCGCTACCACTCCCTGATAGTGGAGCCGTCCAGCGTGCCGGACTGCCTCACCGTGACCGCCACCGCCAAAGGCCCCAACCCGGACGTGTCCGCTGGATCACCGGACGACGACGGCCACCCGGTGGGCGAGGGTGACGTGGTGATGGGACTCAAACACAACGAGTTCGACGTGGAGGGAGTGCAGTTCCATCCAGAGTCGGTGCTCACATCAGCCGGGCGTGACCTGCTCGCCAACTTCCTGGCACGCTGCCACTGATCGAGCCTCACACCGCGGCGCGGCGGGGCGCTCGCTGATCGGATGACTTCCACCACGCCACCCGGCGGCTGAGCGGCGATCATCGGCCCGCCCGACCGCGAGAGCGCCACCGGTGGCGGTCGCTGCGGGTTTCAGATCTGCTCGGTGGGTTCCGGGTCGGTGGTGGGGGGATCAGTCACGGTGGGCTCCGGTTCGGGCTCGGGTTCCGGCTCAGGTTCGGGCTCGGGCTCCGCTTCGCCCACGATCAGGTTCACGGCCGTGCCCGAATCGGACTCCACACCAGGGGGCGGGGTTTGGGTGAGGATGCGCCCGATGTCGGTGGAATTGGCAGGCAACGCCTCGAAGGTCACCGTGCCGATCACCAGGCCCTCGCGTTCAAGGGTGAGCCGGCCAGTGTCGAACAGCAAGCCCTGCACGTCGGGCACCGCCACCCTGGGCAGCCCGCTGGAGATGATCACGATCACCTCGCTCAGCGGGTTCACCGGCACTCCGTGGGTGGGTTCGGTGCCGATCACCAGGCCCTCTTCCACCGTTTCGGACGGTTCGTAGCGTTCACCCACACGGAACCCCCGCCCGGCGAGAGTGCGGAACGCCTCGATGGCGGTGCCGTTGGTCACATCAGGCACGAACACCTGCCCCGGCCCGGTCGACACCACAATCGTCACCGGTTCGCCCCGCTGCAGTTCGCTGCGACTCAAGGGCTCCTGGCGCACCACAATGCCCGCCTCGGCCTGGTTGGTTTCGGTCACCTGGATCACCACGTACCCGGCGCTCTCGAGAATCTGGCGTGCGTCCACGCTGTTGCGGCCCGTCACCGGCGGAACCAGAGGTGTCTCGCTTTGGCTGATGGTGAGCGTCACCGTGGCGCCCTCTTCAACGCTCTGCCCGGCCACGGGCGCCTGAGAGAACACCGTGTCCTCGGCGGCTTCGGGGTTCACACGAAACTCGAAGGCCACCACCAGGCCCGCCTCTCGCAGCCTCGCCTCCGCGTCCACGCTGCGAAGGCCCAACAGTTCGGGCACCTCCACCAACTGTTCGACCTCGCCGTTTGTCGGCTCGCCGTTGCTGCCCAGGCCAAGCTCCGACCAGAAGCGAACAACCAGAACGACGAGCACCGCCACCAGCGCCGCCATGCCCACCAGCATCAGCGCCGTGCGTTTCCACTCGTCGAAACGGCGAGGGGCCTCCTCGTAGTAGTAGGTCTGCGGGTACTGCCCCGGCGGCACGCCACCCGGCGGCAGCCCGGCAGCCTGATGGGGAACCTGCGCGGGCATTGGGGGCTGCGCGGCGCCTTGCGCCGGGGGCGGTGTGATGGGGGCGGGTGTGCCCTGAACGGGATAGCCCTGCGGCGCCGCGCCGGGCGCCGTGTGCGGGCCGGACTGCAGAGGCGGCCCCACCGCAGGCGGCCCAGTCACAGGCGGCCCAGCCACAACCGTGCCGGTGGTGTGCTGCGACGCCCCGGCTGGGGGTGCGAGTCTGTGCGCGCCCGCCAGGTAACGGCGCAGGTCGGCTTGAAGGTCGGTGGCCTTCGGATAACGGTTGGCCGGGTTCTTGGCCAGCAGCTTCAAGATGATCGCCTCGAGCGAATCCGCCACCGTCACCCCCGAACGGCGCGGCGGCGCGGGACGTTCCTGCACGTGCTTCACCGCAACCGCGGTGGGTGTGTCCGCCGAGAACGGCGGGCTGCCCACGATCATCTCGTAAAGCACAACCCCAAGCGAATAAAGATCCGACCTTCCGTCCAGCGGCATCCCACGGGCCTGCTCGGGTGAGAAGTACGTGGCGGTGCCCATCACCGAGCCGATCTGGGTGAGGGTGTCGCCGTTGCGCCGGGCCAGCGCGGTGGCGATGCCAAAATCGGTCACCTTCACCACGCCGTCGTTGCTCACCATGATGTTGCCGAGCTTGATGTCACGGTGAACGATCCCGGCGTCGTGCGCGGCGGCCAGGGCCCCCGCGGTGTCGATGGCAATCTCGGCGGCCCGGTCGGGATGCAACGGCCCGCTCGAACGCAGAACGTCGGCAATTGTTCGACCCTCCACGTACTCCATCACCAGGTAGTACGTGCCGTGTTCCTGGCCCCAGTCGTAAATCCCCACAATGTTGGGATGGTTGAGGTTTGCCGCCGCTTTGGCCTCGCGGCGGAAGCGCTCCACAAAGCTCGGATCCTCGGCGAATTCCGCTATCAGAACCTTCAGCGCAACCTGCCGGTCGAGGGCCACGTCACGGGCCAGATACACGTCGGCCATTCCGCCCCTGGCCAACTGGCGCAGGAGTTGGTAGCGACCGCTGAAAACGGTCGGCCCCTGGTCCGACATAACCCCAGAGCCTACCGGTGGGCTCCCTTGGCCTAAGTTCACACCGCAGTTCAAGTGGCCTTGCCTTTCGGGGCGCGCGGGGCCTGGGCGCCGTTACCCTTCCGGTGAGCATTTCGGGGCCCCTGGGGCCTGTTGCTCACCACGCGCGAGTGGCGGAATTGGCAGACGCGCAGGATTCAGGTTCCTGTGTTCGAAAGGACGTGAGGGTTCAAGTCCCTCCTCGCGCACCAAATGTTCTGACTTAGTTTCCTGGGCTTTGGTGCTATGGCCTTCGGGGGTTGTCTCTGGGACTTGCGTGTCGGCGTCCTTCCTTGCACTCTTGCTGGTCGCGGGGACCGGTGGGCGGGGCCTGCCCGTTGGCCCGTTTCCGGAACGGCTTCGCTTCGCTGCAGATTGTTCCGCAAATCGGGCCAACGGCCACCCGCCCACCTACACGCACCCGCCCACCTACACGCACCCGCCCACCTACACGCACCCGCCCACCTACACGGACGCACCAGACCTCATGGGCACCTGGGCTGGTGGGGCACCTACACGGGCTTCGCACAGGTGGAGTGGGCTTCTGTGCTTGTTGGCGGTGCTGTTGATTTTGGGAGGGCCTTCATTTTGGGGGGACCTGGTTGGGGTGGGCGTATTGTGGGCTTGGTCTTGTCTGCGGAAGGGGCTTGTCCTGGTGGTTAGTGGTTGGACTGTTGATGGGGGGTTGGGGGAGGATTCTGAGCGGGTTTTGGTGGACGGCACGGAGCTGCTGCGGGCCGAGCTGCCTGATCCGCGACTGGAGGACCCCAGCGCTTACTTGCGGTGGTGTTATCGGCAGAACCCGCTTGGGGCGGCTTGGGAGCGTTACCACTACGACGACGGCCCTGATGGGGCGCCGCTCTTGGTGGCGCACTATGTGAACATTCCCCGGCTCTATCGGGGGCCTCAGGGTGTGCTTTGTGACGGGGCCTGGTCTCAGAACGCCGTTACCCGGTCGGGGCACCAGCGGGCTCGGCACTTCACTCGGCTGGGGTTGGAGATCTACGACGAGGCCGGCGCCGCGGGGCGGGCGTTTGTGGTTGGGGTCACCAATCATCGTTCCACCGGACCGGTCGTGAAGTACATGGGCTGGCGCCTTGTTGGGCCGCTACCGGTGAGGGTGGTGCCGCCGGTGTGGGTGGGCGTCGGGCGTGGGCGGCGCGCCGGTGCCAGAGGCTTGTCGCACACGCCGGTTGACGAGCGGTGGCTTGCTTCTGAGGACTTCGAGCACTTTGCGGCGCTTGTTGATCGGCACCCGGTGGGTGGTTGGTGTACTCGTTGGACTGCGGACGTTTTGCGATGGCGCCTTGGGTGTCCGTTCACCAACTATCGCGTGCATCAAACGCCGGACTTGGCGGTTGTCAGCACCAAGACGCGCTACGCGCGAATGCCGGCCACGGTGATCTTGAAACTGTTTCCGTTGGCGGCGGCCGAGGAAGACCACGCTGCTGTGGACAGTGGCTCGGGACGGCGCTTGGATGCCACGGGGGTTGTCTCGGCGATCGCGCGGGCGGATCGCAGCTTGTTTGCGGTTTACGCGGGGTTCAACGGGTCTGTGAGGGTTCGGGGTGTTGCCCCTCCGCGGCGGTTGCAACCCAGCCCGCTGAACTTGATCATCCGTGGTCTCGACGGGTCGGTACACCAAGACGATGTGGTGCTCGACACGTTCGAGTTTCTCGACATGGACGCCTTTTGACCCTCCGGGCACAAACAGCGCAGTGGTGGCAGCACCGCCGGGGCACGCCATGGCCGCCGGCCGTGTGGGTTGCGGCCGCGCTTGGGGTTGCGCTGGCGGTGCGCTGGTTTGTGACCCTGCGCTACTACCGGGATCTTCCGTTGGGGCTCAGCGACAACTTCTTCTATCACCGAACCGCCAACCTGATCGCCGACGGGCAGGGGTTCGTGAACCCGTTCGTGGTGGACGCCGGCATCGACGTTGCGTCCGCCGCGCATCCCCCGCTGTACTCGTTGTACCTGGCGGCGTGGTCGCTGCTGGGCGCCGACACGCCGCTTTGGCATCGGCTGGCTTCGGGGGTGGTGAGCGCCGCGGCGGTAGTGCCGGTGATGCTGCTGGTGCGAAGCCTTGCCTCTCAACGCGCCGCCATCCTGGCGGGGTTCGCGGTTGCGCTGTACCCGCCGTTGTGGATGAACGACGGGCTGATCCTGTCCGAATCGCTTTACGTCACGGTGGCTGCGCTCACCTTGTGGGCGGCGCACCGGGCAGCGACCCATCCCAGCACCGCCAGGGTTGTGGTTCTGGGCGTGGTGCTCGCGGCGGGGGCGCTCACCCGAAGCGAAGCCGCCATGTTGTTGGTGCTGTTGTTGGTGCCGCTGCTGTTGACCCGCCGCAAGTTGGATCTGGCCCGTCGGGTGCGATTGCTGGTGGTGGCCGCCGGGGTGGCCGCGGCGCTGATGGCCCCGTGGGTGATCCGCAACCTGGTCACCTTCGATGTGCCCACGTTGCTGTCGGCAGGGGCCGGTTACGTGATCGAACTTGGCAACTGCGACCTCACCTACAGCGGCAAGTTCCTGGGTTACTGGCACGCGGGTTGTGACGACGGCGCCTGGCCCGACGGCGACGAGTCGGTGATAGGCGCGCACAAGCTGGCCGAGGGTCGCACCTACGTGTTGGATCATCTCGACGAGGTGCCCAAGGTGGCGGCGGCGAGGATCGGGAGACTGTTCGGCGTGTTTCGACCATTCGAGGGTGTGGACTTCGACGCGTTGTTCGAGCGTCGAGTGCGGTCTCATGCCCTGGTGGGGTTGTGGGCTCACTGGGCGGTCACCGTTGCCGCCGCGGCGGGAGCGGTGATCTTGTGGCGCCGCCGGGTCACCCTGATACCTGTGGCGGCCATGGTCGCCGCGGCCGCGCTGGCCGCCGCGCTTTCCTTTGGGATCACCCGCTATCGCGTGGGAGCGGACGTGGCTTTGTTGGTGTTGGCCGCGGTCGCCGCCGGGGCACTCACGGACCGCCTGCCGCCAATGTCATCTCGGTTCTTTCGACGTTCCATCGTCCACCCCGACGCGAGCGATGATCGCGCCAATGAGAATGCCGATGATCGCACCCGCCACCAGGAGGAACGCTCCGTGATCTCGGCGTCACCAGACCGACCACGCCAAGGGTGACACGGTGATCAATCCGCGCCCACCCGAAGGCAAGCTCGATGGCGTCAACCCGCCCGACATGCCAAAGGCCACACGGTGATGGCGTCACGCGCGGCCCCGATGTTGGCAGCTTGGCGGTCGCTTCGTGATCGCCTTTTGCAGCGCTGGTGGACGGTCACGCTCGGGATCGGCGGGGTGGCGCTGCTGCTGCGGCTCTATGTGGTGCTACTGGCTCGACCTGAGTGCGACACCCCCACAGAGGTGGCTTGTTTCCGAGCCAACGGCGACGTGCTTTACCAGTTCCTGCAGGGCCGGTTGATAGCCGAGGGTCATTTCTTCAAGAACGGCTTGGAGCACCTGGCCACGGGCAGGTTGGTGGACTCCGCTGGTGATCCGCCGCTGTTCTCGCTGCTGCTCGGCGCCTGGTCTGCGCTCGGGTTCGACACGGTCACTTGGCAGCGGGTGCTGGCGTCGCTGCTCGGAGCGGCCACGGTGGTGACGATCGCTGTGTTGGGTCGGCGCCTTGCCGGTGACATCGCCGGTTGGGTGGCCGGCGCGCTGGCCGCGGTGCATCCGTTGTTGTGGATCAACGACACGATGCTCATGTCGGAGTCGCTGTACCAGCCTGCGGTGGTGGCGGTGATCGCGGTTGCCTGCGCGTACGCGGCGGCCCCGTCGCGCAGGCTTGCGGTGGCCACCGGGGTGATGATCGGGATTGCCGCGCTGGTGCGGGCCGAGGCGGCGCTGCTTGGCGTGGTGCTTCTGGTGCCGCTGATGATGTTGGGCCGCAGCCTCGCGGTGCGCGAACGGTGGCGGCATCTGCTGGTGGGCGGGTTGGCTTCGTTGGCGGTGGTGAGCCCTTGGTTGGTGTACAACAACCTGCGTTTCGAGGCGCCGGTCACGCTCACCTCGGCGTCGGGCAGCGTGCTGATGGCAGGCTCGTGTGACACGGCGTGGAGCGGCCCGAGCATGGGCTACTGGGCGAACTGTTTCACCGAATTGGGTTTGTGGGATCCCTTCGAGGCCGCGTTTCCCGAGATCACCAACCCGGATCATTCCCTGCGTGCGGTGTACGACGAGTCGCTGGTGGATGAGTTCAATCGCCGCGAAGCGCTCGGGTACATCGGCGACAACCTCGATCGTTACCCGCTGGTGATGATGGCACGCGCCGGACGGGTGCTCGAAGTGTTCCGTGTGAGCGACACGCTGATGTGGGCCTGGAAGATCGAGGGACGCTGGCGGGGCCCGTCCACGGTGGGGCTCGCCATGTACTACGCCTTGCTCGTGCCCGCGGCGTTTGGTGCGTGGAGGTTGCGGCGTGCGGGTGTGAGGCTCACTCCGTTTCTGGCATGGTGGCCGCTAGTGATTGTGACCGCGGCGCTCACTTTCGGCCTCACCCGTTACCGCGTGCCGGTGGACGTGGCCATGATCCTGCTCGCGTCCGCAGGAGTGGCGCTACGACGGCCTGGCCACCTACGCGAACGGTCGTCCACGCCCGCCCATCCGCCAAACGCCGAGGCGGTCGCCACCGACGCTTCCCGTGCCGAGAAAGTTCACGAACAGCAAGCGGATGCCGGCACCGCTCACGCGCGGGCTGTGTACATCAACACAGCTGACGCGGAAGCCATTGATGCAGAAGGCGCTGATGAAGAAGGCGCTGATGCAGGAGCTTCCGGCGCAACGGTGGCTTCGAGCCGCACGCAGGCCGGTCAAGAGTTGTGATGACTGCTTCGGTTGCGTTCACGTTGGATCTTGAGGATCACCGCGCCGACGACTGCGCCGAGCTTCGCTACCCGGCGGTCACCGAACGCTTGCTCGACTTGCTCGACGAGTGGGGTGTGCGGGGAACGGTGTTCGTTGTTGGGGAGGTGGTGGACGAGTCGCCGGCGCTGGTGCGTGAAGTCGCCGCCAGGGGTCACGAGGTGGGTTTGCACGGCGCCACCCACACGCCGTTGCCCGAGGTGGGCCCGGATCGTTTCCGTGAGGCAACCGCTCGTGCCACCGCGGCGCTGGCGGATTGCACCGGCGCCAACCCCGCCGGGTTCAGGGCGCCGATCTTTTCGATGGTTCCCGAGTCGGCGTGGGCTCCGGAGATCCTCACCGACCTGGGTTACCGCTACTCATCGAGCGTGCTGCCTGCCCGCAACCCTCTCTTCGGCTGGCCGGAAGCGCCCAAGCACCCGTTCCGCTGGCCGTGCGGATTGATCGAACTTCCCAGCCCTGTCATGGGTGTCGGCAAGCTGCGCCTGCCATTGCTCGGCGGCACCTATCTGCGCATCGCCCCGTCGCCGTTGATTGCCTGGGCGCGCCGCCAGGCGAGCCGTCACCCGGCGCCGTGGCTGTACGCCCATCCGTACGATTTCGATCCTCACGAGCCCCGCTGGGTGGTGCCCGAGGTGGGCCGCGTGGGCAGCGTGTTGCTGTGGCACCGCCGGCGTGGCATGGCCAAAAGGGTGCGCCAAGTGTGCTCCGGCGCCACCGAAACCCTGCACGCCCTGGCCGAGAAGCACCAAGACGCCTCCGTTTTCCACCCGACAAACGCCAACCCCACGCCCGCCGGAAACCGGAAAAGCAGGCCAGGCTCATGAGCACCGACTGGGAGGCCCAACACCAGGCCGACGATTCCAGCCTGGTTCACAAGCTTCCTAAGGCGCCCCTGGTGGATCGGGTGACCCTGCTGGAGGACATCTGCCGTGGCCGCACGGTGATCCACGTGGGTTTCGCCGACGCCGGTTTCAGGCAGCGTCAGCAAAGCCAAGGCCGGTGGCTGCACGCCCGGTTGCGCGCCGTGGCCGCCGACCTGGTGGGCCTCGACACCGACGAGCAAGGAGTGGCCGAAGCCAAAGCGGAGGGCTACAACGTCCACCAGGTCGACTGCACCGATCCTGAAGCGGTAGCCGCCCTGGGCGTGCCACCAGCCGAGGTGGTGCTGGCAGGAGAGATCATCGAACACCTCCACAGCCCAGGCCCGTTCCTCGATGCCATGCACCACCTGTGCAAGTCCGACGGCACGCTCGTGATCACCACCCCCAACGCCTACGGCCTGATCAACCCGGCGGCAGCCATCCTGAGAGGAGTGGAGATCAACCACCCCGACCACATAGCCATGTTCACCTGGCGAACCCTCACCCAGCTGCTAATCCGCCACAACTGGCACCCCACAGAAACAGCCGTCTACGTGCCAAGCATCCCCAAACAAAGCCCAACCCCCCCAGGAGCCCCAACCAAGCCACCCCCAAAAACAGCCCACCTAGCCCTAAGAGCACTACTGGCCACAGAAAAACTCCTAGCCAAAGCAGGCCGCCCCTTCGCAGCAGACGGCCTAATAATCCAATCCCAAAGGTCCAGGAACTAGTCGGAGTCCTCGGGAGGGGCGACTGTCAGCACGAGGCCTTCGAGAGACACCACGCGCACGGGATCCCCGGCCTCGACAGTGTGTGCCCGATGAGTTCGCGCCCTCCAGGGGGCTCCGTCAATCTCCACCACGCCCTCGGGATCCAGCCCCTCAACAGCAACCCCGTCAGCCCCGATCATCCATTCACGCCCAATGGTGGGCAACGAGAACCGGGCTCGCACCATGGCGGGCATCCCCACGGTCATGGCCAGCACCACGCCGAGGATCCCGGCCACTAGCGGCACCCATCCGGGTGATCCTCCCTCGAAGAGGGTCAGCGACCCGGCCACGAGGCTCACGGTGGCGATCACCGTCCACACGCGGGGCACTCCGGTTTGGATGTCCACGCAGTACCCGAACGCGGCCAACAGCAACAGGATCACACCAAGCCATCCGAAGGGCTGAGCCGCCAATCCGTACCCGCCAAGCAGCAAGGATCCGGCGCCCACCACACCGGCCACGCCAACACCGGCGGTGTACAGCTCGAAGATCAACAGCACCCCGGCGCTGAGCAGCAGCAGGTAGGCCACGGCTGGGCTGGCGGCGGTGTGCATGTACTGGTCGAGCAGGGGAAGTTTCGCGAAGCGCACTCGGCTGAGCGGCACTCGCACCGGTTCGTCGCCTGTGGTGTCTATCTCGGTTCGGAACCCTGGAAGGTCAAGCACGAAGAAAGGCAGGGTGGGGGCCTCACGGGCCAGTCCGAGTTGGATCGCCTCGGTGGACGAGATGGTGCCGTCGGTCATCCGTGGATACGCGGCGGCGAAGGTTTCGGGCAGTTCGAACGCGGCGGTTCCGGCGTTTCCGAGGCGTGATCCGGGCGCCAGGGCCAGGTCGTCCACCACACCGGCAAGCTGGGCTAGGCCTCCTTTGGCTTCGGCGCCCGATGGCCCCACCCACATGGTCACCGGAACGGCCGACCCGGTGATGGCATCGGCCAGCTCGGCGAGGCGTTCGTCGTCGATCACGGCTCGGGGGCTGTCCACCTGCAACACCAAGGCAATGGAGCCTTCCGATTCGGCGCGGCGGATCGACCGTTCGATGAAGTTGGCGACGATCCCGTCGAGGTGTCCCGATATTTCCACCACGTCCACAACGTCCGCCCCGGCGGGTTCACCGTCCCACTCCTGAGCGCTCACCGGGGCCGCGGCAGCCCCGGAGGTGACGATCATCCCCACGAGAGCAGCGGCGATTAACCCCAACGCCATCCACAGGCGCCACCTGCGGACGACAACTCGAAGGCGGTTAGGCGAGCGTTGCATCGAGGCGGCGCGGCAGTTGCTCAGCAGCGCGGTCGCGCACGAAGAAAACCTGCCACGCACGAGATTCGGTTCAAGGTGGGGGGTTGGGCGCGCTGGTGCCTGCAGGTGGGGTGCTCAGCTGTTGAGCGCGGTGACGGCGCCGGTGAGGGTTTCCTCCACGGGCACTATGCGGTTGAAGCCGGTGGTGTGAAGCAGGCGCACGAGGTTGTCCGCGTTGCAGTACACGGCGACCCGGCCTTCGCCTTCGCGAATTCGGCGAACCCCGCCGATGAGAGCACCGAGTCCTGCGGAATCCATGAAGGGAACGTTGCAGAGATCCACCACCAACCGGCCTCCGTCGGGCTGGTCGTTGAGCGCTTGGCGGAATTGCGCCACCGAGTAGGCGTCGATGTCACCCCTTGGGCGAAGCACGGCAAAGTTGCCTGCCTCGTTGCTCTCGGATTCGATCTCAAGCATGGCCCCGATGGTACCCGCGGCTCGGGTTGGATCGGTAGTCTGGGCCACCGTGCCTACGGTGCTGGTGGCCACTGATGCCGACTCGGTCGGCGACTTGTGCATGGCCGCGGTTGGTGGCGAATACCACGTGGTGAGGGTGAATCGTGGCCAGGCCGTGCTCGACGCGGTGGCCTCAGCGGATCCCGATGTGGTGGTGCTGGATCTGCAGATCGCCAACATGGGCGCAATGGCGGTGTGTTTGGCGATCCGCCAGGAGGAGGAGATGGGCCGCCTGGCGCCAAGGCCGGTGCTGTTGCTTCTCGACCGTGAGGCCGACGAGTTCCTGGCTCGTCGCAGCGGCGCCGATGAGTGGCTGGTGAAGCCGGTGAGTTTCCTGCGCCTGGCCCGTGCGGTTCGATCCCTTCACGAGGCCCGGCCTGCGGCTTCAATTCCGGGCTGATCGCAGCGCAGCCCACGGCGCCGACGGGGCGCTAGCCTGCGATCCTCATTCGAACACGGGCAGTGGCGCAGCTTGGTAGCGCGCCTCGTTCGGGACGAGGAGGTCGTGGGTTCAAATCCCGCCTGCCCGACAAATCCCGCGGCGCCAATCCGAGGTCAGTTCAGGGTGTGGTAGCCGCGGCGCATTGCGCCATGAAGTTGTCGTACAACTTGGCTGCGGAATCCGCGAACTCGCCCATGTGAGCTTCGGACGCGGCGGCGAGCGATCCGAGCGCGTCGGGGCCGAGAGTCGCCTCCAGCGCGGCGCGGTAGGCGTCGATTGCGGCCCAGTTGCTCACCGTGTCGTCTTCCACTTCCACGTGGTATTGCATCGACCACGCCCGCTCACCCACGCGCATGGCTTGCACCGCGCACGCCGGTGAGGAGGCCAGCACCACGGCGCCTTCGGGTGGTTGCGCCACTCGCACCGAATGCCATTGCAGCGCCTGTTGATCACGGGCCATGCCCGCGAAGATCGGATCTTGTTGGCCGGCGTCGGTGAGTTCCACGCCCATCACCCCGATCTCCGGGGGGCGTTGAGGCCCGCAAGTGCCGCCAAGGGCGTCGGCCAGCAGTTGATGTCCCAGGCACAACCCCAGAAAGGGCCGGTCGAGTTCTTGCACCCAGCGGCGGATGGCTCGCTTCTCCTCGATCAGCCATGGGTGCTCCTCGATGTCCCACACGTCCATCGGGCCGCCCATCACCCAAAGCGCGTCGTATTCGTCCAGTGTGGGGATCGGTTCGCCCTGGTCGAGTTCTACTGCTGTCCATTCGATGCCGTCTCGGGCCAGGAAGTCCCGCAGTCGGCCCGGATGCTCGCAGTCGATGTGTTGGAACACAAGCAACTTCATGCCAAGCGTTGCTACCACAACCCCCAGCTTGTCGCAGGCTCGGCGCTGGTCACCGGGGGCGGCTTCACCCCGGTCACAGGCCGGTGGGGCGGTTGGTGAATCGTCCGGCGGAAGGCGAGTAGAACCAGCCGCCGCCGGCGCGGGTGCCGCCATCCGCGGGAATGTTCACCCCGGTCACAAACGAGGACAGGTCGCTCGCCAGGAACAACGCCACCCGTGCCTGGTCTTCGGGCCATCCAAGGCGCCCAACCGGCGCCCACGCCTCCCACAGATGGTCGTGTTCGGCGTGACCGGCGCGGTAGTCCACCTGGGGTGTCTGGGTGAGGTCGGTGCCGATTCCGTTGGCTCGGATGCCGTGGCGCCCGTAACCCGCGGCCAGCGAAGTGGTGAAGTGCGCCACCGCTGCCTTCATCGCCGCGTACACCGGCTCGCCGGGGTAGCCGCGCATTCCCTCCACCGAGTGAACGTTCACGATTGCACCGGCGCCGCGGCTGATCATGTGCGGCAGGAAGGCCCTGGTCACCGAGAACACGTGGCGCAGGTTGATCTCGTACATGGCCTGCCAAGACTCGGGTGACGATTCGTGGAAGCGCACCAGTGGCCGGTAGTCGCCAACGTTGTTCACCAGCACATCCACCCGGCCGTGGGTTTGGATCACGTGGCTTCGGAACCGCTCCACGGCGTCGTCGTCGCGCACGTCCAGCACATGCGCAGCACACACATGCCCGGCGTCGCTGATCTGCCCGGCAATCCTCTCGGCGCGTTGCCGGTCGATCTCGGCCACCTCAACTAGCGCGCCGTGCTGGGCGAACAGGCGGCTGATGGCGCCACCGATGCCGTCGCCGCCACCGGTCACCACCGCCACCCGTCCCTCAAGCAGCCGGTTGTAGTCGTCGATGGACGGCACCCGCTCAGGGCTCGAACGCTGCAAGGTCACCTCCGGCGCGCCCCGGCGCGGCGGCGAGTGCGGGAATGTGTCACCAGGATCACGATCCTCCGATGGTAGGTGCCCAAACCCGCCGGCGCCGCTCGGGGCAACCAGCACGGGTCGGGGGATCGTTGTTGGGATCTGGCAGGATCAAGGGGTGGCGCGCAACTACCGGCTGAGCGATCAAGCCAACGCCGTCGAGCGATCAGTCGCATCCTCCGATGGCGGCGCTGCCCACCCCGCCGACGGAGGCGAGGCGCCGGAGGGGTTCGCCGAGGAGTTGACCACCGACGAGGTTTGCCGTGCGGTGGGCGCCAGGGTGAGAGAACTGCGACAGGGGCTCGGGTTGACCATGTCCGCCTTTGCGGACGCTTCGGGCTTGTCGCTGGGGATGTTGTCCAAGATCGAGCACGGCCACAGCGCACCAAGCCTTTCCACGCTGGTGCGCCTGGCCACCACGGCCCAGGTGCCGGTGACCGCACTGTTTAGGGGCCTCGACGAGGAACACGACCTGGTGATCGTTCGAGCCGGTGAAGGTCACGAGATCCACCACGAGGGCAGCGGGCCCGGGCGCCTCTACCAGGACTTGGGTGCGCTGCGAGGCCCCAACAGGGTGATCGAACCGATGATCGCCACCCTGTCCGAGCCCAGCGACGTGTTCCCGTTGTACCAGCACCCCGGAGTGGAGTTCATCCACGTGTTGGAGGGATCGTTCGATTACGGCTACGGCGGTCGGGTGTACCGCCTCCACGCGGGCGACACGATGCAGATCCACGGCGAGGTCGCCCACGGCCCGGTGAAGCTGATCAGCCCACCGGTGCGGTTGATGTCGGTAAAGGTGTACCCCTCAGGCGAGTAGCCGGGTACGAGTCGAAGGGAAGACGCGATGGGATTGATGTTCCTGATGCAATCCGAGGTGCTTTGGGCGATGTGGATGCTGCTGGTGGGGGTGATGGGGCTCACGTTCTGGGAGTGCCGCGAGCGCGGCTACCGCAGAAAGGTCACGATTTGGTGGATGCTGTTCGTATTCACCTTGGCCCACGTGATCGGCTACCTGATTTTGCGTTTCGCGGTGAAGCCCCCCGCGGAGCCCGCCGACTAGCAGCAGCGGGTCGCCGAGCGCAGTCCGCGGATCCCCGCGCCCACTGCGATTAGCCTGCGGTCGTGCCAGTCAGCGATCCGGTACCCATGCCCGGGCCCGAAGAGCGGCCCAAGGGTTTCGTGGCCCGCGTGAAGGCCACCCAGTCCCGAACGATCCTGCTTTTGGTGGTGGGCCTTGTGTTGGCGATGATGGTGTGGGGCCCGCTGCGTGCCTGCTCGGGGGTGGAGGTCGACGAGGACGAGGCGATAGCCACAGCCGTGCAGGAGATCGACTTCCAGCCGGAGCGCACCGAGGCCAGGCTGCTGCGCCAGGGCACCGGCACAGCCTGGATCGTGGTGTTCACCATCAAGGATCCCGACGGCGGGCGCGACGACTTCCTGCGCCATGTCACGGTGCGCATCCACCCCACCACCGGCGCAGTGATCGACGTCACCGACCGATCCCCCACATAATCCCGCCCGCGGGGGTTCGCCCCCAGCCGGCATCCAGCTCACTCGGCGCCGTTCCCCGTCGCTGCACATCTCCACGAGCGCCGGCCTCATCCGCAGTCGCCGATCTCGGCGTTCGGTGGTGGTGCGGCAACACCTCGCCCGCACCCCACGCGGCATTAGCCGCGGGGCCGTCCGTTACCGGCCCGGCCTGTGGCGATGTGCTAGCGTCGCCGTGTTCCGGTCACAGGGGCCGGGCAACGGAAAATGAAGCATTGGGGGTGAGTCAATGAGCGTTGACACCACGTTCATCGAGGCTTACTACTTCTTCACCGTCGCGATCATGTGGTTGCTGCACGTGGGTTTCATGACCTACGAGGCCGGCGTCAGCCGGCGCAAGAACATCATGTCCACGGCGATGAAGAACATAATGACAATCGCCGTGGTAACGCCGATGTTCTACTTCTTCGGCTGGTGGGTGTACTTCTGCATGGAGGAAGGCTTGAAGTTCACCGGCGACACCACCGGAGGTGGCAAGGCCGGAGCGGACGCCTACTTCTGTGGTGACGGTTACGCCTTGCCGTGGAACGGCTCGATGGGGCCAAACCTGGGCGACAACATCACCGGCGTGTTCTGGGCCGCGTTCGTGTTGTTCTCCTGGACCACGGGCTCGATCATGTCCGGCGCCGTCATCGAGCGCATCCGCATCTCGGCCTACCTGTGGCTGACCGCCCTGATGGGTGGTCTGGTCTGGGTGGTGGCCGCAGCTTGGGGATGGAGCTACGGCGGCTGGCTGACCACGCATTTCGGCTACCACGACTTCGCCGCGTCCGGTGTGGTTCACGGCATCTCGGGCATTTTTGCCTTGGGAGTGCTGTTCCACCTTGGGCCACGCATAGGGAGGTATGACAGCAACGGAGGTGTTCGGGCATTCAGGCCCCACAACCTTCACCTCACGCTTATGGGGCTGATGATCATCTTCACCGGCTTCTACGCGTTCTACGCGGCCTGCCTGGCCGTCACCACAGACACGGTTCCCGGTTGGGCCAACATCTACTTCAGCCCGGCCACTCTGTCGGCCATCACGCTCACCATCACGATGGGCTTCGCCGGTGGCTTCGGCGGTGGTTACATCTTCTCGCGCGGCGACCCGTTCTGGACCCTCTCCGGTGGTCTTGCCGGTGTGGTCACGGTGTCCGCGGGCGCCGACATTTACCACCCGTCGCTGGTGATCCTGCTTTCGTTCTTCGCTGCGGGCATCGCCTACCACTGCGCCAACTGGCTGGAGCGCAAGGCTCGCATCGACGATGCGGTCGGCGCGGTCACGGTGCACGGCATCATGGGCTTCATCGGCGTGATGTGTGTTGGCGTGTTCGCCGCCGGCTTCCCCACGGGTGTGAACCTGGTGGAAACCAGCATCCTGGGCCAGTTGGTGGGCACCACTGCACTTGTGCCGCTGGCGTTCTTCACCGGCTACATCGGAGCTTGGATCCTCAAGAAGCTCAACTTGCTGCGGGTGCCGCCCGAAGTGGAAGTGGAGGGCCTCGACATGGCCGAGTTCGAAACGGACTTCTTCCCCGAGTTTGGAAGGGCCGAGGAGACGATCGTTCAAGCCGACGGCACCGTCGAGAGTGCGGACGCCACGCTGCGTTCGGCTTACGCGGCGGTCAAGAGCGGCTAGCACGGCTCGATGTCCGGTTCCTGGATCCAGTTCATCGGCGCGGTTGCGCTCATGTACGCGGTGGTTGCCTCCGCGGGCATTTGGGCTCAGCGTCGCCGCAAGCAACTCAGGAGCCAGGCCGACCAGCAAAAAACGCCGGGTGCCGCGCAGCGGCGCCCGAGTCCAATCTCTAGAACCAGGAGGAACTAGATGAATACCTTTCCCTACGACAGTTGGGAGGCAGCCCTAGCGGATGCCGACGGCACCACGGGATATTTCACCTGGGGCACTGGCGACAATCTCGCCTCTGTGATCCTTGTGATTCTCGCCCTGTTGGTGTCGCTGATCATGATGATCCAAATCACCAGGCGTGAGAACGCCACCCTCAACGAGGCCGCCGAGCGCCTCGAGGAAAAGTACCAGGGAGGCTGACATGGCAGGAAAGCAAATTTCCTTTGAGGGCAAGACAGGCCACGACAAGGGCTTCGAGCGGGCCTGCGTGGTGATCTGCCTGGCCTGCATCGTCTTCACGATCATCTGCATTCAAGTCGTCGGCTGACACTTGTTGCACTAACAGTGGTGTGGCAGGTGCCGCGCTCCCGCCTTCAGCGTTAGGGGCGCGGCACCTGTCGCCATCCTCCGGCGGCCCATCTGCCGGTAGCACCATCGCCGGGTAGCATCGAGGCGATGTTCAGTCGCAGACGCGCGGCTCAAGCGGCCATGCTCGTGGCCGCTGTCGGCATATTCCTGCCGTGGCAGTCCGGTGTGGGTGACGATGCGGTCACCGCTGCGGGCAACCAGTTGAGCGAGGGCCGTGTCGGCCTGATCGTGGCGCTGGCCACGGTGATGCTCGTGCAGTTCGGTTGGCGCCCTGCGTGGATCGGCGCCGGATTCGTAACCGTGGTGAGCGGGCGCATCCTGTTGGACGCCGCCGGTTCGGAAATTCTCAGCACCGGCGCGGGAGTGTGGGTGAGCACGCTCTCGGCACTGGTGGCCGTGGCGCTTTTGGTGTGGGACATGTTTGCAGGCGTGTCCGCCACAGCCCGCCGCGGCGACCTCACCGGTTCCGGTTAGGGGAACTCACCGATGGCGGTTGTCGCCGTCGCTTCAAGTCAGGCCGCCGCGCTCTCTCCCGCCGTGGCGCCCCGGGTGTTGTTGCCGGGGGTGATGTCGCTCGGCAACGGGGTGGAGCGCTACAGGGTGGTTGGTGGTGGGGCCACGGTGCTGGGATTGCACGCCGGCGACGAACTTGAAGTGGTGGACCCTCAGGGCTGCCAACAATGCGAAGTCGTCGCATTCGATTCCGGCGGTGTGTGCGTGCCCGACCTGCTGGCCCCGATCGATGCTCTGTCTTCGCGACGGGCAAGCGACAACACGCCCTCCGATGGCCCAAGCGCCAGCGAGGCAGGCCTGAGTGGCCGAGCCGCCACGGACGCCGCCGCCGCGAGGCCCGTCCCGTCACATTCGACCGGCACCCGCGACGCCGCTCTGCGCGGGAGAGCGGCCATTGCTTCAGCAGGCGACGCCGCAGCAGTCTCGGTGTTGTCGGCGCCGGTGGTTGACGCCCGGCGGATGCGTGCCGGTTTGGCGCGCCAGGGCATCACGCGGGCTTCGCTGCAAGGTGCGGCCGCCCGGCGACTCCTCGAACCCGATCACGGCCCAGGTGCCCGCGCGTGTTTGGTGGCCCACGAGGAGGCAACTGTGGCGGTTGTGGCCCCAGGGTCGCCCATGGAGGCTCATCGCCAGGATCCGCCCACCGATTTGATCGTGTTCGTTCACCGCGGCAACCCACCCCAGCGTGGCGCTCCGCCGCTGCTGCCGGTGCCGTTGGCCGACCCGACCCAGGAGTTCATCGTGGATCGCAGCACCGCGGCCACTTACGAGGTGGCCAAGGGTGACTTCTTCCAGGTGATCGACGTTGAGGGCCGCCAGTGCTCGGACTTTCAGTGTTTCGCCGTGGCCGACCTGGACGCCGGTTTGGAGTTGTGCCTCGACGCCACCGTCACCCGCACTCTCATGGGCGCCGCCTGCCCCACTCCGGGGCTGTACTCGAAGTTCTACAACGCACGAATGCGCCCGCTTGCCGAGGTGATCCAGGACACCGTTGGCCGTCACGACACGTTCAACACGGCTTGTTCGGCCCGGTACTACGAGGAGATGGGCTACCCGGGGCATGTGAACTGCACCGACAACATCAACCAGCAGTTGGCGCCTTATGGCGTGGCCTCCCGCCGTGGCTGGGAGGCGATCAACTTCTACTACAACACCAACCTTGACGCCGCCCACCAGATTTACCTGGACGAGCCGTGGTCGCGGCCCGGCGATTACGTGCTGTTGCGGGCTTTGGAAGACTTGGTGTGCGTTTCCACTTCCTGCCCAGACGACATCGACGCCGCCAACGGCTGGAACCCCACCGACATCGCGGTGCGGGTGTACCCGTCGGCGAACCTGTTCAAGAAAGCCACGGCGTTTCGCATGACCACCGACTCCGAAGCCGAACTCACCAAGGAAACAGGGTTTCATCCCCGCACGTCGCAGCTAACCCGCAGCTTCGGCGAGTACAACGGCTACTGGCTTGCCGATTCGTACACCGCTCACGGCGCCACCGAGGAGTACTGGGCGTGCCGCCAGGCCGCGGCGGCGATCGACCTTTCGCCGTTGCGCAAGTACGAGGTGACCGGCCCCGACGCCGAGTTGTTGCTGCAAACCTGCCTCACCCGCAACATCCGCAAGCTGGCGGTTGGGGCTGTGGTGTACACCGCCATGTGCCACGACACGGGTGGCATGATCGACGACGGAACCGTGTTTCGCCTGGGGCAGCACAACTTCCGCTGGATCGGCGGCAGTGACCACAGCGGTCTGTGGCTTCGTGAGCAAGCCGAGGCGCGTGGCTTGCGGGCGTGGGTGCGGCGCTCCACTGAGCAGCTTCACAACCTGCAGGTGCAGGGCCCCAACAGCCGCCGCATCCTTCAGCAGGTGGTGTGGACTCGGCCCGATCAGCCCACGATGGCCGAGATGGGCTGGTTCCGTTTCGCCGTGGCTCGCCTTGGTGGCCCCGACGGGGCGGCGCTGGTGGTGTCACGCACGGGGTACACCGGCGAGCTGGGCTACGAGGTGTTCTGCCATCCCAACGACGCGCCGCAGGTGTGGGACGCATTCTTCGAGGCCGGCGCCACCGAAGGTCTGAAACCGATGGGCCTCGCCGCGCTGGACATGTTGCGAATAGAGGCCGGGCTCGTGTTCGCAGGCGCTGAGTTCTGCGACCAGACCGACCCTTACGAAGCCGGAATCGGTTTCACGGTGGCCCTCAAGACCAAGCCCGACGACTTCATCGGCAGGCAAGCCCTGGAGGCCCGCCGCGACAACCCGCAGCGTCGCCTGGTGGGCCTGGAGCTGGTGGGCAACGAACCCGCCTCCCACGGAGACGGCGTGTACGTGGGCCGCCTCCAAGTCGGGGTGATCACCAGCGCCACAATCTCGCCAATCCTGCAATCCAACATCGCCCTGTGCCGAATGGCAGTTCAACACGCCGAAGCAGGCACAGAAGTGCAGGTGGGCAAACTGGACGGCCACCAAAAGCGCCTGGAAGCCAAAGTAGTCCCCTTCCCCTTCTACGACCCCGAGAAAAAGAGAGTCCGCGACCTCCCCTAACCCCCGCAGGCCTAGCGGGAGGCTGCGGCGGCTATTGCGTTGGCGGTGTTTACTACGTTTTGGGCCATTCGGGCCGAGGCGGCGTCTATTAGGCGGCCGTCGAGTTGGGCGGCGCCGAGTCCGGCTGCTTCGGCGGCGGCCATGGCTTCAAGCATTCGGCGTGCCTGGGCCACCTCTTCGGCTGGTGGGCTGAACACCTCGTTGGCCATCTCCACTTGCGATGGGTGGATCGCCCACTTGCCCTCGTAGCCAAGCGCCGCGGCGCGCCGCGCCGATGCCATGAAATTGTCCGGGTCGCCGAAGTCACCGTAGGGGCCGTCGATGGCGCGCAACCCGTTGGCGCGGCATGCCACCACCAGCCGCGACAGCGCGAAGTGCCACTGGTCGCCGGGATAGTCCGGGTTGAGCCCGCCAATGGTGATGGTGCGAGCCCGCAGCGACGCCGCGTAGTCGGCCACCCCGAAGTGCATCGCCTCCAGCCTCGGGCTCGACCCGGCGATGGCTTCCACGTTGGCCATTCCCAGGGCGGTTTCGATCAGCGCCTCGATGCCGATGCGGTGCGTGAACCCCATGGCCGCCTCGATCTGGGTGAGCAGCGCGTCCACCATGTACACGTCTGAGGGCACCCCGGTCTTGGGGATCAGGATCGTGTCCAGGTGCGCCCCGGCCTGCTCCACCACGTCCACCACGTCTCGGTACATGTAGTGCGTGTCCAACCCGTTGATCCGAACCGAAATGGTCTTCCCGGCACCCCGCCAGTCGATGTCCCGAAGCGCCTCGATCACGTTGCCCCGAGCCGACACCTTCTCATCGGGCGCAACCGCGTCCTCCAAGTCCAAGAACACGTAGTCCGCCGGCCCAGCAGCCGCCTTCTCAAAGAACACCGGCCGAGACCCAGGCACCGCCAACTCACTGCGATGCAACCGCTCCACAGCCGACCCAACCCGAAAATGACTCACCCCCAAAGTCTAGAACCCCACCACCCGAACGACCCCCCACAACAACCCACGAGCATCCCCTTGACACGCCATCATCGGCAGGGTAGGGTCACTATCCAGGCAGATCACGGGTGATGTGCACCACCCAAGAGTGAGGAAGGCTGAGCCAGAGGTCACACCAACACACAACAAAGGAGACAAGGAATGGCTGCTACATGCACACAATGGCGTGATGATCCCATCAAGAATCTCGTCGCCGCCCTGGCCATTCCGAGTTTCCTGCAAGGCTCCATCTTGGAGATCCTGGCTCGCACCAGTGGTTTGTCAAGCGGCCGGAAGGACTGGAAGCGGATGCTATTTCCGGTTAGCTTGATTCCATTGTCCATCGCAGCATGTCGCGAGAGGTGCCTCAAATGACCACAGCACCTGTATCCGGAATTAGGGTGCCGAGGCGCCTCTCGCGTCCGGGGTGGCCTGACGACACAGGGGGCCCAAAGTGGCCTGATGGCAGCAAGATCCGAATCCGCGACGACAGAATCACACTGATGCTCGGGATCTTTGCGGGTGGGATTAGTGGAATCTATGCTGCGATCTTTGTCTGGGCTGCCTTGAGCGGATTCCTCGGTCAATGGCTTGACCTGTGGCCCGCCTTCAGTTTTCCTTTCGTACTGGCGTTGTCCGCCATCACCTTTCGCCAGCGCTACCTGGAAAAAGAAGCACACAAGGCCCACAATGCACAACATCTCGTGCCATCAAGCCCGGAGACCACATAGTCCGTCACCCCATCATTTCGTGGAAAGAGCTGCATGGCGGATGCGGGGAGTGGCTGGGTGAGCGTCAGCGGGGCAGTGCTGCGTTGGGGTGGGGGTCGGGGCTGGGTGGGCGCGGGATTTTTTGGGGTGGCAGAATGGGGGGTATTGGCGCCTGACGATCTTGGGAGGTTGACATGACACGGGTGGCTGTTGTTGGAGCGGGGCCTTGCGGGCTGGCGCAGTTGCATGCGTTTGCCAGTGACCGCACCGGGGACGCAGACGGGGTGGAGCTTGTGTGCTTCGAGAAGCAGTCCGACTGGGGCGGTCTGTGGAACTACACGTGGCGCACCGGGCTGGACGACAATGGCGAACCGTGCCACGGCAGCATGTACCGCTACCTGTGGTCGAACGGCCCCAAGGAGTGCCTGGAGTTCGCCGACTACGGCTTCGAGGAGCACTTCGGCAAGCCGATCGCGTCGTTCCCTCCCCGTGAGGTGCTTTACGACTACATCGTGGGCCGGGTGACCCGCAGCGGCGTGCGCAACCAGATCCGCTTCAACCATGCCGTGCGACAGGTGAGCCACACCGACGGCGACGGGTTCACGCTCACCGCGCACGACTACAACACCGACACCACCGTGACCGAGCGCTTTGACTGGGTGGTGGTGGCCACCGGTCACTTCTCGATCCCGAACATGCCGCACTACCCCGGTTACGAAACGTTCGGCGGCACGCTGCTGCACGCCCACGACTTTCGTGACGCCGCCCAGTTCGCCAACAAGAACGTGCTGGTGATCGGCTCGAGCTACTCGGCGGAGGACATCGCCTCGCAATGCTGGAAGTACGGCGCCGCTTCGGTGGTGTGTACTTCACGCAGCGGGCCGATGGGGTTCGACTGGCCCGACGGCATCACCGAGAAGCCGATACTCACCCACGTTGAGGGCCGCACGGTGCATTTCGCCGACGGAACGTCCACCGAGGTGGACGCCATCGTGTCCTGCACCGGTTACAAGCACCACTTCCCGTTCATGGACGACGACTTGCGCCTCACCACCACCAACCGCCTGGCAACGTCGATGCTGTACCGGGGTGTGGTGTTCCAGCCCAACAACAGGGTGATGTACCTGGGGATGCAAGACCAGTGGTACACGTTCAACATGTTCGACGCTCAGGCGTGGTACGCACGAGACGTGATCCTCGGACGCATCACCCTTCCCTCCGCCGAAGCGCAAGCCGCTGAGATTGCCCGACAGCAAGCCATCGAGGACGAGATCACCGACGACTACGGCCTGATCGACTACCAAGGCGAATACACCCAGGACCTTGTCGACCAGACCGACTACCCGGACTTCAACACCCCTCTGGTGAGCAAGATGTTCAAGGACTGGAAGGGCCACAAGAAGAAGTCCATCATCGGCTACCGCGACCACGGCCACACCTCGCCGCTCACCGGCACCGTGGCACCAATCCATCACACCCCCTGGGATCAAGCCCTCGACGACTCCATGGAGAGCTACCTGAACGTCTGATCCCGGTACCAGCCTGACGACCGACCTGGCAGTGCCTGCCACACCCAAGGGCCACGAGCAGGTGCGGACAACGGCGATGGCGCAGGTCGAGCTTGTGGCGGGCGGCGGACACACGGCTAGGCACGGGAACTGGTTGTGACGATCTTTGAGGCTGAGATCACTCCTGGGATGAGTCCCGGCGATGTTGTGGACTTGGCCGTGCGGTGCGAGCAGGCGGGGTTTGAGCGGCTTGGGATTTCCGATGTGGTGTTCTGGCCCGACTGTTTCGTGCTGCAAGGCTTGGTGGCCGCGGCCACCGAACGCATTCACATCGGGTCGATGGTGACCAACCCCTACTCGCGGCATCCTGCGGTGCTGGCAGCGGCGGTTGGCACGCTTCAGGAACTGTCCGGTGGGCGGATGTTTCTGGGGATCGGTGTGGGCGCCGGGCTCGAAAACCTTCGCATCGACTATCCCCGTCCGGTGAGGGCGCTGCGCGAGGCAATCGTCGGCATCAAGGCGCTGCTCGCAGGCGAAACGGTGGATTTCGACGCGGAGATGTTCCCCATCGACGGCGCCGCGCTGGTGCGACCACCCGAGCAGACCGTGCCGATCTCTGTGGGCACTCGCAGCCCTCAGGTGATGCGCCTCGCCGGGGAGCTGGCCGACATCGCACTTGTGGGGGCGCGGCACTTCACCCCCGAACTGGCAGACCGCTACCGGGGTTGGCTCAACGAAGGCGAAGCCCGTGCCGGACGCACACCCGGAACGGTGGAGATCGCGCCCCGGCTCACGCTCTGCGTGTGCTCCGACGGCGACCTCGCCCGGCGTTCGGTGGTGCGATACGTGGCCCACTATCTGGCAATCGTGCGACCCGGCCCCGATCAGGGCATGGATCCCGACCGGCTCGCCGCCATCGACACCGCCCTGGCCCAAGCATCGGGCTGGTACTTCGACCTTGACCGCTACGACCCTCCCGAGCTGTTCCACCTGGTGACCGAAGACTGGATCCGTCGTTACGCCGTCGCCGGGGCGCCATCTGAGATCCCCGAACAAATCCGCGCAGTCACCGATCTCGGTTTCACGTCCGCCAGCCTGAACCTGGCAGCCGTGCTTCGATCCTCACTGGCGGAGGGCCTGGCCGAGACAATCGACAACTTCGCCACCGTCATAAGCCACTGCCGCTGAACGCCCTCAGGCGGTGCGGTCAGGTTTGGTGGGTTTGGTTTAGGTAGGTGAGGCTGTCGAAGTAGTCGATGCGGTGGGTGATCAGGCCGTCTATCACTGTCATGCGCATCACGCCGCGGATCTCTATTGGCCAGCCTTCGCTCACTGCACGCATCACGTAGGCGGCGGCCACCTTGTTGCCCGAGACCAGGATTTCCTCGGGTTCGTACGTGAGCCCCTCGAACCTGGCGAGAAAGCCCTTCAGGCGCCGCTGATATTCGGCGCGGGTGGTGCAGGGATCGCCTAGGGCGCTGGTGTGCTCGTTGCGAAAATCGTCGCTCACGTGAGCGGCAACCTGCGATGGATCTCCGCTTGCGAAAGCTGCCAGATACGAAGCGGCAACCCCGCCAGGATCAGAAGCGGGTGAGCCGCTCAGCGCATCACCTTTTGGGCGGTGGCGTACACACCCTGGTCGTAGCTGAGTTCCACCATGTTGCCGTCTGGGTCGCTAATCATGCAGATGTAACCAATCGGCGGAGGCATGTCCGTTGGCGGCATCGCCAAACAGCCGGCCTTCTCGGCAACCGCTGCGGCCTCCTCCAGTTCGGCACGGCTGGTGAGCTCAATGCCGAGATGAGCGAACGGCGCGAGCTTGGCGATCGGGGTGTCCTTGAACGGGTCGGACTCGGGAAAGAACTGTGCCACCACCAACAAGAACGGACTGTCCGGCGAGTCGTCGTGGCCAAGCCAGGCGCCGTGACCGTCGCTGTCGGTGCGCCGGTCGATCACCTTCAGCGGCGTGTGGGTGGTGTACCAGTCGATGGTGGCGTCCATGTCGGTAACCCGCAACGCCACGTGAGTCCAGCGAGCCTTCGGCGGGTGAATGTCGTAAACATCAGCGGGAACCGACGCATCACCGGTCATTCAACACACCTCCCGTGTCGTCGCGGCCCCCAGCGGCGCCGCGTTCATTCGGCCGTCCAGCCGTCGGGCACTTGCGGATCGTCACCGCCTTTGGTCCACAACACCAGCGTGTTGCCCCACGGATCCTGGAAGGCGTTGTTGAAGCCGTTGAACTCGCCGAAGTAGTGGTGACGCCACAATTCGGTGGCGCCGTTGGCCACTGCCCTGTCCGAGATGGCGTCCATGTCGTCATCGTCGGACACCAGAATCCAGATGCGCACGGTGTGGCCGTCACGGCTCAGGTGCCGAGGCTCAAGACCGTCATCCGATGGGTGAGGACGGCGGTTGGCCACGTTGGTGATGCCCATGTGCAGGTTGCCGGTGGGTCCCTGGGTGCCGTCGGGCAGCTGGAAGTTCTGCCCGGGCACGATCCTGTAGAACGACCCGGCCGGTCGGGGTTCCACCACCCAGCCGAACACCTCGCGGTAGAACTCGGCGGCCCGTTCGGGCTCGTCGGTGGGGAAGTCGATGAAGATCAGAGCATTCGGATAGGGCGTGGTCATCGTGGGCGCTCCTTGGGGTTCGGGTTCGTCACCGTCAACAGAACCTGAACCTTAGTGAGGCATCAGCGCACACCTTCAGCCGGGCCGCCGCCCGGGCATGGCAGGGCCGGGGGGTCAGCGGAGTCTGGGGTTTATTCGCTTGCCTTCCATGAAGGCTTGCTGGCCTTCCTGCATGGCCTCGGGGCGTGTGCCGGTGGTGAGAATCGCCGGCGCCAGCGTGAGCGCCTGCCGGCAACCGAGGTCGTGCGCCGCCCAGATGGCACGCATCGATGCTTGCACGGCGTGTGGTGGTTGTGAGGCGATGGCCTCGGCGAGGCGGGTGGCGGCGTCGGCCAGCTCCGGCTGGGGCACCACCTCGGACACCAACCCCACCCGCTGCGCGGTGGCTGCCGTCATGCGCTCGTGGTTGCCGAGCAGCGTGAGACGCAGGATCTCGCCAAGCGGCATGCGCTGGGCCATTTTCATCGGCTCGTACACCGCGGCCATTCCGTAAGTGACATGCGGATCAAAAAAGGTGGCGTGATCGGCGGCGATGATGATGTCGCATTCGGCGATCAGGTAGAACGCCCCGCCACAGCAGATGCCGTTCACGGCTGCGATCACCGGCTTCCACAGGTCACAAGACTTGGGGCCGAGGTCGTCACCCGGGTCGTTGTACATGAAGTTGTTGGACGTGCCGTACAGGTTGCCCCCACCGAGGGCGGTCATCTCCACTCCCCGGTCGATGCCCACACAAAACGCCCGGTCACCGGTGGCGCTCAGCACCACCACCCGCACGTCGTCAATGCGCCGCAACGCCCGCCAGGTGGTGCTCAGCTCGGCTTGCATCCGGTCATCGAAGGCGTTGAGCGCGTCGGGCCGGTTGAGGGTCACCCGGCACACATGGTCGGCGATCTCCACGTTGATCGTGGAGAAGTTGTCCGGTTCGAAGTTCATCAACTCATGCCCCAGGCCCGGCGGAAGCGTTCACCAGCGCAATTCAACCACAGCCTCCCCGTCGCTCCTCGCCCACGGGCGCCCTTTGCCGGGGGTGGTGGGTTAGCTTTCCTTGGTGACTGACGCCACACCCGACGGAAGCACACCGGTGGCGGACACCAGCACCGGTCAAGCATCCCACGGCGCCGGCGGCAGTGAAGGTGGCCGCGGGTCGCGGGGCGGGACTCGGGCTGGGCGCAACGAACTGCTGCCGTTTCAGGTGGTTCTTGCGCTCACCGCGGCCGCCATAGCGGGAATCATCGCGGTGCTCGGCGAGATCCGCAACGAGTTCGGCTTCAGCGAAACCGCCGTGGGGGTGGTGGTTGCCACGGGCTTCCTGGGTGGCTTCGTTGCGCAGGTGTCGCTGGCGCGTTTCGCGGATCGGGGGCACGGCAAGTTGATGGCGTTCAGCGGGCTGATGTTGAGCGCCGCGGCTTTGCTGGTGATGGTGTTCGCGTCCGGTGTGGCGCTTTGGATGGTGAGCCGGGCCGCTTTGGGTTTCGGTGGCGGGATGACGATCCCCGCGATGCGCCGGGCCGCGTCGGTGCTGGATCCTGCGCGGGTGGGCGAGAACCTCGGACGACTGGTGGTGGGCGAGATTCTCGGGTTCATCGTCGGGCCCGTGCTGTCGGGCGGGCTTGCCTACGTGGGCGGCCTCAGGCTGCCTTTCGCGTTCTTTGCGGCGGTGATGGTGGCGTTCCTGCCGTTCGTGTGGCGCCTCCCGCCGGACAAGGGATCGCTCGACATGAAGCGTCGTGGCGTGGTGGCCTGGGATTTGCTGCGCAATCGGCGCCTGCAAGGGGCGCTCATTTTCGTGAGCGGGTATTTCGTGGTGATCGGGGCGTGGGAGGCGGTGTTCCCGGTGATGTTCGCCGACCGTGGGGGCGAGCCGTGGGTGGTGGGTGTGGCGTTTATGTGTTTGGCGATGCCGATCGTGTTTGTGAGCCCGTTCGCGGGACGAATGGCCGACCGGGTGGGCCCGGTTCCGGTGTGCATGGTCTCGATGGTGGTGGTGGCGCTGGTGACCACCACCTACGGCTGGCTTCCCGGCTTGTTGATACCGATAATCGTGATGTTCCCCGCCGGGATAGCAGACGGTCTCGGGTTTGTGGCCATGCAGGTTGTGGTGTGCCGTGCCGTGCCCGAGGAGCGCCAGGCCGCCGCGCTGGGATTGATGGGAGCGTCCGAACTTCTGGGCGCGGGTGTGGCGGCGATCCCCGCAGCGGCGTTGTACCAGGAATTCGGCGCCAGCCCGGCGTGGGTCACGGTGGGACTGGTGATGCTGGTGATGGTGCTCGGCGGAGGGTTGCGCGTTCGCGGAACGCACCCCGTTTCGGGGCCTCAAGCGGTTGCCGGCACCCCAACGGGCACCCTGCAAGATCCAGGTCTGCGCTAACCGTCAGGGGGTCAGGAGTCGGTGTGCAGTAGGCGCATCGGGTCGCCCATCTGGTGATAGCCGAGGTAGCCGCCGCCCACCTCGGATGCGTCGTAAAGGCCGTAGCCAAGAAGCTGCTGGGCGCGGCGGGGCAGGCGGCGAACCTCTTCGATGCTCAGGTTGGTGTAGCTGTTCTCCACGGGGCGCAGCCAGCCGCAGCAGTAGCTCACCGACAGCGCCCGCCGGTACTTGTCGGTGGTGCGGTTGGCGCCCCCGGCGTGGAGGGTGTCGCCCCTGAAGAACAACGCCCCGCCTGCGGGGAGTTCGCTGGCCATCACCTCGTCGACTCCGGGAATGCGGTTTGGTTGCCAAAGGTGGCTGCCAGGCACCACCAGCGTTCCGCCCATCTCGGCGGTGATGTCCACCAGGGCTCCGATCACGTTCACCACCATCGGCGTTTGGGTGTTGGCGAAGTTCCATGCGTCGTCGTCTCGATGGAAAGGCTGAGCCGATTCGCCGGGGCCGATTTCGATCACCTCGCCCGCGTTGAGAATGATCGACGGGCTGATCGGGCCGATCACCGCCTCGGCGAACCCAACCAGGCGAGGCTCGAGCATCACGTCCACGAAACTCGCCGACTTGGCGGCGAGGCCTTGCAGCCGGCGTGTGCGCCGCCCCAGGAAGTCGTCGGACGCGTCCGAGCCGGAATCCGTTCCACCGTGAGAGTCGAGCCACGGGGTGAAGTCAGAGTTGAGACGTTCGAGGGTTGAAGGTTTGATCCATCCTTCAACGATCACGGCTCCGTCTGCGCTGGTGGCCTCAAGGATTTCGTCCAGGGTGCAATCCGCGCCGAGGCGTGCGAGTTGAGCGCCGCTCACGAGTCGGCCCCCCGAAGTGTGGTCACGAGCGGCTGTGAGGTCGCGGCAGGAACACGGCAAGTGCGTGCTGTCGGTTGCGCGGGGCGTGCCAAGTCTTCAAAGTCGTGTCGGGTGGTCATGGTCATCACGCACACGCAGCTACGAACCTGCTCATCGGTGGCTGCGCTCGGCATCGGCGGTTATGCCGTGCCCAGGTTGTTGAGCCATTCACGCCACCGGGGTTCGTCGCGGGCCACTGCGGCTGCGCCCTGCTCGCCGTACAGGTACGACCAGATCGAAACCATCACGTGGTCGCCTTGACCTTCGGCGGCCATGAACGCTGTGCCGGGTGCAGGGTCGTCCACCAGCAACGCCACCCCGCTGGGCCTTGCTTGCACCACCGTTCCGGCCAGCGCTGGTGTGTCGGCGGCGGTCACCGCCAGCCGGTCTCCCTCAGCGGGAGCGGCGGGTATCCCAAGCGCAGAGGTGAGCTTCGCCCAGGCTTCCGACGGCGAGCCTGGCCACATAGTCATCGGCAGCGCAGATGTGGCGTTTTGGCCTCGGAAGTGCGCCAGGTGCAACTTCAGGTTGAACATGAACAGCTTCCAGCCTTCGGTCATGGCGTCGTACTGATCGTCGTACTCGGAGCCGTCACCAAAGCCGGAGTTCACCAGGCGCACCGTGCAACCGTCGGGCCCGGGTTCCACGTTCCACTCGAAGGTGAGGCCGTCCACGCCTTCGCCTCCGTCGAAGCACACCCGCCGGGGTGGTTCCCACACCGCCACACGGCCTTGTATCTGCATCTCGGGGCCGGGCCCGAACGACGCGGTGGCGGCTCCACCGGTGCGTTCCTCCAGAGTGTGGGGCACATACCAAGAGGTGATCCCCGGCCCTGTGGCCACCGCCCGCCACACCTCCTCGGTGGTGCCGTCAACGTCCACAGAAAGTTCGATGCTGCGTCGATCTTCGCTCATGGTCAAAGTCTGCCCCACCACAAGCCCCGGCTCAAGTCACCCCCGTGCGCCACCGGGTCTCCGGGCTGAGCCTCAACGCCCTCACCTGAAGCCATGCCCCACCCAGGGTCCACCGCCGCGCTGGGCGGGCAGCGAACGCCGGTGCTGGATGGGACCACCAGGGCAACGGCGCTACAGGCTGGTGACGGTGATCGGTTCGGGGTCGATCAGTGCGCAGCGGGTGCCGGAGTAGATGGTGGGCATGCAGCGGTTGCAGTGAATGCAGATCCCTTCGGAGGTTGCGCCCTGGGCCATGCGGTTCACCAGGTCGGGTTCACGGAGCAGGGCGCGGGCCATCGCCACGAACGCGAAGCCTTCGTCGAGGGCGGAGGTGACGGTGTCGAGGCGGTTGATGCCTCCGAGCAGGATGATGGGAATGTCCAGCGCATCAAGGAACTTCCGGGCCTTGGGACGGAAGAAGGCTTCCTCGAAGGGGTAGTCGGGCATCATCTTGGCGCCCACCAGCTTGAAGCCCACTCGGGCCAGCGGCGGCAATGTGGCCGCGAACTCGGCGCGTGGGGCGTCGCCTCTGAACAGGTACATGGGGTTGCCGAACGAGCTTCCGCCTGTGAGTTCCAGCGCGTCGAGCGCTTCGTCTTCTTGCAGCATTTGTGCCACTTCGAGGCTTTCTGCTTCCTTGAGGCCGCCGGGCATGCCGTCGTTCATGTTGAGCTTCGCGATGAGGGCCACGTCGTTTCCCAGGGCTTCACGCACCGCTTTGGCCACTTGGCGCGGGAAGCGGGCACGGTTTTCGATGCTGCCGCCCCAGCGGTCTTCGCGCTTGTTGAGGCCGGGGCTCAAGAAGGCACTCAGCAGGTAGTTGTGGCCCAGGTGGATTTCCAGGGCGTCGAAGCCGCTGTCGGCCACGAGACGCGCCGAGCGGGCGTAGTCGTCGGTGATCCGGGCAATGTCGGCGTCGGTGGCGGCGCGGATGGTGCGAAACGCCACCGGGTTGAACCTTTTGGACGGCGCCAGCGAGGGCGCCTTGTTGGAGCGAGCGTTGGCCACCGGCCCGGCATGGCCGATCTGAGCGCTGATGGCGGCGCCCTCGGCGTGAACGGCGTCGCTGAGTTGGCGCAGGCCGGGCACGGCTTCGGGGCGCATCCAGATGCACTCGGCGTGCGTTCGTCCCTCGGGAGACACGGCCAGGTAGGCCACGGTGCTCATGCCCACGCCACCGGCGGCCACCTTGCGGTGGTATTCGATGAGTTGCGGGGTGACCAGAGCTTCGGGCATCACCCCTTCAAAGGTGGCCGCCTTGATGAAGCGGTTGCGAAGCGTCACCGGCCCAAGCCGAGCCGGCGCGAACGGATCCACCGAGGGGGTGTCGGGGTCGTCGCCGAGTCGAGCGTCAGATGGCGTGCCGTTGTCGGCTCCGGTTTGCGGTTGGGCATCAGTCATGGCACGTTTCCCCACATGGTCGACAAGTTGGTGGGCGCCCCCGGCAGGAATCGAACCTGCGCACACGGTTTAGGAGACCGATGCTCTATCCACTGAGCTACGAGGGCGGGGCCGGCGCGGGTCGTGGCGCGAGTTGCGCCAACAAGCCGCGATCCGCCCCGCGAGGGTAGTTCCCCACAGTCTCGCGGCGAGTCTCAGCCGCGTTCAGCGGCCTTGGGGGTGCTGCGCGGGCCGGAGGGCTGTTTCAGGGCGCGAGCGGTGGTGGTGCGTCGTCCCCTGGCAGGTCAGCGGGATGCTGGGGGGTTAGGGGCCTTGTGGGGTGCTTGGCCCGAGTTGGCTTCTGGGAGGTAGAAGTCCCCGGTGCAAGGGTCAAACTGGCTGGTCGAGAATCTCAGCGGGCGGAGTGACTCGGTATCCCATCTCTTGGAGTTTGTCCACCGCAGTCTTGGCATCTGCTTTTACCGCGCTTCGTAGCTGTCGCTCTTCCCATAAGGAGCGCGACTTCTCAACAACCTCTTCCCAACCTGGCCTCCAGTCATTGAAGATCCTCTCCCGGTCAAGGAAGGTCAACAGATCTTCAACCGATGGTCTATAGCGTCGCCCACCAACCGGAAAGTGGATTTGCTGGACACGTTGCATGGGCAACCCAGCCTTACCGTAGATCCATCCCCAGTCCGATGACTCCGCGTGCAAGTGTACATGTGCAGCAGGCTTTCTGCTGGCATCGCGATCATACTCAATGCGAAACACTGGGCGGGGTTTCCCGCGCGTAGGTTTCTTTTTCTCGGGCTGTCCCGGTTGAATCCACAAGCCGAACGCGGACTCGTGTACTGATAAGTTAGACTCGTCTGGATCCAGCATTACCTCGAACTCTACCTTTAGTTCGAGATAGTGATCGCCCTGCATGCCCTTTTGGAACAGTGGGATACGACCAAATCCGGGCCGTTCAGCATCATCGAGCTGAGGGCCAATCCGACGTTTGTCCGGTTCGTCTTCTTTACGCACCACCACGAATTCGGGAACAGTCTTCAGGCATCCCTGAAAGAGCGCGCTCAATTCCCTCGCGAACTCCACAGACAATTGCTGCAGCGTCTTACTCATTGGGATCTGGTTTAAGGTCCTCTTCTGTGAGCGCATCTCCCCAAATGAGCCAAAGGTCACGCAATTCAGGATCGTCAAGTGTATCGTCCATGCCTTGTTCGTAAAAGTCTTTCAAGCTCAAGCCGACAGCCTTCGCGGAGCGCTCAAGCATGCGAACGACGTCCTTATGTTTCACTGTAATGGTTCTTACCATGGTCGCCTCTCTTCCGGGTGCCCCAATCCTAGCGACGGGTGTGACAGGTGTCCACTAGTCGGCTGACAATCCTTTGGCACCGGGCCAGCGACCGTGGAGGATAGGAGAATCAATGGGCGGTTAGACGGTTGCCGCAACCGTGTGCTGTCTCTCGCGGCTTCCGCCGGCGCGAGTCGTGGGGCGAGTTGCACCAAGAAGCGGCCGTTCGCCCCGCGAGGGTAGTTCCCCACCCCTTGCAGGCGACCTCAAGCCTCCCTCACCACAACCACCAGCCCGCATCCCTACCCGAAGCACCCCGCACATGACCAACCCCAACCCACGGACCTACACCACAACGCGGGGCGCACACAGGCCCTTCCGGTGCCTGGCAATGCCTTCGCATCCGGTCTGTGGGCTTGCTACGGGTGTTGGGGGGTGGGGTTTTGGGGGTGCCATTGGTGTAGAAGGTTGGGGCGTCTTTGGTCTATCAGGTTTATGATCTTGGGGATTTCGAACACTCGGCGGTTTGATTCGGGGTCGATGGATTCGCTTATGCATCCCTCGTGAATCAGGCGGCTCAGGCCTCGGCGCACCGACCGCGGTGGGCGGCCTGTTTTTTCCACCAGGTAGTCGATGCCGACGGCCGGCATTGTTGTCATCACCGAGAGGATCTCTGAGGCCGCTGAGTCGCTGCGCAGCCCCAGCGCCTCCCAATCGCTCAACACAGCGGCAGTTCTGTCGGCCAGGTAATCGGTGTAGGAACATGCCACCTCCACGGCTCGCATCGTGTATCTCAACGCAGCCTCAAAGCACCTGGCTCTCTCGTCATCTTCAGCGCTCCCCACGAAGTTCTGGTACGGGATCATGGTGTCGTAGTACTGCGACCTGTTGGCGTCCACGGCGGCAGCGAGAGGAATCGGCAGCCGCACCTGAGCATCCCGACGCAACGCCAGATGCATGAGCGCCCTCCCCACTCGACCGTTGCCGTCGTCGAAGGGATGGATCGTCTCCAACTGCAGATGCGCCAACGTCATCTTCACCAATGGCGGGTGCTGCCACGGATGAGCCGACATGTACTCGGCCAGATCGTCCATGAGAGGCTCCACATCGGAGGGCGGAGGCGGCACGAAGCGGGCGCCAACCGGCGTGGGGAGGTCGACGTCGCCAATCCAGTTCTGCTCGTGGCGCAACCATCCGGAGTCCGTCTCCTGGTCGGTGCCCTCAAAGAGACGGCGATGCATGGTGGTGATGTCGTCAACGCTCACCGGGTGGCGCGCCCCGCGTGCTCCCAGGTCCAAAGCGAGCGCGTTCAGGCGAACAGCGCCGATCCCGTGGCGGTCTGCGGCACGGGACGCTTCCCTGCCAGGGTCGGGGCCGCTCATCGACTCCAGCAAGCTCAATGAGCGCAACGTGGTGGCGATGCCCTCCACGCTGGAAGACGCAATCCCCTCCACACGATTCAGGCACCACGCCAGCAACGGCGTCACCACCACACGGGAAGCCGTGTCGGCGAGACGCTCGAACGCCGCGCCGCAAGCCGCCAGGCACTCGTCGCTGATCGACAGTCGCCAGTCGGCGATGCCGTGCGGCACGAAAGCCTCGTACGGCACCGTGCGCATGGTGCCATCGGCCCAGTGGATGAAGCGCCGCTCAACCCGCCGTCCCATGGGGAGCAACGATAGCCCCACGTCCCCATGGAGGTCGTTTAGCGCTCTAAGTGACCTCCCTGGATGATTTCTGGTCACTTCGTACTGTAAGTGACCGACCAGGATGAACTCCGGTCACTTCGAGCAGCTGCTGGGTGGTTCGCGGGCTCGAGGGGGTGGGTGGGGTGCGGTTGCCTGCTGAGGCCGCCGGCGTGGGGGTTGCCGGGGTTAGGGGCGTTGGGTGCCGAACTCTTGCCAGGTTGGGGTGTTGTCGTTGTTGTGGTCGGTTTTGAGGGCGGGGGTTTGGGTGGTGGCGCCGTGGTCCCACAGGTTGGGGTTCCAGGTGTGGAAGGTGTGAGCGGGGGTGGTTGGGGTGTCGTTGGTGTGGTACTGCAACACGGTGATGGCCCTGTGGGTGGGTTTGGTGCTGGCGGCGTGGGTGGTGCTGCCCACACCTGGGTGGGTGTTGGAGGTGTAGTGAACGGTGCCGGTGATGCTTGGGTTGGTGGTGCCGTCGTTTTGGGCGGTGCCGGTGATGGCGCCGGTGGGGGTGGCCGCGGTGTTGGTGGCGCCGGTGATGGTGGTGGTTGTGTAGGTGAGGGTGAGGGTGGTGCCGCTTTGGTGGCCGATCACGCCACCGGTTGTGGTGCCGGTGACGGCAGGCGCTGTGAGGGTGCCGGTGGTGTAGGTGTTGTTGATGATGGTGGTGCCGGTGGTCTTGCCCACCAGGCCGCCCCAGGTGGTGGCGCCCGCGCCTGTGGGCGCGGCGAGGGTGACGTTGGCGTAGCTGGTGCTGATGATCGCGCTGTTGGCTTCGCCGACGAGGCCGCCTGCGGTGTGGTTGTTGGTGATCGTGGCCCGTGCGTAAGCGGCGATGATCGAGGCGGGGGTGGTGTTGGGCATGGTGCGGTGGACGCCTGCCACACCGCCGACGGTGGCCAGCGACGTGCCGGTGTTGATCGTGGCGGTCACGCCCACGTGAGCGATGGCGGCGTTGTTCATGCCCGCCAGGGTGCCGACGTTGGCGAGGTTACGGGCCACGGTGATGTTGGCGTCGTGAAGGTTGAGGTGCTCCACTCGGGCGCCTGGGCCGAGGCGGGCGAACAGCCCCCAGTTGCCGCTGGTGCCCGTCGCCTGGTTGATGAACAGGTTGCTGATGGTGTGGTTGTTGCCCTCAAGCACCGCCCTGTACGTGCCGATGGGCTGCCAGCCTGCGCCGTTGTTCCACCAGGCGCCGTCATGGTCGACGTTGGTGATCTGATTGTCGTTGTTGGAATCGAAGTCCAAGTCGGCGACCAGTTCGTAACCCCGACACTCACCATCGGGGCAGCCCATGCCAACCGCGTGGCCGGGGAACGCCTCTGCGTAGCTCGTGGTGTTCGCTCCGCTGTCTGAGAGACCGTCGCCGTTGGCGTCCCAACGAAGCGCATTGAGCTGCACGAGGCTTGAGACCTCTATGAGGCCGTCGTTGTCGGTGTCGTAGGCGGTTTGGTTGGTGACGGTCACCTCGAAGGTGTCACCGGCCCACAAACCGTGACTGTCGGTGGCGGTCACGGTGATCACCGCACTGCCGGGACGATGCGCTTTCACCAGCAACGCAGTTTCACCATCGGCGGTGCGGGTGGTGTTGGTGGTGGCCACCGACGGATCCGAGGTGACCGCCTGGTAGCCGATGAGGTTGCCGTTGTGGTCATGGAAGTACCCCACCGGGTCGTCCTGGTACAGCTGATCGGTGGCGAGGGTGATGTCGGGCCACGGGTCGCGCACCACGGGCGCCTTCTTGGCTCGCTGGTCGCCGAACTCCTCCCAGGTGGCGGTGCCGTCACCGTTGAAGTCCACCTTCAGCACCGGGTACTGCACATCGGTGCCGTGATCCCACGTTGTGGCCGACCAATGCTGATAGGGCCCGCCACCGGTGGCGGCGTTGGCCCGCATTGCGTCGGTGGTCAACCCTGTGCCGTTGCCCGCAGTGGTAGCGGTGCGAGTGGTCTGGGTGTCCCAGTAGGCGTGATCAAAGACGGTCTCAAGGTTGAACCCCACCGCGGTGTAGCCCAACAAGCCACCCGAGTACGCGATCGCGCTGGCGGTGATCTCACCCAGCGCGTAACTGCGAGCGATCCTGGCGGAAGCGGAGTAGCCGATGAGAGCACCCACCGCCACGGCTGCGATGTCGTTGTCGTTCACTGTGCCCCAGGCGTAGGAATCCACGACGCTGGGGTTGTTCGCCGCCGGCAGGGTTGACATGGACAGGCTCCCCAGCAGCCCACCTGCGAACACCAGCCGGGCGCCGTTGGCGGCGACGTCGCCGGTGGCGTAGCTGCGCAGCACGCGAGTGTTGTTGGCGTCACCCGCGAGGCCGCCAACCTCGTTGGTGCCGACCACATCGGCGGTGGAGTAACTGTCGGTGATCGTGCCGTCGCTTATGCGACCCACCAGGCCGCCAACGGTCACCCCAACCGGGCTCGTGGCCGTGGCGGGCGCAGCGGTTCCGGTGATGGTGCCGGTAACCGAGCTGCGCTCAATGGTCGCGCCCCCGTCGAGACGACCGGCGAGGCCACCCGCGGTGGTTTGGGCCGAGTTCACGGTGATGTTCACGTTTTCGAGGTTGATGTTGCGTATCGCGGCATCGCGACGGTCGTCTTGGGGGAGGACTTGTTCAAACAGGCCGTAGTTGCGGCCGGTATCGCTGGTACCGGTGTTGATGTACAGGTTCGAGATGGTGTGCCCGTTGCCCTCAAAGATGCCCTTGTAACCACCCCCGAGGTTGTGACGGCCGATCGGTTCCCAACCGGCGCCGTCGTTCCACCAGGCGCCGTTGTGATCATCGGCGTCCACGTCACCGTCACCATCGGAATCAAAGTCCAGGTCCGCCACAAGTTCGTAACCCAAACAACTGCTGCTCACACAACCCAAACCCGACGGCGCCCCCACAAACGCGGCCTCGTGACGTTCCCGGTACAAGCGTGTGCGCCCACCGCCGCTGCCAGTGTCGGAGTAGCCGCTGGCGTCGAGGTCATAACGAATCGCGTCGAGCTGCGCCAGAGTCGAAATCTCAACGAGACCGTCGTCGTCGGAGTCGTAATCGACGGCCACACGATCAGTCACAGCGAACGTGTCCGACACCGACAACCCATCGGGATCGGTGGCTGTGACCGTCACCGTGGCGGTGCCCCGCTTGTTGTGGAACACCCTGAGGGTGCGAGTGTCCATGTCCACCGTTGCGGTCACCACGCTCGAATCCGAGGTTGTGGCGCTGTAGGTGAGCTCAGTGTTGAACTCGTCCACAAACACCTCAGCACCGCTTTGCTCCAGGTTCAACGCCCACGATCTGGATGCCAGGATTTCCTGATCGGGGATCGGGTTCGCCACTGTTGGCGCCCGGTTGGAGCGCTGATCGCCGAACTCCTGCCACGTTGGCGTGCCGTCACCATCGAAGTCGGTCTTCAAGGCGGGGTACTGGCTGCCCGTGCCGAAGTCCCACATCGGCAAGTGCCAATCCGCGTAGATGCCGCTGTAGTCGGCTTGGTTCACCATCGCGTTGGTGTCGGCCTGCAACTCCGCAGTTGTCTTCGCCACCGGTTTGGCTTGATCACCGGCGTCTATGCCCACACCGGAGGTTTGGTTGCTGCGGGTGGTGTCCCAGTACACATCCGCGGCGATCACCCCGGCGGTATCGTCCGCGGAGGGTCGCACCGACCCCGCGACCGCACCGGTGGCGAACCCTGCGGTGTTGGTGCCGGTCACCGCACCCGCAGTGAACGACTGCGCCGCCCGACTGCCGTCAAGGCGACCCACCAGGCCACCAGTCCACGACAAAGACGCGCCGGTGCCCTCGCTCACCGACGCCTTGGAGTACACCCTGGTGAGACGTGCGCTGTTGTTGACGAACCCGGCTACGCCGCCCTGGGTCCACTCGCCACCGGTGACACCGGTAGTGGTGGTGACCTCACCGGTGGAATACGAATCCACAATCTCGCCGCCGATCACACGACCAGCCAGGCCGCCACCAACACCAGCGCCGGAAACCTCCACCGAGGCGAAGCTGCCCGCGATACGCGCCCCGGCCGTGGTGTCGGTGGTTTGCAAGGTGCCGACCAGGCCGCCCAGGGTGGCCAGCGCACTCGAGGTGATCTCGCCCGACGCCCACGAGTGCGAAACCACGCCATTGGCGACACCCGCAATGGTGCCGATGTTGGCATTGGCAACCCCAACGTTGATCGCCACGTCCACGAGGCCCAAGCGCCGCACCGACGCTGTTGGCCCGAGCGTGGCGAACAAGCCCCACCCGGTGCCGGTGGCGGACGAGCCTGCGTTGATGGTGAGGCCGGTGATCTCGTGGCCGTTGCCGTTGAACGCCGCGGTGTAGGTGCCACCAATCGGTGACCAGCCGGCGCCGTTGTTCCAGTAACGGCCCGAATGGTCGTCGCTGTCCACCCGGTGATCGCTGTTGGCGTCGAAATGCAAGTCGGCTTCGAGTTCGTAGCCCACACAACCCGACAACGGACAACCCAACCCTTCCACGCCGTTGGTGAACGCCAACGCGTGCTCCCCAGCCCATGCCGCGTCATCGGCCTTGCCGTTGCCATCCAGGTCGTAACGAATGGCGTTGAGCTGCGACACGCGGGTGATCTCGATCAACCCGTCCGCGTCGGTGTCATAGGCCGGTTGGTCACCCACTGTCACCGTGAACGTGTCGGTGACGCTCTTGCCACCCGGGTCGGCAGCGGTGACTGTGACATCAACAGTGGCGCCAGTGGTGGTGGCCTTGATCGACACCACATCACCACTGTGGGCAACGCTGAGCCCTGCCGCGGTGGTGGACGTGACCGTGTAGCTGAGCGTGTCGCCGTTGCGATCCAGGAAGTGATCATCAAGATCGAGGTTCCACAACTCTCCCAGCCCGAGGATCCGCTCCGGCACCGGCACCCACACCTGCGGGGTGACATCGGGGCGCTGATCACCGAACTCGGCCCAACTCGCGGTGCCGTCACCGTTGAAATCGGCCACCAGCGCCGGGTACTGCACCGACGAGCCGAAGTCCCACGCGGCGTTGTCCCACGCCGAGTAGGTGCCCTCGTAGCCCTCGGCGGCAACGGTGGTATTGGTTGGCGAGCGCAACGTCGAGGTGACCGCCGGGGTGCCGCCACCAACACTGGTCTCCAGGCCCACCGCCTGGGTGTCCCAGTAAACGCTCGCGTTGACCGTTACCTCTGGTGAGGCGCCGGTTTGGCTGCCTTGCGCGCCACCGACCCTCGCACCAGGCGCGGAGCCGAACACAGCACCGGTCGCCAATGCCTGTGTGGACGTGGCCTTGTGCGCGCGGCCCACCAAACCACCAACGTGTACCTCGCCAAGGGGTGCGCCCAGCACCGGGCCCGACGCGTACACCTGCGACACCACCGTGGAGTCACCGGCGTAACCAACCGCGCCGCCGACCACCACCACCCTGGCGTCGGTGTTGGCCTGACCGTTCACGGGCCCCGTGCTGTAGGAACGCCTCAGCGCCGCGTAGCCCATGTCACCCACGAGGCCACCGACACGACCCCAACCGAACACCTCCGCGACCGAATAGGCCACCTCGATGCTGGGGTGAACAGAACCAAGCGGGCGGAACTGGCCCACAACGCCACCCACGAACGAACCCGCACCCGCGCCAATCACCCGGCCCGTCACCGACACCCGAGACATGTTCCCGCGGCTCAACCCAACCAGGCCGCCAACCGTCGACAGGCGACCACGCGAAACCACATCGGCGTCCACCAGCGACACGCCACGAATCACCCCGGAAGCGCCCAGCCCGGCGAACAGGCCAATGTCGGCCTCCGGCAGCCTGCGATCCACGAACAAGCCGGTGATCTTGTGACCGTTGCCGTCGAAGGTCGCGTCGAAAAAGCCACCAATCGGTTCCCACCCGGCGCCACCATTCCACCACGCACCCGAGTGGTCGTCGGCGTCGGTGTCGCCGTCATCATCGGAATCGAAACTCAAATCTGCGGTCAGTTCGTAACCCGAACACCCCGCCGACGGGCAACCCCCGGCCCCCGACGAAGCCGCGAACGCCGCCAAGTACCCGGCCTGACCGGTAGCGGTGTCCGCGGAGCCGTCCCCGTCGAGATCCCAGCGCATGGCGCTCAGTTGCGCCAGATTGGAAACCTCGATGAGGCCGTCGTTGTCGGTGTCGTGGTCGGTGCCCGCCACCACCGTCACCACAAACACATCCGATGCCGACAAGCCGTCGGGGTCGGTGGCGGTGACCGTCACCGACGCGGAACCCGCCGCCACGGCGCGCACCAGCACCTCCGAGCGGGCCGTGTCGATGCTCAACGTTGCCACCGACGTGTCATCGGAGGTGGCGGTGAAGGTGAGGTTGGTGTTGAACGCGTCGGTGAACGCCTCAGCGCCCGGTGTTTGCAACCCGGCACGCCAGGTGTACCCGGCGCTGAGTGACACATCGGCGAGCGGGTTGGCCACAACCGGCGCCTGATCACCGCGCTGATCACCGAACTCCGCCCACGTGGCGGTGCCGTCACCATCAAAATCGGCGACCAGCACCGGATACTGCGACGACGTGCCGAAGTCCCACGCGTCGGCATCCCAGGTGGAGTAGATCCCCGAATAACCGCTCGAGCCGACCGTGGCGTTCGTGTCGGTTTGCAACTGAGAAGTGTTCCTGGCGGTGCCACCACGCGCGCTCGTGGACTGACCGGTGGTCTGCGAATCCCAGTACACATCCGCGTCGGCGCGCTGAACGCTCGTGGTGGAACTGCCGATCAGCCCGCCAAGCGCCGCGTCGGAACCATCACCCGACACCGAACCCGACGCGTAACCCTCATGAATGGCGCCGTGATTGGTGCGGCCCACCAGGCCACCACCATGATCCACCGACCTCCCCGGCGACCTCACCGCTGCGCTCGAATAGGCGAACTCCAACGTCAACCCGGACGCGTAACCCGCCAAACCACCAAAGATCCGATCGGATCCCTCTGTGGCGTCAACCTGCTCCACCGAACCCAAGGAATAGACACGATCCATCGTGACCCTGTCTGTGAACCCAATCAAACCCCCCGCTCTGTGTTGACCTTTCACCGCGACGGTGGAGAAACTGTCCTCGATCGACGCGTTGTCACTCCGCAACAGTTCACCCACCAAGCCCCCGACATATGCCTGGAGGCCAGTTGCCGTCACCTCACCAGACGCAAACGTGCGCTCCACTTCGCCACGCCCGGAGCCCAGCAGCGCTCCCACCCTCGCATCAGCAATCTCCACGTTCACCGACACGTCCACCAAACCAACGCCGCGCAACACCCCGCTTCCGCCCAAACTTGCAAACAAGCCAAAGTTCCCTGTGTCGCCCAACTCAACATCGATCAACAAGCCCGAGATGGTGTGGCCATTGCCGTCAAACACCGCGTCGTACACGCCACCAATCGGCTGCCAGCCCTCGCCGGCGTTCCAGAACAGGCCACCATGATCGGCACGGTCAACGTCACTGTCGCCGTCGGAGTCGAACCGCAGGTCCGTGGTGAGTTCGTAACCGGTGCAGCCGGTCGACGGGCAGCCCATGCCCTCACGCGCATCCACAAACGCCAACCCGAAGTCAGTGGCAGTCTCCGGCGAGTCCGCGGCGCCGTCACCGTTGAGGTCCCAGCGGATGGCGTTTAGCTGCACCAGGCTCGACACTTCGATCAAGCCGTCGTCGTCGGTGTCGTAGTCAGTGCCCGGCACCACCGTGACCTTGAACGCCTCAAACGCCGACAAGCCACCCGGGTCGGTGGCGGTGACTGTCACCACCGTCGATCCCACAGCCACGCCCACCACCGAAACCGAACCGGATGCAAGGGTCGCGGTGGCAACCGTCGGATCCGACGACGCCACCGTCAGCGTGGGCGCGTGACCGTTGCGATCGTAAAACACTCGACTGGCGTCCACCGAGAGGGTGCCATCCGGGGCGATCTCCACGTTGTGCAGCCGGTTCTGCACGATCGGCACGAAATTGCCGCGCTGCACCCCGAACTCCTGCCAGGATGCCAGACCATCACCATCAAAATCAACCACCAGCACCGGGTAATCAGTAAGGCTGCCGAAGTCCCAGTCCTCTCGTGGCCAATCCTTGTAGATCCCCGCGTAGTGAGTCGCATTCACCATCTCCTGCGTATCGGACTGCAACTGCGGCGGGATCTTCCCTACCCCGACCGCACTCGTAGACACACCCGATGCAAAAGTATCCCAGTAGGAGGCCGTGACGGACGATTGCCATGAATTTGCAATCATACCACTGACGCGCGAATCGGAGGTATTAGACCGAACAAGGCTAGTCGAATAGCTATATTTGATCTCCGAAGCTTGTATGTACCGTATAAAACCTGCTGCCCAGAATCTGGGAGCATCGTAGCTCCTCACCGGGCCTGCTGAGTAAGTGGACTCCACCACACTAACTCCGCTGGAGGAACCAAGATCCACCATAAATCCCCCGAAACAACGGCAGCGAATATCTGAAACTCCAGGTGTTCTATGCGCATTACCAGAAACGGCTCCTGCGGCATAGCTACGCCGTATTGCAAGATCCGCCTGTGCTGAGGTGGATCCAACTAGGCCTCCTGCGCTCATGGGCGCCGTGACACTAACCGTCGAGTAACTGTTCTCGATCACGGCACCTCTGGAGCCTACCGACCCAACCATTCCTCCCACGGTCGGAAACAATTCCGATCGGGGATCCATGGTTACTGTTAGGGTTCCAGTCGTGTAGGAGTTCCTCAAAATCCCCCCGCGCATCTCACCAATCAATACTCCTACGTGGGCATCTCGAGAGACGTTGCTTGCATCATGTATCGTGAAGTCGGCATTCACGACGCCCAGGTGTCGAATTTCTTGAGCCGTCCCTACCGAGAATAGGCCGTAAGATTCTTCGGCATTGGAAGCTGATCGATTCATGAAGGGATTGGATATGGTGTGTCCGTTGCCGTCCAATATCGCCTCAAACGGCGGTTCTGGATTGGATCCTTGCCCTCCAATCGGTTCCCAACCCTGACCGGCGTTCCAGAACATTCCTTCGTGGTCGTGTTCGTCGATTATGCCGTCACCGTTGGAGTCGAAGTCGAGATCGATTATGAGTTCGTAACCGGCGCATCGGGCTTGCGGGCATCCCATGCCCGCGGCTGCGTCGGGAAACGCCAAGCGATAAAGCGCTTCGTGGCCGGCACCGCCTGACACATTTCCTGGCTGTCCGTTGCCGTCGGAGTCCCATCTGATGGCGTTGAACTGTGCGAGGCTTGAGATTTCAATTAGGGCGTTGTCGTCCGTGTCGTAGTCGATGGCGGCCGGGTCGCGCACAGTGAACGTGGAACTGGCTGTCTGGCCTTGGGGGTCGGTGGCCACCACGGTGATGGCGGTGTCTCCCGGGTTGGCTCGGATCAGGGTGAGCCTTGCTGTGGCGGGTGAGATCACCGCGGCGACCTCTGTGGGGTCGGCGGACACTGCGGTGTAAACCAGGTTGGTGTTGTGGCCGTCTGTGAATACCTCTGCGCCTGGCAGGTCGAGGTCGATCACGAGCTCCTGGTTGGTGGCGAGGCGCACATCGGGCAAGGGATGCGCCACGCGTGGGGCCTGGTTGCGGCGTTGGTCACCGAACTCCTGCCAGGTGGGGTTGCGGTCACGGTTGAGGTCGCTGATCAGCACCGGGTACTGCGTGGGAGAGCCGAAGTCCCAGTCGGGCAGGTTCCAGTCGGCGTAGATGCCGGTATAGCCGATCTCGGACACGCTGCTGTTGGTGTCGTCTTGCAACTCGCTGGTGGTCTTCGCTGTGGGGGTTACGCCCGTGGCGGTGGTGTTGCCGCTGCCAGTGGGCTGGGTGGTGGAGTTGGTGTCCCAATACGTGTCTGCCAGCACCACCGCGTTTGCGGTGCCGGCGCCGCCGATCACGCCACCGGTGCGTGTGTTGGCGGTGTTGGTGCCGGTGACCACTCCGGTTGCGTAACTCTGTGACACCCGTCCGGCGTCGTGGCGGCCGATGAGACCACCAGTCCACGACGGGGCGCTGGTGTTGGCCTGGGTGACCGCACCGGTTGCGTAGGTTCGTTGCACACCGTTGGTGTTGGTGGACTGCACCCAGCCAATCAGCCCGCCCCACATCCAATCATCGGCACCCGACGCGCCCGCAGCCGCGGTGACCGAACCGGCGGCGTAGCTGAGGTACACGTCACCGTCGCTCACCCTGCCAACCAGTCCACCCGCGATTCGACCGGCTGTCACGGTGACATTCGCATAGGAATCGCGAAGTCTGGGGATCACGCCGCCGCTTCTCACCAACTCGCCGATCAGGCCTCCCGCGGTGGATCTGGCCGCTGGGGCGGTGACAGTTCCGGTGGCCCACAAGTGTGATGCAGTGCCGTTCACCACGCCTGCCACTGCACCCACCTCGGCAAGGTTGCGCGGCACCTGCACCGAAACATCCACCAGGCCAAGGTTGCGCACCGAACCAGCACCGCCGATCGTGTCGAACAGACCCCAACCACCCGAATCGCCGCTGGTGACCCTTGTGGGAGTGACGCGCAGCCCGGTGATGGTGTGAGCGTTGCCGTCAAAGGCGGCGGTGTAGGTGGGGCCTATCGGCGCCCAGCCGGCGCCGGAGTTCCACCAGGCGCCGTTGTGATCAGCCGAGTCGACGTCGCCGTCGCTGTCGGAATCAAACGTGAGGTCTGCCACCAGTTCGTAACCCACACACCCAGCCGCCGGGCAACCCCACCCCGAAGCCGCGGACGGGAACGCCGCCACATAATCGGCCTGGTTGGCCGCGTCATCGGCGGTGGCGTCACCATTGAGATCCCAGCGGATGGCGTTGAGCTGCGCCAGGTTGCGCACCTCGATCAGGCCGTCCCCGTCGGCGTCGTAATCAAACGACGCGCTCACCGTCACGGTGAACTCATCCGCGTTGATGCCACCCGCGCCATCTGGGGTGTGAACCAGCACCGTGGCCGTTCCCGCGGTCACGCCGGTGACGGTCAGGCTGCGTGCTGCGTTGTCGAGCACGATCGTTGCCACGGAGGTGTCGCTGTTGGCGGCTGAGTAGGTCAACACGTCCCCATCAGGATCAACGAACACGTGCTCACCGTCGGTGGGTTCCAACCTGATCGTCGTGGTGCCACCCACCGGCACCAACAAGTCCGGAATCGGATTTCGTAGGCGTGGCCTGTTGTTGTTGACCGTCACCGTGAACGTGTCCACAACCGATCCGCCGTGACCGTCAAACGCCGTGACCGTGACAGTGCTTGTGCCCCCCGCGAGCCCCACCACGGTGAACGTCTTGGCATCGCTGTCCAACTTCGCGGGCGCGGCGCCGTGGTTCGAGCTGGTCACCTCATAGGAGAAAACGTCCCCATCAGGATCGCTGAACACGGCGCCCTCCACGGCCGTTTCGAGTTGCACCACATGAACAGCACCACCGCGCAACTCCACATCGGCGATCGGGTTCACCAGCGTCGGCGCCCCGTTTGGCACGTCCACCACGCGCACACCGAACGTGTTGGTTGCGGTGCCGCCAATGCCGTCATCAGCCATAACGGTGACGTTCAGCACCCCAGGCGCCCGGGCGGTGACCGTGAGCGTTCTGAGCTTGGAGTCAAGCGACACCGAAGCCGCTGCGTGTGACGACGTGGCACGCGGGCCGGTGGTGTTGGCCACAGATGCCGAATTGGACACCGGCGCCGGGTTCTGCAACTCGTAAGTGAGCGGATCGCCGTCACCATCGATGAACACCGACGCCGCCGCCACATCGGGCTCAAGTTGCACCGTGTAGGTGCCGTTGCGCCTCGCCGCGATGTTGGCCATCGGATTCGCGACCGTCGGTGACGTGTTGGCGTCGCGGCCCACCGTGACGGTGATCGCGTCCGCCACTGTGCCGCCATGGCCGTCATTGGCGGTGACCACCACCGTGGCCACCCCCTGTGACCGACCTGTGATCGTGACCGTGGCGGTTTGTTCGTTGAGGGTGACCGCGGCTTTGTTCTCGTCGGAGTTGGTGACGCTGAAGGTGAGAGGATCGTTGTTGGGATCGGAAAACACGGGCCGCTCCGGGTTGGTGAGCTCCACCGTGTACACCCCCAACGGACGCGCATCGATGTGACCAATCGCGTTGCTCACCCCCGGATTGCGGTTGGCGTCACCGGAGACGGTCACGGTGAACACATCGGACACCGACCCACCCAGGCCGTCGGAAGCGGTCATCGTCACCGTGGTCGCGCCCGCCACCAGCGCGGTGATCGTGACCGTCTGGGCGGCCAGGTCGTAGGTGGCGACCGCCGCCGCGTCGTTGGTGTTGGTGATCACGTAGGACAAGTCGTCGCCGTCGAAATCGGTGAACACCGGCTTGTCGTCTGCCTCAAGGTTGATCACGTACTTGCCGTCGGGCACCGCGGCGATGTCATCCACCGGGTTCGCCACCGTGGGCGCGCTGTTGGCCGACCCCGACAGCGTCACGGTGAACGTGTCCACCACGCTGCCGCCATGACCATCGCTCGCGGTCACCGACACCGTGGTGTCACCCACTGCCACACCGGTAACCGTGAGCACCGCCGTCGCGGCGTCGAGGCTCACGGTGGCCTTGGTGTCATCCGTGTTGCTCACCGCATAGCTGAGATCGTCATTGTCGGCGTCGGCGAACACGGCAGCCCCGGGCGCCTCCAGCGGAACCAGGTACACACCGGCTGGACGGGCCGTGAAGTCCGCTATCGGGCGCGCCACCGTGGGCGGTCGATTCGTGTCGCTGCCCACCGTCACCACGAACAAGTTCGACACGGCCCCGCCATGGGGATCGCTTGCGGTGACCGTCACCGTTGTGGCGCCGGTTGCCGCCGAGGTGATCGTCAACGTGTTGGCTGTGGAGTCCAGGGTGACCGTTGCCTTGGTGGCATCGGAATTGCCCACCGCATAGCTCAGGTCGTCACCGTCGGAATCAAAGAACACTTCCGCGCCGGAGGCCTCCAGGTGTACCACGTACACACCGGCGAGGCGGGCCGACAGATTCGCAATTGGATTGACCACCACCGGCGCGTCGTTGGATGTGCTGGTGACCGTCACCACAAACGCATCCGAGACGCTGCCGCCATGAGGATCGCTTGCGGTGACCGTGACCGTGGTGTTGCCGGCGGCCACACCGGTCACCACCACCACGGCGCCATCAAGGACGACTGTTGCCTTCGACGCGTCGCTGTTGGTGATCGAGTAGGTCAACGTGTCCCCGTCGGCATCCGCGAACACCGCCGCACCCGACGCCTCCAACGGCACCCTGTACACACCCAGGCGCCGCGCGGTGAGATCCGCGATCTGGTTGGCCACCGTTGGCGCGCTGTTCGCATCCGAGGTGACCGTCACCACAAAGGCATCGGACACGCTGCCGCCATGACCATCGTTTGCGGTGACGGTGACCGTGGTGGCGCCAACCGCCACGCCGGTAACGGTGATGGTCGCGGTGGTGGCGTTGAGCACCGCGGTTGCCTTGGTGTCATCGGTGTTGGACACCGAGTAAGTGAACGTGTCCTTGTCGACATCGGCGAAAACGGCCCCGCCCGAGGCCTCCAACGCAACCGAGTACACACCCGCCACCCGGGCCGACAGATCGGCGATCTGATTGGCCACTGTTGGGGCGCTGTTCGGGTCGGCGCTCACGGTCACCACGAACGAATCCGACACCACCCCGCCATGGCCATCGGTTGCGGTGACAGCCACTGTTGTGGTTCCCACGGCCACACCGGTGACCGTGATCGTGGCAGTGGTGGCGTTGAGCACTGCGGTGGCCTTCGAGGTGTCGCTGTTGGACATCACATAGGTCAACGAATCACCGTCGGCGTCAAAGAACACTGCCGAGCCCGACGCCTCCAGCGGCACTCTGTACACACCCAAACGCCGAGCCGACAGGTCTCGGATTGCGTTCGCCAGCGTCGGTGGTGTGTTCGCATCGGCGCCGACGGTCACCACAAAGTCATCGGACACGCTGCCGCCGTGACCATCCGATGCGGTCACGGTCACAGTTGACGTGCCGGTCGCCACGCCGCTCACCGTGATCGTGGCAGTTGCGGCATCAAGCACCGCGGTCGCCTTGGACGCGTCGCTGCTCGACACCGAATAGCTCAACGTGTCGCCATCGGAATCAGCGAACACCGCCGCGCCCGAAGCCTCCAACGCAACCGGATACGACCCGGCCCTGCGCGCCGTGAGGTCGGCGATGGGGTTCGCCACAGTCGGCGCGGCGTTCGCAGCAGCCCTCACCGTGACCACGAACGAATCCGACACGATGCCGCCGTGACCATCGCTCGCGGTCACGGTGACCGTGGTGGCGCCCGCCGCCACACCGGTCACGGTGATCGTGGCGGTTGCAGCGTTGAGTACCGCGGTGGCCTTCGAGGCGTCACTGTTGGCAACGGTGTAGGTGAGCGTGTCGCCATCGGCATCGGCGAACACCGCCGCGCCCGAAGCCTGCAACGGCACCTGATACACACTCGACACCCGAGCCGCCAGATCGGCGATCGGGTTCGCCACCGTGGGTGCGGAATTGGTGGCCTCTGCCACGGTCACCACGAACGAATCCGACACCACCCCACCGTGACCGTCCGACGCGTTGACCGTGACCGTGGTGGCGCCCGCGGCCACACCAGTGACCGTGAGCGACGCCGCGTCGGAGTCAACCACAACGGTGGCCTTGGCGGTGTCGCTGTTGGACACCGAATAGATCAACGAATCGCCGTCGGGGTCGTTGAACACCACCGCGCCCGACGCCTCCAGCGGCACCGAATACACGCTCGACACCCGTGCCGCCAGGTCCGAGATCGGGTTCGCCACAGTCGGCGCAGCATTCGAGGTGGACCGAACGGTCACGTCGAACGTGTCCGACGCGGAGGAGCCGTGACCGTCTGTTGCGGACACTGTGACCGTGGTGGTGCCCACAGCCACACCGGTCACCGTGATCGACGCTGTTGTGGTGTTGAGCACCGCCGTGGCCTTGGTGTTGTCGCTGTTGGTGAGCGAGTAGGTGAGCGTGTCACCGTCGGGATCGCTGAACACCGCCGCGCCGGCAGCTTCGAGCGGCACCGTGTACACGCTCGACGGGCGAACCGCCAGATCCGAGATCGGGTTGGCCACCGTGACCGCTCTGTTGGATTCGGGGCTGACGGTGACCACGAACGAGGTGGACGCGCTGCCGCCGTGACCATCGGCAGCGCCCACGGTGACCGTGGTGGTGCCCACAGCCACACCGGTGACCGTGATCGACGCTGTTGTGGTGTTCAGCACCGCCGTGGCCTTGGTGTTGTCGCTGTTGGTGAGCGAGTAGGTGAGCGTGTCACCGTCGGGATCGCTGAACACCGCCGCGCCGGGGGTTTGAAGCGCCACGATGTACACCCCGCCCTGCCGGGCTGCGAAGTTGGTGACCGGGTTGGCCACGGTGGGGGCACGGTTGGTGGTGGCTTCAACGGTGACGGTGAAGGGATCGTCCACCGTTCCGCCCACACCATCAGACGCAGTGACGGTGATGGTGGTAGCCCCGGCGGCCACCCCGGTGATGGTGATCGTGGCGGTGGCGGCATCGAGGGTGGCGGTGGCCTTGGCGGTGTCCGCGTTGTGCAGCGTGTAGGTGAGCGTGTCACCGTCGGGGTCGCTGAACACCGCCGCGCCCTCTGCTTCGAGGGGCACGCTGTACACCCCGCCCGGGCGTGCGGTGAGCTGCCCGACAGCGGCGATCACCACCGGCGCGTTGTTGGCGGTGGCGGTGACGGTGACCGTGAACGAATCGGTGACCGACCCGCCGTGAGGATCCGCGGCGGTCACAGTGACAGTGGTGGCGCCCGCGGCCACACCGGTGACGGTGATCGTGTTGGTGGCGGCGCTGAGGGTGGTGGTGGCCTTGGCGGGGTCGCTGTTGGTGATGGTGTAGGTGAGCGTGTCACCGTCGGCGTCCGCGAACACTGCGGCGTTGTCTGCTTCGAGGGGCACGCTGTACACGCCCTGGGGTCGGGCTGCGAGATCGGCGATCCGGTTGGCCACGGTGGGGGCGTTGTTGGCGGTGCTGGTGACGGTGACCGTGAACGAATCGGTCACGGACGCGCCGTGAGGATCCGCGGCGGTCACAGTGACAGTGGTGGCGCCCGCGGCCACACCGGTGACGGTGATCGTGTTGGTGGCGGCGCTGAGGGTGGCGGTGGCCTTGGCGGGGTCGCTGTTGGTGATGGTGTAGGTGAGCGTGTCACCGTCGGGATCGCTGAACACCGACGCGCCGGTGGCTTCCAGCGCGACCGTGTAGACGCCCTGAAGTCGGGCATTGAAATCGCTGATGGAGTTGCCCACGGTGGGCGCACGGTTGGAGCCGGTTGTGACGGTGACCGTGAACGGATCCGATGCGGTGGCGCCGTGGGGATCGGTGGCGGTGACGGTGACCGTTGTGGCGCCTGCGGCCACGCCGGTGACCGTGATCGTTTTGGTGGTGGTGTCCAGCGTGGCGGTGGCCTTGGTGGGGTCGCTGTTCACCAGCGTGTAGGTGAGCGTGTCGCCGTCGGGGTCGTTGAACACCGCCGCGCCGGTGGCCTCCAGCGCAACGGTGTAGGTGCCGGTGGGTCTTGTGGACAGGTTGGCGATGGCGTTGGCCACGCTCGGCGCACGGTTCTGGGCGCCGCCAACGGTGACGGTGAACGTGTCGGTGACGGTGCCGCCGTGGGGATCGGTTGCGGTCACGGCAATGGTGGTGGTGCCGGTGGCGGCCCCCACAACGGTGATCGTGGCGGTGGCCGGGTTGAGCGTGGTGACTGCCTTGGTGGGATCGGTGTTGGTGATGCTGTAGGTGAGCGTGTCACCGTCGGCGTCGGCGAACACCGCCGCGCCGGTGGCCTCAAGCGCCACGCTGTAGGCGCCTCCTGGGCGGGCGGTGAGATCGGCGATCGCGTTGGCGATGGTGGGCGCGTTGTTGGCCGTGGCGGTGACGGTGACGGTGAAGCTGCTGGAAACGCTGCCACCGTGACCATCCGCGGCGGTGACGGTGACCGAGGTGGACCCGGCGGCCACGCCGGTGACCACCACCGTGGCGGCCGCGTTGTTGAGCGTGGCGGTGGCCTTGGTGGTATCAGTGTTCGCGAGCGAATAGGTGAGGGTGTCGTCGTCGGCGTCGGCGAACACCGCCCTGCCCGGGGTCTCCAACGGCACCGTGTAAACGCCCTGGGGGCGCGCAGTGAGGTTCAACAACGGGTTCGCCACCGTGGGACGACTGTTCACCGTGGCTGTGACCGTCACCGCGAACGTGTCCGTGACGCTGCCACCGTGAGGATCGGTGGCGGTGACAGTGACATTGGTCGTGCCTCCGGCCACCGCGGTGACGGTGATCATCGCGGTGGAGGCATCGAGGGTGGCGGTGGCCTTGGTGGGGTCGCTGCTTGCCACGCCGTAGGTGAGAGTGTCGCCGTCGGGATCGTTGAACACCGCCTCGCCGGTGGCCTCCAGCGCCACGCTGTGGGTGCTTTGTGGCCTCAAGGTGACATTGCCGATCGCGTTGGCCACGGTCGGGGCCCGGTTTGTGGCCCCCGTGACGGTCACGGTGAACGAATCCGACACGGTGGCGCCGTGAGGATCAGCAGCGGTGACGGTGACAGTGGTGGCGCCCGCGGCCATCCCCACAACGGTGACCGTCGCCGACGCGGCGTCCAGGGTGGCGGTGGCAGTGCCGGGGGTGGTGTTGGCAAGGCTGTAGGACAACGAGTCGCCGTCGGGGTCGTTGAACACCGCCGCGCCGGTGGCTTCCAGCGCAACCAGGTACACGCCCGCGGGTCTTGCGGATATGTCGGAGATCTCGTTGGCCACTGTGGGCGCGCTGTTCACGCCCGAGCCCACCGTCACCACAAAGTCGTCGCTCACGCTGCCACCGTGACCGTCAGACGCCGCAACGGTGACCGTGCTGAAGCCCGCGGCCACACCGGTGACGGTGATCGTGGCCGTGGCCGCGTCCAGGGTGGCGGTGGCGTTGGCATCGGAGGTGTTGGTGACGGTGTAGGTGAGCGTGTCACCGTCGGCGTCGTTGAACACCGCCGCGCCGGGAGCTTCCAGCGCGATCGTGTAGGTGCCGTTGCGACGGGCGGTGATGTCGGAGATCGCGTTGGCCACTGTTGGCGGGCGGTTCTCCAAACCGGCAACGGTCACGGTGAACGTGTCGGTGACGAACGCTCCGTGGCCGTCATCGGCGGTCACCGACACCGTGGTGGTGCCCTCCGCCTCGCCGGTCACGGTGATCGCCGCCGCCGCGGCGTCGAGGGTTGCGGTGGCTTTGGTGTTGTCGCTGTTGGTGATCGCGTAGGACAACGTGTCACCGTCGGCATCCGCGAACACCTCGGCGCCGGTGGTTTCGAGGTTGATCGTGGTCACCTGGCGGGCGCGCAGGTTCAGGTTGTCGATGGCGTTGGCCACCGACGGGGCCCTGTTGGCCGCGCCTTGCACTGTCACGGTGAACTCGTCGCTCACGGTGCCGCCGTGACCGTCGTCGGCGGTCACGGTGACCGTGGCTGAACCCACCGCAACGCCGGTGAGGGTCAACGCATTCGCGGCGGCGTTCACCGCCACGGTGCTCACGGTGGTGTCATCACTGGTGGCGGTGTAGGACAACGTGTCGCCATCGCTGTCGGCGAACACCTCGCTGCCGGTGGTCTCCAGTGGGATCGAGTACACCCCCGCGGGGCGGGCGGTCACGTCGGCGAGCGGGTTGGCAACCGTTGGCGCGCTGTTGGTGTCGGCGGTGACGGTGACGTTGAACGTGTCGGTGCCGGTGGCGTTCGAGGGATCCGAGGCGGTCACGGTCACCTCAACGGTGCCGACCGCCACACCGGTGATCGTGATCGTTCGGGTGAGCCCGCTGAAGGTGATCGTGGCGAAAGCGTCGTCCTCGTCGTTGTCGCTCACCTCGTAGTTCAGCGCGTCACCATCGGCGTCGGTGAACACCCGCGCACCCGGTGTCTCCAGGCCCACCACGTACACCCCGGCTTGGCGAGCGGTGACATCGGCTATTGCGTTCACCACGGTTGGTGCGGCGTTGGTGGGCCCCGGCGGAGGCCCAGGCGGCGGGCCCGGTGTCACCGGGGCCGGTTCCGGAGGGGCGGACAACGACGAGTGATCCAACGCCCTGGTGATGAACGACGCCATCTGCGCACGGTTCACCCCGCGTGAGGGAGCAAAGGTGCCTCCTGTTGTTCCGCGGGCAACCCCCAGCTCGAACAACGCAGACACCGCTGTTTGGAACGATTCGGGCCAGCCGTCCATGTCGTCGAACGAATCATCGGCGTCCAAACCGATCAGGGAAACCACGCCGTCGGATTCGACCCGCACCGGCGCACCCGGGGTGGCAGCCAACAGCTTCGACAACAGCAACGCCATTTGGGCTCGCGACACCACCCCGTTGGGGTTGAAGCGGTTGTCGCCCACCCCGGTGAAGATCCCAACGTCCACCATCGAGTTCACCGCGGCCACCGCGGTGGAGTTGAGGCCACCGAGGTCAACGAACCCGCGATCAGCGGTGGATCCCGCCGGCACACCAATCAGGTCAGCGGCTCGGCGCATGAACAACGCCATTTGCCAGCGAGACACCGGATCCCAAGGAGCGAACTGCGTGCCGTCACCAACACCCACCGAAATGCCGTGCCAGGCCAAGCACTCGATCGCGTCGGCGTGTACCGCGTCGGGATCAACGTCGGTGAACCTCGGGAAGGTGCGCTCGATCGCCAACGCCTCCGCGCACGCGCCCCCCACATTGGGGGCCAACGCGTCAGGAATGCCAACCACCCCGGCCGCCGGACGCGCCGCCACAACCACCACCGACGCCGCCAACACCCACACCACCAACACCGCCGCGATTCGCCCGCCACCAGCTGGCCGCACGCCACGAGTTGGCCCCCCGACAGTGGCCGTGGCCGGGCGCGCACCAGCGGTGCGTGACCGCCCGGGGCGCCCAAAATCAGTCCAGAACCGCAACACGAATATTGTACCTACCACAACAACAGCGGTCAAAACAAACCCTGCGGATGCGGCTCAATCCTGAGGCAAAAAGGCGCCCGCAGGCGCAACAGCGACAGCGCCGAATCAAGCGGCAAATCCCGAGGAGGGCACCCGCTTGGTGGCACCCTCCCCGGGATCGTTCACAGGGAGGAGGTCAGACGCGTCCGGGAGGCGGCTGGGAATGACTCGCTGTTGCCGGGCATGAGCCAGAGGCCCCTGGCGGTGTTCATTCGGCACTGAACCGGGCAGGTCAACGCATGTGCCCAGGGCCGGAACCGCAAGGCGCAAGCCGTCCGGTCAAGCCGTTCGGCTGACCCGGGTGTGGCCTAGAAGGAGATCACCAGCGTCCAGGCACGCATGCCGAACGCTCCCGGCTCCCAGTTGATGATGCCTCGCTTGGGCGGGCGGTTCCGAGGCGAGAACAAGTTGTCCCGCAGGGCTCTCTCAAAGCCGGCCATGTCGGTGACCCTGGGGCCGCTGCCCTGGGATGCGTCGCGAACGGTGAAGGTGTCGGTCAGCGAGTAGGTGGCCACCCACGGGGGCGTTTCCGGGCTGTCCTTCTGGATCACCAGACTGTCGTTGGCGATGTCGGCCCACCGCAGGAATGCCGCACCGCTCTCGGACGGAAGCCCGGCGCGGCCCCAGTACATCGTCACCGCAGTGGCGCCACCTCCGGCAACCGTGAGCCTCACGATCTGCTTGAGGGGAGCAGCATCCGCGGGCCTGGTGAGGTACACCATGCCCCTTCCGAGGGTGTCGGTGAACACGTCACCGCGGATCCCGGCATTCTCGCCTGCGGTGACCAGGCCGTCATCGGGGGCGAAGCCCACCATCACCCGGCGCGACGCCACAGGCACGCCCGGGCGCTCCTGGGACACAACCGGCAAGCCCACCACCGCCGGAACTCCGCCCAGCGCGGCATATGCAATGCCTTGCACCTCCACCTCCAAAGTAGAGGCGGGCGAGTAGCGAATGCCGGTGTGGGCGAGCGCCCTGGCGATGAATGCAGCCATTTGCGCCCTGGTCACCGGCTGCTCGGGTTCGAAGCGCGTGGCCGTCACCCCATGGGCGACCTCCAGGGAGGCCAAGCCGTCCACGGCTCGGCGAATGTGGTTGGGTTGCTCGTTGAGGTCGGTGAAGCGCGACACCGGCGCCAGCCGGTTGTTTACCCGCACCCGATCGGCGCGACTTGGCCAGTCCACGCGTTCGGATGCGTGATGAAGGAACGCCACCACGATGTCGGCCATCTCCGCGCGGGTGACGACCCGATCCGGGCCGAAATTGTCCGACGACTCGGCCCGCACCACCGGTGGCGACATTCGGGCCAGTTGTTCCATGTTGCCTCTCAGATCTTGGCGCCAGCCAACAAGGTCGGCAAAGCCCTGCTCGGTCGCGGGCGGGTGGGCCAGGACGACGCCGGCGGATCGCAAGGCGCGTTTCATGAACGTGGCCATCTGAGCGTGGCTGATTTCGGCTTCCGGCGCGAAACGCCCGTCACCGAAGCCCTCTGCAATGCCGTGATGGGCCAGGCACCTCACCGCGTCTGCGTGAACACCGCCGGCGCCCACGTCTGTGAACACGGCGGTGCCACCCATGGTTGGCGAACATGCCCGGTTGGGGGTTTGAGCGGACGCGCCCGTTGAGGCAGCCAAAAGGCTCCCGGCAACAGCAATCGCCGCAAACAGAGATCGAATCATATCGACTCCTTTATTTATATTTGGGGGTTGTTCCGAGTATTCTAGGGGCGTGTCTCGGGAATCCAAACATTCGTCAGACGCTGGACGTGGCCGACACCGAGTCCTGCGCGAGCCGTGTGCGGCTCTCGGAAGTGCTCAGAGGTAGGGCGCCACGACGGTTGCCGCGGAGCACACACCCAACACGATGCCGACCGACAAGTAGGCGACAAGTAGCGGCGAGGGCGGCGCCGGGCGCGCAGAGAGTGCCCGGGCGAGGTCGACTCAGTAAAGGGTGTCCACCGCGGGGCGTGCCCGGGGCCCGGGCTTACGCGGGTGCGCGGCGCCCCGTGGGTGTGAACTTGGCGGGGAGGTGCTTGATTCCGTGAATGAACGACGAGGACAGCAGCTCGGGCTCGCCCACGGCGCGGATGTCGCCGAGGCGGTTGAACAGCTCCCTGTACATCACCAGGATCTCGCGTCGGGCCAGGTGCGCGCCCAAACAGAAATGCGGGCCGGGGCCGCCGAACCCGATGTGCGGATTGGGATGGCGGGTCACGTCGAACTTGTACGGATCGTCGAACACGGACTCGTCGCGGTTGGCGGCCAGGTAACACATCAGCACCTTGTCGCCCTCTGCGAGGGGTTGGCCCTCCAGCACGGTGTCGGTGGTGACCGTGCGGCGCATGTATGTGACCGGGCTGGCCAGGCGCACGATCTCCTCCACTGCGGAGGGCCCGACCCCCTCGAAGTCCTGCGCCCACTTGTGGTGCTGATCGGGGTTCTCGGTGAGATACACCAGGCCCCAGCTGATGGCGTTGCGGGTGGTCTCGTTACCGGCCACCACCAGCAGCACGAAGAAGCTGGCGATCTCCGCGGGGGTGAGCCGCTCGCCGTCAAGCTCGGCGTTCACCAGCACGCTGGTGAGATCATCGGAGTTGGTGCCGCGCTTGGCCTCCGACACCTCCTTCATCAGCGTGGCCAGCGCCTCGCCCGCCATCAGCATGGCGGTGAGCAGGTCGACGCCCTCGGTTTGGTACTCGGGGTCGCTGGAGCCCAGGATGATGTTGGATTGGTCGAACACGAAGTCGTGCTGCGAATCGGGGATGCCCATCAGGTCGCACACGATCTTCAGCGGCAGGCGCGCCGCCACGTCCACCACGAAGTCGCACTCGCCGCGCTCGCACACCTCGTCCACGATCATCGCCGCCTGGGCCTGCACCGAGTGTTCGAGCTTGGCCAGCATGCGGGGTGTGAAACCTGCCGACACGAGTCGTCTCATGCGAGCGTGGCGGGGGTCGTCCATGGAGATCATGGACAGGAAGTACTCGTTGAACTCCGGGGGCGAGTCAAGGATCGTGATGCCCGAAGCCGACGAGAAGATCTTGGGGGTGCGAGACATCTCCATGATCGGCGCCTGGCGCGTGGCCACCCACGCCCCGGGCCCTTGCGGAAGGGTGATCTCCGGTGGCGGGGCCTGCTCCTCGAAGAAGATCATCGGACGGGATCGCAAGTCTGCGAGATCGGCCTCAACCTCCGCGGCCGGGCGGGTCCAGAACCACGGATAGATCGGGTTCTCGCCGGTGTAACCGTTCGAGTCGGCCGACGGCTGCCCAGTGGACGCGTGCGCCGGGCCCGGCGCGGTTTGGGAATCGGTGATGCTCATGTGGCCCCCTGCAAACGCCTGAGTGTGGGCATGGGGCGCCTCGCCGTGGCAGAGCCGACGAACCACCTCGCGCCGTCGCCTGCGTCGAACCTACCAAAGGCGCCATTGCCTGTGGGCAACAACGGTGCCAACCTCAGGGTCACAACAGGCCCTCTCACGCAGCGACCACCTGGCGCCAGACCCCCCACGCGAAGGCCCCCAAACGAAGGATCAGCACAATGAATCCACATAACAGGGACACAAGCAACACAGACTCACTCAGCGGCCTTTACACCAGGCCCAGCTGGGTTCAGCGCCTCAACCGGTTCGGCCCGGCGGTTGGCGATGCTGGGTTGATCGCGCCGCTTGACGCGGACGAGCTGCTCAAGGCGGCCCGAGCATCCACGGGCATCCACGATGCACAGTTCGGCGACGTGAGCTGGATGGAGACGTTTCGCCGACGCGTGGATTCGATCAACACCGAGGCGCAGCCCAACCTTGTGGGACGTGTGCTCGCACGGGCCGAGATCCTGCGAATGCTGCAAACCGTGCTGAAGCTTCGGGCCTTGTGGGCGACGGAGCCTCAAATCCTGACAGCCCCGGTGCCCAAGCCGATCTTCGTGGTGGGCGCACCCCGCACGGGCACCACCATCTTGTTGGAGCTGCTGGCGCTCGACCCGCAAATGCGTGCGCCGATCGCGTTCGAGGCGCACCATCCGCTGCCGTTGGACCCCGACGCTGATCCTGATGGGGACCGGGCCCAACGCCAACGACTCGCCGAGGCGGAGCAGGAACTGTGGGCCGACATCCAGCCGGAGATGATGACCGTTCACGAGATGCGCAGCGATCTGCCCTGTGAGTGCGTTCACTTCATGGCCCACGACTTCGCGGCGGGCTACTGGAGCATGCAGTACCGCTCAAACGAGTTCTCGGCCTGGGCGGCCACCCAAGATGGCCTCGTGGCCCGCACCTACCGCTGGCACCGCCAATTCCTGCAAACCCTGCAGCACGCCGACGCCTTGCGGCGCGAGCCCCCAGACGGCGAGCCCCGTCAGTGGCTGCTCAAGACGCCCGGGCACCTGCTGACCATGGCGGAACTCTTCGCCGAGTACCCCGACGCCCGCATCGTTCACACACACCGTGATCCGCTCAAGTTCGTGGCCTCGGCCGCGAGCACCACCACCATCCTGCGGTGGTTGCGCAGCGACAACGTGAATCCCGCCGAGCAGGGCGCGATCATCCATCACGGCTTCCGGGCAATGCTCGAAGCGGTGATCGACTTGCGAGCCGCAAACGAAGTGCCCCAAGAGCAGTTCTTCGACAGCCACTATCGCAACCTGATGGCAGACCCGGTGGCGGCGATCCGCGCCATCTACGACCACTTCCACATGCATTGGCCCACCGGGCACGCAGACCGCATCAGCGGCTACTTGAGAGACAAGCCGAAGGGCAAGTTCGGCGCTCACCGGTACGAGTTCTCCGACTTCGGCCTCGATCCCGAAACGGTGAGGGCCGACTACCAGCGCTACGTGGCGCACTACGGCGTACAACCCGAAACCTGAGCCCTCCGCCACAAGCAGCGCACCACGACCTGCGGCGCAGAGCAAGCAGCGAAAACCTGGCGAGCGCAACCAACAGAGGCCCCGGGCCTTGCAATATGCGCCCGAGGCCTCCGGTTGTGGTGGTCGGGCGCGGCGTCGATCCGCGGACCTTCCGCTTTTCAGGCGGACGCTCTGCCAACTGAGCTACCCGACCGGGGCTTGGCTACGACCGAGTCGTAGTTGGCGGTCCTGACGGGATTTGAACCCGCGGCCTCCACCTTGACAGGGTGGCGATCACTCCAAACTGATCTACAGGACCTGGCACACGACCTGCGTGCGACCACGGATGCTAACAACCGGCGACATGATTGCTACCCCGAACGTCGCTCGACCGGTTGCCCCCGATGGTGACCGCCGACAAGGGTCACCAGCGGCAGTTGAGCACCGGCGGGAGTTGCGGAGAGTCAGCACCCCCAACGGGATTCGAACCCGTGTTACCGGCGTGAAAGGCCGGCGTCCTAGGCCGCTGGACGATGGGGGCCCGCGGGGTTTGATCCCCGCCGACGTGTGAGCCTACAAGTCCCCCGAAGCGTCCCGGCAGCGCCAGTCGCCTGGGCTGCGCAGGCCGTCTCAGCGGTGCTAGTCGTCTGATCCGGGGGGCAGGCCGGGTTCGGCTGCCTGCACCAGTTCCTCGAGCATCCCGCCGAGCCATTCGAACACCGGCATCAGGCCCGCGTCGGGGTCGTCTTCGGTCGGGGCGTCACCGCCGTCGGCCACACCGAGGCGCTCACCCAGATACAAGCGCACGCAGTTGAGGGTTTGCATCCATGCCGCCACCTCGTCGGCGCCCAGCGAGGCGCGGGCCCCCAGCGTGGACTGCACCACGTCGATTGCATCCAGGCGGTGCGAGAGCAGGCTGGTGGATGCCATCTCGCGGTATTCGAGCTCGATGTCGGGATCCTCGGTGCAGGCGGGCGGTTCCAGGCGTGTGAGGTTGGGGTCGCTGCCACTGAACAGCAGTTGTCGGAACTGCTCCACCACCGAACCCAGCACCTGCTGCTCGGCATCACCGAGGGTCACGGCCACGCCCGCACGGGTTGCACGGAACCGGCGAGTACTCATGTGTGCAGCCGGGTCATCGGTCTTGCTCCATGGTGGCCCACAGGCCATGGTCGTGAAGCTGGAACACGTAATGCTCGGCCTTCTCCTTGGGGCCCGAGGTCACCACCGCCTTGCCTTCGGTGTGAACCTGCATCATCAACCGGTGAGCCTTGTCCTGTGAGTACCCGAACAATTTGCGCAACACGAACGTGACATAGGACATCAGGTTCACCGGGTCGTCCCACACGATCACCTTCCAGGGGCGATCAAACTTGGGCACCGATTCGTCCACGGGCTCCTTCACCGGCGCAACCACAGGCGCCGCAGGAGACGCCGCCCCAAACCCGGGGGTGGCACTGTCGGGGCCGGCACTGTCGGCGACGCCCATCAACGTGGCGCAGCGCACGCGGCCGTCGTGAGCTGCCGGATCCACGGTCATGGGCTCATCCTGGCGAGGCGGCGCCGGGCTGCACAACCACACTTTGTTGATGCGTTTCGGAAGCCCCGCCAGGGTCCGGTGCGGGCGCCGGTTGATCGGAGCGGCCGGCGGTACTCACCACACGCACCACAAGAATCCACGCCACGGATGCCAGCGCTACGTGTACCCCCACCAGCAACGCGGGAACACCCGCGAAGTACTGCGTGTAGCCCACGACTGCCTGCAGCACCAGCAGGCTCGCCAGTCGTTCGAGGCCTCGTGCGGTGGCACGGTGCTCGCGCCTGAAGCGGAACCAGGCAAGCACCACCACCCCAAGAAAGCAAAGCGCCACGATGCTGTGGATCCTGGTGACCTCCCTCACCAGAAACGGCAGCCGTTCGGCCCTGGTGTCACCCGCGTGAGGGCCCGAACCGGTGACGACGGTTCCCGCCACCAATGCCGCCGCGCCAAAGGTGAACACCGCCCACAACAACAGTCGTGACACGGGCTCCAGAGCCGGGCGGGCGGGCGGCGTTTCGTTGCGGCGGGCTCGTTCGTCGAGCACCACCGCGTTCCACAACAACACCATCGACAACAGGAAGTGACCCATCACGAAACGGGGATCGAGTTCGGTGCGCACCAGCAGAGCCCCCAGGATTACCTGACCGAGCACCCCGGCCACCAGTCCCCACGACCACCACACAAGATCCGAACGACGGGGACGGCGTCGCAGCGATCCCAGCACCGCCGCGATCACCGCAACGGCCACCACCCCGGTGAACAGCCGGTTGATCCACTCCACCAGCGCGTGGTACTCCAACGGCGCCACGATCCTGTCCTGCTCACACAGAGGCCAATCCGGGCATCCCAGGCCCGAGCCGGTGAGACGCACCGCGACACCGGTGATCACGATCGCCGTGAGGGCCCAAAGTGCGAGTCGGGTGACTCGCGCATAGCTGTAAGGAGTCACATTGCGAGGGTACGCCCGGCAGCGGCGGCCTCTCACATCTTGTTGGGTGGTCGTAGCCTGCCAGAGTGACCGGATCCGTGGCCTTGCCCCGCCGCCGCCGAGCAGGCGCATTCCTGGCGCTCACCAAGCCGCGGATCATCGAATTGCTGCTGGTGACAACGGTGCCCACCATGATCGTGGCCGCGGGTGGACTGCCCTCGGTGTGGCTGATGGTGGCCACCGTTGTGGGAGGTTCGCTGGCCGCCGGCGGCGCCAACGCGGTGAACATGATCTTCGACCGCGACCTGGACAAGGTGATGACACGCACCGCGCACCGGCCGCTGGTGACCGGCGAGGTGAGCACCGCCGGCGCCGTGGCGTTCGCCTCGGTGCTCACGGCCGGCTCCTTCGTGTGGCTTTGGGTGTTCGTGAACCTGCTCTCCGCGCTGCTGGCGGCATCGGCCATTGCCTTCTACGTGGTGGTTTACACGCTGTGGCTGAAGCGCAGCTCCACTCGCAACATCGTGATCGGCGGCGCCGCCGGTGCCGTTCCGGTGCTGGTGGGCTGGGCAGCGGTAACCGGTTCGCTGGACTGGCCGCCGGTGGTGCTGTTCGCGGTGATCTTCTACTGGACACCCCCGCACTTCTGGGCTTTGGCAATCAGATATCGAGACGACTACCAGGCCGCTCAGGTGCCGATGCTTCCCGCGGTGGCAGGGGTGAAGGTCACCGCCCGTCGCATCGTGGGCTACACGCTGGTGCTGTGGGCACTGACCCTGGCCTTTGCGCCGGTGGCCGCAATGGGGTGGCTGTACTGGGTGGCCGCCGGTGCCCTGGGCGCCGGATTCACCGGGCTGGCCGTGGCGGTGCTGCGCCGGCCCGAACCCGAGCGAGCCATGCGCCTGTTCGGCTGGTCGATCACCTACCTGGTGCTGCTGTTCGCGGCGATTGCCGCCGACGAGCTTCTGCGCAGCGGCTTGTGAACCCAACGCGTCAACCCGTGCGCCGCGCCTGTGCGCAGCCGCCTGTGAACGCACTGCGCCAACCTGTCCGCCCCTGGCGCGCCGATGTGTAGCATCAGCCTCCGATGACGCTGACCGACTCGCCATCCGCCGACACCGATTCGCACGCCCCCGAGGGGGCGTCCCCATCAGTGGAAGGCACCCCTTCGGTGGTGTCGGCCCCCGCCGGAGGCTTGCTCCGGTCGGTGCTGGCCGGGGATCACACCGTTGTTGGCCCGATGTTCATCGCCGTGTCACTGTTGTTCGCCGCGGCCGCGGCGGTGGTGGGGGTGATCTCCGGCTGGGAAGCCGCGAACGCCACGTCCATCAACGTGTTCGACGGGGCCGGCGACTGGTTCCGGGCGTGGACGCTTTACCGGGCGGGGCTTGTGCTGCTGGTGGTGTTGCCGCTGCTGCTTGGACTGGCAATCGCCGTGATCCCCGCCGCGGTTGGCGCGGGTGGGCTTGCCTTTCCCCGAGCCACCCTGGGGGCGTTCTGGTCTTGGCTGATCGGATCGATCATCGTTGTGGTGTCGGTGCTCGCAGGTGGCGGCTGGGACACCATCGACGGTGCGAGCGCACGCGAACAGGAAGCCATCGCGCTCACCCTGGCAGGCACCGGCCTGGTGATCGTGTCGCTGATGCTGGCCGCGATCAGCGTCGCCACAACCGTGATCTCGGGGCGTCGCAAGGGCCTTTCGCTGCTCGACGTGGGGCCTTTCGCATGGTCGATGGTGGTGGCCGCCGCGGTGTGGATCCTGAGCCTTCCTGTGCTGGTGGCGAACCTGGTGATCGTTTACGCCGACCTCAGAGGACGCAACCCGATCTCGTTCGGCACCCCAGGAGACGGCCACATCTGGGCGCAGCTCGACTGGATCGTTGAACAACCCGCCGTGTACGCGCTGGCCGTGCCGGTGCTCGGAATTGCCGCCGAGATGGTGGAGTCCGCCACCAACCAGAAATCGCGACGGCCCGAGGTGATCGCCATCGCAATCGGACTGTTCGGGTTGTTGGCCATCGGCGGATGGTCACAGGACTACTTCACCGGCATCGCCGAAAGCGACCACCGCACCGGGCTGGTTTACGTGGCGTTCGGGCTGGTGGCCGTGTTGCCGGTGCTGGCCGTGCTGGGCGGCGTGGCCGACTCGTTGCGCCGCAACACAGGTGGCCTTTCGGGCCTGCTCGCCCCGCAAACGCCGGCCGCGGTGGGCGCGCTGGTAGTGCTGCTTGCCGCTGTTGCCGCGGGCGCGCTGAGGGTGGTGGAACCCTTCGATCTGCTCGAAACGTCCGCCAATTCGGCCGTGTTCAACGGGGTGGCGGTGGCCGCGCTCACCGCTGGCATTGCGGGATTGTGGTGTTGGGCGCCACGGGTTTTCTGCGTGAACGCACCCCGGGCACCTGGACGGGCCGCGGCGCTGCTGCTTCCGCTGGGCGCGGTGCTCATGGTGCTCGCACACACGGTGGCAGGCATCGACGGCGCCGGCGATGCGCCCGCGTTGACGGCGAGCAACCCGGGCAACCTGGTGGACGCCATGAACGTGGTGGCGCTGGTGGGTTCGGTGCTGGTGGCCGTGGGGTTGCTGGCAGTGCTGGCCGGAGCGTTCGTGATGATTCGAGGCTGCGTGGGTGTGTGCGTCGGCGCCGCCGCCCCTGCAACCACCGCAGCCGCCAAGTCCACCGAGGACGGCTGACATGCAAACCACCGCCCTTCCCGCAGCAGGCCCAACACGGCCCCGCACCCTCACGGTGGGGGTGCTGTTCGGCACAGCAGCGACCTTTGTGGCGTTTTGCGCGTTGGTGGCCATCTACACCCAGCAGCGTCAGACCATTCGGGCCTCCGGCGGTGAGTGGTTCGCTCCGGGCACGCTGGAGATGGGCCCCGCCGGGATGATGATGATGACCCTCACACTGTCGGTTGTCACCGCACAGTGGGCCGTTCAAGCCGCACGGGACAACGACAGGCCCCACGGCTTCATCGCGCTCGGGGTGACGTTGATGTTCGGCGCGGCGACGCTGAACCAGTTCTGGTTCGTGTACCAGGACACGGGCCTCGCCATCGACGACTCGGTGGCCGCGCTGATGTTTTACGTTGTCACCGGATCGTTCCTGGTGATGCTGGTGGTGGCCATGGCGATGATGACCGTCACCACGCTGCGAGCGCTGCTGGGATCCTTCGGGCGCGAACTGGCCCACACCGTGCAGGCGTCGGCTTTGTTCTGGCATTCGATGGTGGTGTGCTACTTCCTGGTCTGGTACGTGGTGTTCATCACCAAGTAGTCGCCGATCACCAAGCAGTCGCCCACCGCAACCGTCCCCACACCTACGGCAGGACTTCACACAGTGCTAACCACAGGTTTCAAATTCTTCTTCGGCTTGTTCGTGGCGCTGCTCGGCGCCGCGCTCGTTTACGGCTACGCCAGTGGCGGCAACCACACCGGCCCCATCTCGCTGGGATGGAAAGGCGGAGTGGGCGACCACATCGGTTACGGCGTGCTGGTGACAATGGCGTTCACCGCTTTGGGGGCGAGCCTCGTTCTGGTGGCGTTCCGCGACGCCGACGCTGCCGCGCAAGCCGACCTTCAAGGGGTGGACGACGTGCCGTCGGAGCCCCAGGCCGGGTCGAGCTGGTGGCCCACCGTTGCAGCGCTCGGCGCCGGCACCGTTGTGATCGGGCTGGTGCTTCACGCAGTGGTGTTCGGAATCGGCCTTGTGATCATCGCCTTGGCGTTGGTGGAATGGACGATGGACGCCTGGGCCGACCGGGCCACCGGCGATCCCGCCGCCAACAAGGCCCTGCGCAACCGGATCATGGCACCCATCGAGATCCCGATTGTTGGCGCGCTCGCCATCGGAGTGGTGGTGCTGGCCTCGTCTCGAATACTGCTCACTGTGTCCGCGCTGGGCGCGGTGATCGTGGCCGGGGTGGTGGCGTCGCTGATCCTTCTGGGCGCCATCCTTTACGCCTCCCGACCGGGTGCGGCACGTCGCCTCACCGGAGTGCTCGGGGTGGTGGGCGTACTCGTTCTGCTGGTGGTCGGAATCCTGTCGGCCATCAGAGGCGAACGGGATTTCCATCACCACGAGCCCGAGCATGAGACACCCGCCGCCGATGTTGAGGAAGCCGGTGACCATTAGATGACACCCCCACACGAAGCTTCGATCCGTCCCGCGTACCCGCAACCCACGGGAGCACTTGTGACCAACCCATCCGAGGTGACCGGTTCGGCCCATTGTGAGGGGCGCTCCCCGCAGAACACGCCGCCCAAGCGGTGGAGCGGGCCACGGGCCAGGAGGGCCTGGGCCACGGTTGGGGGCGCCGTGGCGGTGGCGGTGGGCACCGGATGTGCCTCCGACGCCGAGTTGGACACTTTCGCTCCCCAGGGGCCGATCGCCGAGGAGCTGCACTCGCGTGGCGTGCTTCCGGTGTTTTGGATCGCCGGTGTGGTGTTCGTGGCTGTGATGCTGGCCGTGGTGGTGCTGTGCTGGCGCAACCGGGCCCGACGTTTCGCCGATGACAACTTCCCCTCCCAAACGCACGGTCACACGGTGCTCGAATGGGGCTGGACGGCGGGGTTCGCGGTGACGATGACCGTTGTGGCGGCGCTGATGATCGCCACGCTGCCCACCATCAACAGCACCCGCGCCAACGCCATGACCGTCACCGCCGGACAATCCGCGGTGGAGTGGGAACCCACCGTTGTGGTGGTGGGCAACCAGTGGTGGTGGGAGTTCCGCTACTACTTCAACGATCAGGTCACCCTCGCCGACCTTCGCGAGCACGGCGACGCCAAGACTCTCCCGCCCGCGGACATTGTGACCTCGGGACAGATGGTGATCCCCACCGGCGAGGAGATCGAACTGATCGTCACCGCCCGTGACGTGATCCACTCGTTTTGGATTCCCGCGCTCAACGGCAAGCGTGACGCGGTGCCCAACCGGTTCTCCCCCTGGAAGATCGAAGCCGACGAACAAGGCTTCTACTTCGGGCAGTGCACCGAGTTTTGCGGGCTGTCGCACTCAAGGATGCGGATGCAAGTTGTGGCGGTGCCGCCCGCGGAGTTTCAGCGCTGGGTGGACCGCACAATCGTGGACGCTTCGGAGCCCACCGACGCGGCGGCTTTGCGAGGCCAGGAAACCTTCGCCGGGATCTGCACGTCGTGCCACCTCGTGAACGGCCTCAACGACGACACCTACGCCGGCGCCGATCAGGCCTCGGGCGCCGCCCCCGATCTCACCCATTTCGCGGCCCGCACCACTTTCGCAGGGGGGATCCTCAACACCTACAACCCCGACGGGTCGCTCAACCGTGCAGACCTTGAGGCGTGGCTGCGCAACCCGGGCGCCGTGAAGGCCAACTACACCGTGCCCGGCGAACAGTTCCGAGGCATGCCCGACCTGGCCCTCAGCGAACAACAAATCGACGACCTGGTGGCGTACCTGGCCACCCTCGGCGACAAGCCCGCCGACTGGATCATTGCCGCCACCGAGGTGAGCGACAGCAACGTCGCCTCGCCGGCGGTGTCCGACGCCGATGATTCCGGCGCCGACGGCCACGACGGCGACGGCCACGACGGATAAGGGACGAACATGACGGATAGGGGACGAGCATGACCATCACCGAGGACGCCCCCCTGGCACTCACTTCCGGCGACGCCGTGCGCACGGTGCAACGCCCGCTGGGTGTGTTCACCCGCCCGCAGGCAGGCCGAGGCTGGCGTGACTGGCTCAGCACCGTCGATCACAAGCGCATCGGCATCCTCTACGGCGTCTCCGCGATGTTCTTCTTCTTGGTGGGCGGAGTGCAGGCGCTGCTTATCCGTCTGCAGCTGGCCGTGCCGGAAGGTTCGGTGCTGTCCGCGGACGTCTACAACCAGGTGTACACCATGCACGGCGTCACCATGGTGTTCCTGTTCATCATGCCGCTCGCCGCGGCGTTCGCGAACTACTTCATCCCGCTGCAAATCGGCGCCCGCGACGTTGCCTTCCCCCGTCTCAACGCCTTGTCGTTCTGGATCTGGCTTTCGGGCGCGATCTTCTTAAACACTTCGTGGATCGTGGGCGGTGGCGGAGCGGACTGCGGCTGGTTCTGCTACTCGCCCAACAGCGGCGTGGCGTTCTCACCAAGCCACGGGGTGGACTTCTACGCCATCGGTTTGCAGATCCTGGGCATCGCCTCGCTGGTGTCGTCGGTGAACCTGATCGTGACCTGCCTCAACATGCGGGCGCCGGGCATGACCCTGATGCGCATGCCGGTGCTCACCTGGATGCTGCTGATCACCCAGTTCTTGTTGCTGTTCGCGCTGCCGGTGATCACCGTGGCGTTGTTCCTGTTGATGTTCGAACGGCTCTTCGATGCGCCGTTCTTCAATCCCGACGCCGGTGGCGATCCGCTGCTGTGGCAGCACTTGTTCTGGATATTCGGCCATCCCGAGGTGTACATCATCATCCTGCCGAGCTTCGGGGTGATATCGGAGATCATTCCCACCTTCAGCCGCAAGCCGCTGTTCGGTTACGAGTTCATGGTGGCCTCCGGGATCGCCATCGGGTTCATGGGCTGGGGTGTGTGGGCGCACCACATGTTCGTGTCGGGCATCGGGCCGCTGTCGGTGGCAGCGTTCTCGCTGTCCACGATGTTCATTGCGGTGCCCACCGGGGTGAAGGTGCTCAACTGGCTGGCCACCATGTGGGGCGGACGATTAAGGTTCACCACGGCCATGAAGTTCGCGGTGGCGACCGTGGCCATGTTCACCATTGGTGGCCTGTCGGGCGTGACCCACTCCGTTGCCCCCGCAGACACACAGCAAACCGACACCTACTACATCGTGGCCCACTTCCACTACGTGATCTTCGGTGGCGGGGTGCTCGGCTTCTTCGCGGGGCTGTACTTCTGGTGGCCGAAAGTGTTCGGGCACTTCCTCAACGAACGCCTCGGCAGTTGGAATTTCTGGCTGATGCTGGTGGGCTTCAACCTCACCTTCGGGCCGATGCACATCATCGGCCTGCAGGGCATGTCACGGCGGATCGACACCTACGCCGCCGGTTACGGGTTCGAGTTGTGGAACATGGTGGCCACCGTGGGGTCGTTCATGATCGCCGCGGGTGTGCTGTTCTTCATAATGAACGTTTGGAAATCCCGACGAGACGCGCCGCATCTGCCGCCACCGGGCCCCGACCCGTGGGACGCCCGCAGCCTTGAATGGATGCTTCCCTCGCCGGTGCCCACCCACAACTTCGACGAGGTGCCCAAAGTGCAAAGCCGTGACGAGTGGTGGCATCGCAAGTACGCCGAGGACGACTCAGGCGAGGTGGTGCGCATTTCCAGCGCAGAGGACGCCGCCCAGTCCGGAACAGCAACGGGAGTACATCTGCCCTCGCCGTCGTTCTGGCCGTTGGCGGTGGCGGTGGGGTTGCCGCTGATCGGCTACGGCCTGATCTTCAACCTGTGGCTGGCGTTGTTGGGCGCGTTCATCACGGTCGCGTCGCTTTATTCGTGGGCCATGGAACCGGTGGACGACCCCGACGCCGCCCACGACCATCACGACGACGACAACGGCGGGCACAACGGCAACAGCAACGGCGGACATGACGACGGGAGCGCCGGTGCGGTGGCCGCGGTTGGCGCCGGTGCGTCCACAAGCGAAGGCGACGGGTGATCCTGCGATGACCGATCAAGTGATCTCCGCCACGGCCGTTGCCCCCACGGGCGGCAACGGCGACGCAGCAGCCGCTGCAGCGTCGGATGCCGCCGACGCCTCGCACCACGACGAGCACGCCACCACCACAGGCTTGTCCCACATCAAGCTGGCGATGTGGGTGTTCCTCGGCTCGGAGTGCCTGCTCTTCGGTGGGCTGGTGTCCACCTACCTGCTGTACAAGACCCGCGGCAACGGCCAGACGCTGCCCACCGACGTGTTCGACATTCCCTTCACGTCGGTGAGTTCGTTCGTGCTGTTGATGAGTTCACTCACGATGGTGTTGGCGTTGGCCGCGGTGAGTCGCGGCGACGACACCGGCGGGCGCACCTGGCTGCTGGCCACCGCCATGTTGGGCGCGGTGTTCGTGGGCGGGCAGGTGTACGAGTTCACCGCCTTCGTGCGTGAGGGCGTGGCGTTCACCACCAACCCGGCCAGCGCCGCCTTCTTCACGCTCACCGGCTTTCACGGCGTTCACGTGAGCCTGGGGATAGTGATGCTGATGTCGCTGTGGGTGGCGTCGCTGAAGGGCAAGCTCACCCAGCGAAACGCCGAGACCGTGGAAATTGTGGGTTTGTACTGGCACTTCGTGGACGTGGTGTGGATCTTCATCTTCACCGTGATCTACCTGATCCCAGCCGACTGACCCGCCCAGTCGCCGTCACCGCCGCCCGTCACCCGCCGATCGCCGGACTCAGAACCCGAGGGAGCCTCACATGAGCGAAACCGTTGTGGCCGAGCCAAACGCACAAGGCAACGACCACGCAACAGCAGGCGAGCCGGCACAACACGACAACGGCGGGCACAGCCACAGCGAGCACGGCCACGCCACCACCGCGGACTACGTGAAGATCGCCCTGGTGCTGGCAGGGCTCACCGCTCTGGAAGTGTTCACGTACTTCGAGTCGGTGCTGGACTGGGGTGTGGCACTGGTGCCGTCTCTGCTGGTGATGATGGTGTTGAAGTTCTATTTGGTGGCGACCTGGTTCATGCATCTGCGCTTCGACAACAAGCTCTTCTCACGCATGTTCATGGCCGGGCTCGTGCTGGCCGTGGCCGTGTACCTGATAACTCTCACAGCGTTCGAGTTCTTCGCCTAATTCGCGGCTCCACGCCGGTCATCCCGCTCCTGTGCCGGGTGTGAAATCACGCTGAATCGTCAACGCAAGCACCTCGGAGATCGAACCTGAACTGGCCCGCTGATGTCGAATCGGACCTCAGGTGGAGGGGCGCCGGCACCACCACCAGACGGTCAAGGGCTAGGTAGCGTGCAACCATGAGCTTCGCGGCTTCGGTGGGGTGGCTGCCGCCATTTCAACCGCATCCCGAGGTGTGGCTGGCCATTGCCGGGCTGGTTGCTCTGGGCTTCTACTCGGTGCGGGTGATCGGCCCGATCGCCATGAAGGGCCACTCCGGTGGGGGGCCTTCGGATGCGGCGCCGGTGATCGTGACCCGGGCCCAGAAGGTCTACTTCACCGCCGCGGTGGTGGTGCTGTGGATTTCGGCGGACTGGCCGATGCACGACGTCTCCGAGGAGTACCTCTACTCGGTACACATGGTGCAGCACCTGCTGATCAGCTTCGTGGTGCCGCCGTTGCTTCTCCTTGCGGTGCCACAGTGGCTTGCCCGTCTGATCGTTCTGGACAAGTCGCCCACGTCGAGGATGCTGCGCAGGCTGTGCCATCCGGTGCTCGCGGCGGTGGCGTTCAACGCCGTGCAGGCGCTGTCGCATTGGGGTGCGGTGGTTGACCTTTCGGTGCGCAACGGGGCGTTCCACTACTCGATGCACCTGCTGGTGTTCGGCACCGCATTGTTGATGTGGATGCCGGTGCTGGGCCCGCTGCGCGAGCTGCACCTGTCCGAACCGGCCAAAATGGTGTACCTGTTCACCATGTCGATCGTGCCCACGGTGCCCGCCGCGTGGCTCACCTTCGCCGAAGGTGTGGTGTACCCGATCTACGGTCACGACATCCGCCTGTGGGGCATGTCGGCCACCGCCGACCAGCAACTGGCAGGCGCAGTGATGAAGGTGGTGGGCGGAGGCCTGCTGTGGACGCTCATCGGCATCAGATTCTTCCGCTGGTGCGGAGTTCAGCGCCGCGAGGAGGCCCTCCAGCGCCGCCTCCGCCACCGAAGCCCCGCACCAGGAACTCTCACCACAGCAGACGTGGAAGCAGAGTTCACCCGCCTAGGCCCACCCCCCAAAGAACCCTAGGCACCCCCGCCAAAGCCAACACTGACGCACGAAATTACGTCACGACGCTGGGGCGCGATCAGTTGATCCCTTGGTGATGGGGGTTGGGCGCGTGGGGGTGGGTTGGGCGTTACCTTCAGGGGATGATCGATCTTCGACAAATCCGCGCGGAGCTTGAGGTGGTGAAGGCTGCGCTGGCTAGGCGAGGCGAACCGGTGGGGCCGCTCGACGAGGTGGCCGGCCACGACCGACGCCACCGGGAGCTCACCCACCAGGCCGACGAGCTGCGCGCCGAGATCAAGCAGATCTCGGCAGACGTTGGGGCGCTGCACCGCGACGGCCGGGCCGAGGAGGCCGCCGATCTGCAAGCACGCAGCCGCGAACTTGGCGCCAAGGTGGACGAGCTGAGCGCCGAGGCCGATCAGCTCGCCAGTTGGATCCGGCGGATCTTGCTGTTCGTGCCAAACCTTCCCTCCCCCGGCGCCCCCGACGGCGACGGCCCCGAACACAACGTGGAAGTGCGCAGCGTGGGGTACCCCGCGGACGGGCGCGACGCCTACGGCGAGCATCAGCGGGCGCCGCACTGGCACGTCGGCGATCAGCTCGGAATTTTGGACACCAAGCGGGCGGTGCGCATGTCGGGCGCCATGTTTGCCATGTATCGCGGCGCCGGCGCTCGGCTGGTGAGGGCGCTGATCGACTACGGCCTCGACCGCAACCGTGACCTCTACGAGGAGGTCCGCCCGCCCACCCTGGTGCGCACCGAGACGCTCACCACCACCGGCCACCTGCCCAAGTTCTCCGACGACGCCTACCACCTCGAACGAGACGACCTCTGGGCCATCCCCACAGCCGAGGTGCCCCTCACCGCCATTTGTGCCGGCGAGATCATCGACGAAGCCGACCTGCCGATGCGCCTGATGGGGCACACGTCTTGCTTTCGGCGCGAGGCCGGCTCGGCCGGGCGTGACACCCGTGGGCTTCTGCGGGTACACGAGTTCGACAAGGTGGAGTTGTACGCGTTCTGCACCCCCGAACAAGCCGCCGACATGCACGCCGAGATACTCGACCGGGCCGAGCAGGCCGTGGCCGATCTCGGCCTCGCCTACCGCATCATCGACCTTTGCGCAGCCGATTTGGGCGCCGCGTCGGCTCGCACGTTCGACATCGAGGTCTACGCCCCCGGTGCGGATCGCTGGCTGGAGGTGTCGAGCATTTCGTGGTGTGGCGACTACCAGACCCGCCGGGCCAACATCCGCTACCGCCCGTCGGACGGGGGGCGCCCGCAGATGGCTCACAGCCTCAACGGCTCGGGCCTGGCGGTTCCCCGAGTGTGGGCAGCCATCGTGGAGACCTACCGCCAACCCGACGGCTCGGTGGCCATCCCTGAGGCCCTGGTGGACTACATGGGCGGCATCACCGAGATCCCAGCCCCGTCGTAGGCGCCGCGCCGTCTGCGCCGCCGCGGCGCATGTGGCGGTTGGGATACGTTGACCGGTTCAGTGGTTGAGCGACCAAAGGAGGTTTCGGGTGCCGGGCGAGCTTCAGTACATCGACGCGGTGCGCGAGGTGGTGAAACCCGAGAAGTTCGGTTCGGAGCACCCGATGCGGGAGGTCACCGAACAGGTCGCCGCCGGGCAATGGTCGCCGCAGCGGGCCGCTTTCGTCACCAGCGCCTTCGATGAGCTAAGCGTGGGATGGCACGCCGACCACACGAGCGAACTGCGCCTCGCCGCCCTCGAGGACGCACTTGAGCGGGGCGGGATCGACTCGGGTCGACTGGTGGAACTCGGCTGCGGCACTGGCGCCGGCACCGAACGGATCGCCACACGACAGCCACTGGCGGCAGCCATCGACCTGTCGCCCAAAATGCTGGCCTGCGCGGATCGGTCGCTGGCGCCGTACCTGCGGGCCGACTGCAGCAGCCTGCCGATCAAAACCGGCTCGGTGGACGTGCTGGTGTTGGTGAACATGTTTCTGTTCGCCGGCGAAGCCGCCCGGGTGCTAGCCCCCACCGGTCAGTTCGTGTGGATCAACACCATGGACGACGAGACACCCATCTACCTCCCTCCAGAAACCGTGCTGGAACTGCTGCCGGGGCGCTGGAGCGCCACCGCCAGCCGTGCCGGCACCGGAATATGGATGGTCGCCCGCCGCCACCGGACTGGTTGAGGCTTGCCTGTTGGGCCCCGATGGCGGGGCTCGTGTCCGGGGGTGGCGCTTCGTTCGGGGGTTGAGTTGGGCTCAGCCGGCCAGGGTTAGACCTGCCCAGGCGGCGCCCAGGCCTCCGACGAGGGTTGCCGACAGGTATGCCACGGCCTTCAGGGGCGCGGTCATGGCCAGGTGGCGCAGCTCGGCGGCAAGCGTGGACAACGTTGTGAGCGTTCCCAGCCCGCCTGCGCCCGCAACCGTCACTGCGGGGGCTCCGGCACCGGCGAGCAGCCCCAGCGCGAAGGCACCGGTCACGTTCACCAGAAGCGTTCCCAACACCGAGGGCAACAGACGCCCGGCCTGCCACCGGATCAGCGCCCCAAGGGCGGCCGCGCCCACGAAACCCGCCGCCACAATCATCCCGCCGCCACTCCTTGAGGCGGGTCGGGTGGGGTGCGGGATTTGCTTGACGACTCTGACTCCCAGCCGGCCTGGCCGGCCAGCCAGACGCCCAGAGCCACTGCCACTGTTGCAGTGGCCACCGACGCCCCCACGAAGCCGGTAGCGGAGGCCAACGATCCGTCGCTGCCGATTTGCACTGCTGCCACCGCGAACGCGGAGAAGGTGGTGAGCCCGCCGCAGAATCCGACCCCCAGCCCCAGCCTCACAAGTTCACGGGCGCCGGATGCGGTCACCACGAGCACAGCCCCGAGCAGCAGCGACCCGGCGGTGTTCACGGTGAGCAGCGCCAGCGCTTGAGTCCATCCAGCCTCGCCGTTGGCGTTCAGCCACTCGGTGATCACCCAGCGCAGCACAGCGCCCGCCACGCCCCCGACGGCCACCACAACGGCCTGCACGAGCCGGGTGGGCACACCGACAGCGCTCCGGGCGTTCACGCAGGCTCAGCGTAGAGTCGGCGACCGTGGGAGACGACAACCAATCGCAGGCCAATGACCTGGCCGCCATGCGGGAAAGCTACGACAAGCACGGGCTGAGCCGGGCCGATCTGGCCGCCGAGCCGATTGCCCAGTTCCGGAACTGGTTTGGTGACTGGGTTGCGTCAAAGCCCTACGACGTGAACGCCGTGATCCTGGCCACGGTGGACGCCCAAGGGTTGCCTCACGCTCGGGCGGTGCTGCTGAAGGGTCTCGATGAGCGGGGTTTCGTGTTCCACACCAATCGACGATCCGACAAGGGACACCAACTGGAGGAATCCGGCAACGCCGCGTTGTGTTTCCTGTGGCACCCGCTGGAACGCCAGGTGCGGGTGACGGGCACCGTGGAGCACCTGCCCGACGACGAGAGCGACACCTACTTCGCGTCGAGGCCACGAGGAGCGCAAGTGGGGGCTTGGGCGTCGCCGCAGTCTGAGGTGATCTCCGGGCGGGCCGAACTGGAGAGCCTCACCGCCGAGACCGACAGCCGATTCGGCGACTCGCCCATTCCACGGCCTCCGCACTGGGGCGGTTATCTGGTGCGCCCCACCAGCATTGAGTTCTGGCAGGGGCGTCGCAGCCGCCTGCATGACCGTTTGCGCTACAGCCGCGACCCCGCCGAAACGAACCTGCCCACCGACCAGTCCACCTGGATCATCGAGCGCCTCGCCCCCTAACCGGCCCGGGCCGTTGCGAGCTCCTCCTGACGGGTGCGGCGCCAGATTTTGCGGGTTGCACGCACCGCCACCCACAGCACCAACGCGGTGAAGGCGATCTCGCCTGCAACGCCCACTCGCAACGGGTCTGTGAACCAGTTGGCCACCCTGGCGGGCCATGCGGCCACGAACCTCAGGATCGGGCCCACCACGAAGTCGCCGCGGTTGAACCCGAACTCCACCACCAGCCAAACCACCAGGTAGGCCGCGATCACCGATCGGCGTTTGATGGCGTTGGGTTCCACTTGACGCCAGCCCATCAGAAGAGCCCCGATCACCCCGAGGACGCACAGCACACCGAGACGGTGCGGGGTGGTGTCGGCGATCCAGTTCTGAAGATCGATTTGAAGGTTGATGAACCAGTTGACGAGTGCGTTCTCGGCGGTGGGATCGTCGATGAGTTGCAGCTCCCACCAGCCGTAGTTCACCAGGTACACACCTGCCAGCACCAGCAGCACACCCGAAACGCGGTTCACCCAACGCAAAGCGCCACGCATGCGAGCAACCACCCCGGTGCGGGCCATTGCCAACGCCAACGTGAGGAACGTGATCACCGAGCCCATGCCCACGCCGTAGGCCACGAAGTTGGCCACGCCGTCGAGGAAACCCACGTCGGTGAAGGTGGCGGTGACGCTCGCCACGAACAAGCCAATCGTGCAGGAAAGCGACACCACCGCGTAGCTCACACCGAAGGCGAACACCGAGCCGAGCCCACGACCGTCGGTGCCCCGGCTCATCTTGGGCAGGCGCAGGTTCACGGCCTTTCCGGCCAGCATCCACAACCCGAGCGCGGCCATGGCCACGCCCACCACGATGGTGACCCAACCGATTCGGTCGAGCACCACGCTTTGGCTGAGCACCGTTTCGAACAGCACCCCGAAAGCGCCGAACACCACGATGAACCCGGCGGTGAGGGTGAGGCTCACGGCGATGGCCCGCAACAGGTTCGACAGCATCTGACGCTGCGCCTGCGGGCCGGTTCGCTGCTCTCCCGCTCGGGTGGACGCGCCCGCTCCGTCGATGCCGAGGAAGTACGACAGGTAGGCGGGAAGCAGCGCGAACCCGCAAGGATTGAACGCCGCTATGAGACCCAGCGAATACGGAAAGGCAAGTGCAAGTTCCACGCCCGCCATTCTTGCCCAAGCTCAGGCCGTTCGGGGCGACCCGAACCGGTCAGCGGCCCAACCGAGGAAGCCGGGGCCGCACCACCGCCTGCGCCGAGAGCTCCTCAGGGTGTGATCTTGTTGATTCGCTCCTGCAGGCCCTCGGCGTTTAGGGCGCCTGAGAACACCTCCACCAGCGCGCCGTTGTGGTCGAAGAACGCAGTTGTGGGCATTCCGAGACTTTCGGTGGCCTTGTACACCTCCAGTCGGGGATCCCAGCCCGTGGGGTAGGTGACGCCGGTCTTGGACACCAGTTCCACCGCGGCATCGGGCTGTTCGTCGATCGACAGTCCCAGAAAACCGACCTCGTCGCCGAGTTGTTGGTGGACGGCCTCGAACTCGGGCATCTCGCGCTGGCAAGGCGCGCACCAAGCCGCAAAGAAGTTCACAACCAGCGGCCTGCCGAAATAGTCACCCAAGCTGCGCTCAGTGCCGTCATCAAGCCCACCGTCATGAAGCAATGTGAACGTGAGCCCGCCGAGAGATGCCTGCGTGACGGGCTCGGGGGAGGCATCGAGCGGATCGGACGGGTCGGTGCTCGAACATCCCGAGGCCGCCGAGGCGAACGCCAGGCACACTGCGATCACACCGGCGGTGAACCTGCCGGTTGGCCGCGTCATGGCTGGATCGGGGTTAGCGGAAGGCGTCGGCGCCTACTTGGAAGCGCAGCAGGCCTGAGGAGTCCCGGTGGGACTTGGCCTCGCCGATCACCCGCAGGTGCTCAAGATGGGCGAACGTTTCGCTGGCGGCCATGTCACCCCACGCTCTTGGCGAGAACAGCACCTTCATGTAGGCCTCCACCGGGGCGTTCACCAGGTTGGGGCCCGCCGCTCGCAAGATGTCGAGCCTTTCGATGTGATGGCGGTGAATGGCCTCGGTGCGGGCCTTGAGCCCGGTGAAGGGATGGCCGTGCGCGGGCAGGCACACGCTGAGCCCCTCGAAGTCGCCCACCAGGCTCAACGAATCGAAGAACGCCGCGAGCGGATCGGCGATCTCGGTGGATCCGGCAATGTGGGGGGTGATGGTGGGCAGCACGTGATCGCCCGACAACAGCACACCCTCGGTGGGATCCCAAAGGCACAGGTGATCCACTGTGTGACCGGGAGTGTGAACGGCGAACCAGTCACGGTCGGCCAGCTTCAGCACGGTGCCGTGGGACACGTTGACAGTGGGTGTGGGCACACGGAACTTTGAGGCGCTGCGGTGATTGTCGGTGGTGATCCACAGCCTGATCGCCTCATCGGGTGGAGGTTGACGGGGTGTGCCCCAAGGAGTGGTGCCCAGGTCGGCGAGCTTGTTCTTCCACAACTCCACAAGCTCATCGGGGTCAAGTTCGAGCAGATCCATGTCGATCTCGTCGTTGGCGAAATCGGCGGCCCGGCTGGCCACGAACGCCGAATGAGCGACAAGTTCGGTGCCGGTTTCCTCTCGCAGCTGATGACTTCCGCCGTAATGATCGGGATGGGAGTGGGTGACAATCGTGGTGTGTACCCGTTTGAGGGGAATGTCCGCCTGCTTGAGCCGGTTCATCAGCGCATCCCAGGAAGCCTCACCGGGCAGGCCCGGATCCACCAGCGTGACGCCGGAGGCATCGCAAAGGGCGTAGCAGTTCACGTGACCCAAACCGGGCATGTGAACCGGCAACTGCATGCGCAGCACCCCAGGGGCCACCTCGGTGACCTCGGTGGACGCAGGCTCCTGTTCCTGTTTGGTGTATCGACCCTTGGCGGGCCCGGACTGCTCGGTGCGAGAATGCGCCGAGCCGTGGGGGCCGTGATTTCCGGAGGGGGAATGCCCACTTGGGGGTTCGCCGTTTGAGGATCCCCCGCCGGATGTTTCGCCCGCGGATTCCCCGCTGTGTGCCTGGTTCACGGATGCTCCGCTCGCGGTTCCCGGACTCGCTGATGTGGAACTTGATGCTTCGTTCATGGCTGTTGGGCTCCTGAGGTCAGCCGATGAATCCGGCCTGGCGATACCAGCGCAGCTCCTCGACGCTTTCGGTGATGTCATCGAGGGCTCGGTGTGTTTGCGCTTTGGTGGGCAGAGCGTCGAGCAGTTCGGGCCGCCAGCGTCGGGCGAGTTCCTTCACGGTGGACACGTCCACCGACCGGTAGTGCAGGAAGTTCTCGATCTCGGGGAGGTGCTTCAACAGGAACCTGCGGTCGGTGCCGATCGAGTTGCCGCACAACGGCACCGACCCGGCTTTGGGGATGTGGGCCCGCAAAAAACCCAGCGTGGCCTCCCCTGCGTCGGCCAACGAAACGGTGGAAGACTCGATCAGTTCGAGCAGCCCGCTGGTGTGGTGCATCGACCTCACAACGTCGTCCATTCCGTCGAGCACCTCCGGGGGTTGGTGGATCACCAGGTTGGGCCCGGCGGCAATGATTCGCAGTTCGTCGTCGGTGATGAGACTGGCGATCTCCACGATGGCATGGCGATCCGGGTCGAGTCCGGTCATCTCCAAGTCCATCCAGGCGAGCATCCGGTCAGGGTAACGAGGCGCCCCCGCGCCACAGGGCGCACACCCAACCGGCGCAGACGGTGCCTGCGGTGCCTCCCCGGGCGGTGTGAGCCCAGGTCGCCGGAGCGGTGGAATCGTGGCGACTACTCTCGCCGAATGAGTTGCGACGCCGCAGAAGGCGGCCCGTCACCGGTGGGCGCGCCCGATCCGGTGGACGTGCAGGTGCTGCGAATCGACCCGGAATTGCCGCTGCCGGCCTATGCGCGGCCCGGTGACGCAGGACTCGACCTGATCGCCCGAACAGACGTGGAGTTGGCTGCCGCAGGCGGACGAGCGCTGGTGCCCACCGGCATCGCCTTGGCCTTGCCCGCCGGTTACGCAGGCTTCGTTCTGCCTCGCAGCGGCTTGGCGTTGAAACACGGAGTGACGTGTTTGAACACTCCCGGCCTGATCGATTCGGGTTACCGGGGCGAACTGAAGGTTCTGCTGGTGAACACCGACCCGTCGGCGCCCTTCACGGTGACACGCGGCCAGCGCATCGCCCAGTTGGTGGTGCAGCCGGTGAGCCGCGTGAACCTCACCACGGTGACGGAACTCGACGACTCCGACCGAGGTCAACAAGGGTTCGGCTCAACCGGGAGCTAGCACCGCCCGCGTCTACCTTCGAGGCGCGGGATCGGGAAACACCCGCCGCACAGATCGGTACACCTTCAGCGCTCTGCGATCGGGGGGCACGCTGATGCCCACACCGTTGCCCACGGACGCGCCGGGGGCGGATGCGCCGCGGGCGGTTTGGGTGTGACCGGTGAACCCGGCGAGGCGCTTGGCTGCATCGGCGGGCACAACCGCGCCGTCGGTGCGTCGCAGCTCCACCTGAAACACGCCTTCTTCGATCACGAAACGAGCAAGAATCGACGCGGGTTTACGCCTGGGGACTTCGGCCAGGATCGCGGTTGCGCCCTCGAGGGCTGCGCTCATCTCTTCCACCTCTGGTGTCGTCATCTCGAGACGGTCACCCATGGCGGCCACGCCCACGGTGACGAGCTTCGCGAAGGCAACTCCCACGGGCATCTTGAGCACAAGCTCCTGGGGCGAGGGGGTCTCGCTCACGTCAACAAGATTGCCACAAAGTCCGCTGTGGTTGATCCCACAACCCACCCCGAAGGCGAACCGAATCGGTGGGTATCCTGCCCTCCCGTGGCCCTGGTGGTGGAGAAGTTCGGTGGCACGTCGGTGGCCGACGCCTCCCGCATCGCCGCGGTAGCCGACCATGTGATGCGCCGACGCCAACACGGCGACGAAGTGGTGCTGGTGGTGTCGGCCATGGGCTCGGAAACCGACCAGTTGTTGCGCCTCGCCGCCGAGGTGTCCTCGAACCCCCCAGAACGCGAACTCGACATGCTGATCACCGGTGGTGAGCGCAAGGCCTGCGCGCTGATGGCGATGGCCATAAGCGCCCTCGGCACCCCCGCGGCGTCGCTCACCGGCAGCCAGGCCGGGTTTCTCACCGACGGCACCCACACCAACGCCAAGATTCTGCGCATCACACCCGACAGGGTGCGCGACTGCCTCGCCGAGGGGGTGGTGCCGATCGTGGGCGGATCCCAAGGCGTGTCGGCGGCAAGGGACGTGACCTTCTTGGGCCGTGGCGGGTCGGACACCACCGCGGTGGCGTTGGCTCACGCCATCGACGCCGACCTGTGCGAGTTGTACACCGACGTTCCCGGGGTGTTCACCGCCGATCCGCGACTGGTGGGCGACGCGTCGCTCATGAAGACAATCTCATTTGACGAGTTGTTGGAGATGACAGCCAGCGGCTGCCCCAAACCCGCCATGCGCGCAGTGGAGCTGGCCCGCACCTACGACGTGGAACTGCACGTGCGCTCGGCGTTCACCTGGGTTGGGGGCACAATCGTCACCGGAGGCAAAGCAATGGAACACGCCATCATTTCCGCGGTCACCCATGACACCAGCGAGGCGAAGATGACCGTGTCGGGGGTGGCCGACAAGCCCGGCGTGGCGGGACGGTTGTTTCGCGCCCTGGCGGATCGCGACGTGAACGTGGACATGATCGTGCAGAACGTGTCCGCCCAGGGAGTGACCGACATCAGCTTCACCGTGCCGATCAGCCAGCTGCCGGCCGCGCGCGAAGTGGTGGACGGCCTCAAGGACGTGCTGGAGGCCACCCACACCTCCGGCGACGACGACATCGCCAGGGTGAGCCTCATCGGCGCCGGAATGCAAACCAACCCCGGCGTGGCGGCCCACATGTTCGAGACCTTGGCCGCGGCGGGGATCAACATCGAGATGATCTCCACCTCGGCGATACGGATCTCGTGTGTGATCAGAGCCGCCGGCATCGAGCGGGCCGTTAACGCCTTGCACGAAGCCTTCGAGTTGCACAAGGCGCCCGAGGATCGTTCCGTTTTCGCCTAGCCAAACGGGCCCGCCCGCTGCGTTTGCGGGCAACAGCTTTCGGGGTGTGGCAGGGGTGTGGCAGGGGTGTGGCAGGGCCGTGAATGCGGGGCGCAGCGTTAGCCTGCCGGCCATGCGAGTCGGAGTGGTGGGCGCCACCGGACAGGTCGGCGCGGTGATGCTTTCGCTTCTTGCCGAGCGGCAGTTTCCGGTGGACGAGTTGCGTTTGTTCGCGTCGGCGCGTTCGGCCGGCAAGACGTTGGAGTTCAACGGGCGCCTGATCGAGGTGGAGGACGCCGACACCGCCGACTACACGGGCCTCGACTTTTGCCTCTTCTCCGCGGGGGCCGACACCAGTCGCCGGTTGGCACCCAAGGTGGCGTCCGCGGGCGCCGTGGTGATCGACAACTCCTCGGCGTGGCGCGCCGACGACGACGTGCCCCTCGTGGTGCCCGAGGTGAACGCCCACACGCTCAAGCACCTTCCGCGGGGGATCGTGGCCAACCCGAACTGCACGACGATGGTGGCGATGCCTCCACTTCATTTGCTCAACCTGGAGGCAGGACTGCTTGCCATGGTGGTGTCCACCTACCAGGCGGTGTCCGGAGCGGGCCTCGCCGGGGTTGCCGAACTCGACGAACAAACCCAGAAGGTGGCAGGCAACGGCCCCGAGCTCACCCATGACGGCTCGGCGTTGGGGTTGCAGGCCGGTGGCGCGTTCTGCGAACCGATCGCGTTCAACGTGGTGCCACTCGCGGGTTCGCTCACCGATGACGGCTCGGGCGAAACCAACGAGGAGCAGAAGCTCGTGCACGAGAGTCGCAAGATCCTGGGGCTGCCCGATCTGGCGGTTGCGGGAACTTGCGTGAGGGTGCCGGTGTACTGCGGGCATTCGCTTTCGATCAGCGCCGGCTTCGAGCGTGAGATCTCACCCGAGCGTGCCACCGAGGTGCTCGCCGACGCTGCAGGGGTGGTGCTCGCGGATGTGCCCACCCCCCTGAAAGCCGCGGGCATCGATCCGAGCATTGTTGGGCGAATCCGGCGCGACCCCACCCGGCGCCACGGACTGTCGTTGTTCGTTTCGGGCGACAACCTCAGAAAGGGTGCGGCTCTCAACACCATCCAGATCGCGGAGGTCATGATCAGCCAAGGCTTGCTGTAGAAGCGAGCCGGTGCCGGCGGGCTTGCCGGTGCCCGACCGAGTTGAGCCCCTGAGCCCCGAATCGAACCCGTAAGCCCCGAATAGATTTGACCCCTGAAAATCTTCGCCTCTAGGATTGTTGGACAACTTATGCACGTCTGCTATGTACGCGAGTCGGACCCGGTGCGCCTCGGAGAGTCCGACGACTCCGAGCGGCCATCGGTAATGGTGGTCACAGGACTGATCCTGCGGGCCGCCGCGGTGGAGCCGCTCACCAAGGACTTCATCGACATCAAGCGTGACTTCTATCCCGACACCGCGTCAAGAAACCTCGATTACATCCTCACAGAGATAAAGGGATCGAATCTGCGAGCCGGGCTGGGATCGGACAATGTTCATCTTCAGGACTACATCATCGACCTGCTCGACGAGGTTTTTGAACTGCTCGACCATTATCGGGTGCGCCTGATCGGGCGGGTTTGGATTATCGACCCGGCCAAATCCTTCAACCACACCGCCACTTATTCGTATGCGGTTCAGGACTGTTCGCGTCACTTCGATCATTTTCTGGACGAGAACAACTCACGGGGCATGTTGATGTGCGAGGCTCGCAACACTGCGTTGGACAGTCAGGCCACTCATTCGGTGTTCACCCAGATGCTGAAGACCACGGGTAACTCCATGCCCCGCCTGATGGAGGCGCCGGTGTTGGGGCGCGCCGAGAACTACGCAGGCTTGCAGCTTTCCGAGACGCTGGCTTCGGCGGTGCTGCTGCCGGTGGCGGCCAGGGTGTTCGGCGCCGCAGAGGCGAGCGGTATCGGCGACACCGAGCAACTGGACTTGTTGCGCGCGCGTTACGCACACAGGCTTCGCAACATGGAGTACTGGTACATCGATCACGATCACCGCCGCCGGGGCGGTTTGATCGTGCACGACACGTGGAGTCAGTTGCCTTCCAGATTGCTGCTCGCCCCGGCCAACGACTGATCCTTCGCCCGTCACGGACTGATCCCCGAGCGGCGGCGCTTCGCAGCGCTGTCAGTGTGGTTCGGCGCTGCTCAGGGGTTGGATTCCGGCGGCTTGCGCGGCTTTGATCTCTGGGCGAGGGCCGAGCGCCCAGCGCACGATGCGCAGCAGCGCAGAGGCGAACGGCTCGAAGAAGACTCGCCCGACCAGCGGCGGGAGTCGCAGACCGAGCATGCGACGGGCGTAAGGCGGCAGAGCCGTCACCGCCGCGCCCAGCACCACCAGGTACGGCAACCTGGCCGCAAGGGGCACCTTGGGCCACATCAGGAACCGGATGGCGTCCTTGGTTTGGTGGTTCACGGCGAGTTCGGCCCGGAACTTGTCGAGTTGGTGGGCAAGGCCGGCCGCGTCCATCGGTGGATTCGGGGCGCCCAACCGGCGGGCTATGTCGGCCATTTCGGCCACGTACCGGTCGTCGGCGTCGGCCGGTAGTGGGGTGGCTCCGTAGCGCTTGCGGCATTGCAGGAAGCTGTCCACCTCGGTGCAGTGAACCCAGTTGAGCAGGTGCGGGTCGTGGGCCGAGTAGCTGCGTCCGTCGGGGGCGGTGCCGTTCACACGGTCGTGTACCCGGCGCACGGTTTCGATGGCGGCCACGGCTTCTGCGGTGGTGCCGAAGGTTGTGGCGCCCAAGAACAGGCTGGTGCGATGCAAACGGCCCAGGGGGTCGGCTCGGTAGTCGGAGTGGTCGGCCACCCCGGCCATCACCAAAGGGTGAAGCGTTTGGATCAGCAAGGCCCGAAGCCCGCCCACCATCGTGGACACGTCCCCGTGCACAGCCCAAGAGGCACTGCCAGGCCCCACCAGCCCGTCATCAAGGTCGTCGCCCCGAGTGTTCACAGGAGGGTCCGAAGACCCAACCAAGAACCGCCGAATCCCCTCACCAAGCCGCTCCCGCACCCCGATCATGTCGACCCATCCAATCTTGAAGGTTCACTCCTGCCCAGCAGGAACCAGCCGCCAATCACCAAGAGAAGGCTAAAGAAGAAACAAACCCCCCAGGCCAACAAATCCCCAGGCCAACAAACCAAGGTGCTCAAGCCAAACCCAAACCACCCAAGAACAGCAAAGGCCCAAGTCAGGACGCAAGCACAAGGCGGGCGGGTGGCCGTTGGCCCGATTTACGGAACAATCTGCAGCAAAGCGAAGCCGTTCCGGAAACGGGCCAACGGACAGGCCCCGCCCGCCGGTCACCCGCCAAACCGGCCAAGAAGTCAAGGTCAAGAAACCAGGGCCAGGAAGTCAGGGCGAAGCGAGGTAGTCGTCTGCGGAAGCTCGGTTGAGCACGATGGCCACGACAACGAGACCGATCCCAAGCAGGTCCCATAACCCTGGAACCTGCAAGAGCACCACCACCCCCACAACCACGGCGGTAACCGGCAGTAGCGCCTGCAGCAGCGCGAAGCGTCGCTGGTCGATGCGGGCCATCACGATCTGGTCGATCCAGTACGGGATCACGTTGGACAGCAGCCCTGTGGCGAATCCGAGCGCCAACAGGTGCGGCGAGCCGAGCGCACGCACCACGTCGTCCAGTCCAAACCCGGAGATGGCCAGCGCACCGGCAATCATCCCCACGCCGAGTCCGTCCACAGAGTGCGGCCCACGAGCCACCCGGTGACCCAGCACGATGTACCCGGCCCAGAAGGTTCCGGCCAGCAACGCGAAGCCGACACCGCGAAGGGTGGCATCCGATTCGATTCCTGCGAGCACCACCACACCCGACGCCGCAAGCACCAGAGCCACAGCCGATCGCAGGTTGCGGGTGCCGAGCGCGGCCACAGCCACCGGGCCGATGAACTCGATGGCCACGGCGTTGCCCAGCGGCAGCTCTTCGATGGCGTAGTAGATGGACGTGTTCATGCCCGCCATGGCCACCCCGAACGAACACGCCCATGCCAGCTCGGCGGGGCGCCAACGGCGACGCCAGGCCCGGCGGACGAGCACCACCACCAGTGCGGCGCCGGTGACTCGCAGCAGTGCGGTTCCCGCGGGGCCGAGCGTTGCGAACAAGCCCACCGCCACCGCGGCGCCGAGGTACTGCGACACGGCGCCAACCATGAACAGCGGCTCGGGCGCTACCGGGGCCGCACCCACTTTGAGGCGTCGCACTGCCCAAGTTTGGCCTGATGTTGGCCGGGTTGCCTGAACTGGTCGACCACCCAACGGCGAAGGCGTCGCAATGCGCCGTCCTTGGCCTTGATCGCAACGGTTGGCGGTGGCGTCTGCGGCCAGGCTTGACCCTGCTGCAGGCAGCCGGTGTGCGAGCCCCCCACGGGGGTCGCCCGAACGAGGAGGGGATTGCGCCACGCGGGGCGTGACCCCGAAGGGGGTGTGACCGCGTTGGGGGCCCGAGCGGGCCGGTAGGTTGACATCATGGCTCTTGAGGACACGCTGGTGAACCGCCTCACCTGGAAGATTCCCAACGCTTTGGCGTTGGTGGGCTCCCGCGCCGGCGAGCAGCGCAACGCCATGACCACCAGTTGGATCACCCAGCTTTCGATGGAGCCGGTCCTGATCGGCATTGGGGTGGACAACACCGCTGTAACGCACCGGCTGATCAGCGAGGGCGGCTCGTTCACGGTGAACCTTTGGGATTCGGGCAACACGCGGGTGTTCGTGAAGTTCTCCAAACCGGCCACTTACGCCGATGGCGCGCTGAACGGTTTCGCGGTGCGGGAGGCCACCACTGGCGCTCCGGTGTTCGATGATGCGGTGGCCTGGATGGACTGCGAGGTGCGGCACGCTTTGGACTTGGGCACTCACACCTTGTTCGTGGGTGAGTTGGTGGACGGCGCGATACACGACGACGACGTGCGGCCTGCTTCGATGAGCGACACCAGGATGAAGTACGGAGGCGTGAAACGCCACTGACGCCCGCGGCTGGTGCCCGTCACCTGGTGCCCCGTCGCCCGCCGGATTCGTGGCTGGATCCTGAAGGTGGCGGATTGCGCCACCGATTCGTCGCAAGAAACGGAAGCAATCACAAAGGGGAGATCATGATCACCGGAATGAACCACGCAGTTCTGTACGTGCGCGACGCCCACCGACAGCAGCAGTTCTACGAGGACGTGCTGGGGTTCGTGACCGTGATCGAGGAACCCAACCGGTTTGTGTTCATGCGGGCGCCTGCGTCATCCAACCACCACGACATCGCCTTTTTCACCATCGGTTCCGGTGCGGGCCCATCGCAGGCCGGTCGCCAGACGGTGGGGATGTACCACATTGCGTGGGAGGTGGCCTCTCTCGACGAGCTGGAGGCGGCACGGCAGCGACTGACGGCGGCCGGTGCGCTGGTGGGGGCCAGCGACCACGGGGTGAACAAGAGCCTGTACGCCAAGGATCCCGACGGGTTGGAGTTTGAGGTGATGTGGCTGGTGCCCCCCGAGCACTGGGGCGACGAGGAGCATCAGGCGATCATCCGCCCGCTCGACATCACCGCCGACAAAGCTCGATTCGCGGCTCTGGTGTAGCCGCGGGCATGATTGCCGGCGACGAGCCGTGAGTGTTTGTCACGCCAAGATCACCGTGGGGCGCACCACACGAAGGAGGACGCAATGAGCCTTGCCGAGGGCCTTTCGGGTCAGTACTGCTACTTCTTTGACGACGACGCCTTCGTGGAAACGGCCCGGCCGGGGTTCAGGCATCGAGTGATCACCGGCGAGCACTTGCAGTTGTGTTTCTGGCGGATCACCGGCGGCACCGGCGGGTCGGTGCTGCACAACCACACCGAGAACGAACAGCTAGGCATCATCATGCGCGGCAAGCTGGATTTCCGCATCGGCGACGACCCGGACAGCGAGGAAAGGGTGGTGCTCGACACCGGCGACCTTTACCTGGCGCCCACCTCGGTGTGGCATGGCGACTCGGTGTTCATCGGTGACGACGAGTACGGCGAAACGTGGATTCTTGACGTGTTCGCTCCGCCGCGGTCGGATCTTCCCACCACCGGCTGAGGCCTCGACTTCGCACAGGCGGCGCGCCGGCAGCAGGTGGCGATGATGTACCGCGGCGCCGGCGGTGACCTGGTCTTGTTTGGTGGGCCGGCCGGGGTCGCGAACAGGCACAACAGAAAGGGCTGACTAATGGCCGATTGGAGGTTGGCGGTGGATGTCGGTGGCACGTTCACCGATGTGGTGCTGCTCGATGCCGCTTCGGGCCGGGTGGTGGTGGACAAGACGCTCACCACTCCCGGCGCCCTGCTCGACGGGGTGCGCACAGGGGTACAGAGCCTGCTGAGCACCGCTGGGGTTGACCCCGGAGAGGTGACCGCTCCGATCGTTCACGCCACCACGATCGTCACCAACTCGCTCATAGAGAACAAGACCGGGCGGGCAGGGCTGGTAACCACCGCGGGTTTCGCGGACACGCTGCTGATCCGCGACGAGCACCGCTACGACATGTACGACCTGCAAATCGAGTTCGCTCCGCCGCCGATAGGGCCCGAGCTCACCTTCGAGATCGCCGAGCGCACATCCGCCGACGGGCGCGTCCTCAACAGTCCCAGCCGCAAGGAGGTGGCCGAGGTTGCGGTTCGCATGGCCGACGCGGGGGTGGAGTCGGTGGCGGTTTGCCTGTTGAACTCGTACGTGAACCCGGCCAACGAACGGGTCGTGGCGGAAATGCTGGAAGGTGACCTTGGCGTGCCGGTGTGCTGCTCGGCGGAGGTGTCACCACAAATCCGCGAGTACCCGAGGATGGTGACCGCGGCTTGCAACGCGGCCACGATGCCTGTGATCGGGCCCTACCTCGACGAGTTGCAGCAATGGCTGGCGTCGGCGGGCTTCGCGGGCGGGGTGCTGATGATGCTGTCAAACGGCGGGGTGGTGTCGGCCGCGGAGGCGGCGCGCAACCCGATCCGTTTGGTGGAGTCGGGCCCGGCCGCGGGTGCGTTGGCGGGCACTTGGCTGGCACGCCGTTTCGGGGAGTCGAGGTTGTTGTGTTTCGACATGGGTGGAACCACCGCCAAGGCTTGCCTGATCGACTCTGGCGAGCCGACGCTCACCAACACTTTCGAGGTGGCCCGGGTGTACCGCTTCAAGAAGGGCTCGGGCATGCCGGTTTCGGTGCCGTCGGTGGATTTGGTGGAAATAGGCGCCGGTGGTGGTTCGGTGGCCCGTCTCGACCAGTTCGGCTTGTTGAAGGTGGGCCCGGAGTCCGCCGGCGCCGATCCGGGGCCTGCGTCCTACAGCCTTGGCGGTACCGACGCGGCGGTCACCGACGCCGATGTGGTGCTGGGCTTGCTCGACCCGGACGCGTTCCTCGGTGGCGACATGCCCCTGGACGCCTCCCTGGCGCAGAGCGCTGTGGCTGCGGTGGCTTCCGGTTTGGGTTTGCCGGTGGCCGACACCGCCGCGGGCATCCACGAGGTGGTGAACCAGAACATGGCCGACGCGGCGCGCATGCACGGCGTGGAGCAGGGCATCGACCTGCGTGGCGTGCCGTTGCTGGCTTTCGGGGGCGCGGGCCCGGTGCATGCGTGTGGCGTGGCGGAGTTGCTTGAAGCCGACCGGGTGATCTTTCCGGTGAACGCGGGGGTGCTTTCCGCGTTTGGGACTTTGGTGTCGCCTGTGCGAATCGATCTGGCCCGTTCGATGCCACGACGACTGGGAGAGGTTGACGCTTCGGAGCGTGACGGGCTGCTCGACGAGTTGCGCCTGGAGGGTCGCCGGGTGTTGTCGTCTGCGGGCGTGCCGGGCGGTGATGTGCGTTTCCGTTACGGGATCGACGCCCGCTACGAGGGCCAGGGCAACGAGGTGACCGTTTGGGTGGGCGAGGGCGAATCCTGGCCCGCCGGCGACGAGCAGGTGCGGGAGGCCTTCGAGGTCGAGTACCGCAACATCTACGGCTTGACGATCCCCGACGTGGCTGTTGAGGTGGTGACCTGGAGGATGTCGGCGTACGCGCCACCACCCCGCTTGGCCGAACCCGGCGAACCCGGCCACGCCCACGGCGACGGCCGCGATCTGCTGGACGGCGACGGTGGCGGGCCGGGGGCGCCGACGCCGGGTGCGACCCGGTTGGTGACCTTCGAATCGGGATCGCCTCTTGTGGAGGTTCCGGTGTTTCGCCGTGACCGTCTCACATCTGGGGACACGATCAGCGGGCCGGCGATTGTGGAGGAGCGTGAGACCACCAACGTGATCCGTCCCGGCTGGAACATGACCGTGGCCCCCGACGCAAGCCTGGTGGCCACACGAGCCGCGGCCGGCGGTGCGCGGGTGCGGGCCGGGGCTGCCCGTCGCGCCCAGCGTGACGCTTCGGCGACGAACGGCGAGGGCCGGGTGTCGTTTGATCCGGTGGAGTTGGAGATCTTGTGGCAGTCGCTGATCTCAACTGTGAACGAGCAGGCGCGTGCGTTGCAGCGCGCCGCGTTCAGCCCGATCGTTCGCGAGGCGGGCGACCTGGCCAACGCCGTGTTCGACCGGCGCGGCCGCATGGTTGCCCAGGCCGTGACCGGCACGCCGGGTCACATCAACAGCCTGGCCATGGGCGCGGCCAACATGCTCGAGGAGTTCCCTGTTGACTCGCTGGCGCCCGGCGACGTGCTGATCACCAACGACCCTTACAAGACGGCGGGCCAGTTGCTGGATGTCACGGTGCTGGTGCCGGCTTGGCGTGTTCCGGCGTCGGGGGGCGCTCCCCGGTTGATCGCCTTGTTCGGTTCCACGATCCATCACACCGATGTGGGCGGTTACGGAATCGGCGCCGGGGGCAGGGATTGTTTCGAGGAGGGCTTGTGGATCCCGATTTGCAAGCTGATGAACGGAGCGGCTCGCTCCCCGGGCTCGGGCAGTGGCTTGGGCTCGGGTAATCACTCGGGCGGAGGCCCGGTCAGCAGCATCGGCGAGCGCAACGGCGACGTGTGGCGGTTCATTCTGTCCAATGTGCGTCAACCCGATCACATGGCCGGTGACCTGCACGCACAGATGGCATCCGGCGAGGTCGGGGCGCAGCGCCTGGCCGCGTTGTGCGACGCGCACGGCCTCGACGACATCGAAGACCTTGCCGATGAGATCATCGAACGCTCAGAGGCGGCCACCCGCGCCAACATCGCCGAGCTTTCGCCGGGGCGCTACCAGGGCGACGCCGTGCTCGACCTGGTGGACGGCAGCAAGGTGGACATCGTTTGCGCCCTGGATGTGGATCCCGCCCAAGGCGAGATCACCGTGGACTATCAGGGCAGCAGCCCTGCGAGCCCGTGGGGCATCAACGTGGTGCGCAACTACACCCACGCGTACACCACTTTCACGGTGCGGTCGGTGCTGAATCCCGACATTCCCAACAATCACGGCAGCCTGGCGCCGATCAAGCTGATCGCTCCCGAGGGGTCGATCGTTTGCGCGGTGCCGCCCCAGCCGGGAACGGCCCGTCACGTGGTGGGGATGTTCCTGCCCAATGCCCTGCTCAAGGCGTTGGCTCAGGTGAAGCCGGCGGAGTCGATGGCCGAGGGCGCGGGCGCGGTGTGGACGATGCAGGTGAACGGACACCACGACGACGGGCGGCCGTTCATCACCGCCATGTTCACCTACGCCGGGGGTGTGGGCGCCAGGGCCGCGAAGCCGGGGCTCAATGCCTGTTCGTATCCCACGGGGGTGTCGGCGGTGCCCATAGAGGTGGTGGAGGCCTCGGCGCCGGTGCGGTTCCGGCGCAAAGCTCTGCGACCCGGTTCGGGCGGCGCCGGGGCCCAGAGCGGCGGTTTGGGTCAGACCATCGAGTTCGAGGTGGACACCACGCGGGGTTGGCAACTCAACGCGGTCACAAGTCGTCTCACCGATCCACCTCAGGGCCTGCTCGGTGGGGAGCCAGGCGCGGCCGGGAGGTTCCTGGTGAACGGGGAGCCGGTCACCAGCCAGGCCCGCTTGAGTCTTCAGCCCAACGACGTGGTGTTACTGGAGCTGCCAGGCGGTGGCGGCTACGGCCCACCCAACGGCGCCGACAAACCCGCTCAGGTGAGCGAACCAGCGAGATAACCCGGCGTGACACTGCGGATCGCCTGAGGTTGATTGCATGATCCCCTGGGCTGACCCTCGGTCCTTTGCGTCCGTTTGGGACGCGGCGGTGAGCGCTCGGGGTGACGCCATGTTCTTGGTGTTCGAGACACCCGACGGCGGCGTTGCCCGCTGGACGTACGGCGAGTTCGACGTGTTGGTGGACCGGGTGGCCGCAAGGCTGGCGGGTCTTGGGGCGGGGCCTGGCCGGGCGGTTCATCTGGCGTTGACCAACTCGCCTGCTTTTGTGGCGGTGTGGTTGGCGGCGGTTCGCATGGGTGCGTGGATCGTGCCGTCGGATCCGATGGGCAAGGCGCCCGAGTTGGCGGGCCACATCGAGCGCACCCGGCCCGCGGTTGGGGTGTGCGCCGCGGCACGGTCGGAGATTTACGAGGCTGGCGTGGACGCGGCCACCGTGGCGGGCGCGCCCGCCCCGGCGGTGATCGAGGTGGACGAGGCCGACTGCGCCCTTGACGTGTTCGTGGCGAAAGCGGCAGCCGGTGGGGGTTCATGGCCGGAACCAGGGTTGCGTGACCGGGCGGCGGTGATGTTCACCTCGGGCACCACCGGCGTGCCCAAGGGAGTGGAGGTCACCCAGGCGAACTACGCGTTCGCGGGCAAGGCAATGGCGGAAGCTGCGGGTCTTGGGCCCGATGACCGCCAGCTTGTGGTGCTGCCGATGTTTCACGCCAACGCGCAGTACTACTCGTTCGCCTCGGCGATCTGGGTTGGCGCCTCGGTGGCGTTGATGCCTGCGTTCTCGGCGTCGAGGTTCCTGGAGCAGGCCGCCACCCATGGCGCCACCTGCGCCAGCTTGTTCGCTGCTCCGCTGCGAATGATCCTGGCCCGCTCGGCCCCACCCGATGCGGGGTTGCGGGCCCGGTTGAGGTTGCGGCACTGCTGGTACGCGCAGAACATTTCCGCCGACCAGCACGCCACTCTTGGTGACTGGTTCGGCTGCAAGCCCCGTCAGCTCTACGGAATGACCGAGACCATTCCCGCGGTGCTCACCGACGAGGCGCGTTCACCGCATCCCGCGTCGATGGGTCGGGTCACAGCCGGTTGCGAGGTGGACATTTGCGACACCGAGGGCCGTTCGCTGCCGGCCGACAAGGTGGGCGAGATTGTGGTGAGAGGCGAGCGTGGGGTAACGCTGTTCGCCGGTTACCTCGATGCCGACGACATCACCGAGGCCAGTTTCCGCAACGGCTGGTTCCTCACCGGTGACCGGGCCTACCGCGACGATTCGGGGCGGTTCTTTTTTGACGGGCGACGTTCGGACGTGCTGAAGGTGTCGGGCGAGAACGTGTCGGTGGTGGAAGTGGAGGCCGCGCTGAGCGAGCATCCCAAGGTGCTCGAGGCCGCGGTGGTGGCCCGCCCCGACGAGATCCGAGACGAGGTGCCTGTGGCGTTCGTGGTGCCCGCCGGCGACCACGATCCTCCCACCGTCAACGAACTCGAAGCGTGGTGCGCGCAGCGTCTGTCCAAGTCCAAACGTCCCCACAACATCGTCCTCATCAACGAATTGCCCCGCACCAGCGTAGGCAAGATCCGAAAGTTCCTCCTAACCCAACAAGCCCGCACCACCTGACCCTCACGGTTGGCCGCCCAAGCGGGAAAGCCCGGCAAACAGACCCCCAAGACAACCAGACGGAGATGCAACCAAGGCGGGCTGGTGGCCGTTGGCCGGATTGCGGATCAATCTGCAGCGAAGCGAAGCCGTTCCGCAAACGGACCAGCGGACAGGCCCCGCCCGACGCACCAAGCCACAGTGCGGGATTTCTGATCCTAAAACCCGCACAAACCGGCCAAACGCCCAACAATGCGGGATTTCTGGCCCTAAAACCCGCACAAACCGGCCAAACGCCCAACAATGCGGGATTTCTGGCCCTAAAACCCGCACAAACCGGCCAAATGCCCAACAATGCGGGATTTCTGGCCCTAAAACCCGCACAAACCGGCCAAATGCCCAACAATGCGGGATTTACGATCCTAAAACCCGCACAACCGTGCCCCGGGCTAGGCTGGGTTTGTGACACTCTTGCATCTGGGGCCGGATCCGGTGCAGGCAGAGGTGGCGGATGTGCTGGCTCACCTCGACCAAGGGTTGCCACCCAACAGGATCGAAACACGCCATGTTGATGTGAAAGAAGAGCGAGGACGACGAAAGCCGGATGGCAGCGTCGGTCCCGGCCGGCCCAGGAACGAGGCTGCGGCCAATCAACTCACCGAGGAGATGGCATGTTTCGCCAACACCGCAGGAGGCGGCGCGATCATCCTGGGGGTCGCAGACGATGGAACGCCGATCGGCACTGAACTGGACGGTGAATGGCTCCGGCACAGGATTTGGCAACTTTCGGGAGAAAAAATCACCTGCGCCGTACAGGAGCACAGCCTGGGAACCACACGGCTTCTGGTGCTGACCACGGTCGAGGCGATCGAGCCGGTGCCGTACAAGCACAAGATCAAGTGGCGGGTTGGCTCGAACTGTGTGGAGGTGGACGCCTCGACGTGGCATAGCGATGCGATGCAACGCAGGGGCGTGGACTGGTCGGCGCAACCGTCAGGGCACACTCTCGACGACGTCGACCCAAGTGCTGTTGAAGTCGCACGGCAGTACCTGCGCCAAAAGGACCGCAGGCGCCGCGATCTGGGAGCACCGGACGATCTGGCGGACGCCCACATGCACGACCTGCTCGACCGCCTGGGTCTCACCAACCCGGAAGGTCGTCTCACCAACGCCGGATCGCTGATGTTCGTGGGGACGCCCAGGGTGGGCTTGGATTACATCAGACGCCTCTACCCAGGCGCTGACAGCGATAGAAGGGTCGAGAGCGACCGAGCGCTGCTGGTGCAACTCGATGAGGTGATTGGCACAGCGCAAGTGTTCAACCGTGACGTGGAGGTTCGCACCGGCCCCGCTGGGGCCTACCACCTGCGGGAGAATGCCCTGCCGTCTGCAGCGTTGCGCGAGGCAATCGTGAACGGCGCGATCCACTGCGACTGGTTCTCGCCACATGCCACGTTCATCGAGCACACCGGCGACGTGCTTACCGTCACCTCACCAGGGGGTTTCGTGGGTGGAGTCGGCCCAGAGAACGTGATCACACACCCACCCAGGCCTCGCTACCGGAGCTTGGCGGTGGCAATGTCCGACATTGGACTGGGCGAGCGTCAAGGTGTGGGAGTGGATCGGATGATCGCCGACATGCTCGCGGTCGGATTGGCCCGGCCGGTGTTCAGCGAGATCGAGGGCCCCCTGGTGCGGGTGAGTCTGTTCGGGGGTAGTCCCGATGCGGCGATCACCACGTTCCTGGGCCTGCTGCAACCACCCGAGATTGCACGCAATCACGAGTTCCTGATGATGCTCGAACTGATCCGCGCCCAGGGATGGATCGACGCAACAACGGCCGCTCCGGTGCTGCAACGCCAGGTTTCAGACATGCCACAACGACTTGACATGCTCAACCAAGCCCGCTTGCCGGGCAGTTCTCTTGTGGCTCCTGTAAAGGGCATTCCTGTTGGATCACCCCCGGCGTATCGGCTGAGCAAACGCTCCAAGAGCATGCTCGGAAGCCGGATGGTGCACTTTGACGGCCCCGAAGCGCGCCACGACCTGGCGATTCGTTGGGCCGAGGCGCGGGGTCGCATTTCGTCAACCGAGCTGGCCGACCTCACCGACACCAATCCCGCCACGGCAACCAGGACACTCCAGGAATGCGAAGACGACGGGTTACTGGTGCCAAGCCGCTCCAACCGGCGCGGCCGAGGCTTCCACTACCTGCCCGCAGGCCATACCTAATTCGAGACTTGGCGTCCTAGGGCTGTCCGCCAGGATTTGGTAGGCCTGACTCGCGGAGATGTGCATCGGGCAGGGTTGTGACGGTGTTTGTTGCTGCCACCGCCAGGGTTTGGGTCATGCCTGTGGGTGACATCACCAGCAGGCGGCCTTGGTTGTCGAGGTCGTGGGCTGTGCCGCGGACGGTTCCGTGGGGCAGGAGCTTGGCCTCCACTTCACATCCGAGCGTGTCGCACTTGTCGCGATAGCGGGCCATCAGGGCTTCGGGGTCTTCCAGGCCGGTTGCGGCTGCGCGCAGACATTCCAACATGGCTTCCGCCAGCCGGCGCCGAAGCTGGGCCTCCGCAACGGGGGCGATCCGCCCCACCAGCACCGCGTATTCCACCTTGCCCGGGCCCAACGAACACGCAGCTGTGATGCCCACTGCCAGGGGAGGCTCCTGCAGCGCCGGGCCGGGAATCGGACCGGAGGATCCACCAGGCGCCTCCTTGGCCTTCGCCGGCGAGGACGTGATGGCTTCGTAGGTCTGGCGGGTCGGGAGGTTCGCTGCGTTCGGGGACGTCGGCGGCGTCGGAGGGCTCGTTGCGTGAACCTGGTCGGGCCAGCCGCAGCGGTGCTGCGCGCCCAGGCACTGTTCGAGGGCCTCGGCGCATGCGAGGCTTGCAGCTGCCCAGGCAACGTCTTGAGCCAACACCGGCATGCTCGCGGGCCGGGCGAGCACCCCAACCGCCAAGGCATCCGCTTGCGCCCAGATCACCCCGCCGCGCAGTCGTGCCGAGATCTCTGTGTCCACGATCACCGCCGCTCCGGGGGGCGCGGCTTGCTGGCGTGCCCATTGTTGGATGGCCGCCTCAACCGAGATCGCCGCGGTGAGCCTCCGCATCGGCGGCAAGGACGAACTGCTCACGGGTGCGCCGCCTTGGGTGCGTTGCAGGGCCTTCTCCGCATGCCTTGGGCCACAGCCATCATGCTCAAGCTCCCTCTACGCCTGGCGCCAACACGCGATTCTGCGAAGCGGCAGGCCGTCTCCGAACACGGCGGAGGTCACGGGTGCGCTGCGCCGCGGTTGGGTGCTTGGTCATGTGGTGCCGCTGGAGGGTTCAGGGTTGGACCGTGATCGGGTTCAGTCGATCCACTGTCCAGCCTCGCACACTGTGCCGGCTCATGGTGAGGGTGCCGGCGGGCCAGTGATCGGTGTTGGGGATGATCGACTCGCACACCAGTTGCACCTCGGACGTGGCCTCGGCTGAATCAGCCCGGTCGGCGGGCGCCAGTCGTGCTGATGACGCTGTGAGGGTGGCGAGATCCACACTGCGCAGGTCGCGTTGGAGTCCTTCGACAAGACGACGCAGGAACTCGTCGCGTTCGGCCGGGTCGGCGACGCCTCCACGGATGCGCGCCGCGGCGGTGCGGTCCATGCCGTTGCGGGTGGCAACCGACAAAGCCAGGGCGCGGCCCGAGTCGCTGAGCAGTTTCCAGATGGTGGTGTGCTCACCCCAGGCCACAGCCCGCACAAACGCCTGCGCCCTGTCAAGGCAGTCCTCCGCCTCGGCTGGTGTCTCGGCGGGGGGGTTCATGGTCTGATCCATCCGTGGGCTTCGAGCAGGTCGCGCACCCTCACCCTTTGCGGGCCGAACAGTTCGGCGTGGATCGCCGCGTCCAGGCAAGCGTCGAGTTCCTCGCAGCGATCACTGGTGGCCTGGTGTGCGGCACACAGCGAAGCACACGCGGCTTCCAGTACCGGATCGGGCAACTCCATCAACACGCGGATCAGCGAGGTGGCAACCGTTTCGTAGTGATCCAACGACAGGGCCGCCAAAGCATTGGACAGTTCGCTCAGTTCGGCCCGCACCCGCACCGCGGGCATGGGTGCCAGCCGTCGTAACCGGTCGCGAAGCATCTGTTCACGCTCCGACCGGTCCGTGGATGCAAGAAACCCCACAAGATGCCGATGCCGCGCCCGGCCAAGTCCAAAGCCGGACTGTTCGGAGGCCTCACCGTCAGGCACTCCCGAATCGGTGCCAGTCGCCCCTGTGGTGACGCCCGGCTCTTCGAGCATGCGCTCAAGGCGCGCCAAGGTGGCCCGGGCGGTTTGCCATTGGGGCTTGTGAAGGCGAGGATCGAAGACCCCCAAGGCAGCCTCAACGCTGTTCACGGCGCGCACGGTGTCGCCGGGCTCGCCGCGCTGTTCGTAGGCCAGGGCAAGACTGTGACGAGCAATCGCATGCTGAAAGGGAAGCGAAGCCAAGCTCAAGGCAGACAAAGCCAACTCAAAGGCCGCAACCGCCTCAGCAATCGGTGCCCCCGACGCAGCAGGCCCGTTGCCGCCTCCAGCATGAGCCCGGTGATCACCCAAGCTCGGCTGACCGAAACCGGTGAGAGCCGGGGCGGGGTCGCTGATGTCGCCAGGGTGGGAGTGGTCATGACCATTCCCGGGAGAACCACCGGCCCCACCGCGACGGCTGTGCAGTTCCAGCAGGGCGGTTCCCAGGCCGTGAGCGGCCATCCCCACTGTGGGGCTTTCGGGTGGAGCGGCGGCGATTGCGGCCCGGTAGTCGTCAACGGCGGCTCGGATCGCCGAGTCCGAGCCGACGCGCTGGTGAGCCTGAGCACGATTCGTGAGGGCTGCACTGAGCGTGCGCGCACTCTCGTCGTGAAGGCCGTCAAGCGCGTCACCACTGCGCAACCCCGATGAAGAGGGGTCGCCGGTCAAGCGTTCGACTGCCTCGTCCAAGGCCTCCACTGCACGTTCTGGCTGACCGGACTCGGTGAAGGCCAGTCCCAGGTTCACCAACGCAGCGGCGCACTCAACAGCAGGCGCCCGTGAGCCCAGCAACTCAGCCGCGCGTTCGAACAGTCCCAGCGCAACCAGCGTTTGCCCACGCGCACGTTCACAGTTCGCCGATGCAGTGAGGATGCGAGCGTGCTCCAGCGGAGCCCGTTCCGCGCTAAGTATGCGCCCGGCCCGCTCAAGCAGGGCCAACACCTCACCAAGCTGCTCCGGGCGGGTGGCCACCTCAGCCCGCGCCAAGGCCACGCCATAAGCAGCAAGCGCCCAACGATCCGGATCGTCAGCAAGCCGCATCCCGGCAAACTCAGCCTCCAGCCCAGACCCGCCCAAGCCACCCTCCCCAGGCAAGCCCCCACCAAGCCCCGAAGCTCCGCCACCGACATCCACCAGAACATTGTGCGCAAAAAAGCCCCCCACCCCACCAATCAAACCCACAACGTCAAGCACCACACCACGAAAGTCACCATGAAGACGGTCAATCGCACGGCCAACCCTCAGCAGGGGTCCAATAGGGGTCTAATAGGGGTCTAATAGGGGTCTAATAGGGGTCCAATAGGGGTCTTATAGGGGTCTTGCCTCCGGCGGCCCGGAGCCGTCGGACGATCTGAGGCAATATCCAGGCAGGAGTAAACCCGAGGCGGGCGGGTGGCCGTTGGCCGGATTGCGGAACAATCTGCAGCGAAGCGAAGCCGATCCGCAAACGGACCAACGGGCAGGCCCCGCCCGCCGCACCAAGCAACCAGACAGCCCCGCCGCACCACGCAACCAGCCAAAACAACCAAGGCGGAGTACAACCGAGGCGGGCGGGTGGCCGTTGGCCGGATTGCGGAACAATCTGCAGCGAAGCGAAGCCGTTCCGCAAACGGACCAACGGGCAGGCCCCGCCCGCCGGACCAAGCAACCAGACAGCCCCGCCGGACCGCGCAACCAGCAACCCCGCCGGACGACGCGACCGGACAGATCGCCTGCCGTGAAGGGGGACCTGGCCCTAAGCCCCAGGTGCGAACTAGTTTCGGTTTCTTCGGTTGGTTGCTGATCTCTTCGCGCTAGGAGGCAGGCAAGAGGTATGGTGTTGCTGTGGTGCAGGCACGCAATCCGTTCACGCCCGGCTTCGGGCAGCAGCCCCCGAGGCTGGAGGGGCGCGGCGAGTATCTGGCGAAGTTCGCGAGGACGCTGGCATGGGGCCCCGCGGTGCCGGAGTTCACCTCGTTGCTGCTTGGGCCGAGAGGAGTGGGCAAGACAACCGTGTTGGCCGCTGCAGCGCAGGAGGCGCGAGCCGCTGGTTGGACGGTGATCAGCATTGGGGTGACGATGCCCACAGCTCCCGACGAGGACAAGATGCTGAGTTCGATTCGCTCCTCATGCCGGGAGGCGATGGACGAGCTGATTCCGCCATCGAAGCGAGCCGTGACCGGCTTCTCGGTGCCCCTGGTGGGCGGCGGCGTTACATGGCAGACGGTGCCTGAACAGGACATGCCCCTGCGGAGACAGCTCGGCCTTCTGGTGGATGCGGTGGTGCAGCAGGGAGGCGCAGGCGTGCTGCTCACGCTCGACGAGTTTCACAATGCAACCGCCGCGGAGGCGAGCGTGTTGGCAATGGCCATCCAACAACTGGTGAAAATCGAACAGAAGCCCTTGGCTTTCGTGGGCACGGGACTCCCCTACATTGAGTACGTCCTTCTGGACGAGCAGGGGTTCACCTTCTTTCAGCGTTGCCATCGCGAGCGCATAGAGAACATCGCCATTGACGAGGCATCAGCCGCAATCCGGATTCCCCTTGAGGAGCACGGTGTACACATCGACAAGCGTGAACTCAGGCGAGTGGCCGGGGGAACAAGGGGGCTGTGCTTCGCGGTGCAGTCGGTGGGGCATCATCTGTGGGAGCTGTGTGGCGGCCCCGGCGCAACCATCACCACCCAACACGCCACCGAAGCGATAAAGGCGATGATCGAAGACGTGAACCGGTACGTGGCCCTGCCGGTGTGGAATCGCCTCAGTCATGCCGGGCGACGGTTCTTGATGGCCATGAGCAAGGACACCGGAGCTTCGCAACTCAAGGACATTGCCCACCGGCTCGGTTGGAGCGGCAGCACCACATCCGAGTACAAGAAGAAGCTGCTCCAGGAAGGCGCGATCCTGGAGCACGGCCACCGCCACGTGATCTTCGCCAGCGGCACTCTCCGTTACAGGGCGCTGGCCGAGGCGGACATGTTGCGTGTGATGGAAGCGGAATTCAAGCGCGAGTCAACAGTCATCAACACCTACGCGGTGCCACCAAGAATGAAAGCACCCCGCTGCGGCGCGCCAATGAAACGCTCAGGAGTCCCCTGCAAGAGAAGACAAGACCACCCCGGCCCCCACCGCTCCACCTAAAGTCAACCACCAACCGCTACCAAACCACCCACCAACTCAGGCAACCCCGGCGCCAAGACAAGCAGCAAGACCGCCGCAGGCAGCCAAGGCGGGAGTAAACCCAAGGCGGGCGGGTGGCCGTTGGCCGGATTGCGGAACAATCTGCAGCGAAGCGAAGCCGTTCCGCAAACGGACCAACGGGCAGGCCCCGCCCGCCGGACGACGCGACCAGATATCAGAAGTCCGATGCTTGGAACTCGGTTAGGCAGCGCAACACCTCATCCACGGCGACCTCGGCGGCGCGTTCGATCCCGGGACTGAGGCCCACTGCGAGGGTGTCCACAGAGAAGGGCTGACATCCCACGATTTTGGTGCGTTCGGGCAGCACCCCCAGGGCGCGGGCCACCATCAGGGCCCGGTCGGGGGTGGCCAGGTGCATGTCGGCGAGAAGGTCGTGACGTTCGTCCACGTCCAGCACGGACACGTCGATCACGTCAGGGTCGATCACCATCACCGTTCCCGGTGGCCGTCCCCGGTCAACGGCGTCCACCACGATCAGCGCATCGAATCCGGCCATCAACTCGTGAACAAGGTGAATGCCACCGATGCCCGTCTCGGCCAGTTTCACCCCGTGCGGCAGGGTGCGCTCCCCCAGGCGGCGCACCACTTCCACCCCAAGCCCGTCGTCACCGTTGAGCACGTTGCCAACACCCACCACCAACACCCGTGGCACCTCGCCCGAAGCGGCGGCGTCACCTACCGAGTCGCCAGTCGAATCGTTGATGTGGGATGGCGAGGCGGCTTCGCCTGCGCGAAGGGCGTATCCGTGGATCACCCACCAGGCGATGTAGCCCTCCAGTTCCGCCCAGGACTCGTCGTCGAGTTGCTCGCGCAGGTGCTCGCGGCGTTTGTCCACTTCGGTGGCGATCAGCCTGTCCAACGCGGCCACCACCTCAGCACCGGGAAGCAGCGTGACGCTGTCGGCGTCGCCGAGGCGCAGGGCGTCGGTTATGGAAGCCACCCGAGCCGGAGGTTCAGCCGACGATGCGGCGCCGACTTCCGCGGTGGACACTGCGGGCACGAACGAGAATCCCGCTGCTCGTTCCTCGGCGCGGCGCAAGCAATAACCCACCAGCAAACCGGCACCGGCCCAGTCGGCAAGTTCGGGCACAGGCTGCTTGGCCCGCTCACGCTCAAAGCACGCCTGGCGATACCGGTGGGCGGACGCCGTGAGGGGATGGGTTTGTGCAAGCGCCCGTGCGGTGAAGCAAAGGTCGTCGTGTGCCCCGCCGGCAGCTTCATCCAACCCCCCGGTGGTGGCATCAACACGCCCACCGGTTGGGGTGTCGGCGCCGCCTTGGTTTGGGGCTTGAGACGTCACCGTGGACTGGTGCGGATTTGCAAACCGGACACCACCTGACCCCCGGCGCCGGAACCGTCATCCGCACCGACGCCCGGTGACGTGCCCACAGGCGGCGGATGGGGCTCCTCGGTGAAGTCCTCCAACTCCACACGGCGAAAGTCGATCCAGTGCTCGCGCAAGGCCACGTCGATTCGACCCGCAACGGTGTGATCCGCGGCGGTGCATCCGTTGCACGACCCGTGCATGCGCAGCTTCACAACCCCGTCGGCGATGGAAAGCACCTCCAGTTCGCCGCCGTGGGAATGCACATAAGGCCGCACCTCGTCGAGAGCCAGCTGCACAATGCGGGCCGTGGCCGCAGGATCGGCGTCCACGCCAAGCGAGTAGGCGTCAAGCAGCTCGCCCACCACCGGATCGAGCGTGGCTTGCTCCAGGAACAGCTCACCCCGCCACTGGCGCACCATTTCCACCAGCCGCCCGAGTCCCTCACGATGGAACACGTCGAGCCAGTCCACCAACTCTTCCACCGCCGCGGACACCTCAGGGTCGCGGTGGGCCACCAGAGTCTCGGCAAGTTCGGCCACCCTGTCGAGGATTTCGGTGTAGGCCAGCTCCGCTACCGGCTCGGTGTCGCTCATCGGCTCACCTCCTCACGCACGATCTGTAGCACTTCGGCCACCGCGGCGTGAACCGCGGGTGAGAAGCCCCAACCGAATTCGCTGTCGGCGGGTTCCACCTCTATCACCACCGTGTCGTCCGGCAGCGCACCCCAGTAGCGGCAAACCGCCAGGGTGTGCTCAAGGTCGATTATCCCGCCAACGGCTTCGGTGAGGCGTTCGTGAACTTCGGCAGGGTCGTGCGGGGCGGTGTCCGCCAACCGGTAACGGCGAATCGTGCCCGCCGGGTCTTCCCCGCGGGGCATGCACCCGAGCAGCACCACCCGGCCCGGTCGCAGCTCCTCGAGGCGGTGCATCACCCGGTGAGCGGCGTAGGAGAGATCCTCGAGGATCACGTGGTCGGGCCAGTGGAGTTTGGATGCCTCCGCCAACCAGTTCGAGCCGAAGTCCAGGTCTCGCAGCCACGGCAAACCGATCCCGCCCACAAGGGTGCATCCGTGAGGAAAGCCCCCTGAGCCGTCGGCTACCTGGTGCGACTGCTCCCGGAGGCCACCACCAGCCGATGAAGGGCCGGCGTCACGGCGCCGCAGATCGAGCAGCGCGTCAAGGGCCGGGTCTCGTGCTGCGGGGTCGGTTCCGGCCATCGGCGCCGGCCAGGCCGAAGGAGCCGGGCGTTACTCCAGGGTGCAACCACACGAGTTGACCTCGCGTGTGATCACGCCCCGGCCGGTGTCCATGTGGGTGGTGCATGGCATGCACGGGTCGAAGCTGCGAATGCTGCGCAGAATGTCGATGCCCTTGATGTCGTCGTCGGCGACGCTTTCGAGGATGGGGGTGCCGACGATTGCCTCTTCGTAGGGACCGGGGTTGCCGAAGGGATCACGCGGCGACGCGTTCCAGGTGGACGGCGTGTTGATCTGGTAGTTCAACAAGCGGCCCTTGTCCATGTGGAGGTGATGGGTGAGATAGCCACGCCCGGCTTCCCACATGCCTACCGACACCCGCTCGTCTCGGGGCACCTTGAACGGCACCGACACACGGGTTTCGCCCTTGCGCCAGTACTCGAACGCGCTCATCAAACAAATCATGCCGATGGCCGCTGTGAACGCCACGCCGTAGGCCCGGCCACGGTTGCGCTCCAGGGCGTTGAGCTTGGCCGGGATCTTCCATTCGAGGGCTGTTTCGGGCAGGTCGTGGGCCGGCAGCAGCATGCGCAGGCTGTGGCCGGTGGCCTCGATGTAGGGATTGTCGGGAAGCTGGCGCGCCATGGCGGTTGTCCACATGCGCCCGTACACGCCGGTTTCCATGGAGATCCGATCCCAGCGCGGAGCGGTGTCCCAGGAGTACTTCTCCTTGAAGTTCTTGCCCTGGGGACGCGGAATGGTGACCTTGTTCCAGGCGTGATACGGAGACAGCGGGTTGCCCAGGGCGTCGGTGGCGAAGCGCATTGCGCCGTTGACGCCCGAACCGTTGCCGTTGTGACCTGCCGCACCCGATCCGTTGCCCGCGTGGGCGGAGCCCGCACCGTTGCCCGAGCCGTTGGTGTGGTGGCCGTTGGGCTGCGTCCAGTCCTCGTAGTAGGAGTGCTCCACGAACTCCTCGATGCCCATGTTGATCTCTGTGAGCTTGGTGGTGATCAGCTCGCCGTTGGAGATGATCCCCGGCGCCGAGTAGCGGGCCTGGCCCCAGGCGTCCATGTTGGCGTAGGTGGCGTCGTACACCTCCGGGTCGTCCCAGATGCCGGTTTGGATGACATTCGACGGGCGAAGTCCCACGTCGGCATACGCCGGGTTGGCTTCCAGGAAGAAGTCGCAAATGTCGTCCCAGATGCCGGCCAGGCGCTTTGCGTAGTCGAAGATCTTGCCGAGGTTGGCGTAGTACTCGTTGAAGGTGGTGGTGCTCACCGTGGTGGACACACCACCGGGCACCAGCGTGGAGGGATGCGGGTACTTGCCGAACATCAACGTACACATCGTTCGGGCGATGCGGGTGTACTGCAGCGCCTCGAGGTAGATCGAACCCTCAAGAGGATTGAAGCCGTCCATCAGGTCTTTGATGGTGCGATACCCGTGAACCGAGGCGTGCGGCGCCGGGGTCTTCTCGGCGAGGCGCACAAGCTCGGGATTGGTCACCGACACGATCGCGGTGGAGTAGTCCGGCCCGGCGAGCAGGCCGAGGTGCAGCGGGTGGTCGTAGAACATCTCGGCCACCTCGCCGAGGTTGCGCACGCACACCCCCAACGGCGGTGCGCAAATCCCGAAGGCCATTTCGATGGCCAGCGAAGACACGGTGGAATGCACCCCGCCGCACACACCGCAGGCCCGTGAGGAGATGTCTATGGCGTCGCGGGGGTCGCGTCCTTGCAGGATGATCTCGTAACCGCGAAACAGCATCGCCATGGAGTGCGCGTCCACTGCTTTGCGGCTCTCAAGGTCGAGCACTGTGTGAACGGCAAGAGCGCCGGCCACGCGGGTGACCGGGTCGATGCTCCATTCGCGCAGCCGGGCCGGGCTTGACGCCCCCACGGTTGCCATAGCGCTGCGCACATAGTCGCGTGGCTCCGCCACCGCAACGGCGTAGGGATCACCGACGCCTTCGATCAGGCTGGCCCGACCGGCGTCGTCGAATTGGATGGGAAGGTTCTTGAAACACATGATCGTTACCGGCCCGCTTCTCGGGAGTGTTGACGACGGGAGTACAAGCGGTGGACGAGCCGTTCGGCGCCCACGGCCTGGGTTTTGTAGCGGCCCCAGCCGCTGGGAAGGTCGCGTGCGGCCTCCCAGCGAGGTGAGCGCATCTTGTCGCGCTGGGAGAGGTGCCGCATACGGCGGATGAACCCTCCCAGCACCCTGTTGGTGTTGGTGGACAGCAACGCTCCCGGCGGGCGTTCGTAGATCGGGGAGAACTTGTCGGGGAAGCCGGGCATGGTGCATCCGATGCAGATTCCGCCCATGTTCATGCATCCGCCGTGACCGTCGACGATGCCCCGCTCAGCGATGTTGCATTGCACCACCGGGCCCCAGCAGCCCAACTCCACGAGGCATTCCTTGTCTCCGTAGGAGTGGGCGAACACTCCCTCCTCGTAGTAACCGGCCCTGGGGCAGTGACGATGCACGGTCTCGGTGAACAGCCACGCCGGCCGGCCCAGTTCGTCGAATTCGGGCAGCGGCGCCAGGCCGTTGAGGAACAGCAGCGCCGCCGCGGCGGTTTCGGTGATGTTGTCACCAATCGGGGAACAGCCGGGAATGTTCACCACCGGAAGCCCCAGGGTGGAGCGGTAGTCCTTGCCGAGGTGATCCATCACGCCCATGGCGTTGGTGGGGTTGCCCGCGGCGGCGGGGATGCCACCCCAGCATGCGCAGGTGCCGATGGCCAGCACCGCGGCCGCGCCGGGGGCCATCCGGTCGAGCCATTCGAGGCTCGTGATCTGACGACCATCGGCGGGATCCTCGCCGAGGCCCATCCAGTAGCCGTGTTCGCCGGACACGGTTTCGTCCATGATCGAGCCTTCCCAGGCGATCAGGTACGGGGCGTCGAGTTCGCCGTCCGCGGCGCGGCGCAGGTTCTCTGTCCATTCGGGGCCTGATTCCACCGACAGAACGGTGTGGATCAGCTCGATTCGGGGCAGGCCCGGCACCCGTCCGTTGAGCAGATCCTCAACCGGTGGGTGGGTTGCGCCGGCAACAGCGATCGTGCAGCCGTCACAGCTCGCCCCGACGATCCAGAACAGGTACACCTTGTCGAGAGGGCCTTGGGACACGAGCTCGGAGCGTTTGGGCAGGCGGGTGCTGCGTGCGGCTACCGGTGCGAACGGATCGGCAGGGTCGGTGCTCACCGGCTTGGGCGGTATCAGCCCGTGTTGCACCTCGGGAACCACCTGGGTGTATTGAGTCACGTGCCCCTCCCCGCTGTGTCGATCCGGCCGGTGTGGCGATCTCGCCGTGATGTTGACCTGGTGTGTGCCGCTGCGGCGGTTGCGCCTTCGGCGGAGAGGCTAACACTAGATGCGAATTACACCTAGCCGAGGTCGGGCGCGTACACTGGGACGGTTCGCAGGGACGCTGCGGTGGTGGAATCCGCCATCGGTGGGCGCCCGCAGCAACCAGGACACGGTTCGGAGTTGGAAATGTCAACTGGCTGGTTCATTGGATACGTGGTGGGCGTGGTGATCGTGCTCGCCGTTGTGGTGCTTTTGTTGTTGATGATCCGGGGCGCCCACCGCGCCGCGGTGAAGGCCGAGTCGATCCTCGCTGCGCTGGAGGAATCTCGCGACAACACCGCACCGCTGTGGGCGGTTCACGACGTGAACGGCGCCATCGAGCAGATCACCGACGGCGCCGCGGCGGTGCGGGAGCACCTGGCAGCCAAAACGGCTGCCGCGGCGGGCGTGAAGGAGGTTCAGCCATGAGCACGAACGCACTGTGGTGGCTCACCCTGGGCCTGGGTTTGGTGGTGGCTCTGGTGGCGGTGGTGTTGCTGCAGATCTTCTACCGGCAGGTTCGGCGCATCGAGGCCGGCTCGGACGCCATCTGGGAGACCGGCAAGCAGGTGGCTCGCAACACGGCCACCACGTGGATGCTTCACCAGACCACCGTGCGGCTCGACGGTCTCACAGCGGAGGCTTTGCGCCACGACGAGTTCCTTGACGCGGTTCTCGGTGACGGCGCGGATGCAGCCGAGTCCGCCAACGGCAGCGGTGACGCGGAGGCCCAGGGCGCGGTTCACCACGACACGGGGAGTGCAAGCTGATGAGAACTTTGCTGATTGTGTTGACGGTGGTGGAGATCCTGATTTTCGTGGGCGCGCTGGCGGTTTATCTGGTCGCGATTGCTCGTTCGCTGAATCGGATTTCCACGAATCTCGGCAAGGTCACCTTCGGCGTGAGGGCGATCGAAACGCAGTGCTCGTCGATTGGTGGTTCGGTCACCCGGGTGAACGAGCAGCTCACCGCCATCGCCGGGGTGATCACCACTCTGGTGGGCAAGGCCAAGAGGGTCACCGGCGCCTCATGAGCACACCCGCGCCTGCGCCCAAGACGGGTGCGTTGGCGGCGCTGTACTGGCGCAGCGAGATCCTGCAGGTGATGTACTGGCTGCGCGGCGAGGGCTTTGGTGACGTGGTGGATCCGGGTTTGATCGAACGTTTCCTGGGGGTGGACTCGGCGGTGGGGATCACCTACCTGGACAGGCTCGCCAACGAGGGCTACCTGGTGCGTGACGGTGACTGGTTCGCGTTGTCCGAGTTCGGCCTGGAGTGCGGCGCACGCGAGTTCGCGGACTCGTTCGCCGATCTCACCAAGCCGTCCCACGGCGAATGCAGCGACGACTGCTGGTGTCACGCTTCGGTGGACGAAGCCGAGGCGTGCATGGCGCACCGGTTGCAACACCACGGCGACGACTGTCACAGCGACTCCGCGGCCCACGATCACGTCGGCCATGCGCACCAGCCAGCCCACGAACCTCTCGGCCAGTCGCAACAGGCTGGCCATTGGGCGCAGTCACCATGAGAACCCAAGGCCAGGAGGGCGCCGCCGAGATCCCGAGGCGCTTTCTGCAACCGTTTCTGCTGCTGGCGTTGGCGAGCAGCGTGAACTCCTACGGCTACGAGCTTTACGAGACGGTGCGGGCGCGCGGGCTGGCGGCGGATCTGGCCGGGGTGTACCGGGCTTTGCGGGCCATGGAACGCCAGGATCTGGTGATCTCGTCGTGGACGCCGAGTCGCAGCGGCCCCGACCGGCGCCTCTACACCCTCACCGACGCCGGGCGCGCAGCCGCGCACGCCGCCATGACTGAGCTGGCAGGCCTGCGTGACGCTTTGGCGGCTGCACTCACCGAGTTCGAGGGGCCCGAAGCCGCAGTGCTGCACCCGGGTGGATCGCCCGCGGTTGTGTCGCAGGGTGCCGGCAAGGTGGAGCACCCCGAGCGGCCCGTGACCGCCGACGCCCCGGCAGTCTCAAGTTTCATCGGATAGCACACCATGCGAATCGCTGTTGCGGGCAAAGGCGGCGCCGGCAAGACCACCTTTTGTGCCACCGCAGCCCGTCTTCTTGGGCGAGCGGGCCACCGGGTTGTGGCCATCGACGGCGACCCCAACCCCAACCTGTGCGCCGCGATCGGAGCACCCACAGCGCCGATCGACCCGCTGCCGGTGACGTTGGTGTCGCGCCGCTTTGACGGCCCCCGGTTGAACATGGCGCTCAGCGACGTGCTCGAACGTTTCTGCGCCGACGCCCCGGACGGAGTGCGGGTGTTGCGAATGCTCGCCCCCGAACACCCCGACGAGGGATGTTTGTGCTCGGCTCATGCGGTGCTGCGGGCGTTGATCACCGACCTGGCCGACGACCCCCGATATGTGGTTCTGCTCGACCTGGAGGCCTCCCCCGAGCATCTCAGCCGCGGCACGGCACGCGACGCGGATGTGCTGTTGCTGGTGGTGGAGCCCTACTACCGCTCCCTGGAAGCCGCACGGCTGCAGGCCCGGCTCGCGGCCGAGGCCGAGATCCCCCGTGTGGCGGTGGTGGCCAACAAGTGCCGCTCCGAAGGCGATGTGGCCGCGATCGAGGAGTTCTGCCACCGCCACCGGCTCGAACTGGCGGGTGTGGTGGGATGGTGCGACGCCGCTTTGGACGCCGACGCGGCGATGACGCCCCTGTTGGATCACGCTCCCGGGGACCCCGCGGTGCAAGCCATTTCCGCCACCATCGAGGCGCTGTTGCGTGCCCCGAATCGAACCCGGGAGACAAATGCTCCAGGGCATGCAAGCGACGTTGAGGCGATGGCCGTGACCGTTTCGGCAGGTGCGTGATGTGTGTGGCCATTCCAGCCCAGGTGGTGCGGTTGTCACAAGATGACCCTCACACGGCCACGGTGGACGTGGAGGGTGTGCGCCGCGACGTGAACATCGCCCTTGTTGCCGACGAAGGTGTCGGGGTGGGTGAATGGGTTCTGCTGCACGTGGGTTTCGTGCTGTCCAAGATCGACGCCGAGGAAGCCGCACGCACCTTGGAGTTCATGCGCGAACTCGGGTCGGTGTACGACGAGGAGATCGAGGCGCTCACCGGCGAAGCGCCATGAGCACCACCACATTCGACACAACCCGTTCTTCGGCCCGCCGCTACGTGGGAACCTGGACGGTGATCAACGTCACCACCGAGCCGGTTGAGGCTGCCTTGTGGCTCGCTCGGGCCTTCGCCGGAGGAAGGCGTCTCGCAGTTTGGGCGCCGGGTTGCGAAGACCACGCCCATCATGTGGCGGTGGAGTTCATGCACCCTGTCACCGCGGGCGCCCAAGCACTGCCGGCACGCGCCATCACCCATGACGCAGCGCCGCAAGACCTCCGCCACAACGACGCGCTGCTGGTGATCGGCGCACCGGACCAACCGGCGATCCGGCTTGCCGTGACCGACGCCTCCGACACGTGTTTGCTGATCGACGCTCACCACGACACAGCCACGATCGTCCGGTCGTACCACCTGCTGTGGGAGCTGGTGCAGATCGCGTTGGAACATCCCGGATTGGTGGGAGGCCCGGCCACCGAACATGGCGACCCCACGGGATTCCTGTACCCGTTCCTGGATGCCGCCGAGAGCGACGAGGTTGCGCTGGGCGCCGCGCTCGCATCGTCGGCTGTGGCCAAGGGCGACGATTCTCGCCGGGTGGTTCGAGAGGCCCGCGCCGCCAACTCCACACAGATCACCAACGCCGCCGATGTGATCCTTGGCGCGGTCGCAGGCGGCGGTGGGATTCTCACCATGGGCAACGGCGGCAGCGCCACGGACGCGGCACGCCTGGTGCGAATGCTCACGGGGCGCGGCATTGACGCACAGTCGCTGAGCGCGGACTACGCCGTGTTGTCGGCGCTGGCCAACGACGTGGGCGCCGAGCGGATCTTCGCCCGCCAGGTGGACGCTTGCGGGAGGCCAGGCGACGTGCTGGTGGGGTTCAGCACCAGCGGAGCGTCACCGAACCTGCTCGCCGCTTTCGACCGGGCCGCGGCCACCGGCATCACCACCATCGCAATCACCGGCTACGGGGGTGGATCCCTTCGTGACCACGCCGGGGTGGATCACATTTTGAGCGTTGACTCGGTGTCGGTTCATCGAATCCAGGAAGCCCAGGCGGCGCTCGTGGACGACCTGTGCGCCGCACTCGCCCCAACGGCGGCTGAGTCATGAGGTTCGTGGACGAGTTCGGTACTCCGACGACTCGGCGCAGACCTGATCGCATCCGGGTGGTGGCTGAGTCATGAGGTTCGTGGACGAGTTTCGTGATCCGGTGGCGGCGCGGCGGCTGCTCGACGACATCGCCGAGTTGGCAGCCGATCAACCGCATCGCAAGTTCATGGAGGTGTGCGGCGGCCACACCCACGCGATTTACCGTCACGGACTGGAGACCGTGCTGCCGGGCTCGGTGGAGCTGGTACACGGCCCGGGCTGCCCGGTGTGCGTGATACCGATGGGTCGCATCGACGACGCCCTGGCGGTGGCCGCCAACCCCGCGGTGACGATGTGTTGCTTCGGGGACATGCTGCGCGTGCCCGGAAGCAGCTCGAACCTGCTGGAAGCCAAGGCACGCGGAGCAGACGTGCGGGTGGTGTACTCGCCGCTGGACGCGTTGGAACTGGCCGTGCGCACACCCGAACGCCAGGTGGTGTTTTTGGCGGTGGGGTTCGAGACCACCGCGCCGTCCACGGCGCTCACCTTGCTGGCGGCCCGCAAGCGCGAGGTGGGAAACTTCAGCGTGTTCTGCAACCACGTGACGATCGTCCCGCCCCTCAAGGCGATCTGCGACTCTGCGGGCCTTGAGCTTGACGGTTTCGTGGGCCCCGGTCACGTGTCCACGGTGATCGGAACGGGTCCGTACCGTTTCGTGCCCGAGCGGTACGGCCTGCCGCTGGTGACCGCCGGATTTGAGCCGGTGGACATCCTGCAGGCGGTGGCGATGCTGCTGCGCCAACTGGCCGAGGGTCGCCGTGAGGTGCAGAACCAGTACCGCAGGGTGGTGCCCGACGAGGGGAACCCGGCCGCGTTGAAGCTGCTGGCAGAGGTGTTCGAGTTGCGCCCGCATTTCGAGTGGCGGGGTTTGGGTTTCATCGCGCAAAGCGCCCTGGCGTTGCGTGAGGAGTTCGCACCCTGGGACGCCGAACGCCACTTCGAGGTGCCGGGGTTGCGTGTGGCCGACCCGAAGGCCTGCCAGTGCGGCGAGGTTCTCAAGGGGGCGTTGAAGCCCTGGGAATGCAAAGTGTTCGGCACCGCTTGCACGCCCGAAACACCGATCGGGACGTGCATGGTGTCCTCGGAAGGAGCGTGCGCCGCCTACTACAACTACGGCCGCCTCAACCTGGGTGCTCCCGCTTCTTCCTCCGGCCGCGCCAGCCGTCGAGTTGGTGTGCAACTGGACGTGAATCGTCCGGCGGCGGTGGGCGGCGCAGCCCGCTGACCCACTCCAGGTCGGTGCTGTGACGGTGGGGCCGACTTCGTGACAGCTGATCACCCCGAGGCCGCACCCGCCGGCAGGGCGCGCTCAGGAGCTTCCCCCACCGAGGCACCAGCGGCCCACCAGCCGGAAAGTCCTACCCCGCAAGACTCCACCCAATTTCAGGACGCACCCCACCAAGCGCAGGCAGCCCCGCCGGACGGCGCCAACCAGCAACAGGCCGCCCAGCAAAACGTGCTGGATCGGCTCGAGGCTTGGCGGCGGCGAGCGCCGAGGCTGCGTGACGAGACGATCACGATGGCCCACGGCGCCGGGGGCCGGGCGAGCCAATCGCTGCTGGAGGCGGTGATCCGGCCCGCTCTTGCAAACCCGGTCCTGGATCGTCTCGATGACGGAGCGGTGATCGAACTGGGCACAGGCGAGCGGCTGGCCCTCACCACCGACGCGTTCGTGGTGACGCCGCGCCGATTCGGGGGCGGGTCGCTGGGAACCCTGGCCGTGAACGGCACCGTCAACGACCTGGCCACCATGGGCGCGCAGCCGTTGGCTCTCACATTGTCGGTGGTGCTCGAGGAGGGTTTCGCCACCAACGAGTTCCAGTCGCTGCTCGCCGACGTTGCCACCGCCGCCGACCTTGCCGGGGTTCACGTGGTGACAGGGGACACCAAGGTGGTGGAACGTGGCGCCGCGGATGGCTGCTACCTGGTTTCAAGCGGTGTGGGACTGGTGGCGCCCGGCGTGGGATTGGGCGCCGAGATGGTGCGGCCCGGTGATGCGCTGGTGGTGTCGGGCCCGATCGGCGATCACGGCGTGGCGGTGCTGGTGGCACGCGGCGACTTGGCCCTGTTCGCGGAGATCGACTCGGACACGGCGCCGGTTCACCGACTTGTGGCACGCCTGCTGGAAGCGGTGCCCGACACCCGCTGGTTGCGCGACCCCACCCGCGGCGGCGTGGCCTCGGCCTGCAACGAACTTGCCGCGGCGTGCGATCTGGGTGTGGAACTTTGGGAGTCCGCCCTGCCGGTGCGGCCAACGGTGGCGGGCGCTTGCGAACTTCTGGGCCTTGACCCGCTCTACATCGCCAACGAGGGAAAGGTGCTTGCGGTGGTGCCCGAGGACAAAGCCGAAGCCGCGGTGAAGGCCATGGAATCGGAACCCGAAGGCGCCGGCGCCACCCGAATCGGCACGATCACCGACGACCACCGGGGACTGGTGGTGGCACGCACCGCCCTCGGCGGCGCCAGGGTGGTGGACATGCTGGTGGGTGATCCCCTGCCCAGGATTTGCTGACCTCCCAGAAGCGCCGAGCGGTCAACACTCGCCAACCGGTCAGTGTCCAACCGACAGGCTCAGACCGACCGTCTTATTCGGGACGACCGACAGGCTGTGCCCGACCAGTCGTGCGTGGTCGCTGTTCTGCTCGCCGGCCGGGCTAGAGGGCGAGCGTCGAGTTAGGCGGCAAGCAACAGGTCGGCCAGCCGTTCACACTGCGCCCACACCTCGGCGTCCGCGTGGCGGCCAACAGGGGCGCCGAGCCGATCGGCCTTGGACACTTCGCTGCTGTCCGGAAGCACCACGTCCAACGGCACGCCGTGCTTGTCGCACATTTCCCACAGCAGATCCGCGAGGTCGTCACGAACCTTGTTGCCGACGCCGGTCCAGCGTGAGATTCCCAACTCCGCGGCCAGTCCGATGGTGCGCTCGGCGGTGATCACCGCCTTGCGGCTGGGTTCCATCACCAACACCAACACATCGGCATGCGCCAGGGTGCCCCCCGAGCGGCTTAGGTGTTCGATTCCGGCTTCCATGTCGATGATCGTGTCGTCGGTGTTCTCGTCGAGCGCCTCGCCCAGCAGGCTGCGCACTGTGGCGTGGCCACCACACGTGCATCCGGCCGCGGCTTCGGTCACCCGCAACGCCGACATGAGTTGCACCCTTGAGGGGGTGGATACCGCGTAGTCGCCAAAAAGTTCGGCGGCGGTGAGGTCACCACGGCGACCGACCACCACCGAGCGAGGCACCACCGGCACCGCCTCGGTCTGGGCGGTGTCGAGTCCCAAGCTGAGGCCGAGATTGGGGTTGGAGTCCGTGTCCACGGCCAGCACACGGCGGCCCCGGTCGGCCAGAGTCCTCGCCAGCAAGGCGCTCACCGTCGTCTTGCCCACACCGCCTTTGCCCACCACTCCTATTTTCATCACCCCTCCTCGCCGGCGTCGGTTCGAGTGCCTTCCAAGTCAATCGATGACTGCACCGAGGCGCACCACCGACAGCGCTTCGGCCTGCTCCGAAACTACGCGGGCGAAATCCGAATGGGGCGTATCGGATCAACCGGCGAAGACCGGGCCCGGCTACTGCCTGCTCAGCCAGGCTCGGCCGATCACAGCCTGACCCAGCGAAATGCCTCCGTCGTTGGGAGGCACCTGACGATGGCACAGCACCTCGAAACCGGCGCTGCTCAGCGCCGGCAAGGTGAGCTCCACCAGCAGGCGGTTCTGGAACACGCCACCGCTGAGAGCCACCAACGCAAGACCTGTGTCGTCCCGAATGCGTTGGCAAGTCTCCACCACCACGTCGGCCACCCAACGGTGGAAGCGTGCCGCCACCACGCCCACAGGCACCCCCGCCTGAAGGTCACCCACCACCGCGGCGACCAGCGGCCGCGTGTCGATGTGGGCAGGGTCCAAAGGATGGTCGGGGGCTTTGTGAGGCACGCCCGCAACCCCGCTCGCCGCGTGTTCGACCGGATGCCGGTGTTCGTCCCCGGCGGTGGGATGTCGCACCGGGTCGCTCCCCGGATCGTGTGCCGCCTCGCGACCATCGGCTCCGCTGGACAGTTCAACGGTGTAGTCGACACCCCTGCTGGGGCCATCAGTGTGAGCTGCCTGTTCGAGACCTATCGCGGCTTGGCCCTCGAAGGTGACCGTTTGCACCAGGCCGCAAAGTGCCGACACCGCGTCGAACAGTCTTCCCATTGCGGAGGTACGCACCGATCGGCCGCTCTCGCACAATGAGGTCACCCTGTCGGCTTGACGGTCACTGCCGCACAGGGAGGCGAAGTCCCCCCAGTCGGCGCCGAAGGTGTCCACCAGGTGCGACACCGCCATGCGCCAAGGCTCAAGAATCGCGGCGGAACCCCCCGGCAAGGGCACCGGTCGCAGATGTGCCGCTCGTGTGTAGCCAGTGGCGTCACCCACCAGGAACTCGCCCCCCCACAACGTGGCGTCTTCGCCCCAACCCAAACCGTCGAAGGTCACACCGATCGCCGGGCCGCTGCGGGCGTTGTCGGCCAGGCACGAAACCAGGTGGGCATGATGGTGTTGAACGCCAAGCGTCGGCGCAAGGTCCCCAGCGAGGGCGAACTTGGTGGACAGGTACTCGGGATGCATGTCGTGTGCCACCAGGTCGGGGTCGCTGCGGGTGAGGCGCAGCAAGTCGCCCACCGACTGCTCGAACGCCTCAAGGGCTCTCGGATGTTCGAGATCGCCGAGGTGGGCCGACAAGTGCGCCTGGGATCCCGATGCGAGGCACACCGTGTTCTTCAACTCGGCGCCCACCGCGAGCACCGTCGGGCCACCGGCGTGCAGGCTCACCGGCCTGGGCGCGAATCCCCTGGCGCGCCGCAGCAGTTGGAAGTTGCCGGCCACCGAATGCCCAACCGAGTCATCGGCTCGGCGTTCGATGCGACGGTCGTGCGTCAGCACGGCATCGGCAATGTCACCCAGTGAACGCCGGACCTGCCGGTCGTCGATCTCCATGGGTTCCTCGGAACGGTTGCCGCTTGTACACACCAACGGCACGCCGGCCGCTTCTGCCAACAAGACGTGCAGCGGGGTGGCCGCCAACATCACCCCCAGCAGCCGATTCTGGGGCGCGACCCCGTCGCACACCGGCGAACCCGAACGGCGGCGGGCCAGCACAATCGGCGCTTCGGGGCCGGTCACCGCACTCTCGGCCACCGCATCGAGTTCCACCAGCGGACGGGCCATCTCAACAGAAGCAGCCAACAACGCGAACGGCTTGTGCGGCCGTGACTTGCGCTCTCTAAGGCGCGCCACCGCGGCCTCGTCATCGGCGCGGCACACCAGCTGGTAACCCCCCGCGCCCTTCAACGCCAGGATCCTCCCGTCGCGCAGCAGCGCCACAGCCTTCGACAGCGGATCGCCGCCCGCATCGGGGTTGTCTTGCTCCTCAGTGAGGGGCCGGAACGTCAAGGTGGGGCCGCAGCGGGGGCAGCAGGTGGCCTCGGCGTGGTAGCGGCGGTCATCAGGGTCGGCGTACTCGGCGGCACACGGAACGCACAACGCGAATTCGGCCATCGATGTTCGCTCCCGGTCGTAGGGAAGCGCTCGGATCACCGTGTGGCGGGGCCCGCAGTCGGTGCAGCACGCAAACGCGTAGCCATAACGACGGTCTGTCGGGTCGGCCATCTCTGCGAGGCAAGCCTCGCACGGCGCCACATCGGCGGGCACGGTCAGCTCGGCCGCTCCGATCCCGACCTCGCTGCGCGCCACACGAAACTCGTGCTCGCCCTCGACCAGCGGAATCGGCCTCGGATCAACCGATTCCACCCTGGCCAGCGCAGGGGCCTCGCCGGCGAGCCGGTCCTGGTAGTCATCCAGCACCCACGCCGGTCCTTGCACTTCACACCACACGCCGTGGTCGTCGTTGCCGACCGCCCCCGTCACGCCAAGTCGTCGGGCAAGGCGATGCGCGTGGGGCCTGAACCCCACCCCTTGCACGGTGCCGGTGATGCGCAGCAGTCGCCGCTCCATCCGGGCCGACCCTACCGGTGGCGCCGCTGGGGAAGTCGGGACGGGGCCCGCAGCCGAACCGGCAATTCAGTCAGCAACGCAATCCTTTGGGCCGCAGCGAGGCGCGGTTCGCGGGACCCGAGGCGCAAGGAGCGCCGGCGTGATCAGTCGTTGAGGAAGCAGGAGGCCCAGTGACCGGGCGCGATCTCGCTGAGCCGGGGGGCCTCGCTGGCGCACCTGGGCATCGCATGGGGGCATCGGGTCACGAAATGGCATCCCGATGGCGGATCCGTGGGGCTCGGAGGCTCGCCCTGCAACACGATTCGCCGCCGGTGGGTTCCTGGCTCCGGTGTGGGCATGGCCGAAAGCAAGGCCCGCGTGTAGGGGTGCGCGGGAGCGTCGAAGATCGCCTCGGCGGTGGCGACTTCCACGATGCGGCCCAGGTACATCACCGCCACCCGATGCGAGATGTGGCGCACCAGGCCGAGGTCGTGGGTGACGAACAGGTACGACAGAGAATGCTCGTCCTGCAAGTCGAGCAACAGGTTCACAATCTGCGCCTGGATGGACACGTCGAGCGCCGACACCGGCTCGTCACACACCACAAGGCTCGGCGACACCACCAAGGCGCGGGCAATGCCCACCCGCTGGAGTTGCCCTCCCGACAGTTCGTGCGGGTAGGCGTCGGCCTGGTCGTGGGTGAGCCCCACCCGGTTCAACGTGTCGCCTGCCATCTCCCTGGCGGTGCTCGCGGCGGCCAGGCGTTGCACCCGCACGCCCTCGGCAACGCTGTCCACCACCCGTTTGCGGGGATCCAAGGCGGCTATGGGATCCTGGAACACGATCTGCATGCGCCGCCGGAGTTGCTTGAGGGATGCCCGGTCGGCGGCCACCACGTCGTGGCCCTCCATCACCACCGACCCCGAGGTGGGCTGAACGAGGCGCAGCACGCTCAAGCCCACCGTGGTCTTGCCCCCGCCGGACTCTCCCACCAGGCCCAGCGTCTCGCCTTGGGCGATGTCGAAGGACACGCCGTCCACCGCCTTCACCACGGCGCGGTTTGCGAACAGGCGGGAGTGGCGCAGCGGGTAGTGCTTCACCAAGTCGCGCACCGTGAGCAGCGGCGCCTCGTTGCCCTGATCGGGCGGGCCACCACCAACTGGGCCACCACCAACTGGGCCACCACCAACTGGGCCACCACCAACTGGGCCACCACCAACTGGGATCGTGGACGGCGACTGCTGGATCGACCCCTGAACCTCGTCCTCCACCGGCGGCAACCCCTCGGCGCCCGGCACGGTGCTTTGGTCTGCCGCGGGGGTCATGGCTGCTCGTGCGCCCAGCAGTACACCAGACGATCCGAGCCCACCTTTGTGGCCGGAGGCGCCACCGCGGTGCACTGCGTGAGTCCACTTTGGGTGCGCACGCCGCAACGCGCAGCGAACGCGCATCCAGGTGGCAGGTTCACCGGCGTTGGCACCCTGCCCGGGATCACCTGCAACCTCCGCTTTGTGGCCGCTGCGGGGCCGGCTGCGCCGGAGGTTGCGCGCGAGTCCATCAAGCCCCTGGTGTAGGGATGCAGCGGATTGCGGTAGATCTCGCCGATCGGGCTGTTCTCCACAATGCGCCCGGCGTACATCACCGCCACCCGGTCGGCCAGTTCGGCCACCACCGACAGGTCGTGGGTGATCAAGATGATCCCCATGTGCCGTTGCGATTGCACCTCTCGCAGCAGCTCCAGAATCTGGGCCTGCACTGTCACGTCGAGCGCGGTGGTGGGCTCATCGGCGATCAGCAGGTCGGGCTCGGCGGCGAGCGCGATGGCGATCATCACCCGCTGCGCCATCCCTCCCGACATTTGATGGGGATGCTGACGGGCCCGGCGCCTCGGATCGGGAATCCCAACCTGGGCCAGCAGTTCGATCACCCGCTTCTTGCGGGCATCACGGCTGAGGCGACCGGCGGGGCCGTGACGCAACGCCTGGCCGATCTGGGCGCCCACCGACATCACGGGATCGAGCGACGCGTGCGGTTGTTGAAAGATCATTGCAATACGCCTGCCGCGCACGGTGTTGAGCACCTTCTCGGGGGCGCCCACAAGCTCCATGCCCGCGAATCGCACCGAACCGGCCACGACCGCGCTTGGCGGTTCCACCAATCCCACTATCGACAGCGACAGCACCGTCTTGCCACAACCCGATTCGCCCACCAGGCCCAGAACCTCACCGGCGTCCACGCGCAGGCTCACACCGTCCACTGCCTTCAGCGCCCCGCCGGGCGCCGAGAAATGGGTGGCCAGGCCTTCAACTTCAAGCAAGCGCTCAGCCACGACTGTCACCTCACGCCGGTGTGGCGGTGCTTGGGGTTCCAGTGGTCGTTGAGCGCGTCGCCCACCAGGTTGATGCCCAGCACCGCAACCGCAACCGCGGCGCCGGGGAAGATCGACATCCACCAGGCGCGGCGCACAAACGACTGGGCGTTGTTGAGCATGTACCCCCAGCTCATCACGTTGGGGTCACCCAAACCCAGAAAGCTCAAACCGGCTTCGATCAGGATGGCGCCACCCACCTGCAGCGACGCCATGGCCACGACCGGGGCGATGGCGTTGGGCAACACGTGAACCCACAAGGTGCGCCACCGGGACGCCCCCAGGGCTTCCGAGGCGGTCACGAACTCGAGCTGTTTCACCGTGAGCACCCCCGAGCGGGCCACGCGGGCGGTGAGCTCCCACGAGGTGAGCGAAAGCACCACCACCAGGTTCACCAGACCCGGCCCGAACAGGGCAACCACGGTGAGAGCCACGAAGAAGCGGGGCATCACCTGCACGAACTCGGTGAACCGCATCAACGTGTCATCGGCCCAGCGGCCCATGAATCCGGCCACCGACCCCACAAGGGTGCCGATCACCAGCGACGCCCCGGCCACGGCCACCCCCACCAGCAGGCTGGTGCGCGCCCCGTGCATCACGCCGCTGAACACGTCACGACCAAGGTCGTCGGTGCCGAACCAATGATCTCGCGACGGCGGCTCGAACGGAGTGCCCGCAAAGGCGAAGGGATCCACCGGCGACACCACATCCGCGAGCGCCGCGGCGGCCACGAACACAAACGTGAGCGTCACGCCCATGGTGGCCACCGGCCCGGTGATCGGCACGGGCCAAACCCGCAAACGCCGGCGGGCCGCTGCTCTTTTGGGTCTCGTCCGACTAAGTGCCATGACGCACCCTTGGGTCGATCACCGAGTACAGCAGGTCGATCACCAGGTTCATCACGATCACGGTCACCGACACGATCAGCAGCAGAGCGGTGATGATCGCGTAGTCACGGTTCAAGATCGCGCTCAGCAGCAGACGCCCAAGACCGGGCCAGGCGAACACCGTTTCCACCAGCACCGCCCCGGAGAGCATGAACCCGAAGCGGGTGCCGATCACGGTGACGATCGGCAGCAGCGAGTTGGGCACGGCGTGGCGAACGATCGCCTTGCGACGGCTGAGGCCTCTGGCCCGGGCCGCCCGGATGTAGAGGCTGTCGAGGTTCTCCAGCACCGAGGCGCGGGTCACCCGCATGATGGGAGGCACGTACACCACGATCAGAGCCAGCAGCGGCAGCACCATGTGGTGGGCCACGTCCAGCACGCTGCGCAGTCCTTCGTACTGGGCTCGGGCGTCGTTGCGGCCCTGCACCGGGAACCAGTCGAAACGCAACGCGAACACCAGCAACAGCAACTGCGCCAGCCAGAACACCGGCAAGGCATGGCCGAACAGCGCAACGGTGCGAATGGTGTTGTCCGTGGCGGTGTTGCGGCGGGCCGCGGCGATGGTGCCTGCCGCCATGCCCAGCGCGGTGGCCACCAGCAGCGCAGGCACCATCAGCAGCAGCGTCGCGGGCACCTGCTCGAGGATTGCCTGCAACGCGGGTCGGTTCTGGCGGTACGAGTAGCCGAGATCGCCTTGAACGAGGCGTCCCAGGTAGATCAGCAACTGTTCGATCAGTGGCCGGTCGAGGCCGAAGCGTCGGCGCATCATGGCGTAGTACTCGGCGTCGCCGTCCTCGCCGGCGAGTGCCACGATCGGGTCGCCGGGCGCCACGTGGATCAGCAGCCAGGTGAGCACCGCCGCGCCGAAGATCAGAGGGATCGACTGAAGCAGCCTGGCTGCCGTGTAGCGGATCACAGTTTGAGCCGTTGGGATTCAAGCCCGGCGGGCCGGGTGGGACGAGTGGGCCCGTGCGGGCGGTGCGTGCGGGTGGGCCGTGCCCGGCGGCGGTTCATGCGCCGAGTTGAAGCACAGGGTGCGCCGAACCGGTGGTGCCCGGCCGGAGGAGGTTGATCCACCGGCCGGGCCGAGTCACGCCAGGAGGGTCAGCCTCCGTTGGAGAACCACGCCGCTTCGGCGAAGTGGCCGGAGTTCGCCATGAGCCCGTTCACGTTGGCGCCCGATCCGGCGGTGAACCGGGTTTCCAGCAGCCACAGGTAGGGCAGGTCGTCCACCAGTATCCGCTGTATGTCGCCGTAGATCTGTCCACGCGTGGCGGGATCGGCGGTGCTGGCTGCCTGCTGGAACATCTCGTCGATGGTGGGGTTCACGTAACCGGCGCCGTTGGAGAACGGAATGTCGCCGATGTTGTTGGATCGGTACATGCGGCTAACCCCGATCGACGGGTCGGTGTTGTTGCAGTAGCTGATGATGTTGGTGTCGAAGTTGCGCTCCCCGAACACGGTGGGAAGGAAAGCGCTGCGGTCAAGTGGCGTGACCTGCACGTCGATGCCCACCTCGCTGAGGTTCTGGCGGATGATCTCGCCGTACTTCACGAACGCCGGGAACAGCAACAGGTCGATGCTGAACCGGGTGTCGCCGGAGGGATAGCCCGCTTCGGTGAGCAGCGCGTCGGCTCGTTCGAGGTCAAGCGGGTAGGCCGTCACATCGGAGGTGTAGGCGAACTCCATGGCGCTCGAGATGGGCCCGGTGGCAACGTTGCCCGATCCGAACAGCACCTGCGCCAACAGTTGATCACGGTTCACGGCGTGGGCGATGGCCTGACGCACACGAATGTCGCTGAACACCTCCCGGTCGAGGTTGAACGTGAGCGTCGGCACGCAGAAACCGCCGCCCGGGCCGCTGTTCACCCCGTAGAGGGTCACCGCGTCATGGTCGCCGAGGCGTTCCAGCTCGGCGCCCGGCACCCGCCAGACGTAGTCCACCTCGCCTTGTTCAAGGGCCAGCACCTGGGTGTTCTCGTCGGGAATCACCCGGTACACCACACGATCCAGGTAGGGCAGCCCGGCCTTGAAGTAGTCGTCGTTGCGCACCAGGGTCACCTGGTCGTCGATGGCGTAGGACTCGAACTTGAACGGCCCGGTGCCCACCGGATTCAGGTTGGCATCCGCGGTTTGAACGTCGTCCACGTTGGCGTAGACGTGCTCTGGAAGGATCGGCGCCTCGGTGGAGTTGAGACGCTGCAGCAGCGCCGCGTAGGGCTGGGTGAACTTGAACACCACGGTGTGGTCGTCGGGAGTGGTGATCGATTCGAGGATGTTGGCGAGGCCGCCCTTGGTGCGGGAGTGGTATTGCAACAGCACGTTCTCGAAGCTGAACCTCACGTCGGCGGAGGTGAAGTCCTCGCCATCGTGCCAGCGCACATCTTGCGCGAGGCCGAACGTGTACTCGGTGCTGTCGTCGCTCACGTCCCAGCTCACCGCCAGGTCGGGATGCGGGTTGGCGTTGTCGTCGAGTTCGACGAGCCCGTTGAACATCGATCCGGTCACCGCGTGCACGTTGAAACCCGTGGTGATGCCCGGATTGAAATGACCGGGATCGTCGGTGAGTGCCACCACCAGCGTTCCGCCACGGCGCGAGCTGTCCTCGTCTTGGCCTTCGGCCGGATCGGGCTCGGACGTTTCGGGGTCGTCAGCCTGGGCCTGCTCGTCCGAGTCCTCGTCGGGTGCGTCCTGTGCCCCGTCGTCGGTGTCTTGTTCGGACTCGTGGCCCGGCGCGGGGTCGTCGGCGTCCTGCGGCGCGTCGGCCTCTGTGGCCGTGGTGGTTGTGGCGGAATTTCCCGCAACAGCAGGTTCGTCTTCGTAGGTGTCCCCACAGGACACGGCAACGAGCGCAAACAACGCAAACAGCGCGCTCAAGCGGAGTCGTTTCATGGCTGGTGACCTCCTCAAGCTCCCAGGTCGTGAAGCGCACAGATTATTCCCAACCTGCGCTATGGGTTCACCATGGCTCAAGGCTCCTTCGCCGCGCCGCAGGCTGCTCCGGCGACTAGTGGGCAACGCGCACTTTGGTGCTTGCGTCGCTGAAGCTCGGTGGCGACCGTTGGGGCGATTGCGCGTACTCTGAGGGCAGCCCCACCGCCAAAAACGTCAAGGAGGCAGCATGGCTGCAGGTCGCCCCGCAATCGACGAAACCACCATCTCTGAGATCGTCGAGTTCCACGGTCACATGTGCCCGGGTTTGGCGATGGGAGTGCAAGCCGCGCGGATTGCCCTTGACGAAATCGGACCTCACGCCACCGACGAGGAGGTGGTGGCCGTCACCGAAACCGACATGTGCGGAGTGGACGCAGTTCAGTTCCTCACCGGCTGCACCTTCGGGAAGGGCAACCTGATCCACCACGACTACGGCAAGAACGCGTTCAGCTTCTACCGGCGCGCAGACAACAAGGCGATTCGGGTGGCAGCCAGGTCAGGGGTGATGCGACGCGACCCCGACGAGCAGGCACTCTTCGACAAGGTTCGCTCCGGTGACGCCACCGACGACGAGCGTGAGCTGTTCGCCACACAGCACGTGGATCGCTCGTGGCGGGTGCTGGCCATGGAACCCGACGAACTCTTCGCGGTGCAGGACTTGCAGGGCGAGCCTCCCCCGAAGGCCCGAATCCATCCGGGGATCCGCTGCGACGCGTGCGGCGAGGACGTGATGGCAACAAGAGTTCACCACAAGGACGGGCGCAACCTGTGCCGTCCCTGCTTCGAGGCTGCCGCCTGACCCTCCTCCACGCTCCACGCCCACCGATAGCCCCCCGTGGCGGGGGTCTAGTCGTCGTGGGTATGCCTGTGGTGAAGGTCGGGCACGTGGGGGTGTGAGTGAACCGTCTCCCGGTGGGTGTGCGGGTGTGAGTGACGGCCCGTGAAACCGTCGGCGTGGTGGTGGTCGTGATGGTCGTCGTCGTGGGTGTGCTCGTGATCATGGCTCACCGGTTCGTGACGGTGAGGGTGCTCGTGGTCGGTGCGTAGCGAAATGCCCACACCGGCTGCGGCGAACACCACGGCCACGAGTTGCACGACCTCCACCGGCTCGGCCCACACCACCCATGCCAGCGCCGCGCCAATGAACGGCGCCGTGGCGAAGATCACCTGCCCGCGAGCCGCGCCCAGCTCACGGGCGCCCTTCACCCACAAAGTGATCGACAAGCCGTAACCACCCGCGCCGATCAGCAACGCCCAAACGATCTCACCGGCGCCCACCTCGCCGATCCCGCCGGCTACCACCAAACCGAGCGCCAGGTTGGCGCCGCCGGCCACAAGACCTTTCAGGAACACCACATGTTCGGGGGCGAGCTGCTCGATGCGTGCGGTAACGCCGTTGTCCACCCCCCAGCACAAGCACGCCCCGGCGATCAGCAACGCTCCAACGTCTAGCCGGGCGCCCGGCGACCACACCAACAACACCCCGCCTGCCATCACCAACCCGGCCGACAGCACCAGCCGCCGGCCGATGTGCTCACGAAAGATCGTCCAGGCCAGCACCACGGTGGCCGCCAACTCCAGGTTGAGCAGGATCGACGCCGTGGCCGCGTTGGTGCGCGCCAAACCGGCCACCAGCAACGCGGGGCCCACTGCTCCGCCTGCCAGCACCGCCATAAGAGCCGGCTTCCACTCCTGCGCCAGCGCCGACAGCGTGGGGGGCTTGGTTGCAGTGGTGGGGCCAACCGCCAAGGCGGCTCCCAGGTACAGCAACCCCGCCAGCGCCAGGAATCCCATGTCGTCGGCCAGTCGCGACGCAGCCGGAGCCGACGCGCCGAACAGCACCGCCGCCAGCAGGCAGCGCAACACCCCGGTTCGACTCAACGCGTCACCACCCTCACGCCGGCGGCCTTCATCCACGACCATTGACCCACGCCGGCGACCCTAATTGGCCTGCTTGCCTGCCTGGAACACGCGTCGCGGCCGAGCACGGCCCGCGACCCGCCATGTGTTCAATCCGGGTGTTCGGGGTGGATGTTCGGGCCGGCTAGATTTGTGCCTTCGTGACTCTCCGCAAGACAGCAATACATGAAAGTTCATTGCGGTTGGAGTCGGCAAACAAAGTCGTGGAGGAACATCACATGCACACAGCCACCGGAACTGCGGTTGCACCAGCGCGGCGCAGACGATTTGCCACAGTGCTCGCAACTCTGGCCGTCGCACTGATCGCGGCGCTGATCTCCGCGCCGGCTGCGGCTCACGACGGCGAGGATCACACCACGCTGCGCATCGGTCTGCACGCAGCGGAGAAGAATCTCAACCCGTTCATCGTTCCACAGGCGCTGCCGATCACCCACGACTTCACGATGCTGGTGTACGACACGTTGTTCTGGTCACAAAGCCGTCTCGATCCCGAGCCGTGGCTCGCCACAGGCGCCGAACCATCCGACGATCTGCGCACCTGGACGGTGACGTTGCGCGACGATGTGACCTGGCACGACGGGGTGCCGTTCACCGCGCACGATGTGGCGTTCACCTACAAGTACTTCGCGGATGACGGCGGCCCCGGGCGTTACGGCCACCACGTGTACGACCACCCGGTGTTCGAATCAGCCCTCGTGATCGATGACCTCACTGTGGAGTTGACCTTCGCCGAACCGGTCGGCACGTTCAAGCTGCTGCCCGGCGGTGACGTGCCGATCCTGCCCCGCCACGTGTGGGAAGGCATCGAAGACCCCCGCGCCGATGCCACTTCGCTGCCGATCGGCACCGGCCCCTACCAGATGGTGGACTACCAGCCGGGCGTGTCGTACCGCCTCGAAGCCAACACCGACTACTTCAAGGGCGCGCCTTTGGTGAGCGAATTGGTGATGCCGGTGATCTCCGACGCGCAAGCCGCGTTCGCGGGTTTGCAAACCGGAGAACTGGACTTCGTCACCCGCAACCTGCCGGCACCCCTGATGGGTCCGATGGGTGACAACCCCGAGATCGACGTAATCACCGGCAACCGGATGCAGTCGGTGTACTTGATGTTCAACACCCGCAAACCGGGATTGTCCAACCCGGCGGTGCGCAAGGCGCTGAGCATGGCTCTCGACGTTCAGTCGATAGTGGACATCGTGGAGGGTGGCCTCGGGCGGCCCGGCAACGACACGTGGACTCACCCGGACTCGCCTTGGGCGCATCCCACCGGTGGGCACACCTTCGACGTGGACGCCGCCGCGGCGATGCTCGACGAGGCCGGTTACCCGGTGGGTGACGACGGCGTTCGGGTGAGCGACGACGGTGTGCGGCTGGCCTTCACGCTGCTGGTGAACGCAGCCGCGCCGCCACAGATCCGCTCCGGGGAACTGGTGGCCGAACAACTCGCCGCAGTGGGAGTGGACGTAACAGTGGAACCCCTCGACGCTCCGGCGATCACCGCGGCGCGGCGCCCTTCGCCTGATGGGCCGCCGAGGGTTGAGATGTTCATAGCGGTGTTCGAGTCGCACGCCCACGCCGACCCCGACCACTTGTTCTTCTTCTTCCACAGCCCGGGCCGGGGCGTGGGCGGGATATTCAGCGGCTACGCCAATCCCGAGTTCGACGCGGTGGTGGAGGCTGCTCTCAGCGAGTTGCCCGAGGCCAAGTTCGAGCTGATCAACGAGGCCCAGGAGATTTTCGCCGCCGAGGCCCCGGCGGTGGTGTTGTACTACCCCGACGGGCGTTGGGCGTACCGACCCGCCGCGTACAGCGGCTGGATCTCCGACCCGGGTCATGGTGTGTTCACCAAGCGCTCGTTCCTGTTGCCCTACGCATACGGAGCAGCCGAGGAGACCGCCCCCGCCGCAGACGCAGCCCAGGCTGATGGCGCACAAGCCGCGGACGGCGTACAAGCCGGTGGAACCGCGGGCGACCAGACGGCAACCTCCGACGATGGCGACGGCGCAACCTCAGCCGCCGCGAGCGACCCCGACGATTCCGCAACAGCTGCCGCCCCGGCAGCCGCCGCGGGCGACGATCACGACGACGGCGGCAGCTACACCACCTTGATCGTGATCGTGGTGGTGATCGTGGCGGCCGCCGTGGGCTTCGAGATCTTCCGGCGCAGAGGGCGGCGAGGCGAGGTCGTCAAGGACTGACCGCCCGCCACGCTCGCGGGCCTCCACAACAGCGAGCCGGTTCCCGGCGACGGGCAGTAGTCGGGCGTGAGGGGGAATCGGGCCGGGCTGGGGCGGGCCGGCAGGCTCGCCGTTCAGTACGCGGCGGTTGTGCTGGCCGCGGTGGTGGTGAACTTTGCGCTGCCCAGGCTCGCTCCGGGTGACGCCATCGACTACCTGGTGCCCCCCGAGACCGGCCCGGTCGATCCGCAATTGCGCGCCGACATGCTGGAGCGTTTCGATCTGCAAGGCTCCGCGCCGGCGCAGTTCGGGCGTTACCTGTCCAATCTCGCCCAGGGCGATTTGGGCGTGTCGGTGCGCGACGGGCGGCCCGTGTCCCAAGTGGTGGGAGAACGCCTCGGCTGGTCGTTGCTGTTGATGGGCACGGCGTTGGCGCTGTCCACATGGCTGGGCATTGTCACCGGCTTCGCCGCGGGGTGGCGACGAGGATCACGCCGAGATGTCGGTTTGCTGGCCGGGGTGCTCGCGGTGGACGCCCTGCCCGCGTTCTTTGTTGGGTTGATGGCGATCCTGGTGTTCTCGGTGACCCTTGGGTGGTTCCCCGTTTACGGGGCCCTCGCGCCGGAGGATCTCACGGGTTGGGCGTGGGTTCTCGACGTGGGGCGCCGTTTGGTGCTGCCCGCGTTCACGCTCACCTTGGTGGGAATCGGGTCGATGTTCGTGGTGGCACGCGCCGCGATGATCTCCGAGCTGGGCGAGGATTACGTGTTCATGGCTCGAGCCAAGGGCCTCAGCGACCGTCGGGTGCGCCGCCGGGCCGCTCGCAACGCCTTGATTCCCGTTTCCACCGCCGCGTTCCTGGGGTTCTCCACGCTGGTCGGCGCCGCAACAGTGGTGGAAACGGTGTTCTCGTATCCGGGGCTGGGGTCGCTGGCGTTCGCCGCCGTTCGGGCACGCGACTACCCGGTGCTGCAAGCCGCATTCTTGTTGATGGCGCTGATCGCCATCGCCGCGAACCTCCTCGCCGACCTCGTCTATCCGATGCTCGATCCACGGGTTCGCCGCACCGGAACCGGAGTCTGAGCAATGTGGAGGCTGAGGATCGTTCGCAGGTCGGGCTGTGCGGACGCGGGGCCCTGGTTTGGCGTTCCCGGTCAGCGACTGCGCACCAGGGTTGCGGTCGTGGATCAGACCTTGAGGGTGCGGGGAATTGGCTCGGTGTTCACGGGCCAGTGGCTGCGGGCGAGGGTTGCCCTCGCAGCCGAGAGCGAGGCAGCCGTGCGCCAGGAAGCGGTGAGTTCGTGAGGCAACGGTGGCAGGCGATGAGACCTGGCACCCGGGTGCTGGCGGTGATCGGGGCGTTGCTGCTCGGCCTGGTGATCGGCGCCGCGTTGGCGGCCGACGTGCTTGCCGCGCATCCGCCGGATCAGACCAGCGGCGTGCCCTATGCCCGTCCCTCGGCCGAGCACCTGCTGGGCACGGACGACCTGGGCCGCGACCTGTGGGCGCAGCTCGTGTTCGGGGCGCGAGTGTCGCTGCTTGTGGGATTGATCGCGGCGGTGGCCGCCACCGCTGTGGGCACAACTGCTGCGCTCGTCGCGGGATGGCGAGGCGGTTGGGTGGACGCGGTGATCATGCGCGTTGTCGACCTGGTGTTGTCGTTGCCGTTCCTGGTGTTGGTGCTGGTGCTGGCCGCGTACTTCGGGCGGGGCCTCGGGGTGCTGATCGTCCTGATCGCAGGCGTGTTGTGGGCTCGACCGGCTCGGCTGCTTCGCGCTCAGGTGCTGAAGCTGCGCGAGGTTGGCCACGTGGTGGCAGCCCATGCGATGGGCGCGCCAACAGGTCGCATCCTGGGGGTGCATCTGTTGCGGCGCCTGGTGCCGTTGGTGGTCTCGCAGCTTGTGCGCGCGTCGGCGGTTGCGGTGATCGTGCAGTCCGGGGTGGCGTTTCTGGGGCTTGGTGATCCCAGCCGGGTGAGTTGGGGTTCCACCTTGTACTTCGCGTCCAATGCCAGCGCCATCCTCACCGACGCCTGGTTGTGGTGGATCGTGCCGCCCGGTGTTGCCCTCACCGTGCTGATCGTGGGACTGGCGTTCGTGGGCTTCGCGTTCGAGGAGGCCGCCGATCCGCAACTGGTGAGCCACGGCTGGCGACGCCCGGTGAGACGCACCCTGCCGCCACAGCAACCCGAACCGGCGCCGCCGGGTGTGAGACTCGACGTTCGAGCCATGAGCGTCTCCTACGGCCACACCAAGGTCGTGGATGACGTGAGCCTGCGGGTGCGCCGCGGCCGGATTCTCGGACTGGTGGGCGAATCGGGATGTGGCAAGTCCACCCTGGTGTCAGCCGTGCTGGGCCTCCTGCCTGCCTCGGCAAACCTGGACTGCGAGGCGGTGCTGCTCGACGAAGTCAACCTGCGCCGACTCGGCCGCCGCGGTTTGCAGCGCATCCGTGGACGAGAAGTCGCCGTGGTGCCTCAGGGCGCGATGAGCGCGCTCGATCCAACGATGACGGTGCTCGCCCAGGTAACCGAGTCCGTGGCGCTCGGCGGTTCCGGCGGGCAGGCCGAGGTTGTGGCCGCCGAGTTGCTGGCGAGGGTGGGCATCGACACCGCCCGTCACGGCGATTATCCGCACATGTTCAGTGGCGGCCAGCGTCAGCGGGTGACAATCGCCATGGCGGTGGCCAACCGTCCCCGTCTGGTGATCGCCGACGAACCCACCCGTGGACTCGACGTTGTAACCCAACGCGAAATCCTGGAACTGCTCGACGAGTTGCGCCGCGAGCTTCAAATCGATGTGTTGCTGATTTCCCATGACCTGCCGTTGTTGGCCGCATGGGCCGACGACCTGGCGGTGATGCACGCCGGTCGGATCGTGCAAACCGGCTCCGCAACCGAGGTGATCGCCAATCCCACCCACCCGGCCTGCGTCGAACTCGTGGGCGCCTTCACCGAACTCGCCGACGCGCCATGACCTCCGGTGCGGCGTTGCTGCTTGAGGGCGTGGACGTGGACTACGGCCCGGTGAGGGCGCTGCGCAACGTGGATCTCAGCGTCGGCGCGGGCGAGAGGGTGGCGATCGTCGGGCGCAGCGGTGCCGGCAAGTCCACCGTCGCCCGCCTGGCAACCGGTCTCACCCAACCCACCACCGGCAAGGCGCAAGTGCTGCAACAACACGTCCACGGATTGTCCCGTGGCCAACTGAGACGGCTGCGGCGGCGAGTTCACACCGTCTTCCAGGATCCCTACGACTCGCTGCACCCCGGCCTGCGAGTAGCGGATCTGGTGGCCGAACCCCTGGTGATCGCAGGCACGGCCCGAGATGAACGCCGCCAACATGTCAACAACGCCCTCGCAGAAGTGGGGCTCGCCCCGGCAGAATCCTTCGTGCACCGTTACGCCGCGTCGCTAAGTGGCGGGCAACGCCAGCGAGTGGCCATAGCCAGAGCCTTGGTGGCCCAGCCGGAGCTGCTGATAGCCGACGAGCCGGTGTCCATGCTCGATGCGTCCCGGCAACAGTCGGTGGTGGACTTGCTGATGGCGGTGCAGGCGTCGCTGGGCGCGGCGATGGTGTTCATCACCCACAACCTCGCCATCGCCCGACGTGTAGCCACCAAGGTGGTGGTGCTGCGCGAAGGTGAAGTGGTGGAGACCGGCCCGGCACACCAGGTGCTAACCACCCCCGCCCACCCCGAAACCCGCCTCCTGCTGGAAGCCGTCACCCACCACCGCCAGGCGCCCGACACCAGCCCTCCGCATCGGTGAATGGGCAAAGTGAGACTGCTCGCTCTGTGAGGAACGCGAAACGACGCGCCAGGAGCAAGGGTGGGTTGTTCATGGCGCGCCATGGGAGACTTGACTGTCGCTGCATGAGCAGCCCGACCTCCCCCGGTACCTGGCCACAGGAGTTGAGCCATGACACGACGCAAGCTGATCTTCTTCACCACGGCTGATCCGCGCACCGATCCGGGGGCGATCTTTCGCGCCTACCACTTTGCGAACGTTGCGGCACAAGCGGGGTTGCAGGCCGAGGTGCGGGTGGCAGGCGAGGCGGTGGCCGTGGCCGACGAGGCGGTGTTCGGCGACGATGACCGCGGCCGTGACGTGAAACAGCGAGTGGCCGCAGGCGCCGACGCGGCCTTCGCTGTGTCGTTTTGACCGTTCTCCAGCGACGCCCGTGGGGTGTCACCAGAGGCCGCCGCCAAGGTGGGCGGATCGTTCCGTTACCTGGCGGAGGTGCTCACCGAGGTGGCCGACGGCAACTCCGAACTGATCTTCGTGGGCGGCTGACCGAGGCGTTTCGTGCTTCCGCATCCACTGGCATCACCTGGACACGCAGCGACGGCCAAGCAGGAACGTCCTTGTGCGGCGCATGCACAGGCCCCCACGATCTGAAGACCCATGATCCACCTTGGTAGACCAAGTGTCTGAGGGTTCTGAAACTGTTGGGGGACGTTCCGTGACCGCTGACGACAACCGGATGCGGATTGCCTTCGTGGGCAAGGGCGGCTCGGGAAAGTCCACGATTGTGGGCACGTTCGCCCGGCTGCTGGCACGCCAGGGGCACCCGGTGCTGGTGGTGGACTCCGATCCGCTTCCGGGTGCGCCCTACTCGCTTGGAATCGAGGTGGACGACAGCCCCATTCCTGATGACGTGGTGGTTCCCGGCCCCGAGGACGGACCTCGCTGGGTGCTGCGCCCAGGCCTCGACGCCGCCGCCGTGGTGGAGCAATTCGCCACCCGCTGCCCCGATGGGGTGCTGTACCTGCAGTTCGGCAACCTGTGGGGCAACATCGCCGCCATACAGCGGGCCCAGCACGCCTGGAGTCAAGTGGTGCGTGAACTCGACCCGCAACGCTGGAACCTCGTGGGTGACCTGCCCGGCGGCACCCGTCAGCCCATGTTCGGCTGGGCCAAGTACGCGGAGGTGGTTTGCGTGGTGGTGGAACCCACCGCCAAGTCGCTTCACACCGCCCGCAGGCTCTTGCGCCTCGCCGAGGCCAGCTGGGCGCCACAGGAGATCATCGTGGCCGCCAACAAGACGACCTCACCCGACGACGCCGAGCGCATCGCCGCCCGACTCGGACGACCCGTGGACTGCGCAATTCCCGCCGATGCCGCCCAGACCCGTGCCGACAGGCAAGGCAGGGCGCCACTGGACGCCGCCCCCGACGGCCCGCTGGTGCAAGCCGTGCGAACCCTCACCACCAAGGTGGCCGACCTCTACCCTCTGCAACACAGCAGAATGTGACAACGGAAACCCAGAACGTGGCGACAGCAACAAGGAGGGCGCCCCGATGAAGATCGCGGTAGTTGGCAAGGGCGGCTCCGGAAAGACCACCACCAGCGCGATTCTGGCCCGCAGCCTGGCCCGGCGGGGTTTGCCGGTGGTGGCCCTGGACTGCGACACCAATCCCAACCTGGGATTGTCGCTCGGAGTGGGCGACCAGGAGACGGAGCGCCTGCTCACCTTGCGCGACAAGATCGACGACGGCGAAGGCACCCATGCCGTCACCTTCGAGGAGATCCTTGACCACTACGGCACCGATGCACCCGACGGGGTGCGGCTGTCGGTGATCACCAGAATCGAGAACCCCGAGCCGGGTTGACCTTGATGCGGGCTTTCCGCCGAGCAGTTGCTCGGATCCGTCCCCAACAGCGGCACCGTGATAGTCGCCGACCTCGAAGCCGGCATCGGCACACTCACCCGCCTCGCCGCGCAGTCGGTGGACATCACCCTGGTGGTGGTGGAGCCCACCCCCCGCTCCATTGACGTTGCCCGCCGCGCCGTAGCGGTGGCCGACGAACGCCAACAAGGGCGCGTGGTGATCGTGGCCAACAAGGTCACCGACCAAGCCGACCGGGGCCGCATCGAGGAGGCGTTCGCCAACCAAGCGTCGGTGATCGTGAGCGCCGATCAGGCCATCGACGAAGCAGACAGGCGCGGCGTGTCCCCGCTGGACTTCGACCCTGAAAGCGCCGCGGTGAAAGACCTGCAGTCCCTAACCGAACTGGTGGCGTCCGCCACCGGGTAGGCGCTGCGCGCTAGATGCGATTCGCACCTAGCCCCAGGGGTATGCTGAAATGGTTGATGACGCCACCCTGTGATCAGAGATCACCTCAAGGCTGATCGCCGATCAGCCGCAGATCACAGGGCGAGCGCCGGCACACACGACGGAGGGAAGCGCTCATGTGGCTTTGGTGGGTGGCAAACGCAGTGCTGTTGTTGGCGGTGGTGCCTGTGGTGCTGCTCCTGGCCAACCGGGTGATGCGCCCCGCGGTGGAGATTGAGCGCTACGCGCAGGACATCCTCACCCACGGAGTGGCCCTCACCGAAGCCCTCGTGCCTGTGCCGGCGGTGGCACAAACCCGTGACCTGGTGCGCACCGCGCACGGCGGCGCAGGCGAGTACGTGAACAGCGTGGCGCCGCTGCTTTGATCAACCAAGGCGCTTCGGCGCCGCTTGGCTCGCGGCCCCGACACAAGTCCAACCACAAGGAGAGGTAGATGCCGGCAGCTGCAATCGTCACAATCGTGATCGCCTTGGTGATCGCCGCCGCGCTGGCGTACTACCTGATCCGTGTGGTGATCATCTTGCACAAGGTGAACGACTCCCTCGGCAAGATCACCTTCGGCGTGCGAGCGATCGCTCATCGCACCGAGCCCCTCGGCGAACTGCTCACGCCGATCAAGTCCGACCTCGAAGACCTCGCCGGCACGCTCGACACGGTGGCCGCGAGCCTGCAGGAACAGTCCTCCGCGGCCTGACACCGGGCCCGCACGACACGACCACCGCGGCGCGACGGTCACCGAGTTCCCCGGACGCAAGTCGCCTCAAACCCATCCAAGGAGCGCAGTTGACCCTTCACTTCTCTTGTCGAAACGTGGGTGTCAGTGACTGCAGGCACACCGCCTCGGCCGACAGCGCCGAAGCGCTGCTCGAAGCCGTGGCCGACCACGCCCGCACCGCTCACGGTGTTGATCTCAACGACACTTTGATCGACTACGCCCTCACCACGGTCACCGAGTCCTAAACGCCAACTCGCTAAGGTCGCCCGGTCGGGTTTGGGCCTTTTGATCCCAGTCTGCGAGAATGCTCGGGCCATGCCCGCTTTCGGGCCGCTGAAGTCGAGTTGTCCGCGGGCAACTCCCGCAACCCGCCATCCCAAAACGGCATGCGCACCAACCCACGACCCACCTGGAGGGCACCAATGAACCGAAACCGAATCTCCTGGCTTGTAGCTCTGCTCGCAGTGTTTTGCCTGGTGGCCGCTGCCTGCGGCGGTGACGACGACGAGGACACCGCCACAGCTCCGACCACCACCGAGAGCGGCTCAAGCGAAACCCCGGCCGACGACGGCGACGGCTCCGATGAAGCACCGCCCGATCTCACCACCACGACGACGGCGCCGCCGCCTGAACCCGAGGAAGACATGCCTGGGCCCGATCCCATGGACACCAACGGCGACGGCAGGGTGATTCTCGGAGTGGCAGCGGCAGGGCCCCGCGATGACGGCGCCTACTACCAGGCGCTCGTGGACGCGGCGATCGAGATCTCAGCCGAGAACGGCTGGGAGGAGCCGATCGTGATCGACAACATCGAACCGGCCATTGCCGACACCGAACTGGAGAACCTCGTGGCTCAAGGCGTGGACATCGTGGCCGTTGGCGCCGGTGAGATCGCCGACCCGCTGCCCGACCTGATCGAGCGCCACCCGGACGTGTTCTGGTACTGCAACTGCGGCACCGGCTATCCACAGACTGACGGCGTGGCCTTGAGCACCGATGACGGCTCCGACATCCAGTACGTGGCCGGCTACGCAACCGGGCTGCTGCTGCAGGAGACCGGTGGCAGCAACGTGGCCATGATCGGCTGTTGCGGCCTCGGTTTCGAGGTGGAGACCGAACTGGCCTTCCGTCTCGGGCTCAAGGAAGTTGACGAGAGCTTCGACGTGACTTACACCCCAACCGGGAACTTCCCGTTCGATTTCGACAACGTGGCAGGTGCCACCGAAGCCTTCAACGTGGCCCTCGACGCAGGCATGGATGCCGTGTACCCGTACCTGGGCGGCGCCCACGAGCCTCTGGTTCAGCTAGCCAACGAGAACGACGTGATCGTGATGAGCGCGGGCTCCTCGAAGGTGTGCGAGCGCACCGACCTTCACTGGGACATGGCAGTGCTGTTCGACGGCGGTGACTTCGCAAGGGCCGTCTTCCCGGGGATCATCTCGGGTGAGATTCAAGAGGGCAGCATCAAGGAGTTCGCAGTGGGCATCGACGAGGAAGTCGGCTCGAAGATCTGTGAGCCCAGCGGCGATCAGGCCGACCTCCTCGAAGCGGCACATCAGGCAATCGCCGACGGCTACTGCGAGGAGCAGTTCGGCATCATCAAGGGCATCGCCTACGGCGGTGTGGAGATGGACGCGCCCCAACGCTGCAGCTGAGGGTCGTCGCTTCTGACACCTCCGCCCATCCGTAGCAACCCGAGTTGACACCATGACCACCGAGCCGACGGCGGGAACCGCTGTTCCCGCCGTCCGGCTCGTGGGCGTCACCAAACGGTTCGGCGCGATCGTCGCCTGCAACCAGGTGGACTTCACGCTGCATCGCGGCGTGATCCACGGCGTGCTCGGCGAGAACGGCGCGGGCAAGTCCACGCTGATGAAGATGCTGATCGGCCTGGTGCTGCCCGATCAAGGTCACATCGAAGTTGACGGCACGCGCTGCCAGATACGTGACCCTCACGATGCCGCCGAGCGGGGCATCGGCATGGTGCATCAGCATTTCAGCCTGATCGAGCCGCTCACGGTTTGGGAGAACGTGATGCTCGGCGACACCGGGCGGTTCGACGTGTCCAAGGCCCGGCGGCGTGTTGGCGAGATCAGCGAGCGTTACGGCTTGGGAGTGGATCCTGACGCCCGTGTTGGTGACCTTCCCGCAGGAGTGCGCCAGCGGGTGGAGATCATCAAGTGTCTGCGCAGGGATCCCGAAATCCTCATCTTCGATGAGCCCACCTCGGTGCTCACCCCTGCCGAATCCGAGAACCTGTTCAAGGTGTTGCGCCAGGCGGTGGCCGAGGAGAACCGAGCGGTTGCGCTGGTGAGTCACAAGCTCGACGAGATACTCCACGCCACCGACGAGGTCACGATCATGAGGGCCGGGTCGGTGGTTCAGCAGTTGCCCACCGCCGAGGCCGACGCCCCGATGCTGGCCCGGGCAATGGTGGGGCGAGAAGTGTCGTTGCGTTCCGAGGCGTCCGCATTGGGTCTGGCCGGTCAGGCCGCCGAAGCCGCCCACGAGACTCGCGCCGGTCGGGGTGCAACCACTGTTGCTGCCGGTCAAACCGAGATGGCCTCGGGCGCCGATGCGCCGGTCCTGAGCTTGCGTGACGTGGTGGCACGAGGGCCAGATGGTCTGGTGTCCCTTGACGGGTTCAGCCTCGACGTGTACGGCGGTGAGATCGTTGGCGTGGCCGGTGTGGAGGGCAACGGGCAAACGGCTCTGGTGGATTTGCTGTCCAGCCTGGTCAGTGCCGACTCGGGGGCCGTCACGGTGGCCGGAACCGCCGTGGACCCCTCCAAGACGGGCGCCATGTCGGCTGCGGGGGTGGCGATCATTCCCGAGGATCGGCACGCCTCGGGTTGCGTGCTGGACATGACCGTGGCCGAGAACCTGTTTCTGGTGGACGTGTCACGGCTGGCCCGGCGCGGGTTCTACGACCCTGCGCAGATGACCGCCAGGGCCGTCGAACTGATCGACGAGTTCGAGATCCAAACGTCCGGGCCGCAAGCGCCTTTCTGGTCGCTGTCGGGTGGCAACCAGCAGAGGGTGGTGCTGGCCCGAGAGTTGAGCGGCAACCCGAAAGTGCTGGTGGCCGCTCAACCCACACGTGGTCTCGACGTTGGCGCCATCGAGTGGATGTCGAACCGGCTCCGCCAGGTGGCCGACAGCGGCGTGGGGGTGCTGTTGATCTCCAGCGAACTCGAGGAGATCCTGCAGCTCTCGGATCGAGTGGCGGTGCTGTTCGGGGGCCGGATCGTGGGCGAAGTAAACCGCGGCCAGGTTGATCTGGAGCAGTTGGGCATGTTGATGGGCGGCGCCGCATTGGACGACGCCTCCGATCAGGCGGCCTAGCCCGGCGAGTGGCACGAGCCTGGTGAGCGAGAGACTCCGGTGACCGACCACACCGCCAACGCTGAGGGCAGCCACCCCTCGGGCCGGAATCGCACCGGTTGGAAACCGAGCAACGCCGCCAGGGTGCGCGAAGCCAGTGTGGTGGTGGGCATGTACCTGGCGTGCATCCTGCTGGCCTTACTGATCTCGGCGATCATCGTCAGCGCCACCGGTGGATCTTGGCAAGCTGTGTTCTCAAAGTTGCTCGACGGCAGCCTTCGCGAACCGGGCCGGTGGGGCGAAACCATCGGCGTTGCCATTCCGCTTGTGATCGTTGCCCTGGGCACCGCCATCAGCAGCCGGGCCGGCCTCGTGAACATCGGCCAGGAAGGCCAGTTGACGATGGGCGCCGCCTTCGCGGTGTACGTGGGTGTGCGCATGGCCGGGCCCGGGCCTCTGGTGGTGGTGTGCCTTCTGCTGGCCGGAATCATCGGCGGGGCGCTCTGGGCCGGGATCGCCAGCGGCTTGTTGTACTGGCGACGGGTGCCCGAGGTGCTCACCACGCTGCTGTTGATCACCGTCGCCGCGCAGGCCACCGGTTACGGACTCAAGGTGGACTCTCTGCTGCTGGCCCCGTTCCGTGAGGACCGCTCGGTGCGCAACCAGGTGAGCGACCAACTCGCCCCGGATCGGCGCGTCGGTCAACTGGAGTTGTGGGGCAATGTCTTCCCGATCAGTGCCATTGCGGTGATCGTGATGGCGGTGCTCGTGTTGTTGCTGTTCCGCCGATCGGTGTGGGGGTTTCGCATGAACATGCTGGGACGCAACCCGCTCACCGCGCAGCGCGCCGGTGTGTCCAGCGTGAAATACGGCACCGGCGCAATGCTCATCTCCGGAGGTTGCGCCGGGCTCGCCGGAGCGCTGATGCTGGCCGGAGGGGACTTCGGCAACTACCGGTTCACGCCGGGATTCGCCAACAACATCGGCTGGGAGGGGCTGCTGGTGGCACTGGTGGCCCGCCAGCACCCGGTTGGCATCGTGGTGATGGCCTTCGGGTTCGCTGTCTTGGAGAAGGGTTCGGGATTCCTGGCCGCCGCCCAGGTAGAACGCGAGATTTCAGACGTGGTTAGGGCGCTGTTGGTGTTGGCGTTGCTTGTTCCCCCGGCGGTGTTGTTCATCCGTGATCGGCGCAGGGCGCTGGCCGCCACCAGGGACAGGACATGACCATGGGTCACGCGTCGGGCCGGAAAGGCGTGAAGTCCATGAGTCGGCGCATGTGCGGGCTTGCCGCCGCCACGATTGACGCTGTGACCGTCCCCATGATTGACGCCGGCACTGGTTGCCACGCGGCAAGTCTTGGGCCGGCAATGCAGCCACATCAGCGGCATCAGGAGCGCAGCAATGGGTGACTTCGTGGGCGCTGTGGGTGACGTGGTCACCAATGAGGTTTCCTACTCGGGAGCGATGCGTTTCGCTGTGCTGCTGGCCTTTGCCGCTATCGGCGAGACAATCGCCGAACGGGCAGGCACTCTCAACGTGAGCCTTGAGGGCATGGTGCTCGGCGGGGCGTTCGCCGGTGCTCTGGGCATGCACCTGACAGGTTCGGTCACCTTTGGTTTGGCGTTCGCCACGTTCATTGGCCTGGTGGTGGCCGCATTGCAGGCCAACATGAGCCACCGACTCAACGCCAACCAGTTCGTGGTGGGCTTGGCGCTCAACACTCTCGTTCTGGGAATGGCCAGCTTCCTCAACACCAACATTCAGCCGGTTTCCTCCAGGGCGCACCGTTTCGAGATCCCCCTACTGGCGGACATCCCCCTCGTTGGCGAGGCGCTCTTCTACCAGCCGTGGCCGATGTACCTGGTGTATCCGCTGGTGCCGGTGTCGTGGTGGTTGCTGTATCGCACCCACTGGGGCCTCGAAGTGCGAGCCGTGGGCGAGAACCCGCAATCCGCGGACGTTTCGGGCATCGATGTGAACAAGCGCCGCCGTCAGGCGATCTACATCGCCGGGCTCACCTCGGGCCTTGGTGGCGGTTACCTGCTGTTGGGCCAGATCGGCCGTTTCGAGGATGCCATCGTTGGGGGCCAGGGGTTCATCGCCATCGCCGCGGTGATCTTCGGTGGCTGGACGCTGCGTGGTGTGATCGGCGGTTGTCTGCTGTTCGGCACGGTCAACTCGTTCCGTCTCACGTTGCCCACCGTTGGCCACGAGTTGAACTCCGAGTTGCTCTCTGCGGCGCCCTTCGTGGTGACGATCGTCACCGTGGCGTTCTTCGCTCACCGCACACAAGAACCCAAAGCACTGGCCAGGCCCTTCTTCCGCGGCCTGGCGTAAGGACAGTGTCCCGGCGTGCCCGCTATTCGTCGCAACCTTCCGCAAGCGACGCCGTTCGTTGCCGGACTGGCTGGGGTGACGCCACCTGGTGTGAGCCCGATCAGCGTGAGAACGAACGGTGTGACTGAGAGCAACCGGTGTGACATTGTGACTTCGATGGTTGCAGGGAGGTTTCGATGAGCACAGCGGTGCCAACGGTGGACTTCTCCGGGGCGCTCAGCGGCGACCCGGCCGCGCTGGAAGCCACCGCCGCCGAGGTGGACGCCGCCTGCGCCGACAGCGGCTTCTTCGTGGCCACCGGTCATGGTGTTCACGATTCGGTGGTGGCCGAGGTGATGGACACCGCCCGGCAATTCTTCCACCTGCCCAGCGACGAGAAGCAGAAGGTGGCGCCCCCCGGCCCGGAGCACTACCGCGGCTTCCTGGGACTTGACACCACCTCGTTGGCGGCCACCCTCGGCGACGACGAAACCCCGCCGGATTTGTGCGAGTCGTTCAACCTGGGCCGCTTCGACGACCCCGAGATCCGGGCTCGCGCCTATGTGGCCGGCGCCGAGGCCACGTTCTGTCCCAACATGTGGCCTGCAAGGCCCGCCGGGCTGCGACCGATCTTCGAGCGCTACTACGCCACCATGGAGGCGCTGTGCATGAACATGCTGGGCGTGTTCGCCCGCGCGCTGAACCTGCCCGAGGACTGGTTCCACAACAAGGTGCGCGATCACACCGCCTTGTTGTTGTTCAACTGGTATCCGCCGGTGCAAGGCGCGCCAAGGCCGGGCCAGTTCCGGCGGGGTGCGCACACCGATTACGGGGCGTTCACGATCGTGGCCGCCGAAGCCGTGCCCGGCCTGCAAATCCACCTGAACGGCCAATGGGTGGACGTGCCGTCGGTGCCGGGCGGTTTCGTGGTGAACCTCGGTGATCTGATGGCCCGCTGGACGAACGACCGGTGGGTGTCAACCCTGCACCGGGTAGTGATCCCCGATACCGAAGACCGTCTTCGTGACCGCATCTCGGTGCCGTTCTTCTTCCAACCGTCCTACAAGGCGGTCATAGAAACGATCCCCACCACGATCACCGCAGACCGGCCCGCCCGCTACGACCCGGTGATCTCAGGCGAGTGGATAGCAGCCAAGTCAATGTCCATGCTCGAAGACCAAGACCCCGGCTGACATCACACGGAGTGACGCACGGCGCTTAGGGTTGACCATGGCGAGTGTGGCTTGGGTGGTTCCTGCTTGCGCAGCGTGATGCCGTTGCTGAGACTGTTGGCGGGCTGCGCCGTGCTGATCCTGGGGATCCTGGCATGCTCTTCCGCCGATGAGGACACCAGTCCTCCATCCAATGAGGTCACTGTCGCCACCGACTCGCCCCCGACCACGATCCCACCCGAAGTCACGAGTGACTCGCGCACGGAGCCACTCGTGAGAGTTGTTGAGGTTGTCGACAAGTTGCACGACTGTCGAGTGGTCGGGCGTGACACCGGCGAGCGATGTGACGCCGGGGCCGACCTGCGTTCGATGACCTTGGTCGAGGACGACGGTCGGTTGGTGTTGCGCCTGGAACTCACCGAACCGCCACCGTTGGAATCCGGGATCGAATGGACCGTCCAGTTCTTCGCGGAACTGCACCAACCGGTGATCTGCGGACTGTCCAACGTTGCCACGAACATCGATGAGGGCGCCACCCAGACGCCGCCCGTGACCACCCCGATCTCCTACGCGATTGATCCGGTCACCCGCAACAACCTCGATCCAGGTCTGTGCGCCGGTCGCCTGGCCGGATCAACCGTGCAGTTTTCGGTGGACGCCGCGGCGCAACCCCCCGACGCCGAGTTCCGCATGATCGGCTCGGTGAAGCTTGACTTCCCTGGTGATCCCACCCAACTCGGCTCTGAGGACGACTTTCTGCTTCGCGCCACCAGGGAGGATCTGACCGAACGCCCGTGACGCGCCGTGCCGAACTGCCCTGCTGATTCGCTCCTGGGCATCGGGGCGCCCGACTAGGACTGTCGGTGGTTGTTGGTATACCGTTTTTTGGGCTGCCGGCTTCTCGCGCTCTTGCCTTGGGGTGGGTGGCTCTGCGAGATCGGCTGCCCGCTGTACTGGCGGGTGGCCGAGAGAACCTCAACCCATGGGAGGGACAGATGAGGAAATTCGGATTTCTGAGACTCGGCAGGCTTCTGGCAGTGCTGCTAGCGCTGGCGTTGGTTGCCGCTGCTTGTGGTGACGACGGCGACGACGACGCTGATGCGGCCGCGGAAGCCGCAGCGGCCGAAGCCGCAGCACAAGCCGAGGCAAACCTGGCCGCGGCCCAGGCCGAAGCCGAAAGGGCGGCTGAGGCGGCCGCCCAAGCCGAGCAGGCGTTGGCCGAGGCGATGGCGCAGGCCGAAGCCGGCGACGAGGACGCTGCGGCGCTCGACGCCTTGCGGGATGACCTGGCTGATGCCCAGGAAGCGGCAGCCGCGGCACAAGCCGCCGCCGACGCGGCCGCTGCTGCCCTCGCTGCGGCAACAGCAGCCGATGAGCCCATGGAAGACGAAGGCATCCAAACCGACGGATTCGAGGCGCTGGGCGATGTCACGCTGAAGGTGCTGGCCGAAGCAGGCGACGAAGCCACCCTCGAGTTGGCCACCGCACAATTCAAAGAGGCTTACCCGAACGTGTCCTTCGACGTCACGTTGCGGGCCTTCGACGACTACATGCAGGTGGCGCTGGGAATCCTCTCAAGCAACGATCCGCCCGACGTGGCCCACGGCAACCAGGGTTACACAATCGACGGTGGCGCCATTCAAGGTGGGCTGATCATCCCGCTCGACGACTACGCCGAGGTTTATGGCTGGGAGGAAGCGTTCGGATCGGGCACGCTCGACCAGTACCGCTTCAACGACGAAGGCACCGACTTCGGCCGTGGCCGCCTGTGGGGCATATCCGCAGTGGCGGAGTTCGTGGGCGTGTACTACAACAAGGAAAAGCTCGCCGCCATAGGCGAACTGCCCACAACCTTCGAGGAGTTCGACGCGCTGCTCGGCGCCGCCAAGGACGCCGGTGAGTTGCCGATCCAGCTCGGCAACGGCGAGGGCTGGCCCGCGCTGCACGTGTACGGCATGGTGCAGGCCGCCTACCGGCCCGCATCTGAGATCCGCGACTGGGTGTTCGGCGAGCCCGGATCCACCGTGGTCACAGACACCGAACTGCAAGCCGCCAACAAGATCGTGGAATGGAAGGACAACGGCTACTTCCCAGAGGGCGTCAACGGCATCGCCTGGGACGACTCGGTTACGGCATTCACCGACGGCGAAGGCGTTTTCCTGATCGGCGGCAACTGGAACACCTCCGTGCTCGCCGAGAACATGGGCGACAACGTCGGCTACTTCGCCATGCCGGTTGGCCCGAGCGGGATCGTCGGCGGCACCGCCGCTTTGGCCCTGCCGTGGCACATCACCACAAGCGCGGAGCATCCCGATTTGGCTGCGGCGTTCATCAATCACATGATGAGCGAGGAGTTCGCCGACGACATGGCCTCTGTGGGTCGTGTGCCGGCGCGTGATGCCGACATCGAGATCACCGGCCTGCTCGCCGAGGTCACCGCCGGCGCCGCCGCTGTGATCGCCGACGAAGGCGTCACTTTGTACGCCGACTGGGCCACCGAGACGATGTTCAACACGCTCACGGCAAAGACCCAGGAACTCCTCGGCGGCCAGATTGACGGCGCACAGTACCTGGCTGACGTCCAGGCCGACTGGGACTCGTTCTTCTCGTAGTCCACGTGAACCGATGGGTGGCCAACTCCGATGAGTCGGCCACCCATTACAATTCAGTTCCCACCCCGGCAGGGGCTCGGGCTCGTCCCCCACACCAACACACAGACATGCCGACTACTGAACCAAGGCATGTCGACCCCACCCAGATGAGTCCGAGCCCCTGCCATTCCCCTCAACCCGGTCGCGCCGGCGGCCGAGTGTTCGTTGACCACGCCGATAGCCGTGTGACGGTGGCGTCTGTGCTGAAATTCACGCCGTGAAACCGGGCGATCTGCCGCGCAAGGCGCTCCACCAGCGGGTGGGCGGCAACCAGACCGTGGCGTACTGGTACCTGCTGCCCGCGTTCGCCTTCTTTGTGGCGTTCGCGGTGATCCCCCTCGGCCAGGCGGTGAACCTGTCGTTCTACGACTGGGACGGCAGAACCGATCAGGTGTGGGTGGGGTGGGACAACTACCACACGGTGTTCACCGATCCCAAGGTGCGCGAGGCCTTGTGGCATTCGGTGATCTTGATCTTCTACTACGCCGTGCTGCCGATCTCGATCGCGCTCGCGGTGGTGGGTTTGATGGTGCGGGTGCGGCTGCGCGGCAGGACCGTTTACCGTGCGGTGCTGTTCGTGCCCACGATCCTGCCGCTCACGGTGGTGGCGGTGGCGTGGCGCTGGGTGTACGCCCCGGACGGCCCGCTCAACCGGGGCCTGGACCTTGTGGGGCTCGACTGGTTCAGCCGGGCGTGGCTTGGGGATTTCACCTTTGCCTTGCCGGCGTTGGGTTTGGTGGGCACCTGGGTGACCTTCGGATTGGTGTTCGTGCTGTTCGCGGCGGGGGTGCAGAAGATCCCCATGGAGCGGTACGAATCGGCCCGGATCGACGGCGCCAACATGTTTCGCGAGTTCTTCAACGTCACCTTGCCGGCGCTGCGAGGAGAGATCACCATTGCGTTGATCCTCACGATCACCGCGGCGTTGCGCAACTTCGACCTGGTGTTCGTGATGACCCGAGGCGGGCCGGGCACCACCACCGAGGTTCCCTCGATGTTCGTGTACAGGTCGGTGTTCCAGTACTGGTCGATCGGGCTGGGCGCGGCCCTCGGGATCATCTTGATGCTCGAATTGCTGGTGGTGAACATGGCGGTGTTGTGGTATCGCCGCCGGGGAGATCACTCCGCATGATCGAGAATCGTTGGGAGCGGCGCAGCATCCACCTGGTGCTGCTGGGCGCCAGCGTTATCGCGCTGTACCCGTTCCTGTCGATTCTGATGCTGGCGTTGAACGAGCCCGGGAAGCGGGTGCGAGGGTTCACGATCCCCACCAACCCGTCGCTTGAGAACTTCGCGCATGCGTGGGAGCGGGGAGGGTTCGCTCAGGCCTTGTTCTCGAGCGCGGTTGTGGCGTTCACGGTGGTGGGCGCAAGCGTGGCCTTTTCGATCCTTGCCGGTTACGCGTTCGCCACGATGCGCTTCCCGTTGCGCAACACACTGTTCGTGGTGTTGCTGGCCGGGTTGATGCTGCCCTATGAGGCGCTGGTGGTGCCGTTGTACTACGGCTTCCAGGACTTGGGGTTGCTGGACACGCGCTGGGCGGTGATCCTGCCCCAGATCGGGTTCAGCGTGTCCTTCGGCACGTTCTGGATGCGCACCGCCTTTTGGGCCCAGGCCGGTTCGCTGGTGGAGGCCGCGCAGCTCGACGGGGCCAACAGTTGGCACATCCTGCGACGGGTGCTGTTGCCGGTGGTGGGCCCCGCGGTGATGTCGCTGTCGGCTCTGCTGTTCCTGTTTGCCTGGAACGACTTCCTGTTGGCGTTGGTGTTGCTGCCCCAAAACGAGGCCGCGCAGACGGCGCCGTTGGCGTTGTCGTTCTTTGCCGGTTTGCGCCGCGGCGGCGACCCGTCCACCATCGCGGCGGCTGCTTTGCTGGTGGCTTTCCCGGTGCTGATCGTGTACATCGTGATGCAGCGCCGCTTCATTCAAGGCATCACAACCGGCGCCGAAAAGGCCTGACCGGTGCCCGCAGTGGCGTCCGTCCGGTGAGGCCCGAGCGTGGGGATGCACCGGTGACACTTCATTGCCCCAAGAGTGCGTTTCGGTGATGGGCGCTGCGGAGTTTCGGTGCTTTGACTCGGCCGGCGAGTTGGGGGAGGCCGCGGCGGCAGAGATCGCCGCGGGGATCTCGCAAAGTGCCCGGCAGGGGCGGCGATACCTGCTGGGGTGTCCCGGTGGGCGCACCCCGAAGCCCATCTACGACGCGCTCGGAGCCTTGTGCGCAGGTGAGCAGGTCGACTGTTCGGGCGTGGTGATCGTGATGATGGACGAATACCTCCACCCAGCGGCGGCAACACCAACCGCGGTGCCCGCGGATGCTCACCACTCGTGCCGGGGTTTCGCCCGCGCTCACATTCGCGGGGTGCTCAACCGGGGCCTGCCCGCGGACTTGGTGGTGCCGGAGGAATCGGTGTGGCTGCCCGACCCGGCCGACCCTGCCGCCTACGACCGGCGGATCGAAGAAGCCGGAGGGGTGGATTTGTTCATCCTGGCGAGCGGAGCGTCCGATGGTCATGTTGCGTTTTGCGGGCCTGGATCGTCACTCGGCGGTGCCACGTCGGTGGTGGAACTGGCGCCCACCACCAGAACCGACAACATGGTGACCTTCCCCGATTTCGAGTCGCTGGACGAAGTGCCCACACACGGCGTGTCAGTGGGACTCGGCACGATCCGTCGCCTGTCCAAGGCGGTGCTGATGGTGTTGCACGGCGCCGACAAAGCGGAGTCGCTGCGCCGGGTGCGCGCCGCTGACAGTCACCAACCAGATTGGCCCGCAACGTTCGTCCACGAATGCCCCAACCCACGAATCTGGGCCGACACCGCCGCTGCCGCGAACCGGAGGCACGCATGAGCAAGGTGCGGCTTGGGATTGTGGGGCTTGGCAGCGTGTTCGAGCCTTACGCGGCGCTGATCAGGGAACTGCGTTACGAGGGCCGACTGGAGGTGGTGGCCACTTGCGACGTGGTGGAGGCCCGGGCCAGGCGGGTGGGCGATTTCCTGCACCAGGACGCGGCGTTCACCACCGACTATCGGGAACTGATCAAGCGTGAGGACATCGACGCGGTGTTGGTGCTCACCTCGATGGGTTGCCACGGCGAGATCGCCGCCGCGGCGCTGGATTCAGGCAAACACGTGCTGGTGGAAAAGCCGATGTCGGTGGATCTCAGCGAAGCCGCCGAGTTGGTGCGACGGGCCGCCGCGGGGCCTCAGCTTCTGGTGTGCGCGCCGCATGTGGTGCTGAGCCCCACCTATCAGGCGCTGTGGGCGCGGATCGCACACCACGGCGAGATCGGCACGGTGCTCACGGCTCGGGGGCGTTACGGATGGTCGGGCCCCACGTGGGGGCAGTGGTACTACCGCACCGGTGGCGGGCCGTTGTTCGACCTTGGCGTGTACAACGTCACGTCGCTCACGGGGATCATGGGCAGCGTGCAGCGGGTGGCCGCCATGGCCGGCACGGCGGTGCCTCGCCGTGTTGTGGACGGCGAGCAGATCGAGGTTCACAACTTCGACAACTACCAGGTGGTTCTCGATTTTGGTGAGGCCCGGTTTGCGGCGGTCACCACCGGGTTCACGATGTACGAGTACCGGTCTCCGGCGTTGGAGTTCTACGGCACCGAAGGCGTGGCGCAAATGATGGGCGACGACTGGGCGCCCGCGGGTTACGAAATGATCCGAACCGACGCACCGGGATGGACAACGTTCGCGGAGGTGGATCCCACATGGGGCTGGACTGCCGGTCTGCGCCACATGGTGGACTGCCTGCTCGACGGCGCCGAGTTGCTGGTGCGTCCCGAGCACGCATACCACTGCCTGGAGGTGATGATCAAAGCCCAACAAGCCGCCGCCACCGGCGTCACCCAGCAAATCGAAAGCCGCATGCAACCAATCCCCTATGACCCGGCCGCCATTTTCGTGCAGCGCGGAGGCAAGAAGGGCCATGACTACAGAATCCGCCGCCACCGCGACGACTGAGAGCATGCAGTGAGTGACGGTTGGTTTGTGTTGGGGGTGGACGGCGGCAACACCAAGACCACCGCGGTGGTTGTGGACTCCGCGCAGCGGGTGGTGGGCGTCGGTGATGGCGGATGCAGCGACATCTACGGCACGCCGTCGGCGGACGGCGCGTTTGCCGAGTTGACCCGTGTCGTCGATTGCGCCCTGAGCGAGGCCGGCTGTGTTGCGGGTGAGGTGAGGGCGGCCACGTTCAGTCTGGCCGGGGCGGACTGGCCCGAGGATTACCGGTACCTGCGCCGCCGCCTCGGCAGCGAGTGGTCGTTTGGGTGTGAGCCGCTGGTGGTGAACGACTCGATCGGGGGACTGCGGCTTGGTGGGTCGCAGTGGTCGGGGATCGGCATCATTTGTGGCACCGGCAACGCCGTCGGTGCCCGTCGGGCCGACGGCGAGTTCTTTCATCTGGGTTTCTGGCCCGACACGATCGGCGCCGTGTCGCTCAGCGAGGCCGCGTTGCGGGCGGTTCAGTGCCAGCACCTGGGGATCGGCCCCGAAACGTCGCTCACCAACCGGGCGCTGGAGTTGTTCGGGGCCGCCGACGAGATGGACTTGTTGCGCCGCACCACCAGACGCCAGGATCCGATGCAGGGTTCCGAGCTGGTGCAAATGAGCCCTGTGCTGCTCGACGAAGCCGACCAAGGCGACAGGGTTGCGCTTGAGATAGTCACCGACGCGGGACGCAAGCTCGGCGGCCAGGGCCGGATCTCAGCAAGGTTTGTGGGCCTCGATGTGCAGGGTGCGCTGGTGGTGCTCGGAGGCGGCCTCTTCAGCCATCCCAGCATGATCCTGGAGGAAGCGGTGATGAGCGAACTGCCAGGCGCGGTGGCGCATCGCACCACCCTGCCGCCGGTGCTGGGCGCACTGATGGCGGCGCTGGACTCCATCGGGGTGCAGTCCTGCGCAGAGTCCTTGAACGAGTCGCTCAACCAGTTCCGCGCTGCCAAGCATCCACCGGCGTCGGCAAAATGACCACCGCTACGGACAGTCTCCGGGCAGTTGCCTGCGCAGCGTTGGTGGCAGGATTGCACGTGACAGTGATCGACTTGGGTAGCGCTGTGCCGAACAGGGCAGAAGCGGTTTGAGAAACGGAGTGTTCGATGGCACGAATAAAGCTCGCTTACATCGGGGGTGGCTCCACCAGGGCCCCAGGCACGATGGCCAGCCTCGCGCACCAGGGCGAGAACTTCGACGGATCCGAGATCGTGCTGATCGACCTCAACGAACAGCGCTTGGAGTTGGCCCGAACGATCGCTCAGCAGATGATGGCGGCACGGGGATTGGACATTTCGGTGACGGCTACCACCGACCGTCTCGCCGGGCTTGAGGATTGTGATGCGGTGCTCACCAGTTTCAGGCCGGGCGGGTTCGAGGCTCGTGTGATCGATGAGCGGATCCCGTTGCGCCACAACGTGATCGGCCAGGAAACCCAGGGGCCTGGCGGGTTTTTCATGGCGTTGCGTTCCATTCACGCCATGCGTGACATTCTCGACGACATGGCACGGGCCTGCCCCGATGCGGTGATCTTCAACTACACCAACCCGGTGAACATCGTGTCCCAGGCGGTGTGTGACAACACCGACGTGCCGATCGTGTCGTTGTGCGAAGGGCCGATCGTGTACCCCGAGATGCTGGCCGAAGCGGTTGGTCTCGATCCCGAGCAGCTCGACGTGGAGAGCGTGGGCCTCAATCACGGGTCGTGGTCGGTGAAGCACCAATACGGAGATGAACCGCTGATCCCGATCCTGAAGGATCGATGGGCTGAGATGTCGGACGATCCTGGCGCCGCGGATGCGATGGGTGGTCAGGAGCGGAGGATGCTGCAGTTGTCGGCTGCGATGGATTCAGTGCCGAGTGGATATTTTCAGTACTACTACTTTGAACAGGAGATCCTGGCCGAGTATCACGCCAAGGCCACCACCCGCGCCGAGGACATCCTGGCGGAGGTGCCGGGCTACTGGGATCACTACCACGAGCAGGCCACTAGCGAAGACCCGCAACTCGACCCGAAGCGTTCCCGTGGCGGCATCCACGAGTTGGAACTGGCGTTGGATTGCATGGACGCCGTGTTCAACGACAAGTCCGAAACGATGACGGTGAACGTGCCCAACAACGGCAGCGTCACCGGTTTCGACGACAACGTGGTGGTGGAAACAATGGGTCACTGCGACCGCCAAGGTGTGCGCCCCCTCAACATGCCCGGCCTGCCCACCCACGTGAGAGGCCTGGTGGAGTCCCTCGCCTACTACCAGGTGGCCGCCGCGGACGCCGCCTGGAACGGCAACTCCCACACCGCCGTTCAAGCCCTAGCCTCACACCCCCTCGTCCGCTCCATCGAAACCGCCAAAACCATGTACGCAGAAATGGCCCAAGCCCACAAAGCCCACCTACCCCCCCGCCTAATCCCCACCTAACCCCCCGTGGCTTGCAGAGTCACGCTGCGGTTACCACGGCTCCGAGACAGCACTTTCGGCCACGGTCGCGTGCACGACCGCCTGGGCATGGCGGGGTGCCGCTACCGACCATGTCTGATTCAGCGAGACCATGGCCGCGGAGAAACCGTTGGTGGCAATCGCCACCCCTTCCACAGAGCGGTCTGAACCAAGGCAGCAGTGCTTCGGGTCTAGAGTCTTGATCTTGGGGGAAGACCGTGACTGATGGCTCCGGCGGGGGCAGCGTCCAGCAGGCCGCCGAGATGTTCCTGGAGCCCCGCGAACCCCTCAACTGGCGGCCACCCACAGGGTTCCCGGCGGACTTGTCACCGGTGGGACGCTTCGACCAGCAAGCCGACAACGGCCTGGAGGTGGCCGTAGCCACGAGCCGAACGAAGCCGAGCGCAAAGCGACTGCGCGAGGCACACAAGACATGCCGCGGCAATCGGGCGAGTCCCGTTCTGCTTGTTGTGTTTCATCCTGGTCAGCCGGAATCACACGCTGCACCCACCGAAACGAAGGTGACTTTGTGCGGGCCGGTCGGCGACCAACCCCCGATCTTGCGCGACGTGGATCCATGTCAGGCTGATCGGCTTGCCGACACGGCGTTGGATGAACCCAGTCATCATGCGGCCACTCGTTTCCTGTTGGCGAACCTGCCCGAGGTTGACTCGCCCACTCCAGGGCTTCGCAACAGCGGATTGCTCGCCACCCAGGAACTGAGAGCGGGCCTGCCCGAACGCCCTGACTGGGCGGCAGCCGTCGAACGATCCAAGCCACTGCTGCGCCTCGGCGGACGCGCCCTGGTGGAACGACTTGGTTTCGGTGTGCAGCCACTGGGCGCAACAACCTGGATGCTCACCGCCGAGGGCCGAAACCAGGCCGTGGCAGTGTTCTGTGACCCGAACGAACCCTTTGACTCCCCGGCGAACCGATTCGAGGGCAGTTCACCGGTGAGTCGCGCGCTCGCAGAGGCCGACACACAACGCGTGCCATGGGTGTTGCTCACCCGAGCCCGAGAGCTTCGCCTTTATGCCGCACGCAGCGACACCGGCGTGGGACGCAAAGGCAGAGCCGAGACTTTCGTGGAGGTCAACCTGGCCCTGCTTCCCTCTGAGAAAGCCGGATATCTCGGGCTGCTGTTCTCGGCAGACGCGCTCAAGCCAAAGGGCACCATCGAGGAAGTGTTGGACAATTCCTCTCGCTTCGCAGCGGAGTTGGCGAAACGGCTGCGAGAGCGCGTGTACTACGACACCGTCCCCATCCTGGCACGGGCGCTGGCCCGCCGCTTGGGTGACTCACCCACCACCCAGCAACTTGATCACACCTACCAACAAGTGATGGTGATCCTGTTTCGGTTGCTGTTCCTCGCCTACGCCGAAGACAAAGACCTCTTGCCCTTCCGCACCAACAGCCGCTACCGAGACAAGTCCCTCACCCACGCGGCACAACAACTGCTGGAGGATCTTCACAACCCCAACAACACCTACGAGCAGCACTTCTCAGGCATGTGGCAGGACGTTCAACAGCTTTGGCAGGCGGTGAACGAAGGCAACACGGCCTGGGGTGTCCCTGCCTACAACGGTGGCCTGTTTTCCGATGACCCTGCGGTGAGCCCTGCCGGGGCCTCGTTGGCAAGCCTCGCGTTGAACGACGCCGAGTTCGCTCCGGCCCTCCAGGCCATGCTGATAGACCACGGCCCCGAGGGTGAGGGCCTGGTGGATTTCCGGTCGCTGTCCGTGCGCGAGTTCGGCACCATCTATGAAGGGCTGCTGGAGTCCCGCCTCACGATCGCCACCGAGGATCTCACGGTCACCAAGGCCAAGGGAGGCAACGCCACCTACGCGCCCGCCAAGGTCAACGACCCGGTGGAGGTTCACAAGGACGAGGTGTACCTGCACAACCGCTCAGGTGTCCGCAAAGCCACCGGCAGCTACTTCACGAAGCCGTTCGCGGTGGAGCACCTGCTGGATCACGCTCTCGAACCAGCCCTCGATGATCATCTCGATCGCCTCGATTCGCTCTACGAATGTGGCGACGAGGCCGCCCTGGAGAAGGCATTCTTCGATTTTCGTTGCGCGGACATTGCCATGGGGTCGGGTCATTTCCTGGTGGCCGCTCTGGATCGAATCGAAGCTCGGCTTTCGGCATGGCTCACTCTGCACCCGGTGCCGGCGGTGTCCAACGAACTGCAACGCCTGCGCGGAGCGGCCTTGGAGTCGCTCGGCGACCTGGCAGACGGTGTGGAGATCGAGTCCACTTCGCTGTTGCGCCGCCAGGTCGCCCGTCACTGCGTGTACGGAGTGGACAAGAATCCCATAGCGGTGGAGTTGGCCCGCGTGGCGATTTGGGTTCACACCTTCGTGCCGGGATTGCCGTTGTCGTTTCTGGATCACAACCTGGTGTGCGGCGACAGCCTCACCGGCGTCGGCACCCTCGACGAAGCAATGGCAGCCCTCGAACCCAAAGCTGACCCGGACAAGCCGAGCCTGTTTCGCGGCCAGATCGAAGAAATGCTCGCTGGCGCCAAGCAGGCACTGAGACGGCTTGCGATCACCTCCGATGCCACAAAGGCCGAAGTGGAACAAGCCCGCCAAGCTCACGAAGACGCCAGGGCAGGCGTGGCTGGTGCTACCGCAGTGTTCGACGTGATCGCCGCCCACCGCGCAGGTGCCTGTGACCTTCCCGAGCGCGCCGACGAGCAGACATTCCTCCAATCGTCCCAAGCTGGCCACGTGCCCAAAACCATCCAGGCGCTCCAACCCCTCCACTTCCCATCTGCATTCCCTGAGGTGTTCGTCCGTGAGCGACCCGGGTTTGATTGCCTGCTCGGCAACCCCCCTTGGGAAAAGGTGGTCGTTGATCGCGAGGTGTGGTGGGGGATGCACCTTCCCGGCATCCGCGGAAGGTCAGTTCCCGTTTCGGTCCGCCGGGCCAAGATTGACGCACTCGAGGCGCAGCGGCCCGACCTGGCTGAGGCATATAGCCGCGAGTCCAAGCTCGCCGAAGAACTGAAGCTCCTTCTACGTCGGGCCTATCCGGATCTCGGGTCCGGACAGACCGATCTGTACAAGGCTTTCGCGTGGGCGAATTTTGAGTTGGCGCGTCCGGGTGGGAAAATTGGAATAGTCCTGCCCCGAAGCGCTGTTGCGGACGCGGGCATGACGAAATGGCGCCAGCGGGTGCTTGACATGCAACCGGACCCCCCCCCCGGAAGGGCATCCCCTGGGGGTCTGCACAGTCATCAATCACCAAGGGTGGGTGTTCGACGACGTACACCGCTCCTACACGGTGGCGCTCGTGGCGGCAACGCGATCATCGGCGTGGCCACCTGCCTCAACACCAAGCAGTGGGCCTTCGACGACGTCGACGGCCGCTACACCGTGGCCCTCGTCACAACTCGCAAGCTCCGTTTCGGACGCGGCCCCGCATCACGCACTGAGGCCCCCCCCCCCCGGACGAGGCGTGCGTTGCGATCTATCCCGGCCCGGCCTCGTCGCTGCAGCATTATCGCGAACTGGTTGACGGCAAACCGGAACTGATTCCGGTAACAGAGTTCCGCGGTTGGTCGAGCACTTCGGCCTTTCCGCAGATTCCAACTAAGGACGCATTTCGCGTTTGGCGCAAGATCAAGCGGCATCCTCGTTTCGACGGCGCTGATCTGCCGTGCGCAGCACCGGGGACCCCCCCCCGGTGGAGGTTCCGACCGGTTCAGGGAGATCTCAACGCAACAACCGACCGACACCGGTTCAACAGCGACAACGGAGCTGGCGCTTTCGCGCAGTGGCGGAACTCCACACAACACACGACCGGGACCAGTTCATGAAGGACGATGGCGCTTCCGCCCGCTACGCGAACTCGACGCCACCAACGATCGACCCCTATTCGCAAGAGACGACGGCGTCGCCCCCCGCAGCGCCAGGGGAGGTGCAATGAGTGAGATCTGGCCCGTGTATGCGGGCAAGAGCTTCAACCTCTGGCAGCCCGACACAGGTGACTACTACGACTCGGTGGACGCCGCCAGCATCACCCAACACCTGTACGAGAAGCGCCTCGCTCAAGCCAGGAAATCACGGTCAGCCTTCTCCGAGCAAGCTCGCGAGGTCATCGAGAATCGCGCCACACTTCCCTGCCTGCATCCCCGGATCGCATTCCGAGACGTCACGAACCCCACCAACGAACGCACCCTTGTAATCGGATTGGTTCCGGGACAGCGCGTCATCACCCACAAAGGCCCATACCTTGTGCCGATAGCGGGAAACCTCGTCGACGAGGCATTTGTTCTCGGAGTTCTGAGTTCGATGCCTTGCGACTGGCAAGCCCGACGCACCGTGGAACTGAACTTGACGTTTGAACAGTTCAATCAACTTGCCATACCTGATCCTGGAGCCGGGCACCTGGTTCGTGACCGGGTTGTGGTAATCGCTGGCCGGTTGGCGGCGTGCGATGAACGCTTCGACGATTGGGCGGCCGAGGTTGGTGCCGAGGTTGGCACCGCAAATGACTCTGCCGTCAAGCAGGACCTGATTCACGAGCTGGATGCCTGCGTGGCCTTGCTCTACGAGCTTGACGAAGCTGACTTGGCCGTGATCTACGACACGTTCCACCCAGGCCGCGACTATTCCGAACGCCACCGGGCTGTGCTTGCCCACTACCGCCGGTGGAGGCGGAGGCTCGACGAGACCGGAACCACCTAGCCGAAGTGACCTCCCCCATGAATCACCCGTGTGAGGCGGCCCGGAAGGGCAATGCTCACCTCGTCAGCCATACACAGGAGCCACTTGTCGTGAACCGCCCGGAAGCAAATCACGGTGCCGCTGCAACATGACGACACCCGACACCAGTGTCTATCCCATCGTCGACCTCGGTTTCGCGTCTGCCGTGAAGGTCTCCACAACATGACAACACGCGACTCCGCGTCCTCCTATGGACCGAAGCCAGAGTTGGCGGTCAACCGCGGCGACCAGATGGTGGCCGGAGCGCTCGGTGCGTTCATCACCCACGCAGCCAACAACTTCACCGAGGGCGCGAGGCTTGACATTGCCTCCGCGTATTTCAATGCGGGCGGGTACAAGTTGATGGCCGAAGCCCTGGATCAGGTGAAGGCGGTGCGCTTCCTGGTGGGGACCGAACCGACCCCACCCGAGAACCGGCTGCGCAGACTAGGCGCCGAGTCGGCCCGGCCCGAACGTGCCGCCCGTAACCGCCTTCGGGACGCCCTCACCAAACAGGAACACGACTTGGCCTCTGAGCGTGACCTTCTGGGGTTCTCGGTGCAAGCGGACGCCACCGCCAAGCGCCTTGTGGAATGGCTTCGATCAGGCAACGTTGAGGTGCGTCGCCTTACCGACAGGTTCCTGCATGGCAAGGCATTTCTTGTGAGCGATCACGATCACGGCGTGGTTGCCGGGTCGTCGAACTTCACCTACGCGGGACTGGCCAAGAACCTTGAACTCAACCTGGGCAACTACTCGCCAAGCGTGGTGCGCCAGGTGACGGAGTGGTTCGACGAGTTGTGGGAGGCCGCCGAGCACTACGACCTGGCCAAGTTGTACGAAGCCCGGTTCGAGCCGCACCCGCCACAGCTGATCTACCTGCGAATGCTGTGGGAACTGTACGGGCAGGAGATCATCAACGAGGCAAACGACACCCCCGGAGGGGAAATCCACCTCACGACATTTCAGCGTGACGGACTTTGGCGAGCCCGGCGGATTCTCGACGAACACCACGGAGTGCTGATCGCCGACGAAGTTGGCCTCGGCAAGACCTTCCTGGCCGGTGCGCTCATCCGCGAGACCGCCCATGAACGCCGCCAGAACGTGCTGGTAGTGGCACCCGCCACCCTGCGAGACGGGCCATGGCGCGCATTTCGAAGCCAATACAACCTCGCCATGGAGCTGGTTTCCTACGAGGATCTCCTGGCCGACAGCCGGTTGAACGCAGAGTCTGACCACACCAAGCTCGAAGCCGCCGACATCGGGCGTTACGCGATGGTGGTGGTGGACGAAGCCCACAACCTTCGCAATCCGTCCACCAAGCGCGCCGAGGCGCTTCGTCGCCTGTTGGCCGGAACACCACCGAAGAAGCTGGTGCTGCTCACCGCCACGCCGGTGAACAACAGCTTGTGGGATCTGTACTACATGCTCAGCTACTTCCTGCGCAACGACGCAACCTTCGCGGATGCGGCGATTCCCTCACTTCAGGGCCGGTTTGCGGAGGCCATGAGAATGGATCCCGACGATCTCACGCCACGCCAGTTGTTCGACATCCTGGATCGGGTTGCGGTGCGGCGCACTCGGTCGTTCATCAAGAGCTACTACCCCACCGACACCGTGCCGATCAACGGCCGCGACACCACCATTCAGTTCCCCACGCCGCGGGTGCTGAAGGTGAGCTACGACCTCGACCAAGTGATGCCCGGCTTCTTCGACCACCTGGCACAGGCCCTTGATCCCGATTCAGCGGCTCGGCAGCCATCCGGATCGCCAGTCGACAACTCCGTGGCGAACTCACCTCATGCCGCCTCAAGCCCGCCGGCAGCGGTCAAGACCGGCAGCACCCCGGAGCTCACTCTGGCTCGCTACATGCCCACCCGCTACCGCACCAGCGGCACTCCCGAGTCCTACGAGCTGCAATTGGCGGGCTTGTTGCGCTCGGCTCTGCTCAAGCGCTTCGAGTCTTCGCCTCATGCATTCGCCAACACCTGTGATCGCATGGCCTCAAGCCATGACGCGTTCTTGTCTCTGCTGGAACATGGCAAGGTGGCAACTGGCGACGCCCTGGCGGATTGGATCGCAACCGACAGCGACGACTTGGACGAGGTGGACAAGTACCTGGACGGCCACCTCAGCCTCATCGACGACGCAGGCGCATACGACTCCGCAGCCCTCGCGCGAGATGTAGCCGCCGACCGCGACTTGCTCAGGGACTTCGCTCAAGAAGCCCGCAAGGTGACTCGCCCCAAAGACCCGACACTTGCCGTGCTGGCCGACGAACTCGCCAAGATCGCCACCAAGGCCCAGAGCGAAGGCATCGGTGACGACGACCAACGCAACAAGCGCAAAGTGCTGATCTTCTCGTACTTCGCCGACACCGTGGAGTGGGTGTTCGAACACCTCGACCAGGTGACCCGCACCGATCCGCGCCTCAGTTGCTACAAGGACCGGGTTGCGTGGTTGTCGGGCTCGGCCGAGCAGGGTGCCAAGTCCAAGGCCAAGGTGGTGTGGGGTTTCGCGCCGCTCACCACCGACGCCCCCCAAGGGTCCCACGAGGACCTGTACGACATAGTGGTGACCACCGATGTGCTTGCCGAAGGCGTGAACCTGCAACAGGCCAGTCACATCATCAACTACGACCTGCCTTGGAATCCGATGCGGCTGGTGCAGCGCCACGGTCGTATCGACCGCATCGGCTCACCGCATTCGGAGGTGTTCATCCGTTGCATCTTCCCGGACTCCCGCCTCGATGACCTGCTGAACCTCGAAGAACGTCTCATGCTCAAGCTGAAGCAGGCGGCCGCCAGTATCGGCGTTGGCGAGGTGCTGCCCGGTCAAGCGGGCCGAGACCAGAGCTTCACCGAGACCCGCGAGGAAATTGAACGCATCCGCAGCGAGGACTCAACGATCTTCGAGCTTGGAGGCACCCGCCGCGGGGTGCAGTCCGGTGAGGAGTACCGCCAGGAGCTTCGTCGGGCCGTGGAGCAGGGCTACCTGGAGCAGATCAAGGCGATGCCATGGGGATCGGGCTCCGGCATGCGCACCACCGACGGTTCCGGAACGCAAGCAGGCTTCATTTTCTGCGCCCGCGTGGGCGACCGGGACAAGCCGGTCTTCCGCTTCGTGGACTGGCACGCGGCCCAAGCCGCCGCCGAAGCCGACAGCACAGGCGCCGGCGGTTCAGACATCCACGAGAACGCCGACGAGTCAATTCACGCCGTGTACCTAGCCGAGGATCGTGCCGGTGCGGCCGGGTTGGTGAACGACACGCTCGCGTGTCTGGATCATGCGAAACCCGTCGGCGGTTTCGGCACGGCCCGCCATTTGGACGACGCCACTCGGGACATGGCCTACAGCGCGTGGCGCCTGGCCCGTGCCCACATCAAAACGACATGGAACCACTACGCCGACAAGGCAAACCTCGAGCCAAGGATTCCCAAAGTGCTGCGCGATGCCGCAGAAGTGGTTCGCAATCACTCACCTCAGGATCTAGGTCAGGATCGCATCGACGAAGCGGTCAACAAGCTCAGCGCCCCGTACACCCAGCGAACCCAGCGCGCAATCCGTGCCGCTCTGAAGTCCGACGATGAACCGGCTGAACAGGCAAGGCAAGTGCTGCAAGTGATCGACGAGCTAGGCCTGCAGCCCTACCAAGCCCCAAGACCACTACCGGAAATCACCAAGCAAGACGTCCACCTGGTCTGCTGGCTCGCCATCGCTTGAACATTCCTTACGTCCCCGGCGCGATGATTGCTGGTGAGTGACAGTTCAAGGCTGATGCACCAATGACCCGCATCCACACACCGAACATCGCCACCGCAAGCCGTTGACTCCCGCACGACCGTCCACTCTCGAACCGCGGACTCACGACCACGACTGACGGCAGCTGCCTGCAACATCAAGCCGCAAAATCACCCTGAGGCCACTCGTCCAGCTTGAGGGTTATCGGGAGGTGGATTGGTGGGCGGCTAGGCCGGCGCCTATTAGGCCGGCTTTGGGGCCTAGGGCGCTGGTGAGCAATGGCGGGGGTGTGGGGCGGGCTTGGGTGATGGCGGCGTAGTGCGACCGGAGCGCTTCGCTGAACTGGCCGGTGCTCACGCCGAGGCCTCCGCCTACCATCACCGCTTGCGGGTCGATCAGGTACACCACGGTGGCCAACGCTTGGGCCACGATTTTTCCTGCCTGGGTTGCGATCCTGGAGGCCTCGTTGGATTCAGCCGACGCGGTTTCTGTTCCCGCGGCACCCTCGCCGGCTGCTTCCATGGCGAGGCTGATTGCTCGGCCCGATGCTTGCTCCTCCACGGTGAGGGGCGCGTTGGGCCGGGTTGCCAGTGCCGGATCAACCGGAAGCTCGCCCAGCGCGATTGCTTCGCCCCTGTGACCCTTCCACAGGCGGCCGTCAACGACGGTGGTGTGGGAAATGCCCGTTCCCACGATCACGAACACGAAGCTGTCCATACCCCGCCCGTGACCCAGCCTGCTCTCAGCCAACGCTGCACAGCGCACATCCGATTCCACAACGACGCGCAGCCCCGAATCGGTCACCTCAGGAAGCCTGCTGAGCGACGCCAGCAGTGGCGCCGGAGCGATCCGCCCGGCACTGTCCACGTACTCAGGCACCCCCACCCCAACACAACGCACCTCGACACCATCCACCGCAGCCCTGCGACGCAACCGCTCCGCCAACGCAAGAACCTTCACGGCGGCACCAGCGTTTGCGTCCGGCGTACCGGCCAACCCGACCGACGCCCAGTCACCCTCCCCACGCCCGGCAGACGAGACAGGATCAGCCGGATCTGGATTGCCCTGCGACCCGCGCCCATCCTCCTCGCGGCTCGATCCCGAGGCTTCACCGCCACCCACGGGCTTGGCTCGCCAATCCTCAGACTCGCCCAAGTCCACCCGTGCGAAGCCCTTGCCGTGAAGCTGGGCCTCACCAGTGGGCACAACCTCTTCATGAAGCAACTCTCCCGACTCGCCCACCAGCGCGCCCGCAATCTTGGTGCCGCCCACATCCACCCCCACAACCCAGTCCAAATCCACCAAAGACCTCCCAGAACCCAAAGAGCCAAACCCAGTCTGACCCACCAAGCCCCATCAACGCAATCGCACCACCAACGCCTATCAACAACGGCAACCACCAGTGGCCTGAAACCCCCAAGGCAGCGGGCTGAGAGCCCCTAGCGTTCGTCGCCTACCAATCTCACAGCCACCGCAATGACAACCGGCGTGAGCATCGAGGTGTAGGCGTGCCATGACACTCGTCGCCAGCGACCACTCGCGCCAACTTCCTTCACCCAGGGCAGTACATGGTTGCTCGGTTCGTGCCTACCACACCAGCTCCCATTGCTCGTCGTGGCCCTGACCGTTCACCTTCACCAATCCAAGATCTTGTAGTTCGTCCAGCAAGGCACAGATGCCCACCCGTGAGAAGTTCACCAGTTCGGCCAACTCGCGCCGCTTGGCTGGGCCTTCATTCAACCGGAACAGGACTTGCCTCCTGTGCTCTTCATTTCCTCCCACCGGATGCATGGTGTAGGCATGCACATCGCCAGGGTCCGAACTGCCCTCATCGAATCGAGGGTCTCGACTTTGCCACCTAGTGGACAACAGGATGCCGCGTCCGGTGGCGTCCAGCCAATATCCCGGTCTTGGAATGGCACAGACAAACGAGGTGCTCTCTTCGTAAAAGACGGGCCGGCCCAGACCGACATCATTGCAGTGTTGGATCATCCGCAACGTTCCAGAACCAAGCTGTTCAACCACTCCCCGTCGATACAGACAATCAAGAATCCGCGGATTCCATGGCCGGGAACTGTGAGGCTTGTACAGATCTTGCACGTGCAGTCCGAAGTGCAAACGCCCAGGTGAGTTCACTTCCACCCTGTCGGTGTATACGATCACACGCACAAGGCCAGGCATCGAATAATCCCGATGGGCGAAGGCGTTTGCGAGCGCCTCTCGCAGCACCTCGGCGGGGATCTCCATGCCCACCTGCGCTTGGAGTTCACCGGTGATGCGAGCGCTGTTGAACAAGTGCCTTCTGCAGAAGTCCATCGCGGCCTGAAGCAGCGTGAACACATTGCCTTCCACGAGGGCGTCGTCTATGGTCACGTCCAACACGGTGTCACCGGGAACCGCGGCCAGCCTGCATCCCAGCGAGGGATACATGCCCCTCAGTTTCTCCGGCTTGCAGAACAATGCCAGAGCAGCCCGGTTGGGGTGATCGGCTTCGTCGACGAGTCTCATAGCGCGCAATACGTCCACCGTGGACTGTCCGTTGGTGAAGGTGCCCCGCCCAGCGCCAGCAACGTCGCTGCGAAATGCCTCGACCTCTTCACTGTCGATTGCATCCATGCCAAGAACAGACGGCTCCAACTCCCAGCGATGAGTGCCGTGGTCGCCCTCCAGCAGGAAGCTCACCTGGGCATCTTCGGCGCTCTGACCCCGGGGTGACTCCATCGAACTTCTACGCCTGGGAGGCTGGTGGGGTTGTGTGGGTTGGGTTGGTCCAGGTTGGGGCTACTGCGGTTAGCCATATTGCTTGTTGGTTGCCTGTGGAGAGGTAGGAGTGGGGGGTGTCCGGGGGTAGGACTGCGGCGTCGCCGGGTTGGAGGTACAGGCAGTTGGCCTCTGGAGCGTCGGGGGTGTGTATCACCAGGCTTCCCGATTGCAGGAGCACGAACTCCTCGCCGGGATGCTGCTCGGGTTGCGATGACGCCCCGGCTCGCAGGTGACAGCGCATCACCGTTAAGTGCTCGGTGGCTGCGAAGAACCCGATCTCCAACCCACCTCGACATCCCCAGGCAAGGTCGTGCTCACGCACCGGTGTGATCCGGTGCTGTGACCTGAGCCCGGCGGCGGCGTGAGGCCACACGCCTAGCAGTCGCTGATCCACCGTCTCTACGTGTTCGAGGTACGGCTGCGTGCGGGCGTAGGCGCTCGATGCTCCCGTGGCCGGCGTTGGTGAGAAGAACTCGAGCACCCGTACGCCGTGATCACCGCAGGCCCGCCCGTGATGCCAGGTGTCACGCCTGAAGAACAACGCCTCACCCGCCGCGGCCCGCTGACACTCACCCGTGGAGGGATCGGTCAGCATCAGCGTGCCCTCCAGCACGTACAGCAATTCGTCCGCCGCGAAGATGGTGGGGTTGTCCCTCGAATGGCCGAACGACCCGCCCGGCGCCATGGCGAACTCCAACACGTGCAACTTCAGCGAAGACAGGTACACCCGGTCGAGCACAAACCCCGACTCCGAATCGCCCCACACGTGGCGGGTTGGATCCGACGCCGCGAGCACCGTCGGCTGATCGAACTCCGGTCTCGGCGTGGCCCGCCGTGGCCGCTCACTCACCACTGAACCTCACCATCGACTTTGCGCCGGCGCGATGGGTTGTCCGCCGACCCGCACCCATTCGCTCACTCACCGCCGAACCTCGCATTAGCCATTGCCCGGTGTGACGAGTAGCCCGCCGACCCGCCCATGTGCCCTTGCTCACCGCTGAACCTCGCGATCAACATTGCGTGTCACCTCCGTGGGCTCGAAACCGTTTCGCGTCTGCGCACTAAGCGTCTCGTGTTCGCGCCTCGTGTTCGCAATCCGCGTTCACCTTCGGGGCGACCCTAGGCCAGAACTTCCGACACCACATCGGTTGAGGTGAGCAACTCGGCCGCGCCGATGGCGGTGATTTGCTCGGCGAGCCGCACCCGGTGATGTCCCGCATGGGCCACAACAAGATGATCCAACCCCAGGTCGCCAAGGGCGACGTGCATCGACTTGGAGGTGGATGGGCGATCGGTGCGCTTGATCTCGAACCCGATGACTCGACCCTCCACCCCTACCCGCAGATCGAGTTCCGCCCCGGTGTGGGTGGACCAGAAAGTTAAATCCGACCCGGCGAGGCGGGCAGCGAGTTGTTCGATGATCATGCCCTCCCAGCTGGCGCCCACACACGGATGACCGAGAAGGTCATGCTGGTTGCCAACACCAACAAGGCGATGCAGCAAACCGCTGTCACGCAGGTAGATCCGCGGCGACTTCACCTGACGTTTCGACAGGTTCGCCACAAACGGCTCAAGCTGCCGAATCACCAGCGCGTCGGTGAGCGCATCAAGGTAACGACGCGCCGTGGGCTGAGACACCGCCAGCGACCGCGCCAACTCCGCCGCGTTCCATGTCTGGCCGTGCCGGTGCGCCAACATCGTCCAGAACCGGCGCATCGTCGCCGCCGGAAAACCGAACCCGAGGCCGCCAAGGTCGCGTTCGAGAAACGTGGAGATGTAATCATCCCTCCAGCGGTTCGAGTCGGCCTCCGTGACCGCCAGAAACGACTCCGGCAGCCCGCCCCTCAGCCACAACTCCTCGAGGCGGTCGGGCCCGAAATCCGAAAGGCGAAACCCCGACAGCTCCACAAAGGTCACGCGGCCCGCAAGGGACTCCGCGCCGAGGCCCACCAGATCGGGTCCTGCGCTGCCCAGCACCACGAACCGTCCCGGTCGGCGGTCTTCGTCCACCAGCACCCGCAACGTCGGAAACAGTTCCGGCAGGCGTTGCGCCTCGTCGATCACAACCGTTTCCCGCACGCCACTCAACGCCAGCGTGGGGTTGGCGAGCCGAGCCAGATCACGGGGATCCTCAAGGTCGAAATACAGCTCCGGCGGGGGTTGCAGCACCTCCCTCACCAGCGTTGACTTGCCCACCTGTCGGGGCCCGGTGAGCAACGTCACCGGTGCGCGCCGAACCGCTTCGCGAAGCGCTCGAGCGTCCTCAGTTCGATCAATCAGCGCCACAATAACCACTCTATCCTTGAAAATCTAACGTTTGATGTTGGATTTTCAGGGATAACTGGGTGGGCCGCCGGGTGTGTCGGCGGACTCCGGTACCCCGATTGGTTAGTCCGTGGCCGGCTGTCCGTCCAATTCTCGGGACTGAAATTCGTCCCAGGGGATCCGGGGCAGGAAGTATGCGCCTTGCTCGGTGGTGCGCAGAAACGTCCTCAGGCCGAGCCGGCCGATGGCCCCGAGACGCACCGGATCGATCCTTCCCGCATCGTCACAGATCGCCTCGTGGTAGGCCACCCACACCACTTCGCCGATCACAAGATGCACCTCGCCGAAGGGCACACCCTCGGTTCCCAGATCAACAACCTGGCGCACCACGCACTCAAGGCGGGCGACGGCCTCACCGATAGCCGGGGAGGTCACCTTCGTGGCAGGCACCGCCGTGAACCCTGCCAGGTCGAACTCGTCGGCCTCCGCGGGGCTCTCCATGGCCACCACCTCGATGTCGTCTCGAAAGACCTCGCTGGTGACGTTCACCACGAAATCTCCCGAAGCCATGGCATTGAGGTACGTGTGCTTTTGCTGGCCGTCCTCGCGCAGGCCCATGGTGATGCCCACCAGCATGGGATCTCCGGTGATGGGCAGGAAGTAGCTCATCGGGGCGATGTTGGCCACCCCGTCGGCGCTGCGGGTGGAGACCATGGCGATGGGCCTGGGAACCACCAGTTGCGACAACATGAACTGGCGATCCATCGGCGAGTTGGCAGCCGGATCGAAGGTGATCATTTGTGAAGGATCCATGCCGGGCGCCATCGTTGCTGAGCAGGGGCTGCGGGGGGTTAGGCGGTGGGCCAGTTTTGGCGGTAGCGCTTCACCAGCCAGCGGTTGAACTGCACGAGGGTTTCCTCCTGCCACGAGTAGCGACCCCTTGGCGCGAAAGCCGAGTTGAGGCCCTTCTGGGTCATCTCGTCGGCGTGGATGTCCTGCACGTTGAAGTTGTTCACCCCGGCCTCCGCGGCCTCGAAGAGGTACTCGAACAGGGGATCCTGCAGAGCGGCGGGTTCGAAGCAGTAGCCGATGTGGATGGTGATGTGACCGGCGTCCTGGGGGCTGATGATGAAGTACGCAACCTCGTCGGGCACGATCGCCAATGACAACGTGGGCGGGATCAACACGAACCCGCCACGCTTGCGTTGCTCAACGGTGAGGTTGGCGAACACCGGCAACAAGCAGCGCTGGGTGGGGTTGAACGAACTGTCGATCTCGGTGAAATGCTGAACCCGGCCGATGGCGCCGTCGTTGTCGTCCCATTCCAGGAAGTCGTTCATGTGGCTCGGCGCGAACGTTTGCAACGGGCCGTGCAGGCGGCTGGCGTGGTACGGGTCGTTGAAGTTCTCCATCATCACCTTCCAGTTCCACGCCAGGTCCGGAATGGTGTTGCCCTCAACTGTGGTGGTGTGCGCCAGGTTGTAGTTGTCCAACATGGCGTCGATCTTGGTCATCGTCGGCGCGAACGCAGCGGCGTCGGGATCGAAGTTGGCCATGATGAACCCCTGCCATGTCTCCACCTTCAGTTGAGGCAGGCTGTGATCGCCACGGTTGAAATCCACGGCACGGTTCATGGCGGGGGCGCCCACCAGTTCGCCATCGAGGGCGTAGGTCCAGTGGTGGTACGGGCAGCGGAACTGGCGGCAGTTGCCCGACCCCTCGGCGATCACCATGCCCCGGTGTTGACACACCGCGGTCATCACCCGCAGCTCGCCGTCGGAGTCGCGGGCAACGATCAACGGCTCGCCAGCGATCTCGATGCAGCGAAAATCGCCCGGGTTGGGCAGCTGATCCACCCGTCCCACGCACAGCCATTCGCGCCGGAAGATGGCACGCCGCTCGAACTCGTAGAACTCCGCCGACGTGTAAATCTCCGGCGGCAGCAACCGGGACTCGTTGACCGGCCCGACCGACTCGTCGAAACTGCTCAGAAGCTCACCGTCAAGAATCGTCATCGCCTCTCCATTTCAGCCGCGAGACGGTCAATTCAACCACGAGCAGCCGGCGCCGAACCCCCTGGAGCCCTCGCGCCCGCCACCGGCTGCGAGAAGTCCCAGCCGGTGGTGTCGATTCGCAACCCCTCCGCCGGGACTCGCGGCCTGCCCACCGCGGGTAGCGGGGGTGTTCGGATGGCAGCAGCGACGCGGGTCTGCTTCGGCGTTGCTCAAGCCGGGGTCAGTTGTCGGGGCGTTGGTCGCCGAACTCTTCGACTGTTGCGGTGCCGTCTCCGTCGGTGTCCGCACGCAACGCCGGGTACTCACCGGACGTGCCGAAATCCCAGGCGCTGTCCCATGCGGTGTACATGGTGCTTTGGGCGCCACCGCCGGTGAGTTCAGCGGTGGTCTTGGCGAAACCGCCTGCGCTGGTGGTGAGCCCGGTGACGGTTTGATCCCAGTAGCTGTAGATGGTGTCGGTGCTGGAGTTGGCTATGCCGACGAGCCCGCCGGTGTTCTTGTTGCCCACCACGGTGCCCCGCGAGTAGCTGTGCTGAATGCCGAAGCCGTTGTTGACTCCCGCCAGTCCACCCACACGGTTCTTGCCGGTGACATGACCGGTGGCGTAGCTGTCGGTGATGAACCCGCCGTTGCTCTGCCCCACGAGACCGCCCACGCGACGCGCGCCGTCGATCTGGCCGGTGGCGAAGCTGTGGGTGATGGTGCTGTTGGTGTAACCCACCAGTCCGCCCGCGACGCGCCCGGTGGCGGTGATGTCCACCTTGCTGTAGCTGTAGGTGACCTGGTTGGTGGTCTCGCCGATGAGACCACCAACCCATCCGTCGCCGCTGATCTTGCCCGTGGACGACGAATGGCTCACCGGCGCGTAGCTCAGGCCCACCAGCGCTCCGGTGTTGTAGTCACCGCCGGTGATGTCCACGTTGTCCAGGTGCAACCGGTTCACCGCGGCGCTGTAGGTGAGTTCGCCGAACAGGCCCACGTAGTTCTGGTTGCGGTCGATGTGCAGGTTGCTGATCGCGTGGCCGTTGCCCTCAAGACGCGCGCTGTAGCTGCTGATTGGCTCCCAGCCTGCGCCGTTGTTCCAGTACAGGTCACCTGAGTCCGGCTGCCCGCTGGCGTTGGTGTCCAGGTTGATGTCTGCTGCGAGTTCGTACCCCGAGCAGCCACTGTCGGGGCATCCCATGGCGTCGTGCTGCCCGCCCACGAAAGCGTCGTAGTAAGAAGTGGCGTCACCCGAACCGGGCGTGCCTGTGCCGGCCGGGTCCCAGCGGATCGCGTTGAGCTGCGCGGGGGTGGTCACCTCGATCAGGCCGTCATCATCAAGGTCGTAGTCGTTGAAGCGCTGCCCGCCGAACTCGAACCACGAGGCCTGCCCGTCGCTGTTGAAGTCCACCATCAACACCGGGTATTCCTTCGAGTTGCCGAAATCCCACGCCGGGTTGCTCCAAGTGGCGTAGATGCCTGTGTAGTCATCGGCGCTCACTGCGGTTTCGCTGTCGCCTTGCAGGGCCGCGGTGGTCTGCGAGGTGCCACCTCCGGCGCTGGTGGCCACACCGGTGGTGGTGCTGTCCCAGTAGGCGTCGCTGTCAACCGACGCCGAATTCTCAGCGAGGCCCACCAAACCACCAATGTTCACAGCCGCGCTCAGCGGCCCGGTGGCGTAACCCTCATGCACCGTTCCGCCGCTCATGCGCCCGATCAGCCCACCCACGCTGGAGCCGCTGCCACCAGGGCCGGTTACCGAACCGAACGCGTACGCGAACTCCACGGTGGTGGTCTCAGCCAAACCGATCAGCCCGCCACCAAGATGGGCCTGCCCCGACGGGGCGTTCACCGTCACCTTCGACTCGGCGTAAGAACGTGAAACCTTCGCATTCAACGCCCTGCCGATGAGGCCGCCCACGTCGTTGGTGCCCGTGACCGCGGCATGCGAGTAGCTCTCGGTGATCTCCACCTGAGAATCCTTGAACGTTCCCGCCAAACCACCGGTGGTGCCCGAGGGTGCGTTGCCCACAACGGTGCCGGTCACCCCGACACGGCTGATCGGTGCTCGACCGGTGCCCACCAACGCGCCCACGTCGGCCTTGTTTCCTGTCACGGTGATGCTCACATCGGCCAGCACCAAGTTGCGCAGGCTCGCAGTGGGAGCGGTCTGCGCAAACAAGCCGTACGAATCGTCACCACCCGCGGACTCGTTGATGAACAAGTTCGAGATCGTGTGACCGTTGCCGTCAAAGGCAGCCCGGTACTTGGGCCCTATCGGCGCCCAGCCCTTGCCGGCGTTCCACCACACACCCCCGTGATCGGCGGCGTCCACGTCACCATCACCATCAGAGTCGAAATCAAGACTCGTGGTGAGTTCGTAACCGGTACACACCTGATCGTCGGCGAGGGTTTCGTCCTCGTTGCAACCCATACCGGCAGCCGCGGTGGGGAACGCCGCTCCGTAGGCAATGTGATCGGCGTCGGTGACCGCACCGTCACCGTCCAGATCCAAACGCAGCGCGTCGAGTTGCGCCAGGTTGCCCACCTCGATCAAGCCGTCGTCGTCCGCGTCGTAATCCAGTGCGGAGACCACCGTCACCACAAAGGTGGCCGTGCCCGTTTGGCCGTAGTAGTCGGTGGCCACCACGCTCACCACGGCTGTGCCCACCGCCACGCCGGTAACGGTGAGCAAATCGGTGGCGGCGTCCAACGCCACGGTCGCGACCGCCGCGTCCGAACTGGACGCCGTGTAGGACAAGGCGCCCTGAACCCCAACGTCGAACACCTCTGCGCCACTGGGTTCAACCTCCCGCGCCACCTTGCCGGTGACCGCGATGGTCTGATCGGCGATCGGGTTGACCGCGGAGGGGGCGCTGGTGTTGCGCTGGGTGCCGAACTCTTCCCAACTCGAGGCGCCGTCACCGTCGAAGTCCGCCACCAGAGCGGGGTATTCGATTTCGTTGCCGAAATGCCACAACGGGTCCGCCCACGTGTTGTAGATGCCGCTGTAGGCGTCGGCGTTCACCACTGTGTCCGTGTCGGAACGCAACTGTGCGGTGGTCTTCACGGCGCCACCGGCGGCACTGGCCGTTGCGGTGGTGGTGTCACCGTCCCAGTAGGCGTCGGAGTCCACCGTGGCGCCGGAGGTGGCGGTGCCCACGAGCCCGCCGAGCCCGCCGGGGAAGTTCTGGAAGGTTGCGTACTTGATGGAACCAGAAGCGAAGCCCTCACCCACGCTGCCACCCACCATCGAACCCACAAGGCCGCCAACGTCGGTGCTGGGCTGCCACGGCGCGGACACCGCTGAGGTGGAGTACGCGTAGTCAAAGGTGGACGCCTCGGCGTGACCCACCAGTCCGCCCACTCGATGCCCGGGCGCATCCGCGTTGGGGTTCACCACGGGCCCGGTGGAGTAGCTGCGCGTGAGCGTGAGGTTCATGGCGCGCCCCACCAGTCCGCCCACGTCGTTGTTGCCGGTGACCGCAGCGGTGGAGTAGCTCTCAAGCAGGCGAATCCCGGTTCCCTTGAAGGTTCCCACGATGCCACCGGTGGTGCCCTGCTTGCCAGTGCCCGACACCTTGCCGGTGACTCCCACGCGAATGATCGAAGCACGCGAAATGCCCGCCAGAGCGCCCACGTCGGGTTTGTCGCCCACCACGGAAATGTCGGTGTCGGCGAGCACCAAACCGCTCACGATCGCCGACGAAGCGAACTCGGCGAACAAACCGAACGAGTCGTCTCCGCCGTCGGGTTCGTCGATGTACAGATTGGAGATGGTGTGCCCGTTGCCGTGGAACGTGGTGCGATACGTGCCGGTTGCACTGTCGATCGGATCCCAGCCCTTGCCGCTGTTCCAGTAGGCCCCGGCGTGATCGGCGGCGTCCACGTCACCGTCACCGTCGCTGTCAAAGTTGAGATCGGCCTCCAGTTCGTAACCGGCGCAACCGTCGGTGGGGCATCCCATGGCGGCAATGGCGTTCGCGAACGCCGCGGTGTAGTTGGCGGCGTCGGTGGAGTCATCAGCGGTTCCGTCGCCGTTGAGATCCCATCGCATTGCGTTGAACTGGGCGAGGTTGCGAATTTCGAGCAGGCCGTCGTCGTCGCCGTCGTAGTCCACGTTGGTGGTCACCGAAACGGTCACCGTGGTGCTCACGCTCGCACCATCGGCGTCGGTGGCGGTGATCACAAGGGGACGATCACCCGAGGCGTTCGCGATCACGTTCACCGTGGCGGTGGCCGCGTCGAGGGTCGCGGAATGGTACGACTCGTGCTGTGTGGTCACCGAGTAGGTGAGCGTGGTGCTCTCAGGATCAGAGAACACCTCACTGCCCGACGTTTCCAGGGCGATCGAACCCCGCCCGTAAAGGGGCAGGGTGAGAGCGGCAGGCGAGTTGGCCACCACCGGGAACTGGTGACCCACCGCCACCTGAAACTCGGCGAAGGTGGAGTTTCCGTCGTTGTCGGTGGCGGTAACCCGGATCGTGGAGGTGCCCTTTGCCACGCCGGTGATGGTCACGGTGTCGCCGTCGCTGTTGAGCGCAACGGTGGCCACCGCGGTGTCCGAGGAAGCCGCGCTGTAGGTGAGGGTGTCGCCGTCGCAGTCACCGAACACCGGGTTGGCGCCCTCGAGGGCAACCGTGGCGGTGGCGCCTATCGCTACTTGTTGACCGGCGATGTCGCGGTTCTTGTGCAGGTGCGTGTCGGCTCGCTGGGTGCCGAACTCGGCCGAGGTTGCGGTGCCGTCACCGTTGAAGTCCGCCACCAGGGCGGGATAAGCGCAGTCGGTGCCGAAGTCCCAAGTGGCGGCCGTCCAGGTGTTGTAGATCCCGGAGTAGTCGGGGGCGGCAACGGTGGTGTTGGTGTCGGTTTGCAGCTCGGAGGTGGTTTTGCCGGTGCCGCCGCCGCTGGTTGACTGGCCCGTGGAGGTGGTGTCCCAATACGAGTCGGCGCTCACAACGTTGTGGTTGCCGTAACTGAACCCCAACAATCCGCCGAAATCACCAGTGGCGGTGCCCGACGACACAGCGCCGGTGGCGAAGGACTCCTCAACGGTGGCATAAAACATCTGGCCCACAAGGGCGCCCACACTCGCATCGGTGCCTTTTGTGGCCGACACCGGGCCCGTGGAGTAGGACTGCTCCACCTTGCCGTCCGAGAACATGCTGCCCACGAGCCCGCCCACCAGGCACCTGCAGTTCTCGGAGGTCACCGCGCCGGTTGCGTAGCTTCGTTTCACGGTGGCTCTGGAGACCTCGCCGACCAGTCCACCCATTTCGCTGGTGCCGTCCAGTTTGTCGACGGTCACCGTCGCGGTGGAGTAGCTGTCGACGATCAAAGCGGTGGACACGTTCGAGGGGGTGCGATGCTGCCCCACCAGTCCGCCCACCTCGCTCGCTCCCTTGAACGGAGGCGGCGGGCTGGTCACATTCACCTTCCCCGTGGAGTGCACGCCGCGCAATGTGCCGTGGTTGTGACCGGCCACGATTCCAACCGCCACGTTGATCCCCGTAGCCGACACCGAGGCGTCAACCACGCCAAGGTGTCGAACCTCTCCGGTCATGCCGACATTCTCGAACAAGCCGTACTCGTCGAGGAACTGTGTTTGTTGAGCCTTGATGAACAAGTTGGAGATGGTGTGGTTGTTGCCCTCGAAGGTGGCGGTGTACTCCACACCGATGGGGATCCACCCGGCGCCGGCGTTCCAGTAGGCGCCGGCGTGGTCCGTGGCGTCCACGTCGCCATCGTTGTCGGAGTCGAAGTCCAGGTTGGCGTTCAGTTCGTAACCGGTACACGCCGGTGTCACCGCGTCGGAGTCGCACCCCATGGTGGTGGCGGCGTTGGGGAACGCAGCGTCATATGAGGACTGGTTGTCCGTCACGTCCACGGCGCCGTCGCCGTCGAGGTCCCAGCGCAAGGCGTTCAGTTGCGCCAGGTTGGCGATTTCGATCAGGCCGTCGTCGTCGGTGTCGTAGTCGACCTCGGTGGGTGGGGTCTGGGCGCCCAGTGGCGCCGGTGCCGCCACCACAAGCAGCGCCGCAACCAGTGCGGTGACCGACACGCTCACCACGGCGCGCGCCCGGTGTGTTTGGCGCCTGGGCTTGAACAAGACTCCAGCCGCTTGATCGTTGTCGGTGCAACCGGCAAACAACCACATCGTTTGACCCCCCTCAAAGTGTTCGGGAGCGCACAATACCAATTGTCGCGCCTGGAATACCAGCGAAACGGTGGCCACCCGCGGTCGGCGCCCGCCAAATCGAACACAGCGACCCGCCGAATCACAGAGGGCGCTCAGCGACACCGCCCCATCAGCGCGTTCAAGAGGGCCTCACCGTGGATCGCCGGGCCTGCCGAACGGCGAGTTTGGGTTCAGTCCACGACAGGAGCAATGGACGCCGCTTGACGGTGGGCGGTAGGGTCGGATTGTGATCACCGATGCTCCCGCGGCGCCGGTAACAGAGCGCCTTCAAGCCCACGTCGCCGAAACCGCCGGCCTGGTGAACGCCCCGCTGGCGAGCCCCATGTTGCAGCCCTACGAGGTGTACGACCAGGAGCTGTTCGACCTGGAAATGGTGCGAGTGTTCGCCCGTTCGTGGGTGTGGCTGGGCGACACCGAAGATCTGGTGAACCCCGGCGACTTCATCACCGGCACCATCGGCTACCAGCCGGTGATGGTGGTGCGCCAGCACGACGGCACAGTGCGGGGCTTTCTCAACAACTGCCGCCACCGGGCGTCCGGGTTGCTGTTCGAACCGGCCGGCAACTGCGGCAACACCATGACCTGCCCGTACCACAACTGGGCCTACTCCATAGACGGCCGCCTCGTGGGCGTGCCCGACCGCAAACGCATGTACCCCAACGGCACACTCCCGGCGCAGGATTACGGGCTGGTGCCGTTCCGGGTGGAGTTGGCGTGGGACAAGTTGGTGTTCGGGTGCCTGTCGCAGCGAGCGCCGAGCTTCAGGGAGTGGATTGCGCCCCTGGCGGAGCGTTACGACCTGTACGGGTTCTCCAATTTCACCCGTTATCACCGTGAGCTCGACGAGACCTACCCGATCAACTGGAAGGCATTCGCGGAGAACTCCAACGACGACTACCACGTGCGTTTCGTGCATCGCCGCCTGAACCACCTGCGCAAGCAGATGGACACCATCGTGCGTTTCGAGGGTCGCACGTGCAGCGGGTTCAAACCGCACTCCGACGCCGAGGACGACACCGGAGGACGAACCGACCTCACCCCGGAGCAGCTCAAGGGCCACTACGCCGATTTCATCTACCCCAACCTCACGCCGCTGCCGTACCCCACGCAGTTGATAATGGTGCGCGCCGATCCGATCGCTCCCGACCGCACTCGCCTGTTCAGCCGGATTTACGGCATCGACAAGTCCATAGAGGAGCAGGAACTGCAACTCGAACGCCTCGCCGACACCAACAAAGAGGACACAGACATGGTCACCGAGTTGATGAAGAACCTGCGGTCGCCGTTTTACCGGGTTGGGCCTGCTTCCACTTGGGAAGGCCGAGCGGCGCACGTGATGAAACTCGTTCGCGCCGACGTGGCCACCCCCCTCGCCCCCAACGAGTTCACCCCCGCCTCAGCCGGGGCGGCGTCGTGAGGCACCCACGATGAGCGCGACAGTTCATTCCGCGGTGGGTGCCGGCAAGCGGCGTCGCATGGCCCGGCTCTTTCGGCCCGACGGACGCGCGGTGCTTGTGGCCATGGACCACCCCGCCTACATGGGCGCCGGGGTTCCCCCCCATGCGGTGGACGCGATCGCGCCGGCAGGGCCCGACGGGATTCTCGCCACATGGCATCTGGCCCGAAGCAGACCCGAGGCGTTCGCCGGTAGCGGGCTGGTGCTGCGAGTGGACGGCGGCGTGTCCGACCTGGCCGGCAAGGGCGCAGAGGACACCACATCGATGCTGTACCGCGCCGAGCAGGCCGCTGTGGCCGGCGCCGACGCTGTTGTGATCATGGTGTTCCCCGGCGCCGCCGACGAGCATCACTCGCTGCTGCGGCTTGCGGCGTTGGTCGGGGAGTGCGAGCAGTTGGGACTGGTGGTGCTGGCCGAGTCGATCCCCGGCGGTTGGGCGCAGGCCGTGCCCTGGAACGCCGAAAACGTCGCCCGCGGCGCCCGCATTGCGGTGGAGCTCGGGGCGGACATCGTGAAGACCGTTTGCCCCGGCCCGCCCGAGGAGTTCGCCGCGGTCACCGCTGCGTGCCCGGCGCCTGTGGTGGCGCTCGGTGGCCCCAAAATGGACAACGAGGACGACGTTGTGGCCACAGCCGCAGGGGTGGTGGCCGCCGGTGGAGCAGGGGTGGCGTTCGGGCGCAACGTGTGGGGGTCGGCGGATCCCGCGGCACTCACAAGGCGCCTCTTGGAAGCTGTCCACGCCCAGTAGCCCGTGCGCGTCGGGCGCCAACGATGATCAACAACACCATCTACGAGCGGCTGATGTGGCTGGCGTCGGCAGGCGAGCACAACCTCGGGCCGCCCGATCCCGGGTTGCGCGCCGGGTGCGAGCAGGCGTTGTTTCACGAAGCCCGGCTGCTGGACGACCGTCTGCACCGGGCTTGGCTTGATCGCTTCACCGACGACTGCGTGTACTGGGTGCCACTCGACACCGACGGCGACCCGCGGCGTCAGGTGTCGTACCTGCTTGATGACAAGCACCGCATGACCGACCGCATCGGCTTGCTCGAAACCGGCTGGGCCCACGCGCAGAATCCGCCGTCACGCACCACCCGAGTGGTATCCAACACCGAGGCCTGGCCCCTCGACGGCGGCCAAACGCTGGCACGCTGCTCGGTGGTGGTGTGGGAACACCGCCGAGATCGACTCACCCCGTTCGTGAGCCGCAACGACTACGTGTTCGCCGCGCTCGGCGAAGGCTGGGCCGTGCGTTTCAAGATCGTGCGACTGGTGGATCGCACCGGCGACGTCCCCAAGTTCTCGTTCGTGCTGTAAGCGGCTTCTCGTTGGGGCCGTGGCTCCGATTCTCCTCGTGTGGTCCCACCCGGCATCAAGGGTCAGCCCGCCGGCAGCCGGCCCCGGAACCGGACGGGTACCGGGTGGCGCGGTAAGTTCGCAGCCGGGCCTGGGCCCTTTGGGTGGTTCCGGCGACTGCGATCGGATTCAAGGATTGCCACAGCAATGAGCGCGCTCGACCATCTCGATTCGCTGGTGCAACCGCATCGGGTTCATCGCAGCGCCTACACCGAACCGGCCGTCTTCGAGGCTGAGATGGGTCGGATCTTCGGGGGCGCATGGGTGTACATCGCGCACGAAAGCCAGGTGAGCGAACCCAACGACTTCCTGGCCACGAGGATGGGTTTGCGCCCGGTGATCGTCACCCGTGACGGCCACGGTGACCTGCACGTGTTGTTCAACCGTTGCGCGCATCGGGCGTCCACCGTGTGTCAAGCGGAGCAAGGCTCGGCCCGCAACTTCCAGTGCGGATATCACGGCTGGACGTACTCCAACCGTGGTGACCTGCTCAACGTGCCCTTCGCCGACGGTTACCCGGCCGATTTCCACAAGAGCGACCACGGCCTGGCTCAAGCGCCCCGCCTGGGCATCTACAGGGGCCTGATCTTCGCCACGCTCAACCTCGATGCGCCCGATCTGACAGCGTGGCTGGGCCCGGCCGGGCCTCTGATCGACGAGTTCATGGATCGCTGCCCGTCAGGTCGCATCGAGGTGCGCAACCACCAGCGGATGATCTACCGGGGCAACTGGAAGCTGGCCTGGGACAACGCCGGCGACGGGCTGCACCCCACGTTCGCTCATCGCAGTTTCGTGCTGCTCAATGAACGCCTTCACGGCGGGGCGAGGTCGCTGTCGCAGTTCAAGTCCAGCCCTGACGACACCGGCATGTACGGCGCCGATCTGGGCAACGGGCACATGTTCGTGGATCAGCGTCCGGGGCTCGAGCAGTCGTTCTGGGAGACGCAGCGACCGATCCCGGGACGCGACACCTACGCCCGCAAGATCGCAGCAGACCATGGGGATGCCGCCGCGGAAGTGCTGGAGTTGGCGCCAGGGTCGATGATCAACCTGTCGATCTTTCCGAACCTGCTGATCAAGGGCAACCATCTCGAAACCGTCGATCCTGTGTCGGTGGACGAAACCAGGCTTCACACCTGGGTGGCCGCCGCGGCGGGCGCGCCAGAGGAGGTGAACGTGTTGCGGATGCGCATAGCGGAGGACTTCCCCAGCCTCGGCAACCCCGACGACCTGGAGCTGTTCGAACGCTGCCAGCAAGGCCTGGCAACCATGCCCGAGGTTGAGTGGGTGGACATGAGCAAAGGCCTTGGCCACCCCCTCGACGAAGCCGACCCGGGCGGGATCGTGCGAGCGCCGGTCACCTGGGAGGGCCCGATGCGTGGCTACCTGCGAGCCTGGCGCGAGTTGATGGGCGCGGAAGTGAAGCTCACCACCTGCGGCGCCAAAGACGTGATCCGCGAGGTGGCCGCGTGAGCAGCGCCGACGCGGGTCGGGTGATCGTGCAGGAGGCTGTGATCCCGGCTTGTGAGGGACGAGCCGTTGAGGTTCGGGCGGGTCAGCGGCTGCGAATCATTGCCCTGGACGGGCCGCAGGTGGCGGACTCCACTTTCGTGGCGCTGGACAACCCACGTGAGGGCTACCACGCCGGCCAGACGGTGGCGTTGAACATGCTGGCGGGCACCGGCACGATGCGGTGGATCACCACGCTGTGGTCGCGTCCGCCTTATGAGCGTCCCATGCTCGAGGTCACCGCCGACACCGTGGGTGTTCACTTCGCCTGGAACGGCGGGCGCTGTTCGAGAGGCGTGTACGCCGTGCGAGACGGAATCACCACACAGCGGCGCACCTGCCAGGACAACCTCGAGGAGGCGGTTCGGCCTTGGGGTGTCGACCCCGACCTGATACCCGACGTGTTCAACGTGTTCATGCACACCGACGTTTCCGACGACAGCCGTCTGGTGTTTCGCGAGTCACCCGCCCAAGCTGGTGACTACATCGACCTTGAGGCCCGCATCGACGTGCTGGCCGCGGTGTCGGCCTGCCCGAGCGAAACCTCGGCCTCAAACGGCGGCGTCCCCAAACGCCTCGGCCTGGAAGTATGGACCCCGGCCTGAGCACCATGCCAACGGCGTCGACAACAACCCGGCGCCGGCCGGCCGCGTGCCCAACGCCGCCAGCCCCACCAAGCCAAACGAAAGACCAGCGACCATGACCGAAGGACACAAGCGATGACCGTGAGGATGGTGCGCAAGGCACAGGTGAACTCCAGCGACGTGGCCCGCGTGCGCGACTGGATCGCCGGTTACACCCGGTGGATGGCCGATCACGATCCCAGCCGGGTGCAGGTGACCTCGTGGATGGAGGCCTACGGCGCCTACGGAGTGGCCTACTGGATGTTCGACGCCGACGACCTCGCCACCCTCGACCGCTTCCTGGAGGAGCTACCCACCCATCAGGCCTACAGGGACATCCTCATGGCCGGCAGCGAACTCTTCGTCTCGGGCCAAACCAGCGACCTACTCCTAAAGCAAGCAACCCCCAACTAACCCTCAACCAAGCCCGGCGGTCGTTGCGGTCGTTAGTGGTGGGTGGGGAAGTCTCTTTTGGGGATCATGCAGTGGACGCCCTTCACTTCATTCACCACTTGGGTCACCTCGAAGTCCGCCGCGCAGCTCAGGTAGGCGTAGGCGATGTGGCGAGGCAGGCCCAGGCGGGTCTCGCAGAAGGTCAGCGCCTGTCGCACTGCGTTGCGCATGGCTTCGTTGAGGTCGGCGTGCAAGCCGATGGGGATCCAATGCGAGGCCGTTTCTGCGAACGGGTCGCGGATCAAGCCCACCGCGGCTTGCGCCTGGGGGCCGCGCAGCACCGATAGGCGCAAGTCGGCGCGCAGTGAGCCTTCGAGGGCGGTTAGTGCCACTTCGCCGTTTCCTTGTGCGAAGTGGGGGTCACCCACCGAGAACAGCGCCCCGGGAACCATCACCGGCAGGTACAGGCGCGACCCCGCCGTGAGCCATTTCACGTCGAGGTTGCCGCCGTGGGGCCCGGGCGGCCTGGAGCCAACCGGGGTGGAGGTGTCGGGCGCGGTTCCCATCATCCCCAGAAACGGAGCGATCGGATAAGTCAGCCGCCCGGGCTGGACGCCATCCCATTCGAGCACCGCCCGCGCCGCCAGGGGATCCCCGGCGCCTTGCACCGGCGTGAACACGGCCACCGTGGGGCCCTGCACCACCGTGCCCGGCGCAGCGGCACAGGTCGCCTCGTGGGGGGCATTGCCGTCGGGCATCTCGTGTGGCAGAGCCCCCAAGCCGTGACGGTTCGATGTCACCCCGTAGGGCACCCTCAGAGAGAACCCCAGCACGTCCACCACCAGCAGATCCCCCGGCTCGGCGCCCTGCACCTCCACCGGGCCGGTCACCACGTGCGCACCGTCCGTTCCGAAGGTGTGGGCAACCTCGGCGGCAACCTCCACCGCATCGGCTAGCACCTCGCTGCGGGGCACACCGTGGGCACCGAAGAACTCCACCGGATCACGCCCCTGGTCTTCGAGAATGCCCTCGTGTGAGAGCGTGTCGATGGTGATCACCGCCCCCTGGGGCACGCTCAGAACCGGCTCGTGATCCTGGTTGGGCCACCACCCCCAGGTGATCGTGTCGGGCGTGACCGCCAGATAATGCTCACCACTGATTGGGCCAAGCCCGGCATTGAGGATCACAGCAACGATTCTCGCAGGCCCGACCCATCTGGTGCGCAATGCGCCACTTCGAAGTTGGTGCGCGCTGTGAGACACCTCGGCCCGTGCCGGCTTTGACTGGGTTACTGCGGATCGAAGCACCGACCGGGATCACGACACATGGCACCGTTACGGTTGTTTGGGTTGTCTGTCACGTCGGGGTTAGGTGCCCGTTGGTGAGAAGCAGCGTTTTGTCCATTCGTTGGGCGATCTCGCGGTCGTGGGTGGCAACCACCAGGGTCTTTTCGGTTCGGGTGGCCACCGAGAGGATCAAGTCGATCAGGGCGTCCGACGACGCGGCGTCGAGCGAACCGGTCGGTTCGTCACACAGCAGGATCCTCGGGTTGGTCACCAAAGCGCGCGCCACTGCCACACGTTGGGTTTCACCTCCCGACAAGCGCCCGGGTGAGGCTTCGGGCTCGCCGAAGCCCACCTCCGCAAGCGCTTGGACTGCTGCGCCCTTGTGGGGCCGGTCGCCTCTGATGCGCAATGGCAGGGTGACGTTCTCGGCAACGGTCAGCTCGGGTAGCAGTTCACCGAACTGGAACACCATGGCCACGTTGCGCTGCCGGTGCTTGGCCCGTTGACGCGGTGAGGCCGCCATCAGATCAACTCCGGCCACCACCACCTCACCCGCGGCGGGCGCCACAATTCCCGCCAGCACGTGCAGCAGCGTTGTCTTTCCCGAGCCGCTCGGCCCCATGATGGCGACGCGTGACCCTTCCGGCACCTCCAGATCAAGGTCGCGCAGCACGCTGCGCGCACCGTAGGACACCCAAACCGACCGACAACGGATGGCAACCTCGTTGCCTTCGCGCGGCATGTGGGCATTTCCGCGGCGCGCCTGGTGTTCGTGAAGTGCGGGGGTAGGTGGGGGCATGGCCTTTTCCTTGGTTGTGATCCTGTCTCACGTCGGGTCGCGATCCTTGGGTGCGGAGCGGGTTCAGTCTTGAACGCGGAGCGCTGTTTGGGTGGTGGTTGTTTGCACGTATCCGGCTGCGGCGCATGCCGCGGCAGCGGCGGCGACAACGGTGGCCGCCGCAAAGGTGATGGAGGCCCACCAGTAGGTGAACGAGGCTTCGGTGACCTCGGCGTAGGCCTTGGCGCCGACCGCGCCCACCACAGCACCACCGAGACCCACGATCAGCACCACCGAGGCCGCTTCAGCCGCGGCGATCCCGCGGATCGTGCCCGGTGAAGCGCCGATCCCGAACAGGCGCATTCGGGTTCCGGCGCCTTGCGCGGCGGAGGTGACCACCCACAACAGCAACGCCAGCAGTGCCCCCGTGGCTGCGATGCCGATGGCTGTGAGGATCCAGGGCACCAGCGGGGACTCCTTGAACTCGTCATCGGCCTTGGTGCGCACCCATATGCCGCTGCGATCGGCGTTTGCCACGTATGCCCTCAGCACCGAGTCCGCCCGATACAGGTCGGTGGTCACCAGGAGGTTCCCTTCAAACTCGGCCCGGGGCGGCGGGGTGGTGGCGAACATGTCCACGCCTCGCAGCGTGGAACTCACGCCAGGGCCCGGCACCACCCCTTCGGGGCCGCATTCCAACATGTCAAAGGCCAGAGGGAGCCGATCACAATCCACCACAAGCGTGAACACCGAAGGCTGCGGCCCTGGGACATGCTCGGAGTACGCCTTCACGAACACTCCGCCCGCTCGACGTTCCAACGTGGTCAGGGTTTCGGCATCAAAGTCGCCGTTGAGGAACACGGTCTCAAACGTCGGCTCCGGCTGTGGCGGATCATCGGCACGATTGGCGGCAATGTAGGACGCCCCGATCGGCACCAGCACCGCCAGTGAGGCCAGGGCTGTGAGCGGACGTGCCGACACCGACGCCGACCATCGCAACCGGCTGCCCACCAACAAGGCCAACACCGACCGGCCCCTCACCAGCGCTCGCCCTGCCCAACTCGTCAACACCGGCAAGGCCAACACCACGCACAGCGACGCCGCGATCACCCCGGTGAGCAGCAACCGCACAGCCTCCAAACCCGAACGCGTCACCGCAAGGCCGATAATCCCCACCGACAAGCCCAGAGGCGCCACCCGCCACCAGCGGGGCCGCTGCGGAATCACAGCGGAGGGACGCGAACCCGGCGAACGCTTGGGGTGCAGCACCGCCAACCCCACGCACAGTGCCACCACCATCACCCCCACCAGAGCACCCATCCACCACGGCAGTGCCAAGTCTCCCGCCAGCACCGCATCACCCACCAGCGGCACCCTCACCAACCCGGGCGACACCAGCACCCACAACAGCACCCCTGCGGCCACGCCGGGAACCACCACAACCGCCACACTCACGCCCACCACCCACAACAACCCCCACGGGGTGGCGCCCAAGGCCGAGAGCACTCCAAGGCGCCGCTCCAAGCCCAAACCCACCGGACCCAGCGCCGCCCACAGCACCCCAACACCGATCACGAATACCAAACCCGCACCTGCCCACAACGCGTTGCTCGGACGAATCGCCGGCAGCGGACCGCCCCACCCTTCACCCGTGGAACCCATGGCATGGGGCCAGCGCAACTCAACCTCCGGGCCGACAAATCGATAAGCCACAAGTTCGTCGGCTACACCTACCCCCTCGTTTCCAATCACACGAGCGTCAGGGAAGCGCATCTGTAGTCGTTCATCGGATTCCATCCGCCTCGCCAACTCCGGCGACACAAACCAATCACCCACCTCCCAATCCGAAGGCACTCCCACCACGGTCACGCCCGGGGTATCGATGCGAAAGCGTCGAATGTAGAGCGGCTCACCGTCCACACCGTCATAGGTCACACCCTCGAACAGATCCGGCTCCTGGCCAACGGGAACATCGGCGAATGATCTCTCGACCCTCCTGTCGTGGGTCCGCTGCGACATGAGCGCAGCACTCACCGCCGTGCATGCCATCAGCGCGACGAGGCCCCCTGCCACGGCCAGGACGACGCTTCGACCGCGAAATGCGGACGACCCCCTCCAAGAAACAGCGAGAGCCGTCCGCAACATCACGGCACAAGGGTGTGAGTGCCGTTCAAGGCGCTGAACACACCCACGGTATGCTCGGGAATTGCAGAGCGGGCTGCCGTGCTACACAGCCTGCCAACTCTCACAATCATCTGGCCACCGCCATGAGTGTTCTCATATGCAGGCCTCCGTGTCGGGGTTCGGAGTTGCGTTTCCAAGAACAGTAGCTGAGAGTCGAGACATTTTCAACCGCCAAGAATTCCCGATTTGCCACACGATTTGATCTTGATTTGTGCTGATAATCCTACTTTTTTGTTGATCTTGACCAGTCTCCAATACAGCAGTTGAGACAATATCAGAAGCATTTGTCATAGTATTATTAGCATTTGTTGGTGATGATATGACAGAGCCGGCTTCAGATCCATGTCTATGAATTCGGCGGTTGGCAAGGCCCGGTGTTGTGGAGGTGCCGACCTGCCAGGCCTGAGTACGGAGGGACGCAACTCACGTGGCTACACCCATCTCTCCGAGGTTCCAAGTCCCCGGGGTGAATCGGCAAGTTTCGGGCATCTACGATGCGGAGGTGAGCGGAACTGGCATCTCCCAGGAAGCGACCTTGCTGATCACTGGCGGGGACGTTGTGACCATGAACCCGCGGCGGGAGGTGCTCACCGGTGGCGCGGTGGCCGTGCGGGACGCCGAGATCGCCGCGGTCGGGTCGTCTTCTGCGCTGGCTGCTCGGTTCCCCGACGCCGAGGTGATCGATGCCGCCGGGTGCGTGGTGACCCCGGGGATGGTCAATGCCCACCAGCACCTCACCGGCGACCCGCTCATTCGCAGTTGCATTCCCGACCTGCTGGCGCCGGGCGTGTCGATCTTCGAGTGGTCGGTTCCGGCCCACGCCGCCCACACCGGTGACGATGACGAGCTCTCGGCGTTGTTGTCCTGCGCGGAGAACCTGGTCAACGGCGTGACCACCGTGGTGGAGGCCGGCACCGTTGCCCACCCGCACCGTGTGGCCGCCGCGATGGCCGCCTCCGGTATTCGCGGCACGATCGGCACCTGGGGTTGGGACATCGACCAAGGGCCGTTTGCCGCGCCCGCACCCGAAGTGCTCGACCGTCAGCGTGAGGTGCTTGACGCGTACCCGCCGCAATCAGCCGGCCTGGTGCAGGGCTGGGTGACGTTGGTGGGCCACGACCTGGCCGGTGACGAACTGTTGGCCGGGGCCGCGGATCTGGCCCGAGCCCGCAACACCGGGCTCACGTTGCACATGTCACCCACGTCTTCTGATCCCGAGCGTTACCTGGCCCGCACCGGTCGCCGTCCCCTGGTGCACCTCGACGCACTCGGGGTGCTGGGCCCGCACCTGCTGATCGGTCACGGCGTGTGGCTCGATGACACCGAGGTGGAGCTGGTGCTCGGCAGCCGAAGCGCCATTGCGTACTGCCCGTGGGCGTACCTGCGTCTCGGTCAGGGGGTGTGCGCCAACGGCCGTCACGCCGAGATCACAGAACGCGGCGGGCGGGTGGCGTTGGGATGTGACGCCTCAAACGCGGGTGACGTGTGCGACATCCTGCGAGTGGCCGCCCTCGCCGCGGGTCTGGCTCGTGACACGCGCATCGATCCCGAGCGTTTCGGCGCCGACACCGCCTTCGAGCTGGCCACCATCGCCGGGGCCGAAGCGATCGGCATGAGCGACCGCATTGGTTCCCTGGAGCCGAACAAGCAGGCCGACATCGTGGTGCACGACACCACCGGTCTCAACTGGTCGCCAAGGGGCGACACGGCGCTGCAACTGGTGTGGGGCAGCGACGGCCGCTCAGTGCGCGACGTGCTGGTGGCCGGGCGTCAGGTGGTGCGCAACGGCAAGTGCGTCACCGTGGACGTGCCCGCGCTAAGAGCCGAAGCCGAAGCAGCGCAAGAGTCGTTGATCAAACGAGCCGGATTGCGCCCAGCGCCCCGCTGGCCCCACATAAACAGCCACTGACACCACCCGATCCCAGGTGGCCTAGCCTGCGTTCGGAGCGGCACCTGGAGGGTGTTATGAAGGTGGCAGTTGTGACCGGGCCGGGTGCGGTGGAGGTGCGCGACGAACCTCGGCCGGCGCCTGGGGATCAGGACTTGATCGTGGAGGTCGGGGCGTGCGGGTTGTGCACGATGGAGCGCCGGTTGTTTGCGGGCACCAAGGCAATCTACCCGTCCGCGCCGGGTCACGAGGCCGCGGGTCGGGTGGTGGAAGTGGGAGCGGAGGTGGCCGGGCTTGGCGGGGTGCCCGCAGTGGGCGACCTGGTCACCATGGACTTGCTCACCAGGTGCGGGGCGTGTAGCCAGTGTCGCAGGGGCCGAAGCGCGCTTTGTCGCCGTCCCCAGGGCGGGCGACTCTCCGACGGGACGATCTCGCTGGGCGCGGGATTGTCGGAGTATGTGCGGGTGTCGGCCCGTCAGGCGTACCCGGTGGGCGACATACCCATCGAGCAGGCCGCCATGGGTGAGCCGCTGGCTTGCGTGGTGCATTCGGTGCGTCTCGGCGGGTTCCGGGCCGGTGACCGGGTGGCGATCATCGGCGCGGGTTACATGGGCCGCTTGCATCAGGCGCTCTGCCTGCGCCAGGGAGCGGCCGACGTTGCGGCGATCGACGTGAGCGACGTTCGCCGCGCCGAGGCCTTGGCGGCCGGCGCCTCCCGGGTGGCCACGCCAGCCGAGGCCGCCGATGGCTGGCACGCAGCCTTCGACGTGGTGTTCGTGACCGCCGGTGTGGCCGGGGCGGTGGAACTGGCGTTGGATTTGTGCGACGACGGTGGAGCGGTGGTGCTCTACGGGGCTTTCCCCAAAGACGTGACCGCGGGCGTTGGCGCGGATCGGATACACCACCACGAACTGTCGATCATCGGTGTGTACAGCCAGGAGCCCGAGGACTGGCGCACCGCCGCGGGACTGCTCGCATCAGGTGCCCTGGCCGCCGATCTCGACGCGCTTGTGACCGCCCGTTACGGCCTCACCGACGTGGCCGACGCCATGGAACTCGCCGCCTCCCAACCCGTGTATCGAGTGCTGGTGGGCTGACCTTCGCAGCTGTTGAGCGATCCCCGAGGTACCCGTGCGAACAAGGGGAAGATGAGGCGATGAACGAGGTGGCGGTGGGCGTGGATGTGGGCAGCAGCGGAGTGCGCGCCGTGGCACTCGACGCCGACGGTGAGTTGCGGGCGTGGGTTCGGGCGCCGTTCGAGCAGGCCGCTTCGTGGCCTGCCGGTTGGGCCGATCCGCGGGTGTGGCTCGACGGGATCGAGGCCGTGCTTGCGCAGGTGCAGGCCACCGGAGCGAAGCTCGCGTCGATAGCGATTGGCGGCCAGAGCCCCACCACTGTGCCCGTGCCCCGCCTCGATCACCCGCCGTCCGGCACACCCCCGCTCCGGCCGGGAACCGGTGCGTTGGGCATAGCGATCACGTGTCGCAACCCGATCGGGGTGGGACTGTCCCGCCAGGATCAGCATCAAGCCCACGTAACGGAACTCTCGCGTGAGTTGGGCTACCCCGTGGCCGGCGCCGAGATATGGGACTGGGCGGTGGGCGTGATGGGCGCCGGTTGCGTGCAAGGCGTGTGGGCAAACGACGAACTGCTCTCGGGCCATGGCGAACCGGTGGCGGTGGGCAAAATCGCGGGTCGCAGCGACGGAACGCTCGGGGTGGCGCCCGGCACGCCGCTGGTGTGCGGGCACAACGACGCCTACATGAGTTTCTGGGGTGGCGGGCTGGGCACACCGGGCCGGGGTCACGATCCGGGTGGCCGCACCGGCGGGCTCGGCGTTGCCGTCGCCGCCGAGACCCGGCCTGCGACCGTGCTGGGGTTTCCGAGCCCGGTGGCCGGGGTGGAGGTTGTGGGCGGCCCTGTGAACGGTCACGGCGAGTTGCTGGACTGGTGGGCTGCCGTGTCGGGCAACACGATCAGCGAGGTGCTGGCCGCCGCCGCAACCGTGCCTGCCGGGGCCGAGGGTGTGGTGGTGCTGCCCTACCACGACGGGGAAAGGGCGCCCCGATGGCTCACCGCGCTGCGTGGAGAGATCTCCAACCTGAGCTTCCACACAAGCGCCGCGCACATCGCCCGAGCGGTGCTGGAATCGGCCGCTTACGGGCTTCGCCACATCCGCGACGATCTGGAAGCCGACGGGGTTGCCATGGATGTGATGGGTTGCGGCGGGTCGCCGGCACGAAGCGGGTTGTGGTGCCGGATCAAGGCGTCGGTGCTTCAGGTTCCAGTGGAGGCCCCCGAACGCCCCGAGCAGCTGTCGGCTCACGGGTGCGCCCTTGCGGCGGGTGCGGCGATCGGCTGGTGGCCGGGCGTGGGCGCCGACAATGTGGACTGCTGGCCGATACCCAACTTCACCCCGATTGAGCCGACCTCCGATCCCGCCGAGATCGCCGCCTACGAAGCCGCGTATGGGCGGTTCCTCGCGGCGGGGGACGCGGCTGCGGCTCGTGCGAGCACCTCGGCCTAGGGTGACAAGCACCCGCCGCCCGACCCAAGACCCGATTCAAGCATCCAAGTCAAAGGAGAGCCCAACATGGTGAACCCGCTGATCTTTGTGGATCTGCCCACCCCGGATCCCGAGGCCACGTCGCAGTTCTACGAGACGCTCTTCGACTGGAAGTACAAGCGCCGCCCCGCGGGCGAGTTCCACGAGGTGCTGCCAGGTGTGAAACCCAACCTTGGCATTCACCTGGAGACAACTCCGGTGACCGGCCCCGTTCCGAGGATTTACGTGATGGTGGACGACCCACCCGGCAAGCTCGCGGCGGCGATGGAAATGGGCGCCACCAAGCTTTGGGACGAGTACTACTGGGAGGAGTTCAACGCTCGCCACGCAGCGTTTCGCGACCCGTGGGGCAACGAAGTGGTGCTGTGGCGCAACAAGGGCACCTACGTGCCCGGCTCAGCGTCGGAAAGCAACGCCTGATCGCACCACCCTGGCCGCCGGCGCCACAGCGATTCGGGGGGCGATCATCTCCTGGCGGTCCGGTGGCCTGACCCGCCGGCAGAAGGCGGCCTGCAAACCGGGCAGCGGCCGGTGTCGGGGTGTTCAGCCGAGCACTTGTTCCACCGAGAACTCCACGTTGTTGCCGTCGGGGTCGCGGATCAAGCAGATGTAGCCCACGTCGGGGTTGCGGTACATGGGGCCCAGCACCAGGCAGCCGTCCTCTGCGGCGAGGCGGGCCACTTCGTCCACTTCTTCACGAGTGTTCAACGAGATGCCCAAGTGCGCGATGGAGGTGAGGAAGCCGTAGTGCTCCTCGATGTCGCCGGTGATGTTGCGAGGAAGGGCGCCTTGCATCAACACGATCACGAACCGGGCGGCTCCTTCGGTGGTGATGTCACGCTCGTTGGCGAGCCATGCGGTGCGCATCTTGGTTTCGGTGTCGTAACGCTCCGAGATCTTCACCAAGGTGGTGAATTTTTCGTAGAACGCCAGCGTGTCGTCCAGGCTGCGCACCGGGAGCGCCACGTGGGTGAGCAAAGACGCCGGAGGCGCGGCGGGCTCGCCCTGGGGGTGAGGGTGCGTGGTGGTGTCGCTCATGGGTGCCTCCTTGGGGTCGATGTGGATGATTCTGTTCGCTCAAGCCGTCCAGGGCAATTCTCAGCCGTCCTATCCGACAATCCCGGACGGATGAACTTGTCGGCTGTTCGACTGGGCCGCGTAAGGTTCGTGACTCCGTGCGCTGAGCGCTCAGCGTCGATCGGATTGAGGCCGATCGGATTGAGCCGAGCTGGTTGAGGAGGCAATGAGATGAAGGCGATGCTGTACCACACCTCGGGCGGGCCCGAAGTGCTCGAGTACACAGACGTGGAAGACCCGACTCCCGGCGGCGGCGACGTGGTGATCGACGTGGCCGCCACGGCGCTGAACCGGCTCGACCTGCTGCAACGCAACGGCTGGTACTACATGGACGGCTTCAAGTTTCCCCACATTGCGGGGATGGACATTGCCGGGGTGGTCAGCGAGGTGGGCGCCAATGTCACCGAGTGGCGGCCCGGTGATCGGGTGGTGGCAGACCCTTCGATGGCCGGGGTGCGTGAGGATTCGAAGCTCGCCGGGATGGGCGACCTGTACGGCGAGCTGGGCATTCTGGGCGGCACCCTCCACGGCGGGTACGCGCAGAAGTGCCTGGTGCCGGCGTCGCACTGCTACCGAGTTCCCGACGAGGTGTCGCTGGAGCAGGCCGCCACGTTCCCCACGGTGTGGCTGACGGCCGGGCATGCCCTGTTCGCCACCGGTGATCTGCAGGCAGGCGAGACGGTGATGATCCACGCGGCAGGTTCGGGGGTGTCGGTGGCGGGCATTCAACTCGCCAAACATGTTGGCGCCACCGTGTTGGCCACCGCGGGCACCGACGCCAAATGCGAGCGGGCGTTGGCGCTGGGCGCGGATCACGTGTTGAACAATCGCACCGGCGACGTCACCGCCTGGGCCATGGAGATCACGCAGGGCCGGGGCGTGGACATGGTGTTCGACCATGTGGGCACCGCGCTGTTCACCCAGTCGCTGTTCTCGCTGGCGATCCGGGGCCGCCTGGTGAACTGCGGCAACGCCTCGGGCGACACCGCCACGATCGGATCGCTGGGTCATCTTTTTCACAACGGCATCAAGATCATGGGCTCCGATCCGTACCGCCCCGACGAGATGGCCCCGTTGTGGGACACATTCTGTGAAGGCGTCGCCTCAGGCAACTTCGAGGCGATCATCGACTCCCGATTCCCGCTAACCGACGCCGCCGCCGCGCAACAAAAGATGCTCGAAAGCAACTTCTTCGGAAAGATCCTCCTAATCCCCTAACCCCCAGCCGCCACCCAGGTCGGCGTCCTGGGAACAAACTGGCTGAGCACCCGAGGATCTCCACACGGGCGGGCGTAGCTGGTCAATTGAAGAATCCCATGCGATGCTGCACGGCCTTGCGGGTTTGCGCGCCCACAAGCAGCAGGAAAAGGTCGAGCGGAAGCGTGCCCACACCCCCGGAAGTGTCGTCGGGGCGCACAACTCCGGCTTGTGGCGCCACCAGGTAGCTGTGACCGCCAAGGCGCGGGTGGCGCCGAATGAGTTCAAGCAGTCCTTTGCGGGTGTGGCCAACCGACGAGGCAATCTCAAACGCGAGTGGCTGGTTCGGGTCGTCGTATACGAGGTCCACTTCATGGTTGCCAAGGCGCCAGTGATGAAGGCGAACCCCCGCCTGCTCGGCCAGTGACGCAGCCGCGGATGCCGCCGTGTTCTCCAACAGCACGCCCTGCTCCACGGGATCCCGCAACACTGCAAGCCCGCGCTGAAGTGCGGCATTGCGAACGGCGCTGTCCACGAAATAGGCCTTGCGTCCCCGGCGCTGCACCAGAGCCTCCCGACCCGAGTAGTTGGTGAGGGTGAACACCAGGTATGTCTGCTCCAGGTAGGACAGGTGCCGATCCAGGGTGGGCTGAGCCACTCCGATCTGGCTGCTGATTCTGGACGGCGAAACTATCCCGGTCACCTCAGCGGCCAGCACGTACAGAAGCCGCTCCAGCAACTTCGGATTATCGACACTCGCCGTTTGGGGGATGTCCTTGTACACGGCTCGGATCACGGCGTCGTCGCGCAGGATTCTCTGAGCGCTCAGCAAGTGGTCAGCCACCTCGGGCATGGCCGCCACGGTCGGTGGTGACCCCATGAACAGCTCCGGGAAACCACCAATGTGAATGAGGAACCTGCGAGCCTTCTCCAGTTGTGCTGCACCGGCCTTGCACAGTTCGGTTGCGAGCGGGTCGTGCGGATCAGCCGACACTCGCTCGGTGGTGGCCGCCAGCGTGTCCTCTGCCTGAATCGCTCCTTCAGTGCTCGGCTCCAGGTTGCCGGTGAGACTCATGAACTCGAACAGGTCACAAGGCTTCAGGAACTGCACTTCCCACCTACCGACCCCACTCTCGTGGCGACGCTGCTGGAGTGCGCCGGTGCTGCTGGAGGTGGCGGCGATGCGCACTGGCCACTTCTCGTCGTGAAAGGTCTTCAACCAGAGATCCCATTGGTTCGAGTGCACCACCTCATCGAGCATCACGAACGCCGGGCTTTGTGATGTTGCGTCCGATCTGTGGATGATGTTCCGCACGTGGGCGCCCAAGTCGTGCTCGATCAACATGGGGTGATCCAGCCTCATCCACCAGATCCGTTGGGGTTCGATGCCGTGGTCGAGCAGGTGTCGCACGGTCTGGTAGAGAACGGTGGTCTTGCCGGTGCGACGCGGGCCCAGAATCACCTGGTAGCGCCGAGGCACATCGGACACCAGGCGACGCCACAGCATCTGGGCAAGCGGACGCTCGGACTCCGGTGCCAAGGCGCTCGGGACGCGGCCAGACCGGTGCCAAGGGTTCTGCTCATCGAACAACCGCACGTAATCGTCATCCAGAGGACGCCAAACAGGCACCATATCCCACCTCCTATGTGAGCTAATGGGCGAATAGCATATCTGTGGTGTATGTTATTTGGAGAATAGCATACTTTCACCAGCGTTGCGAGATGCTTGACTACCCTGGAGCCCATCCCGCCAACGACGCGGAAGGGGTGGTGACCCCGGGCACACAGCAAACCAGCGAGTTTCAACAAGTTTCATGATTTTTGAAGTTGAAACCGGGTGGCGGGGTGCTATAGTCAGGAAATGGACCCTCAGGCGCTAACCGTCCTGGTCGGCATGTTCATAACGCTCGTGGGACTCATCCTGACCATGATGTGGCACATGCAGCGAGAGTTCCGACGCTCGCGGGAAGCAACCGCCCAGCAGTTCCAGGCCCAACGCGCCGAAACCGCCGAACAGTTCAAACACACCCACGACCGAATTGACACCCTCCGAACCCACACCGACCGCCAGTTCGAGGTCCAACGCCAGGAGACCAACCGCCAATTCGATGGTCTGCATGCCGAGTTCGCCAAGCACAAGCGGATCACCGAGGAGAACCATCGCGACACGCGGGCGCAGCTCAGGGTGATTTCCATCAGCCTCGGCGACACCCGCGAGCGGCTGGCCCGCATAGAAGGCCATTTCAAGATCACTCCGGCGCCACCACCCAGCGCCGACGCCCCAGACGACGCCCCAGAGGAAACCGTCGCTCGCCCCTGATCCTGGCCCTCGTCGGGCTTCCCACTTGGTGTAGGCCACGCGGGACTTCGCTCAAGCTCACCCACCCCACTCGCCCCTGGGGTTCTGGCCCGGGCCTGTGCCTGTTCGGAACTCACACTCCGGTCATCGCATGCGTGAGTGATCATCACAGGACACCACACCCCGGTGAGGGTGACGGTGGAACCGCTCACTGAGCGTGTTCAAACTGATGTTCGACACGCTCAGTTTTGGTGGAGGGCTGGGGTGAAGGCGGGGCCGACTATCTGCTTGGGGAACGATAATATGATGTTACAGTGAGTTAACCTATATTTCAGCATAACACGCCATGTGGTGGTGGCTGGTTGGGAGGTCCCATGTTGCGTCTTGCTTCTGGCCGTCAACGGCGTGGCGTAGTGTTGCGGGCGGTGAACGCCGACGACCTGCTGAACCAACTGGTGGCTCACGGCATCGCCGAGGAGGCTGCTGCTCCCGACCTGATCAGGCGACGTGTGCGCTTCGGCGAAGTCGAGGTGGCGATCGCCGAACAGCACAGCGAACGCAATCTCCGGGCCCGGTGGAAGCAGAGAGTGGGCAACACCGCCCTTTGGTACCTGCTGATTGTCGACCATCCGGATCGGCCGGGCAGCGTGCGCGTGCTGGGCCCTCGACCCGATCAGCCGGTGCGCTCAGTGGACTGCGCCCGGCTGGCCCACAGCATCGAGGAGGCGTCAAAGAAGACCCCCGGCCGCGTGGTGCGCCAACTCGAAAGCGAGATAATTCGCCTGGCCGGCCGGGGGAAGCTGGTTCACGGCTTGCTCACAAATCACACCCTGGAACACCGCCTCCGCGGCAATGAGCAGGAGTGGCAGCAGGCAACCCGGCTGGTTGAGGCCGCACACGCCAAGGCGGGATCCCGCTGGCAGCAGTTTCTTGCCGGTTTGGGCTACGAAGTGGAGCGCTTGGAGCCCCGCGGCTTCTTGTTGCGCCACGAAGGCAAACCAGTGGCGGTGGCACATCCCAAGGCCAACGCGGACATGTTCATTCGCTTCGACGACACTGGCCGTCCCGTCGAAGGGGTGCTGGCAGGTGACTGTCGCAGGCACAACGCTCGTTACGGCATGTTCATCGCCGATCAGCGCTACAGGTTGTTCGATTGCGACCCGTCGGCCACCACTTCACACTGGCTCGACCTCGACGCCTCCCTGCTGGCCCCCGAGGATCGGGGATACCTGGCCCTGCTAGGGCCTAAGTACCTGGCCGAAGGCGGCCTGACAGCCCTGCAAGCCGATGCCCGCGCGTTCGGCGCGGATCTGCGCCGCCGACTCGATCAGACCATCCGCCAAGAGGCCCTGCCCGTGCTGGCCGAAGGGCTGAGCCAATGGGCAACCGGCAACCTCGACATTTCCGACGACCACCAACGCGATGAACTCGAGCAAGCTGCGCTCACGCTGCTGTTTCGCGTGTTGTTCATTCTGTACGCCGAGAGTTCCGGGTTCCTGCCGGTGCAAGACGACACCTACCGCCGGCACTCACTCACCGACCGGGTAGCTGAGGCTCACCACACCCAAGCCAAGCTGAGCCCGGAATCGCACTCCTTGTGGGGCGACTTCAAGACGCTGGTGGAGGCCATGCGCAGCGGCAATCCGGCCTGGGGCGTTCCCGCGTACAACGGCGCCCTGTTTGCCAAGGACGACTTCGCGGGCGCCGAGTTGCTGGAACGCATTCAGTTGGCTGACCCGTATTTCGGGCGGCTGCTGGTGGCGCTCGGGCACAATTCGCAAACCGGGCATGGAATCGACTTCTCCACGCTGGAGATCGGGCATCTCGGACACATCTACGAGTCGCTGTTGAGCCTGAAGCTCTCGGTGGCCAACCAGGCGCTGCGTTACGACGCCAAGAACGACCGCTACGTCGCCCTTTCCGCCGATGCCCGCACCGCCACCGAGAGCGGTTCCAACGGCACAGGCGAGGTTGCGGCTGGGGCGCTGCTGTGGCAAACCAACGAGGGCGGTCGCAAGGCGGGTGGCGTGTACTACACCCCGGCGGAGTTGGTGCGCCACATTGTGAAGCACACAGTGCTCCCGGCATTCGATCGCCACCTGGATCGGGTGAGCGAGATCGCGGAGTCCGATCCGCACAAGGCCGCAGGAGTGTTGCTGGAGTTCTCGGTGCTCGACCCGGCCTGTGGGAGCGCTCACTTCCTGGTGCAGGTCACCGAAGCCCTAGCCGACCGAACGGTTGCGTTCCTGGCCGAGCGTCCGCTGCCACTGATCCTCCAACGCATCAACGAGCTGCGCGACGCGTGCAGCCAAAGCGAGTCGATCAGCGACATTGCCTTGCTGCGGCGGCTCATCCTGAAGCATTGCGTGTTTGGCGTGGACGTGAGCCAGATGGGCGCCGAGGTGGCGACCCTCTCGTTGTGGTTGGCGTCGTTCGTGCCCGGCCTGTCACTGGCCTACCTGGATCGCAACGTGGTGGTGGGCAATTCGCTTCTCGGCGTTGCCGACGCCGAGGTGGTGATTCCACAGGGAACGCTCATGGCCGACCAGCTCGAAACAGCAATGGGTGAGGCCGCGGGGATCGTGGCACGCCTGGCCGAGATCGACGACCTCACCCCCGCTCAGGTGAAGGCCAGCAAGGCCGCCGACCAGGAAGCCTGCGAGGCCACCATGGGCCTGCGACGACTCTTCGACCTGTGGACAGCAGAAGGCTTCGGGCTCAAGGGCGCTCGAGACCACGCGCAAACCCACGGCGCGGATGTGATCACCGGCTCGAGCGGGGACAACATCGTGGCCGCAGCCGAAGAGTTGGGCAGCGAGCACGGCTTTCTTCACTGGCCACTGCAGTTCCCCGGAATGTTCTTCCGCTCCAACCCAGGATTCGACGTGGTGGTGGGCAATCCTCCCTGGGAGGAAATCACCGTGGAGGAACTATCCCATTACGGGCGTTACCTGCCAGGCGCACAAGGTTTGCCTGCCGCCGAACGTGACCGCGCCGTGACGCAGCTGTTGACGGATCGGCCCGAGCTCGAGGCGGAGTTCGAGTGGCAACAGCATCGGGCCGCTCTGCAGCGCGGGGCGTTGAAGGCCGGCGAGTACGAATCCACCAAGGGCGATCCCGACCTTTACAAGTACTTCTGTCAGCGATACGGCGTGCTGGTGCGGCCAGGTGGCGCCATCGGGGTGGTGCTGCCAGGTGCGGCGTTTGTGAATCAGGGTTCGGAGGCGTTCCGACGTTGGCTCTACTCACACATGACCGCCCGTCGTGTCGACTTCCTGTTGAACAACCGGCGCTGGATGTTTGAGACTCATCCGCAGTACGGAGTGGCGGTTGTTCAGGCGGAGCGGGTGGAGCCCGAGGATGGGCACCGTGTGGTGTTGGCAGGGGTGGCGGACTCGCCGAGGGCGTGGCAAGAGCAGTCGTCATCGGCGGGTGTGCTGGTGGCCTCCGCACCGTTCAGGAAGGGCGCGATCACGCCCAAGTTGCGATCTCAGGCTGAGGCCGATTTGCTGGCGAAGCTGCGTGTGGGGTCACGATTCCCGCTGGGATCCAACGGCCGCTGGAACTGCTTCCCAGTAAGGGAACTGGACGAGACAAACGACAAGCGCTTGTGGCACGGCGCCACCACAGGCAGGCCGTTGTGGAAGGGCGAGAGCTTCGACCAGTACAACCCGCACGGAGCCGAAGCGCGCCTCTGCCCGGAGAGCACCGCCGTTTGGAAGAAGGTGCGCAAGCCGAGGCCGGGCGCCGGCTCGATACTCGCCAAGACCACACCCCTAACCCGGCGCAAAGACGCAGTCCTAAACGAACTGGAACGAGCCCGCATCGCCTATCGAGCGATCGCGCGAGCAACTGACGGAAAGACGATCATTGCCAGCCGAGCTCCACCAGAGGTTCTCCTAGCAAACAGTGCTCCCTATCTGGCTTTCACAAAGGGTGCTGAGGATGCAAGGAGCGTGTGCCTAGGGGTAATGAACAGCCTCATCTTCGATTGGCAAGCTCGACGCTTCGTCGAGGCGAACCTCAATGTGTTCATCCTCGAATCTCTGATCGTGCCTGATCTTGATGACCGCGACTTCGACGCCGTGGCGCGGGCGGCGGCACGGTTGTCGGCGGTTGATGATCGATTTACCGACTTTGCCGCGGCTACGGGTGTGGAATGCGGGCCTCTTTCCGACGAGGAGCGGCAACGGTTGCGTGTGGAGATCGACGCCCGTGTTGCACGGGCCTGGAGTCTCACAATGGCCGACCTGGAGACGATCTTCTTGGACTTCACCACCGATGCTGTGCCGGTCGCCTACCGGCAGGCCTTGATCGCGCGATTCGAAGAGCTGCTGTGATGGCCGCCAGGCCTTCCCTGGTGGACAATCTTGGCGACGACGCCAGCCACGCCGCCGCGCTGTCGTACCTGGTGAACGACCAGGAGGAGCGTCACGGTTTGTCGGTTGCAACCGGATACGTGAACCTCGGCGGGCTTCATCATCTGGCTGTGACGGTGAGCGACGGGCGCGAGGTGCGGGTGCTTCTGGGCGCCGAACCCGAACCGGGGCTTGGCGCCTCGGTTCCGATGAAACGCTTCGAGTTGGCCTTGCATGCACTGTGCCAGGACAGAGACCTTGCGCGGTTCCCGCCGAGCCGCGAAGCAAAGCAACTCCTGGCACTGGAGGCCTGGCTCGAGCGGCCGCATGTGCAGGTTCGCCGCTACACCGACCGGTTCCTGCACGGCAAGGCGTACCTGTTCGGCGACCAGGGGGACGCCCGCGCCGCGCTGGTGACCTCCGCCAACCTCACCGCAGCAGGCCTGTTCCACAACCTGGAGTTGGGGCTTGTGCAATACGAGCCGCTGGTGGCCCAAGCCGCGCTGGGGTGGTTCGACACGCTGTGGAACCAGGCAGTGGATTACAAGGACGACCTGCAAGCCTTGCTGTTTCCCGATGTGGGGTTGCTGTCGCCTCGTGACATCTACCTGCGGGCGTTGCTGGAACTGCTTGATGACGATCCCTTCGACGAGGACGCCGTAGCGGCGCCGAGCGACTTGGAGTTGGCGTCTTTTCAGCGCGACGGGTTCCAGCGGGCACTCGCGATCCTGCAGCGTCATCACGGCGTGATCTACGCGGATGGCGTGGGCACCGGCAAAACGGAGATCGGCCTGGCCCTCATCGAGGAGTACGTGGGACGCCAAGGGTTTCACGCATTGGTGGTGTGCCCGGCGCAGCTTGTGAAGCACTGGCAGGATCGTTTGCATCAGGCCCGGCTGTCGGCACAGGTGATCAGCTACCACGCCTTGGCAAGCGACGAGCAGTTGGCTCCGCCACAGAGCGCCAACACGAAGCGTCACCTGCCGATGCACAAGGACGCGTACCGCCTGGTGGTGATGGACGAAGGTCACGCGTTGCGCACTCCGGACACCACCTGGTACAAGGCCGCCGCGAAACTGCTCGGTGGTTCCGAGAAGCACCTTGCGCTGCTCACGGCCACGCCGATCAACAACGGCCTGTGGGACTTGTTCCACCTGGTGATGGTGTTCGCGCATCACGATCGAGCCTTCGAGCAGCACGGCATCCGGTCACTGCGCGGGCTGTTCGTGCAAGCCGGTGCAAATGAGCGCAACCCCGAAAACCTGAATCCCGATGTGTTGTTCGGGCTCACCGACATGGTGAGCGTGCGCCGCGACCGGCAGTTCATCGAACGCCACTACCAGAATGAGACCTTCCCCGACGGCACCGAGGTGCGTTTCCCCACGCCGCAACTGTCCACACGGCGTTACGACCTGGATCAGGCATACCCCGGCCTGGTGGACACCATCACCAACCAGATCAGCGCCCTCACCATGGCCCGTTACCGGCCGAGCGCCTACCGCCTGGATGCCACCGAATCGAGCCGTGAACGGGTTCTGAGCGCCTTGTTGCAGTCGGCGGTGCTGAAGCGTTTCGAGTCTTGTTGGCACGCCTGCCGTCTCACGGTTGAGCGCATGATCACAGCGCACCGGGCTTTCTTGAAGGCGTGGGACGATGAGCAGATGGTGCCGAGCCGCCAGGCGCTGATTGATGCCTCCACGGCCGAGCTTGACGAGACGGGCCTCGCGGACTGGCTCAAGGAAACAGCCGACGACGAGGATTCCGAGCCGGCAGCCAACTACAGGCACGAGTATCGCCGCGACGTGAGCGCCGATCTTGGGCGGCTCGTCCAAGCCGCAGACGCGCTCGGAGCACTGAGCGACCGCGACGATCCCAAGCTGGGCTTGTTGCGCAGGTTGCTGCGCGATGTGCCGTCGCGCAAGGTGATCGTGTTTTCGTCCTTCGTGGACACGGTGAGGTACCTCCACGAGCACCTGCCTGCCGAGGTGGACGGGCGAAGCCGGGTGACCGTTATCGGCGCCGAGACCAACCCCGACGAGCGCACCAAAATGCTGGCCAGGTTGTGCCCCGAAACCGTGATCGGGCCCGGCTACGTGCCACCAGACGGCGAAGTGGACATGTTGTTGAGCAACGACGTGCTCTCCGAGGGCCAAAACCTGCAGCAAGCGGGTGCGGTGATCAGCTACGACATGCCGTGGAACCCGCAGCGTGTGGTTCAGCGTTACGGGCGTGTGGTGCGCCTCAAGAGCCCGCACCGAAGCGTGTCTCTGGTGACGATGCTTCCCACCGAGGGCGCCCTCGAGAAGATCCTGCAGCTGGAGCTGGCAATCCAGCGAAAGATCGTCGCCGCGAAGCCATACGGCATGGAGATCGAGGTGTTGAGCGACGACGCCGAAGTTGACATTCGCTCATATGCCCAACGCCTCGCCGATGCCGATGCGAGCCTGCTTGACGAGAGCACCGGATCGCCGGACTCGCAACTGCACAATGGTGAACTGCTGCGAGCGGAGTTGCGCAGAGCGCTCAGCGAGGGTGAGTTGCGACACGTGCGTGACCTTCCTTGGGGTGTGGGCGCTGCCTTCGCACAAGGGCCCGACGTGCCCTCGAAGGGTCCTGCCGGGGTGTTCTTCGCTTGTCGCCTGAAAGGCACGGGGCGCCCCTACTGGCGTTACGTAACCAACGACGGCGAGATCACCTCCACCATCCCCACCATCCTCGCCCGTATCGAACCTGGCTGGGCGCCGGCAATCGAGAACCCCACCATCGACCTCGAGGCCGCGTGGGCCGCAGCCGCGGAGTCGATAGTTGAAGAACACAACGAAGAGGCCGATGGCAGCGCAAGCGACCGCAACCTGGGGCCGCTGCAGCGCTGGGCGAGGGACGTGCTCAATGATCCCGACGTTGCGTGGTCACAACAGATCGGCACCGCTGCCGAGGCCCTTGCAACCGAGAGGGGCGGGCAGGTGCGTTCTGCTATTGGTCAGATCAAGCGGGAAGTGGCTGGCGGTTCGATCAACAAGTCGCAGGCCGCGCTTCAGATCGTGGAGGTTGTGAACCAGTACGGCCTGCGCGCCGCGCCTCCGCCTGAGCCGCTGAGCCCGATCACCGAGGACGACATTGGCGTGGTCTGCTGGATGGGCGTGCTGGCCGTTTCATGATGTTTCATGATTTTTGAAGTTGCAACCGGGTGGCGGGGTGCTATAGTCAGGGAATGGACCCCCAGGCGTTTGGCATCGTGATCACCTTGTTCTCAACGATCGTCTTGCTCATGTTGGGCTCGGCCTGGCAAATCCAGCGCGAGTTCCGACGCTCGCGGGAAGCGACCGACCAGCAGTTCCAGGCCCAACGCGCCGAAACCGCCGAACAGTTCAAAACCATGCGCGCAGAGACCGCCGAACAGTTCAAAAACACCCACGACCGAATTGACACCCTCCGAACCCACACCGACCGCCAGTTCGAGATCCAACGCGCAGAGACCGCCGAACAGTTCAAGACCATGCGGGACGAAACCGACCAAAAGTTCAAGACCATGCGGGCCGAAACCGACCAAAAGTTTGAGATCGCGCGACGCGAGCGGTGCGACCAGTTCCAAACCCTGCGGCGGGATCTCGATGAGCACAAGCGGATCACCGAGGAGAACCATCGCGACACGCGGGCGCAGCTCAGGGTGATTTCCATCAGCCTCGGCGACACCCGCGAGCGGGTGGCCCGCATTGAAGGCCATTTCAACATCACTCCGGCGCCGCCACCCAGCGACGACGCCCCAGACGACACCACCGAGGAAACCATCGCTCGCTCCTGATCCTCGCTGCCCGGCCACAGTTCGGCTCAAGCGCTCAGGGATCCACGGCGTCCGTCACCGCCCTTGGCATTGCGAGACCACTCCGCCTTTGTGCGGTACGGCGCTTCAGGCGCCGGCGGCGGGTGGTGGCATTGAGCTACCCGCTAGGTTGCCGGGTCGTGCGTGACGATGCGGTGGTGGCCCTTGAGGGAGCACGCAACTGTCGGGATCTGGGCGGGTACGACACACAGGGCGGCGAGCGGGTGAGAACGGGACTGCTGTTCCGGTCGGACAGGCTGAGCGGGCTCACCGACAGCGACCTGCAGACACTTGAGAGCCTGCGCATTCGCACGGTTGTGGATTTTCGGGGCCGCTCGGAGGCCCAGCGTCACCAGTCTCGGCTGCCTGCCGGGGTGACCGCGCACGTACACCTCCCCATCGGCAGCTCCGGCGATCCTTACGTGGACGCTCAGGCCACCCTGGCCGAACAAGCCTTGGCCGGCAAGGTCAGGTCGATCACTCCGGCCGACATGGCTCGCATGTACCTGCGCATGCTCGACAACTGTGCGCAGCAGTTCACCCGACTCGCCGATCTTGTCGCCGACCCGCAGAACCTGCCGTTGTTGTTTCATTGCACCGCGGGCAAGGACCGCACCGGTGTGGCCGCGGCACTGCTACTCGAGATTCTGGGCGTGCCCCGGCAGGTGGTGCTTGACGACTACTGCCTCACCGACGAACTCCGCACCCCCCACCGCATCACCGAGGTGACGCCGGTGTTGGCCCGCCAGGGAATCAAATTCGACGACGTGGCAGCGATGTTCAGCGCGCCACGCGACACCATGCACACACTGCTCGCCGAGTTGGACTCACGCCACCCGCCCGCCGGCGGCGAATCCGGTCGCCGCAACGGCCGCTCAGCCGCGGAAGCGCTTCTGGTTGGCGCCGGGCTCGATCCCGGGGTGCCGCAACTGCTGCGCGCCAACCTGCTCACCTGACAAGGCCCAACCCAAGTGCCCGACTCCCCGTATCCGGAGTTGAAGAAAACCCACACCATGGCCCACACGGGCCGCCCATACCAGGACTACAAGCCACCCGCCGCGGCGCCGGTATGGGCCGCCATAGAAGGGCTCGGTCGCTATCACACGCTGGTGGCCGCCCTTCAGTTGGGAGTGTTCGAGGCCCTGGCCCAGCCACCGGAGTCGCACACCGCCGACGCCCTGGCGCAAACCTTGGCTGTTTCGCCGCCACATCTTGAGGCGCTGCTCGACTCGATCTGCGCGATGGAACTGCTCGACCGCGTCAATCCCGACCTTGCTCAAGCTGATCCCGGCCCCACCGGCAGTCGCACCGACCACCGCGCCGCCACCGCGGGTGATCCCAACGCCAACGACGGACCCAGCGACAACACCAACGAAACCCAGGCCGGTGCCAACGATGCCACCTCCGACGACAACCGGCCCCGCCCGCCGGCCGCCTTGTACAAGCTGAACGACACCGCCCGGCGCTACCTGCTACAAGACGGCGCCGCCTCGATGACCGACCTGATCCCGGTGGCGCCCGGCCCGGCCCGCAACTGGGAGCACCTCGCCCAAACAGTGCGCCAAGGCCGACCGCCCACACCCATCGACGGCCCCAACACCAACCCGGCGGACTTCTACCTGCCCTTGGTGGAAGGCACGTTCACCACCGTGTGGCGCGCCGCCACCCGATCCGATCTGCAACTGCGCTACAGCGCGCTGGCGGCGCCCCGAGTGCTCGACCTCGGCGCCGGTGGGGCGCCCTGGTCGATAGCGGTGCTGCAGGCCTGCCCACAGGCAACCGCTGTGATCAACGACCTGCCAGGGGTGCTCAACTTCGCACGCGCCAAGACAGCCGAGCACGGCGTGGCCGACCGTTGCGAGTTCCGGCCCGGCAACTTCCACGAGATCCAAATCGAGCCCGATCGGTACGACCTGGTGGTGCTCGGGCACGTGTGTCGAACCGAAGGCCCCGAAGGCGCACAACACCTGCTGCGCCGCGCCTACAAAGCCTTGGCGCCCGAGGGCCGGGTGGTGATGTGCGACTACTTCGTGGGGCCCGAACCGAAACACAGCGCCAACGCCGTGCTGATGGGCATGACGATGATGGCCGCCACGGTCAACGGATTCGCGATCACCAACAGCGCCGCGTCACAATGGCTGCGCCACGCAGGATTCGAGGCGATCCGCCTGATCGAACCCATCGGTTTCCAGTTCGCCTACGTGGCCGGCAAACCCAAACACCCCGCCACCGGCTGATCATCCCGGCCCGCACCACCACACGCCCGACACCAGGGAGGCGCCATGACCCAGCGACAACGGATCGACACCCTGATCAAGGGCTGGTATGTGGTCACCATGAACGCCACCCGCGACATCATCCGCAACGGCGCGGTGGCGATACGAGGCTCCGAGATCGTGGCCGTGGGCAAGGCCTCGGAACTCGAAGCCGCCTACGAGCCCGCAAGGGTGGTGGGCGGCGACCGTTTCGTGGTGACCCCAGGCCTGGTGAACACCCACATCCACATCACCGGCGAGCCACTCACCCGTGGCTACGTGCCAGACGACACGCCCTTCGAGGAGAACGTGTTCATGTGGTTGTGCCCGCTGTACTCGGTGTACACCGCCGCGGAGGAGCGTCTCTCCGCGCAACTCGCCGCGGTGGAAATGCTCAAGTCGGGCACCACCACGTTTTTGGAGGCGGGCACGATCCGTTTCACCGACGAAGTGATGGACGGGCTCACCGAAGTGGGCATCAGGGGACGGATCGGCCGCTGGGTGTGGGATCTGCCGCCCGAGCCGAGCGTTTACCGACAGGACACCGACACGGCCATCGCCAACCTCAACGACACCATCGAACGTCACCGCAACACCGCCGGTGGGCGTCTCGAGGCGTGGTCGATGCTGGTGGGCCACACCACCTGTTCGGATCCGTTGTGGAAGGCGGCACGCGAGGCTGCCGATCATCACGGTGTGGGTCTCAACTTTCACATGAGCCCGGCCAAGCTCGACCCCGACGGGTTCCTCGCCGAGTTCGGGCAGCGCCCGATGATCCACCTCGGCGAGATCGGGGTGCTCGGCGCCGACACGTCGATGACGCACTGCGTGCAGGTGGACAACGCCGAGATCGACGTGATCGCCGAGGCGGGATGCTCGGTGGAGCACTGCCCCACCACGGCGCTCAAGGTGAGCTACGGCATCACCCAGATCGGCAAGATCCCCGAGATGGTGATGCGGGGAATCAACGTGAGCATCGGCATCGACGGCAACAACGCGTCCAACTACGCCGACATGCACCGGGCCACCTACCTGGTGGCGGGCCTGTTCAAGGACGCCCGCATGGATCCCCAAATGTTCCCCGCCGAGAAGGCCTACGAGATGGCCACCCTCGGCGGCGCACGCACGATGCTGATGGAAGATCAGATCGGGTCGCTGGAGCCCAACAAGAAAGCGGATGTGGTGTTGCACGACACCGACCGCCCCGAATGGCGACCGCTGCTGAACGTGATCAACCAGCTCGTGTGGAGCGCGGATGGACGTGGCGTTCACACGGTGTTAGTGGACGGGCAAGTGGTGGTGGAAGCAGGCCGGATGACCACCATCGACGAGGACACCTTCTACCGGCGCTGCCAAACCGCGGGTGAGGCCATCACCGCCCGGTCGGGTCTGCCCGACAAGGCCAAGTTCCCGATCCTTTAGGCCGACCTCGCCACGAGCCTGCGGGCCGACCTGCCCACAAGCCCCCGCAAGCCGCACGCAAGCATAGCCTGCGGGTGGTCCGCGCAGCAGTGCCCGCCGCCACACGGGCTCGGGGCCGGCGCAGCCAATGCCAGTTCGGGGCGCTAGAACGCTGCCATGAGATTCAGCTTCTGGATATCCAACGACAACACCTGGGACGATTACGTTGCTCTGGGCCGAGCCGCGGAGGCCGCCGGTTGGGACGGCTTGTGGGTGGCCGACCATTTCATGTTGCCACCCGGCGGTTTCGGCATCGACGGGTTCACGGATCGCGGCGAGGACGCCGAGCTAAACCCGCTGCACGAATGCTGGTCGCTGCTGGCCGGTCTGGCCGCAGCGGTGCCAAGGGTGCGCCTGGGCGCAATGGTCACCGGAAACACCTACCGCCATCCTGCGGTGCTGGCCAAACAGGCGGCAACGGTTGATCACATCAGCGGCGGAAGGCTGGTGCTGGGCCTGGGCGCGGGATGGCAGGAGAACGAGCACCGCCGCTACGGAATCGAGTACGGCACGGTGAAAGAACGCGCCGACAAGCTCGACGAGGCGTGCGCGGTGATCACCGGCCTGTTCGCCAACGAGCGCACCGACTTCAACGGCGTTCACTACCAACTCCAAGGCGCACCCCTGGCCCCGAAGCCACTGCAGAACCCGCTGCCGTTGATGATCGGCGGAATGGGCAAACGTCGCACGATCCCCACCGCGGTGCGTTACGCGCACGAATGGAACGGCTGGGTCACCGCAGGCGGAATGAGACACTTCCGGGCATATTTCAAGCAACTCTGCGAAGAAGCCGACCGCGACCCCGCCGACATTCAGTACTCGGCGGCGTTGTTGTTGTTCCTGTGCGACAGCGAGGCCGAAGCAAAGAAGATCGACGAAACCGAAAGCGGCAGACCGGTGCTTGTGGGCACACCCGCACAACTCGTGGAAAAGGTCGCCAAATACGCGCAAGCAGGGGCCGACGAGTTGATCATCCCCACCTTCAACATGACCTCCACCGCGCAAGCCCACGAGAGGATCCAGCAGTTCATGTCCGAAGTGGTCACCGCGCTCTAGCACTCGTCTGTGCCGACGCCGGCCACAGGGCCGACCTCCCAGCAGCGGCGCATCCGCGCTGTATACCGCATCCAGGGCCGGCAGGCCGCGCAGCTAGTCTCACCGGCTATGCGCATCGGCTCACTCAACATCCACCCGCTGCTTTATGACTTCGTTTGTGACGAAGCCGTGGCAGGCACGAAGATCAACCCGATAGCCCTTTGGCAGACCTTCGAGGCCATCTGCACCGAGTTGGGCCCCCGAAACGAGGCGTTGATCACCCGCCGGGATCAGGTTCAGAGCCGGATCGACGGGTGGCACAAGGCGGCCCGCGCCCGCGGCCATTACAAGGTTCCCAACGAGATCAAGGCTCTTCGCCAGCTCGGCTACATCACCAAGCCCGCCAACTTCCAGCCGGCGGTCACCGACAACGTCGACCCCGAGATCGCGGCCACCGCAGGCCCGCAGCTGGTGGTGCCGCTCGACAACGCCCGTTACGCGCTCAACGCCGCCAACGCCCGCTGGGGCAGCCTGTACGACGCGCTGTACGGCACCGACGTGATCGCCGACACCGGAGGATGCGCCCCGGGCGGTGGTTACAACCCGATCCGTGGCGACCAGGTGATCGCCCAGGGGCGTGCCTTTTTGGACAGTCATTTCATGTTGGATTGTGCGAGTCACGCCTGGGTCACCCGCTACTTCGTAAGCGGCGGCGCCCTGCGGGCCGACCTTGGCGACGGCACGGTCGCCGCGTTGGCACAGCCCGACATGTTCGCCGGGTACCGCGGCGACGAGGCCAACCCGTCGGCGGTGTTGCTGAAGAAGCACGGTTTGCACTGCGAGGTGCGCATCGATGCCGAACATTCGGTGGGGCGCCGTGATCATGCCGGGGTGTTCGACATTCGCCTCGAGTCGGCGGTTACCACGATCATGGACTGCGAGGACTCGGTTTGCGCGGTGGACGCCGACGACAAGGTTCACGTGTACCGCAACTGGCTGCAGCTCATGTTGGGCACCCTCACCGCCGATTTCGTGCGCGACGGCAACCGGGTGCATCGCAAACTGAGAGGCGACCTGGATTTCGTGAGCCCCGGCGGAACTCCGTTCACGTTGCCGGGCCGGAGTTTGATGCTGGTGCGCAACGTGGGCCCGCACCTGAAAACCGACATTGTCACCCTCGATGGCGAACCGATTTACGAGACGATGCTCGACGCGCTCGTGACCTCCCTGGCCGGTGTTCACGACCTGCAAGGTCACGGGCGGGTGGACGTGGCCCCGGTGCGCAACTCGGCCGCCGGGTCGGTGTACATCGTGAAACCGAAGATGCACGGCCCGCAGGAGGTGCGCCTGGCGTGCAACTTGTTCTCCCGTGTGGAGGACGCACTCGACCTGGATCGCAACACCCTCAAGATGGGAATAATGGACGAGGAGCGTCGCACCTCGCTGAACCTTGCGGCGTGCATCGGCGAGGCACGCCACCGGGTGGCTTTCATCAACACCGGTTTCCTCGACCGCACCGGCGACGAGATACACACCCAAATGGAGGCGGGCGCGGTGCCCCCGAAGACCGAAATGAAGGCGGCGCCGTGGTTGTTGTGCTACGAGGACTCCAACGTGGACGTTGGCCTGGCCTCGGGTTTGCGTGGCAGGGCTCAGATCGGCAAGGGGATGTGGGCCATGCCGGCGGAGATGGCGGCCATGGCCAAAACCAAGATGCAACATCCGATGGCCGGGGCGAGCACCGCCTGGGTGCCGTCACCCACTGCGGCCACCTTGCACGCCATGCACTACTTCACCGTGGACGTGGCCGCTCGCCAGAGGGCGCTATCCAAGCGCGAGCCGGTCACCCTTGAACAGTTGATCCAACTTCCGGTGATGCCCGAGGATCGCAAGCTCAGCCCGGCGGTGATCCAACGCGAACTCGACAACAACGTGCAGGGCATCTTGGGTTACGTGGTTCGCTGGGTGGGCCAGGGCATTGGTTGTTCCACCGTGTCCGACATCGACGATGTTGGCTTGATGGAGGACCTGGCCACGCTGCGAATCTCGAGTCAGCATGTGGCCAACTGGTTGCACCACGGCCTGATCACCGAACCCCAGGTGCGAGCCGCGCTGCGACGCATGGCGAACCTTGTGGATCAGCAAAACGCGGGCGACCCGGCGTACGAGCCGATGGCCCCCAACTACGAAAAGAGCATCCCGTTCCAAGCCGCGCAAACCCTCGTGTTCGCCGCCCGAACCGAACCCAACGGCTACACCGAACGGATCCTAAGAGCCCACCGAACAGCCCAAAAGAAAGCCAAACCCCCCACCCCCTAACCCGGCTCCGCCAAAACGATCACCAGAAAAACAGTGGCCCCTCGCAAGGAGGGGCCACTGGGTCCTGAGCGACGAAGCACACAGGGTGTTATGCCACACAGCCTAGGTGGCGGTTGGCTGCACCGCGCTTCGAAAGGTGGACTCGACGTTGGGTCACCAAGGCGGTGTCATCGAGCCAAAGCGGTGGTGTGGCATGCTTCGGCTGATGGGCGCTGATCGCGGGACTCGCCAGAGCGCCGATGTGGTGGTGATTGGCGCTGGGGTTACGGGCGCGAGCATTGGGTACCGGCTGGCTCGGCATTCGGGTCGGCGGGTGGTGATCGTGGACGCCCGGGCGCCGGTTGGGGGCATCTCGGGGCGGACTTTCGGACAGATCCGCCAGCATTACTCAAACGAGTTGATGGTGCGCATGGCGATGCGAGGGTTCGATGTGATCCGCAACTGGGACCAGGAGGTGGGATACGGCGATCCCGGTTACGTGCGGCTGGGGTACCTGCTGTTGGTGACCACCGACCAGATCGACGGATTGCGCCGCAACATCGCGCTGGGCGCGGCCACAGGTGTGGACACCAGTTTCGTGGAACCCGCCGATGTGGCCCGGATCGAACCGCTGTTGCGCACCGACGACCTGGCAGGTGGCGCTTGGGAACCCGACGGTGGCTACATCGACGTAACCCGGATGGTGCTGAGCTGGCTTGGCGCGGCCACCAGCGCGGGCGCAACGGTGATCGCGCCCGCTGCAGTGACCGGGATCACCACCTCCGGTGGATCGGTGAGCGGGGTGGCTCTCGCCGACGGCTCAAGGATCGACGCCCCCGTGGTGGTGGCCGCCACCGGCGCATGGGCCCGAGACTTACTCAACCCGCTGGGCGTGGATGTGCCGGTGCAGCGACGCCGACTCGACATGGCCATGCGCTCCGCCCAACCCGGATCACCCCAGTTGCACACCTGCGTCACCGACGGCAACTCCAACCTGGTGATCCGCCCAGGCATGGGCCGCCAAGTGCTCGCAGTGGCCTACCCGACAAAAATGCCGTTGGTGGATGACCCGCTCGCCGACGCCGGCACAGAGGGGCATCAAGCCCACGCCGAACGCATCCACAAGGCGGTGAACCACCGTCTACCCGGCCTCACCCTGCAAGACCAACCCGAGATGCTGATCAGCGGCGCCTACGACGTGACACCGGATTATCACCCGATCCTGGGCTGGGCGTCGGACATCTCAGACGTGCAAGGCCTGTACCTGGCCGTCGGCTTCTCCGGGCACGGCCTGAAGCTGTCCCCCACAGTGGGAGAGGTCGCCGCAGCAGCCGTGCTCGGCGAGGCGTCAGTTGGCGGTGCGGAGCCGATTGACGTGAGGGCGTTGCGAGCCAGTCGCTTCGTTGAGGGGGCCCCGATGCATCTCACCTACGGCCCCAGCGCCCGCGCCTGAACGTGCCGTCGCCCGGCCGCCCGGCGGTGGGGCCGGCCGGCGGGGGCGCGGGGGTTAGCTCCAGGGGTAGGGGGAGTTGCTTACCGGGTGGAGGTCGCCGGTGGCGTACCTGGAGTAGCGGAACGGCGCCAGCAAGCCTTGCGGACGGCCTTGCACCTCGTGGGCCACCAGGGCGCCCACGCCGATCATCTTGTAACCGTGGTTGGAGTCGCCCACGAAGAACACGTTGTCGCAGAACGTGTCGAACACCGGGAAGTTGTCCGGCGAGAACGCCCCGATGCCACCCGAAGGCTCGTCGCTGATCAGGTGTGCCTTGCCCTCGAAACGTTTCTGGCAGTGCGCCAGGGCCGCTGTCCAGGTGCGTTTGAACTCGGCGCCCACCACGAAATCGGGCGAGTCGGGGCCGTAGGGGTCAACCGCCACTTCCTCCACGGGCTTGTCCACCGTCCAGGGCATGTACCCACCCTGCACACCGCCGAAGTTGAAATCGGGCTTGTAGTAGATCCCCCAGGGGCCCTCGGTTACCAGCCCGGCGCTGTCATAGAGCGGCGCGTCGGTGTCTATGTGAACCACCGGCGGCATGTTGCCGTCGTTGTCGGTGAGATACCCGGGATCCACCTCCAACGTGCCCTCCTGCAGGCACAGGTACCTCCAGGTGGCCAGGTTGTGTACCCGGCCGTCGCGGCCCAGCACGTCGGTGGTGGAAGGCAAATCCAGCATCGCCCAAAACTGCGGCGCCCACGGGCCCACCGCCACCACAACATGATCGGTGGACAGCCGCCCGGCGTCTGTTCGAACCGCGGTAACCGCACCCGACGCGTCACGGTCGAAACCCTCCACGGTCACTCCGGTGACCACGTTCACGCCCTCGGATTCGGCCTTGTTGAGCAAGCCCTTCAGAGACGCCATGTTGTTGGCGTAACCGCCACGCTTCTCGTGCAGCACGCTGGTGATGCCCTGGGCCTGCCAGTCATCGAAGATGCCCAGCATGTAACGGCGCGACGCGGCTTCGCCCTCCACGAACACCGACGAGTAACCAATCGCCTGCTGCTGTTCGTAGATGGTGCCCACATCGGTGCGCATGGCTTCGTGGCTGATCTGCATGTACCCCACCGGGTGATACGAGAACGCGTCGGGGTCGGAGTCCCACACCTCCACCGAATGCGCCATCAGCTCCCGCATGGCGGGCTGGAAGTAGTTGTTGCGGATCACGCCACAGGCAATGCCCGAAGCCCCCGCGCCCACGCCTGTCTTGTCGATCACCACCACATCCGCGCCCGAACCCCGGCCCGAAGCCCGCAACCCGGCAGCCAGGTGCCAGGCGGTGGACAGCCCGTGGATTCCTGCGCCCACAATGGTGTAACGCGACGATTTGGGAAGACTCATGAGTGCGACCTCCTAACTGCGCTCAGAGATGATCCCTGCAACAACTAGATCCCCGAGATCCGCCGCAGACACCGGCCCACGCCACCCGCACCGGTCGCCGCCCAAAGCCCTGCCGACAAGGCGCGGTTGGGTCAATGACCGGACGGGGCAGTCCATCCTTCAAGCACCGGCTGACGCCAGTCGTTGCCCACAATGGGGGACTCGTCAACCCACGGCCCCAGCTCGGTTTGGGGAAACTTGCAGTGAATGTCCTTGAGGGTGATGCCGTAGGAGTTGCCGTCCTGCAGGTGTTTGATCAGCACCTTGCGAGCGATCTCGTCCTCACGGCCCGGCGGGATCGGGAAGTAGATCTTCAGAAACGAATTGGAGTACCGGTCAAACACCGCGGGAACGCCGTCCTCGGACAGCAGGGTGATGTCCTCAAGCCAGTTGATGTCGGGGCCGGGAGTGGCCGCGAGCAGATCAATGTTCTCCACCAGCGACATGTCCTCCTGGTAGGCGAACCGCTTGCCGGCGAGCACTTCGGCGTCGATCGCCACGGTGCGGGTCTCGCGGGGGCTCTCCCCGGTGTGGGCTTGCTGCGAACTGGATGCTTCTGCCATTTCAATTTCCTTCCTGCTCAACATTGCCGCCGTGGCGTGCTGCGGGCCAGGGGGCCTCAGATGCCTCCGTCGATCACGTGCTTCTCGAAGAGCTCGCGGATCTCGGTGAGCGTGTTCTCCTCGGTTACGCCGGGGATGTAGTTGGTGCCCGCGAGTGGCACCTTGGCCATCGCCGCTGCTTCGGTGGTGAGCGCCGCCAAGTCCTCTGGTTCGAGGGAATGCACATCGGTTTTGCCGCACGCCCTGGCCAGCATTTGCACTTCCATGGTGAGAGTGATCAAGAAGTTGTAAACCCGCAAGGCGGCGTCGTCCACGTGGAGGCGCTTGCGCAACTCCACGTCCTGGGTGGCCACACCAACAGGGCAGCGACCGGTGTGGCAGTGGTAACACTCACCCGCGGGCACGCCGATGGTGCCCTCGTAATCGGTGACACCGGGGATTTCCTTGTTGCAGTTCAACGCCATCAGCGCAGCGGTGCCTATCGCTATCGCGTCGGCGCCCAAAGCCAGGCATTTGGCCACGTCACCGCCGTTGCGGATGCCGCCCGCCACCACAAGGTCAACCTCATCGGCGAGGCCGACATCCTCAAGGGCACGCCGAGCCTCGGGAATCGCGGCCATCAGCGGGATTCCGGTTTCCTCGGTGGCCAGGTGCGGGCCTGCGCCGGTGCCGCCCTCGGCGCCGTCGAGGTAGATGATGTCGGGCCCGCACTTTGCGGCCATGCGAACATCGTCATACACACGAGCCGAACCCAACTTGAGCTGAATGGGGATCTGATAGTCGGTGGCCTCGCGGATCTCCTGCACCTTCAATGACAGATCATCGGGGCCGAGCCAGTCCGGATGACGCGCCGGGGAGCGCTGATCGATCCCCGCCGGCAGCGAACGCATCTCGGCCACCTGTTCGGTGACCTTCTGGCCCATCAGGTGACCCCCGAGACCCACCTTGCATCCCTGGCCGATGAAGAACTCCACCGCGTCGGCCAGCATCAGGTGATGGGGGTTGAAGCCGTAACGGCTTTGGATGAGCTGGTAGTACCACTTGGTGGACAGGTCACGTTCGGGTGGGATCATTCCACCCTCACCCGAACAGGTGGCGGTGCCCGCCATCGACGCGCCCTTGGCCAGCGCCATCTTCGCCTCAAGTGACAGCGCGCCGAAGCTCATGCCGGTGATGTACACCGGAATGTCCAACTCCAACGGCTTGCGAGCAAACCGGGCGCCAAGAACCGTGCGGGTGTCGCACTTCTCGCGGTAGCCCTCGATCACGAACCGGGTGAGCGTGCCCGGCAAAAACACCAGCTCATCCCAATGCGGGATCTTCTTGAAGATCGAGAAGCCGCGCATGCGGTAGCGGCCCAGTTCGGCCTTCACGTGAATGTCGTTGATCACCTCGGGGGTGAAAATGCGGCTCTGGCCGAGCACGTCGGTGCGCTTGTTCACCTCAGCCGTGGAAGAAGCGGCGCTATCCATGCGATTTCTCCAGTGTTCTCAATGTCTTCGGGCTCTTGCTGTGTTGGTTCCGGGTCTCAGAGCACGAGCTTGCGCTCGGATGGCTCCAGCGCGTCGTAGTTGTGCAACACCTTGCCGCACACGAACTTCTCGAACTGTGGCGGATTGCCCAGGTTGTGCAGACGGAACTTGCGGTCGATCAGCTCGGTGTCGGCGTCGGTCCACTCTCCGGGCACACAATCCACGCCAAGCGAGCGCACCTTGCCCGCCACGTAGATCGCTCCGTCGTACATGGAGTCCCCCAGGTTCTCACCGGCGTTTCCGCAGATGATCTGGCGTCCTCTTTGCATCATGAACCCGGTGTTGATGCCCACGTCACCACCAACGATGATCGTTCCGCCCTTCTGGTCGATGCCGGTGCGGGCGCCGACGTCGCCTTTGATGATCAGATCGCCGCCGCGGATCGCGGCGCCGGTGAGCGACCCGGCGCTGCGTTCCACCACCACCACGCCCGACATCATGTTCTCGGCCACCGACCATCCCACACGACCGTTCACGGTCACCTCGGGTCCGTCGATCAGCCCGCACGCGAACCAACCGGGGCTGCCCTCGAAATGGATCCGGCATCGCTTCAAAATGCCCACCGCGAGCGAATGCTTCGACGCGGGGTTGATGATCGTCACGTCGCTCACGCCCTCGTGGTACACGAGCTGGCGCAACGCCATGTTGATCTGACGAATGGTGAGATCACCGGCCTCGAAACGAGCCCTGGCGCCATCACGTTCGATGTTTTGGGGGAGTTCAGCGTCGGGTTCCACCAACCCCCTGGCGTCGTAGGTGACGCCGCTTCGGGAACCTACACCTGCCACACCAGCACCTCCCGCTCGTAGGGATCTCGGGTTTCCACCTCTCGTTTCACCAACGACCGGATGGCCACCTCCTCGGTCGCGGCGGCCACCAGTTCGTCGGATTCGTACAGCACCAGCGGTTTGGCCGCCATCTCGTCCTTGGCGATGCCAAGCTCGTTGCCGGTCACGCACACGTAGGTGAACACACCGTCGAAATCGTCGAGGCTGTGCTTCATCGCCGTTTCCAGAGACAGTCCCTTGGACATCTGCTCGGCGAGGTAAACGGCGATGATCTCCGAGTCGCATTCACTTTGGAAGCGCTGACCGGCCTGTTCGAGGCGGCGGCGCCACTGGTGATAGTTGGTGAGCTGGCCGTTGTGTACCACTGCCACATCCGCGAACGGGTACGCCCAGTAGGGATGGGCGCTGGCGAGGTCCACCTCGGATTCGGTGGCCATGCGCACATGCCCGATTCCGTGGGTGCCACGGAAGCCGCGCAGCCCGTACTGGTCGGACACCGTGTCGGCGTCGCCGAGATCCTTGATGATCTCAAGCGAATTGCCAAGCGACAGCACCTCGCATCCCGGCACGTCCTCGAGGTAGTCCGCCAGGGGTTTCAACTCGCCGCTGTAACGAATCGACGCTCTGAACGCGTACCCGGTTTCGCTGGTGACGGTGTGAACCTTCGCCCCGATCTTGGCGAGGCGGCTCTCCACCTCGGCCCGGTTGCGTTCGAGGCGTTCCTGCATGCCGAAACCGGCGCTCTTGGCCGGTTCGGCAAGCACGAAGCGCACCACCACCATGTCATCGGCGGGGCCGTACACGGCGTAACCGGTGGAGTCCGGGCCTCGGTGCTTCATTGACTGGAGCATGGCCGTGAGTTCGGCGCCCACATCCGCGGCGCCGTCGCGGTGGATCACTCCTGCGATTCCACACATCTTGCTGATCCTCCTATTCCTGTGGTGGTCCTGCCTGTGATGTTCCTGCCTGTGATGGTCGGCTCGGACGACGAGTGTCGGGCTAGCGCGGCAACCGCTAGGGCAGCACGTCGAGGTATTCCTCGATGTCCCAGTCCGACACTGTGTGCAGGAACCTCTCCCATTCGTCATTCTTGTAGTGCATGAACACCTTGTACATCTCGCCCGGCAATGCGCTGCTGACCACCGCGTCGTTGCGCAACGCCTCAAGCGCCTCGCCCAGCGTGAGGGGGATCTTCTGCACGTCCTTGCCGGCTTCCATGGCCTCGTAAATGTTGCGCTCCTCGGGTTCGCCGGGGTCGAGGTTGCGGGTGAGACCGTCGTCCATGGCGGCCAGCAACCCGGCGAAGGACAGGTACGGGTTCACCGAACTGTCCACCGAGCGGTACTCGAACCGGCCGGGGGCGCTCACCCGAAGCGCGGTGGTGCGGTTCTGGAAGCCCCAGTCCGCGAAGACCGGCGCCCAGAAGCCGGTGTCCCACAAACGGCGGTACGAGTTCACCGTGGGCGAGGTCAAACAGGTGAGCGCACGCACGTGTTCGAGGATTCCGCCAATGGCTTGAAGGCCGATCGGGCCCGGAAGCTGCGGATTGTCGCCCTCGGGCATGAACTTGTTGTCGCCGTCGGCAGTCCACAGCGAAATGTTGTGATGGCAGCCGTTGGCGCTCACGCCCATGAACGGTTTGGGCATGAAGCACGGAAAGGCGCCCAGCTCGCGGCCCACCTGCTTGCACACCTGCCGGTATGTGCTGAGACGATCGGCGGTGAGTTCGGCCCGGTCGAAGTTGAAGTTCAGCTCAAGCTGACCGGGGGCGTCCTCGTGGTCGCCTTGGATCATGTCGAGGCCCATTGCCTCGCAGTACTCCACCACCTTGTGGATCAGGGGCTGCAACTCTGCGAACTGGTCGATGTGGTAGCAGTTCGGCTTGGTGAGGCCCTCCACGGTGGGTTTGCCATCGGCGTCGGCTTTCAGCCACATCATCTCGGGCTCGCAACCGGCGCGCAGGTGCAGTCCGTGCTTGGCCTCGAACTCGGCGTGCAGGCGCTTGAGGTTTCCACGACAATCCGAGGTGAGGAACGCCCCGCCGTCCACTTCCTCCTCACGGCCACGGAACAAGGTGCACCACACACGGGCGGTTTTGGAATCCCAGGGCAGCGGCATGAACGTTTCGGGTTCGGCGATGCCCACAAGCTCACGAGCCTCGGGGCCGTAGCCGATGTAGTTGCCGTGACGGTCGATGAACAGGTTGGCGGTGGAGCCGTACACGAGCTGGAAGCCCTTGCGGGCGATCATGCCGAAGTGCTTCGCCGGGATGCCCTTGCCCATGATCCGCCCGGTAACCGAGATGAACTGGCAGTACAGGTATTGGATGCCGTCGGTGGCGATGCGCGCCTCCACTTCGGCGATCTGGGCCTCGCGGCCGTCCGCGTTCACGAACCTCTCAAGATCAGTGGCCATCTGCTGTTCCTTTCTGGGTGGATGTGCTGATTCGAGTCGGTTCCGATTCTTGCCGGTGATCGGCGCCTTTGGGTAGCCGGGACCTCTCCGGCACGCCCGGGCCACGCCGCCGGCGCCCGCAGCCCCAGCACCGAATGTGTAATCACAGTAGTGATCCTTTCCTCACAGTAGCGCGCCCGCGCCCGCCCGTCAAGCGAAACGGCACTGCCGCAAAGTTCTCACCGGCACCCTCCGCGGGCAGCAAAATCCAGGGCCCCACCGCCGTGGACTTCAACCACACCAAGGCCGGGCCACCCCGCACCGAGCGCCGCTGCGCCGTGCCCGCTGCGTGCGTCCCGGCACCAACCGCCTGCACCGTGGGTGCTTAGGCTGACTCGATGCCTGAACCAGATCAGCTCACTCCCGGTCGGCGCGCCATCGCCGAGGCGATTCGTGGCGCGGGGATCACCACGGTGTTCACGATGACCGGCGGACACTTCCTGCCCACCTATCACGAACTGGGCCGCCTCGAAGGCGTGAGAGTTGTGGCGGCCCGTCACGAACTGGGCGCCGGTTACATGGCGTCGGGTTTCGCTCTCACCACCGGCCGGCCAGGCGTGGTGTTCACCGGCGCGCCGGGCCCGGGGGCCACAAACGTGGTGACCGCAGTGGCCAACGCCCAGGCCGACTCGATCCCGTTGTTGGTGCTGACCGGTCAGGTCGATCAGCGTTACGTGCATCGCAACGTGTTGCAGCACTGCGACAACGTGGGTTTGCTGGCGCCGTTCTGCAAACAGTCCCTGCAGGCCAACTCGGTGGCGGAGCTTCCCAGCCTGTTCGCAACCGGCTTGCAGCTTGCCGCTTCGGGGCGTCCAGGGCCGGTACACGTGGCGCTGCCCCAAAACCTGCAAGCCGAATCGGCCCCCCCGACCACCGCGATCAGACCGGCCGCGGAGCCAACCACGATGATCGCCTCGGAAACGATGGCCGAGCTGTCGGCGATGCTGTTGGAGTCGGATCGGGTGGCGATCCTCGCGGGTCACGGAGTGCTGCGCGCGGGTGCGACCGCCGAGCTGCTGGCGGTGGCCGAGAAGTTGGGGGCGCCTGTTGCCACCAGTCGCTCCGGTATCGGATCGGTGCCCACATCTCATCGTCTGGCCGTCGGAATGCTCGGCTTCTACGGCACCGACGCCGCCCGGCAGGCCATCTCGGAGGCGCAAACAGTGTTGGTGGTGGGTTGTGCCCTGGGTGAGCAAACCACCTTCGGATGGCGCCCCGACTTGTTCGGCGAGCAGGCCCGGTTGATCCACGCCGATGTTGACCCCTCACAAGTCAACCGCAACTACGACGCGCACATGGGAATCACCACCGACGCGAAGACACTGCTGGCGTCGGTGGCCGAGGCCTTGGAGTTGGAGACGAGGCGCGAACCCTGGTGCGGGCACAAACCGGTGCCGTTCGCGCCGTGCAACGACGCCTCGAGAGGATTGAGCGCCGCACAATTTCTGGAGGCCTGCAACCGCCGGCGCAACCGGGACGACGACGCGGCGACGGCTGCGTTGTTCTCGGCGGACATCGGAAACCACCGCCTTTGGGTTTGTGACCGGCTGGAGGTGACACGCCCCGACGGGTTGTTGCAGTCCTGCGAGTTCGACGCCATGGGTTTCAGCCTCCCCGCGGCGATCGGAGCGTCGGTGGCCCGCCCTGGCACAAAGGTGGTGTCCATTTCCGGTGACGGTGGATTCGTTCACACCATGGGCGAACTGTCGGTGGCCGCGGAGTTGAACCTGCCGGTGGTGGCCGTGGTGTTCGTGGACGGGGCGTTGGGGATCCTGCGCCACCAGGCCGAACAAATGCACGGCGAGGACCATTTCGTGCGCCTCGCTCCAATCGACTTTGTGACACTGGCCGATGCCTTCGGCGTGGCGTCACGCAAGGTGGACGCCGAAGGCGGCCTCGACGATGCCGTCGGCTGGGCCATGGCCGCAGACGGCCCTGTGCTGTTGGTGGCGACCATCGACCCCGAGGAGATCTTCCCGCCGCTGCTCACAAAGATCGAACAAAGAAAGCGCGACCTGCTGCGGCAGTGACCAGCGCCCACAACGGGCTGCAGCGGGGCCACAAGCGGCCCACAACCCGCGAGCGACCACACACCGTGATCCTCAACGGCCCCGCGAACCGCTCGGGCGCTCCAGGCGGCCCGCACCCGCCGAGACGACAGGGGTTGCGTAGGCTGCGATGATGCCGCCAAAGCGCCCAGCGCCTTCCGCGCAGGCGCCGCCCACCGGCAGCTTGGAACACATCCCGGCACAGGCGTGGATCACCCTGGTGGTGATCTCGGCCGCGGTGATGATGGTGAGCATGGAGCTGTCGGTGATCGCTCTGGCGCTCCCGGCGATCCGCGAGGCGTTCGACAATCCCTCGCCCGCGGCACTTTCGTGGGTGGTGAGCGCCTACAGCATCACGGTGGCGGCCTTGTTGTTGCTGTCGGGCTGGCTCGCCGACCGCTACGGCCGCAAGCGCCTTTTCCTCACGGGCTTGGCCGTGTTCGTGGTTGGTTCGCTGGGCTCCGCGGCTGCGCTCAACCTGCCCATGCTGATCGCGTCACGAGCCGTTCAGGCGCTGGGCGGCGCAATGCAGTTCCCTGCCGGGCTGGCACTCTTGCTCACCACGTTCCCCAGGTCGCGCCATCAGTTCGCCATCGGCGCATGGGGCGCCGCGGGAGGACTCGCCGCTGCGCTCGGGCCCACCTTGGGCGCTTTGCTGCTGGAGGGACTTGGCTGGCGGTCGGTGTTCTACATCAACGTGCCGATCGCCGTGGCGGGGCTGGTGATCGGCACGAGGAACCTCGTGGAAAGCAAAGGCGAGAACGTCGCTCAGCGAGTGGACGTGATCGGCGTGCCGCTGGCATCAATCGGTGTGGGCGTGTTGATCCTGGGAATCGTTGAGGGCGAGGCCTGGGGTTGGTCATCGGCGCCTGTGATCGGATCATTCGCGCTGGGGGCACTGCTCATCACGGCGTTCGTGAAATGGAGCTTGTACCACCCCGCCACGCTGTTCGACCTGAAGCTGTTGCGCATCCGCTCGTACGCGCTGGGCAATCTCGGGTCGCTGTTCTTCTGCATGGGCTTTTTCGCCATGCTGTTCCCGCTGCCCACCTTCATTCAGGACGTGTGGGGATGGTCGGCGATCCAAACCGGTTTCGCCATTGCGCCCGGGCCTCTGGTTTCCTTTGTTGCGTCACCCATAGCGGGCCGAATCGCGGATCGGATCGGCAACGCGCCAATCCTCACACTTGGGGCGGTGTCGGGCATGGCCGGCATTGGGCTGTGGTTGTTCACCATGTCGGTGTCGCCCTCTTTCGGGTTGCTGCTGGTGGGGAACCTGCTGGTGGGCCTGGCCGCGGGAACCGGATTCGCGCAGCTCACCGGCGCGGCAATGCGTGACATTCCACCAAGCGAATACGCCATGGCCGCCGCGGGGCGCACCACCTTTTTTCAAATGTCGGTGGCGCTGGCAATTGCCGTTGCCTTCGCGGTGATCGGCAACCCGGCGGGCCCGGAGGCCACGCTCAGCGCTTATCGCGCCGCGTGGGTGTTGTGCGTGTGCGGATACGCCTGCAATTTCGTGTTGTTTGCGTTCGTGTACCCACGCGCCCACGAGCGCAAACACCCAATGCTGCGCCTCTGGCACTCAATGCGCGGCGCCTGACTCCCGCCTGCTGAGGCGCCTGAGCACATCTTCCGGGGTCGCCCCACCAGCGGATTGACGAGCGTTGCGGCCTGGGCCTGCAGCAGTGGCGCTCATAGGCTGCGGGCATGAAGTTTGGGATCTTCTACGAGCATCAACTTCCACGGCCCTGGGGCGACGGCGACGAGCACCGCTTGCTTCAGGAAGCCCTCGATCAGGTTGAACTGGCCGACAAGCTGGGCTTTCACCACGCCTGGGAGGTGGAGCACCACTTCTTGGAGGAGTACTCGCATTCCTCGGCGCCGGAGGTGTTCCTGGCGGCTTGCAGTCAGCGCACCAAACAGATCCGCCTCGGGCACGGGATCGTGCTGATGCCGCCCCGCTACAACCACCCGGCTCGGGTGGCCGAACGCATCGCCACCCTCGATCTCATTTCGGGTGGACGGGTGGATTTCGGCACCGGCGAGTCGTCGTCGATTCTCGAACTTGGCGGCTTCGGAGTGGAACACGACTCCAAGCGCGCCGCCTGGGCCGAAGCGGTTGAGCAGTGCGCCAACATGATGGTGATGGATCCCTATCCCGGCTTCGACGGTGAGTACTTCTCGATGCCGTGCCGCAACGTGGTGCCCAAACCGATGCAGAAGCCGCATCCTCCGTTGTGGGTGGCTTGTTCCAACCGGGAGACCATCAAGCTGGCCGCCCGCCTCGGAATTGGCGCGCTCACGTTCTCGTTCGTGGATCCCGACGAAGCCGCCGGTTGGGTTTCGGACTACTACCGCATCCTGCAAACCGAATGCACCCCGATCGGCCATGCCGTGAACGCCAACATTGCGATGGTGACCGGCCTGTCGGTGCATCCCGACGAGGAAGAAGCCAAACGCCGGGGAATGGACGGATTCCGGTTCTTCGGCTACGGGCTGGGCCATCACTACCTGTTCGGTCAGCACAAACCCGGCAGAACCGACATTTGGGCCGCGTACGAGGCGGTGAAGCACACCATGGCCGAAGAAGGCGAACGCTCCGGCATCGGCACACCCGACCAGGTTCGCCGCCACCTCCAGGCCTACGCCGATGCAGGTGTGGATCAGGTGGTGTTCATCCAGCAAGGCGGCAGGAACCGCCACGACCACATTTGTGAGACTCTCGAGCTGTTCGCCGGTGAGGTGATGCCCGAACTGGTGGCAGACGAGGATCAACGCGAAGCCGCCAAAGCCGAGCGGCTAGCACCCTTCGTGGAGCAGGCCCTGGCGCGGCGCACACCCATGCCGGCCCTCGCCGATGACGAGATTCCCACCTTCGAGGCGCTGGGTCGAAGCATCGCCCAAACCCGCACAGCCGAGGAGGTGGCCCAGGCCGCCGAGGCGATCGACCAGTGGTCAAAGTCCGGCACCCCCCTCTACGTCCCCGAACGCACCCCCGCCTGAGACCAAGTCGGGCAGTCCTGTACGTCGCTGAACGGATTCCCGCCTAGGCGCCACGGCCACTCGTGACAACTGCCGGCGGGTGGTTGGGCCAGCAGCCACTCCCCGGCGCCGGCCACGACATCCGCGGTACGCAAGGCCGAGTTCCGGTAACGCGGGCCTACGTCACGCGCAACCGGGCCGGTGACACTCGGCCCACGGAGTCTGCGCCCACGCCGACCCTAATTTGGTCGATAGTAATATAGTATTGATTAGCTATATAGTAGCGCCGTCAAGTCCAGAAGGTCGGAATCGGAGGGCCGGGCTTCGGTTCGGTCTCAAGGCCCGGTTGATCACGTCCTTGGGGACAGGTCGCTGGACGCGTAGCTGCGGTGCGGCATGCCCATTGCCGGTCGCCGCACCCACACAAGGGAGTCAAGGCAATGCCAAACACACACAAGGCCAACACGAACATCGCAGGCCGCCCGCAACGGAGCCGCTTCACGTGGCCGGTGATCTTGCTGATCATGGCCGTGGTCGCCGCCGGTTTCAGCCCCGCAGCATCCGGCGAGGCCCAATCGCAGGGAGATCCTGCCGGTGACCAACCCAGCGTGGCGCCGTTGAACAAGTCGGGCCAATCCAACATGGATTCGATCCTGGCCAATGTGGTTGACGCCTATGAGGCGGAAGTCGGGCCCGCGGCGCAAGGGGCGGGTCAAGCATCCGACCAGGCAGTGGCGCTGGCAGCCGACGAGGCGGCCGCGCTTGCGCCGGTGTCCAAGGGCGGCACCGTGTTGGTCACCGCTTACATGATCATCGACGCCAACGGGGTCGCGGCCGACACCGCGCCGGTGGTGGCCTGGTTGCAGGACAACTCGGTGGAAGCCCGGCGTGTGGGCGACGGCTACATCGAGGTGTACGCACCGGTGCGCCTGCTGGAGGCCCTGTCGAAGCAGCCGGGCGTGTCCCGACTCCAAGCGGCGCTACCACCCCGGAGGGCGCAATCCTCCACATTGGTGCCCAGTGACGCGGCCAAGCTGCACGAAGCCGACCATTGGTTCGACGCCGGCATAACCGGCCGAGGTGTCAAGGTAGGCATCGTCGACGGCGGTTTCGAGGGGATCGCCGCACTGCAGGAGCAAGGCCACTTGCCCAACATCCTGCTGGCACGGTGCTACGTCGAGGACTCCTCTGACATCACGAGCAACGTTGAGGACTGCGAGTACGACGGTGTCCACGGAACAGCGGTCGCGGAGTCGGTGGCCGACGTGGCCCCGCATGCCACCTTGTACATCAGCAACCCGCAAAGCAAGGGCGACCTCCAGGACGCGGTCGAGTGGATGGAGGGCCAAGGCGTTGAGGTGATCAACCACTCGGTGAGTTGGACACCCGACGGCCCCGGGGACGGCACGTCACCGCAGGCCGACAGTCCGCTGCGCACCATCGATTCTGCGGTGGAAGCCGGGGCCGTGTGGGTCAACTCGGCGGGCAACGACGCGGACAACGTGTGGTACGGCGACTTCGAGACCATCACCAGTGGAGGCTCGGAATGGGTCAACTTCGGCACCGCGGGCTCGCCCGACGTCGACAACAATCTCAACCTGCAGCAGGGTCAAGACAGCACGTTGATCGCTCTGTTGCGCTGGGACGACGAGTGGGCCAACAACAGCAGCGAAGCGGGCGCCGACTGCGACCTGGATTTGTTCGCATACAGGCCCGGCAACCCGTTCCCGGTGGGTTCCGGCAGCGATGTCCAGTCGGGGTCGCACAGGCACACCCCAACAGAGGTGTTGACTACCGAGATTTCGTCTGGCCAGTTCGGCATCTACCAACTCAGAATCCACGTGTATGACTGCGATGATGCCCCGGAGTGGATCCAGTTGACGGCCTGGACGAACGCGCCGTTGGAGTTCACGTCGTCGTCTCACCATGTGGCCAATCCCGAGGAGAGCGCGAATGCGGGCATGTTGGCGGTGGGGGCGGCCCCTTATTCCAACGTTTTCTCGTTGTCGTCGTATTCCAGCCGTGGCCCGACAGCCGCTGATGGGCGGACCAAGCCGGAGATCGTGGGCGTGGACTGCGGGACAAGCCTCACCTACGGCACGTTCTGCGGCACCAGCCAAGCGTCCCCGCATGTGGCCGGGTTGGCGGCTCTCGCCATTGACCGGTATGGCGGTGACGAGGATTACGACTCTCCCGAGGAGATCGCCGATTACCTCAAGGACAACGCCGTCCAGCGGGTGTCAACGCCGGATCCGAACAACCTGTGGGGGCACGGGTTCGCCACCTTGCCCAACGATCTCGTGTTCGACGTGGACCATGACGTAGATGACGACGGTTTGATCGAGGTGTCGTCGGTGGATCAGCTCGACGCGATCCGTTACGACCTCAACGGTGACGGCCAGGCCGACAACGACGATGACGAGACGTTGTATCGGTGGGCGTTCCGGTTCGCCAAGGACGGCATGGGTTGCAACGAGGACGAAACCGACACCGCCGAGCAGGTGTGCGTCGGTTACGAACTCACCGCCGATTTGGACTTCGACTCTGACAACGACGGCGACGTCGACGAGCACGACCACAAGCGTCTCTACTGGGATGACGGCCAGGGCTGGGATCCCATCGGCACGTTCCAAGGGGTGTTGGAGGGCAACGGTCACACCATTGCCAATCTCACGATCAACCGTGACCACAGCGACGAGACCATGACCGATCCGTCGGCCACCGCTGCTTACTACGGCCTGTTCGAGGAAATCGGAGTGCTCGCCGCGGTCCGCAACCTCGTCCTCGACGACGCAAACGTGGTTGCCGGGGCCCGGGCCGGAGTGCAAAACGGGGCCGGTCTGTGGAACTTCGAGCACGCGTTCGTCGGGCCACTCGCCGGAGAGAACCAAGGACAAATCACCTCCGTATCAGTCACCAACGCCGAGGTTCGGGGCATCGACGACTTCAACGCCGCTGGTGGGCTGGTCGGGCGCAACGCGGCCACCATCACCAGCAGCTACGCCACCGGAACCGTGCAGGGCGAAACCGCAGGCGGCCTGACGGGTGAGACCTACAGCAACCGCAGCCACATCACCAACAGCTACGCCGAGGCCACCGTCACCGGCATCAACAGCATCGGCGGCCTGGTCGGGTTCGCGGTTTCGACCACTATCGAAGACAGCTACGCCAAAGGCACCCTCACAGACCGCGACAGCAACGAAGACACCCCACCAACAGTGTCCGCGGGTGGCCTGGTCGGCGGCGGGTACTTCATCACGGTCACCAACAACTACGCCACCGCCGCCATCCAGGACGCCGACGACGCCGGTGGGCTAATCGCCGACGGCGCGGCCAACACCGTCACCGACAGTTACTGGGACACCACAACCACAGGCCAAACCCAAAGCCAAGACAGCCCCAACACCGCCGGCAAAACCACAAGCGAGCTACAAGCGCCAACCGGCGCGACCGGCATCTACGCCAACTGGCCCACCGGCACCTGGGACTTCGGCACCGCCACCCAGTACCCGGCCCTCAAAGCCGACCACAACCGTGACGGCACCGCAACCTGGCAAGAATTCGGCAACCAACGCCCCACCCCCCAATCAGTCAATTCAGTCGATCCTGAAGCAGCGGCGGCAGGCTCGCCACTGCAGGGGCCAGTAGTGGTGGACAAGTCGCGCCAATCCAACATGGATTCGATTCTGGCCAATGTGGTTGACGCCTATGAGGCGGAAGTCGGGCCCGCAGCGCAAGGGGCGGGTCAAGCATCCGACCAGGCAGCGGCGCTGGCTGCGGACGAGGCGGCAGCGCTTGCGCCGGTGTCCAGGGGCGGGACCGTGTTGGTCACCGCTTACATGATCATCGACGCCAACGGGGTCGCGGCCGACACCGCGTCGGTGGTGGCCTGGTTGCAGGACAACTCGGTGGAAGCCCGGCTGGTCGGTGACGGCTACATCGAGGTGTACGCACCGGTCGGCCTCTTGGAAGCCCTAGCGAGCCAGCCGGCCGTGTCCCGACTCCAAGCGGCGCTACCACCCCGGAGGGCGCAATCCTCCAATTTGGTGCCAAGTGACGCGGCCAAACTCCACGAGGCCGATCACTGGTTCGACGCCGGGATAACCGGCCGCGGCGTAAAGGTGGGCATCGTCGACGTCGGTTTCGAGGGGATCAAGGCGCTGCACGAGCAAGGCCATCTACCCAACCTCCTGGTGGCCCGGTGCTACCGCGAGGACTCGTGGCGCATCACGAACAAAGTGGAGGACTGCGAGTACGACAGTGTTCACGGCACCGCGGTTGCCGAGTCAGTGGCCGACGTGGCCCCCCACGCCACCTTGTACATCAGCAACCCGGGCTCCAAGGGCGAACTCCAAGACGCGGTCGAATGGATGGAAGGCCAAGGCGTGCAGGTCATCAACCACTCGGTGGGCTGGGTACCCGACGGCCCGGGCGACGGCACCTCACCGTCTCCTGACAGTCCGCTTCGCACCATCGATTCCGCGGTGGAGGCCGGGGCCGTGTGGGTCAACGCGGCGGGCAACGATGCCGAGAACGTGTGGTACGGCGACTTCCAGCTGATGCCGAGCAACAGGTTCATCAACTTCGGCACTGCGTCCTCGCCTGACTCAGGTAACCGCATCAACGTGCAGCAGGGCCAAGACGATGTGGTGATTGCTCTGTTGCGCTGGGACGACGAGTGGGCCAACAACATGACCGAGGCGGGGGCCGACTGTGACCTTGATCTGTTGCTGCGCAGGTCACGGGATTCGTACCACGTGGCCCTCGGCCAGATCCAACAAGCGGGTGCTTATTTCTCCACCCCAATTGAAGTGATCGTCTATCGAGTTCCATCGGGGGAGCACGGCAACTACGACCTGAGAATCCTTGTGCGTGAGTGCGACGATCCCCCGGAGTGGATTCAGTTGACGGCCTGGACGAAGGCGTCGTTGGAGCATGCGTCGTCAGCTCACCATGTGGCCAATCCCGAGGAGAGCGCGAATGCGGGCATGTTGGCGGTGGGGGCGGCCCCGTCTTCCAACGTTTTCTCGTTGTCGTCGTATTCCAGCCGTGGCCCCACGGCCGGTGATGGGCGGATCAAGCCGGAGATTGTTGGGGTGGACTGCGGGGTGACCCTCACGTATGGCGATGACGACCCGTTTTGTGGCACCAGCCAAGCGTCCCCGCATGTGGCCGGGTTGGCGGCGCTGGCGATCGATCGGTATGGCGGTGATGAGGACTATGACTCCCCCGAGGAGATCGCCGATTACCTCAAGGACAACGCCGTTCAGCGGGTGGCCGCCCCGGATCCGAACAACCTGTGGGGGCACGGGTTCGCCACCTTGCCCAACGATCTCGTGTTCGACGCGGACCACGATGTTGATGACGACGGTTTGATTGAGGTGTCGTCGGTGGATCAGCTCGACGCGATCCGTTATGACCTCAACGGCGACGGCCAGGCCGACAACGACGATGACGAGACGTCGTATTTTTGGGCGTTCCGGTTCGCCAAGGACGGCATGGGTTGCAACGAGGACGAAACCGACACCGCCGAGCAGGTGTGCGTCGGCTATGAACTCACCGCCGATTTGGACTTCGACTCCGACGAAGACGGCGACGTCGACCAGGACGATCACAAGCGTCTCTACTACAACGACGGGCAGGGTTGGGATCCCATCGGCACGTTCCAAGCGGTGTTGGAGGGCAACGGTCACACCATTTCCAGCCTCACGATCAACCGTGACCACACCGACGAGACCATGACCGATCCGTCGGCCACCGCCGCGTACTACGGCCTGTTCGAGGAGATCGGTGTGCTCGCGGAGGTTCGCAACCTCGTCCTCGCAGACGCCAACGTGGTTGCCGGGGCCCGAGCCGGGGTGCAGAACGCCGCGGGTCTCTGGAACTTCGAGCACGCGTTCGTGGGCACCCTCGCCGGAGAAAACCAAGGACAAATCACCTCAGTGTCAGTCACCGGCGCCTCCGTTCGGGGCATCGACGACTTCAACACCGCCGGTGGCCTGGTGGGCCGCAACGCGGCCACCATCACCAGCAGTTACGCCACCGGAACCGTGCAAGGCGAAACCGCAGGCGGCCTCGCAGGTGAGGCCTACAGCAACCGCAGCCACATCACCGGCAGCTACGCCGAGGCCACCGTCACCGGCATCAACAGCATCGGCGGCCTTGTCGGGTTCGCGGTATCGACCAGCATCGAAGACAGCTACGCAAAAGGCACCCTCACCGACCGCGACAGCAACGAGGACACCCCGCCAACAGTGGACGCGGGTGGCCTGGTCGGCGGCGCGTACTTCATCACGGTCACCAACAGCTACGCCACCGCCGCCATCCAGGGCGCCGACGATGCCGGTGGTCTGATAGCCGACGGCGCGGCCAACACCGTCACCGACAGCTACTGGGACACCACCACCACAGGCCAAACCCAAAGCCAAGACAGCCCCAACACCGCCGGCAAAACCACCGCAGAGCTACAAGCCCCAACCACCAACACGGGCATCTACGCCAACTGGCCCACGAGCACGTGGGACTTCGGCACCACCACCCAGTACCCCGCGCTCAAAGCCGACCACAACCGCGACGGCACCGCAACCTGGCAAGAATTCGGCAACCAACGCCCCACCCCTCAGTCAGCCAATTCAGTCGAGCCTGAAGCAGCGACGGTCGCCCTGCTGCAGGGGCCGCTGACGGTGGACAAGTCGGGCCAATCCAACATGGATTCGATTCTGGCCAATGTGGTTGACGCCTATGAGGCGGAAGTCGGGCCCGCGGCGCAAGGAGCGGGCCAAGCATCCGACCAGGCAAAGGCGCTGGCAGCCGACGAGGCGGCCGCGCTTGCGCCGGTGTCCAGGGGCGGGACCGTGTTGGTCACCGCTTACATGACCGTCGACGCCAACGGCGTCGCGGCCGACACCGCTCCGGTGCTGGCCTGGCTGCAGAGCAACTCGGTGGAGGCCCGCCGGGTGGGTGACGGCTACATCGAGGTCTACGCACCGGTCAACCTGGCGGAAGCCCTGTCGAAGCAGCCGGGCGTGTCCCGGCTCCAGGCGGCGCTGCCTCCGCGGCGGTCTCAGTCCTCCACGTTGGTGCCCAGCGACGCGGCGGCACTCCACGAGGCCGATCACTGGTTCGACGCGGGGATAACCGGACGAGGTGTCAAGGTGGGCATCGTGGACGGCGGTTTCGAGGGCACCGCCGCACTGCAGGAGCAAGGCCACTTGCCCAACATCCTGGTGGCCCGGTGCTACGTCGAGGACTCGTCTCGCGTCACGAGCGACGTTGAGGACTGCGAGTACGGCGGCGTCCACGGCACCGCTGTTGCCGAGTCGGTGGCCGATGTGGCCCCTCATGCCACCTTGTACATCAGCAACCCCCAAACCAAGGGCGACCTCCAGGACGCGGTCGAGTGGATGGAGGGCCAGGGGGTCGAGGTGATCAACCACTCGGTGGGCTGGGTACCCGACGGTCCCGGTGACGGCACCTCACCCAGTCCTGACAGCCCGCTGCACACCATTGACTCCGCGGTGGAAGCCGGGGCCGTGTGGGTCAACGCAGCGGGCAACGACGCCGAGAACGTTTGGTACGGCGACTATGAAATCACTGGTGATGACAACATGTTCATCAACTTCGGCACTGACGACTCGCCTGACATCTTCAACACTCTCGAATTGGAACAGGGTGAAGACGACGTCTTGATCGCCCTGTTGCGCTGGGAGGACGAATGGGCCAACAACAGCACCGAGGCGGGGGCCGACTGCGACCTTGATCTCTACGCGTACAGGCCCGGCGCCGTGTACTTGATCCAAGATGCAGTGGCTTACAGCGCGGAGTACCAGACGGGACATCACATTGCCACCCCACTGGAAGTGTTGCAATACGAGATCCCGTCGGGTGAGCACGGCACCTACGAAGTGGCGATCTACGTGTTCGACTGCGATGATCCCCCGGAGTGGGTCCAGTTCACAGCGTGGACGAGTGCGTCGTTGGAGTTCACGTCGTCGTCTCACCATGTGGGCAATCCCGAGGAGAGCGCCAATGCGGGCATGTTGGCGGTGGGGGCGGCTCCCGCTTCCAACGTCTCTTCGTTGTCGTCGTATTCGAGCCGTGGCCCGACCGTGGATGGGCGGATCAAGCCGGAGATCGTGGGCGTGGACTGCGGGGTGACCCTCACCTACGGCGACGGCGACCCGTTCTGTGGCACCAGCCAAGCGTCCCCACACGTGGCCGGCTTGGCGGCGCTCGCCATTGACCGGTATGGCGGTGACGAGGATTACGACTCCCCGGACGAGATCGCCGACTACCTCAAGGACAACGCCACCCAACGAGTGGCCACCCCCGATCCGAACAACCTGTGGGGCCACGGGTTCGCCACCTTGCCCAACGACTTCACCTTCGACGCGGACCATGACGTAGATGACGACGGCTTGATCGAGGTGTCGTCGGTGGATCAGCTCGACGCCATCCGTTATGACCTCAACGGCGACGGCCAAGCCGACAACGACGATGACGCGCCGTCGTATCTGTGGGCGTTCCGGTTCGCCAAAGACGGCATGGGTTGCAACGAGGACGAAACCGACACCGCCGAGCAGGTGTGCGTCGGTTACGAACTCACCGCCGATTTGGACTTCGACTCCGACAACGACGGCGACGTCGACCAGGACGATCACAAGCGCCTTTATTGGGATGACGGCCAGGGTTGGGATCCCATCGGCACGTTCCAAGGGGTGTTGGAGGGCAACGGTCACACCATTGCCAACCTCACGATCAACCGTGACCACACCAACGAGACCATGACCGATCCGTCGGCCACCGCCACCTACTACGGCCTGTTCGAGGAGATCGGTGTGCTCGCAGAGGTCCGCAACCTCGTCCTCGCAGACGCCAACGTGACCGCGGGCAGCCGAGCCGGGGTGCAGAACTCGGCAGGGCTCTGGAACTTCGAGCACGCGTTCGTCGGCACCCTCGCCGGAGAAAACCAAGGACAAATCACCTCAGTGTCAGTCACCAACGCCTCCGTTCGGGGCGTCGACAGCTTCAACACCGCCGGTGGCCTGGTGGGCCGCAACGCGGGCACCATCACCAGCAGCTACGCCACCGGCACCGTGAGGGGCGAAACCGCCGGCGGCCTCGCAGGCGAGGCCTACAGCAACCGCAGCCACATCACCGCCAGCTACGCCGAGGTCAACGTGTACGGCATCAACAGCATCGGTGGGCTGGCCGGTTTCGCGGTATCGACCACCATCGAAGACAGCTACGCCAAAGGAACCCTCACCGACCGCGACAGCAACGAGGACACCCCGCCAACAGTTGACGCGGGTGGCCTCGTCGGCACCGGCTACTTCATCACGGTCACCAACAGCTACGCCGCCAACACCATCGAAGACATCGACGACGCCGGTGGTCTAATCGCCGACGGCGCGGCCAACACCGTCACCGACAGTTACTGGGACACCACCACCACAGGCCAAACCCAAAGCCAAGACAGCCCCACCACCGCCGGAAAAACCACAAGCGAGCTACAAGCCCCAACCACCAACACGGGCATCTACCAAGACTGGAGCCCAACAACCTGGGACTTCGGCACCACCACCCAGTACCCCGCACTCAAAGCCGACCACGACCGTGACGGCACCCCCACCTGGCAAGAATTCGGCAACCAACGCCCCAACCCCTGACCGCCCCCAACCTCCAACACCCCGACTTCAGTGAGCCGACACCCTGCAGAAATACCTGCAGGGTGTCGGCTATTGCATAACACTTCCTACTTAGGTAGTCTTATGCGATGACCGTGGTTGGCGTCAGCGAAGCTGCCCAAAGGCTCAGAGTGTCCCCTCGGCGGGTCCGGCAGATGATCTCCGATGAGGATTTGCCTGCCCGACGGGTGGGGAGAGCATGGGCCATCGAAGAGGGTGACATCAGGTCCGCTACTCGCCGCCGACCGCCGCACCGGCCCTGGAAGCCGGCCTCCGCATGGGCCGTGCTCGCCGCGGCCGATTGCAGCCTCTCGTCGTCGCTTGCCCCCTACCAGCGCCACCGGGCGCGAAAGCGGCTCGGAGCCGGGCTGGCGAACATCCTCGCCAATCTGTCGGAGCGGGCTCGACGCCGCACCTTCTACGCCCATCCCGCTGACGTGGTAAGGATCGTCAGCGAGCCCGGAGCGGTGCGCACGGCGGCAAGCGCCGCAGAGGAACTCGGCATCGACCTCGTCGGCGATGGCCCAGCCGAGGCATACGTGCGTCAATCACTGTTCAATCGGATTGCCTCGGCATACCACATTGAGGAACGTGCTGAGCGGCCCAACATGGTGCTCCGAATTGTCGCTGATGCCGATTGGCCTTTCCCAGAAGGCACGGTCACCGCACCACGGGCCGTCGCCGCCGTGGACCTCCTCGAATCCCACGACCAGAGATCCCAACGAGCCGGGTCCACCCTCCTGCAAACAAAGTGAGCCCACGGACACCGAAGATGCGGGCAAGGCTCGGTTTGCTTATCGGGCTTTGGCGGAACCGGCCCGTGGTCGGTAGCGAGCCGTGGGGCGGCCTGCGGAGTGTTGCCGGTTGTTCCTTGCCTGCAGCAAGGACGGGGTACCGCCTGCGAGGGTGGCCTAATGGAGGGCTTTGAGGGCGAGGGCGGCGCCTGTGGCGAGGTGATGGCCGGAGGTGTGACCCACACTGACGAGGGCTGACATGGCCCCAGCCGCGCCGCGACCGAGCTCGGCGGCAGTGAACAAACGGCGCAGGGCCGGCAGCACGTGACCGGACTTTGCGCAGCGGATCAACTCGGCGGACAGCGACGTGGTGCGACCCAGCGCGGCTTCGTCCATCGCCGCGACAAGGGCGCCGTGAAGCGCTTGTGCTCGCTGTTGCAGCAGATCACTTTCTCCCTTGGGCAGCGCTTTGTTTGCCAGGGCCCAGCACACCGCGGTGGACGCTGCGATCACGTCGTCACCGGCGGGCGTGGAGCCTGAACCGAGACCAACAAGGTCGACGGCAGCGGCACCCACCAAGTTTGGATCGCCGTGCGACATCGCCTCGCCGAGTGTTCGGATCCGCTGGCGCAACAGAGACGGTTCTTCAGGGGGCGGGAACTGCTGCAGTGCCGCCTGGATACGGGCGGACAGCAGCGCCACGTCATCCAACGAGGAACGCCCGATGAAGAGACGCTGATCACGCCAGCCGGTGACAATCACCGTCGGTGACATTGGGTGTGCCACAGCCGTCACCTGCTGTGCATCTGGTCGAGTTGGATTACCCGGCGAGGAGGTCGAGGAACGCGTCGGACGCGGAGCTGCCACCTGCGGGACGTTCAGTTCGTGTGCATCAGCCGAGTCATGCTCAAAGGCCCCGCAAGAAGAACCGCAGAGGTCTTGCACTGCGTCACCGGGAGCTTCGCCCGGGTGGATCGTGAACACGGCCGCTGCTTTGAGCTGCTCAAACGCGTCTTCGGCGACGGTCACCGACATCGGAAGGCCGAGCCCCCGAGGCGTCTCCAACGCAACCACGCGTTCCGAGTGCCGAAGCCGGGCGTAGGCATGATTGCGGCCCGCGGCGAACACGTCTCCAACATCGGCGGTCTCCAGGACTTCGCTCAAGTAGGTGCTCGCAACGCCCGGGACCACAACGCCCACCTCGGCGGTTTCGTTGCCGGTCAACAGTTCACGCGGCGGCGCAGGGAGTGTCACTCCTGTTTGAGGCCGGCGGGGGTGGGGTTTTCCTGCAGGGCGTCGGGGGTGGGGTTGTGGATGCCCAGGAGGTTTGCCAGTGACGCGGTGACCATGTTCGCCACCGAGTAGTTGAGCGACTCGGGAACCACCCCGGCTGCAATCATGCGATCAACCAGGCGAATGAAGATCGCACAGAAGCGCATGGCGCCGAACACTTCCCAGTAGTGCGGTTCGCGAACCTCGCGGCCGCTCACCTTTTCGTAATGTTCGATCATCTCTGCTCGTGTGGGATAGCCCTCCAGGCGCTCCACGCCCACGTCTTCGTGCGACATTCGGTCAAACATGAGCCACCAGCCAACGTCGGCCTCGGTGGGGCTGAGAGCGCACTCCTCCCAATCGAGCACCGCCGCGGGGCGGTAGTCCTGCCAGATCACGTTGCCCACACGAGCATCGCCCCAGGTGAGACCGAACCGCTCGTCGCCGGGATCGTTCGCGGTCAACCAGTCGAACGCCGCAAACAGAACCGGATGATCCCGCCCAGCCAACTCGTCCACAACCAAACGCCGGTACAAGTCCAACTGCACTGCGGTGGTGGGCTTGCCGCTGCCTGCGGGGCGAAGCCACACCAGGTCGTCGCTGCGCCAGTCCAGCGAATGCACCGCCGCCATGATCTCCACCCCTGTGAGCGCCAAGCGTCGACGCTCGGCGGGGGATGCGTCGTCCACCAGGAAACCGGCCTCGGTGTAGCGGGGCCTGTCCGCGGGAATCACACCCTCCACGAACTCCATCACAAAGAACGGGCGCCCCAGCACCTCGCTGTTGGGCTCGTAACCCACAAGCGGCGGGATCGGCACAGCCGAAAGCCCCGCAGCGTCAACATGGGACATCACCTGGTACTGCACCTGCACCGACACCCCGCAATGCTCGCTTTGCGCCGGAAACATGCCCCCGTCGGCCGGCTCCACCCTGGCCACATAGCGACGGCGACACCCTTCGCCACGATCCTGCCAGGTGGCGTCGAACATCACCGTTTCGTTGGAGAACCCGGTGGTGGTGGGAATGTCAATGTCGGAGATCTCAAGACCTGGCCGATCCGGGAAGCGCAACCTCATCCACTTCGTCAACGCCCCGGCGTAAGCCTTGATTTGTTCCGCCTGGAACTCAAGCACGCTGCGTAGTGTGCCCCGTATCCCAGGTGGTCGCAAAGACCCAACCCCTCCCAACGCCAACAACGCAACCACGACCAACCCTCCCACCGTGATGCCCAACGAACCCAACACCGACACTGCGACAACCACCGAGGCGAGTTCTGTGGGCACACCCGCGCCCGGCGGCAATGCAGGCAAACCCCTACAACCCCACACGAACGACCACGCCGACACGTTCGCTGACGACGAGGCGCGGGCCTGGGCCAGGCGGCTTTACGACAACGACCCGGTGGCCGCCGGGCTTGATGTGGAGTTTCGCGACGCGGGGGCGGGGCACGCCACGGTGGCCATGACGGTGACCGCGGAGATGGCAAACGGCGCCGGGTTCTGCCACGGCGGGGTGATCTTCACGCTGGCCGACATTGCCTTTCAGTCGGCTTGCAACAGCGTGGGCCGTCCAACGGTGGCCGCCGCGGCCTCGATTGATTTCGCAAGACCGGCGCTGGTGGGCGACACCCTGCAAGCGGCCTGCAGCGAGCGTTACCGAACGCGCTCCGGCGGCGTGTACGACGTGACCGTGACCCGAGCTTCCGATGGTCGCCTGATCGCCCTGTTCAGGGGCAACGCCCGCGAGCCACGCCCCCAGCCCGGCAACTGAGCACGCCCGCCGAAACGCTGGTAACAATACGAAAGCCGCCCAACAGGCAGCCGTGAACAACGCAAGCCCTGCTGCGATGCAGGCCCACAAAGGAGGTCGTGATGCGCCGCTGGGATTCGATGGACCATTTCGAGGCGTTCCTCAACGACGGAGGACTCGTGGAGGTGCGCGACGAAATGCCCGACGCCTACCGCATGGAGGTGTTCCGGTTCATTCGGATGCACGCCAACAGCGAACTGATGGGCGGACTCACCGAACGTGACTGGATCCCCAGGGCGCCTGGCCTGCAGGTGAAACAGTCCGCCCTGGCCAAGACCCAGGACGAGATAGGCCACGCCCACCTGCTGTACATGGTGGCCGCCGACATGGGCGTGCAAACCCGCCAGGAAATGCTCGAAGACCTCTTCAGTGGCAAAGGCCGCTTCCACAACGTCTTCCATTACAAGGCGCACACCTGGGGCGACCAGATCGCGATCTCGTACCTGGTGGACGCCGCCGCGCTGGCCAGCCAGCAAGCCGTGTTCAAGAACTGCTCCTACGGGCCCTACAAGCGGATCCTGCGCCGAATCATCGCCGAGGAGGGCTTCCACATGCGCCGCGGCGAGGAAATGGTGTTGGTGATGTCCAAGGGCACGCCCGCCCAGCGGCAGCTGTTCCAAGAGGCGTTGAATCGCTGGTGGCTGCCGGCGTTGCAACTGTTCGGCCCGGATTCCAAACCCGACGATCCGCTGCTGCGCTGGCACATCAAGTCCGAGCGCAACGAGGTGCTGCGTCACCGCTGGGTGCAGAAGTACGTGCCGTTGTTGCAGGGCTACGGATTTGAGATCCCCGATCCCGACCTGCACCAGGACGCCGACGGGCAGTGGGTGATCGGTGAGATCGACTGGGCTCCGCTCAACGCAACCCTCGCCAACACAGGCCCCGACAGCGAGCGTCGCATAAGCGAAGCCAACACCAACTGGCAGCGCGCCGGCTGGGTGCGAGAAGCCCTGGAGCGCCGAGCCCAAGCACTCGCAGCATGAAACACGGCACTCACTGCGGCGCGCAAACCGCCGTCTGGGAGGCGTTGCGCGGCGTGGACGATCCCGAGTATCCGGGCATCAGCGTGGTGGACATGGGAATGATCGAAGACGTGACGGTGCGCGACGGCCATGCGCAAGTGCGGCTGATCCCCACTTTCAGCGGCTGCCCGGCCTTGAGGGTGATCGAGTCCGACATCGTCACCGCCATCGGCGAGGTGCCAGGCGTCCACACGGTTGAGGTGCTTCGCAGCGCCACGCCGTGGCACACGGGCCGTCTCAGCGCCAGAGCCCGGCAGGCGATGGCCCAGGAGTTCACCGTGGCCGTTGCACCCCCACCGGTGACCCTGCAACTCACCAAGCATGATCGCAAGCAGCGTCGCAACAACAGCGCAGTGGCATCCACCGACCTGAGCTCAGCCGGCGGATCGGTGGCACAACTTCGGGAACACTCAGGCGGCACGGCAAGCCCATCCGGGGAACAAACCGCCGCGGTGACCACACCCGTTGGGGAGCACCTTGGTGGAAGGCAACCGATGGCCGCCTGGGAGGGCGGCGCAGCCGCGGCGCCGGCTTGTCCGTTGTGTGGTGGTGGGCTTGTGGAGCAATCGGCTTTCGGGCCGGTGCGGTGCAGGTCGGTGTGGCGTTGCGAGGCTTGCGCCGAAGTGGTGGAGGTAATGCGAACGTGAAGATCTACGAGGTATTCCTGGCGTCGGGCAGCCGAGGGGAGGTCACTCACGCGGGAAGCCTGGAAGCCGCGGATGACGAAACCGCGGTGGTGCTGGCCCGAGAGGCGTACGTGCGCCGAGCCGAAGGTGAGCGAATGTGGCTGGTGGATCGCCGTCACCTTGTGGAGGCCGACGACAGCTTCATAGAACCCAACCGCCACAAGCCGCACCGTCACAGCGACGGCCAACTGGTGGCCCAGCACCGGCGTCAACAGCGCAAGCCGGCCGCAGCACGGAGCGCAACATGACCCTGTCATCAGGAACTGTGGCCCCGACGGCGACAGCGACATGTCGAATCACGCGGAGAGCGCCATGAGCTTGTCACCCGAGGCGCGTGAAGTGGTGCTGGCCTTCGCCGACGACGAGCACATGATCGGTCAGCGCCACACCGAATGGATCGGCGTGGCGCCCTTCCTGGAGGAAGACCTGGCGATGAGCTCAATCGCCCAGGACGAGCTCGGCCACGCCGCAGCCCTGTACCAACTGCTCGTGGACGCCAGCGACCCGGCCTCAGACACCGACTCAGCGGCCGCAAGCGCCACCGATGCCGTGCAGTCCGAGGTGGACAGGCTGGCCTTCCGACGCGAGCCTCACGAATACCGGTGCTGCGCGCTGGTGGAACACCCCAACGGCGACTGGGCATTTTCGCTGGTGCGGCACTGGTTGTACGACCAGGCCGAGCTGTACCGCTGGGAAGCCGTGACCGATTCGTGTCACGGGGCCCTGGCAGCCATCGCCACACGGGCTTTGCGCGAGGAGGTGTACCACCGACGCCACGCGCACGCCATGCTCACCCGCCTGGCGGAAGACCCCGAGGCGCGACCGCGCATCGCCGGCGCCTTGGACGAAGTGCTTCCCTTGGCGGTGGCCATCTTCGAGCCCACAACGGGCGAGCCCGCCGCCCACTCCGAAGCTGTGATCACCGCCTCGTCAAGCGACTTGCGCGCCAACTGGTGGCACGACGTATCCCAAACCCTCACCGAACTCGGCCTGGAGAGGCCCATGCCGTCCCCGGAGCCAATCCTCCCCCAGGGCCGCCGCACGCGCAGCGAACACTTCGCGCAACTGCACAGCCAAATCAACGAAGTTCTCGACATAGCCCCCCAGGCTCCCTGGTAGCCCTCCAGGAGGCCGTCACGGCACGAGCCTCAGACGGCGGCTGAGAGGCTTCCTATTGGCATTTGCAGGTCGGCGAGCATGTCGAGGTCTTGTTGGGGGCTTCGGCCGAGGGTGGTGAGGTAGTTGCCCACGATCAGGGCGTTGATGCCGGCGGTCATGCCCATGGCTTGCAGGTCACGCAAGGTGATCTCACGGCCTCCGGCGTAACGCAGGATCACCGACGGCAACGCCAGTCGGAACAGCGCTATCCAGCGGATCGCCTCCAGCGCGGCCACGGGCTTGCGGATCTGCAGCGGCGTGCCCGGCCTCGGGTTCAAGAAGTTGATCGGCACCTCGCAAGGCTCCACGGCTCGAAGCTGTTCGATGAGCTCAAGGCGCTGAGCCACCGTTTCGCCCATGCCGAGCAGCACGCCACAGCACAGCTCCATCCCGGCCTCACGCACGTAGTCGCATGTTGCCACCCGCTCATCGAAGCTGTGCGTGGTGACCACCCGCCCAAAGAACGACCTGGCCGTTTCGAGGTTGTGGTTGTAACGATGCACCCCGGCCTCGGCGAACTCGAATGCTTGTGCCCTGGTGAGGATTCCCGCGCTGATCGCCACGTTCAATCCGGTTTCGGCACGCACCAGCGCGGTGAGTTCGATGAGGCGATCCATGGTGCGCCGATCCGGGCCGCGCACAGCCAACACCATGCAAAACTCGCTGGCGCCCAGCGCGGCGGTTTCGCGGGCCGCGGCCAGCACCTCGTTTGTGTCCAGGAACGGGGTGGCCTTCACCTGGGTGTCGAAAGCGGCGGATTGGCTGCAGAAGTGGCAGTCCTCTGGGCAGCCACCGGTCTTGGCCGACAAGATGCCCTCAACCTCCACCGTCGGCCCGGCCCACGCCAGGCGAACCTCGTGCGCCAGTGCGGCCAGCGACGCAACAGACGTGTCGTCCAAAGCGGCCAACTCGGCCAACTCCGCGCCGTTCAGGTTGCGGCGCTCGTCCAGGAGCGCCTCGGCGGCGCGGCCCAACAACTCACGGGCGCTTCCCGGTGCGCTCGGCACCGTCACCGTCTCAAGTGTTGTGGACATGGCCGGTCGGCCCCGAGGGTGTGCGGTCAGCCTTGTACCGAGAGATCGCTGCTGCCCAGATAAGCGGCAATCACCTGCGGGTCGTTTTGAACCTGCTGTGGCGGGCCCTCGGCGATGCGCTGACCGAAGTCCAGCACCATCACACGGTCGGCGATGTCCATCACCAACTCCATGTCGTGTTCCACCATCAACAAGCTGATCCCCAGCTCGCGGCGAATGTCGAGAATGAACCGGGCCATGTCCTCGGTTTCCTCGAGGTTCATCCCGGCAACCGGCTCGTCCAGCATCAACAGCTCGGGTTCCATGGCCAGCGCCCTGCCGAGCTCCACCCGCTTCTGGAAGCCGTAAGGCAGCAGCGCCACCGGGTGCTTGCGCCAGCGTTCGATCTCCAGGAAGTCGATGATGTCCTCAACCTTGCGGCGGTGGGCGATTTCTTCGCGTTTGGCTTTGCCCACCCACACCGCACCGGCCAGGAAGGATCCGGTCATGCGGATGTGGCGGCCGGTGAGCAGGTTGTCCAGCACGGTCATCTGTGGGAACAGTTCGATGTTCTGAAAGGTGCGGGCGATGCCGAGGCGGGCCACACGATCGGGACGTTCGCCCATTATCGAGGCGCCCTTCCAGCGAATGTCGCCCGTTTGGGGCTGGTACACCTGCGAGATCGAGTTGAAGATCGAGGTCTTGCCCGCGCCGTTGGGGCCGATTATGGAAAACAGCTCGCCGTGGCGCACCTGGAAGGACACCTCGTTGATCGCGGTCACCCCGCCGAAGCGCAACGAGATGTTGTCCACCTCCAGCAAGGCCTGCCCGTTGGGCGCCTGATCGGTGGAAGCCTGATCGGTGCTCACGTGCGAGTTCCCTTCTCCAACCGCTGCCACTGGGCCACAGGCAACAGGGCCACAGGCAACAGGGCCAGGGGCAACTGGACGCTCATGACAGCCACCGCTTGCGGCGCTTGTAGTGCTTCACGTCACGGAACGATTTGCGCTCGCCGCCCTCGCCACGCATGCCCAGGTAAAACTCCCGCACGTCCTCGTCGGCGAGAAGCTTGCCGGGCTCGCCGTCCATCACCACCTTGCCGGACTCCATGATGTAGCCGTAGTGCGCTATCGACAGCGCCATCATGGCGTTCTGCTCGATCAGCAGCACCGCAACGCCCTGCTTGTTGATGTCGGTGATGATGTCGCGAATCTGTTCGATCAGCATCGGCGCGAGGCCCAGCGACGGCTCGTCGAGGATCAACAGCTTGGGACTGGCCATCAGGGCCCGCCCGATCGCCAGCATTTGCTGCTCGCCACCGGACAGGTAACCAGCGGTGTCACGACGACGCGGCTTGAGCACCGGGAACAGATCCATCACGCGTTCATACGCGGCGGCGTTCGCACCCTTGTCGCGCACGGTGAAGGCACCGGTAGTGAGGTTCTCGTCCACCGTCAACTCGGCGAAGACCCGCCGTCCCTCCATCACCTGGGTGATTCCGGACTCCACGATGTGCGACGGTTTGGCCTTGGAAATGTCCTCACCGTTGAAGGTGATCGAACCCTTGGTGATGTCGCCCTCGTGTACGTCGAGCAAACCGGCCACCGCTCGCACGGTGGTGGTCTTGCCTGCGCCGTTGGCGCCGAGCAGCGCCACGATCTGATTGTCGGGCACCTCTATCGACAGGCCGCGCAACACGAGGATCACCTCGTTGTAAACAACCTCGAGGTTGGCGACTTCAAGCATGGGATCGAACGAACTTCCCTCGTTGACCGTGAGCGGTGTTCACAATCCCGGTGGCGGGACGACGCTCGGGTGCGCCGACGCCGTCCCGCCCGGGATCATCACAGGACCGCACCCGGCCAAGGCCGGACGATCCTGCATTTGGACTTGTTGCCCATGCCCACAACCCGAGCGTCGCACCACTGGGCACACCACTCGGATTGCAGGCTCGGTCTCAGGGCCTCAGGAGGCCTTGAAACAGGGCTCGTAGGTCCAGTTGAGGGCTGTTTCGGAGGCGTATGGGCCCTTGATGAGGGTGAAGCCGTTGTTGCCGCCCTCTTCGAGCACTGTCACGCCCGGGGTGTACAGCGACATGTCCACGTCGTAGAGGTAGGTCTCCCGCACGATGTTGTCGTTGGGATCGCCGCTCCAGGTCTGGTCCGGCGCCAAGCCCTGCAGGTCAACGGTGAGGGTCTTGGCCGCCTCGAGCACACCGGCTCGGGTGAGGTCACCGTTGGTGATCGCCGCGTCGAGGATCTGAGTGGCAATCAGGCCCTCGATCCAGGAGATCACGTACACATCGTCAAACGGTGCGTCGGGCCGGAACTCGCGCATTGCCGCGATCATGTCCTGCATGCCCTGGGATTCGCCCACGTCCCACAGCACCGAGTAGTACGAGTGGGTGTAGTACTGGTCGGCAAGCTCCGCTACGCCGGTGTTGAGCAGCAGCGGGTTCCAGGATGGGCCGTTGCCCGACCACTGGCCGGTGAAGCCCGCGGCGACCGCGCCACCAAGCAGCTCAGCCATGATGGTGGGGTTGGTGGTGAGCCAAACCCAGTCGGCGCCGGACTCGACGATCCCGGTGATCACCGGGGTCTGATCGGCGCCGGGCACCACAGCACCCTGACCGTCGTAAACGATCTCAAGGGCCAGAGCCTCGGCTGCGACCTTCACGCCCTCTGCGCCGTCCTCGCCGTAGTCACCGGGGAACGAGGCGATGGCCACCTTGTTGCCGTAGGTCTCGGACATGTAGGTGGCGCCGTTCATGGCCTCGATGCAGTAGTTGGCCTGCACCTCGAACACGTTCTGACCGATCTCGGGATCGGCCCAGCCCGAATACCACGACAGCGGCACGGCGGCCATCTGGTCTCTGACGAGCGCCTCCGCGGTGGCGGCTGTGTGTGGTGACCCGGTGGACGTGGAGAACATCACCACGCTCTCGGGACCGTCACCGGACATGATCTCGTAGTTCTCGAGGTGGTTGGGCACCTGGTAGGCGTTGTCGAGAATCACCGGCTCGACCGTCCAGCCCTGAATGCCTCCACGATCGTTGAGCCACTCCCAGTACACCTCGTGACCGTCGGTGATCTTGGTGGTCAACGGAGCGAACGCGCCTGAGAGGTCGGTGTTCACGCCCACTCGGATCACCTTCTCGTCGGCGTCCACACCGAGCCCGGTTGTGATCATCATCTCCTCTTCGGGCTCTTCAATGATGATACGGTCGAGTTCCGCCGATGCTCGAGCCGCCTCTTCGGCAGCGGCGGCGGCGGTTGCCTGGGCGGCCGCAACCTCGGCCTCCAAGTCCTCGATCATCGCGGCAGCCTCGGCGTTACCGGCCGCGGCCTCGTCGAGCGCGTCCTGCAGCTCCTGTTCCGCCGCGGCTGCGTCCGCCGCCGCGCTCTCAGCCTCGCTCTGGGCTGCTGCCAGGTTTGCGGCGGCTTCGTCCGCGGCGGCTGAATCGGCGGCGGTGTCGTCGCCGTCGTCACCACCACAGGCCGCCGCCACGAACGCCAGCACGCACAACAGCGCAACCAGTGCTCTCAGCTTCTTCATCTTTGTCTCCCTCCATTTCGGGTTTCGATCCGGCAGCACCTCCGGAGGTGCTGCCACAGTGCGAAAAACTAGCCGTTCAGTAGCTGAACGGCCATCGCTTCCAGTAGTTGCGTATGCGGATCCAGATGCCGAACAGGCCCAGCGGCTCCGCGATCAGGAACACCACGATCAGCACACCGAACAGCACGATGTTCCAGTCGAAAACACTCAGCGTCCAACCAGGGGTCTGGATTTCGGTGTTGATCACACCGAAATCGCCTTTCTCGCTTAGCACAAGCGCGGAAACCGCGCCGGTGATCCCACCCTCGGCCTGCTCGAGCCACTTTGTGATCTCCTCCACGAAGTGCGGCACCATCACCACGAAGAACGTTCCCACGGCAGTGCCGGCGGTGGTGCCCGCGCCGCCTATCAACAAGATGGCTATGAACTCCACCGACAGGAACAAGCTGAACTCGATGGCGAGCACCCGGTTCGACAGTGCCGCAAAGAGTGCCCCTGCCACCCCGGCGTAAAACGACGACACTCCGAAGGCGATCAGCTTGTAGCGGAACTCGTGAACGCCCATCACCTCGGCGGCGATGTCGCGGTCTCGTATGGCTTGCAAGGCCCGGCCGGTGCGGCTGCGCAAAATGTTCTTGGCCATCAGCGTGAAGCCGATGGTGAGCACCAGCAGGAACAAGTACTGCTTTTGGCCGTCGCTCGCGTCGAACCACAGCCAGCGCCCGTCCGAGGACAAATCCACCAGTGGTGTCTCCTCCTTCCACAGGCGAATGTCCAACTCCGGGAACTCGCGACCCAACCCTGGCGGACCGGCGATCTTGCGGCCCCAACTTGTGTTGCCCAGGTGGATCCCAACGAACACCAAACCCAGCGTCACCACCGCCAGGTACAGGCCCCGCAGGCGAACCGCCACCGGCGACACCGCCACCCCCACCAACGCGGCGGCGATCCCGGCGCCGGGCAGCCACACCCAGATGGGAAGCGAATGCCCCCAGGTGGTCTCACCGCTGGTGCCGCCCAGATAAACCGCTGCGCAGGCGCCCACACCCATGAAGAACGCGTGACCGAGCGACACCTGACCACCAACCCCGCTGAGCAGGTTCAAGCCGAGCGCGGCGATCAGGAACACCAGCGTGATAGAGGCCGGGAACAACCACTCGCTGTCGCCCAGGAAACGAACCAACGGGATCTGGTTGATCACCGGCAGGTCGAAAGGCATCAGGAACAGCACCGCCACAAAGGCCGCGAAGACGGCCTTTTGGGTCCAAGTGGGCAGAAGCTGCGCCTCCTGGCGGTAGTTGGTGTAGAGGTTTGGTCGGCCGAACACGATGCTCAGATCCTCCTCGCCCGACAATGCCCGCCGAGCGGCATCGCCGGCTGCGTGACGCCACGGTGTGTCATCGTCACACCCTCCGGATCTCGGGAGTTCCGAAAAGGCCGTAGGGCCGCACCAGCAAGCCGATGATCATCACGATGTAGGGAACAATCAACGGGTAACCGGCGCCAAGCCACGAAGTGTTGGCCGCCGCGTACTGACCGGCGTAGATCTCGGCAACTCCCACGATCATGCCGCCGAGCAGGGCCCCGGTGACCGAATCGAGCCCCCCGAGGATCACCGCCGGGAGAGCCCGGAAGGCAATGTTGGCCGTTTCCTGATCCACTGACAGGGTTTGGTCGATGGGAGGCTGCGTGGCGAAGATGCCTCCCACCGCGGCCAGCACCGACCCCGACGCCCAGGCGAACGCGAACACCCGGCCCACGTTGATCCCCTGCGCCATGGCGGCTTCCTGATCGAACGCCACCGCACGCATGGCGATGCCGAGCCTTGAGCGGTAAAAGAAGTACACCGCCACGAACGCCACGGCTGCTGTGATGGTGGCGGCAATGAAGCTCCAGTTGATGAAGGCGTCGCCCACCGAGAACCCTCCGGTTCCCCAGGGCACCCCGGTGGAGCGGAACTCCGTCTCCACGGCGTCGTTGTTGAACACCCTCAGCACGATCTCCAACCCCAGGGTGATCACCGCCACCGAGAACAGCGGCTCTCCCACCATGGGACGGATCGCCACCCGTTCCACCACCAGACCCAGCAGCGCCGCGAACGCCAGAGCCACCACCAGGCTCACCGCCCAGCCAATCCACTCCGCGCGGCCGAGGTCGTTGAGGGGATTGGAGAGGGTGGTGAAGGGAATGTGGTCGTCGGTGACCATGAACGTGAGGAACAACGCGCCCGAAGCGGCCAACGCCCCCTGGGCGAAGTTGATGGTTTGGGTGGCCTTGAAGATCAGCACGAAACCGAGCGCGATCAGCGCGTACACCGACCCCAGGCCCAGTGCCTTCATGAACGTCTGGAAGAACAGCTCCGGGTCTCGCACGAGCTGAACCAGGCCGAACAGGCCCAGCACTCCGAGCAGCCCCACAAGGAAAGCCTGCGGAGCCCCCTGGAGAAGGTTGGTGCGCAAGCGCCCGGCGACCTCGCTCATGGCATCGACCAGTCTTTACGGCAACCCGCGACCCGAGACGCAGCCATCAGTACATCGACTCCACCAGGTCGCCGAACATGTCCTCCATGGCGTTGCGCTTCAGCTTCTGGGTGGCGGTGAGTTCGCCGTCCTCGTGGTCGAGTTCCTTGGGGATCATCCGGAACTTCTTGATCTGTTCCACACGAGCGAACTTCTTGTTGGTCTCGTCCACCACCTTGGAGATCAACTCGATCACCTCGGGCTTCTCGGACAGATCCCGGTAAGTGGTGTAGGGGATGTTGCGGCGCACCGCCCAGTCTCCCACCGTGTCGAGTTCGATGCCCACCAACGCGGTGACGAACTTGCGACGGTCACCGATCACCATGGCCTCCTTCACATACGGGGAGGTCTTGAGGCTGTTCTCGATCTCGGATGGCGAGATGTTCTTGCCTCCCGAGGTGATGATGATGTGCTTGATGCGGTCCACGATCTTCACGTGGGTGCCGTCCACCCACTCGCCCACGTCGCCGGTCATCAGCCAGCCGTCCTCGGTGAACGTGTCGGCGGTGGCTTCGGGCTTGTTCCAGTAGCCCACGAACACTCCTTCGTGCTTGGTCTGGATTTCGCCTGTCTCCTCGTCGATGCGCAAGCCGATGTCGGCGTAGGGCTCACCAACGGTGCCGAGCTTCATGCGGCCCGCGAAGTTGCACGTGGCCACAGCCGCGTTCTCTGTCATGCCGTACAGCTCGAACACCGGCACCCCGATGCCCATGAAGAACTGCAACACCTCGGGCGCGATCGCGGCGGCGCCCGAACCGGCGTGGCGGCACCGGCGAAGCCCGATGCGTTCCTTCATTGCGCGGAACACCAACGGGTTGCCCACCCAGTACAACAAGCGGCTCAGCAGTGTGTGATTGCCCGCGTTGGCCACCTTGCGACGACCGATGTAGCCCGCCATCGCCATGGTGATCTTCAGCAGCACCCGCTTGAACCAGGTGGCGTCGCTGCTCTTGATCGCCACCATGGCGTGCAGTCGTTCCCAGATCCGGGGCACCGCGAAGAACAGGGTGGGCTGCACCTCGCGCAAATTTTCGGTGACCGTTTCGATCGATTCGGCGAAGTTCAGCGACGCGCTTGCGCTCACCAGGCTCCAGGTGGAGAAGATCCGCTCGGCCACGTGGCACAGCGGCAGGTAGGTGAGGATCATGTCGCTGCCGGAGGGACCCCGACCGTCGGGGAAGCGAGCCGTCTCGTTCACGATCTTGTCCATGCAGAACTCGGCGTTGGCGTTGGAGAGCATCGCTCCCTTGGGCGGGCCGGTGGTGCCCGAGGTGTACACCAAGGTCATCACGTCTTGTGGAGTGGCCTGGGCCATGCGGTCGGCCACCGCCGACGGGTTGTCCTCGCGGTGTTGGCGCCCGGCCTCCAGGAACTCGTCCCAGAACATCAGCCGCTCGTCGTAGTAGTCACCGAAGCCGCGGGGCTCGGCGTACACGATGCGACGCACACAGGCCGCGGTGTCCGCGGGCACTTCGAGGATCTTGTCCACCTGCTCCTGGTCTTCGGCGAAGAACACCACCGGCGTGCAGTCGCCCACCAGGTAGGTGACCTCGGCGGTTGGGTTGGTGGGGTACAACCCCACGGTGATTCCACGGATGGCCACGGTGGCCAGATCGAGGATCACCCATTCGGGACGATCCTCGGAGTGGATCGCCACGCGGTCGCCCACGTCCACGCCCATCGACAGCAGCCCGTGGGCTGCGAGTTCAATCAGTTCCCAGGTGCGGGCCCAGGTGTACTCCTGCCAGATGCCGAAGTCCTTTTCGCGCATGGCAACCGCGTTGGGGGTGTCGAGGGCCCATTGCCGTGCAAGGGACGCAACGGTGGTGGCCCCTTCGCCTTCGCCGGTTGGCTGGGCGACCGGTTCGATCCTGTCTGTGGTAACTGTCACAAAACCCCCCTGGGTTTGGCCTGTGTTGGGCCGGCAGGGCGCGGGACGCCGTGCTTTGGGTAATGCCGAGCGGCAACGCTACTTGATCGACCCATGCCGTGTCGATTGGTTTGGCGGCGACACCCGGCGAGCATCAGCTTCGCGCGGCTCGGGGCCTTGATGCACGCCACGCCCACGGGTGCGCACCAAGGGCCAACCGTGGGGGGATTTCAGTCGAGTCCCGCCGCGGCGAGTTGTTGTTGGCGGGCGACCATGGCCGGATCGTCGAAGCTGTCATGGGCGGCCAGTTCGGCCCGTCCCACCACGAACCAGTGAACCTCGTCGGGGCCGTCGGCGAGCCGCAGTGTGCGCTGGTTGGCGTACATGCGCGCCAGGGGCGTCCACTGGGACACACCGGTGGCGCCGTGCATTTGGATGGCCTGGTCGATGATGTCGCACACCCGCTCGGGCACCATTGCCTTCACCGCGCTCACCCACACACGGGCCTGTGCGTTGCCGAGGGTGTCCATCGCCTTGGCGGCGCGCAGCACCATCAGCCGCATCGCCTCGATCTCCACCCTGGCACGGGCGATGATCTCCACGTTGCCTCCGAGCTGCGCCAAGGGCCTGCCGAAGGCTTCGCGGCTCATGCCGCGGCGGATCATCAGGTTGAGGGCCTTCTCGGCGGCGCCTATTGAGCGCATGCAATGGTGAATGCGACCCGGGCCGAGTCGCAGCTGCGAGATCTCGAAGCCGCGGCCCTCGCCGAGGAGCATGTTGGCCGCCGGCACTCGCACGTCTTGCAGCCGTATGTGCATGTGGCCATGCGGGGCGTCGTCCTCGCCGAATACGCACATGGGGCCGATCACGTCAACGCCGGGGGTGTCCATCGGCACCAGGATTTGTGATTGGCGACGATGCGGCGGGCCCTGCGGGCTGGTCATCACCATGCAGATCATGATCTTGCATCTGGGGTCACCGGCGCCGGAGATGTAGTACTTCTCGCCGTTGATCACCCACTCGTCGCCGTCGAGCACCGCGGCGGTGGCGATGTTCTTGGCGTCCGAGGAGGCCAGGGCGGGTTCGGTCATGGCGAAACACGACCGGATCTCGCCCGCGAGCAGCGGTTCCAGCCAGCGTTTCTTTTGTTCTGGGGTGCCCACCCGTTCGAGCACTTCCATGTTGCCGGTGTCGGGGGCGCTGCAGTTGAGACACTCCGAGGCGATCGGGTTCTTGCCCAGCTCGGAGGCGATGTAGGCGTAGTCGAGGTTGCTGAGACCTTCGCCAGTGTGGGCGTCGGGCAGGAAGAAGTTCCACAGACCCACCGAGCGGGCCTTGGCCTTGAGCCCGTCGAGAAGTTCGAGTTGACCTTCGCCGTATCCCCAGCGTTCGGCTCGGCCCTCGCCGAGTCGGAAGAACTCCGCGGTGACCGGTTCCACCTCGTCGGCCACGAAGGCCACCACCTGCTCGTACAGGGGCCGAGCGGATTCGGACATGGACAGGTTCAGCGAGTCCGGGGACAGGTCGCTCTCAAGGGCTGTTGGCACCATGGCGAAGGTCTAGCAGCCATCACCAAGCCAGGCACCGGCGGCGGTCATGCGATCCGGTTCCGCCGGTGAAGGGCGGGTGTGGGAGTTGCGTCCCTGGCGGATGGCCTTGTTGCGGGCGCCGGGCCCCAACAGACGGGCCCAGGAGGCGGGTCTGGTGTGGTGTCGCCGGGCCCGTGGCGGGTGAGAGCGCTCAGTGCCGTGTCAGCCGGTTGCGAGGGTGGCCACACCCCACAGCGCCGCCAACAGCCCAACAACTGCGAACACCACGCTGCGCACCTTCGGGGCCCGGGGAAGATCCTCGGGGTTGCGCCTGGCTGCGGGCGGGCGGATCAAGGCTGCCGTGTTGCCCACGGCCATGGCGCCACCAAGAGCCAGCACCAACCAAGCCAGCAGTTCCTCGCCGCCCAGCACCCCGCCAGCGTACGGGCGCAGGTCGTGCCTCGGCCGCTGCCGGCCGGCGCCGCGAGCAACGCCTACAGCGACTCGCCCCCCTCGTTGCCGTCGGCGAAGGTGACATAACGCGGCACGAACGCGAGCTTGCACGACGCGGTGGGACCGTGGCGGTTCTTGGCCACGATGATGTCGGCCAAACCGGCGGACGCCAGATTGTCGGGGGTGTAAACCTCCTCGCGGTAGATGAAGAGCACCACATCGGCGTCCTGTTCGATTGCGCCGGACTCGCGCAAGTCGGCGAGCTGGGGGCGTTTGTCCTTGCGGGTCTCCAAGCCGCGTGACAGCTGCGACAGCGCCACCACGGGACATTTCATCTCGCGGGCCAACACCTTCAGGCCTCTGGATATCTCGGCGACCTCCACCTGTCGGTTGTCGGCGCTGAGACGGCCTGTCATCAACTGCAGGTAGTCCACCACGATCAGCGCCAGATTTCCCACCGAGCGGTCACCGGCGAGGCGACGGGCCCGCGCCCGGATGTCCATCACGGTGAGGTTCGGGTTGTCGTCGATCCACAGCGGCGCGTCGCCGATACGGGCCAGCACCTCGGAGATTCGCTGCCAGTCCACGCCACTGAGATTTCCGGTGCGCAGCTTCGACGAGTCGATGCGCGCCTGCGCGGAAAGCAGGCGCTGGGCGATCTCGAAGTGGCTCATCTCAAGTGAGAACATCAACACCGGACGTTTGGCCTTGAACGCCACTTCCTGCACCATTCCCAACGCCAGGGCGGTCTTGCCCATCGAGGGCCGGGCGCCCACCACGTACAAGCCGCTCGGCTGCAAACCGGCCAGCACACTGTCGAGTTCCTTGAAGCCGGTGGGGGTGCCGGTGACGTTGGTGCCCCGGTTGTACAACTCGTCGAGACGATCGAGCGCCTCGTTGAGCACGTGCTCCAACTTGTGGGCGGAGTCGGTGATGTGGCCCTGGGCGATCTGGTACACCAGGTTCTCGGCCCAGTCCACGGTTTCGCCGACGTCGTCGGGGCGGCCGTACGCCTTGTCGGCGATCTCGGTTGCGCATTCGATGAGCCGTCGCAGGATGAAGTTGTCCCGCACGATCCGGGCGTAGGAACTGGCATTGGACGACGCCGGTGTGCTCAGTTGCATCTTCAGCAGGCCGTCGAGCCCTCCCACCGCCTCGAGCGCCTGAGAGCGCTCCAGGGACTCGGCCACGGTGACCGCGTCAACCGACTCGCCGTTGTTGTAGAGCGACCTGATCGCCTCGAACACCCTGGCATGAGCGGGCCGGTAGAAGTGTTCCACCTCCACCACCTCAAAGGCCTCCACCAGGGCGTCGCTTGTGAGCAGCATCGCCCCGAGCAGGGATTCCTCCGCCACGAGATTGTGCGGAGGCACCCGCAGCCGTGGGCGCGCCCTCGACGCGCCGTTGCGATCACCGGTGACGCTCGCCTCGACCGGTTCAACCAGTCCCCGTTCAGCCAGGCCCTGTTCAGCCAGTTCCTGTTCAGCCAAGCCCTGATCAGCCATGGCGTTCGTGTCCTCCCCTGGTGGCCTGAGCATGCACCGAGCCGCGGCAGCCTCACGCTGTGGCAGGCGAACGGGCTGCGCCACGGTGCATCGGGATGCCGATGCTGTGGCAATGCCGGGCTCGTGCGCACTCTAGCGCCAATGCGCAACAAGCCCTATGCTATTTCATGTTATCAGGGGATAACCTGTTGACAAAAGGTGGGGACAGGTTGTGTGGAATTGTGGACTCCGCCTGCCCGGCGGAGGTCACTCCTCGGTGGCCACGACCTCCACGGTCACCGGCACCTCCACGTCCTCGTGCAGTCGAAACACCACGGTGTGCGTGCCGACTTCACGAATTGGCGCGTCGAGGTCCAGCGCGTTGGGATCGATCACAGCGCCGATCTGGCTGTGGACCGCTTCAAGGATCTGGGGCGCCCCAACCGATCCGTAGAGGTTGCCGGATTCGGCTGCTCTTGCCTGCACCGAAATCTGAGTGGGAGCGAGGCGAACCGCGATCGCCTCCGCGTCTGCCCTTCCCGCGGCGCGGGCGTTGATGGCGGCGCGGCGCATCGCCTCGGCTTGACGCTGCGCGCCGGCGGAGGCCTTCAGCGCCAAGCCTCGGGGCAACAGGTAGTTGCGGGCGTAGCCGGAGGCCACGTCGCAAACCTCGCCCTTGCGGCCCAATCCGTCCACATCTGTGCGCAGCACGATCTTCACTGTTCGCCGTCCTGTTGCGTTGTTTGCGCGTCCTCGGGCTCCACCGAGTCGACAACGGGTTCCTCGTCGGCGTCGCCGACAGCCATGTTCGGACCCGGCGGTGGGGTGGCCGGTTTCGGCGCAGGCCCCGCCACCCGGCGAATGCCGTCACGATCCTTGTTCTGGCGCTGGGTGGTGACCCGATTGGTGTAGGGCACCAGAGCCATCTCACGGGCGATCTTGATGGCGTCAGCCACCAGCTTTTGCTGCTGGGCGTTGTTTCCGGTGACGCGCCGGGCGCGGATCTTGGCCCGTTCGGACATGAACCTGCGCAGCAGGGTGTAGTCCTTCCAGTCCACATACTCGATCTTCTCCGAAGTGAGGATGCTGACCTTCTTTTTGGTGCGACGTGCGCCTTCGCGCTTTTTCATGCGTCTGTTGGGCGGTGCCATTTTCAATCTCCTCCAACGCCCGCCGGATCACGCCCGTGCGGGACTGCGACCTTCGCCTAGAAGGGTTCCTCGTCGATCGATTCCTCTGTGGCGGGCCGGCGCGGCTCGGATTGGGGCTTGAAACCCCTCGAGCCGCCTGACGACCCGGAGTTGCCGCCACCACGTTGCCCGCCTCGCTCGCCGCGGAACTCGTTGCGGGTGATCTCGGCGCTGGCAAAGCGCAGGCTGGGCGCCACATCGTCGGCCAGGATCTCCACCTTTGAGCGCCTGTTCCCGTCGGGGGTTTCCCAGCTTCGTTGCTGCAAGGTGCCGTAAACCACCACGCGGGAGCCCTTGTGGAGCGATTCGGCCACGTTTTCGGCAAGCGATCGAAAACAGGTGATGTCGAAGAACGACACCTCGTCGTCCTGGTCCTGGCGGCGCCGGTTCCAAGCCACGGCAAAGGTGGCGATGGGCATTCCTGCCTGCGTGAAGCGAAGTTCGGGATCTCGGGTGATGTTCCCAACGACGGTAACGGTGTTGTCAAAACCCATTTCGGGCCTCCCATTCTTGGTCGGGAATCAGCTTGGCTGTCCCGACGTGGCTGCCTCCAGCAGGCCGCGCCGGGCGGCTTCTGCGTCGGGCAGCCGAAACAGCTTGTGGCGAACTATGTCGTCCGCGATTCGCAGCTGGCGCTCCATGATGGGCAGGCCGGGTGTTTCGGTGACGATTTGCCACACCACGTAGGTGCCCTGGGTCTTGTGGTTGATCTCGTAGGCGAAGTCCCGCCTCCCCCAGTCATCGGTGGAGGCAATGGTGCCGCCCTCGTTTTCGATCAAACCGGCGACCCGCGAAATCACCGAGGCGACGCCTTCGGTGGTGACGTCGGAGTCGATGATCACCATGAGCTCGTAGGCCCGTTTCATGAACGTTTACCTCCCTGTGGTTCCGGCGTGGCCGGAGCCCCTCGCGGGGCAGGGTTCTTCGGTTGTCCGGCGGACTCGTTTCGGGTCTGCGGGTGGATGAAGGCTAACGACAACGTGCCTGTTCGCCACCCGGCGATCACGCCGCCACGGCGGTCGCGCCGGAACACATCAGCGGGACTTTCCGGAGTGGTTCTCCCAAAGCTCGCTTGCTGCATGAACATACATTACATTAAACATCAATCCATTGCAACATCAACGCATTGCAACGCTGCATGGCTGCAACAGGGATCCAGTCCCGGCGGCAACCTCAGTGGCCGGTGGCCACGCCTGGCAAGAACCGGCTCATCGCTGCGCCGGGGAGAAACTGGGCAACAAGGACGCACTGTGGCCGGTCGGGAGGCACCGCGCAACAGGGAGACACTGGGCAACAGGGAAACACTTCGCCGGGCAGGCACTGTGCGCCAGGCAGACACAGAGGTCTGGGACCGGTGTGGCCTGGTGTTGGCGCGGGCGCATTGGGCGCGCCTGCGAAGGGTCAGGTCACTGGCCTGCGCGGCCCAGGGTCTCCATCTCGTCGGTGGGCATCGAGTAGCACTCGTCGGGGGTGGGGAACCGGCGGTTGCGCACATCGTCCACGAAGCATCGAACCCCCTCCACGGCGGCGCTGTGCAGGTCGGCGTAGCGGCGCACGAACTTGGGCGCCATGCGTTGCTCGATGCCGAGCAGGTCGTGGTACACCAGCACTTGTCCGTCGCAGCCCGCGCCGGCGCCGATGCCGATGGTGGGCACATCCACCGAAGCGGTCACCATTTCCGCCACAGGGCTGGGCACGCCCTCAAGCACCAAGGCGTAGCACCCGGCGTGCGCCAGGGCCTTTGCGGCCTGCACCAGCTTGCGGGCCGATTCGGCGTCACGGCACTGCACCTTGAACCCGCCCATGGCATGCACAGACTGCGGCGTGAGGCCGATGTGGCCCATCACGGGAATCTCCGCGGCGAGGATGCGCTCCACCATCGGCAACCGGCTGCGGCCGCCCTCCAGTTTCACGGACTGGGCGCCGGCACGGATCAGCGCCGCGGCGTTGCGCACCGTGTCCTGCGCCGAAACGTGGTAGCTCATCCAGGGCATGTCGGCCACGATGTGAGCCGCGGGTCGTGCGCGTGCCACTGCCGAGGTGTGGTGGGCCATGTCCTCAACGGTGAGCTGAAGCGTGTTGTCGTAACCCAGCACCACCATCGCCACCGAGTCACCCACCAGGATCAGGTCGGCGCCGGCCTCGCTCACCACCGAGGCGCTTGGCGCGTCGTAGGCGGTGACCATCACCAGTGGGTCATGTCCGTGCTGGGTTTTGCGTGCCCGGATGACGGGCGCAGTGAGCGCTTGCATGGTTCACTCCTTTTCCGTCCAACGCGCGAGGGCTGCCGGCGGTGAGCGAAACCTTAGCAACAAGCACTCACCCCGCAACAAACATCCATGCGGCCTCATCACACCCGGCTAGGTGCGCCGTGCGGGCGGAGTCGGGATTAGTCCGTGTTCTTGTTGCGGGGTGCGCCACCGAGGATCAGGCGGCGCATCAGGTGATTCCAACCGCAGGCCACGCACACCTCAACCACGTATCCCACCGAGGTGCTCACCCGCTTGTTGAGACGTTCGATCTCATCGGAGGCGCTGATGCAGCGGCCGTGGCGGGGCAGCCGGGGCCCGAACACGTAGGTGACTTCCACAAGACGGCTGCTCACCCCGCCGTCGCGGCAAACCGAGCACGACCTTCGGGTGCGAGTGCCACAGTGGTGGGCGTTGCGCAACAGTTCGTACTGGGCGTCGCAGATCTGGCTGCGGGCCAGTTCGCCTGCCCTCCAGGCTCTCAGGGTTGCGTTGCGGGCCAGTCGGTAGTCCACCACCGCGGGGGCCGCCGGATCGGCCGTCGGCGGGCCGGCGAGTTCGAAGAGCCCGGGTTTCACGGCACTGACGGTAATCACCAACCCGCATTCGTTGCTCAGCCAACGCCGGCGACATCCCCACGCCGGTGGCGCCATCGGTGCGCGCTCGGCGGGATCAAGCCCACCGAGGCCGGGTCAAAGAGTGATCACGACACTGCCGATGTGACCGGCACCGCGGCGACGAGTAGGCCTGGGGCGGGTGGCCGGCTCAAAGGGTGATCACGAAGCTGCCGATGTGAGCCTTGGCCACGAAGGCCTCCTGGGCTTTGGCGATGTGCTCCAGCGGGAAGGTTCCCGCCACCACGGGGCGCACCTCGCCGCGTTCGATGTAACCCACGAGATCCGCGAAGAGCCCCGGTGGGTAAACGGTGGCGCCGATCAGCTCCAAGTCCTTGAGGTACAGCAGGCGAAGATCGAGCGGCACGATCGGGCCCGCTATCGCGCCCGCGGTCACGTAACGACCGCCGCGTCGCAGCAGCTCCACCCACCCGGCGAAATCGTCGCCGCCCACGACGTCGAACACCACGTCCACACCATCGGGTGCGGCCTGCTCGGCGGCTGTGACCGTTTGCCCGGCGGGCCCGCGGGCGATCACCTCATGGGCGCCGAGGGCTTGCACCTGGGGAAGTTTGGACGCGGAGGCCACCGCAAGCACCCGTGCCCCTCGGCGTCGCGCCAGCTGAACCCCGGCCGAGCCCACACCCCCCGACGCGCCGGTGATCACCACCGTGTGCCCTTGGCGCACCCCGGCCCGGGCCAACATGTGCTCCGCCGTGGACCACGAGCACGCAAACGTGGCCAGCTCGGTGTCGCTGAGGGTGCTGCGCACCGGGTGGACGTTTGTTGCGGGGGCCACGGTGTACTCGGCGAAACCTCCGTCGCACTCGCTGCCGAAGTAGCCGACCTTGTTTCGATCGAGGGGGTCGGCGGGGTCTCGCAGCCACGGATCCACCAGCACTCGCTGCCCGATCAGTGACGGTTCGGCGCCCGGCCCTGCGGCCACCACCACGCCACATGGATCGGCGCCCTGGATGCGGGGCAGGCTCAAGGCCGACCCTCCCCAGGTGGAGTCGTCTTGGCTGGCGTCGGCAAACCCGCCGGTTGCGCCCTCTGGTGTTGTGCCGTCGGTGACCTGCCTGCTGTACCAACCGGTGCGGGTGTTGATGTCGGTGTTGTTCACACCACAAGCCGACACGGCAATGAGCACCTCGCCCGCGCCGGGGGTGGGCACGGGCACGTCGTGGCGCACCTGGAGGTTCTCGGGCCCGCCGAGGCCGGTGAGCACCGCGGCGCGCATTGTGCGGGGAATCGTCTCGGTCATGGTTGCCACTCGAATTGCGCCAACGGGTCGCCCAGGGCCGCCACGTCGGGGGTGGCGCCGATACCGGGGCTGCTCGGCGCGCACGCCGTGCCCTGATCGTTGGCCACGCCGCTGGGAACGGGGTCGATGGTGAGCTGGTCGAAACAAAGCCAGGTGGCCCTCGCGAAGGGCGCGGGAAGTGTGTGCGCCAAATGCACCGCTGCTGTTGCGGACAGTCGGGTGCCGCCGGTGTCCTCGGTGTTCACGAGTATTCCGGCCTCCAGGCACACGTCTCGAATCCGCCGCGCCGGGGTGATCCCACCGACTCTGCCCAGCTTGAGGCCCACCACCTCACATGCGCCGTCTGAGGCTATGCGGATCATGTCACCCAGTGTCTTGAGCGATTCGTCGATGGCCAACGGCTGGCTCACCACTCGGCGCACCGCGAGGATCTGCTCGTGGGTTTCACAAGGCTGTTCGATCAGGTGCGGCAGGTCGCTGGTGGCCCCCAATGCCACGATTGCCTGCGCGGGTGTCCAGGAGCGGTTGCAGTCGAAGGTGACGTCCTCGCCGGGGCCCATGTTTTGGGACAGGAAGCGCATGCGTTTGATGTCGGCTTGGGGGTCGGCGCCGATCTTGGCTGAATGCAGCGTGTAGCCCTGGGCTCTGGCGTGGTCGATCTCTGCCATCAATTCCTCGGGTGTGCCGCTGGGAATCGACGAGTGCAGCCGCACCCGTGGTGTGGCTCGCCCGCCGAGCATGTCGCACAACGGCAGGCCCGCGGCGGTGGCGGCGATGTCCCAGCACGCCATGTCCAGCGGTGACTTCACGTAGGGGTGGCCGGGCAGGGCCGTGTCCATGGCCCTGTACACCACGTCGGTGAGTCGAGGATCGAGGCCCAGCACCACCGGCGCCAGCTCTGCGATCCCGGCCCGCACCCCGCCCGCGAACGCCGGCAGGTAGCTGGAGCCCCAGGGGCAGCCCTCACCCCAGCCGCTGATGCCCTCGTCGGTGTCGATCCGCACGATGGTGGAATCCAGGCGATCAAACCGCAGCCGCCCACCCGACAACGAGTACGGCCTCGCCAGGGGCAATTCCACAGCCCACATCGTGATCGCGGTGATGCGCATGGAACGGGCGTGTGGTGGCGAACCGTGCGAGGCAGGTGAACGATGCGGGTGAGCGATCCGGGTCGGCCCGCTAGCTGCGCAACGCCTGATTGGACGGGTCATAGGCGGCATCGGCGAGCACCCGAGCCGTCACCGGCTCGCCGAGCACCATCACCTCCAGTTCCGTGCCGGGAACCGCCGCCGCCGGATCGATGTACGCGAATGCCAGCCCGGAGTCCACCGTGTAGCCGTAACCCGCGGTGGTGACCAGGCCCACGGGCTCACCGCGATGCAACACCGCGTCGGAGGGCAGCGGCTCGGCAATGGTGGTGTCAACCCCAAGGTAGGCAAGCGACCAGCGGGGCCGCTCGGCGCCGGAGGCCACCCGCTCACGCCGCGCCACCACCGCGTCGCGCCCGGTGAAGTCGCCCTTGTCGGCGCGCACGAAACGCCCAAGGCCGGCGTCGTCGGGGCCAACGTCGTGGGTGAGGTCGGCGCTCACCCTGTAGCCCTTTTCGAGTCGCAGACTGGACAGCGCGTGGTTGCCGAAGTCGGCGATGCCGTGGGCGGCCCCTGCCTGCCACAACGCCTCGTAGATCGTTTCGAGGGCACCGAGCGGGGCGTGGATCTCCCAACCCAGCGACCCGGTGAAGCTCACCCGCAACAACCGCACGCCGGATACCCCGGCCACTGTGGCCTCCCGGGCCGACAGCCAGCGGAACGTGTCGTTGGTGAGGTCGATGTCGGTGATCTGCGACAGCACCGACCGCGCCGCGGGGCCGCTCAGCGCAATGGTGCCCAAATCGAAGCTGCGTGTGCGCAGGTCGGCTTTGGCGCCGGGCGGCCAGTGAGCCTCGAAATGCTGCCGGTCCTTGCCCTCGCCCACCGCCGCGGACACAAGGTAGAAGTGATCCTCCGCCAGGCAAGTCACCGTCATTTCGCCCTCGATGCGCCCCGCGGGTGTGAGCAGGTAGGTGAGCGAGATCCGCCCCGGTGCGGGGAGCTTGTTGGTGGTCACCGAATCCAGCACCAAGGCGGCGTCCGGGCCTTGCAGGTCGAACTTGGCGAACGCGGACATGTCCAACAAGCCCACCCGTTCGCGCACCGCTCGCGCCTCTTCGCGCACGGGTTCAAACCAGTCGGTGCGACGGAACGCCGTTTTGTCCTCGACCGGCAGCCCGGCCACCGCCGGGAACCACTTGGGGCGTTCCCATCCGTACACCTGGGTGAACACGGCGTCCTTCGCCTTCATCGTGGGGTACAGCCCGTCGCTGCGATAGGGCCGACACGCCGGTCGTTCCAGCCCAGGCAGCGGTGTCTGGTGCCGGTACTGGTAGTCCTCCACCCCTTTTGGCTGGCCGTAGCCGGTGGCGTCCTCGGTGGTGAGAAACCCGAACCGGCGAGGGTCGTATCCCCTCACGTTCAGTCCCGGATCGCCGTGAACCATCCAACGCGCCAGTTCGCGGCCCAGGCCGGGACCGTCGGCCAGGCCCACCTGAACCCCACAAGCCATCCAGAACCCTTCAACCCCGCACGGCCCGAGCATGGCCTCGCCGTCGGGGGTGTGACTTATGGCGCCCCGGATGGCGGTGGTGATTCCCAGATCCTCCAGGATCGGCATCCTGGTGAACGCCCTGGCCAGCCACGGCCCGATGCGGTCGTAGTCCGGATCGAACAACGGGTTTTCCAAGTCCCACGAAGGCCCTTCAGGCCACGCCGAGGTGGCGCCCACTTGTTCGTAGATTCCGATCAGCGCGGCGCTTTGCTCCTGACGGATGTAACCGGACACGAAATCGTCTCGCACCACCGGCAGCTCACCCAACCCGGCGTCGGCTCGCTCCTTGAACTCCGGCACCACCTCGGTGGTGAGGTAGGTGTGCAAGGCGTTGGCCATCGGCACGTCAACACCCACCATCGTGCCCACCCGATGCGCGTAGCAACCCGCCGCGTTCACCACGTGCTCGGCACAAACCGTGCCCCGCTCGGTGACAACGTCCCAATCACCGTCACGGCGCCGGTTGATCTCCAGCACCCGATTGCGGCGGCTCACCGTGGCGCCCGCCGCCCGAGCTGCGGCGATCATCGCCGCGGCGGCGCCGGAAGGATCCACATGACCATCGAGGGGTGTGTGGATCGCGCCAAGGATGCCGTCGAGGTTGTAGTACGGGTGCAGTTCGCGAATGCGGCCCGGGTCCACCCATTCGGCGGGAAGCCCCGCGTAGCTCAGCACCCCGAGCTGCGCCTTGAGCCAGTCCACCTCTACCGGCTCGTAGGCGACGCGCAGGCTCCCGCAGCAGTGCCACGAAATTCCCCCTGGGGTGCTCTCGTGGAAGCGCGAGTACAGGTCGGTTCCGTAACGGCGGATCTCGGCGAGGGTGTAGCTGCTCACCGAGTGGGTTATCTGCCCCGCGGCGTGCCACGTGGAGCCAGAGTTGAGTTCGGCTTTCTCCACCAGAAGGGTGTCCACCCAGCCCTGTTCGGCCAGGTGGTACAGCACCGAGGCGCCCATGATCCCCCCGCCGACGATCACCGTGCGCGCCTGCGCGGGCAAGGCGGCGCCCGCAACCGAAGAACCACCAGTCATCGGTACAACCATACCAGTTTGCACAAACCATGTGACGTTTGTATTATGGGCTTGTGGGCACGTTGGCGGCCGAAACCGCGCTTGATCGTCTCACCGAAGCGCTCGACGACCTGAGCCCCCAGGTGCGCGTGGCCGCCCGGTACGCCATCGACAACCCGGCGGAGATCGCGGTCACATCGATGCGGCAACTCGCCGAAGCGGCAGGGGTGCAGCCCAACACCATGGTTCGCATGGCGCGAAGCGTGGGGTTCGACGGCTACGACGACTTCCGTGAACCCTTCAGAGCCGCCGCGAGCCGGGCCGCGCCATCATTTCCGGATCGGGCGCGCTGGTTGCAGTCCCTCAACGCCGGGGGGCGCCACGGTGAGCTGCTGGCGCACATGGCCGCGGCAGCGTTGCGCAACGTGGAGGAGCTGTACGAAGGCCTCGACAGCGCCCGGCTCAAGGAGGCGGCGGATCTGATACTGGCGGCGGGCCGGGTGAACGTGCTGGGCATGGGCACAGCGCAGTTCCTCGCCGAGAACTTCTGTTACGTGGCGGCGATGATCGGCGCCGACGCGCACGCCATTCCCGGCGCCGGGCGTCTTCCGGTGGACGACATCGGCGAGCTTGGCGAAGGCGACGTTCTGGTGGCGATGACGTTCGCCCCGTACCGCACCGAAATCGTGGAGGCCACAACCTTCGCGGCTGAGCGGGGTGTGAGCCTGATCGCCATAAGCGACAGTCGCGCCGCGCCGATCTGCACCGGCGCCGATCACGTTTTTGCGGTGCCCACCGCCACCCCGCAGTACTTCCTGAGCGTTGTGGCCGCGGCCGCGTTGCTGGAGACGATCCTGGCGTTCATGGCCGCGGACACCACCGTGGACGCCGCCGCGGCGCTCGAGGGATTCCACCAGCGACGCCGCCAAATCGGCATCTACACCGACTGATGCGCCGGCGAACAGGTTCCGCCTTCGGCGCTTCCTTCGGCTGCAACGCGCCCGCCGAGGCCACGCCGCTCACCGGGCGTCCGATCCCCACAATTCAAAGCGAGAGGACCCGCACGTGAAGCTCGCCCATCCACAACTTGACAGTGTCGAGTACTACCAGCCGGGACTGCCACGCGATTACGTGGCGGATCGTTACGGCCTCGACCCTGCGACGATCGCCAAGCTCGGCTCCGCCGAGAATCCCCTGGGCCCGTCACCAGCGGCAATGGCCGCCGTTGGCGACGCAGTGAGCCGCATGGACTTGTACGCCTCGTGGACTGCCGAGGAGTTGCGCCAGAAGTTGGCCGACACCTACCCCGGCGCGGGAAGCACCCCGCAGAACTACATCTGCGGAGCGGGCGAGACCGAGCTGATATCGATGACGATTCGGGCCTTCAGCGAGCCGGGGGGTGTGGTTCAGATGCCCGGGCCGTGTTTCCCGATCTATCACCTGTTTGCCGAAGCCGAAGGCCGCGAAGCGAACCTGGTGTTCGACGCCACGATGCGACCTTCAATGGCGCTCGACCCCGACGCCTACATCGCGGCCATCGGCGACCGCACCCGCATTGTGTTCGTCACCAACCCGCACTCGCCGTCGGGCACGTGGCTTGCCGAGGCGGAGGTGCGCCGCATCATCGAAGCCGCGGCCGCGGTGGACGCACTGGTGGTGCTCGACGAGGCGTACGTTCACTATTCCGACACCGACGGCCACATTCACCTCGCGGGCGAGTACCCCAACGTGCTGGTGCTGCGAACCTTTTCCAAGGCTTTCGGACTGGCCGGGCTGCGATTGGGCTTCGGGGTGGCCGACCGTCGCATCATCGACGTGTTGTTGGCGGTGAAGCCCACATGGAACGTCGGTCAACTCCAGATCGCAGGCGGGATCGCCGCCCTGGACGACCACCGACACGTGAAGGCCACCGTTGAGTTGATAGCCGACGGACGGAACTACGCCGCCGGCCGTTTCGAGCGCGAACTCGACCGCTTCCGGATGGTGCCCGGCTCAAGATCGAACTTCTTTTTGGTTGAACTGATCGACCCCGACATCACTTCGCCCGAGGTGTTCGAGGGCTTGCTTCAGCGGGGAGTGATCGTGAAGGACGGGTCGATCAGCTTCCGCGGCCTCGGAAAGCGTTTCCTTAGAGCCGACGCGAGCAAACGCGAGAACATGGACCGTCTCGTGGACGCGCTCAAGGAGCTTCCGTGAAACCGCCTGGGGCGGGCCCGCAAGTCTGAAAGGAGCCACCATGAGTTCTGCGTTGTCAACCAACGTCGCGACGGCCAAACCCGATGGTGGCCGCGCGGCCGGTGCTGCTGCTTTGCCGGGACGACTCGAGTTCTCCGATTTCGGCCATCCGTTGGGGCTGCCGGGAGGCTGCTACACCGACGAGGCCTTGTTCGCCCAGGAGATGGACTTGGTGTTCGCCCGGAGTTGGCACCTGGTGGGCCATGTCTCGCAGGTGAGCAACAAGGGTCAGGTGCTGGTCGCGATGGTTGGGCCCGAGCAGGTGATCCTCACCCATGACGGCGCCAGGCGGCATGCCTTTTTCAACGTGTGCCGTCATCGGGGTCACCGTCTCGTCACGGCCGACAACGGCGACCGAGCGGCGGATTGTGATGCGGGGGTGCCGTTCGAGACGCACCGCAGCGATTCGCTCACGTGCGGGTACCACGCATGGGTGTACGGGTTCGACGGCACGTTGATGCACGCCCGCGGCGAACAAGTGGGCGACATCCGCATCCCTTCGGTGCGGGTGGAGGAGCTGGCGGGCTTCCTGTACGTGAACCTCGATGAGGGCGCGGCCCCGCTGGCCGAAACGGCGCCCGGTGTGGAGGCCGAAGTGCTGGCCGCGGCGCCCGACGCACGCAATCGGGTTCTCACTCACCGGCGCACGCACCTCATACACGCCAACTGGAAGGTGGCGGTGGAGAATTACAACGAGTGCTACCACTGCCCCAACGTCCACAAGGCGTTCACCAAGTCGGTGGTATCGCCAGGCAGTTACCGCATCCACCTTGACCGCGATGTGATCCGTCACCATGCCGGATCCGCGGCCGCCGAGCGAACCAACTACAGCGGCCCCTATGCCGGTGACACCAGCGACTACCTGGCGTGCTTCTTGTGGCCCGCGAGCTCCATTCAGTGCTACCCGGGCGGGGAGTTGAACACCTTCAGGTGGGTGCCGATCGGCGTGTCGGAAACGTTGATGATTCGCGAATGGTGGCTGCATGAAACCGAACCCACCCCGAACCAGGCCGAGAAGATCCGTTTCGATTGGGCCACCACCGTGGCCGAGGACCTGTCGGTGATGGAATCGGTTCAACAGGGCGTGGCCAGCCGCAGCTACCAGCCGGGCCCTCTGGTGACCCATCCCAGCGGCGTCGCCGGAACCCACAGCGAAGACTCGGTGCCACACCTGCACTCCCTGCTGAGACGAGACCTCAACCCGCAGTGACCGAAACCGCCACCGAGGCCCTCGCAGGCTTCCTCACGGGCCGACCCTCCGGCGTGGCCCAAAGACGGGCCACGGCCAGGCTGTGCCTGCTCGACACGATCGGGTCGATGCTGTTCGGTTCCCGCACGCCGTGGTCTCGCGCCGCGGCGGCATTCGCGCGTGCCCAAGGCGCCGACCGCGGGCCGTGCGCCGTTGTTGGAGCCGGCTGGGCAACCACTGCGGCGATGGCCGCGTTCGCCAACGGCGCCGCCGCGCACGGTTTCGAGCTGGACGACGTTCACGAGGAGGCCATCTCCCATCCCGGTGCGGTGTGCGTGCCTGTGGCGTTGGCGGTCGCCGCCGACTTGCAATCGGCACGAGGCCGTCAAGGGGCCTCACCAGCCTTTGGTTCGGCCACGGTGAGCGGCGCCGATCTGCTCGACGCGATCGTGGTGGGCTACGAGGCCATGGGGCGCGCCGGGATTGCCGTTGGGGCTCCCTGGCACATGCGTCACGGGTTTCATCCCACCGGACAGTCAGGGGTGTTCGGCGCCGCCGCCACCGCCGGTCACCTGCTCGGACTGGACGCCGAGCGGTTGACCGCGGCGCTGGGCATCGCCGCCACGTTCGCCTCGGGACTCACCGAGTTCACAGCCAGCGGTGGGGACACCAAGCGTCTCCACGCCGGGCGGGCGGCCGAGGGCGGACTCACCGCGGCCTACCTTGCGGCGGCCGGCTTCGAGGGCCCCGCCGCCGGGCTCGACGGGCGTTACGGCTTTTGCCGGGTAACGAGTCCACAACCGGCGCTGCACCTGCTTCTGGATGCGCTGGGCGAGCGTTGGATGATCGACGAGATCACCATCAAACCCTTCGCGTCGTGCAGCGACGTTCACCCGCTGATCGAGGCGGCTCAACAAATCCGGGCAGAGGGCGTCCACCCGGGCCGGATCTCTTCGATCGTTGCGCATGCTTCGTCCAAGGCGGTGGAGCAGAACGCTCAGGACGGCACCGTGTCGGTGATGGCCGCGCAGTACAGCGCACCGTTCAACATCGCGGCCGCGTTCGTGGCCGACCCGGCTGATCCCGACACCTACCACCCGTCACGCATAGCCGCCGGCGACGTTGCGGCCCTTCAGGCCAAGGTGCAGCCCCTGCGGGCCGATCCCGCCTATGACGCAACCTACGCCTGGAAGATGTCGGGGCGCCTTGAGGTGACCATGGTTGACGGCACCACCATCACCCGAGCGGTGGAGGGCCAGAAGGGGTCAATGCACAATCCGCTCACCGCAGACGAGGTGGAGGCGAAGCTCACACGGGTGGCGTCGGTGGGGGCCGGTCACCGTCATCAGATCATCGCCGCGGTGCGCGACCTGGAATCCAGCGCGCACATCGGCGGGTTGCTCACAGCTCTGGCCGAGGTTCCCGAACTTCCCCCCTGGCCCTGACCCCGGCGTCCGCGCCCACCCGCAGGGTGCGCCGGGCTGCTCAGCCGCACGGGCCGGCAGCGACGGCGGGCGTCACGCTTCGGCGGTGTCTGCGTGCCAGTTTCGCAGTGCTTGTTCGGCCTCGCCGCGTGTGAGCGGGCCGCGCTGCAACCCGAGTTCGGAAAGAAAGTTGATCGCCTCCCCCACCCGGGGGCCAGGCGACAACCCGAGCAGGCTCATCACGTCTTGGCCGCTCAGCGGCGGGTGCAGGTCTGCGGGCCGCTCGCGTTGTGCCAAGTCGCCGGCTGCTGCTTCGAAATCGTCCACCGGAGTGGTCGCCTGGCCACGGACCTGCGCCCGCAGGCGTGCCACGCTCACGGCTTCGTCCAGGGCGCCGTCCCACCGGCGGATCACCCGACGCACCTCGGGCAGCCGCCCGCCCGAAGCGATGATCGCGTCGGCTGCGGTCATCAGCGCGGCCACTTCGGTTATCAGGCTCACCGGGCTCCGCAAGGCCCGCAGCCGTTCGGTGGCCGCATCCGGCGAGACGCCCGCGAACAGGGCCGCCCAGCGCAGTTTCGACTCAGGCCCAACGCTGCTGATCCCGCCGATCGGCGTAACCGCTGTGGGCTGTTGTCGAACGCCCGAGGGTTGGGCTTCTTGACCGGCGCCCGGCGGCGTGGGGCTTGACGCCTCGGGCACCACACGGCGCAACAACCCGGTCTCAACAAGGAACTCCAGTCCTCGCCGGGGATCCGCTGTTACCAGCAGTCGTTGCAGTTCGTCACGAATCCGCTCCGCGGACACCACGGCCAGGCGGTCACCCATTGCCGTTGCCGCGGCCACAAGCTCCGGCTGGGGTTCAAGCCCGAAACGGGCCGAGAAGCGGGCCGCTCGCAGCATGCGCAACGGGTCGTCACCGAAGGACACCTCCGGCGCCAAAGGGGTACGAAGTCTGCGGCCGGCCAGATCGGCCCTGCCGCCGCAAGGGTCGATCAGTGTTGCGTCGGCCACGTCCACCGCCATTGCGTTCACGGTGAAGTCCCGGCGGTGAAGGTCCTCGTGCAGGTCGGTTCCGAAGGTCACCACGGGTTTGCGGGACTTGGGGTCGTAACGCTCGGCGCGGTGGGTTGTGATCTCCATGGTGCGCCCGTCGATCACGAAACCGGCCGTGCCGAAACGTCGACCTGCGGTCCACACCGCGGAGGCGATTGGTTCCACCAGCGACAACACCACATCCACCGCGGCGTCGGTGGTGGCGTCGAGGTCGTTGCTGCGCTCCGCCTCGGGCAGCCCCACCAGGGCGTCGCGAACCACCCCACCAACGAGGTAAAGCCGATGACCGGCACGCTCCAACAAACGATGAACCGGCGCAACGGCCGCCAGAGCATCCTCGAGCGACACCGGCAGATCCGCGGTGGTCCGGCTTGGCGTTTCGGGGGTGGGCGGCGAACCCATCAGATTCGCCGCGGTGCGAAGCCGTGCGCCTTGTGCCTGCGCAAGGTCGTGTCGGGCAAGGTCGCCCTACGGGGCAAAGTCGTCTTGTGCTGAGCCGTCAGCCGCGGCCGCGGCCATGGCCTTCACCTCGGCCATCCCGGGGCCTCCCGAGGTGGCCGCCTCGGATCGCACGCTCACACCGCACAATGCGCCCACAACCGCAGCCGACGACAACCGGATCGCTTCAAGGTCGTAGCCGCCTTCGAGCACCGCCACCGTGCGCGGCGCCACCCTGGCCAGCGAACGCACCATGTGGCCGTAATCGGCGGCCGAGTAACCCAGATGCGTGAGCGGATCCGCCCGGTGCCCGTCGTATCCCACCGAAATGATCATCCAATCGGGAGCGAACCGATCCAACGCCGGGAGGATCACCTCCTCGAGGCCCACACGGGCCACGTCACCGGTTGCGCCTGGCGGCACCGGCACGTTCACGGTGAATCCCACACCGGCGCCGCTGCCGCGCTCGGACGCCGCGCCCGTGCCCGGATAAAGCGGGAACTGGTGGATCGACGCGTACAACACGTCGGCCCGGTCGGCGAATATGTCCTGGGTGCCGTTGCCGTGGTGGGCGTCGATGTCCACAATCGCCACTCGTTGGCCCTGTGCCGCCAACACCGCCGCAGCCACGGCCACCGAATTGAACAAGCAGAACCCCATGGAGGTGTGCTCGGTGGCGTGATGTCCCGGCGGGCGCACCAGGCAGTAGGCGCTGAGCGTCGCGCCCGGGCGGTCGCCTCTTTGCGGTGGGGATTCCAGCCGTTCCGCCGCGGTGAGCACCGCTCCAGCGGCAAGGGACGCCACCGAGAACCCGTTGGCAGCCATGCGCGTGTCGGGGTCGAGATGGCCCCCGCCGCGTGCTGCCACCGCCGCCACGAAGTCGATCATGTCCGGCGAGTGAACCATTTCAAGTTCGGCTCTGGTGGCCGCCCGGGGGGTGTCCGCCGCGGCGGCCAGGTCGGGGTCAACCAGCCGCACTCCGTCCAGCGCAGCACCAACACGCTCGGGTCGCTCGGGGTGAGAGCGCCCGGCGTCGTGCTCCACGAAACGCTCATCCGCGATCAGCAGCACCTCGCGCAGCGTAGCCACGGTGCGCAATCCACCGCCCTGCAGGCAGTGATCACAATGGTCACGTTGTCGTGCTTTCGTATCGTGGCGTGATGCGCCGGCACCTCAACGGGTTGCGCCACGACCACTCGGCGCCGCCGCCGGCAAAGGCCGCCACCGCTGCCAGGTCGAGTACGCGTGTCGGCGCGCAGCGAACGAGCCGGGGCGCCTCTCGCCGTCGGGGTGGCCGGAGGCGAACATGCCTTGCCGGCTTCGCCTTGTGCGCGGCGATCGCGGCGACCGTTCAGGCCTCGTCCGCGGGCGCCGTGCTCGGCGAAGCATTTCGGTCCGTCGAGCCTCGGGCGCAGGCCGTCAACGTGGGCGCTCAAGACTCCAACGACGAGACCCTCACGGGTGCGTCCGACGATTCGGGTGAGCCTCGCTTGGATCTGGTCGACCAGACAATCGGGGACCACTCCAGCCCGCCGAGCCTGAGAGTGCGGATATTGAACGCCGCGGATCCGGTGACGCTGCGGGCACGGCTGTACGCAGCGGTGAGCGGCCGGGCCGAACTGGTGGCCGCCACCGTTGGGGCGCCCACCGTTCCGCTGATCGAACAATGGGAGCTTGATCCCGACGCCGTGGACCGGGCCCGGCTCAGTGGCGGTCTGCTCACCGTGCGCGCACCGGAGGAACTCGTCGCCGAAGAAGCGCCACCGCAGGACTCCGAACCTGCCACCGACGAAGGCGGCGCGAGCGCCCAGGTTGCCTACCGGGGTGGAGTTCATCCGTTGGTGTTGGAACTCGTCGGGGAGGACTCACGGGTGCTTGGTTCGCTGAACACGTTGCTCACCGTGGTCGGCGGCGAACCGGGCCGTGTGAACGTGGCGGTGGTGTTCGACCTGCGACTTCCGCCGGCCCACACCCCCGGCGGTGGCACCGATTTTGATCCTGACGTGTTGGCGGATGTGGACAGAACCGCTGCAGCCGTGGCCGACGCCGGTGTACACGCCGCGGTGAGCCTCAACGCCGAAACCCTCGACGCGCTGGAACTCAGCGGCGACACGAGCACCTCGAGCCGCTTGTCGGAATCCCTGCGAAACACCGAGCTGCTTAGTTCGACATGGACGACACTGGACGCGAATTCGCTTGTGGCAGCCGGAGAGTCCGACATCGTGGTTGACGGGTTGCGTCGGGCGGCCACCACCTTCAACCTCGCCGAGGCAACCACGGTGCCGCTGATGCTGCTCGACGAGCCACCAACCCCACAAGCAGTGTCGGTGTTCACCGCCCCGCCCGGCCGGGTCACCGGTTTCGTGCTTGCCGCGCCGGCCGAGCCCGCCGCATCGACAGACCCGGGCGAAACCGGCGGCCTCCAAGCCGGCGGGGACTCCGCGCCGTCGCCGGTGATGCAGGTGAGAGACGCCGCGGGCGGCCTGTATCCGGTGGTGATCGCCGACCCTGTGCTCACCAGGTTGCTCACCCAACTCGCCGACCCCGACGTTGGCGTGCATCACCTGCTGGCCGAACTCGACCGCCTGGCCGCCACCTCGCCCGCAGGGGTGTACGTCGCCATGCACGCGCCGCACCCCGACGCGGCCGCCCGGCTCCTGCGGGAGTTGCAGTCGCGGCCCTGGCTGCACCCAGTCTCACCCCAAGCGGTGATCACCGACAACGAACCGTCGGGGGTGCTGGCCCAACCCGAGGCTGGGCCCTCCGCTGTGCCTCCCGACGCTGTGCTGCCCCAACCCGGGCTGACCGGCTACCTGGTGGAACGTGCGCTGGTGGAGTCCCGCCTCGCCGCCTACGAGAGCTTCGTGGGTTCCAACACCACCCGCACACCCCCACTGCACACCTTGTTGGCACTCAGCGCGGCGCGCCCGCTAACAGCGTCGCAGCGTTTCGGCTTCCTCGGCGCCACCGACGCGCAGATCACCGCCGGAACCCAGGGAATCGAACTGATCGAAGCCGACAGGATCACCGCCGTGGAGCGAGACATCGACCTGCCGATCACAGTTCACAGCACTCAACCAACGCCGGTGAACGTGGCCTTGGAACTCGCCGGGCCCCCGCCCGACGCCGCAGGGCTCGGCATTTCGTTTCCCCACGGTGAACGTCTGAGCTTCACGTTGCAACCGGGCCGAAATCACCTGCTCGTGCCGATCTCGGCATCGGGCTCGGGCTCGGCTGCTGTGCAGGTGGCCATGGTGGCTCCACACACCGGCGCTCGGATGCTGCTCGCCGAAAGCCGACAAGAGGTTCGTTTCCTGAACCTGGCAGGCGCCGCTTCGGTGATCGGCGTGATCGCCGCTGTGGCCCTGGTGCTTTGGTGGCTGCGTTTCGCGTACAGTCACCACAAGAGCACCTCAGGGAGGCCGCCGGGCCGCCAGCCAAAGGAGCAAACGTGACCGTAGGCATCGTTACCGACAGTTCCTGTGACCTCACCAACGATGAGACCACCGAACTCGGCATTGAAGTGGTGCCTCTCTACATTCGGTTCGGCAACGACGAGTACGTGGACCGCGAACAGATCTCCGTGGAGGACTTCTACCGCACCATGGCCTCACACGAGGAACTTCCCCAAACAGCCGCTCCGGCGCCGGGACGGTTCGAGCAGGCGTTCCGCAAGCAGCTCGAAGCCGGACACGACGCGGTGATCTGCATCACCTTGTCGGCCGCCATTTCGGCCACGATGCAAGCCGCCCAGCAAGCCGCCGAACTCACCCAGGCCGATGTGCGGGTGCTCGACAGCCGGTCGGTCACAGCCGGGCTGGGAACCCTGGTGATGGATGCCGCCAGGATGGCCGCCGACGGGGCCGACCCCGACAGCATCGTGGCAGCCACCAACAGCGGCTCGGATCGCACCCGGGTGTTCGGCACGCTCAACACCCTGGAGAACCTCAAACGGGGAGGCAGGATCGGTGGCGCCAAGGCCATGCTGGGTTCGATGCTGTCCATCAAACCAATCGTCGATCTCTCCGACGGAGTGGTGGTGGAAGCCGGACGCCAACGCACACGCCGCAAGGCACTGGAATGGATGCGCAATCACGTCGCCGGCGCCGGGCCGGTGGCGAACCTGGCGGTGATGCACGGCGAAGCCGACGACATCGACGCCTTCGTGCCGATGATCTGCGACGCGGTGGGCCACGACCAGATCAGGGTTGCGAAGATCGGGCCGGTGGTGGGCGCACACGCCGGGGCCGGTGTTGTGGGCGTGGCGTACCAGGTACCCGAATAGAGGCAGGGAGGCGCAGTCATTCGTGTCGCCCGTCGCAGCCACCGGGGGTTGGTCGAATCCGCCCAAGCCGGGGATCGGCGAGCGCTTGACCGTTTGCTCACCGAGCACTACCACCAGATTCACGCGGTGTGCCGCCGCTTGGCCGGCAACGACGAGGACGGCCTCGACGCCACACAGGAGGCGCTCGTCGCCATCGTCAAGGGGCTTCCCCGCTTCGACGGGCGCGCCAAGTTCACCACATGGGCCTACCGGGTAGCCACCAACGCGGCCCTTGACGAGTTGCGCCGCCGCGCCCGCCGTCCCAGCCCCGGCCTGCCCGAGGAGGGTCGTGGCGCCAATCCGGTTGCATCGGGCCGAGTGGCGGGCGACCCGGCGGAGCCCGTTGCAAACCAGCTTGTGCTCGACGCGGCGCTTGCCGGTCTGCCCGACGACTTCCGAAGCGCAGTTGTGCTGCGCGACGTTGTGGGACTGCCGTACAGCGAGATCGCCGAGACCTTGCGGGTGCCCACCGGCACCGTGCGCTCACGAATAGCGAGAGGACGGGCCCGCCTGGCCGAAGTCCTTTCGGAGGATCGCGAACTTTCTGATTCCGACGGGAACCCGTCACCACCCGATTTGCGTCAAAACGAGTGAAATGACCACACCAGTTGACCCCGTAGACGAGCTCGTCTCTGCGTACCTCGACGGAGAGGCCACGCCCCGCGAGCGCCGCCAGGTCGAGTCCGACCCGGTGGCGCTGGCGCGCCTCGAGCAGTTCAGGGCGGCTCGACAGGCGCTCGGGGCGCCGGTCACGGTTCCAGACGACGTGAGGGCGCGGCAGGTGGCCGCCGCGATTGATGCAGCCGACTGGTTGGTGGACACCGCCGAGGCATCCGCGGCTCAGCCCGAACGCGATCAGGTTCGCGACCGGGTGAAGGCCCGCAGGCCGTGGCAAGGGATCAGCCTTCGCGGACGCTGGCCTGGCAGCGAAATGCTGATCCCGGTGCTGGTGACAGCCGGGGTTCTTGCCCTGGTGGCGCTGACGGCGCTGGGGGGATGGCAGGGCTTCCCGATCCCCATGGGCGCCGATGACGACGACGGGCTCACCGCAGCCACAGCGACCAGGGACGACGCCGGAGGCGAGCCGACTTCCACCCCAGCCATGGACGACTATGGCCTCGAAGAGGCAGCAGCCGACTATGCCGCCGCGGAGGAAGCAGCCGCAATGGCGGAAGAGGCGGAGATGACACTCTCCCAACCAATGTCGGACGACTATGACTTCTCCGACGAGGAAATGGATCAACTCATGGAGGAGTTGCGCGAAGCGCAGGAAGCCGCCGAACAAGCGGAAGCAGCCGCTGCGGACGCAGCCTCTGCGGCCTTGGAGGACTCCCCACAGCCAGATTCCGCCCCGGACTTCGAAGAGCCGGTAAGTGACGACTTGGAACCGGACACGTGGCCGCCGATCGAGATCACCGATCTGGGCAACTTCGAGAGCCTTGACCTTCTCCGACAAGCCGTGGCGAACTTCGTTGCGCAGCCCGACCAGGTGACCGACGGCGAAGCTCCCGACGAGTCTCGTGACCTTGGTCCATTGGGTGCCGGTGACTGTTTGGACGTGCTTGATTACGAACTGTGGTTCTATGACGTGGAACCGATCGACGCCTACGTTGCCACTCTGCCCGCGGATCCGGACGCAACTGAAATGGGCTCACTTCTGGTTGACATCATTCTTGGCGTTGACTTTGACGGAGAGCAGCTTGTGGGATACGCCATCGGCCCGGAGTGCGAAGTGCTGATCGAACCTCTGGACGAACTGAACGACGCCACCCAGCCGCAGGAATAGCCCCACGGCCGCCCACGCCGACCACCCCAAGACGGCCTGCCTCGCGGTTGACAACACGGACTTCGGCGCCGTCGACCAGCACGGCCACCGCAGGGGCGGCACCGGTAGGCTTCGCAAACCATGACATCCGACGAGCAGGATCAGCCGTCCATTCGCATCGTTGGTGAGGACTGGCCCGCAGGCCTCGCCGATCGAATCGTCAACTTCGTGGAGGCCGTTCGCTCCAACACCACCGACCGCGTGGTGTGGGCGGCCCGCATGGCCGTTTACGGGCTGGTGGCGATGGTGGCAACAGTCGCGGTGCTGATTCTGGTGACCATCGCCCTGGTGCGCATCGCCGACGCCTACCTGCCAATCGGCGCCGGGGTGGGTTCGGCCACCTGGGCCGCGCACGGATTCATCGGCTTGCTGATCACCGTGTTGGCCTTCGGCGTGTGGCTGGCCCGCTCGGGATCGGCCCGGCCGGTGGCAGTTGCGCTGATCGTGGACGCCGCGTTGATCATCGCCGTTGTGTTCTACGGCGTCATTCGCGCCCTGGTCTGAACCGCCGATGCCGCGCCCCGAACTCCACCCTCGCAGCGCGCGATTCCACCGGGGGGCCCGCTGAACATGGCTGCCCGCGTGCGTGACGTTGTGATCATCGGTTCGGGCCCTGCCGGGCTCACCGCAGCCATCTACACCGCACGCGCCGGGCTCGACCCGCTGGTGATCGAGGGCGAACCGAGCTCAACCAGCGACCAGCCCGGCGGGCAGTTGATGCTCACCACAGAAGTGGAGAACTACCCCGGCTTCCCCGACGGCGTGATGGGCCCCGAGTTGATGATGAGCTTCCGCCAACAAGCCGAACGCTTCGGCGCGGAGCTCGCCACACAAAAAGTCACCAAGGTGCAATTGCAGGCGCCGCCTTTCGAGATCTGGGTGGGCGACCCCGATGCTTCCGAGCCCACCTACCGGAGCCGCACGGTGATCGTGTCCACCGGTGCGCAGTCGATCATGCTCGGCTTGCCCCGTGAGATCGAGCTGATCGGTCACGGCTTGTCCACATGCGCCACCTGTGACGGGTTCTTCTTCCGCAACCAGCACATCGCGGTGGTGGGCGGCGGCGATTCCGCAATGGAGGAAGGCCTGTTTCTCACCAGGTTCGCCTCACGGGTGACCGTGATCCACCGACGCGACCAGCTGCGAGCCTCGAAGATCATGCAGCAACGCGCCTTCCAAAACGACAAGATCGACTTCCTGTGGAACACCGTTGTGGACGAATATCTCGGCGATCCCAGCCTCACCGGCCTCGGTGTGCGCAACGTGGTCACCGGCGAAACCTCGGTGCTTGATGTAACCGGCTGCTTTGTTGCCATCGGCCATCGGCCCAACACCGATCTGTTCAAGGGCCAGCTCCCGATGAAACCCAACGGCTATCTGATCACCAGCGCGGATTCCTCGAACACCGGTGTGGAGGGCGTGTTCGCCTGCGGCGACGTACAGGACGACCACTATCGCCAGGCAGTCACCGCGGCGGGCTCGGGTTGCATGGCCGCGATCGACGCCGAGCGCTACCTGGAGAGCCAAACCGCCTGAACCACCGGGCTGCAGATCCCCCTCCTTGGCCCCCCTCCTTGGGTGCTCAGCCAACACTGCGGTGACCAGGTTGCACGGCCTGGCGCGCCCATGAGAAGCCCGGTTCGGCAGCGTTAGAGTGACGCCGTTGGCGACGGCCCCCCAACGGGCTACGCCACCAAGGTCTCATGGAAGCGAAAGGACCCGCAATGGCCGGATCGACGATCACATTGTCCGAAGCCACCTTTGACGAGGAGGTGAACGGCTCGGACATTCCCATCCTGGTGGACTTCTGGGCCGATTGGTGCGGCCCGTGCAAGATGATCGCCCCAATCCTCGAGGAAATCGCCGACGAGCAGGCGGGAAAGCTCAAGGTCGCCAAACTCAACGTGGACGAGGCGCCCACCATCGCGCAGCGTTTCGGTGTGATGAGCATCCCCACGATGATCGTGTTCGATGCCGGCAGCCCCGCCAAGAAGGTTGTGGGCGCCAAGCCCAAGGCAGCCCTCATGGGTGACCTGGCCGACTTTCTTTAGCCGGCCTCAACTCGGTCCTCCGTCAACCGCACCTGTAGCCGCGGTTCGGCTCCGTGGTCCCCATACGACCGGGGGACGAGTCCGACGCCGTCTTTGACCTTCAGCGGCGGCTTGTTTCCGCTGGTTACGACGTTGGCGGTGAGCACCGCGCGTTCGGGCCGCACACCGAATCGGCTCTCAGGCGATTCCAGCGCGACAGGCGCCTGGTGGTGGACGGTGTGTGCGGTGTTCACACCTGGGAGGCACTGATCGACGCCGAGTACCAACTCGGCGACCGTTTGTTGTACCTGCGTGAGCCTCCCATGAGCGGTGACGACGTCACCGAGTTGCAGCACCTGCTGGCGCGGCTCGGGTTCAGTCCCGACCGCCACGACGGCAGCTTCGGGGCCGACACAGCGGAGGCGCTCACCAGATTCCAACAGGACTACGCCGTGTTGGAGGACGGCATGCTCGGTGGTGCCACCTTGGAGGCGCTGCGCAGCGTGGCTCGCAACTCCCACGGTGGTCGAACCGTCACCGAGGTGCTCGAAAGAGAGCGCCTCAGGCAACAGCCCAGGTCGATACAAGACCGACGGATCGCCATCGGAGGCACCGGTGAGGTTCCCGCGATCGCGCAGGCGGTGTCGCGCCATCTGCGACGAGCCGGGGCCGAGGTGCTGGTACACGGCTCGTTCGACACTCAACAACAGGCACGGGCCAGCAACGAATGGGAAGCGGACGCGTACCTGGGAATTGCACTTGTTTCAGAGCATTTCAGTGTTTCCTATTTTGAGACGAAGGGGTTTGTGTCAGCGGGCGGGATGGCCTTGGCAGGGCAGTGCGCGCAGGCCCTGGAGCCGGTGCTGCCTGCGACGCTGGACACCGTCGGCATGCGCCTGCCGATACTGAGGGCCACTCGCATGCCCGCCACGTGGTGCCGTTTGGGCCCGGCGGCGAGCGTCGTCACCAAGTCATCGGAGATTGCCCGCGCCCTGGCGGCCGCGGTCACAAATTGGTGTGCGGAGCCTGTCCTGGCTGACACCACCAGCCCCTGAGGCCCGAACCGATCCAAACCTCGATCAATCCCCCGGTTGCCGGCGGATCATGTTTCAAACATTTACATAACGCTTGGTGTGATCACATTATAAATTCGCTCAAGATCCTCCAGATCTGCGAACTTGATGGTGATGCGGCCTGCGCCCCTGCGCAAGTTCACCGAGACCTTGGTGTCGAGACGCTCAGCGAGCAAATGCTCCAGTTCCAACAAACCGGCCAGGGTTGCCGGCGAATGCTCAGCACCCTCGTCCGGCGCCTGTGGTGAATCCCCGGGCGTGCCGGCTGCGTCTGCCTCCAGTTCGGACAGTTCCGCCACGCGGCGTTCGGTGTCGCGCACCGTGAGGCCTTCACGCACGACTTCCTCTGCGAGCCGTTCCCTGGATTCATCCCCGGCAACGCTCAACAGCGCACGCCCGTGGCCTGCGGACAGGTGGCCTTCCACCATCAGGCGTTGGATCCCCGCCGGCAGGTTCAACAAGCGGATGGTGTTGGCCACAGCCGAACGCGAGCGACCAACCCGCACGGCAACATCGCGCTGCGACACGCCGAAGTCGTCGATGAGTTGACGGTACGCGGCCGCCTCCTCCAAGGCGTTCAAGTCTTGACGGTGGAGGTTCTCCACCACGGCAATCTCCAAGGCGCCACGATCCTCGGCGGGCTTCACCAGCACCGGAATCTGGGTGAGACCGGCCCGCTGTGCCGCACGCCAGCGCCGCTCACCGGCAAGGATCTCGTATCCCTGTGAGATCTCCCGAACCACGATCGGTTGGATCACACCCACAGCGGCAATCGACTCCGCCAGCGACGTGAGTGCCTCCTCGTCGAAGTGTGCTCGTGGCTGATAGCGGTTGGGAACAATCTGGGTGAGGTCCACCTCCCGCAGAAAGTCACCATCGGGCCTTTCCGGCTCCGACGGAATCAGAGCCCCCAAGCCACGTCCAAGTCCACTACGCCGTGTCACCCAGTATCTCCTTTGTCAACCCACGATAGGCCTTCGTGCTTCTCGACAACGGGTCATACACACTGATCGGTTGCCCATGAGATGGTGCCTCGCTCAACCGAACGGCCCGGTGTATCACCTCAGCGCAAACCTTGTCGCCGAAGTACTTGCGCACGTCGGCTGCGACCTCGCGTGACAGGTTCGTGCGAGCGTCGTACATCCCAATGATCACGTAGGCCAAGCCGAGGTCTGCGTTGAGGTTGGTGCGCACGGCTTCGATCAGGCGGATGAGCTGCTCAACGCCTTCGAGGGCGAAGTACTCGGCTTGGATGGGCACGATCACCTCTTGCGCCGCGGTGAGTCCGTTGATCGTGAGCAGGCCAAGCGATGGGGGACAGTCGATCATCACGATGTTGTAATGCGAACGCACCGAGTTGATGGCGGCCTGGAGCTTTCGTTCACGTCCGAGCAAGGGAACCAGGCCAACCTCGGCGCCGGCAAGATCACGATTGGCGGGTGCAATGTGAAGATTCTTGAAATCGGTGGGCTCGATGATGTCCTCAATGGGCACATCGGACAACAGCACGTCGTACACCGACGCCTCAAGCCTTCGAGCATCCACGCCCACTGCGGTGGTGGCGTTGAACTGCGGATCCAAGTCCACCAGCAGCGTGCGCAGGCCTTCTTCGGCAAAGCACGCCGACAGGTTCACCGCCGTCGTGGTCTTCCCAACTCCGCCCTTTTGATTGGCCACGGAGAAGACGCGGGAATCGAAGGGTGCCTGCGCTTGTTCCATCCTGGACTCCAGTCCTCCGATTGGCTCGCTACGACAGTCTCGCAAGCACCGTCACGTCTGCTTGCCCGCACAGACTACCCTGCAGACGGACCCCGGTAAGCGACCCCACGCCGGCCACCGCAACGCTAATTTGCGCCTGCACTCCAGAAGGGGATGCTCCAGGCAAGAGAATGGCCGCCTCGTTCCCGCGCAGGCCCCGCGGCAACAGGTGTTTCACGTGAAACAGCGGAAGTTGGCCCGCTGGAGGGGACACAGAACGGATTTCTCCGCCTGACACACCCGCAGAGTTCACGCTGGAGGAATGCAAGACAGGATTTTGCCCCGGAAAGGGTGTTTCACGTGAAACACCCACGATTCTTGCGGGTCAGCCCGTCATCCGAACAGCGGTGAGCGACGGCGAGCCGCGGTGCCCCTGGGAACCTCCGGGGGAGCAGGGTGCCTTCGCTCGACCATCAGGAAGCTCCCGAGTTCGGTCGACCACGCATCGGTCACCTCACATCCGGTGGTCGCCGGCAGCGGCGCGTCACGCCATTGTCGTTCCGTGGCTGATGAGACCGACACCACAAGCTGCGCGCCGGCGCTCAACAATGGAAGAGCACACTCCGCAAGTTCGGACATAGGCCCAAATCGTCGTGCCGTGACGCCGTCGAAACTCCCCCGGCCCGAATCCGACCTGCTGATCTGCTCAACCCTGGCGTGTACAACCTTCACCCGTCCGCCAAGCCCAACCCGGTCAACCGCGAACTGGGCTGCGTCGCACCTGCGTTCGCTGGAATCGATCAGCACCCAACTCGACGCGGGCAACTCCAACGCCAGGAGAACTCCAGGCACCCCCGCGCCGGTGCCGACATCGGCCAACCGCGGGTGTTCCGCTGCTCGCCACGCATCGGGAATGAACCCGAGCGAGTGTTGATACAACTCGCCAACCGGGCGAGGTCCTACGATGCCCGCCCGTCGGGCCGGCTCCCAGGCTTCCTCCAAACGGCCGATGATGTGAGAGGAGAGCACAAGGTCGACTCCGCGACGTTGCGCAACAGCCGCCCGCCTCTAGGCGCTACGCATCAGGGTCGGCTGGTGCTATCACCACGTGGCGGTTTGGTTCCATGTCCTGGCTTCGGCTGGCGACACCCTCGATGCCGGCCACGGCGTCATGCACTACCTTGCGATCCGCCCGATTCATGGGCTCAAGTCGCACTTCCTGGGCCGATTCGCGCACGTCGTCGGCAACACGGACGGCGAATTCGGCCAGTGCGGCATGGCGGCGACCCTTGATGCCGCCGATGTCCATTCGGATCTTGCCCTCCTGAATGGAGCCTCCAGATCTTTGCAGCACTGTGCGAACAAGATCGTCTATGGACTGTGCGGTGCTGCCTCGGTGCCCCACGAGCACCCCGATCCCGTCCCCGTGGGCCTCAATTCTGGTGATCGTGGCGTCTGTGGGGGTCTTGTGACGTGAGAACTCCAGGTTCACCCCGACAATTTCGCCGATACCGGCCACGAACCTTTCGGCCAGGTCGGCTTGATCCTCCAGGGACATCCGTGGGTGGTCATTGGACATGGATTGGGCTGCCTTTCGCTTTGCATCACTTGCCGAACGTTGATCGGCTTTCGCGGTGGAGTCCTCTGCTCCCCTTGTTGTTCGGGCTTTCGACCTCGAACGCGAACTCGAGGTTTGCGCTGTCGCGGCGCTCGATGCTCGAGCCTGTGCCGTGGGCGCAGAGTCCGACGAGGCTTGCGGGGTTTTGCTTCTGGTGGTGTCGTCGTTTCGCTCACGTCCGGTGGGGCGGCTCCTCTTGCGGCCTCGTTGCCGTCCGACCTTCGGGCGTACCGGTGTGGGCTGGATTCGCGCTCGTATTCGGGCTTGCTCCTTCACCCGGCCAAACAGGCCCGTCTTTCCCTCTGCGAGTATTTCGATCTCGACCTCAGACTCGTGAACTCCCAGCCTCTCCAGTGCCAGTTCCTTGGCCATGTCCACTGACGGAGCGGGGATTTCCAACCATTCCATAACCATTCCTTCGGTTCGGTGGGGTTGACATCATCAACGCCTCTTCTTCTTGTTCTTGCTGCGATTGGGCACTGAATGCTTGGGTTTTGTGCCGCTCGCAGTTGTGCGACCGGTTGGTTTGCGGGTCCGGGCCGGCGCCTTGCCGGATCGGCCTCGGGCCGTGGGCGGTCGCCGAGCCGGCGTCCGGGCGCTCCCGCCGGGCCGATTGGCGCGAGACGGCGCCTGGGCCTTGCGCTTGGGTGTGGGCGCCCCCTTGGACGGCGTCACCGACCTGGACGACTGCTTGGCGCCGGGGCTCTTTGCGTCGGATCCCCCATCGGCAGATTCCTTGCGCTGACGAGCCAACTGCGCGCCCGGTGAGTGCTCGTGCGAGTACAAACTCTTGGTGATGTACGCCTGCTGAGCAATCCTGTACAGAGACGAAATTATGAAATACACCACCACAGCAGCAGGAATGCCATAAGAAATCACCGGCAGGAAGTACGGGATGAACTTCATTATCGTCTGCTGGGTGGGGTTGATCACGCTGCTTGTTTGACGCCGTTGGATCTGATGGTGCTGGAACAGCCCGGTCACCAGCACCAGCACCATCATCAACAAGTACGGCAGCGCGGTAACCACACCATCGCTCATGGCGTTGCTCGCGGATCGGGAGAGGTCCACACCCCATGACACCATTTCGGTTTTGCCGCTCAGGCTTGCGTACAGGTCGGTATCGGCGGTGAGAAAGTCCGGGTCGAAGTTCAGGTCACCTTGAGCTATGGGTGTCTGCGCATAGGAAGGCCCCCGGCCAAGCTGCGTGTCCGAGTAACGAAACGATGTGAATCCGAGCTGTGTGCCGATCTCGGTGCTGCGTCTTGTGAGTCCCCTAACCACCTGGTAGATCACCAGGAAGATCGGGGCTTGGGCCAGCATCGGCAGGCATCCGCCCAAGGGGTTCATGCCGTGTTCCTTGTAGAAGGCCATGGATGCCTCGTTCATGGCCTGCCGGTCACCGCGATGCTGGTTCTGGATTTTCTTGAGTTCGGGTCCCAGCAGCTGCATCTGCAGCATCGAGCGGGTGCCCTTCATGGTGAGCGGTGTCGACACCAGCATCGCCACAAGGGTCAGGAACACGATGGCCATGCCGTAGGAGGGCCAGACCGAGTAGAACCAGGCCAGCACCGAGGTGATCAGGTCAAAGAAGAAGTCGAACATCAGCCGGCAACCCCCCTCGGCGCCCTTTCACGCACGCCCCGGGCCTCCTGGGCATGGGGGAGCGGCCCGGTGGTGTTCAATGCCTCATCCCCGTGGGTGGATTCGGTGCCCGGAACCGGATCCCAGCCCATGCCACCCCATGGATGGCAGCGGGCGAGGCGACGAATTGTGAGCCATCCCCCGCGCAGCGCTCCTGCGTGTTGGAGTGCTTCCAATGCGTAACACGAACACGACGGCGTGAACCTGCACGGCGAGGGACGCCCGGCGCGCAGGTACTGGTAGGCGCGAACACCCGCGCACGCAAGGCGACTGGCCGCCCTCATCGCCTGCTCAAATCTTGTAACAGTTCCGCAATCATCGTCCGCAACTGCCGGTGCGACAGAGCCGCCAGCGAGGAATGCACCCCGAACAGGTAGTGGCCCGCAGCCACCGGCGTGGGGTGCTCGGTGGCCAACTCCCGCAGGATTGGTCTGAGTCTGCGGCGCACACGGTTGCGCACCACAGCCGAACCCACCCGCTTGGGCACCGAAAAGGCCACCGCCATCGTTGGCTGCGCGGCCCGATCATCACCGTGGGCCGCATTTGCCACGAAGGAGACCCTGATCGGCCCGCGCCGCGCCGAGCAGCCTTCGGCCCGCACCCGGGCCAGCACTTCACGCCCCGAAAGAGTTCTGAACATCACAGGAGACCAACCGCACTGCGTGTGGGCGCGGCAGCGCGACCGGATCCGAGGATTTCACCGGTCGTACTAGGTGTCGCCGATCACGCAGAGAGCCTGGCTCGCGCCCGGCGCCTGCGTGACTTGATCACCGCTCTTCCTCCCCGCGTCCTCATTCTGGCGCGGAAACCGTGTTTTTTCTTCCTTTTCCTTATATTAGGATTGAATGTGGGCTTCACCCGTCCTCCTCGCCCCCTGTCTGACGCTTTGTGCGACCGTGTCGCACCCACCACCGTGTGGTCGCTGTGCGTAACCTCTGTCGCCGCCCGGCAACGCTACGACCGCACACGCTGCGAAGCAACCCACAAGCCCGTTGCACAGCTCTCGTGGCACCGCGGATTCAGCCCTTGTGACACGGCGTCGAGGCGGCGTTTTCACACACCGGCGGCAGCCCCAACCGGCCCCTTGCGAGCCACTCGCGATGTTACATTCAGGTAGTTTATTTGCGGGAACTGTGCCTGAACAGGCAATTCCCGAATAGTGCCATCGTGGTGTTGCGCGAGGTTGCCACAAGTGCCTAACTTGCCGGTCGCCGTCGCGAAGAGCGAGGAGGGCTTGACGGTCAGGCGGGCGACACGCCTGTGCCCTCCGCGCCCCGCCGCCCAAACAGCACCCGTACAACTTGTGCCCAGATGTGTACAAGTTGTGGATAAAGGCTGAGTATGCAAGATCCTCATCTCCCGAACACAAGCTCCGCCGCCGAGGCGCAACGCATCTGGATGAGGTGCGCCCAGAACATCCGGGGACAGGTCAGCGACGCGGTGTGGAGAACCACTTTCAGCTTCGCAGAGGCAACCACATTCAATCACAACTCGCTGACCATCAGCGTGCCCACCGCGATGCACCGAAATCGCATCGAGAAGCACTACCGATCTCTTGTGGCCGAGGCATTGGACGACACCACACCAGGGGCCACGTTGCTGATCCGGGTCGAACCACCCCAGGTGGAATCAGACATCGCACCAGAGGTTCCCGCTGAGCACACCGAGCCGAGCACACCGGGCGCGCACCAGCCTTCCGGCGCCGACTGGTCCACCGAGTCCCACGCCGCCGGTGGCCCCCGCACCGGCTCCGACCTCGGCCCGGCCCGCACAGGCGCACCCCGCGACGACAACGACACCCATCCTCAACCCGCGGGGCCTCGCACCGGTCACCCTCCAGGTGACCCCAGCACGATCTCAGAAACTTATCATGGCTCTGAAACTCATCGTGGCACATCAAACTACTCTGATGGATTCAACCTGGATCTGATCGATCAACGGTTCACCTTCAACAATTTCATGACGGGAACCTCCAATCAGTTCGCGCACGCTGCCGCCATGCAGGTGGCATCCCGGCGGGCCTGTCCGTACAACCCGCTGTTCATCTACGGCGCCTCGGGCAACGGCAAGACTCATCTGTTGAAGGCCATTGTTCACGAGGCGTCCAAGACCTTCCCCTCCGGGCAGGTTCGTTACCTCACCACCGAGGCATTCCTCAACGAATTCGCGGCTGCCATTCGCACATCGAACCAGCCAAGTTTCAAGCAGAAGTATCGCACCTGTGCCATTTTGTTGCTCGATGATGTTCAATTCCTCCAAAAGAAGGACGGCCTTCAAGAGGAGCTGTTCCACACTTTCAATGACATTCTTCACCACGGTGGCCAGGTGGTTCTTTCCTCTGATCGTCCACCGGATGAGATCAGAACTCTTGAGAGCCGTCTGCGAAGCAGGTTCAGATCCGGTTTGATGACAGACATTCAGCCACCTGAACATGCAACAAGACTGGCGATCCTGCAATACAGAACCCAAGCAAGCGGAGTTGGTGTTTCAAGCGAGGTGTTGAGCTTTATCGCTCAGAACATCACTCAATGTGTGCGTGATCTGCAGGGCGCGCTCACCAAGATCATCGCCTACAGCGAGTTGAACAACACGAGCTGCAGCCTCGCCAAGGCCGAGGAGTTGCTTGCCGACATCATCACGATGCGCCACGTGTCGCCGATCACCGTTGACCGGGTGCTCGAGGCGGCAACGCGCACGTTCCAGGTGTCCATCGAGGAGCTTTTGGGTCGCAACCGCAGCCAGCCCCTCGCCACGGTGCGCCAGGTTGTGATGTACGTGGCCCGCATCGAGACGAACCTGTCCTACCCCATGATCGGCCGCCACTTCGGCGACCGCGACCACACAACCGTGCTGCACGCCTATCGCAAGATCGACAGCGAGATCAAGACAAGGCCCGAAGTGGCCGCACAAGTCCGAAACCTTCAGGATACTCTCAAATACCAGAGCACGCCGTGAAACGCTCCACGGTGATCCACAGGGTGAGCCGCCACCGCCGTGCGCGCACGCACCCGTGCCACACCCCCCGCAAGCACACGTATCCCCGGCCCGGATCACCAGCAGGCGCGCACGCCCGCAGGTTCTGTGGACCGGCACTGGAGGCTGACCTCCGGTACCTGTGCGCAATCACGAATCTGTCAACACCGCAGCCCGAGCGGCCCACCTCCATCCGTGAAGCCGGTGGAAAGGCAGGGGACCGCAAATCGTTGACGATGTTGGGCAAACTGAGGCCGGTCCACAGTCCACAGGGCCTACCACAGCTACTACCGATTTATGAAAACTCATAGGAGGGGAAGTACACCACCATGCAGTTCCGTTGCGAACGTTCAAGCCTGCTGAAGGCCATCACCGGAGCGAGCCGGGCTGTCGCAGCCCGAGCGCCCATGGGCCCTGCGCTCACCGGTGTGCGCTTCGATCTCGACGGTGACACGCTCACCGTCACCGGCAGCGACCTCGACATGACCATCGCCATGACCACCGAGGTGGCCGGCATCGAGTCGGGTTCGGGTCTGCTCCCCGCTCGACTCGCACACGACGTGGTGCGTGTGCTGCCCGAGGGCAGCGTGGGCGTCACCGTGGGCGCCGACGAGGCGGAGGTGTCCGCCGGTTCCACGAGGTTCACTCTTCGGGTGTTGCCGGTGGACGACTGGCCGATCCTCACCGCGGTGGACGGCAGCGAGACAACCATCGGCGGCGAGGAGTTCCGCAACGCCCTCGGTCAGGTCGTGGGCACCACCTCCACCGAGGACGCCGTCACCACCGACGCCGGCGCCCTGCGCGACGCCCTGGGTCAGGTGGTGCGATCGGCGTCCACCGACGAGACCCGTCCCTTGCTCACCGGCGTGTTGATGTCCTCCGAGGAGGACGGCATCCGGTTGGTGTCAACGGACTCCTACCGCTTGTCGGTGCGGGACCTCGGCGGATCCAACCTTCTGGGTGAGCGCCGGCAGGTGCTGGTGCCGGGCCGTGCCCTCAAGGAGCTTCGCCGCGAGATCGGCGACGCCGAGCAGGTGGCGTTGAGACTGTCCGACACCCAGGCGGAGTTCGAGGTTGGCCCGATGCGCCTCACCGTGCGCCTGATCGAGGGCAACTTCCCCAACTACAAGGGGCTCATACCCGAAAGCCACGAGAACAAGCTGTTGGTGGCCCGAGAAGAGCTTGCCGACGCCGTGCGACGGGTGAGGCTCCTGGCGCAGGACACCACCCCCATCCGCCTCACGATGAGCGCTCAGCAACTGGAACTGCAGGCCACGTTGCAGGATGTCGGTTCGGCAAGCGAGGTGATGGAGGCCGACTACCAGGGCGCCGAGATGACCATCGCGTTCAACCCGGCGTACCTCACCGACGGTTTGGAGGTGATCACCTCCGAGATGGTCACCCTGGGCACCTCGGATCCGCTCAAGCCTGCGCTGATGCGCCCCGTTGACGACGACAGCTTCCTGTACCTGCTGATGCCGGTGCGGGTGAGCTGACTCCAACCAGGTCAACTCGGCGCCGGACGCTCGGAGGGCGCATCGCCGCGGCGCGGTGATCCCGAGGCGCCCAGCGCACACTTCACAAAAGCGGCGAGGTTGCCCCGTGCAGGTCGACTCGCTTGAGTTGTTCGACTTCCGCAACTACCCAACCGTCAACGCCGACTTCGGCCCCGGCTTGACCGCAGTGGTGGGACCCAACGGCCAGGGAAAAACCAACCTCCTCGAGGCGATCGGTTACGCCAGCGGCATGGGATCGCTTCGGGGCGCCCCCGATGCGGTGATGGTGCGCGAGGGGTGCGAATGGGCGGCTCTGCGATGCCGGACCCGCACCGACACCAACCGCGAGATGTTGATCGAGGCGCGCATCGCCCGAACGGGCCGCAACCTGCTTCAGGTGAACCGGCAACGGGTGACCCGCCGCAGCGACCTGCGCGCCGGGCTGGCGGTGACGGTGTTCTCCCCCGACGACCTTGAGCTGATCAAGGGCGGTCCCGCGAACCGCCGCGAATGGATCGACGACGTGGCCGACGCCTGCGAACCGGGCCCCGCCGCCCAGCGGCTCAACGAACTGGAACGGATCTTGCGTCAGCGCAACGCCTTGTTGCGCCAATGCGCAGGTCGGCTCGATCAGAGTGCGGCCACCACCCTTGAGGTGTGGGACGCCAAGCTCACCGAGGCCGGCGAGCGGGTGCGGATGCGAAGACGGCGGGTGCTCAGCGAACTCGGCGACAACCTCGACCACAGCTATGAGCGTGTGGCCGGCGAGGCCGCCCCGGTGAGCGCCGCGTACGTGTCGTCGTGGGGAGAGGAGTCACTGGCAGAGGCGTTGTTGGCGGCACGGCGCGACGACCTGCGACGATCCACCACCACCGTCGGACCTCACCGCGACGACGTGGCCATCACCCTCGGCGGCCTCCCCGCACGCACCCACGCCTCCCAGGGCGAACAGCGCAGCCTGGCCCTGGCGCTGCGCCTCGCCGGTGACGCCGCCGTGCGGGCACGCAGAGGCGTGTCGCCGGTGTTGTTGCTCGACGACGTGTTCTCCGAACTCGACGAGCGCCGATCAGCCGGCCTGCTCAGAGCCCTGCCGTTGGGGCAGTGCATCCTCACCACAGCCGCGCAACTACCGCCCGGCGCTCAACCCGAGCAGGTGCTCAAGGTGCGCAACGGCACACTGGAAACCACACGATGAGCGGTTCTGCGCGCCGCTGGTGGCGCCCGGGGAGGTCCGACGATCAACGGGCAGAGGAACGTGACGGCCCGGTGCGGCTGGGCGAGGTGCTTCCCGATTTGATGCGCCGCCTAAACCGCCCCGACCCCGACGTGATCACCGCCACATTCACCCACTGGGAGCGCGTGGTAGGCCCCGAAATAGCACGACAATGCCAACCAATTGCGATTGAGGACGACAAGCTGGTAGTATCTGCTCGCGATCCGATGTGGGCAGACGAGCTTCGCTGGAACGAGTCCGCGGTGCTGTCAAGGCTTGCAGAGGAGGCGGGGGGCCGGCGGCTGAAGGGCCTTATAATGAGGGTCGAGCCGCACCGACCCCGACCCGGCGCAGGTCTCGATTCCGTCGAGGGGCCGGGCGGATTTGGTTTCCACAAGATTTAGGGGAACTCGTCAGGTGACTCTTAAAGATCATGTCTGAGGTGCAAGTGGCTTCCGATTCAGCCGGGGGCGAACTGCAGGAGTCCTCCTACGAAGCCCACGACATCACGGTGCTGGAGGGGCTCGAAGCGGTTCGTGCCCTTCCGAGCATGTACATCGGATCTCGTGGCCCCACAGGTTTGCATCACCTGGTGTGGGAGGTGGTCGACAACGCCGTCGACGAATCGATGGCGGGTCACTGCACCCGCATCGACGTGACCTTGCACGAGGACGGGTCGTGCGAGGTTTCCGACAACGGGCGGGGCATACCCACCGAGGCCCACCCCGATCACGACAACGTGCCCGCGGTTGAGCTGGTGATGACCGTGCTGCACGCAGGCGGCAAGTTCGGCGGCGCCGGATACTCGATCTCCGGTGGCCTCCACGGCGTGGGCGTGTCGGTGGTGAACGCCTTGTCCACTCGCCTTGAGGTGCAGGTGGATCGTGACGGTTCGCGTCACGAGATGACCTTCGTGAACGGCGGCCAGAAGGCCGAGCCGCTCACCGTCACCGGCCCGGCGCCGCCCGATGAGAAGGGCGAGCCCCGGTCGGGCACAAGCGTGAGGTTCTGGCCCGACGGCGAGATCTTCGAGGAGGTGCGCTTCCGCTACCAGACCCTGGCGGAGCGGTTGCAGATGATGGCCTTCCTCAATCGTGGCCTCACCATCACCATCACCGATCTGCGTGCTCCCGGAGACGGGTTCGAGCCCCGCGAGGCCAAGGTGTTCCACTACGAGGGTGGGATCATCGACTATGTGCGCCACCTGAACCAGTCCAAGGATCCGTTGTTCGCGGCGGTGGGCCATTTCGAGGCCGCCGAGAGCATCGACGGCACGCCCCACGAGGTTGAGGTGGCCTTCCAGTGGAACACCGGTTTCGGCGCCGACGGGGTACACAGCTTCGCCAACGGCATCGCCACCACCGAGGGCGGCACCCACGAGCAGGGCTTCAGGGCGGCGCTCACCACCACGGTGAACAGCTACGCCCGCGACAAGGGCCTGCTGAAACCAAGCCATGCCGCCTTGCAGGGCAACGACATCCGAGAAGGTCTCACCGCCATCATCAGCGGCCGTCTCGGCGCTCCCCAGTTCGAGGGTCAAACCAAAACGAAGCTCGGCAACACCTCTATGCGGTCGATGGTTCAGCGGGCCACCAACGCCGCGCTCAAGGACTGGCTCGAGGAACACCCAGCGGAGGCTCGCAAACTCACCACCAAGGCGATTTCGGCGGCGCAGGCCCGTGAGGCCGCGGCCAGGGTGCGTTCGGAGATTCAGGCCAAGTCGCTGCTTCACGGCGCGGGCATGCCCGACAAGCTCAAGGACTGTTCGGCAAGCGACCCCGCCCGGCGGGAGTTGTTCATCGTGGAGGGCGACTCAGCGGGCGGCTCCGCGGTGCGGGCCAGAAACCCCGAAACTCAGGCGGTGCTGCCGATCCGCGGCAAGATCCTCAACGTTGAGCGTGCCCGCATCGATCGGATGCTCAAGAACAACGAGGTGAAGGCGCTGATCACCGCCATCGGAGCCGGGTTCGGTTCGCGAGTCGACGTGAACGGATCGTCGAACGGCTCCACGCCGGGCTCGGCGCCCACCGAGGCCGGTTTCGACATCGAAAAGGCTCGTTACCACAAGGTGATCGTGCTCGCGGATGCCGACGTGGACGGCAGCCACATTCGCACGCTGCTGCTCACGTTCTTTTTCCGTCAGATGCGCGAGCTGCTCGAAGCCGGATACGTGTACGTGGCCCAGCCGCCGCTGTATTCCACCAAGGTGTCCAACTCCAAAACGGAGTACCTGCTCGATGACGCCGCCAAGGACGAGTTCCTGGCGAAACGGCCCGGGTACAACAAGGAGTTCCAGCGGCTCAAGGGTCTCGGCGAGATGGACTGGCAGGAGCTTCGGGCCACCACCTTGGATCCGGCGTCGCGCAGCTTGCTGCGAGTGTCGGTGGAGCAGGCCGCCATCGCCGACGAGGTGACCTCCATTTTGATGGGCCAGGACGTGGAACGCCGCAAGGAGTTCATCGTCACCAACGCCCGCGAAGTCCGAAACCTCGACTTCTGAGCGTTGTCGCCTTCAAACCGACCAGGGATGGTGTGTGATGGCTGACCCGTCTCCTGCCCAAGGAGCCTCGCCGGAGGGTTTCGACGCCGACGGTGTCGCCGCGCCCGAACTTGTGGGCGTCACCGACATCGAGATCCAAGAGGAGATGGAACGGTCGTTCCTCGACTACGCCATGTCGGTGATCATCTCGCGTGCGCTGCCCGACGCCCGCGACGGACTCAAGCCGGTGCATCGACGGATCTTGTGGTCGATGTTCGATCAGGGTTTCAGGCCCGATCGTGGCCACGTGAAATGCGCCCGGGTGGTTGGCGACGTGATGGCACGCTTCCACCCACACGGCGACGCCGCCATCTACGACGCCCTGGCGCGCATGGCGCAACCCTTCTCGCTGCGCCATCCCCTGATCGACTTTCACGGAAATTACGGCTCACCGGAGGATCCACCAGCGGCGTCGCGTTACACCGAATGCCGCCTCGACGCGCTGGCCATGTCGATGCTGGCCGACATCGGCGAGGAAACCGTCGATTTCGTGGACAACTACTCCGGTGACTTCTCCGAGCCTGCGGTGTTGCCGGCCCGCTTCCCGAACCTGTTGGTGAACGGCAGCCAGGGAATCGCCGTCGGCATGGCCACCAGCATCCCGCCCCACAACCTGGGCGAGGTGATCGAAGCGGTGCTGGTGCTGCTCGACAATCCCGAAGCCACAACCGACGAGTTGATGGCCGTGATGGCCGGGCCGGATTTCCCCACCGGTGGTCAGATCCTGGGCCGCTCCGGCATCGTGGAGGCGTACCGCACCGGGCGCGGCTCGGTGAAAATGCGCGCCGATGTCACAATCAGCGAAAACCGTGGACGACACACGCTGATATTCACCGCGTTTCCCTATCAGGTGTCCGCAGGGGCGGTGGCCCGCAAGATCACCGACCTTGTTCACGCCCGCGAGCTTGAGGGCATCTCCGACGTGAACGACGAATCCTCCGGCGACGAAACCCGGTTCGTGGTGAAGTTGAAGGCGTCGGCCAATCCAGAGGTGGTGCTCAACAACCTTTGGCGGCACACGCCGCTGCAGTCGAACTTCCCGGTGAACATGGTGGCACTGGTGGAGGGAGTGCCCCGCACCCTCACGCTGCGTGACGCCGTGGCCGCGTATGTGGGCCATCAGGTTGAGGTGGTGACACGCCGCTCCGAGTATCGCCTCGCCCAGGCCCGGGCTCGTCTGCACATCCTTGAGGGCCTGATCCGGGCGCTTGACGTGATCGACGCGATCATCGCGTTGATCCGCGCCAGCGAGAACCGGGCCGCCGCGCAAGCCGGGCTGGAGGCGGCGCCGTTCGAGTTCACCGAAACCCAGGCCACCTACATCCTGGAGATGACCCTGGCCCGCCTCACTCGCATGGGCCGCACCCAACTCGAAACCGAAGCCACCCAGAAGCGTGAGCAGATCGCCGAGCTGGAGGCGATCCTGTCCGACGACGCGAAGCTGCGGGCGGTGATCCGCACAGAGCTGTGCGACATCAGGGATCGCTTCGCCACGCCGCGCCGGTCTCGCTTCGAGATCGACCCGGGCGAGATCGACATCGAGCATCTCATCAACGACGATCCGCTGGTGTTCACCCTGTCGGCGTCGGGTTACACCAAGGTCGTGGCCGCGGAGGAGTTCCGCCTGCAGGGCCGCGGCGGGCGGGGAGTGGCCGGCGCCAAGCTCAAGGACTCAGACGACAGGGTCACCCACCTGGTTCACACCTCGGCGCATTCGTACCTGTTGTTGTTCAGCAACCGGGGGCGGGTGTATCGCCTCAAGGCCCACGAAATACCCAGGGCGTCACGCCAGGCTCGGGGCACCGCGATTGTGAACTTGTTGCAACTCGAGCAAGGCGAGCGGATACAGGCGGTGATCGACACCCGCGACTACGAAACCAACCGGTACCTGTTCTTCGCCACCGCCCAGGGTCGTGTGAAGCGCACCAAGTTCACCGCGTACGACTCGTCACGTCGTGCCGGTTTGATCGCCATCCGGCTGGTGGAGGGAGACGAGTTGGTGGCGGTGATACCCACCAACGACCATGATCACATCGTGCTCACGTCACGGTGCGGTCAGACGATCCGCTTCGCGCAAAGTCAGGTGCGCACCATGGGGCGCGCCGCGGCTGGAGTGCGCGGCTTGCGTTTCAAGCATGACCACGATTCGGTTGTGGCCTGCGCGGCGGTGTCCGACGAGGACGGCTTGCTGTTCGTCACTTCGGCCGGTTACGGCAAGCGCACCCACGTGTGCGACATTCCCGCCAAGGGCCGTGGTGGTTTGGGCGTGATCGGAATCCGCCTGGCAAAGGGGCGCGGCGAGGTTGTGGCTTGCCTTGTGGTGACACCCGAGGACGAGGTGCTGGCCATCACCAGCGGCGGAAAGCTGATCCGCGTGCCCGCGGGTGGCATTTCGGTGCAGGGCCGAAGCGCCGCCGGGGTGAAGGTGATGACCCCCGACGAGGGCGACGTGGTGGTGGCCGCGGCACTTGTGGGTGAAGACGAGGAAGCCGACGACGAGGGCGCCGACGGAGATGGTGATGATGCGGGTGACGACGATTCCGCAGCGGTCGCGGAGGGCGGCGCCGTTGACGCCACCCAACCCGACACCCATGACGCCGCCGGTGACCCCGGGGCGTCTGCGGAGCCAAGCCAGCAGGGCTGATGGCCGCCTGGTGGCCGCGGGTCGAGGCGATGTGGCGCGTGCCGGGGCGTGGCCGAGTCGCAGCCCCTGGCCTGGTAGCAGACGGTCGTCAGGGAGCAGGCCGTGGCCTGAGAACAAACACTGTTCCGAGGCCAGGCGGAGGCCAGGCAGGAGTCGCCGCTCTGGGAGCGGACGGTCGCCTGGGAGCGAACCGTGGCCTGGCAGGAGATGGTGGTCAGGCGACGCTGCTGATGGTGGGGATGCTGTTTGTGATGGTGGTGCTCACCGCGATCGTGGCCCAGGCCGGGAGCTTGCTGGCTCAAAGCGCCCGAGCGCGAACCGCCGCGGATGCCGCCGCGCTGGCCGGGGCCGCCGAAGGACGCCAAGCCGCGGCCGAGCTGGCGCAGGCCAACGGCGCGGCGCTGGTCTCCTACCGCATCGGCGCCGTCAACCTGCCGTCGGGGGGCGCGACCACGGGAACAACCGGGTCGGCCGAAGCGGTCGCGGTGACGGTGCGGGTGCAGCACGGCCAGGCCCTCGAATCGGCGCGGGCAGTGGCGCAAGTGTCCTGGAAGCCGCCAAGCTGACATGGTGACCCAGCAGCTGCAACGCCGAGCGGCCCGTCGTTTGAGGGCACGCAGAGTGCGCCGCCTGGTGCGTCACGTGGAGCCCTGGTCGGTGCTGAAGGTGTCGCTCATCTTGTACTCGTGTGGCTGGGCGGTGAGCCTCTTCGTGGGGGTCACGCTTTGGAACCTGGCGGTGGCTTCGGATTTGGTGGCCAATGTCGAGAACTTCGTCACCGAACTCGGAGCGCTCGAATCGTTCAAGATCAACGGCGACCAGATCTTCCGCATCGCCGCGGTTGGCGGGCTGGTGCTGGTGGTTGCCCTCACAGGGCTGACGGTGCTGGCGGCGGTGCTGTTCAACTTGATCAGCGACATCACCGGCGGAATCCGGGTGACCGTTGTGGAGGAGGAAACGGCACGCCCCCGAGCCCGCAGGGCCCCCAGAAGGGTGCTGGTGGCCGCGCCACCCGCTGCGTCGGGTGCCGGCACAACGGGCGCTCAGGCCGTGCCAGCGGCGCCAACCAAATCGGCGCGCCGCAGCGAGGCCCGTCGTCGCCGCAAATCGGCCACGCCCGGTTAGCCTCGGCAGCGCCGGGGCTATAGCTCAGCCGGTTAGAGCGCACCCCTGATAAGGGTGAGGTCGCTGGTTCGACTCCAGCTAGCCCCACCACCCGGTCGTCTCGTGGGTTGCTTGCACGCACCGAGACGTGGAGGCTGATTTGGCTGCAGGACTTGTGACGGTTGTTCGTCGGGCCTTGGTGGCGGTGTTCGCCGGAGCGGCGATCGCAACGTTGATCCGCGTGCGCAACCGCGGCGAGGTGCCACGCCAAACCGGCGGCTGGCGCGAGCTGGCGGATCACGAGTTGGCGTGAGCCCGGATGCTGCGCCGCGCCGTGCGGTGGTTCTGGGCGCCGGGGTAACCGGGCGACGAATAGCCGGTCACCTTGAGCGCAGCGGCAAGTTCTCGTCGATCGAGCTTCGCCACACCAGCCCCACACCCTTCGAGCGGGTGGCGCGCACCTTCGGCCCGTCGGTGACGATGGGCGAGGGCCCCGAAATCGTCGAGGGTGTAAACGTTGTGGTGGTTGCCACCCCCGCCGGCACCCAAGCCGAACTGGCCCGGCAGGCCTTGGCAGCCGGCGCCGCCACCGTCACCACCACCTGTGAGATCACAGAAACCAGGGCGCTGCTCAACTGTGACGCCGAAGCCGTGTACCGGGGCGTGCCGCTGGTGGTGGGCGCCGGGTTCATGCCCGGGTTCACCTGCCTGCTGGCCCGGCTGGGGTCGGCCGAGTTCGATCTGGTGGACGAGATACACGTGGCCAAGGCGGGCACCGGCGGGCCCGAATGCGCCCGTCAACATCACCGTGCTCTCAGCGGCCCGGCACTGGACTGGCGTGACGGGCGTTGGACACGCCGCCGTGGCGGGTCGGGCCGTGAGTTGTGCTGGTTCCCCGATCCGGTGGCCGGTCGGGACTGCTACCGGGGCGCGCTCGCGGATGCGCTGCTGCTGGTGGCCGAGTTCCCCGCTGCGAGCAGGGTCACCGCTCGCATGGCCGCCACCCGCCGCGACCGGCTAACGGCGCCGCTGCCGATGCTGCGCCGCCCCCACCCCGAAGGCGGCGTGGGCGCGGTGCGGGTGGAGCTGAGGGGCTGGCGCGACTCGCAGCGAAAGGTGGCGGTGCTCGGCGCCGCCGAACGCCCCGCCACAGCCGCGGCGATAGTGGCGGCGGTGGTGGCCACCCACGTTGCAACCACATCGCCACCGGCCGGGGCTCGTGGCCTGGCCGGATTTCCCGGCAACAAGGAGATGTTGCGACACATCGCCGCGCTCGGCTTGCGCCCAGCCCGTTTCGAAGGCTTCGACCGCACCGGCTGAACCGATCGGCACACAACCGCTGAGGTGCGAAGCCCGAGCAGAGCGGCCAAGAGCCGACCCCACCGCGAGCATCCGGTGCCGGTTCGGTGATGTGCGGCGGCGCACCATGGCGTTGTGTGCACTCGCACCGGATCTCTCGGGGCTGCCGGGCCGGTTGAGTGAGCGTTTCCGCCGTGGCGGCGCAGTACCGAGGTCAATCGTCGCGGGCGCCGCCGGAAGGGTCGTCGAAGCAGGCGAGCAGTTCCTGGTGAACGGCGCCGTTCGAGCCGATTGCCGAACCGCGTTGCCAGTCCGGCACGCCTGAGGTGTCGGTGAACGTGCCGCCTGCCTCGTTGATGATCACCGAGATGGGCGCCACGTCCCAGTCGAAGCACTCGGGGTCCACCATCGCCTCGGCGCGTCCGGTGGCCACCAGCGCGTACCCGTAAGCGTCGCCCCAGGTACGCAGCCGCGCCCCCGAAGCCCGCAACCTGTCGAGCGCAACCTCGGGCCAGTAACCCAAGCCGCTGGTGCAGATGAAGGCGCCCTCGAGGCTGCTTCTGCCCCCAACCCGACACGGCTCACCGTTCCAGAACGCGCCACGACCCCGCCCTGCCCACACGCACTCGTCGAGCCCAGGCAGGTAAATCACACCCGCCGCGGGGCCGTGCTCGTCCACGAGGGCAAGCAGGGTTGCGAACAGCGGCACGCCCTGGGTGAATGCCTTGGTGCCGTCGATGGGGTCGATCACCCAGGTGCGGCCCGTGTGGCCGGTGATGTCGTCGAATTCTTCGCCCAGGATCGAGTCATCCGGATACCGCTCGGCGATCAGTTCCCGCAACCGGGTCTCGGCCGCGAGGTCTGCCTCTGTCACCGGCGAGCCGTCACCCTTGGCTTGCACTTGCAGCCCGGCTTGCTGATACCAGCGCAGCGTGAGCTCGCCGGCGTCACGGGCGGCGCCCACGGCGAAGTCCACCACTTCGGAGTCAACTGTCGGGAACGGCGACAAATCAGATGCTTGGGTTTGGACTGAGACGCGCTGCATGGTTGACGAAACTTTGAATCTTTCGTATTCTTTCATTTATGTCCATGCTGGCCCAGGACTTGAATGTGGTGGCCGCGGAACTCTACGCCGACGCGTTGGCGCTGGAGGTGCGAGCCGAGCGCTGCCGCCGCACGGCCAGTCTTCTGGAGTTGCGCCGCGCCGCGGTCACTCAGCGACATCAGCCGGTGCTGGCGCTTCACAACGACACCGTGTGGCAGGGCCGAGCAGCAACAGCCAGTCGTGAGCACCTGGCCCGCGTGACGGGCCGGTCGCTGCACCACCTGGGCGAGGATCTGGCCACAACCGCGAGAGCGCTGCATGCCGAAGCCGAGGGCCTGTCCGACCAGGCCGCCGCATTGCGCCGCCAGGCCAGGCAAACCGAAGCCGAGGCCGCCCGCAGCCAACAGGCAACCGACAACGCCCCAAAGATCCGCTCGCGCAGACCCTGGCCCATACCGTCCTGAGGCCACAACGGGTTGTTCGCTCAGCCCTAGAGTGAGCCGATGCTCCGCACGTTGCGCTCGGTGTTGCGGTTCCGGCGCATCACCTTGCGCCCTTCCAAGCGCCGCTTGCAGAGGGCTGCTTGTGTGGAGGACTTGCGGCGAATCGCCAAGAAGCGACTCCCTGGAGGTGTGTTCGACTACATCGACGGCGGCGCCGAGGACGAGCTGAGCCTGGATCGCAACACCCGCGCATTCCGAGACATGCAAATCCGCCCAAGGGTGCTGCGAGACGTGAAAGCGGTGAACACCTCCACCACGGTGCTGGGCAAAGAGGTGACCTTCCCGTTGATCCTTGCCCCCTCCGGATTCACCCGAATCGCCGATCCCCCCGGCGAGCTGGCGGCGGCCCGCGCCGCGGCCCGGGCGGGCATCCCCTACACGCTTTCCACCATGGGCACCCGTTCGATGGAGGAAGTGGCCGAAGTGTCCACAGGGCGCTTGTGGTACCAGGTGTACGTGTGGCGCGACAAGGGCTTGGTGGCCGAGATGATCCGCCGTGCCGCCGCGGCCGGGTTCGAGGCGCTGTGCATCACCGTGGACACCGCCATGTTGGGCCGCCGCGAGCGTGACGTGCGCCGAGGTTTCACCTTGCCGCCACAGATCGGCCCCGGAACGCTCGTGGACGGCTTGTTGCACCCCGGCTGGACGTGGCGTTTCATTCGGTCCGAGCCGATCACCTTCGCCAACGTCGTGGGCAATTCCCCGGCCGCCGATGGCACCGCGGTGAATCTGTCGGCTTTCATGAACGGCCAGTTCGACCCGTCGCTGTCATGGGCCGACGTGGAGTGGATGCAGTCGCTGTGGGACGGGCCCGTTCTGCTAAAGGGCGTGCAAACGGTGGAGGATGCGGTGATCGCCCGAGATCAGGGCCTGGCCGGGGTGATCTTGTCCAACCACGGGGGCCGCCAGCTCGACTCAGCCCCGGCGATTGTGGATTTGGTGGCGCCGGTGGCCGACGCGGTTGGTGGCGACATCGAGATCATCTGCGACGGCGGCGTGCGCCGCGGCAGCGACATCATCAAAGCAGTGGCGTTGGGCGCCAATGCCGCCATGGCCGGTCGGGCCTGGCTGTACGGGCTGGGCGCCGCCGGGGAGGCCGGGGTGGACTGGGTGATCGACCATCTGCGCACCTCCATGGTGCGCGACATGGCCCTCAGCGGCGCCACCTCGATCGCCGATCTAACCCCGTCCATGATTGGCGCCCCTCAAGAGGCGGAACCCCGCCGCCGGCACAGCACCGACTCCTCTTGACGGCCCCGGTCAGTTAGTTATACTCACGGATCAGTTGTAGTGTCTAACAGAGCCGTTTAGCAGGTTCACGCCTGCCGCGGCTCAAGGCACCCGTCACCGGCCCACGGGGATCTCGTTCATGCTCGACACCCAGCGAGAGCAGGCCCGCGACCATCTGCTGCCCCACTTCACGCCCGGGCGCGCCTGGCGCAACACCGAGGCCATGGTGGTGATCGAGCGCGGCGAGGGCTGCTACGTGTGGGACACCGACGGCCGCAAGTACCTAGACGCCATGGCCGGGCTGTTTTGCACCAACCTCGGTCACGGTCGCAGCGACCTCACCGCCGCGGCGTCCAAGCAAATGGACAAGCTCGCCTTCTTCCAGAACTGGAACTTCGCCCACCCGTCCGCGATTCAGGCCGCGTCGATGATCGCATCGGTGGCCCCGGACGATCTCAGCGAAGTGTTCTTTGTGAACTCCGGCTCGGAGGCGGTGGAATCGGCGGTGAAGTTCGCTCGCTGCTACCACCTCGCCAACGGCCACGACCGTCGCACCAAGATCATCGCCCGTCGCTGGGCCTACCACGGCACATCCCTGGGAGCGCTGAGCATCACCGGCGTGCCCAGGCTGCGCGAGCCGTTCCTTCCGCTCATGGGCCTCGACGTGCGCCACGTGGCCAACACGCTTGGCTGGGAGGCCGAGCAGGCGCAACGGGGTTGCGAGGTGAGCGAACTCGAATGCGTGCGCGCGGTGGAGGAGGCAATCGTTGCCGAGGGCCCCGAAACGGTGGCCATGGTGATTGCCGAACCGGTGCAAAACGGGCGCGGCGCGTTGGTGCCGCCCGATGGTTACTGGGCCGAACTGCGCAACATTTGCGACCGTTACGGCGTGCTGCTGGTGGCAGACGAGGTGATCAACTCGTTCGGTCGGCTCGGGCACTGGTTCGGCAGCGAGCGTTACGGCGTGGTTCCCGACATGATCACATTCGCCAAGGGTGTCACCAGCGCCTATCAGCCCCTCGGCGGGTTCGTGGTTCGTGGCGAGCTGGTGCAGCAGGTGTGGGACTCGCCGCTGGGGAGCTTCCACCACGGCTCCACCTTCGGCGGGCACCCGGTGGCCACCGCGGTGGCGTCCGCGGTGATCTCCGCATTGCGAGACGAACGTGTGCTACACAACGTGCTCGCCAACCAGGGCTTTTTCCGTGAACGCCTCGACGACCTCAAGGCGGCCCGGGCGTGCGTGAAGGACGTGCGCGGCGCCGGCTACTTCTATGCCATCGAATTCATGCACGATCGCCACTCGGGCCGTGACCTGAGCGAGGACGAGTCGGCGGAACTGCTCGCCGGTGGCCGCCTCGAGCGTTACGTGCGCGAGGCCCGTGTGCTGTTGCGCCCCGACAATCGTGGGGCCACCATGTTGATGATCTCGCCACCTCTGGTGGCGGATCGAACCGTGATCGACGACCTGGCGAACCGGGTCGACCAAGTGCTTGACCGCGTGAGCGGTTGGCTCAAGTCCTAAAAGAGGGCTTCAACACAAACCCGACAACGGAGGGACAATGATGAAACGACTACTGCAATTCCTTGCCATATTCCTGGCTTTCGGCCTGGTGGCCGCGGCCTGCGGAGACGATGAAGAAGAAGCTGGGCTCGATGAACTGAATGTGGCGTACTTCCTGGAATGGCCCACGGCCAACCAGGCCGCGCAGGCCAACAGCGTGTATTCGGAGCGTTTGGGCATGACCGTGAACTGGCGGCCGTTCGCCAGCGGTGGTGACATGGCGCAGGCCATGGAGTCCGGCGACATCGACATTTCCTACTCGCAGGGCCTCACACCGTTCGCCAACTTCGTGACCGGTGGCTCCGATCTAGTGATCGTGGGCATCGCTGTGTCCTACGCCGACGCAGACAACTGCGTGGCCGGGCCCGATTACGGCATCACTGCCGATAACGCGGCCGAGACGCTCGACGGCGCCAGCATCTACACCCCGCTGGGCAACGTCACTCACTTCAAGCTGCTCAAGATGCTCGAGCACCTCGGCGTGGACACCACCAGCGTGAGCCTGTTCCAATCCGAGGGCGGCCCTGCCGCAGTGGCGGCGCTCGCAGGTGGCGACGTTGCCATGGCGTGTGCCTTCGGCGGCGCGGTCAACGAGATGATTGCCAATGGCGGCAACCTGGTGATGACCGGCAGCGAACAGGAGGCAATCGGAATTCGTGTGTTCGACATCATCTCCGTCACCGGCGACTTCGCCGACGAGCACGGTGACGTGATCACCGACTTCCTGCAGGTCACCGAGGAGTACAACCGCATGTACAACGCCGATCGTGAGCCTCTGATGGCTGACATTGCCGAAGAGGCCGGCATGACTCTTGCCGCCACCACCGCGCTGATCGACGCGTTCAGCTTCCCCGAGAAGGACGTGCAGCTCTCCGACGCATGGTTGGGCGGAACGGTGCAGCAGGTGATGAAGGAGCAAATGGACTTCTTCCTGGCCCAAGGCGAGATCGAGGCGGCTCTGGCCAGCTACGACGATTTCGTGGACACCAGCTTCCTTGAGGCCGTGAACTAGCAGCCACTCAAGATCGGTTCCGCCGATCACTTCGAGCGATGACCGGGGTCTGGCCACACACGGCCGGACCCCGGTCATCGTCATTTGTGACCGGCTCTTGTGGCGACCTCGGTCGGTTCGACACCGTTCGGGCCCGGTCGGGGTTGTGTGACTAAAGTCTCAGCGATGTGTCCAACGGGGGTGTTCCCGGCCTGAGCCTCCAACTTGTGAGGGCCATGATGAGCTGGATTACACCAATCTCAAGCTGATGCACGCAAGCGACAGAAAGGGGGCGGCATGGAGACCGTCGTAAAGGGAATGTCGGAAGGTTTCGACTGGTTTGGACAGTTGGTTGCCTGGATTGCAGGCGGCGCCAACTGGGTGCTGCTGGTGGCGGCCGCGGTGGCCGTGGTGGTGATGGTGGGGACTTTGCTCATCACCTCGCCTTCACGGTTCGGCACGGCCGACCCGTCGGCGCGGCCCAGTGACGGCCTGATCCTCACCGGTGAGTTGATGGGGTTGGTGGCGATCCTCGGTGGCATTGTGCTGGCGTTTCGCGACACGGCCTCACCGTGGCAACCGGTGGTGGCGATCGTGGGAGGCGCAGTCCTGCTGCTGCTGATGCTCGCCTACCACCGCGGCAGCGATCTGCGCAAGACCGCATTGGCGTGGCTCGCATGGATGGGCCTGGCCATCGGCTCCGCGGTGGCGGTGATCCTGGCCATCATGCAGCGCACCGATTCGTCGATTCCGTATCTGCTCCTGCTAGGGGTGGTGCTGGTGATCGGCCGCTACTGGATCTTCCTTGGCTGGCCGGAGGTGAGGTTTGACCCGTCCACCGTGAAGTCGGTGAAGGCGGAGTCCTCCACCGACAATTCGCTGGTGGTGCAAAACCTGCGCATGGTGTACGAGCTTCCCGACGGTGGCGAGGTTGAGGCACTGTCCGATGTGACCTTCACGTTGCAGCCGGGCCGGTTGTTGACCTTGCTGGGCCCCTCGGGTTGCGGCAAGACCACGCTGTTGAACATCCTCGCCGGGTTCCTGGCGCACACCTCAGGCGAGGTGCAGCTGGGCTCCACGCCCATCACCGGCCCGGGTCAGGACCGGGGAATGGTGTTCCAGCAGGGAGCGTTGTTCGAGTGGCTCACCGTGAACGACAACGTTGGTTTCGGCGCCCGCATGAACGGCCGCTCCCGGCCGGCGTCTCGTGAGGCGGTGCAGGATCTGCTGCAGATCGTGGGCTTGCAGGACTTCGGCGAGAAAGCCGTGTACGAGCTTTCCGGCGGCATGCAGCAGCGTGTGGCCCTGGCACGGTGCCTGGCCAACGATCCCGAGATCATCTTGATGGACGAACCGCTCGGCGCCCTGGACGCTCTCACCAGAGAGAAGATGCAGGGCCTTGTGCTGCGCCTGTGGAGCGAGACCGGCAAGACGATTGTGCTGGTCACCCACAGCGTGGAGGAGGCCCTTTACCTCGGTGACCAGCTGTTCGTGCTGGCGCCCCGGCCTGGGCGCATCGAAAGGGTGTACGACCTTCCCTTCGCGCAACAGGCGCTCACAGCCGACGCCCGCGAGTTGAAGGCATCGCCGGAGTTCATCCGCACCCGAGAAGAGATTCTGTCTCTCATCTGGGAGATGGAGGAACAGATCATGGGAACTGGAGGTGGTCACTGATGGCTGAAGGACCGGGCGGACACGCCCTAGACACCAACATCGAACAACAGTCGAAGCTGGCCAACTGGCCGTTCAACTGGCTGTGGAAACGTCGCAGCAAGTCCAACGTGAAGACGGTCACCTTCGGCGACGCCGCCGAGGTGAGCGGCTCGGCTTTCTGGACGGTGATCAGCCTCATCGTGATCATCTTGTTGTGGTTCATATCCACCAACGTGTGGGGCCTCCCCGACGCCTGGTGGGATTACGCCGAAGACAAGCAAGCCACAATCGCTGCGGACGAGAGTTACGGTCAGCGTGACCTGCTGCGCGACTGCGACGACGCGGCCGACGACCCGGCCGTGGCCGCTAGCAAATTCCCGGGCCTTCCGGAGTGTTCGTACACGCAGTGGCTGTCCGAGAGCACCCTTCCCAGCCCGGATCAAGTGTGGAGCGCTGCGTGGAGCTTTGCCACCGACGGCTTCAGAGGCGACACGGCATGGCAGCACCTTTGGGCGAGCGTTAGCAGGCTCCTCAAGGGTCTGTTCTGGGGTGTGGCCATGGGTGTGCCCATTGGACTGTCCATGGGTCTGTCCAACCGCTGGCGAGGGGTCTTCGATCCGATCGTCGAGCTGTTGCGGCCCATCCCACCACTTGCGCTGATACCGCTGTTCATCGTGTGGTTCGGGATCGGCGAAGAAGGCAAGGTGAACTTGCTGATATTCGCATCGATCTTCATCATGGTGATCGCGGCGCGATCCGGTGTGCTGGCGGTGAACACCACGAAAGTTCATGCGGCCTATTCGTTGGGCGCGTCGAAAATACAGGTACTGCGACACGTGATTCTGCCCAACGCGCTGCCCGAGATCTTCACCGGTCTGCGGGTGGCGATCGGTGTGTGCTGGGGAACGCTGGTGGCTGCCGAATTGCTCGGCGCTGAGTCCGGCCTGGGCTTCACGATCTTCACGGCCCGGCAGTTCTTCCGCCTGGACCTGATGCTCTCAGCGGTGCTGTTGATCAGTGTCCTTGGTGTAACCATGGACGTGCTGATGCGCATGGCCGAACGTCGGCTCATCCCCTGGCGAGGCAAGGGGTAAACACAACGGGTTGATTTCGGGTCGCCGTCGGCACCATCCGTCGGCGGCCCGAAACCCCCATCCGCATCGGGTTGCGGCCCGACGCTTTGAGCAATGCTGAGCGCCGAGGGTGATCCCGATGTGGTGCGGGGTTGGTTTCGTCGTGCCCGGGCCGGGCCGAGTCGGGTGGTGCTGGCGGACGGTTCGGATCCCCGGGTTGTGGAGGCCGCCGCCGAGTTGACCCGACACACCTTGATCGAGCCGGTGATCCTGAACGACCCGGCTCACGGACGCAGCGACGCGGTTCAAGCCGCGGCGGCTGCGTCGCGGTGGGCAGAGCGGATTGATCTGGATGATCCGTTGCATGTTGCGGCATTGATGGTGGCCGCCGGTGATGTTGATGCTTGCGTGGCGGGCGCCACACGCACCACCGCGGATGTGGTACGCGCAGCGTTGTACTGCATCGGCCCCGCGCCCGGCGTGGGATTGATCAGCAGCTCGTTCGTGATGGTGCTTGCCGACGGCACGCCGTTGGTGTTCACCGACTGCGGGGTGGTGCCCGAACCCGACGCCGAGCAGCTTGCGTCGATCGCCATCGCGGGCGCGCACACCTACCGGCAACTCGTGGGAGACGAACCTCGCGTGGCGCTGCTCTCGTATTCCACGCTCGGCAGCGCGGATGGATCGAGCCCACAGCGAGTGCGCGAAGCGGTGGACATCCTGGCCCACAAGGCGCCCGGCCTGGCGGTGGACGGCGAGTTGCAGTTCGACGCCGCCTGGGACGGTGCCGTTGCCAAGTCCAAGGCACCCGGGTCGCCGGTGGCGGGCCGGGCGAACGTGTTCGTGTTTCCCAACCTCGACGCCGGGAACCTCGCTTACAAGATCACCGAACGCCTTGGGGGCGCCATTGCCCTGGGCCCGCTCCTGCAAGGCGCCGCCGGTGTGATCCACGACCTGTCCCGCGGCGCCGACGCCCAGGCCATAGCCCTGGTGTCGGTGATCGCCGCCTGCCAAGCCCAGCAGTGACCCAGGCAGGGCTGTAAGCACCTATAACGGATCGGATAGACTCACTAACTGCCGGATGGTTGCGCAACTCGCGGGCGACAGGCCTTTGGGCTTGGTGGCCGCAAGTGGCGTGAGATGAGCGAGAAGGGACAGTTCGGCTTGGCACAAGCGGGCAACCGATCCAGGATTCCGGCGCAGCGCCAAGCCGGGGCGAACGCCCGCCGGCCACTTGGACGTGACACGGTGATCGAGGTGGCCGCCGACATTGCGGACTCCGAAGGTCTCGACCGGTTGACCCTCACACGGGTGGCGAAGACGCTTGGCGTGCGCCAGCCCGCCCTTTACCGTCACATCGCCGGGCGCGACGATCTGATACGAAGCCTCAGTCTGCGGGGCCGCGAGATTCTCGCCAGCAGGCTCGCCTCGGCCGCCATCGGCAGGTCAAGTGATGACGCCGTGGCCGCGGTGGGCCACGCCTGGCGCAAAATGGTGCGCGACCATCCCGGCATTTACGCGGCCACCGATCGTCATCCTTGCGCCGGTGACGCCGAACTTGAGGAGGCCGTGGAGCGCGTGCTGAAGGTGCTGGGCCAAAGCCTCACCGCTTACGGCCTCGACGCCGAACAGCGCGTACACGCCACCCGCTCGATGCGCAGCGCCTTCCACGGCTTCAGCCATCTCGAAGCAGGCGACGGCCATCCACAGCCTCACGACCCCGACGACACCTTCGATCATCTCGTTGAACTGTTGTGCGCCGGGATTCGACGCCTGGCCAATTCGCCATCTTCAGCGGCCTCCCCGGCCACGCAGCCCGGGTGACCGGCCCGTCCCGAATGCTGCTGCACCACCGCCAACCTGCGCATTTGCGAAGGCCGAAAGGAGATCTCGCGCCATGACAAGGCTGGGCTTCCTGCTCGACAGCGACAGTTGCATCGGCTGCCACGCCTGCACCGTTGCGTGCAAGAGCGAACACGACGTGCCCCTGGGCGTGAACCGCACCTGGGTGAAGTACATCGAACGCGGATCGTTCCCCAACACCAGCAGACATTTCTCGGTGATGCGCTGCAACCATTGCGACAACGCCCCGTGCATCACGATCTGCCCCACCAACGCGCTGTTCCGGGCATCCAACGGGGTGGTGGACTTCAACGACGACAACTGCATCGGCTGCAAGGGCTGCATGAACGCCTGCCCCTATGACGCGATTTACATCAACCCCGAAACCAGCACCGCCCACAAGTGCAACTTCTGCAACCACCGCATCGATCAGGGTCTGGAGCCGAGTTGTGTGATCGTGTGCCCCACGCACGCCATCAAGGTGGCCGACCTCGATGATCCCAACGACGCCACCACCCGGATCATCGCCCGCAGCGACGTGGCCGTGCGAGCACCGCAGCAGAACACCCTGCCGAAGGTGTACTACCGGGGGGCCGATCAGGCTTCGCTTGATCCGTTGCGCACCGCCATCGCGGGAGACGGCATGATCTGGGCCGACACCACCCCTGCGCATCCAACAGTGGCGCCAGGAAGCCACGGCGCCGTGGCTCGCACCGCGTACACCACCGCTCATCACATGACCTGGAAGGCGAAGGTGTCGGGCTACCTGGTAACGAAGGCGATCGCCGCGGGTGTGATGTTGGTGGCGGCGCTGATGGTGCTGCTCGGCCACGGCGACAACCAGGCCACGGTTGGGGTGATGCCGGCGATGGTGGCCGGTTTGTTCCTGGCGGTCACCGGTGTGCTGCTGGTTGCCGACCTGCGCCAACCCCGCCGGTTCGTTTACCTGATCACCAGAGGCAGTTGGAGTTCGTGGCTGGTGAAGGGCGCAGTGGTGCTCGGAGTGTTCGCGGCGTTGTGCGCGCTGTGGTGGATCGCCGCGCTGGCCAACGCCGGTGGACTGTTGGCGGCGCTGGCCGCTCCGGTGGCTCTGGCGGCGGCGGCCACGGCCGGTTACACGGCGTTTCTGTTCGCCCAATGCGAGGGCCGCGACCTGTGGCAGTCACCGTTGATGCTGCCGGTGCTGCTTGCCCAGGCCGCCACCGCGGGTGGCGCAGCTTTCGCGGTGGCGGACGTGTTCATGGACGTGCCGGCCCCCGCGGCGCTGCGTTGGGTTCTGCTTGGCGGGTTGATCGCCTCGGCGGTGCTGATCGCCACCGAGCTGTGCGCCCGGGGAACCGCTCACGTGGAGGCCGCGGTGGCTGCCATGACCCGTGGCCGTTACGCCCGCCGGTTCTGGTTGGGTGGGGTGCTGCTGGGCCTGGTGGCGCCCGCGGCGCTGGTGGTGGTGGCACTCGCCACGGATGCAGGCGTGGCTCTGCCGGCGTTGGCTGCGTTGGCTGCGGTGGTGGGTATGTGGTTCTACGAGGACAGTTTCGTGCGTGCCGGTCAATCGGTGCCGCTGTCGTAACGGCCGGTTCCGCAACGCAGGCCAAGGAGAATCCCAGATGACAGAGCTTCACACTTATCCCCCTCACGAGCAGTGGCACGATGTGGTGTCACTCGACGCCAAGGCATGGCCCACCAAGGTGGAGCGGCATCACACTTTGGTGCCCACCACTTGCTTCAACTGCGAAGCTGCGTGCGGACTGTTGTGCCACGTCAATCACGAAACAGGCCACATCGACCGCATCGAGGGCAACCCGTTGCATCCCGCCAGTCGTGGCCGCAACTGCGCCAAGGGCCCGGCCACCCTCAACCAGATCGAAGACCACGAACGCATCCTGTACCCGTTGCGCCAAACCGGCGAACGCGGTTCGGGCCAATGGGAACGGGTCACTTGGGAACAAGCCCTCGCCGACATCGGCGAACGCATCCGCACCGCCATCACCGAGGGACGGCGCAACGAGGTGATGTATCACGTGGGCCGCCCCGGCGAGGACGGCTTCGCCGAGCGGGTGTTGCAATGCTGGGGCGCCGACGGGCACAACAGCCACACCAACATTTGCAGCTCCAATGCTCGCATCGGCTACCAGAGCTGGATGGGCCACGACCGTCCGTCATCTGATTTCGCCAACGCAGAGGTGATCTTCTTGATCTCGTCTCACTTGGAGGCGGGCCATTATTTCAACCCGCACGCTCAGCGCATCATGGAAGGCCAAGCCAAGGGCGCAACGGTGATTTGTGTGGATCCGCGTCTGTCCAACACGGGCGCCAAGGCCGATCACTGGCTGCCGGCGTGGCCCGGCACCGAGCCGGTGCTGTTGCTGGCCCTGGCGCGGCTGTTGATCGCCAACAACACCTGGGATCACGATTTTGTTCGCCGTTGGACGAACTGGCCTGTGTACCTGCAGAAGCGTCACCCGGAGTTGCCGGTGGAGTTCGATTCGCTGCGTGAGGCGCTGCTGGCCGACTACGCCGAGTACACCCCCGAACACGCCGAGCACGTGACCGGCATTTCCGCCGCGGAGATTCGTGAGATCGCGGTCACCATCGGCGCGCACCTGGGCCGGTTCGCTTCGCACAACTGGCGCGCCGCCGGCGCCGGCAACCTCGGTGGCTGGCAAACGGCGCGGTGTTTGTTCTTCCTGAACGTGCTCACCGGTTCGGTTGGAACTGTTGGTGGCACCACCGGCAACGGCTGGAACAAGTTCAAGCCCGCGCACCCCGCGGGGGCGCCGCCGGTGCAGGAATGGAACGAGCTGAATTGGCCGTTGGAGTACCCGCTCGCCTACCACGAAATGTCGATCTTGTTGCCGCATTTCCTGGCCGAGGGCCGTGGCCGTCTCGAGGTGTACTTCAGCCGGGTGTACAACCCGGTATGGACCAACCCCGACGGGTTTACTTGGCTCAACGTGCTGCGCGACCGCACCAAGGTGGGCTGCCATGTGGCGCTCACTCCCACCTGGAGCGAAACGGCGTGGTTCGCGGATTACGTGCTGCCGATGGGTGTGGGAGCGGAACGTCACGACGTGGCCAGCTTCGAAACCCACGCCGGGCGCTGGATCGGGTTCCGCCAGCCGGTGATGCGCCGCTACCACGAAATCCGTAACGGGAATGGCGCGGCGGATTCGGGTTCGGACGATTCCGGAAGCGGCGACGGCGCGGGTCCCGACGGGCGCGATTCCCACTTGCGGCGCACTCACGAGTTCAACCCGGGCGAGGTTTGGGAGGAGAACGAGTTCTGGATTGACCTGTCCTGGCACATCGACCCCGACGGGTCGTTGGGCATCCGCCGTTACTTCGAGAGTTCCACCCATCCGGGCACGCCGATGAGCGTGGACGAGTACTACTCGCAAATGTTCGCGGATTCGGTGCCAGGCCTGGCCGAGGACGCATCCGCTGCGGGCCAAACACCGTTGGAGTTCATGCGTGACCGGGGCGCTTACGCCGTGGCCGGCGACACTTACCTTGTCCACGAGCACGAGGTGGGTGACGCCAAGCTGGCCGACTGTCACCTGGACGAATCCGGTGTGTACCGCAAACCCCACACGCCCGGAACCTGGGACGGCGACCCTGGTTCTTTGGCGGGCCTGCATCTGCCCGGTTTGGGTGACGGATCGCCCGCGGTTGTGGTGGACGGCGTGGCACGTGAGGGTTTCCCCACGCCGTCACGCAAGCTGGAGTTGTACTCCGAGACGCTTGCCGATTGGGGTTGGGAAGAACACGCAACCCCAGGTTGGATTCCCTCCCATGTTCATTGGGAGAACCTCGACCTCGCCGGCGACGAGCGCATCTTGTTGCCCACGTTTCGCATTCCCACGCTGATCCACACCCGCTCGGCGAACAGCAAATGGCTGGCCGAGATCAGTCACCGTCATCCGCTTTGGATCCATCCGGAGGACGCCGAGGCTCTGGGCATAGACGAGGGCGGCCTGGTGCGGATCACCACCCGGATCGGGCATTTCGTGATCAGCGCCTGGCGCACCGAGGGCATCCGCCCCGGTGTGGTGGCCGCTTCGCATCACATGGGCCGCTGGCGAGTGGACGGCGCCAAGGGCAGTTCGTGGTCTGCGGGCGCGGTCAACATCACCCGTGATGGCGACGGCGCCACCTGGCGGTTGCGTCGCACCGCTTCGATGGGCGCCCACCAAAGTGACGATCCCGACACCGAGCGGATCTGGTGGCATGACACCGGCGTGCATCAGAACCTCACGTTTTGTGTGCAACCCGACCCGATCTCGGGGATGCAGTGCTGGCATCAGCGGGTGCGGGTGACCCCCGCGCAGCCCGACGACCAGTACGGCGACGTGGTGGTGGACACCGTCGCCTCCACCGACGCGTACCGCGAGTGGTTGTCCATGACCCGCCCGGCCCCAGGCCCTGGTGGCCTGCGACGGCCCCTGTGGTACGCCCGTCCCCTGAAGCCAACCCCAGCCGCCTACGCCGCCCCCACTCCGGAGCGGTGAGACAGGTCGACATGATGACGAGTGCAGAGTTGACGATTGACGGTGCGGTGGCGGTGGTCACCGGCGGCGCGAGCGGTATCGGCAAGGGCATCGCCGGTGCGTTGCTGCGTGCCGGTGCGACGGTGGTGATCGCCGACGTGGAAACTGCCGCCCTGGAGACGGCGGTTGCCGACTTGGAGGGCTCCGGCACCGGGGCCGTGACCGGTGCGCAAGCCGACGTGACCGACCCCGATTCGATGGACGCTCTGGCGCGGCGAGTGTTCGACGCGCACGGGCGTTGCAACTTGTTGTTCAACAACGCCGGGGTCACCTCCGGTGGTGGTGGCAAGCCTTGGCAGCAGGAGCACAACGACTGGCGCTGGTGTTTCGGGGTGAACGTGTTCGGCGTGGCCAACGGCGTGAACGCGTTCGTGCCCCGCATGATCGACACCGCCGAGCCGGGTCAGATCATCAACACATCCTCGGGTGACGGCGGCTTTGCGCCGGTTCCAAGGGCTTCGGTGTACGCGGCGTCCAAAGCGGCGGTGAGCTGTTTCACCGAGGCGTTGCATCACACGCTGGCCGAGGAGGGCACCGACCTGCGGGCGTCGGTGTTCTACCCTTCGGGCGGTTTGATGCCCACGGGGTTGTTCAACGCCACCCGCAACCGCCCCGCGGAACTGGCCAGGGTGCGCGGCGGCACAGGCCGCGCCTCGATGACCTTCGACGAGATGAAGGCCCGCCTGGAGGCCGCGGGTCGTGACGTGACCGTGGCCGACCTCGACGAGCTAGGCGATTTCGTTGTGGATTGCGTGCGCCGCCGTCAGTACATCGTCGCCCGCAACATCGACGACACGATCGATCTGCTGCACCGCCGAGCCGACGCAATAGCCCGCTTCGAGGTGCCACCCCACCACGAAATGGGCCTCTAACCGCAAACTCCCAGCCCAGTCCAGGCACGCCTGCCCGCCGGTCTTCCAACCCGGTGACTGTGACTGGACCCGTTGTTGCACCCTCTTCCCTCTTGGCGCGCCTGGGCTGTGGCGGTGTTCCCGGCCGGTGGTGTGGTCACCTTTATGGCGTTGACGGGTGGCCGTTTTCGGTGCCGTTGGCGGGTTGGTGGCTTGGGGTCAGTTCGGTGGCCAGTGGGGGAGCTTTTCCAGTTCGGACATGATGCCTGTGCCGGAGTAGGTGATGGTGAGGGTGTGGGTTGCTCGGGTGATGGCCACGTAGAGAAGGCGGCGTTGGGCCTCCTGGTACAGCTTGGTGTCGCTCTTGGGCGTGTCGGGCACCCAGATGTGGTTCGCTCCGCAGATGACCACGTGCTTGAACTCGAGGCCCTTGAGCAAACCGAGCGTGGCAATCCGAACCTGACCGCATTCTTGTGCCACGCGGTTGCGGTTCTCTCTTGGCTTGGTGTCCAGGGAGTCGGGGACGAGGCTCACCACCGAGTCACGCAATTCCTCAGTGCCGAGAAGCACCACGATCTGATCGGGCTTGGCATTGTCACGCTCGCGCAGCTCCCGGACACGGTCTGCCAGCGCTTCGGCTTCCTTGCGCAGATCGCCACAGGCCAGGGTCAGCGGAACCGGGCCTGTTCGTATGGCCCTGGCGGGAGGGACCATCACGTCAAGGTCATCGGGTCGGGCTTCTTGGTGATCGCGCGAGTCGCCCACACCCACCAGAAGTTGTTGGCCAAGGTCGAGCACTTCGCGGGTGTTGCGATAGTTGACGTCGAGGATCATGGTGCGACCTCTCGCCGTTTGATCGGGCGGGTTCCAGGTCATCGAGCGTCGGTAGATGCGCTGGGCGCTGTCCAAGGCCATCACGAAATGCGTCCGGTGAGGCTTCAGTAACCCCCAAGCCAGATCGAGGCTCACCGCATCGAGATCTTGTGCTTCGTCAACCAGCACTGCGTCGTATCGCTGCGTGTTGTCGAGGTGCCCCACGGCTTGCAGGGCTTCGCGGCGCCGTGCGCCGAAATCGGGATTTGGTGACTGCTCGGCGCCTGCATTGCGCAGCAACCTCCAAACCTTGGCGTCGAGCGTTAGCGCCTCAACGTTGGGGTGTTCGCTCACCTGTTGGGCCAGCCACTGCGCCAGCGGCCGGTTGTAGCACAACATCAGGATGCGCCACCGCGGGAAGCTGGAGGCGATGTGTTTGGCGCGGCACACCAACACCAACGTCTTTCCGCTTCCCGCCACGCCGCGGATCAACCGGTACCCCCCACCAAGATGCAGCGCAAGGCGTTCTTGTTTGCGGTCGAGCGCCCGCAGGGTTTCGTCGTCGTCCGCTGTGGCCTGGGTGTCGCCGAAGAGTTCCCCTTGGGTGCCCCGGATCACTATCTGGGGCTTCACGGCTGCTCTTGCCGCAAGGTTCTGCGGATCCGACGCGGGCCGGGGTGTTTGTTGTTGCGGCCCGAGAATGCGGCGCAGTGCTGCTTGCAGGTTCTCTGCGGTCAGGTCTCGTTCGTGGAGGATCGCCACGTTGCCGAGACGGCGGGCTGCCTGACGGTGCAATCCTTCGGGAAGGACTGCTGCGACCTTCACGGGGAGACTGCCCACCCGGCGAGCTTCGAGGTCGTCCCTCAGGACTGCCACGCGTTGTTGAGTCGCGCGCCTCAGCCGACCCGGGTGGATTGTTGTCTTTCGCCGCCGCTTGGAACCAAAAGCGGACTTGGCCGGCACCTCCAACACCACGATCCCCGCGCCGGGATCGAGGACCACCAGGAAGGCGTCGGTGGTGTTGTCAATGCCGCCGAATGAGAGTTGCCCGAGTTCGCGCTCAAGGGCGCGTTCTTCGCCGCCTTCGGTCCACTCCAACCAAACGGTCACCTCATCGGGGGTGAACTCCCGCAGGCATCTCGCAACATTCTGAACGCGCAGGGGAACGTCGCTTCGGCTGACGATGTTCCCCGGTTGCAGCAAAGCCATCCGCGCAACAAGTTACACCGGCGTTGTCCCTCGGTCGATAATGCACGGCGTCGGTGTCCCCGAACCGCCGCGGCCACAGTGCCCGCCGGCGCAACCCTGTGCTCCTCCCTTGCGGACTTGTACTGCTGCGGTCATCAGGTGCTCTGGCGCTGCGCCGCGCTGGATGCGGTAACTGTCTCTTCGCGGATGGTTGGTGCCGCGTCTACAGGTGCCTGGGCGGAGCACCACGTGACTGTCGATTCGCTGGTGTGGACTGCCATCGCTGTGAGATCCTCTAGCGTCGCGCCGCGGTGAACCTCCCCTCTCGGCTGTGGGTGGCTGCGGTTCGGGTCTTTGGAGGTGCGCCGTGGGGCCCTCTGCCGGCGGTCGTTTGATGTTGCGGCTGTCAGGTCATTTCGCTGAGGCGGTGGCGGCCTTCGTGTGTGAGCGCCAAGGTCTCATAGGCGCCCATCTCAGTGTGCTTCACGTCTGTCTGCTCCACCAGTCCGTCTTCGATCATCGAGTCGATGGTTTCGTTCACGGACTGGCGGCTGAGCCATGCCAGTCCGCCGTAGCTGGGCATGTGGGTGAGTGCCTTGGGTACGGGATAGTCGTCACTGCCTTTGCTTCCTCGCAGGGCGAGTACCAGGTTTCGACGCGAGTACGCCGTGGTGCCGATGTCGTGGAGGAGTTGCAACACGATTTGCTGGGTGGGCAGGGCCTCCTCAAGCCCGAGACGGCTGATGTGGCTGTCGGCCCACGGACGCCCCATGGTGCTGCACAGGTCACACCGGCCACACGATTCCGGGCCCTCCACGCCGAAGTAGGCCAGCATCTCCCTCACCCGGCAGCCTCGGCGGAGTCGTGCCAAGGCTCTTGCCTGCTGCGACTTGCGCGCCATCAGGGCCCGGTGTTGGTCGATTTTCTCCTCGATGATGCTCCACGGCGGAGATGCGTCGGGTGGCCGTTCCAGAACCCAGGCGTACCTCCACATCGAGAATCCCAGAATGTCTCGGCGGTTCAGTTCAAGGAGATCGTTTGCGATTTCCGTCGCAGGTCGCTGTAGCCGGCGGCTCCAACTGTTGGGCTCGTATTTGTCGAGCTTTGCTTGCTCAACCAGAAGTGCGATCTGCAAACCCCGCTGTGCCAGCCCCGGTTCGTTATTGCTCAGTTCCTCGAGGTCTTCGACGGTGTCGTCCAGGATTGTCACCCGGCCTTGAGCGGGAGTGTCGAGATGGCGTCGCAGCACACCCCCTTCGCAAAGATGGTGAACGGCCAATGCCACGCCGACGCGTGCGTGATCGCCTGCGTCCTCGTCACCCAAGTCGTGAGGGTCATACACGCCCACACCAGGCGAAATGCGATCCCACACCCGGCGGATCTGCTCGATGGGAGGAGTGGCGCCGCTGATGAAGAGTCGGTGGATTGAGCAGTCCCTTGGGGCTGTCAGCAGCACGGCCGTTCCCGCTGTGACGCCGGTCGCCGGGGTTGATGCCTCGCCGGGGTTGATCGCTCCGCGGGCGGCACGCCCTGTTTCCTGCAGGTACTCCTCGATCGTTCCGGGCATCTCGAGATGCACGATCAGAGCAATGTCGGGCTTGTCGATGCCCATGCCGAAAGCGTTGGTGGCCACCACCACGTCTATGTCGCCGAAGCGGAATGCGTCCTCGGTGTAGTTCCGGGCGTCGGTGTCCATTTGCCCGTGATACGGACGGGCGTTGTGCCCCACAGCGCGCAGCATCCCGGCGATGCGTGTGGTGTCCGAACGGGTGGGCACGTACACGATCGCGGCCTGCGAGCGGAACGCTTCCACTATCTGCACCACGCGCACGTCGCGGTCTCGATGGTCACTGCATTGCTCCACTAGGTAACGGATCTCGGGTCGTTCGGGTGATCGCACCACGGGCGTGCCACGAAGGTCGAGTTGCAACAGCTCCTTGATGTCTTGTTGCACCTCGGGGGTTGCCGTGGCTGTGACGGCCAGCACGGGTGGACGCCTGCCGGAGCGGGTGATCCGTTTGAGCGCTTCGGGAATGGCCGCATATTCGGGCCGGAACGAATGCCCCCACTGCGAGATGCAATGCGCCTCGTCCACCGCCACCCGGGCCACGCCGATGTCTTGAAGTGCCGCCACGAATTCTTGAGACCAGAGCCGCTCGGGGCTGATGTACAGCAGCTTGTAGTGGCCGTGGCGCGCGCCTCGCAGCACGTCACGCCACTCAGATTGGCCGACCCCGCTGTGGATCACGGCCACTTCGGCAACTTGGCGCTGCCGGAGGTTCTCGGCCTGGTCGTTCATCAGCGCTTTCAGCGGTGAGATCACCAACGTGAGGCCGTCGAGCAGCAACGCCGGGATCTGGTAGGTCACAGATTTGCCCGACCCGGTGGGGAGCACCGCCAGGAAGTCCGACCCGGCCATGAATTGCGTCATGGTTTCGAGCTGGCCGGGCCTCCAATGCTCGAACCCGAACAGTTCGCGGGCCTTGTCGAGCGCTTCGGCTACTGCCTCGGTGCTCCGGGCTTCGCCGGCGGTGAGGGAAAGGTGTGCGAGTTGACTCCACGCGCCGGGTTCTTCGACCGCTCGCAGCTTCTCGTCTACGGCATCGTTGAAGTCAACGTCTTCGAGGTGGCTTGCGATCGCTTCGTAAGCCTTGCGAGCGGTGTTGGCTCGAATCCGGGTTGGCGGCCCGGGCAGCATGTTGAGCATCACATCGCGATACGAAACGGCTCTGCACAAGCGGTTGTCGAGCACCACCGTCACGCCACGGTCGTTCTCGGAACGGATCAGCCGACCCACTCCTTGGGCAAAATGCAGCGCCGCTCGTGGGAACAGGTAGTGAAGGAACGGATCCTTGCCTCGTGTTGTGAGGGCATCCATGCGTGCCCCGATCACGGGATCAGACGGCGACTCGAACGGGATCTTCTCGATGATCAGCACGCTGAGCGCTTCGCCTGGAATGTCCACGCCTTCCCAGAAGGAACGGGTTGCCACCAGGCACGTGGCCGCATCGGTTTGCATGCGTTCAACGAGCCTTGGCGCGGAATCGTCGCCTTGTGCGAGCATCCGGATTTGTTGCTGCTCCAGTACCGGTTGGGCGTGAGCCGCCACGTATCGCAGGCGTTGGGTGGAGGTCATCAGGGCCATGCCCCGGCCCTCGGTGAGCATGAAGATTCGGGGGATCTCGGCGGCCGCCTCGTTCTTGAACTGTTCGATGAGTTGGTTTCTGGGTGCGGGCAGGTAGTCGGTGAGCACCATCAGATGGTGTTCGCGGATGTGTTCGAAGGGGGTGTCCAACACTTTGGTTTGTGCTGCGCCGAGGCCGAGGCTGTCGATGATGTGATCGAAGCCGGAGCCGGTGCGCAGCGTGGCTGAGGTCAGCACCACCGAGCGCAACCCCTCCCAAAGGCCGGACAGGTGTGACGCCACCGACACCGGGGCTCGCTTCAGTGTCCAAGTCCAGGAGTCGTTGCCGTCGCTGTTCTCGCTGTCGTCGTTGGCGTTGTCGCCCATGCTGACGACCTCGGCGATTGCCACGTGGGCTTCGTGCTCGGTCACGCGTGTCACCTGGTACACGATCTTCTGAGCCTCGAGGGCGGTGCGTCCCAGATTGCTCACCTCGGCTTCGAGGCGGTGGCGCTTGTACGGCCCCCGGAGGTGTTCGGGGAGGTTCACCTCGTTGAGCGCCTTGGCGATGTCGCGCAAGGCCTGCCACAGCGCATTCCCCTCTCTCATCACGTCGGCGTAGTCGGGATGGCGGGTGTCGATGCCTCGACGCAGCCGATAGGTCAACGGGTACTGGTCGTCGTGTTGCGCCCCGGTGCGTGTTCGCACATATGAGGTGAGCGCAGCGCCGAAACGCTGCGAGCATTCACGAGTGTGCTCCACGCGGTCCCGGATGCGTTTCAGCACGGGATGGGTTGGATCGTCGTAGGTGGGGGTGTTTCCGGGCAGGTCGGCCAGGCGTCGAAGTGCTTGCACGATTCTGCGGCGAAGCGACCAACTCGCCGCGTCGGCAATGCGTCGCAGCGTCCCGCGCCGGCGCGCCGGATGCCACAGGGCGTCGCACAGCGAGTCGATTTGCGCAGCGCTGATTTCTTGGGTGAGGGCGGTGGTGGCGGCGTCTTCGAGGTTGTGCGCCTCGTCGAGCACGAGGAACTTGCACTTGTCAAGCCACACCTGGCTGGACACAAGCAAAGCGTGGTTGAGCACAGCCACCTCAACATGTGCCAGCGCGTCAACCGCTCGCCGGTGAAAGTCCAGCTTCTCCAGGCGGGTCACCGCAGGCGCCAGAGGGAACTGGCAGCGCAGCCTTCGCTTCAGGGTGCTGAGCTCGCGCCGGCCGTGCTCGAGGGCACCGGCTCGCAGTTCGTCCAGCTCGCCGGTCGGGGTTTGGGCCACCCAGCCGCAAGCCACGGCAAGCGCAAGGGCTTCATGGGCGTTCGGTGTTGATGACTCTCTTCGCGAGCTTCCGGACTGAGCACCCTTGGCGGTATCCACCTTGTGCGCCGCAAGATGGTCCAGTTCGCCGGCCAGAGCTTCGAGATCCACGTAGTTGCTCCGCCCCTTGAGCACCACCGACGTGAACGGCTCCAGTTCCGAGGAGAGTTCCCGCAGGCTGTGGGTCACCTGGTCTTGCAGCACCTTCGAGTGTGGGGCCACCACCACCGTCTGCCCCGTGTCTCGGGCAAACTTGATGGCCGGCACCAGGTAGGCCAGCGTCTTACCCGTTCCGGTAGGCGCCTCGATCAACTGCCGCCTGTCGCGCGCCAGCGCATCAGCCACGAGACCGGCCATGTCAACCTGCTGTGACCGCGGGTTCCGCCCGCCACCCATCAGCGCCCCACCCTCACCAAACACAGACTTCATCCGCTTCACAAAGGCCTTAATCTGCTCCTCGGTCCATGGTGTCCCCGGTCGCCCGCCCCCAACCCGAGCGGCACCGTCTCCGCCCAAGGACCATGCACCTCCCTCGCCAAAGGGGTGTCGGGCGTTCCCGCCAGGAAAGTTGTCACCGGGGGAATGCCCGCGGCTCTGATCAGACGAGTGTCCGCCGTTCCCGCCAAGGGGGTGCTCGTAACCCTCATCAGGGGAGTACCTGCCGGCCCCGCCAGGGGAGTAGGGGTCGATCCCGCCACGGGGGCACCCACCGGTCTCACCCGGGGAGTGTCCAGCGGCTTGGCCTCGGCGCGGTGGGTCGGGTTCAGGAATCACCGCCTCCAGCGGCAGCCTCGAACCCTCAGGCGTCAACAGGCGCATCCAGGGGTGACCACCCGCCTGGAGCACCCAACGCTGAAGTCGCCTGGAAGGTTCGTCGGCCTCCATTGCGTCGAGCATCTTCCCAAGAACGGCGAACAGCAGCCGTGCATCACCAAGCGCGCGGTGTGCCTGCCGAGCGGCGTCCTGCAGGCCCAACGCGATGGCCAGCTCGTCAAGGCTGCGACTTGCTGGTGCCTGGGTGCCGTCGGTGTTCGGCGCGGCCTGCCTGCCCACCCGCGGGAAAGCCAGATGCGCCAGCTCCAGCGAATCCAGCCGCAAGATCTCCGAGGGCACCACCACACCCGTCTGCTCCCCGGCCCGGTCGAGCTGAGGGAAGTCGTAGCCAAAACCGTTGTGCGCAACCAGCGGCCGCCCACCAACAAAGTCGTAGAACGCCCCAAGCGCCTCGGCAGGCTCCGCGGCGTCCAGAAAGTCCTCGTCGCCAAGCCCCGTCAGATCACGAGTGAGCTTCTGAATCGGCCGAGAAGGCCGCACCAAAATCTCGAACGCCTCAACCTCAACCCCGCCCCGCACAAGCACCGCGCCGATCTCAACGATGTCATGCACCAGCGCCTCCCCAAGCGCCGCATTGCCCTCCAGATCAAAGACAACAACCTCCAACTCCCCCCAACTCAAGATTCCCCCACTCCCCGCAGCAGTACGTCGCTCAGCAGGCTAGACCACGCCACAGGCCCGCCGAGCCCACGCGATACGGATCGCACCCCGCCAATCCCAGCGGTAGGGTGCATCATGACCCCCTCATCCGGTTCCACCCAGCGTCCCCAAGGTGAACGACCAATGACCCAACCAGGGCCACGGAGGTCATGACGGGTGAACAGCTCCCAGCAGAGCTGCCGAAGGAACTAGTCCCGGTACACCTGCCCAAGGAACTGCTAGCCGAGGTAGATCGTCTCGTCGCAACCGGCGCATACAGCACGCGAGCAGAAGTGCTAGGCGCAGCAGTCGAGCTACTAGCCCCGCCATCGAGCAGCGACGAAATCGGTGCCAGAATAGTAGCGGGCTACAAGAAATACCCACCCTCACCACTCCAAGAACAGGCAGCAATTGCGTCCCTAAGAGAAGCCATCCTAGAAGAACCCTGGTGAACTTCTGACTCCACACGCGCTCTTCGGTTTGAATGTGGTGTTGTGTTCGGAGGGGGGTGAATCTGGCAGATATGCGTTAGGGGTGGGGGGAGATTGCTACTACTTCTCTCTTGTAGGGGGTTTGGTCGGAGTCTTCTGTGGGGCATTCGAGTTCTTCGGCGAAGCGGCGGCCTTCCCATACTGCTGATGCGATGGTGGCGGGGGCGAGGGCGTCGCCTATTGCTCGCACGCTTTGCAGGCCTTGGTCGGGCCACTCCTTGTGGCGGCTGTTCAGGTCCAGCAGCAAGGCTTCCCTTGGGAGGCGGGCGGTTACGGCTACCACTGCCCCTACTTCGAGGAAGCTGGGTTTCTCGGTCCAGGTGCATTCGAGGTGGAGGCCACCGCTGTCGCCGCCCTCAACACTGGTGGAGCAGCGCAGCTCCACCCCAAGCTCCATCAACTGCACTTGGATGTTGCGCTGCTCGAGCGTGTTGAGCGTCCATCTTGAGACGATCGGCTCCGACGTGATCAACACCACCTCGTAACCCTCACGGCGAAGCAGCTCGCCCAACACCCCGCCCATGTAGTAATGGTCGTCGTCGAATACCGCCACCCGCTTGGCATCCGGACGCTTGCCCGCCATCAGATCATCGGGGGTGAACACCGGCAAGCCACCGAACGAGATGGGGTGGGTGTGCCAACGCCCGGCCCCGTCCCGACGCCACTCCGAGCCGGTCGCCACTGCCACATGATCGAAACCGAACTCCAACACGTCCTCAGCCTCCACAGGGCTCTCGCGGTAGATCTCCACGTTGGCCAACTTGTCGATCTGCCCCAGGCGGTAGTCGATCACCCGGATCCATGCCGCCAGCCCGGGCAGCCTGGCCTCGGAAGCCACTCGACCCCCCAGAACACGTGTGGCCTCCAACACCGTCACCTGGTAACCGCGCCGCCCCAACGACATGGCGGCCTCCAAACCGGCCGGCCCGGCACCTGCCACAAGCACACGCTGATCGGCGTGACGCGGCCTCATCACTTCGGGATGCCAACCCCGGCGCCATTCCTCACCCATCGACGGGTTCTGTGTGCAACGGATAGGCGACATCGTGAAATCACCCGACACGCAGATGTTGCAACCGATGCACTCCCGAATGTCGTCCATGCGCCCCTGTTCGATCTTGGTGGGCAGGTACGGATCGGCAATCGAGGGCCGGGCCGCACCAATGAAGTCGATCACACCCTCCCGAACCATTCGGAGCATCGTTTCGGGAGACGTGAACCTTCCCACTCCCACCACCGGCTTGGAGGTGAACTCCCGGAAGCCGCGCACGTGGGGCTCCTGATGGCCCTCCTCGCCGAAGCGTGAGGTGACACTGTCCACTTCCCAGTCACCCAGCGCAAAATCCCACAAATCGGGGATCTCGCCGAGCGCACCCAACACCTCCTCGATCTCGCCACGGGTTACGCCCTCATCGCCGTAGAGATCGTCGGCGGTGATCCGACATCCAATAGCGGCCTTGCCGTCGGCCTCCTCGCACGAATCCTCGAGCACTTCGCGCAGCAATCGCATGCGATTCTCGATGCTGCCGCCGTAACAGTCGGTGCGCTGGTTGAACTGCCGAGACAGAAAATGGTGCAGGCAACCCAGCGCATGCGCCGCGTACACGTACACCAAATCAAAACCCGCGGTGATCGCCCTGTTAACACCCTGGCGATGCCACCGTCGGAAATTGGCGATGTCGCGTTTGGTCATCGCCCTGGCCTGAACCGGATCATGGTCGTACCACGCCACCGGAAGATGGCTCGGCCCCAGCGGCGCCACCCGAGAAGAGTGATTTGGACTGTTGAGACCGCTGTTGGACAACTCCAAACCGGCAAGCGCGCCGTGCTCGTGCACCCGTTGCGCCATCAGCGCCAGCGCCGGGATGTCGGCATCGTCCCATAGCCGAGCCTCGATGTACGGCGTGAGATCCGACGTGTAGTGAAACTCGCACTGCTCGGTACACACCACCGCCCATCCGCCCTCGGCCTTCATGGCACGCATCGCGGCATGGCTGCTCACATCCCGGTAACCCATACCGTTGCAGTGAGGCACCTGAAAGAAACGATTGCGCGCCACCACCGGGCCGATCCGAACCGGCTCGAACAAGACGTCAAAGCGAGGATCACGCCCGGGGGCCTCCGTCGCCATTGTCAGGTGTGGGCGAGAGGACGTGGATTGTGCGCTGGATGTCTCGGTCATGTGCGGCCCTTCGGTGTTGACGTGGCTCGGGCGGACTTGCCCAGCCGCCCCGGGCTCTCTATTTCACTTCTGATTCTAAAGCGTTAGCCACTGAATCGATAGCAGAACCCTCCATCCAATGCTGAATCTAAAGCCCCAAGCAAATCTTGAACCCCCGGGCACAAGAGGTGGCTTGCCGGATCATGGCCAAACTGGAGGCTGCTGACGGGCTCGCCACGCCAACGGGGCTCGTCACGGATGGTGGGTTGCCTGATCATGAGTCGGAGGCCGTTCCACCAGGAATGAGCGATGAACTCCGCGCCGAAAGCGTTCAGGCTGCGTCGCAATGACGACGAGCGTCTCTGGCGGCTGGACCTCAGGCGACGGTTGCGGTAACCGCAGCGTCGGGGGTGTCTCATGAGGGGTGCGGATGTTTCCGCCACGCCGAGAGCAGTCCATCTCGGTGGTGGTTGGACGTGCCTGCGGTGATCTGAAGGCTGATCCGGTCGGCCAGACCGCCGTATTGCGATCGGATCAGGGCGGCCACCTGTTCGGGGGTCCCGCACACGGCAAAATCGGCAACCATCTCGTCGTCCCATAGCGAACCGAGTTCTGCCCAGCGGCCTTGCCGGGTGAGCGTCTGCAATTCGGGCTGAAGGTCGCCCAAGCCGTGCAAGTCAAGAACCACCCGGTACGCGGGAGTGGAGGCGTAGAAGCCGAGCTGGGCTCGCAAGCCCTCCATGGACGCCTGCCGTTCGGCTTCGGTCTCCCACATTGCCACCATCACACTGGCAACAACCGCGAAGCCATCGCCTGCGGCGGGTGGCGGGGGGTTGCTAGTGGCGGGTTGCCACCATGTGGACTCACTGCCGATAATGCCACCGCGATCGTCGTGCGAAAGCCGGTTACCTGAGGTGTCCTCGGTCGAGCGTTGTCCGTCCGTGGGCCGAGTCTCGGGCTGCACCGCACCCGTTGAAGCGTTGTCGGTGCCCGCTGTGTCCGTTCGGCGGGCGGCGCGGATGGCGGGCAGGGTCACCTCGGACAGGTATCGCGCAGAGCAGAACGGATGGGTGATGATTCCGTCCGCGGTCTGCGCGGCCATGCGGGTCATGCGCGGGCCAACAGCGGCACACCAGATCGGGGGCGGCTCGCAATTCTCGAGTGGGGCCGGTGTGAGCAGCGGCGAGGACAGCGTGTGGGTGTAGTAATGACCCTGGTAGTTCACCCTGCGTCCCTCCTGCCAGGAGTCCATCAGCTCCTTGGAGGCTTCGATCAGTTCTCGCATTTGCTGCACGGGCCGATCCCAGGTGGCCGAGAACCGCCGCTGGATGTGCGCCTTCACCTGCGACCCGATCCCCAGAGCGAAACGCCCGCCCGATAGGCGCTGCAAGTCCCATGCCTGCTGAGCCAGGTGAAACGGACTACGAGGCAGCGCCACCGCCACGTTCGTGTACAACATCGCACGGCTCGTGGCCGCGGCAGCACCCACAAATGGCAGGAACGGATCGCTGCGCCCCTCATAGGTGAACAAGCCCCCAATCCCAGACGCCTCCAGAGCAGCCGCCCGCGCCCCCGCCTCCGTCAGCGGCCCGTCAATCACCGAATCCAAAAGCACAAGGCCAACCTCCAAAGCAAACAGCCACCAACCAGCATGCCAGCCCTCGCCTTGGACTTGAGGTGTCCGGATCGCATCCAGCTAGCCGGTCACGGCGCCGGCCAACGCGTCCGTCGTCCCTGGATTTCGTGCAGCGAGCACCGCCGGAGGCAGACCAGTCCACTGAGCGATGGTGCGCTGCCACACCTGTGGATCACGCGCCAGCAGGTGGAGAAAGCGACAGCCCCGGCGGGTAGCGGGGCTGTGAGGCCCGGGGGTACTCGCCCCGGGGTGGTTCATCCCCGAGGATAGCACGACCTGGTGGAATGCGGGCCTTGACCTTGGCGTTGCGGATGCGCATGTTCGGAGCGGGCTGATCGTGGTGGGCGGAGCGGGCGGTAGTTTCGGGCACATGAGTGAGTTTGAGAGTGGCGAGGGTGGCGGGGCTGAGTACCGGCCCAGCCCTTGGAAGCCGATTGCCGACCATGTGGACCGTTACCTGGCCACCGAGGGCGCCGACGGGTTTTCGTGGGAGGGGGCCGAGTGCATCATCCTCACCACGATCGGGCGCAGAACCGGCAGCCTGCGACGAAGCCCGCTCATCCGCATTCGTCACGGCGATTGCTACCTGGTGGTGGCGTCCATGGGCGGCGCGCCCCGTCACCCCAACTGGTACCTGAACCTCGTGGCCAACCCGAAGGTCACGATCCAGGATCGAGACGAGATCCACAACCTCACCGCCCGCACGGCCACCCCACAGGAAAAGGCCGAACTGTGGCCCGTGGCGGTGGCCCAGTGGCCCGACTACGAGAACTACCAAGCCCGCACCGAGCGCGACATCCCACTGGTGATCTGCGAGTGATCAACACGTAGCCCGCACGACCTGCCCGACCCCCGATCTTGGGCGGCACTGCCGAGGTGTTTGGCCGCGCCGTTGCCCTACGCCCGTGGTGCCGAGAGCCGCTACGAAGCCGCCGGCAAGGGTCACCACCGCGGCGGGCTTGGCGCAGTCTGATCGGGAGGCCTCGGTGATCCTGGCGAGCCACTCCCAAGCGCACTGACCCGCAACAAGATTTTGGTTAACGCAAGGTTACGGGCGACCCTGCCACGCGTTAGCCTCCGTCACCTATGAGGAGGGGGCACCGCATGGGCTCGGCGCGCCGACGCCCCGCCCGCCAAGCCATCCCGGACTGATGCGTCGACGTCCACCGAGATACTCGGCGGCCGGGTTGGCCTGGCGAGGCCTCAAGGGCCAGAACTGGCCCAAGGTTTGGCGAACCCGTGAACTGAAACGCTCCTACGACGCGGTGGTGATCGGCGGCGGGGTACACGGGCTCGCCACCGCCTACTACCTTGCCCGCAACCACGGCATCACAAACGTTGCCGTGTTGGACAAGTGGTACCTGGGCAGCGGCGGCTCGGGGCGCAACACGGCCATCGTACGCTCCAACTACCTCACCCCAGCGGGTGTGGCCTTCTACGACCGGTCGCTGCAGCTCTACAACCAGATGACCGCCGAGTTGAACATCAACGTGATGGTGAGCATCCGCGGACACCTCACCCTGGCCCACACCGACAGCTCCCTGCGCACCATGCACTGGCGGGCCGAGGTGAACAAACTCCAAGGCGTGAACTCGTCTGTGATCGGCCCCGACGAGATCAAGAAGCTCACCCCCAGCCTCGACACGTCCGACCACCCCCGCTTCCCGATCCTCGGGGCGTTGCACCATCCCCCCGGCGGGGTGGTTCGCCACGACGCCGTGGTTTGGGGCTACGCCCGGGCCGCCGACCACCTAGGCGTGGAACTGCACCAAAAAACCGAGGCGCTCGACATCAACTGCACCGGCGGAGACGGCCCCGACGGCAAGGGCCCCGGCGGGCGAGTGGTGGGTGTGCGAACCAACCGTGGCGACATTTCCGCACCGATCGTGATCAACTGCACCGCCGGGTGGGCGTCGCTGATTTCGAACATGGCCGGGGTGCGCCTGCCGATCACCACCCATCCGTTGCAGGCAGCGGTGACCGAACCGGTGAAGATGTTCCTGCCCACGGTGGTCGTGTCGGGTTCGCTTCACATTTACGTGAGCCAAACCCAGCGGGGCGAGCTGGTGTTCGGGGCATCGGTGGATCCGATGGCGTCGTATTCGATGCGCGGGTCGCTGGAGTTCACCGAGGGCCTCGCCGCTCATGTGCTCGAACTGATGCCCGGCATTTCCCGTTTGCGCCTGCTGCGCCAATGGGCCGGACTTTGCGACATGACCCCGGACTACTCGCCGGTGATGGGCTTCACCCCGGTGGACGGATTCCTGGTGGACGTGGGCTGGGGCACCTACGGATTCAAGGCCGCCCCCGTGTCGGGCGAGCAAATGGCCGAAGCCGCGGCAACCGGGCGCACTCCCAGCTTGATCGCCCCGTTCGCGTTGAGCCGATTCGAAACAGGCGAACTCGTGGGCGAGAAGGGCGCAGCATCGGTGGGGCACTGATGACAGATCGAACCGTCAAAGCGGCAACCCCGAACCGACCTGTGACACCGGGCGCTGTGACACCGCACGGAGTCGTCACCCCGAGCCGCGTCGCCACCACGAACCGCGTTGTCACCCCGACCCGGCGGGCAACGCCGAGCCGACCGGCCTTGTCAACCGGACGAGCAACAGCACCGGGAGGCCGACGATGCTGATGGTGCCCTGCCCCAACTGCGGGCCGCGCAACGCCGACGACCTGCGCTACGGCGGCGAGTCCCAACCTCGACCCGAGCCGGCCGCCGCCACACCCGCCGAGTGGCGCTCATACCTGTACCTGCGTGACAACCCCGCCGGTTGGATGCGCGAAACCTGGTATTGCCGCTCGGGTTGCAGGCGCTGGTTCACCCTGGAGCGCAACACCGCCACCAACCAGTTCCGCAACCCGCCCCAACCGGATCAACAGCACTGAGAATGCGGGGCGCGGGCAATGAGGGCGCAAGCGATGAGGAAGCGCGAGCGATGAGCACGCGAGGTGAACTGTCATGGTGATGAGCCGCCTCGGGCCGCAGCCCTTCGAGCAGATCAACCGTGACAAGCCCCTGCGGTTCCGCTGGAACGGCAAACGTCACAACGGATTCGAGGGCGACACGATCGCCTCGGCGCTGGCCGCTGCAGGCGAGATGGTGTTCTCGCGGTCGATGAAGTATCACCGGCCTCGCGGCATCCTCACCGCCGACTACTGGGATCCGAACCTGATGGTGCAGGTGGGCGACGACCCGAACGTGCGAGCAGGCCACCGCCGCCTCGAAGCCGCCATGCGGGTGACAGCCCAAAACGCGTGGCCGTCGCTGAAGCGAGACCTGAAAGCAGTGAACGGCGTGGTGGGACGCTTCCTCACAGCGGGCTTCTACTACAAGACGTTCATGTGGCCTCGCCGCATGTGGCCCACCTACGAAAAGGTGATCTCCACCTTCGCCCCCGGCGGCAAAATCGACCTCGACACACCCCACGGCTACCACGACAAGCGCTACACACATCCCGACGTGGTGGTGGCAGGCGCCGGGCCCGCCGGGATAGAAGCCGCGCTCGCCGCGGCCGCGGCCGGCGCCCGGGTGATGCTGGTGGAACACGAAAACGCCGTGGGCGGGCATCTGCGCTACAGCAGCGACCCCGAGGATCAGGCAACCCTCACCGCGCTCGCCGGCGCACTCGCCGAATCAGACGTGGAAGTGCTGGTGGACTCCACCGTCACCGGCCGTTACGACGACAACTGGATCGGCATCGTGCAGCGCAGCCACCCGATCGCCATCGAACGTCTCATCAAGGCACGGGCGAAGGTGTTGGTGGTGGCCGCGGGGCTGATCGAACGGCCCTACGTGTTCGACGGAAACGACCGTCCTGGAGTGATCACCTCCACCGCGGCGCGCCGTCTGGTGAACATGTACGCAGTGAAGCCAGGCGAACGTGCCGTGGTGTTCAGCGCCAACGATTCCGGTGACGCCGCGGCCGCGGATCTCGACAACGCCGGTTGTGACGTGACCCTGATTGACGCCCGCAACGGCAACCGGGTGAACCGCACTCGGGGCCTTGCGGGCGCGGTCACAGAGGTGGACGTGCAGGGACGGCCCGTGGAAGCCGACTTGCTGGTGACAGCGGTGGGCTGGACTGCGCCCACCTCGCTGTTGAACATGGCAGGCGACCGTCCCACATACGACCCCGACGCGGCCCGGTTCTTCCCGTCGGACCCGCCCGGGAACGTTCTTGCCACCGGCGGCATCACCGGAGACGGCAGCCTCGACGCACTGCGAGAACACGGCGCCGCCACCGGACGACTCGCCGCGGAGCGCGCCGCGGTGGTGGCCTACCGCTACAGGGCGCTCACCGCCCGGTCGGCGCCTCACCCGCCGGGATCGTCCGAACCGGCGTGGCCCACCGACGAGCGTGAGCCCCTCGCCAGGGACGCCCATCCCGAGTTGTACCGCTCCAGCACCCACGGAATCGTGGATTATTCCGAGGATGTGAGCTCCAAGGATCTGGTTGCCGCAGCCGCCGAGGGCTACGACTCGGTGGAACTCGTGAAGCGCTACACCACAGCCACGATGGGCCCCTCACAAGGCAAGCTCTCAACGGTGAACACGGTGGCGGTGCTCGCCGACGCAACCGGCGACACGATCTCCGGGGTGGGCACCACCGTTTGGAGGCCGCCGTACGCGCCGCTCACCCTTGGCGCGCTGGCGGGGCGGGCCCATGACCCGGTTCGTGTGTCGCCGATCCATCCGTGGCACACAACCCACGGCGTACGCACCATCCTGGCCGGTCAGTGGATCCGCCCCGACCATTACGGCGACCCCGCCGCCGAGGTGCGCAACGTGCGCAACAACGTGGGGCTGATCGACGTGACCCCGCTGGGCAAGCTCGACCTGCGCGGCCCCGACATTCCCAAGCTGCTCAACTTGTTGTACACCAACAAGTGGTCTCAGCTCGCGGTGGGAAAGGTGCGCTACGGAATGATGTGCGCTGAGGACGGCGTGGTGCTCGACGACGGTGTCACCGCACGCCTCGGGCCGCAGCATTACCTGATGACCACCACCAGCTCGGGCGCCGGTTCGGTGTGGGAATGGGTGGAGAACTGGTTGCAAACCGAGCGCCCCGACTGGCGGGTACATGTCACTCCGGTGACCACGGCGTATGCGAGCATCAACGTGGCCGGCCCGAAGTCACGCGAACTGGTGAGCCGGGTGGCCGAAGGGGTGGATTTGTCCCCCGAGGCGTTCGCGTACATGGAGGTGCGCTCCGCCACGGTTGCAGGGGTGGCGGATTGTTTCATGTGGCGAATCGGTTTCACCGGTGAGTTGTCCTACGAATTGCACGTTCCCGCGGGGCACGGCTTGCACGTCTGGGAGGCGCTGATGGATGCCGGAGCCGACCTCGGGGTTGGCCCGTTCGGCTTGGAAGGTCAGCGGATAATGCGGCTCGAGAAGGGCCATTTCATCGTGGGTCAGGACACCGACGGGCTCACCAAGGGCCCGAGCACCGGGCTGGGTGTGCTGATCAAGCACGACAAGGACGACTTCGCCGGCAAACCGGAACTGGGATGGGCCGCGGCGGAGCGGCTGCCGATGGTCGTTGCCATTCAGACCGACGATCCGCAGGCGGTGCCTGAGGAAGCCGCGCAGATCGTGCGCGGCGACACCAACGAAATCCTCGGGAGGATCACCTCGTCGAGGATGTCGCCCACGCTGGGCCGCTCGATCTGTTTGGGTCAGGTGGAACCGGAACTGGTGGCCGCCGGCACGAAGGTGACGATCCTGCTGGTATCAGGCAAGCGGATCACCGGCACGGTGATGAGCCACCACGCTCATTTCGATCCCGACGGGGAGCGGCTCCGTGGCTGAGGGACAGGCGCCGATGTTCGAGAGTCCCGTTGTTCAGGACTACCGCCACAAGGACCGCCGTCGTGCCAGGGTTTCGTCGGCCCGGCGCCCGTTGACGCTTGGTGACGTCAGCGCCACCACCAAGTGGCTGGTGAGAGCAGACACGAACGGCAAAGCGGCCGACAAGCTCGGGGCGCCGTTCGGGTCGTCCAATGTGGTGACCCGCCGCAAGGGTTCGGATCCGGTTCTGGTGCTGGGGTCGCGTCCCGGTGAGTGGATTTTGCTGGGCGCGCCGGATGCAGTGGCGCAGCTTGTGGACGCCTTGCCCGGCGTCGGCGACGACTCCGACGACGGGCCTCTGGTGACGGCGCTCAACTGGACACACGGCCGGGCGCTGTTCAGGCTCACCGGCCAGACCGCGGTGTCGGTGCTGGAGAAGGTGTGCAACCTCGACTGGAGCGAGCCGATGACACCGAACGGCGCGGTGGTGTCGGCCTCGGTGGCCAACGTCACCTGCGACATCGCCCGCCACGACATCGACGACACCCCGTCGTACCTGATTTTCTGTGACCGTTCCTTCGGTCAGTACCTGTTTGACGCGGTGCTCGACGCAGGTGAGGAGTTCGCGATCGGCATCGCCGCACCCGCCGCGGCGTTGTGAGCGCCGGTTTCGCGTATCCTTTGCCGGTCGGAGGCGGCGTTCTCCGATTTGTCTTCCACGATCGTCACCGGCTGGAGATTCGAGTGAGCCACAACGCAGCGAGCTGGAGGTGACCGGTGGTTGACGTACCCGATTATCTCCTGGAACGTTCCCGTCAGCGGCGAGCCGAACTGACCGGCGGCGACGCAACCGCCGCCGCTGCTCCCGACGCCGGTGCGGCCCCAGCGGCCGGCGCCACAGCGGCTGTGCCCGCGGCGCCCACCCCGGCCAGGGCGCCGGTGGCGGCCGCCCCGGCTGCTCCACCGCCTCCGCCTCCGCCTGATCCGCCCTACGTGAAGGCGTACAAGAATCGCAAGAAGATGCCCGTGTGGGCGATGTCGGCGATGGTGTTTCTGCCGGTCTGGGCGATCTTCTACGTGGGCATGCTTGAGCCGCCCTCCAGCGACGAACTGGAGCTTGCCTCCAACGGCGCCGCAGTGTTCAGCACGTGCTCGTCGTGTCATGGTGGTGACGGCGGCGGAACCGCTTCTGGTCGTCAACTCAACGATGGTGAGGTGCTGCTCACTTTCCCCGCCGATGACGAATTCGTGGGATTGTCCGAGCACATCTCCTGGGTGTATCTGGGCACCCAGGGATTCCTCGACGCCGGAATGACCACTTACGGCAACCCCGACCGTCCCGGCGGCCAGCGCGAAACCGACAGCTTCGCCAACGGCATGACCGGGTTCTCCAACCTGAGCCTCGCCGATCTCGTGTCTGTGGTGTACTACGAGCGGGTCACCCACGGCGGCCTCGACGCCGACACCGCGGCGATAGAGGAAGAGCTGCTGCTGGCTTTGGCTGGTGATGACCCGGCGATCATGGCCGGCACGCCCGAGGAGATCTCAGCGCTGCTGGCCGCATCGGCTGAAGCCCACGGCCTGGGCGAAGAAGAAGCCGCCGCAAGCGAATAGGCCCCTCCGGGCCATGGGCACCGCCCCAATCCGCCCGCCAACACGGCGATCATGACCGAGGCGAGCATTTCGTTTAGCGCCGAGTGGCGGGCCTTGCGCGATCACGCGCAACAGTTGGACTCGGTCCATCTTCGAGATCTCTTCGAGGACGATCCACACCGCGCCGAGCGCTACGTGGCGCAAGTCGGTGACGTGACGCTCGACTGGTCGCGTCATCTGGTGACCGACCGGACAATGGAACTTCTCGTGGGGTTGGCCGATCGCGCAGGTGTGTCCGAGCGGATCGCTGCGCTGTTCGCGGGCGAGCCGGTGAACGTCACCGAGAACCGTCCGGCCCTGCACACTGCCCTGCGAGCATCACCGCCTGGCGTTGCCGCGTTCGACGACGACGCGCCGGGCCCGACGGACAACCCAGCAGCGAGGGCGGCTGCTGCGGCGGCACTGACACGCGATCGGGTGAGGCGATTCGTCGACGGGGTGCGATCAGGCGCCTACCGAGGGGCCACCGGTCAGCCGATTCGCGTGGTGGTGAACGTCGGTATCGGCGGGTCGGATCTGGGGCCTCGCATGGTGTGCGAGGCGTTGAAGTCGGTGCGCAGCGAACGGATCGAGTGCCGCTTCGTCTCCAACGCCGATCCCGCCGACCTGCGCGACCAGCTCGTGGGACTGGACCCTGCCAAAACGCTGTTCGTAGTGGTGTCCAAAACGTTCACCACCGCCGAGACTCTGGCCAACGCCCGGGCAGCTCGCCACTGGATCACCAGCGCCTTGGGCCCGCAAGCAGCCACACAACACATCGCAGCGGTCACCGCCGCCGCGGGCGAGGCCGCCGCGTTCGGTGTCCACCCGGATCGGATCTTCGAGATGTGGGATTGGGTGGGTGGGCGCTATTCGCTGGCATCGGCAGTGGGGCTTGTGGCAGAAGCGGCGATCGGTTCGCAGCACTTCGAGGAGATGCTCGCCGGGATGCGGCTGGTGGATCAACACTTCGCCACCGCGCCGTTGGCAAGCAATGCTCCGGTTGTGGCCGGATTGCTGGCCGTGTGGTGTCGCAACTTCCTGGGATTGCCGAGCCGTGCCGTGCTGCCGTACTCGCAACGGCTCAGCCATCTACCCGCCTACTTGCAGCAACTGGAGATGGAATCAAACGGTAAACGTGTGCGCAGCGACGGTCAGCCCACCGACTATCACACCGCGCCGGTGGTGTGGGGGGCGGCCGGCACAGGCGGAGAGCATTCCTTCCATCAGCTCCTGCACCAGGGCACCACGGCGGTGCCGGTGGACTTCATCGCCTTCGCAATGCCCGACCTCGATGTGGTCGGCCGCCCCGGCGCCAAAGACCAACACGATCTTCTGTTGGCGCACTGCCTTGCGCAGGCCGCCGCCCTCGCCTTCGGAACCCCACCATCCGAAGAGGCCACGACAGGCCCAGCCACGGAAGTCACCGACGCGCACCGCGAGTTGCCCGGCAACAGGCCGTCCACGTTGATCACCGCCCCAAGGCTCACCCCGTCGGTGCTTGGTCAGATCGTCGCCCTCTACGAGCATCAGGTGTTCGTGCAGGGCGCAGTGTGGGGCATCAACAGCTTCGACCAGTTCGGCGTGGAACACGGCAAGCACCTAGCCAAGTCGATCCTTCCCAAGCTGACCAGCCCAGACAATCCCCCAAACCCACCATCACCCACCCCCGATGCCCCCATCCCCAAAGGTCCGGACTCCGAGCAAGACCCAGCCACCCAAGCATCCCTAACCCGCCTCCACCAAACAAGGAAAAACTGAACCCCCCACACCTGTTGCACTATTGGAGGGATCGCTTAGAATCTTGTAACAGCACTTAAGTGGACTGCCGGGCACAGGGGAGCGAGATGGCCGAGCTAGCTGAGGGACTGAGGCGGGCGCGTGAACGAGCCCACTACTCCCAACAGGAGGTTGGCGCCGCTCTGGGGGTGAGTCGGGCCATGGTGTCGTACTGGGAGACCGGAAGCCGTGCGCCCAACGATCGACAGCTCGTCGCTTTGGCCAGGTTGTTCATGATCGATGTCGGTGCTCTGCTGGAAGGCAGGGGGCCGGAGGACGCCCGCATTGATCTGGCAGGGCTGCTGCTGAGATCTGAGGCGCACGTCAGCGGTGCCGCTCGGCGCGCAGTCCAGGAGTTCGTGGAGTTTCTGGAGCGCTATGCGGAACTCGCCGCGGATGTGGGCGTTCCGATCCGGCCGATGCGCCAAAGCCCGTTCGTGCATCGGTCGAAGTTCACGCAAAAGGAAGACGCTCGACGCAAGGCCGAGGATGTTCGCGGCTTGTTGGGTATCGGTGTTGGGCCGATCTCCGACCTCGACCCCTTGTGTGATCGCTTGGGCATCACCGTGTACCGGGCGCGTCTCGGCAAGGATCTCAACCGCACACCGTCGGGAGCGTTCTTGAATCACCCGGAGGTTGGCTTCTCGATCCTGGTGAACCTTGACATGACACCCGGACGGCGGCGCTTCACCGTTGCGCACGAACTGGCGCACGCGCTATTTCACAGCAACGACACCAACGGCGTCCTGTCCCTTGGCCGAACTCCGCTGGAGACGTTCGCTGACGCTTTCGCGGGCGAGTTCCTGATGCCCTCCGAAGGTGTTCGGGGCTTCATGGAGGAGGCCGGCATTCCGCCGCGTGTGGAGGATCCGGCCGACGCGATTCACATTCAGCGCTACTTCAACGTCTCCTGGGCCACAGCCTTGGTGCGGCTGCGCCAAATGAACACCATCTCACGGGAGGACTTCAGCCACTTCAAGACAGCCGTGAAGCCTCTGTCCTACGCTCGGGCCCTGGGCTACCCGCTGGGTGCCGAGGAGCTTGGGCAAGACCCCCACCTGTGGCGCATCCGACGCTTCCCCAGGAAGTTCCTCAGGTTGCTTCGACACGCAGTGCGACAAGACCTCCTCTCCGTGCCGTCAGCCGCGGCTCTTCTGAGGCTTTCCACCCTTGAGGTGGCAATGATGCTCCGCCCGCCAGAGGCAGCCTCCGGTGGCGACGAAGACCACTCCACGGAATTCGCAGAGTTCGAGGGATCCGGCGTTGTCTGATCCAACCCACATTCTCGACACCAACGTGTTGATGTACTTCCTCCTCACCGGACGAGTGCCTTGGCGGGCGGACTGCGGGACTGGCGGTGGGGGTTAGCGGGTTAGTAGTAGTTGGAACTCGACTATTCCGTGGTCTTCTACTGAGACGACTATTGGTGCTGATGGGGCTTGGACTCCGTAGTCGGCGAAGGTGACTTCGGTGGATCCCACTACCACCACGACTTCGCCTGCCAGTTGGGCTTCGAGGTTGAAGACGGCTTGGTTGGTGACCCCAGCCACCGTCAGGTTGCCCACCGCCTCAACCGACACGGGCTCGCCTTGGGCTGCGCCTGGCGGCAGGGCGACTGGATCGGTGAGCGTGAATGTTGCCTCGGGGTGTTCGCCGGTGCGCAGCGCCCGACGGGTTGGGCCGTCCCTGGGGGAGCGGTCGGTGGTGATCGTGGTCATGTCCACGATGACCTCGGCGGCCACGAGGGTGTCCTCGGTGAGTTCGACACTGCCGGTGACCTCACCGGTGCGGCCCACCGCGGTGACTTCGCCGAGGGTCAACTCTTCGTCCACCCGGAACCCGGCGAAACTGCCGGTGGCCTGCTCGTAGTCGAAGTCACCAATCGTGGTATCCACCGTCCACGTGCCTGCGATCGAGGCACCGTCGGACGACGTGGTGGCGGTGTCGTCGGTGGCCGCAGTCTCCCCACCGCCTGTTTCCGCGCCCCCGGACTGAGCCTCGCCCTCGCCGTCGTCCCCCTCGCCCTCACCAGCGGTGCCAGAGTCTGTGGCAGCCTCACCGGTGGATGCGCCCGGATCTGATTCGGAGGGCTCGTCGGCGCCGGCCGTGTCCGATGCGCTTCCAGTGGCGTCGGCGTCTTCCTCATTGGCGCGGGCCTGCACCTGGGCCACGGCGGCTTCCAGGCTCACCTCGCTCGGACTGTCATCTGATGTGATCCACCACACCAGCCCGGCCACCACCAGCACCACCACGGCAATCGCGGCGATCACAACGATCCGCACTCGTTTCGGAACTAGAAGCATGGTTGCTACTCCTTGGTTGGATGTCGCAGCGACCGTTGAGGGTCTGCGGCGGTGGGTTGGGCAATCTCGGCGGCGGTTTCGGCCGCGGCGGCCACTGTGGCGTCAAGCTCCGCGTCGCCGTGAGCGAGCGACACGAAAATTGCTTCGTAGGCGCCGGGAGCGAACGCCACCCCTCGTCGCAGCATTCCGTGGAAGAACTTGGGGTAGACGCCGTTGTCGGCCGCGGCTTTGGCGCTGTCAAAATCGGTGGGCGGATTGGCGGTGAAGAACAAGCCCAGCAGGGATCCCACTCTTGGCACCACAGCGGCAACTCCGGCGCCGTCGAAGGCCGATTGCATGCCGTCGGCGAGCCGGGTGGCTTTGGCCTCCAGTTGCCGGTAGGCGTCGTCGCCCAGCAATGACAAGGCGGCCAGCCCGGCCGCGGTGGCCAGCGGATTCCCCGAAAGCGTGCCCGCCTGATACACGCCACCCAGCGGCGCCAGGCATTCCATGATCCGCTGCGACGCCCCGAACGCGCCCATCGGCAAGCCACCGCCGATCACCTTGCCGAAACACCAAATGTCGGGTCGCACCCCGAACCATTCGGCGGCGCCACCGGGGGCGAGCCGAAATCCGGTGATCACCTCGTCAAACAACAACAACGCACCCGCATCGTCACACGCCGCCCGTAACGCCTCCAGGAAGCCGGGCTCGGGCGCCACCAGACCCATGTTGGCCGCAACCGGTTCCACGCAAACCACCGCCACGGTCTCGTCGAGTTCGGGAACCACGTTGAACGGAGCCACCACCGTGTCGGCCACCGCTCCGGTGGTGACGCCCTCGGAGCCGGCCAAACCCTGCTGAGCCACGCCCGAACCGCCGGCCACCAGCAGCGGGTCGCTGTGACCGTGATAGCACCCCGCGAACTTCACCACCTTGGGCCGTCCGGTGAAGCCCCGCGCCAGGCGCACCGCCGACATCACCGCCTCGGTTCCGCTGGACACCAGCCGCACCATCTCAAGGCCCGGAACACGGGCGCACATCTCTTGCGCGATGAGCACTTCGGCCTTGGTGGGCGCGCCGTAAGTGGCGCCCCGGCTGGCGGCGTCCCGGATGGCTTCGGTGATCGCCGGGTGGGCGTGACCCAAAATGCCTGGGCCGTAGCTCTGCACGTAGTCGATGTAGCGGCGGCCCTCAACGTCCCACACGAAAGGCCCCTGGCCGCGTTCCACGAAATAAGGAGTGCCGCCAACCGACCGGAACGCCCGCACCGGCGAGTTCACCCCACCGGGGATCACCCCCTGAGCCTGATCGAACAACCCCTGATTGGTGTCCCCGCCAGGCGACGGCTGCGTGGCGTTCACGGTGACGGTTCGGCGCAGGCCGGGCGGGCCATCCTGACGGATGCCAAGCCAGGGGCGCGGCTGCCCTGGAACGCCGTCGGCCGGGTCGCTGCCATATGGGCTTGTGGGCTGTCGCCGGTGTGCCTGGTGGTGCTCATCGGGTGGCGGCTTCGCTTAGGTGTCGGGCGAAGTAGGTGAGGATCACGTCCGCTCCGGCTCGTTTGATTGCCAGCACGTGCTCGAAGGCCACGGCGTCGAGTTCGAGCCAGCCTCGCTGGGCCGCGGCATGAACCATGGCGTACTCGCCGGACACGTGATACGCCGCGATCGGCACGTCCACCTCACGGCGGGCGCGTGAGATCACGTCCAGGTAGGGCATGGCCGGCTTCACCATCACCATGTCGGCGCCCTCGGCGATGTCGGCCCGGATCTCGGTCAGCGCTTCGCGGGCGTTGGCGACGTCCTGCTGGTAGGTCTTGCGATTGCCGCCGCCTTCGATGGTTACGTTCACCGCGTCACGAAACGGCCCGTAAAGCGCCGTGGCGTACTTGGCGGAGTAAGCCAGGATCGCAACGTGGTGAAACCCGGCGCCGTCAAGCGCCGCTCTGATCGCGCCCACCTGGCCGTCCATCATTCCCGACGGGCCAACCATGTGAGCACCCGCTTCTGCCTGCGCCAACGCCACCTTGGCGTACAACTCCAACGTGGCGTCGTTGTCAACGTCGCCGGTGGAATCGAGCACGCCGCAGTGACCGTGGTCGGTGTACTCGTCCAGGCACAAATCCGCCGCGATCACCATGTCGTCACCCAGATCAGCCCGCAGGTCAGCGAGCGCAGTTTGCACGATCCCTTGGGGATGCCATGCCTGCGAACCGGTGGCGTCCTTGTGCTCGGGCAGCCCGAACAGCATCAGACCGGCGATGCCCAAATCGCGCAATTCGGCTGCCTCGGCTCGCAGCGACTCGCGGGTGTGTTGCACCTGCCCAGGCAGCGACCCGATGGGGGCGGGTTCGCTGATTCCCTCACGCACAAACAACGGCGCAATGAAATCATCGGGACTTAGCCGGTGCTCGGCCACCATGCGCCGCAACGCCGCCGTGCGCCGCAGCCGACGAGGCCGATGCTGCGGAAAACTCACCCGCTCAGGCTAACCCTCACCCTCTTCGCCCCCGGTCGCAGCGCGGCCGCAACCGGCGGACGGGCGCCTACCCGTCTTTGGACGATGCGGCGTGGTGGCAGAGGGCCTCTACCACTCCGGGGATGGTGTGATCGGTGGCTTCCACGGTGACCGTTAGACCCAGTGCCACGGCGGTTGCGCTGGTTGCCGGACCTATGGAAGCCACCACGGCGGGGATGTCCGTTGTTTGGGCGAGCAGCCGCTCAACCGTGGACGACGAGGTGAAGACCACCGCGTCGGCTTCGGCGACCTCGGTTCGCTGCCGGCCGGTCAGCGAGGCCGGCACTGTCTGATAGGCGGGAACGTCGAGCACCTCCCAGCCTGCGGCGCGCAAACCCTCGGGCAGCACCGCACGCGCCACTTGTGCGCGGGCCAGCACCACTCGAGTTTTGCCGGGCGGTTTCGGGGGTGCGGGGAATGATTCAAGCAGGCCTTCTGCGATGGAGCGCTTGGGGATCAGATCCACCGGCAACCCGGCTTGCTGCGCGGTTTGGGCCGTTGCCGGGCCGACCGCGGCCACCTTCACGCCCTGTGGCAACGAGGCTCCCAGGGCTCTTGACGCTCGCTTTGCGCCGTTGGGGCTGGTGACCACCAACCAGTCACCAGCCCTCAGGTTGCCGAGCGCGGCTCGAAGCGCCTTGCCACCATCGGGCGGGTCGACAATCCGGATCACCGGAGCGCTCACCACCTGCGCGCCCTGGGCCTCCAAGAGATCCACGAGCGGCCCCGCCTGATCCACCGGTCTGCACACCACCACCCGCCACCCCATCAGCGGCCCCATCGCAACCGTCACCTCAACGTGGCGATCAGCGCGGTGCCGTTCTCGGTGTGGAGCAGGTGCCTGGCCACATCTCGTCCGAGGGAGGTGGGGTCAATGCCACGGCGAGTGGTTCTCAAGATCACCCGTCCGTCGATTGAAGCCAGAAGCCCCGTCAACTCGAGCGGGCCATCGGGTGAGGCGGGTGTTGGCTCCGTTGGCTCTGGAACGACTGTTATGGCGTGGGCGCCGGCTGGGATGTCGCAGTCGCCGCCCAGCTCCGCGAGGAAGGCCCGTTCGGCGTCCACCGCTCGGCGCGTGGGGGTGTGCTCGATTTGGGCCAGGAGGGCGCGTAACTCGTGGTCGCCTTGGCGGCACTCAAGTGCTATTGCTCCTTGACCGGCTTGGGGCACCAGCACGCCGGGGGGCAGCGGATCCAGCACTTCGGGCACCACCCCGAGCCGGTTCAGCGCCGCCACCGCCATCACTATCGCGTCGAACTGGGAGGCCTTGCGCAGGCGGGTGGCGATGTTGCCGCGAAGCTCCGCGAAGTTGAGATCCGGCCTCAACCCGGCCAGTTGTGCCCGGCGGCGCACCGATCCGGTGCCAACCGTGGCACCACGGTGCAGGTCGGCGAGCTTGGCCCCGACCAGCCCGTCACGGGGATCGCCCCGCTCTGGCACAGCGGCCAGCACCAGTGCTTCGGGCGTGATCGACGGCAGATCCTTGGCGGAATGCACCGCGATGTCGGCCCGCCCGTCGAGCACCGCGGCTTGCACCTCCTTCACGAACACGCCCTTGCCGCCCATCTGATGAATCGGCGTGTGTGCACGCTGATCGCCGGTGGTGGTTACCGGAACTGTGCTCACCCCAACACTCGGCGCAACAGCGCGAATCAAGTCGATCACATGATCGGTCTGCCACCGCGCCAGCGGACTGGCCCGAGTGGCGGCTCGAATATGGCTGATCCCGGTCATGGCCCTGGCCTCGCGAACTTGCGGGGCGGGCGGGGGTCAGAGGTCGAACAGATCGCGCACCGCTTCGGCCAGACGATCGCCACGGGCGTGCCCGGCGGCGTCCTTGAGGCGCACCGTGGGCTCGTGAAGGATCTTGTTGGTGATCCCACGCACCAGCGACTCCACCGCTGCCTGCTGAGCGGCGTCAAGATCCCCGAGGCGACCACGGTGACGGGCCAGTTCACGCTCGGCAATGTCGGTGGCCCGGCCTCGCATGGCCGAAATGAGCGGCGCCACGGTGCGGGCCGACAATTCGGCCTGGTAGCGATCCACCTCGCTCTCCACAATGGCACGCACTTCACGGGTCTCGAGGTTGCGCCCGTGATGGCCACGCCCCACGTAAGCGCTGATGTCGTCCATGTTGAGCAACGTCACGCCGTTGAGTTCACCGGCGGCGGGATCCACGTCTCTCGGCACTGCAACATCCACGATCAGCAGCGGTGCTCCCGCTCTGGCGCCCATCACTTCGGTGACGTTGCTGTGCTCCACGATGATGTCGGTTGCGCCGGTGGTGGTCACCAGAAGGTCGGCGCTCTCCAGGGCGTCCTGCAAGTGCGAAAGGCGAACCGGTCGTCCTCCGCACGCTCTTGCCGCTTCGGTGGCGCGCGCCCAGGTGCGGTTCACCACCGCAAGCTCGGCGAGCTTTGCGTCGGCGAGGGCCGCGAGCGTGCCGGTGGCCATCTCGCCGGCGCCGAGCACCAGCACACGTCGCCCTTCGAGCCCGCCGAGGTGCTCAGCGGCGAGAGCCACCGCTGCTTGTGACACCGAGGTGATGCCACGACCAATGGCGGTGGTGGCACGGGCCCGTTTACCGGTCTCAACGGCCCGCCGGAACAGCCGGTCAAGGGTGGCGCCGGTGGCGTGTTCGGCTTGGGCGGCCTGCCAGGCGGTTCGCACCTGGCCGAGGATTTCGTGTTCGCCGATCACCACAGAATCGAGACCGGCGGTCACGCCGAAGAGGTGCCTCACGGCGTCGGCGTCGTGGCGGGTGTGGATTTCGTCGGCCACCATCTCGGGCGCCAGCCCGGAGTGTCGGGCCAGGAAGTCGCGCACATCTGCGCAGCCGCCGTGGAATCGTTCGGCGTAGGCGTACACCTCGGTGCGGTGACACGTGGACAAAACCACGACCTCGCTGAGGTTCTCGGCGCTCACCAGGGAGTGCAGCGCCTTGGGAAGGTCGTCGGCCACCACAGCGAGCCGTTCCAGCATTTCCAGGGAACTGGAACGGTGGGTGCAGCCCAACGCGATCAGCGACACAACCGGGATTGTAACGGCGCCAGATTCGCCTTGACCGAGCCGGTCGGCGCCGTGCGAGCGTCGCTGCGCGCTGGGGTTTACCCCATCGAATTGCCGGCCTGCGAACTTGCTCCGGTCGGCGGAGGGTGTGCCGGTGCGTGGGCGCAGCCCCGGTCTGCGAATGTGTGCTGGTGTTTGGTCAACCCCGCCCGGCGGCCGGGCTCGGATCTATCGGGCCAGGATGAACAGTTGCAGCACCCCGGCCCCGGCGATCAGCACGAGCAGGGCGACTATGACGATGGTGGTGCCTGGCCTCATCGTGTGATCGGGATGGTCTTGGCAGGTTTCATGGCGTGCCTCCTGTGAAGGGCTTGTCGGACCCGGAGCGTCAGTTTCGCCCCAATGACACCGGTGTGACGACACCACCGCTTCGCGCAGCGTGTTCGTCGGCGTCGGCTGCCCGCAATCGCACCTCGGCGCCCTCGCGCAGGCCCAGTTCGACTGCCGCGGAGCGTCTCGCCAGCGCCACCGACATCAGCCCGGTGGAGTCCACCACCAGCCCCACTCGCCCGGCCGGGATGTGGTCATAGGCACGCGCCACCACAGCGGTTCGCACGTCGCCACTGTGGGCGCCGCTGGGCCCTGCCCCCAGGCTCGGGGCGGCCCCAAGGCTCGGCATCGGTGAATTGGCGCTCGTTGTGCTCGCCGGGTCGGGGACCACGAGTTGAACCACCTCACCGAGCGGTTGCACGTCGTCGGGCGCCACGTTGAGCTGGCAGTTGCCGAACCGGTCCACCCACAGCACCTCCGCCACCAGTTCATCGCCGTCGAGTTGGCTCACCGGCAACATGGCCGGGGTGAGCGACACCGGGTCGATCTCGGCGCCCAGGTCGCCGAGAGGCACGCCTGCGCAAAGATGCGCCGCCACCGGAGCGAACACGTCACGACCGTCGAATGTGGGCCCGAGGTCGTCGCTGCGCTCGAAGTGGAAGCGACCATCGGTGAGCTCCACCGCACGGGTTGCCCCGCCGACCAGCGCCACGGCCGGGCCGAGCAGTCCGTTGTCGGGGCCCACCAGCACCGACACGCCGTGGCCCACCTCCACCGCCACGGCCCGTCGTGCGGTTCCCACGCCCGGGTCCACCACGGCCAGCACCACGCCTGGGCACAGGTAAGGCGCCGCCCGGGCCAGGGCCAGTCCACCGGCGCGCACGTCATGGGGTGAGATCTGGTGGGTGATGTCCACCACCCTGGCGCTCGGCGCAATCGCCGCGATCACCGAATGCACCACACCCACGAACTCGTCGGCGAGCCCGTAATCGGACAGAAACGAGATCGTGTGGTAGCCCTCGGCGGGCCGCTGCGGTGAACTGTTCACAGCCGCGGGCGGCACTTCATCGGCCTCCGAGCTGTTTGGAGCGTTGCGTGGCCGCGTCCACGACCTTGTTGATCAACTCCATGAAGTCGGCTTCGTCGAGCACTGCCAGACCGGCGGCTGTGGTGCCTCCCGGTGAGGTGACATTGCGACGAAGCTGCGCCGGGCCGTGCTCGGAGGCCGACAGCAGACTCGCGGCGCCCAGCAGTGTTTGGCGAGTGAGAGCGTCGGCAACCTCGGGTTCGAGGCCTTGCGACACCCCTGCCGCGGTCATTGCCTCGGCAAGGCGAAACACGTATGCGGGGCCGCTGCCTGAAAGACCGGTCACCGCGTCGAGGGCGTCCTCGGCGACCTCCACCACGGTTCCCACAGCGGCAAGGATTCCTTGTGCCCAATGCAGGTCTGCCGGTGTTGCCGCGCTGCCTCCGGCGATCGCAGCGGCGCCCTGCCCTACCAGTGCCGGCGTGTTGGGCATGCACCGCACCACCGGCGTTCCGGTGGGCAGGCCCGCCTCGATCACGCTCGTGGGCACCCCCGCCGCAATCGACAGCACTCTCGGCACACCCGCTTCGCTCAAGCCGGGCAGCACCGCGGCCACGATGTCGGGCTTCACCGCGATCACGGCATCCACCCCGCCGCAGGGGCTGTCGGCGAGCACCACTCCCGGCACGACAGCCGCGAGTGCTTCGTGGCGTCCCAGGTCGGGCTCCACCACGCGCAACTCCTCGGCTCGGGCCCATTGGCGTGCGACCAGCCCGGCCAGCAAGGCCTCTCCCATGTTTCCGCCGCCGATGATCTGCAGACGAGTCATCGCAACACCCTGTGTGCCACGGGGTCATGCTAAGAGTGACCCCGCCGCGGGAGTCAAAGGCTGTCAAGCGAGAGGCTCGCCGGTTCCTTCGGGCAGGTGAACCTGGGGCGACCGGCGGGCTCTTCGCAGGCCGCGGGCTTGTCCGGTTTCCGGACTCGGGGTGGCTGCTCGGGCGAGTTGGGCGTCTCGGCGGATCACAACGGTGAGCGCGCCCAGCACCACAACACCACCGAGCACCTGTTCCCACACGATGAACTCGTCGTGAAAGATGGCCCCGCCCACCATCGACAGCGGCGCCACAGCCAAGGTCACCATAGACGCCACGGTGAGCTTCACGTGACGATGCGCCCACGTCATCAACAGGTGCCCCGTGCCGGGCACCAACAGCATCGCCATCACCCACGCCCATGTGACACCGGAGGGAAGCACAATCTCGCCGGTGGAGATCACCGCCACCGGTGCCATCACCACCGCCCCCACGATCCACACCGCGGTCTGAAACTCCACGGCGCCAACCTTGCTGCGTGCTTCCTTGGTCATCACGAAGCTCACGGCCCACAAGGTCAATGTGATCAGCGCGAAAACGTCACCCCGGGCGCTCCAGGTGGGCACCGACGACGACCCGTACTGCACCAGTGCCATGCCACCGAGCGCCAGCCCGGTCATCGTCAACAGCCACAACGTGATCGGCTCGCCGTAACGCCGGGCTGCCACAGCGAACAGCACCGCGGGCAGCAAGGCCCCGGCCATGGTGACGTTCGCGATGGTCGTGGAGTTCAGAGCCTCAAAGAACGCCGCATACCAAAAGGCCGCAACGATCCCCACCGGAATGCACGCCTTGAGATCCACCCAGCGCAACCGCCGACCGCGGGCAACAAGGAACCCGCTGTACACGACCGCTCCGGCCGTGGTGCGCCAAAACGTCAACCACAGCGCCGTGAGGGCGATCTCGCGCACCATCATGTTGCCCGCGCTCCAACACAGCGGCGCGCACAGGGCGGCCATCACACCCAGCGGGTGATGTTCGGTCCCGCGGGTGGGAGCACCGGTCATGCGAGCCTTGTTCTATCCCCTCGTGAGGTGTGCGCGTGCCGGTGCGCCGAGCCGGGCGACCGCTGGTGACACCCCCCGGGGGTCAATTGACGACGGTGATCACTTCCATGCGGCCTGGTTGGCAGTACAAGGTGTGTGCCAGTTCGTGCAGGTCGCCGGCGCTCACCTCGTCGACGTGAAGGGTGCGCTGTTGCAGGGTGAGCAAGGCCACATCGGGGAGGTTGGGCGTTGTGACCAACGCTTCGAGCAGGTCGCGCTCGACGGTCCGTGCGTACTCGGTTGTGACTTGCTGTTTGGCGCGTTGAAGATCATCTGAACCGACATCGGCAGCGCAGAGCCCGTCGAGCACCGCCAGCACGCTGCTGATCGCACCTTCGATCGCGGCGCTGCTGCCGTCGGCGGGTGGGGCATCGGTGCTGGGAGCATCGGGGTCGGGGGCCTCCGGGCTTGAGGCGTCGAGGCCGTAGTCCTCCACCACGACACGAATCTCCGAATCGAAGCCGCCGGTAGGTGCGATCCGAGGCCTGATCTGGGCGTGAGCGAGCCCTTCCATGCTGAGCCTGTGGTTGAGCACGGTGTTGAGAACATGCGCGGTTGCCGTCGATTGCGGCGTCGCTTCGGAAGTGGTCTCGTGGTACAGATCCACGAAGGCCACCGAATCCAACCCGTTGCTTTCGATCTGCACGCTTGTGCGTGTCGCTTCGGTTGGTGGGGCCGGGCGACGGTTGGTGAACGTGTCGTCGGGGCCCGAGGGAAGGCGACCCAGGTAACGCCGGGCCAGGTCTTGCACCACTTCAGGGTTCACGTGCCCCACAACCGCCACAACCATGTCGTCCACCGAGCCGAGCCTGGACTCGTACACGTCGAGCAACTCTTGGGCGGTCAACTGCTGAAGCTGCTGATCCGTCGGGCCGGGGGGATGCCAGGACTCGTGGAAGCGGGCCCCCACGTAAGCGGCCCGTGCCGCCCAAGCGGGTGATGTTTGCTGAAGCGACATCACCGTTTCCAGATCGGACACGGCCTTGTGGAAAGTGTCGGGATCAACCTGCGGGGCGGTCACGTGCAGGTGAATCAGCTGGAAGAGAATCTCCAGGTCTTCGGGTGCAGCCGTAGCGGTGAACCCTTCGTGGGTTTCGCTGATGTAGGCGTCGAGGGTGACATGAGCGGCACTCTTGCCCAGGTAGCGGTCGATTTGTGCGCGGGAGAAGCCGTCTGCTCCGCTGCGGATCACCGCCTTCGCGGCGACATCCGCGAGCGCGCCGTCGCCGGGACCAAGGCGCGACCAACCCCCGGCGCCCCGTGCCTCCACAAGCACCAACGGACTACCTCCCGGGCCGCCATTCTGCTGGGTGTCGGCGTCGTCCAGGGGAATGTCGCTGTAATCGCCTGGGTCGTCGGCGCCGCCAGGAGAATCGCCGGTTTCGGTGGCGCCGGTTTGCGCCTGCGGGGGTGGCGCGAGTCGCACCGTGAGTCCGTTGGCGAAACGCCATTCGTGGAGGCCTGCGGAATCCAGTTGGTCGGCCGAGGTGATGTTCACCGGCGCGGGCCGTGCCATCAGCTGTTGCAACTCGGGTGGTTCGGCCACCTCCGGGTTGGTGGTGTCCCCGGCTTCGTCTGGCGAACCGTCCGAGGTAGCACCGGTCGGCGTGCCGGAATCCTGTTGTGACCCGGTCGAGCCCGACGACTGCTCGTCTGCTCCGGAGCCGGCAACGGAAACGGATACGGATTCGGGGACTGACAGAGCGGCCAGGTCTCCTGTTACCGCAGCGTTGCCCGAGGTCGGTATGTCGGCGGCGCAGCCCAAAAGCACAAGGGCCGCGGCGACCGCCACCACGGTGGCTGTAATTCGCAGGCGCGTCCTCATCGGTTGATCTCCATGGACCGCTCGCCGCCGCTCGCCGCCACCAGTATCGCCCCGATCCCGGAATGTTCAACGCCGGCGTGGCTCCGTGTTGGTACGGCTTGGGCACGGATCTGTGGGTTGGGGTTGGCCATCGGCTTGGTGGTGGTGGTTCTGGCCGGAATACGGGTGCCTGTAGTTTCGCGTTGGTGTTCGTGTTTGTCGCCGGTGATGTGGGTTGTGAACGACCTGGATCTTCGCGCCGTTGGCAGGGAACCAAGTCGTGATGGTTCATGGTGGCGGCGGATGGCCGCACCGGCGACGCCACCGCAGGCGTGGGGGCAACTTGTTCGGTCGGCGCCGCCGGGATTGGCGGGCTGCGTCGCTGGTGGCTGGCTTGGTGGTGGTGTTGCTGGGCGCCGCTTGGCTGCTGCTGCGCAGCACTCCTGACATCTCCGGCGGATTCACGGTGGCGGTTGGCAACAGCGCCGATGATCCCGCGCTCGCACAAGCAGACGATCCTGGGGCGAACTCGCCTGGTGCGTCCTCGGGCTCCGGATCAGCAACCGCCGGGACGGGTGGCGGTGGAGGCAACGCCGCAGGTTCCGGAGACGAGTTCGGGCTCGGCGCCAACGGGCCGTTGGACGAAGCGGCCTTGGAGGTTGCGGAGGCTCTTGCCGCCGGTCGGGATTCGTCCACGTCGGCGGTGGTGCTGTCTCCTCGGGCGGCGTGTGAGGGTCTTGGCGGGCAGTGGCTGCTGGATCCCACTGGGCATTGCGACCTCGCCGCGGCTGTTCGGGTGCCCGCGTCGGACACGCTGGGCCTGGGCCCCGACACGGTGTTGCCGTGCCCGCAGCCGTTGGAGAAGATCCTCGAATCGGTGGTGGCCGACGAGATCGGCGGCGACGAGATGCGCTTGTACCTGTTGTACCGCTCGGTGGATTCCGACCTCGAAAAGCTCGAGGTGAGCGAGGAAACCGAAAGAGACGTGCAACTCATCGCGGAGAGCTTGCGCGAAGTGGAGGACTTCATGCGGGCCCGGGCCGGTAGTCAGCGTGCGACCCTTGGCGTGGAGTCCTTCTATCCGATTGAGGTGCTTCCGGCGGTGGGCGAATTCGTGTCCGGATACGGGCGGAGAATCCATCCGGTTACCGGTTACTGGTCACAACACAACGGCACCGACATAACAGGCGACATCGGCGACCCGATCGTGGCCGTTCGGGGCGGTGACGTGCTCTCGGCTCAGTACTGCGGGTTCTACGGCAACAGCGTGGTGATTTACCACGGAGCGGGGATGGCCACCCTGTACGCCCATCTTGATTCGATCGCGGTAGGGCCGGCCGACACGGTGGTAACGGGCCAGGTGATCGGGGAGATGGGTTCCACGGGGCGTTCCACCGGCCCGCATCTGCACTTTGAGGTTCGGGTTGACGGTCAGCCTTTGGATCCCGAACCGTTCCTGTTGGCAGGCGGCGTCTTGCCACTCGCCGAAGACGCCGACGGCGACGCCGACACCGACACTGACGCTGACGCTTGAGACCGGGCCACGCCCGAGACCCGTTCAGCTGATCGACAGGCCGCTCAGCGCCCGGTTGGCTTCGGATGTGAGGATGCGGCGACGGGTGTGCGAACCGATCACCACGTAAAGGCAGAACGCCCTGGGCGCCCGCCCGGCTCGAGTCACCTGGAAGAAGCGTTGCGTGCCCGCCTGGCCGGGCAGGGGCCGCTGCAATTGGTCGGTGCTGAGTTCGTCGGGTTGGAGCCTCGATGGGATCCGGGTCGTGCCAAACAACGGTGACCTTCCCGAGGTTTCATCAAACTCGAGCAGGCTGATGAAGATTCCGCCGCGGCCCATGGTTTCAACAGCGCCAGATCCGTAGTCACCCCGGTCGGGGGGCAGGGCGAAGTTGGCCATGTGCAACACCACTCGCGGCTCGGTTTCGGTTTCGAGGTTGGTGTCGGTGAGGGCCGGGTCTTCTTGTTCGGCGATTTCCGCTTCCCATCCCGGCGGCACCACAGCGGTCACGCCGTGCGCCGAAATCCGGAATGACGCACCCGCAGCCATGGCTCTACCCAGCCACCAAACCAACAACGGCTGCGCCGCTCACCGCAACTGCCGCGGCAACGCTCACATGGCGTGACAGGCCCGCCAGTTCGTCGATGCGCCGGTGGAGTCGTCGCAGGTCACCCGCGTCGCGAACCCTTGCGTTGATTGCGACGCTGCACCCGCGCACCAGTCCGAACGTGGCGCCGATCACCAAACCGCTGCTGATCTCCCCTGACATCAACGCGGCCAATATGAACATCGGTACCAAAGCGGTGTTCACCACGGTCACCACCGCAGCCCCGAGTTGCGCTCCGAAACCGGTGCCGTAGGCCCAGCCGCGGAGTCTGGTGAGCCAATCCTCGTTCACTTGTCGGCGGCCCGGCAGTCGCCGCCCCGACAGATCCCACCACACCGCCCCGGCGCTGCCCGCCGCGAGCACCACCAGCGTGACGTTGTGTGTGACCGTGCCGGGTCCGGGATTCGCGCCGCTGACTTGATCCACCGCCGCCCAGGCGAGCAGGCCCAGTCCACCCAGCAGAGACCCAACTGCGGCGCCCGCGGCCACCGACCCTGCAGCGAACCAGGCGACCGTTACCGGCCACTTGTTGCCCCGGCCCCGCTCACCTAGCGGGCTGATGCTGGTAAGCATCGACACCCCTCAAGGCGACCAGGTGGAACGAATCGCGGCCGTCGCGGCCAACGCCATTCCGCTCAGCACCACCAGGTTCAACTTGCGTCTCCCTGCGCCCGGGCCCGTGCCGGCGGAGCCTCGGTGTGGGTGCCCGATTCGCGGCCTGAGCGGGCCGGCTGCTGCGTGTCGGGATAGAGACTTGGATGGCCACGACCGATGCCTGCCGCTGCAAGGGCCTTGTCGGCGCGATGTTCACGATTACTAGGTGAATCGGTGGCTAGCGCACCTGGTTGCGCGGGGTGTCGGGGTGTCAGCGCTTCGTCGCCAAGCGCCTGGGTCAGCAGTCCGTGGATCTGTTGCCAGCTTCCGGCTGTTCCCGCTCCAACGATTCGGCGCGCCGGTCCGTCCACCAGAACGAAGTAGGGAGACCCGGGCACGTCGTAGTCCTGCCAGGCTGCGCTGGACAGCACCGCACGCAGACCGCGAGGCACCAACGCCGCGAGCGCCGACTCGGAATCGTGTTCGGGATCCTGGCCGACGATCACCAATCGAGTGCCGTTGCCGGGCAGGTCAAGGGCCGGGTCGGCGAACGCTTCCCAAAATCCCTGGCAGGTTCGACATCCCGAAGAAAGGAACGCCAGCAGCGTGAGCGCCGCGGCGTCGGCGACGCTCACCTTCACCGGCCCGCCCGCCGGCACCTTGCCCACAATGTCGGCCGGAACCGGCGATGTGGTGCCCGCGGCGGCTGCACCGTTGTGCAGCGGCGCGGCGGGTGAGGCCATCGCGGGTGCTGCCGGGCCGAGTTCGGTGTCGCTCAAGTCCACACCCAGACGGTCGAGTGCTCGCAGTATCTCCGCGTGGGTGCGCAGCAAACCGAACACGATCAACGTCAACACACCCACCGCCACAGCCAGCAACCCAACCAGCAAGGTCATTCGGATACCGGCCCGTCGGTGCTTCTGCGGCTATCGGCCGCACCGGCTCGGTGGACGTGTCGGCTCGAGCACCCGCGCGGCAGGGGCGCAGTGGCCTGGACTGGCGTGCTCAGCAAGGTCATCGATTCAGGACTCCGCTTTGGCAGCGGCAGCCATGTTGTGATGGAAGCGGTAGAGCATCGACGCCGCCTCGCCGCGGTTCACGCTCAGCGACGCGCCGAAGTTGCTGGGCGTGGCGCTGAGCACGATCGAATTGTTGGCTGCCCAGTTGGCGGCGTCGTGGTGCCAGGCGTCGGCGGGCACGTCGGTGTAATCGATCGACGGGCCCGGGTCGGGTGATCCGGCCAGGCGGTGCAGGAAGGTCACAGCCTGGGCTCTGCTCACCAGTCGCTGCGGAGCGAACCCTCCACCGGCCACGCCTTGGGTGATTTCGGCGTGTACCAGCCAGGCCACTGCGTCGTGGTGGGGTGAATCTTCGGGAACGTCCTCGAAGTCGATCTCTGCTCGTTCGGACGGTTCGCCTTGCAGCCTCCAAAGCCACACGGCCAACGTGCCACGGGTGAGCGGCTCGGCGGGGCCGTAAAGGTCACCGGTGTGCGCGTCGATCACGTCTTGGTCGTGGAGCCATTGCACTGCTTCGGCGTAGGAGGCGCGTGGCGGAACGTCGGTGAAGTAGTCGTGCAGGCAGGGCCGGTCGTGGCTGCGGGTGACGTTGTCCACGGCCATGGTGGTGGTGCAGTTCGGATCCCACTGCCATGGGGGCACGCAGGTGACCACCCGACAGGCGATCGGGCCAACGCATTTGATGTCCTGGTTGCACTGCCCGTAGCGAAAGCGGGTGCATTCCACCTTGCGGGTGTCGCAGCCGCCGGGGCATCGGCAATCCGCGTTGGCGCACTGGCGGCTGCACACGCCGCTCCAGCCGCAGCCGCATGCGGAGTCGCACACCAGGTTGCAGTCCAGGTAGTAGCGGGGGCGGGGGCCGTCGAGGTCGCAGAACCCCGAACCGTCGGCTTTCCACCATCCGGCCACCACCGTTCCGGGCGGGCACAGGTTTTCTCCGGTGAGCAGGCAGCAGAAGTCGGTGTAGCCGTCACAGCAAAGCGCTCCGGGCGAGCACCTGAAGCCCCGGCAGGTGATCACCGCCGCCTCCGCGGATACGGGCCGCAGCGCGAACGCCGCCGGTGCCACCGCCAGCGCCGTGGCGGTCATGGCCGACGATCGCAGAAACCCCCGCCTGTTGCCCCGCCGATCAACAATCCGCGAAACCCGCTCCACCAAACGCCGACTCATCACACCCGCCTCTTTTGCCTGGATCGTTTGCCCAGGGCCCAGCGGAATCGGCTTCCGGTAGCTCCGCCGCCGGCACCCTCACGGCGCAGCGGCTTGCTGATGATTTCGACCGGCATCGGATCAACCGGCGCAACCTGAGGGCTGCGCCAGTTCGGATCAATGGTGAACTCGAAGTGGCGAGCGTCGTTCGTGTCGGCAGACGGCCACGCCGAGAGGGCTTCCGGCAGCGCGGTGAACGCCGTGAACAAAAGGCCCGCGAGCAACATCACCTCTATGCCGAGCGTGATCCCCCCCAGCACGCCGGGCGTGTCGGCAGCAAGATCCAAGAACGATGCCCCGCCCGCCGCCGCGCACCAGAACGAAACACCGGCAAGCACGACGTTTCCGGCCACGTGAATGCGCGACGGTGGTGTCCGAGCCCGTCCAAAGCAGCCACACGACGCCGCCCCCACCCGCCGGGCGCGCATCACGGTGACGGCAAAGCCCAGGTACAAGGCACCGACGGCCAGCGCAAACCAGGCCCCGCCCACAGCGATGCTCCCAGCACCCGCCACCACCTCGGCAACCCCCACCAGCCACACAAACCAGTACCGCCGAGGCAGCCCCACCGCGCCCGCAAGCCCCGAAGCCTGCTGCGGCCAAAGCAGCTTCGCCAGACCCGCCGCCACCAGCAGCAAAGCCGCCGCCAAACAGCACGCAAAAAGAACCTGCAAGCCCGCCTGCACAACCCCCGAGATTACCGCCCAACCCACATAGCCCCCCATCCCGCAGCGTGCCTTCAACGGAGCATGGCCACAGAGCTAGCGCCTCACCTCGTAGGGGACGGCTCACATGGGGCGGAGTCCCACGTTGGCGACCGCATACGCGCCCGGAGTTGAACGGGAGGAGCGGCAGATACGTCCATGGTCACATCCGCGCCGCAGCGCACAGAGGTCACAGCTACGACGAAACCTCAGGGTCTATCGTTACCCAGCGTGCCCAACCGTTCGTTGGCTCTGTTGGGCTGAACTGTTGCAGGGGAGCCATGAGGCCTCCACGTGCGCAGATCGGCTGTCCCCCGCTCCGAGGCCTCAGGCAAAGCGGCCTCGACCGTCACACCACTCCCGACCAGAAATCCGCACTAGCTGCGCATGCGCCATCAGAACAAATGCGGCCCGGATTCCCGATCACACGGACCGCTGAGGAAGTGCTCGATAAGTTTCCCTTTCAATCAGCACCACAAGTCGATCCGTTGCTCTTGTCATCCCAATGTAGAACAGAGCTTCAAACTGCTTTCTAGAGGAGTCCAGATCAGTGAGTATCACCGCAGGTGCATCAAGACCCTTGAAGCTGTGAATCGTTGTGTAGCGAACTCTATCCGGCAATGGATCGGCTCCTGTCTCCTCAACGAGGATATTCCGGAGCCACGGGTCCGTCGTTTCGGCACCTGTAGAGTCCCTACGTGGACTCAAAACGACGATATCATGCAACTTATAGTGAGCGTTCTGCAACTCTCGGATCTGTTTGCTCAACAGTTGCGAGCAGTCAACGCCTCTGGAGTACTCGATGAATGTAGGTTCAATGCCATCGTCCTCTCGTCGGAACCCCTGATATCCAGGCTCAAGCGCAGCGAATGTGTTGACAGCATATCCGATTCGGGGTCGGTTTCGACAGTTCTTCATAAGCTGATGGCGCGCTAACGCACCAAAGCGGTTTTCTGCGGAATGGATATTGTCGGCACCATAGATCGACTGACCCCCAAAATCCGCGAAGAGCACGATTCGCCCCTGCTTGAGACCTCCTTCAACCATAAGATCCAGTACATCCAAGAACAGCGGACGGGCAAGATCCTGAAACTCGTCAATGACAAGGAAATCCATTGTCCAACCATGGCCTCCTTCCATGAGCAGATCTACCGCACGAGTAGGAACTCTGATGTTCCAATAGTCTCTAAGCTTTTTTCCTTTCTTGTTGGGTTTGCCCCTCCATCCGGTGATGTTAAGCATCTCCTTGTGGAGTGTGTTTACACGTACGTTGTCATAATCGGTGAATTCACGACGAAGGTGATCGGCGAGCAGACGGTTATAGCACAGCAAACGGCCCGATGCACCCTTGTGGAGCTCCCGCTTTACCGATTCGATGGCCAGGAATGTCTTCCCTGTGCCAGCAGCGCCCTGGAACAAAACTGCCCGATTGTCTGACATTGAATCGAGAGCCTCAAATTGCTCTTGTGTGAACTCTTTGAGCTCGGACGTGCGACGCCTCCGTACATCTGCGGGTGACTCGTATGCTTCAAAGAATGGTCGCAATCTCTCAGTTACTCGCCTTGTAGAATTTTCATTGAAATCATCCAGCCTCCGGACAAGGGACGGGTTCTTGGCATCGAGATATTGATTACCCGCACGCAGTGTAGGTAGCACAGCTGCTACTGGATCGCGATCAAGATCCTCCACATCCATGATGTGTTGGGCTTGCCACTCGATACTCTTGGGTATCTTATTCCTTCGGATGGCGGTGAACCAGACCGTATAGTGGAAGGGTACTGAGGTGAGGCCTGGGTGCTGTTGTTGCAAATGTTCAAGAATGCTGTACATAGCAGTCTTGGCCTGTTCGAATGGGTTTCGTGGGGTTGGTTCCTCGTGGCCGAGTTTCCAAAGGCCATCCTCTGTTATGCTAACGCTCCCATGTGACTTCACTTCAATGACCAGTACGCCCGCCTTTGGGACGATGATGACGAAGTCCGCTTCACCCTCTACCTGGGAACTGTGTTTGGAGATCGCTAGCGAGTGCAGGACTTGCCAATCGTGCGCTCCGGGATGGTCTTGGAGAGCCGTGAAGACTTTCTTTTCGCCGGGTGGTGCATCCTGTGGACAGTATGCGGGCATCATGCGTGCCATTGTCATCATCCGTTCTGAAGGTACTTGGTATCTACTGCGGCGTCGGTTACGAATCTGAAGTGGGTGGCTGATCCGCGCTGAGCATTCTAGCCCATACTCCTGTGCAGGTGGGCACAGCAGATGGAAGCCTGAGTCCGCCCGATTTGCCGCGTGGTATATCCGGAGCCCAGCCGGTTCCTGGGCCGGTAGATCGCCGTGTTCGCATCCTTCACGCGTACACGCGCACCGACCTCCGACTCGGATCCCCGATCATCCACAGCCAGCGTCATCAAAGCCTGCAGCGCCAGCCACCGAGCCTCATCTCGCCGCGCTCATCCCCAGCCAGCCTCGAGCACTGGTCAACCGTGGACGGCGCATTGGAGTGGTGCTCCGGTGTTGCGACTTCAACCCACGGCGCGGCTCCAGGAATTGTTCAGTCCTCGTCGAGTTGGCTACGAAACTCATCGAGGATGGGACCATCGGGCTTATGGAGCGCCCAATGCAGCCATCCATTCCAGGACCCTCCACCGGCTGCCTTTTTTGCTGCGGCAGATGGATTACCGAACGCCGCCCCATGAACTTCAATCTGGCCCTGCTGGTTGAGTCTCCCACGTACAGGGCGACGCGAGCCAACGAACCAAACTGTCGAATCAGGCGCGAGCAGGCCCGCTGAGATCAGATCCGACATCTTGATTCGGCGTTTGGGACCAGGTTCACCAGTGCTATGGCGACGCGCTGCTGCAGCGTCGGTGCCGGTGCGACCATCGCCCACGACCGATGTGTCCGAGAATGGTTCACCGGCGCGAGCCCTGAGGGCTTCTCGGAGGCTAGAGATTGGTATGCCACTTTGGCTAGCAACCGCCCAGAAGTCCCATCCGGGCTCGGACACTCGACCAGAGATGGCACAGGCAGCCGAAGAGAGAGAGCTGTGTCGGATCCCTTCAACCAAGATGTACCCATCAGCCTGAACTACACCCCGGCCTCCAAGGTGCCTGGCTTTCGGGACTAGTTCGTCGCCAGCTGAGAGTAGTCCATGTTGAATGAGGGTCTTCATGGCAGCCAGTCCTTGCTGGGGGAGTCTGGTGATGGCGCTCGAAGGCTTGGATGGAACTGAACTGTCTCGCTGACGCTCTTGGCCTGCTGGCTGGCTCGGCTGACTTGGAACAGGGTCAACTGGAGCGCTAGAAGGGATCTCGGAGGCTGAATCCTGCTGCAGATATCCCGTGATCGTCAGCAAGGTCTCGACCAGGTCCGGGATCTCAGTTAGTCCGAGCTGTCGATCCGAAGAAAGTCGTCCAGATTTGGGTCTTTGCTCGTTGACAAGATCTAAATTGGAGGCCCCCGACAGCTTGTCGTAGACTTTACTCTCCAACCACTGTACCTCCGCTGCATCCCAGTCCTGTCTGGCTCCTGATCTCACAAGCAGAGAAATTTGAAATCTCTGCTTCTTGGGATCTCCCTGATGGACCTGCAGCCGACGGGTCAGCCCGTCGGCTGTTTGTCCAACATACGCTGTCCAAGTGTCCCCAATCGCCATCTTCCCAAGCAGAACGTAGATGCCTGACGTATTCCACTGATCATTCAGATGACTCAGCAGACGCCGATCAATGATGACTGCTTCGACGGGCTTCGGATTGCTAAAGCTGAAGTATGTGGGTGGACGCTTGTTGGTGGAATCCGGATGCGGGTCAATCCTGATCTGTCCAGTGACCGTGACGCTCAATCCCATCTCGAAATGGTAGCAGGCAGCATGGCTCGCGTCTGAAGACTGCTTCGGACGAACCTTCGAGGATTCGCGACGAGGCTCCTTTGGTCGCGTGCCTCATGGGCTTGTGGTATCGGGCGTGGGCAAGTGCTGGCGGGGGGTGGAATTGCACTCTGTCAGGGGGATGGCGACGGTGGACAGTTCCGCATCCAGCGCTGGGATCTGCATCCCTGAAACGCGCTGGCGGCCATCGGTTGCAGCGACCTGTGGCTGAGACGGGGATTGTCGGGCTTGGTATCCAGCAGGTCGTGATCGGCGACCGCGACAACCGGGGGTCGTTACTCCGCTCGATGCGGTTCCCTGACCGCCGCTGATGGTGTTTGTCGGATCGTCGAATGGCGGCGGCGGGAGAGTCGAACCCAGGATTGGGCAGTCACATGGGGGATCTGCGTGCCCGGTTCCAGTGGCACGGGAGATCCGCGTGCTTTAGGTCCAGAGGGTTGAGATTGGGGTGGCGAGGACCTTGTTGGCTAGTTCGTAGGTGTCTTGGCCGGTGTGGAGCACCACGCCAGCCGCGAAGCGGTCTTCCAGCTTGTCGCGCAGCCATGACAGGTGACGGGCGTCCCGTGGCGTCACCCGAGAAGACGACTTGACCTCGATTCCCACCACCCGGCCGCCGCCGAACTCCGCGATCACGTCAACTTCGTGACGACCGTCCTGGCTGCGCAGATGCGAAAGCCGATAGCGAACATCGGAAGCCACGGCCTCGGCCCGGAGCTGGGACACAACGAAGGTCTCCATGAGCGCCCCTTGCAGGGAGGCGTCGGAGAGCACATCGTCGATTCCGACTCTGAGAATGCCCGCCATCAACCCCGAGTCTGTGATGTAGCGCTTGGGAGCGCGCGTTAGTCGCTTGGCGCGATTGGTTGACCACGCCGGAAGCTGATCGGTAACCATCAGATCCCCCAGCAGCTTGTCGTATGCCACTGCTGTCTTTCGGTTGATGCCCGCCATGTCGTAAAGGGTTTGATGCTGTGTGCAAGTGGCCGATGTGGTGGCGCACGCCTGCAGGTAGCGCTGCAGCCTGGACGCGTCGGGCAGCGCCCCGTGGGTGCGGGTGTCTCGCAGCACCACCTGATCGGCGTAGCTCTCGAGCCACGCTCGGCTGGCGTCTGCGCCGAGGTGCAACGCCGGCTCCGGAAGTCCACCCTTCAGTGCCATCCGCAGGTAATCGACGAGGTCAACCTGAGCGGAGTCGGTGTGGCGCAGGCCCAGCTCTCCGCGTGCCACACGGTCCACGAAGGGATCCGTTGGCAGGCGCTGCAGTTCTGACACTGTGAGCGGGCACATCGTGACCATCACCACCCGGCCCGTGGCGGGCCAGAACCTGTCGGACGAGTCAGAGCGCGCCGATCCGGTGAGCAGAAACCGGCCCGGAGTGCGATCAGAGTCCACGGCGCGCTTCACCGCGCCGAGAACGCCGGGCACAAGCTGCCACTCGTCGAGCAACACCGGGGCTGGTCGGCCACGCAGGGCGGCGTCGGCGTCGAGTTCGAACGCGGCGGCGTCCGCAGTGTCGAGGCGGGCGATGCTGTTGGCACGCCGGGCGGCCGTGGTTGTCTTGCCGCAGGCGCGCAACCCCACCAACATCACCGCGGGGAACTCCGCCAGGAACCTGTCCAGCACGGTGTCGACCAGTCTCGGCACGTACTCCGTCATTCGCGGATCCTACCCGGTCGAGACCGCAAACCGCGTGATTTAGGTAGTGACTACCGCGTACACGCGTTACTGAGTATCGAAAATACGCGTATCCGCCCTGGCGGATTGGGGTCAGGGGTTGGGTGGGGGTGGGACTGGGCGGATTGACTTTCCTGTGGTGCCCTTGGGGAGTGTTGTGGCGTGGGTTTGCGCGTCGGCGGACAGCACCTGGTAGAGCGGGTCGGTCATGGGGGCGACCTTGTCGACTCGGGTGTTCACGTGGAGCATCAGCGACTCCTGGGTGGCGGCGAGATCGCCGGTGGTGGCGTTTCGCAACTGGTGAAACAAATGCACCCGCTTGCGGTCGGCGCCGGCAACGGTGGTGTCCACGGCCAGTGCGGTCGCGGGTGCCAGCTCGTCCATGAACACGATGTGGGTCTCGACGGTGTAGAACGCCCCGCCCTGCGTTTGGCGGTATTCCTCGTCGAAACCCATTCTTGTGAGGTACTCGTCGGAGGCCATTCCGAACACCAGGCCGTAGAAGCCCTCGCTCATGTGGCCGTTGTAGTCGATCCACTCGGCGAGCACTTCGCCGGTCCACAATCGAAGGGCCGCGGGTTGTGGCTGTGTCATGTTGATCTCCGATCCCATGGCTCGTGGATTGGCCGTGATTTTGCTTGCGCGCACACCGGCGAGGGTTTAGTTTCTCGCGCGTGAGCGGCGACGCCGTGGGCGTTTTGCGTGATCTGCTGGCCGGCACTCGCCGTCATGTGGCGTCCGCGGCCCACAAAGCACGCGCTCGCAGTGCCCACTCCCAGCGGGCCCACTCCCCGCACGCCGGCTCCCCGCGGGCCGACCCGGCCGCACGCATCCAGGCTGTGGTGGATCTGATCGACACTCTGGCAGATCCGGTTCCGGTGCCGCCGGCTGCGCCGGACGCTGTGGGCGAGTGGCTGCCGATAGCCGCAGATCGCGCAACAGGCGATCAACGCCCGATCGCCCACACGCTCATGGCTTCTTGGCAACACCTGCACTGGGTGACCGGCTACGACAACGAACCCCCCAGCGCCACGCTCGACGCTTTCCGGGCCGGGTACTCCTACACACTGCTCGCCTCGCCCGATAACCCTGGCGGTTCAGGTGGCGGCCAGGCGCCCTACCGAAGCGACGACATGTTGTTGGGGTTCACGATTCAAGGCCCGGGACTGCTGTATCCCGTTCACAGTCACCTGGCGGTGGAGGTGTACGGAGTGATCAGCGGCACCGCTCGCTGGTACGAACCCGACGGGACTTGGCCCGAGCGCCCGCCCGGCTCGGTGATCGTGAACGAGGCCCACCGCACCCACGCCATGGCCACCGGCAAAGAACCGATGCTCACCTGGGTGGCCTGGGTTACCGACCCGTGCTCGGTGCCGGTGATGCACCCCGAGCACACCTGGCCGTTGCTGGATCCTCAGCCCACCTGACGCCCCGTGACCGGGGCGGACCGTGGTTGGAACCCCGGGGCTAGAACAGGGTGAGGTACTGATCGACCTCGCCGGCGGTCACCTGATGGTGATGGGCCAGGAACTCGTCGGTTTTGGTTTTCACGAAATAGTCCCGGTACGGGCCGTGAGGTGTCTGCCCCAGGCCGTCGCGCAACACGTCGTTTGTGGCGAGCTGTTCGGCGGCGTGCAGCAACGTGGGCGGCAGCGACACGATGCCCTTCGCGGCCACCTCGTCGGCGGACAGCGTGAACAGGTTGTCCGTATTTGGTTCGCCCGGGTCGAGGCCACGGTCGATCCCGTCAAGCCCGCAAGCCAGGATGGCCGCGAACATCAGATACGGGTTGGCCGCCCCGTCGGCTAGGCGCAACTCGATGCGATCGGGTTCGGGCACCCGGATCATCTGGGTGCGGTTGTTGCCGCCGTAAGCCGCGTACGCCGGCGCCCAGGTGGCCCCCGAGGTGGGCGCGCCCACACCCATGCGCTTGTACGAGTTCACGATCGGGCAGGTCACCGCCACCAAAGCCGGGGCGTGCTCGATCAGCCCGGCCACGAACGAGTACGCCATCTCGCTCAGTCCGAGACCCTTGGTGTCGGCCCCGCCTGGCCCGCCCCCCACAAACAGCGGCTCGTCGGTGTCGGCAGTCCACAAACTGGAATGGGCGTGCAGGCCGTTGCCGGTCTTGTCGGCGAACGGCTTGGGCATGAACGTGGCGTAACGGCCGTCACGCTGAGCCAGGGTGTGCACCATCAACCTGAACAGGATCAACCGGTCGGCGGTGGTGAGCGCATCGGCGTACAACCAGTTCTGTTCGTACTGGCCGTTGGCGTCCTCGTGGTCGTTGGCGTAGTTGCCCCAGCCCATGGCGTCGAGGTTCTTGGACACCGCCACCAGGTGCGGCAGCATGCGGGTGAGCCCACGGGCGTCGTAGCACGGCAGCGCGTCCACGTCACGCTCGTCGGCCACCGAAATGCTGCCGTCCTCGTGGCGCACCACCAGCGAATACTCGGCCTCCACGCCGGACTTCAGCACCAGGTTGCGCTCCGCCGCGGCCTCCATGGCTCGGCGCAGAATCACCCGAGGCGCATACGGCCAAAGTTCGCCCTCCACGGTGGGGTCACATTGCATGGCGGCAATATTGGGCTGCCACGGAAGCTGCGTGTAGGAAGCCGGGTCGGGCAGGGCCAGGATGTCGGGACTGGACGGATCCTGCCCCATCGGCCCGGCCGCGAACCCGGCGAACCCGGCGCCGTCGCTCATCAGGCCCTCCAGGGCGCTCACCGGCACGAGCTTGGCGCAAGGCTTGCCGTGCATCTCCACGAACATCGCGTAGATGAACTCCACGCCGTCGGCGGCCGTGCGGGCCCGGATTTCTTCTAGTGCGCTCACGCTTTGCCTCCTTGTGGTGAGTGGTGATCGTTGATTGTGGCACGTGGCACCGCGCCGCTCAGAATGCGGGACGAACTAGATTCCCCACGTTCCGGGCTGAGATCCGGTGCCAGTCTCCCGGCTACTTTCAGTCACAGTAACGGACAACGCCAAATCGATGCGGAGGGCGCACATGTGCGGGATTGTGGGCTTGTTTCTCAAAACTGACGCTCACCGCCACGAACTGGGCCGCCTCACCGCGGTGATGCTCAACGAAATGCGAGACCGTGGCCCCGACAGCGCCGGATTCGCCACCTACAACCGCGACCCCCACTCGAACACCAACGGCACGGGTGCCGGAACCGCCAACGACCAGGCCCCCACCACTCGCATCACCCTTCTGGCCGAGGGACGCCAACTCGACTGGACGCCGATAGCGGCCGGGTTGGAGAAGGCGCTTGGGGCCGAGGTTGCGGTGCGCTCCATTCACGATCACGCGGTGTTCACCACCACCGGCGACGGGCGGGCCGCGCGCCAGTGGATCCTGGATCACACCAGCGGCGTGTCGGTGTTGAGCTACGGCCAACAGATCGAGCTGTACAAGTCGGTGGGCGACCCGGCGTTGGTGGCCACCCGCTACCACCTGGCCGAGCGTGTGGGCACCCATGCCATAGCGCACACCCGCATGGCCACCGAGTCGGCGGTCACCACCGGCGGATCACACCCCTTTGTGACCGGCGCCGACACGTGCCTGGTACACAACGGATCGTTGAGCAACCACAACCAGCTACGGCGATGGCTGGAACACCACGGCGAGTCGTTCCAAACAGAGAACGACTCCGAAGTGGCCGCCGGGTACCTCGCCCAGAAGCTGCGCACCGGTTCCACCCTCACCGAGGCTCTCACCCACGCTCTCGACGACCTCGACGGGTTCTACACGTTCGCCATCGGCGTGGCCGACGGGTTCGCGGTGCTGCGAGACCCGATCGCCTGCAAGCCAGCGGTGGTGGCCGAAACCGACGACTGGGTTGCCATGTCCTCGGAGTACCGAGCGATAGCGCAACTGCCGCAGGCGTCGCACGCCGAGGTGTGGGAGCCCGAACCGGCCCGCGTGTACTCGTGGCATCTGGCCGCATGAGCGCCCCGCCGGCGAAAGCCGCTTCGCAAGACCCGGCGCGGGCGTTCGACCTTGCCGAGGTGTCGCTGCGCAGCCTCAACCAGGCATGCCACGACGCCGCGGACGGCGAACGATTCGAGGTGATCAACCCCAGGGGCGCTCATGCGGTTGCGTGCGGCATCAACTCGGCGATCACCGTGGACGTAGCCGGGTCGGTGGGGTACTACTGCGCGGGGATGAACCAGCTTGCAACGGTGCGCGTGAGCGGCAACGCCGGCACCGGGCTGGCCGAGAACATCATGTCGGGAGTGGTACACATCACCGGCAACGCCACCATGAGCGCCGGGGCCACCGGTTGTGGCGGTTTGGTGGTGATCGAGGGAAACGCCGGGGCTCGCTGCGGGATCTCCATGAAGGGCGCAGACATCGTGGTGGGCGGATCGGTGGGGCACATGAGCGCGTTCATGGCCCAGGCAGGCAACTTGGTGGTGTGCGGCGACGCCGCAGCCGACCTGGGTGACTCGATTTACGAGGCGCGGCTGTTTGTGCGTGGTGACGTGGAGTCGTTGGGCTCGGACTGCGTGCAAAAGGAAATGCGCGCCGAGCACCTCGAGACGCTGCAACAACTGTTGACCGAGGCGGGTCTTGATCACGTGCGCGCCGGCGACTTCAAGCGTTACGGCTCGGCACGCCGCTTGTACAACTTCCACCCAGACGACATAGACGCAGAAGTGGCCGCAGCCCGACAGGCCGCTGCGCGACAGGCCGCTGCGCCACAGACAGCCGGTGGAGTCTCCGGCCCGGCGGCGCTCGCCGACCCGCAAGAAGGCGCAGAGGGCCGATGAACCCGCAGTCCGCCGAACCCACGCCACACCCGCAACACACCACCATGACGCCCGATCCAGCCACCGCCCACGACGGCCCGCGGCCGCCGGTGGATGACGGCTGGCATTTGCGCGAGTCCTACACCTTTGACCGCAACGTGATCGCCGAGATACGCCGCGCCGCCAACACCGGGATCTACCGAATCAGGGGATGGGGCGCCAAGCGGCGCCTGCCGACGTTGGACGACCTGGTGTTCTTGGGGGCGTCGATGTCGCGCTACCCGCTGGAGGGTTACCGCGAGGCTTGCGACACCGACGTTGTGATCGGCGCCGAGCGCGCCGAGCGACCGGTGCGCCTGGCGATCCCCATCACGATTGCGGGCATGAGCTTCGGGTCGCTGTCGGCTCAGGCCAAGGAAGCGCTGGGCCGTGGCGCGTCGGCGATGGGCACGTCCACCACCACCGGCGACGGCGGCATGACCGAAGAGGAACGGCAACATTCCAGCGTGCTGGTGTACCAGTACCTGCCGTCACGCTACGGCATGAACCCCGACCATCTCAGAGCCGCCGATGCCATAGAGGTGGTGGTGGGCCAGGGCGCCAAACCCGGCGGCGGAGGAATGCTGCTGGGTCAGAAAATCACCGAACGGGTGGCACAAATGCGCACCCTGCCCACCGGCATAGATCAGCGTTCGGCGTGCCGTCATCCCGACTGGACAGGCCCCGACGACCTGGAAATCAAAATCGAGGAACTGCGAGAGATCGTCGACCACAAAGTGCCGATCTACGTGAAGGTCGGCGCGGCCCGTCCCTACTACGACACAGCCCTGGCGGTGAAGGCCGGGGCCGACGCGGTGGTGGTGGACGGAATGCAAGGCGGCACCGCCGCCACCCAGGACGTGTTCATCGAACACGCCGGGATTCCCACAATCGCGGCCATCGGCGAATCGGTGCGAGCGCTACGCGAACTCGGGGTGCATCGAGGCCGGGTGAAGCTGATCGCAGCGGGCGGGATCCGCTCGGGCGCCGATGTGGCCAAGGCGCTGGCGCTTGGCGCCGACGCGGCGTCCATCGGCACCGCCGCGCTCATAGCGATAGGCGACAACGACCCGGCCTACGAGGCCGAGTACCGCCAACTCGGGTCGGGCGCCGGGTACTGGGAGGACTTCCAGGCCGGCACCGACCCGGCCGGGATCACCACCCAGGATCCCGTGCTGTCGGCGCGTCTGGATCCGGTGATGGCAGGGCGGCGTCTGGCCAACTATCTGCAAGTTCTCGCCCTTGAAGCCCAAACCCTGGCCCGGGCCAACGGCAAATCGCACGTGTTGAACCTGGAACCCGAAGACCTCGCCGCGCTCACCGTGGAAGCCGCGGCCATGGCCAAGGTGCCCTTGGCCGGAACCAGCTGGATTCCCGGCCACCCCGACAGACGCGAGCCGTAGCGTTCGCAGTGCTGCAGTTCGGAGGGGGAGGTTTCGAACGGCGATGACAACACCAGGCACCACCACGTCACCGGGAATCCCGCCGGAGTCACCGCCCGGCGCCGGGGCCGGGGCGGCAACCTCGCACAAGTCGCTGCCGTCGAGCGCCCAGGTGGTGATCATCGGCGGCGGGATCGTGGGCTGCAGCGTGGCGTATCACCTGAGCCTGCGAGGCGTCACCGACGTGGTGCTCATCGAACAGGGTTCGCTCACCGGGGGCACCACCTGGCACGCCGCCGGTCTGGTGTCGCAACTGAAGTCCACTCACAGCCTCACCAGGCTGGCCACCTACTCGGCGAGACTGTTCGAAGCGCTCGAGGGTGAAACCGGTCAGGCCACCGGCTTTCGCACGCCGGGTTCGATTTCGGTGGCGGCCGACGCCGAACGCTGGGAGGAGATCCTGCGCGGAGCGTCAATGGCCAAAACCGTGGGCGTGGAAACCAGGGTGATCGACCTGGACGAACTGAGCGAACGTTGGCCCCTGATCCGCACCGATGACCTTGTGGGCGCCTTGTACATCCCCCGCGACGGGTTCACCTCCCCGGTGGACACCACCATGGCCCTCGCCAAGGGCGCCCGATCCCGTGGCGTTCGCATAATCGAGAACCTGGCGGCCACCGCCTTGCAAACCCAAGGCGGCAGGGTCACCGGCGTTCAAACCGAACAGGGCGACGTGGCCGCCGAAACGGTGGTGCTCGCGGGTGGCATGTGGACACGCCAACTCGCGTCCACGATCGGGGTGAACGTGCCGTTGCAGGCCTGCGAACACTTCTACGTGGTGACCGAACGAGTTAAGGGGCTCACACCCGACACTCCGGTGTTGCGCGACCCGGGCAACTACTCGTACTTCAAGGAGGAGACAGGCAAGCTGCTGGTGGGGTTCTTCGAGCCGCGGGCGAAGGTGTGGCGCCTCGACGGGATCCCTCGTGACTTCTCGTTCGACACCCTCGGGGAGGACTGGGATCACGTGGGACCCGTGTTCGAACGGGCCGCGCACCGGGTGCCGGTGCTGGAGGACTGCGGAATCCAGTTGCTGTTCAACGGCCCGGAGGCGTTCACCCCCGACGGCGTTTACTACCTGGGCGAGTCCCCCGAGGTGGACGGCTGCTTCGTGGCGGCCGGGTTCAACTCGGTGGGAATCCAGTCCGCGGGTGGCGTGGGCTGGGCGCTGGCGGATTGGATCATCGACCGTCACCCGCCGATGGACTTGTCCTCGGTGGACATCCGGCGCACGTTCGCGTTCCAGTCCGGGCGCGACTATCTCAACGATCGCATCTCGGAAAGCCTGGGCTTGCTGTACGCCATGCACTGGCCGCACCGCCAGTACGAAAGCGCTCGCAATCAGCGCCTGTCGCCGTTGCATCAACGCCTGGACGCCGCCGGCGCCGTGTTCGGCGAAACAGCCGGTTGGGAGCGGCCCAACTGGTACGCGTTCGACGGTCAGGAACGCGCCTACGAGTACAGCTTCGGCAAACAGAACTGGCACAACAACGCCGGCGCCGAGTGCGAAGCGGTGAGGCAACGGGTGGGCCTGTTCGACCAGACCTCGTTCGCCAAGTTCACCGTGGAAGGCCCCGACGCCCTGGCGGTGTTGAACCACCTCAGCGTGGCCCAAATGGACGTGACACCGGGGCGTGCGGTGTACACCCAGTGGTGCAACCACCGAGGCGGAATCGAAGCCGACCTCACCGTGACCCGCCTGGGCGCCGACCAGTTCTTCGTGGTCACCGCCGCGGCCGCGCAAACCCGTGACTGGGCCCGGCTGCGGCGTGCCTGTGAGGGCCGGGACGTGCGCATCGCCGATGTCACCGAACGCCAGGCCATGTTGGGCCTGATGGGCCCCGAGTCACCGAAGGTGCTGCAAGCCCTCGTGGAGGCCCCGGTTGCAGATTCGGCTTTGGCGTTTGGTTCGGCGTGCAGGCAGCGGGTGGCGGGCATCGACGTGTTGGCGTTGCGGATGAGCTATGTGGGCGAGATGGGCTGGGAGTTGTACGTGGACAACGCCGAAGCGGTTGCGCTCTACGACGCGCTCGTGTCGGCCGGGCAACCTCACGGCCTTGCGCTGGCCGGGTATCACGCCATGAACTCGCTGCGCCTGGAGGCCGGGTACCGGCACTGGGGTCATGACATCACCGACGAGGACACGCCCATCGAGGCCGGTTTGGGGTTCGTGGTGAACTGGGACAAGGAATGCGACTTTGAGGGACGGGCCGCGCTGGAAGCCCAGCGGGGACGTGCGCGTCACAAGCGTCTGATCCAGTTCCGGCTGGAGCACCCAGAGTTGCTGTGCCATCACGACGACCCGATCCTGCGCAACGGTGAGGTGGTGGGCCGCACAACTTCGGGGATGTGGAGCTACCTGGAGGATCGCTGCCTGGCGATGGGCTACGTGAATCATCCCGACGGCCCCGATGGCGCCGGGGTGACAGCCGACTGGCTCGCCGAGGGCGCCTTCGAGATGGACATAGCCGGTCAACTGGTGGGCGCCACAGCCCAGATCCGCAGCTTCTACAAGGCCCGCACCCGCCCATCCGCATAGCAACGTCCGCCGCTGGTCGCCCAAGGCGGTGCCACAGCTCGGGTTGCGCCACCACCGGCAGCGCCGGTCGGCCAGCTCCCATCGCCGATCACCCGAGACCGGCAAAGCCACAACTGTGACACTGTGACACTGCCGTCCTGGGTGTCATGGCCTTCTGGCACCACTGCGTGACTGGCCTGCGGACACCCCTCGATGTCAGTTCGCGCAGACAATGTCGTGGTGGGGTGGCACAATCTCCGTATGCGACACATCCTGCTTTCGCGCCCAAGGACTGCTTCTGGACGATCGCCCGGCCGGTTGGTGCTCGGCTGCGTTCTGGTGGCTATTGCCCTGATGGCGATGGGCTGTTCGGATCCCCTCTACCACGCCGGTGAGCTGGATGAGATTGCCGATGAACCGCAGGCCACCACCACAACAGCTTCGGATCCCGAGCCGGGGGACCCCGAGGACGAGGTCGAAGAATCCGACACTGAGGTGGACACCGACGAACCCGAGGCCACCGATCCCGCCGACGCCGAGGGTGACGACGCCGAGGGTGACGATGCCGAAGACCAGGGTTCCGACGGTGACGGCGACCCAGGCGACGCCGCATCAACCGAGGCAGCCGCTCCGGCGCCACAAACGGCCACACCTTTGGCGCAGGTTGTGGCTCAATTGCGCCGCAACGCCGACGACTTCACCTACGCGGTGGGTGAACACGGCGGCACCCTCACCTTCGCATCCATTGGGGAGCCGCTCACCTTCAACCGGGAGGTCGCCCGCGACTCCGCATCGGGCGAGATTCTCGGGTACCTCTTCGAGGGCCTCACGCAGATCTCATGGCTGGACGACTCGGTCGAGCCGCGCCTTGCCACGAGCTGGGAGGCGTTCGACGGCGGGAGCCGCTGGGTGTTCAACCTTCGCGAGGACGTGACTTGGCACGACGGTGAGCCTTTCACCGCGCATGACGTGGAGTTCACGTTCAACCAGGTGATTTACAACGACGACTTTCATGCGGCCTCACGGGCAGCGTTCGAGTTCCGCTTTGTCGACGCGGACACCGGGCAGTGGCAGGAATCCAACATGACCGTCACCGCGCTCGACGACCACACCGTGCAGTTCAACCTGCCGGTGCCGCTGGCCCCGTTCCTGCGACAAATGGGAACGGCGATCTACCCGCGCCACATCCTCGAGCCCCACGTGGAGGCCGGCACCTTCACCGAGGCGTGGGGTATCGACACGGATCCTGGCGAGATCATCGGCACCGGCCCGTTCAGCATCGGCGAATTCACCCCCGGGGAGCGGATCGTGCTGAAACGCAACCCGAATTACTGGCTCACCGATTCCGACGGCGCCGCCCTGCCTTACCTGGACGAAGTGAGATGCGTGGTTGTGGACGACCTTGAAGCCACCGCGGAGGCGTTCCGTGAGGGCCAGTCCGATTACCTGGGCCTCACCGCTGCGCAGTTCCTGGAGTTCGAGCCTTTGCAGGAGTCCGGTGACTTCACCATCAACCGTCGCGGCCCCGGATTCGGGTCGAGGATCTTCGGGTTGAACCTGAACCCCGGCACCAATGCCGACACCGGCGAGCCGTTCGTTGACCCCACCAAGCTGGCCTGGTTCAGCGACCTCGATTTCCGCCGTGCGGTGGCCCACGCCGTTGACCGCCAGGCGATCATCGACGACGTGGACTTCGGTCTGGGATACGTGCAATGGTCTTCGGTGAGTCCCGCGGCGGGCGATTTCCACAACCCGGCCGTGAGGCAGTATCGCTACGACCCGAACACGGCGAACGCCATCCTCGACGGCCTTGGCTGGATCGACAGCGACGGCGACGACATCCGCGAGGACTCCGACGGCAACCCGATCTCGTTCACGCTGGTCACCAACACCGGCAACTCGGTGCGCGAACGGGTGGGCCTCGTGGTGCAGCAAGGCCTCACCGATATCGGACTCGACGTGGCCTTCGAGTTGATCGAGTTCCCGGATCTGGTTGACCGTCTCACCACCAACTACGACTGGGAAGCCATGATCGTGGGGTTCTCGGGTTCTCCGGATCCCCACGACGGGGTGACGTTGTGGCTGAGCCACGAAACCCTGCACGTGTGGCATCCGATGCAACAAACACCGGCAACGCCCTGGGAGGCCGAAGTCGACCGGTTGTACACCCTGGCCGGTCAGGAACTCGACCGGGCCGCCCGCATCGATCTGTACCACCAGGCCCAGGAGATAATCGCCGAGAACCTGCCGCTGATCTACACGTCCTTGCCGGAGCGTCTCAGCGCGGTGCGCAACACCCTGGCCAACACCACGCCCACCCTTTACGGGCAGTTCGACGTGCGTTACCTGTACCGCACCGACCTGTAGCGGCTGCCGAAGGCGACCCCGAGGCACCCCCGAGCCGCCCAGTTGCGGGCGGTCTGAGCAACCCGGCCCGAGCCGCGCCGCGTCCTGAAGCCGCCGCTGTGGGCGGCGCGACAATTTTCCTCGACCCCGGCCCGTGTCACGAACTACACTCCGAGGGCTCCAAGGCCGCGCACCGGTGGCGAAGGAGAACCGGCTCGGAGCCGCCAAGTTCGGGGTCGCACAGGAGGGGAAATGGCTGATCAGGCGCGCTGCGTGATCGTGGGCGGGGGCGCAATGGGCGTGGGCCTCGCCTACTTTTTGGCTCACGAAGGCTGGACCGACACCGTGCTGGTGGAAAAGGGCGAACTCACCTCGGGTTCCACCTGGCACGCCGCGGGGCTGGTGCCCAACTTCATCGGTGATCTCAACATGGCCAAGGTGCATCAGCACGCCGTTGCCCTTTACCCCGAAATCGAACAGGAAACCGGCTTGTCGGCGGGGTGGCACGGCTGCGGCGCGATCCGCCTGGCCCGCACCGACGACGAGGTGGACTGGCACCGCTACGTACACGCCATGCTCACCCAGATCGGCGTGGAGTCGCACCTGATCGGCCCCGACGAGATTCGCCGGCGTCACCCTCTGCTGGAGGACCTCAGCGACATCAAGGTCGGGTTCTTCACCCCTCACGACGGCTGGACCGACCCGTCGAGCTGCACGAACGCCATGGCCCGAGGCGCCCGACAACTTGGCTGCGATATTCGCCGCCACACGCTGGTGTCGGACATGAGGCAGCTACCCGACGGTCGCTGGGAACTAACTCTTCGCCGCACCGACGGCGAGGAGTACACCATCGAGTGCGAGCACGTGGTGAACGCCGCCGGTCATTACGCCCCCCAGCTCGGGGCGATGGTGGGCCTCGACGTGCCGATCGTGTCGGTGATCCACCAGTACGTGGTCACCGAAACGATGGACGCCATGGTTGACCTCGGGTTCGAGCCGCCGGTGGTGCGCGACCCCAGATCGTCTTGCTACTACCGCCGCGAGATCGACGGCCTGCTGGTGGGTCCCTACGAGATGTCGGACTCGGTGGTGTACGGAGTGAACGGCATCGACTGGGACCTGCACTTCCACCTCACCGGCGAGAGCGTGGAGCGCATCGAGGAGTGCCTGGAGTACGCGGCGATGCGCATACCGGCCTTCGAGGAGGCGGGAATCAAACAAATCGTGTCCGGGCCGATCACCCACACCCCCGATTCGGGTTACCTGATGGGCCCGGCGCCGGGGTTGCACAACTACTGGCATTGCAACGGCGCGTCGATCGGCATCACCCAGGGCCCGGGTGCGGGCAAGTACCTGGCTCAGTGGATGGTTCACGGCCAAACCGAGATCAACGTGCGTGGCATGGATCCGCGTCGTTTCGGCGATCATTGCGGCCCGAAGTCGGTGTTCGCCATCGCCAAGGCGCATGACGAGTACCACGAGATGTACCAGGTGCGCCTGCCGGGTGAGTACCGCGACGCCGGTCGTCCCCAGAAAGTCACCCCAATCCACGACCGGCTCGACCGTCTTGGAGCCCAGTGGCAGGAGGTGTACGGCTGGGAACGTCCCCAGTACTTCTCGCCAGATGGCACACCCGAGAGTCATTCGTTCCGCCGGTCGAACGCGTTCGAGCGGATCGGCGAGGAGGTGCGAGGCGTGCGTGAGCGTGTGGGTGTGGCCGACCTCACCGCTTTCGCCAAGTTCGAGGTGACCGGCCCCGACGCTGCCCGACTGCTCGACAGGCTCTCGGCGAACCGGCTGCCCGCGGTGGGTGGCATCCGGTTGGTACACATGCTCACCGAACTCGGCGGCATCGAATGCGAAATGACCATCGCCAGGGTTGCCGATGACCGCTTCTATCTGAGCTCCGCGGTGATGGGCCAAAGCCACGACCTGGACTGGCTGCGCGACCATGCCGAGCCGTCCATGGACGTGACCGTGACCGACGTGACCGATTCCACGGGGATCCTTGGGGTGACCGGCCCCCGCACACGTGACGTGCTGGCCCCGCTCGCCGACGTGTCGCTGGCCAACAAGGATTTCCGGTGGCTCACCGTGAAGCCGGCAACGGTGGCCGGGGTGGGGTGCCTGGCGTTGAGGGTGAGCTACGCAGGCGAACTGGGATGGGAGCTTCACTGCCCCCTCGACCGGCTCGACACCCTGTATGACGCGGTGGTTGCCGCTGGGGAGCCTCACGGGCTGGTGCATTTCGGGGCGTACGCACTGAACGTGATGCGCATCGAGAAGGGTTACAAGGCGTGGGGCTCGGAACTCACCACCGAGATCACCCCTGTGGAGGCCCGCCTCGACCGGTTCGTGGACCTGTCCCGAGATTTCATCGGCGCCGACGTGGTGCGTGCCCGCGCCGCGCAAACCGAGCCGCTGTCGATGGTGCTGGTGTACTGCGAGGTGGACGCCGGCGACAACGACGTGCGAGGCAACGAACCGGCCTTCGGCGACGACGGCACGGTGATGGGCATTGCCACCAGCGGCGCCTGGGCGCACACGCTGGGTCGCAGCCTGGCGTTCGTGTACGTGGATCCCCGCTACGAGGCCCCCGGCTCCACCTTCGAGCTTGACCTTCTCGGTGAGCGGCGCCGTGCCACGGTGCTCGCCGAACCGGCCTACGACCCGTCCAACGTGGCGCTGCGAGCATGAGCCGCGCCCGCTGCTCAGCGCCGTGGCCGGGGCAGCGCCAGTGGGCGTGGCAGCCGCTTCGCGGCGAGTGTGGCGGCCCGCCAGGTTGGGGCTCGGGCCGAGCTTGACCGATCCGACCTGATAGGAGTTGCCATGGTCGAGTCGTCTGATTCTGTGCAGGGCGGCGCCGCGCCGGAGCCGTCCGGCAACACGGGCAACGCCTCCGCTTCGGGCGACCGACCGTCGGGCCGGGCCGCTCAGCGCAGCCGTCGTGGCGGTGGCGGTAGAGCCGGTCGCATCGCTGCCCGTCAGGCGCCGCTGGCGGCCGATGTGCGCCCTGTGCGGCCCGGACTTCCCGGAGGGCGCTTCACCCCCATGTCGGAAACCGACATGCAACAGGTTTACGACACCGCCTTGAACCTGCTCGAGGGCGTGGGAATGGGCTCACCCATAGACACCTTCGTTGATGTGGTGACAGCAGCGGGCGGCCACGTGGACGACGCGGGTCGGCTTCGTTTCCCTCGGGGTGTGGTGGAGCGAGCCATCGAGACGGCGGCCAAGGAATGGGTTTGGCACGGTTTCGACGACGACCGGTCGATCACCGTGGGCGGCAACCGGGTGCATTTCGGCACCGCGGGGGCGGCGGTGTTGATGCTCGATCATCTCACCACCCGTTTCCGGCCGTCCACCGCGGCCGACGTTTATGACTGTGCCCGGCTGGTGGACACGCTGGACAACATTCATTTCTTTGTGCGCACGGTGGTGGCCCGCGACGTGGAGGATCCCCAGGAGCTGGATCTCAACACCGCGTTCGCGGCGATGTTGGGCACCACCAAACCGATAGGCACGTCGTGGTTCGGGCCCGAGCAGGTGTATCTCACCGTGGACATGTTCGACATGGCGATGGGCGGGCCGGGCGAGTTCCGCAAGCGCCCGTTCGTGGCTGCCAACAACACGTTCGTGGTGCCGCCGTTGCGCTACGCCGAGGAGTCGATCAAGGCAATGGTGGCCCAGGTTGAGCTGGGCATGCCCATCAATCTGTTGTCGGCGGGTCAGGCGGGCGCCACCTCACCCGCGGCGCTGGCCGGGTCGCTTGCGCAGGCCCTGGCCGAGTGCCTCTCCGCGCTCACGGTGGTGAACTTGATGTCTCCGGGGCATCCGTGTGTGATGGGCATGTGGCCCTTCGTTTCCGATTTGCGCACCGGTGCCATGAGCGGAGGATCCGGCGAGGAGGGAATCCTCAACGCCGCGGCGGCTCAGTTGGTGAACTGGATCGGCTTGCCGTCGGGGGTGGCCGCGGGGATGGCCGATTCGAAAGTGCCCGACAATCAGGCCGGATACGAGAAGTCGCTCAACGTGGCGTTGGCCGGTCACGCCGGGGCGAACCTGGTGTACGAGTCCGCCGGGATGCTGGGCAGCTTGTTGAGCTGTTCGTTGGAGGCGCTGGTGATCGACAACGACATGCTCGGTTCGATCAACCGCACCGTGCGTGGCATCGAGGTGAACGCCGACACGCTTTCCGAGGAACTGATCTTCGAGGTGGTGTCGGGGCCGGGGCACTTCCTGGGGTCGTCCCAAACCTTGCAGTTGATGCAGACCGAGTACATCTACCCGGTGATCGGCGATCGTGACACGCCCGACAACTGGGTGGACGCCGGCGCCCGCGACGCCCGCGAAATGGCCCACGACCATGTGAACCAGGTGCTGGCCACGCATCATCCAACCCATGTGCCACAGGAAGCGGTCAACCAGATCCGCGACCGCTACCCCATCTACCTAAACGTCGGCTGACCCGAGACAAACCCCACGCGGGCTGATCCGACGCCTGCTCGAACGTGGGCTGCCGGGAGATCTGCTTGAACGTGGGCCGGCCCGGGACGTCCAGGCAGGCCGCTTGGGTGGTTCGCCCGGCTTGACCGCCAAACCGGCCAGCACTCCGTGCCCGCCAACACCCCGGCGCCGGGCGTTGGTCCGGCCCGTCCACCCCGGCCGGCGCCCCGGCGGGGCTATTCGATGATCTCTATGGCGTACTCGGGGCAGTTGTCGTAGGCCAGGCGTGCCTTGTCCTCGAGTTCGGCGGCGACCTCGCCGTCGTTCAGTTCGAAAGCGGTGCCTTCGTCGTCCACGTCGAACAGCTCCGGCGCCAGCATGTAACACCGGTTGTGCCCCTGGCATGCCTGCTGATCCACACGCACTCGCATGGTTGGCTCCTGTGATCGGCCGATGGGATGGGTGCATTCTGCCGCCACCGGGGCCCGCAGCGTGGACGCAGGCCGTGGTGTGGGGTTATCGTCGCGTCCTGCCGCGGCCCGAAGGGTGCCGCGACCAGTCGCAATGAAGGGAGAACCCCACCGTGTCGCTGCCGAAAATCAGGAACGTCGTTCTGGTCGGTCACAACGGAAACGGCAAGACCAGCCTGGTGGAGGCCATGCTCTACCGGGCGGGTGTGATCCAGCGGCTGGGAAGGGTTCCCGACGGCACGGCCCGCTGCGATTACGAACCCGAGGAAAAGGCCCGTCACCAGAGCCTGAGCCTCGCCACGGCGTGCTTCGAGTGGGCCGACCACAAGATGAACATCATCGACACCCCAGGCGCGGCGGATTTCATTTGCGAAGCCGTGAACGGTTTGCACGCGGCGGATCTGGCGGTGTTCGTGGTGGACGGCGTGTCCGGGGTGCAAGCCCAGGATCAGGTGCTGTGGCGCCACGCCGAACGGCTCGGTTTGCCCCGAATGATTTTCGTGAACGGACTCGACCGGGACAATTCCTCGTTCCGGCGCACGTTGGAGAGTTTGCGGGACTGTTTCGGCGACAGGGTGGAGCCGGTGGAACTGCCGATCGGCAGAGAGTCCGAGTTTCACGCGATCGCCGACCTTGTGGCCGAACAGGCCCTGGACTACGCCAGCGGCGAGTCCAGCCCGGCGCCGATCCCCGATGAGGTTGCCTCCGCTGCCGAGGAGGGCCGCACCGAACTGCTGGAGGACGTTGTGGAAGCCGACGACGATCTGCTCGAGCAGTACCTGGAGGGCATCGAACCAACAGTGGAACAACTCGAAGGGCTGATCCACACAGCGCTCGACGGCCTCGACGCGTTCCCGGTGTTGTGCGGTTCGGCCATCAAACCCATCGGCGTTGATCATCTGTTGAACTTCATCGTGAGCGTCGGCCCGGCGCCCGGCGAGCTCGGCCCAACCAACGCCCGGCGTGGCGACGAAGTTGTGGAAGTGGATTTCGACCCGGACGGGGATGCGCTGGCGGTGGTGTTCAACGTGCGCATAGACGACTTCCTGGGCCAGATTTCTTGGCTGAAGGTGCTGTCGGGCACGATCCGCGCGGGGGACACTTTGGTGAACGCCCGCACCCGAGACAAGGAACGCCTACCGAACCTGGTTTCGCTCATCGGCGCCGAGCACAGCCCCGCGGAGTCGGCCTCCGCGGGTGACATCGTGGCGGTCACGAAACTGTCGGACACCGGCACCGGCGACACGCTCGGTGTTGACGCTTCGCTGGTGGTGCCGATCACTCCACCACCGCCGCCGGTGTACGGCGTGGCGATTCGTTCGGCCACCCCCGCGGGTGAGGACAAGCTGGCCACGGCGTTGCGTCGTTTCGCCACCGAGGATCACAGCCTGGTGATCCGCCACGAGCCCACCACCCGTCAGACGATCCTGTCGGGCAGCGGCGAGACTCACATCCGGGTCACGCTCTCACGCCTGGATCGCATGGGCGTGAAATGCGAAACCGAGAAAATGCGCGTGGCCTACCTGGAAACGCTCGCGAAGACTGCTGATGTCACCAGCAAGTTCAAGAAGCAAACCGGCGGCCATGGGCAGTTCGCCGTGGCGGCGGTTCGTTTTGAGCCCCTTGGCCGGGGTGAGGGCTTCGAGTTCGACAGCGAGGTCACCGGCGGGGCAATTCCGCGCAATCTGATACCTGCGGTTGGTGCGGGCATTTCCGACGCGATGGCCAACGGCGGCAAGTGGGGCTTTCCGCTGGTTGACCTTCGGGCGGTGTGCTACGACGGCAAGCACCATTCGGTGGACTCGTCGGAGATGAGCTTCAAGGTGGCCGGTTCGATGGCCTTGCGTGACGCGGTGGCTCAGGCCGGAAGCGCGGTGCTCGAACCGGTGAGCGTGGTGCGTGTGGAGGTGCCCGACAGCTACCAGGGCGACATTCTCGGCGATTTGAACTCGCGGCGGGGCACCGTGCTGGGAACCGAGCCCGGCAACATGGCGGGCACAAGCATCATCACCGCGCACGTGCCCACCTCGGAGATCTTGTCCTACGTGATCGATTTGCGTTCGATGACCGGTGGCACGGGCACTTTCAGTGCGGAGCATCACGACTATCAGCCGCTGCCCAACGCGTTGTTGAACAGCGTGGTGGCCGATGAATCCGATTGAGGGCGCTGATCGGCGGGTTGTGAACCGGTTCGATCCGGCGGCCCCGTGGGTGTCGTCTCCGGGGGGCGGTGAGGAGTTCCTGCAACTGGATCGCGACCTGCAGTTGGGTGTGGGGTTTCACCTGTACCGAATGGCGCCCGGCACGAGTACCACACCTCACGAGCACACCGCCAGGGAGCATTTCTTGGTGCTCGAGGGTGACCTGGTGGATCACGACGGGCACACCTATGTGCCCGGTGATGTGGTGATGCTCGAAAGGGGCACCCGTCACAACTCGCGCACGTCGCAAGGATGCGTGCTGGCAGTGTTCATAGAAACAATGGAACAAGAGCTGGCCTAACCCCAGACTCGTGGGTGGCGGCCGGGCCGGTTCACCTGCCGGGCCCGGTGCCGACAACAGTTCCGGAGGACTGCCGTGGGTGGCGCGCCAACGGGGTGCGTTGGTGCCGGTGGTCGGTGCGAGCGGGGCTGCGAGCGCTTTCCTCGGGAGACGGGTGGGTTGCGAGATCAGCGACCGGTGAAGGTGGCGGTTCGTTTCTCGATGAACGAGGCCACGCCCTCCTTGAAGTCCTCGGTGCTGGTGGTGCGCTGCCGCATGGCCCGGATCTGCGCGAACGCGGCCTCTTCGCCTTGTTCGAGGTACACGGTGGACGCTCTCTTGGTTTCCTGCACGGCGATCGGAGCGCACGCGGCGATCTCCGCGGCGATCTCGTAGGCACGGTCGATCTGGGCGCCCACGGGTACCACCTCTTGCACGAATCCGATTTCAAGGGCTCGTTGGGCGTCGAACACGTCGGCTCGCAAAAGGTGGTACATGGCGTTTCCCCAGCCTGCGCGCTGCACGAATCGCACGTGCGCACCACCGAAGGCGGCGAGGCCACGTTTGGGTTCGAGTTGCGAGAAGCGGGCATCATCGGCGGCGATCACGATGTCCGCCGCCAGCATCAGTTCGAGCCCGGCGGTGTAGGTGATGCCCTGCACGGCGTAGATCAGCGGCTTGCGGCAGCGCCGTCGCATGCCGAACGGGTCAACTCCGGTGGCCGGGGCGATGGGCTCCTCGCCGCTGAACACCTTGGCGAAACGAGCCAGATCCACACCTGCGGTGGAGTGCGGCCCGGCGAAGGTCACCACCCCCACCCAAAGGTCGTCGTCCTCGTCGAGCCGGGTGAGCTGCTCGGCGAGCCCGGCAAGCATCTCAGGGGTGAACCCGTTCATCTTGGCCACCCTGTCCACAGTGATCCCAAGGACGTGATCCGAAACACGTGCAGTAACCGTGCCAACATCGCCGGCAGGTGAGCGGCCGGCAGGTGTGGCGGGCGCCGCAGCCTCGGTCGCCGAGTTTGCGGCGCCATCGCTCTGGTGCTCAGTGTTCATGATGTGTCCTTTCGTTCCAGGCCCCGGCGAACCCAGGCATCCGGGTGAGCGCAGGCATCTGGCCGCCAACCGACCAACCGGAAGACGCTCCGCCCGAGCCCGCGACACTCAAGGGTTGAGGGTAACGATCACCCCAAATCCCGCTGACCAACCCACCCCTGCCAGACGCCCCCAGACCGCGCAAGCCACTGGTCACCAACACAGCCACGGCAGACTCCACCGGGCCGCGTAGGGCACTGGTCACCAACACAGCCAATCCCACCGCCGGCGGCCTGCGAAGCACCAAGCCCGCCGCTCCAGCCGGCCAAGTCGCCAGGCGGTCAACCCTTCCGCCCGGCAACATAAGGATCAAGTCGGATAGCAGCGGGCGGATGAGCCAGTTCGCAAGAGGCGGCCGCCTCACCCGCCCGCACCCCAGTTTCAAGACAGCTAACTTGGTGCCGTGGCGAAGGCATTGACGAGTTGCGTGGCGATCGTGCTGGTGTTCGCGGCTGAGTGCATGTTGGTGTCCGCTGTTAGAGCAGATGATGTTTCCGACGAGTCGGACCTTTATGGGGGGATCCCAAAGGCGATCACGGAGCGGCCTGAGGGGCTGGATCCGAGTTTGGACACGGCGGTGCGTGGCGATCCGGTGGTGGAGCCCGAGCCGGAGCCGATTGTGGAGTTGCCGGAGGTGCAGGTGGTGCCTGAGGGTTTGGATCCGAGTTTGGACACGGCGGTGCGTGGCGATCCGGTGGTCGATTACGTGCCGGTGGAGTTGCCGGTGCCGCCGGAGCAGGGGAAGCCTGAGGGCTTAGACGGGGTGGTGCGTGGCGATCCGGTGGTGGAGCCCGAGCCGGAGCCGGTTGCGCGGCTGGAGCGGCCCCCGGGGTGGGATCCTGCGTTGGACACGACCGTGTTGGGTGCTGTGGTGGTGGAGCCTGAGCCGGAGCCGGTTGTGCCGGTGCCGCCGGGATACGGCGATCCTGTGCAGGATCATTCGGGGAGCGAGTGGTGGTCGAAGTGGGGAGTGCCGGTGGCCCCCGCTCCGGTGGGGCTGCGCAGCACTGGTCCCTCGCGCACCAGCGTGAGACTGAGGTGGAGCGCCCTTGCCGGCGCCGCGGGTTACGAGTTGGAGTTCCGTAGCAATTCCAGTGACGTGTGGCACAACAGCGGACAAGTGACTTCGGGCACTTCCCGGTCGGTGAATGGACTCTTGTGTCATCACAAGTATCACTTCAGGGTCAGAGCAAATGGGACCGGCGATCCATATTCGGTGTTGTCTGGGCATCCGTCTTCTTCGGTTGCGGCTAGAACGGGCGTGTGTTCGGCACCCCCACCGGACGGCTTGACCGCCCCCTGGGGCACTCGCACCAGCGTCACATTGTCATGGAACGAGGTGACGGATGCGGAGGTGTACAAGGTGACGTATCGCAGGGCCGGAACTCCGGTCTGGAGTGAAGGAGGCAACGCGAGTTGGGGGCGCCACACGGTTTGGAACCTGTCGTGCGGCACCGGCTACGTATTTCAGGTCAAGGCTCGTGGTGATGGCTATCCGTACTCCAAGGCACATGGCCGGGCCTCATCAACGGTGGCGACATCGACGCGTCCGTGCTTGGCCCCTCCAGCCTCAAGCGTCGCCTCAGCGGCGCGCTCATAACCAGCCGTCTCTATGCGAGTGTTGATCGCGGCTGATTCAGGTTTCAGTGATTGGGAAGAGGGGAAGAACCTTGATGATAAAAAATGCCGCAGACTGTTTCCCAGTTTGGTGCCGTTGAGTTGATGCTCGAATTGGAGGTTGAGTGTTGTGGCTCGTGGATGTGGGACGGACTTTTCATTTGATGTGTACTTGCGTTTTGGTGAGTTGACAGTCGGTGATGACGCGTATTCGGAGGCGGGCAGAGAGTGTTTGGGATGGGATTGGCGTCCGGAAGTGCCGGTGAATCAAACCGGTTCTGATCGAACTACGCGACTGGATCCAGGGCTTGTGGGAAAGTTGATAGTGGGACACGCCGTTCCGCGTCCAGCCTTCACCGGGTTCGACTGGACGGTGTATGAGGACCTGGAATCGATAGCGACAGGTGCCCCAAGCCTGGGGAACCTCTACCGCACAGGGGCAAGTTTGATGATGGATTCTGATGGAATCGAAGCGCGGTTCAGCCTGATACAAGGGCCACATCTTTTGCAGAGTTTTGACAAGGCATACATCCATGTTGATGACCGTTTGTCATGCTTGACGGTGTCCGATACTGGTTATGAGCTGATGGGGGATGGTCCGTTTCTGATTGCGCCGTGGCGTGATCCGGAGCTTCTAGGGCACTGTGTGTTGAAAGCGTTCGAGTTGGTGGGTCCTCCCTTGGGAAAGAACATGCCCGAGTCTGTGTTCATACCGTTGGCTCCGAAAGGCCGCATTGGAATGCACCGTGCTGCGCTGAGCAGCGACTTGGGGTTGTTGCCGAAACGTCCGAGTCGGGTGGATCCACCTGACCGGGAGGGTATTACGCCGCTGATGCTAGCCGCGGGGGCCGGTCATGGGTCCATGGTTCGGGCTCTGTTGGATCTTGGCGCCGACTGCGCGCTTGAAGACTCGCAATGCCGCACGGCGTTGCATCACGCTGCCACTTCGGGCAGCGTGAGCGTGGTGGAGATCTTGTTGGCCGCGGGTGCCGATGCTGGCGCAGTTGACGCTTGTGGCGAGACTGCATTGCATGTCGCGGCATCGCGTGGGGATGTTCGTGTGGTGGAGGCCTTGATCGCTGCTTGTGCGGATGTGAATGTGGGTGATTTGCTGTATGGCTCCACACCGTTGCATCGAGCTGCGCGCGGCAATCACGGTGCGGTGATTGAGGTGTTGGCAGCTGCGGGGGCGTCCGTGGATGCTCGCAACGAAGCAGGTCGCACAGCGTTGCAGGTGGCAGCAGCATTCGCCAGCCCAAGCGCGGTGTCCGTGTTGTTGAACGCGGGCGCAAATGTGAACGCTACCGATCACCGGTTGGAGACGGCGTTGCACCGTCCGGTGTTTTTTCAGCATTTGGACATCATCACCATGTTGTTGGAGTTCGGGGTGGATGTGGGCGCGGCTGATTTTGAGGGCAACACTGCGCTGCACGTGGCCGCGTTGATGAACCGCAACAAGGCGGCAGAGTTGCTCCTTGCCGCGGGCTCGGACGTAGATGCGCTCAACACTGAGGGCCTCACAGCGTTGGACTTGGCAATTGTGAATCGTCACGTCGGCACCCTCGCGTTCGGCGTGGAGCACAACGCCGAAGTGGCCGATGTGTTGTTGGCCCACGGGGCCACGATTGTGCCACATCGGCTCCCGGTGGCGGACCGGCACGTGTTGTGGCCACACCTCACCCCGCGACGCTTGCTGCGTCGCGGCACCTCAGACATCGACTACCAGCGGTTGAAGGACATCCCAACCGCGCTCCGACAGAAGCTACAAGCACAAAGCAAAGTCCGTAACTATCCATCCCTGTGCATCTATGTTATAGCGCGGTCTTTGATGCATGACGCCGTGGCCAAAGGTCTGCCCAGAGTTGTGCAGGCCTTGCTGGACAGTGGAGCCTCTCCCATGACCTCAGTACGCGGGGATCAGATTGGCCCGCCGCTGCACGTGGCCGTGGAGACCGGCAACATCGCCATGGCCAAATTGTTGTTGGAGCGGGGCGCAAACCCGAACATGCAAACCGGCAACCAGCCCCAGCTCGAAGAAGAAATCTACCACTTCAGCCTGACACCACTGCTGTTGGCGACTCAAGCAAACAATTTGGAATTGGTAACCCTCCTGTTGGACTATGGCGCAGGCGTAAACTGTCACACAGCACGCATAAATCAACAGCCTCGCACACCCACCGACTACGCCGAGCCCGGAACTGAACTACACGAATTGCTAAGAGCAAACGGTGGCAAGACCGCCGAGGAGCTCGACATAAGGTGGACTCACCGCCGGTACTAGCCCTGGGACGACTGTTTGTCTCTATAAGCCAACCGCTGTTTCCCCCAGACGCGACACACCACAATTGAAGTAGCGGTCGGGTAGCACAGCATGGAACCATGATGAATACAACAAGAGCCATTAGCATCAGCAATTTAAGGGACGGAGTAGCCTTGGCGCAGGTGACGAAAATCGGCTCACCGGTTTCCTGAGAGTGGTCGGCCGCAACCGATTGCGCCGAACCAGTAGAGAAACTATACGACTACCTATGAGCTCACGGCGACAAGAAGGCTGGCGAACTCCAGCTCCGAGAACAGGTTCGGCTCCTGCAATCCCTGAGATGACTCTCGGCTAGCACAGGATGCGCTGTTGGGCTTCTTGGCTGGGTAGGTTGGGGTGGGTTGCACGGCGAGGATTGGCGGGGTTTGGAGGGCGGCTGATGGCTTTGGAGGTTGTTCCCAGTGGGCAGGCGTGTGGGGCCACTGTTCGTGGGGTGGATCTGGCGGGCGGGGTTGACGATCGCACTGCTGCGGAGATCCGCAGGGCTTGGCTCGCGCACAAGGTGCTGGCGTTTCCCGATCAGCAGTTGAGCCATGAGGATCTCGAGCGGTTCACGCTGGCGTTCGGGCCTGTCGGACACGACCCCTACTTTGAGCCGATCGAAGGTCACCCACACATCGCGGCCATACACCGGGCCGCGGACGAGACCACACCACTGTTTGCCGAGGACTGGCACGCCGACTGGAGCTTCCAGGCCACCCCGCCTGACGGCACCTGCCTGTACGCCGAGGTCATTCCCCCAACCGGCGGCGACACCCTCTACGCCGACCAGCAAGCCGCGCTGGCGGCCATGCCCACATCGCTGCGATCCCGCATCGAGGGACTCATCGCCATTCACTCCGCCCGTGGCGGTTACGCACCCGACGGCAGGTACGGCGCCGGCGACCGTGAGGCCGGGCGGGCCATCCGGATCGTGTACAGCGAGGATGCGTACGCCACCCAAACCCACCCGCTGATCCGCACACACCCCGAAACCGGCAAGCCCTCGGTGTACAGCACCCTGGGGTACATCATCGGCATCGAAGGGATGGCAGAGTCCGACGCCACCGATCTGCTGTTTGAGGTGTACCGCCAACAGACACGCCCCGAGTTCTGCTACCGCCACCGCTGGCAGCCCAACATGTTGGTGATGTGGGACAACCGCTGCGTGCTCCACAAAGCCACCGGCGGCTACGACGGATTTGAGCGGCTGCTGTACCGCACCACCATCGGGTACAACCCGGCCGTGCGACACACCGGCCCCACACAACCCGCAACCACCCCCTCGCAGAAAGGCTGATGATGCCCGCCACCATCGACCCGCTGGACTTCTTCGACGTTGATTCGCTCTACGGCGAAACCGAACTGATGGTGCGCGACACGGTGCGCCGCTTCGTGAACGACCGATGGATGCCCGACGTGGCCCGCCACTTCGAGGACGCCACCTTCCCCCTCGACCGGGTCGGCGAGATCGCCGCGCTCGGGCTGCTGGGCATGCACCTGGATGGCTACGACTGCGCAGGCATGAGCGCACAGTCCTACGGCCTGGCATGCCGCGAACTCGAACGAGGCGACAGCGGCCTGCGCAGCTTCGTGTCGGTGCAGGGAAGCCTGTGCATGTTCCCGATCTGGAAGTACGGCTCCGAAGAGCAAAAGCAGCAGTGGCTGCCCAAAATGGCCGCAGGCGAGGTGATCGGATGCTTCGGGCTCACCGAACCCGACCGGGGCTCCGATCCGGGTGACATGACCACCCGAGCGGTGCGCGACGGCGACGTGTGGCGCCTGAACGGAGCCAAACGGTGGATCACCAACGCCGGGATCGCCCAACTGGCGATCGTGTGGGCCGGCACCGAGGACGGAATCCGGGGCTTTCTGGTGCCCACCAATTCCGAGGGCATCGAAGTTCGCGAAATCCACGACAAGATGTCGCTGCGCGCATCGGTAACCGGCGAGTTCTACCTGGACGACTGCGTGGTGCCCGAATACATGCGCCTACCCAAAGCCACCGGGCTCGGCGCGCCCCTGTCGTGTTTGAGCGAAGCCCGCTTCGGGATCGCCTACGGCGCCGCCGGGGTGGCGGCGGACTGTCTGGCGGTGGCGATCGACTACTCCACCCAACGCGAACAGTTCGGACAACCGATCGCCGGTTTCCAGCTGACCCAGGCCAAGATCGCCGACATGATGACCGGCGCCACCAACGCCGCGCTGCAGGCCTACCGACTGGGTGAACTCAAAGCCGCCGGGCGTGCCCGGCCCGCGCACGTGTCCATGGTGAAACGCCACAACGTTCGTGTGGCGCTCGACGCCGCACGCACCGCACGCACAATCCTGGGCGCCAACGGTGTGAGCACCGAGTATTCACCCATCCGGCACATGATGAACTTCGAATCTGTGCTCACCTACGAAGGCACAGAGGAAATCCACACCCTCGTACTGGGGCAAACCGCCACCGGCATCAGCGCCTTTCGCTGACGGCGTCCCCGCCCAGGCTCACCCAGGCCGGGCGGTGCTCACTTGGGCCGAGTAGCGCTCACCGAGCCGGGTAGCGCCCACCGAGCCGGGCGGTGCTCACCGGGGGGAGTGGCCGGCATCGGGCGGCTCCCCAACACAGAAACATCTTGGCAGTGGGTGCCTCGATGAGAGTGGCGCGCTCGGAGGGACTCGAACCCCCAACCTTCTGATCCGTAGTCAGATGCTCTATCCAATTGAGCCACGAGCGCTCGCAAATCCCATTGTAAGCCGCCACCGGGGGAGTGCCACTTGGCGACTTGACAGCCCCCGACTCCGTGGGTGCCATGGCGACGGGTGACAGGCCAGGTGACTCCGGTACCGACTACCTGGCGGCAACGGCGGCGTGGCGGAGACGGTGGGATTCGAACCCACGAACGGCTTGCACCGTTACTTCCTTAGCAGGGAAGCGCCTTCAACCTGACTCGGCCACATCTCCAAGGGAACCCGAATCGTACCACCGCCACCAATCGGTGCGGCCCGGCGGGTGCCCGGTCGGGTCGCACCGTGGGTAGCGGCTCGGCGCCCCCCACAAGGGGCTAGGAGCACACCTCGCAGGTCACGTCGGGAACGTCCTCGCCGCTCAGGAACGCGGTGAGCCAGTCCAGGAACGACACACCTTCCACTTCGAGGGTGTACAAGTCGTTGCGCCCGAGGATCGTGTGAGCGTCGCCGGGTGCCAGGTAGCTGGCCACGGGCACCCCGGCGGCTTCGATCTGGGCCTCGTTTGCCTTGATGAGCTGGTCGATGTTGTCCGCTCCGAACCCGGCGAGCTCGGCGTAGAACTCCTGGCTGTCGTCGAAGGCGTTGTCGAAACGCGAGAACCGCACGTGCGGGGCGTGCAACCCGGCCTGGGTGTACAACTCAATCGGGCCCCAGTCGGCCACCTCAAGGCCCTCGTTCACCGGCCAATCGGGAACAACGCTCATCGTGCCCCACAGAAGCCCTATCGCGGCGTTCACCGCGGGAACGCTGGGGTAGGCGCCCGAAGCGTCGGCGATCACGTCGATTGACGCCTCGGGGAACTTGTCGGCCACCAGTCCGCTGTACATCGGCGCCGCCACCGAACCGGCACTTGACCCGGCCACCACGATGTCGGTTGCGTCGCCGAAGCGGGCCACCATCTCGTTTAGCGCCGTGTTGGCGTTCACGAACCCGTTGTGGCGCACCACCAGATCCTCGCTGTAGGTGGTGGTGGCGCTGCCCAGGTGAATGTCACCGGTGCAGTACGGCACCGCCACGAACGACCAACCGGCAAGCGGGTTCGCCGGGTTGGCGAAATCGAAAATGCCACCGGCATCGGTGGGGTTGTCCTCCTCGCCGGTGGTGGTGGAGTACGTGCCGTTCTCGAACGAACAGCTCTCGGCGGTGAAGCAGGCGCCGCCACCCTCCAGGTAGAACACCACCTTCGACGGGTCGGCCTCGTACACCCAGTAGCTGAAGTCGCTGCCGTCGGCGCAGGCGCAATCCTCGGATCCGGCCACTCGTTCCCATTGCGGCGGTTCGTCGTCGGCGCCGGTGTCCGAGGGTTCGGAGTCGCCTGGAGTGGTTGTGGTGGTGGGGGCCACGGTCGTGGTGGGGGCAACCGTTGTGGTTGGTGCCACAGTTGTGGTCGGGGCCGGTTCGGGCTCGTTGCCGGTCTCCGTTTCGCCGCTCGATGTGGTGGGTGGCGCCACGGCCTCAGTGGTGGAAGCCGGTGCTGTTGTGGTGCCGGGCTCGGAAGCGTCGCTGTCGCTGTCGCCGCCACAGGAAGCCGCAAACAACACGATCACCAGGGCCAGGCCCCGCCATGGATTCAGTATTGATCTCATAATGGGCGACAAGCCTATGATTTGGGAAGTCCTGTCGCCAGGGAGTCGGTCGGGACGGCGTTTGTGGCTACGCGTGGGCCGCAACACGAATCGAGATCGGGGGAAACGTGCCTCTGCGTGCAGTCCACCAAACGCGGGCAACGCGATGGAACTGAACGCCACCACCCTTCACCGCCGCGTCAAGGACAAACTGGCGAGAGACTCCCACCGCTACACCAAGCACCGTCGGCGCGTGGTGGAGCTGCTCTTCGAGGCGGGAAGGCCGGTGACGTTGCCGGAGTTGCTGGCCGCGGATCCGAAACTGCCCCAAAGTTCGATTTATCGCATCTTGGACGTTCTTTGTCGTGCCGATCTGGTGGCGCGCATTGATTCCGCCGGGCACAGCCACTTCGAGCTGGCCGAGCACCTGATCGGTCACCACCATCACTTTGTGTGCGACGTGTGCGGCGTGATGAAGGACTTCAGCCTCGACGCCGAGTTCGAGGAAGCACTTGATCGGGTGCTGGCCGAATCGGCACGCAAAGGCGGCTTCGACCCCAGGGACCACAAGCTCGACCTCACCGGCAAATGCGCCGACTGCGTTTCGGAGGCACCCGGCTAGACACTCCGGGGGCCCTGCCGGTTAGGCGCGTCAACCCGGTTCGGTTGACCGCCCGGGATCAGTTGATCTGCTGGTGAGGCCGGCCCACGACAGGGGCCTCAGGCGAACTGCGGAGGGAGAGGGATTCGAACCCCCGGGACCCTCGCAGGCCCAACGGTTTTCAAGACCGTCGCAATCGTCCGCTCTGCCATCCCTCCTGGTGAACCCAGGATCGTAACGGTCAAGCCACAAGCCGCGACCGGCTCCGGGGTTGCGCCGAACCCCCGGCACCACCACAATCGGAGAAACCCAGTGCCACCCGCCAGGTCGATCGGTGGTGCGCCCCCGCCAAGGACGCAACAGGTGCGACGGCAGTCGGTCAGGCGAACGGGCGGCGCAGGCGGGCTCGCACATCTGCCAGCCAGTTCTCCGCCGCGGATGCGCCGTGAGGATTCTCGGCGTCGCCGGCGCCAACCCCCGGGTCAACCGGGGCGCACGGGTATGAACCCAGCACCTTCACGTACTCGGCTCGCATGTACAGGCTGCGCAGAACCTCGCCGAGCTTGTCATCGGCGATGTGGCCCTCGCAGTCCACAAAAAAGCAGTACTGGCCCAAGCCCTTGCGAATCGGGCGGCTTTGCAGGCTGGTGAGGTTCACTCCCCGACTGGCGAACGCGTCGAGCAAGCCCATCAACGAACCGGGCTTGTCCACCCGCTGCCACACCACCAGGCTGGTCTTGTCATGCCCGGACGGGTCGCCGATGTGGCCGCGGCTCACCAACAAGAAGCGCGTCTGGTTGTCCCGGTGGTCTTCGATGTCGGCGTCGAGCACGGCCAGGTCGTAGGCCTCCGCCGAGCGGTGAGGCGCAATGGCGGCCATCGTGCGGTCACCGGACTCGGCGAGTTCGCGCGCCGCGTGAGCGGTGGAGCTGGCGAAGCGTGTCTCCACACCGGCAAAGTTGGCGTCCAGGTATTTCAGGCACTGGGCGTGAGCCACCGGGTGGGTGCGAATTGACTTGATCTCCTCGGGGGACACGCCGTGCTGCGCGATCAGGTTGAGGCGCACGTCGAGGATCACCTCACGCTGAATTGTGAGGTTCGTGTGGAACGCCAACGCGTCGAGGGTGGCCGTGACCAGACCGTCGATCATGTTCTCTATCGCCACGAAACCCATGTCCACTTCGCCTTGCTGGGTGGCTCGCAGCACCGCGAACGCGTCGCTCATGGCGTGATGTTCCATCTCGGCCAGGTCGCGCTGAGTGAACAGGGCCTCCTCGGTGAAGGTGCCCCGCGGCCCCAGATAGGCCACCGATCGGGCCGGTTCAGCCTCCGCCGTTGTCGGCTGATTGTTGGACATGGGCACTCATCATATTTCGCCCGGCGGACGCCCAACTCCCGCCACACAGAGCGCCCCGGTGGCGCCCAAGGCCCAGTTGCCGCCCAGAGGATGACCAGGCGCGGCGCGCCGGGGGCCGGGCTGCAGCCGGTGGCAACCGCCGAAGCCTCCAAGGGGCCCTTGTTAGGGTGACGACGTGGTGGAACGGCTCTACTTCCGCCAGTTGCTGTCGGGGCGTGATTTCGCCCACACCGACGGGCTGGCACAACAAATGGTGAACTTCGTGTACGCCATCGGTGATCGCGCCCAGGGCAAGGCCGTGCTGGTGGACCCGGCGTATGACACCCACTCGCTGCTGGATGTGCTCGCGGCGGACGGCATGGAATGTGTGGGGGTGCTGGCCACCCACTACCACCCCGACCATGTTGGCGGCGAAATGATGGGCATGCGCATCGAGGGCGTGAGCAGGCTGTTGGAACGCACGTCGGTGCCGATCCACGTGCAAGCCGAGGAAGCCGAACTCGTACACAAGGTGACCGGCGTGGGATTCGACCATTTGGTGAGCCACGCCTCGGGTGACGTGGTGACAGTGGGCGACGTGGACATCGAGTTGATCCACACCCCGGGGCACACCCCCGGCAGTCAGTGCTTCTTGGTGGACGGACGCCTCGTGGCGGGTGACACTCTGTTCCTGGATGGTTGCGGGCGCATGGATCTGCCCGGATCCGATCCCGAGGCGATGTACGAGAGCCTCACCACGAAACTCGCTCGAGTGCCCGACGACGCGGTGTTGTACCCAGGCCACCGGTATTCACTGGAATCGTCGGCCACGATGGCCGCCACACGTGAGCGCAACGTGGTGTTCCGGCCCCAGAACCGGGCCGACTGGCTCGCCGCGTTCGCACGCTGAGTTCGTGCGCTGAGGTGTTGCGCTGTCGCCACCGTCGCGACTGCTGAGCGGCATCGGTCGCCGGGGGTCGTCACCGTCAAGCCCGCACACGCAACGCTTCGCCGGGCTTGACGGCCTGAGGGCGCTGGCCGCGCTCGCAGTGTTCGCACACCACGTGGGCTTCGCGTCGGGCGCCACGTTCGACTCCGCCGCGGGTGGACTGCTGGCCCGCCTCGACATCGGCGTGCCGATCTTCTTCACGCTGTCGGGGTTTCTGCTGTTCCGCCCCGTGGCGGCATCGGTGATCACCGACGCGCCCCTTCGGCGGGTGTCTGATCACTTGTGGCGCCGCGCCACCCGCATCTACCCGGCGTTTTGGGTGGCGCTGGTGGCGATTGTTGCGTTCACATCGGAGGAAATGCGAAGCGTCGGCCAGGCGGTGTCCACCACGGCTTTGGCACACATCCACTGGCCGGGCCATGTGCTGGGCCCGATACCCCAGGCTTGGAGCCTCGCCACCGAGGTGACCTTCTATGCGATGCTGCCGATCCTTGCCAGGGTGCTTCGTGGGGCGCTGAGCCCCCCGAACCCGGTTGGCGATGAGCACCTGTACAGGCTGCGCGGGGTGCTGGCCGCCACCGTGGGGCTGTACCTGTTCAGCGTTTTGTTCCGACTCTGGGTGTACGGCCAGGACGCAGCATCCGGTGGGTGGACAAGCGCCGCGGTGCTGTGGCTGCCGGGCCAGTTGGACTACTTCGCCATCGGCATGGCCCTGGCCGCGCTTCACGCGGGTTGCCCGCCCGGCACCCCGGCACGCGACCGCCTGGATCGCTGGGCCGCCCGAGCGGGATGGTGGTGGCTGGGCGCGGCCGTGGTGTTCGTGGTGACCGCACAAGCAATGGGCCTGGCAAGGGGCCTCGAAGTGGCGCCATGGCCCCGGGAGATGGCGCGCCAGTTCTGCTACGGACTTGTGGGACTGATGTTGCTGTTCCCGCTCGTGTTCGGCCACAACAGCACCGCAGGCAGTGGTGGTGGACTGGGGGCCGGTGGTGGGCTGGGGGCCGGTGGTGGGCTGGTTCGGCGTGCGCTGAGCGGACCGGTTCTTGGTGGCCTGGGGCGGATCTCCTACTCGCTTTACCTGTGGCACATGGTGTTCATCATTCACCCATGGGCGCCCGCGGAGCGTGCCACGCAGCGGATCTGGGACCTCACCGTTCGTTCCGGGTGGTTCGAATCGGCAGCCGGATGGACTGGTGTGCCCGACCTGCTCGACTCGCGTTTTGTGGTGCTGGGGGTGGTGGCAGTGGTGCCCGCCACGGTGGTGGCCGCGGTGAGCTACTTCACCGTGGAGCGCGCCGGGATCGCTCTCGGCCGCCGCCGCGCCACACGAGCCGATCGGGTCGGGCCCGGCGAGTCGGCTCTGATCAAGGCCAGGCTCCGGTGGCGCCAGGCTTCGTTTCGTGCCCAGTTGAGCGTGATCGCGGCGGTTGGGGCGGTGGTTCGCGTGGGTTACGTGATCTTCGCGAAACGCACCGAACCGGTGCTGAGCGCCGATTCGGTGTTCCCCGGCGATCAGTTCTACTACTCGCTGGCGGGCGACGCCCTGGCCCGAGGCGACGGTTTCGTGGTGCCTTGGCATCACATCAGCGTTGCCACCGGCGCCGCGCAGGCGGGTTCGGTGGCGCCGCACGCGGCTGATCATCCTCCCCTCACGGCGCTGGCTGCCGCACCCGCGGCGTTGCTTGGCGGCCCGCCCGGCTCGAACGTGTTCGCTCAGAGGCTCACGATGGCCGCGCTGGGGGTGCTGGCCGTGGTGCTGATCGGCCTTGCGGGTCGCGAGCTGGTGGGTCGCCGCTGTGGCCTGGTGGCGGCCGGGATCGCCGCGGCCTACCCGGGGCTTTGGATTAACGACGGCCTGGTGATGTCCGAAACTCTGGTGGCGGTGACCGTGGCCGGGGGCCTGTGGGCGGCGCTGCGTTACAAGAAGGCGCCGTCGCCGGGTCGGCTGGTGGTGCTGGGATTGTGGCTCGGCGCCGCCACGCTCACCCGCGCCGAGCTTGTGTTGTTGGCGCCGCTGGTGATGATCCCCCTGGCCTGGGCCTGTAACCGGCAGCTTCGGCGCCGAGTGGTGGCCGCGCTTGTGGCCCTCGGGGTGGTGGCGGGGGTGTGCGCTCCGTGGGTGGCGGCCAACCTCGTGCGTTTCCACGAACCGGTGCTGCTTTCGAGCAACACCGGCCTCACCCTGGCCGGGGCCAACAATCCGCAGACATATTTCGGCGACGCCATCGGGTTTTGGACAATCGAGCACGCCCAGGCCACCGTGGACGTTTCGGGCCTCGACCAGGGCGAGGCATCCGCGGCGTACACCCGGGCCGCCACCGAGTTCGCGTTCGACCACACCGACCGGTGGCCGGTGGTGGCCGCAGCCCGGCTGGGCCGAGTGTGGAGCGCTTACCGCCCGCTGCAGATGGTTCACTGGAACACCGGCGAAGGACGAGAGGTGTGGGCTTCGCTGTTGGCGTTGGCCGGGTACGCGCTGTTGCTGGTGGCAGCGCCCGCGGGGCTTGTGGTGTTGTGGCGACGCCGAGGCGCCGCGGTGGCGTGGCTGCTGGCGGTTCCGTTCGTACACGTGAGCATGGTGGCGGCAGCCGTGTACGGGCTGGCCCGGTTCCGCACGCCCGCGGAGGTTGCGCTTGTGCTGCTGGCCGCGGTGACGATCACTAGCGTGCGGCCATGTCGCCGCGCGCTCATGTCCTTGTGGCAGTCGTCATCGCCTTGACGGTGCTGTTCATCTTTCGGCTGGTTTCACGCAAGGTGCTCAAAGCCAAGTACGCGCTGCTTTGGTCGGTGGTGGCCGTGGCGTTGCTGCCCCTCGCGGCCGTGCCCGACCTGCTGGTGCCGATCTCTCGGCTGGTGGGAATCACCTACGAACCGGCCACGATCCTGTTCGCCAGCACCGCTTTTCTGTTTGCCACCACGGTGCATCTGTCCTTTGAACTGTCCCGCAACGAGCAGCGCCTTCAGAAGGTTGCCGAGGACCTGGCCTTGCTGCGGACGCGCCTGGAAGCCGCCGGGGTGCTCATCGACCACACCGCCACGGGGCCCGATCAGCCCGCCCCCGGCGCCAACCGTTGAGCGGCACAAACCCCCATTCAATATCTCCACAGCAACAAATCCCGAAATTGGGCTTGCAGGCGTGGAGATGGTGTGTTACCAATACGCCCCGCCGGGCTTGTGACAGCGGTCACAGGCCCGAGTCATGGAGCGTTCCAACGCGGAGGTGACAATGACGCTCACAGTGGCCATGCAACCCGAATGGCAGATGCGTGCCGCTTGTCGCGGCCCTCAGTCGGCGGTGTTCTACCCCCCGGTACACACGGAAAAGCGAAGCGACAAGCGCCTGCGCGAGACCCGGGCCAAGGAGATCTGCGGGATGTGCGCGGTGATCACCCAATGCCGGGCCCACGCGTTGGAAGTGGGAGAGAAGCACGGCATTTGGGGCGGCCTCAACGAACTGGAGCGCCGCAACATGCTGCGAGGCATCGACGGCAGCCTTCCCTGACCCCGGCTCTCGCTCCCCGCTGATCCCCGGCGTCTAGCGCCATCGGTCTCCTCTACCACCGCCGGTCCCCCGGGAGTTGCCCTCGTAGGCAACGCCAGTTCGCGCGTCGAGGGCGCAGAACGACACAAACGTCAGCGACCAACACCGCCGGTACCGGCGATCGGAATTGCCGGTCCTGGCGATCCAGGTCGTGAACCTGGCGATCCAGGTGGACGGCGGTTACGGGTCGGTGTCGGGGAGCCGGGGGCCGCCCACACGATGATCGCCTTGGCGGCGGGTCACGCCGGTGCGGTCGAGTCGGGCCAGCAGCGCCAGCGTGAACTTGCGGCTCGTGCCCCAGGCGTCGCGCACCTCTGCCACGGTTACCCCCTCGGGCCGATCCGCCAACAGCTCCGCCACCACCCGGGCCGCCTGTTGCACGGCGGTTGCCGCAAAATAGATCCCGTCGCTTTCCACCAGGTGACCCGCCTGCACCAGGCGCCGCAGCTCGTTGCGGTCCACTCCGTCGGGCGCGGGAGGCGCGAAGGCTGCACGGGTCGCGGCCGCCAGGAACGGATGCTCGGCAAGATCGTCACGCATCCCCTGGGGTCGGGCGCGTCCCGAGTCCACCACCACCTCGTCCATCAGGGCGATCAGGGCACGGTCGAACTCGTCGAGGATTGCCACGTTCAAACCGGCCGGTCCCGCGGCTGTGGCTGCTTCGAGCAGGCGGCTTCGGGCCTGGCGCAGGTGGTCGGGGGCCACCACCCATCGTCCCACCTCAGCGGCGCGAGCCTCGCCGGTGAGCTTCTGCAACAACTCGGCGGGGATGCGGCCTCGTTCGGCGATCATGCGGCTCACCGAACGATCGGGACGAGCCTTGGCCGCGGGCAACACCGGTTTGGCGTCGAGCACCTCGCCACCTCCGACGGTTTCGGAGCGGCCGGACTCCCGCAGGATGAACCGGTCGCCCAAGGTGAGCGGCAGGCGTCGGGGCAGGTAAAGGCGCACCATCCCGGTTTGGCCCGCGGCGATCGACTCCGATCCCAGCACGCGGATCTTCACCGGATGCTCCCCCGAGCCGATGTAGGCCACGAACGCGCCCTTGCGGGTGACGGGATGATCAACGCTGTGCAGCACGGCGAGCTCGGCGTCCACCACGGCGGTGTTGTGCCACTGATCGGGGCGCACCACGGCGTCTCCGCGGCGCACATCTCGGTGGCCTGCGCCGGTGAGGTTGAGCGCCACCCGGTTGCCGGGGCCCATGCGGGTGTGGGTGTGGTGCAGGCTTTGCAGCGCCCGAACCCGCACCGGGCGCTGCGCCGGCAGCAACACCAGTTGGTCGCGTTCGCTCAGGGCGCCACCGGTGAGCGTGCCGGTCACCACGGTGCCCGAACCCTTGATGGGGAAACAGCGATCCACCCACAGCCGGGGCCGGTCGTGATCCACGGCTGCGGGGGTGGTGGTGAGCATCCGGTCGAGAGTGGCCACGAACTCGTCGAGGCCCACACCCGAGAGTGCGTCCACCCCCACCACCGGCGCGTCCTGCAGGAAAGTCCCCTGAGTGCTTTCGGCCACCTCCATGCGGGCCAGTTCCACCAGTTCGTCGTCGGCCTCGGCGATCTTGGTGAGCGCCACCATCCCGTGCCCCAAACCCAGCAGGTGCAGAATGCGGAGGTGTTCCTCGGACTGCGGTTTCCAACCCTCGGTTGAGGCCACCACGAACACGCAGGCGTCCACGCTGCTCACCCCGGCCAGCATGTTCTTGAGGAAGCGCACGTGACCGGGAACGTCGATGAAGGCCACCCCCCTGCCCGATGGGAGTTCCATCGACGCAAACCCCAGGTCGATGGTGAGCCCGCGGCTCTTCTCTTCTTCGAGACGGTCGGGGTCGGTGCCGGTGAGGGCGCGCACCAGGGTGCTCTTGCCGTGATCCACATGCCCGGCGGTTGCCACTACGTGCATGGCGTGGGGGTGGTGAACAGCGTGCGGGTGGTGAACAGCGTGGGGGTGGTCAACGTTGCGCGCCGTCGGTGGCGCAGGCTGCCAAGGCGGCGGCCACGTAGCTGTCGTGGTGGGGAGGAACGGTTCGCAGGTCGATCACAGTTGCGCCGTCAACCACCCTGGAAATGATGGGACGATCCAGTTCACGCAGCTGGGCGCTGTGATCGCCCTGAACTGCCACCCCCACCGATTCGATCCGAACTCCCGGAAGCGTGCCGCCACCCGGGGTGGATTCCGTTTCGACGGGTTTGACCCCCGGCGAGTCGTACGTGGCCAGACGGCTGCGCAAGGCATCGGTGCTGAGGGTCGCCATCCGCCAGAACTCGATGGCCTGGCCATCGCCTCGAAGGTAGGCCAGCGCGGTTTGTTGCAACGCGGTCAGCACCAACGCGCCGGGTCGCAACGCCCGGGCCAGGCTGTGGCGGGCGCATCGGGCCACCAGGTCGGCCCGACCGGCGATGATCCCGGCCTGGGGGCCGCCGAAGAGCTTGTCCCCCGAGAAGGTCACCAGCGCGGCGCCCGCTTCGAGAGTTTGACGGGCCGCGGGTTCGCCTTCCAGCCAGGCCGGTGGCCGCCCGGAGAGCCATCCGCAGCGGCTGTCGAGCAGCCCCGAGCCGATGTCGGCCACCAGCGGCACACCCAGGTCGGCCAGCTCCGCGGTGCGTGGGGCTTCGGTGAACCCAACGATGCGGTAGTTGGACTGATGCACTCGCAACACCAGGGCTGCGTCCACGCCGGGATTGGCGACGGCGTCAACAAAATCGTCCTTGCGGGTGCGGTTGGTGGTGCCCACCTCCACCAGTCGCGCCCCCGATGAGGCCATCACCTCGGGGATTCGGAAACCGCCGCCGATCTCCACGAGTTCGCCTCTGGACACGATCACGTCACAATCACCGGCAAGCGCGGCCAGCACCAGCAGCATCGCCGCTGCGCAGTTGTTCACCGCGATGGCGGCCTCGGCGCCGCATGCGGTGGCCACCAGTTGGGCCGCGGTGGAGTGACGGTCGCCGCGTTCGCCCGTGGCGAGGTCGATTTCGAGGTTGTGGTAGCCGGGTTCGGTGTGGAGGCCCAGCGGCGCCCGCCCCAGGTTGGTGTGCAACAGCACGCCCGTGCCGTTGATCACCGGGGTGAGCATTCGGCGTTGCAAATCACGGGCCCGACTCTGCGCGGTGTGTGCCTCACCCGCCGCGATCGCCTCCCGAGCGGCTTTCACGGCCAACGGGTGCGGCAGGCCCTCGCCGGTGAGGCTGCGGGCCAGCGCGTCAACCGAAGGCGGAGGGGTGCTACTCACGGCCACCTACCGCCCCGAGCCCCGCGGGGCCAAGCGTGATGCGGTGCGCTCTGGAGGCGAGCGTGTAACTCATCGCCGCGGACTCGGAACACAGGCGCCACGCTCTGAATGGGTGTTACCCGCTGCCCCAAAGCTTTGCGAAGAAACCTGCAAGTGAAGGCAGCGCTTGCGTCCCGGTCGTTGAGGGGCGCCTGGGTGATTGTGTGCCGGTTCACCAACCTCCAAGGCTAGGCCCGCGAGGGAAGGTGGCTTCCGGCGCGTGGGGGGTTCGACTGACGATCCGGTTCGTGGTGTCTACGCTTGGCGGGTGCTTGCGGTGTTGATTCTGCTGTTGCTGTGCGTGCCGTTTGCGGAACTGATCGTGATCGTGGTGGTGTCGGGATCTCTGGGGGTTTGGGAGACGATCGGGTTGATGATCCTGGTGTCGCTGGTTGGCGCCTGGATGGTTCGCCGGTCGGGTCTGGCGGTGCTGCGCCAAGTGCAGCTTCGACTGTCCGAAGGGGAGATTCCCGGTCGTGAGCTCGTGGACGGGGTGCTGATCCTCGTGGCCGGGGCGTTCATGCTCACTCCCGGCTTCCTCACCGACGCCGTGGGGTTGCTGTTGCTGTTCCCGCCGAGCCGGATACTGGTTCGCACGTATCTGATGCGCCGGTTCAAGTCTCGGGCTGTGGCGGCCGGCTGGTCGGGAGGTTCGGGCGGCTGGCCGGGAGGTTCGGGTGGGTGGCATCACCCGGGCCATGGCGACGTGGTTGACGCGCAGGAAGCCCCACACCGGCAAGCGCCTGGCGATTCACCAGAAATCGGAGGACCAAAATGACCGAAACCCCAGGGCGTGAACCGGTGACGGTGGACCCGTCGAACACGTCGAGCATCGACGGCGTGCTCAGCACCACCAGGGCGGTTCGTCTGCGCCTCGACCTCGAACGCGACGTTCACGACCAGGTCATCCTGGACTGCATCGACATCGCCGAACAGGCGCCCACGGGAGGCAACCTCGGCAGTCGCCGCTGGATCGTGGTGCGCGACCCGCAAATCAAGCAGCGCCTCGCCGAGATCTACCGTGGTGTTGTCGCCCCGATGCTGGGGCCCTCGGGGTTGCCGATCTCGGGTGTGCGAAAATCGGCGCAACACCTGGCCGAGCACCTCGCTGAGGTTCCGGTGATCGTGATTCCGGCCATCTGGGGCCGCCATGACGGTGGAGGAAGGCCCGGCCTGTTCGATTCGGTGATCCAAAGCGCCTGGAGTTTCTGTTTGGCGTTGCGGGCCAGGGGCTTGGGAACCGTGTGGGCCACCGCCGGTCTCGCCCCCGAAGCGGACATCAAGGAACTGCTGGGCATTCCCGCGGAGGTCACCGAGATCGTGATGTTCCCCGTGGCTCACACCATTGGGCTGGACTTTCGGCCCGCCAAGCGCCGACCGGCCCGCGAGATCACCTACTTCGACGGTTGGGGCCGCATCTACGAGCACGGCCCGAGCAGCCCGATCGGCATGGGGGACTGTCCCGGCCTGGTGGTGGAGGCCGACATTTCGGCCCCGGCGGCCGAGGTGTGGCAACAGGTGGTGGACATCAACATGGCCGCCGAGCACTCCGAGGAGTTCCTCGGGGCGCACTGGAAGTCCCCCCACACCGGGCCGGGTCTGGGAGCGGTGTTCGTGGGCCGCAACCAGCATCCCGCGATCGGCGAGTGGGAGGTTGACTGCACCGTGGACGTGTTCGACGATGGCGTGGCCTTTGGCTGGTGTACGAACGACCCTCAAAATCCGGCGTCTCGGTGGCGTTTCGAGCTGGAGCGGTTCGGGCGCACCACCCGGCTTCGGTTCAAGGCGTTGTTCGGCCCCGGCCCGTCGGGGTTGACCATGGCGATCGAGAACCGGCCCGACCTGGAATCACGGATAATCGACCGGCGCATGCAAGAACACCGCGCCAACATGACCAAAGTCATCCAAGGCGTGAAAGCCGCCTGCGAAGCGGCCGGATAGGGCACACAAGGCCCGCACCCGGCGGGCGTGGGTGTTTACAGGTCGGCCGAGTCGAGGGCGGCGATGGCGGCGCTGAGCATTCTGGCGCTGCATCCCGCCATTTCGGTGGGTGGCACGTACTCCTGGGACAGCTTGCGAGCCAGGTCGGCGAACGCCGCAGCGGCACCACCATGAGAACCCGCCTCCGCTGAATCGGCCCGATTCAGTTCGGCAAGCGCCACCGGCTCGCCGGAGTCGCCACCTTCGGCCACGGCTGCCTCGATCGGGATGCGGCCCAGCAGCGGCACCCCTATCTGTTGTGCCAGTTGGTCTCCGCCGCCTTTGCCGAACACCTGGTAACGCTCACCGGCGGGGGTGACGAGTTCGCTCATGTTCTCCACCACACCAACGATGCGCAGGTAGTTCTTGCGGCCCATGTCGGCCACTCGGGCCGCCACCTTCTGCGCGGCGAGCGCCGGGGTGGTCACGATTATCATCTCCGCTCGGGGCAGCATCTTGGCCAGGCCCATTTGCACGTCGCCGGTGCCTGGGGGCATGTCGATAAGCAGATAGTGCAGGTCGTCGTTCCAGGCCACGTCCTCGCAGAAATGCTGCACCGCGCGGTTGAGCATCAAGCCGCGCCACATCAACGCCGACTCCTCACGGTCAACCAGGAATCCCATCGACACCACATCGAGGCGGCCCTGCCCCACGGTGCGGCTGATCGGCACGATCTTGGCCTCCACCGAGCGAAGCTCGCCCGAAACGCCAAGCATTCTGGGCACCGAGTAGCCCCAAATGTCGGCATCCATGACGCCCACGTTGAAGCCCTGCACCGCCAGCGCGGCGGCCAGGTTGGTGCAAACCGACGACTTGCCCACACCTCCCTTGCCGCTGGCGATCATCAGCACCTTGGTGGTGGCCCCAATGGACGTGTCCGGCGCCTGCTGGGCGACGTTCCAGCGGGCCTTGGCCATGGCCGCCGCCTTCTCATCCGCGGTGAGTTCGCCCCAGTTGATCTTCACGCGGGTCACACCGGGCAGCGACAGCAGCCGCGCCCTCACGTCGCGCTGAATCTGGGCCCGCAACGGGCAACCGGAGGTGGTGAGAGCGATCTCGAGCGTCACCACGCCATCGTCGGAGACGGTGGCGCCCCGGGCCATGCCCAACTCCACGAGGTTGCTGCCCAGTTCGGGATCGATCACACCGCGCAGCATTTCGGTGATCTCCTGCACCGACGGGCCTGTGGTCGTCGGCATGAGTCGATGCTACCTTTGGGGCCATGATCTCTCTCACCGATGCCGCAGCCACCAAGGTTTCCGAGCTGATCACCGCTGAGGGCGAGGATGGCTTGTCACTTCGGGTGGCCGTCCGTCCCGGCGGATGCTCCGGGTTCTCCTACGAGATGTACTTCGACAGCGACATAGCGCCCGACGACCGTCAACAAAGCTTCGGCGCCGTGCAGGTGGTGGTGGATCCGTCATCGGCGATGCTGCTCGAGGGCGCAACCTTGGATTACTCCGACGGTTTGCAACAGGCCGGGTTCTCCATCGACAACCCCAACGCCCAGCGAAGCTGCGGCTGCGGCCAAAGCTTCAGCTAACCCCGCTTCAGTCAACCCGCCCCGCCGCTCCCCCGACCCTGCGCGCAGGGTCGCCCGGTTCTCGTCGCACGGCTCTTGTCGGCCGGTTCTGCGGGAGCGCTTGCAAGGTTCGCAATTCGCCGGCTCTGAGTGGATTGGCTTGCCGCTTCTGGTTGGGTGGAGTTGACCCGCCGGTGGCGTGATCCCCTCGGGGTTGGGGTCAGTCGACGATTATTCGGTGTTGTCGCATGTGCGTGTAGTGCGGCATCAGTTCGGGCATCACCGCCTTCACCCTGGGCGCAGCATCCTCCAACGTGACCGGCTTGGTTGGCTGGGGTTTCAGCCCGTCCGAGTTGCGCAAGTTCTCGTGAAACGAGCCACCGTCCCACCACGACACCTCGTCACGCTTGCCCGGTGACCAGCTCAGCGCCTCTTCAATGAAGTCGATCCCCACGGCTTCACACCAGGCTCGCACCACCCCGGCAGGGTTGGTGAGCAGATCGTCGCTGTCGATCACCGGCGGCACCCTGCCCGCCTTCTGGGTGACCTCGTCGAACAGCCGCCGCTGAGCAGCAAAGCCGGTCTCCACGATGTGGAACTCCGGCCAGCGTTTGTGCATTGACGAGACGGTCTTGAGCGGGTGTCGGATCAAAAAGCTGTGGGTGAAGTGGTCGAAGAACTCGTCACTCCACAACGAGTCCAGGTGCATCGGAAACTCCTTCATGAACACCGGCCCGGCCGCGGCGGCGCGCGTCACCTCCGCCCAGCGCGACTCGTAGGTGAGCCCAGGGGTGCGCACCGACTCCCCCGGTTTGTAGCGGGGCCAGTCGGGCGCGTCGCCCTGATACCAAACCTCGCCCAAAGGTTCGTGGAAGCACTCCATGTCGCCCCGCATTCGCATCATCCACTCGAACGCCGTGGACGTGGAGCGCGGAACCCCCCACAGGGCAACGATCTTGTGGGCCACGATCTTGTTGGCGACGGTCTTGTTGAGGGTCACCGCAGCGTGGAAAGCAGGTGCCCGTAGCCGGGCGCGGCGGGCAGTTGCAGGTGTCGCAGCATCGCCCAGTACAACGCGAAGTCCGAAGCCACGATCGGGGTGCCGGTGTGACCCTCGGCGCAGTCCACTGCCTGCATCATCCGGAACCCGGCGCCGGTGATCACGATGGCATCGGCGTCGGGGGCCCGACGGTGGGCGTCCACTGCGGCGCTCACCATCAGGTGGTTGGGGTAGTCCCAAAGGGTGGCCTCCTCGATGGCGAGCTTCTCCTCGTGATCGGCCACCAGGCCCTGATCCACCAGGTCGCCTTGCCAGAGAATGCGGAACCCTGCCTGCTCGAGGTACCCGTTGATGCCCGCCGACCAGTCGGGCCGGTAGTAGCCGTTGGCGATCGTGATCGTGGACGCCCCAAGTGATCGCAACGCCTCCACCAGGCAGTGACCGGCCATCAAGAACGTGACGCCGGTGGATTCGCGCAGCTCGTCGCAGAACGCGGTGATCTCGTCGGGGCCGGTTGTGCCCTGGCAGTGAACCCAGTTTGAGCCGACCTGGCCGATCACGTCGCAATGGGACGTCGCCAGGCATTCCGCGGCTTCGGCCAGCAGGTGAAAGTTGGCCGAGCGCTGGTCGAGGTTGTAGGCGTAGCCGGGCACGTGAAGCACCCTTTGCACGATCCCGGTGCCCTGAGGGGCCACTTGCAGGAACTGTTGGGGACTGTCGTCGAAGTAGCGGGGCGTGGTCACAAAACCGGCATATGCCTGGTACCGGTGGTGTGCTCTCATCGCGTCGCTTTGAGGTGTGTTCATCGCCGCAATTTAGGCGACCTGCGTCGTTGCTGCCGGCGAAATTTCGGGGCGCTGTTCAGCGGGGCCAAGGCGGACGGTGACAAGGGGTCGGAGGTCGCAAAAGGGATCGCGATGAACCGCCCTGACGGGCCGCGCCGCGCTTAGTGCGACGCTGAGGTGAGGCGAATTGTTGTGGTCGAGTTGTGGCTGTGACTCACGCTCGGCCCTTAGCGTTCGGTGACATGACTTCGACCAGCTCCGACTCCGCTGCGACCGGCTACTTCGAGTCGGTGCGGTCTGGTTCCGGGGCTGGTTCCGGTGAGGGTGGTGACGGATTTGAGTTGATGGTGGACGGCGCGACAGTGGCGGTTGACGATCCCGCGTTGACGTTGCTGGAGGTTGTGCGCGACCTGGCCGGGGTGCGCTCGGTGAAGGACGGGTGCAGCCCGCAGGGTCAATGCGGATGCTGCACGGTTCTGGTGGACGGCAAGGCCCGCGTTGCCTGCGTCACCCCCGCACGGCGGGTGCGGGGACGAGAGATTCGCACCCTTGATGGTCTTCCCGGCGATGAGCGTGAGCGGTGGGCGGAGGCGTTCGCGGTCACCGGTGGAAGCCAGTGCGGGTTTTGCACACCGGGAATCATCTGCCGTTTCTCGGCGCTGTCGGCGAGCGGCGCCGATCACGACGATCGTGATGTTGCGGCACGGGCGCTGGCCGCGCATCTTTGCCGCTGCACCGGCTGGCAGCCCGTGGTGGACGCCTGGGTTGCCTACGGAACCGCCCTGAGCCGCAACGAACCCGGGGACAGCTCTGGTGACCCTGAGAACGTGGTGAGCCCGGCGCCGCTGGGTGAGGTGACGGCACGGCCCGCAGCGGGTGGTCGGCTGCCGCGGAGGTCTCGGCCACCGAGGGACTGGGGGCGGGCCGCGCGCAGGGCCACCTTGGAGGGCCGTTCTGCGCAGTCTGTTGGCGCCCATGTGGCCCTCGGCGAGGGAGGCTTCGCTGACGACACCGCCCCGGCGGATGCGCTGGTTGCCGTGAGGGCCGGTGATGGCTCGGGCTGGGTGGTGGCCGAGACGCCTGCCGAGGCGCGGCGCCTTGCGGGCGTGCCACCGGCGCGGCGAGCCACCCGCCAATGGGAGCCGCCATTGGAGGTTCCCGAAGGGCACGGGCCTGAAGGGAGCTGGAGCGTGCGGCTTCGTACGTCGTGGTGTGAGCCCGGCTACCTGGAAACGGACGCGGCATGGTGCTCGCCCGGTGGCGAACCGGCCTCGGCCTTGGGCAACGGCGGCGCTTTCGGTGGCAAGGTGGACTCACCGGTGGGGGCCGTGGCCCGCCGCCTCGCCGATGAGCACGGCCGCTCGGTGCGGGTGCTGTGGAACCGAGCCGACGTGGCCTGCCTTGGGCCAAAACGACCACCGATTGCCGCAGGTGTGTCACCCGACGGCACGGGCGTGATCCGGGTGGCGCGCACCCCCGGAATCACCGAGGCCATCGGCGCGTGCGCGCCCGGCCTGCGAGTGGAACAAGTGGACCTGCGCGGCCCTCCCACTTCGGCGAGGATTCGGGGCGCGGGATGGGCCGAGGCCGCGGTGCTGATGGCGGCATGCCGGTCGGTCGCTGATGGCGCCTCGGGCGTGGCTGCGGACACCTCCGTGTTGGCCGATTCAGGGTGGATCAGCAGCCCCGACGGCGGCAGCGCCGCAGCGGCGATTCTGCGTGACGGTTCGATCAGGGTGCGGGTGCGTGCCGGTGAGCCCCTCGATCATGTTGTGCTGCGGTCGTTTTGCATCGGGGCGGCCCACATGGCGCTGTCGTGGGTAACCAGCGAATCCCTCGGCGTGGACGCCGACGGGGTGGTGCGAGACCTGACCGTGCGGTCCTTCGGGATTGTGGGCGCGGCGGCCATGCCACACGTAACCGTTCAGATCCAAGACGACGACGGCCCCGCAGTACACACCAGCGACGCAGTTTTCGCTGCCACCGCCGCGGCGGTGTGGATCGCTCAAGGCCTTCCCGAGAAGTGGCCCACCCACACACCTTTGGTCACCACAACCACGCAGACAGACTCCGCCCAGCAGGCAGCACCGCGCCGCTAAGGGCACTGCCATCAAGCCCAAGCCAAAGGCCCGAGACCTGCCCGCGGCAACGTCAAGCCGCTGAACAGGCGGCCGTAACGGGCCGAGTCATAGGACTCGAGCCCCGCGCGCGGCCGGGTCGAGCCATGGGGATCGCGCCCAGGCCACGGCAACGCCACACCCGTGAACCGGCGGCGACGCGGGACAGGTCGGTGTCCACCAGCTAGTCATAAGAACTTGTTGTGTGGAGTTGACATGCAATAGGACTTGCTTATACAGTGCCGGCGTTGAAGCCGTGGACACGCCACGGGATCGTCCGGGCAACCGGCGATCCGGAACCGACGCCAAGGGGAACGCATGAGCCGACTGGTGAAGTTGCGCGAGCTTGAGAACTTCGTGGCGGTCGCGGATCACGGCTCTGTCACCGCGGGCGCCATCGCTGTGGGTGTGTCCCAGCCTGCAGTGTCGGCGTCGCTCAAGAACCTCGAGCGCAACCTCGGCGTGTCCCTGCTGGTGCGCCGTCGGGGCACCGGCGTGAGCCTCACCCCAGAGGGCGCCCTGCTGGCAGCCGAGGCGCGACCGCTGCTGTCACGCGCCTCGGAAGTTGCCAACATGATGATCGAAACCGCCAACCAGTCAAAGGGCGTGCTTCACGTCGGGTCGCTTGTGACCGTGGCGCCGATCGTTGTTCCGGCGCTTGTGAGACAGTTCGGTGAGGCCAACCCCAACATCGAGATCCGCTTGAGGATCGGCGCGCAGGATCAGCTGCTGAGCTGGTTGCGGGCCGGTGACATTCACCTGGCCGTCACCTACGACATGGAACTGGGCCACGACGTGGATTTCGTGCCGGTGCTCGACGCCCGTCCCCACGTGGCGTTACCGGCGCAGCACCCGCAAGCCGCCGCCGAGTCTCTGGAACTCGGCGAACTCGTCGATGAGCCCTACATCATGCTCGACCTTCCCCTGAGCCGCCAGTACTTCACCTCGCTGTTTCTGGCCGCGGAGGTTCCATGCAGGCCCTCGGCTCGACACCCCGACCTTTCGCTGATTCGCTCGCTGGTTGGCAACGGCTTCGGGTTTTCGCTGGTGAACCTCCTGCCGGCGCCCGACACCGCGCAGGACGGCACCAGGGTGGCTTACGTGAAGTTGACAACCTCGGTGAAGCCGCTGGTACTGGGCATGGCACGCCGATCCCATGGTGTGCCACCTCGCAGTCTCGAGACGTTCACCGAGTTCGCAAAGTCCGCGATCGCCCACCCAGGGGTGCTGCGACCCCCCTCGGTAAAGCAATGAACACCTCACCGCACCCGGTGGCCGGCCCGGCCGAGCCCGATGGCCGCGGGTCGGTGACGCTTGAGCAGGTCACCAAGCGTTACGGCAGCGCTGTGGCGGTGGATTCGGTGAGCCTTCAGGTGGAGCCCACCGAGTTCCTGTCGTTGCTGGGGCCTTCGGGGTGCGGCAAGACCACCACCCTTCGGATGATCTCCGGTTTCGAACAACCCAGCGAGGGGCGGGTGCTGATCAGCGGCGCCGACATGGCCAAGGTGCCGCCCCACAAGCGCAAGGTGAACACCGTCTTTCAGAGTTACGCCCTGTTCGAGCACATGACGGTGGCCGAGAACGTGGGATTCGGGTTGCGCGTGAAGCGTGAGGACACCGCCGGCGTCACCCGGCGTGTGGACACGGCCCTGGAAATGGTGCAACTCGACGGTTACGGGGGCCGTTACCCGGCGCGCCTTTCCGGCGGTGAGCGTCAGCGGGTTGCTCTGGCCCGGGCGATCATCAACCAGCCAGAGGTGCTGCTTCTCGACGAGCCGCTCAGCGCTTTGGACTTGAAGCTGCGCCAGGCGATGCGTCACGAGTTGAGCCGCCTTCACCGTGACCTGGCCATGACGTTCGTGTTCGTCACCCATGACCAGCAGGAAGCGATCACCATGAGTGACCGCATCGCGGTGATGGAAAGCGGCCGTGTGCACCAGGTGGGCTCGCCCACCGAGATTTACGAGCGTCCCGCCACACGTTTCGTGGCCGATTTCATCGGCGAGACGAACCTCCTCGACGTGACCGTCGCAGCCGTCGAATCCGAAGCGGTGGTGGCGCGCACCGGGTCGGGTTCGCTGGTGAAGTGCCCTCCACCGCCGGGGCGCTCCCTGGGCGAGGGCGACACCGCCGCGGTGGCGATTCGTCCCCAGCGCCTGTCGGTGCAAGCGGGTGACGCAGCGCACACATCGAAAGGCGCCACCGCCCTGGAAGGCGTGTTGAGTTCGCTGCTGTTTCTGGGCGACTCCACGCGGGCCACGATCACCCTCGGTGATGGCACCGAGCTGGTGGCGGTGAGCCCCAACAGCACCAGCGGCAACCCGTTTGGTGATCTCAGCGTCGGCGACCCGGTGATCGCGTCGTGGCGACACGACGCGGCCTGGCTGGTGGCCGAATGAACGCGAAGGACACTTCACGCTCGGCGCGGGGCGCCACGATCGGTTTGCTGACCCCGGGCATCGCCTGGATTTCGCTGATCTACGTGGTGCCCGGGCTGCTCGTCGTGGTGTACGCGTTCTTGACACCCAAGCTCGGCGGCGGAGTGATCTGGAACACCACCTTGGAGGCTTGGCGCGAACTGCTGGCGGTGGGACGCCGCTCGGAGATCGGCTGGGGTTCGCTCGGGGGCGCTGTGCTGCGTGGCGCTGCGGGCGCTGCGATCACCGCCGGTGGGGTGGTGCTGGTGGGTCACCTGATCGGCAGGCGCTTCGCGCGCCTCGGGTTGGCCTCGATGATCGTGGGTGCCTTGGTGGGCGTTCACCACCTGGCCCTCGCGTACAACAACTACTCGGCGGTGTTCGCCCGGTCGGTTGTGTGGAGTTTGCAGGCAACGGTGCTTTGTGTGGTGCTGGCCTTGCCGCTGGCGGTGTTCATCGGCTCACGGCGCAGCGCCGTCACCAAGAATGCGCTGCTGGTTGCGGTGATGATCCCGTTTTGGACTTCGATGCTGGTTCGCACCTACGCCATCCGGTTCGTGCTGGCCAACACCGGCCCCCTCAACAGCTTCCTCGAAGACCTCGGCCTTGACCGGATCGTGTTCCTCAACACCCGATTCGCAGTGATGCTCGGCTTGGTGTACACGGCGTTGCCGTTCATGATCCTGCCGCTGTACGCGGCGGTGGAACGCTACGACGGCGCCCAGCTCGAAGCGGCCAGAGACCTCGGGGCCCGCCCTGCGCAGGTGTTCACCGAAGTGTTTCTGCCGCTGGTGCGCAACGGACTGATCGTGGGGTCGGTGATGGTGTTCGTGCTGTCCGTGTCGCAGTACCTGGTGCCCACCCTGCTCGGTGGCGGCAAAACCAACATGATCGCCAACTTGTTGGACCTGCAGTTCGGCGAGGCGTTCAACTGGCCGTTGGGCGCGGCCCTGGCCACGTTGTTCAGCCTCATCACCATCGCCGGCCTGTACCTGGTGGTGGGTCGCCGCGACGAGGCGGACCTGCTGTGAGCGGCGCGGGTTCCGCCGCGGGCCGGGGTTTCAACTCGGCGATGGGCGCCGCCTCGGCGTTGGTTTACGCCTTGTTGTACCTGCCGGTGGCGGTGCTGGTGCTGTTCTCGTTCAACGAGGCCCGCACCGGTGGCGCCTGGACGGGCTTCACCACCGACTGGTACGCCAGGCTGGCCGACAACGATCAGCTCAAGTCGGCCACGTGGAACTCGATCGTGGTGGCCGTGGTGTCCACCGTGGTGGCGGTGGTGTTGGGCACGATGCTGTCCCTGGCGCTCGACCGGCGCGCCTTTCGTGGCAGGGGCGCCGCACGCCAGGTGGTGTACCTGCCGGTGATCGCGCCCGAGATCGTCACCGGTGTGGCGCTGCTGGCGTTCTTCTCGCTGGGGTTGGGCTGGCTCAATGACCTGCTGGGCCGCGACGCGCAGAACGCCTTCAGGCTGGGCCGGCCCACGGTGATCGCCGCTCACGTGGCGTTCTGCACGGCGTTCGTGGCGCTGGTGGTTCGCGCCAGCCTCCGTTCGCTCGATCCGGCCATCACCGAAGCCGCCCACGACCTCGGCGCCGGTCCGTGGGCGGCGTTCCGCCGGGTGACGCTGCCGTCGATCATGCCCGGCGTGCTCGGCGGGGCGCTGCTTGCGTTCACCTTGTCGCTTGACAATTTCGTGATCACGTTCTTCGTGAGCGGCCCCGGCGCCACGACGTTGCCCATCGAGGTGTTCGGACAGTTGCGCCGCACCATCAGCCCCGAGGTGAACGCCGTGTCCACGCTGATCTTCGCGGCGTCCACGGTGATGTTGATGGCCGCACTCGCTGTGCAGGCCACCGTGGCGAGGCGAAGACGAACCGCGTCAGGGCCGTGACCGCCACTCGATCTCAGTTGAGAAAACCAATGCCTTCGGGCAACTACCCCAAGGAGGGATGATGAAATCCACCAACCGAATCGGCATCACCGCACGCCTCGCGGCGGTGGTTGCCGTGCTGTTTCTCGTTGCCGCGGCCTGTGGCAGCGACGACGATGACGACGCCGCGCCCGAAGCGGCGCCCACAACCACAGCGGCCGCGCCGGATCCCGAGCCCGAACCCGCGCCGGAAGCCGCGCCGGACCCTGATCCGGATCCGGTTGACGAGCCGATGGCAATGGGGCGTTGCGGCGACCCTGAGCGTCTCGGCGACTCGATCAACTTCTTGAACTGGGCCGACTACATCGACGAAGCGGTGCTCACCATGTTCGAGGCGGAATGCGGCGTGAGTGTCACCATGGACACCCACACCGCCAACGAGGAGGCAATCGCCAAGATCGAGGCCGGCAACTCCGGTTACAGCCTGGTGATCGTCACCGACTACGCCATCGGCATCATGGCCTCACAAGGGCTGCTCGCGGAGCTCGACAAGTCCGAGATCCCCAACATTTCCAACCTCGATCCCGCGCAGATGGACCCCTACTACGACCCGGGCGACGTGTACTCGCTGCCCTACCAGTACTCCACAACCGGGTTCGCCTACAACGCTTCCGCATTCGACGAGGCGCCCACGAGTTGGAGCGCGATCTTCGACGACAACCAGCTTTGCGGGCAGTCGTCGCTGCTGGAGGATCAGCGCGAAACGATCGGCTCTGCGCTGGTGTACCTGGGCTACGACTGGAACGAAACCGACCCGGCCGCGCACGACGAGGCCCTCGACGTGCTGCTCGACGCCCGTGACTGCGTGTCCGGGTTCGACTCGGCCAACTACATCGGCAACCTGGCATCGGGTGAGGTGCTGGCCGCTTCCTCATGGGGCTTCGCGGCGGGGATCGCCTACCTGGACAATCCCGACATTCGTTACATAATCCCCGAGGAGGGCGGGATCATCTGGCAGGACGGCTTCGTGGTGCCCGCCGACGCGCCCGACCCGTACACGGCGCACGTGTTGATCAACTACATGCTCGAACCCGACATCGGCGCGTTGATCACCGAGTACACGATCGGTTACACCCCCAACACGGCGGTGCCCGAACTGCTTTCGGACGGATACCACGACGTGATCGCCGGGGCCGGGCTGGAACTCACCGACGAGATCCGTGAGCGCCTGGTATGGCAGCGGCGCGACGACTCGCACGCCATCTTCGCCGAGACGTGGTCCGAGGTGATCGCAGCCGGATAACGCCGGAGCTTCCCGAGGCTGATCGCCCCGCGCCGATCACCACCGGCGCCCGCGCAGCGGCAAGCGGAGGGGGTCATCCAGCGGGCGGGCAGGCGCGAAACCTGCCCGCCCGGCTGGTGGCCTCACCCGCCGAGCGCCGGCACCGCTGCTTTCACGAAGCCGTTTCACCGAACCGTGGGTGGAGTTGTCACCCCCGAACCTGAACCCAAGGAGAAACCATGACTATCGCGCCAGTTGAGGCCGCAGTGGCCCCCGATGAGCGGGCGCCGATGTCGGTGGACGAAGTGCTGGCCAAAGTGGAGGAACTAGGGCCGCGCTTCCGCAAGCGAATGCGCGCCCTCGACACCGAAACGGCCTTCCCCCACGAGAACTTCGCCGAGGCCGCCGAAGCCGGGTTGCACACGCTGTGCGTGCCCAGATCCCACGGCGGGTTCGGGTTGTGGCGCCCCGGCAACTACAGCGACTGGTACAGAATCCTCGAACGTCTCGCCTACTGGGATTCCAACACCGCCCAGCTGTTGCAGGTTCACAACCACGCCAGCGGCATCATCGCCTGGCACGGCACCGACGCCCAGCGCGACTACTTCCTGCCCAGGATCGTGGGCGGGGCGTTTTGCGCGTCGCTGGGATCGGAAGCGCATCTCTACGAGAACGGCGCCGAGCGGCTCGCCGCGGAGCTCACCGCCACCGACGGCGGCTACAGGCTCACCGCCCGCAAGGGCTTCGCGTCGGTGGCCGCCATCGCCACCTACCTGATGGTGTGGGCCGCGGTGGAGGGAGACGAGCCGTACTCGCAGCGGCTCGTTTTCGCGGTGGTTGACCGCAACTCGCAAGGAGTGGAACTGCTTGACGACTGGCAGATGCTGGGGATGCGCTCCACGATCTCGTGCGGGGTGAAGTTCAACAACGTGTTCGTGCCCGACGATCACGTTGTGGGCGTGCCCGGCGGATGGGTCACCAGCGACCCGCGCACGTTCTCGTGTGCGTACGCCTCCAACCACATCGGCTCCGCGCAGGCGGCGTTCGATTTCATCACCGACTACATCGCGGCCCGTGACGACTTGCGCGAATCCGAAGTGGTGCGGGTGCGGCTGGGTCGCATGGACGCCAAGCTGTTCGCTGCTCGGGCGTGCCTGGAGGCCACCGCAGCGCGCCTCGACAGGGGCGACGATCACGACGAGGTGGAAGCCGACGCGGTGCGCACCATGCACCTCGCCAAGGACGCAGTGCTGTCGATCCCCTATGAGGGATTCGATCTGCTCGGCGCTCGGGCCTGTCACGAGCGTTACCCGCTTGGTCAGATGATGCGCGACGCCCGCACGTTCACGCTTCATTTCCGCGACGACCTGTACGTGGAGCGCCTGGCGGCGCTGGCGTTGGGTGAGGGCTTCTCCGCCAAGGGCGGCAGGGGTGGTTCCACGCCCTTCGAGGAAGCCGGCGGACAGTACGCCCAGGCCCACGCAGGAGCCTGACATGCCCACCCACCGGCGGATCCGGCCGTTCAACACACGGGACACCTACCCCAACCAGAAACTCGACAACGACCTGTGCCAGGCGGTTGTTGCGGGCAACACCGTGTACCTGCGAGGCCAGGTGGGTGTGGACTTCGAGGGTCGGCTCGCCGCGTTGGGCGACGCCGGAGCCCAGGCCGATCAGGCCATGGCCAACGTCGAGCGTCTCCTCGCGGAGGCGGGCAGCGACCTGTCGCACATCGTGAAGATCACGATCTACATCACCGACCCGCGCTACCGAGAGCCGGTGTACCAGGCCGTCGGTCGGTGGCTGCAGGGAGTGTTTCCGGTGTCCACCGGGTTGGTGGTGAGCGGATTGGCCCAACCCGAATGGCTGATGGAGATAGACGTGATCGCGGTGATCCCCGAAACCCCTGCGCAAAGTTGAAACCCGACCGGAGGTGAAACGATGAACCCAACGGGCACCACCGAGCACGCTTCGGGCGCGAACGGGGACCTCAACGTTGTGGGCGCGGCGCAGCTTGCGTGTGTGCATGACCGCGGCCGGCCTCGTGCCGGCGAATCCCAAGGCGACATGGATCTGATCACCGACGGCGCGGTTGCGATCCGGGCCGGTCGGATCGTGGCGGTCGGAACCTCCGCGCAGGTGTTGCGCGACTGGAACGACCCTGCGGTTCCCACCCTGGACGCCTCGGGGCGCACGGTGCTGCCCGGTCTGGTGGAGTGCCACTCTCATCCGATCTTCGGCGGCGAGCGTCACGACGAGTACGCACAGCGCCTGGCGGGGGCGTCTCTGGCCGAGGTGGCCGCACGCGGCGGGGGGATCTGGTCGAGTGTGCTGGCCACCCGCGAGGCCTCAAACGAGGAGCTGCTCTCGCGTCTTCGGGTTGCGTACGGGCGGATTCTTGCCGGTGGGGTCACCACCCTGGAGGTGAAATCCGGTTACGGGCTCACCACCACCGAGGAGCTGCGCGAGCTGGAGTTGTTGGAGCAGTCCCGCGACCTCACCGCGATGAGGCTGGTGATCACGTTTTTGGGCGCTCACGTGGTGCCGCGTGACATTGGCGCCGGGAGCGGCGGCCCGCAGGAATCACAGGACTACACCGAGCTGATCGCCCAGCAGATGCTGCCCGCGGTGGCCGACCAGGCCATAGCCGAGTTCCACGATGTCACAGTGGAGGACGGCTTGTTCACTCCCGCCTCGGCGGCTCGGTTGATGAAGGCCGGGATGGCTGCGGGGTTGGCGGCCCGGGTGCATGCCGACGCTTGGAAGCCGTCGCAGGGCTGGGCCACAGCGGTGCAGAACCAGGCAGTGTCGGCGGATCATCTCACCTACACCACCGACGAGGAGATCCGCCGGGTGGGATCAACCGACACGGTGGCGGTGCTGTTGCCGGTGGCCGAGCTTGTGTACATGACCGACCGGCGCGCCAATGCCCGTTTGTTTGTGGACACCGAGGTGCCGGTGGCGATCGCCACCGATTACTGCTCGTCGATTCATGCCACGTCGCTGCTGTCCACCATGGGCCTGGCGGCGCCCTGGTTCCGTCTCACCCCCGCCGAGGTGGTGGTGGCGGCCACGCTCAACGCCGCGTACAGCCTGGGCCGCCAAGGCGATGTTGGTTCGCTGGACGTGGGCAAACACGGAGATCTGGTGGTGTTGGACTGCCCCCATCCCAACGAGGCGTTCCTGGCGCCCTCCGCACCGCTGCTCACCGAGGTGGTGATCGGCGGAAGCGTGGCATGGCCCCAGAACTGAGCACCGGTGGATGCGCCGAAGTTTCCGGCCGGGCGCACGCCGAGTGCGGCTTGGGCGACCCGCGGGTTCGTGCCCGAGTGAACGATCAGGAGAAGCACAATGACCCCTGAACCACAAGACGGATCAGCGTCACAAGACAGCTCCGCAGCGCGGTCGGCGGCCTCGGCGGGTGAGAGGCCGGGGCGCGACCCGCGGTTCGATGTGCTGTTCGAACCGGTTCGGATCGGCCCGGTGGTTGCCAAGAACCGGTTCTTCCAGGTGCCGCACTGCAATGGCATGGGCTACCGAGACGTGACCGCGCACGCCGAGATGCGCGCCATCAAGGCCGAGGGTGGCTGGGCGGTGGTGTGTACCGAACAAGCCGAGATTCATCACAGTTCGGAGATCACGCCGTTCATAGAGGCCCGCATTTGGGACGACGGCGACATTCCGGCGTTGGCGTTGATGGCGGAGGGCGTTCACCGTCACAACGCCCTGGCGGGAATCGAACTGGCCTACAACGGCCTCAACGGCCCCAACATGTATTCGCGGGTGGCGCCGATGGGCCCCGCGCACCTGCCGGTGGCGAGCTTCATGCCCGATCCGGTTCAAGCACGGGCGATGACCCTGGCCGACATCGCCAACTTGCGCCGTTGGCACCGCCAGGCGGTGGATCGGGCGATCCGTGCCGGGTTCGACCTGGTGTACGTGTACGCCGGTCACCTCCTCGGCGGCATTCATCACTTCTTGTCGCGCCGTTACAACCAGCGCAGCGACGCCTACGGCGGAAGTCTCACCAACCGCATGCGTCTGCTGCGCGAGATCCTGGAGGACACCCTCGAAACGGCAGCAGGCAAGGTGGCGGTGGGGTGCCGGATCACCGCCGATGACCTCGACCCCGAAGGCGTCACCAGAGACGAAATGCTCGAGGTAATCAAAGCGCTGGGTGAGCTTCCGGATCTGTGGGACTTCGTGCTCGGCGAATGGGCCGACGACAGTGTCACCTCACGGTTCGGGCCCGAAGCCCATTCCGAGCCGCACCTGATCGGCTTCTCCGAACTCACGTCCAAGCCGGTGGTGGGCGTGGGACGGTTCACCTCGCCGGACACGATGCTGCGATTGGTGCGCCAAGGGGTTGTCGATTTCATCGGCGCGGCCCGTCCGTCGATTGCCGATCCGTTCCTGCCCAACAAGGTGGCCGAGGGTCGCCTCGACGACGTGCGCGAGTGCATCGGCTGCAACATCTGCGTTTCGGGTGATTTCACCATGTCACCGATTCGTTGCACCCAGAACCCGGCGATGGGCGAGGAATGGCGACGCGGCTGGCATCCCGAGCGCATCCGTCGCCGCCACCGGGCCGACAAGGTGCTGGTGGTGGGCGCCGGCCCGGCCGGTTTGGAAGCCGCGATGTCGTTGGGGCGGCGCGGCTACGAGGTGGCGCTGCTTGAGGCCACCCGCACTTTGGGGGGTCGTGTGGCGGCCGAGGCGCGTCTGCCGGGCCTGGCGGCGTGGATTCGGGTGGTGGACTACCGCCTCACCCAGATCGACAAGCTCGACTGCGTGGAGGTGTTCCGCGAGAGCCAGGTGAGCGTCGCCGACGCGTTGGACTTCGGTTTCGATCACGTGGCGGTGGCAACAGGCTCGAAGTGGCGCAACGACGGGGTTGGGCGTTGGCATGGCCAACCGGTGGGGTGGGGGGAGCTGCCGGTGCTCACCCCAGATGATCTGATGGCCGGGGTGCGCCCTGTGGCTGGGCGGGTGGCCGTGTTCGACGACGATCACTACTACATGGGCGCCGTGCTGGCCGAACTGTTGAGGGGCGAGGGCTTCGAGGTGGTGCTGATCACCAGCGAGGCGTTGGTGTCGGCTTGGACTGTGAACACGCTCGAACAGCACCGCATTCAGGCCCGGCTGATCGAACTGGGCGTGGAGTTGCGTTGCGGCACGGCGGTTGTGGGCGCCACCGATGGTGGGGTGAGCACCGAGTGCGTGTTCACGGGACGCTCCGGGCGTGTGGCCGCCGACTCGGTGGTGTCGGTAACGGCCCGCCTGCCCGAAGTGGACTTGTTCGCTGGCCTGGAGGAACGACGCGACCAGTGGGCCGATCACGGTTTGGTGAGTGCGCGCGCCGTTGGCGACGCCCTGGCGCCGGCCACGATCGCCGCCGCGGTGTGGGAGGGTCGCCGCTTCGCCGAGGAGCTCGAATGCCCAACCGACGGGTCCGACACCACCCCGTACCGCCGGGAGTTCACCCACGTGCCGGTCGCAGCGCACACGGCGCATGCGTCCTGACCCCTTCGGCCTGCTTTCTGATGGGAGTCGGCTGCGGCGAGAGGGCGAACTGCGGTCGGCAAGGCGCTGAGGGTACGATTCGCTCATGGCCGGCGCGGTTGTGATGGTGGTGGTGCTGTTGGTGGTGTTCCCGGTGATCGCGCTGATGGGTTTCGGCGTGATGGCGGCCCTGTTGGGTTCGATGCTCAAAGGCGACGCCGATGCGCGCAACACCGAATCGGGCAAGCCCAACGAATACCTGGCACTGTCCGACAACGAACCCAACGTCGGTTACCCCGGCGGCTGACCGCCCCCGGGCGCGGTCATGTCACCTTCACGTTTGGTGAATGCCGCTGCGGTGAGCTTGGCCGGGTCGGGGCGGCGCTTGGTGGGATTGCCCGCGGGAACAACACGGGCCGGCTGTTCGGGGACTTTGAGAGGCTGTGAGCGGGTCGCCTCATGACACCAAACGAACAGCCTGCCGCCACTTATGAGCGAGACGGAAACGTCGCGGTGATCACCTACAACCGGCCCCGAGCGCTCAACGCGGTGAACGCCGCAATGCGCCAGGCACTCGACTCGGCCTGGAACCAATTCCGCGGCGACGAGCAGGCTTGGGTGGCGATCGTTACCGGAGCCGGCCGGGCGTTTTGCGCGGGAGCGGATCTGAAGAACCCCGAGGGTGCCACCGGGGACTGGCCGGGGTCGTTCTGGGAGTGGCCCACCATCACCACCTTCGAATCGGGTATGGAACTGTGGAAGCCAACGATCGCCGCGGTGAACGGCCCGTGCATCGGTTACGGCCTCACCGCGGTGTTGGCCTGTGATTTCGTGTTGGCCTCCGACCGGGCCACCTTCGCCTACCCCGAGGTGCGCCTGGGTACACCGCCGGTGATCGGAGCGCTTCGCATCGGCGCAAGGGTGGCGTGGCCCGACGCGCTCGAGTTGCTGCTCACCGGCGACTCGATCGACGCGGCCAAGGCCAAGCAAATCGGGCTGGCTTGGAAGGTGGTGCCCCACGACGACCTCATGGCAGAAGCCCGGGCGCTTGCCCAGCGCCTGTGCGCGGGGGCGCCACTGGCGGTGCGAGCCACCAAGGAAATGGCCCGGCGCTCCACGGAAATGGGCTGGACCGAAGCAGTTCGCATGGCCGAAACGATGCGCAAGGTGGTGGGCGCCACCGATGATGCCGCCGAGGGTCGCAAGGCATGGCAGGAACGCCGCCCCCCGAAATGGCAGTCCCGCTAAAGGTGACCACACAGTGATGGGGGCGTGAGACGCGTGCCGGACGTGACACCTGACCCGACCGCCGAGGAAATCGGCGAGAGCGCCGAGTTCAACCTTGCGCGTGCTTACAGCGTGGACGGCCCCGAAGCGAACCGGGCTTTGTACGCGGCGTGGGCAGACACGTACGAATCCGGGTTCATCGCGCAGTCGCGGTACGTGTACCACCATGGGGTGGCGGAGATCTTCATGGCGGGCTTTTCAAGCCCCGATGAACCGGTGCTCGATGTTGGATGCGGCACCGGGTTGGTGGGGGAGCAGCTTCACCGGCTTGGCTTGCGGGTGATCGACGGCGTGGACATCTCACCGGAAATGCTCCTCAAGGCAAAGGCCAAGTCCGGCCCGGACGGTTCGCCGATGTACCGCAATCTGCTCGAGGCCGACCTCACCACGGCCACCACCATCGCGCCGGGCGGCTACCAGGGGATCGTGAGCGCCGGCGCGTTCACCCACGGACATCTCGGCCCCGACTCACTCGGCGAAGTGCTGCAGCTGGCCCGCCCCGGCGCCCGATGCGCAATCGGCATCAACTCGGCCCATTTCGCCACAGCAGGCTTCGATGAATGGCTCACCGCCGCCGTTGACCGTGGCGTGATCAGCGCCTTGGACTTGCAGCAGTGCGAGGTGTACAGCGAAGCCGACCCCACCGACCCGAACAACATCGCCCAAGTCGCCGTGTTCACCACCACCGGCTGACTTTCCGACTCAGCCGGTTGCCGGCTTGGTGCTGTCGGTTGAGAGTTCGTTGATCACCTTGGAGTTGTTGGAGCCGAGCGGCACCTGGCACATGTCGAGGTGAAGCGCAGAGTCGTTCGGGGCAGGGTGGGCGGCCATCACGGCGTCGTTCAGTTCCACACCGAGGCCGGGCCGGTCGGGCGCCAACAGGTATCCGCTGTCCCACTCCAGCGGCTGTTTCACGATCGACGCATGGAACGGCGTTTGGATCGTTTCGAGGATCAGAAAGTTTGGTGAGCTGAACGCCACGTGCGCCGCGGCGGCGTGGGCCACGGGACCGCAGTAGATGTGGGGCGCGATTTGCGCGTTGAACAACTCGGCAAGCACCGCAATCTTCTTGGTTTCCCACACACCGCCGGAGCGACCAATGTCGGGTTGCACCACCGCCACCCCCGCTTGCAGCGCCTGATGAAACTCGAAGCGGGTGGTGAGACGTTCGCCTGTGGCCACCGGTATCGACGTGGCTGCGGCGACCTTCGCCAGGGCTGCCCACTGGTCGGGCGGCACGGGTTCCTCGAACCACAACGGATCGTGAGGCTCCAGACGCTTCGCCAGCCGGATCGCCGAAGATGTGGTCATCTGCCCGTGGGTGCCCACGAGGATGTCCGCCGAGTCGCCCACGGCGTTGCGAATGGCGGCGATGTTGCGCTCACTGCGGTGCAGTTCGGTGAGCGACAGTTCCCTGCCGCCTTGAAAGCTGTAAGGCCCGGTCGGGTCCTGTTTGAGGGCTGTCCAGCCCTCCGCCACGTACTCGCGTGCCCGTTCGGCCGCCGCGTCGGGATCATGGAAGCAATCACCCGGATCGAACGGCCCGTCGGGGTCGTGGACGTGACGGGGATACAGGTACGTGTAGGTGCGAATCCTGCGGTGGAACGCCCCGCCGAGCAGGTCGAACACCGGGACCTCGTGCGCCTTGCCCAAAATGTCCCACACAGCGGTCTCGATGCCGGAGAAGACGCTCATCATTGTGGGGTCGGGGCGTTGAGTGAACCCCGCCGAGTACACCCGCCGGAACATGGTCTCGACCCGATGTGGCTCCTCGCCGGCGATGTAACGGTCGAACACGTCAGCCACCATCGAGCGGGCCACGTTCGGCGCGAACGGAATGCCGTAACACTCACCAACCCCGCTGATCCCGTCATCAGTGGTGACCCTCACCAAAATCCAGAAGCTCCCCCCAATTCCCAATGGAGGAGCAACAGCAAAAGTCTCAACCCCCTCAAGCCTCAAGGCTCAATCCGCCGGGTCGTGAGCCGCGCTGGGTGGGGTGACTCGGTACCCCATTCTTTGTAGCTGTCCCACCGCAGTCTCGGCGTCTGCCTTTACAGCGCTACATAGCTGCCGCTCTTCCCATAAGGAGCGCGAAGCTGCAATAGCCTGTTCCCAGCCTGGCTTCCAGTCGTTGAAGATCTTTTCTCGGTTAAGGAAAGTCAACAGATCCTCTACCGTTGGTCTGTAGCGTCGCCCACCAACCGGAAAGTGGATTTCCTGGATCCGTTGCATGGGCAGGCCAGCCTTGCCGTAGATCCAACCCCAGTCCGATGACTCCGCGTGCAAATGTACATGCGCAGCAGGCTTACTATGGGCATCGCGGTTATACTCAATGCGAAACACAGGCCTCGGTTTTGTGCTGTCTCCCGGTCGAATCCACAAGCCGAATGCAGAATCATGTACCGACAGACTTGGCTCATCAGGATCGAGGATGACGCGGAATACGACTTTCAATGCGAGCAGAATCTTATCCCCAGTGCCCCATGTCTGCAGGGGGACCAGACTGAACTGGGTGCTCCCATCGCGTAGAGGCAGAGGTCCAATTCGAAGCATATCTGGTAGGTCGGTATTGATCACTCCGAATTCGATTGGCTCCTGCAGACATCCCTGAAACAGGGTGTCCAACTCTGTAGCAAAGTCCTCAGCAAGTTGCCGAAGCGAATCACTCATGCAGGTCTTTCTGAAGATCTTCGGGTCTTAGCTCATGGCGCCAGATAAGCCAAAGGTCCCGCAATTCCGGATCTCCAAGTGTGTCGGCCTTACCTTGTTCGTAGAAGTCCCTTAAGCTCAATCCGACCGCCTTCGCGGAGCGCTCAAGCATGCGGACGATGTTCTCACTTGGCACATTAATTGTTTTTGACATGGTCGCCTCCCTTCCATGTTCCTCAAGCCTAGCGGCGGGTGTGACAGCTGTCGACTGGTCGGCTGGTGGCTTCCTGGGCTTGGGTCGGGGCCTTGGAGGTTAGGGGGCTGTGAGTTGGGTGGTGGTGGCGGTTAGGGCTGCTCTGAGGGTTGCTTGGGCGCTTTGGCGGGCTTGGGGCAGATGGGCGCGGGTGGTGGTGTTGGCGGTTGCTTCTGCGTAGATCTTGATCTTGGGCTCTGTGCCGCTGGGGCGCACCACCACCCTGGCGCCCTGGAGCTGGAGGATCAGCGCGTCCGTTGCGGGCAGGCCAGTGCCGCCCTCGGCGAGATCGACAATGCCGATCACCTCGAGGTCGCCCAGTTGGCTTGGCGGGTGGGCTCTCAGCTTGGCCGTCATGTCGGTGGGGTTTACCGATGGGCGTGGCTGGTCGCTTGTGGGGGTGTCGAAACGGATCGAGCGCTGGCCGTTCACGTGGACTCCGTGTTGGAGATGTAGATCGTCGAGCATGTCGGGCAGGGTGCGGCCCTCCGCCAGTGCCGTGGACACCATCTCGGCAACCAGCAAACCGGAGCTAATGCCGTCCTTGTCCAACACCTGGTCTCCGGTGGCATACCCCAGGGCGTCCTCGTAGGCAAGCACAAGGTCGTGGGTTTGGGCCCGGTCGGTGCAGGCCTTCATCACCCATTTGAATCCGGTGAGGGTCTCCACCCAGTCCACGCCGTGAGCTTCGGCCACCAGCCCCAACAGCCGCGACGACACCACCGTGCTCACCAGCAACCCCCGCCGAGCCGTCGGCGCCCCGTCGTCACCGCGCTGATGCTCGCCACGACCGTTGCGGGTTAACAGGTACTCGGCCAGTAGGCAGCCAACATCGTCACCGGTCAGCACCCGCCAACCCTTGTCTTGGTGGGGCACGGCGACCGCCAGGCGATCGGCGTCGGGGTCGTTGGCCAGCGCCACATCGGCACCCTCGGCTTTGGCGAGGCGCAGCAGCCGGTCGAGCACCCCTGGCTCCTCGGGGTTCGGGAACTGCGTGGTGGGAAAGCCCGGATCCGGTTTGGCCTGGTCGGGCACCACCATCGGCGCCGGGAACCCTGCGGTGACTGCGGCGCGGGTGAAGGTGTGCGCGCCAACCCCGTGCAGCGGGGTGTAGGCAATCTTGGCGCTGCGATGCCCGTCGGGGCTGAGCACGCCCACCGCGGCCCGCAGGTAGCCGTCGTGAAGCGACTGATCGGCCAATGCGATCAGCGGCTTGAAGCAGGCCACAAGTTCGCTGTTGGTGGGCGGCAGGTCACCGCTGATCGCCTCCAGCGAGATGGTGTCGATCAGGTCACTGATTTCGGCGTCGATCGGGTGGCAAAGTTGCGTGCCCGGGCGCCAGTAAGGCTTGCATCCGTTGTCGGGGCGGGGATTGTGACTGGCGGTCACCATCAGCCCGGCATCGGCCGCAAGTCTGCGCGTGCCGTAGGCCATCACCGGCGTGGGCACCGGACTGTCAAACAGTGTCACCCGCACGCCGCGGTGCGCCAGGATTCCGGCGGCGTCGCCGGCCATCTCGGCGCTCAACCGGCGAGCGTCACGGCCGATCAGCACATGGGTCGGTTCCGCAGACTTGTCCCCGGCTTCGGAGTCATCCGAGTCGGCCTGCAGGCGTTGGGCCAGTGCGGCGGCGAGCAGGCGCATCATCACCCGGTTCATGCGCATCGGCCCGGTGCCCATCGGCGCCCTCATGCCGGCCGTTCCGAACGCCAACCGCCCGCCGAAACGTTCCCGCAACCGGTCTTCGGGCCCGTCGAGGAGGCTGCGAGTCTCCAGGCGGGTCTGCGGGTCGGGATCCACCCGCAACCAAAGCTCCGCAAGCCGCCGAGGCTCCGAAAGCCCCGACCCCAAGGTGATCATCTGCAAGGTACCCCGGTGATCCCCACGCCGAGTGGCGCTCCGCCATTCCCAACCAGAGCGAGAATCAAACAAGGTCGCCCGGTGCTCCACAACGCGCGTGGCGCTCGCCAATCCCCACCCCGCGTGAGCACCCGACGAGGCCAATCGCCGGGACGCACGGTGAGTTGCGGAGCGGACACCCGCCGTGGCTTCACAAGCCAAGCAGTCGCGTTGGCCCCGTCCACGTCGCCGCGGCGAGGATCCGAGGCTTGCACGTCCGCTGGGGTGCGATCACGGACGGTGTGACAATTCGCCGTGGCTACCGGTCGGCGGCGTTGGCGTTGTCCACGGCCTGATTGAACCATTCGAGGGCGTTCATGATGTGGAGACGGATGAGTTCCTTGCCGCCCTCGACGTCACCGGCGGCCACCGACTCGTAGATCGCTTCGTGTTCCTCCCAGGTGATGTGACCACGCAAGTCCAGCACCATCGAGAACACCATCTCGGTTTGGTGTCGCAACGGGTCGATCACCTGCTCCAGAAAGTCCAAGCCCGCGGCTTGTTCCAGCCCCAGGTGGAAGTTCTTGTGCCACACGGCCGCGGTCACGGCGTCGCCACGTTCGGTGGCGCGTCGGCCCTCCTCTATGCACTCGGCGATGTAAGCCAGAGCTTCAGGAGTGCATCTCGTGGCGGCCTGTTCCACGGCGTAGCCCTCCAGCAGCACCCGCACTTCCTGAATTCGTTGGATTTCGTCCTGGTCGATGGCCGACACGTACGCCCCTCGGCGGGGCACCACGTCGATCAGCCCGGCGGCCTCCAGGGAGCGAATCGCCTCGCGCACCGGGTTCCTGCTCACACCAAGACGGGCCGCCAGTTGACCCTCCACAAGGCGCTCGCCCTGGGCCAGTTCGCCGCTGAGGATCATGGAGCGGATCTGGGTGGCCACCACCTCCCGCAGGGGCCGCGGCTCGTGGTGGTGGGGGTGACTTGTTCCTTCGCTCATGGTGGGATTCCTGCGGGGTTCACCGCATCGCACGGACCTGTCGGGTGCGCACGCCTTGTTGGTATGGGGATGTGGTCGGTGCGCGGCGCACGGCGCCTGCTGTCGCCGACAGTCTCCATTGTGTCGCGCCAGGTGACGCGCTCTCGACTCGGATTTGAGCTAGCGCCGCGGCACCCCGGCCCCGAGCCCGCGAGAGGCCACAACCATCACCATCGCGGCCACCGCGTTCACAACCGCCATGCTGCTCCACGCCCAGGCGTAACCGGCTTGCTCGGCTATCACTCCGAACAGCAACGGCCCGCATACCGCCCCGGTGAAGCTGCCGGTCATTATCACTCCGGTGGCTGCGCTGGGCGCCGACGGGTTGGCCCGCACGATGGCCAGGTGCGATATGCCAGGCCAGGCGAACGAAGTGGCGAACGCGAACGGCATCGCCACCAGCAGCATGGTGTTCGATCCGGTGGCGAATCCCAGGAACCCCAACGCTGCCACCGTGTACATCCCGGTGAGGATCCGCCAGGCGCTCACCGGCACACGGTCTGCGCCTGCGCCGAACACCAGCCGCGAGGCGATGCCCACGAGGCTGCCCACCACCAGGAGCAGCCCGGCTGTGGTTTCGGCGATGCCGTACTCCACCCCCGACAGCACAAAGAACGCGCCCAGCGCCGCGGATCCAACCGCGGCCAGCCCCGTGGAGAACGACACGAACACCAGCCGCCGAAGCGCCATTTCGGGCTTGGGCTGGGTGGCTTGCTCACCGGCCTCCGGCCGGCCTTCTTGTTGGGCTTCGGGCTTCTGAGGGTGTTGCGATTGTGTCCCGTGGGGGGAGCCCGCATGGGGCGGCGCCCCGGTCTCGTCGTCATGGTGTGTGTGGATGTGGGCGGCCAGCGTGGGGCTCGCCGACGGTGTGTAGGCGTCGTCCACGGTGGCCGATGACCGACCGTCCGGCTCCTGGGGGTGCGTCGACCGCCCCTGCGGTCGGTCTCGGTGCCCGTTCACCGACGGCACGAACATGGCCACCACCAGAGACATCACGCCCCCGGCCACGAAAGCCCACCTCCAGCCGACCGTCACCCCCAGGGTGGGCACCGCCAGCCCTCCCAGAAGCGACGCGGTGGGGATGCCGGACTTCTGGATTCCGATGGCCAGGCCGTGACGTTGCACGGGAATGCCACGAGCGATGTACAAGTTGGACGCCGGTTGAGCCCAGGCGTTGGCGATCCCCGCCGCGGCCACGAACACCGTGAGCAGCAGCCACGACCTTGCCGCCAGCGACGCTCCAAGAAGAATCACCCCGGCGGTGAGCCCGGCGCTTCGCAACGCCCCGGTGGGGCCCACCCGCTCAACGATCAGACCCGACAAGGCCGATCCCAGCGCCCCCACCGCGAAGAACGCGCTCACCGTGAGCCCCAGCTCGGTTTCGCCGAAATCAAGGTCGGCTTGGATCTGCACCGCCAGGCCGCTGGCGAGCAGCGGCGCCAGGTTGGCCGCGGCGGTCAGAAGCAGCGACGCGCCGGTGAGCGCCGCGAATCGGTTCGAGTGTGCCGACAGGGAGTTTTGGCTCATTTTCTTGGCGTGTCGGGGGTGCCGGCAAGGCTTGATCGCGGCACAACGCCGTAGGGTATACAGCGTTCTGTATACAGCCGAGTTGGCGGCAGCGCCGGGCTTTCGGCTAGAGCGGGAGCCCCGGCGGTGACGCGTTGGAGGCAACCCGAATGACACTCGTTCCCGAACGCATCATTGTCGGCCCCACCAGGAGTGCCGGCGCCCCCTCGCACCCCACGGGCGGCACCGACGAGGTGGGCATCCTCGTGGCCGGCGAACTCCGCCCCGGCACAGGCCCCGAACAGAAGCTCGTCAACCGAGTGACCGGCGAAGTGTTGGCGGTGATCCGAACCGCCGGGCCAACCGACGTGGAAGCCGCCTACGCAGCCGCCGAAGCCGCGGCGCCGCAATGGGTGGCCGCGGGGCCGGCCGCCAGGGCGGAGGTGCTGCACAAGGCCGCGGCGCTGTTCCGCGAGCGCGCCGAGGAGCTTGCGCCGGCACTGTCGGCGGACATGGGCAAACCCGCCTCGGAGGCGATTGTCGAGGTGGCCAAGGGCGCGGCGGTGCTCGACTACTACGCCGAGCTGGGTTACCGCCGGCAGGGCACCACCTACCGCACCGACTTCGACGAAACCGTGTTCACCGTCACCGAACCGCTCGGTGTCGTGGCGCTGATCACGCCGTGGAACTTCCCGTTCACCCTGCCGGTGCGCAAACTCGCCGCGGCGTTGGCGTCGGGCAACGGGGTGGTGTTCAAGCCTTCGTCCAACGCGGCGCTCACCGGGCTGCTCATCGCCGACACGCTGGTGGAGGCCGGTGTTCCCGGCGGGCTGCTGCACGCGGTGATCGGCCTCAGCTCGGTGATCGAACAGGCGCTGCTGAAGGCGCCACAGCTTGGCGGGGTGAGTCTCACCGGTTCCTACGAAGCCGCGGTGGCGATCCGGCGACGCCTGCCGATGGAGGTGCCGTTCCAGGCCGAACTCGGCGGCAAGAACGCCATCGTGGTGTGGCACGACGCCGACCTTGACAAGGCGGTGAACATCATCGTTGCGTCCAGTTTCAGAAACAACGGCCAGATCTGCACCGCGGCGGGTCGGTTGCTTGTTCACGAAGACGTGTTCGACGAACTTCTCGGGTTGTTGTCGCAGCGGGTTTCGGTGATGGCCGACACCTCCGGCGACGACGAAATCGGCGTGCTGGTGAGCGACGGCGAAGCAGCCCGAGTGGAGCAGTACGTGGCACGAGGCCACCAGGAGGCCTCGCAGGTGGTGCGCCCTCAGGGCGAGTGGCGCAGCGGGCGGGTTTCCCCGGCGTTGCTGGTGGAGCCCGCCGATGGCGTGCTGACCACCGAGGAGATCTTCGGCCCGGTGGTCACCGTGGAGCGGGTCACCCAAATCGACGAGGCCATAGCCAAGGCCAACGCCACCCCTTACGGGCTCACCTCGGGGATCGTCACCGCAAACATCGCCACCGCACGCGCCTTCTGGGAAGGTTCCAACACCGGCACCGTGAAGGTGAACTCTCCCCTCACCGGCGTTCCGTTCCATGTGCCCTTCGAGGGATACGGCCACTCCGGGGCCGGCTGGGCCGAAGGCGGCGAATCCTCACTGGAGTTCTTCACCCGCACCAAGACCGTCTACCTTCGCTCCTGACCAACACCGTCCGTCCGGGTTCCTGACCAAGGCAGGCCGTCCGGGTTTCTGACCAAGGTGGTCCTTCTGGGCTGCTGACCGCAGCGCAGTCTTGGACCGGCGCCCCTCGGCTGGCTCATTTCGTGGGGCCCGCTCGCTTGTTTCCTGGAGTCATGGGGGTGGCCGGGCGTTGTGGACCCTTGCGACCCTTCGGCGGTTTGGTATACCGTTGAGAGTTGCGGTCGATTTGCCCTTTGGATCGACCGTTTGTCCGACTTGTCCCAATCTGAGGGGAGTACCCAAACAGATGAGAAAACTCACCTTCTTGCAGCGGCTTCTGGCCGCCTTGTTCGTAATGGTGCTCGTCGCCGCCGCGTGCGGTGACGACGATGACAGCGACTCGGGTGATGCCGCAGTCACCGACGGCACTGGAGGCGCCGAAGACCCCGGTGAATCCGACCCCGCGCCAGACCCTGATCCGGCCGAGGAAGACCCGGGCGAAATGATGGAGGAGGAGCCGGTGTCGATCACGATCGCCATCGGTGAAGGCCCGTCCAAACTCGACCCGCACTTCCAGGACGGCGAGATGCGCCGCGTGATGGAGAACGTCTACGAGCGCCTGATCGAACGCGATCTGGACTCCCCCGACGTTTTGCTGCCCCGCCTGGCTGCGTCGCTTCCCGAGCTGATCGACGACACCACCTGGGAGGTGAAGCTGCGTGAGGGCATCTCCTTCCACAACGGCGCTCCGTTCAATGCCGCGGCGGCCAAGTACTCCATCGACCGGCTCTTCGACGAGGAAGTCGGCTCGGATCTGCTTGAGCAGGTGGATTCGATCACCTCGGTGGAGGTTGTGGACGACTACACGATTCGCATCACCACCAGCGCCGCCGACCCGATCCTGCCGGCCCGTTTGTACATGATCCAGATGGTGGAACCCGGCCTGGCCTCAGGCGACGGCCTCGCCACTCAGGCAGCGGGAACCGGTCCGTACATGCTCGACGAGTACAGCAGCGGCAGCCACGTCACCCTCACCCGCAACCCCGACTACTGGGGCGACCATCCTCAGATCGACAACGTGCGATTCGTGTTCCTGCCCGAGAACCAGAGCCGGGTGCAGGCCCTGCAAGCAGGGGACGTTCACATGGCAATGGGCATCTCGCCCGACTCCGCCGACGACCTGCCCAAGATCTTCGCTCGCGACGAGGGAATCGAGTATCCGTACCTGCGGATGAAGAACTACGAAGGCCCGTTGCAGTCCGTGGAGTTGCGCCAGGCGATTGCGTACGCATTGAACGTGGACGACTACGTGGAGTTCATCTACAGCGGCCAGGCGGCCCGTCCCAACTGTCACATCTTCGGTTCGGGCGTGTTCGGTCACAACCCTGACTTGTCGGACCGTCCTTACGATCCCGACAGGGCCCGTGAGTTGGTGGAGGCCTCCGGATACGACGGCACCGAGATCACCTTCCTGGCCAACGGCACTCGTTGGACCAAGTTCGATGAGCTTTCCGAGGCCATAGCGGCAGATCTGGAGGCCATCGGCCTCAACATCGACTACCAGCTGTTGGCTTGGGAGGTTTGGCTGTTCGACGAGTTCCTGCTGCCCGTGGGCGAAGTCCGCGGCGACATGTTCCTGTCTTCGTCTTCCAACGAGTTGCAGGACGCCGACCGGCTTGCGTCCTACGTCGGGAGTGAGAGCGTCACCTCGTCCTATGACAACCCGGCCATGGTGGACGCCCTCACGGAGGCTCGCAACACCCTCGACGTGGACGAGCGCCGCCAGAAGTACCACGACATTCTCGCCCAGAACTGCGATGAGGTGGGCATCTTGCCGGTGCTGACCTACCTAAACATCAACGGCGGCGCCGAGAACCTTGAGTGGACGCCTCGTTACGACGACACCGCTCGCGTGGAGGACATGACGCTCAGCTAGTCCCCAAACCGAACGTTCCCGGTGCGGTCTTTTCCGGGCCGGGGCGTGAACCAAACGGGGGCGAGGACTCCAATATGAGTCCTCGCCCCCGTCGGGGTTGTTGGTTGGTCCGTGAAGGGTAGCGCAAAGTTCCCAGGCCCGCAAATTCCGGCCCTGTTCGGGCGCAGTTCGGGCTCGGGCCTTGGTCGCTCGGCGCATCGGAGGTTGTGATGTGACCTATCCCTGGGATGACGTGGTGCCGGCGGAGGACCGGTCTCGCTTCGACGCGGCCGGGTATGGAACGACGGCCGGCGCCCCCGGGTTGGGCGCGTACCGGCCGATCAGCGCCGGGGTGTGCCCTGCGCTGTTGGTGGTGGACATGACCCGGGCCTTTGTGGACAGCCGCTGGCCCACCGGGTGCTCGGAAACCGGTTACCCCGCAGTGGCTGCCACCGCCGAACTGCTGGCCGAGATGCGCCGACTCGGACGGCCGGTGCTCTTCACCAAGATGTACGAGGATCCATCGCAGGTGCCCGCGCCGGCGCAGAAAGGCCGTTGGAAGACGAGCGGACGCAAGCCTCCCGATGAGTCGCTGCCGCCTGGTGACGTGATCGTGGAAGACCTGGCGCCACGGCCCGACGAGTTGGTGGTGTGCAAGCATCACAAGCCGAGCGGTTTCTTCGGCACCGAGTTGGCGTCGTTGCTGGTGTACGAGCGGGTGGACACGGTGATCGTGACGGGCATGACCACAAGCGGGTGCGTTCGGGCCACCGCGGTGGACGCCTTTCAGTACAACTTCGACGTGATCGTCCCCTTCGAGTGCGTGGCCGACCGCAGCCAGATCTCCCACAAGATCAACCTGCTCGACATGCACATGAAGTACGCCGACGTGGCCCCCCTAGCCATGGTGCTCAACTGGCTGAAGTCGCTCTAACCACCCCCGCCCGGCGGCGGATGTCCACAGTGGCGGGGTCACAAGGTGGCGGCACTGCCGTCGCGGCGGTGGTCTGCCTCGGCCTCCATCTTGACCGGCTCACCTGGGGCCGACCGTCTGGTGCGCATCACTGCTCCGGCGCTTCCGAAATCCACGCGGTCGGGGCCGACGATCCTGTAACCCGCGGCTGCGAGCCCCTCGAGGGTTTGGCGGTCGAAGCTCGGCTCGGTGGCGATCACGCCGTCTCCGAGCAGGCGAAACCGGGGCGCCTTGACGGCTGCGGCCAGGCTTGATCCGCTCAGGAGTCGCCGCAGGATCTGAAGCTGGCCTTGGGGTTGCATGATGCCGCCGACCACGCCGAGGCTCAGCATGGGCTGCTGGCCATGGAGCACGATCGTGGGAACGATGGTGTGATAGGGGCGTTTGGACGGACCGGCTGCGTTGGGGTGACCGGGGTCGAGGGTGAAGCCTCGTGCCCGGCTCTGCAGTACGAAGCCACCCTTGCCGACGGTCACACCCGCCCCAAATCGGTCGCACACGCTGGAGATGAGAGCCACCATCTGGTTGGGGGTGGCAACCGCGGTGAACACAGTGCCCGGCCCGTAAGGCACAGGCCCCAAAGTCGGCGCGCCCGCCAGGCGCGAGCGCATCTCGGCAAAGCCCGGCACGGCCACCTGAGCAGGATCAGCCACAGTCTCCAGAGCCACCGCAAACGCCTTGTCAAGAGTGGAGGCCATCTCCACCCACCCCTCCGCAGTCGCCGGCGACTCCTCCCGGTGGCCCTGGTGCGAGCTTGATATTGCGTCGTGTTCTTGATCTGGAATTGGTAGCGAGTGATCACCTGCGACGGCTGGGCTCACGCCGTCGCCCGCAGCAACCTCACCTGCGCTATCGAAGCGCCCTTCGCGTGGTGGGCCATCGTTGTCTCGCCCCTTGTTTCCGGGACGAACTTCGCCTAGGTCGGCAGGGCCGGGGCTGGAGGCCGCGGTGTCGGCGGCGGAACTGAGGAGCCCGGCCCGTTGAAGGTGTTCGGCTGCCAGGCCCAGCACCACCCCCTGACAAGGCGGAGGCAAGGTCACCAGCTCGTGGCGTCCCAAGGGCACCCGCAGCGGGGTCACCCATTCACCCTTGTGAGAAGCCAGGTCTTCGATGTCGATGGTGCTGCCCGCTGCGGTGGCGGCAGTGGCGATGGCCGCGGCAAGTTCGCCCGTGTAGAACGCGTCGGGACCGTGCGCTGCGATCTGTCCCAGCGTGGCGGCCAGTGCCGGATTCGTCCAGATGGTTGCGGGGCCGGGTGGCTCACCGAACGGGAAGTACAGCGCCTCACCGGCCGGGTCGAGACGACCGCGGGCACTGGCCCACAGCTTGCGGGCAACCGGTCCGATCCGAACCCCACGCCAGGCTGCTTCGGATGCGGGTGCGAGCACCTCTGGCCATGGCAAGCCCCCGAAGCGCTGGTGCAGGTCACCCCAGGCGGCAACAGCTCCGGGCGCGGTCACCGCGTGACCACCCACCGACACCACGTAACCGGTGCCGCTTGAGCGAACGTCACCAAGCGGGATCGGTTTGCGCCCGTAGCGGCCAATGCCGTTGAGCGCCTCCACCCGCCAGCCGCCGTCCGCCCCGGCGCGGTGGGCAACCACGGCCATCACGTCGCCACCCACACCGGTGGAGGTGGGCTCCACCACCCCCATCACCGCGTCGGCCGCAATCGCCGCGTCCGCAGCGGTGCCACCCGCCCTCAAGACGACCAAGGCCGCATCGGTGGCCAGCGGGTTGCCCGAAGCCACGGCTGCGCTCGCAGCGGGCGACTCCGGCCCCATAAGACGCGATTGTATACAATTTGGTCATGTCGGCGAAGTTGCGCCACCTCGCTATCGCCGTGCGTGACGTGACCGCCGCCCAGCGGTTCTTCGAGGACGCCTTCGGCATGACCAAAGCCGGCGACGCCGGCCGGGGTGTGTACATGACCGACGGCGTGATCAACGTTGCGCTGCTGTGTTTCGGGGATGATCCGGTGCCCGGAATGGCCGCCCCGAGCGTGCCATCGGATGCGGGCGCCACCGCCGGGGAAGGCGCCGAGGCTTCGTCGGTCGGCTTTTTGGGCTTGTACCACTTCGGGATGTGGGTGGAAGACCTTGAACAGGCCGCAGCACGAGTGGAACAAGCTGGCGCCACGCACCTGAGGGGCCGCCGACCCGACGAACCCAACCGCTACTACGAGGTGAAGTACCGTGCCCCGGAGGGTTTCGTGTTTGACCTGACCACTTCGGGATGGGTTGGAGCGCAGCGCGAAGTCTCCGGGTGACCCGCCATGGCGAGTGAACCACCCTGATGCGCGACACGCCGGAGCGGGTTGTGGTGGCCGGCGCCGGGCCTGTGGGCTTGGTGCTGGCGCTGAGCCTGGCGCAACGGGGGCATCCGGTGACGGTGCTGGAAAAGCTGGTGGACCCGCTTCAACAGGTGCGCCGGGCGGGAACCCTTCACGCGGCCACTTTGGAGATGCTTGACGACATCGGCCTGTACGAGCGCCTCGAGCCCCGTGGGTTGATCGCGCCGCTGGTTCACTACTGGGATCGGGCGCAACCCGATCCGGTGGCCGTGTTCGATCATGGCGTGCTCGTCGATGATGTCCGCTTCCCGCACGCATTGCAATGCGACCGTCTCAAGGTGATCGAGGAGTCCCTGAAGATGGCCGCCGGCCTCGAATTGGTCGATGTGCGCACCGGTTCGGAGATGGTTCGCTTCAGCGACCACACAGCCGACGGTGTCACGGTGTGGTTCGACACCGCCGACGGCGAGCGCAGGTGCTTGCGCGCCGACTATCTGGTGAGTTGCGAAGGCGCTCACAGCGTCACCCGCAAGCAGCTCGGGATCAACTTCGAGGGTTTCGCCTTTCCCGACCGCACCATGACCCTCAGCGTGAACTTCGACTTCTCCTGCGCTCGCGGTTACGGCCTGCGGAACTACATCCTTGATCCGGTCGAGTGGCTCAACCTGTTCAAGTGGCCCGACGTGTGGCGTGTGGTGCTGGGCTCGGATCCTTCGGGTGAGCCCGACGACCTGCTCGATGACCGGGTGATCGAGTCCCGACTGCAGGGATTTCACGCCACCGGTGTGAAATACGAGGTAGTGGCGAAGTCGTTGTACACGGTGCATCAGCGGGTGGCGGAAACGTTTCGTGTTGGCCGGGTGCTGCTGGCTGGTGACGCCGCGCATGTGAACAGTCCCATAGGCGCCATGGGCATGAACAGCGGCATCCACGACGCGGTCAACCTCGCCGAGAAGCTCCACCAGGTGTTGCGGCGCACCGCAGGCGAGGAGGCCCTCGACCGTTACGTTCGTCAGCGCCGTCACGTGGCGGTGGCTCACGTTCAGGCCACCACCATCCGCAACAAGAAGCTGATGGCCGAGTCCGATCCTCAAGTGAGGCGCCGCAACCTGGCGGAGCTGCGGAGCGCCGCTTCGGATCCGGGCCTGGCCCGGCAGTTCCTGCTGCGGTCGTCTCTGGTGCAAAGCGTGCGCGAAGCCGCGGAGATTTCCTAGATGAGTCACCCCGGATGACCACAGTGGCAAAGCCGGAGCAATCCCTGTTGTGGCGCCACCGCGCACCGGGTGAAGCGCCCGACCGGCGCCGGACACTGCCGCTTAGACGCGTTCCACGATGGCCGCACCCCGATGCTGCGACCGACGCGGGCCACTGGCGTCGTCTCGGCGAGTCTTGTTGCGGCGCGGTTCTCGATCCGATTCAGGCGGTGGCCGAGAAGCGCGAGGCACACGCACCCACACCACAAGCCCACGCGAAGCCCGCCGGTTGCGGTGCGAGCGGTGGCTGACATGTCGGCGGCACCCGGAACAGATGGCGCCCAGGCCGATCCGGAGGCGCGGTTGGCGGCGATGGGTTTCACTTTGCCCGCGGCCCGCCGGTTTCCCAGCGCCAACCGCCGGGGTTGCGTTCGTGTGGGTGACGTGGTGTTCGTGTCGGGCCATGGTCCCCACCACGACGGCATCGACTTCCCACGCCGTGGCAGGCTTGGCTCGGATCTCACCGTCTCCCAGGGTTACGCCGCGGCGCAGGCGTGCGCCCTGGCGATCCTGGCCACACTGCGAGCCGAGTTGGGTTCGCTGCACCGGGTTGTGCGGGTGATCCGTCTTCACGGCATGGTGAACGTGCACCCGGATTTCGATCAGATGCCCCAGGTGATCGACGGCGCTTCGGATCTGTTCCACGAATTGTTCGGCCCCGAAGCCGGCTGTCACGCTCGGGCTGCGGTGGGCATGGCCTCGCTGCCGCGCCAACAGCCGGTGGAGATAAGCGGAGAGTTCGAGGTGTCGTGACCGCAGTGATTGCGTTTCCCCGGGCAGCGCCACCGCGGGTCGCGGTTGGAACCGTGGTCGGCGCGCCACCCGAGGTGGGCGTGTCGGCCGGGATCGAGGCGCCATGACCACTTTGGTGACCGGCATCGGGCTCGTGGGCACCGCCTTTGCGCGTTGCGCACTCTCGCGCGGAGAACCCGTGGCGTTTGTGGACAGCAGCGCCCGCCCCGATTACCTCCGCCGACGTCTTCACATTGGTGCGGCAAGTCCCGCCGGTGATGCGCCACCTGTTGCCACCGTGGTGGCCGATGTTCGCGATCTGGCGTCCCTGGAGGCGGCGATGCGCGACCACCGCACCGAAACGGTGATTCACACTGCGGGGCTGATAGCCGGTCGGGTTTCGGAACCGCTGTACACCGGGCTTGAGGTGAACGTCACAGGCACCGTCAACGTGATGGAGGCGGTGCGACGCTGCGGCGTGCGACGGGTGGTGCTGGTGAGCAGTTTCGCGGTGTACGACCGCCGCCGCCTGCGCCCGGGAAGTGGGCCGCTTGGTGAGGACTCGCCTCGGGGGCCGGGTCGTGCATACGGAAACTCGAAGGTGATCAAGGAGCTGGTGGCCGAGAGCTACCAGGTTGACTTCGGATTCGAGCTGGTGATCTTGCGCCCGGCCAACGCCTACGGGTACGGGCACTTCGCAGGCGGTTCGGGTGGCGCCAAGATCCAGAACCTGCTCACGGCAGGCCTCACCGGAGGTGTTGCCCGAGTGGCGTCTCAGCACACCATGGACTTCGAGTACGTGTACGACCTTGACGTGGGCCGCGCCGTGGACCTCGCCGCCATCACGCCAATGACGAAAATGCCTCTCCAGCCACGAAGCGAAGGCTGTCGTGTGTTCAACATCGGAACCGGGGTGATCACCACGTTCGCCGATCTGGTGGCCACCGCTCGCAGCATCCTGCCGGACCTTGATGTGGAGGTGGTCGGCAGCCGCGCCCCTGCGGTGTCCGCCGGCGATCCTCTCGATCTGAGTGCTGCCGCGTCGGGGCTCGGCTGGCGACCGGAATTCGACCTCGAGAGCGGTTTGCGCCACTACTGCGAGGAAATCCGCCGGCTGGGCGCAGACGTGGCGGGTTAGTGGCACCGTGAATCAGGCTCAGGCGTGGGTGCCCACAAACCCGGCCCATGCCCGTGTCTTCCGACGCCCGTCCGTGGTCTGTCCCACCCCGGGAACCCCGAGGCGGCGACGCGGGTGTGCCGGCCCGACAAGGCGGCTGAAAATCAGGCCGCCGACATGGCAGGGGCCGTGTCGGTTGACCATGGCCGAACATTGAGATGATTGCGAGGTTGGTCACATGATCGACATGCTGGTGCACAACGCCGAATGGATGCTCACGATGGATCCGCAACGGCGCATCGTCACAGACGCGGCGATCGCGGTTGACGGCGGTCGGATCGTGGGGGTCGGCAGCACTGAGTCGCTGCGGTCGGCAGGATTCAGCGAGAACGAGGCAGCCACGGTGATCGATGCTCGACGCCGGCTGATCACGCCGGGCTTTGTGGACAGTCACCAGCACCTCACCCCGTATTTCGTGAGGGGTCTCGGTGATGACGTGTCGTTGCGGGTGTTCCTGCACGAACGCTGCTACCCGTTCGAGGCCGCGGTCACACCCGAGGAGGCGTACCTGTCGGCGGCGTGCGCTTTGCTTGAGTCGGTTCGCAGCGGCACCACCACGTTGTGCGACCCCGGGTCGCAGGACCCGGAGGCCTCCGCGGCTGCGGTTGCCCACATCGGGGCCCGGGCGGTGCTCACCCGGTCGCTCACCGACATGGCCGGCGGCCGGGCCATGCCGGGCACCTTCGATTCCACCACCGACGACGCCATCGCGGCCGGTTTGGCGTTCGTTGAGTCCTGCGACACCGCCGATGGGCGCATTCGGCCGTGGTTTTCGTTGCGCACCGAACGCATGGTGTCCGACCGGTTGTGCCGCTCAGTGGCCGAACTGGCCGCCGAGCACGGCACCGGCATCGTGTCTCACATGATCTCCAACCCCGATTCGGTGGAACATCATCAGCGGGTGTTCAACGGTGAACGCCCGATCGCCCGTTACGAACGCAACGGGGTGCTCGGCCCGAACGTGCAGTTGGTGCATTGCCATTATCTGCTCGACGAGGAGTGCGATCTGCTCGCCGAGCGGGACGTGAAGGTGTCGATGTGCCCCACCGCGAGCGCAGTGTTCGGTTGGGGTGGTCTTGAGCGTGCCACTCACCTGAAGCTGCTGGAGCGGGGTGTCACGGTGGGTGTGGGCACTGACATAGCGGCCTGCTCTCACACCGTGGACATTTTGCGCATCGCCCAGTACTTCCGTGTGTACCGCGACATTCTTCGCGACCCGTCGGTGATGAGCGCCGAGACGATCCTAGAGCACATGACCATCGACGGTGCTCGCAGCATTTTGTGGGACGACGAGATCGGCTCGCTTGAGGTGGGCAAGCGAGCGGATTTTCTGCTGTTCGATCTTGATCGGCCCGAGTGGACGCCTCTGCACAATCCGGTGTCGAACCTTGCGCACGCAGTGGCGGGAGATTCGGTTCACACGGTGGTGATCGACGGCAAGGTGGTGGTGGAAGCAGGTGAATTCGTGAGCGTCGACGCTCAAGGGATCCTGCGCGAAGGTCGAGCCGCCGCGGCACGCGTGGCCGAACGCACCGGGCTCACCGGTTACGCCGCGCCCCGCTGGCCCGTGGTGTGATGCCGCCGTGGTCGGCACGCGCCCACGCGGCAAGTCGGAATGGGGTGGGCGTGACGCGAACCCGTAGCGTCACGGGCTGTATGTGTCGATGGGTGCAGGCGTTGGGGGTTGGGTCGCTGTGAGAGTTTGCGTGGTGGGCGCGGGCGCCATTGGCGGGATGATGGCTGCTCGACTGTCAGCGTCGGGATACGAGGTGAGCGTTCTCGCTCGTGGTGAGCACCTCGCGGCCATTCGTCGTGACGGGCTGCGCCTTGTGGAGGCGGACGGTTCGGTCACGGTGGCTTCGGATTTGGCGGCGTCGGATGACTTCGCGGCGCTGGGTTGTCACGACACGGTGATCCTGGCGCTGAAGGCACATCAGATCGCAGCGGTGGCAGGTGAGCTGCGTCGGCTTTGTGGCCCCGAGACGGTGGTGGTGCCGGTGCAGAACGGCATCGGCTGGTGGTACTTCCAGCGTCACGGCGGGCCTCACGACGGTCACCGACTGGCGATGCTCGATCCCGATGGGGTGATCGCCGAGGCCATCCCGGCGGAGCGGATCGTGGCTTGCATCGCCTATCCGGCGGCGGAGAAGACAGCGCCGGGGGTGATCACCCACATCGAGGGAGACAGGTTCCCTGTGGGCGAACTTGACGGCTCTAGAAGTGATCGTGCCGCGGAGCTGGCGGGCGCTTTGAGCGCGGCGGGTTTCAAGAGCCGGGTGCTCACCGACATTCGCTCACAGGTGTGGGTGAAGGCGTGGGGAAACTTGGCGTTCAATCCGATCAGCGCGCTCACCGGCGCCACCCTGGTTGAGATTTGCCGCCGGCCCGCCACGCGGCAGGTGGCAGCGCAGATGATGGCCGAGGCCGCGGCGATAGCGGAGGCGCTCGGTCAGCGCATTCGGGTGAGCATCGACAAGCGCATAGCCGGCGCAGAGGCGGTGGGCGAGCACAAAACGTCGATGCTTCAGGATGCCGAAGCGGGCCGGCCTCTGGAGTTGGATCCGTTGGTTGGGGTGTTCGTGGAAATGGGCGAACTCACCGGGGTGCCGACACCCACGATCTCCACTGTGTACGCCCTGGCGGGTCTGCTCAACCGTCGCCTGCAAGGATCAGCCAGTTGACCTCGGGGGGTTTGATGATCGACACGGTTAGGGGATTGCTCGGCGCGGGCGCCGATGACGATGTGGCGTTGCTGGCCGCCGATGGCGGGTCGCTCACGTTTCGGCAACTGCGCCACGAGGTGGATCGCCTGGGTGAGCGGCTGCGGTTGTTCGGTTTGGGCAGCGCCGACCGGATCGCGATCGTGTTGCCCAACGGCCCACAGATGGCGGTGGCGTTCCTGGCCGCGGCCACAACCGGATGTGCAGCTCCGCTCAATCCGAAGTACCGCACCAGCGAGTTGCGCTTCTACCTGGACGATCTGGGCGCGGCGGCGCTGATCACTTCGGCGGATGCTTCCGGTGATCAGGCCCGTGAGGCCGCCAGTGAGGCTGCCAAGCCGGTGCTGTCGTTGTTGATCGAAGGCGAATTGGAGACCGGCGGATTCACGCTGGCTGCCGCCGGGGGTTCACCCGGAGGCGCGGGTGTCGCTGCCGAGGGTGGCACTGTTGAGGAAGACACCGGCGCGGCTGGGGTTGACGAGGCTGGGGGTGCGCAACCCGGCCCTGATGACGTGGCGTTGGTGTTGCACACGTCTGGCACCACGTCGAGGCCGAAGATCGTGCCTTTGCGCCAACGCAACCTGGCAAGCTCAGCCGCGGGGATCGCCGATTCGTTGGCGCTGGTGTCGGGGGATCGTTCGTTGAACGTGATGCCGTTGTTTCACATTCACGGCTTGCTGGCGGGGCTGCTGGCGCCGCTGTCGGTGGGCGGATCGGTGGTGGCCACGCCAGGTTTCGACGCGTTCGCGTTCTTCGGGTGGTTGCGTTCGCTGCGGCCCACGTACTACACGGCGGTGCCCACGATGCATCAGATGGTGATCGCACGGTCGAAGCGTCACCGTGATGAGGCGAAGGCTTCGGGGTTGCGGTTCGTGCGGTCGTCGTCGGCGTCGCTGCCTGCGCCGGTGTTGGTCGAGTTGGCCGAGTTGTTCGGCGTGCCGGTGATCGAGGCGTACGGCATGACCGAGGCCACCCATCAGATGTGCGCCAACCCGCTGCCGCCGGGCGTGGCGAAACCCCGTTCGGTGGGTTTGCCAACGGGCATAGAGCTTGGGATCCTCGATCAACAGGATCGTTTGTTGGCCTCGGGGGAGCGTGGCGAGGTGTCGATCCGTGGCGCAACGGTGATCGACGGCTACGAGAACAATCCCGAGGCCAACGCGGCCGCGTTCACCGCGGGTTGGTTCCGCACCGGCGACGAGGGCTACGTGGACGACGAGGGTTACCTGTTCCTCACGGGCCGCCTCAAGGAGCAGATCAACCGTGGCGGCGAAAAGATCTCCCCCCTCGAGGTGGACGAAGCGCTGCTGTCGCATCCGGAGGTGGCCCAAGCGGTGACCTTCTCGGTGCCACACCCTCAACTAGGCGAGGAGGTCGCCGCGGCCGTTGTGCTGGAGCCCGGCTCGAACACCGATGAAATCACCGCCGCCGAGTTGCGCCGCCATGTGGGCGAGTCCCTCGCCGCGTTCAAGGTGCCCCGCCAAGTCCTGATCCTCGACGAACTACCCAAAGGCCCCACAGGCAAGCTCCAAAGAATAGGCCTAGCCACCCGCCTAGGCCTCACCTAACCCAACACCCCACCCTCATCAACCCCAACCCGGTCACCCACCCCAGCCTCCGCCGACCACACCGAGCCGCTCCGCAATCGACAGCAGTCCCCCGATCTCAGGATCGCCTTACGGGGATCGGGGGTTTGGAGGCCTGATTTGGTGGCGCTGGTTGCGTGGTTTGTCGACAGTCCAGCCTTGATGGTGGATCTTGTAGTGGCAGTCGTGACAGACAAGGGTGAGGTTGTCGGGTTGAGTGGGCCCGTCCTCGCCCCACGGGACGGTGTGGTGTGAGACACACCATTCGGGCGCGGTGCCACATCCAATGCAGCCCCCGTCGCGTGCCTCGAGAACGGCCCGCAGCGCGGGGCTGGGATGTCTTCGACGTCCAAGCCACATGGGTTCGCCCGTAGCCGAGCTGAACAGCGCGGGCAGCACATCGGCCTCGCAAGCAAGATGATGGAACTCGTCTGCGGGCAGGGATGTTCCGTCGCTGAGGCGCGGGTTGTCGAGCTTGGCGTTGATCAAATCCCAGTCGGCAACCACCACCACCTCCGGCCGAGAAGCCGATCCGGTGCTGCTGCTTCGACCCCGGCGAGCCTGGCCCGGCACTGAATCGGTCGATCGGCAACTGCAGGCGTCGAGGGTGGTGGGAGCGCCAGAATCGTTGGCGTTGGCACCAAACACGCCGGCACCCCACAGAGCACAATCAGAACCGTCCGTACCACTGCCACCGGCACCAGACTTGCCCGCGCCCAAAGAACCTGGGTGGGCTGTACCTGGAGGGTTGGCATCAAGACTGCTGCTGCACCGAGCGCCGGTGCCTGAGGTATTACCTGGCAGGCCTGTACCGGATCCGCCTTTGCGTCTGCCCGCTCCGGCGCCAACTGAGTCACCCGTTTCGTGACCCGTGCCCGTGCCCGGGCTTGTGTCGCGGGGCGCAGGCTTCGGGCCGGTGAGGATGTCCGCCAGGGTGTCGGCGCGGCGGTGACGCTGGCCAATGGCCGAGGATCCGGATCGGTTGTCCCAGACGGCACCGCTGCGTGCGAGGGCACGCCTCACCCCTGCGGCGGTGATGTGATCAAACAGTGCGTAGAGCTGCCACATGCCGTCTTCGCGTTCGGTGAAGCTCGCACAACGTTGCTTGCGTTGGCGCTGCAACTCCGCGGCGCCGTCGTCGCGGTCGAGTTCGCGTTGATGCTCACGCAGCGTCTTGCGGAACTTCTCGGGTGTCTGGGTTTGAGCGGCCTTCAGCATCCGGCCCTCGTCAACAGGACCAGACTTGGCAGCGGAGCCAAGAATGTCCGCGTGTTCGGTGTTGATCAGATTGTTCACCAACGCGTCACGCGTGGCGGGCAAGTCTTCGAGCTGTTCGGCCTGCTTGAGAGTCTTGCGGGCCTTGCGAGCCGACATCCCCAGCCCCTCTTGCAAACCGGTGAGAACCGCGCCCTTGTGAGCCCGACGGGACTTCTCGGCAAGGGCCTGGGCGATCAGCCCTTTGGCGCGGTCGGCCACACGGTGCAACTCCCGCATCCGGGCATCAAGTTCGGAGTCGTCCAGGAAACGAACATCAATCTCGGCCAGCACAGAGACGTCAACTCCGGCTTTCCCGGCCCCCGCCCCGCAAGCGCCGCCGGCACCCGAAGCGGAGGGCTCACCGGCGCCGTTGCCAGATCCTCCCGCTCCGTTGCGTCCGTTCATCGCTGCACCCTTCGAGGGCCCAGCTACAGCGGCGACCCCGTAGGTCTCGTCAGTCCCGTCGCGCCGTGAAGGGTCTTCGCAACTCTCGCTCCGACCGTCTACCGGGGCACCGGCACGGTTCGCATCCCCGTGGGCGCCGAAACGCTTGCCGACCGGGCGGGCGCGTGGGGGCCCCGACTCGCCCTCACCGGAAGAGCCCGTCCTGGGAGGGGCATCCCCGGCGTCGAGCCGGGTGTCATCCTGGGTGGCGAACAACTGCATGCAGACATACTACCGACACTCGTACGCATACACAACCTCGTATTGACAATTTTCCATGCATCTTCCAAAGAAACTCTGTCAAGACTCGGAATCTTCCCAATCGCCGGCGATGACCACATCAGCGCCGGCGTCGCCTGTCCCGGCGACACCAACAACAGGCCGAGCGCCGCACTCCGGAGGCACCCGACGCCTCAGACCTCTGGGTGCTGGGCATCGTTCGGGGACATGTCGCAGGGGCGCCGGGTTGCACCGCAGCAAGAAGACCCTATCCTGTAGCTTGTATTGTAAATTATTGAAATACCGAGATGATGGGAGGATGGTTGTGGCTGGGGTGCGAGTGGAGGTGCAGCCGAGTGTGCTGGCCTGGGCCCGCGCCCGGTCGGGGGTCGATCACGATGTTCTGGCGCGTCGGTTCCCTCGGCTTGACGCGTGGATGAGTGGCCATGCTGCGCCCACGCTGAAGCAGCTTCAGGCGTTCGCCCGAGGGACTCGCACACCCGTTGGGTTCTTCTTCCTGGATGAGGCACCCGTGGACACGCTCCCGATTGCCGATCTTCGAACTGTGGCCGGAGCCACACCTGCAACCAGCAACGCCGAGGCTTCGGTTGACCTGCTCGGCGTGATCTACGTCTGCCAGGCCCGCCAGGATTGGTATCGCACAGATCAGCTTGCGTACGGCGAACCAGCGCTGGAGTGGGTGGGCTCAGTCGACACGAACGATTCCGTTGAGGATGTGGCCGGTCGGATGGGCCACATGCTCGACTGGACCCCAGCGACGCGAGCCGCCTGCACCGGCACCGACATGGCGCTGAGGTGGTTGCGCGAGCATGCGGAGGAACTGGGCGTGCTTGTGATGATCAGCGGCATCGTGGGGGACAACGCTCATCGGCCTCTGAGCCCGAGGGAGTTCCGCGGCTTCGCTCTCACGGATCGTCATGCTCCGCTGGTGTTCGTGAACGGGGCTGACAGCAAGGCGGCGCAGGTGTTCACGCTCGTCCACGAACTCGCTCACATCTGGCTCGGCGAAACCGCGCTCTCGAGCATTGATCCTCGTGTGCGGAACAACCATCCGGTTGAGCGATGGTGCAATCGAGTAGCCGCCGAGTTCCTGGTGCCCATGCAAGAGTTTCGAGCAAATTTTGAACCCGAAGGGGACTTGCGAGGACAGCTGCGGCCTTTGGCGGAGCACTTCCGCGTAAGCACTCAAGTGATCCTCGGTAGGGCTCGTGAAGCCGGGCTCATGTCGTGGGAGCAGTACCTACGCGCACTCGACATTGAGCGGCAGCGGGTTGCGGAGATCGCCGCCAAGCCCGCCAGCGGAGGGAACTACTACAACAACAAGGCCATTCGCACCAGCAAACGCTTCGCCCAGGCCCTGATCGCAAGCACCCTGGAGGGTCGCACTACTTACACGGAGGCGTTCCGCTTGCTGGAGCTGAAGAAGGGATCCACCTTCGATCGCCTCGCCCAGCACCTGGGGGTGGGTTAGGGGGTTGGTTTGGGGGTTGTGGCTTGGTGCATGGCTGCTGCTACTAGTGCCGGCAGGGCCAGGGAGGCGAGCATCAGGGTTTCTAGGGGTAGCCAGCGCAACAGCAGGCTTACGAGGCCCGAGAGCAGGGCGGCGGAACCGAGCAGACCGGCTCGGAATGTTCCTATTCCCCACCCGGACTTGGCTGGTAGCGACGCCACGAGCATGGCGTTGGCCACCGGCAGCGCCGACACGGCCACCCCCACGAAGGGCACGAGCAGCCACACGCCCACCTCGGCCGGGGTTACCACAACGGCCAAGCCGAGCAGGGTGCTGACGATCATCATCAATCGGGCTGTCCACGGGCCGCCGAAACGGTCGTAAAGGGCGCCCCCCACAAGTTTCACCGCCGCCGAGAGTGCCCGCCCGGCGGCGAGCATTGCCACCACCAACCCCAGGCTCACGTCGCGATCCACGAAGTACACAGGCGAGAAACCGATCGCCACGTAGTGCATCGACACCCCGCCGAAACTTGCGTACGCCGAGAGTCTGTAGCTGCGCAGCCGCACGTAGTCACGCAACTGTGAAAGCCTGCTCGACGGCGCCGCCTCGTGTTCAGGTTCCGCCCACCGCGGCATGAACACGAACGTGGCCGCCGCGGGCGCCGCGCACACGAAGAACACCCAGCGCCACCCGTCGGCGCCCACGTTGCCGGTGAGCGCGGCGGCCGCCAAGCCGAACGAGTAGGCCAGCCCGTAAGAGGCGATCGCCTTCCCAGGCGCCTCCGGAAACAGCCGGGCCACCGCAGCCAGCGCCGGCGGGAAGTACAAGCCGAAAGCCACCCCCAGCAGCGCCTGACCCGCCAGCAGCACCCAAAACGACGGCGCCACGCCGCACAGCAGCATCCCGGCGGTGAGGGTGGCGGTGGCCAGCCGCACCAGCGCACGGTCGGTGAGGTGATGGCTGAGCGCGCCGCCGATCACGTTGAACGAAGCGATCCCCCCCGCCACCGCAGCCAAAATCGCCGCCTGGTGGCTTTCGCGCAGACTCAGCTCGTCACGAATCAGTGGAAACAGCGGCGAGATGATCGTCTCGGAGCCCCCCAGGATGAAGTACAAGGCCCACAAGTAGCCAAATGTCAGCCACCGCGCCGTGTGGTGATCGCTCACGACAAGGCGCGAACAGAGCGGTTCAGTTCACCCAGCAGGCCGCGTAGTGGCCTTCGGAGCGTTCGGTTAGCGGTGGGCGTTCCTGGAAGCACTGATCCACCGCCACCGGGCAGCGAGTGTTGAACCGGCACCCAGCCGGAGGGTCGGTGGGGCTGGGAAGGTCACCGGTGAGCGGCTCATGGCGGCGTCGCACGGTGGGGTCGGGCACCGGCACCGCCTCCAGCAGCGCCTGCGAGTACGGGTGAATCGGATTGTCGTAAATCTGTTGCCGGGTGCCGATCTCCATGAGATGACCGAGGTACATGATCGCCACCCGGTCAGACATGTGACGCACCACCGCCAGGTTGTGCGAAATGAACAAGTACGACAGCCCCACGGTGTCCTTGAGTTCCATCAACAAGTTCACGATTTGTGCCTGGATGGACACGTCGAGCGCGGCGGTGGCCTCGTCCGCCACCACGAAACCGGGCCGCAAAGCCAACGCCCGGGCGATCACGATTCGCTGACGCTGACCACCCGAAAAGGCGTGCGGATACTTGTCGGCAGCGCCCGCAGGCATGCCCACCATCTCCAGCAAACCGGCCACCGCTTCGGTGAGTTCCCTGCCCCGCACACGGGTGTGAACCAGCAACGGCTCGGCGATGCTCGCCCCCACACGCAGGCGAGGATTGAGCGCCGAGTACGGATCCTGGAAGATCAACTGCACGTGCTTGCGCATGTCACGCCAGCGCCGCCGCGACAGATCGGTGACATCGTCACCCCGGTACAGCACCTCACCGGACTTCGGTTTCACCGCTCCCAGCAGCGCCCTGCCCGCGGTGGATTTGCCGCAACCCGACTCGCCCACGAGGCCGACCGTTTCCCCGGCGCCCACCGCCAGGCTGAAATCATCGAGCGCGTGAACGGTGCGCCGTCTGCTTCCCACCCAGCGCGAATAATGCACCGTGACGTTGCGGCCCTCCACCACCGGTGTTGCGTCGGCGCCGGTCATTTTCTGCTCACTGCCCGGCCGCCGCGGCGGGGGACTGGGCGCTCAACGGGTGGCGTTCGTAGCAGGCAACCCAGCGACGATCAGCGATCTTCAGCAACGGTGGCGACCCGTCTTGGCACCCCGGTGTGGCCTCCGCGCAGCGAGGCTCGAACGCGCACCCCGGTGGGAGCTGGGCCCGGTCGAGGGGCTCCCCGGCTATGCCGGTGAGGGTGCTGTCACGGCGGTCCACCCGTGGAACCGAACGCAGCAATCCCAGCGTGTAGGGATGCTGAGGCGTGGCGAACAGTTCCTGGATCGGGGCTCTCTCCACTATCCGGCCCGCGTACATCACCTGCACGCGGTCACAGAACTGGGCCACCACCCCCAAATCGTGGGTGATCATCAGCACCGACACCCCAAGATCCGTGGAAAGGTCGTGCAACAACGTGAGGATCTGATCCTGGATCGTCACGTCGAGGCCGGTGGTGGGCTCATCGGCGATCAGCAGCTTCGGTTCGCAAGCCAAAGCAGTGGCGATCATCACCCGCTGGCGCATCCCGCCCGAAAGTTCGTACGCGTAGGAGCGCAGCCGATGCTGCGGGTTGGCGATCCCCACAAGGTCGAGCAACTCCAACGAGCGCGCCCTCACCTGCTTGCGAGGGATCCCCGCCCGGCGGATCAGCAACTCGCGCAACTGGGCGCCCACCGACTTCAACGGATTGAGCGACACCATCGGATCCTGGAAGATCATGGCGATCTCACGGCCACGCACCTGGTCGGCCACTGCGCCGTGGAGCACGTCCTGGCCCTTCCAGCGCACCGACCCGCCGATGATGCGACCCGGCGGCAACACCATCCCCAATATGGCCAAACCCATCACCGATTTGCCCGAACCGGACTCTCCCACGATTCCCAGCCGCTCGTGCGAACCCACATTGAGAGTGAGCTTGTTCACGCCAAGCACCACACCGTCTCGGGTGGGGAAACCCACCGTGAGGTCTCGAACCTCCAGCAACCGCTGCTGGGTCGCAGCGCCGGGCGCTTGGCCTGTCGTGCGTGACTCGCCACCGGCCCGGGCCTCGGGGGGACTCATACGCCGGGCCTTTCAAGGATCACCTGCTCGCGTTCGGCAACGTCGTTGAAGCTTTGCAACCACAACGACAACAAGTTCACGCCCAGCACCGCCAGCGCGATGGCCAAACCCGCGAAGGTGACGATCCACCAGCCGTCGGTGATGTAACCCCTGCCTTGCTGAATCATCAGCCCCCAAGAGGACCGCGGCGGCTGAACGCCGAATCCCAGGAACGCGAACGCCGATTCGGACAGGATCGCCGCAGCCAGTTCCAACACGCACAACGTGATCAGCGAACTGATCAGATTCGGCAGCAGGTGACGGCCCATCACCCGAGCCGAGGACGCCCCGCTCATCTCCGACGCTTCCACGTAAAGCGACGTCTTCAACGTGAACACCAGGTTTCTGCACACACGGGTGAACACCATCCAGCCCGACATGGCGATCACGATGATCACCAGCCACACGCTCGGCCCGAAAGCCGCCACCAGGATCAAACCTGCAAGCACCCCCGGGAAGGCCTGCTGCACGTCGGCCACCGAGGTGATCACACTGTCGATCCAGCCACCGAAGTAGCCGGCCACGAGCCCCAGCAGCGTTCCCAAAACCATCGCGGCGAGCACCGCCACCATGGCCACGGTGAGCGAGATGCGGGCGCCGTCCACGAGACGGGCGAGGATGTCGCGGCCCAGCTGGTCGGTGCCCAGCGGGTGAGCCCACGTGCCGCCCCAACCCACCGGCGGGGTCAGCTTGTCGCGCAGGCTTTGCTGGGTGGGATCCGCAATGAACGGCATGTACGGCCCGATGATCGCCACGATCGCGAACGCGCAACAGATGGTGATCCCGGCCATGCCCGCCTTGGACTTGCGAAGGTGGGTGCGGAGATCTCCGAACCGGCGCTCATCGGCAGGGATGCTGTTGCCCCCACCATTCCCGCCCGAATCACCGGCTCCGCCCGTGGCCACACTCGTGTCCACATCGGGCTTCCTGCCCGAATCGGAAACCGGTGCGGTGCTCATGCCAGCTCCACCCTCGGGTCGATCACCCGACGGGCGACGTCCACAAGCAGGTTCGTGAGCACCACCAGCGATGCCAAAACCACCACCGCGGCCTGCACCAGGATCAGGTCACGCTGGTTGATCGCCTGAATCGCCAGGTATCCCACCCCGGGCCAGGAGAACACCACCTCGATCACCACCGTGTAACCGGTGAACATGCGGGTGAGTTCCCAACCGGTGAACGTGACAAAGCTCGAGGACACGTTGCGGAACACGTGATGCACAATGGTGTAGCTGCGTGAGAACCCACGGGACCTCGCGGTGACGGCGTAGGGCTGGCGGAGCTCCTCGAGGATGTGGCGTCGGGTCATTTGCGACAGACGCCCCGCGCTGGCCAGCCCGATGGCGAACGACGGCAGGATCGCCGATTTGAACCCGCCGGAACCGAAGGTCGGCACCCAGCCGAGCTGCACGGCGAAGATGATGATCAGCAGGTAGCCGATCCAAAACGGCGGGGCGCTGATCGATGCCATCGAGAATCCCAGCACAACGTGATCGGGGAACCTGCGCTCCCACCAAGCAGCGAGAATCCCCAGCGGCGCGGCCAGCAGCACCGTGACCACCGTGGCGCCGGCCACCAGCTTGAGCGTTTCGGGCAGGCGTTCCATCACGATGTCGGTGGCGGGCCGGCCCTGCCAGTACGACTCGCCGAGGTCGCCGGTGACCAGGCCGCCCAGGAAATCGCCGTACTGCTCCGAGAGCGGTCTGTCCAAACCGAGCAACGCCCGCCGGTCGGCTCGCTGCTCGGGCGACGCCTCCAGCGGCAGCGAAACGGTGGCCGGGTCGGTGAACACGTGCGTCACCACGAACACCAACGACGTGACGGTGAACACCACCAGCACCGCAGCCAGCAAACGCCGCGCCAACCATCTGGCCAAGGTGCCGTCCCCGTTCTCGCTGCGGACTTACCGGTGACCGCTCACGAGGCTTGCGCGCCGGTGGTCGGTTTGGCGTGGGTGGCAGTTGCGCCGGCTGTGCCGGCCGACGAGCTGGCATCGGCAGCGGGCTTGGCGCCGATGGTCACCCGGTGACGGCTGCGGCTGCCTGCTTCGGTTGCGTCGGGCTCGTCGACGCCGGGTTCAAGGATCGAGCGGACACGGCGGCGGAAGTCCTCCACCCCGGCGAGCTTGATCTCCTCGTAGCCACGGATCAGATCGGGCGTTCGGGCCAACTCAACGGCCCTTGCGTGCGTGTCGGACGTGAGGCTTTGCAGTTCTGTTTCGATGATCTGCCGGTACTCGTTTACCAGGCGACGCTCGAGGCGGCGCATCGACGTGTGGCCGAACAAGTCCAGCGGCGTTCCCCGCACCCGGCGCATCGCCCGCAGCGCTCGAAGGGTGAGCCGGTTGGCCGGGCCGAAGCGGAGCTTGCGCTTCATGCCGATGGCTCGCAGCACCGGCGGGTGCAACAGGATTCGGTAACCGGCGGCGTTGGGAATGTCCGTTGCGATCTCGTCGGTGAGCCGCACACGCAGGTGCAGGCGGGCCACCTCGTACTCGTCCTTGTAGGCCATCAACTTGTACAAACCCACAGCCACTGCCTCGCTGAGCTCGCCGGGTTGACCCATAACTGTGCGTTCGGTGTCGGCTGTGCGGGCCACGAAATCCACGTACCGTGCCGCCAGGCGCTGCGACTGGTAGTCCACAAGATCAGCGGCCCGCCTCGCCACGATGTCGTTCAACTCCAAGCCGGAGTTGGCAGCCGCGGTGACCAGTGACTGCGCCCGCCGGCGTGCCCGCCCGGATGCCTCGTCAAGAACCGACCGGCTCACAGGAGCCGCTGCCAGTCTTGTGGCGCTCGTGGTCACGCCCACGGTTGAGGCGGTCCCGCCGTGGGCCTCGGTGCTGAGGTTCCGGCCCTCGGCGTTGAGTTCGTTGAGGGCGTAACGGCGACCCCAGCGGAAAGCGGCAATGTTGGCCGCGACTGCCACGCCGTTGAGGGTCAAGGCATGTTCGATTGCCTCTGCGGACACGGGGATCGCTCCGAGCTGGTAGGCCGATCCCAGCACCACCAGGTTCGCGGGCATGTGCGACCCCAGCAGCGTTTCGGCCAAACCGGTGGCGTCGAGTTGCAGGCAGTCGCGGCCAGCGGCGCGCACTGCGGCCACCTGTCGTTGGGTGTCGGGGTAGCTCTCGTCGCGTTTGGTGATCATGTCGCCGGTGGGCATGCGGCTCACCGACACCACCGCCGTGGTGCGCTCGGGGTTGGCCTTCGCCAGGTTGCGAGGATCGGCGGCCACCAGCAGATCGAAACCCAGGTAGCAGTCCACCAAACCGGCGCCGATCAGGTTGGAACCCGACGCCCCGGAGTGGTCGCCCTCCAAGAACCGCAAGTGCGACACCACCGGCCCGCCTTTTTGGCTGAGCCCGGTCTGGTCGAGGCCCAACACCTCGAACCCGTCGAGCAGCCCGGCGGTGGCCAGCACCTGACTCACGGTTACCACCCCGGTGCCACCCACACCGGTCATGAACACCGCAAAACCGGCCTCGCCCACGTCGGGCCTGTGAGGTTCGGTGAGACTCTCGGCGCGAATCGCCGGATCGAACCCGTCGTCGGCGTGGGTGTCATCACGCGCCTGGCTGCCTTCACTTGAATGGCCGCGGGCGCCCGCATCGCTGCCGGCGTTCGCAGTGGTCACGGCCCCGCGGCGCCCATGGTGCTTCGCCGTGCGCCCGAAACGCCTCGATCCCCGCCGCGATCCTGGCTTGGGACTTGGTTTCGTCTTCACTTCGATGAACGCCGGGCAGTCGCCCTCGATGCAGGTGAAGTCGAAGTTGCAGGACGACTGGTGGATGCGGGTCTTGCGACCAAGTTCGGTTTGCACCGGTTGCACCGACAGGCAGTGACTCTTGGCGCCACAATCCCCGCAACCTTCGCACACCGCCTCGTTGATGAAGATTCGCTTGTTGGGGGTCACCAGCGTGCCTCGCTTGCGGGCCCGGCGCTTCTCCGCGGCGCATTGCTGGTCGTACACCAGCACCGTCACCCCAGGCGTGTCACGCAACAACAACTGGGCTTCGTCGAGACGTTCCCGTGGCCACACCGACACACCGTCGGCCACCGAGGCGCTGTTGTAACGGTGAGGATCGTCGCTGCACACGATCACACGAGCGGCGCCCTCGGCCTTGAGCCAGTGCGTGAGTTCGGGCACGCCGAGCACCCCGGCCACGTCCTGGCCACCGGTCATGGCAACCGCGCCGTTGTAGAGGATCTTGTAGGTGATGTTCACCCCCGCGGCCACAGCGGCGCGCAACGCCAGGCTCCCGGAGTGAAAGAACGTACCGTCGCCGATGTTCTGGAACATGTGGGGCACCTCGGTGAACGGCGCCCGCCCGATCCAGGTGGCGCCCTCGCCGCCCATCTGATGCACGGTGTGGGCACGGTCGTCGATCCACAGCGCCATCGCGTGACACCCCACGCCGCCACCCACGATCGACCCTTCCGGAGCGGCCGTGGAGCGATTGTGTGGACATCCGCTGCACCAGTACGGAGTGCGCTCCACAGCAGGCGACCCCACCGATCCGAGGCCGTCGAGCACCTCCAACCTCGACGCAATGGTCGACGCCAACCGGTGATGTGAGGCCAATTCGTCCGACCGCGGCGAAGCGCCCGAGAGTTCACCTCCGTCGTCAGGTCTAAGAATCCTCCCGGCCAGGATCGGCGCGATGCGGTCGGCGGTGAGTTCGCCGTGCGCCGGCACCAGCGGGCGGCCACGCTCGTCGTGTTTGCCCACCACACGGGGAGCGTCACGCGTGCCGTAGAGAATGTCGCGCACGAACAACTCGATGAAGGCCCGCTTCTCGTCGAGCACCAGAATCTCCTGGAGTCCGTCGGCGAAACGCCTCACGATCCCCGGCTCAAGGGGCCACACCATCCCAAGTCGCAACAGCCGGATGCCGCCGCGAGCAAGCATCTCGTCGCTGAGTCCGAGGTCGCGCAACGCCTGGCGCATCTCGTAGAACGTGCGCCCCGCGGCGACAATCCCCAGCCAGGCGCCCTCACCGGTGGCCCCGCCGATCTCGTTCAGGCCGTTGGCGGCGGCGTAAGCCTTGGCGGCTTCCAGGCGCCCGTAGGCGATTTCGCGCTCCTGGTTGAGGCTCATCGGCGTCACCAGTCCGGGGCGTTGCTCGTGACGCCACGGCACGCCGTCGATCACCAGATTCGGATCCACCGGGCTGATCCGGTTCGGGCTCACCTGCGCGGTTCCCACGCCGTCTGCCATGGTGGTTACCACCTTGAAGCCCACCCACAGGCCGCTGTAGCGAGACAAGGCGATCCCGTGCAGGCCCAGGTCGAGGATCTCCTGCACGGTGCCGGGGTACAGGATCGGCATTTGTGCGTCGTAGAAGGACGGCTCCGTTTGGGTGGGAAGCGTGGACGACTTGGCCATCGGGTCGTCCCCAGCCAGGGCCAGCACGCCGCCGTTGGGGGCGCTGCCCTTGAAATTGGCGTGCTTGAACACGTCGCCGCAACGGTCAAGGCCGGGGCCCTTGCCGTACCACATGCCCACCACCCCGTCGTGGCGACTGAGAGGCCCGAGTAGTGGTTCCTGGGTGCCCCACACCGCTGTGGCGGCTAGTTCCTCGTTCACGCCGGGTGTCCACACCACCTCGTGGGCTTCGAGGATGCTGCGGTGGCGTTCGATCAGCAAATCCAGGGTGCCCAGGGGTGATCCCTGGTAGCCGGAAATGAACGTGGCCGTGCGAAGGCCCCGCGCCGCGTCGGCGCGATGCTGATCCATGGGAAGGCGCACCAGTGCCTGCACGCCGGTGAGCAGCACCCGACCCTCGGTGAGGGTGAACTTCTGATCAAGGTCGAAACTGGCGCTCACGGTGGTGCTTCTCGATGGGGGACCCGGGGAATCCGTGCTGCCGGCCCGACGGTTGGCTCGGTTCCCGGGCGCCTGGGGTGCCGCGTGCCGGACGCCGGATCAGGGCCGCTTCAGGGCCTAGTTGGCCGCGGCGAAGGCCTTGCCGGCGGCGTCGGAGCACACAACGTCCTCGGCGTGTTTGGCCCCGGAAATGCCCAGCGCGCCAACCACCGTTCCATCGGAGGTGCGCAACGGCTCGCCGCCTTCCACCGCCAGGATGTGATGCCGGGCCGTCATCGGCGGCCCAAGCGACGGGTCACCCGCGAAGTAGTCCGACAGGGTGCCGGTGTCACGCTTGAACTGCAAGGCCGCCTGGGCCTTGGCGATGGAGTTCTCCAAAGCGATCTCCACCACGCCGTCCATGCGGTGCACCAGAACCAGGTTGCCCGTGGCGTTCACCACGGCCACCACCACTGCGATGTCGTGCTCCTCCGCCGTTTTGAGGGCCACATCGGCGGCGAACTTGGCGCCTTCAAGGGTGATGGTTTCAACGCTGGTGACGTTCTCGCTCACTGTGTCCGCCTTTCGTTGGGAGACTGGTATTGGATGGGGTGACAGTGGATTGCTGGTCGTAAATTGCTGGTCGTGGATGGGGTGACGGTGGGTGACTGGGTGTGTGACTGCGTGCGATTGATCGACTGATGGTGTGACGGCGTGTGACTGCCGGTCGGTCGGGTGATCGCTCGGGGTTAGGACGTCACCTCGATTATCGCCTCCACTTCCACCGACGCTCCCCGTGGCAACGCGGCCACGCCGATGGCAGAACGTGCGTGGCGTCCGGCGTCACCGAACACCTCGATCATTAGGTTGCTTGCGCCGTTGATCACCAATGGCTGATCGGTGAAGCCAGGGTCGCTGGCCACGTACCCCGTTAGGCGCACCACCCGCTTCACCTTGTCGAGGGTGCCCAGGTGCTGATGCGCGGAAGCGAGGATGGCTTCGGCCGCGCCCCTGGCACTCACCTGACCGGCGGCCACGTCCATGTCGTCACCGAGTCGGCCGATGTGGTCGATGTCCCCACCACCCGGTTTGAGCGCAATCGACCCCGACACGTACACGATGTTGCCCACCTGGGCCACCGGGTCGAAGTTCCCTGCCCGAAGCAAGGCGATGTCCAGGTCTACGCCTGCGTCTCGTGCCGCTTGTTCGTGGCCCATGGTCACGCCCCCCGGTTGATGTCGTTCGCCTTGATGCCGGGCGCTGATGTCCGGCGCTGCTGCCGGTGGCAGGTGGGCTGCAAACCGGCTGTATACACGATCACCCTACCCGTGGCGTCCCCGCAGGGCCGTTTCGGACTTTCCCACTCGGGAACGGTGTCCGACGCGAGCTGAGTCTGTGAGCCTCACTACCCTGCGGTGGCGATGGACTTGGGATTGAACGGGCGCAAAGCGATTGTCTTCGGATCCACATCCGGGCTCGGACGGGCGATAGCCGAGGGCTTGGCTGCGGAGGGGGCGGCGGTGGCGATCTCGGGTCGTCGCGGAGGAGTGGCCGCCGAGATCGCCTCGGCATTGCCCGACGCCGTGGCGGTGCACGGGGACTTGACGGTGCCGGGTGAGCCCACACGGATGGTGTCGCAGGCCGCGGAGTTGCTGGGCGGGCTCGACATTTGTGTGGTGAACACCGGTGGCGGCATTCCCGGTGGCATCACCGAAGTGTCCGAGGACGATGAGCGGGCCGCCTACGAGATCATGTTGCGACCGGCGCTGGAGTTGTTCCGGGCGTCGGTGCCGTTCCTGCGCTCCGGTGGTCACGGGCGCCTGGTGTGCATCACCGCACGTTCGGTGGTGGAGGCCTCGCCCGAGCTGGCGCTCTCCGCGGTGTATCGCTCGGGCGTGGCGGCGGCGGCAAGGTCACTGGCTGTGGAGTTGGCGCCCGAGGTTCTGGTGAACGTGGTGGTTCCCGGCCAGTTCGACACTCCCGCATTGAACCGCGCCCAGGCCCGCACCGCTTCGTTGGCAGGGGTGGATGTGGAAGAGGTTCGCAGCCGACATCGTGAGTCGATTCCTGTTGGCCGATTCGGGCGTGCCGAAGAGCTGGCCGACGTGGTCACGTTCTTGTGCAGCGCCAGGGCCGGGTTCGTCACGGGTTCGGTGATCCGGGTGGACGGCGGCGCCGTGCGCGGCTACTGACCGTCGCTTTCGTGCCCCGCGCAACTTGGTGATCACCAGGGCGTGCGCTGTTCGATGCACCGGGCGATGCCGCTGCTTGGGGACATAAACGCCGGAGCACAAAAATGCCGGGGCCAACAAGGCGATGGGTGAGCGCGAGCAGATCGATGGAGTGACATGAGAATTGCGGTTCTGATCAAGCAGATCCCCGCTCCTGCGGAGTTGCGCATGGCCGAGGGACGGGTGGTGCGAGACGGCGTGCCCACAGAGGTGAACGCCTACTGTCGCCGGGCCAACGCCAAGGCGGTGGAACTCGCAGGTGAGGACGGCGAGGTGGTGGTGTTCACGATGGGCCCACCGTCGGCTGCGGACGGTTTGCGCGAGATGATCCACTGCGGCGCCCACCGTGGTGTGCACTTGTGCGATCCGGCCTTCGCGGGCAGCGACACGCTGGCCACAGCAGTGGCGCTCGCCGCGGCCCTTCGCAAGGAAGGCCCGTTCGATCTGGTGCTGGCCGGGCTCAATTCTCTCGACGCCGACACCGGCCAGGTGCCCGCCGAAACGGCCGAACTGCTGGGCCTCGCCTTCGCCGCCGGAGTCCGCGACCTGGAGATCTCCCAGGGTGTCGATCAAGGCGATCTCGCAGGAGAACACGGCGAAGGCTCAAGAGGCGATTCCGGCGACCCGGCCAGTCCAAACGGTGTGCCGCGCCGATTCACGGCTCGGCTCGAAGCTGACGACGGTTACAGAACCGTCACCGGTGAGCTGCCGGTGATGCTGTCCACAGCGGAACGCCTGTGCTACCCGTCCAAGGCGCCCGCAGAGGATTGGCAGTCCGTGCCCATGGACAAGATCACCCTGCTCGGTGCCACCGACCTGGATGTGTCGCCGGACAGTCTGGGCGCCGCCGGTTCTCCCACATCAGTAGGGCCGATCCGAACCTTGGAGGCCTCCCGCCAACCCGCAATGGCCCAAGACGTAACAGAGGCGCTCGAATTGCTCACCCAGCTAGGCGCCTTCGCAGAGAACGCCCAGGACGTTTCCGACACGGTGTCGGAAGGGGAAGCGACCACAGGACTGTCGGATCCCGGCTCGGACCCCCACGCCGGCCCGCAGATCTGGTGTTTCTTCACTGATGCGGGGGTGGGTTCGGAGTTGTTGGGCGAGGCGGCTGATCTGGCTCGAAGCGTCGACGGGTCGGTCACTGCGGTCACCACCGAAGCAGGGTTGGCCTCCTTTGTGGCTCCGTCGGATCGTGCAGGCGCGGCTGTGGCGGCCGCGGGGGCCGACCGCGTGTTAGTGATCCCGCCGGGTCGGGCCGGTCAACGGTGCGAGGTATCCGAGCAGGCCGACGCGTTGGCCAGTGCCGCGGGCGCCGAGCAGCCCTGGGCGCTGTTGGTGGAGGGCACCCGATCGGGCCGGGTTGTGGCGTCGGTGGTGGCGGCCCGTCACGGCTGGGGACTCACCGGTGACGCCATCGGCTTGGAGATCGAAGCCACCGCCGGCGGTCCGAGCCTGATCGCCTGGAAGCCTGCATTCGGGGGCCGGGTGGAGGCGCCGATCCGGTCTAGTTCGCCGGTGCAGATGGCCACGATCCGGCCCGGCGTGCTGGCCCGTCGCTCGCCCCGCCACGATGCGCCTTCGGTGGCGGTGGAGATGCTCCCGGCCCCGGAGCCTGCACGGTTGCGAACCGTGTCGGAGCATCGTGACGACACCGATTCCGCCGGTCTCACCAGAGCCGAGGTGGTGGTGGCCCTGGGGCAGGGAGTGGAACCCGACGGCTATCCGGTGATGCAGGAACTTTGTGATGCGCTGGGCGGCGCCGTGTTGGGCGCCACCCGAAAGGTCACCGACCAGGGGTGGCTTCCCCGCAGTCGCCAGATCGGCGTGACCGGCCTTGCCGTAGCGCCACGCCTGCTGGTGGCAGTGGGCTCCAGCGGCCGTTTCAACCACACCGTCGGCATCCGCAACGCCAAGGCCATCCTGGCGATCAACCCCAACCCGGCTGCCGAGATCTTCGATCAGGTGGACGTTGGCCTGGTGGGCCCCTGGCAAGAAGTAGTGCCCGCCCTCACAAAAGCCCTAACCGCCCGCACCCCCATCAACGCTTAGACCGCCCAGATCGCCGTTTTTCGCGCAGGTACTGCGCGTTTTACGCCGTTTTTCGCGCACTAGGTGTACAAATTGCGGCTAGATTCGGGTGGTGTTCTACCAGCGGCTCACCATGGTGCCCGACCGGAGCTTCTTTCTGCTCGGCGTGCGCGGCGTGGGCAAGAGCACCTGGGTGCGGTCGGCGCTGCCCGACGCCTTGCGTCTAGACCTGCTGGACGAGGAACTCTTCATCGACCTCGGGTCGGAGCCGTCGCTGTTCGGTCAACTCGTGTCGGCGGTTCAGCCTGGCGGATGGGTGGTGGTGGACGAGGTGCAGCGCATGCCGTCGGTGCTCAACGAGGTTCATCGACAGATCGAGGAGCGGGGAGTGCGATTCGCGTTGTTGGGGTCAAGCGCCCGCAAGCTCAAGACCGCCGGAACGAACCTTCTGGCGGGGCGAGCGCTGCGCATCGGCATGCACCCGTTTGTGCCGTCCGAGCTGGGCGACGACTTTGGGCTCGACACGGCTCTGCGATACGGCACCATTCCGTTGGTGTGGGCGGCGTCGGATCGTGAGTCCGTGTTGCGCAGCTACACGCAGCTGTACCTGCGCGAAGAGATCAGGGCCGAGGCGGTGGTGCGCAACCTGCCGGGGTTCTTGAGATTCCTGCCGATTGCGGCACTCATGAACGGCCAGGTGCTCAACGCCACCGGAATAGCCCGTGACGCCGGCATTTCGCGTGCCACGGTGAACGGATATCTCGAAGTGCTCGAGGACACTCTGATGGCGTTCAGGCTGCCGGCGTTCGAGGCCAAGTTGCGCGTGCGCGAGCGTCGTCGTCCCAAGCTCTACTGGGTGGACGCCGGTCTGGTGCGAGCGGTGAAGCGCCGCTTCGATCCGGTGGCGGGAGACGAGCGCGGCGCGCTGCTGGAGGGGTGGGTGCTCGGCGTGTTGCGGGCCCACGCCGAACAGCACCACATGTATGACGACGTCGCCTACTGGTCGCCCGCCGATTCGTCGGTGGAGGTCGATTTCCTGCTCACCCGCGGCACCGAGCACCTGGCGATAGAAGTGAAGGCGTCCCGCCGGTACAACACCGCAATGCTCAAGGGCCTCAGAGCCATCGCCGACCTGCCCGGCCTGCACGCCAGGATCCTCCTGTACGAAGGCACACGCCAGTTCCAAACCGAGGACGGAATCAAAGTCTGGCCCCTGCACAGCTTCCAACAAGCCCTGGAAGACCAAACCCTCTGGCCCTAACCCAACCGCCCGCATCAGGCCCTTGGCGACCCCGGGCACCGACGACGCCAAGGCCTGCTGCGCCTGCTCGAAAGCATCGTTAGGCGGTTAGTAGGGCGGCTGGGATTACTGCTATTCCGTCTTGGCGGCGGTATGCCTCTTTGCCGGTGGTGATCACCGCGGCGTCGAGCAGGTCGTCCCCGATTGTTTGGGCGAGCCAGTTGAGGTGACGCACATCGTCATCGGTGGGATTGGCGGTGAGCTTCACTTCCAGCGCCACCACCCTGCCGTCACGACGTTCCACGATCAGGTCGATTTCGTGCTCACCGCCTCTGGTGCGCAGGTGGCTCACCCGTGCCGCATTCGCTTGGGCGTACACACGCACGCTGAGGGTCACCAGGGACTCAAAGAGTGCGCCCACCAGCGGCGCGTCACGCGGAATGGCCGCGGCCGGCCCGGAACGCCCGGGCCCGCGTTCCACCAGAGCCTCTGCATCCACGCCCAGCAGGCAAGCCGCCAAGGCAGGGTCGGCGAGTTGATGCACAGGCGCCGCGGCAAGGCGTCGTAGCCGGTTCGTGGTTGGCAACCACGCCGGTGTCTCCTCGATCATCCAGAGTCGTTCAAGCGTTGCCCGGTAGGCGATTGCGGTGGCCCTGTTGGGCTTGTCAGCCTCGCCGTGGGAGGCGGCGTCACGAATCCTTTCGAAGAACGCCGTGGTGGAAGACGCAGCTGCGTATGCGGTCATCCACCGGCGAAGACCACCCGGATCCGGGATGGCGTGACCGGCCTCAAGAAAGTCCCGCTCGAATATCCGGTCGAGGTAACTGTCGAGTTGGGCCCACAGCAGCTTCCCCTCCGAGCGGCGAAGTGCCGGAAACCCCGAGCGGATGATCTCCTCGGCATAGTCGGCAAGGCCCATGCGAGTGGTGCCCTCCACTTGTGGCCGTCGCCCGCGAAGCAGGTCGAGGAGTCGCACCGTGGTGGGGTGAGGCCTCCGTTCGGCCAGCGACATCGACCTCATCCGAAGGGTCACTATCCGGCCCGCTCCCGAGTGTGCGGGGACGTCGGTTGGCGTCATCGAGCCGGTGAGCAGGAAGCGTGCCGGGGCGGGATCGGCATCCACAGCCCGGCGAACCAGATCCCAGGAAGACGGAAAGCGCTGCCATTCATCGATCAGGATCGGCGGGTCGCCTTTGACCAGTCGTTCGGGGTCAGCGCGGGCGATGGTGAGACGCCCCGGCTCGTCAAGGTGATGGACGGTGCCTGCGCGCCGGATCGCCGTTTCGGTCTTGCCCACTGCTTTGGGCCCTTCAATGGACAACGCGGGCAAGCCCACCATCAACTCGTCGAGTTCGGTGTCGACAATTCTCGGGATGTAGTCGGTGGGGCCGGTCACCCCCTCACCTTACAGAATGGACGGCGTTTCGTGTACAGAATGGACGGCTCCAGATGTACAGAATGGACGGCTGCTTGCGTACAGAATGGACGGCTCTTTGCGTACAGAATGGACGGCTGCTGCGAATTAGAACTTGTGGCGGATGGCTCCGGGGGGTATGGGCATGCGGTTGAGACGGCGACGTCCCGCTTCGGCGGCCAGTGCCGCAGCGAGCACACAACAGGCGATCATCACGAACCCGACCGCGTAGGAGCCCCATTCCACGACCAGCCCGAAGGCGAACGGCCCGGCCACACCGCCCACGTTGAGCCCGCCCGAGGTGATGCCTGTGGCAGCGCCGGGCGAGTCAGGGTAGGCCCGCACCACGGTGTGAACGATCAGGCCGCTCCACGCCCAGCCCACCCCAAGCGCGAACACCGCCCCAACCGACACCATCCACTGCGAACCGGTTGCCGCCGCCAGGTATCCCAGCGCGCTCACCGCAAGCAGCCACGCCACGAGTTTGAGGTGGCCGCTTTCGAAATGGTCGGCCAGGTATCCCACCAAGATGCGGGTGCCCATCACCAACGCACTGGCAGCGGCGACAACCAATCCGGCGGTGCCCTCGTCCATCCCGGCTCGGGTGGCGGCCAACACGTAGAACGCCGACATGGTGGTGGCCGCGGCTGATCCGAACGCCGCGGCGAGTCCCAGCATTCTCAGCGGCCTGTAGTCGATGTCGCCAAGGCCACGCGCTGCGCCGGTGGCCCGCCTGGCACGCCGGGGGGCAGGGCCGTAGGAGGGAGCGGCAACGAATCCCAACACCGGAACCACCAGCGCGATGGCGAAAGCCCAGCGCCAGCCCAGGGTGAGGCCGATCGTTGGCACCGCCAGGCCTGCCAAGGTCACCGACAGGGGCACCGCTGAGGCTTGAATGCCGAAAGCCAGGCCGTGACGTCGCACCGGCACCCCGCGGGCGACCATCGTCTTGGTTCCCGGCCCGGCGATGGCCAAACCGGCCGCGGCCACCGTGAGCGCCACCAGCAGCATTGGGTAGTTGAAGGTGACGGTGGCGATCATGGCCAGCGACACTGCGCTGAGAAGACTCGCAGCCTGCAGCGACCGTTGCGGGCCGATGTGATCGCACAAAGTGCCCCCGTGGGGCGAACCGATCGCGGCCATCAAGAAGAAGTACCCCACCGCTATGCCCAGGCCGGCCTCGCTGAAGCCCAGGTCGTCTCCCATGGCGACCGCCAACGGCCCCAGCCCGAAACCGGGCAGCATCGACGCCGTTTGCGACGCAACCGAAGAACCCAGACTCGCAAGAGGCCGTGCCCGCTCCGGCTCTGACGCCACCGGCGTGGTCGGGTCCGGTTGCGGCGGCGGGTCGGGTTGAGGCGGGTGTGGTTGCGGCGTGGCCGGGTCCGGTTGTGGCATTTGCGGTTCGGAAGTCATGTCGTTGTCGGAAACGCCGTCATCAAATGCTCACGCGCATGGTTGACGGGTGTCAGTTCTCGGCCTTCAAGCCGCCTGGGGCTTCACGCCTCGATGCGGGTGCACAAGCCCGGTCGTGGAACCGGCATTGTGTGCGGCACTGATCCAACATCGCGCCAGGAGGTCCGCTGGCGTGAGGTCCGCCGGCCTGCCGCAGGGTCGTTGGGCCGGGATTGTGTGCGGGACTGATCCAACATCGCGCCAGGAGGTCCGCTGGAGTGAGGCCTACTGGCCTGCCGCGGGGGCCGGGAAGTTCTCGCTCAGCAACCGACCGGCGTGGGCGATGGCGTCGAGGTCGGTGGCATCGGGGAAGTTGAACACCATCCCGTCGAGGCCGGCGTCGAACTGGGCTGCGATTTGCTCCAGCACGCTGTCGGTGTCGCCGGCCACCACGTAACCCCGGTACTTCTCCATGCTCATGTTGCGCTCGGCCCGCATCTGGGCCCCGAGGCGGTCGGCCTCGGCCTGGGTGTCGGCGATGATCAGCGACCCCAGCCGGGTCTTCGAGATCTCGGCGGGGTCACGGCCTGCCTGCTCGCAGTGCGCTTCGAGCACTCGCAGTTTGTGACGGATGCCGTCGGGGTCGCCGAAGATGTTGCAGGCGTCGGCGTGACGGGCGGTGATCTGCAAAGTGCGCTTCTCGCCACCACCGCCCACCATGATCGGCGGGCCACCCGGGGTCACTGGTTGGGGTCGGTTGAGCGCGCCCTCGATTCGGTGCACCTTGCCCGCGAAGGTCGCGCCTGAGCCCGGGCCGTCCGGTGCTGCCTGGCCTTCGGTGAACATGGCCCGACAGATCTGCACGGCGTCCTCGAGGCGGTTCATGCGCTCACCAACAGGCGGAAAGTCGAACCCGTACGCGGTGTGTTCCGGTTCGTGCCAGGCCGCGCCGATGCCGAGGATCGCCCGACCAGAGGACACCACGTCCAGGGTGGTGACCGTTTTGGCCAGCAGCGCCGGGTTGCGGTACGTCACGCCGGTCACCATCGCTCCCACACGGGCGGTGCTGGTGCGAGCCGCGATCCCGGCCAGCAGCGTGTACACCTCAAGCATCGGTTCGTGGTCGGCGCCGATGGTGGGGATCTGGTGCAGGTGATCCATCACCCACAGCGAGTCGAAGCCGTTGGCCTCGGCGGTGGTGGCCGCCGCGCAGATGGCCTCGAACAGGTCAGCGTTGTCCACACCTTCATAGGTGAACGACGGAATCTGGAATCCGAAACGGGTAAGGGTCATGGGGCTGTTGTACACCCCAGCACCCCGACACCGCACACTCAGCCGCCCCAGCACGGCCGCTGGACGGTTCGGGGGCGTCGGCGCGTAACCTCCGGCGGGCAGGCATTCAGCGTTGCCGACGGGTTTGAGGCTCCGAGCCGGCGCCGCTGATCCGGTGTTCAGCGAGAAGCCCAAACCGACCTCGCGATCGCAACCAAAGCGGAGGTATCACACGATGACGCAACCAGTGGTGGAGGGCCAGGCGGCGGATCACGCCAAGGTCGATCCGGAAGACCGGCTGTCGCTCACCGAGTGGGTTGACCGCTTCTCGAGCCACGTCGCCGCGCTGCGCTACGAAGACGCCGCAGACATGATGGATCCCAACGTCACCAGTTTCAGCACCTGGAGTGACATCGTCACCGGGGTGGATCACTTCGTGAACGGTCAGTGGCGCAACGTGTGGCACACCATCCGCAACTTCAGAATGGAGACCCCCAAGATGCGGATCGCCGTGTCGCCCGACCGGCTGATGGCCGCAGTGGCGGTGACCTGGGCGTCCACCGGCTTCACTCCCGACGGCGAACCCTTCGACCGCCCCGGCCGCTGCTCGTTCGTGCTCACCCGTGAAAACCTCAACGCGCCCTGGTTCGGCGTGCAAGGCCACTTCTCGCTGTTCCGAGGAGTCCCCCAGCAATCCCACGGCCCCCGCCCCTAACCCCGAACTCTGGTGCTCTCACCAGCTTCGCGATACTCCCACACGGGCCTCCGCTTCGAGGCACGCCTGCGTGGTAGCCTGAGTGAAATGGCCGAGCCCTTTTGATTGAGACCATGCATTCAGAAGAACTTCCACTCTTCGAGAATCCACCAGTTGTGGAGACCGTGCTGGCGGTCAAGTTCCGTCAGGTGCCACGCCTGGACACGTCCCATCTGGTGAGATTCTGGGAACAGCGCTTGGCTGGCGAACTCCCGAACATCGAAGAACGCCCGCGATATGAGCCTCCACTGGAAAGACTGGAATCCAATGGCAGGCAAGCCACCTTTACGCTTAGCCTGGACACAAGCACGACGTCTCCAAGGTTCCTGTGCTTCAGCGATAATGATCTCGTGCAGCTTCAGCACGACTGGTTTGCTTACAACTGGAGGAAGACCTCAAATTATCCGGAATACGGTAGTTATGAGACTGGCCGAGACAAGTTCAAGAAGTGGTACGCCGAATTTGCCGACTTTGTCGATACGCAACTTGGCCTACCTCTTGCCCCTGTGCAGTACGAGATGACGTATGTCAATCACATAGAGTTGACTCCTGAAGACCTGACGGCCGGGCCATTCGGAGGTGTACTCCGCAGCATCGTGCCCAAGTCAGGAAAATTTCTGCCGATGCCCACGTCAGCCAAACACGCCATGACATACGAGATCACTGATTCTTCCACGTCGGGAAGAGTATCCCTTCGAGGACGAATGCATGTAACGGCGGAGCACGCTTGGAGCGAAGACATGTCTGACTCTTTTCTCCTACTAAATCTGACCGCCAGGGGGGCCGCGGATCCGAGCGCGGGGGGTGATCTAAGCTGCTTCTTCGATCTTGCACATGTTTGGATCGTGAATGGATTCGTGGATGTCACATCGAAGGCCCTCCATGAACGGTGGGGGCTCGTACACAGGGAGGGTGAGTGATCGTGCCAAGTATGACCGTAGCAGAGCCCAGTGGCGTCAGGATCACTGAGCCCACAGATTTGCCTGATCGGGAGTGGTGTCATACGCCCACCGTCACAGTTGCCAACACCGTGTTCACTGAGGCTGAATCGTTGAGGAAGAGGATCTACTTCAGCGAACCGAAAGCATGGGTCAATCCACAAGGTGGTTGGTTGTCATCAGTGAACGAGGAGATTCAGGAATTGTTGCTGTTGCAAACTGGCTGGGATGGCGAATTGGCAGAGACCGTAGCAGTTTCAACGGTTCGCAAAGCGCAGTTTCTTGCATGCAGGATTTGGGATGAACTTCCTGGTTTGCCAAGGCCAACCATTACTCCTGGTATTGATGGCAGTGTTGTCATGGAATGGCACACACAGTCCCATATGATCGAATTTGTAGTTGGAGTCGATCCACTGTACTTGTACATGTTCGATGACAGCCAAGATCTTGAATGGGAAGGCTACTATGGCGACGACTGCCCCATTGACCCTCTTGCCTTTTTGAACTGTTGCCCGTGGTAAGCGGAACCCCTGTCTCGATAGAAGTGTCGCGGTGGACAACTGGTATGTTGACCAACTCTCTGAGTTCGATGAGGGAGAGTGGCTAATTCGCCGAATAAACCCAAGATTCTGTGTCTGGAATGAACTCAATCCTGACGGGTACCCACGCATCACAAGCCAGGCCACGCAATTCTACACCGAGAGCATGGCATCGAATATTGGTTACCCAGGGCCTGCGATGTCGGTGATCTTGCGATCTCGTGTGGAAGATGTTGCAGCGCTTCCGGACCGCTACAGACCAGATGGGCTAGCCCAAATACCGATCGCGGTGGTCCGTTCTCTGGGCGGCTTGGGAGCACAGTTCTGGCCCACTCCCGATGAGCCGGCCCACGCCGTAATCTTTCGAACAGACAAGGGACGGGATCTCTCGCGAAGCACCAAGAAAAGGCTCGTAGAGCACCTGGGACAGAACTGGATCAGCCCTCCCTCAAGGCCGTGACCGCTTCACCCGAGGAAGCGCAGAACTGGGTCGACATGGATGCCCCCATGGACGACGAGTTCGGATGCCGTCACGTGGGCTCTGCTGCCTGTCTGCATGGTTCACCCGACTGGCTTGAGCAGATCGAGAGGCCTAGGCGGGGTGGGCTTGTTGGTGGGTGAGGGTGGCCATTGCTACGTCTTGTAGGGCTACTCCTTGGGACTCGAACAGGATTGTTTGGGTGCCGGGGGCGGGTGGGGTGATCTTGCCGCTCACCACATCGGCTAGGTCGACCAGTGTTTGCCAGTCGAAGGCGCCTTGGGCGGCGGCGTGGATCAGATCGCCCGCCTCGGTGCGGGCACCCTCGGCGCTGTCGCTCACCACTAGGCCCGCTCGCTGCACGGTGGTGGCGTCCACCTCTTGGCGGTCGTACTTGGTGGAACCCACCGCGCACACCAAGGCCCCGGGTGACAGCGCCGCTCCGGGAAACACCGGCGTGGTGCTGGCGGTAACGGTCGCCACAACGGCGGCGTCGGCAACCGCTTCGGCCGGATCGGTGGTGGCACGCGCCTCGATCTGGTGATCTTGGGCCCATCGGGCCACCTGTTCGGCCTTTGCCGGGTCGCGGCCCCACACGCACAACTCGGCCAGGTTGAGCTCCTGAGCCAGGGCCGTCACGTGCGGTCGGGCCTGGGTGCCCGTTCCGAACAGTGCGGCCTTCACAGGTGGAGTGCCGGCAGCCTCACTCGCGGCGCCGTTGCCTGGGCTATCTGACAGGCGTCGGTTGGGGCCGAGATAGCGGATGGCCAGCGCGGTGGCCGCGGCGGTGCGAATGGCTGTGAGACCCTTGCCGTCGAAAGTGCCCAGCAGACCGCCCTCGGGGCTGAACAACGCCACCAGAAACGAGAACTCGCCTTCATGGGTGAGATACAGCTTTCCGCCGGCCACACGGTGACGAGGCCACGACGCCGCCATGGCGCTGCCCATGATCCCACCCGCGCTTGCACGCACCCGCAGGGTGGTGGCCGCCTCACCCCGTCCAAGATCGATCCATGCCTGTTCCAGCCAGTCGGTGACGGTGGCCATGTCGCACAACTCGGCGATGCGTTCCTCGGTGAAATGCTCAGGCGTGGACATCAGTCGATGCGGCTCCCTCGTGTGGTGATCACAGCAGCGGCTCGAGGTTTTGCAGGGCTTGGGCATTGACGGTGGCGGCGAATTCGACGGTTCCCACCGGGGTGGCGCCGGGGCCGGAAAGGTCGTAGGTGAACGGCCCCGCCTGCAGGGCGTGAGACAGGGCGGCCTGTACCGCGGGGGCCAGGTCGGCGGTGTCGTCGAACCACTCCAACAGCGCGATCAGCGCCATGTACGCGCCCGTTGGGTTGACCCTGTTGGCCCCGGCGTGGCGTGGCGCCGACCCGTGAACAGGTTCGAACAGTCCCACGCAACGGTGAGGGCTGTTCGGCGCCGGCGATTGAGTGTCTGGCTCGGGCTTTTCGCGGGGCGACTCCGGTGCCGCGATCCGGGTGGCCGCTGGGCGTCCGTCGCCTGATTCGGGGCTGTCAATTGGGCTGGGGTTGACGCTGGCCGAGCCGCACAGCGCTATGGATCCGGCGCGGCCGGCGGCCAGGTCGCTGAGGATGTCGCCGAAGATGCCTTCGGTGAGGATCACCGTGTCGCCGGTCACGCTGTCGTGGGCCAGCTCGAACGCCATTCGGTCCACGTACACGTGACGCAATGGCACCCCCCGTTCCGCGGCGACCGCCTCGGTGGTTCGGCGCCACAAGCGGCTTGTGGCCATCAAGTTGGCCTTGTCCACCGAGAGAATCTGTGAGGCCAATCCGCGTTCCACCATGTCGCACGCCATCGACGCGAGTTCGGTGATCTGATCGACGGTGAGGATCACCTGATCGGCAGCCGGTGTGTCTCCCTGACTTTCGGTGCGGGTGTCTGCGCCCCCGTACGCGCCGCCCAACAAGTTGCGCACAACAATGATCGGGCGTTCCCCGGTGCGGATGATCGAGCGGATGCTCACCCGCAGGTCGTAGCGGCGACGCAGGCCGATTATCGAATGCTCGGGCCGGTAAGCGTCCAACGGCACGCCCGGATGCTCTCCCGCCGCGCCGAAGAACATCGCGTCGCACCGGTCGGTGGTGTCAAGAGTGCCGTCAGGCAGGCCCGTGCCCAGCGTGCCGAACGCCGAAGCCCCAACCGGCCAAGGCCCGGTCAGCTCGATCCGCCCCGCCTCGGCCATTACCGCAAGCAACTCAGCAGGCCCCGCGGTGACCTCCTCGCCAACACCATCTCCAGGCAGCCACGCCACTGTCCTCGGAGGGGTCATGACAGAAGGGCTGTGGCGGTGCTTCGGGCCACCAGGTCCAGGCCGGTGTCGCCGAGCAGCGGATCGAGGCGTTGCACCCAGTCGCGGATGCCTTGCGCTATTGGCGGGTAGTCGCGATGGCCGAGGTCGCTGCCGAACACCAGCAACTCTCTTGGGTAGTTCGCCACCAGGTCTTCGGTGGTGGGGCCGCCGTCTGTCACCAGAAGGTCGGCCAGCACGCCTATCTCCAGGTGCGCGCCCAGCTCCCGGAACTGGCGCAGGTGGTCATCGCGCCATCCCAGGAACGGCAGCCCCGGATGGTTCACCAGAAGACGCTCACATCCCCGGCTGCGAGCCACCCTTAGCGCCAGCACCGCTTCGTCCATCGTGAGATGCCCCGAGGCGAGCACCATGTTGTGACGGGCAACCTCGTCAAACACTTCGAGCCATTCCGGCCGCAAGCCTGCGTCGTCGGTGGCGGGAACTTCCCGGAATGAGATCCCTCGGTGAGCGGACAGTTCGGGGTTGCGGGCGGCGGCTATGTGCGCCGGCGACGAGATGGTGGGCAGCCACACCACCCGGGCGCCCAGCGCCGCCGCCACCGACACGGCGTCGGGGTTGGCGCCTCCCACCGGCGAGTTGAGCACCACGCCTCCCACGGCTTCGTCGCCGAGCAGGGCGGCGCGGGCGGCCGATGATCCCTCGTGGGCCTTGAGCACGAATGTGGCAATGCCGGCGTCCCTCGCCTCGGTGAGGGTTTCGGGGTCGTGGGTGTGACGGGGCGCAAGGCTCGGCCCCGAGTGGACGTGGAAGTCAACGATCCCGTCGATCACAACTCCACCACCTCAAGAGCAATCTCGTCGGCCAGGAGGCGCCGTCTCACCTTCCCCACGCCGCTGTCACGGGGAATCTCCCCCACCCGCACCACCGCGGCGGGCCGCATGAACCCCGGCAGTTGCCCGCACACCTCGCGGACGGCGTCCACCGGGATGAGCGTTGCGCCCGGCGCTTCATCCATGTGATCCTCGGTGGTGATGTAGAGCACGATCTCGTCGTCCACCAACTGGCTGCTGCGACGCCAAACGGCGGCGTCGGCGACCCCTTCGACAGTGGCGAAGCGTTGCTCCACGTAGCCGATCGGCACGAACTCTCCCTTCACCCGGATCGATTCGCTGCGACGCTCGATGAACACCAGATTGCCGGCGTCGTCCACCCGACCAAGGTCACCGGTTGGGAACCAGCCGTCGTTGTCGAATGGGCGCACCAGTTCGGGCCCACGTCGGTAGCCCTCGAAGAGCACACCGGCCCGGCCCCCGGCGGCGCGCACGAAGATCTCGCCCGTGTCGTCCACCCTCCATTGCACGTCGTGACGGGCCCGTCCCCCGTAACGGGACATGCCCTCGGCCAGGTCGGGCCGCTCTCCCCGGCGCCACGCGAAGATGTGACACAAACCGCCCGCCTCGGTTGAGCCGTAAGCCGAGAAACCCAACGGAATGTTGAAGGTCTCCAGGAAGTCGGCATCCGCGAAGAACATGCGGCTCACCTGATGGCCAGCGGCGTCGGCACCGGTTGTGGCGCGTTTGAGGATCTCAATCGGTGGGGCGTGCAGGATCAGCACCGTCGCGCCCGCTTGCTTCACGGTTGTCCAGAAACCGCTCGCCGAGAATCGCTCCAAACCCAAAATCCCTGCGCCACCGGTGAGCCCTCCGATCACGCCATAGCCCAACGGGTTGATGTGGAACATCGGCAGCGGGGCCAGCACCGTGTCCGTTTCGCAAAGGCACATCGAGTCGGCGATGAAACGCCCCAGGCGCAGGAAGTACTCGTGGGACTGCTCACAGAACTTGGGCACACCAGTGGTGCCCGAGGTGTGCATGAACCCGGCAGTGTCATGGGAACCTCTGCACAGGCCGGGCACGTCAAGGGGTCGCTCGCCCTGTACCCGGACTGCCTGCGGGGAACGGTCGGACGCGTCGTCACCTGGTGCCCCGGTCACCTGCAGCAACACCCCGTCAACGAGAGCGCCGGCGTCGAGATGCAACGCGCCCGTGGCCACGTTTGGATGTGGCTCCCGTCCCACCCACACCAGCGCCTTGGGTTCGAGGTTGTCGAGCATCTTCTGGAGCAACTCGGCGGGATAGTCGGGGTTCACCAAGGCCACCTCGGTACCGGACAGCACCAGCCCGAGCCACGCAACCAGCCAGGAGTTGGAAGTGGGGCCGATCAACGCCACCCGGTCGCCTGGCTTCACGCCTGCAGCGGCGAAATGACCGCCGGCGTCCAAGCCCAATCCGACGGCTTGCCCGAGGCTCATGGGCGCGCTTGCCACACCGAACGCCGCGTCGGGCCGTCGCTCGGCCTGATCCAGGATCAACTCAGAAAGGTTGCGCATCACAACACCCACCTCGAAGCGCCATCACCCGAAGCTTCGCATCCTCGTTGGCATTCAGGCGAGGCCTTCGTAGTTGTCTGAGCGCAGGATCCGGCGCGCCACGTAGTTGCGCAGCACCTCAAGGGAACCGCCGGCCACTCGCAGCACTTTCATGTCCTGCAGGATCTGGGCGTAGTCGGTGTCGGTGTACAGGCCGTGACCTCCGATCAGCGAGAACGCTTCGTTCACGGCCCGTTCGGATGCGTCAATGGCCATCTTCTTGGCCAGCGATGTGGCCAACGCCACATCCTCACCGGCGTCATGAAGGTTGGCCGCTGTGTCACGGGCCATCGACGCCCCGTACAGCGCGCTGTAGCAGTCCGCCACCGTCCATTGGATGCCCTGAAAGCCGGTCACCATGGAGTCGCCCACGGGTCGCTGCTCGCCGTAAGCAATGGCATCGGCCAGGGCACGCCGCCCGAAACCGATCAGCTCCGAGGCGTTGCCGAGGCGGCTCATGTTGAACGTTGAAAAGAACGTGTCCATTCCCCTGCCCACATGCCCGAGCACGGCGCCGGCGGGCACTCTCACCTGATCGAGGGTCACATCGGCGGTGGGTATCAGTCGCAGTCCGATGGGTTGGGTGGGCGTGGTGGAAACACCGGGAGTGTCGGTGTCCACCAGGAAAGCGGTGATTCCCTCGGAGGCGATGGCGTACACCAGGGTCACGTGAGACTGGTGACCGAGGTTCACGTGGGTTTTGGTGCCGTTGATGATCCAGTCGTCGCCGTGGCGCTCGGCGGTGGTGCGCATCAACTTCATGGACGAGCCCACACCAGGCTCCGAAATCGACTCCGAGAAGATGAGCGTGCCCGAGGCGATGCCCCGCAGGTAACGCTCCCGCTGTTCGGGGGTGGCCCAGTCCAGGAGCCAGCGTTGGCCTTGAATGGAGATCTGCGGCGAGATCAGGCCCTGTCGGCCCACCTCTTCCTCGATCAGGCAGTACTCGGCCACTCCGAGACCGCTGCCGCCTTCGCTGGTGGGTGTGAGCGGCCCCACCCAGCCGCGGCGGCCCATCTCGGCGTAGATCTCCGCCGAGAAGCGGCACTGCCGGTTGCATTCACGCAATTCGGCGCGGTGCTGCTCGGCGAACTCGGCCATCGCCGCAACGGTGCCGGCGGCCCAATCGGGGTCCTTGAACTTCAAGTTGACATACATGGCTGTTCTCCCTTGGCGTTCCGGACATGATGTCCAACCGACACGGCGGCGCCGCCGGCGCGTGGGTCGCTTACCAGTTCGACCCTGGCGCCGGACGTTGATTCCGTGCCGAGCGCGATTTGCAGGCCTCCGCCCACGTTTTGCACTTGGCGTACCTGGTACCCGGCCACTTGCTCGTCGGTGCGCCAGTCGATCCCAGGTTCGGCGAAGGCGTACCACTGACTGCCGATTCCCGCGGGCACGCCGAAACGGTCACCCTCAGGGCACACGAACCAGCGAGGCCCCGCCGCGAGTTGCGCGCTCGGCACGCCTTGTCGGAATCGCTGCACGCATTGGGCCAGCCACTGCACCTGCCGGTCGCCGCCAGGAGTGGCCGCCGTCATCCACGACGCCGACCCGGCGCCGGCGTGGTGTCGGCGCACGTGAACGGCGCTGAGCGTGTGAGGCAGCACGGCCCCGGCGCGGGGATTCACTGCTGGCAGGTCGCGGCGGGTGGAGAGCGCGGTCGCCAGACGGTTCCCGAAGGCCACCCCGGTGCCTTCGGCCACCCAGCCGGTTCCGAATTGCACGCCTGCGAGGCTGTGAACCACCGTCACCGACATTCCCTGGCCGTCCACAGCGGTTGAGGCGGCGGTGCCGTCGAGCCCGGTGGTGCAGAACTTCACAAGCTGCTGCTCCACAAGGGGCGCCACGGCGTCGGCGAAGCGGTGCGAGGCGGGATCGGTGTCGGGAGCAACAAAGCCGAGCAGCGTCGCCACGATCGCGGCCTGGCTTGGCGGCCCGGGCAGCCAGAGTTCGACATCATCCAGTTCGAAGCGCCGTGCCGGTGTCACCTGGGCCTCAACGGCTTCCAGGTCGCGGTGGCGCAGCCCGGCGCCGTCTCGTTTGGCGGCTGCCACGAGCCGGTCGGCCAGTTCACCTGCGTAGAAGGCGTCCGCGCCCTCGTCGGCAATGAGTTGCAGCGTGCGGCCCAAGTCCTCCGCCACGATGGTTTGTCCTTCAACAGGTGGCCCGTCCAGGCCGAACACACCCCGCAACGCCGCGCCGTGACCCTTGCGTTGCACAGCCTCGAACACTCTTTCCATGCGTGGCGTAACCGCATGCCCAGCGGCCGCGTCCAGGGCACCCGCAAAGAGATCCCCCCAACCCAAAGTGCCGTAACGCTCCCAAAGTGCCTGCGCACCACGCAGCGCTCCGGGCACCACCGCTTTGTCCGGGCCTCCCAGAGCCGGCGACCACTCGTCGGGTGCTGCGATGTTGGTGGGCGTCCGTGACCATCCCCCGATCACGGTCACGTCGTCGCCGTCGCACACGAGCGCCAGGAGTTCTCCGCCGGGGCCGCTCTGAGGCGCGTTCACCACCCACTGAGTGAAGGCCGCCGCAAGGGCCGCGTCCGCGGCATTACCGCCTGCAGCAAGCACGTCCGCACCGGCCGCGGCTGCCAAGGCATGCCCGGATGCAACTCCAGGCCCCTCAAAGGGGGTCGCAGTGAAGGTCACGTTCGGCCCTGCCATGGTGCTGTTGAAGGTTGCGCCGGTTGTCTAGGGGCGGCTTCTGCTGGGCAGCGCCGCCAACAGGTCGTCGAATGTCATGGCTCTGTGTTCGAGGGCGGCACGGCTGGCTGCTTCGCCCACCAGCATCACAACATCCGCTGCGCTTGCGCCAGGGGTGCTTTCGGCCAGCTCCGCCGCCAAGTCGGGCTCAAGTGCCAGGCCGTGGGCCGCCGCAATGGACTCCAGCAGCGCGACTCGCCGTTTGGTGTCGGGATTGGGCACCTCCAGATGCACACCAAGGCGCCCGGCACGGGTAACGGCCGAGTCGATCAGCTCGGGCCGGTTGGACACCCCCACCACCAACACCTGACCCGCGGCCATCACGTCGTCCAAGGAGGCCAACAAGGCCGACACCACCCGCTCGTCGGTGCGCTCACCACTCTCACCGGCCCTGGTGGGAGCGAGCGCGTCGAGGTGGTCGAGCAGCACCAAACAGGGCCGTGCCTCCTCGGCTCGGCGGAACAGCGCCCGCACCGCTTCCTCGGATTCGCCCAGCCACTGGTTGTAGACCTTGCTGCCCTCGATCGCCACGAAGTTCACCCCAAGCTCAGCGGCCAGCGCGTGAACAAGCGCGCTCTTGCCCGACCCTGGCGGCCCGTGCAGCAACACCCCCTCAGCCACCGGAGCGGAGGGCGCTGATTCGTCGTCGCCGACTGTCACGGCCCGGAGTCCCAACTCGCGCAGCCGGCCCTTCAACTCGTTGAGCCCAACGATCTGATCCCAGGTGATCCGCTCGGTGCGGGTCACCACGTCACGCAGCACGCTCGGGCGCACCGTCCTCAACGCCGCGTCGAGGTCGGCGCGCTCCACCGCCAGCGTCTCACCCTCCAACGAGTCGGCCAGCTCGAAACCCAGGCTTCCTCGCCGGGCGATGCGGTCGGCTGCTTCGAGTCCCGCGGAGCGGGCCAGGTGCATCAGGTCGGCGCCCACGAAGCCACCGGTGTTGGCCGCGATCTCGGCAATGCCTTGTTGAGCCGGCTCGGTGAGCGGCATCTCACGAGTGTGAATGGACAGGATCTCGGCTCGTGCCACCTGATCGGGCGGGCCCAGGAAGATTTCCTCCTCGAAGCGGCCCGGCCGCCTGAAGGCGGGATCGATTGCGGCGAGACGGTTGGTGGTGGCCATCAGGATCAGCCCGTCAACCTCCTCCAGCCCGTCCATGAGAGTGAGCAGCTGGCTGGCGGCACGCACATCGCTTTGGGACGCCAGCCGCTCGCGGTTCGTGGCGATCACGTCGAACTCGTCGATCATCACCAAAGACGGAGCGTGCGCCAGGGCACGAGAGAACAGCAGACGCAAGTTGGCCTCGGTCTCGCCTTGCACGCTTCCCACAAGCTCGGTGGCCGACATGCGGTACGCGGTCACTCCCAGCTCGTTGGCCAGGGCCTTGCAGATCAGGGTCTTGCCGGTGCCGGGCGGGCCGTGAAGCAGCACACCCTTGGGAGGGCGCACCCCCAGGCGCCGGTAGAAGGCCGGGCGAAGCAACGGAAGCTCCACCAGTTCCCGCAGCCTGCGGATGATGGCGGCGCAGCCACCCACGTCGGCCAGGGTGATCACCCGCTCGGACACCTTCACATCGGCGCGGTGAACCTCCACCTCGGTGGTGTCCGCCATCAGCGAAGGCCACGGTGAGGCCTGGTCGATTCTCACCGGCAGGCCCGCCCCGCCGGGCAGGATCCCCGCCAGTGCCCGGTTGCCCGGATACAGCGGGGTGCGGTCGTCACGCAGGCGTTCCAGCAGCCGCTGATGCAGATTGTAGGTGAGGTTGTACGGCGGGGTGATCCGGGCGGTCTCGGCGTCGGGAAGTTCTCCGGCGTCGGTCACCGTCACCGGTTCGCCGGGCCGCGCCGCAAGCTGTGGCCACACCATCGAGCCGAGGCGCACCAGCCGGTCATTCCCCGAATGGGTGCGTGCCACCGCCCAGGCGTGATGCTCGCCGTGGCTCAACTTCACCACCCGGCTTCGTCCAGCCTCATCGTTCGGATTCAAGCGCACGGCACTGGACACGCTCACCTCTGATGCGCCCAGTTCAGTGCCCGCTGCGGGTCGTGCAGCCACGCAGTTCACCGGCGCGCCGCAGGGTTCGGCGCCGCCGCGGCCCGAAGTGGCGCCTCCTGGATCGTCGCTCATGTGGCGTCCATGGGTTGCGAAACCACGCTCACAACGGGTTCAAGGGCCGCTCGGTTGGGCTGCCTGCGCAACCCCCGGCACCTGGATGGCGGCTTCGGGTTCATTGTCTTGCCGGTACACACTTGCGGTGACTCAGCCGTTGGCGGCCTGCCATTCGGGGCAGGGTTCGAGCACCTCCATGGCCACGCCACCCTCGGCACTTATTGCCGAGTCCAGGTTGGCCCAGCACACCAGCATCCGGGTGACCCCCACGCCGGTGTTGAAGTGCTGGTAGGTCACACCGGACTCACGGATGGGGATGGCGATGGCGTCGCCTTGTTCCCATTGGTGGGCACGGTCATCGAGCACTGTGTGACCGGTGCCTTCGAGCACGAAATGGATGATCCCGCCCTGGCAGTAGAGCTTGCCGCTGTTGGAACCTTGAGGGATTTCCAGTTCGTGGAAGTACAGCGCCCGAGTGCTGGGGGATTCCAGATGCGGATGCAGATACCAGCGCATCGTGCCCATCTGGTTGAGTTCCGGTTCGCACTCTTCGCGCCCGATCAGGTTCTTGGCCTGCCTGCGCCGGTCGCGCTCGGCGCGCGCCTCGGCAAAGGTCAACTCGTAGAGGGGCTTGTCACGCATGTGGTTTCCTTCGACTGGTCTGATGGCCGACGAGGCCTGCGCCTGTGGCGGATCGTCGCCGGGTGGCCGACTGTTGCCGACCGGGCCTCAGCCGACCGGGCCTCAGCCGGGCTCGCCGGCGCGGTCTCCGATGATTCTGGTGACCGCAACGATCGGGTCTTCCTCGGCTGATGTGTCCTCGCCGTCGGAGTCGTCGATCCCGGTGTCCGCTGCGGCCATGGCGCGCCAGTTGGACTGTTCCTTCACCTGGGCCAGCATCGACCCGGTTTGGTACAGGAACGGCAGGTAGATAAACGCGATCCATTGAGAACTCTGCGTGTCGTCGTAGTTGAAGTGCTGATGCTCCACGCCTCCGGGTTTCACCGGCAGGATCAGCAGGTCGCCGGGTTTCCAGTGCAGTTCCTCGCCGTCGAACACGCTGTACCCGGCGCCTCGGGTGACGTAAATCACCAGGCCGCCTTGATGGGTGTGCGCCCCGGATTCGGTTTGGATGTCCTTTTGGAACACCATCCAGTCCTGCATGGCCCGGTTCTCGGCGGTGAGGTGCAGGAAGTACTTGCTGCGCCCCTGTCGGGACTGCTGCCAGCGAAGGTCTTTGCCCTTTATCACCACCTGCCCGTTGTTGGCCAGGTCTCGCCGTTCCTGGAACGCCGAGAAGAACACCTCGTAGGGGTGCCTGTCCTCCTCGCTGCGGTCACGCTCCCTCAGCCGGGTCTGTTCTCTTTCCACCATCGACTCGGGGCTCCTTTCGATTGGGTGACCGGGTCTGTTCGTCTGGTTCAGATGCGCAGGAAACGGGTGGCGTTGCCCGAGAACAGCTTCACACGCTGATCATGGTCCGCAATGTCCCAACTGAGTGTCACGCCGGGTGAGTCCGGGAAGCGGCACTGGGCGTGAGGGAAGTCCGACTGGTACATCAGCACGCCGTCTCCGAGCACGCTGGTGACGTAGTTGAACACTTCCACCCCTTCGTAGAACTCGATCCCGCAATAGACGTGCCCGGCACGGGCGTACTCCGATGGCAGCATCGACAGTTGTGGGCCTTTGCTCTTGAGGTGGCGTGACTGTGCGTCGAGGCGCAGCAACCATTCGGGGAGCCAGCCGCAGCCGGTCTCGGAGAATCCCACCCGCAGGTTGGGGTGACGGTCGAACACGCCGCTGAGCAACAGGTAGGCGAGGCGCAGTTGCGCTCCCCACGGGTGAGCGGCGGTGCGGGCCACCACGATGTTGTCCCAAACGTCGCGGTAGCCGGGGAAGTACGGCGGCTCGTAAAAAAACGAGTGGTGCAGCAGCGGCAGGTCGGCTGCGGCCATCGCCGCCCAGATCGGTTCGAGGTCGGGGTCGTCGATCGGGGCGCCCTCCGCCAGGCTCAGCATCACCCCGGCAACGGACGGTTCGTCGGCGTGGCGTTCGATGTGGCGAACCGACCATTCCACGTCCTGCCCAGTGATGAGCAGCAGGCTCTTGAGCCGGTCGGTGTTGATGGAGCAGTAGTCGCTCATGTAACGCGCGTAGGACTCGTACAGGCCGACGGCCACCTTGGTGGGGCAGATGGTCACCGATTGGGGCCAGGTGCCCGGAATGATCAGATGCACGTCGACGCCTTCGCGATCCATGTCGGCAATGCGACCTTCGGCGTTGTCGTGGCCCACGCCGAAGCGGGGCGAGTCCTCGGTAACAACCAGTCCCCGGATCTTGCCCTCCAAAGCGGCCCGGCCACCGGCGCCGAGGTTCTCGTCCAGGTGCGACCTCTCGCCGATCTCACGCAGGTAGCCGCGGGGTTCGATGCTCAGGTTCGTCCAGGGCCCGTCGGGATCGCCATAGGTGAGGGGCAACTCCACACGGCGCTCGTAGCGGGACAACTCGGAGTCCCAGCAAGCCAGCAGGGCCTTGTCGGCGTATCGCTTCAGCACCTCCACCGAGGGCCAAACGTGAGTGTCTGTGTCGATAACTGTCAACTGATCCCGCACAATGTGCCTCCAGTAGTCCGCCCCCGGCGGATTGTATACCGTCACCCCACCGCAAGACCGAAGCGTGCCATTGGTAGGTTCCCGCCCGTGACGGTCACCTCGAGTTTTGGTGTTGGCCGGCGTGAGAATCACGACTCGTCGGCGTTCTACGAGCGGTTCCCGTTGCCGGTCATCTGCGACGACGACCGGGTGAAGTACGCCGAGGGCTTCGAGCATCCTCAGCCCTTGGTCGGCGACAGCCGACGCATGGACAACCTTCCTGACTCAAGCGTGGCGCTGGTGGTCACCTCACCTCCGTACTTCGTGGGCAAGGACTACGAACTCGCAATAGCCGCGCCCGACGGCACGGAGGTGCCCCAGCAGTATCAGGACTACCTAGGGATGCTCCGCGAGGTGTTTCGCGAGTGCCTGCGAACCCTGGAGCCCGGTGGGCGCATCGCGGTGAACGTGGCCAACCTCGGACGTCGCCCCTACCGGTCGCTTTCCGCTGACGTGATCGCCATCCTCCAGGACGATCTCGGGATGCTGTTGCGAGGCGAGATCATCTGGCGAAAGGCGGCGGGCAGCAATGGCTCGTGTGCGTGGGGGTCGTTTTGCAAGCCATCCAATCCGGTGCTTCGTGACACCACCGAAAGGGTCGTCGTCGCCGCCAAGGGGCGCTTCGACAGGGCCATCAGCCCCTCCGAGCGACGCAAGCAGGATCTGCCATGGGAGGCGACCATCGAGCGTGACGAGTTCATGGCATCCACGCTCGACTTGTGGGAGATACCCCCCGAAAGCGCCCGAAGGGTCGGTCACCCGGCACCCTTCCCGGTGGAACTCCCCCGACGCCTCATCGAGTTGTACACCTACAAGCACGACCTCGTGCTCGATCCGTTCATGGGATCGGGCTCAACACTGGTGGCTGCAGTAAACGCAGGCCGCCGAGCAGTCGGCTACGACACCGACAAGCAATACGTCCAACTGGCGATAGAGCGCCTCCAACAAGAGTCACAGGAGACCCCACCCTGGTAGCCCCAAGGTGGGGGTGGTCGCTGTGGTTAGGGGCCGAGGGTTGTTATGGGGGCTACTGCTACTCCGTCGGGGCGTTCGTAGGCGTAACCGGTGGCGGTGATCACCAGGAGCTTGGCCGGGCTGGGCACTTGGGCTGAGTCGAGCTTGTCTCGCAGGCGTAGCAGCGCCTGGGCGCCAGCGTTCACGGCGGCTGCGCCTCCCAACTTCACCTCCGCGGCGATCCATCTGCCGTCGGGGTGTTGCACGATCAAGTCCACTTCCAGGTTGTCGCTGTCTCGGTAGTGGCTCACCACACAACGCTGCGCCTGGGCGTACACCTGCAGATCTCGGATCGTGAGCGACTCGAACAGTCGTCCCGCGAACTTCAAGTCCCCGAGCAATCCGTCCACGCCCACACCGAGCGCGGCTGCGGTGAGCGACGGGTCGCTGAGATGGATCTTCGCCGCGTGTCGCACCTGGGCCCTTGACGCCAGGTGAGTGCGCCACGCAGGCACCTCCTCCACCACGAAGAGCCTCCTCAAGGCGTCCAGGTAACCCGCCACCGTGCGCCGCTCAAGTGGCGGCTCGCCCCCGGCGGCGGTGTCCGCGGCCAGCACCGTGTGCTTCACGTCGGTGGCGACGTTGCGAGCCACCGAAGCCAGGAGTCTGCCGACTCGCACCGGATCTCGTGCCACCTGATCCACCCGGAAAACGTCGGTGCGCCTGATCTCATCGAGGTAAGCACGGCAGGCATCACCAGCAGTGGCGGCATCCACATCGCGCAACTGGGGCCATCCACCGCGGCATGCCAATTCGAGCACGTCACCCAGCGTCACCCCAGCGTCACCCGCCGAACACGGCTCACCGCTGAGCAACCCCCGCAGTGAAACCTGCCCGTTGGATTCGCCACTCTCGAACAGGCTCATGGGCCGCATCCTCAGGCGCATGATCCGACCGGCGCCGGAGTGTCTGGTGATGTCGTCGGGAGGATCGGCCGAGCCGGTGAGAATGAACTGCCCCTTTTGGGCCCGGGCATCGCACGCGCGTCTCATCGGGTTCCAGATTCCGGGCGCGAGCTGCCACTCGTCGAGCAGGCGCGGCGCCTCACCCTCCAGGATCGATGCCGGATCCATGCCGGCATCGAGGGCACTGCTCAGGCGCTGATCGAAATAGACGCCACTGCGGGCGCGCCGGCGTCCGGTCCACGTCTTTCCGCACGATCTGGGGCCCTCCACCAGAACCGCCGGCATCGCCTTGAGCGCATTGACCATTTCTGCATCCACCACACGCGGCACGTATCCCGCTGGGGCCATGTTGTCGTCGCTCATCGAACCCCCCTGCCTGTGGCCAGAGCCGCGTCAACTTCTCCAAGCAGCATCGAAATCATCGAAGCCTCAGTCTAACCGCCAACAAAGTGGCAGTTGACACGCCAGTAAAGTGGCGGTTGACCTGCCAGTAAAGTGGCGGTTGGCTGGCCAGCAAACTGGCGGTTGGACACACAGTCGCTGGGTTGTGGCTGGGATTGGTGGCCACCCGTTGGCACACGTTGGTGGCCCGGGCCTGAGCGGGGCCCGCGGATGGGCGGTGCCGGGGTAGTCCGGGTTAGGGCGTGGCCAGGGTTGCGCGCTGCTTCTGGTGTCGACTGCTTGCGGCGGGGCCCGGGCAGCATTGCCGGCCTTGGATCCGCTGACTCTTCCGGTGTGTGAGCCGGTTGGGGATTCCGGCCGGGGGTGGCCGGGGCCGATGATCGATGTTGTTCCCCTTGACCTCGGGATGCTCCATGTAACAGGATGAATAATCATCTTCACAAGGGAGGCTGAAATGGCCCCTGTCCTTACTCACGTCGGTGTCCTTGACCGATTCTTGTGCCTGCTTGGCCGCGCCTGCCGGGCGGCAACGCGCTTGCCGGTGCGAGGTGATCGCACCAAAAGCCGGCGGGCCGGTTCCGGCCGGCACAAGCGACTGGCGCCGATCAGCGCCCTGATGGTGGTGCTGTCGATGGGCGCGGCAACGCTGGCCGCACCCACCACAGTGTCGGCGCAAGCCGCGCCCCCGGTGGCTCAAGCGCGTGCTTCGGCGCTGGCGCCATTGGTTGCTCAAAACCTGCCCCAGGCGCCCAGCGGCGTTGCGGTGGACCGCAATCTGGCCACCGGCGCAGCGGAGGTGACCTGGACGAAGCCCTCGGGTGCCTCGGTGTCCGGGTGGCAGTACCGCACCAGAACCGGCGCGGGCGCCGACCCTCCCGCTTGGACGACCGTGCCCGGCGCCGATTCCAACACAACGTCGTTCGCCTTGGCGATTGGCGAGTTCCCCCACGGCGCGCAAATCCAACTCCGAGCCGTGAACGGCCCCACAGCGGGATCCCCGAGCGGTTGGGTGTCAGTGGACTTCAACAACGCCGCGTCCACACAGCGCATTAACGGGTTCCAGGTGTTGCCGAGCCACGAGGCCGCAGTGGTGTTCTGGGACTCCGTGGGCAGCTCTGCCACCACGTATGACCCCCAGGCCACCTATCAGGTGAAGCACTACGAAACCGGCAACCAACAGAGCCAGAGCGCCGCCCAATGGCAAACAGTCACCGGCACGAAGGTTGACAACAGCAACAGCCACCGCCACACCCTCAGTTCGCTTGTGGCCGGCACCAGTTACACGGTGGAATTGCGAGCGCAGGTAGCCGAAGGAAATGTGCATCCCCGAGCACAATCCCTTACGGTCACACCTGCAGCGTTGCCTCCACCAACAGCGATAACCGGGTTGGAGTTGACCTACGACGGCCAGAACTTCAATCTGGAGTGGGATCAACTCGATGCGGCCGACTTTCCGAACGGCATCTTCTTGTGGCTATGGCAAGCGAGGCGAGCTTATGATGGCAGGGGATTCGGAAGTTGGAGGTCAGTCACACTTGATCCTCCGCCAAGCGGGAACTCCCTGGGGCTGACGTCAACCAGCGGATTCATCTCGGCAGCAGCTTCTTTTGAAAGTGTCCGACTTCAGCTTCGGTACGTCCACTACGTCCTGGGCGATACCGACGTCGTAGACACAACCGAGTCAAGTGACGTTATCGAGTTCTCCCTCGGTAGCCAGATTCAAGTCGATGCAGTGCCAGGGAACTCACAAATTGACCTTTTCTGGGATTCGGAATCCGACTCGAACGTGGTGTCATGGGAATACTGGATTAGCCCAGGTTCAAGCCGATGGCAGTCAATCCCGCAAATCAGTGCAGACAACGGCCACTACCGCATAGACGGTTTGACAAACAAAACCAGATACACGCTCAGGGTTCGTCCAGTGCTGTCAGGAGGCCTGCGCGGCCCTGAGTCTGCCTTCCTGCAGGCAAGACCATTTGGGCCCGAACAACGCAATTGGCGTCCACAGACAGTGGTGGGTGACGGTCAAATCGCCCTGTCGTGGCAGTCGCCCTTTGCTGCTCCTCTTGACGCGGTGCAAGTGAGAATCGGCGTGGCCGGCGAACAGTTCGATGCATGGCAGAACGCTTCAAGCGCGGATGAGCACACATTCTCAAGTCTCACCAATGGCATCGATTATGCAATGCAGATCAGAGGAGTTCTCGACGGCACGGCCCTGGCCGAGTCCCCTGAAATTGTCGCCGCGCCGCGCAAGGCCGGAGCCCCCGCCGCCTTCGGCGCGATCGACACAATCGAGCTGGAAGCCGGTGTGTCCACCAGCGTTCGGCTTCCCGCGGTAGCCACCGGTATCGGGAACTTCACGTACAACTTGGCGCCGTTGCCCGATGGGCTGCGCTTCGATGCGGGCAGTCGCACTCTGAGCGGCACGCCAACCGCCACAGGCGCAACGTCAACGCTGTACAGCGCCACCGGGCAAGGTGCGATGGCGGCATCGAAGGCGATAGACGTGGTGGTTGCCACCCTCACAGACACTGCGCCCTCATTCGGAACTGCAACGGTTGCCCCTGTTGGGCTCCACAGCGGCGTGATCGACGAATCACCGGCGTTGCCCGAGGCGTCAGGCGGCAACGGCGAACTCAGCTACACGCTCTCGCCGCGCCTGCCCGCAGGCTTGTCGTTTGACCCCGAGAATCGACGCATACAAGGCCGCGCCCACGAGGCGGCCCCCACCCGCACCTACACGCTCACAGCACACGACGCCGACCCCAACACCACCGACACGGCGCAACTGCCGGTGACGCTCACCGTGTACGGCCCGGCCTCGTTCGACCCCTCAACGGCACGCGACCTCAACCTCACCGCAGGCGAGTTGATGACCCCGGTGGTGCTGCCCTCGGCGGTGAACGCCCACGGAATCACCGGACACTCGATCAGCCCGGCTTTGCCCGACGGCGTGAATTTCGATGCCGCGTCCCGAACGTTGTCGGGAACACCCGCCCAACCATCGGCGACTCGGCATTTCCTGTACCGGGCGACAGGCGCCGCAGGGCAACATCCCCAATCGGAAGGGTTGCGCTTCACCATCGACGTGAACGCCGCCGGTGATGGCGTTCCGGCGTTCCCGGCCGACGCCTCGGTGCAGGACACGTCGATCTCGGTGGGCGATTCCGTGCAGGTCACACTGCCTGCCGCGCAACCCCGGCTGCTTCGCGACACCCGCACAAGCGACGCCTCGCTCACATATTCGCTTTCCCCGGCGCTGCCCGACGGCTTGACTTTCGACAGCTCCACCCGCACCATCAGCGGCACCGCCACCACGGCCACCCCGCCCGCGGTTTACACCTACGCGGCATCCGACGGCGATCCCGACGATCCCGAGAGCGCCACTGTGAAGTTCCGGTTGCAAGTGTTGCCCGCCAAGACTTTGACCTTCAGGGGGCTGCCTCCCGCACGATCGGTGCCCCAGGGTGTGCCGCTCTCACCGGTTCGCCTGCCGAACGTGATCGGTGGAGACGCCCCCTACACGTATTCGGTTCGCGATCTCCCAACCGGCCTCACCTTCGACCCGGACACTCGATGGGTGTCGGGCACTCCAAGGATTCCCACCAGAGGAGTCAATCCGGTAATGGTGGCCACCGATGCCGCGGGGCGCACCGCCGAGTACAGCTGGGCTTTGACCGTGAACGCCCGCGGGCACCAGTTCCCCCAGGACAACACTGTTTCGGTGACCTTCAAGGTGGGAGCTGACTCCACTCATGACCTCCCTCAAGCCACCGGCGGTCCCGCATCCGGCGCGTCCTACACCTTCGAGGTGCTCGATGGCGACATGCCACCCACATTCACCCTTGAGGGCGCAGCCGCAGGAGTCACCACACCGCTGCGCCTGCGCAGCCACAACCCCACCTCCACCGGACAGTTCACGCTGAAGGTGTACGCATGGCAGTCTCAGCCCACGGATCGACTAGTGATCGCCGCGCAATCCAACTCCGTCTTCCACCCCGACCCATCAAAGTTCCTCGCGGACGAACTCATCGTTGAGGTGAGCATCGAGGGCGCCACAGGCCCCCTGCGCTGGGAAGCGTCCACCTTTGACGACATCGAACTTGTGGCCGGTCAAGAGGTGAAAGGGTTGACCCTTCCCCTGGCCATTGGCGGATCCGAGTTCGCCTCATACTTCCTCTCCGGAGGTCTGCCAACCGGGCTGAGCTTCGATTCGTCCACGAGAGTCATCTCCGGGACTCCCCAGGCAGCAACGGCTACAAGGAGTTTCCTGTACGCTGCCAGTGCCGGCGGGTCAACAATTTTCCGCAATTTCGCAATAACTGTAAACGCTGACACAGAACCCAGCTTTCCCAGTGGCAGGCCTACGGTCACATTGTTCCTCGACAGAGACAACAATGTGAATCTTCCCAGGGTCTCCAACGGCAACGCTCCCTACACGTACGAGCTGAGTCCAGGTTTGCCCACCGAATTGATGCTGAGTCTGGAGCGGGAGCGTGTGCGAATTCAACCCCCTCCATTCTACGAGACCCGCACAAACGAGCATCAGCCCACCATCGCCGGTCAGCCACTGGAGAAATACGGAACCAAGACGTACCAGCTTCGCGTGACCGACATCGACGGCGACAGCGCTTCCACAAGCTTCAGGCTGGCCACCGACATCGCTCCTTCAGGCGAGCGTGATATCACATTCGGAAATAATCCAATTCCGGACATCCACGCAGTACTAAATGAGGATGTAGGAAAGATCACCCTTCCTTATGCGAATCCCATCTATTTTGTGGATTACTCGATCGCACCGAGCCTGCCCCAGGGACTGCAACTCATCACAGAATTGACCGACACTCTCATAGTGCCTCGGATCACCGGGACCCCCACTGAAACAGCTCCCGCGAGAACCTATGTGTTCACCGCAGAACCAAGCAGCGGCTCAGATTTCGCATCCGGCACGGATTCATTGCAGTTCACGTTGAGCGTGAGCCAGGACACCACTCCGGCGTTCACCAAAGACAGGCAGGGCATCGTCATGGAACCTCGTGTGCCGATCCACGATGCGCTCCCACAGGCAACCGGTGGCAACGAACCAATCTCGTATGCGATCACCCCGAGACTCCCCAGCGGATTGACTCTCACCGATCAAGGCCAGGGCCCGCTGCTTGTGGGCGAACTGCAGTACAGCCTGCAGCCCGTCGATTACACGCTCACGGCAACCGATGTACACGGCCAGTCAGATTCGACGATTGTCACCCTTAGTGCAGCAGACTCTCAAGACGCTGCGCGCCGATGGAGCTTCGAGCAACCGGAGATCACTGAGATCGAGTTTGAACGCGATCGTGAAGGTCTTGCCTTGCTTCCCCAAGCGACCGGAGGCTTCGGAGATGTCACCTATCGCGTGATTCCTGACCTGCTAACCGGCCTCACCCTGCGCAGCGTTGATTCCGTCGGACAATTAGTCCCCACCATTGAGGGAATCTCGGAGAGTTCGTATTCCGCCAAGACTTATTGGCTCCAAGTGCTAAAGGATGACCAAGTTGAAGACGAGAGCTTCTTCACGATCAGTGTGAACCCACCGTCCGATCCGCTGCGCTTTGTTGATACCGCTGTGCGCGATGTGGTCGTATTCGCAATCGAAGGGATCACAAATGCCTTCTCTGAAGAATTCGTAACGGCGGGAGGAGTTTCTCCAGTTGCGTTGAGTTTTTCTCCAGAGTTTCCAGATGGATTGCACTGGACCGGCTCTCTGTTCTACGGAGAACTGGATGTTCCAGCGGATTCCGCGTGGTGGGACAATCCAATTGTGTTCAATGTAGTTGCAACTGACAGTACTGGTGATACTGCGGAAGTGACTATGAGAATGCACTTGAGCGATGGCCCACCGGCTTCGGGAGTCACAGCTCAACGCTTGGACGACCATAGGTTGCGCATTTCATGGGACTCCGTGCTGAATCCATATGGTGAGTGGCAAATTCGGGCTCTGCCGGTGTATCCAGACGACTATCCTCCCGATCTGGAGCTTCGCGGTTGGAATGACGTCCCCGATGATCACATAATCCGCCATTCTGATGGACGGTCAAGTTTTGACGATTCGAGCGCTCTCGATGGTTTGGGATATGAGTATCGGGTGAGGTATAAGCCATTCGTTCTTGGCCCGGAGGCCGTGTTCAAATGGAGTGAATGGTCGACGGCAACGGCCATTGTGCCAACAAAGCTGGTGGCCCAGCCGGGGGACGAGTCTGTGGTGTTGGAATGGCCGGCGCACTCCAACAACAGAGGAGGTTGGGAGTACAGGTACCGGTCGGATGGCTCATATGGAAACTGGGTGCCGATTCCCGGCTCCGATGCCACCACCACTCGTCACCTGGTGACAGGACTTCACAACGGCACGTCCTACACGTTTGAGGTTCGAGGAAGGTTGTACTCAGGCGGGTACGGGCCTGCAAGCGCGACGCCTGTTGCGGTTCCGGACGCGCCCGTGGGCGTGGCCGCCACCGCGGGAGAGGGCTCGATCACCGTGAGTTGGGGTGACCCGGCCACGGACGGGCCCACCGTGACCGACTGGGAGTACGCCTACGGCGTCGACCTCGGGGCGCACAACACCGAGTACAACGCATGGACCTCACTCGGATCAGCCGCGGCGCGCCAGGTGACGCTCACGCAACTGGTGTACCAGCCCGGCTTGCAGTACCGCCTGAAGGTGCGTGCGGTGGGCGCGAGCGGCGCCGGCCCCAGCGCCGCTTCGGTAGTGGCACAGCCCTTGCTGCAGGGTGTCACCGCCACCCCCACAGGCGCCGCCGCCGACGTTTCCTGGAACGATCCCACCGCCAACGGCGTAAACAAGTGGCAGTACCAGATCACCGAAGGCGACGCCGAATTCGGCACCTGGACGGATCTCGCCTCAGCCGACGCCACCACCGCCGAGGTGGACGGACTTCGCAGCCTGGTGCAACACCGCCTGCGAGTGCGCGGAGTGGACAGCCAGGGAACGGCCGGAGCCCCGTCGCCGGTTGTGACGGTTACGCCGCTTCTCACGCTGGCCGCCCTTGCCGAATCCGGCACCTCGGTGAGGCTCGACTGGAACGACCCTGGCGACCAATCCGCCACGGCGTGGCATTGGCGTGTGGACACCGGCAACGGACAATCCGCGTGGAGCCAGATTCCCGGCGCGGGATCCGCCACCCGCACCCACACGGTTACCGGACTTGCCTCGGGCGTGAAGCACACGTTCCAGGTGCGAGCTGAGTTCGCCGGCAGCAACTTCAGCGCCGCCTCGCAACTGGCCGAAGCCACCACGGGCCAGATCCTCCCGGCGTTCGGAATCAGCTCGATACCCGACCAGGCGTGGGGTGTGGGCAAAGCCGTGTCGGTGACCATGCCCCCGGTCACCAGAGGCACCCAGCCGGTGACCTACACGTTCACCCCGGCGCCGGCGAAGGGTCTCACATTTGATCCCCAAACCAGGGTCCTCTCAGGCACACCCACCGAAGAGTCCCTGATCACCCACACCTACACGGCAACCACCACCTTCGGCGACACAACCTCGCTCATGTTCACGATCCGCACCTTCGACGTGCCTGCGGCACCCCCGGCACTTCGCGCCGAGTCCGGCGCCAACCAGGTCACGCTCCGCTGGGGCGACGTGAACGCCCACGCGCTCTCCAAATGGCAGGTGCGCGGTCGCGATTTGGGCATCGGCGCGCAGGGTCCCACCACGCCCTGGGGGGTTTGGCTCGACGTGACCGGCGGGGCCGCGGCGCGCTCGCACGCGGTCACCGGTCTGCAAGCCGGCCTCACCTACGAGTTCGAGGTGCGAGCCGTGAACCCCAACGGCAACGGCGCCGCCTCGAGCGTGCGAACAGCGCTCTCGCGCTACCTGCCCGCGGCCCCCACGGGAGTAACCGCAGTGCCAGGAGACGAAAGGGTGACGCTTCGTTGGGACGCCACCGCAGATGCCAGTGTGGGCACCTGGGAGTACCGCCAAGCCACCGGCAACGGCGACTTCGGATCGTGGCAGACAGCGGCGCTGCACTCCGTGAGCACCCACGCCACGCTGGAGGGCCTCACCAACGGCACCCCTTACAGGTTCCAGTTGCGCGCCGTCAACGGCCTCGGCGCCGGGCCCGCTTCGGTCACGGTGTCGGCAACACCGTCCCCGCCGGTGCCCTCGGCGCCCGAAACCGTTGTCGGCCTCACCGCCACCGCCGGCGACGGCTCGGTGACCCTCAACTGGCAGCAACCCGCGGCGGGAGCCCCCGAAATCAGCGGATTCGAGGTTCGATACTCGGTGAACTACGCCCCGTTCACCGCATGGTTGACGCTGAGCGGCGTCGGCCCCACCGACACTTCCCACACGGTCACCGGCCTCACCAACAACGCTGTTCACCGGTTCCAACTGAGAGCGGTGAACACGGTCGGTTCAAGCGACCCGAGCCCCATGGTGACCGCCACCCCGATGTGGGCGGCTCCCGGCCCGCCGACGAATCTTGTGGCCACCCCCGGAGACGGCCGGGTTCGCCTGTCTTGGACTGCACCCCAAGGTGTGAGCGAGATCACCCGTTGGGAGCTTCGCCAACGCCAGGGTTCAAGCCCGTGGGGTGACTGGGTTGCGCTGAGCGGCACCGACCTCAACACCGTTTCGCACACTGTTTTGGGCCTGGTGAACCAGAGCGCCTACAGCTTCCAGTTGCGCGCCCTGAATCCTGCCGGAGTGGGCACACCCTCCGCGGTGGTGACCGCAACCCCGGTGGCATCCCTGCCCGACGCGCCACAGGTGAGCGCCATCGCGTCCTACGCCGCGGTGGCGCTGTCATGGCCGGCGGTGTCCAACGTGGCGGAGATCACCCGCTTCGAGGTGCGTTGGCGGGCTTCGGGCGGCGCTTTCGGCAACTGGGCGCCGATCACGGGATCGGGCTTGTCCACAACCTCGCACCAGGTGACCGGGCTCACAAACGGCACCACATACGAGTTCGAGGTTCGTGCGGTGAACTCGGTGGGCAACGGCGCATCGGGCTCGGCCACGGCAGCGCCCTTCGACACAGCTCCGGCCTTCGACGCTTCGCTGGGCGACACGCTGAAGCTCCGGTACCTCGCGGGCGACACGATCAAGCCGTACGTGCTTCCGGAGGCGTCCGGCGGCAACGGCGATCTCAGCTATTCGCTCACCGGCACGCTGCCCGGGGGTCTCAACTTCAACTCTTCGACGCGCACGATCTCGGGCACCGTCACCGACATTTCGGCCAACAACACGCTCACCTGGGTGGCCTCCGATGACGACCCGAACACCGCAGCCACCGATCAGGCGAGCATCAGCGTGAACGTGGTCGTGGTCTTCACTGACAGGGCCCCGAGCCGCCCGGCCCCGATCTCCAACCAGTTCTGGACGGTGGGGGTGCCGGTTTCGCTGGTGCTGCCCGCCTCTTCGGGAGGCAACGGCGACCTGAGCTACACCCTTGGCGGCACCCTCCCGGCGGGACTCGGCGTCGACCTCGCCACCCGAACGATCAGCGGAACACCCACAACGGTGACCGCGGCCACCGAGCTCACCTGGACAGTCACCGACGCGGACACCGACGAGCCCGAAAGCGCATCGAGGCGTTTCCTGGTGCAGGTGGAGCCGGTGGCGCCCGACGCGCCCGTGGGTTTGAGCGCCTACGGGTACGGCACGGCGTTGGTGGTGAGCTGGGCGCCACTGGGTGAACCGTCGGTGCTGCGCTTCGAGTACCGCGTGCGCGAAGGCCAAGGCGCGTTCGGCGGCTGGACGGCGATCCCTGGCAGTTCAGCCACCACCACCGTGGCGACGATCTCCTCGCTCGCCCTCGGTGTGGTTCACACTGTGGAGGTTCGCGCCGTGAACCGGTCGGGCAACGGCGCCGCGGGTTCCGTTTCGGGCACGCCAGTTGCGGACACCGCCCCCACTTTCGCAACCACCGCGCCACAGGCCGGTGTTTGGCTGGTGGGTGACCCGGTGAGCCTGGCGTTGCCGGCCGTGTCTGGTGGCAACGGCCCCATCTCGTTCACCTGGACGCCCGCGCTGCCAAACGGCATCGCCTTCGACGCGGCCACGATGACCCTGAGCGGCACACCAACAGCCGCAGCGTCGGGTGACTGGACGCTCACGGTGGCAGACGCCGACGCCTCGGTGGGAGCCACCGATGAGGACACGCTCAGCCTCAACATCCGCATCGAGTCCGGCTCGAAGCCCACATTCGCCGCCGGGGCCGGCATTGATCCGCTGGCTCTGGTGGTGAACACGCCGATGACCGCCGTGGTGCTCCCGGTGGCAACCGGAGGCAACGGCAGCATCAGCTACCGCTTCGACCCGGCACTCCCCGCGGGACTGTCCTTCGACGCGGCCACAAGCACACTGTCGGGCACACCCACCGTTGCCCAGGCCACGACCACCTACCAGTACGTGGCGGCAGATTCGGACACCATCACAGGCGTCTCCGACGAGAGCGCGCTGTCGTTCACCATCACGGTGGGCTCAGACGGGGTGCCACGCTTCACCAGCGCCGCCCCGGACATTGCGGTGGAGGTGAACACGGCCCTGGCCACGGTGCAGCTGCCGTTCACGGTGGGCGGCAACTCGCCGATCACCTACGGGCTCACCCCGGTGCTTCCCACCGGTTTGGTGTTCAACCCCAAAGCGCTCACGATCAGCGGAACACCAACAGCCACCCTCGACCAAACCGAGTTCACGCTGGTGGCGGTTGACGGCGACGGTGACGCCGCGATCACCACGTTCACGGTGACCGTTCAGCCCCCGAATCGTGTGCCCACGGTGACCGCAGCCATCGCAGACGTCACCGTCACTCAAGGCGACTCGCACACGCTCGCGCTCGAAGCGGCGGGCGCGGCGGTGTTCACCGACCCCGACGGAGACACGCTCACCTACACGGCATCAAGTGCCGACCCGGCAAAGGTGACAGTGGCGGTGGAAACTTCCACCAAGACGGTCACCGTCACCGGCGCCGCGGTTGGCAGCGCCGAGGTCACCGTCACCGCCACCGACACGCGGGCAGCAACAGCCACCGACGTGTTCACGGTGACAGTCGTGGCGCCGCCACCCCCCAACAGGGCGCCCGTGGTGGTGCGGCCCGTGGCCAGTCAGTCGATGCGGCGTCTTTCCGGGTATGTGTTCCTGGAGAAGTCAGGCGCCGAGGTGTTCAACGAACCCGACGGCGACGACCTCACCTACACGGTCACAATCGCCGACACGAACGTTGCCTCTGTGCAAATGAGTCACTGGCGGGTCCATGGCGCGTCGATAAACGTGGAAGGAAAGAACAAGGGCACCACCACCGTCACGGTCACCGCGTCCGACGGCAGGGGCGGCACCGTTGAAATGTCCTTCTCGCTGGAGGTCGTCACTGAGGCGCCGCGTGTGTACCGACGGATCCCCGATCAGGTGGTGGTCGCGGCAGCCGCCGGCGAGACCGACAATTCAACAAGTGCGGCGTTGGCGGACCGCGACAATCCGGTGTTCATCGACCGGGATGTGGGCGATTGGCTCACCTACAGCGCCGCATCGTCGGACTCCGGCGTTGTGACCGCAACGATTAACTCCTCCAAGAAGCGCGTGGTGGTTACCGGAGTGGCCGCCGGTGTGGCCAACGTCACCGTCACCGCCACCGACCGGTGGGGTGACTCGGCTTCCGACGTGTTCGAGGTGCGGGTGGTGGCCCGACCCGATCAATCCCGCACACCAACGCCCACCGCCACCGCCACGGGCAACGCGGGCGAGGTGTTGTTGCAATGGGTCAGGCCCCAAACTCACGCCCCGTGCAAGGTCACGGAGGTGCTGATCCGGGTGTTCGACGAATCCGACAACTACTTCACTCAGTACGACAGCTACGAAATGGACGAACTCGACGGGGGCAGGGACACCTCCTGGCTGATCACAGGTCTCACCGACGGCGAGTCCTATGAGGCGACCATCTCCCTGTACTACACCCACCGGCGTGGTGACGGTTCACGGGCTTGCGATCACTGGTCGCAGTTCAGCAACCGCGTGGTTGTCACGTCCAACACAACCGAGGAGTAACCCCTCGCGGCACAAGCGTTCGCGTGTTCGAGCCGGCAGCGATCACGGCTCGAACACGTGAACCACCGCGCCCAACGGCCCCTGGGCCAGGGTCAGGCTTCGCCTCTTTTGGCGGGCAGTTCGATGTGGATTTGGCCGTCTTGAGTCTTGAGTGCGTATCGGGGCTGGTAACGCTCTCGGATTTTGCAGTATCCGGTGGTGATCTCGTATGCCCACTGGTGACCGGGGCACACCAGGCGAGAACCCAACATCACGCCTTCGCTGAGTTTGCGGCCCTTGTGGATGCACACATTGGACAGGGCAACCGGCGACCCGTCGTTCCACAACAACAGGATCTCGTGGCGGTGCAGGTGGATAACCAGTTTGCGCGCCGCGGCCAGGTCGTCCACCGTGGCCTCCGTCTCGAACCACCCTCGGGGTGCTGCCATGGCCTTGCCTACCTCCGGTTATGAATGCGATGACTCTGAGCGGCGGTCAGTCGGTGTCGGCTGCTCCTAGCCACTTTTCCTTGAGGCGCTTGCCGGCGGCGGAGTCCTCGTCCAGGCCCTTCTGGTTGGGATCCCAGCTCACGGTCACGTCACCACGGGTGTAGGTCTGACAACCCAGCCGGTAGCCCTGTTCGAGCAGTTCCCCCAGACGCAGCCGCTCGCGCCGTCGGGGAGGGTCGAGATTTTCGGCGCCTTCCTCTATAAGCATCCGGTCGGTGCCGCAGTTGCCGCTGGCGCACCTCCACGGAAGGCCGCAGTCCTGACGGATCGACATTCTCAGGATGTTCACCTCGTCACCTTCGGCGAACTCAACCGTTTCGCCGGTGGTCTTGAAGTGGATGCGCGGCACGGCCTGCTACCGGCGAGCCGATCTCGAGGCGGGCAATGAACGCCGCCCGCGCCGACCTGTGATCGTCATGCGTCAAGCGCTCCCACAGGCTGAGGTTGCCTCTGCGCGGCGCGACAGTCGAAGGCGCGGCGACACCGACCGCCGGCGCGGCGTCTCTTTGCGGTGCGGCCCGTGAGCCTCGGGTTGGTCAGCCAACCAGTGCGGGTTCGCGTTCGGGTGCGGACGAACCTGCGGGCGCGTCCGCAGCGTCTTCCTCAACCCATGGCCCCAGATCGGGCAGCACGTAGGCCTCGTAGAGGGCCTTGGTGTAGGCGAAACGCATGTCGGCGGCCTCGGTCACGTACTGCAGGCAGCGTTGTTGCAGCTCGGGGGTGTCGGCGTACTTCAGCACGATCTGGTAGCCGCGCTCGCCGTGAATCTCGTCGGAGGTGATGTGCAGGTCGAAGAACTCCGTCTCCCACTCGGAGAAGCCGTACTTGTTGAGCAGCGTCGGGTACTGGGTGCGGTAGATGGACGGCACCTGCGACTCCAGGCCCACGATCAGCGCCGCGGAGGAAACCACGAAGTGCTCGGTGCCCGACACGTGGTACATCCAGCCCTGCAGTCCTTTGGTGAACGGCGTGGCGTTGCGCCGATCCTGCACGTACTCGCGGGTGCCGCCGCACGCCTCGGCGAAGCGGATCAGCAGATCGGTGTGACGGTCGTCGCTGAGTTCTTCCTCGTACATGTTCTGCAGCAGGAAGTCCTTGGCGTCACGTGCGTGGTCGGGGGTGCGGGCGTACATCAGGCCCAGATAGTCACCGAAGGGCCCCACGTAGTGGTAGTGGTTGGTGGCCCAATGCACGAAGTGGTGCTTCTGCAGCTTTCCGGTGGCCCAGGCCCGGCTGAAGGATGCGTCCTTGGCCATGGTTCCCGAGAACGCCTTCTCGAGCGCTACGCGAAATTCAAGGGGAGCCATCAGTTCTGACATGGATCAATCTCCTGTTTGGGTGCTTGTGGGGGCATTGGGGTTGGCGGGGTGTGCCGGACTGGTGCCTCGGATTCCAGGGCCCGAAGCGGGGTGCCGTGCCTCGTGCCGTTTCCTGTGCGCCCGCCCGGCGGCTGCCGCGCAAATTGTATACCGTTTGCCTCGTACGGGACTAACCCGGCTCGCCTCCGCGGGCCCGGGCCGGTGGTGCCACGTGGGCCCGGCCCGGTGGTATTGGCCTCTTCCGAGCCGGTGACTGCCTTCACCAGGCACGGGGCTCAAGCTTGGCGGCGCTCCATCCATCGGCCCGGTTCGGCGAGCGGCTCGAACCCGAACGGTTCGTACAGGCCGTGCGCGTTGGCGGTGACCAGCAGCACACGCTTCACGGTGGACACCGCTGGGTGGTCGCAGGCGGCGCTCACCAGCGCCCTGCCGAGGCCCTTGCCTCGGTGCTCGGCCAGCACGTACACGTCGGTGAGCCAGGCGAAGGTGGCCCGGTCGGTCACGATGCGAGCGCCTCCCACCATCGAACCATCCGCCGCGTACACGCCCAGCACCACGCTGTTGGCCGCACCCAACGCGGTGAGGTCGCGGCTGCGGCCCTGCGCCCAGTAGCCCTCCCGCTGCAGGAAGTCGTGCATGACGTCGGGATCGAAACGTTGCGGATCGTCGGACACCACAAAGTCCCCGCAACGCACCTCGATCACCGCCATGGCAGCCCTCCGCTGATGTGATCCCCGTTGGCCACGCCGCGACGGTAGCGGTGGGGCTAGAGGGTGGGCAGCAGTTCGTCGAACAGTGCGCTGAAGCGTTGCGCGGCTTCGGCGCCCGCTTGCACCACTTCTTCGTGCGACAGCGGATCGGCGGAGATTCCCGCGGCCAGGTTGGTGCAAAGCGATATTCCCAGCACTTGCGCGCCCATGTGACGGGCCGCGGTTGCCTCGGGCACCGTCGACATCCCCACCAGCGAACCGCCGAGAGTCTGCGCCATGCGCACCTCGGCGGGTGTTTCGTACATGGGCCCGCGAAACCAGCAGTAGGTGCCTTGTTTGAGTTGCACCCCCACACGTTCTGCTGCCGCCACGGCCTTGCCGCGCAGCGCAGGGGAGTACACGTCGGTCATGTCGGGGAATCTCGGCCCTATGCGTTCGTCGTTGGCGCCTTCAAGCACGCTCATGCCGGCGAGGTTCACGTGGTCGGTGATCAACACCAGATCCCCCGAGGCGAGCTCCGCGGCACATCCCCCGGCGGCGTTGGTGAGCACCACCACCCTGCACCCCGCGGTGATGGCGGTGCGCACCGCGAAGGTCACCTCATCGGCGGATCGTCCCTCGTATGCGTGTATCCGTCCAGACATCAACAGCACCCGATTTGGTCCCATTTGCACCGAGTAGGCGGTGCCGGCGTGTCCGGTGGCGGTGGGCAGGGGAAATCCGGGCAGGTCGCGGTACGCCACCTCGATTGCGCCCGTGAGGCGGTCGGGGTATGCGCCCAGCCCCGAGCCGAGCACGCCCACCACATCGTGACGTTCACACCCGGTTCGCTCAGCCAGCGCCGCCGCGGCATCCCGCAGTCGTTGGTACAAGGATGCGTGGGTGGGTGCGTCGGTCATGCCGCCACACATATCACACCCAGATGGGCGCGCGTAGTGTGTTCATCGATGACGCGTCCGCCGTCGCCAGAAAGCCCACCACCAGCACCAGGAGAATTGTCCGATGTCCTCAGCTGATCCGATTCCCTCCGACCGGCCCCATGTGATCCCTTACCTCACGGTGAAGGGCGCGGCTGATGCGATCGAATGGTACGTGAACGTGTTCGACGCCACCGAAGATTTGCGCATGCCCAGCCCGGACGGTCGGCTGATGCACGCCGAGATCAACATCGCCGGGTCGCTGATCTACATCTCCGACGATTTCCCCGAGATGACCGGCCATGAGTGTTCCCCCAGCGCTGTCGGCGCCACCACGGTCGCGTTCCACCGCTACGTGGCGGACTGTGATGCGCTGGTGGCCCGAGCCGTCGATGCGGGCGCGGAGGTGCTGATGGAACCCACCGACATGTTCTGGGGTGACCGGTATTCCAGGATCCGTGACCCGTTCGGCCACGAATGGTCGATCGCCACCCACGTTCGAGACGTGACCCCCGAAGAAATGGAAGCCGAAGGCGCCGCAATGTTCGCCAACCCAGACCCCTAACCCCCCAGCCGAGCCATCCCCCAGCCCAACCGCCATCCAGCCGCGCCCCGGCTCGGCCCGTGGCAGCCGCCCCACCTTTGGTCGGTGAATCGCACGGATGTCGTTGCCAAGGGGGAGCATCACCTTGGGTGGTCGGGAGTCTTTGAGCCGTGTGTCGCGCTAGGTCGAAGCCAAGCGGAGTTACGGCTACCGTGCGTGCCGGATTGGTCTTGTGTACCCTGATCTACACGCGATTCCCCCAGGAGGTGACCATGGAATCAACCGACGAACACATGTCGACAGCACTCTCGTCCGAGGATCAGCAGGTTCTGGACAAGCTTGCTGAAGCCCGCGCACTGTATGAGAAGTACCTCGAGATCAAGACTTCGCGAGAACAAGGCTTGTTCGAGAAACTGCGAGAAAACGATGGTTCACGCACGGAAACGGAATTCTTTCCTCAGCCAACTCGACTCGTCTTCAAATCCTCCGAATGGTGATGTTGGCTTGTGCCCTCCTGGAATGAGCTCCTTGACGAGATAGAGGGGTTATCTTCTGACAGCAGGCTCCTTTGGTTTGAGAATACACTTGACCGATCACTACAGAATATCGCAAACATCAGAGGCAACACGAACGTCTTGATTTATGGCTCTGCGTTCCTACAGAAGCCAAGTCTGCCTGCAAACTCCATTGCGATTGTCGAAGAGGACCTGAATGGCTTGATGGCGTGCATCTATGGCATGGATTGGGATGCCACGCTAACTCTATTGCTGCACACTCCAGGAGGCAGTCCTGGCGCGGCTGAGGCCATCGTGTCGTACCTGCGGGAGAAATTTGGATCGATAGAGGTAATCGTGCCTGCCTTTGCGATGTCGGCAGGAGCGATGGTATGTTTGGCAGCAGACAGATTGATCATGGGGAGGCAAAGCCAACTCGGTCCTATCGATCCTCAAATGCTGGTCGGTGGTCAGTTCATTTCCGCACAGGCTATAGTTGATCAGTTTGAGAGGGCCAAGGCAGAGATCAAAGAAGACCCTACCCTTGTCGGTCTATGGGCTCCTGTGTTGACGAATCTTGGACCATCTTTGCTGGTAGAGGCACAAAATGCAATCCAGTATTCAGAGTCTACTGTCCAGGGATGGTTGGAGAAATGGATGTTCGCCAAACTCGCAAGCCCTGCGGCCGCGGCGAAGAACGCGGCCAAGTATTTCAACAACGCAAGAGTCCACATGGCGCATGACACTAGGATTGATCGCACGATGGCTCGCTCCCAACATCTTGAGGTGGAGGACCTCGAAGAACGCCAAGACTTGCAAGACGCTGTACTCACGGCATATCATATTATGACCATCATGTTCGAGCAGACGGCTTGCACCAAGATGATTCGTTCAGGCAGCGGGCAAAGTTGGATGAAGAGCCACCCGTAGCCTCACGAAGCGTCAGCGACAACACGACAACCAAGGAGTGCGGTTGTGTATCCAGGACATCATGCTCGGAACTGGCCGGACAAACCGGCGGTGATCATGGCCTCCACCGGGCACACGATCACCTACCGCCAACTTGACGAGCGCGCCAACCGCCTGGCGCGGCTGCTTCACTCCTACGGTCTGCGAGAGGGCGACCACATCGCCATATTGGCCGAGAACCATCCCCGTTACATGGAAGTGTTCTGGGCGGCTCTAACCAGCGGCTTGTATCTCACCACGATCAACCGATACCTGTCCGCCGAGGAGGCGGCGTACCTGGCAAACGACAGCGGATCCCAGGCGCTGATCACCACACATGCGCTCGCCGACACCGCCGCCGAGATGATCGACCTGGCCCCTGGGTGCGCGCACCGGCTGATGATGGACGGCACCGTGGACGGGTTCGACTGCTACGAGGACGCAGTGGCCGCCATGTCGGCCGAGCCTCTGGCCGAACAGCCCCGAGGCGACCTGATGCTGTACTCGTCGGGAACCACCGGCCGGCCCAAAGGCATCCGGCGGCCACTTCCGGGTGTGTCGATCAGCGAGGGCCCGATGTCCACCGTTGCGTTCTTCATCAACCTCTTGTGCGGCATTGATGAAAACTCTGTGTACTTGTCACCCGCGCCGATGTACCACGCCGCGCCGCTGTTTTGGAGTGGCGCGGTTCACGAACTGGGCGGCACGGTGGTGGTGCTCGAGCGTTTCGATGCCGCGGCGTTCCTCGAATGCGTGGAGCGTTATCGGGTCACCGACACCCAGGTGGTGCCCACCATGTTCGTGCGCATGCTGAAGCTGCCCGAATCGGTGCGCAACCGCCATGATCTGTCGTCGCTGAAGATGGCGATCCACGCCGCGGCGCCATGCCCGATCGAGGTGAAGGAACGCATGATCGATTGGTGGGGGCCGATCGTGAACGAGTACTACACCGGCACCGAAGGCAACGGCATGTGCTACATAGACAGCGAGCAGTGGCTCACCCACAAGGGCTCGGTGGGCAAGGCCATGCTCGGCATTATCCGGATTTGTGACGACTCGGGGCGCGAACTCGAAACCGGCGAACCGGGCATCGTGTACTTCGAGCGGGACGAAACCCCCTTCGAGTACCACCAGGCCCCCGAGAAAACCGCCGAGTCGCGCCATCCCCAACATGACAACTGGTCGAAGCTCGGCGACATCGGCTACGTGGACGACGAGGGCTACCTGTATCTCACCGACCGGACGGCGTTCATGATCATCTCGGGCGGTGTGAACATCTACCCCCAGGAGATCGAGGACTGCTTCGCGCTTCATCCCAAGGTGGCCGACGTGGCCGTGTTCGGTTTGCCCGACCCCGAGATGGGTGAGTACGTACACGCCGTGGTGCAACCCGAACAGGGCGTGGAACCAGACGATGCCCTCGTTGAGGAACTGCGCGCCCACGCCCGCTCCCGCATCGCCCACTACAAGGTTCCCCGCACGATCGACTTCCGGCAGGATTTCCCTCGGCTACCCACCGGCAAGCTGTACAAGAAGCCCCTGCGTGAGGAGTACCTGTCCGCCCTGAACCAACAGCAGTGATCGGCGAACCTGCGCTCAACGAGAGTCGAAACGCTCGAAACGGCACGGTTGGATTGGCCGGGCCCATCAGGTGGTGGATGCTCCGAGCGGGCAGTTCAAGGCGGTCAAGCAACTTGCGTTGTTGGTGGCCGGGCGCCTTCCGTATTGATCACGGGATCTTGCTGTGGCTGGGCTGAATCCGCCTCACGCTGAGCCTCCCGTCCCCACGGTTCCCGGGCCGCTGCCGGAGGCCTCGCGGCCCAAGGCGTTCACGCCACCTGCATTGGCTTGTGACGCTCACTGTCATGTGTTCGGCCCCGCGGCACGCTTCCCGTTCGCCCCGGCGCGTTCGTACACGCCGCCCGATTCGGGCATCGAGCAATTTGAGCAGTTACAGGAGCGCCTCGGGCTCACCAGGGCGGTGTTCGTGCAGGCGAGCTGTCACGGCACCGACAACTCGGCCATGTTGGATGCGATCAGGCGAGGCGGCGGGCGTTACGCCGGTGTGGCCATGATCGACGAAACCTTCACCCACCAAGATCTGGATTATCTGCATCAACATCAGGTGCGGGCGATCCGGTTCAACTTCGTGGCTCACCTCGGCGGCGCTCCCGACATCGACAGGTTCTGGCGCCTGGTGCGGCGCGTGAAACCCCTCGGCTGGCACGTGGTGTTGCATTTAGGCCCCGCCGACCTGCTGGCGCACCTCCCGCTGCTGGATGCGATGCCGGTGCCCTATGTGATCGATCACATGGCCCGAGTGCGCGCCGCGGACGGCACCACCCAACCGGCGTTCACGCAACTACTCGATCTGCTGGCCAACGACGAGCGCTGCTGGGTGAAGATCTCCTGCGCCGAGCGACTCACCGGCGGTGGCGTGCCGCCCTACGACGACGTGATCGAACTCGCCCAAGCGGTGGTCGCGGCGGCGCCCGACCGGGTGCTGTGGGGCACCGACTGGCCGCACCCCAACCTGGCGGTGATGCCCGACGAAGGCGAACTCGTCGACCTGCTCGCCAGGTTCGTGCCCGACGAGACCCTCCGCAACCAAATCCTCGTGCAGAACCCCGCCAACCTCTACGACTTCACTTAGGCATCCCGTCTAGTAACGCGGCATGTCCACGGCTGTGCCGGCTGTGAAGTCGTTGCGTGCCAAGCCGCCCAAGTTGCGGTAGTCACGTGCTTCGGGCGGTCGGCCTGTTGAGAACCATCACCGCGCGTTGCGGGCCTGCGGGCCGGATTGGCCGCTGTCGGGGGGTGAGTTGGCCGTTACAGGTCGGCGATGGTGTCGATGTGTTCCACGCCGAGGTCGGCGAGTTTCTGGCGCAGGTTGTAGAAGTCGAGGCCTAGTTCGCCCGCGGCGAGGCGGGCTCGTGACTGTTGCTCGTTGGCGAGACGGGCCTCGGATTGGGTGAGCGCCCACTGGGCCTCCTCGCGGGGCACCACCACAACACCGTCGTCATCGGCGCACACCACGTCACCGGGGTGGATCACAGTTGCGCCCATCACCACCGGCACGTTCACCGACCCCGGGGTGGCCTTCACCGTTCCCTCACAACTCACACAACGGCTCCACACACAGAACCCCATGTCACGAATGTCTGCCGTGTCACGCACCGCGGCGTCGATCACCAGCCCTCTCACCCCGTGCGCCACCGCCGATGTGGCCAGCAAGTCGCCGAACATTCCGTGGGTGGACGGCGCCGTGTTGGCAACCACCAGTACGTCGCCCGGTTGGCACACCTCCATCGCGGCGTGAATCATCAGATTGTCTCCGGGGTGGCTCAGCACCGTCACGGCGCTGCCAGCCACACGTGCGCCCTGCTGGATTGGTTTGATGTCGGGCCCCAGGTAGCCGCGCCTGCCGATCGCCTCGTGAACGGTGGCAGTGCCCGCTGCGGCGAGGCCGTCGATCACGCTGGCGTCGGCCCTGTCGATGTTGCGGATCACCACGTGACGGCCATGCGAGTTGGGGTTCTTGGTCACAATTTGTTCTCCCTTGCTGGGCGTGCAGGTTCAGCCTGCTGGTTCGGCTTGGGGGGCTGGGTGGGCGGCGCTCAGCCTGGCAGGCCGAGGAACCCGTCGGGCAGGCCACCGGTTGCGACACCTCCGAGGGCTCGCTGGACGGCGCTCAGCTTGGCAGGCCGGGGAACACTCTGCGGGCGTTGAGTTCGAACACCTTGGCCCGCTCGTTGTCGTCAAGGGTGGAGTTGTCGATGTAGCGCTTGGTGTGGTCATAGGGGTGACCGGTTTGCGGGTCGATGCCTCGCACGGCGCCCACCATCTCCGACGCGAACAACACGTTGTCGATGGGCACAACGTCCAACAGAAGGTCAATGCCGCGCTGGTGGTACACGCACGTGTCAAAGAAGATGTGGTCGAGCAGGACGTCGAAGTCCCAGCCCCGGTCTTGGGCGATTCCACGGAACCGTCCCCAGTGGTAAGGCACGGCGCCACCGCCGTGGGGGATGATCCAGCGCAAGCCGTCGAAGTCGGCCATGAACCCCGATGTGAGTGCCTGCATGAACGCCGTGGTGTCGGCGCCCAGGTAGTGCGACCCGGTGGTGTGAAAGTTGTCGTTGCACGCGGCGGACACGTGAATCATCCCCGGCACGTCCAGTTCGCACATCTTCTCCCAAAGCGGCCACCAGTAACGATCCCACAGCGGGGGCCCGTTCCAGTGCCCCCCGGACGGATCCGGGTTCACGTTGCATCCCACGAAACCCATCTCGGAAACGCAGCGCTCCAACTCCGCCACCGAGGGTTCGATCGGTGCCCCCGGCGACTGTGGCAGCTGGCAAGCAGGCACAAAGTTCGTGGGGTACAGGTCGCACACCCGCCGGATCAGCTCGTTCTGGTGTTGTGACCAGAAGCGCGACGTGTGCTCGTTGCCGATGTGATGCCCCATCCAAGACGCCCGCGGCGAGAAGATCACCAAGTCCGTGCCCCGCTCGGCCTGCAAGCGAAGTTGCGCGCCCTCCAGACTCTCGCGGATCTCGTCGTCGGAAACAGCAATCGTTCCCTTGGCCCCCACAAATCCCGGGTCCGCAGCCACCGCCGCCTTCTGTGCCTCCCGGTAAGCCCCAACCTCAGGAGGCGTAGTGGTGTAATGCCCATGACAGTCAAGCACAAAGCTCATCACGCCTCCCGCCCGCCGTCACCAATGAGCACACCGCCACAGCGCCGGCCCTCACCAACAGCGGTGCTCATGGCCAGTGCAAGCCTCTGGTGGCAGAGCATCGTCAAAAGATAACGACACCCCCAACCCCCAACCCCAATCCACCGGCACCCCCCAAGGGCCGGGCGCCCTCTGCCTACACCGGCCGCGGTCAACAGGTACTCTGGATCTGGCCCCGAAGGTGGAGACCGTGTTCGAAGGATGGGAGGAGGGAATCCGGCTCGAATAGTGAAATCTGTCGGATGACGACGGTCGGCTGTGAATCTGATGGTCGAAGGTCGCAGTAACTGTTGTTGACTTGGGTTAGGAGGAGAAGTGCTTTACCTATATTTCGTTGGTTTCCTGGTTGGTTGTGTGGCCGTCGCGGTGGCATGGAAGCTTGAATGGATGGCGCATTGGCAAAAGCGATATGCGATCCCCCTGTCGATTCTTGGAGTGGCCGTTTTCACGGTTGTGCCCATGTTGGCGTTCGCAGGATTGTGGATGCTCTCGATGGCAGCCGACATCATCGTGATCGTGGCAGCGGTGACGTACTTGAATCAGGTGAAGGCCCGCCGAAACGCCATGCCCAAGGATGACAGCAGGCCCCCCAATCAGCCAAGGCCCCAAACCAAGTGACTGCGCCCACCCTCAAGCCCCAAGTCGGCGAGTTGCTCCACGCGTAGGCAGACGGCTCAGTGGGCTTTTCGGTACTGGGGTTGATTCTGTGGGGGACCTGGGGTTGGGTTAGGCTTGACTTGTGAGTAGTTCAGCGCTTGACCGGGATCGTGATTATCATGATATTCCGGGTACTTATGTGTTTGACGGGGCTCATTGTCGGACAGGGTATGCGCTCAACATGTTCTGTATGTCGCTGAACTCGGCCGACAATCGGGAGGCGTTCCGGGCCGACCCCGGCGAGTACCTCGACCGGTTCAGTCTCACCGCAGAGCAGCGTGAGGCCATCGAGCGGCGCGACTGGCTGGCCATGCTGCAACTCGGCGGCAACATCTACTACACGTTCAAACTCGCGGCGTTCGATGGCTTGACCATGCAGGACGTGGGCGCTTCGATGTCGGGGGTGACGAGCGCCGACTTCACCCAGATGATGATCGACGGTGGCCGGTCTCCCGAAGGCAACCGCTACCAAACCGAGTGGAGCGCCGGGCGGTGACAGCGTTGTCCACCGTGACCTCCGTTGCGGGCGCCATCGAGGGGAGTCCCAGGCTGTGAGTGCTCAGATTGTGGGAGGGATCGGCACTTCTCACGTGCCTGCTGTTGGCGCGGCCATCGACCGCAACAAGCAGGATCAGCCCTACTGGGCGCCCTACTTCGAGAAGATCGAACCCGCCCGCAAGTGGATGGCCCGCCAAGCGCCCGACGTGTGCATTGTGGCCTACAACGACCACGCCTCGGCCTTCTCGCTTGAGGTGATACCCACGTTCGCGCTGGGAGTGGCGCCGCAATTCCCGCCCGCCGATGAGGGCTACGGCCCCCGAGCCGTGCCCGTGGCCGAGGGCCACCCCGAACTGGCCTGGCATCTCGCCGAGTCGCTGATCTTCGAACATTTCGACATGACCATCGTCAACGAAATGCCCGTGGATCACGGCTGCACGGTGCCGCTGTCGGTGGTGTGCGGACAGCCCGAATCGTGGCCCTGTCGGGTGATCCCTCTTTGCGTGAACGTGATCCAGTACCCGGCGCCAACCGGGTTGCGCTGCTTCGAACTTGGCCGTGCCATCCGCAGGGCGTTGGACTCGTGGCCCGGCAACGAGCGCGTGTTGATCATCGGCACCGGTGGCATGTCGCACCAGCTCCAAGGCGAGCGCGCCGGTTTCGTGAACGTGGACTTCGACATGACCTTCATGGATCGCCTGGTGAGCGACCCCCTCGCCCAGGCCGCCGTGGATCACACCGAGTACATGCGCGAAGCCGGGTCAGAGGGCATCGAACTGGTGATGTGGTTGATTATGCGCGGCGCCCTCGATGACGCCGTGCGCGAGGTGTACCGCATGAATCACGTGCCCACCTCCAATGCCGACAACGGCCTCATAATCCTCGAAAACCTCAACTGACACCCGCTTCTGAGGGCGGCGCTCCGTGGCTCTCTCGCGGGCGCCCGGTGGGCGGGGCCTGTCCGTTGGCCCGTTTCCGGAACGGCTTCGCTTCGCTGCAGATTGTTCCGCAAATCGGGCCAACGGCCACCCGCCCACCTTGCTGGTCGCGGCTGGGCCGCGGGCCGATGGGCTGGTAAGGGGCGTGAGCGGGGGTTCGTTTCCGGAGCGGCTTTGCTTCGTTGCAGATTGTTCCGCTAGCCGGCCACTGGCCAACGGCTACCTGCCGATCTGCTGGTCGCGGCTGGGCCGCGGGTGGATGGGCGCGTGGGGTTAGGGGTGCCTTGGGGGGTTTAGGGACTGTTCCAGGCGGTTTAGGGTTCTCATTGTTTCCAGGGCCTGGGTTGTGGAGCTGTTGGGTTCTCGGCCTTGTTGGATTGCGTTGAAGAACTCTCTGTCTTGGATTTCGATTCCGTCGTTGCTCTCGTCCACCGTTGAGGTGTCGATTGGGTTGTCGTAACCGTCGAGCAGGTCGTCGTAGCGAGCCACGTAGGTGCCGTTGTCGCAGATGTAGCGAAACGTGGTGCCCAGCGGCCCGTTGTTGTTGAAGCTCAACGACAGCGAACACATCGCGCCCGAGGGCACCGTCATCGAGATGGCCATGTCCATGGCGATGCCCAGCTTTGGATGCGCCGGGCCCTGCAGACAGGACACGTGATCGGGGGTCTCGCCGGTCTGGTAGGCGAACAGGTCAACCGTGTGGCAGGCGTGATGCCACAACAGGTGATCCGTCCACGTGCGGGGCTTGCCGAGCGCGTTGGTGTTCTCACGCCTGAAGAAGAACGTCTCCGCCACCAGGTGCTGCAAGGTGAGCTCACCCGCCGCGATCTTGTTGTGAACCCACTGATGGCTCGGGTTGAACCGGCGGGTGTGGCACACCATCGCCGTGAGCCCGCTGCGTTCCGCCGCCTCGGCCACCCGTTCGCTGTCGGCGAGGTTGTCGGCCATCGGGATCTCCACCAGCACGTGCTTGCCGGCTTCCAGCACCTGGATCGCCTGCGCGGCATGAATCGGCGTGGGCGTGGCCAAAACTGCCGCGGCCACTTCCGGTCGGCCCAGGCACTCACCCAGGTCAACCGACCAGTGGCCGATGCCGTGCGACTCGGCCAGTTCGGCTGTGTCCGCCGGGTCGCCACCGGCCAGCGACACCACCTCCACCCCTGCGATCCGGTCGATTGCCGCCAGGTGCTTGCGGGCGATCGCGCCCTCTCCGGCCATCACGATCTTCATGTGCGCCTCCTCGTGGTCTGCGGCTGGTTGTCATCCGTGGCGTGCCGTCAAGTGTGCAGTCACACGCGGCCAAGCTCTGTCTTGTCCAAGTCTTACGGGCTTTCTTGCGCGGCGGACTGTCTTGCGCCGCGGTTGGTCGACTCGACGACTTGACCGTCTCGCAACCTGCCGGCGGATTGACGTGACCACATCATGACCCGCCCCGCGACAGCGCCAGTGCCCTGCGCACACAGCTCGGAGCGGCCACTGCCACCGGGTTGCCCGGTCATGCTGTAAACATGGCGTGATGCACCTCTACGAGCGCCCGGAGGTGCATGCCCGGCGCTGGTTCCTTCTCGGGGTGCTGAGCCTGAGCCTGGTGCTGGTTGTGATGTCGGTGTCGGGGCTCAACGTGGCGTTGGCGGCGTTGCAACGCGACGTGGGCGTGACCGCTGCGGGTTTGCAGTGGATCGTGAACGCCTACCCGCTGGCCTTCGGGGGTTTGCTGCTCACCGGCGGCGCCCTGGGTGACCGTTACGGGCGCAAGGGCGCCCTGCTGGGCGGACTGCTCGTGTTCGGTTTGGGTGCGTTGATGGGCGGTCTTGCTTCCACCGCTGCGGTGATTCTGGTGGCCCGTGCGGTGATGGGCCTGGGCGCGGCGCTGGTGATGCCTGCCACGTTGTCGCTGGTTGTGGAAGTGTTCGGGCCCGACGAGCGGCCCAAGGCCATCGCACTGTGGGCTGGCTTCGCGGGTGGGGGCGCCGCGATTGGCCCGTTGCTCACCGGACTGTTCGTGTCGGGCTGGTGGTTCGTGCCGGCGTGGGGCTGGCAGGCCGGATTCTTCTACAACCTGCCGGTGGTTGCGCTGGTGATGCTGGCCATGGCCGTTTGGCTTCCCCGGTCGCGCGACCCGAGCACCCCACCGCTCGACCTCGGGGGCGCGGCGCTGTCGATCGTGGCGCTCACAGCGCTGATTTACGCCATCATCGAGGGGCCCGAGCGGGGCTGGTCGTCGCCCGCGGTGTTGGCCGGGTTCGTGGTGGCGGTTGTGTTCGGCGCGGCTCTGGTGTGGTGGCAGAACCGCGCAACCCATCCAATGCTGCCTTTGAACTTGTTCCTGGATCACCGGTTCACGGTTGGCGCCGGGGTGCTGGGGATGGCCTTCGTGGTGCTGATCGGCTTCTGGTTCCTGCTGGCGTTGTGGGTGCAGTTCGTGCTGGGGTACAGCGCGCTCGAAGCCGGCGCCGCCACCATGCCCGAGGCGCTTGCGTCGGTGGCGGCTGCGCCCGTGGCGGAACGGCTCGCGGCCCGTTTCGGCTCGCGGCGGGTGATGTCGAGCGGGTTCCTGGTGCTCACCGTGGCGTTCGTGATGCTCGCCTTCGTCAACACGAACACCAGCTACTGGTATCTGCTCGGCCCGCTGGTGTTGGAGGGCGTCGGGCTGAGCCTGGCCATGATTCCCGCCACCAACGACATCATGGCCGCAACCCCCATGCACAAAGCCGGCGTGGGATCGGCGGTCAACGACGCTTCTCGCGAGTTGGGCGCCGCGCTCGGGATCGCGATCTTCGGTTCGCTGTCGGCGTCGCTGTACAGGGCCGGTCTGGATGACACGGTGCTGCCCGAATCGGTTCTCGGCCCGGCGAGGGAGTCGATGGGCGGCGCATTGGAGGCCACCGAATCGTTACGCGCGCAGGGGGTTCTCAGCGTGGAGGAAGCCTCGATGGTGGTGGCCGAAACCGGTCAGGCGTTCACCACTTCCTTCGCCTGGACGATGGCCGCCACCGGCGCAGTGTCATTGCTGGTGGCTGTGGCCCTGGTGGCGTCACGCCGTGGCCGGTCCGTCCCCGCTGCGCCCGTCGCGGCGATCTAGCCGGCGCAGTTCAGGCGGTTGGATCCACCAGGCGGCCCACGAACACCACCGAATCTGTGGGCGCGTGCACGATGGCCCACAGGAAGGGCCTGTCGGCAATCACCGTGAGGTCGGGTTGCGGTGGCATCGACTCGGTGAATCCCATGCTGGTAGCGGCGGCGGCTTCGGTGCCTTTCTCGTCCACGATCACCTTGGCGCTGTGAAGCGCAGATGTCACGAAGATCTCGGGCGCGATGCCGCTGAACCCTGCGCCCTCGCAGAACCCTTTGGGGCACAGCCATTCAAAGAGATCAGCAGGCGGAAGTGTCTGCTCCCACTTGGGCATGGTCAGCGACACGGTGCCGGTCGCGGCCTCATCGCCGAGCGCTGCCAGTGCAGTGGCGTCAAGGGCAGCCTCGGTGTCGGCGAGGCCGTCGGGGTCGTCGGGCACTATCAGCCACATGGCCAGGTCGCCGGCTTCGTAGGGCAACTCCACGGCCACCGCGCCTTCGAGTTGTGCGTAGCGGCGTTCAACCGGCACACGGTCTTGCATCATCGGCGTGGTCACAGTGCTGCCATCGGCACGGGTGAACGGGCCGTCGGCGGTGTACTCCGGCAGGAACGGGGTCAACCAGTCCGCTTTCAGGTACACGGTGTTCACCAGGATCAGTCGCTGGTCTTGCACGATGCTGTCGCGCACGATCATCGGGATCAGTCCCCGAGTGGTGGCCGACACCCAGGCGTTGATCACCTCTGCGGCGGCTGCGCCGTCGGCGGTGTCCACCGTGTTGATTCCCGCCCCGTACTGAGCGCCCGCAACCTCCAGGAAGGCCTCCAGCGGCGCAAAGTCGTCGTCGGGGAACAGGCGATTGGCGATCTCAAGGGTGGTCGTGTCCACCGTTGCCCCTTGGAGTGCCGAGTCCACCGCGTTGGCGGCGGCATGGGTTCCCTCCGCCGGGAACCCGAAGATCGTGTCCAACGTTTCGCCGGTGTCGGTCGACGCTCCCGCTCGGGCAAGGCTGAAGGCCACGCCAATGCTCGTGGGGCTGGAAACGGCGTTGCCCTCGAGGTGGAGGTGGAAGTCCCAGCCCGCAGCGTTCACCCCGGCAACCCACTCGGCCGCGGGAGCGTCGGGATCCACCGGTTCGCGCTCAACCGCCGGCTCCGGGTCGGCCGCCCCCGAGTCCGCCGGGTCACTGGTGTCCGTTGGATCGCTGCCCGACGGGTCGTCGGGCGCCGTTTGCCCGGACGATCCGTCACCCGACCCGCTGTCGCCGTCCTGCGAGGAACCCCCGGTAACAACGCTGCCACTAGTTGATCCGCAAGCCCCGGCCACAAGCGCCAAGCCCAACAGCAGCCCCAAAGCAGCAACCCAAACCCCAACAAGCCGCGACCCCCTCCGCGTCCAGGCGCGCGCACCAGTCCCAGCATCACGCATCCCAACATCACCCACTGCAAACGTCATAATCGCAACCTACCGCAGCCCCAACCCCAAGTCCCGCCAACAACCGCCCCAAGCCACCCTGCCAGAGCCCTACCGAATGCTGGCCCCGACTGCTGCGATACTGAGGACATGTCGGCAGAGGTGTGCACCCTCACCGCGGGCGATCGAGCGTGGGTGCTGCGCGCCCTCAAGTACCCGCGTGGCCGTTACGACGCCCAACGCGCCCATCAGCTGTCGGGCGTTCCGTCGAGGACGCTTCACGATTGGGCCACCGCCGAGGTGCTCGTGCCCGACTGGGTAACGGCACGCCCTCGGGGTTGGTCGTATCGAGACATTGTCTACGCAAGACTGCTCGCCTGGCTCCGCAGCAAGCACATGGCGCGCTCCGCTGCGGCTGAGCGCGTGGGTTACCTTCGCCAACTCCTCGGCAAGTCCGACATCGATCCCAGCATTCACAGCGATGGCACCATCTTCTTGATCGCTGATGAGCACACCGACCGCTTCACAGGCCAGCAAGCCTTCGACGTGGTCGTCAGAGTCCTCGACGTGTTCGAACTGACCGAGCCGATCAAGGGAGTCTCCCGTGGCGACCTCTGGGGCCCGAGTCTCGTGCGCCCCTCCAAGCACACCTACATATCGCCATGGGTGCTCGCCGGCGAGCCCTGTGTGGCAGATTCAAGGGTGCCCAGCGCCAGCCTGTACGCGCTCGCCGCAGATCGGGGACTCAGCGCAGCCGGCATTCAAAGGCTGTACCCGTCGCTTCAGGTCGAAGCCGTCGAGGACGCGCTGAAGATGGAGTCCCGGCTCCGGGCCGCATAGACGGGTGAGACTCCTACTAGATGAGGGCTTCCCGTCCCCGCCAGGATTCCGCCCCGAAACAGTCGACAGCACGGTTTAGATGCCCTGGCATGACATCTAGGGTTGGGGGCTGTGATTGGTGGGGAGGGGTTGTTTGGGGTTGTTCTTGAGTACTCGGGGTTTGGGGATCACCGGTCGGGGACTGGGGTGGACGGGGCTACTGCGGATTGGTTTGGGGGGCTGCTCGGCGATCTTGGGCTGACCGTGGAGAGCCAGGATGTGGGCTTCGAGCGGTATGACGCCCGCAGCGAACTTCTGGCGTCGGGTGAAGCGGTTGAACACCTTCCTCTCTTCTACGAGTTCACGGGGGAGGTCGACACTGACGATGTGGCGGTGAGGCTGCTTGATCCGCTGATGGGAGGCTTCCCGCGGGTGGCCGATCAGGTGATCGCCGACACGAAAGCCGAGGGGCGTGAAGCCCTGGTGGTGGTCACCGATCATCCCGATGGCGAGTTGGTGGCGGTCAACCGCGACCTTGATGCTCCCCGATCCGGGCTGCCAACGGTTCTGGTGGGCAGTCGTCACTACGAGACGTTGCGTGATCGGCCCTTGAGGTTGCGCTTGGAGGCCACCACCGAACCGGCGACCACCCCCAACCTGCATGCGTTCAACGATCTCAGCGGGCCGAGGCTGCTGATCACCACGCCGCTCAACGGGTGGTTCCGCTGTGCAGGGGAGCGCGGCACCGGCATCGCCGTCCTTTGTGAACTGGTGCGTCGCTTCGCCGATCTGCCCCTGCTGGTGGTGGCCACCGGAGGCCACGAACTCGGCTTCCTCGGCGCCGAGCACTGGGTGCGCACCCAGCCTTACTCCGGGCAGGTGGCGTGTGTGGCGCACATCGGCTCGTCGGTTGCGATGGAGGACACCCTCAGCAACGGCCTCCGTCAACTCACCCGCAGTCGCATGGCCATGACCAACGTTGCCTCAGGCGAGCCACCCGACTCGGATGCAGAAGCGCCGTCCGAATCGCCCACCTCCGAGCCCGTCACGGAGCCGCTGGCTCGGGCCGGTTTCGTGTTGCGTCCCGGTTTGGGCACATGGACAGGTGAGGGCGACGTGTGGCGGCGCCTTGGCACACCGGTGATGTCGGTGATGGGTGGCGGCACCTACTTCCACACCCCGGCGGATGTGCCCCACAAGGTCACGTCACCCGAGTCGTTGGCCACGGTGGCTCAACACATCGGTGACGCGGTCGCAGCGCTCTACGAGATCTCGACCGCCGCCCCGAACTGAGCCGAACAGGGATGCTGCGATGCAACTGAGACGAGTGTCGGGAGCTCTCGGCGCGGAGATCAGCGGGGTTGACCTGCGCGACCCCCACTTCGACTTCGACGCCGTGTACGAGGCGTTTCTTGAGCACGAGGTGATCTTCTTTCGAGGCGTCAACCTCAACGCCGAGGAACACCTCGCCCTGGGGAGACGGTTCGGCACCCCCAGCATCTACCCGGTGGCACGGCTGCTGGGTGCCACCGAACCCACCATGACCGTGCTCGAAGACGGCCCCCACAGCCCCAACGCCGCCGACTCGTGGCACACCGACCTCACCTGGACGGCCACCCCACCCAAAGCCGCGCTGTTGCACATGGAACTCGTGCCCGAATACGGCGGTGACACCCTTTGGGCTTCTGCCACCAAGGCCTATGACGTGCTCAGCCCCTCGGTGCAGGAGTTCTTCGCGTCACTAACGGTGATCCACACCAACGAGGGCTTCGCAGGCCGGGTGGCCCAGAAGGCCAACAAGCACGCCGAAGAGATAAAGGCCGCGCTGGATCGCGATTACGGCCCGGTGGAGCACCCACTGGTGCGCACCCATCCCGAAACAGGCCGCCGTGCCCTGCTGTACGCCGAACGGTTCATCGACCGAATAGCCGACGTCACCCCCTCCGAAAGCGAAATGGTGCTCAACTTCCTGCGCCATCACGTGTCCGACCCGTCCCTGCAGTGCCGCTGGCAATGGCAACAAGGCGACCTCGCCATCTGGGACGAGCGCTCCACCCTCCACCGAGCCGCCGCAGACCACTTCCCCCAACAACGAATAATCCGAAGACTAGAAATAGACGGCACCCGCCCCTACCTAACCCCATAGCCACCCCCCAGCCCCTCGCCGCCGACCCGGCCCCTCCACAGCACTCTGGCGCCGAGTGGTGTGTGCTCACCTGACGCGTCCCAACTCAAGGCGAGATTCAGGCTGGTATTACAAAAAAATCTTTGTTATGAGGTTGTTTATGCGTACGGGTGTAGGTAACATGGATTCATGCAGCAGACACTGAGCCCGCCTGGGGGAGACCTCCTTCTTGTTGCCTCCGACCGCTCCCCGCGGGGCGGCAACGGGCTGGGGTCTGCCGAGTTGGCTGAGAAGGCTCGTCGGATTGGGGCTGCGGGTGCTCTCGGGCGTGCGACCGGCGCCGAGCGTTCAGGGCTTGTGGCCGAGGGCTCGGTTGGGGTGGACGTGTCGGTGTTGGCGGAGGTTGACGTTCGGAGCTTGGATGACCTGGAGCTTGACGGGCGTGTTGTTGAGCTGAATCGTTTGATCGACCGGGCGAAGGGTTTGATCGCTGAGGCGGTGGCGGAGAAGTCCCGACGCAAGCACAAGGGCGCGATCCTCTCGGATTTGCAAGACGGTGTGGGGATGTCGCCTCGCAAGGCTCGCAAGACTCTCAAGCAGGCAGAACAACTCGAGGACTTGCCCGACACTCGTGACGCGTTGGTGAACAACCTGATCAACTCGGAACACGCCGAGATTCTTGGCAACGCCGCCAAGTCGGGCCCGCTTGACGAACCCAAGATGCTCAAGGCCGCGCAGACCCAGCCGCCGGACAAGTTCCGCAAGACGCTGCGTGAGCATCAGCGTGAACTTGACCGTGACGACGGCGCCGCGGAGTTGGCGCGTCAGCGCAAGGCGCGTTGCGCGAGTCTCACCGAATGCGAAGACGGCATGTGGCGCCTGCACGCCCTCTTTGATCACGTCACCGCCGCAGGGATCAGGCGTTCTTTGGCGCGCAGCGGCGCGGTGTGGGACAACCGCGTTGGTCACGCGGCGATCGGTGAGCGTCACCGCCGCGCCGATGTGCTGGCCGACATCCTCACCGGCTCCAAGCCGACTCCCTCCAACTCGAACCCGGGAGCCGGAGGCTCAGCCCGCCGCGGTGGTTCCGACACCCGTCGGCCAGATCGGGGCACCTCTTGCACAGGCGGCTCCGGCGATTCAGGCACCGATGGAACCGGCCGGGCCACTCACAGCTCCTGCGGTTGTGGTTCGGCTGATCCAGAGGCGGGGGAGGGTCGCCGGGGTCGGAACACAGGAGCGGCTTCTCGACCGGCGGTTGTGGTGGTTGCGGATTACGACCTGATCGACGCCAAGCTCGGCAATCCTCGTCTCAGCGATGGCTCGCCGCTACCGCTCGACGAGTTTCATCGGCTCGCCAGCGACGCCGACATCCTGCCCGCCTTGTTCAGTTCGGCCACGGGTGAACCGATGTGGCTGGGTCGGCGGAGACATCCCAGTCCGGCGTTGCGCGCCGCGCTCGAAGCACGTGACCGGGGTTGCATCGGATGTGATACCAGTCCCGAATGGTGTGTCGCCCACCACATCAAGCATTGGGACGACGGCGGGCCCACCCAGCCCGACAACCTCGCGCTGGTCTGCCACGACTGCCACCACAAGATCCACCACAAGAACTGGCAAGTCCACAAACCGCCAGACCAACGCCACCAACTACGCCCACCCCCAACACATCCACCACCAAAGATCCCAACCCCACTGCGTCAATAGCGGGTCACGGTCCACCCCGCCGGTTCCGTGAGCACAGGTCCGGGGCGGTGGGTGGAGCGGATGACGAGAATCGAACTCGCATTCTCAGCTTGGGAAGCTGATGTTCTACCATTGAACTACACCCGCGTGGCGGTTGATGCTAACGCGCCGACGGCTTCGGAATCAGGGCCTGGCCTTCGCTCTTGTGCCGGCTGGCTGGCGTGGCGACCGACGCTCGCCTGCTGGGTGCGCAGTGTTCTGGCACTGCTGCGGAGGCTGGCTGGATCACCTCCCGACGACTGGCCGGAAAGGGCTACCCGGCTGGGTTATGACCAGCGGACGAAGGCTGGGCGGTTGGTTTTGGAGCGTTGCTGGTCGAACTTGTAGCCGAGCTCGTCGAAGCCTTGCAACGCTCTCACGGACTTGGCCCGGTTGCGGATGATCCAACCTGCCATGGCACCACGGGCGTGCTTGGCGAAGTAGCCCATCACCCTTGGCTCCCGGGCCGGGCGCCCCGAAGCCTCGTCCGCCAACCGGCCGTCCAGAAATGCGGGACTCACCAACCTGCCTTCCAGCTTCGAGGCGTCCACCGATCGGAAGTACTCCGCCGACGCCAGATTGATCACGGCGTTGGCACCAGGGCTCTCCGCCAGGTCGGCATTGAGCACGTCGGTGATGCGATCCCCCCAAAACTCGTACAGGTCCCCACCGCGCCCCGTCGGGAGATCCGATCCCATCTCGAGGCGGTACGGCTGCATCAAGTCCAGCGGCCGCAACACCCCATAAAGCCCCGACAAGATGCGCAGCACCTTCTGGGCCTGGGTGTAGTCGCGCTCGGTGAAAGTGGCCGCGGCGTTCATGCCCCGGTACACGTCACCCATGAACGCCAACACCGCCGGCCTCGCCGTGTCCCGCGTGAACGGCGCCGACCAGTCGTTGAACCGCTCATGGTTCAGCTCGGCCAGCGCATCGGAGATCCCCATCATCGAAGCCAGCTCCTCGGGCGACTTGTCGCGCATCACGCCCACCAACTCAGCGGCGTCGTCAAGCATCCGAGGGTGGGAGTGCTTCTTGGTGGGCAGCTTCGACGAGTAGTCCAGAGACTTGGCAGGGGACACCACAACTAGCACCAACCGGTTATACCAAGCCCACCCCCCGATCATGCCCCCGGTGCGCCCGGAGCCTCGCTTAGGCCTCTAGTTCTGGTAGGGCGGCTCTTAGGTTGCGGATCGCTTGGCCTATGCGCTGCTGGTTCTCGATCAGCGCGAACCGCACGAACCCCTCACCACCAGAGCCGAACCCCACACCCGGCGACACCGCCACACGGGCCTCGGTCACCAGCCGCGAAGCAAACTCGATCGACCCAAGCTCCACGTACGGCTCAGGTATCGGCGCCCACACGAACATCGTGCCCCCCGGAGGCTGCACCTTCCAGCCGATCCGGTTGAGGCCGTCACACAGAGCGTCCCGCCGACGCTGGTAGATCGCCGCCGCCTCAGCCGGATAATCGGGCAGCCCCAGCAACGTCACCGCCGCCGCGATCTGGATCGGCTGAAAGCTCCCGTAATCCAGGTAGCTCTTCAGCTTGGTCAACGCAGCCACCACCTCGGCGTTGCCCAACATGAACGCCATCCGCCAACCCGCCATCGAATACGACTTCGTCATCGAATAGAACTCAACGGCGCACTCCTTGGCCCCCTCCACCTGCAAAATCGAAGGCGGCTTGTACCCGTCGAAACCCAGGTCGGCGTAGGCGTGGTCGTGCACCACGAACACGTCATGGCTGCGCGCAAACTCCACAATCGCGCGCATGAAGTCCAAATCCACACACGTGGTGGTGGGATTGTGCGGAAACGAGATCACCGCCACCCGCGGCTTCGGCGTGCTGTACTGCCAGGTGAGGTGCATGCGCCGCATGAACTCGTCCCCATCAGCCAGCGGCACCTCCCGGATCCCCGCCCCGGCGAACAACGGCCCGTAGATGTGGATCGGGTAACTCGGCGTGGGCACCATCGCCGTGTCGCCCCGCTGCAGCAGCACCCACATCAGATGACTGAACCCCTCCTTGGCCCCGATCGTGCTCATCACCTCCGTGTCGGGATCCAACTCCACGCCGAACCGCTGCTTGTAATGCGCAGCCATGTTGCGACGCAGCGCCGGCAGCCCCCGACTCGACGAATATCGGTGATTGCGAGGATTGCGCGCCGCCTCCACCACCTTGTCCACCGCAACCTCCGGCGACGGCAGATCCGGGTTGCCGAAACCCAGATCGATCACATCCGCGCCCAAACGCCGCTGCTCGATCTTCAAATCGTTGATGATCGTGAACACGTACGGCGGCAGGCCGGTAATCCGCCGGAACTCCACAAATCGAATCGTAATGTACGCTCCGCACAGTGAGCCACGAAGGGGCCGGCGCCACGTGATCCTGTCGGATCGCTCCATCCGGGAAGCGCTCGAACAGGGCCGGATCGTGATCGACCCGCTCGACGTGGACTGCATCCAGCCCTCGTCGGTAGACCTCAAACTCGACCGGCACTTCCGAGTGTTCCGCAACCACACGCTGGGCCACATCGACGTGAAGCACGACCTTTCGGATCTAACCACACTGGTCACGGTGGAACCCGACGACCCGTTCATCCTGCACCCCGGCGAGTTCGTGCTCGGCGCAACCCTCGAACGAGTGGTAGTGCCGGTGGACCTCGTTGCACGACTCGAAGGCAAATCGTCCCTGGGGCGGCTCGGCCTGCTGATCCACTCCACCGCCGGGTTCGTGGACGCCGGATTCGACGGACAACTCACCCTGGAGCTGTCCAACGTGGCCAGCCTGCCGATCACCTTGTACCCCAGCATGAAGATCGGCCAGATCAGCTTCCAGATGATGACCACCCCAGCCGACCACCCGTACGGCTCCGGGCCGCTCGGATCGAAATACCACGGCCAGCGCGGCCCCATGCCGTCGCGCTACTGGGAGAACTTCGCCTAAGTCCACCCCGGCCACACAACACGCACCCCGGCGCGCAGTAATCTCGGGCACATGCCCAGACCGGAAAAAAGGCGAGTGTCAGGTGCGGCGGCCTCCGGGCGCATGACCGCCAAGGGCACCAGGCCCGAAAATTACGTGCCCGAGCGTGCCACCCGCACCGGATACGACGAACTGCCACCCAGCCCGATGTGGGTGCCGGTGTTGCTGTTCTCGCTGTTGGGACTGGGCGTCGCCACGATCATCGTGAACTACCTGGGAGTGATCTGGGACACGTCCAATCCGATCCTGCTGCTCGGCTTGGCCTTCATCCTCGGCGGACTGATAACAGCCACCAAGTTCCGCTAACCCCCACCCACCGCGCCATCGCTTCGGCTTGCGCGGGTGTAGTTACACAAAGGAAGTTTTCCACGGATTGTCCACAACCTGTGGACAACTGCCGATGACCGGGGCCGGTCATTCGATCGGCGCCACCAAGTCCATCTCGTCCTGACAGTGCCGGGGAGGCTCCGGGTCTTCCTCGGGGGCCACCGTCATGCGCACCTCCGCGCCGCAAATGCTGCAGTGATAATGCAGCTTCACCTTGCGGAGCTGTCCCGCCTCCGGCGGTGGGGGCAAAGGCTGTGCCAGGCCGCGCAGCATCCCGAACCCGATGCGCCAGATCACGTAGGCAACCGCCACCGCGATCACCACCCGCAAGTACCCCGCCATCGCCGCCCCCACCGCCGTTCCCGCCACCGCAACCAATACCACCAGCAGATTGATCATCTTGCGCGACGGCATCTTGCGACGGGTGTTGCCGGACTTGTTCACCGCAACCTCGATCCTTTGGCTGATGGCATGTGCTTGTGCCCAAGCGGGCCGTACCGCACCCGTTGTACCCAAAGTCGTAGTGCCCGCCACCTGTTGCGGGTGACGGAGGCCGGGATGAGGTGCGGATAAGGACTAGGTGTCCAGGCCCTCAGTGCGCTCTCAGTTGACGGCCCGCTGCCACAGGGTGGCTGCTGAACCGGTGGGGCCTGCGCTCACGGCAAGGACATGTCCGGGCTTGTCTCGTTGCGTGCCGACCACGGCGTCGGCGATCAGCCGCAGTTCCTCGGCGGCGCCCGCGAACCCGGTGGACAGTGAGCCTCCGTTGGTGTTGACGCCCTCGGGGTTCAGGCCCAGCGCATCTGCACACAGCAACACGGTTGCCGCGTCGGGTTCGGTGCAGACGATTTCCTCGATGTCTCCAGTGGTGATTCCGGTTGTGGCCAATGCCCGTCGCACCGACTCGGCCACGGCACCGGTGGGATCAAGCGGATCGCCCGCCGCCCGCCCCACACCGACGAGCCGTGCCAAGACTGCCGGACCCGACTCTTCCGGGGGATGCTCGCCCCCCGGCGCAGAAATCCGCGCTGCAGGGCCGCCGCCCTTGCTGTCGTCGGAGCGTGGGCGGGCTCGGAGCACGATTGCGGTCATGGCGTCGGCTGGGCCGGCGAAGGTTGCGGCGGTGAGCATTCCGTCATCGTCGAAGATTCGAGGCAGCCGCGCCTGATCGTCCCAGGCTCGAATCTCGTCGGTGTCCACAACCGCGGTGCGCATCGAACCCCGAGACAGGTTTGACGATCGCGCTCTCGACAGCGAACTCTCCCTGCCTGTGGCCCTTCCCGGCCTTGCGCCCACGGGGACAATCGCCGACGTGGTGGAATCACCCGGCCCCGAGTCCCTGGCGTCGGTGAGCCCCTCAACCACCTCCAGCCGTCGGCGCCTAGAACGCAACGCAACGGCCTCAAGGTCTTCCGCGGTGAATCCGGCCAGAGCCGCCGCCCGCTCCGCGGCCCGAGGCCCGGGCAGCAGCCCTCCCCGGTGAGCCACACGATCAGCCACCCCAACCCAAGGCGTGCCGTAACCCCTGTGGAGCGCCGCGGCCCCGGCGGGAACCACCGAACACATACCCAGTCCGATCACCAGCGCGGTGTTGATCTGGCCCGAGGCAATGGCAGCCGCCGCGGCCTGCAAAGCAGCCAGGCCGCTCGTCTCGGCCCGGTCGATCACCTGCCCGCCAATGCCGTCTCCCCAACCTGCGGCCAGCACGATTGCCCGTGCAACGTCAGCCCCGTAAGCCCCCACAGGATCCGCGCACCCCACAGTCACTTCATCAAGCCCCACCACCGAGGCAGCGAGAGCGTCACCTCCCCCGGCCTGAGCCTCGCCCAACCCTGCGACCTGACCCTGTCGGGTGTTGTCGGCGCTGTGCAACAGGCCGGCTCGGGACAACGCCACTGCGCCCACCTCGGCGGCAAGCGCTATCGGATGCCACCCGGCCAGATCGCCGTCGCAGCGACGCACAGCGGTGCGTGCCACCGCAACCAGCTCCACCTCAACCGGGCCGCTCACTCCGGCCTCCAATCGTCCCAACGCCGGCTGTTTGGAGTGTGGTTCATGGCTCCACTGGGAGTCGTACACTGCGCCCATGAGCAGCAATTCCATGGATCTTTACCTCGTGCCAGGGCCGGACGGCTATCTCCCCGCCGAGTTCGACTTCGCTTTCGCGGTGCTGCGCATCGCGCTCGGGGCGATGATCTTCGTGCATGGGTACAAGAAGGTATTCAGCGGAGGCCGTCTCGCCGGAGCGGCCCGATGGTTCGACTCGATGGGCATGCGCCCCGGGCGCTTTCACGCCCCGCTCGCCGCGTTCACAGAAATGGGCGTGGGCGTGCTGCTCATTGTGGGGTTGTTCACCCAGATCGCCGCAGCCGGCCTGATTGGACTGATGACAGTGGCGTTTTGGACTGTGCATCGCGACAAGGGTTTCATGATCACCGGCGAAGGCTGGGAGTACGTGGCCCTGATCGCAGTGATGGGCGTGGTGACCGCTGTGGTCGGCCCAGGCGATCTTTCCCTCGACGCAGAACTCGACATTATGGACGATCTCATCGGTTGGACCGGTTTGTGGGTGTCGCTGCTACTCGGCTTGGGCGGCGGACTGCTGCAACTGCTGCTGTTCTACAGACCATCGTCGGTGGCCGACTCCTCCGGCGGGGACGACTCCTAGCCGTCGCAACGACTACCGCCGGTGACGCCACCCGGCGGATCAGGCACGGCCACCCTCCAACCTGAGAATCGCTGCTGATGCTCTCACGATTTGACGACTTCCCCATCCATCAAACCCCCGACCCGCTCACCGTTCCCGGCACCGGCGACAGGGACTTCTACGAGCGCTACTGGTTCAACGGGTACGCCACCGACGCGTCGTTGTACTTCGGCGTGGCCGCGGCCCGCTACCCGCACCTGGGCATCTGCGACGCCGCGCTGAGCGTGGTGTACCAAGGCGTTCAACACTGCTTCTTCGCGTCGGGCAGGTCGGGCCAAGACCCGTCGATCACGCACACCGGGCCGTTCCGGTTGGAGATCACCGAACCGATGCGATCCTGCCGAGTAGTGGTGGAACCCAACTCCACCGGCTGGGAGGCCGACCTGTGCTTCGAGGCTCGCACCGCCAACGTTGAGGAGCCCCGCCACACCTTCGGCGGCCCAACACGCAAGGTGATGGACACCACCCGCTTCACCCAGTTCGGCCGCTGGTCGGGCACCATCAAAACCGCCAGTGCTGACCTTCCCAACCACAACCTCCGCTTTGACCCCGCCGAAACGCTCGGCACCAAGGATCGCTCCTGGGGTGTTCGACCCCTCGCAGGTGGCGATCCCCGCGAGGCGCCACCGCACAACCCCAACCGTGGAGGACTGGCCTTCCTGTGGGCGCCAGTCCATTTCGACGACATTTGCGTTCACTACCAACTGTTCGAGGATTCCTGGGGACGCAAACTGCACAGCACCGGCGCCGTGCTCCCCACCTACAGCAGCCCGGACGAACTACCCGGAGTGGAGGATCCCGCAACCCGTCGCCTGGGGGGTCACACCCACAACCTGAGCTTCCCCGACGGCGGCAGTCGCATGATCAACTCAGCGGTGCTCACCATGCGCGACGCCGAGGGCGAGCCGTACGAGGTCACCCTCGAGAAGGTGTTCACCTTCCGCATGAAGGGCATCGGCTACACCCACCCGGTGTGGGGTCACGGCTCATGGCACGGCGACAGCGCCCTACACAGCGAAAGCTGGCGCACCAACGAGGTGGACGACTCGGCCTTCGAGAACCAGCACGTGCAACACCTGATGCGCGCCACCATGGGCGACCGCCAAGGCCTCGGAGTTCTAGAGCAGATGATCCTCGGCCCGTACCACCCCTACGGCTTCACCGACCGCATAGCCCCCTAGAACGCCCCGTCACACACCTGACTTCACGACATCCCCGGCGGCAGGTGACCCACAGCCGTTGATCACACGCGGGGTCGGGCTCGTGGTCGCAGCCACGGTTTGCTCACCCGATTACGGGCAAGATCGGTGCCGGCGTGGCCAGCCACCGCGCCCAGCACCATCACCCCGCCGATCACCGCTGCCACGGTCGGCGCCTCGGCCAGCACGATCCACGCCAACACAATCCCGAAAGGCGCCTCGGCGGCGGCGAGCAGCCCGGCCTCAGCCGCGGGGATCAGCTTCACGCCCTCCACCCACATCACCGTCGAGGCGCCAAAGATCGCCGCGAACATCGCCAACAACGGCGCCTCCCCGGCGTCCACCCCGAAGGGATCGCCCACCACCAGCGCCACACAAAACAGCAACGCACCGGCAACCGACATCGCCAACACCGCATCCACCCCGGAACCCCGCCGGTCGAAGTGGCGGATCAGCACTATCAGCAACGCCAGGGTCACAGTGAGCACCACCGCCCGCAGAGCCCCGTCGAGGTTGGACGCCTCGATGCTCCCAACCACCGTGATCAGCACCCCGGCAAACGAAACCACCGCGGCCAACACCGTGAGCGCCCGCAGCCTCTCCCGAAGCACCAGCCACGCCAGCCCCGCCGCCACGAAGGGAATGGTGGCGGTGATCACGCTCACGTTCGCCACCGCGGTGCGCTGCAACGCCGAGATGAACATGATCATCGAAACCGCCCCCAAACCGGCCAACAGCAAACCCGTCGGCGAGAACGCCGCGCCGATCCGCAGCCGCGGCCTGGCCCTGCGCCCCCGCCACACCACGTAGGAAAACAGCACCGCGCCCCCGCCCAAGGCCCGCCAACTGGCGATCTGCCAGGCGGTGGCGTCAATGTTGCGAGTGATCGCCCCCGTCGATCCGTAACCCATCGCCGATATCAGCATCAGCGACGCGCCAATCTTCTGATTCCTCACCCCCGTGGTCACAGCCGTGCCGATGGATGCTCCGGGCGCGGCCCGCAAGACTCGGGCTTGCGGCAGGCGGCGAGGTCAGCCGACGGGGTCAGCCGGCAGCGGCGGGTTCTGCCGTCGCAGGGTCGTAAGGCACCTGACAGAACCCGTGATTGCAGTAGCCCGCAGGATTGCGGGCCAGGTACTGCTGGTGGTATTCCTCGGCGTAGTAGAACTCGGGCGCCTCACGAACCTCGGTGGTGATCGTGCCGAAACCGCCCTCTTGCAGGCTCATCTGATAACGGGCGACACTGTCAAGCGCGGCCTTCTGCTGAGCCTTCGTGTAGGTGTAGATACCACTGCGGTACTGGGTGCCCACGTCGTTGCCCTGACGCATGAACTGCGTGGGATCGTGCATCTCCCAAAACACCTTCAGCAACGCTTCGTACCCAACCTGGTCGGGGTGGTACACCACCAGCACCACCTCGTTGTGGCCGGTGAGCCCGCTGCACACCTCCTGGTAGGTGGGGTTGGGAGTGATCCCACCGGCGTAACCCACCGCTGTGGTGTACACACCGTCGATCTGCCAGAAGAACCGCTCGGCCCCCCAGAAGCACCCCATCCCGAACATCGCCCGTTCGTGCCCCTCGGGGAACGGCCCCACCAGCGGGGTGCCGAGCACCAAGTGACCGTAGGCCTGCACAGGCATCGACTCATCACGGCCCTCCAAAGCCTGGTGCGGCTCGGGGAGCTGCTGTTTGTTTAGCCGCCCGAAGCCGGCGGCGGTTAGGCGAGAACTGCGACGCAACACCATTGGCGAACCCTAACGCAGCCCACCACACCCGAAGTCCGAAACCAGCACCCCGCACCACCCACACGAAACCCGAGCCCACAACGCAGGGTTACCCTGCGCCCATGCTTGACGTTCTCATCAAGGGTGGCCTGCTGGTGGACGGCACAGGCGAGCCGGGCCGGGTGGCCGACGTGGCCATTTCGGGTGATCGCATAGCCGCAATCGGCACACCGGCGGAGCCCACCATCAACGAACCGGCCACCGAAGTGGTGAACGCCGAGGGATCGGTGGTCTGTCCCGGCTTCATCGACCCCCACACCCACTACGACGCCCAGATTTTCTGGGATCCACACGTCACACCGTCCAACTTGTTCGGAATCACCAGCGTCGTGGGCGGCAACTGCGGGTTCACCCTGGCGCCGCTGTCGGGCCCCGAAGATGCCGAGTACCTCAAGAAGATGATGGTGAAGGTGGAAGGCATGGCCCTCGAATCCCTCGATGAGGGCGTGCCGTGGGACTGGGCCACCTTTGGTGACTATCTCCACGCCGTGGAGTCACGGGGACTGGCCGTGAACGCCGGTTTCCTGGTGGGGCACTGCGCGCTGCGACGAGCCGTGATGGGCGCCGACGCAGTGGGCGGCGAAGCCGACGACGCCCAAATCGCCCGGATGCGGGCCCTGTTGAAGGAGTCCCTCGCCGCCGGGGGACTGGGCTTCTCCACGGGCCGCAGCTACACCCACAACGACTGGGACGGCCAACCGGTTCCGAGCCGCTGGGCGTCGGTGAACGAAGTGCTCGAGTTGTGCCGTGAGACCGCCGCCCATGAGGGCACCACGCTGGAATGGGTGGCCGACGGGTGCATGAAGGGTTTCAGCGACGACGAAGTGGACTTGATGACCCAAATGTCGTTGGAGGGCGACCGTCCTCTGAACTGGAACGTGCTCACCATCGACTCGGCCCGCCCCGACGACTACCGCAACCAGATCACCGCATGCGAACGCGCCGCCGCGGCCGGCGCCAGTGTGGTGGCGCTCACCATGCCGGTGCTCGTGGGCATGAACATGAGCCTGGGCAGCTTCTGCGCGCTGCACATGCTGCCCGGCTGGAGCGACACCTTCGGCCTGGCCGTGGCCGAGCGCATTCAGCGCCTGCGCGACCCGGCCACGCTGATCAGCTTGGAGAATCAGGCCGCCAGCCCCGAAGCCGGGGTGTTCAGCCGTCTCACCGGATGGGCCGACTACCGCATCGGTGACACGTTCTCAGCAGCGAACGAGGGCCTCAAAGGCCGCCGTGTGGGTGACATCGCCCGCGAGCGCGGCGAGCGGGACTTTTTCTGCCTGGTGGACATCTGCATCAACGACGACCTGCGCACCGTGCTGTGGCCTGCCCCCACCGACGACGACCCCGAAAGCTGGCGCCTGCGCTCCGAGGCGTGGCGCCACCCGCAGGTGATGATCGGCGGCAGCGACGCAGGCGCCCACCTCGATCGCATGGCAGGCGCCTCCTACCCGGCCGCCTGGATCGACGACTGCCTGAGAGGCCGTCGTCTCACAACCATGGAAAATGCCATCTGGCACCTCACGGAGCGTCCGGCCCGCCTGTTCGGCCTGCGCGACAGGGGCCGCCTGGCGCCAGGCCTGTACGCCGACATTGTGATGTTCGATCCCGACCGCATCGGCGCCGGTGAGCCCCAACTTGTGGCCGACCTGCCCGGCGCCGGGAAGAGACTGTGGTGCGAGGCCACCGGAGTGCAACGGGTGCTGGTGAACGGCGTCACCACCATGATCGACGCGCAACCCACCGAGACGATGCCCGGCGTGGTGCTGCGCTCGGGCCGTCACACCTACACGGTTCCAGCGGGCACGCTCTAACCCCGGCAACCCGGCTGCCACCAGAGACGTTCACCAAGCGGGAGGACTAGCAATGGCCCAAGGATCGATCGAGATCTACGAGAGCGAGGATCGAAGGTTCGCGCCGTCAGCGGAGTTCGCGGCCAACGCGCTGGTGCGAGACCGCGCCCTCTACCAAGAAGCCGAAGCCGACTTCGAGGCGTTCTGGGCCCGCCAGGCAAGGGAACTGCTCGACTGGAACAGCGACTTCCACACCACCTTGGAGTGGGATCTGCCCTTCGCCAAATGGTTCGTGGGCGGCGCCCTCAACGTGTCGCACAACTGCCTCGACCGTCACGTGGCCGCGGGCCGGGGCAACAAGGTGGCGTTCCACTGGGAGGGCGAACCGGGCGACACCCGCACCATCACCTACCGGGAACTGCTCGACGACGTGCAACGTTTCGCCAACGTGTTGCTGCGACTCGGGCTGCGCAGAGGCGACAGGATCGCCGTGTACATGCCGATGATCCCCGAACTGGCGGTCACGATGCTGGCCTGCACCCGCATCGGCGTGGCCCACTCGGTGATCTTCGGCGGCTTCTCACCCGATGCGATCACCGACCGCTGCGCCGATGCCGAGGCCCGCCTCATCGTCACCGCGGATGCCGGTTACCGCCGCGGCGAGGCGTCACCGCTCAAACCCAACGTGGATCTGGCTTTGTCCACCGGCGCGCCTTCGGTGGAGCACGTGATCGTGGTGAACCGCTGCAACACCGACCCCCAAATGACCCCGGGGCGAGACCTGTGGTGGCATCACCTGATGAACGAATCCGCCCCCGACTGCCCCGCCCCGGCAATGGATTCCGAGCAACTCCTGTACCTGCTGTACACGTCGGGCACCACCGCCAAACCCAAAGGCATCATGCACACCACCGGCGGTTACCTCACCCAGGTGGCGTTCACCCACCGTTACGTGTTCGACCTGCGCCCCGACACCGACATCTACTGGTGCGCGGCGGACATCGGCTGGGTCACCGGCCACAGCTACATCGTGTACGGGCCGCTCGCCAACGGCGCCACGTCGGTGATGTACGAAGGCACCCCCGACACCCCACGGCCCTCCGAACGCCACGGCGACCGGGCCGACTGGGCCAAGGATCGCCTTTGGGACATCGTGGAGCGCTACGGCGTGACGCAGCTCTACACGGCGCCCACCGCGATCCGAACGTTCATGAAGTGGGGCGAGGCGTGGCCCGGCGGGCGTGACCTGTCGAGCCTGCGAGTGTTGGGCACGGTGGGCGAGCCGATCAATCCCGAGGCGTGGATGTGGTATCACCGCCACATCGGCGGCGAGCGCTGCCCCATAGTGGACACCTGGTGGCAAACCGAAACCGGTGGCCACATGATCACGCCACTGCCGGGGGTGACGGTCACCAAACCCGGTTCGGCCACCCAGCCGCTGCCGGGAGTGTTCGCCGAGGTGGTGGACGACTCGGGTTCGGTTGTGGACGTTGGAGGCGGTTACCTCACCATCACCCGGCCGTGGCCGTCGATGCTGCGAGGAATCTGGGGAGACCCGGACCGTTACAAGGCCACCTACTGGTCAACTTACGAGGGTCGCTACTTCGCAGGTGACGGAGCCCGAGTGGATGATGACGGCTACCTGTGGCTGCTGGGCCGCGTGGACGACGTGATGAACGTGTCGGGGCATCGCATCTCCACCACCGAAGTTGAATCCGCGCTGGTTGACCATCCCGCCGTGGCGGAAGCCGCGGTGGTGGGGGCGTCCGACGACATCACCGGTCAGGCGATCGTGGGTTACGTGATCCTCGTGGGCAGCGTTTCGCCTTCGGAGGAGCTGCGTGAACAGATCCGCCAACACGTGGCGGTGAAGCTGGGGCCCACGGCGCGCCCCAAGGCGGTGTTCCTGGTGCCCGACCTGCCCAAGACCCGTTCGGGCAAGATCATGCGTCGCCTGCTGCGAGACGTGGCCGACGGCAGGGATCTGGGCGACACCACAACGCTCGCCGATCCAGGAGTGGTGGCCGAAATCCGAGAACGAGCCGCCGAATCCACCGAAGACTGACACTCACCCGAGCAACCAAGGGGTACGCGTGACCGCTGTCGGATTCGCCTCGCTCGGCCACGTCGGCGCTCGCGCTCAACGAGGCTTGCCGTGATCAGCAGGCGTCTTTGTGGTTGGAGCGTGTGACAGTTGTCCGCTGCTGCCTGGACCGAGCCGCGGAACTGGTTTCGCGCCGAGGGTGCGCAGCCGGGCCCTGACGGGCGTTCGGCGGTGATTTTCGACCTGGACGGGGTGATCTCCAACGCCTGGCATCGGCAGACCTACCTGCGCCGCCCGCGCCAGGATTGGTACGGGTTCTTCATGGCGGCAAAGGACGACCCGCCCATCGCGGCCGGGCTGGGCCTGGTGAAGTCCGTGGCCGCTCGGGGAGAGCACCACGTGGTGATCTGCACCGCCCGTCCCCATTACGTGGCGGACATCACCCGGCAGTGGCTCACGTCCCACGGCGTGTACCCGGATCTTCTGATCATCCGGCCTCGCAGGGATCGCCGATCCTCCGCCGACTTCAAACGTCACGAAGTGGGTCGGATGCGTGAGGCCGGTTACGAGCCGGTGCTCGCCATCGACGACGACGAGCTCATCATCGCCATGTATCAGTCAGAAGGCATCTTCGCCCTGTACCACCACTCCGGCTACTACGAGCGCCCGAAGTCCAACAGTTAGCTCGTCCGCCCCGTCCCCGGCTGCCCTGTCACCGGCGCTCACAGGGTCACCGGGGTTCACAGGGTTCGCGGCGGACAGAGGGTTCCCGGCGTTCACAGGCTCACTGGCGCCAACAGGGTCACCGGCGAACGCCGCGTCACCCCCCGCAGTGCGCAGCTAGTCGGAGTCGCCGCTCTCCAACGAGCCCAGGTCGGTGGGCACGGTTCTGGCAGCGAACTTGGCCATGTTTTCGTTGAGCGCTCGGGTCAGCTGCTCCACGAACTGGGGTGACATGTTCACACGCTGCACCACCACGCCGCTCTTGGGACGGTTCCCGTCGAAGTCGAGGCGGATCAGGTCGAGGGTGAACTCGTAGGGCGAGTGCTTCACAACTGCGAAGTTGGCCCACACACCGGCTTCCAACTCCGGGGGCACCCGAATCGGAGGCGGCTTGCTCTTGGATGCCGGCTTGTCCTTGTCCATGGAAATCACACTACAACCGGCCTGCCACACTGGGCCCGCCACACTGGGCCCGCCACACTGGGCCCGCCACTTCAGTCGGCGACGAGGGCCTACGGGTTGGGGGCAATTCGGCCGTACCATCTTTGCGGAGGCGCCGACCGCGGGCCCCGCCCCTAGGCGCCACACCGAGAACCCCAACCCGGCAACCAGTTGCACCAAGGAGGCAAACATGGTCAACACAGCCAAGACGTTCGTTCTGCTCGCAATGCTCGGCGGGCTGTGCGTGGTGGTGGGAGGCGCAGTTGCCGGCCCGGTGGGTCTCGTGCTCGGTCTGCTGCTGGGATTGGTGCTCGTCGGGAGTTCGTACTGGTTCAGCGACAAGCTGGCCATCAGCTCGGCTCGGGCCAAGGAGGTCACCGCCGCCGAGATGCCCGAGTATCACCGGATCATGGTTGACCTCACCCAGAGGGCCGACATGCCCATGCCCAAGCTGTACGTGTCGCCCAACCCGCAACCCAACGCCTTCGCCACCGGACGCAACCCCGCCAACGCCGCGGTGTGCATCACCGTAGGGCTCACCCAGGCAATGGGATGGGAAGAGGTGAGGGGAGTGCTGGCCCACGAGCTTGCCCACATTCGCAACCGTGACGTGCTGATCTGCTCGGTGGCGGCGTCGATCGGCATGGCGATCACCTTCATCGCCAACATTGTGATGTTCGCGGCGATCTTCTCGGGCGGCAACGACCGCCGCGGCGGTAACCCTCTCGGCGCTCTGGTGTTCGCCTTGCTGGCGCCCATAGCAGCCACGCTGATCCAAGCCGCGGTCAGCCGAAGCCGAGAGTTCCAGGCCGATGCCTCAGCCGCTGCGTTGATAGGCGACGGTCGCCCCCTCGCCGACGCGTTGCGAAGCCTGGAGGCGTACTCCCAGCGGATCCCGTCGGGGGTGAACCCCAGCCAGGCGTCGTCCTACATCATCAACCCGCTCAAGGCCCAAGCCCGTGGCGGCGGAGGCTCGGCGCGCCTGTTCAGCACCCATCCCCCCACCGAGGAGCGAATCCGCCGCCTCGAGTCCGGCAACTGGTAAACCCGCCACCCGGCACCCTCGGGTGCCAATCGCGGACTCCAAGCAGGGCCCAAGCCCGCGGCGGCGTCAGTCTCTGAAGTTCACGTACTGAAGGGGCAGATCGAAGTCCAGTTCCTTCAGCGACGCGATCACCTCCTGAAGGTGGTCGCGCTTCTTGGACTGCACCCGCAGCTGGTCTCCCTGGGTGGACGACTGCACCCCCTTGATCCCCATGCCCTTGATGTGCTTGTGCAACGCGCGGGCGTTGTCGGTGCTGATCCCCGCGCGCAGGGCCGCGGTTTGGCGCACGGTGCCGCCCGACGCAGCCACCACAGTGCCGTAGTCGAGCACTTTCAGTGACACCTTGCGGCGCACGAGCTTCTCCTCCAGCACCTGGCGCAGCGCGGCGAGGCGGTCTTCGGACACCGAGGCGAGGTTGATCGTGGCGTCACCAAGCTCCACCGAGGAGTTGGTGCCTCTGAAGTCGAATCTGGTGGCCACTTCGCGGGCCGCCTGATCCACGGCGTTGCGCACTTCCTGTGTGTCGATCCGGCTTACCACGTCGAAACTGGGCATGGCAGGTGAGGCTAGACGCCACCGGTCGGAACCCGGCGTAGCACCGGTACCCTGCCAACTTCGATCCAGGGTCGGTGCCCGAGCGGCCAAAGGGAACGGGCTGTAAACCCGTCGGCTCAGCCTACGGAGGTTCGAATCCTCCCCGGCCCACACGGATCGCCCTGTTGAGCGCCAGTCAGCAAGCGTCCCAACTGGCGATCCACCCCTGCGCAGCGCGCCGCCACTGCCTCAGGAGGCTGCCGGTGTCAGGCGCCGGCCGGTGTCACGCCGAGGCCGGTGCTACTGCAGCATGCGCTGCATCAACACCACGTCCAGCCAGTTGCCGAACTTGCGGCCCACCTCGCGTTCGGTGCCCACCACCTCGTACCCGGCCTTGGCGTGCAGGCGGATGGAAGCGTCGTGGCCTCCGGCGATGCGGGCCAGCATTGTGTGGAATCCCCGACGGGCCGCCAACTCCCCCAGAGCGCCCAAGAGCTGGTGGCCAACGCCTTGTTGACGACAGTCTCGGTGTACGTACACGCTCGATTCCACAGACGTGCGATAAGCGGGCCGGGCCCGGTATTCCGACAGCGACGCGAACCCCACCACCTTGCCGTCGAGTTCCGCCACAAGCACCCCCAGGGCGCCTTCACGGCTGCGCAGCCACATCCGCTGCTGCTTGAGCGTGCGCGGCACCAGGTCGAAGGTGTGGGTGGTGTGCTCCACCTCGTAGTTGTAGATCCGCCGGATCTCCTGGGCGTCCGCCATGCGCGCAGCACGAATCAAACACCGATCCCCCGAGTGTGGCAACTGGTCAGCCGAAGCGTTCACCAGTGGTGAGACTAAGCCCAGCACGGGGCTGAGTTCGCAAGGGCTGCCCGGCTGGGGCAGAATCGACAGTTCAACGCCAACGGGCGCCGGTCTACCTCAGCAAGGAGCACAGCAATGACAAGCCACCTCGACATCGTGTCGGTGTTTCGCCGCGCAGTGGAACGCCATCACGACCGCCCGTTCCTGATCGACGCCAACGGCGCGGTCACCTACGGCGAGGCTCACCGCAGAAGCTCCGCCGCCGCGGCGGCGCTGGTGTCGCAAGGCGTGGCCCCGGGCGACACGGTGGGATTTTGCGGCCCCGACGGGGCGGCGCTGTGGCTGGGAATCATCGGAGCTTGGAAGGCGGGTGCGCTGCCGGGCCTGATAGACGCGCAGCTCAGCACCGATGCCATGCCGTACTTCGTTGGCGACGTGGACGCGCCCGTGGTGGCGTCGTCCCCCGAGCGCCGTGACGATCTTGTGAACGCCGGCGCCAGAGCGGTGATCGACCTCGACGGCTTGTCGCAGGCCCCGTCGGGCGGCTCGGCCGGCGCAGCCGACGAGGTTGAAGGTCACGGCCCGGATGCGCCGCTGTATCTCAGCTACACCTCGGGCACCACCGGCGCGCCCAAGGGTGTGGTGCTGCGCTCGCTTGAGCCCACTCTGGCCACGTCGTGCATCGCCAACCGTCTGGGTTTGCACCGCAACGATGTGCTGTTGGCCACCACGCCGATCCCAAGCAGCTTCCAGCTTGTGGCCGCGCTGATGCCTGCGATCCACACCGGCGCAGCGGTGGCGCTTGTGGCCGGCAGGCCGGTGTCGGAGATGTGGGAGATGGCCCGCAAGGTGAGTGCATCGGTGTTGGTGGCTTACCCGCTCACGCTGGCCGACATGGTGAACGCGCCGGGAGCGGGCACCGATTCGCCATTCCGCGTGGCGTTGTCGGGCGGGTCGCCTCTGGCGCCGCGAATCAAACGCGACTACCGAGACAAGCTCGGAGTGGCGCTGTTGGAGAGCTACGGCCAAAGCGAACTCGGCGGGTTCATGGCCATGGGCAGCCCCGACGACGGAGACCGCGCCCTCGAAGGCTTCGTGGGCCGCTCGCTGCCCGACCGCATGGCCTGGATAGGCAATTTCGGCGCTTCGGCGGGGCCCGACGGTTACACCGAGCTGCCCGCCGGTGAGGTGGGCGAAGTGCTGGTGGGTCACGGCTACTTCGCCGAGTACCGCAACAAGCCTCACAAGTTCGCCGAGACAACAGCGGGTGGCGTGCTACACACAGGCGACCTGGCAATCAGCGACGCCGACGGCTACCTGAAGGTGCTGGGCCGCACCTTGGAAGCCCCCAGCGCCAAAGCCAGAGGCGGCTTCCTGCGCGAGCTGGAGGACGCCCTCTACGACCACCCCGCGGTGCTGCACGCAGCCGTAGTGGATCCCGGCAACGGCAACCTCGCCTGCTTCTACGAAACCCAACAGAACATGGTCGTGTCCCCCCAAGAGCTAAAGGCCCACGCCGCCAAACAAGTTCCCGAGGCCCTCCTACCCGCATCGCTAACCCAACTGGAAGCCATGCCAAGAACCTTCAGCGGCAAAGCCGACCGCCTAGGCCTAACCCAAAAAGCCACCACCTGACCCCAAATGGCAATCCCCACGTCATCCAATCAAAGTGTTGAGACACCGTCACGGTTCTGGATGGATCATTGCTGGTGTTTGATGAGGATGCAATCTACGACTCGAAGTAGCAGACAAATTGACATTAGGCATAGCCCGGATGGGATAGATCCGGCAGATGCAGATGACACAATTCGCTTGGCTGGACACCCTGGTGCATCCTGCGCCGGGCACCTCGTAATTGGAACTCTGGATCCGATTGTTGAGGTTGGGCGAACCCACGCAGCAAGGTAGTAGCGTTCGTGGTGATGCGGTTGGGGGTGGTTTTGTGGGCTGACAGGGACGTGTCGGGGCTGGCGCGGTTGGCTGTGGCTGCAGAGCGGGCGGGCTTCGACGATGTTTGGTGGCCGGATCACTACATGCACCGCGACATTGGGGCCACGCTTACGGCTTGTGCGCTTGCGACCGAGAGGGTGCGCATCGGCAGTGCCGTGACCAGTCCTTTGCTTCGTCATCCTGGCGCGTTGGCTTCGCTGTTTGCTTCGCTGGCCGAGGTGGCGCCGGGGCGGGTCGTGGCCGGCTTGGGGCCGGGCGGCTGGGAGCTTCCCACCCAGTTGGGGATTCGTGAGCCGAAGCCGCTTACCGCCACCCGCCACGCTGTGGAGGTGCTGCGGACACTGCTGCGAGGCGAGCGCTGCACCGTTGCACAGGCTGCCGCCACGACGGCGGAGACCGGGGGGCATCGGTTTCCGGTTGCTGACGCAGGACTTGACTTCACGCCGCCTGAGCCTGTTCCTATCTACTTGGCGGCTCGGGGGCCTCGGATGATGTCGCTGGCGGGCGAGACCGCCGACGGACTCATCACACACAGCCTTTCTCTTCCCTTCCTTAACAGAGTGATCGAGCAGACCAACAAGGGCTTGCGCAAGGCGCAGCGCCCTCAGGGCAGTTGTGAGATCGCTGTGTGGCTCGAAGTGCAACTCGACGACGACCTCACCGCGGCCCGCGACACGCTGCGACGCCGATGCCTCTACATGGTGGGCGGCGAATACTCACCCGAGATGATCCCGCTGTACGGGCTCGACCCCGACGAGGTGATGCCGGTGCGTGCCGCGGTGCGGGCCCGTGACCCGAAGGCCCACGAACTGATCACCGATGAGATGGTGGACGCCTTCTCCATAAGCGGATCTGTGGAGCGCGCCGCGGATCGAATCGCCGAGCTGGAACGGGCCGGGGCCCACCAATTGATACTTAGCCTCGGGCACGGCGTGAGCGAGGCCGACATCGAAGCGGTGGGCGCCGCCGTTACGAGCGCCTTGCGCCCACACAGGAGATCACCATGACACAACACATACAAAGGTCACCATGACGCAACACACAGACAAGAAGGTGGCCGTGCTGGGATCCGGCGGCGGAGCCCTGGCAGTGGCCGCCGACATGTCCCGCCACGGGCGCCACACGGTGCTGGCCGACTTCGACAACTTCCGAGCCAACCTCGAACCGGTGGCGGCCAACGGCGGCGTACAACTCTTCTCGGACTGGTACGGCACCACCACCGAGCAGGTGCAGGTGGCCGACAGCATTCCCGAAGCCCTCGACGGCGCCGAACTGATCGTGGTGGTGGTGCCCTGCTTCGGCCACATTCCCTGGGTGGAGGCGATCACCCCCCACGTGAGCGCCGGCCAGGCTGTGCTGTTCCTGGGCGAAGGCAGCGGCGCCATCGTGGCCCGGCGAGCCCTCAACGCAGCCGCAGGCGAGAAGGGGCCCCAGCACGTGATCGTTGCCGAGGCCAACACGCTGCCCTACCTGGCGCGGCCGGCCACCCCCACACCCACCGGCACCGTCACCGCGTTCCGCAAGTCCGGCGGGGTGCTGATCGCCGCCCTCCCTTCCCCCACCAGTCGCGCCGGCGGCAACGATCCCCAATCCACAGCGACATCCAACCCGCAAGCCGCGGACACTGCCCACGTGATGCGCCTTATAGAAGAGGTGTGGCCCTACGCCACGGCCACCACCACGGTTTGGGACACCGTGCTCACCAACTACAACGCCATCGATCACGTGGCCGCCATGGTGTGCAACGCGGGCACGCTGCAAAACCGCACCGGCGGAATGCTGTTGTGGGGTGAGGGCGCCACCCCGGCAGTGGTGAACGTGATCGAGGCGGTCGATCAAGAACTGTGTCGCCTGCGCGTGGCGCTGGGATCACAAGAGCACCGCCGATACCAGGACTTCCTCGTGGCACAAGGGTTCGCCCCCGACCTCGGCCCCGAAGCGTCCCTGTACCAAACGATCAGGGCGTCCAAGCTGGTGCCGTCCTACGCGCCCACCGCCGAGGCCGGCGGACTCAATACCAGATACGTAACCGAGGACGTGCCCTACGCCCTGGTGCTGGCGTCCTCGCTGGGCGAGGCCACCGCCACCCCCACACCGGTGATCGACGGACTCATCGAGATCAGTTCGGTGATGCTCGAACGTGACTTCCGGGCCGAGGGCCGCACCCTCGCCCAACTCGGCCTGCAAGGACTGGACGCCACGGCCCTGGAAGCATTCGCCGCCACCGGCCAGTTCCCCACCTGACAGCGGGCCTCGCTTGATCACCGGCTCTGCCTGAGCATGGGCCCCACTTCATCACGGGCCTTGCTTGCTCACCGGCGCTGTCCGATCACGGACCATGCTTGACCGCTGGCGCTACCTCATCTCGGGCCTTGCTTGATCAACGGTGCTGCTCGGTCGCGGGCCTTGCTTGATCAGCGCCCCTGTTCGATCTCTGGCCTCGCTGGAGGACCGGCCCCTCAACTTGACGGGCCATCCAACGCCCCGCCAAATTGACCCCGGTCGAGTGTGAGACCATCATCATGGAACAGGCGACCATCCAGCCTGAGACCATGAGCGTGGGACAGACCACCATCGAAGGCCAGACCATTGAGGGGCAGGCCATTGAGGGGCAGAGGCCGAGTCAAGGGGAGTGAAGTGACCGAACCACGCCTAGACGGCTCGGCCCGCTGGGGTGCGCCCCAGGTGACCGCCATAAGAAACGTCACTGCGCTGGTGGGCCCCGACCTTGTTCCACAGCACTGCGACATCGAGATCACCGGCAACCGGATCACCGGGATCGTTGCCCACGGGGACTCCCCAGGCCCGGCTGGATCCGGCGCGAAGCCAGCACGCAACATGTCCACACCTCCCGGCGCGACGGAGATCGACGGCAAGGGCCTGCTGGCCATGCCCGGAATGGTGGACACCCACGATCACCTCAGGATGCTCGCCCCGGGCCTGCCGATCGCCGAGGGTCTCGCCCTGGACGACTTCCTAAGGGTGATGTGGGCCACCCAAGCCCACATGGGCGCCACCGAGTACGAGGTGGCGGCACTGCTGGGAGGCGTTCAGCGTCTGAAGTGTGGAGTAACCACTGTGATCGACCACGCCTACACGTTCCACGCGCCGGGCCTCGATCAGGCGTGCCTGCGCGGCTTCAACGCCTCCGGTGCGCGCTGGGCGTATGCCCGGGGGATCATGACCCGCCCATATGAGCCGGTGTGCGAAACCTTCGACCAGGCCGCCGACAACATCCGCGCCCTGGTCGAAACCGCAACCACCAGTTCCTCGGCCGGGGTGACCCCCCAGGCCGGCAACCCCCAAGACGGCCGCCCCGATGCGGCCCACGCAACTGCCGGCGCGCTTCAGAACCCCGGCCCCGGGAAGGGCCCCCGCGACTCGACCATCACCCACACGGTCACGCCCGACCGACTCTTTGTGGCCCCGGTGAGCCTGCGCCAGGCCTCGCCCGACGATTACAGGCGTGCAGCCGAGCTGGCCGCCGAACTCGATTGCGGCCTCTACACGCACCTGGCCGAAACCCCGGCCGAGCTCCGCGACTGGCGCGAACAAACCGGCCACAGCCCAGTAGAGGCGCTTCACCACATCGGCTTCCTCAACGAGAGGACGGTGCTGGCACACTGCGTGCGGGTAACCCCCGATGAGACGGATCTTCTTGCGCGCACGGGAACAAGCGTGGCTCACTGCCCGTCCAACAACATGAAGCTGGCCAAGGGCGTCACCCCGGTACCGGCCATGCTTCGCGCCGGAGTGAACGTGTGCCTGGGGATAGACATGATGAGCGACATGCATTCGGAGATGCGAGCCGAGCTGGGCATGCAGTGCCTTCACCTGGCAGACCCACAGGCCCTCTCGCCTCTCGATGTGCTCCAGATGGCCACCTGGCGTGGCGCCCGTGCCGCGGGGTTGGCCCCTGGCCCGGCCCCGGCCACGGACCCCGCCGCCGACACACAAGGCGACACATCCCGAGCGGGCACGCTTGCGGTGGGCGCCACTGCGGACATCACGCTGTGCCAGGCCGACTCGCTGTTCCAGGCGCCCCTGGTGGAGTTTCACCACGCGCTCGTGTACCACACCTACGCCCCGATGGTTCGCCACGTGATGGTGGACGGTCGCCTGGTGGTGCAACACGGCGCCTCCACCCTCGTGGATGAGCAGGCCTTGATGCACGAGGCCATGGCCGTGTCGAAGGCCTGGCGGGCCCGCCTCGACACCCCGGAGCCCTCCGACCCCGCCAGCCACGCTCGCCCGCTTTCACCCGACGCGAACCAGCCGCGTACTGTGAGCGTGCTGTGATTCCTACAATTCAGCGATTGCAAACGGATTCCCGCCCGAATCTTGCCGCCGCGGTGTTGGCGCGCCACCGCGGTGGCGTTAGCGTCGCGATCTGGCGGTCAGACCGGCAGCCCGCAGTCGGGTGCCGACAGAGGTGATCCGGTATGAACCGACCCAACCAGCCCAAGGATGTGATCAACCGTGGATAGACATACTGGGCCGGATCGCGTGCTACGCTCCGCGGTCATGACTTGGCCGCAGAATGTGCTAGAGTTCTTGAGCCGACGAACCGGGCGCGTGCCCGGATCGAAGGCGCGGGAAACCTGTCACAGTCCGACCTTGCCGCTAGCGTGTGGTCGGGCGGAGTCGGTGGGTCGAGCCGGACTGTCCGGCGCCAACCACGCGGTTCCGGAAGGGCCGGTCCGCAACATTCCAAAAACCGACAATGGAAAGGAGGGGCAAGTGCCCCACTCGAAGGGGCGGTTGCCCCACAGACAAGCAAAGGAGGGGCCGATGCCCCAGCTAGGGAAAAGACGGCGTACAAGGTGGGCGCTGCTCGCCGTTGTCGCTTTGTTCGCTTCGCTTTTCGCCGTCGGAGCACCTCCGGCGGGCGCCGAGGCGGGTAAGGCTGAGGCGACGGCAGCCTTCAACGCGGCCTGCTCCGGTAATGCCACCCAAGACAACAACTTCACCGATGTGAGCGAAGGCCACGTCCACCGTGCAGCCATCAACTGCCTGGTGCACTACGGCATCACCACAGGCACCGGCGACGGCACCACTTATGACCCGGACGGATCTATCACCCGTTCGCAGATGGCTCTGTTCATGCAGCGCGCCGCCAATAAGACCGGCGTGCAGCTCGCAGCGGTCTCCGATCAGGGTTTCGCCGACATCGGCGGTCTCGCGCAGTTCATTCAGGACGCAGCGAACCAGATGGCTGGTGCGGGCATCGTGGTGGGCACTTCAGCCACGCGCTTTGGCCCCAACGATCCTGTCACCCGTGGTGAGATGGCCCGCATCCTCGTGGCCTTCTTGAGCGCCGCTTCTGCCAGGGTCACCACCAACGCCGACGGCACGATCAGCGTCACCAACGATGCCAACGCAGCGGTCACGATCGACGAAGTGTTCGCCGATTCGCGTGCCACGCAGCCGATCCACATCGACCGCGCAGTGAGCGCACTGGCGGAGTTGGGTGTGGCCAGGGGCACAACTGAGACCACGTTCTCGCCGCGCAACCCGGTGAGCCGTGCTCAAATGGCTGCTTTCGTCACACGGGCATTGGCGTTCACGTCGGCTCGTCCGGCAGGCATCAGCATCGCTCCTGCAGGCTCCGAGGGTGCCGACACGACAAACGATGCCTCTGATGACAAGACGCTGTACACGATTTCCGTGCGTGACGCCAACCACAGTCCGGTGCGCAACGCTCGCGTTGACACCTTCTGGATCAAGGGCGACACCGCCGACGTGTTGGAAGAGGACGGCACCTGCGACACCGGTTCCGGAATTGGCACCGGCACGGGCAGTACCTTGTGCACGATTGACGCCACCGATCTGTTCACCAACGGATTCGGTCAGGCAACGGCCACGGCCGCTGCTCTGGTGGACACCGAGAACCCCATCACCATCTGGGCCTGGACAGGTCCGCTGGATGCGGAGTTTGGTGCCGGCACCGAAGTTGCGTCTTACATCAGCCCGGCTGCGGCGCCCGAGGGCGTGACGGCCACCGAATACTCGCTCAAGCGCAGTTCGGCCACCGCCATTGCTGCGTACGGCTCGGTGATCACCGTGACACTCCAGGCCGTCGACTCAAACGGTAAGGCTGTTGCCGAAGCCGGTCGCAACTTCAGCGGCACCGTCACAGGCACCGGTCTGGCGACCCGTCCGATCGCTGTCGTCACCGACGAAACCGGTGCGGCAACGTTCACGGTCGGTGGAGCGCAGGACTACGTGGTGCCCACGAGCGGCGCCGACACCGACAAGGTGGTCACCTGGACGCTCACCGAGCGGGCCAACGACGTGAGCACCGGCGGTACGGCCGGCAAGTACGGTGGAACCAACGACTACGACGCAGCCCTCACAGCTGCGAGCGGAATCGAGTCCACCGTTACCTTCAGCGAGGCTGCTGCGGTGGCCACGTCCGGCGAGATTGAGCAGCCGATGAAGTACGTGCAGGCCGTGGACAACAACACCGGTGGCGCAACTCACTCCGTGACCGTCACCGTGAACGATCAGTACGGAAACGGCATGCCCAACCAGGCGGTCGTGCTCTCCTCCGGACTGAGAAACACTGCCACTGTGTTGGAGACTGTCGGTCGTTACACCGGACCCGACGGCACAGTGGTGATTCCGTTCAGTCGTGACTCGGCAGCTTCGGCCAAGGAAGCGATCAGCACCACCGCCGGTTCCGCATTCGGCTCCACCGACGTGCTGTGGGTTGAAGCTCCCGACGAGGCAAACACGGCGGCTTCGGCCAGTGCCTATGCCTTGGAAGCGGCTGACACTGACAACAATGAAGTAGTCGTGACCACCGGTGGTAGCACCCCGAAGTACTTCGTCCTGGAGTACGACAGCAACGACCGGTACAACCTGAGCGACACTTCCGTCACTCCCAACGTGGCCGATGGCCCGGTGACGCAGGAGGCCTTCGAGGAGGCACTCGACGAGGTGCTCGCCGCCGACAGTGGCAAGACCGCGACTGTTGCCTGGCAGTACCGCGACGCCAAGAAGAACACCGTCGTTGAATGGACTATGGCAATCAGCTAGTCCTGATAAAGACGGTAGCCCGGAACTCCCGGGCACGAACCAAGGAGTAGTCAACTCACCAAGCGAAACCAGAGTCCACAGGGCTCAAGAGTTCCGCCAAGAGTGACGAGTTAGACAGAGGGCCCCGGCCAACTTGGCCGGGGCCTTCCCGCGCCCACGGGCCAACGCAACGCCCACGGGCCGGCTCACAAGCAGCGGCCCCATACCTGCCGGCAGCAATCTCACCCACGGCAACTTGCAGTAGCGGCCACGAACGCCACAAGGGCTCCGTGGTCGTCCGGGGCTGGTGGCAGTCCTGGACGGTCGTTGCGTTACTCGAATGCCGAAGGCGGCAGCGATCATGCAGGTGGCCGGGCCAGCGGCACTCTTGGAGGGTCGTTGCCTTGGAGCGGTGAGTCTGGGAGAATCAATTACCCGACCCTCAGGAGGGCAAACGTGATGGGCCACCTGGCGCAGCATCAACCGGTGAGATGGGCACTGCCCGCAGTGATCGCCCTCGTGGCATCCCTGCTGATGGTGGTGGCCACCCCCGCACAAGCCGAACCGGGCATCGCCGAGGGCTCACTCGGGTACGACTCGGCATGCACGGCGCCCACGATCGAGGCCAACGACTTCACCGACGTGAGCGACGGGCACACCCACCGCTCCGCCATCGACTGCCTTGTGCATTACGGGATCACCGTTGGCACCGGCGACGGCACCACGTTTGATCCCGAGGGCACCGTGACCCGTTCCCAGATGGCGTTGTTCATGCAACGCGCCGCCGATGTGGTGGGAGTGAACCTGGGCGGCGCCCTGGTGCAGGGCTTCACCGACATTGGCGGCCTGGCCACTTATGTCCAGCACACCATCAACCGTGTGGCCCACGCCGGGATCGTCACCGGCACCTCGCCCACAAGGTTCGGCCCCGGCGACGAGGTGACCCGAGGTGAGATGGCCAAAATCCTCGTGGCCTTCCTGAACAAGGCATCGTCACGAGTCTCGGTACACGAACAGACCGGCGTGGTAACGGTGACCCTCGCCAATGGCAGCACCCGCCGCGAGAGCGACGAAGTATTCGCAGACTCGCGCTTCACCGCGCCGGTGGTGGTGGATCGTGCGGTGAGCGCCCTCGCCGAGCTGGGTGTGGCCAGGGGCACCACCACCACCACGTTCACGCCCGACAGGCCCGTGACCAGGGCACAGATGGCGGCGTTCATCACCCGAGCGCTTGCCTTCACCGAAGCCCGGCCGGTGGGAATCAGCATCAGCCCGGCGTTTTTGTTGCACAACGCCACCACCTACACCATCCACGTGAGAGACGAGAACTTCAATCCCATTCGCAACGCCCGCATCGACGTGTTTTATGTGCGGGGCGACAGCTCACGGGCGTTCACGTCCTCAGGGCGATGCAACACCAACGTGTCCACCGGTGGCGTGCGCTCGGCCCAGTCGGGCGCGTGCAGGATCGACGCCATCGATCAGCTCACCAACCGCAACGGTCAACTATCGGTGACCGTTCCGTACCGAACGGATTCCACAACCCCGATCACCGTGTGGGCTTGGAGCGGCCAGATAGGCGAACAGTTCCAGACCAGCCGGCTGCACTCCACCTTCGTGAGCGCCGCCGCGCCGCCGCCCCCGTCGGTGGCCACCGGCACGGAATACCTCGTGACCGCTGTTCCCGACACCGGCTATGCCCGACTCGGCGCCCGCGCCACCGTGACACTCCAAGTGGTGGATCGCACAGGGCCCGTGGCGGAACCGGGCCGCGTGTTCAGAGGCCACATCGAAACCAGGCTCGGAAGCGACACCGGTGTGGTGCTGGTGTCACGCCCCTTCGAGTTGATCACTGACTCATCCGGGGCAGCCACATTCACCGTGGGCGGATCATCGGAGTACATGGTTGACAGGCCCTTCGACGAGCCCGATCAGGTGGTGTCCTGGACGCTCGAGGAGGTGCCCAACATTTTCGACATCGACCCCACCACCATCACCGGGCGTTACGGAGGCGCCAACAACTACGGCGCGATCCGCGCCGACAGGGACAACGTGACCAGTTTGGTGTTCAGCGACGACGCTCCTGTGGCAGCGTCGATCTCGGCCCGGCCGGACGAGCGTTACGCCTGGTCGAGCGGAAGCAACGCCGCCAATTCGGTGGTGGTGAGCGTGACCGACCAGTACGGGCAGGGTTTGTTCAACTACCCGGTGCGGCTGATTGCCACGCTTTCGGAGGTGCCAAGGAGCGCCTTGTACACCAGCACCGACGGCACCGTGAGGATCGGCATCGGGCAGAAGCTGGCCGGTTCCTGGCGTGAGCAGATCGTGGTGGAAGGCATCGCCGAGGACAACCTGCGCACCGAGTTCAGCGTGATCTGGGCCGAACTGCCCGACAGCAGCTACACCAGCACCACTCACAGCCGCAACGTGGTGGCAGCCGACGAGTTCCGATCCGAGATCGTGGTTACCGATCTGAACCGCTACTACGTGCTGTTCTACGACGCCACGGACCGGTTCTACCTGTCCGATATCACCTCATCGCCGCCGAGAGGCTTGAGCGAAGTGTCGCTGCCTGTGTTCAACGAGGCCCTCACCAGTGCCGTGGCCGAGGACTCGGGCAAGGTGGCCCGCTTGTCGTGGCGCAACCTCAACCCGTCCGGGGACACCGTCACAACCTGGACTCTGCGAGTGACCTGACCGCCCCCCGAAGGGGGCAGCCAAGTGTGGGGTGACTAGTCGGTGTCGGCGTTGGATGCCCTGGGCGACTTGAAGAGCTCGCCCTTCAGCCCGGCTATCAGCAGATCCACGGCCTCGGAGGGCTGTGCGGCCCGTCCGCTGATCACGCAGTAGTAGATCACGCCGTAGTACAGGATCGCGATCAGCTCGGCGATGCCCTCGTAGGGCACGTCGGGGTTGATCTCGTCACGCAGGTGGGCGCGGATCATCATCTGCTCACAGTTGCGCCGTAGCCGCATCAACTGGTTGCGGTCTATGTAGCGGTTCAACTCCGGAGTGCGGCGGGTTTCGAGAAGCCCGATGGCGTTGAACCTGGCCAGAGCCGCGTCCTCGCCGTGGATCTGAGCCACCGTCTGCAGCAGTACACCGAGCTGATCGGCGATGGGCGTGTCGCTCACCTCGGCGAGAGCCTCGTCGATGCGCTCGTGCAGCTGCTGCAGGGAGTCATTGGCCACGGCGCCGAACAGCTCCCGCTTGGAACCGAAGTGGTGATACAGCGGGCCGGTGCTGAGACCGGCGAGTTCGGCGATGTCGCTGTTGGATGTCTTGTCGTAGCCGAAAGCGCCGAAGCACTCCCTGGCTGCGTCAAGCAGGCTCTGCTTGGTGCGCGTGCTGTCGGAGGCCGGGGGGCGCCCCGGCCCGCGCCGGGTGCGACGGCCCGTGTCCGGATAGGCGTGCGACGATCGCTCGTCGGCAGTGGTTTGGGGGGTGCTGGGAGTATCCATGCGACAAGACTAGCAAAATACTGACCGCGAGTCAGTATTTATCTTCCTGCTCAGCATTATTTCTGTGGCTCATCTGGAGAAATGTGCCCGAGATTTTGTATCTCTGAAGGCTTTTCACGTGGTTATAAGCGATACAGCGCTACTACATACACGAACCTGATAAAGCAGCAACAATCTATCAACAAAAATAATATCGCCCAAAATCGCCCGGCGGCTGCTGGAATCCCCTACCGCTGATGTGTCATGTGGGCCCGCGTTCGAGATGCCCGCCGCTGTGCTGGGCGCAGCGTGAGCGGCCGCTCAGGGCTGATCCGGCAAGTGCGCCTGGGCTCCGCCATGTTCGTCTCCGGCGGTCGAGTGCTGCGGGCCCGCTTCGGCGGTGGCCGGCCTGGTGTTGCCTGGGAGACGGCTTGAGGAGCCGAGGTGAACCAGTGCCAGCACCACGGCGAACCCGACGGCGGCTGCAACCGTGGGAGCTAGCCAGCTGTCGGCGGTGGGCCACGCCAGATCGGTGGAGGCGATGTCGGTGCCCTCGTGGTGGTCGATTGCGCCAATACCGTTCGGCCAGGGCCACAGCACCCGTATCGACCCTGCCATCAGGCCCACCATCGTTGCCATCACCAGGTGACGGGCGCGATCCAACAAGCGGCCCAGCAGCGTGGAGAACAAGGCCAGGCCCACCAGTGCGCCAAAGCCCACGGCGGCAGCGTCGGCCCAGAGGCGCTGGTCCACGATGTTGATCACCGCTGTGTACATGCCCACCATCAGCAGCACGAACGCGCCGCTAATTCCCGGCAGCACCATCGCGCACACCGCCACGGCGCCCGCGGCCAGCAGAACAAGCGGCGAAGGATCCTCCACCGGCCCGGCTCGCAATCCCAGCAAGGCAAACGTGGTGCCTGCAACTCCTGCCGTTACCAGCAGGCGGCCCAGGTGGCGCCAGTGGTACAGCCGTCCGGCGGCCAGCGCAGAGGCCCCAACGAGACCACAAAACAAGCCGGCCATCGTCTCGGGGCGGGCCTCCAGTTGCGCTCGGATAACCGACGCCAGCCCCACCACCGAGCACAAGATCCCAACCGGCACCGTGATCACCAACAACCAGTCCACCCGCCCAAGCCGCTGAGCGGCCCCCATGCGCCAGGTGCGCCCACGGCGGCCCACCACACCCCGCAACAGCAAACCCCCGGCTTCGGCCATGGCCCGCAGCGAACCCAGGAGTCGCTCGTAGATCCCCAGCACCACGGCCATCGTTCCCCCCGACACGCCAGGCACCACATCAGCCGCCCCCATAACCATCCCCCGAGCCACCCCACCAACCACCCGCCCCGCCAGGCCCCACGGTTGGGCGGACGCCCGTGCCGGAGCGGTCACAGGGGGGTGCATACCCCGGCTAATCGGCACTGGAGTCAGGGCCGGGCCGGCTGGGTGGGGGTTAGGTTTGGGAGGCCAGGCGACGGCTCTTGAACTTGGCCTTCACGTAGTCGCGGTTCAGCAGGGCTATGAAATCAAGGCTGATTTCCTTGGGGCAGGCGTCGTGGCATTCGCCGTGGTTGGTACACGAGCCGAAGTACTGCTCCATGGTCTCAACCATCGCCTCGCTGCGGCGCCAGCGTTCGGGCTGGCCCTGGGGCAACACGTTGAGATGGCCGAGTTTGGCTGCTGTGAACAGCTGAGCCGCTGAGTTGGGGCATGCCGCCACGCACGCCCCGCAGCCAATGCACTGAGCGGCGTCCATGGCAAAATCGGACACCTCTTTGGGCACGGGAGTGTCGTTTGCGTCCGGGGCGGTGCCTGTGGGCGCCGAGATGAAACCTCCGGCTTGCACGATCCTGTCGAACGCCCGGCGGTCAACCATCAAGTCGCGCACCACCGGAAACGACGCCGCCCTGAAAGGCTCCACGGTGATCTCGTCGCCGTCGCTGAACTTGCGCATGTGAAGCTGACACGTTGCGGTGGCCCGCTGACCGCCGTGGGGCCGCCCGTTGATCATCACCCCGCACGTTCCGCAAATCCCCTCACGGCAGTCATGCGCGAACACCACCGGATCGATCCCGTCGGCGATGAGGCGCTCGTTCACGATGTCGAGCATCTCCAGAAACGACGCATCGTCGGGAATGTCGGTGGCATCCACCTTCAGGAACCGCCCCGGGGAGTCCGGCCCGTCCTGTCGCCAGATTCGCAATTTCAAATTGAGCATCCGGCTCACTTGGGGCTCCTTGATGGGATCGGAGGGGCGGGGGTCACTTGTAGTTGCGCTGGGTGAGGCTCACACTGGAGAACTCGAGCGGCTCGGGGATCATCTCCTGGGTGGTGTCGGGCCCCTGCCACGCCCACGCGGCCACGTACGCGAAGTTGTCGTCGTCTCGCAGGGCTTCGCCTTCGGGTGTCTGGTGCTCTTCGCGGAAGTGCCCGCCGCAGGACTCTTCGCGGTGCAAGGCGTCGCGCACCTTCAACTCGGCCATTTCCATGAAGTCGTCCACCCGGTTGACCTTCTCGAGCGACTGGTTGGTGGTGGCCGCGGATCCCAGCACCCGAACGTCGCTGCGGAACTCCTCACGCAACGCGGGGATTTCGCTTAGGGCTTTCTCCAGGCCGGTGCGGTTGCGGGCCATGCCGCAGTGCTCCCACACGATCTTGCCAAGCTCGCGGTGGTAGTGATCGGTGGACTTGGTGCCCTTCACCGAAAGCCAGCGGTTGGTGCGATCCTGCACTTCGGCCACCGCCGCGGCGAACACCGGATCATCCGCCGGCACCGGCGCATCACCGAGCTTCGCCGCGAGGTAGTCGCCGATCGTGTAGGGCAACACGAAGTACCCGTCTGCGAGGCCTTGCATCAAAGCTGACGCCCCGAGCCGGTTGGCGCCGTGATCGGAGAAGTTGCACTCACCAATGGCGTACAGCCCGGCGATGGTGGTCATCAGGTTGTAGTCCACCCACAAGCCGCCCATGGTGTAGTGGGTGGCTGGGTAGATGCGCATCGGTGACCGGTAGGGATCCTCGCCGGTGATGCGCTCGTACATGTCGAAAAGGTTGCCGTACTTCTCCTGCACGGTTTGTTGGCCGTCGCGGGCGATCACATCGGCGAAATCCAGGTACACGCCGTTGCGCAGCGGCCCCACGCCGTAACCCTGATCCACCACCGTTTTGGCGTTGCGCGACGCAACGTCACGAGGCACGAGATTGCCGAAAGCGGGGTACTTCTCCTCGAGGTAGTAGTAACGGTCGGCTTCTGGGATCTGATCGGCGCTGCGGGTGTCGTCCATTTCGCGGGGCACCCAGATGCGCCCGTCGTTGCGCAACGACTCGGACATGAGCGTGAGCTTGGACTGGAAGTCGTCGCTGGCGGGAATGCACGTGGGATGGATTTGCGTGTAGCACGGATTGGCGAACGCCGCTCCCCGCCGGTGCGCACGCCAGGCCGCGGTGACGTTGCAGTTCATGGCGTTGGTGGACAGGTAGTACACGTTGCCGTAACCGCCGGTGGCGAGCACCACGGCGTGACCGTTGTGGGCTCGGATTTCGCCTGTGAGCAGGTCACGGGTGATGATTCCGCACGCCTCGCCGTCCTTGGTGACGATGTCGAGCACGTCGCTGCGGTTGTGCAGCTTCACCCGCCCCGCGGCCACCTGCGCCGAGAGGGCCTGGTAGGCGCCGAGCAGGAGCTGCTGGCCGGTTTGGCCTCGGGCGTAGAAGGTGCGGCTCACCTGCGCCCCGCCAAAAGACCGATTGGCCAGCAGGCCGCCGTACTCACGGGCGAAAGGCACGCCTTGGGCGGCGCACTGGTCGATGATGTTCTCCGACACCTGCGCCAAGCGGTACACGTTGGCCTCACGGGAGCGGTAGTCGCCGCCTTTGATCGTGTCGTAAAACAATCGGAACACCGAGTCGCCGTCGTTGCGGTAGTTCTTGGCTGCGTTGATTCCGCCCTGCGCGGCTATCGAATGCGCCCGCCGGGGTGAGTCGTGGAAAGTGAACGCCTCAACGTTGTAGCCGAGCTCGGCCAGCGAGGCAGCCGCGGATGCGCCCGCCAGGCCGGTGCCCACCACCAGGATCGTGAAGCGCCGTTTGTTGGCGGGGTTCACGAGCTGCACCGAGAACTTGTGGTTGTCCCACTTGTCGGCGAGGGGGCCCTCAGGGATGCGGGCTTGCAGCTGTGTCATCGGATGAATCCATCAAAGGTGGCGGTGTGGGGGATCTCGTGGGGCGCCACGGCCTCGGCGTGGGCGTCGGGGGTGCGGTTGTCCTCGTCGATCAGGCCGGCTTGCACCATCACCGGGAAGCTCAGGTTGCCCACACAGATCACTGACGCCACCACCATGGCGAAACCCTTGCGCAGGCGGTGCAGGCGTGGGTTGTTCACGCCGAGGCTCTGGAACATCGACCAGGCGCCGTGGTAGATGTGAACCGCCAAGGCGATGTTGGCCACCACGTAGATGATCGCCACCGGAATCGAAGACATCGACGCCACCACGTTGTGATACACGTCGCCGCGCACGTAGTCGTCTCCCAGCCACCAACCCCAGGTGAGGTCGGCCAGGTGAAACAGCACGTACAGGCCAACAATCGGGCCTGTCCAGCGCATCGTGCGGCTGGCGTAAGTGGCGGCGGCGTAGTCCTGGCGGGAGGCGTAACGCTTGCGGCCGCTCACCCAACCGGCCCGCTCGCTGCTGCGGCGGCTCATTTCCTTGAGCGAGTAGGCGCTGTGAATGTGCAACACGAACATTGCGATCAGCCCCAGGCGTAGCAGCCACAAAATCAGCGTGCGTGGCACCAGGTGACCGCCAAGGTCGCGCAACGCCTCGGCGTACTCGTTGATCTGGGTGGGGCCCTCGTAAAGGTGCAGGTTGCCGATCATGTGAACGATCACAAAGCCCAGCAACCCCAGGCCCGTTAGAGCCATCACGTACTTCTTGCCCACCGCGGACTGGTACAGGCTGAGCGGCCACGGAAGCCTGCGCCGGGGTTTCCGCAACGGTGCAACCCGCTCGGCGGGCGCCTGAGCGGCGGTCGCTTCAGGCGCGGTCACAGCAGAAGCCATTGCTTCAAGCTATCCGCCGGTGTGTGGCTGTGGCGACGCGTGCCATCCGGGGCGTGAGCCCGGCGCACGGCGTGTTCTAGGATCGGTGCTCATGGGCATTGACTGCTCGGATCCGGTGATCTTGAATCAATGGCACGCGATCAGCGCCCTCGACGAGATCTCTGCCTGTGGGGTACACACCACGCTGCTGTTGGGCGCGGGCATTGCCTACGCAAGCGACGGCACCGGCGGCTACAGCGTTTGGTGCGTGCCCGCGGCGGACTTTGGCGGAGGTGGCGGCAACGGCAGCTCCGCGAAGGGGGCGGCGCGGCGTCCGGCCCGCGGCGGGGGTGACTCGGCCCTGCCGGTGAAGATCGAGTACGGATACTTGTGGACAAGCCTCGGTGATCCTCCCGGCGAGCTGTTTCCCTTGCCCGAGTTTCATCACCCGCGGCGGCGCAACATGAACGCGGGAAGCATCGTGGTGGCCACCTCGGCGCCCCGTGCGGTGGAGAACTTCCTTGACCTGGCGCACTTTCCCTACGTGCATGACGGTTCGCTGGGGGCGCCGCCCCACACCGAGGTGTTGGACTACGAGGTCACCATGGAGAACGGCGAGATCCACGCCCGCGACTGCGACTTCATGGTTCCCAAGGTGGGCGCCAACTACTCCGAACCCGGATGGGCCCGGTATCGCTACCGGGTGCCTCACCCGTTTTGTGTGATGTTGTACTTCGACAGCCTGCCCGACCCGTCGTTGGAGGACGTGGTGGCGATCTGGGTGCAGCCAATGACCGAGGAACTGGTGCGCGCCCACAACTACATGGGCGTGATCGACGACGAGAGTTCCGACGCGGAGATCAAGTCCTACCAGTTGCTGATCTTCGCTCAGGACAAGCCCATCCTGGAGAACCAGTACCCGAAATGTCTGCCGCTGCACCCCAGGGCCGAAACCCCGATCCGTGCCGACCGCTCCGGGATCGCCTACCGCCGCTGGCTCGCCGACCTGGGAGTCACCTACGGAACAATCCCCGCGGCGTGACACCGCGTGTTGCGGGCCCCGTGGTGTGATGGGGCTTTGATGATCGACGATCCGGTTCTGCTGGGCCAATGGCATCCGGTGGCCCAAAGCGACGCTGTTGGCCCGCACAATCCGGTGGCGGCGTGCGTGTTGGGCACCGAGGTGGTGTTGTGGCGCCAGGGCGCGCAGGTGATGGCATTCGAGGACTTGTGCGTGCATCGTGGCGCCCGCCTGTCGCTGGGACGGGTGGGGAGCCTCGGCTTGGAATGCGCCTACCACGGCTGGACTTACGACACCACCGGTGCGTGCGTGCGCATCCCGTCACGCCCCGGACTCGCGCCGCCGTCGAAGGCTTGTGTTCGCACCTTCACGGCCACCGAGAGTTGTGGCCTTGTGTGGGTGTGCCTTGGCACCCCGGCAGGCCCTGTGGCCCCGTACGCCGAGTGGGACGACCCCGCCTACCGTCACGTTCTGGGCGGGCCTTACCGGATTCGGGCCGCTGCGCCACGGGTGATTGAGAACTTCCTGGATGTGAGCCACCTGGGGTTCGTACACGACGGCATCCTCGGCGATCGCGAGCACGCCGAGGTGGGCGACCATCACGTGCGAACAACCCCCGACGGGCTCGAGGCGTCCGACATCCAAACCTTCGCTCCCGACCCGGATGGTTCGGGACAACCGGGAATCGTCACCTGGAAGTATCGGGTGCTGAGACCGCTGGTGGCCTACATCGCCGTGAGCGACCCCCAACCCGAGGACACCCCCCACCCGGCCACGCCCGGGCGGCGTTACACGATGTATTTCGCGGTTGCGCCGGTGGACGAAACCACCAGCGTGGGCTGGATGTGGAACTCGATGAACTACAACCACGACATGACCGATGAGGACTTCGGGGCTTACATCGACAAGATCGTGAACCAGGACATCCCCATCGTGGAATCGCAACGCCCGGAGCTGCTTCCCCTCGACATGGCAGCCGAGATGCACGTGCGAGCAGATCGGGTTGGTGTGGCCTACCGGCGCTGGCTCGCCGAGCTGGGCGTGACCTTCGGCGTTTGCTGAGCACCCGGCCGCCGGCGGGTGTTGGCCCGCGTCGGGCCGATTGTCGGAGCGGTTTACGCAGCGGGCGCGGGGGCGGCGGGGAAGATTCCCGGCATCACCACGAACCCGTCTATGCGTTTCACACGGTCTGTCCAGCGGCGCAGCGCGGGATAGTCGAGGCGGGAAACGCCGCCTTCTTCGCTGAGTATCACGTCGGGAAACAACGCGATGTCGGCGATGGTGGGATGCGGGCCGGAGCAAACCCAGTCGTGGCCTTGGCGTTCTTGGAACCACAGGTGCTCGTCGAGCACCCGGAACAGGCGATGCGCCCCGGCATGGCATTCCTCGAGGTCGAAGTCGTATCCGAGGTTCACGCACAGCCGCGCCGCTGAGGCGGTGTTGGTGGTGCCCTCCGCGAACAACAGCCACGACGCTGTCTCGCCCAGAAGCTCCGGGTCGCCAACCGGGTACCAGCGGCCGCTGGGGTCGTACTTGGAGGCCAGGTATACCAGGATGGCGTGCGCGTCTCGCAGCACGTAACCGTCGTCATCTATCACCGGTATGTGGCCCAGCGGGTTGATCTTCTTGAACTCGGCGCCCTTGTGTTCCCAGCCGGGGAAGAAGTCCACACAAATCGCCTCGCAGGGCACCCCGAGTATCGCCATCAACAAGCGCTGCTTGTAGCAGTTCACCGACAGCTCGAAGTCGTACAGCTTGATCATCTCATCGCCTCACGATCGCGGTTGCGGGACTGGCTCGGGCCGCCGGTTCACAGGTCGAGCACGAGCCGGTCGGATCGGCTTCGGGACACGCAGGTCATGATTAGCTCGCCGCTGCGACGGTCGGTCTCGTTGAGGTACACGTCCTGGTGGTCGGGCTCGCCCTCGATCACGGTTGCCATGCACGTGCCGCACGCGCCCTGCTCACAAGACGACGGCAGGGGCACGCCGTTGGCTCGCAGCACCTCAAGGATCGTTGTGCCCGAAGGCACCTGCAAAGTGAGCGCCGATCGGGCCAGGGCCACCTCGAACGTTGAGGACTGGTCGAGGGTGTTGGTGTTTTTGAAGTACTCGAAGTGAACGGCCTCGTCGGGCCAACCGGCCTCCGCGGCTAGGCGGCGTGTTGCCTCCAGCATCGGCCCGGGGCCACACACGTACAGGTGTGATGCCGTTGCGTGCCGCGCCACGAGTGAGCTGATCGCCTCGCCGGTGGCTTCGGGTGAGAGTCCCAGGTGGAAGGTGACCGAGTCGGCGAGTTCGTGGAGCGTTTCGTTGAACGCCACGTGGGCCTCGGACTGTGCGAAGCAGTGCAGCTCGAACGGCAGGCTCATGCGGCGCAGCGCCTGGCCCATCGCCAAAAGCGGGGTGATGCCGATGCCCCCGGCGATCAGCAGCGTGTGAACGGCGTCGCGGCGCAACGGGAAGTTGTTGCGAGGCTCGGACACGGCAAGCACGTCGCCTTCGCGAACGGTTTCGTGCAGGCACTGCGACCCGCCCGCCGAGTCCGGTTCGAGCTTCACGCCGATCCGCCATGACGCCGACTCGCCGGGGCCGTTGGTGATCGAATACTGACGCACCAGCCCGTTGGGGAGATGCACGTCGATGTGGGCGCCGGGCTGGAACGTGGGCAGCGTGCCGGTGAGCGGGGCCAGCTCGAACGCGGCCACACCCTCGGCGGTGGTCCATTTGCGTGCCACGGTCACCCGCAGGGATGCTTTCCGGCCGCCGGCGGTTGCCGCTTCGGGAACCTCGGCGAGGTGTACCGGCACTTGTTCGATTGTGGGCGCCATCGGCGCCGGCGTGGGCAGGGTTGCCGCTTCGGCTTCGATTTTGTCCACCAGGTCACGCAGGGCCGCGGCGTGATGGCGCAGCACCGCCAACTGGGCGTCGGCGGCGGGGGTGGCGGCGAGAACGCCGCGTATCACCGAACGGGCCGAGTCCACCGGCTGCACGAAGAACACCGCGCACGTCTCGCATTCCCCGCCGTCGGCGCTTGCGCCTCGGGAGGTGAGCGTCGCCGAATATTCGCTGTGGGCGTGAACGGTGGTTTGCGACGGGCCCTCAACCGCGGCGGCGATCTGATCGGTCGGGTCGAACGAGTGACTCAGCAGGTGTCGCATCACAAGCTCGGCGCTTGCGTTCACGGCGACGTTTCGCAGCCCGAACACGTTGCCATCCTCGAGGCTGTCCAGCACCGGTGGTTCGCCTTGGGGTTGCTCACCGGACCACACCAGGCCGTAACGCTCAACCGCGGGGAACACCCGATTGCAGATGGTGCGAGCCGGTGCGTCCGCGGGGTGCGCAGGGATGTAAGTGCATCCCGCGGAGCGGTTGGCGTAACGCCAGCCGTGGTATTGGCATTGCAATTCGGCGCCGTCGTTGATGCCGATCGACAGTCGCACGCCTCGGTGCAGGCAGCGGTTCTCCCACACGTTCACGAAATCGTCGTCGGCTCGCCACACCGCCAGTTCGCGTCCCAGCAACTGTCCTTGGAACACGTGACGGTAAGGCAGGTCCAAAGAGGTAGCCACCGGATGCCAAACAGTCATCGGATCGTCACTCATGGCCCGACCGCCCTCGTGTAAACACTCACCGCTTCAGCGCTCATCGCGCTCAAATGTAGAGGCTCACCCCACCACAAGATGATTCGGGCCGTTCCTGCGGCTCGATCAACCCGCCCGCGTGGTGCGCCCGAGCATGTGGCGGGGCCCGGTGGTCGGCGGGGGGAGTTGGGGTTGTAGTGTCGCAGCGGTTCGGCATGCTTGTGCTGGATGTTGGTTGCCCGGAGAACCGGGCGGTCAACTCTCTTGAGGACTTGCCAAGGAGGGCGTCGTGAGAAAGATCAGATGGATTCTGGCCATGTTGGCGGTGCTGGCGCTTGTGGCGGCGGCCTGTGGCGAGGACGAGCCCGACAGCGGCGCGGCCGACACTGCCGTGAGCGGCGATGACGCCGGCTCGGGTGGTGGCGACGACGCCGCTGAAGACGATGCGGGCGATGACGCCTCGGGCGACGATGCGGACGATGGCGCCGCTGATGATGCCGACGCGCCCGCTGAAGACGACTCGGGCGATGACTCGATGGCGGATGCCGGTGATGGCAGCGGGTATTCGGTGGCGTTCGTGTTTGACGGGTTCCTCGACGACGGCGGTTGGAACACCACCCATTACCGAGGGGTGCAGCAGGTGCAGGAAGCCCTGCCCGGCCTGGACGTGCAGCTCGTGACCGAGATCTCCCCGGGGCCGACGGCCACCAACGCGTTCGAGGATCTCGCAACGGCGGGGGTGGACATGATTATCGCCACCGGTTTCTCCCAGCCCGACGCGGAGCCGGTTGCCGCGGAGTATCCCGACACGAAGTTCCTTACCTGGGCGGGTTGGATAACCACCGACAACATGGGCCACTTCGACGCCGCCACCGAGGAGGGCCGCTACCTGGACGGGCTGATCGCGGGCAGCATCACCGAGACGGGAATCATCGGCTATCCCGCCGGGTACCCGATCGAGGAAGTGAACCGGGCGCTCAACGCCTTCACCATTGGCGTGCGCGAGGTGAACCCCGACGCGGTGGTGCAAGCGGTGTACATCAACAGCTGGTACGACCCGCCGGTGGAACAGCAAGCCGCGGATGCCCTGGCCAACGCCGGCGCCGATGTGCTCGCCCACGAGTTGAACTCGCCCGCGGTTGCGTCGGTGGCCGAAGACCGCGGACTCAACATCATCGGATACAGCTCGGATCGTTCCGAGGTGGCGCCCAACGCCTGGCTGGGGTCGTTCACCTTCGAATGGGGCGGCTACTACATCGACCAGATCCGTGCGATGATGGACGGCACCTGGGAACCGGCGCTCACCTACGGCGGCCTGGCTGACGGCATGATCGGCAACGCCCCCTACGGCCCCGACGTGACCGACGAGATGCTGGCCTTGGTGGAACAGCGGCGCGCCGAGATCCTTGACGGCACCTTCGACTACTTCGCCGGTCCGCTGGTGGACAACGAGGGCACCACCAGGGTGGCCGAAGGCGAGACGATTCCCTGGGAGGAGCGCACCGTGTGCTGCTTGTGGCTGATAGAGGGAATCGAGGGTTCCATCAACTGACAGCGCTCGCCGCTGCAGGCCCGGCCCCGGCCCCGGGCGCCGGGCCTGCGGCGGCGAACATCGCAAATCCGCGATCCGCACAAGAGTCGGGCGTTGACCGCCGAGGGCCGCTTGGCCCCAACCGGAGCAACCATCCTTGAGGTACGCGACCTCACCAAGAGCTTCTACGGAGTGGCGGCCAACAACCGGGTGAGTTTCGACCTTCGCGCCGGGGAGGTACACGGCCTCCTAGGCGAGAACGGCGCCGGGAAGTCCACGCTGTGTTCGGTGATGGCCGGCCTTTACCGGCCCGACCACGGCGAGGTGCGCATCGACGGGCGCCCTGTGAACTTGCGCTCACCGCACGAGGCAGCGGCTTTGGGTGTGGGCATGGTGTACCAGCACTTCCGGCTGGTGCCGAACCTCACTGTTACCGAGAATCTTGTGCTGGGGCTGCCCGATCAGCCGATGCGCCTGTCCTTGCGAGCCGCGCAGGCCAAGGTGGCGGCGCTTGCCGAGGAGTACGGCCTGCGCGTGGATCCCGGTTCGCAGGTGTGGCAGCTGTCGGTGGGTGAGCAGCAGCGCGTGGAGATCCTCAAGCAGCTCTTCCGTGGCGCGAGGATCCTGATATTGGACGAACCCACCGCGGTGCTCGCGCCTCAGGAATGCGACCGGCTTTTCGAGGTGGTGGCCAAGCTCGCCTCCGAGGGCCATGCCGTGGTGCTCGTGTCTCACAAAATGGAGGAAATCCTGGGGCACACCCATCGGGTGACCGTGCTCGCCCACGGCGTGAACGCGGGCACGGTGCGCACCGCCGACACCACCGCCGCGGCGTTGGCGACGATGATGATCGGCGCCCACGACTTCGGGCGCATCACCGCGGGGCACACCCGACCCGACGGCGAGGCCGAAACGCTGCTTCACATCACCGACCTGCACGTGATCGGCGATCACGGCACCCCCACCGTGCGAGGCGCCAACCTGGTGGTGGGCGCCGGTGAGATCGTGGGGGTGGCGGGGGTTGCCGGCAACGGCCAGCGCGAACTGCAGGAGGCAATCGCCGGGTTGCGTCCCACCAAAAGCGGAACGGTGCTCTTGAGCGGCGCCGACATCACCCGGGCTTCGCCGAGGCAGCGCAGCGAGGCGGGATTGTCCTACATCCCCGAGGACCGGCTCGGAACCGGCCTGGCCCGAGGGCTCACCCTCGAGGAGAACCTTGCCTTGCGCAGCTACCGCAAACGACCCCACAGCCGCATGGGGGTGCTGTCGCACAAAGCGATAGGCGCCACCGCTCGCAGCCTGGTGGACCGCTTCGACGTGCGCGGCGCTCGTGGTGGCATGCCGGTGAGCCTCATGTCGGGCGGCAACCTGCAGCGAGCGATCCTGGCACGCGAACTCACCCGACCTCATCAGGTGCTGCTGGCAGCTTCGCCCACCCGCGGGTTGGACTTGGCCGCCACCGCGGCGGTGCGCAGCCACATCCTCGACGAGGCCGAAAGTGGTCGTGCCGTGCTGCTGTTCTCGGAGGACCTGGCCGAGATCACCGAACTCTCACACCGGATCGTGGTGATGTCACAAGGCCGAATCGTTGGGAACTACACCCCCGAAACGCTCGACGTTGCCGAACTGGGCCTGCTGATGACCGGCGCGGCCGGTGACGCGTCGTGAGCAATTTGCCGCGCGTTGCCCCGAGGGCGAGACCATCGCCCGCGGTTCGCACGCTGGTGCCGTTCGTGTCGCTGGGCGCGGCCGGTGTGGTGGGCGCCGTGGTGATCGCCCTGTCGGGGGCGGGGCCGCTCACCGCCTACGAGACGATGTTCGACGCGAGCCTCAACGGCTGGCGCCCGATCACCCGCACCCTCACCCTGGCCACCCCGCTGATACTCACCGGACTCGCCGCGGCCGTGGCGTTCCGCATGAGGGTTTGGAACATCGGCGCCGAGGGCCAGCTCTACGCAGGGGCGATCGCGGCTTCGGCGCTTGCGGTGGGGATGCCCGACGATTCGCCGAGGGTGCTGATCGTGGGCCTGGTGCTGGTGGCCGGAGCGGTCGCGGGCGCCGGCTGGGCGGCGCTGGCGGCGATCCCTCGGGCCTATTTGAACACCAACGAGGTGATCACCACGTTGATGCTCAACTTCGTGGCGCTGTACTTCATGAACTACCTGATCTTCGGATCGGTGAGCTTCTGGCGCAACCCGGACGCCATGTTCCCCCAGGGCAAGCTGATCCCCGAGAGCGCCGAACTGGGGGTGATCTCGTATCGCCTGCACTACGGGCTTGTGATCGCGGTGGCTGTGGCCATCGTGTTGTGGTGGGCGTTGCGCGGCACCACCTGGGGGTTCGAGGTGCGCACAATCGGCGATTCGCCGGTGGCTTCGCGTTACGCCGGGATGAGCGTGGCGGCCAAGGTGGTGTCGGTGCTGTGCCTCTCCGGTGCGCTGGCGGGGCTCGCCGGGGCGATCGAGGTGAGCGGAGTGCTCAAAACCCTCGACCCGCGTGCCCTGGCCACCGAAATGGGTTTCACCGGAATCGTGGTGGCTGCGGTGGCCCGGCTCAACCCGCTCGGGGTGATCCCGGTGGCGGTGCTGCTTGGGGCCATCGCCAACTCCGGGACGAGCCTGCAAACGGTGGGAGTGCAAGCCGAGATCGTGTTCCTGTTGCAAGGCCTGGTGTTCTTGTTCGTGGCGTCGGGCGAGTTCCTGCTGGCCAATCGTCTGGTGTTCACCACCCCGGAAGGATCCACCGCCGGCGACGAGGCGGTGGCGCCGGCTACGCAGGATCCGGGCACACCAGGGGTGGAGTCGTGAACGACTCGGTGTTGATCCTGTCGGTGGTGAGCGCCGTGGCCGCGGGAACTCCGATCCTGTTCGCCACCCTCGGTGAGATCATCACCGAACGCTCCGGCGTGATGAACCTGGGCGTGGAGGGGATGATGCTCATCGGAGGCGTCACCGGCTTCTGGGCCGGGGTTCACACCGGTGACCTGTGGGTGTCGCTGGCGGTGGGTGGCCTCGCCGGGGCGGCGCTGAGCGCGATCCATGGACTGTTGGCGATCTCTCTGCGGGTGAACCAGATCGTGTCGGGGTTGGCGCTGGTGATAGTGGGCAGCGGACTCTCCGCGTTTTGGGGCAGCAGCGGCGACACTCCGCTGATTCAGGCATCCAACGGGGTGACGGTCGACCCGATCCTGCCGGGGTGGCTTCGCGACCTGGAGGTTGTGGGGCCGGTGCTGTTCGGCCACGACGTGGTGGTGTACGCGTCTTGGCTGATCACCGCGGGGGCTGCCTACTTCCTGTACCGCACCAACCCGGGCTTGTCGCTCAGGGCGGTTGGCGAGGATCCCGCCACAGCCGACGCCGCGGGAATATCGGTTACCAAGGTGCGTTACGTCTCCACGCTGATCGGAGGCTTCGGCGCCGGGATCGGCGGCGCCTACCTGGTGTTGGCGGTGCTGGGAACGTGGCAAACCGGGGTCACCGCCGGCGCGGGATGGATAGCGGTTGCGCTGGTGATCCTGGCGGGGTGGCGGGCCTGGCCGGCGCTCGCCGCGGCGTACGTGTTCGGTGCGTTGAGGTCGCTTGGTTTCACATTGCAAATCGCCGGGGTGGAAGTGCCGTCGGACTTCTTGAGCATGATCCCCTTCGTGATCACCTTCATCGTGGTGATCGTGGTGTCGGCCAACCCCAGCAGAGCCCGCCGGGTGCAGGCGCCCGCGAGCCTCGGGGAGCCCTACTCGCGCGAAGCCAGATAACCGCGGCGCCGGCCCGTCCCCTCGGCGCCGGGCGACGTGGTTCGATCCCTCGGGTTGAGCGGTCGATCCCCGGCGCGGGCCGCGGCGGCTTGCTGCGGGCAGTCCGTGGCGGGCACTTGCGGGCCGGTCGGCAGGGCTTGACGGGCCGGTAGTGTGCGGGGCGATGTCGGCCAAGGCGCGCTCGTCTTCTCCGCAGCGTCCGGCGACGTTGGGGCACTTGCGGGCCTCGGGATGGAAGTCGATCCCGGTGCGCGAAGAGATGCGTCGCAATGCCATTGCCCGCATTCGTGGCGACGTGCCGATCATGGAGGGAATCCTCGGCTACGAGAACACTGTCGTGCCGCAAGTGGAGAACGCCCTGATCGCCGGTCACGACCTGATCTTGTTGGGTGAGCGTGGCCAGGCCAAGACCCGCATGATCCGCTCGCTCACCGAACTTCTCGACGAGTGGATGCCGGTGGTGGCCGGATCCGAGATCAACGACGACCCGTACGCGCCGGTGTCGGCCCATGCCAAGGCGCTGGTGGCCGAACACGGCGACCACACCGAGATCGCCTGGGTGCATCGCAGCGACCGATTCGGCGAGAAGCTCGCCACCCCTGACACGTCCATCGCGGATCTGATCGGCGAGGTGGATCCCATCAAGGTGGCCGAGGGGCGTTACCTGTCCGACGAGCTCACCGTTCACTACGGACTGGTGCCGCGCACCAATCGGGGCGTGTTCGCCATCAACGAGCTTCCCGACCTGGCCGAGCGCATCCAGGTGGGCCTTCTCAACGTGCTCGAGGAACGCGACGTTCAGATCCGCGGTTACAAGGTGCGCCTGCCTCTCGATGTGATGTTGGTGGCCACCGCCAATCCAGAGGACTACACCAACCGGGGTCGCATCATCACCCCGCTCAAGGATCGTTTCGGCGCGCAGGTGCGCACCCACTACCCCCTCGACACCGGAACCGAAGCGGCCATAGTCGCGCAGGAGGCCGATCCCGTGATCCCCGCCGACGGGGATCGATCCGTGGACACTGCCGGCGGCGACGAGGCGGGCTTGTCGTTGACTGTGCCTTCTTTCATGACCGAGATCGTGGTGGGCCTCACCCACGTGGCCCGGTCAAGTTCGCAGGTGTCGCAACGTTCGGGTGTCTCGGTGCGCCTGAGTATCTCCAACCACGAAACGATGGTGGCCAACGCAGCGCGTCGCACGCTGCGCCGTGGCGGTGATCACGTGGTTCCACGGGTGACCGACCTGGAGGCGCTGCCGGCGTCCACGGCGGGCAAAGTGGAAATGGACACCCTCGACGAAGGCCGCGACGACGAGATCCTGCAGCGTTTCGTGGCCGCTGCGGTGCTCGGCGTGTTCCGTGAGCGGGTGCCGCCCCACACCCACAAAGCGGTGGTGGACGCCTTCGACGAAGACCTGGTGGTGGACGTGGGCGAGGACGTGGACGACGACGCCTACTGCGACCTGGTGCGCGAAGTTCCCGCTCTGGCCGAGCCTGTGGCTGCGCTGCTCGACGGAGAGTCCCGGTCGGATTCCCCGGCGCTGGTGGCCGCAGCGGTGGAACTGGTGCTGGAGGGGCTTCACCTCACCAAGAGGCTCAACAAGGACTCTGTGGGCCCACGGGCACAGTTCCGTGCCCGCAAACGCCCCGGCAACCAGTCCTCCGGCGCGTCCTCCTAGCGCGCCGAGACCGGCCCCCGTTGCGGGCCGTGTCGGTCGTCCCCGGCGGTGGCTTGATCCGCGAGACGCGGCGGCCGGATTGGGGGTGGTTAGATCCGCGCGCCGTGGCGTTGGCGGGTGACTAGTCGCGCAGGGTGAAGGTGCCTGCGTCGAAAACGACCTTGTCTCCGACACGGGTTTGGAACATCACCCTGTCGGCCTCTTCCCACATGTGAACGTCGAGGCGCTGTCCGGGCAGAACCGGCGCCCTGAAACGTCCGCCCATCGAACCGAACCGTGCCGGGTCGCTGTCACACAGCGTGTGCAACAGCGCCCGTCCGCTCACCCCGAAGGTACACAGGCCGTGCAGGATGGGCGTCTCGAAACCGGCCATCGCCGAGAACTGCGGATCGGAGTGCAGAGGGTTGCGGTCGCCGTTGAGGCGGTACAGCAACGCCTGATCGGTGCGGGTGTCGTAACCGGTCACATGATCGGGGTTTCGCTCGGGCACCTTCCAGGTGTTGGCAGGCCCCCGGTCGCCGCCCCAGCCTCCTTCGCCGCCGATGAACAAGCCCGACCGGCCGGTCCACATCGGTTGGCCCTGGTGGTCGCGCACGTTGGTTTCCAATATCACCAGCGCGGCCTTGATCTTGTCGTAGATGGCGGCCACCCGGCTCTGAGCAATCGCGGATCCCTCCGCCGGCACTTCCTGGTGCAGTTCGATGTGCTGCTCGCCGTGAAGCAGACGGGCCAGGTCGAAGTCGCCGAAGTCGGGGGTTCGGCCACCGCCGAGCACCACCACCTGGGTGGGCAGGGCGCGCTGGGACACCCCGATGCTGTTTTCGGTGGTGAACTCCAACTCGAAACCGGTGGGATCCGAAGCGCCGGCGCCCACGCCAAGCGCATAAAGCAGGCTCTGCTGGGACGTCCAGGCGATCTCGGCTTCCTCGCCTACGGCGCCTGCTGCGTCAGGGTTGATGGGCACGCTGATTCCTCCCGAGTTGTGACGATGACTGGTGTGTCCGCCGCCCGAAACTAGCCGCCAAGGTGTGCAGGCGTGCCGGTGGTCGTGATTGTCGATTGTGTGTGCGCCGCCCGCCGCCGCCGGAGTTGGTGCGCGCCGCTTCGAGCAAGTCACCCGCCGCGGGCCGCCGGTACCGTTTGAGACCGGCCAGCACAGGGGGAGAGCAGTTGTCGGTGAGGTTCAACAACGAATCAGGCGAGCCGCCCGCCGGGGCTGCGGCAGGGCCGACCGGGCATCGTTTGTGGCGCCAGGATTGCCGCCTGGAGGACTTGCGCGCCCTTGTGGAACAGCCCGCCGACCCCGCCCGTTACCCGCTGGCGGTGCGCCTCGATCACGGCATCCCCACCTACGACTGCCCGGCCTTGGTGCCATCGGATGCGGCTTCGGCGCCTTCGGCTGGGGCTGCCAACGGTGCCCTCGGCGCCGGCGATGCCGATGAAGGTGCCAGCCTGCGTGACGCATTTCGTGACGAGTTGACCTCGGCGCTGGTGGACGGCCCCGGAATTGTGGTGCTCCAAGGTGCCGTTGACCCCCAGGCGGTGAACCGGGCCACGGAGGTGTTCTGGGACCTCATCGCCCAGCAGCGCGCAGGTGGCGGCCCCGCGGGTGATCACTACGGCAAACCGGGCGCCAACGACCGCATCTGGAACGCGCTGGAGAAGCTGGCCCTGGCCGATCCGGATGCCTTCGTGGACTATCACGCCTCGGACGCGGTGGCAGTGGCGTGCGAGGCGTGGCTCGGGCCGCGCTATCAGGTGACCGAGCAGGTGAACGTGGTGAACCCCGGCGGCGAGGCCCAGCATCCGCACCGCGACTACCACATGGGTTTCCTCACCGACGACGAAGCCGAGCAGTTCCCTCGCCACGCGCACGGGTTGTCACCCTGGCTCACCTTGCAAGGCGCGATCGCGCATTGCGACATGCGCACCGACTCGGGGCCCACGATGTACCTGCCCCATTCCCACAAGTACGAGTTGGGCTACCTGGCCTGGAGGCGCCCCGAGTTCGTGGACTACTTCCGGAAGCGGTACGTGCAGCTTGCGCTTCGCACCGGCGATGCCGTGTTCTTCAGCCCGGCGATCTTCCATGCCGCCGGCACCAACCGCACCCCCCTCCAGCGTCGCATCGCCAACTTGTTGCAGATCTCATCGGCGTTCGGCAGGGCCACCGAGGCGATCGACCGCACCCGCATCGTGAACGCCGTGTACCCGGCTCTGAGAGATCGGGTGGCCGCCGGGCGGCTCAGCGGTCGAGCCGTTGCCAATGTGGTGGCCGCGAGCGCCGAGGGTTACGCCTTCCCCACCGACCTCGACCAGGACCAGCCGGTGGACGGCCTGGCCCCACCCTCACAAGCCGATCTGCTGCACCGGGCGCTGCGCGAGCTGTGGCCGCCCGAGAGGCTCCGGCGCGAAATGCTGCTGCAGAACCGTCGCCGTCGCAAGGGTCACAGCGCCAACCGGACGCTGAACGAAATGCTCGCCGATGCCCAGGCTGAGGTGGCGGCGGTGAGCCCGGCAGACCTTGCTGTTGTCGTGGGCCTGGCAGCAACCCCCCGAAGCGCAGCCGAGCCCGCTGCGGCCACCGGCGCCAACGACCATGGCGACACCGCCACCCAACCCGACACTGCACTCAATGCCGACGAAGAGGCGGCCGGAGCCACCGGTCACGGGTCGCCCGCGGGCTCCGGCGACCCGCACGAGTTCTTCGGCGCAAGTGACGAACCGTTGGTGATCGACGTGCGTGACTTCGATGATCGTGAGCGCACCGGCATGATTCCCGGGTCGGTACACGTGCCGCTGATTGCTTTGGAGTGGCGCCTCGACCTCGACTCGGATCACGCCCATCCGGCTGTGAAGTCCCACGATCAACGGTTGGTGTTCGTGTGCAACGAGGGGTTCAAGTCGCTACTGGTGGCCGACACCGCACGCAGCCTCGGCTTCGCACGGGTGGCCGATCTTGCCGGTGGCATCGACGCCTGGGTGAAGCAGGGCTATCCGGTGGTGGCGCCCGAACGATCCCGCGACTAACACACCCCTTTGGCCCGCGGGCCTGCCGTGATCGGCGCAGGTGGTGGTGTTCCCCCCGAAAGCACCGGAGTACACGTCGGCCTCGGCCGCAGGCATGCGAGCATCGTCGCGAGTGGTGATGCTCGCCGTGACGCCACCGGCGCGACCCCTTGACGGCGGCGGGTTTGCAGGCTGGGCGTTAGGGTCGCGCCATGGCCCTCGGCGCCTGGCGCAGCAAAGGCCGATCCCTGCGCAGCGAACCGCTACCCAACCGGTTCACCTATTCGCGCTGGGACGGCACCCAGACAGGCTTCGACCTGGACGCCGACCACTTGTTCGAACTGCTCGGCGACGACCTGCTCTACCACGGCGACGTTGCCGCGGCGCTGCGTCGCCTGATGGCCGACGGCCTCACCGACCGCGACGGGCGCTCCATGGTGGGCCTGCGCGAAATGCTCGAGAAGCTGCGCCGCCGCAGGCGTGAACTGCTGGACAATCACGACCTCGGCGCGGCGTTCGAGGACATCGCCCAAGCCTTGGCCGACGTGGTGCGCACCGAACGCGAAGCGCTCGAAGACCTCGTGAACACCGCCGAAAAGGCCGAGGCCGCCGGAGACTCCCGCCGGGCCGAACTCACCCTCGACGCCGCCGCCGAGAAAATGACCCGGCTGGAGTTGATGCCACCCGACCTGGCCGGCCAGCTCAAAGCCTTGGAGAACTACGAATTCGAAAGCGACGAGGCCCGCCAACGCTTCGAGGAGCTCGTGTCGCAGCTGCGTGAGCAGATGATGCAACGCTTCGTTGATCAAGTGACATCCGACGCTTCGGGGGCCGATCCCGCCGAGATGGACCGGCTCAAGAACATGCTGGCCGAACTCAACGACATGCTCACCAAGCGGGCCGCCGGCCAGGAAGTGGACTTCGACGGGTTCATGGAACGCCACGGCGATTTCTTCCCAGAGAAGCCCACCACCCTCGACGAACTGCTCGAAGTGCTGGCACGGCGCATGGCCGGCGCCCAGGCGCTGCTGAACTCGATGACCCCGTCACAGCGTGATCAACTTCAGGCCCTGTCGGATCAGCTGCTGTCCGACATGGACCTCAACTGGCAGATGAGCGAACTGGGCCGCAACCTGCAGCAGATGTTCCCGCAACTCGGTTGGGATCAGCGCTACGAATTCGGCGGGGTCGACCCGCTCGACATGGGCCACGCCGTTGACCTCATGAACGAACTGGGCGACATCGACCAGCTCGAGAGCCTGCTTCGCAACGCCACCGGCCCCGGAGCGCTGGCCGAGGCCGACACCGAAGTGGCCCGCCGGCTGCTGGGAGACGACGCCGCGCAAAGCCTGGAGCGCATGGCTGAAGCCGCGCGGCTGCTGGCCGAGGCGGGCCTGGTGGACACCCGCGAAGGACGCCTCGAGCTCACACCCAAAGCGGTGCGCAGAATCGGCCAGGGCGCCCTGCACGACTTGTTCACCAAGCTCAACATGGATCGCCTGGGCACCCATCGTTTGCACCGCTCGGGCACCGGGCACGAGCGTCGCTTCGACACCAAGCCCTACGAGTACGGCGATCCGTTCAACCTTCACATCCCCCAAACCGTTCGCAATGCGGTGACCCGCAGCGGCCAAGGTGTGCCAGTTCGCCTCGAACCGGACGACTTCGAGGTGGAACGCACCGAGCATCTGGTGCGCTCGTCCACGGTGTTGATGCTGGACTTGTCGCTTTCGATGCCGATGCGGGACAACTTCCTGCCCGCCAAAAAAGTGGCCATGGCGCTGCACGCGCTGATATCGAGCCGCTACCCCCGCGACTACCTGGGGTTGGTGTCCTTCAGCGAGGTGGCACGCGAAATCCGAGCCGAAACCCTGCCAGAGGTGTCATGGGAATACGTTTACGGCACCAACATGCAGCACGGGTTCATGCTGGCCCGGCGAATGCTGGCCCGCCAAAGCGGCACCAAGCAGATCATCATGATCACAGACGGTGAGCCCACCGCTCACATCACCGGATCGGGTGAACCGTTCTTTTCGTACCCGCCGTCACGAGAAACGGTGAACCTCACCCTGGCAGAGGTGGCCCGCTGCACCAAAGCCGGAATCCGGATCAACACGTTCATGCTTGACGCCACCACTTACCTGCGCCGCTTCGTGGAGCACGTGACCAAGATGAACGGCGGGCGGGCTTTCTTCACCACCAACCAGACTCTTGGCGACTACGTGCTGGTGGACTTCGTGGAACAGAAACGCAACCAGGTGCGAGCCGCCCGCCGCTGACCTGCTTGGACTGTGGGCCGGGTGGCGTTCAGGCGGCTCCGCCGACGGCCACTTGCTGGGCAGCGTCTCGGCGAGCTTTGCGAATGCGGCGACGCTCACGCTCGCTCTTGCCTCCCCAGATGCCGAACTTCTCGCCGTTGGCCAGGGCGAACTCCAGGCACTCCTCGCGCACCACGCAGCCTCGGCACACCTCCTTGGCCTCACGGGTGGACACCCCACGTTCGGGGTAGAACAGATCGGGATCCAAGCCGCGGCAATTGGCTTCCTTGCGCCAAGGGGTTTCGTCGGGGTCAAACGGCTGCAACGTGGAGGCGCTGCCCGGCCAGGCGACAAGCGCGGGCACTTCGGTGAGCTTCATCTTTGTTCACTCCTGTTTGAGTTGATCGGTGTTGTCCACCGTGGGCTGCTCTGGCTGGGCCGGCTGAGTCGTGCAATCTGGGCCGAGTGGTTGTGGCGGGGGTGCTGAGCCAGGACTTCCGGGCCGGTTGGTTGTGCCGGGGGTCTCGGTTGGGGATTCGGGTCTGACGAGCCTGGTTGCGACGAGTCTTCGTCACAACAGTGTGATTTCAGCCATGTAATTACACCATGGTGATATGACAATGTCAACCCGTGCGGTGAAATACCTGGCGCGATCAAGTTGATTCCCGCCCACGTGTTACGGGTTGCGCGCCGCACGGGGTGGGTTCGTCGTGAGCGCCGGTCTGCGAAGTTGCGGGCACGATCTTGTGGGCCGCCGGCGCCAACCGGGACTCTGAGGCAACCGGGGCGCGGCCTTGGCGGTAGCCTTGGGCCATGAATCTTGGTGCACCCGAGTTGCTGATCATTTTGATACTGGTGCTGCTGGTGTTCGGCGGGGCGAAGTTGCCCAAGCTGGCGCGCTCGCTGGGCCAGGCTCAAAAGGAGTTCAAGACCGGATTGTCAGACGAAGCCGCCGAGGCCAACCAGGCCTCGGGCCGTGAGCGCAAAGATGGTGGCAACCCGGCCAAGAACGGCTCAGCCTGAGTCAAGTCGTCGGCGTCCGCCCCAGGGCCCGGGACGCCGACCGGCACCGACCGGGCGTGTGGCCCGGTGCGGTGGCCTCGCCGCGGAGAGGAGCAGAATTGGCGACATCAACACCCGAGGTCACCGAAGAGCCACCTGTAGGCAGGATTTGGATCGTCTACATGGGTCCGGTGGCGCCGCATTGGGATTTTCGGCCCGTTCACGGCGACCAGGACAAGCTTGATGCGTTCCAGGACCGGGTGCGAGCCCGTTTGCTGTTGCTTCCGCCCCACGACCCGCAGTTCCGGCGTAACCAGGAAAGGGTCAACCGGGACGCGGAGCGTGAGCGCATCCAGGTGAGTTGGGATTACGGCTATGCCGGTTACGACCCCGACGAGCCTGCGCCCGCAAGGACGCGCTGACCCGCATAACCCTCCGAGCCACGGCGCCCGCCGGCGCCGCTTGGCGACCATCCCAGGGGCCCATTTCGGCCTCATCGCCGGGCCCCACTTCGGCCTCCTCCCACGGCCCCGCTCCGGCCTCGCCCCAGGGGCCCCCTCGGGTGCCGCCGGGAGCGCCACCGCCGGGAGCGCAACCACCGGGCCGGGTGCGCAGCCATGGTGAAGACCGGCGCGGCTGATGGTTCGCGGCCTGCTGTGGTTGGCGGCTGGGCCGAGCCGCGCACGCCGTACTTCAACCGGGAGCTTTCGTGGCTGGCGTTCAACGGCCGTGTGCTGCAACTCGCGGCCGATCAGGATGTGCCGCTGCTGGAACGTGTGCGCTTTTTGGGGATCTTCGCGTCCAACCTCGACGAGTTCTTCCAGGTGCGGGTGTCGGGGCTCGCGGGCCAGGTGGCCGCCGGGGTCACCGAACTGAGTGCCGACGGGTTGAGCGCCACCGCACAGCTCGGCGAGATTCGACGCGTGGTGTTGGAGTTGTGCGAGGCGCAGCACGAACTGTTCGTTGAGCGGATCCGGCCCGAGCTGGCCTCGGTGGGCATCGATCTCATCACCGGCGCGGAACTCCACAGTCTCAGCGGCCCCGAGCAGGCCGAGCTGCGGCGCAAGTTCGAACAGCAGATACTGCCCGTGCTCACACCACTTGCGGTGGATCCGGCGCATCCGTTTCCGTTCATCTCGGATCTGTCGTTGAATTTGGCGGTGCTGATGAGCGACCCGGTCAGCGGGCGGCGTCGCTTTGCCCGTGTGAAGGTGCCCAACACTCTCGATCGTTGGGTGCGGGTGGGCAGCACCGATCGCTTCGTGGCACAAGAGGACGTGATCGCCGCCCATCTCGATTTGTTGTTCCCCGGCATGGAGGTGTTGGAACATCACGCCTTTCGGGTCACCCGCAACGCCGATTTCACCGTGGACGACGAAGGCGCCGCGGACTTGCTGGTTGCGGTGGAGATGGAGCTGCGTCAGCGCCGTTTCCGCCATGTGGTGCGACTGGAAGTGGTTGATTCGGTTTCGGCGGAGGTTCTTGACCGGCTGCAACGTGAACTCGACATCAACGACGACGCCATCTACTTCACCCCTGGCCCGGTTGACTTCGGCGGGCTGCGCGAGATCGCCGACCTTTCGCGCCGGGGTTTGCACTGGCCACCCTGGCGGGGTTTGATCGAGCCCCGACTCGCTCCGCTGCCCGGCACAGAGAAGCCACCCGATTTCTTCGAGGTGCTGCGTCGGGGTGATGTGCTGGTGCATCACCCTTACTGGTCTTTTGTGAGTTCTGTGGTGGAGCTGATCAAGCAGGCATCGCGCGATCCTGCCGTGCTGGCCATAAAGATGACCCTTTACCGCACCTCGGGGGACAGTCCCATCGTGGACTTTCTGATCGCAGCGGCAGAGCAGGGCAAGCAGGTGGCGGTGCTGGTGGAGTTGAAGGCCCGCTTCGACGAGGCCGTGAACATCAACTGGGCGCGCCGCCTCGAACAGGCAGGCGCCCATGTGACCTACGGGCTCATCGGTTTGAAGATTCACGCCAAGACGGCGATGATCGTTCGCCAGGAACCAGACGGCATAAGGCGTTACTGCCACATCGGCACCGGCAACTACAACCAGCACACCGCGGCGATGTACGAGGACTTCGGGTTGTTGACCTGTGACGAGGTGGTGGGCGCGGACGTGGCTCGCTTGTTCAACCAGCTCACCGGCTACGGGCGTGGCGTGCAGTACGACAGGTTGATGGTGGCGCCGGAGTCGCTGCGCGGCCGGATCATGGAACTCATCGAAGGCGAGATCTCGGCCCACCTCACATCCCTGCGACCCTCCGACCCGGGCCCGGATCCGGTTCCGGTCGTGGAATCGACATCGGCTGCCGTTGTGTCATCGGCCGAGACCGGCCCAACCGACGGGGCCGGTGTGTCACGTGGCCAAGGTGGGCGGATCATCATGAAGATGAACGCCCTGGTGGATCCTGACATGATCGAGCAGCTCTACAAGGCGTCGCAGGCCGGGGTGGAGATCGACCTGATCGTGAGGGCTCAGTGCTGCCTGCGGCCCGGGGTGGCCGACCTCAGCGAACGAATCCGGGTGCGTTCGCTGGTGGGGCGCTACCTGGAACACTCCCGGGTGTACCACTTCGCCAACGGTGAGGGCCCAGGTCGCCCGGCCACTTACATCGGTTCGGCCGATTTGATGAACCGCAACCTGGATCGCCGCGTTGAGGCGCTGGTTCGGGTGGCCGATGAGCGGCTTGCGGCGCGGGTGATGCAAGTGGTGCAGATGTGCCTGAAGGACAACCGCCTGGCTTGGGCACTGGATTCGAGCGGCGTGTGGCGCCGCAACGAACCGGAGCCGGATCCGGTTCTGGACGCCCAGTTGTGCCTGCAGGAACTGGCAACTCGACGGGCGGGCGCCGCGGGGCGTGTTCTACGATGACGCGGTGAGCGAAACGGGCGGCGTCAGCGACGATGGTTGGCTGAGGCCGGACTACCCGTACGAGAACTACCCCCAGGACCGCTACTCCGACGAAGAGTTCGGCGACCGCGACCTGTCCTGGACGGGCGTGCCGCCGCCGAGCGCCACCGAGGGTGATCAGCCCTCACGGTCGGAGCACTTCGCGGCCGGTCACGGGGGGCACGGTGCGCAGGGCGAGCTTGCCGGCCAGGGTGGGCACGGCGCGCAGAGTGGGCATGGCGGTCAGGGGGTCAGCCCGTTTCAGCGTCTGGCGCGGGTACACGCGGCTGCGGCGGCCACCGATGCGGTGATCGCGGTTGCGCTTGCCGGGTCGATCTTCTTTTCGATCAGTCCCGACGCGGCACGTGAACGGGTGGCGTTGTACCTGGCGCTCACCATGGCGCCGTTCGCGGTGGTGGCGCCTCTGATCGGCCCGGTGATCGATCGCATGCCCGGCGGTCGGCGAATCATGATCATCATCACCGTGGTGGGCCGTGCAGTGCTGGCGCTGATGATGATCGGCCACATCAACACGCTGTGGTTGTTCCCCGAGGCGTTCGCCTTGCTGGTGCTTCAAAAGAGCTACTCGGTGGCCAAGAGTGCCGTTGTTCCCCATTACGTGCCCACCGAATCCGACCTGGTGCAGGCCAACAGCCGCCTGGCGCTGCTGAGCGCGGTGATGAGCCTTGTGGGCGCCGTTGTGGGCGGGGCCCTCGTGTGGATCGGTGACCCGTCATGGGCCGCGGGCGCGGCCACGATCGGTTACGGGCTCACCACCATGCTCACCCTGAAGTTGAGCTTGGTGGAGCCCCGCACCTCGAAGATCACCTCGGTGGAGCGTGCCGCGTTGCGCGCCGGCACGATCTTGTCGGCCGCCACCGCCATGGCGGTGCTGCGTTGCACGGTTGGGTTCGTGACGTTCCTGTTGGCCTTCGAGCTGCGCGGCGGCACAGAAGGGTTGGATGTGCGCCGCCTCGGCTCGGCTCTGGGCGCGGCGGTGGCCGCGGCGCGTGACATCGAAGTGGCCGATTACCTGGATTTCGTGGTGGGCGATCCGGGTGCGCCGCCGTGGCACTTCGGTGTGGTTGTGGCCGCGGCCGGCCTGTGCGCCTTCGGCGGCGTTCGTTTGGCCCCGGTGCTGCGACGAGAGTGGAGCGAGGAGACCATCCTGGGCGGCGCATTGGCAACCGGGTTCGCGGCTGCCTTCGTGGCCGGAATGTCGGGAGGACTGCTGGGGATGGCGCTGGTTGCTGCCGGGGTGTCGATTGCCGCGGCCGCGGGGAAGCTCGCGTTTGATTCGCTGGTGCAGCGAGACGCTCCCGACGCCGACCACGGCCGCTCCTTCGCCAAGTTCGAGGCCCGGTTCCAGGTGGCGTGGGTGGTGGGCGCGTTCATACCGGTGGCGTTGCCGGTGGTGATTCCGCTGCCTGCGCGGCTGGGGTCGTTCGGGGTGGCCGCGCTGTTGGGCTTTGCGCTGTTTTCGTTTCTGATCGCTCACCGCAGCCAGTCCAAGATCACCGACTGACCCGCCGGCGCCGGCGGTTGTGGTGGCCGCCGCGTGAGGCGGCCGCCCTTGCGTGGAGTGCCCTGCTCGGTGGCGACCCTTTTCGGCGGCGACCCTGTTCAGTGGGGCGCCTGGTTAAGTGGAGACCTGTCGCGTGGAGTGCCCTGCTCAGCGGGGCAGGTCGATGCGGGCCAGCCACAAACCGGGTGCGTCCACCTCGGCTGGGGTGGGAAGATTCCCCGGTGACGCAACCAGCCGGTTGAGCGCATCGGCTCCGGCCCTTTCGATCACACCGGCCACGAAGGCTTCGCCGCGCTCTGTTTGGTGTTGGCCAAGGTCGAAACCCATGATGCGTTCCAGGTACAGGTCGTGTTCGCTCAACCCGGCCCGATGATCGGCCTGTGCGCTGCGAAGGGAGTCGGTCTCGCCGATCAGCTTGCCCACCGCTTCGCCGGTCACATGGCCGATGTACCCGGCCAACGCGGTGGTGAGCGCCACCAGTTCGGGCGACGGCGCCACCTCCTCTGATTCTTCGTCGAGGTTGAAGGGAAGGTTCTCGTCTCCGAGCATTCCCATCATCTTCAGGTTGAGACCGCCCAGCCCCATCGAGGTCATGTCACCGGTGAGGGATTTCAGTTCGGCCAGTCCGGCGGTGAAACCGGCGGCGTGGCGCAACAGCAGCCTCTGGAGCGGGGATCTCACGTGATCCAGGCCCAGCACGGCGTGGTGCGCGGCCTCGCCCACGCACGCCCACAACCTGGTTGCGCTCAACTCCAGTCCGTGCTTGCGGGCGTGGGCGTCCACGTTGGGCAGAACCACGATCACCGGTTCGTCCACCGGTCGGGGCACCGCGAGGCTGTAGCCGCCCATGGCACGCCGCGCCAGGCGACCCAGGGCGTTGCCCGCTGCGAAGGTTCCCGCGATTGGGCTCAGTGCATGTCCCAAACCGGCGAGCATTGCCGACATCGACGGGTCGTCCGGGTCGTCGGGTGGCGTGGCGTCGCTGTTCGGGGCGAGCATCGCGTTCAACAGGTCTTGGTAGTCGCGGTGAGTGCGGGCAAGCCAGCCGGCGGGGTTCACCACTTCCACCCTGAGGCTGCGACCGTGGCTGGGGTCGAGCCCTGTGGCGTTGGCCACCTGCAGTTCGGCAACGCGCATGAGCTGCTCGGTGGCGATGCGCTCGGAGGGGTCGACGTTGCGTTGAGGTTCGTCGGCGGTGGCCACGTTGAGGGCGATCATCTGAACCTGCTTGAGCAGGTCTGCGGAGTTGGTGGAAAGGCTTCGTGAGATCAGCTTGCTGAACTCCGCCAGCATGCGGCCCATGCCCTCCATGCCCAACATGTCGCCGAGGCCCTCGAAGTCGCCGAAGTCACCGACGCCGAACGGGTCGTCGGATGCCTCCTCCGAAGGTTCCCCACGGGCGCCGCTTTCGGATCCGCCGGCGTCGTCTGTCGCTTCGGGCCGGGAGCCCACCTTGCGGTCGAGTTCCTCGAAGGAGGCTTCGAGCCCTTCGCCCAGCCCTTCGAGGCTTTTGAAGGGATCGTTGTCGGCGGGATCGGTTGACGGATCACCGCTCATGGGGGCATCGTAGATCGATGCTCACGAGTTTGCCCCACCATGATCGGCGCCGTGAGGTGCTTCGATGAGGGTGGTGGTTACCGGCGCGGCCGGTTCGGTGGGCCGGAGGGTGGTGGCGCAACTCCACGGCCGCAGCCTCACCCCGCAAGGTTCCGAACAGTCGCCGGGTTCGCCCGAGGCGGCACCGTCGGAACACGTGCCCGAGGTGGACGTGGTGGCGGTGGACGTGGCGGACATGTCCCGCTTCCCGCAGTCGGTGACCACGGCGCGGATCGACCTTGAGACAGACGATCTCAGCGGCGTGCTCAATGGTGCGCACACCGTGGTTCACCTGGCGTCCAAGAAGGGCGCGCCGCATGAGGCACCGGCAGTGGCCCGCAGCGAATCGGCGTTGCTGAGCCGACTGCTGGAGTCCATGACAGACGCCGGTGTGGGGCACCTGGTGGTGATGTCATCAGCGGCCGTTTACGGGGCGTGGCCACACAATCCGGTGCCACTCACCGAGGAATCCCCGGCGCAGCCCAATCCGGAGTTCTCCTGGGCGGTGTCGAGGCACCACCTCGAGGAGCTGGCCCGGCGTTGGAGCCAACAATCGTTTACGGCGGCCACTCCCAACGGCAACTCGTCTCCCGACGGTGAGTCGTCGCGCACCGGTGAATCGTCTCCCGACGGTAAGTCGCCTCTCACCGGTGAATCGTCTCCCGACGGTGAGTCGTCTCCAGGCGGTAAGGCGCGGGGCGCCGGTGAAGCCCCTGAGCGGGCCGTGTCGGATCGCGACGCCCCGGCGCGGCGAACGGTGGCGATCATGAGGCCTGCGCCTGTGGTGGCCACCGATCGTCTGGGCAATCTGGCCCGTGCGCTGTGGTCGGCCCGGCAGGGTCTCACAGCCCGCGGGGATGTTCCGGTGCAGTACCTGCATGCCGACGACATGGCCTCCGCGGTGGTGACGGTTGTGCTGTCCCAATGCGGCGGCGTGGTGAACGTGGCCCCCGACGGGTGGATCGCTCCGCACGCCTTGGCAGACCTGGAGGGGCCAAGACCGCGCCTGAGGGTGCGGCCGCACACGATGAGGTACCTCAACGACATGCGGGTGCGGTTGGGTTTTCCGCCCAAGTCCGAGGCGATGATGGCCTACATCCGCCACCCGTGGGTGATCACAAACCACCGGTTGCGCACCCTGGGCTGGACGCCAACCCACACCAACGAGGAGGCCTGGGTGGTGTCCCACGAGCCCGGCCCGCTCGAATCCTTGTCGGCCCCGCGGCGCCAGAAGCTCATGCTGGGCGTGGCCGGTGGGTTGCTGCTGAGCGCGCTCGCCGGCATCGGCTGGCTGATTGCCCGGCTTCGTGGCCGTCGCTGATGTTGCCGTGACCTGTGCGGGCGGCCTGTGTGACCGGTGATCCCCCTATGACCGCTCGGCGCACAAGCACCTACGATGGAGGCCGTGTTGAAGCCACCCACCCATGAAGACACCTGGCTGGCTCTCACGTCTGAACCCTTGCCTTCGTGTGATGCCGCAGCCTGGGTGGTTCTGCCCCACTGCGGGGCTTCGGTGGTGTTCAGCGGCATCGCCCGCGACCACGCTCTGCACCGTGCGGGCGTGGACTTGCTCGAATACGAGGCCTACGAATCCCAGGTCACACCAAGAATGGCCGCCATAGCCGACGAAATGCGTCACCGCTGGGCGGATCTGGGGCGCATTGCCATGCTGCATCGCATCGGCGCGCTCAAGGTGGGTGAAACCGCGGTGGTGGTGGCGGTGTCCTCCCCTCACCGCGACGCCGCCTTTGAGGCTGCCCGTTTCGGTATCGACACGCTCAAGTCGAGCGTTCCCATATGGAAGCGCGAACGCTGGCAGGGCGGACAAAGCTGGGGGTTGGAGCCACAGCACATCGCCGAGGTGCCTTCAAGTGTTCACGCCGCCGTGAACTCTGCGGGCCCCGCCGGTGACGTGGCGAGTGCGGGGCCTGTCACATCGGCGAGGGCCGCACAGTGAGCGGCGCGGTCTTGGTGGTGCTGGTGGCCCTGGGCGTGGCCTTGTTTCTGAGTTTGGTGTTGTGGGCGCTGTCGTGGCTGCCGCGCAGGCCGCCACGAACCTTTCTTGAGGAACTCGGCGCCGTTTCGGCACGCTCAGGCAATCGGGTGGAGCCCTCCAGCGGGATCGCGCACCGGATGCCGATCGCGTCGACCCCTGTCACCGAGGCGCCGGCGAGCGCCGAGCCTGCCGAGTCCCCCGAGTCCCCCGAATCCCCCGAAGAACGCGGCCACACGCCTGATGTCGGCGACCACCCACAGCGACCCGCGGTGGGTGACACATCGGCGGCTGTGGGCGACCCGAGGTGATACGTGGCTCGAGACCTTGCCATTGATCTCGGCACGGCGAACACCCTGGTTTACGCCCGTGGTCTTGGGGTGGTGCTGAACGAACCCTCGGTGATCGCCATGGACACCCGCACTCGTGATGTGCTGGCGGTTGGGCGACGGGCGTCGCGCATGATCGGACGCACGCCGGGAAACATCGTTGCGGTGCGACCGCTGCGCAAGGGCGCCATCACCGACTTCGACGTGACTCAGAGCATGATCAAACTGCTGCTCAACCAGGTGGGTGTGAGCCGGCTCAACAGGGCCAGGGTGGTGGTGTGCGTTCCCTCGGCGATCACCCCGGTGGAGCGCCGCGCCGTGATCGAGGCGGTGCGCCGAGCGGGGGCGTCGGAGGCCCGGCTCATCGATCAACCGCTGGCCGCCGCCATTGGCGCCAACCTGCCAATCAGCGAACCCGTCGGGTCGATGGTGGTGGACATCGGCGGCGGAACCACAGAAACGGCGATGCTGAGCATGGGTGGTGTGGTGGCAATCGAAGCAGTGCGGGTGGGCTCGTTCGACATTGACGACGCAATCCAGAGCTACCTTCGCCGTGAGCACGGACTGGCCATCGGCGAGCCCACAGCCGAGGAGACAAAGCTGGTGGCCGGATCCGCCACACCCACCCCAAAGGAGATGGGCGCCGAGGTGAGGGGCCGGGAACTCGTTTCGGGATTGCCGAAGCTGGTCACGCTCAGCGCCGAAGAGTTGAGGACTGCCATCGAGGAACCGGTGAGCGCCATGGTGGATTCGGCGGTTGGGTGCCTTGCGCAAGCCCCGCCCGAGTTGGCTCAGGACATCATCTTGCGAGGCATTCACATGGTGGGTGGCGGCAGCCTGTTGAGGGGCATGGACACCCGACTCTCGCGGGCCGCGTCGGTGAGGGTGCATCGGGTGAAGTTCCCGCTGGAGACGGTCGTGCTCGGCGCGGGAAAGTGCCTGGACAACTTCGCGTCAATGGCAGCCTTCGGGGACGACGTCACCTAAAGCACCCCCGCAGGACTAGCCGCGCACCGCCGGCCTCATGGGGCTTGACGCGAGGGCGTGCCGCAGGGGACTGGCCGCGCACCGCCGGCTGCGTGGGACTGGAGGCGGGGTTACAGGCAGGTGGGTTAGCCGCGCAGGCGGAGGATTTCCTCAGCGGCGGCTCTCACCTGTCGGTCGGGGTCGGTGGTGGCTCTTTGCAGCGCATCGGTGACAGCGGCGCCGTCGAAGACCGAAAGCGAGATCACAGCCCGGCGACGAACCGCGGGTTTGTCGGTGGTGCCCGCCAGAACCGCCTCAAGGCCGCCCGGGTCACCGATCGCGCCCAGTGACGCAACCGCGGCCTCTCGGCACAGTGCGTCGGGGTGGGTGGTGGCCAACCGACTCAACTCGCCTACCACCGCTGCGTTCCCGTAGATGCCGGTCTTGTGATCTGCCTGGTCGCGCAGAGCGACGCCGGCGCCGCCATCCGGACTGGCGCACGGGTGCTGTTCCCCTTGGTGAGAGTGGTCTGCTCCCGATACTTCGCCACATGCCCATGCGGCGGCCTGGTCGTCGGTAGTCGTATCCGCTCCGTCGTGGCGTGCTCCTAGTACTTCGCCACATGCCCATGCGGCGGCCTCGGCCACTTGAGGATTCTCGTCATCGAGGCTTGCGACCATCTCGGTGAGCAGCCGGTTGCCGTGCCGCACGGCCAGTTCGAGCGCAGCCACTCGCACGGTGGGCTCGGGGTCGGCCAGCGCGGCGCGGATTTGGTCTGTTTCGAGGGTGTCGCACCGGTGCAAGGCCCGCAGCGCGGTGGCCCGCACACCTGGATCGTCGTCAAGCAGATGGCGTTGCGCGGTGTCGCTGTCGTTGCGGTGTCCGGCCTCGGCAGCCTCCAGGCGCCGTTGCAGCACAGTGCTCTTGCCTCGGTGGGCGCTTGTTGCCGGCAGGTCGCCGGCTTCTCCGAGGGCAAGTCCTCTTTGGCGGGCCCCTCCCTCTCCCTGGCCTCTTACTTCTCGCGAGGCGCTGTCAGGCAATGGCTTGTTCCAACAGCAGGCCTGCCACCACCACCCCAAGGCCGATTGCGAAGGCCAGCACCAGGCTGATGATCACCATCAGCACCACCAACCCGCACGCAGCGAAGAGTCTCTCCCACCATCTCACGTAGGCCCCCACTCCCACCACCGGGCGTGGCACACCCCGCGAGGCCAGTCCCAACACTCGCAGCAGTTTCATGAAGCGAGGCGCCCGACCCGGGGAAACCTGGGTGTCGATGCCCCGAGAGCGGGCCATCTGATCCAGCGAGCCACGGGCCAACACCAAACCGCGCTGCCAAAGCCGTTGAGCCGCCAACCCAAGCCAGGACAACCCTTGCTGCCCCCCAACCGACCCGACCTGGGAGGGATTCTGTGCACCGGGGGTGAGGTGTTCGACAGTCGTGACTTGGCTGTACGCCGCCCCGGCGGTGGCGTAGTAGTCCCCGGTGTAGCCGTGGTGGACCGCGGTGGAAGCGACCGGATCGTCCGACCTCGCAGCGTGGTCGTGTTCGGTCCCGTCGCCGGTGAAGTCGATTGTCTCGGCTGTTTGGTCGTCCTCTACTGCATTGCCGGGCCTGGCGGCGGGAGGCGTGGGTTTGCCTTCCGGCGGGGGATGATCTCGGCCTGGGTTCGGATCAGGAGTGCCACCGGCAGCAGCGTCTTTGGGCGCGCCGGGTTGGCTGCCGGTTGAGTCCACAGGTTGACTTGGACTCTGCTCCGGGTTGGTGACCTCTTTGGTTGGCTTAGTCTCCATGTTGGTGGCCATCCGAGCCAATGTGACCACGGGCCCTGCCCTGAGGGCATCACACTCCGAAGCGCAAAGAGCGGGGCGCCGATGCGATTGCCCACGCTAGCGCTGCGCCGCCGGCGCCGGTTGCGTCAGGCCGAAGCCGTCGCCGGTGACGAATCGGGCGGCGGTGACGAATCCGGCGGCGGCGATGAATCCGGTGGTGGTGACGGGAGCGACGCTTCGCCACAGTCCTCGTCGCGTTGGCGGAGGTGGCGGGCCGTCTTGTTGGCGCTGGTTGTGCTGATTGCGGTGATTGCCGCCACGTTCGTCACCCCGGCACGATGGCTTGGTCGGATCCTGCCTGGCGATTCGGTGGTGGACACCGGCGCGGTGGCCTTCCGGCCCGGACGGATTTTTGGCACCTCCGAACGTGTGGTGCTCGACGGCATTGACCGCTACGAACCCGACGGCACCATCTGGCTCACCACAGTGTCGATCGACAGCAGCCTGAGCGTGGCGGAGTGGTTGGGCGCCACGCTCGACGACGCCGTGGAGTTGTACTCCCGCGAGACGATCTACGGGAGCCGCACCGACCAGGAGCAACGAGATCGCAACACGCAGCTCATGACGGCTTCCAAGGAATCGGCGGTGCTGGCTGCCCTGGAGTACCTGGGAGTGGACGCCGCTTCCTCCACCGGTGTGGTGTTCGCCGAGGTGGTGGAAGAATCCGCGGCAGACGGGCGGCTGGCGCCTGGCGACGTTGTGGTTGCCGTGGACGGCGATCCGGTCACCACGGTGCAGTCCCTGATCGACTTGATGCTGGCACGCCGCCCGGGCCAGCAGGCGGTGATCACCGTGGAATCCCGGGGCACGGGCGAGCTTCGCGACGAGGTGGTGATCCTTGGCCGCCGTCCCGCCGACTCCGATAATCCCGCGGATTCCGGCGACCCCGCCGATCCCGCCGCAGAGTCCGGCGACGACGGTTCGGGGGCCACCTCGGACGAAGCGGCATTCATCGGCCTGGGCGGCCTGGCGGAACGCACCGAACTCAAGCCCTTGGACTTCGACGTTGAGATCTTCTCCGGAGCGGTGGGCGGGCCCTCGGCGGGTTTGGCGTTCGCGTTGAGCTTGTTGGACTTGCTCACACCGGGCGAACTCACCGGCGGGTTGAACGTGGCGGTCACCGGGTCGATTTCCGTTGACGGACTGGTTGGCCCCGTTGGCGGGGTGGCACAAAAGGCCGCGTCGGCCCGCAACGGCGGGGCGGATTTGATGATCGTGCCCGAATCAAGCGCAGCGGTCGCCGAGCGAGTGTCCGGCGACATGGCCGTGGTGGGTGTGTCCACATTGCAGGATGCGCTGGACGCGTTGGGCGCCCTCGGTGGCGAGGTGGACGGGTTGGCCCTGCCAAACCAATGATCCGGCCCCAAAGGATCGTCAACCACGGCCCTTCGTTACACCGCCCAATGTCCGGGCCTTGGGTTGGGGCCCACAGGGCGCGGCTTGAGCTGAGCGACTATGGCCTGTCTGTGTGTTCGGGGGCCGTACCATCAACACAGCAGGCTGTTGGCGCGGTCCACGTCAAAGCCGTCTGACTGCGCCGGTTCACAAGACATCGTGGCGAGTGCGTCGGGTGCCGATGGCAATCCCGCCCGAAAGCGGCCGCCACAACCGCACATGGAGTGATGATGAACGACGGCAATTCGTTCGATGCCATCTCGCTGGCCCAGCGAGTGCTTGATGAGCTGAACCCTTCCCGCCTGAGTCCGGTGCGCCGGGGTGGCTACAACCGTGAGCACACCGAGAAGCTGCTGCAGGACACGTCGCGAGACGTGGAAATGCTGATATCGGCGATTGAGGATCTGTCGGGCCGGGTGACGCAACTGGAGGCGGTGCCTGAGGGGGAGCTTGAGGCTCGAAGGGTGTCTGCATTGTTGGGTGACGAGGCCATGGGTGTGCTCGAGGCGGCCCGCGTGGGAGCGCAGCAACGAATGGACAGGGCCGCGCAACAAGAAGAGGCAATCCTCGCCGATGCTCGTGCCGAAGCAGCCGAGATGATCGCCGAAGCCCGGTCCGAGGCCACCGAGATGCTCGAGGCCGCAAGATCTGAGGGGCGTGGGATCGTGGACGAGGCCAGGGACGTGCGCGAGCGTCTGCTGTCGGACCTGGCTCGCAAGCGGCGGGCGCTGCGAGCAGAGTTGGAGTACCTGCGCACGTTCCGGGAGCGCATGCTTGAGGCGCTGTCGAGTTGCCAGTCCGATGTTGACGCGCTGGTGGCCGACCTCGTGGATGCCGTGCCGTCCATATCCGCCGCGGCCGAAAGAGCGGGCCTGAAGGTCGCCTCGGAGCAGGTGCCCACAGCGCAACAACTCGAAGCCGAGATCTCCTCAGCCCGCCTGGCAGGCATCAGCTTCGGCCCCGAAGCCCAAGAAGACGATGCTGTGCAGTTCGCGGACTCCGGCACGGAGGATGACACTGCCTCGGGCCCCGTGGATGACACTGCTGCGAGCACGCACTCCGAAGGGCTGAGAGCAGTGGCGCCGCCGTCGTGGCCCGGCGTCCCACCCCGTCACCCCGAGCAGATCGCGCAGGATGAACCGACGGTGAGGGTCGTTGAGCCTGCAGTCCTCACCAACCCTGACGCTGAGCGCATCACGGAAAATGAGCCGCCGGTCCGAGTGGTTGAGCCGGCAAAACTCACCGAGCACGCCGCTGAGCCGTCAGAGGTTTTGGAATCCGAAGCCGAGATGTCGGAGGACGTGCAGGTTGAGCCTGAGCCGGTCGTCGGTACGGATCCCGAGGTGATTGAGTCGGAGGTCGACGAGGAGGAGGCTGAGACGCCGGAGACCATCGAGTCGGAAGAGCAGGAGTCGGGGGTTACTGCGGAAAGCATCTTTGCGCGGCTCCGCTCGGAAACGGAAGGCTCGGCCCCCGATCCGGGGCCGCAGGCCGAGAGCCGGCGGCGTGCTGGTCCGGGGGGCTTGGCGGGAACCGGCGTGGACGTCGTTGACCCGGCGCCCGCTGTGGAGCACGAATCCCCCTCAAGCGTCGAGGACGCTCATGCGGCGGCCCGCGCCGCGGCGGTGGGCGAGATCACGCGGATGCTCAAGCGCGCGATCATGGACGAACAAGGAGAACTGTTGGACAGGATCCGACGCAAGGGCGCCGAGGCGTTGCAGGACCCTCCCCAGGCCGAACCCGAACAGATCACCTCGGCGTTGGCGGAGCCGTTGGAGAATCTTGCCTCGGACGCGGGTGTCAATCTCGCCGAGTTCGACTTGGAAGCCGCGGCGTCCTGCGTGCATGCCACCCTGCTCGAACCGGTCACCGATCGTCTGGCGCTGCTGCTCGCCGACGGCGACGACGGGGCCGACCTCAGCACAAAGGTGCGCGCCGTGTACCGGGAGTCCCGCACGCACCGGGCCGCACTTGCCGCTGAGGCCGCGGTGGCAGCGGCCTGGAAACCGGCCTGACGGCCCTTCGTCGCAGGCGGTTCCGAGCCCGGATCCGCCACGGAGTGCCGCCTCCGCCCATCCCAACGCACCGACCGCGCCGCCACGTTCGGCAAGGCCACCGCTCGGGGGCAGTGTCGCCACCCGCCGTTAGCATCCTTGCGCAATGGAAACTGTGAAACCTCCCTCATCCGCGGGCGCGGGCCGGGGTCGCTTCGGCGGCCGTCGGGGTCGCATCATCGCCCTCATAATCGCCGCCTGCGTGCTCGTGTTTGTGCTGTCAATGCGAGGGCTGGCCCGCTTCTACACGGACTACCTGTGGTTCTCGTCGCTTGACCGAACCGACGTGTGGTCGGGTGTGCTGCTCGCAAAGATCGCGCTGGTGATCGTCTTTGCGGTCACCTTCTTCGTCCTGTTGTGGATCAACCTGGCAATCGCCGCCAGGCTCGCTCCCAGCACCCCTCCCGACGGGCCCGAGGAGGAGATGCTCAGCCGCATCCGCGAGGTGGTGTCGGCTCGGCCGCTGCTGTTCCGTCTGGCCGTTGCGGTGGTGTTCACGCTGCTGGCCATCTCCGGCGTGTCGGGCCAATGGGAGGAATGGCTCCTTTTCTTGAACCAGCAGGAGTTCGGGGTGAGCGACCCGCTGTTCAACACCGACATCGGCTTCTACGTGTTCCGGCTGCCGTTCCTTTCCTTCCTGGTTGGTTGGGCGTTCGCGGCTGTTGTGATCATGTTCATCGTCACCGCCCTGGCTCACTACCTCGGCGGCGGCATCCGCATCCAAACCCTTCCGGGCACCCAGCGGGTGTTGCCGTCGGTGAAGGTTCACCTGTCGGCGCTGCTGGCGGTGCTGGCCCTGCTCAAGGCAGCGGATTACTGGCTGGCCCGCTACGAGCTCACCGTGTCCACACGCGGCGTGGTGGACGGGGCTTTGTACACCGACGTCACCGCCAAGCTGCCGGCGCTGAACTTGTTGCTGATGATCTCGCTGTTCGCAGCGTTGTTGTTGGTGGTGAACCTGCGCCGGCGGGGCTGGGTGCTGCCCGCGGTGGCGGTGGGCCTTTGGGCGTTCGTGGCTCTGGTGATGGGCAGCATGTACCCGGCGTTCGTTCAGCGCTTCCGGGTTGATCCCAACACAACCGCACGCGAGGCCGTCTACACCATCGACAACATCACCTCCACCCGAAACGCCTATGCGTTGTCTCCCGACAGCGACGTGGCCCTCGAGGTGTTCGACTACGACGACGATCTCACACCCGCGCAGATCCGTGAAGCTTCCGCCACGGTGCAGAACGCACGCATTCTCGATCCGTTCGTGCTCACCGACACCTTCGACAAGGAACAAGGCGAGAGGGACTTCTACCGCTTCCCCGGAGTGCTCGACGTTGATCGTTACGAGATCGACGGCGAACTCACCCAGGTTGTGCTTGCCGCCAGGGAACTGAACCTCAGCGGAGTCGAGGGTGCGTGGGAACGGCAGCACGTGGCCATCACCCACGGTTACGGGCTGGCCATGGCCCGGGCGAACGTCACCAACGTTCGTGGCAGCCCCGAGTTCATCGTGGGTGGCCTTCCCGTGGACACCGATCCTCGCATCACCCTCGACCTTGAGGAGCCTCAGATTTACGTGGGTGAGGGACTTGAGGGTTACGCGCTGGTTGGCGCCACCCGTGACGAGGTGGACTATGTGGACGGCAGCGGCCAGGACGTGACCTTCCGCTACACCGGCGACGGTGGCGTGGGCATGGGTTCGTTCCCGCGCAAGTTGGCGTTTGCGCTGCGCTTCGGTCAGCTCGATCCGCTGATCTCCAACTTCGTGGGGGACGAGACGAAGATCATCTACATCCGCAATGTGCGCGATCGGGTGAGCGCTGTCGCTCCGTTCCTGGAGTTCGACACCGACGTGTACCCGGTGGTGCATGACGGGCGGATCAAGTACATCCTCGATGGTTACACCACCACCAACCGCTACCCGTACTCGCAGCGGGCCGACGTGAGTGGGCTTGCCACCACAGCAGATTTGCGCGTCACCGAGATGAACTACGTGCGCAACTCGGTGAAGGCCGTGGTGGACGCCTACACCGGTGAGGTCACGATTTACGTGATGCCGGTGGACGACCCGATCATCAAGGCGTGGCAGTCGGCGTTCCCCGACTTGTTCACCGACTTCTCCGAGATGCCCACCAACCTGCGCAACCACCTGCGATTCCCCAATGACCTGTTCACGGTGCAGACCAACATGTGGGCGTCGTATCAGGTGAGCGAGCCTGAGACGCTCATCATCGGCACCGAGTTGTGGGCGGTTGCCCAGGATCCGGGTCGCAGCGTGGCCGCCGGTGGCGTTTCCGAGGCCGTGGTGGGCGAGAGCGGGCTGACAACGGTGCGGGAGCGTCGCGTGTCGGCTTACTACTCGCTGATCCAGCTGCCGGGCGAGGACGAGCCGTCGTTTGTGACGTTCCGTTCGTTCGTGCCGGTGTCCGAGGACGACAGCCGTAAGGAGCTGACGGCGTTCATGGTGGGTGAAACGCGCGCCGACGGCTCTTCAAGGCTTGTGTCCTATGAGATGTCGGACGTGATCGCGCCGGGTCCCACGATTGTGGCTTCGAACATTTCCACCAATCCGGAGATCAGCCGTGAGCTCACCCTGCTCAACGATCAGGGCTCCAATGTTGACTTCGGAGAACTGTTGATGCTGCCGGTTGACGACTCGATCCTGTACGTGCGGCCGATGTACGTGCGGGCGCAGGGCACCCAGATTCCTTTGCTGGCCGGGGTGATCGCCGCGGTCGGTGATCGCACGGCGCTTGGCAGCACCCTTGAGGAGGCGCTGTTGAAGCTCTACCCGAACGCCGATTTCACCGGGGTGACCCTCCCACCGGTGGTCACCGACGGCGACGAGGCCGCGGTGCCCGACCCTGTTGACGAAGTCGACGACGGCGGCTCCGCCCCGAGCGACGACACCGACGCCGATCCGGGTGACGCGGACACCGGGGATCCGATGGTGAGGTTGGACGAGTTGCGCAGCCGCGACCCCGAGATCGCAGACCTCATGGAAGACCTCATAGAGCAACTGGTGGAGTTGCTCGACGCTGAGGCGTCCTCAGTCACCACCACCTAAGCCGCGCGGCGGTTGCCGCGCCACAACTCCACACGTCCGGGACGCGCCACGAGCGCGCCCGGTCGTGGGGCCGGTGCCACCAGAGCGGGTGTCCCCGGCTCGGGGCGGCGTTCCGGTTGCGGCTCATCTCACGGCCAGGCAGCGCCGCCGGTCGGGGGTAGGCGCCGGGATTGCGCATCGCCGGGGCTGCGTGCCCTGTCGGGCTGTTCCAGGTCGGGGAGTGCCGGCGGTCGAAGAGTGTCGGCGGTCGGAGAGTGTCGGCGGCGGGCTGTGTCGTCGGGGATGCACCGTCGGGGCTGTGTCGCCGGTCTGGTTGATCGCCGCGGCGGCTGCCTCGGGCGGCTGGCGGTTAGTGCGTGGCGAGGAGGCTCTGACTGTCGTAGCGGGCCTTGATTGCCGATTCGGAGTAGTCGTAGGCCTCCAGAAGGTGTGTCAGTTCGCCCTGGTCGGTTTGGAGTTCCACGCCGTAGGGATCCACGAGGCTGGGGTGTTCTGCGCCCATGGCCTCGGATAGTTTGCGCAACTCGGCCCGCAGGCCGGCCACGTAGTTGGCCAGCCGCACGGATTTTTGGGCGGGGTTGAGGCCACGGGCGAGCCAGCGGCTTTGCGTTGCGATCCCGGTGGGGCAGTGGCTGGTGTGGCAGCGCTGGGCCTGGATGCAGCCGATAGCCATCATGGCTTCGCGGCCCACGAACACCATGTCAACGCCGAGGGCCATTGCCACCATCGCTTCGCGGGCGAAGCCGAGCTTGCCGGCGCCGGCGAACACCACACTGCGGTGAAGGCCGGCGTGGGCGAATGCCTGGTACACCTCGGAGAAGCCCACCCGGAAGGGAAGGGCCACGTGGTCGGTGAACGTGAGCGGCCCGGCGCCGGTGCCGCCTTCGCCGCCGTCGATGTTGATGAAGTCCGGGCCCCGCTGCGTTGTGGCCATGTGCTCGGCGAGTTCTTCCCAGAAGCGCCTCTCGCCCACTGCGGATTTGATTCCCACCGGCAGGCCGCTGGCGTCGGCGATGCGTTCCACGAAGTTCACCAGACCGGGCACGTCGTCGAATTCTCGATGGCGGTTCGGGCTGCGCACCGTCACTCCCACGGGCACGCCGCGGGCTTCGGCGATCACGGGGGTCACCTTGGCGGCGGGCAGCACCCCGCCCAGTCCCGGTTTGGCGCCTTGGCTCAGCTTCACCTCGATGGCTTTCACCGGTGCGGACTCGATGCTCTGCAGGAAGCGTTCCATGCTGAAACCGCCGTCGGGGGAGCGTGCGCCGAAGTAGCCGGTTCCGAGTTGCAGGATCAGGTCACCGCCGTTGCGGTGGTACTTGCTGATGCCGCCCTCGCCGGTGTTGTGCAGGCACCCTGCCATGGCGGCGCCACGGTTGAGGGCTTCGATCGCCGGGCCCGAGAGCGATCCGTAGGACATGCCCGACACGTTCACCACCGACGCCGGTCGGAACGCGCCGGGCCGGTCACGCCACTCGCCGAGCACTCTGGCCGCCGGCAGCACGTCGGGGTCGGCCTGTGGTTCCACCGGGAACGCAGCGTGTCGGAAGAAGATGTAGCCGGGCGCTTCGGTTCGGTTGTCCGAGCCGAAACCGAAGTACGGGTTTTGCTTTTTGGCCGTGGCGTAAATCCAGCGGCGGTCGTTGCGGTTGAAGGGCCGCTCCTCGTCGTTGTGGCTCACGAAGTACTGGCGCAGCTCGGGGCCGAACGCTTCGAGCAGGTACCGCAGATGCCCGATCAGGGGGTAGTTGCGCAAAATGGCGTGGCGCCGCTGGGCGATGTCGTGCAAGGTCACCACCACCAGCAACACGACCACGCCAATCAGCGCCCAAAGCCACCAGCTCACAAAACAAAACCTACTAGCGCCGCCCGCTCCACCTAACCCCAACCCCCCAGCCCCCCACCAACCGCAACACCCCGCCACCCCCCTCGAGCCGGATCGGGGTCCTGAAAGGGGTTGTGAACCCACCAGGAATCTGGAGGTGGGGCTTGGGGATTGCCATGTCCTGGTGAGCAAAGTAACATGGAACTTATGAAGAAGTATGTTTATTCACACCAAAGTGCTAGAAGGTTTCGGGTTGGCGTTGCGGCGGCGCTGGCGGTCGTGGCGGTGACCGGATGCGGTGGAGATTCTCAGGCGCCGGGTGTGCCCGACCAGGGGGCGTCAGTCCCGTCGGCTTCTTCGGAGGTGGGAGCGGATGAGGTCACCGATCCCGAGGCTCCGGCCAGCCAAGCCTCCACAGGCGTCGGCGAGATCGTTCCCGCCGAACAGGCATCACCTGGGCAAAGCGTCGAAGGAGTCGAGGAGGGGTCGGAGGTCGTGGAGTTGCAAGACGACCAGGGTGACGGCAATGGGCCCGACCTCCCGGAGCCGTCGGCGCCGACAACCTCGATCCCGGACGACGATGCCCCCGAAGTCACCCTGCCGTCGGCGCTCACGGGGGATGACGCAGACGGCAGTTCTTCGGCAGAGGATTCCGGAGCGCCCGATCCCGGGCAGATCACGGAATCCAACTTCGAGAATCTTGAGGTGGCCGGGCAAACCGCGCTGGACTGGGCCGAGCACTATTGGGGCGCCGAGAAGATTGAGTGGTCGAGGACCAGGAGCTTCAATCAGGACGGCAAGGACTACGACGTCGGCTCGTTCTGTGTGAGAGTGCGTCTCGAGGATCTCTTTGGGCGTCCGTTGCCCGATACCTACTGGGGCCCGGAGAAGTGGCTCGAGTTCGTGCAGGAGGGTGACGGTGAGAGCTTGATCTCGCTCACCCATGCCGTTGAGGTCAAGCCGACAGGGGTCACCCATGTGGATTCGTTCATCCATGTTGGCAATGACGACGTGGAAACATGCGCTGGCTGGTTTGCGTAACTCTGGCGGTGTTCTCCGCAGCGGTGTTGGGAGCAACCACACCGTTATTGACGAGCGTGGCTGCCTTTGAACTCGCCAACTGGGGTGCCCATGGGCATGTCGGGCACGGCCCGGTGCCGCCACGAGCAGTGGGAGCTTGGGCTGGCGAAGTTGAGCGCCGCGCCGCGTTGCTGCCCAAGGCGCCGATGATCGGTGAACGAGAGGGCGCAACAGGCTCGGGCGTGAAGGTGACGGACTGTGCCCAGGTGAATGGCGTGTGCTGGGAGGTGAGCGACCGCCAATCTCTGCGGGAGGTGGATGAGCCAACGAACGAGGTTGTGGGACGGGTTGTGAACTGCATCTGGTACCCGTGGGGAAGCGTGCCTGGGGACTGGGACGATCCCAACGGCCCCGTGCCGGTGAAGCGCCTGGTGAAGGACCGCAACTACACAGTCGACTGCTTCCATCCGGGCCAAACCGGGAGCCTCACTGGATATCCGAGCGTTCGGAAGTTCATTACGAACATGAGCCTCGAGGGGACGGCGGTCACCGCGTGGGACGTGGCCGACTACGCGAAGGGCCAGATCTCCTTCGATCCACCGGTGGCGGCGATCGCACCGCCGAACCGGCAGTTGGTGGGCACCGAGACGTGGTTCGCGGTGACCAGCAGGCTTCAATATCCGGCAAAGTCGGCTCAGGCAGGGCGGGTCTGGGCCACGGTGCTTCCGTCGTTTGCGAGCGTGGAGTGGGATTTCGGCGAGCTTGGATCGCTCAGTTGCACCGCCCACGCCACCCGCCGCTGGAACCCCGACCTGTCAGGTCACCAGCAGCACTCCAACTGCACCAAGGTGTTCACCCGAGTGCCCGGGCAGGGAGGTCGCATCAACGCCCGGGTCACGATCACCTGGAACATCTATTGGAAGTCCAGCAACCACGCCGGCTGGAAGTACTTCGGCCCCCACAGCGCAAGCGCCCAAGTGCCGCTGAACATAATCCAGCTCCAACCAGTAATCCGCTAACCCGCCCCCACTCCGGCGGCGGCGGAAGCCGTGGGTGCTCGTACTCTGTTGGCATCGAGTGACCGGCCCCGCGTTGTGCGAGCAGCCGCGGCCGCCGGTGGTGGTGCGGGTGACAGGCAGGGCGGGGCAGGAGATGGCGGAGATGAGAGAAGTTCAAGACTTGCCCCTCGATCTTCACGTTGGTTGGAGGGCAGGAGGTGGCTGATGACAGAAGTCCGGGACTTGTCTCTTGATCGCCAGGATGGCGGGCAGGGCCAGGGAGACTGGGTAGGTCCAAGGAGTGGCCGGCATGAGTGAGCCTCAAACCGACAGGCCCTACGCGCAGGCGGAACTGCGGTCGGCTTCGTCGCTGGTGTTCGTGAACACCGGGGACGGGAAGGGCAAGTCCACCGCGGCGTTCGGAACGGTGCTGCGGGCCGTGGCGATGGAGTGGCCGGTGGCGGTTGTGCAGTTCCTCAAGAGTGGCGACTGGCATACCGGTGAGGAGAAGGTGTGCCGAGGGTTGGGGGTGGACTGGTTCTCGGCTGGTGACGGTTTCACCTGGGACTCCGATGACCTGGACGAAACCAAAGCGAAGGCGGTGGCCGCCTGGCAGTTCTCAAGCCAGTTGATCGCAGCGGGGAATCACCGTCTGGTGGTGCTCGACGAGGTGAGCTATCCGATCTCCTGGGGTTGGATCGACGCCGCCGAGGTGGCGGCCGCGGTGAACGAGCGACCCAAGTCGGTGAGCGTGATCCTCACCGGGCGCGACATGGCCCCCGAGGTGGTGGCCGTGGCCGACACCGCCACCGAGATGGTGAAGATCAAGCACGTTTTCGACGAGGGCGTAAGAGCCAAGAAGGGCCTCGACTACTAACCCCAAGCGTCACGATCACCGCCGTCAGCAAGCGGCCAAGCAGGTGGGCGCCGAATGCGTCTCGACCACCCATCCAAACAGCGAAACCGGCACCGTCAGCACAAGCCCGAGTTGGTGGGTGCAAGAAAGGTCCAGACGACCAGCCCGAAGCGTCCGGTGAGGGGTTGAAACCCGCCGCGGGCACCTCTAGAATTGCGATGCGGGGTGGAGCAGTCTGGTAGCTCGTCGGGCTCATAACCCGGAGGACGGAGGTTCAAATCCTCCCCCCGCCACCAAGGAAACCCTGGCCCCAGCCCCCTGAGGCCAGGGCTTCGTCGTTAAGCCCCCAACCCCAAGGCACCTGTCCACAAGGCCGACCAGCGAGCCTCGGCGCAGAATCTCCAGCCAGCCCAAATGAGGTGCTTGCTTTCCGGCTCCACTGGCTCTACACTGCAAGTAATCCCCCCAGGCACTTCGGTGGCTGGGTGCAGGGCCCGCTTCGGCGGGCCCTTGCGGTTTAATGGCTACCAAGCCGCTGGCCTGTGAATGGAGCCCTGATCGTCCGAGGGTTCCGTCCGACCACCCAGGCCGCCGAAGTTCGTCGGGTGCTCGGGTAGGTGCCGGGGATTGGTGGCTATTGGTTTGCGGGGTGGTGCTTTGGGGGTGGGCGTAGTTGGTGGGGTTGGTCTGGTGGTTTGAGGACTTGCCAGTTTTGGTGGTGGATCTTGTGGTGGCAGTCGTGACAGACCAGGGTGAGGTTGTCGGGTTGGGTGGGCCCGTTGTCTTTCCATGGGGTGATGTGGTGGCTGATGCACCATTCGGGACTGGTGCCGCATCCGATGCAGCCTTGGTCGCGCGCTTCGAGCGCGGCCCGCAACGCGGGGCTGGGATGTCTTCGACGCCCGAGCCACATGGGTTCTCCGGTGGCGGTGCTGAACAGCGCGGGCAGGATGTCGGCGTCGCAAGCGAGCCGGTGAAACTCGTCTGCCGGCAAGGGTTCACCGTCGCTGAGGCGAGGATTGTCCAATTTGGCGTCGATCAGGTCGTAATCGGCCACAACCACAATCGCCGGTCGAGCAGCCGCTCCTGTGTTCCGCACCCGGCGAGTCCCGTCGACCTCGGGATCGGCCGAACCGCACTTGCAGGAGTTCGCCGCGTTCGGCTTTCGGGCTCCCAACGTTGGAGTGTCCACGCCTGGCCCTGCGGGGTGGGTGCCGGAACCGCTTTGGCCGGAAGAGCTGCTGGCCCCCGGGTTCGGGTTGGGGGGAGTGGGCTTGGGGCCGGTGAGGATGTCAGCTAGCACGTCGGCGCGGCGGTGACGCTCACCGATCGCCGCGTGACCGGCCCGGTTGTCCCACACGGCGCCGCTGCGCGCCAACGAACGCTTGATCCCTGCGGCGGTTACGTGATCAAACAGGGCGTGGAGTCGCCACATGCCGTCTTCGCATTCGGTGAGACTCGCGCAACGCGCCTTGCGCTGACGCGCCAACTCCGCTGCGCCGTCGTCACGATCAAGTTCACGCTGATGCTCGCGCAACGTCTTGCGGAACTTGTCCGGCGCCTGGGACTGCGCGGCCTTGAGCATCTTGGGCTCGTCAAGCGGACCCGACTTGGCGGCATTGCCAAGAATCTCGGCGTGTTCACTGTTGATCAAGTTGTTCACCAACGCGTCACGCGTGTCGGGCAAGTCCTCGAGCTGTTCGGCCTGCTTGAGAGTCTTGCGGGCCTTACGAGGCGACATCCCCACACCGTGCTGCAAATCCGAAAGGATCGCGCCCTTGTGCTTGCGTCGGGCTTGCTCCGCCAAGGCTTCAGCGATCAACCCCTTGGCACGATTAACCACACGATTCAACTCCCGGACCCGTCCGTCCAGCTCCAAATCATCGAGGCTCCGAACATCAACCTCAACCAACACCGACACATCCACCCCACCGGTACCGGCCGGGCGAGCAACACGCCCAGCACCCACCGATCCCACACCAGCACCAGCGTCGCCGGCGCGGGCAGCGCGCCCCACCCGGGCCGCGCCGCCGTTCAGTCCTCCATGATCGCCATCGCGCCCGGAGCGGCGCGTGTGACCATTGAAGCCCTGATCATGGCCGCCAACCCCGGAACCAGTCGGGCTCTCACCGGAGTCAGCGTCCCCGGTGCTGCGAGTCCGCTCGGCAGTCCTGGCGCGGGCCACGCCCAGGTCGTTGCCACCCACGGTGCCATTGGTCGCAGCGGACTCATGGAGACCCAAGCGGAGGTCTCCCTTGGGGCTGGTCAGTGTCTGCTGCATGAGAGCATGCTACCGACATTCGTACGCATACACAACCTCATTTCTAAGGATTATTTGTAAGTTCAAATGCATCCAGGGTCACACGACGACCGATTTCTGAAGAGGCACCACACTCGCTCGCCCGCACCACCCCCACGTTCGGATGGGCGACCGAGCATGCCGGTCCACCCACCTAGGCCGCTGGCTGTGACCACCGGGGGCGCAATCCCTGGGTCCCGGCGAACTCTTGTTGGCGGATCGACACGCCGGGTGCCGATCGGGGTGTGGACAATTTCGACACGCCCCCTACGGCAAGGCGCTCATCCACTACTCGGGTGGGATTATGTAGTGGGCTCCCTTTTGCTTGCCGACCAACTCCAGGTGTCCTTGGTCTCTGAGACTTCGTAGTAGCCGGCTGGCACGGGCTGGATCGAGCTGGCACAAGTCGGCGGCTTGGCTTCGGGTGATTCGTCCGTGGCTGCGAACGAAGGTGAGCACCATTTGCTGATGCTGGATGTCCTCGAAGCCTCGAACTCTCACATAGTCCGCAGGATTCCCCAGCCTTCGGTACAACGCAGCAGACAGGTGGTACGTGCGCCCTTTGCGTTCCCCTCGGGCTTCCACGAGTCCGCGTTCGGCTAGACGGTTGAGCACCACACGCGCCTCGGCTGGGGCCACTTGGAAGAGCTCCGCCGCTCGCTCGCTGGTGATGCGACGTTCAGTCCTCACCTCGTGCAGGGCGAGAAGTTCTTCAAGGGTGAAGTCCTGGCCCTCCTGGCGGGCTTCGGCAATGTAGCCGGCGAACTCTCGATCCGCCGGGCCCGTGCGCATTCGCACAACCACTGAGCCATGGGTGCTCCTGCTGTAATCCGGGGCAGATCTTCCGAGTGCGAGTTGACTGGCGAACGCACGGTTCACGCCACGACCGGTTCGCTCAACCAAACCGGCTCGCTTGAAGGCATCTGCCAGGGCGGGATTTCGCGCCCTGGGAGGTGTGCTGAGGATGTTGGAGACGTTGACGCCCTCGGGAAGGCCTCCCGGATTGGACACCACCAGGGCATCTCGATTCAGTTCAATCATCGTGGGCCCCGGAGACGTGTAGTCACGGTGCACCAGAGCATTGGCAATCGTCTCACGCACCGCTTCATCGGCAAATCTCGGCAGCCCCACGCGAAAAAGGCCGATCTGCAGTTCTTCTTCGGGGTTCCGCGCCTTCACACGATCAGTCATCTCGATCATCGCCCTGAGCAGGGGAAGCGGCGACACCTCCTGGGTGATCACCTGCAGGTCGTTCAGTTCCTGAAACCCCACCTCGTACTGCGGGAGCCTCGCCTCGATCAACTCAGGGTCGCCGAACAGCAAAACAGCGCCCACCGTGACCGTGTCTTCGGATGTCACAAGGTTCAGCGCCCGGAGGAGTTCGATGTTGGAGAGATTCTGCAGGGCGTTGTCCCCACCGGCTTGAACCAGCGATCGGTAGCGGTCGAACTCCACAGACGAAAGATCTTCCACCCCTACTGCGACGACCGCTACTCGTGAGTAGTCCTGGGCGCTGATGCTCCCGGCCCGTGCCAGGATCTCGTGAGGGGCCATGGGTAGGCATTGGGGGCGCCCTCGGGTGTCGAGCGAGCGGCGAAGGTACCGCCCGTCGGTGGTTGCGATCACCTGCGAGGCGGTGGGCACTTCCACCACCAACACCTCCTGTGAGTCCACGTTCACCAGCGAACAGTTCACCGGCACTGCGGGATTCGTCTTCGCGGCGACCAGCGCCTCAACCCGGTTCGGGAAGGTGGCGTGTCCGTGCCTTGGCCTGGCGCCTTCCACCCGCCCGTCGTTGGTCACCCCTACCAGTAACTTTCCGCCGCTGGCGTTGGCGAGGCAAGCCACTGCCTCCACGAGGGCGGTATCGTTCAAGGTGCCCCCTTTGAACTCCACGGTGAGAGTCTCTCCCCCGTGCAGGATAGCCTGTAGTTCATCCAAATGCATTTCAACCATCCGCGGTTTTTGCGCGCAGGGTTATGAACATTTTCTTAACTTATGCGCGGCGCGCATAAATATGCGCTTTTGGTGCATAAGTTGGCCGCTTGGCGCTTGCGGGCAGGGGGTTGGCCCCGGGTGGGGTGGCGACCGGTGGGGTGGCGGCCGGTGGGGTGGCGACCGGTGGGGTGGTCAGGTGGGGGGCCTCCTGAGGCCTTCGTTGTTGGCGGGGCGGGTTCGGGACAGGAAGGCTCCGGAGTCGGCCAGGATGAACTGACCGGTGATGCAGCGGGCCAGGTCGCTGCACAAGAACACCGCCAGGCGACCCAACTCGTCGGGTTCGCTCATGCGTCGCAGCGGCAGCGACTCGGTGATGGCCCCAACGCGCTCAGCGGTGAACGCCGCGGCGACCGTTTCGGTGAGGGTTGTGCCCGGCGCAATGGCAAGCACTCGGATGCCGGCCGGGCCCAGCTCGGTGGCCATCGAGGTCACCAGATGATTCACCGCGGCCTTGGCTGCGGCGTAGATGCTGTTGAACGGCGACGGGCGAGTGGTCTCCCCCGAGGTGACGAACAAGATCACCCCACCCCGACCGGCACCCAGCATGGCTTCGGCCTCGGCCCGGGCACACAAGGCCGCCTGGGTGAGGTTCTGATCCACGATGTCGCGCCAGTCCTCACCGCGGTAATCCACGAAAGGCTTGAGCGTTCGGCCCGCGGGAAGCATGCCCACGTTGTTCACCGCAATGTCCAAGCCTCCGTGGCGTGCCACCGCCGCGGCCACCATCGCGTCAACTGCCTGTTCGTCGCGACAATCCGCTTGCAACGCCCAGGCCTCACCGGCGCCACCAGGCGAGTCGAGGCCGGCCATCTCTGTGTTGATCTCCGCCACGGAAGCCTCGGCTCGTTCGGCCAGCAAGTCGTTCACGGCCACCGTCGCGCCGGCACGGGCCAGCCAGCGCGCAATCTCTCGCCCGATTCCGGCCCCCGCCCCGGTCACCAGCGCGCTTCGCGCCCCGAGGTCAATCGCTACGGCCATGGCATCACTCGGGGCTTACGGCTCTACCGGGACGGTGACGCTTCGGGTCATTCCCCAACTTGGGATCACCGAACTGTGCTTGCCGGGGCCGCCCACCACCATCACCTTGATGTTGTCGGGATGCTCGGTGATGCTCATCAGCTCGTGGTCACCCAGGGCGTGCTGCCATGGCGCCCAGGCCCTCGCCGCGAAAGCCTCACGCAGGTCGCCAACGCGCATCACTGCCCGTTGATGCACAAACAGGGCAACGTCGCGGCGTGTCCACCCGGCAGCCGCGCACGCCGCGGCGTGTTCGGGGCAGAGCATCACGAAGTACTCACCGCTGCTGATCGGCGCGTTGTTCTGGCCGAGGCTGGTCATCGCTGAGGCCACCTTCTCAAGGATTGGCGCTGGTCGGGTGGCCTCCATGTCGTGCACGTTGTGTGGCGCCTCGCCGCAATGCAGGGTCACCGCCGAGGTGGCCCGCACCCCCGCCGAGGCGGCGTACCCCTCCCAGGGAGAGGCGTCGATGTTCTCGGCCACGCAGTAGCTGTACTTGGCCGGCCCGCCCTGGGTGGAAGCGTCACCCTCGCCGGGCGCCGCGCCGGCCACGTGCATCAGGATCAACCGCAACGCCCTGCCGGTGGCGGCATTGGCCCGGTTACCGGGGCCGAACGCGCCAACCGAAGAGTTGTAGTTGCCCGCACGGGCCGCTTCGCCGTGAACCACCAGCAACGGGGCCACGCAATGAGTGGTGGCGTTCACACCCCGCAAGTTCAACTCGGGCACAGCCAGTGCCCTCACCGCCGACACCAACGCGGCCAGGTGCTCGGGCCCGCACCCTGCCAGCACCGCGTTCACCGCGATCACCCGCCGTGTGGCCTTCCCCGAGCGTGGCGGGAGCACCGCGATCACCTCGTCGGGATCCACCGGCCCCAACGCCGACAACATCTGCTCAACACGAGCCTCGGTGGGGGCCACCAGCGGCAACCCGTCACCCCAGCCGTGGGCGGCGTACACCTCCATCACAGCCTCGGGGTCATCAGCGCCCACGTCGAGGATGTCCAGCCCTGAGGAATCTCCGGAGCTGCCGGAGTTTCGTTCCGCGTCGGAAGAAATCGGGCTGCCGGTGGCCGGGTCGAAGAACACCGGCTCACAGGTCGCCCCGTCGGTCACCTCGGGCACATCGGCCACTTCTTGCGGACCCTGCAAACCGCTACCGGACTCCAAGGGCTCGGCTCTGGACTTCACGCTTCCCATTCTGCCCGACCTCGATCGGGGCGGTTGGCACCAACTCGACCCTTCCCCGTAGCCGGCCGGGCCAGGTGGTTCGGTGATGCGGTGGATCGGTTGGCCGATGGTGCTGTGACACTTCGTGCGCGTTGGGGGCGCGCGGGCCGCACCGCGGTGACGTGGGGGCCCTTAATTTGGGGGCCGTTGACGTGGGGGCTGTTGATGTGGGGGTTAGTTGGCGGTTAGTGCTTCTACTGCCAGGGCTGGGCGGCCTGCGATCACTCCGTTCACTCCGCGGGCCAGCAGGTCTGCGTAGAAGTCGACGGTTTCCAGTTTGCCGGTGCCGCTCAGCCACACCCACATGTAGCGGTTCTCGGCCCGGATCTTGGCCACCAGTTCGGGGGTTACCACTTCCACGCCCTCGAAGGTCTCGGGTACTTGCAACACCCGGTAGACGGGGTCGAGCGGCGCGTCGGCCAGATACCAGCCCAACATGTCGTTGTACCCGGGGCTCACCGCAACCCCCGGCGCCAGCTCCCGGAAGGCAGCGAGCACTTCGTCGTTGAACGATGCCACAACCACCGAGTCCTCACGGCCCAACTCGGCGATCTCCTCGGCCAACACTTGAGCCGCCGCCACCCCCGATGCGGGATCCTCCTCGCCGTCCGCGCCGCGTTGCAGTTTCACCTCCACGTCGAGCACGTGATCAGGGAACCTCAACGCCACCTCCGTGAACGTGGCAACCGAGAAGTCGTCGGGGCTGAAACCCTCTGGCGGTTCAACCATGCCGGTGCGCACGCCACGGAACACGTATTCCTCGTCGGGTCGCGTCTGGTCGCCCCAATGGCCCGCCACGAACCAGTAGGCATTGTCCAAGGCTTTGATCTCAGCGAGGGTGAGGTCGGCCACGTTGGCCTGCACTTCGGTGGTGCGGTCAACCGTGTCGTCGTGTTGCACGATCAGTTCACCATCGGCGGTGAGCATCACGTCCAGTTCCAAAATGTCCGCCCCGGCCAGCGCCGATTGCGTGTAGGCGTACAGCGTTGAATGCGGGTAGTCCTGGTCGCCGCCGGCGTGGGCGATCACCAACGGCCGCCCCAACTCAAGCAATCCCTGCAGCGTGGAGGCCTCAGGCGCCGGCACCACAGGCGGGGTGATGGCCTGCGGCGGGGGGTCGGCATGATCCTCGGTGCCGTCGGCAGGGGAACTCGCTTCGTCACCGGCGGCGGAAGCTTCATCGGCGTTAGTCGATTCGGGCGTCACGGTCTCGGCTTCGGCGCTGTCACCCGTGCCGGTGCTGTCACCCGTGCCGGCGGTGTCACCCGTGCCATCCGTGATGGGGGGAGACGTCGCCGTGTCGGCTTCGGTGTCCAACCCGGGTGCCGGGTCTGAGCCGTCTTCGGAATCTTCGGCAGACAGGGCCTCTGCACTCCCGGCTGGATCCTCGCCAGAGGCGGATTGGTTGGACGAGGAATCGGAGCCACCACAACCCGCAAACAGAGCAGCCACCGTGAAGATCACCCCCACCGTGAACCCGAGGCGCCGCCTCACGGAGTTCACGTCCACAGACTTGTGTGGTAAAGACATCTCGGCGCTGGTCACGCCTCCAGTCTGCCGCGTGCCGGCACGCTCGGTTGCCGAAGATTGTTCAGGCGGTTACTGCCAGGGGGGCCAGGGCGTCTATGTCGGTTACCACGTCTATCACTGTGGGCCGGGAGGCTTCGAGGGCTTGGTGCAAGGCGGGCACGAACTGGCGGGGATGCTCCACACGCAGTCCCAGTCCGCCGATCTGGTTGGTGATCGCCGCGAAGTCAACCATGGTGAACTTCCACAACTCCGAGGCGCCACGCTCGGTTTGAACACCGCCGTAAACACGGTCGAAGCCTCGTTTGGACTGGTTGCCCGAGGCGTTGTTGTTCACCACAACCACCACGTTGATTCCCCATCGCACCGCGGTTTCGATCTCGGCGATGTGATACCAAAACCCGGAATCGCCGGTGAAGCACACCACCGGACGATCCGGCGCCGCGCATTTCGCACCGATGGCCGCGGGAAACGCCCAGCCCAGATGGCCCGCCGAACGCAGGTAGCTCTGCGACCCGGTCACGTCGAACATGCCGCCCATCCACATCCCGGCGTGGCCGGTGTCCACCACCACTATGGCGTCGCCGCCCAGGTTGGCCGACAACTCCGCGCACACCCGCTCGGGTCGGATCGGCACAGCGTCGGAGTTCATCTCGTCCGCGTGATCGTCGTACCAGCGGGCCACCTCACGCCCTGCCCGAGCCAACCATTCCGCGCGGTCTTCACCGCCCCGAGAGGCACCTCCACCCGGCGCCCCTGCCCCTTCACACTGGGAAAGCATCAGCGTCAGCACCGCCTTGGCGTCGCCGCAGACGGCAACCGACGGCAGGTAGTTGCGGCCGAGTTCGGCGGGGTTGATGTCGATCTGAATGGTGGCAACCCCAACCGGCGGCGCCTGCCAGAAATGGGTGGCCATGCTTCCGGTGGACGTGCCAACGAAACACACCAAGTCCGCCGCGGCCACCACCCGGTTGGCGGAGCCACGCGAGTAGGTGCCCACCACGCCCACCGCCAAACGGTGACGCCCAGGGATCGAGTCCTTGCCGTTGAGGGTGGTGGCCACCGGAACCTGCAGCCGTTCGGCCAGCGCAACCAGTTCGGCTCCGGCCTGTGACCAGCGAACCCCACCCCCGGCCACGATCACCGGCCGGTCGGCCTCGGCGAGCAAGCGCACCGCCTGCTGCAACGGCGCAGGATCCGACGGCACGGGCCGATGCGGGGGCACCGCCGCGCCACCGGGGTCGATGTCGGGTGGGGTGTGGGTGGTTTCGGCGTCGATTTGGGCTTCGTTGCCGCGGAACTGCAGGTGTACAGGGCCGGGCGTGTCGGCCACCGCCACACGAAACGCCTGGCGCACCATGTCGGCCACACGGTCGGGATGATCGACGGTGGCGTTCCATTTGGTGACCGGCTCAAAGGCCGGCATGTCGTCCACTTCCTGGTACACGTTGCGAAACTTGGTGAGCGGGTCGCGCCCCCCGGTGAACGCGATCACCGGCGCGTGGGCAAGGTGAGCGTCGCGCAGCCCGGCGCCAAGGTTGAGCGCGCCCACCACCTGGGCCATGCACACCCCCGGCCGGCGGGCAATCCGTGCGTACCCGTCGGCCATGTACGCCGCGGGCTTCTCGCCGTGGGGCCGAACCCGTTTGATGCCGGTGCGTCGTTCGATTTCCACCATGGTGTTGCGCAACACCGCCGGCACGTGAAACACGTGGGTCACCTCGTAGGCGTCCAGCATCAGCGCCAACACCTCGCCCACGCCAAGACTGTCGCCCGAATCGGTCATGGCCGGTCTCCTTCCACGTTCGCCCCTCCTGCCAAGGCCGCCTCTGCTGCCACGCCCGCCTGTCCTGCCACGCTCGCTTGTCCTCCCAGGCTCGGCGCAGCCGACCACCGGCCCCGGGGCACGGATCATGCAACATATATGATTTCGCCGGGCACAGTGAGATCCTCGGTCGAATGCGTCGGTGGGCCCAACAAGGGCGACCTGAGTCCCACCAGCGGCGCTTCTCGGCTGACGCTCCAAACGTGAAGGCAGGACGACTTGGGTTCAGTGGACTGGAACTTCACCCACCGGGTGGTGGCCGTGACGGGCTCGGCGTCGGGGGTTGGCGAAAAAGCCGTGGCCCGATTCGCGGCCGCCAAGGCCCAGGTGTACGCGCTGGACATCGACCCCCAACGTGGCGCCGAGGCCGCCACAACGGCAGGGGCCACGTTCGTCCAGTGTGACGTCACCAAGGATCGCCAGGTGGCAGCCGCGTTCGAGCGCATCCACAAAGAGGCGGGCCGTCTCGACGTGCTCGTGAACAACGCCGGCGGGTTCTGGCATCAGCGCACCACCGAAACCCTCGAGGAGAGCGAGTGGGATCAAATCGTTGATCTCAACTTGAAGAGCGTGTACCTGTGCGCCCGCCACAGCATCGCACTGCTGCGCAAATCGGACGCCGGCCGGATCGTGAATGTGGCGTCCCTCACCGGCCAAACAGGCGGGTACACGTCGTCGCCTCCCTACGCCGCCGCCAAAGCAGGGGTGCTGGCCCTCACCCGGGTGATGGCCGGAGAACTCGCCGCCCACAACATCACCGTGAACGCGCTGTCGCCAAGTGCGGTGATGACCGACCGGATATCCCACGTGCGAAGCGCCGCCGAGATCACCGCCACCGCCCAGTCCATTCCGTTGGGCCGTTACGCCACCCCCGACGAGATCGTGTCCTGGGTGATGTTCCTGGCAAGCAACGAATCGTCCTACATGACCGGCCAGGTGGTAAGCGTGAACGGCGGCCGCTTCATGGCCTAGCCACCCCGCCTCCGGCCACCAAGGCTGCGCTCGTTGAGACTGTTGCCACCGGCTACTGAGGCTGCGCCCGTTGAGACTGTCGCCTCCGGCCACCAAGGGTGCGGCCACGGCCACGAGGCCGCGCGGGCAACGTGGCCGGATACCTGCCTCCGCCCACAACTCGGGAATCATGCATAATGTATGATCCGGCCTCAGATGGCACACTCCAACCGCAATGCATCGCTGTGGGCGCCTGGCACCCACCGTGGGCACGGCCAGGCCGCCGACCCGTGAGCCACACGCGATGATCGCAGACGCAGACGCCGCCCTTTGTCCCACACAAGTGGACCAGTACCGGCGCGACGGATATCTGGTGTTGCGTTCCGTGCTGGCCCCCAAAAGGGTGGGCGAACTGCAACAAGCCGCCGACGAGTTCGCCGAACGAGCCCGCGCGTTCACCGCGGACACACCCGAAATCGAACTCGACGACAAGCTCGCCCGCAACGGCGGCCCGCGCCTGATACGTCGAATCAAGAGCCCCCACCGTCATCATCAGGCGTTCGCCGATGCGCTCACCGATCCGGCAATGCTCGACTTGGCACAAGCCCTGATCGGGCCGAACATTCGCAGGCATCACACCAAACTCAACGCCAAGCAACCCGGCGGATCCGGGCATGTGGAGTGGCACACGGACTGGGGCTACTACCCCCACACCAACGACGACCTTCTGGAGATCGCCGTGGCCATCGACCCGTCAACCAAGGCCTCGGGATGCCTCAAGGTGCTGCCCGGTTCACATCTGGGCCCGGCGTTCGACCACACCGAAGACGGCAAATTCGTGGGCGCCGTTGCGCCGGGCAGTTTCGACCCGTCCCAAACCGTGGCCCTGGAACTCGAACCGGGTGACGTTTCGGTTCATCACGTGCGCCTGTTGCACGGTTCGGGCCCGAACACCACCAACCGCCAGCGCCGCCTGTTGCTGCTCGGCTACGCCGCCGCGGATGCCTGGCCACTAATGGCTCAGCACCAACCCCACGATTGGCCCGAATGGGACGAGCGCATGCTGCGAGGCCGGCCCAGCACCGAGGCACGCATGACGGCCTGCCCGGTGAGGGTGCCGCTGCCAAAGGCGGAGGCGCTTGGACTGTTCAGCATCCAACGCCAAATGCGACACTCCCATTTCGATCAACACCCACAGGCAGCCAACCCCCCAACCCGCCCCCACAGCCCATGAAACCCAACCAAGCGGTGGGCGTGGCCGTGATCGGCGCAGGAAGGATCGGCCGCCACCGTGCGCGCCCGGCAGCAGCCCACACAAGACACGACCAAACGCGAACGGTCTCCGCCCACGAGGAGCACGAGGCCCACGAGGAGCCCGAGGAGCACGAAAGGTGAGCAAGATGATCCACACTGGAATGCTGATTGACGGGGTTGAGGCGCCTGCGGCAGGTGAAGCCACCCTGGACGTGATCAATCCGGCCACGGCGGAGGTGATCGGCACACAGGCCGACGCCACCGAGGCCGACGTGGACAGGGCCGTTCACAGCGCGGCGCAGGCGTTCGAATCGGGGGTGTGGCGCCACACCACCAGAGCGCATCGTGCGGCCACCCTCAACCGGCTGGCCGACCTGATCGACGCCGACCTGGAGCACTTGTTCCGCTTGGAGACGCTCAACAACGGGCGGCCAATCGCCGAAACACGCGCCCAGGTGTCGAGGCTGTCGGGCTGGTACCGCTACAACGCGGCGTTGCTTCAAGCCGAACGCACCAGCGTGGTGCCGATGCCGGGTCCCTACCACGCCTACACCACCAGGTTCCCGGTGGGGGTGGTGGGCATCTTGAGTTCGTTCAATCATCCGCTGATGATCACCTCCAAGAGCCTGGCCCCGGCGTTGGCCACCGGCAATTCGGTGGTGGTGAAGCCTTCGGAACTCACCCCCTTCACCCCGAGGCGCCTCGGCGACCTGGCGTTGGAGGCGGGAGTGCCACCGGGCGTGCTCAACGTGGTCACCGGTGTGGGCAGCGTGGCCGGGGCTCGCCTGGCCGCTCATCCGGATGTGGGTCGGGTGGTGTTCACCGGCGGAACCCAGGCGGGGCGTTCGGTGGCGGTGGCCGCGGCGTCACGGTTCGCAGGGTTCACGGTGGAGCTAGGCGGCAAAACCCCGGTGCTGGTGTTCGACGATGTGGACGTGGACGTGGCAGCCAAAGGCGCCGCCTTCGGTGGTTTCATCGCAGCGGGCCAAACGTGCATTTGCGGCAGCCGCATCCTGGTGCATCGCAGCATCCACGACCAGTTCGTGGACGCCTTGGTGAGGATCGCCAAAGCCATCCGCATAGGCGACCCCGGCCTGCCCGAAACCCAACTGGGCCCGGTGATCAGCGAAACCGCCCGCCGCCGGGTGGTGGACTTCATCAACTCGGGCGTGGCCCAGGGCGCCACCGTGGCTTGCGGCGGAGGGATCGCAACCGGTTCCGAGCTTGGCGACGGGTACTACGTGGAACCAACCGTGTTGCGTGACGTCACCAACAACATGGACTGTGCCCGTGAGGAGATCTTCGGCCCGGTGCTGGTGGTGATCGCCTTCGACGACGAAAACGAGGCGATCCGGCTCGCCAACGACTCCCCGTACGGTCTGGGATCCTCGATTTGGACATCGAACGTGGCCAGGGCGCACCGGGTGGCCGACCGCCTCGAGCACGGGATCGTGTGGGTCAACGACCATCACCGCCTGGACCCGGCCCTCCCCTGGGGCGGGGTTCGCAACAGCGGCAGCGGCCGTGAGGGCGGTTGGGAATCCTTCGACGGATTCACCCACCTGCGGTCGGTAACCGTGCGCACCGCCGAAGGTCCGGTGGACTGGTACGGCGGCGACAACACCCGCCTCAACTAAGCACAACAGGCGCACAACCCCCGCAACCCCCGGCGGATTATCGCGGGCGACACAGCACCCACCGCGAATCGACTTGCGCGGCCTGCGCCGAGGGGCCATACTACGCGGTCGTTTAACGGTCGTTTAGCGATCCCGAGCCGGGAGATGGTTTGATGAGTGGCCTCCGCGCATGCATGAATATCGGTGGTTGTCGGAGGTTTCAGTGCTTGAGGCCGGCGGTCGTGTTGTGCCTGTTGGCTCTTGGCGGGTTGATGTGGGGTGCGTCGGTGGCTGCCTCGGCGGCGGGCGGGTCGCCGGGGCATGTGCCGTCTGCGCCGGTTCGTGGTGAAATCACTCAGGTTCGCAATGACGGGGTGCGGTTGCATTGGACTGCGGGGTCTGATTCGGATTGGGTGGACACGTGGGAGATACGCCGCAGTATTGGGAACAGCAATTGGAGTGATTCAGTTCCGTTTCATGGTGTCGAGTTGACGGGGGATGGTGGGTATTCCGGGGTTGTGAGCGGTTTGGAGATCGGCCCTCAGTATTGGTTCGAGATTCGGGGGGTGAACTCGTCGGGCCCAGGCTCGGGATCGGGGTTCTGGATCTTCAGGCTGAGCGACCCGGGTCCGCCGGGAGCGGCGGTGCGCGAAGGGATCACCCAGGTTCGCAACAACGGGGTGCGCCTGCATTGGGATTACGGCTCCGAAACCGACTGGGCGGAAACGTGGAAGGTTCGCCACAGCATCGGCAACAGCAACTGGAGCGAGCCCCAGCCATTCCACAGCGTCGCTCACACACAGGACGACTTCTCCGGTGTTGTCACCGACTTGAAGATCGGCCCCCAGTACTGGTTCGAGGTTTTTGGCGTGAACTCGTCGGGCCAGGGCTCGGGATCGGGATTCTGGATCTTCACGCTGAGCGACCCTGACCCGCCGGGAGCCGCGGTGCGCGGCCCGATAAGTCAGGTGGCCAATGACGGGGTGCGCCTGCGCTGGCGTTACGGCTCCGAGACCGATTGGGCGGAGAGCTGGGAGGTGCGCCACAGCATCGGTGGCAGCCACTGGGATCATTCCCACACCATCAGCGATGTCACAGAAACCGATGACGGGTGGTTCACCGGTGTGGTGAGCGGTTTGGAGATCGGCCCGGAGTACTGGTTCGAGGTCACCGGCGTGAACTCTTCGGGCCAGGGCTCCGGTTCGGGTTTCTGGAAGTTCACGTTGAGCGAGCCGAGCCCTCCGGGCCCGGCAGTGCGTGGCCCGGTCACGCAGGTGGCCAATGACGGTGTGCGTTTGCGGTGGCGTTACAGCTCGGACACGGATTGGGCGGAGACATGGAAGGTGCGTCACAGCATCGGCAACAGCAACTGGGATGACTCGCACCCGTTCGATGAGGTCGAGGTGACAGATGACGGGTGGTTCACCGGTGTGGTGCGGGATTTGAAGGTGGGCCCGCAGTACTGGTTCGAGGTCACCGGCGTGAACCCGTCGGGTCAGGGCAGCGGTTCAGGCTTTTGGATTTACACGTTGAGCGAGCCGGGCCAGCCATCCGCGCCTGTAGGCGGGAACATTTCACAGGTGTCCAACGACAGGGTGCGCCTCCGTTGGAGTGTGGGATCCGAAACTGATTGGGTGCAGCGCTGGCAGGTGCGCTACTTCTGGGACAGCATCGGGGATAGTGGCGCCACGTTGTGGACTGATGTTGACTCCGAGGTGCTCGCCAATGGTGAACACAGCGCGGTCATTGAGGGGCCTCTGCAGATAGGCCCCGAGTACCGGTTCGAGGTGCGCGGTGTGAACGACTCCGGCCATGGCGCCAGTTCGGGGCTTTGGAGCTTCACTTTGACCACCCCGGGCCCACCTTCAGCCCCCACACGCGGCGAGATCACGCAGGTGTCCAATGACGGTGTGCGTTTGCGGTGGTTGCAGGGCGCGGAGTCGGACTGGGTGGAGCATTGGGAGGTGCGTCACAGCATCGGCAACAGCAACTGGGATCATGCGCATCCGATCGAGGGTGTAACGGAAACCGACGACGGGTGGCTCACCGGTGTCGTGAGGGGTTTGAAGGTCGGCCCTCAGTATTGGTTTGAGGTTAGTGGTGTGAACGCGTCGGGGCATGGCAGCGGCTCAGGGTTTTGGATTTTCACGTTGACAGATCCGGGGCCGCCTGGCCCGCCGGAGATTCTCTATTGGCAGCAGATCTCCAACGACAGCGCCGAAATCGCCTGGAAGGTGGGGTCCGAGACGGACTGGGTCCAGGATTGGCAGATCCACGTGAGGAAGTGGGTGCCACCGGTGCCTTGGGGGCCGTGGCAGTGGGTAAACCCAACCGTGAACGACGACGGTGTGTACTCGGTTGTGGTTGACGGGTTCGAGATTTCCCACAAAGAGTCTCGCGAGTGGTACGGGCACGTGTTCGAGGTGCGCGCTGTGAACGATTCGGGTGCCGGTGACGTTTCGGACCTGTGGCTGTTGGTGATCGACGAACCGGGCATTCCGTCGTCACCGGTTGCTGTGTCGGGTACCCAGATCGGGAAGGGTTCGGTGCTGTTGCACTGGGATCAGGGACACGACTCGGACTGGATCCAGTCGTGGGAGCTCAGCTACCGCAAGAACACCGCCACCGCGCCCGCTGCATGGTCTGCGTGGGAAACCGTCGACGCGGTGGGTGAACGCACTTCGGGTTACCGCTACGTCGTGGACGGCCTGGATGTGGACTCGTACGCGTTCCGTGTGCGTGCGGTGAACGCAAAGGGCCACAGCGCAGCCGCCGCGCAGTTCAGTGTGACTTTGGTGACGCCACCGGCGCCGTCGACGCCGTTGTGGCTGATCGCGGATCAAGTGGCCAATGATGGTGTGAACGTGGTGTGGACCAAAGGCCACGAAAGCGATTGGGTGCAGTCGTGGCAGATGCGCATCGTTGTGAACCCCACCAACAATGACTGGTCCGATTGGTTTGACATCACCCCGGAGGTCGGGATCGAGTGGTATCAGCACACCTTCACAGGGTTCGCTGTTGGTGACAAGGTCGGCTTTCAGGTGCGTGCCGTGAACGAGACCGGCACCAGCAGCGCGTCGGACACGCTGAATGTGACGCTGGTAGCTCCTGGAGTGCCGGCCAAACCGATACCGGGGGAGGCCCGGGTGGTTGCCGACGACGCGATTCGTCTCGAGTGGGAACAAGGCTCACAGTTCGGTTGGGCCCAACACTGGCAACTACGCGTGCGCCGTGCGGGGCTCGACACCAACTGGGGGCCCTGGACCCGCATCAGCGCCGTGAGCGAGCCGGGGGCTGATTTTGACCGCCTGGCGGATTTCTCCTACATCTTGTGGGGCGCCGAGTACGCCAGGTTGTACGAGATCGAGGTTCGTGCCACCAACCCTGCCGGGGAGAGCCCGGCGATCTCGTGGGAGGTGCTCACCGATGGTGTGCCGCTGCCGGGCGAACCAAATTTGGGGTTGGCGTCACAGATCGACGACACAACCGTGGAGTACCTCTGGCATGCCGACCCGCACGGGGGTTGGCCAACCAGCTGGGAAACACGTCACGGCACCGTCACCACAGACAGCACCACCAACGCCACCAGCGTGGACTGGGGAGACTGGGCCACCGTCGAACCACTCGACGTGTTCGGCGCCAACGTGGCCACCCTCACGGGTCTAGAGGCAGGCAAGGATTATCGCATAGAGGTGCGGCCCAGCAACGATGCCGGCACCGGCCCTGCGGGTTGTTGTTGGAACGTCACCTTGGACGCTGATTGGAAAACCAAGCGCAGCAGCAGCGCACCGGCCGCGCCCAAGATCGCTGATGTTCGTCAATATGAGGGTCACTACATGGTCGTGTATTGGACCCATCCTGATCCAACCAGCGTTACCAAGTGGCAGCTGAATCTTGGAGTGCCCGAAATTCACAGGGAAACCGGATTCCTCGACCTGAAGGTTGTGAGGAAGCTGGATACCACGGCCGATGGAGAGCAGGTCTTCATCACGATGGGCGATTTCGGTGACGTGCTGAGCGCCGAGGAATGGACCAACGGAGCGATTACCTTCCAGGTCAGGGCAGTGAACGATGCTGGTCACGCCGATTCAGCCAAATTTACCACCCAACCCGACGGACCACTGGTGGCACCATCAAGGGTCACCGCAACCCAGAAGTTGAACGCTCTAGAAGCGTCCTGGTTCGACAAGTCGAAGGTGACCGCACCTGCTCACGGCAGCGGTCATTACGAAGTGACAATCGGCACCAAGAATGCAAACGGTAATGTCACTTGGGCCGAAACATCGCACACGACTACTACCAACACAATCACGCTCACATCGGTTCCTGCTGGGGATATCAAGGTTCGGGTTCGTGGGGTCAACGCCTACGGTCACTCAGATTACGGTTACGCCGACGCCAAGTTCGAACAGCCTCCAATCATCGTCAACCCGATACCGGACGGGGCGATAGCCGCGTCGCATCAAGTCACCTACCAACTCGAAGGAGAAGATGTGGCTCCGGTGTTCGGTGGCGCATACCACGAAGCGTTCACCTACACCGTTGCAGTTCTTGATGCCGATCTTGACCCAGGCGAAACCCCCGACCTGACAGCAACCATCGATGAGAGCGTCATGGTGATCCATGGCTATTCAGCTACCGAAACACCCACCACCATTGAGGTCACCGCAACCGACAAGTTCGGAAACACCGAAACCGACACGTTCAAGATGGCCGTGGTCGGCTCACAACCCACTGAGCTGAGCGCGCCAACACTCAGCACCAACCTCGACAGCAGCGGAGCACTCGTCCTAAGGTGGACAATGCCCACCGACGAAGACGCAAATGTCACGGGCTGGGTGTACCGCATCCAATCCGACAACAATCACTGGCTCACCAAGGATTACGAGGAACTGCCCAACAGTACCGGCACCACCCGCACTCACACCTTCACCGAGCTCAGCGACTGGATCAACTACGAAATCGAGCTACGAGCCGTAGGCCAACATGGCCAATACGGCGCCGCAGCTTCGATACGAGGCATCCCCGGATTCCAAATCATCACCGAAGCACCAGTCATCTACAGCCACCTTCCCGTGGGGTACCACATCGCTCGCACCCCTGTGCTCCTTTTTGACACCAACACCGTGAACACTCTCTCTCAGACTCTTGGAGACATAAAAGAGGTCGAGACGGGCACCAAGGCCTGGAAGATTACTGCAACGCTGCCCGATGACACCACCAGCACACCGCTGATGTTCTACCTCGCCACCAACGTGAACACCAAGTCTCTGTGGAAAGTGAAGTGGTTCGAGACACCACCACAATCACAAGAGGTGATTTGGGCACCAACCATCACCACAGCCCAATGGGAGGACCCTTACACGCCCATGCAGGACACAAGTGTCGGCCAAGGCAACACGTTCCTCTACTCCGAGCTGCCCATTTTCAGCACCCTCCCACCGAGCTACGACTACATGCGCACACCCGCTGAGGTGCAGGTGTGGACCAAGGACGCTCAAGGTGTGTACCAGAAGACCAACGTGATCGACACCCATTACATGTCCGGGATCAGCATCGAAGGTGAACGAATCTCGTTTTACGTCGCGACCAACAAGGACACCCAGACTCTCTTCAACAAGGTTCACCCATCGCCGTACATTCGCGTCACCAAGGCAACCCCTGGCGCGGTTTGGCCGGACATTGCAAGCTACACGGACACCCGGCACGTGGGCGGGTTCCGTTTTCCGTCCGACACTGCCATCATTGCGCCAGGAGAACCGGCGCCTGGAGTGACGTGCGCCCTGTACTGCCCCAGCACCAGCGATGCATCAGACGGGGATGACACGCCGAGCCCCTCGAAGAGCCACGCCCCACCGGCGCGCTACAACGGCCCCACGGATGTTACAGGGGACTACCTCCACGTACCTGCCATGCTCACGCTGGCACAGCAAGACGAGATCCTCGGTGTTTGCCCGTCCGATGACAGTGATGACGGCGGCGGCGACGGCCCCGACGACAACGGTAACAGTAATGACGGTGACGGTGACGACGAGAACGGCGACGGATCCGAGAAGCGCGACACGGACGGCAGCGGTGACGATGACGACGAGAGCGGCGACAGTAGTGATGAAGACGACAACGGTAATGATGACGATGACGACAGTGACGGTAGTGATCACGAGACTCACGATTTTGAATACCAACTAGCCGTGCTGCTTGAAACTGACGGAGCTCCCCGGTGCATCCAACGAAATTGGGAGAACGACTGTGAAGATGATGAGGAAGAACCCGAACAGCTGATTCACCCTCCCGCGTGTGAGTTGAACCTTCCGCAGGGGATGGAGCGCCGTCTGGTAGAACACGAAGCACTGGATCAGGTCTATGCCCTCGAAGCTGAACTGTTGTCGTACCAGAAATCCTTGGCAGACGCCCAGGTACTGCTTGCACATGTTGTGGCCATGCTCTTCTCGATGGCAGCAGACGTCACACAAGAAGGTGGTGTAAGCTGGGACCAGTTCGTGGAGTGGTCAGGACTGGCCGATTATGCCGCTTCTACAGCAGAGCGCGCCGCTCAGGTGGTGTCAGAGATAAAGGCTCAGCTGATTTCGGCAAGACAAGCCTACTGCACTGCCAGATCCAACACTGCATGGGCTAACCAGAACGGAGCCCATATGCCTGGTCTAAAGGTGGAGAGCTGCGATGGGGTAGTCATTCGGCATCAACTCTATCCCCACGAGCCTGAGTACGAGGAAGTCGAGCCGAGACCCCCGCATGAGGGTGACGAGGAAGAAGAAGAAGATGAGGATCAGCCCTGGCGAGGCCTGGAGGACAAGGATCCCGACCATGATTCCGGAATCGACGAGTAGTGGCAGCCGGGCGAAGGATAGGTGTTTGGAATGATGGATACTAAGTCTCGGGGAATCGGCCAAGATCAACGCGTTACTCCACGCGATCGAAGGCGGCAATCACTGCTGGTCGCAATACGAGATGACTGGCGAAGGCCGCGCCGACATGGGATAGCAACCGCTGCTTCTGGTGGTCGTGAAGAGGGTGAAGGTGTGATGAGTGACTCCAGCGCATTGATGCACGCCAGCAGGCTGAGGATGCCTAGTTGCCTGAAGTGGATGATGGCGTTTTCGCTGTTGGTAGTTGGAGGGATGGTGTGGGGCGTGTCGGCTGTAGGTGGTACGTACTCGTGGCAACCAAATGAGCCAAAGGGGCTTGGTGGAAATCCAATTACGCCTGTAAGAGTCGGGGACCAGGGTGTGTTCTTGGAATGGCAACCGGGTGATAACAGTGATGTGCATGTGGTCGAACAATGGGAGATCACTTATGCGCGTAACGCAGCTGACTTGGACTGGGATGCCTTAACCGTGGTGTTGGATTCGTCTCTCGCAACAACCGATAACAGTGGCGGGCACCATTTTCAAGGTGTCTTCTGGGATGCGGAGATAGAAGCGGGAGTTGACTATTCGTTTTTGTTTAGGGGGAGCAGCTCAGAATATTCTGGCAGACCATATCATGGGACTTGGAACCTGCCAGAATATGGTAAGCCGTTGCGACCTGCTCCGCCTGGTGTGATTCAGTCTGGTCCTGACGCGGCTTGGGTGTATTGGACGCCGCGCATTGAGGGTGATCCCGTGGACACTTGGGAGGTATGTTCATACAAGCAGTCTGGTCACTATTACCATTCTTGCTGGCCGGGCGATGATGGTGCTGTTGGTAGACAGGTTTCTCCCATTGAACACGACGGGAAGTTGTGGTATCGTTGGACGGGTTTGGACGTGGGCGATGATGGGTGTGGCTCGTGCCGCTTCACCTTCGCGGTACGGGGAGGCAACCGTGCAGGTCATTCGCATTGGTCTGCCTCCACGACAAGAACTTGGCATTCAGGGCCTTCTGCTGCACCACTTGGGCCGTTGCGTGGTGCGGTTGGTCAGGTTGGTAATGATGGAGTTCGTTTGCACTGGACAGCTGGCTCTGAGTCGGATTGGGTGGATCACTGGGAGATTCGACGGAGTATCGGGAACAGCAATTGGAGTGAATCGGTTCCATTTCCTGGTATTGAAGAAACAGGGGATGGCGACTTCTCCGGAGTTGTAAGAGGTTTGGAGATTGGACAGCAGTATTGGTTCGAGATTCGGGGGGTGAACTCTGCCGGATACGGCGCGCCTTCGGGATTTTGGATCTTCACTTTGACAGAGCCGGGCCCGCCGGGTCCGCCGGTGCGTGAGGGGATCACCCAGATTCGCAACAACGGGGTGCGCTTGCACTGGGAGTATGGCTCCGAAACCGATTGGGCGGAGACTTGGAAGGTGCGTCACAGCATCGGCAACAGCAACTGGAGCGACTCGCAGCCGTTCCACAGCGTTGCGCACACCGAGGACGACTTCTCCGGTGTCGTCATGGACTTGAAGATCGGCCCCCAGTACTGGTTTGAGGTGACCGGTGAGAACGCGGCGGGTCAGGGCGCGGGTTCCGGGTTTTGGATCTTCACGCTGAGTGATCCCGCTCCTCCGGGCGCGGCGAACCGTGGCGCAGCTACCCAGGTTTCCAATGATGGTGTTCGCTTGCGGTGGCGTTACGGCTCGGAATCGGATTGGGCAGAACACTGGGACGTGCGCTACAGCATCGGCAACAGCAACTGGGGCAACTCCCACACGATTCAGGACGTCACTGAAACCGAGGACGGATGGTTTACGGGCACGGTGAGAGGCTTGGAGATAGGCCCGGAGTACTGGATCGAGGTTGTCGGCGTGAACTCGTCGGGTGAAGGCCACGGGTCGGGCGCCTGGAAGTTCACGTTGAGCGAGCCTGATGCGCCGTCGGCACCGGTGAAAGGCGAGATCAGCCAGGTCGCGAATGACGGTGTGCGTCTGAGGTGGCGTTATGGCTCCGAAACGGATTGGGCCGAGCACTGGGAGGTGCGTCACAGCATCGGCAACAGCAACTGGGACCACTCCCACACCATCGAGGACGTCACGGAAACCGACGACGGCTGGTTCACCGCCGTCGTGAGAGGCTTGGAGATCGGCCCCGAGTACTGGTTCGAGGTTACTGGCGTGAACTCGTCGGGCCATGGTGACGGCTCGGGTTTCTGGAAGTTCACGTTGAGCGAGCCTGATGCGCCTTCAGCACCGGTGAAGGGCGAGATCAGCCAGGTCGCGAATGACGGTGTGCGTCTGAGGTGGCGCTACAGATCCGAGACTGATTGGGCCGAGCACTGGGACGTGCGCCGAAGTATTGGCAACAGCAACTGGGACCACTCGCACCCGATTGATGACGTGGAAGTAACAGAAGACGGGTGGTTCACCGGTGTAGTGAGGGGTCTGGAGATAGGCCCGCAGTACTGGTTTGAGGTCACGGGTGTTAACAACGCGGGTCATGGCAGCGGTTCAGGTTTCTGGATCTACACGCTCAACACACCAGCAGTACCGGGCGCGCCGGTGATACTCGACTCGAAGCAAGTCTCCAACGACGGCGCGAAACTCACCTGGAAGCTGGGATCCGAGACGGACTGGGCCCAGGATTGGCAGATTCGTGTGTCGGAGTGGTCCAACGCGGCCAAACCGGCGGGCTGGTCGCAGTGGCAGTGGGTAACCCCAGAGGTCATAACAGAGGGGAAATACTCGGTTGTGGTTGACGGGTTGACAGTGCCCAGCAGCAAGGTGTTTCAGCGTTACGTGTTTGAGGTGCGCGGTGTCAACGATTCCGGCACTGGCACCGCGTCAAAAATATGGCACTTCACTCTGCACGAATCGGGCATTCCGTCGTCCCCGGTTGCTGTGTCGGCTACCCAGATCGGGAAGGGTTCGGTGCTGTTGCACTGGGATCAGGGACACGACTCGGATTGGATCCAGTCGTGGGAGCTCAGCTATCGCAAGGACACTGCCGCTGCGCCGGCGCCCTGGTCTGCGTGGGAGACCGTGGCGGCGTTGGGTGAACGCACTTCGGGTTACCGCTACGTAGTGGACGGCCTGGATGTGGATTGGTATGTGTTCCGAGTGCGTGCGGTGAATGCAAAGGGTCACAGCGCAGCGGCCGCGCAGTTCAGTGTGACTTTGGTGACGCCACCGGCGCCGTCGACGCCGTTGTGGCTGATTGCGGATCAGGTGGCCAATGATGGTGCGAACGTGGTGTGGACCAAAGGCCACGACAGCGATTGGGTGCAGTCGTGGCAGATGCGCATCATTTTGAACCCCCCCGAGACCACCTGGAGCGAATGGTTCGACATCACCCCGGAGGATGGGTTCGGGTGGTATCAGCACACCTTCACAGGGTTCGCTGTTGGTGACAAGGTCGGCTTTCAGGTGCGTGCCGTGAACGAGACTGGCACCAGCAGCGCATCCGAGACGCTCAACCAAACCCTGGTGACTCCTGGCGTGCCGGCCAAACCGGTGGCGGGGGAGGCCCGGGTGGTTGCCGACGACGCGATTCGTCTCGAGTGGGAACAAGGCTCACAGTTCGGCTGGGCCCAGCACTGGCAACTACGCGTGCGCCGTGCGGGGCTCGACACCGAGTGGGGGCCCTGGACCCGGATCAGCGCGGTGAGAGAGTCGGGGGCAGATTTTGACCGCCTGGCGGATTTCTCCTACATCTTGTGGGGCGCCGAGTATGCCAGGTTGTACGAGATCGAGGTTCGTGCCACCAACCCTGCCGGGGAGAGCCCTGCGATCTCGTGGGAGGTGCTCACTGATGGTGTGCCGCTGCCGGGCGAACCGAAGTTGGGGTTGGTGTCCCAGGTCGATGACACAACCGTGGAGTATCTCTGGCACGCCGACCCGCACGGGGGTTGGCCTACCAGCTGGGAAACACGTCACGGCACCGTCACCACAGACAGCACCAGCAACGCCACCAGCGTGGACTGGGGCGATTGGGCCACCGTCGAACCACTCGACGTGTTCGGCGCCAACGTGGCCACCCTCACGGGTCTAGAGGCGGGCACCGATTATCGCATAGAGGTGCGGCCCAGCAACGATGCCGGCACCGGCCCCACAGGATGCTGCTTCGACGTCACCCTGTACACCGACTGGAAAACCAAACGCAGCGCCCATACCCCGGTAGCCCCGACGATCACGAGTGTCACGCAAGACAAGGACACAATCACGGTCCACTGGACACACCCCAAGCCTCACGATGTCAAGAAGTGGTACTTGAGCGTGGAAATCCTAGACCTTTGGCCCTCCAGATTTCCAGTTGACAACTTGGTTGAGGAAGGCAGAACACCCTCGGGTGATTACAAATTCTCCACGCTGCATAGCTTGATCGGCTTCCCAGGAGAGCCAGAAGAATTTAGCTTCGCCAAGTGGTACTCCACATTGGACATTCAGGTGACTGCTCAAGGCTACAACCACGTCTCATCGCCCGAAGCAAAGATCATCTATGCTCTGGACGGACCACTGACAACCCCGTCGAGAGTGAGCGCATTGCAGCAGCTCGACAAGATCCACGTGTCCTGGCAGGACAAAACCAAGGTCAAAGCCCCTGCGAATGGCACAGGTTACTACGAAGTGACTGTTGGTGCCAAGGACTCCAACGGCAACGTCACGTGGAGCGACACCAACCAAACAACCACCGAACCCAGCATCGATTTGGGAGGAGTGCCAGCGGGTGATGTGAAGATTCGTGTGCGCGCGGTGAACAACTATGGGACAACCGACTGGGCTTACGTTGATGCCACTTACGTGCAACCTCCGCTGCTCGTTCGCCCCATACCCAACGGCACCGTCACATCGTCGCAGCAAATCACCTACGCGCTCGAGAGTCGCGAGGCTCCGCCGGTGTTTGGGGGCGCGTATCACGAGGGGTACACGTACACCGTGGCTGTCGCCGATGACAGCCCGGACAGCCCGGCTTTGACTGCCGCGATCAACAACAACGTGCTGGTGATCCAGGGATACAGCCCCACCGCAACGCCTGCCACTGTGGACGTGACAGCGACTGACAAGTTCGGCAACAGCAAGACCGACTCGTTCACGGTTGCAGTGACCGGCACTCAAGTATCCGCTTTGAGCGCGCCTACGATCACCAGCACCGAAACCGGTGCCGGGTCGCTTACCTTCCACTGGACAGTGCCCGACAGCGAAGCGTCGCGCATCACCGGTTGGGTGTACCGAATCCAAAGTGACGACTACCAATGGCTCACCGACGATTTCGTGGCCTTGCCCGGCAGCGACGGCACCACCCGCACTCACACCTTCACCGATCTCAAGGACTGGCACACCTACCAGTTCGACATCCGTTCCGTCGGACAACACGGCCAGTACGGTCTCGGCGCGCCCATACGGGCCATCCCCGGCTTCCAAACCGTCAACACAGCCCCACCCCTCTACACCCACCTGCCCGTCGGATACTACATACAACGCACACCCGTGCTTCTCTTCGATGACACCACAATCAACAGCCTCGCCGAAAATCTAGGATCCATAGACCACCTCAACACAGGCACCAAAGCATGGGCCATCACCGCAACACTTCCTAACGACACCACCAGCACGCCGCTGCAGTTCTACCTGGCTACAAACGCCAACACCAAAAACCTCTGGACTGTGAAATGGGCCAAGACCCCACCAAGCTCGCAACAAACGATCTGGGTGCCGTCCACCACCACTGGCCAGTGGGCCTCTACCTACGCAACCATGCAAGACACCAGCGTAGGCAAGGGTGACACGCGCCTCTTCTCCGAACTGCCCATTTTCAGCACTCTCCCGGCGGGTTACAACTACGAGCGCACGCCCGCAGAGGTGCAAGTGTGGACCAAGGACGCCCATGGCGTGTACCAGAAGACAAAGGTGATTGATACCCACTACATGTCCGGGATCAACATCCAAGGCCAGCGAATCTCGTTTTACATAGCAACCAACAAGGACACACAGCCTCTCTTCAACAAGGTCCACCCGTCTCCCTATATTCGAGTCACCAAGGCAACACCTGGTGCCGTGTGGCCGGACATCGCAACCTTCACGGACACCAAGCACGTGGGAGGATTCCGCTTCCCGTCCGACACTGCCATCATCGCACCAGGCAAAGCGGCGCCCGGAGTGAAGTGCGCCATGTACTGCCCCGGCACCCACGAAACATCAGACGGAGGCGACGCTCCGAGCCCTTCCAAGAGCCACGTCGCACCGGTGCGCTACAACGGACACACTGACACCACGGGCGACTACCTCCACGAGCCGCTGATGCTCACGCAAGCACGGCAAAACGAGATCCTCGGCATCTGCGCCACGGACGACAGTGACGATGGGGACGACGGCGCAGGCGATGGCCCCGGTGATGGTGACGACACCGGCGATGGCGACGACACCGGCAATGGTGACGACACCGGCGATGGCGGTGACAATGGCAACGGTGACGACGACGGCGCCGGCGACGGACCGGACGACAACGGTGATGACACCAGCGATGGCGGCGACGACAGCGGCGATGGTGACGATACCGGTGATGGTGGTGACAAGGGCGACGGTGACGACACTAGTGATGGTGGCGACGACACCGGCGATGGTGACGACGGTGCCGGCGATGGACCGGACGACACCGGCGATGGTGGCGATAGCGGTGATGGAGGTGATGGATCGGAGAAGCGTGACGCAGACGGCAGTGATGATGAAGTGGGTGACGGCGGTGACGGCAATGACGATAATGACGATAATGAGGGCAATGACGGTAATGGGGGTAATGACGGTAGCGGGAACGCGCCGCACGATGGCAACTATCAGCTAGGTATACGTTATGACGAGCAGGGAAGACCACAGTGCCTCTTCCGAAATTGGCAGCAGAGGTTTCCCTGTCTTGGTGATCAGGGTATCGAAAACATGGGGACACACCCTCCTGTTCCGTGCGAGCTTTACCTTCCTGATGCAGTACAGGATCGCCTGCGAGAACACGAGGCACTTGAGGAGGTTGATCATCTCCAAGTACAGCTAGGTCAGGCGATGTCGATCTTGACGGCTGCTCGGGAGAGACTTGCCGAAATTGTCAGAAACTTGTTCGCTGTTGCGGCGGCAATTGCAAAGGCTGGCGGCGTGTCCGGAGATCAGCTCAAGGAATGGTCAAAACTGATTGATACTGCGGCCCAGACAGTAGAAGAATCCGAGGAGAGGGTAACGCACATAAAGGCTGACCTGATTTCGACAAGGCTTGCCTATTGTCAGGCAAGGAATCGGAATGCTTGGGCTGCGGGTCACAATATGCCTGATGTAACGGTGGAGAACTGCGCCGGGGACGTCATCCGGGTGCAGCTCTACCCCTACGAGCCTGAGTATGAGAACGCCGAAGACGAACTCTCAAAGGCGGAAGACGAGGCAGACGCCGAGGACGAGCCCTGGAGGGCGCCGGGCGACAAGGATTCTGATGATGATTCGGGGATTGACGAGTAGCTGTTGCGGTTATGGGTTGATGTTGCCGAAGGCCAGGTACTTGGTTTCCAGAAACTCGTCGAGGCCCTCGCGGGCGCCTTCGCGGCCAATCCCTGATTCCTTGATCCCTCTTCCAGGAGTTGTGTTCATCGCACCGTGAGACCCTGGCCCGGTCACGGTCCTGCAGCGGACGGGCCGAGGACGATCACGATCCCGGCATCACCGGTGGCTCCAACGAGGCGATCACTAGGTGATGGTGTCAACGCCCACACCGAGTCCGGCGGCGGTGGGCACGGCGTACTCCCCGCCCTCGGCGGCCAGCGGAACCGAGGTGACATCACCGGAGATTCCCTGATTGCCGGGACTGCAACCGAAGTTGATCGACCGCATCGCCGCGGCGCAGTGAATGTTGGCAGCCGCGGCCACGCTCGACTCGGCGATCTTGCCGGCGAGGTTCACCTCAAGGCCCAGCCACTCGCAAAGCGCCGCGCCTCGCATCACGCCGGTGATTCCGCCAAGCTTCACCAGCTTCAGGCTCACCCCGGCCACACCGGTGCGCCCGAATGCGCCCACGTCGTCGAGCGAGTTCACGCTCTGGTCGGCGCACACAGGCACCGGCGACGAAGCAGCGATCCTCACCAGGCTGGAATGATCACCCCGCGGCACCGGCTGTTCAATGAATCGCACGTCGAGACCTTCCAGGCCGCGCAGGAACCGCACCGCCTCAGGTTCGTTCCAAGCCTGATTGGCGTCGCCGCTCAGCACGCAATCCGCGGGCAGCGCGTCACGTATCAGGCGCATGGATTCCAACTCGTCCTCGATGGTGCCGATACCGAGCTTCACCTTGAACCATCGGTACCCGGCCTGGTGCTTGGCCACCGCCGCAGCCACATCCGCCGACGGGTTGCCGCTTCCCACCATGGTGAGAGCCGGCACCGAAGTGCGCACCGCCCCGCCCAGCAGATCGCACACGGGCACGCCGAACGCTTTGCCGGCAATGTCGTACAAGGCCATGTCGATGGCCCCGATGGCGGTCTCGTTGCCGTAGATCTTCTTGCGCATCGCCCACCACAGCGCCGTGCGCCGCAACGGATCCTCTCCCACCAGTTGAGCGCCCAGAAACTCCACAGCGGCCTTGATCGACTGCTGCGTGTCGCCGGTGAGGTCGGTTGCCTCAACCCCCTCGCCCCAGCCGGTGATGCCGTCGCTGGTGGACACCGCAACCAGCACGTTGTGGGATTGGGCCACCGTGATGTGCGACATCACCACCGGCTTGGCCAGCGGAACCGTGATTGGAATTGCCTCGATCCCGGTGATCCTCATCGCGCCAGGCTCCTTTCTGCCCCCACGGACGGGTAACTGCCGGCTTGGTAACTGCCGGATGGGTGACTGCCGGCTTGGTGACTGCCGGATGGGTGACTGCCGGCTTGGTGACTGCCGGCTTGGTGACTGTGAACTGCTGATCGGGTGACCGCGGGCCGGGCTATTGGCGAACCGATGCGGCCAGAGCCAAACCCCGTTGCGTGGAATCCAGGGGCAGGTTCACCACTTCGTTGAGGTCAGCGGAGAGGTCGGCGGCCATGTACACCTCCATGGTGAGACGGGCAAGCCGCGGATCCACCATCGGGGCACGGTCATAGGCCACCGCCTCCAGGAAGTGCACGGTTTCGCGCTCCATCGGCCCGGCGTAGGCGTCCTCCACGTACTCGCCGGGCATGGTGGAAAGCGGAAAGCGCACCCCGTTGGCGGACGTGTTGTGAACCACCTCGCGGTGCGAGTCGTCGATCATCACCGTGCCTTCGGTGCCCACCACCTCGATCCAGGTGGTGGCAGCGTTGGGGTAACCACCCGCGGGCAGGGCCATCCCTGCGTTCACGGTCACCACCACGCCGTCGTCCATCGTGATGATCATCACCTGGGAGTCGGGCAAGCCAACTGTTTCGCGCCGCACCCCCCAGGCCACCTGCGAGTACACCCGCACCGGACGGCGGGGTTGCAGGCACCACAACGCAAAGTCGATGTCGTGTGTGGCTTCCATCGCCGCGGGGCTCAGCTTGATGCGGTTGCCGATCTTGGCGCCCAGGCTGCGCCCGATGTGACGGGTGACCAGCACATGGGTGGGGTCGCCGATGCTGCCGTCACCCAGGCTGCGCTTCACGAACGACTGCCGGGGATTGAAACGCTGCGAGTAGCCAATGGTGAACTTCACGTTGTTGGCCTCGGCCACGTCGATCAGGTCGTCGGCCTCGTCGAGGCTCAGCGCTATCGGCTTCTCCAACAGCACGTGCTTGCCGGCGCCCAGCGCGGCCCGGGCCATCGGGTAGTGCGTGGTTTCGGGGGTGGCGGAGATCATCACCACCTCCAACCCGTCGATCGCCAGCAGCGCCTCCCAGTCGTCGGTGCTGGAATCGGGGCTTGTGGCCGCCTCCATCTCGGCGCGCCTCGCGTCGTTGATCTCGGCGATGTGCAGTTCGCGCACCAGCGGGCTGCGCGCGCACGCTTCTGCCCTGATGCCTCCACACCAGCCGGTGCCGATCACGCCGACGCTCAGCTGCGTTGCACTTCTTTCGATCCGGCTCATTTCCGGGTTCCTTTCCTGTGTGACCTGTGAAGGAGACTGTTTGACCTCTGTCGGCATGACTTGTGACTGGTGTGCGGCTGATCTGCGATTGGTCGCTTCTGTGTGACTCGTGGCCCTGGACACACGGCCCTGGGCAGTCGGCTCTGGGCACTTGGCCCTGGACAGGCGCCGCGATCTTGGGATCAGCTTGGGCGGCGCAGTTCCTCGGGGTCGATGGGCAGCTTCACCGGCCGACCGGTGCGAGCCGAGTGATCCATGGCCATCGTGAGGATCAGGTTGCGGTGACCTTCGGCCGCAGTGGCGTGCGGCGTGGGCACGCCACGAGCGAGACGGTTGAACCAGGTGGCCGTCTCCTCGCGCATCGGCCCCCAAAGGAAACCGTCGGAAAGATCACCGGGCGGGTAGCTGCCCACAAAGTCCACGTGACGGGGGGCGGGCGCGTCGAAACCTCGGCTGCGGTACCCGGCGGGCTGGGGGATCTCCGATGCCACGATCACGTCGCGGTGGGTGTCCTCGATGTCGATCACTCCCTGGGTGCCCACTATGCCGATCTCGAGCCCGTACACCGCTCCGGGCCACACCACCGGCAGTGCCCAGGAGATGTTCATGCTGAACATGGATCCGTCGTCCATTGTGAACAGTCCGAAGGTGGCGTCAAACGTTTCCCATTCGGCCAGCAAACGGTCAACCGAGCGGGCGTACACCTCCACGGGTGTCTTGGGTTCCATCAGCCACATGCTCATGTCCAGGCTGTGGGTGCCCGAAACCACCATCGGGGTCAAACCGGAGCGTTTGCGGGTTTTGGCGAGGGTGGCTTCCACCACCATGCGGTTCATGAACGCCCTGGTGATCACGCTGGTCACATCACCTATCTGGCCGTCACGCAGGCGTTGCTTCACGGTGAGGAAACGGCGACGGAACCGCTGCGTGTAGCCGATCACCGCGTCGACGCCGCGGCTCTCGATGGCTGCGAGCACCTCGGCGGACTCCACAGGGTCGGTGGCCAGGGGCTTCTCTATGAACATCGGCACCCCGTAGGCCACCGAGCGCATGATCGGGTCTACGTGTTCGTTCTCGTCGGTTGCCACGATCACCGCGGTCATCTCGGGGCGGGCCAACAGCGCGGCCACGTCGGTGGTGACGAAATCGGCGTCGGTGTCTTCGGCCAACGCCTTGGCGGTGGGTTCGTGTACGTCGCACAGGCCCAGCCACCCCACGCTGGAGTACTCACGGGCAAGCGCCGCGCGAATGCGTCCCACCGTGCCGCAACCAATCACCGCCAAGCCGATCGAACCGCTGTTGCCTCCCGGCGTGTCACGGTTCGCGAGATCCGCCGGGGCACCCGAGCCGGCCGAGTTCGGGTTGGCGCTTTGGGGCTGGTTCATGGTGTTCCTCTCGTGGGTGGTGGACGCTCAAAGTCCAGACGGTTGCAATGCGATCACAACGAGGTCAAAAGGTGTGCGCGGCGTGCGACGGCACGGGCTCAGTCCAGTCCCAGCAGGCGAGCCGCGTTGCCTCCGGCCACCAAGTCGATCTGGGATTGATCCAGGCCCGGAACGTCGCCGATCAACCCCAGCGGGTCTTCCTCGCCCATGTCGTAGGGGTAGTCGGTGCCAAGCAGCACGTGATCCGCGCCGTACTTGTTGATCAGAAACTCGAGCTGGTCGGGTTCGAACACCATCGTGTCGAAAAAGAAGCGCTTCAGGTATTCCGTGGGCGGATTCGGCACACCCTCGCGCACATCGGCCCGGGCCCGCCAGGCGTGGTCGATGCGCCCCGCGTAGGCGGGCAGGTACCCGCCGCCGTGAACCACCACCACCTTCAGGCGCGGGTAGCGCTCCATCACACCGTTGAAGATCAAATGGGCGGTGGCCAAGGTGGCCTCGAAGGCGTGGCCGATGATGTTCACGAAGTTGTGGCCGGTGAGGCGCTGTTTGTGGGTGTGGCCCTCGGTGTGTACCACCACCACCGATCCCAGCGCTTCAGCCTCGGCCCAGAAAGGATCGAGACGCTCGTCGGCGATCTCGGAGCCCTCCACGTGGCTGCCGATCTCAAGGCCCCGCATGCCCAACTCCGAGGTGCAGTAGCGGAGCTCGTTGATCGCTGCCTCGGTGTCCTGCAACGGCACGGCGCCCAGCGGGGCGAAACGACCCGGAAAATGCGACACCGCCTCCGCCAGCTCCTCGTTGATCAGGCGGCACACCTTGGCCCCAACCTCCGGCGGCGCCCAGTAGTAGTACTGATACACCGACACGGCCACCGCTTGAATGTCCACCCCCATGCGGTCCATGTCGGCGAGGCGCACCTCGAGGCTGTCCATCTTGGGGCGCAGCATCTGGAGTTGGCGGCGGTTCACCTCTCGGGTGATCTCGGATCCGTACTGGAGCCGCACCCGTCCTGCCTTTTCCTCCTCGACGGCCATCATCTCGGTAGCCGGGCGGCATTCCCTGTGGCAGTGGATGTCGATGACGGGCCCGTCGCTGCGGCTTGCACGATTGGTCATTGTGAGTCTTCTCCGTTGCGGGCAGCGCCCGAGCCTGCCCGGGTCGACCAGGCGTCGACGCCGGAACCGAAGCTCCAAGGCGATCCTGCATAATATATGATCCACACCATCTATGACAGTTGAGCAGAAACACCCCACGCCCACAGGTGGGGCAACGCAGCCCCCGATGTGCCTGGCGCCACTTCGCGGCCCCAGCAAGGCGCCGTTCCGTCCGCCCGAGGGCAGCATCGACACCCACGTGCATGTGTTCGAGACGGGCCGCGCCATGACACCCGACCGTGGCTACACACCCCCGGAGTCCAATGTGGGCCACTTGCGAGACCTGCACGCCGCGCTGGGGATCGACCGGGTGGTGTTCACCCAGCCCTCGATTTACGCAACGGACAACTCGGCCATCCTCGACGGAATGGACACGCTCAACTCCGAATCACCAAACAGGGCCCGAGCGGTGGTGGCCATCGGCACACAGGACGGCCTCAGCGACCACGACCTGGCCCAATGGCACCAGCGAGGCGTGCGCGGGGTGCGGCTCAACACCGACAACGCCGGAGGAATGCCGATCACCTGGGACGAACTGCCAGACCTGTGCGAGCGGATAGCCCCCCTGGGTTGGCACGTGGAGTTCCTGTTCCCCGGTGCTCACATCACCGAACTGCGACCGGTGTTCGAGTCGCTGCCGCTGCCGGTGGTGCTCGCCCACTTCGCCTACCAGCCGGCCGCGGCGGGCGTTCACGCCGAGGGCTTCAAGACTTTGGTGGACTTGCTTCGAGGCGGCAACACCTGGCTGAAGATCTCCGGCGCGGATCGGGTGAGCGCGGTGGGTCCGCCTCGTTACGCCGACGTGGCGCCCATGGCCGAGGCGCTGGTGGCCGCGGCACCCGAGCGGCTCATGTGGGGCACCGACTGGCCGCACCCCAACAAGTTCGAGCAGGTGCCCGACGAGGGCCACCTGCTTGGCGCGTTCGGGGACTGGGTGTCCGATCCGGCGTTGCGGCAACAAATCCTGGTTCACAACCCGGCTGCGTTCTACGGCTTCTAGGCCGCCATGGGCCCCTCACCGCAGGCCGCCGACGACCATTCGGTGGGCCTGATCGGGTTGGGCCTGATGGGCGAGGCGCTCGCCGGGGGGTTGCTTCGCCGGCATCGGGTGATCGGCTGGGACACACGCGCCTCGGGCCGCGAGCGCCTTGAGCACCTCGGCGGAGAGGCCGCCGGGTCAGCCCGCGAGGTGATCGCCGAGGCCCGGGTGGTGGTGTTGTCGCTGCCTGATGGACAGACCGCAGCCGAAGTGTGCGAAGACCTGGTGAGTGGCCGGGGACGTGACCCGGCGGTGGCGGGCACGTTGGTGGTGGACACCACAACCGCTGATCCGCAATGGTCGGTGCGCACCGAGCAGCGCCTGGCCTCCACAGGTGTGGACTACGTGGACGCCACCGTGTCGGGCAACGCCGCGCAGGCCGTTTCCGGTGACGTGATCTTCATGCTCGGCGGCCGTGAGGGCCCCACAGAGCGCGCCCGCGAGTTGCTGGCGCCTTTGGGCAGAGCCGTGTACGTGCTTGGCGGCCCCGGTGCGGGCGCAACCGCGAAGCTGGTGGTGAACCACGTGCTGGGCGTTCATCGTGTGGTGCTGGCGGAGGCATTGGCGGTGGCAGAGATGGCCGACCTGCCTGTTGACGCCATGCTTGAGGTGTTGCGCGACAGCGCCGCGGCGAGCCGGGCGATGGACATTTGGGGTGGCCGAATGGTTGATCGGAGCTACCGGCCCGCCCATTCGGCCCTCGGCGGCACCCATGGCGACCTGATGTTGATATGTGAGCACGCCGCCCGCGTGGGCGCCTCCGGTGTGCTCGCAGCAGCCGCGGCCGCGGCGCTGGGGGACGCTGTGGCTGAAGGTCTCGGCGACGCCGACAACGCCGCGGTTATGGAGGTGATGCTCCGCCGAGCAGGCAAACGCCCGCCCGGCGGGGCGGATCAAGGTTCGCGCAATACCAGGTGAAATTGCCGGCCGAGGCATTGCGGGCCCAGAGATTGCGGGCCCAGGTGAGACTGCCGGCCCAGGTGAAATAGCGGGGCCGGGTGATGTCGCCGGCTCAGTGGAAATTGCGGCCTCAGGTGACGCCGCCGGAAAGGCCGCCGGGGGCAGGGCCGCCACGGGAAAGCGCCCGTTGCATGGGGTCCCACGCCAGCGCGATCACTGCGGTGGCCGCAGCGCCCAAAAGGAACGGAGCGGTAGCGCCGATCGCGTCGTAGGTGAACGATCCGGTGGGTGGGCCCAACATCTGGCTGATGCGCACCACCGTCACCCAACTCAGCACGGTCATGCCCCGATAGCGGGTGCCGCCCACAGCCGCGGCGTAGGACTGCGCCTGAGGGATGAACAAGCCGAAACCCACACCCGACGCGGTGAGGCCCACGCCCACCATCAACGCATTCGGCGCCCAGGCGGCGGTTGCACCGCCGAGCGCCATGATCGCGAATGACAAGGTGACGGTGCGTCGCAGCCCCAGCCGCTTGAGGATCACGCCGATGCGGATGGCGGCCAGGATCACACCCGCCTGGAACATGGCGATGATCAGACCCCGCACCGTCACCGACGTGCCGAACTCGTCGGCCAGCAGCAGCGGCGTCACCGTGAAACCCAGGCCGTGAAGCAGGTAGGTGGCAACGAAGGTGGCCACCAGCAATCCCACGAAGTTGATCAGCGTCTCTTGGCGGTGCATCGCCGCCCACGCGGAGCGCACGTGACCCAACGCCCGTTCCACGCTCTGCGCGGGTCGGTCGTCGGGCATGCGACTCGCCCACGCCGCCAGCGGGAGCCCCACCAGGAAAATCAGAAACGGACGAAAGGCGCCCCCAACGGCGAGCACGCCGGCCACGATCGGGCCCATCATCGACACCGCCTGTAGTCCGGTGAGGTTGATTCCCATCGCCCGGGTGCGTTGCTCGCCGGTGAAGATGTCGCCGATCAGCACGATTCCCACGCCGAGAATGCCCGAGGTGCCCAACCCCTGGCCGAAACGCACCACCACCAGCACCCAAAATGAACGGGCAAAGAACCCGGCCACGCCACAAATCGAGAACAGGGCCAACGCCCACAGGATCACCCAGCGCCGCCCACGCCGGTCGGCCATGTAGCCGATGGTGGTGGAGAACAACACCCCCGCTATCGACACCGAGGCTTGCACCAGCCCGATGGCGCCACGGCTCACGCCGAAGTGATCTGCGAGGTCGGGAAGGATCGGTGAACTAACCGAGAAGCCCAGAGTGCCCATGGCGCCCACCGCAATGGCGATGGCCAGGCGTTCGTTGGGACTGCTTGAGGTTCCGAAGGGTCGCCGGAGTCGCGCCGAGAGTCGAATCGCCACAGGCTAAGCCCCCACAGGCCCCAAAAGACGCGATCATGTATAATGCATGATCGCGTTGGTTGGGCGGCGTGTTGCCGGTGAACCTCGCGGTGCGCCGATCCAAACGGGCGGTTGCGGAAGACTCGGAGCCGGGGTCGGACTCGGGGCCGGAGTCGGAGATTCGTGAGAGGTAATGGCAATGCGGTATTCGGAGATTGTGTTCGAGGTGCGCGACGACGCAGCCTGGATCGGCATCAACCGGCCCGAGGTGCGCAACGCGTTTCGTGAGCAAACCCTCGACGAACTGGCTCACGCCCTCAACTCCACCAGGGAGGATCCAACCATCGTGGCAGCGGTGGTGTACGGCGTGGGCGGGCACTTCTCGGCCGGGGGCGACTTCCACGCCATGATGAAGCTCAACAAGGCCAACTCCTACATGTGGAACGACCGCATGCAGAAGGTGGCCATGACGTGTCGCAACCTGCCGATCCCGGTGATCGCCATGGTGGAAGGCGCCTGCGTGGGCGGCGGTCACGAGCTGATGCTGTGGTGCGACCTGGTGTTCGCCGCCAACGACTCGATCTTCGGCCAGACCGGCGCCAGGGTGGGGGCATGCCCAACAGTGGGCGCCACCCAGTACATCGGCAAGCTGATCGGCGAACGCCGCGCCAAGGAAATGATCTTCTTGTGCAAGCGTTACAGCGGCGCCGAGGCCGCCCGGATCGGGCTCGCCAACGAAGCCGTGGAGGCGTCGCAGCTGCACGACCGGGTGCGCGAAGTGGTGGCACAGATCAAGGGCTACAGCTCCCAGACGATTCGCTCCACGAAGGTGTCGCTCAACTACGACAGCGACGCCTTGTACCCGTCGTGGCAGCACGGCATGGAACTGCTTGCCAACATTTGGGGCACCGAGGAATCCCTCGAAGGCATGAACGCCTTCCTCGAGAAGCGTCCCGCCGATTTCCACCAGTTCCGCGAACGCAACCGTGCGGCGCTTGATACCTACATGGGCGACTTCAACGAGGGCCGCAACCAGAGCGACCGCTCCAAGCAGGCCCGCGGCGCCGACAGCGAGTCGGGCAACGACGGCGCCGGCTCGGGGCGGGACTGACGCACCCATTGAGGCGCGGCGACGCCTCGCCCACAAGAATCGTGTGTCGTGAACCCCAAATCTGAGCCCGGCCCCTCCAACTCGTCAGCCGAGGCCGGCGCGGGGGCCCTCGACGGCATCCGAGTGGTGGACCTCACCCGAATCCTGGCAGGCCCGCTGTGCGCCATGTGGCTCGGAGACATGGGCGCAGAGGTGATCAAGATCGAACAACCAGGCCGCGGCGACGACACCCGCGGCTGGGGCCCACCCTTCGCGCAAGGCGAAGCCGCGTACTTCTTGGGTGTGAACCGCAACAAGCGCAGCCTCACCTTGGACTTGAGCACCGACGAGGGTCTCGACTTGCTGCGCCGACTGATCCGGCGCGCCGACGTGGTGCTCGACAATTTCAAGACCGGCACCTTGCAGCGCTGGGGCCTCACCGACGAATGGTTCGAAGCAGAGGCGCCTGCTGCGGTGCGCATGTCGGTGCTGGGGTACGGAAGCAGCGGACCCAAGGCGGCCACCCCCGGCTACGACTTCATCCTTCAAGCCGAGACGGGCCTGATGGCCATCACCGGCCAACCCGACGGTGAGGCGATGAAGGTGGGTGTGGCCATGGTGGACATCTGCACCGGCATGTTGGCAACCATGACCGTGTTGGGCGCGCTTGCTGCGCGTGAACGCACCGGTCGTGGTCAACGCAGCGAGGTGTCCTTGCACGACACCGGCATCCAGATCCTGGCGAACGTGGCATCGGCGTTCCTGGTGAGCGGCGCCGACGCCGGGCGTTACGGCAACGGTCATCCCAGCATCGTCCCGTACCGCACCTATGCGGCATCCGACGGTGCGCTGGCGGTTGCGGTTGGCAACGACGCGCAGTTCGCCCGTTTCGCCGGTCTGCTGGGCGAATCGCAATGGGCCGACGACCCCCGCTTTGCCCGCAACGCAGACCGGGTGATCAACCGTGACCTGATCGACGGGCTGATCGCCGAGCGGATCGCGCTGCGAACACGGGCCGAGTGGATCGCCGACCTGGAGGCGGTGTCGATCCCGTGCGGCCCGATCAACTCGGTCGCCGAGGCGCTCGGGTCGCCCCAAACCGAAGCCCGCGGCATGGTCACCACGGTGGATCATCCGCTCATCGGGGACTTGCCGCTGGTGGGTGTGCCGTTCAAGCTGTTCGACACGCCCGCGTCGATTCGGCGACCCCCGCCCACCCTTGGCCAGCACAGCGGCGAGGTGCTCAGCGAAGAGTTGGGCCTGAGCGAGAGCGAAATCGCAGCGCTGGCCGCAGCGGGAGTGACCACTCTGGGCGCCTGAGACCCCGACGCCGGGTCGAGCCGCCAACCGGTGCCCCCGGCCGGCGGCGACAGCTTCTGCCACAAGACCTCAAGACCTCACAACAGGGAGAACACAATGACCAGCACCCCAACAGCCGCAACGGACTCCGGTTCCGCCGAAACGCCCTCGGAGTGGTGGCCGGAGCTGGGCCCAAAATGGAAACAGTCGCTGGTGGCGAAGCCGTCGTGTGTTTGCGTGGATGTACACGCGCACCTGGCCGTTCCCGACGCGGAGAAGCTGGCCAAGCCGTTCTTCAAACCCGAACTCGACCCGCGCAGCTTCTTCTCGTCTCCCGAGAGCCTGCGCTACAACCGGGAACTTCGCAGCCAACCCGACCAGACCGCCAAGTTCTGTGACCCCGAGGCTCGCCTTGCCGACATGGACCTTCAAGGGGTGGACATGCAGCTGCTGTCGGTGCCCCCCACCGAGTACTTCTACTGGCTGTCCGCTCCGGAGGCGTACAAGGTTTCACGCCTTCAGCACGAACGCCTTGCCGAGGTGGTGGCACAACACCCGAACCGGTTCGCGGCGGTGGGCAACCTGCCCATGGAGCACCCCGACCTGGCGGTGGAGGTGATGACCGAGATCCGGCGTGACTTCTCGATGCACGGCTTTGAGATCAGCGCCGACGTGAACGGCGCCGACCTTGACCACAGGCGCTTCGACCCGGTGTGGGAGAAAGCCGTGGAACTCGACATGACCGTGATCATGCATCCCCAGGGCTTCACCCACGGCGAGCGCATGGACGACTACTACCTGGTGAACGTGGTGTGCATGCCGCTGGCGTCCACGTTGGCGGTGTCGCGCATGATCCTCGGCGGGGTGTGGCAGCGCCATCCGGATCTGCGGATGGTGGTGGTACACGGCGGCGGGTACCTGCCGTACTACTTCGCCCGCACCGACCATGCCTACGGCGTGCGGCCCGAACTGCGCCGTCACATAGACCGCCTGCCAAGCGAATACCTGCGCAAGTTGTACTTCGACACCACCGTTTTCGATCCACGCATGGTGGAGTACCTGGTGGACACCTTCGGCGACACCCATGTGCTCATGGGCACCGACTACCCCTTCGACATGGGCCCCACCGATCCGCTGGCGTTCCTGGCCGAGGCCAGGCTCACCGAAGCGTCTCGCGACCGCATCCTGGGCCGCAACGCTGCCCGCCTGTTCAAGCTGGATGTGCTGTGATCGCCTTCGGGGAGCCCACTGTGAGCCATGAACCAAATGGAGGTTGCGAAATTGACTGACGGAAAACCGCAGACACGTGTGGAGTTGCTCTCGGAGCGTGACCGCCTGGATTCGTCGCAGCAGGAAGTGTTCGACGAGATCGCCGCGAGTCGCGGCGACGTGCTCAGGCCGTTCCACGTGTTGCTGCACATACCCGGGATTGCTCGCCCCACCGCCAGCCTGGGTCATCAGATCCGCTTTGTGGGAGAGCTCAGCGACCACGACCGCGAACTGGCAATCATCACCACCGCCAGGTGCCACAACTGCGACTTTGAATGGCAAAGCCACGTGGGTTTGGCCCGCAACGCCGGCGTACCCGAGGACGTGATCGCCGCGGTGGACTCCGGTGGTGCGGTGCCGGGCGAGCGAGCCAAGGTGGTGGTGGACTACGTGCGCGAACTGTGCGCCACCAGCACCGTGAGTGATCACACCCATGCCGGCGCGTGTGGCGTGCTCGGCGCGAAGCAGGTGGTGGAGTTGAGCGCCCTGGTGGGCTACTACACGCTGCTCGGCTTCGTGATGAACGCAGCCGCCGCCGGTTAGGCCACCTCGCAGACGATCTCGCAACCGTGATGAACGCTGCTGGGGACAACCTGCTGCCACGTGACCGACAGTGATCGCATTGCGGGTGGGCGACGCTGAACAAGTCGCGGCCGGTTGCGTCTCCCCGATGGCAGTGACTCCCTCGGCCGGGGCTTGTTCCAGGGCGCTGACGGGGGGCCTCGACCGTCCGCTGCGAAGGGTCGTGGCCCTGCTGGTTGCGGTGGCCCTGGTGGCGGGTTGTGGCGCAGAGTCGTCGTCGGTGGCGGAGGTGGACGGAGTTCCCCTCACCATCGAAGCCTTCGAGAGTCTCCACACCAACGTGGACGACTTGACCCCTCAACAGCGAGCCGATTCGGTGCTGCTGCTGGTGTTGCGTCAAGCCTTCGGTGCTGCCGCGGCCGCCGAGTTCGGCTGGAACGCCGACGCCGGCGAGATCGACGAGGCTTTCGTGCAGCGTTCCAATCGTTACGCACAACCCGGTGGGCTCGAAGAGGCTCTGGCGGCGTTCAATCAAACCCCTCAACGCATGCGCACCGAAGCCGAACTGGACGTGCTGTCGGACTTCGTGGCTGCGGCGCTGGTGCGAAGTCAAGCTCTCGGGTTCGACCTGGAGGCCGCGTACGAGGCCTGGCTGCTGGACAACGCCGAGGTGTGCGTTCAGCAGATCACGCTCGAATCCGCAGACGCCTACCCGGCGTTGGCCGAGGAACTCAACCGGGGGGTGGACTTCGTCGAGGTGGCCCTTGCCCATTCGATCGACCCGTTCGTGGACCGCGAACCTCCGCTCACCGGCGCCGGTGGCCGCCTCGGGTGCTCACCACCGAGCGCGCTGCCCACCGGCTTGGACACCGCGTCGTTGCAAGCGCCCCTGGGCGCGCCCCACGGGCCGGTGCTGAGTTCCACAGGGGTGCATCTGTTGTGGGTGTACGAGCGCACCGTTCCGCCGCTGGAGCTGCGACTCGACGACGTGCTCACCCACGCGGAAACCCGCCAAGGCCCCCGGATGTTCCGCGCCTGGGGCGTGTCGGTGCTCAAGGAAATAGACGTGAAGGTGAACCCGTCCTACGGAGCGTGGGGAGTGATCCCCGAAACCGGCGGAACCCCCACCGTGGTGGCAGTGGACCAAGTGCCACGCATCATCTCCTGACACCCACCACCCCGCCAGGGCGGTTCGGATCCGGCCTTGGTGAGTTCGCCCTGTGATCCAGCCGTTGTGATCCCGGCGTTGTGATCCAGCCGTTGTGTTCCGGCTCTTGTGCTCAGGAATGTCAGTCGGGGCCCGACCAGCATCCAACGGCGCCCGAGTTGATCAGCCCGTTGATCTCGCCGGGATCCAGGCCGAGGCGTTCGGTGAGCACTTCGTTGGTGTGCTCGCCGAGCATCGGAGCGTGACGTTGGGGCATCTCCCAGTCGCTCAGCTTCATGGGACTGGGCTGGTAGCGAACCTCACCCAGGGTGGGGTGGTGATAGGTCTGCACCATGCCCCTTGAGGCCACGTGAGGGTCTGCCAGCACCGCGGCCACGTCGTTGACCGGGCCAGAGGGAATGTCGAAGCGTTCAAGCAGTGCGGTGGCCTCACCGGTGGTTCGCGCCGAGAACGCCCGCTGGAGTTCGCCCACCACGAAATCGCGGTTGGCCACCCGGGCGGCGTTGTCACAACAACGGGGATCGTCAACCAGGTCGGCGCGTTCGATGGCTGCACAAAGGTTCCGCCAGAACTTCTCGTCGCGGGCGGCCACCACCACATGGCCGTCACTTGTGGCGAACGCCTGCCAGGGAACCATGTGCGAATGGGCGCTGCCCTGACGGGTAACCGCCCGACCGGTGTTGAGATGGTCCAAGGCGTCGTAGGCCAACAGCGACACAAGCGAATCCAGCATGGACACATCCGCATGAACACCCCGACCGCCGCCGCTGTTGCCTTCGCCGTCGCGTCGTGTGGGCAGGCCTCTGGCGGCCAGCGCCGCCAGCACCGAAATGCAGCCGTAGATCCCACCGGCGAGGTCGGCCAGCGGCGTGCCCACCCGGCTGGGCGGGCCGTCGGGTTCGCCGGTGTAGTCCATGTGACCGCTGAAGGCCTGCACCACAAGATCAAACGCCGCCTGGTGGCGCCGCGGGCCGGTCTCGCCGAACCCGGTGATCGTCACGGTGATGATGTCGGGATTGTGGCGGGTGAGGGTCTCATGGTCGATCCCGAGGCGGGCCATCACACCGGGCCGGAAGTTGTCCACCACCACGTCGGCGGTTTCCACAAGCCGGTACAGCAACTCCTTGCCGGCGCCGGTCTTCAGGTCGAGCACAACGCTCTTCTTGCCCCGGTTCATGAACAAATGGATGGCGCTCTCGTCGCCTAGGGGAGCGATCTTCGGGTTGCGGGCGGTGTCACCCCGAGGTGGTTCGATCTTGATCACCTCGGCGCCCAGGTCGGCCAGGATCGTGCCGCCGAACGTGCCGGCGATCACCTGACCCAACTCCAGCACGGTGACCCCCTCCAACATGGAGTTCATGGTGAACCGTCCGGCCCGAGCGGCTGCGTGGGCTTGTTGCGCAGGGTCACAAGCCCCAGGTGACGGGCACCACTTCGCCGGTTCGGGCCGAGTCGTCCACCGCTCGTGACACCCGCAGCACATCAAGCCCGTCACGTCCGGTGGCCAGGATCGGATCGGTGCGGTTCTGTCCCACGCTGTTGATGAACGCGTGGGTTTCCTCCTGCATTGCGCCGAAATGCTCCCCCAGGGCCCAGTCACCGGGCATGTACGAACCAAGCAGCGCCACGTTCATGGACACATCGGGGGTGTAGGGCGCAGGCACGGGTTGACGGCTGGCCATCATCACGTCGCGGTGGTCGTCTCGCACGCTGATCACGCCCTGGCGACCGAACAGCTCGAAGTCCATGGTGGCCACGTACGCCGGCCAGAACTCGGGCAATTCCCAGCTCACTCCAAGGTTCGCCACGGTGCCGTCACCGAAGTCCAACACGCACCACGTGGAATCGGGCGCGCCGTACGTGTCGTGAATCGCCCCCTTGGCCCCCGCCGCGTAGGCCGACACCGGCTTGCGCCCAGGCAGGTACCACATCAGCAGGTCGAACAGGTAGGTCATCGTGTTCACCGACGGTGTGGTGGTGCCCGCACGCGAGATCACCGACCGGGCCACGGCCTCGGTGAGGTAGATGGTGGCCTTGGCGCTGGTCACATGGCCCACGTACCCCTGATTCACGTGCTCCTTGATGGCCAGGTAGCGGCGCCTGAACCGTTGCGTGAACCCGGTGTAGATCCTCACGCCGTACTCGTCGCCCGCGGCGAGCAGCTTCTCGGCTTCGTCGGGCAGGATCGTGAGCGGTTTCTCCACCAGCACCGCCCTGCGAGCACCCACCGCCGCGATGGCGGGGTCGTAATGCGAGTCCTCGGTGGAGGCCACGATCACCGCGCCCACCCTCGGGTGGCTCACCAACTCCTCGGCGCTGGTGCTCCACATGTCGGCCTCACACGCCGCGGCGAGCGTTCGGGCCTTCTCCTCGTGGATGTCGCACACCGCCAGAAAGTCCACGCTTGGGTGACGGTGAGCGATGTGGGCCCGCAACGTGCCGATCGATCCGGCGCCGATCACCGCCACTCCAACACCATCGGAAATGAACCGGCTTCTTGTCATGGCTGTCTCCCTTGCAGTTCGCCGCGGGTGGTGGTTTCGGCTCGCTTCATGTGGTCGTTTCGGCTTCGGCGGGCGCGGACTGGGCGTTGCGGGCGCGGGCCAGCACGGTGCGGGCCACCCGTGCCACGGCGTAGTCCACCATCCGCCCGTCCACCGAGATTGACGCTTCGCCTCGCTCCAGGGCGGCTTCGAAGGCTTCGAGGATGCGGCGCTGATGGGCCACCTCCTCGGGCGAGGGCGTGAACACGTCGTGGATCACCGGGATCTGCGCCGGATGGATGGCCACCTTTCCCACGTACCCGCAGCGCCTGGCGAGTTCGCATTCGGTGCGCAACCCGTCGAGGTTGCGGAAGTCCATGAACACGGCCTCCATCGGGTGTTCCACCCCTGCGGCGCGGGCGTCGAGCAGCACCTTGGCGCGGGCGTGAGCCAGCCCGGTGCCCTCCGGTGTCCACTCCACGCCGAGGTCGGCCACGAGGTCTCCCTGCTCGCCGCTGCCGAACAGCACCGCCTGCACCCGTGAGCTGCTGCGCGCCATGTGGTAGGTGCAGCGCACCCCGAGCCCGCTTTCGATCAACGGCACGATCACGGTGGCCCCCGGCTCGCGGCCTGCCGAGATCTCCAGGGCCGTGAGCGCGCCGTCGAGGCTGCGCACCAGTCCCGGATCTTCCGCCTTCGGCACGATCACCCCTGCCACCCCGGCTGTGGCCGCGGCCACCACGTCATGCCAGAAGTACTCGGTGGTGGCGGCGTTGGTGCGCACAAAATAGGGAACCGCCGACTCCGGAAGGTCTCCCAAACCGGCGCGGGCAGTGGCCTTCTGATCGGCCGCCACTGCGTCCTCAAGATCCACGATCACCGCGTCGGCGCCGCTGCGGCCGGCCTTGGCTATCAGGTCGGGGCGATGACCCGGGGTGAAGATCATCGACCTCAGGGCTGTCATCTGCATCTGCCAATCCTCCTTCAGCGGCCAATCCTCGGTGAACGGCCCGATCAGTCGGCGTGCGTGCTCTCGGTGCGCGGCTGTTTCAGCGTTGTTTCAGCGTTGATTCACCGTTGTGTCACCGTTGTGTCACCGTTACCGGCTACTTCACGGCCATCGGGTTCAGCGGCGAGCCCACCGCGCGGGTGAACGGCAGCGGAGGGCCGCAGAAAAAGAACTCGTACACCCCGTCGGAGGCGCAGTCCTCGGCCAGCGGATCCAGATCGAATATCTCACCCACCCACAAGCCCATGTACACGATGGTGATGATGTGCAAGGGCTGGTTGGTGTCCGGGGTCTCGTTGGGCCGCACCTCGAAACCCCAGGTGTCGGTGGCCACCGCCGCGATCTCGTTGTCGGCAATCCAGTCCACGCTCGCCAGGCCCAAACCGGCTGCGTCGCCGCCGGCATAGTCACCCCATGAGCCCCGGTGGCGCACCTGAGTCATGGCGCCAGTGCGCACAAAAACGTGGTCACCGGTGCCCACGCTCACCCCGCCGTGCGCGGCGGCCTCGTCGAGGTCGGCGCCGCTGATCGCGTAACCCGGCTCCAGCCACGAGACTCCCTTGGCGGCGGCCACGTCGAGCAGCACACCCCTGCCGGTCATCGCCCCGGACGCCTGGCGAACCGAGTTCTTCATGGCGCCCTTGCTGCTCACCTGCGCAGCGGAGAACCCGTTGTAGATGCGATCCTCGAACACCACGTGACCAAGCGCGTCCCACTGCGTGCCGCACTGCAACGGCATGATGATGATGTCGTCGGTGCCCCGAAAATGGCGATCCACGCCCCCGTAGAAGTCACGCACCGACGTGCCCGCAATCGCGTCGGCGCCGTCACGGATCATCAGGTGAATGGGATTGAAACGACCGAGGCTGCCGGTTTGTGGGCCGGCATCGTCATAAGGCAGACCCATCGAGATCGCCTTGCCCTGTTTGATCAGCGCGGCGGCGGCCGCCACGTGTTGCGGGGTGACGTGGTTGAGCGTTCCCTGCTGGTCGTCGTCGCCCCAGCGTCCCCAGTTGGACACCCGAGCCGACAACGCCCGCACGGTTTCGATGTTGGGGTTGGCCAAGCTGGTGACCCCGGAGCGTGCTGAGGTTGTTTCGGTCATGTGGCATCGCCTCGCAGTTTTGATGTGATTTCAAATCAGCCTGTGTGAATCGGGCTTCAGTTGCACGGTCGTCAAGTCCAATTTTGCATTATATATGATCCTTGAGGTGGGGACTTTGCTGAAGGCCTCGCCCAGATGTCGAGGCCGAGCACGGCGTGATGCGGCATGCGGCGCAGGTCGATCAGCCTCGGGATGTGAGAATTGAACGTCGATGTTGAGGAGCACAGAACCAATGTCTGTTGAAACCGGGCCTGTTGATACTGGGCCCTCTGATACTGGGCCCTCTGATACTGGGCCCTCTGATACTGGGCCCTCTGATACTGGGCCCTCTGATACTGGGCCCTCTGATACTGGGCCCTCTGATACTGGGCCCTCTGATACTGGGCCCTCTGATACTGGCGTGGAGTTGACCAGCGAACAGGTGATGTTCCGCGACGCGGTTCGGGACTTCTGTCGCCGCGAGATCACCCGGCAATACGTTCGCGAATGCGACAGCGAGCGTCGCCCGCCACACGAGGTGTACGAGAAGCTGGGGCGCATGGGTTGGCTCGGTGTGAACATTCCCGAGCAGTACGGCGGTTCCGGTGGCGGGGCCACCGAGGTGGCAATTCTGCTCGAGGAACTCGGACACGCTTTTTTGGATTTGGCTTTCTGGGTGTTCCGGGCGGTCACCTGGGGTGGCCTGGCGATATCGCGCGACGGGCCCGAGGAGCTGCGCCGAGAGGTGCTCCCGAGGATCGCGGATGGCTCCAGATCGGTGTGCTACTCGCTCACCGAGCCCGACGCCGGATCCGACGCTGCATCCATTTCGCTCACCGCCACCGAGGCGGACGACCACTTCGTGCTCAACGGCCAGAAGGTGTTCACCTCGGGGTTCAAGGTGAGCCACTACGACCTTGTCGCCGCCCGAACCAGCTCCGAAGGCCCCAAGCACCACGGCATCAACAACTTCCTGGTGGACACCGACTCGCCGGGAATCACCTGGACCCCGATGGAGACACTGGGGCACTGGCCGCTGGGAACCGCCCACGTGTTCTTCGACAACGTGAAGGTGCCCAAGACAAGGATGCTCGGCACCTTGCATCAGGGGTGGCGCGACAACGCCGTGTACCTGCGCTACGAGCGGCTTTGTTTGAGCGCGGCTCGAACGGGCGCTGCTCGGGCGGCTCTGGAGGACGCGGTTCAGTACGCCCTCGAAAGGCAGCAGTTCGGGCGCCCTATCTCGAAGTTCCAGGCCGTGAGCCACCGTCTCGCCACCATGCAGATGCAAACCGAGATCTGTCAGATGCTGGTGCGGCGTTACGCCCGCCGCCTTGATCGTGGCGAGGCCACCGTGCGTGATGCGGCCATCTTGAAGCTGTACGTGTGCGAGGCATACAAGGAGGTGGCCGACCAGGGCCTGCAGGTTCTGGGTGGCTACGGCTACACCATGGAATACGACCTGCAGCGCCACTACCGCGAATCACGCCTGGGGGTGATAGGAGCGGGCACATCGGACATCCAGCGCAACATCATCGCCAAGTCCATGGGCCTGTAGCAATCGACTCACTGCAGCACTCGACGGGCCTGCAGCACTCGACGGGCCTGTAGTCGGTTGCCGCCACCGCAGTCCCGCAACGGCGCCCCAGCAAGGTGTACATCAAGGCGCGGGGCGCGGCATCATGGGCACAAGGAGAACCACATGAGCATGATCACCGACGACGCCCGACTCTGGGCGGCGAAGCCCTTCGAGGCCCGGGAGTTTCGGGTGAGCCGCACCGACATCCGTCGCTTCGCCGATGCGATAGGAGCGTCCGATCCGGTTCACCACCACACCGCCGCGGCCCGTGACGCCGGCTACCCCGACCTCTTGGCGCCGCCGTACTTTCCCTACGTGATCCGGATGCACGTGGCTCACCTCGGTGGCCGTGATCGCATCACCGCGGATGGTTCACCCGCCGAGGAGGTGCCACCGATCGCAGCCACACGGGCCATGGCAGGCGAAACGGAGATCTCCTTTGGCGATCCGGTGTTTGCCGGTGACACCATCACCTTGCACAAACAAATCGACGACCTCTACGAGAAGCAGGGCAGATCCGGGCCGATGGCCTTCGTGAAGACCAGGTTCTCGTTCCGCAACCAGCACGACCGCATGGTGATGCGCGAAGTGTTCACCAGGATCTACCGATGAGCACCCACCCTGAACACGCCGACACTTCGGCCGCGCAAGGCGACGAACCCTTGGCCCTGTCGGCGGACGGTTCCCACGACGGTTCTGACGACGGTTCCGAAGAAGACACGAGCGCCGTGTTGGCGTGGGGGGTCGTTCCCGAGGTGGGTGAGGAGATTCCCGTGCTGGTGCGCGAACCCGACGAGGTTGCGCTGTTCATGTTCAGCGCCGCGGCGTGGCTGATTCACCGCGTGCACTACGACCATCCCTTCACCACAGGCCACGACAAGCACGCCGGGTTGTTGGTACACGGCCCGTTGCAGGGCGCCTGGATGCTGCAGGCAGTCACGGATTGGCTGGGTTCGGGGGTGCGACCGCGATCGGTGCGCTACCGCCACCTCGCGCCGGCCTACGCCGGTGAGACCATCGAGTGCGGCGGCAAGGTCACCGTGTCGTCGCCCAACGAGGGTTACTTCGAGGCCAACCTTTGGGTTCGCAAGGCCGACGGCACCGTCACCACCACCGGCCACGGAGCGTTCCTGATCGGCACCGACTAGGCCACAAGCCGGGTGCGCCTGTCATGTCGGGTCGCGGCGTTTGCTCACGGGCCCCAACCGGATCTCGTCGACGGGGCCTCACATTGCCCAAGGCCTCACATTGCTCAAGGCCTGACATTGCTCACGGCATGACACTGCCCGGGGCCTGAGTTGCTCGGGGCCGCACACAGCCCCGGGGGTTGCTATGTGCGGCTGCTGCGCTCCAGCGCCTCCCACACACGGCCCATGGCGGAGCGAACCGCCGGGCTGGTGAGGTCATCGGGTGAGCGTGGCCTGCTCACGCCAACCTCCACGGTCTCGCAGATGCGTCCCCCGGCGGACAGGACAGTCACCCGGTCCGACAACAGCACGGCCTCCTCTATGTCGTGGGTCACCAGCACGTAGGTGCGTGGATCGATGCGCCAAACGGTCTCCAGTTCGGTCCAGAGATTCCGCCGGGTCACGAAGTCGAGATGCACGAAGGGTTCGTCGAGCAGCATCACCTCGGCGTCGTGGGCCAGTGAACGAGCCAACGCCGCCCTCTTTTTCATCCCGTGCGAGAGGGTGCCGCTCATGCGCAGGGCGGTTCCCTTGAGCCCCACCCTCTCCAGGCTGTAGTCGCGGATCTTGCGGTAGAGCCGCCCGGTGACGTTGTGGGGGCCCATCTCCATGCCGATTCCCACGTTGCGGCCCGTTGTCCACCACGGAATCAGCGCCGGATCCTGAAACACCATGGCAGTGCGATTGGGCCGGTGCTGCGCGCCCACCACACGCACGGTGCCCGAATGCGGAGCCTCCAGACCGGCGATCAGGCGCAAAAGCGTGGACTTGCCACACCCGGTGACCCCCACCACCGAGTGCACCGAGTGGGACTCCACGGTGAGGTTCAGTCCCTCGAACACCCACGGCTCGTCGGGCCCGTAGCGGAACCACACGTCGGACAGATGCGCCCTCATGGTGCTGGGGTGCGCCGGGTTGCGCAACGCCGGAGTTGACATGGCCGGTCGTTTCGTATACAAATGATCCTATATGATGCATGATCGATTGCGGGCGAGGCGCTCGGTCGCGGGCCCAGGGCAAGGGCCCGAGCACGAAGGCCGCACCGGTGATCGATCTTGCTCATGCAACCAGTCTCCCGCCGGGAGGCCGCAAATGAACCCCAAGGAGGGATGAATCCCATGACCAAACGCAACCGATTGGTGACCGCGCTGGCTGTAGTGGTGGCGCTCACAATGCTGGCTGCAGCGTGCAGTGAGGACGACGAGGAGGCTGCCGACACCGGCACCACCACGTCGGTGGTGCGCTTCGCCTTCGCCCCAGACCCGGTGTGGGACTGGCTGAGAGACACCGGCGAACTCGCCGTCTGGGAAGAGGAGAACAACATCCGCATCGTCACCAGCGAAACCTGGGACGAGTTCACCTACTTCTCGGGTGGCCACGGTGACATCGTGTCGATGGGCACCCAGGAGATCCCGGTGCTTGAGAACGAGACCTCGATCGAGACGGTCACGTTCGGCAAGTACAACTACCAGCGCTCACCGATGATGCGCCGCGCCGGCGACCCCTACGAGACGCTCGCCGACATCCCCGCCGGATCGAGAATCTGCGTGAGCAGCCCGGTGTCCAACACCGGATTCTGGACGGTGGCCATGCAGGAGCTGCACGGCATCGACTACCGAGTGAGTGGCGGCGACTACGTGCTGCAGGTGAACGACCACTTCGTGAACCCCACGAACCTGCTGCGCGGCGACTGCGAAGCCGCGGTGGTGATCCCCGAAGCGGCCGCTCCGCACCTGCGTGAGGGCACCATCGAGATCATGTACGACGGCAAGATGCCGTTCCAGCTCTACCGCGAGTTCTCCGGCATCGACGACGGCCAGAACCACATCATGTCCAACCTGTTCACCGCAACCGCGAGCTGGTTCGATTCCCATCCCCGCGAAGCAGCCGCCTTCCTGGAGCTGTGGCAGCGCGGTGTGGAACTGTGGGAGCAGAACGTCGCCGACATCGTGGCGGTGTACCCACAGCACTTCGCGGTTGAGTCCGAAGAGGACGTTGAATGGATGGCCGAGTTCATGTCCGGCGACAACGACTGGTTCGTGGACAGCGTGTACCTCGATCAGGACTGGATTGACGCCGAGATCAAGATCTGGGAGCTCATGAAGACGCTGCACCCCGACAACGCCAACGTGTTGCCGGCCGACGCTCCGAGCCCGCGCTTCGAGGTGATCGAGCCGCCGGCGTAGATATCCGGCTCCACAGATTCGCAGAAACGAACCTGTGATGCTCTCCTAGGGTGCCAGATGGCCGGGGTGCCGTCGCCGGACATGGGGCGACGGCACCCCGGCCGGGCATCGCGCCCATCCGGTTTCAGTTGCCGATCCCAACTCCACAAGGCTTGCCGTTAGACGAGCGAGGTTGCTTATGGCCAACGACACTTTGACAAGAGAACCAACTCACGAGGATGGGGCTCCCGCCGACATCTCTCGTGTGACCGAGGAGGAGCTGGTACGCCAGGCACGCCGCCGCGAGATCGTTCAGCGATGGTTCTGGCGGCTGCTCAGCTACGTGGTGGTGCTGTCCATCTGGGAGTACGCCTCGGGCAGAGTCCTCGAGGAGGCGCTGCTGCCAGGGCCGATCCGGGTGGTGCAAACCTTCTTCGACATTGCCGACGACGGCCAGATTCCTGCGGCCTTCCAGGCAACCCTCACCCGCATAGTCGTCGGATTCGGCCTGTCGTTCCTGCTCGGGGCGATTGTGGGGATCCTCATGCAGAACCGCTGGTTCGCGGGATTCTTCAAGGACTCCGTGTTGGTGAGCCTTGCCGCGCCTGGTCTGATCTGGGTGCTGATCACCGCGATCATCTTCGGCAACCGTCCAATCGGGCCGGTGATCGCAATCATCTGCACCACGTTCGCACTGGTAACCGTGAACGTCTCCGAGGGGATCAAGGCGTTACCCAAGGACCTGTTGGACATGAGTCGCGCCTTCCAGGTGGGCCTGATCAAACGCAACCGCCAGATCGTGATACCTCACCTTGCGCCGTACCTGTTCACAGGACTGCGCTTCGGGTTCTCGATTGCCTGGAAGGTGACGGTGCTCACCGAGGTGTTCTCGTCGTCTGAGGGAATCGGCTTCGAGATGCGACTCAGCAGCCAGCTCTTCCAGATGGACGAATTCCTCACCTGGATCTTGTTGTTCTTCTTCTTTGCGCTGTTCCTCGAAAAGGTGGTGCTGGAGGCAATAGAGCGGCGCTACTTCCGCTGGCGGCAAGCCGTCACCGCGTCCTGAGGAGGCTGATCACCGATGACTGACATCAAAGACACGAACACCGAAATCCAGCAGGCCCCCCCGACGGGCCCCGACGCCCCCGGCGGGCCGAGCGCAGCCACGCCCCAGCCTCCGGCGGCACTGAAGGTGCTGAAGTCTCCGATCTTTGCGAGGTTGATGTTCCCGGCCTTCATGCTGGTGGCCTGGCTGATCTCGATTCGGATTGTGGAGAACATTTGGCCCTTCGCGGTGGAGGTGCTGCCGACACCAGGCGAAGTGTGGGCGTTCATGTGGGACGAGATCGTCACCGACACACTTGCCCGTCGCAACGTGTACGAGACGTTCCTGATCTCGTTGCGCCGCCTGATGACAGGCTTTGTGATCGCCATGGTGCTGGGCACCATCATCGGCCTGTCAATGGGGCTGTTGCGGTCGGCCAACGCCTTCTTCCATGACTGGACGATGGCGCTGCTGGCCATGCCCGCATTGGCCTGGGCGCTGTTCAACAGCCTCATCTTCGGCTTCGGCAACGCAGGCCCGATCGTCACGGTGGTGCTGGCCGGCATTCCCTTCGTGATCGTCAACGTTCGCGAGGGGGTGCGCAACACCCCCAGAGAACTGTTCGACATGGCACGCTCCTACAAGGTTCCCCAGCTCAAGATCACACGGCACGTGTTGTTGCCGTCGTTGATGCCCTTCATGTTCGCCGCGGCGCGTTACTGCTTCTCGATCGGCTGGAAGGGCCTCGTGATTGCCGAAGTGTTCGGCGGTCAGGACGGCGCCGGCTGGACCATCAAGTTCTGGTACGACGCGCACCGCGCTCACGGCGTGGTGGGCTACGCCGCGTTCTTCGTGATCTTCGCGATCCTCTTTGAGCGCCTGGTGTTCGAACCGATCAACAAGCGAGCCTTCAGGTGGCGCCCGGAGCTCGAGGTGGAGGTCGTGGAGGAGGCCTTCAACGTGGAGCAAGCCGCGGCCGCACGCGTGTAGCGCTCGCTGCCAATTCGCAACCTTTGACCAGGCTCGGCGGCCGTTCCGGAAAGACGTTCCGGTAAGGGTCGCCAGGCATCAACCCCAACCCAAGGCAGGATCCAGTGGCGGAAATCAAGATCAGAAATCTTCACAAGGAATTCGGACTCGGCGATGACAAGGTCGTGGCACTCGAGGATGTCAACCTCGACATTTCGGGCCACGTGTTCATCTCCATCGTTGGTCCGTCGGGCTGCGGCAAGTCGACGCTGCTCAACATTTTGACCGGCATCGAGACCCCCACCAACGGAACGGTGGAGATCACCAGCGACGGTCACGCCGCGGCGCCCGGCTACGTGTTTCAGGCGGCGCGTCTGTTGCCCTGGCGCACAGTCACCGACAACTTGCTGTTCGTGCAGGACGACCGCTCCGAGGAGTCCCGCAAGCGTTGTCAGCACTACCTGGAGATGGTGCAACTAGGCGACAAGGGCAGCAAGTTCCCCGGCGAGCTCTCCGGCGGCATGCAACAGCGTGTGGGCATCGCCCGAGCCTTCTCAATCGAGCCCGACGTGTTGTTCATGGACGAGCCGTTCAGCCACCTCGACGCCATCACCGCTCGGTCGTTGCGCCGAGAGTTGCATCACATGTGGAACGAAACCAAAAAGACCGTGGTGTTCGTCACCCACGACGTGGGCGAGGCGGTTGAGCTGTCCAACAGGATTCTCGTGTTCTCCAAAGGTGGCCGTCTCGAGGACGACATCCGCATAGATCTGCCCTTCCCGCGTGACCCCGCGGACGAGGAAGTGGCGATCGCCAAGGCCAACGTGTTGCGCAAGTTCGAGGACTTGGATCTTCTGGCAACCTGATCCTGGTTGTCAGGCGACCTCCATCAGCACCTTGAGCGACTCGGGGCTCTTCACCTTGTCCAGGGCACTCTGGGCCTCGCTGAGATGGAAGCGGTGGGTCACGATCGAAGCCAGGCTCAACGCTCCCGATGCCACAAGGTTGATGCCTCGCTCGTAGTCGGAGGTGAGAGCGGCCCGGGGATTGTGGATCACCAGTTCCTTGAAGTACATCTGATAGTAGGGAAGCCCCTTTTGACCACTGGTGACCGTTCCGAACACAACCACCTCGCCACCGATCCGCACCAATTCGATGGCCTGCGAGACCGTGGCCTCCACCCCCACGGCCTCAACCACCAGGTCGGCCCCCAGGCCGCCGGTTGCGCCCATCACCGCGGCTTCCATGTCTTCGGGTTCGGCAACCACCGAGGCCCCCATCTGTGTGGCGAGATGGCGCTTCCACTCCGAGCGGGTAACGCCGATCACCGTTGCGCCCGCAAGGCGCAACAGTTGCACGAAAAGCAGGCCGCTCACGCCGAGTCCGATCACCAGCGCGGTGTCGCCGGGCACGACCCGCACCGATCTCATGGCGTGCACGCACGTGCCGAGCACCTGCAGCAGGCCTGCGGACGCTTCGTCGACGCTTTGGGGAACCGGCAGCACCCGATCGGCGGGAACCGCGATGTACTCGGCGAACACGCCGTCCACGTCGCGGCCGAGCAGCCCTCCGTTGAGGCACAGGTTGGCGCGACCGGCGCGGCACAATCCACAGACCCCGCAACTGATCGCCGGATCCACAAGCACACGCTGGCCCGCTGTGAGGCTGGGGTGGGCGCTGCTCACCACCGAGCCGATCATCTCGTGGCCCATGATGCGCGGATACGCCACATCGATGGCTCCGCTGTAGATCTTCACGTCGGTTCCACAGATCCCCACACTTTGCACGCCCACGAGCACCTCACGAGAAGCGTCGGGTTCAGGAGCATCCGAATATGAGATCTTCCCCGGGGCCACCACCTGCACCGATTTCATGGAACTATCTCCAGTCGACTAATCTTGGGGACATGGCGTCTCAGCACCCTAGCGCATGTGACGCACGGCTTCCCTCAACCGGTGCTGAGGGCGGCGCAACAATCTTGTCCGATGTGCAAAGGCACAAAACCGCAATTGATCACGAGTGTCGAGACAATGTCAAATTCGTGAAGGCAGTTTCGGCTCAGTATCAACTGATGTCGGGCAACGCGGATTGGGCCACACATGCAAGCAGTGTGCTGCATTGACTGAGGGAGTGAGCAGCGATGGCATTTGATACGAGCGTCCTGGCGCTTCAGACACGGGGCCGGGTCACAGCCCACGAATACGTCAAGGAAACCCTGCGTGACGGGATCTTGAACGGAACCATTCCCGGAGGCACGCGCCTGGTACAGGCAGAAATTGCCGACCAGTTGAAGGTGAGCACCACCCCGGTTCGTGAGGCGCTGCGCGATCTGGCTGCTGAGGGTTTGATTGAACTTGACGCTCATAGGGGTGGAGTCGTCCACCAGATCAGCCGTGAAGAGTTGGACGAGGTTTACGATCTGCGTTTGCTGCTGGAAAAAGAGGCAATGGAGCGCGCAGCGGAACGCATCACCGATGAGCAGATTGAAGCGGTTCGGGGCGTTCTAAACGAAATGCAAGGTGCCACCGAGCTGTCCAAATGGGTGATCCTGAATCGAGATTTTCATCTGAAAATCTACGAAGCGGCAGGCTCGCCCCGGCTGCTGGGCATGGTCAGAACGCTGTTGAACATTTCGGTGATGTATGTGAGCATGGCTCTCGAATCGGCGTCCTGGGTTCGATCTCAGGCCACTGATGATCACGAGGAGTTCATTCACGTGCTGGCAGAGCGCGACGCCGAGGCAGCCAGAGAGCTCATCCAGCGGCACCTGGAAATGTCACGGTCGGCTGTGGACGAGAACTTGTGACCGATTCCTCGCACTCCCCTGGGGTTACGCCCGCCGGGAGTCCGGTGATCGACATTCACTGCCACTTGGGCACCCCGGCGGCCGGTCACACGCTGGCGCCCCATGGTCGTGACGAGTACGAGCCGTACAACTACTTCATGAACGCCTCATCACGCGACCGCAATGCGGTGATGTTTCCCGAGATCATTGCAAATCTCAACGAGGAGCACACCCGCATCGCACCGATGGACGCCATGGGTGTGCAAATCCAGGGACTGTCCACTTTCGTTTCGCAGTACGGCTACTGGGCCCCGGCCTCGGTTGGCGCCGAGGCCTCCCGCATCCAAAACGACCACCTGGCCGCCGCTGTGGAGGCCTTTCCGGATCGTTTCGCGGCTGTTGGCGCCACGGTTCCGCTCCAGGATGTGGATCTCGCCATCGCAGAGATGGACAGGGCGGTGGAGCAGCTCGGCTTCAAGGGCCTTCAGATCGGCGGCACCGTGGACGGCCACAACCTGGATGAGCCCCGCTTCCGGCCGTTCTGGCAGGCCGTGGCCGATCGAGGCCTGCCGGTGATACTGCACCCCAACGGCTACGAGGAAAGCCACCGCCTCGACGATTATTTCCTGGTGAACTGCATCGGCAATCCCCTTGAGACCGCGGTGGCGGTGCATCGAATGATCTTCTCGGGTTTGTTCGAGGAGATCCCCGGAATCAAGCTGGTGCTGTTGCACGGTGGCGGGTATGCGCCGTTCTACGCGGCCCGGGCCGATCACACCTGGAAGGTGCGCCCCGAAACCCGCGCACACATCCCGGACCATCCCCCGAGCCACTACATGAAGCAGTTTCACTACGACACGATGGTGTTCGAGCCGTTGTATCTGCAGCACCTCATCGACGTGGTCGGCGCCGGGCGGGTGATGTTGGGCACCGACTTCCCCTTCGACATGGGCGAAACCGACCCCGTCGGGCTCGTTGACAGCCTCGAGGGCCTCAGCGAAGAGCAGTCCGCGGCCATCAAGGGCACCACCGCGGCCGCCTTGTTCGGCCTCGACAACAATATATGATGCATGATCCTGGCAGCCGCCTAGAGCGGCACGCCCCAATTCACTGAGTTCCATCAAAAGCATAGGAGATTGTAATGAAGGAAGCATTTGGCGTCTTGGGAACCGACTGGCGCGAGGGAATCAACTGGCAGGAGGTTCGCGAGTGGAGGCTGAAGCGCGCCCGCGAAGCCATGGCACGTCACGGACTCGGCGCAATGCTGTTGATGTACGACGAGAACATCCGTTACGTCACATCAACGATGACCCCGGGCTGGAACCAGCTCAAGCCCGGTTTGCGTTACGCCGTGCTGATCGAAGGCAAGGAGCCGATCCTCTACGAGCAGGGCGACATCGGCTATCACATCCGTGAGCATTCTCCTTGGATCCCCGCCGAGAACGTGCGCTACTCCTATGCGTGGATCAAGGGCGCCGCGGGCCCGGCGTCCACGGCGCAGGTGTCCAAGTTCACCAACGCCTTGATGGCCGACCTCGAGGACGCCGGAGTGTCCGATCAGCCCCTCGGGGTGGACTTCATGGATCTAAACATGATCCGCGCCTTCGAGGATCGAGGCCTCAACTGGGTGGACGGCATGACACCGATGATGGAGGCCCGGGCGATCAAGAGCCCCAACGAGCAGAAGGCGATGCGCATCGTGGGCGCGATCTGCGATGTGACGCACTACGAGTTCACCCAGTTCCTCAAGCCGGGCCTCACCGAGAACGAGGTGACCGCGTTCGGCATGGAGTACCTCTACAGCATTCCCGGCATGGAGAACGTGGAGGACGTGATCGTTTCGTCGGGCCCCAACGCCTGGCCGAACTGGCGCAACCACGGTGATCGCATCATCCGCCCCGGCGATCTGGTGATCATCGACCTCGCCGCGCTCACCTGGAACGGCTTCAAGTCCTGCGTGTACCGCACGTACTGCGTGGGCGGCACACCCACCGACGAGCAGAAGCAGTACTACGACCTGGCCAACAAGTGGCTTCAAGACTCCATCGAAGCCACACGACCCGGTGTGACCACCGCGGACATCGCCGCCGTTTGGCCCTCCGCGAAGGACATCTGGGGTTACGAGGAAGAGGACGAGGCTGCCGCCAACCTGTGGGGTCACGGTTTGGGCCTGGCGCAGTACGACCAGCCGGTGATATCGCGGATCTGGTCGTTGGATCACCCCCAGGAGATCCAGCCGGGCATGGTGTTCGCCCTCGAAACCCAGCACGGCAAGCTGCACGAGTTCGGTGTGCGCCTCGAGGAGATGATGATCGTGAACGACACCGGAATCGAGATGATCTCCACGTTCCCGATCGACGAGATCATCTGCGTCGGCTGACCCGTCGCCCGCAACCCTGCGGCTGAAGCCCGCCTCGGGTCGGCCGTGAGCAAAGGCGATCCGTTGTCCGCAACTTCCACTGCGCCCCACGGGCCCGGCCTCGCTTGCCGGTAGTGCGTCGACAAACCTTCGCTCGGGTCGGGGCGGCCACCGAGGAACGCCACCACGGCCCGGAGGGGTTCGGCTCGGGCGCGTCCACAACCGCAACTTGCAGAAAGGCAGGCACCGATGCCCAAGGCTGAACCGGCAACCGTGATCGGTTTGGATGATCGGGCGGCTTCCCGGGTGGAGCTGGCCGGCGCCAAGGGCGCCGGGCTGGCCCAGGCACGAGCCGCGGGGATGCCCGTGCTCGACGGCTTCGTGGTGGCGCCGGCCGTGTCGGAGCCTGCGTTGGTGCAAGCGGCCGAGGTGATGGAGCACCGCGGCACCGGTGGGGCGCGCATGGCCATCATCGGCGCCGAGCTGCCCGAATCGGTGCTCGAAGCAATCGCGCAGGCCGCGTCGGTTTTGTCCGAACCGCTGATCGTGCGCTCCTCGAGCATTCTCGAAGGCGGCGGCTTGTGGTCTGGCGCCTTCACGTCGGTGCCCGAGGTGCTGCGCAACGAGGTGCCCAAAGCGGTGAGAAGCGTGTGGGCGACGTGTTTTTCCCTTGAGGTGCTCGACCGTTACGAAGCCGAGGACATCGAACCGGCCGAGGCGCTGATGGGAGTGCTGGTGCAGCCCGAGATCCTTCCCGACTTCGGTGGCGCGGCACGATCAGACGCCGATGGCACCGTGAGGATCGACGCCGTGAAGGGCTCGCCGCGTGATCTGATGGCCGGCTGGTCGCCCGGCGTGCGTGCCGAGGTGATCGGGCAGAACGTCACCGGCAGCGAAGCCGTTGATCTGATGGGCGCCGTGAGTTTGTTGGAGGTGGCCGAACTGGCCCGCCGAGTCCGACAGGAGATGGACTGCGGCTTGATCGAGTGGGCGTTCACCGATGATCGGGTCTTGCTGTTGCAGGTTCAGCGTTCCAACGACTCGGGCCCCGAGGGGTCGATGGTGGTGCCCGCGGCGCTGTCGCATCCGCTGGCCCAGGAGTTCGCCCGGCTGGCGCATCGCTACCCGGGCCCGCTCGGCGAGGAACTGGTACTTGGTTGGCTGCCGGCACTCGGCGACGTGTCCGAGTGGATACAACGGTCTCCGCGGGCCGCGGAGGGGGCAGGATCGGGAGCCCCGAAAGGGGAGGCCCGCGAGGCGATGTTGCAGCGTGCTCGCATGTTGGCCGCCGAGTTGATGGAACAGGCCTGGGCCGAGCCCGCGCACGAGGCCGCGGCGCTTGCGCAGTCGGTGCTTCGTCGCATGCGCAGCGACCGCCCCAACGAGTCCATCGACGCTCTCGGTGCGCTCAACCCGGTGGATCGCGCCAAGGCCGCCGAGTTGTTGACCATGGCCGACGCGCTGATCGCTTCCGAGAAGCCCACGGGCCGCAGAGGCATCGGCCGATGGGAGCCGCTGCTGGCCGGTGTCGCCGCGTTGCAGGGCCGCACCTACCAGGGCCGCGGCGCTGTGGGGGGCGTGGGCGCTGGTCGCATGGTTTGGGTGGGCAGCCCCCGCAACACCGATCACGTGGCGCCACGGGACATCATCGTCACGCAGTACCCGCTGGCCAATTTCGCGCCGCTGCTGTTCGACGCGGCAGGAATCGTGGCCCTCGGCGGGGCTTCCACAGCGCACCTGTTCGAGGTGGCCCGAGCCCTCACGGTGCCCGCGGTGATCGAATGCCCCCTCGGCGATGTGATTCGAGGCGGCACCCGGCTGGGGATGCTCGACGGTGACGCCGGGTGCGTGGCCGTCCTTGAGGAATAACCCCGGAGCATCGGTCGGTGATGTGGGTGAGGGCCGTGATCGGAGCGCCCGCCCTGCCCGCTTCGCCGGATGCCTCTCGCGGATCATGACGGGGCCGCCGGGCGGATCGAACCGCTTGTCCGGTCGCACGCCCTCAACCCGGCCGTGGGTGTGAAACCACCATCGCCGCCTGTTGGCGTGATCGGCTTGGGCGTGATGGGTGCGGCCATGAGCCGACACTGGTTGGCAGCGGGGCGCCAGGTGGTGGGTTACGACATCGACCCGGCCCGGCTCGCCGATTTCGAGGGCCGCCGTGCCACCTCGGTTGCCGATGTGTTGGGTTCCGGCGCCGAGGTGATCGTGTTGTCGCTGCCAACCGAGGATTCGCTGGATGCTGTCAGCGCAGAACTGGCCGCGGCCGCTACGGCTCGCACTGCAGGCGTGGGGGTCGATTCCGCAGCGGCCGGCGGGGCTTGGACTGTGGTGGAGATGGGAACGTTCTCGCTGGCTGCCAAGGAGCGGGCGCGGGCATGCTTGGAGGCGGCGGGCGGGTCGGTGCTGGACGTGCCGGTGAGCGGCACGGGCCTTCAAGCAGCGGACGCCACGCTGGTGGTGTACGCAAGCGGCGACCCCGACGCGTTCCGGCGGGCGGAGCCGTTGCTTGAGCTTGTGGGACGCCGAACCTTTTACCTGGGGTCTTTCGGCAACGGCTCGCGCATGAAGTACGTGGCCAACCTGCTGGTGGCCGTTCACACCCTGGCCGCGGCCGAGGCGCATCGGCTGGCCGCGGCGATCGGTCTGGATCCCGCAACCACCCAGGAGGTGATAAGCGCCGGGGTGGGTTCGTCGCGGCTGTTCGACATTCGCGGCCCGATGATGGTGGCCGACACCTACGACCCTCCCTCGGCTCGCCTGGCGATCATCCACAAGGACGCCTCGCTGATCGCCGCACAAGCTCGCAGCGCCGCAGCGGCCACGCCTCTGCTTGACGCCGCCCTGCCGGTGTACGAGGCAGGCCTGGCAGCAGGTTTGGGTTCGCTCGACGCAGCGGCACTCCTACGGGTGCTCGAAGGCCGAGACGGCATCGGCGACGGCCCGGCGCCCGACGAATCGTCCGAAGGCGCAAAGTGATGCCTCGCGCCTCGGGCCCGCTCGCGGGATACGCCAAGGGGCCGTTCGCAGTGGACTGGGAAGACCGCTACGACATGGCCAGGCTTCGTCGCCTGAGAGTGGAGTCGGCACGCAAAGCAGTGAACGAGTCGGGCCTCGACGCTGTGATGGTGTGGAAGGACGAGAACGTCCGCTATCTCACGTCGTTGCGGGCTCAGCTGATCGCCGGGAAGACAATGGCCCTCAACGGCGCGCTGCTTCAAGCAGGCGGATCGTCGGATCCGCCGGTGTTGTTGTGCTCGGGCGGGGAGATCGACAAGGCCGCGGCCGCGATGACCTGGATCGCCGAGGCGCACGCCATCCCGATAATGGAACAAGCCGAACTCGTGGACGGATTCGTGCGCGACATTTTGCGGCCGATCCTGCGCAACAGGGGCCTCGACTCTGGACGGCTCGGCGTTGACGCAGCCGGGATCTCGTTCATCAAGGCCATGGCACGCCATTTGCCCGACGTTCAGCTCGAAGACGGCGACGCGGTGATGCAAAGCGCCCGGCTGATCAAGAACGACGTGGAGGTGGCGATCATCGAGGAGGCTTGCGCCATTGGCGATGCCGTCACGCAGCGCGCCCTCGACGAAACCAAGGCAGGGCGTCGCGAGCTTGAGGTGGCCGGTGATGCCATGCAGACGCTGTTTCATCTCGGTGGTGAGATGGCGCATGTGATCACGCCTTTCGTGGCGTCCGGTGAGCACATGTCGCCCCCGCACCGCATCGCCACCGACAAGCTGATGCGCAACCACGACCTGTGCTTCATTGACATCGGCGCCATGTGGAACGGGTACTTCGCGGACATCGGCCGCACCACGGTGATCGGCAAACCCAATGCCGAACAGCGTCGCATCTACACCGCGGTGTACGAAGGTCTCATGGCCGGGGTGAACAAGATGCGCCCTGGTTTCACCAACGCCGACGCGTCGGAGGCGATCGTGAACCGGATCGGCGATTTCGGGCTCGACGAGTGCTTGTTCAGCCTGTTCATCGGTCACGGCATCGGCATGGGCGCCAACGAGCCGCCTTACATCGGCGAGAACATGCCGGGGGCCACGGTGTACGAGTTCCAACCGCAGATGGTGTTCGCGGTGGAGCCCCTCGTGTGGGTTCCGGGTGTGCCGGGCGGTGGCGGGGTGCGGATCGAGGACATGGTGCTGGTCACCGACGACGAGCCTCGCATCCTGTCACGAGTGCAATACGAGGAGCGTCTGCTGGGATGAGCGGTGGCGGGTTCGCTGGTGGGGGCGCGGCGTTTGCTGTGTTCCCGGTGTCGGCGTGAGTCTGACGGTGGTTCGTGCGGGCGGTGCAGAACCGACCAGCACCAATGCACGGGCCGGCGAAACGCAACCAAGCGTGAGCAGGAAAGGTTGAGATTGTGACAACTGCTGAGAGCAACGGAGCCACATCCGGCAAGGTTGGTTTGGGGCTTGTTGGGCTGGGATGGTGGGGGTCGGTGATGGCCGACGTGGTGGCGCGTTCGGGGGTGGCCGATTTGGTGGCGTGCTACTGCCGAACCGAAACCGACCGGCAGGCGTTCGCGGCGCGTCACGGCTGCCGGTCGTCGCAGTCCTGGGAGGCGATGCTGGGCGACCCGGAGGTGCAGGGCGTGATCCTCACCACCCCTCACACCGTTCACGCCACCCAGATCTCACAGGCGGCCGCAGCCGGGCGTCACGTGTTGGTGGAGAAGCCGTTCACCCTTGGCGTTGACGACGGTCGCGAGGCGATCGCCGCGGCGCAGTCCGCGGGCACGGTGCTCATGGTGGGGCATCAGCGTCGCCGCCAGGCCGCAAATCGTCGAATCAAGGAGATGATCGACTCGGGGGAGCTTGGCATTCCGCTGTTGGCGTCGTCCACGTTCAACGTGTCCAAGGGGTACCCGCCCACCTGGCGGGCCGACCTGGAGCAAACCCCGCTGGGCGGCATGACCGGCCTTGGGGTTCACATGGTGGACACGTTCCATTACATGCTGGGGCCGATCGCCACCGTGAGCGCGTTCAGTCGTGGGGTGATACCCGACCAGCCGCTTCATCACGCCACCGGTTTGCTGTTCGATTTCGAATCGGGAGCGGTGGGAACACTGCTCACCAGCCACTTCGCGCCCGCCGCCAACCGGCTCAGCATTCAGGGAACCAAAGCGGCTGCGTACAACGTGGCCGACGGGGCGCAACTGTTGTTGCAACGCCTCGACGAGGCCTCACCAACCCCGGTGGAGATAACCCCCAACGACGAACTGGTCGACCAGATCACGGAGTTCGCGGGCGCCATCCGCGGCACCACACAGGTGACCACCGGCGGCGAAGTGGGCCTGGCAGTGGTAGCGGTGATGGAAGCCGCAGTAGCCAGCGCCCGCCAAGGGGGCGCCCCAACACCCCCCAACTACACCTAGCGCCCGACGATCAAATCGAGATCTCAGTGAGGTCGGTCCGGTCGCCGGGCTAGCGGCCCGAGGCCTTAAGGCAATGGGAGGAGCGGCCCGAAGGCGGCTCCTCCCGTGAAGACGGCGACCCACATCGCAGTGTCAAGGTCTGTGCATAGCATACTCGATTGGTGGCCCCCTCAAAACGCAAGCCTCCCACGGAGACCGCCCTTGTGGTTGCCCGCCTCAAGGACTTCTTCGCTCATCGAACACCGTGGCAACGGCGACTGTGGAATGTGGGCACACTTCTTGGCCTTCAGGAGGTGATCGAGTACACGGACGCTTGCCTGAGCGGTGCCGCGTCCAACGCGGTGGGCTTGACGTTTGTGGTGTCTACCGCCAAGCGCGAGGTCCTCCGGGATCCCGGAGCTGAACCGATGAAAGAAGAACTCACAGCGTGCCTGGACAGGCTTGATGTTGAAACCGGCTCGAAGGACTGGCGCTCGAAGATCGACATCGCAGGTCGACACGAACTGGATCAGCTTGTTCGACACCTCAGAATGGACTACCTCGGGAACTGGTGCACACCGGCAGGTGATCCGGCCGTTGAGTTTTCGGCAAGAGCACTCGCCTCACACCTGCTCGATATCGGTTTCAGTGCCGACCACCTGTATCGCTGGATCACACGGGTCGGGGCGAACTTCAGCACGCTCAGGGACTTAGTCGACGCAGCCCGGGACATGGTGGTAAGCATGCCACCCCGGACGTACCTCGTGTCGGTCCCATGTGCTGCTCCATTCCAGAAACCACACGAGGGGAATCACCGGGTCGTCTGGCTCGAAGGTAAACAAATGCAGTATTGGTATGGCCGCTGGTTCCCTGAGGACCAAAGGCGACACGATTCCGGGGGCTTTCTTCTGACAATCAAGGGCCACCGCGATCCTTGGTCCGCAGTTGAAGAGGCACGCATCACCATCGCACGAGTTGATGCGCGAGCAAAGGTGAGCAGACCGGGCAACGACACAATTCGACCCGAGGGCTTAGCCCGAGTCGTCGAAATGATCGAACCATTGACCGGCGTCGTGTCCCCCGAAGACGGGACAAAGATGGAGGGCAATCCGATTTCGTACGAGATGAGCGAACGACCACGCCCCGTCAAGATCGGAAGCCTCCTTCGACAACATTCTGTGTATAGATTCGATGATGGACTACCAGCCGCTACTGACGACGCTCTCGAGTTGGCCTCCTACATGCAGTCCCAGTCGGTGGGGGCTGCGATCGCTGGAGGTTGGTCAGCTGTTGAAGCGCTACTGATCAGGGCTGGAGAGGGACGCCATCATAAGGCAGCGGATCGACTGGCGACCCTAATCTCATGCTCGCTGCCCAGGGCCGAGTTGACCCCTCTCGCATTTGAGCACATGAAGCATGCCAACGACGCGCTCGCTGATAAACTCCGGGAGAGCACCAACAACTCTAAGAGAGTGCGTTTGGTCGAAGATCACCTTCGATCAGGCAAGCATCTGCATCTGATCGATGAGAGTGACCAAGCAGCTGAGCGACGCATCATCGCCATTATCGATCAACCAAGAGAGCAGCTGGAGAGTATCAAGCGATACTTGACCGAATCGCTGCGACGCCTCTACAACCAACGCAATTCCGTCATGCACTCAGGCTCACTCCGATCTCCGACGCTCAGCGCAACCACCAGAACGGCCTTCAGCCTCGTAGCAGCTGGCTTGGACAGAATAGTGCATGCCCAACTCGCGGCCAACGGCCAACTTGAGCCAGCCAGCCTTGTCGCGCGAGCCGAAGTGGAACTTCGTCTTGCAGGCGGCCCGGCAGGCCGATCACTGACTTCACTCCTTGACTAGTTGTGCTCTGCCGGGAGGTTGTCCTCTAGGGTCGAGGCTGGTGTTGCCTAGCCGAGTGCGCCGTGGGATCGGTGGTGATTATAGAAGTGCATGAAGCCGTGGTGGCGTTGGGTTTCTGAGGCCCAGGGCCGGATGTAGGCCAATTTTTTGAGCAGGATCCGATGGAAGCGCTCCACTTTTTCGTTGGTCTTGGGGTCGGCGTGGCCGGGTCTTTTTGACTTTCGTGTGGGTCTCGGCGCAGGCCTGGTGCCAGAGCTGGCTTCGGTAGCAGGATCCGTTGACGGTGATCACCCGCTCGCAGGTGATGCCGTGCTGGGCGAACCATGCTGCGGCCCGTGCCCAGAACACGACGGCGGTGACGGCTTTTTCGTCGTTGAGGATCTCCGAGTAGGCAACGCGGCTGCGATCATCGAGAGCGGTGTGGATGTATCGATAGCCAACACCGGAGCGGCCCTTGGTCGCGTCGTTGCCTCGACCGTGATGTCGCCAGCCTACTCCGTTGGGGATCGCGGCGATCCTTTTGATGTCGACATGGATCAACTCGCCTGGCCGGTCTCGTTGATGGCGCCACACCGGTTCAGCGGTGGATTGGTCTCCGTCGTCGAGCCGGGCCATGCCTTCAGCTCGCAGGATCGATTGCACCGTTGACGCGGCAAGGCCGACCTCATGCGCGGTGTGATCGTGTGCGTCCCGTGTTGTGGTGTAGGTCCGTGCGTTGGGGTTGGTCATGTGCGGGGTGCTGCGGGTAGGGATGTGGGCTGGTTGTTGTTGGTGAGGGGGGCGTGGGATGCGGCGGAGATGTAGCGGCGTTGGGTGGTGGTGAGTTCGTCGTTGATTTCTACCAGCAGGGCGCCGACGAGGCGTATGGCGGATTTGGGATCGGGGAAGATTTGCACGACGTTGGTTCGTCGTTTGAGTTCTCGGTTGAGGCGCTCGATGGGGTTGTTGGACCAGATTTTGGGCCAGTGCTCACGCGGGAAGGCGCTGTAGGCCAACAGATCGGCTTCGCTCGCGGCGAGCCGCTCGGCGACTTTGGGGCAGCCTTGGTGTAGCTGATCGACAACACTGCGGAGTTGTTGTTTGGCTGCTGGGGCGTCGGGCTGGGCAAAGATGGTGCGTATCAGCGCGGAGATGACGGGCCGCAGGTTGGGTTGGGCCACAGCGAGGAGGTTGCGCATGGCGTGCACTCGGCAGCGTTGCCAGGTGGCGCCTTGGAACTGGCGAGCGATAGCGGCTTTGAGCCCGGCATGGCAATCTGAGATGACCAGTCGCACTCCGTGCAAGCCGCGCCCTTTGAGTTCTGCGAGGAACTCTGACCAGAACGTTTCGCATTCTGAGTTGCCCAGGTCAACGCCGAGAATCTCTCTGTGGCCATCACCGCGCACCCCGGTGGCCAACACGACCGCCACGGTGGTGACGTGGCTGTTTTGTCGCACGTGCACATAGGTGGCATCAACCCACACGTACACAAAGGGCTGATGATCGAGCCTGTGACCACGGAACGCTTCGACCTGTCGGTCGATGTTGGCACAGATGCGGCTCACCGTGGAACGCGACACGCCGCTGCGACAACGCAGGGTTTTGACCAGGGCGTCGTCTTTGCGCGTCGAAGTTCCCACGACATAGGCCTCCATGACCGGCGCCCACGGAGCCTTGCCCCGCCCGCCGTCGCGGTTCCAAAAGCTCCGGGAAGAAACTCCCGGTGCGCAACTTCGGGATCCCCACCTCAACGTCACCGGTTGGTGTGGAGATCACCTTGGGCCGGTGCCCGTTGCGCAACGCGTTACGCGTAGGGGTTCGCTCACCGGGCTCCGCGCCGATGCGCGCGGTCAACTCCGCCTCGATCAGCTCCTGAAACTCACCAGCAAGAACCCCCGCGAAACGCGAAGCCCACGCCGCGTCGGTTTCCCCATGCGCGCCACAACGCTAGACATGGCAGACTCGTACCTGGTCATCGTGCGAATCCTCCCAGGTCGACTTCCTTCTTGTGAAGTTTTTCTCATTTCTGAAGGATCGCACGGTGGCCGCCCAAACCCACACGGGCTCAAGCGACACTCCTACACCAACAGCAGGGACGCCATCCCAGCGCCCGCCTAGGAGGCGCCCCAACACCCCCCAACTACACCTAGCGCCCGACGATCAAATCCAGGGCACTCGGCGAAGCCGTGTGCCGGGCTATTGGAGGTGGTGTCTTAGGTTGGCGAGGAATTTGCCGGCGGCTCCGCCGTCCATCAGGCGGTGATCGAAGGTGGCGGAGATGGTCATGGTGGGCACCTCGGTGGCTTCGCCGTCTCGTAGTTGAAGCACCGGGCGCACCAGGCCGAAACCCACGATCGTGCTTGTTGCGAGGGGCAGCATTGGCGTGCCGGCCATCAGGCCCACCGCGCCGACGTTGTTGACGGTGGCCGTTGCGCCCGACATTTCCGCCGGGGTGAGCTTGCGGTCGCGGGCAGCGCCGGAGAGGCGGACTATCTCCTGGGACAGCTCCTCGAGCGATTTGGCGTCGGCGGCTTGCACAACGGGAACCATCAGACCGTCGGGGGTGTCCACCGCCAGCCCAATGTCGTAACGGTCGTAGTACACCACCGAGTCACCCTCGAACCGGGCGTTCGCCAACGGGTTGTCCTTCAGTGCCGGCACCAGGGCCGCCACCAGCAAAGCGTCGAGTGGAACCTTGCCGCCAACTTGCTCGGCGAGCGCGGCCCGGGCCAACAACAGGGCCGACGCGTCCACGTCCACCATGGCGGTGAACTGCGGAATCTCCTGCGCCGATCGAGTCATGTGGGCTGCGATCGCCCGACGGGTGGCGCTGAGCGGTTCGCGTCGCTCCCCGGGGCCTGCCGGGCCACCCGCCTCAGCGCCGGCGGCCATTGCAGCGCCGGCTCTTGCGGCAACGGCGGCTTCCACGTCTGCGGTGGTGATCTGGCCTCCCGGGCCGGTACCGGCAACCGTTGCCAGGTCGATGTTGTTGTCGCGGGCCAGCTTGCGAGCCTTCGGCAGGGCCTTCACCGCGCCGCCCTCCGACGCGGCAGCGGATGCCCCCGCCCCGGATAGCCCCGCCCCGGATAGCCCCGCCCCGGCATCTGAAGCCGCAGTCCCAGAGGAGTCCACAGCCACGGCAGGATCCGCCACAGTGAGGCCGGCGCCGGCGGAAGCGTCACCTGAAGAAACCGCTGTGCCCTCGGCGGCGTCGTCCGACTCGGGCGAGTAGCTCTCGCCGGGGTCGCCCACCACTATCAGCGGTTCTCCCACCTGAACCAGATCGCCGATCTCGCCGCCCAGCGCGATCACGGTGCCGACGAATGGTGTGGTCATCTCCACCACCGACTTGTCGGTCTCGATCGAGCAGATCACCTGATCCAGGCTCACCTCGTCGCCCACGTCCACGAGCCACTCAACGATCTCGGCCTCAACCATCGTGTCGCCCACAGCCGGAAGCCGGAACACCGAAGCCATCTCAGCCCTCCCTCCGGGCCGGCGTGGGACACCCAGCCGGTCCGTGCATCATCACCGAGCCGGCAGACCCGCACAAGCCGGCCGGCCCGAGTGCCCCCAGTGTCCCCTGTGTCAGGATCGACCCGAGGGCGTCGGCCGACTTGCGCGCCACGGCGTCAGCCTTCCAGGGTGCGGCGGACGCCTGCTGCGATTCGCTGCGGGGTGATCATCGAGTGGGGTTCGAGACGGGTCGGGCCCCAGAACACGTCCATGTGCGCCACCCGCACCGGCGGAGCCTCCAGGCAGTACAGCGCTTGCTCGCTCACGGTGGCCACGATCTCCGCCCCCAAACCGGCTGTGGTCTGCGCTTCGTGTACCACCACGATCCGGCCTGTTCTCTCCACGCTGCCCAGCACCGCTTCGGTGTCCCACGGGTACAACGTGCGCAGGTCGATCACCTCTGTCGACACCCCTTCGTCGGCGAGCGTGGCGGCGGCTTCGAGGGCCTTGTGTACCGGAGGCCCCCAGGTCACCACGGTCACGTGCTCACCGGTTCGCAGCGTCCGTGCCTTGCCGAACGGGATCGTGTACGGCTCTACGGGCACGTCCTCCTTCAAGCCCCGGTAAAGGCAGATCGGCTCCATGAACACCACCGGATCCTCACCGGTGAGCGCCGCTTCCAACAAGCCCTTGGCGTCATAAGGCGTCGACGGGTAGGCCACCACCAAGCCTGGAGCGTGAACGAAGAACGCCTCGGGCGAGTCGGTGTGGAACTCGTAGTTGCCCAGGTTGGTTCCCACGGGCATTCGCACCACAACCGGAGCGGTGAGATGCCCCCGGTAGCGCCAACGGATGCGCGCAATGTGACCGATCACCTGATCGAACGCCGGGTACGCAAACCCGGCGAACTCCAACTCGGCCACCGGGCGCACCCCGGCCATCGCCATTCCCACGGCGGTGCCGGCGATCCCCGTTTCGCACAGCGGAGTGTCGATCACCCGGTCGGCCCCGAAATGCTCCTGCAAGCCTTCGGTCACACGAAACACGCCACCTTCGAGGCCCACATCCTCACCCAAGGTCACCAGCGTCGGGTCGCGCTCGAAAGCCGAGTGCAGCGTCACCCGCAAGGCTTCGGTCATGTCCATGCGGCGGGTTGTCGCCGCCGCGTCACCCTGTCCTGCGGCCCCTGCAGCGTCCTCGCCGGGCGAAGGCTGGTTGGCGTCGGACCACAAGGCGCCGGGCGCGGTCACCGCTGCGCCTGTGTCCTGCTGCTGGCGACGTAGTTGTGCGGCCAGCGACTCGGGCATTCGAGAAAACAGGTGCCCGGGCGAGTAGTCGCAGCCAACCCCGGGGCGGGCCTCAAGCTCGGCGATTCCGGCTTCGAGCCGTTCGGAAACTTCTGAGCGGATCCGATCTTCCTGATGATCCTCCAACAATCCCTTGGCCTCAAGCAGGGCCCTCATCCGCAGGATCGGATCCTTCGCCCGCCACTGGGCCTCCTCGTCGGTGGTTCGATAAACCGGGGTTCCGTCGTAGGTGGAATGCGGTGCGAAACGGTAGGTGTGCATCTCGATGAGCGTCGGGCCGCCACCGTCGGCCGCCTTCGCCACTGCCTGGGAGGCCGCCCGATACATGGCGAGCGGATCCATGCCGTCCACCAGCACACCCTCGAATCCGTAGGCCTGCGCCTTCGCCGCCAACGTGCGCGAAGCGGTCTGGTTGTGCAGCAAAGTGGACTGCGCAACCTGGTTGTTCTGGCACAAGAACACCGTTGGGGTTTTCCACACTCCGGCAAAGTTCATGGCGGCGTGAAAGTCCGACTCGGAGGTGGCGCCGTCTCCGAACACCACCATGGTCACCGTGTCGCGCCCCACGAGCCGCTCGGCGTAGGCGAAACCAACAGCGTGCGGCAGGTGGGTGCCGATGGTGGCGTTGAGCCGGGTGATTCGGTGACGGTGAACGTCCCAAATGTCCTCGTCGTCGGGTATGCCCATCCACAACGCCAAAGCACCGAGGGGGTCCATGCCTCGGGCCAGCCACATCCCCAACTCGCGGTAGGCGGTGAAGATCCAGTCGTGTGACCGCAACGCCAGAGCCGCCGCGGCGTGGGCTTCCTGCCCGCTCACCTGGTAGTAGGCGGGGATGCGTCCTTGGCGCTGCAGGTTGAGCAGCTTCTCGTCGGTGATCCTGGTGGTGAGCAACAGGCGGTGCATGTCCACCAGGCGCTCGTCGTTGAGGTCTGCCGAGGCGTCCACCAACTCGCCGTGTGGATCAAGAACTTGTTGCATCCGAATTGTGCCCTCCGTCGTGAAAGGATTCCGCTCGTCGAGTGGCCGCCAAACGCTACTTCAGCCCACGAATCGCACACCATCGGCTAGGTGTGCCTGCGATCCCACGATGCCTTCCCCGCTCAGGATCCGGGCCGGGGGCTGGGCCTAGGCTGCCACGATGAACAACGCTGATCCCGCCGGTGGCGCCGAGGCCCGCACGGCTTCCACATTCGACATTGAGGGCCGCCGGGTGGTGATCACCGGGGGCACCGCCGGGATCGGACTGGCCGCGGCGGCGCACCTCGCCAGATGTGGCGCGCAGGTGGTGATCACCGGGCGCCGTGGCGACGGCGCCGACATCGCCGCCCGGATCGGTGCGGCGTTCGAGCCGGTGGACGTGGCCGACGAGGACTCCGTTCGCCGGGGTTTCGAGGCTGTGGCCGAATGGCTCGGCGGGCTCGACGCGCTGATCCTGAACGCCGGTGTGGACATGTTCCACGGCGAGGTGGACGACATGGATCTTGAGCGGTTCGGTCGGGTGCTGGACGTGAACACCATGGGCGTGGTGCGGGCGATGAGCCACGGCGTGGGCCTGGTGCGCGACCACGGATCGGTGATCGTCACCAGTTCACCGGCAGGGGAGGTGGCCGCGCCCGGCATGGCCGCTTACGGGGCTTCAAAGGCGGCGCTCAACCAACTGGTGCGGGTGTGGGCCTTGGAGCTCGGGGGTCGCCATGTGAGGGTGAACGGCGTGCTGCCCGGCATCGTGGAAAGCGAGATGGCCACCGACTCGTCTCCTGATGTGGGCACCCTGTCGAAGCTCACCGCCAACGGAATGTTCCGCAAAGCCGAGGAGATCGCTCCTGTGTTTCATTTCCTGGTGAGCGACGCCAGCGCTGCGCTCACCGGATCCCTGGTGGGCTGCCACGACGGCATCACCGCAGGTTTCAGCAACACCGTGCTCGCCGGTCTGGTGGCCTCGTGATGGGCGGGCCGCTTGCGGGCAAGGTGGCCCTCATCACCGGCGCAGGCCGCGAGCTGGGAATGGGAGCGGCCACTGCGAGGCGCCTGGCCGAGGCGGGCGCGGCGGTGGCGGTGACCGACCTTTGCCGTGATCGCCCCGATCTTCGCCAGGACGAAACCCACGGCCTCGGTGACGACATCTCCGCCTTGGAGGACCTGGCCGAAGAGCTGCGCAACCGTTACGGCGTGGCGGCGATGGCCGCGGCGCTTGACGTGACCGATCAACAACAATGCGAGACGGTGGTGAAGCGCACGGTGCAAGAGTTGGGTTCGCTGGACATTTTGTTCAACAACGCGGCCGCCACCACCGGCGTGGGATACCTGCTGGACACCACCGACGAGCAATGGGACCTGGCCTGGCAGGTGAACGTGATGGGATCACGACGCATGGCCCTGCTGGCGCTCGAACCGATGATCGCGCAGGGTTCGGGGGTGATCGTGAACAACATCTCGATTGGTGGTCTCGTGGCCGACGCCGGGTACGGCGCCTACGTGGTGACCAAGTTCGGGCTGAGCGCGCTCACCAAGCTGATCTCCAAGGAACACGGCCGCCACGGCATCCGCTGCGTGGGGGTGTGCCCGGGCCCGATCGACACCCAGATGGCCGTGACCAACCGCAAGCTGGTGTCGGACCTCACCGGCGTGAGCACCGAGCAGGCCCACCAGGTGTTGCAATCCGAGGTTCCTGCCGGGCGTTGGGGAACAGCCGACGAAGTGGCCCAAGTGGTGGCCTTTTTGGCGTCGCCCGCAGCGTCGTACCTCAGCGGCGCTCTCATCCCCGTGGACGGCGGAGTGCTGCCCTAACCCCACCGCAGTGTCCGGGCGTGCGTGTCCGGTCTGCGTGTCCGGGCCTGCGTGTCCGTTTTATTCCACAGGTGCGCCGGTCGTCCAGTCCATCACCGGCAAGACACACGCCGGAGCCGGCACCCGGGGCATGCCTCACCGGGCGCGGCGCACACCGGAGCCGGCACCCGTGGCCCGGCGAGCACCAGGTGGCGCCACGGCCCGGCTCCGAGGCTCAGGATTGCTTGAGGGCTCACTAGTGTGGGTCGATCCTTGCGGGCGCCGGTCGGGTGCCCGCCGTTCCATGGAGGAGTCACAACATGAACAAATTGTCATCGAGGACGCTGCGATTGCTGGCGGCGCTGGTTGCGCTGTGCATGATCGCCGCGTCGTGCGGCGGTGATGAGGACGACGACGCGAGCAGCTCGGCTGCTTCCCAACCAAGCGACACGGACGAATCGGGTAGCTCCGCCGCACCCGAAGACGAGGCCGACACGTCTCAGAGCGACGAAATGGACAACGTCTCCGATGGCGACGACCCGGCCACAGACGACGATCCGGCCACCGACGAGGGTGGCGAGGGCGCCATGGACTCGGGCGAGACCTCGATGGAAGCGGACAGCTCTCTTGACCCGGTGAAGATCGGTCTGATCTCCCAGGAAGAGGAATTGATGGCATTCCCCGAGGTGCGAGCCGCCGCGGAGGCTTACGTTGCGTACTTCAATGCCGAACTTGGCGGCGTGAACGGTCATCCGGTGGAGCTCGAGGTGTGCGGCGCCGGTGACGCCGTGGAGTCCCACATTGCCTGCGCTCAGCAGTTCGTGAACTCCGACGACACCCACGTGGTGATCAACGGCGGGTTCCTGGCCAACAGCATCGCCTCGGGCGCGATCCTCGCGGAGGCCGGCATCGCCAACCTGGGACTCGGCAACGACTTCGTGGACTACCTCACGCCCAACCTCTACAACTTCGATCCGGGACTTCCCGGTTTGGCGCAGGTGTTCTTCGTGTACGCCAAGGAGCAGCGCGACGTGTCCACCATGTCGCTGTTCATCGCCGATGACCCGGCAATCGAACCGTTCGTGCCGGCGCTTGAGGCAATCGGCGCCGCCAACGACATCGACGTGAACGAGGTGATCCGCCTGGGCTTCGAACCCGACCTCACCGGCCCCGTCTCGGCTGCCGACACCGGCAACGACGGCTGGCTGTTCGTGCTGGTGGACGGCGCCCAGTGCACCGCCGCGGCGTCGGCGGTGGCAACGGTGGGATACTCCGGTCATCTCTTCGCCAACGACCTGTGCGCCGCGCAGGACATCGTGGAATCAGGCGCTCTCGACGGCTGGGCCGTGCCGATCCTGTCGAGTGCGCCCACCGTGGACGGTGGCGCCGAGATCGACGAGATCATCCGCATTCTCGACACCTACGGCGATTCCAACGTGCAACGTGCCGGTCTGGGCGGCTGGGCTCTCGGCAACACGGTGATCGCCCGGGATCTGCTGTTGCAGGCCGGTGGCGCCGATGCCACCGACGAGTCGGTGCTGGAAGCTCTGAGCACCTACTCCAGCAGCGAAATCCCCGGAATGCCCGAAGTGAACTGCCCCGGCCCCGAACCGTGGACAGGCGCATGCAACACGTCACCCTTGATGGTGAGCGTGGTGGACGGTCAGATGACCGGCCCCGACGGGTTCACGTTCCTGGACTTCTCGCAGCTCAACTTCCTGTTGGAGGGCTGAGCCACAACCAAATCGGGGCGATCACCGATCAGCAAGCAGGAGAGCTTGAGTGATCGCCCGGTTGTCATTACCTGAGAGGATCGCGGTTGGCGCGGCGGCCCTGATCGGCGTCGCCTGGATCGTGGGCGCCGTCGCCAACCCTCCTCACTTCTTCGAACCGATCCTGTTCGGGCTGGGTTCGGGATCGATCATCGCGGCACTGGCCATCGGGCTGGTGGTGGCCTTTCGCGCCTCGGGGGTGATCAATTTCGGACACGGCGCCATCGCCACCTACGTCACCTACGTGTACCTGTCGCTCACCTCCGACGGGGCCTACCCGGTGCCGCCGATCCCGAATCCGTTGGCGCCGGTTGAGGGCATCGCCGGGGTTGAGATCTTCGACTTCCCCACGTTCGTGCAAATGGGCGGCCCGATGGGCAAGGCGCCCGCCATCGCCATCGCGCTAACCACCGCCGCGGCGCTGGGGTTGCTGGCGCATTACGCCGTGTTCAGGCCGCTGCGTTACGCCCCGGTTCTGGCCAAAGTGGTGGCCTCGGTGGGGATCATGCTGTTCCTGCAGGCGTCGGTGGTGCTGCGCTTCGGCGCACGGGCCAAGGCCACCGAACCGATCTTCCCCAACGAACCGGTGAGCATCCTGGGACGCCGAGTGGGCCAGGACAGGCTTTGGCTTCTGGGCACCGTGGCGCTGATCACCGTGGCGTTGTGGGTGCTGTTCCGCTTCACCCGTTTCGGCATCGCCACCCGCGCGGGCGCAGAGAACGAGCGTTTCACCACGCTGCTGGGATTCAACGCCGACTTCCAGGCGGGCGTGAGCTGGGTGATGGCCTCGGTGCTGGCCGGGCTGATGGGGATCCTGGTTTCACCGATCACGGGCGTCACGCCCAACTTGTTCACGGTGTTGTTGATCATGTCGCTTGGCGCGGCCTTGCTTGGGCGCATGTCGTCGTTTGTGATCGCAGCGGTGGCGGGCCTGCTGTTGGGGGTGGTGGATCAGGAGCTGTTCCGGCTGGAGTTGGAATGGACGTGGATTCCCGACATCGGCATCCGTCGCGCCTTGCCGTTCGTGGTGATCGCGGTGGCGATGGTGGTGCGGGGCGAGTCGTTGCCGTCGCGGGGCGCGCTCACCACCGAGCGTCTCCCCGAGGCGTACGCGCCTCGCATCACCCGGGGGCGCATGATCGGCTACGGGGCGCTGATCGCTGTGGCGTTCTGGCTCACGGTGTTCGCTCCGTTCCAGTACCGGGCCGGGATGCAGAACTCGATGATCGGGGTGATCCTGGCGCTGTCGCTGGTGGTGGTCACCGGTTACGTCGGCCAGATCTCGCTGATGCAAATGGCCCTGGCCGGGGTTGGCGCGTTCGCGGTGGCGTCGTTCGGAACGTCCGGGGGCCTGCCGCTGGTGGTGGCAATGCCTCTGGCGATCGCGGCCGGGGTGGGTTTCGGCCTTGTTGCGGCGCTGCCTTCGCTTCGCACCCGCGGCGCGAGCCTGGCCATCGTCACACTCGCAAGCGGCCTTGCCATAGGCGAGATCTTCTTCAATCGCCCCGGATGGTTCGGACTTGATCGCAGCGTGAAGTCCACCGACCCGCCGTCGGTTCTCGGTGTTGACTTCGGGCCCAACAGCGACTTCTTTCTGGGAGACGGCAAGATCCCCACAGGCGCCTACGGGCTGTTCCTGCTGGTGGTGACCGTGGCTGCCTGCGTGGCGGTGATGCGCCTGAGACGGTCGCGCCTCGGTGAACAGATGCTGGCGGTGCGCGCCAACGAGCGTGCCGCCGCCGCGGCAGGTGTGAACGTTGCCGCGATCAAGCTCAGCGCGTTCGGGATTTCCAGTTTCTTCGCGGCGCTGGGAGGAACGCTCACAGCGTTCAATTTGGGCAGTTTCGGCAGCGAGACCTTCGGGATCTTCGCTTCGTTGACGGTGCTGGCGTTCGCCTACCTGGGTGGAATCACCACCGTGGGTGGCGCAATCACCGCCGGCACGTTGTTCTCGGAAGGGATCGGCATAGTTGTAACCAACGAGTGGTTCATCGACGTGGGCCCCTACACGGCGTACGTGGCGGGCTTCTTCCTGATCGGCACAGCGGTGTACAACAATGAGGGCATCGACGGATTCCAGCGCAAACAGTTCCACCAGCTCGGACGGCTGTTGCGCCGCCTCGCAGGCAACGGCTCAACGCCCTCGGCCGGTGCGGGCGCGGCCGGGGTCGCAGTGTCGGCCGGTGCGGCGGGGCCTGGTGCTGCCAGTGTGCAGGGCACAGGCGACCTGAAGGGTGACCCAGCGGAGGGTTCCGATGGCTGAGGCTGTGCTTGCCACAAACGCACTCACCGTGCGCTTCGGTGGCTTGGTGGCGGTTGACGACGTTTCGATCGACTGCCACGCCGGTCAACTCACGGGACTGATCGGGCCCAACGGCGCCGGCAAGACCACTTTCGTGGACGCAGTCACCGGGTTCCTTCCCAACAACTCCACAGGTTCGGTGCGTCTCAACGGCCGGGAGGTGTTCGGACGGTCACCGCACAAGCTGTCCCACGACGGGCTCACCCGCACATGGCAAACCCTGGAACTCTTCGACGACATAACCGTGCGCTCCAACCTGGATGTGGCAAGCCGCCGTCTCACACTCGCCGGAGCGATCGGGGACTACCTGCGACCTCGGCAGGCCACTCACCGGGTGGACGAAGTGCTGGAACTGCTCAACATCGGCGACATCGCCGAGCGGCTGCCACGGGAGCTTTCCCAGGGGCAGCGCAAGATGGTGGGTGTTGGACGGGCGCTGGTGGCCCACTCGCCGAAGATTCTGCTGCTAGACGAACCCGCAGCCGGGCTCGACAAAACCGAAACCGAATGGTTCGGCACGCAGATGCGCCGCCTGGTGGACGAGGGCTACACAATGTTGCTGATCGAGCACGACATGGGCCTGGTGCTCAACGTGTGCGACCACATCCACATGTTGGTGTTCGGACGGCTCACCGCTTCGGGCTCACCGGCGGAGATGCTCAACAATCCCGAAGTGAAGGCCGCCTACCTCGGCCACTCCGGCGCAGGCAGCCGCGCCACCGCAGGCGCCACTCCCGCAGGCCCTGAAAGCGAAGTTTGAGCCGTGGGACAACGCATGGCGAATGCAGAACGCGTGGTGAATGTAGGTGTGACTTGTGGAAGCGGGCGGTCGCGGCACAACGGGTCGGTAAGGAGGGACTGGGCATGGGCGACAGGCTCCTGACCATCGACGGGCTTCACGCCGGATACGACGGCGTGGCGGTGGTGCGCGACCTGCACCTGCACGTGGACGCAGGCGAGGTGGTGGCGCTGCTCGGCCCCAACGGCGCCGGCAAGACCACCACGCTGATGACGATCTCGGGGATGTGCCAGATACTGGGCGGGTCGGTGACGGTGCTTGGCAGGCCGGCGCCGCGGCTGCGCATGGCACATCGGGTGGCGCGCTGGGGTGTGGCGCACGTGCCCGAAAATCGGGGCTTGCTCTACCAGCTCACGGTGCGTGAGAACCTCACCCTGGCCAAAACCCGCGGCAAGGTGGACATCGACCGGGCGGTGGAGTTCTTCCCGGCGCTCGGCCCGTTGATGAACCGCCGTGGCGGGCTGCTCAGCGGCGGCGAGCAGCAAATGCTGGTGCTGGGTCGTCCCATCGTGGCCGAACCCAAGCTGTTGATGGTGGACGAAATGAGCCTCGGCCTGGCGCCGGTGGTGTACGAGGAACTGATGCCGGTGGTGCGCCGCATAGCCGACCACACCGGCGCCGGGGTGCTGCTGGTGGAGCAGCACGTTGACCTGGCGCTGGAGGTGGCCGACCGGGGTTACGTGTTGAACCACGGCGACCTGGTGATGCAAGGCGCCGCCGCCGACCTGCTCGCGAACAGGGCCCTGCTGGACGCCGGTTACCTCGGGGTTGAGTCCCTAGCTTGACCCGGGCAGGCGCCGGGGTTTAGGTTTTTGGGTGACGGCGTCTCACTTGAGACGGCGTATGTCTCTACGAAAGGAGATCCATGCCTCCTATAACGATTGTGTTCATCGCGACTGGTCTTGTCGTGTGGCTCAATGCCCTCTACTTCCTCGGCGTCGGCGCCGACGAGAAGGAGGGCGGCTCGAACCCGCTGGTCGGAATCGGCCACGCGTCGATGGTTGTGGGCTTGCTCAACCTGGTGCAGGCCGTTTACATCATGTGGGCACGGCCCCTCGACGACGCGTCGGTGGTGCTCGCCGGACTGGTCGTCTTCTACGGCCTGTTCTTCACGGTGCTCGGCAAGGCCGAGATGAGCGGATGGGACCTGAGAGTCGTTGGCAACCTGGCAGTGCCGGTAGCCATCCTGCCTCTGTTCTGGTGGGACGCACTCCCCGGTGACTGGATGATGCGGTCAATTCTGATCGTGTGGCTGGTTGCCTTCCTGTCGGTCACCCTCACCACCTACGGCAAGCTTCAAGCGAAGCTGTTCGGCCTGATCCTCGCCGCCACGGCGATCTACACCTTCTGGGTGCCCGCACTGGTGCTGGCCACCGGAAACGAAATTCCCTAGGGACTCAGCCAGTAGCCCGCTCCGGCTGCCCTGGTTCGCCATGGGCGGCCCTCGGGCGAACATGTCAAGTCAACCGGCTCCACTCGAAGGCAACTTCGCGTGGGGCCGGTTGTCGCGTCCGGGCAGGCGCACGCAGCTTGAGGTGACCAAGGTGGTTCTGTTCTTGGTTGGTGGTCACCCGCCGCGCCTCGGGCTTGCTGCCCGCAGGTGGGGTGCCTGGCCCATGGATCCCGAATTACGGTGGTGGGAGTGAGCGAACCTTCACGAACGGTGTCGTCGCGGTGGCTGGGTGGCTACCGCTGCGACGTGCAAGCCGGCGATTTCACCTTGCCGGTGGACGAGCCGCTCAGCGTGGGCGGCACCAACGAGGGCCCACAGCCAACCGAGTTGCTGCTGGCAGCGGTGGCGTCCTGCTTCACCCTGGCGGTGAGCCACGCGGCCAAAAAACGCGGTGTCGAGTTGACCCACCTGGCTGTAGACGTGACGGGCACCTATCACGGCCCGAGCTTCTCCGCCCTGGAGATACGCGTCGACGTGGGCTGCGACGAAGCCATCAAGCAGAAACTGCTCGACGCCGCAGCAAGGGTGTGCTACGTCACCAACACCCTGAGAAACACCCCAACAATCACCACCACAGCAGTCTGACCACCCACCCCGTCCAGCGGCCGGAGGCCTGTTGCGTCGTCCGGTAGGCTGATCGCATCGTCCGGTGGGCTAATCGGTGGAGTCATTTGACTGTGCTGCAAGGCGAGGTGTGAAGTAGAAGGAGATGCTCGCGACTCAAGTAGATCGATTCACGCAACCGCTGTACAACGTGGCTGAGGCCGCGCGATTTGTGGGCATGGTGCCCTCGACGCTCAGGGCCTGGGCGCGCCGCGAACCCTCGGCTCAAAAGGCACAGACTGAGAGAACCAAACGCGCTGTGGTGACTGTGCTACCGGGCGAGGTCGGCGACGACCGTCGGGTTCCCTTTGTGGGCCTGGTGGAAGCCATGGTTGTTCAGGCATTCCGACAAACCGGATTGCCACTTCAGCGCATCCGCCGGGCAGTGACCGCACTGGCCGATCAAAACGAACTGGATCATGCACTGGCCACCAGGCGCCTGTACACCGACGGTGCCAACGTCCTTTACGACTATGCCGACATGCATGCAGATCGACAGCTACGGCTATTGGTGGTTGGCACGGGACAACGTGTCTTCCATGAAGTCATCCTGAACTATCTCAAGAGGATCCAATTCGAGGATGAGAAAGACAATTGGGCCACCAGCCTGATTCTCCCGGTGACCCAGCAAGAAGTCCTGCGTGCCACTCCTGGTGTTGCCGGAGGGGATCCGGTGTTCATACGCGGCGGAGCACCCCTTTCCGCCGTAAGATCAAGGCATGTGGCGGGTGAACCCTTGGAGTCCATCTCTCAAGACTATGACGTGCCCCTGAGAGACATTGTCGATGCAATGAACCGCATTTGGCCCCCCGCAAGTGCAGCCTGAAGAAGGCAAACACACCTTTCTGCTAGATCGGGGACTCGGTAGACGAGCCATCGCAGAGGTACTACGCAAGCGAGGCCATACTGCGTTGCCGCTGGGAGACTTGTATCCTGATGACGCCCAGTACGTGGCTGATTCTGAGTGGATGATCCATGCCGATCAACAAGGTTGGATCGCCCTGACGAAGGACAAGAACCTGGTTCGCGACCATCGCGCCACGCTGCAAGCATCCTCACTGCGGCTGTTCTTGTTGCCCAATGCCAACCTAACCGGACCAGAAATGGCGCAAAGAGTGGATGTCAACCTTGATCGAATCATCAAGAAATGTCTCAAACCAGGGCCATTTGTGTACGCACTCCTGCCGCAGGCATTGGAGAAACGCTGGCCCCGTGACACTCCCTGATCTCACGGGGAGAGGAAATTGGTTAGGACGTTTTTTGTTATTTTTTGGCATTGGGGGTGGTTTTGGGCTAGGGCTTGGCACCATTCTGTGGTTCCGGCGCAGAACACCTCGCCTTGTCCCTTTTTCATGTAGGTGATCACTGCGCTGCCGTGACGCAGGCGGTCGCGGTGTTCGGGGGTGTCGGCGCCGTAGATGGCCTCCGCGGCGAAGGACAGGTCGCCATCTGTGATGGACAGGACGCTGCCACTGTGGCCGTGGTCTTCCTCCTGGAGGGTCACCGGGGTCAGGGCCAGGATCTCCAAGCCCTCGGGGGTGCCGTCCTGGCCGGTGGGGTATGGCAGGCCGGCGCGAAACGTGTAGTCGATGCCGTCGGTTTCGTAACCCACCACGGGGACGTCTCGGCCCAGCACTTCGGCGTAGTACACGTCGGCCCCCGCAAAGGCCCAGTGATCGGGGCGGTACACGATGAACCCGCCCGGGCCTCGCGGCGACAGTCCACCCATGCGCGAATACACCCCACGAAAGCCGTTGCCGCCAAAGGTGCTGACCGGAGGCCAGTTGATGTGGAGTGCCTCGAACGCCCCGGTTCGCAGGTCGATGTTGGGGTTGTGGCGTTGAGGATCGGCATGCGCTGCGTACTTGTGGCACACCAGCACCAACGGCGCCCTCGCGGGTTGCGCTGTGTCGGCGGTGCTTGCGGCTGAGTCGGCGTCCTCGAGGCGCACCTGCCAAGCGATGTTTCCTCCCAGGCGGGCGTAACGGCCACCGGCCTCGATGAACGAATCGAGCACACGGCGACCGGCGGCGGTCCAGTACTCGTCGTGACCGGTGGTTACCACCACCGAATACCCGTCCAGCACGCTCGGGTCGCGGTCGAGATCCCATTGCGAAATCAGGTCGGGCTGGTAGCCGTTGGCCTCCAGCCAGCGAAACGTGAGCGCGTCGTAGCGGGCCCATCCGGCGGCCACCGTCCACACCGAGTAGCCGTTGCTCACCGCCCAATCCGCTGCCGGTATCCCGACCGCGGCCCCCACCGGCGGTGGTGGCTGGGCCACGCGCGGCGCACCAACCGGGGTGCGGATCAATCCCCGAGACCAAGGCCGGTGGAAGCTCAGGCGCGACTTGAAGCTCTTCTCTCGCACCTCCAGTGGGTCGGCCGAATGGTCGACGAACTCGTCGGAGAAGTACCCGCAGCCACCGCCCCAGTCGTTGTACTCCTGCCAGGTGTAGGTGGCCGCGATCATCAACAACTTCGAGCGCTGCGCCCCCGAGCGGTGCGTCCCGGAGTCTTGCGCCCCCGATTCGGGCGTCCCCGACTCCTGCGCCCCCGATTTCTCTGCGTCGGAGTCTTGGGTGTTCGAGGCGTCCGGGCCCTGAGAGGCGCGAAGCACGAAGAAAGCGTCCTGGGACACCTCGCGCCCATCCCTAGCGCCGCGCAGCACCACGATGTACCCCCCCGACGCCCAGTGATCGGGAATCACAAACGACGCCGCGCACGGCCATCCGCAACCGTCGGCCACCACGTCGGCGCCCAGCGGATGTGCCTCACCTGCCAAACCCCCGCGCTCGAAGACCTTCTCGAAGGCGTGGCCGTCGCGCCAAACCTCGAACCCCCAGGTGGTTGCCGTGGTGGACACGTGCAGCCCCACCCGCTCGCCGGGGGCGTAGCTGGGCAGGTCGGTGTACCCCCAGATCTCGAGAGCATCGGGATCGCCGCTGGGGCCGTCCGCGGTGATCCGCTCAAGCCAGGTGAGCCACTGACCCTCGGCGCTGCCACGTTCCACGGTCACCGCAAGTCCTCCTCAACCGTGATGCGCAGCGGCGTTCGCTGCGCCGCTGTTTCGCCGGTTGAGTCGCAGCGCCTGGTCGCCTCGGCGGGGAAGCACCGAAGGGTTGCGTTTCCAGTCGTCCACCCAGTGGCTCACGCAGCGCCCCTTGCGGTGGGCATCGGTCATCAAATCCGGCGGTGGTGGGCTCATCAACTCGATGTGGGTGCCGTCCGCGTCGTAGAGCCAGGCGATGGTGGTGTCGTACTCCGGGTAGTGCGCCGGGGGGCTCAACGGCTCGACCCCTGCCTCCACAGCGGCGCGCCAGGTTCCGTCCACGTCGGCCACGGTGAAGCAGATGTGGTCATAGCACGGGCCTCGGCGCTCGGCCACCGCCCCGTCGATCGTGTCGAAAGCCCCGCCGATGACCTCCAAACAGAACTCGTGACCGGCCCCGTCAAAGAACGGGTCGCCAAGCATCACGAATCCCTGCCTGCCGCCTCCGGACAGGGGCGCGGTGAAGTCGTAGGTCTTCACCAGTGAGAAGTGCTCGCACCAGAACCTCTCGGACGCGGCCAGGTTGCCGGTGAGACAACTCACGTGATGCAACGCCGGTTCGCTCCGAGCGCCGCGCGCCGGCCGGGGAACGGCCACGTCCACGTGCTGCACAAGGTCGATCATCAGGCCCTCGGGCGACCACACCCCGGCGGCAACCGCCAGCGTCACCCCGTCCACCACGAACGGCTCCGGCTGCCACGCCGAGCGAACCCCCGCGGCCAGCAGGGTCTCGTACTCGGCGGTCACGTCGTCGCAAACCAGCGCAACCCGCTCGATGCCCCATCCCGCATCGGCCACGTACTGCTCGGATTCGGGCAGCAACGGAGGCCCCTGAATCTCGATCAGCACGTCGGTACCGGCGCCCAGGAAGGCGATGTCGTGTGCGCCACGCCGGTAGGAGCGCTCGGTTAGCTCACATCCCAGCGCTTGGTACAGCGCGCTGGCGTAATCCACGTCAGCTGTGAGCAAGCCCACATGGTCAAAACGGAAGCCGCCCACGGGCACCTTTCGGACAGGCCGGGAGCCTGGGTTGGTCAGGGGATCACCATTACTTTGCACTGATCGGTGGGCTTTCTCAGCGCCTCGAACGCCACGGGCAGCTCGTCGAGGGTTATTCGGTGAGAGATCATCGGCGACGGATCAACACGGCCCGTGGCGATCATCTCCAGGATGAACTCGTTCTCGGCTCTGGTGTACACCCGAGCGGTGCGAATTTGGGGTTGTTTGAAGTAGGCGGCGAGATGGTCGAAACCGTCGGGTTCCATGCACACCCCGCCGGTAACCACGGTGCCCATGGGCCGAACCGCTGCCACCGCCGCGTCGAGCATCCCGGGCCGTCCCACCGCTTCGATCACCACATCGGGATCGTGGCTCCCGGTTGCGCCGGCGAACAGCACGCCCATGCTCTCACCTTCGGCGGGGTCGATCACGTCTGTGGCGCCGAGGCGCAACGCCAGGTCCCGCCGGTGCGGCACCATTTCGGCCACCACCACCCGACGTGCCCCGAAGAACCGCGCCCACAAGGTGGCGGCCAGCCCGATCGGCCCGGCGCCCATGATCAGCACCCTGTCACCCACCGACAGCTCGGCCTGGCGCACGCACAACAAACCGGTGGCGAGAGGTTCGGTGAGCGCCGCCACCTCCAACGGCACCGATTCGGGCACCGCGATCAGGTCGCTGAGCGACACGGTTAGGTACTGCGCGTAGGCGCCGTCGGGCTCGCGATCCCCCAGGGCGCCGAAGCTGCACTGGTGGGGGCAGTCCTCGGGCCGGTCGAGCAGGCAGTGCCCGCACACGCCGCAACTTCCCAGTGGGATCGGGTACACCCTGTCGCCAATCGACCAGTCACCTGACGCGTCGGGGCCGAGTTCGGTGATCACACCGGCAACCTCGTGGCCGAGCACACCTCCCCGGCGGGCCAGGTCACCAGCGGCGGTGGTGGCGTGCAGATCCGAGCCGCACACCCCGCACGCGGCAACCTTGATCACCGCCTGGCGGGGCCCCGGCCGGGGATCGGGCCGTTCGGCGAGGCGCAACGGCTGCCCCGGTGCGTCGTAAACGGCGGCTCTCATGGTTGGTGCTCGTGGTGGCGCAAGTTCATGTCTGGTGTTCCTGGTGCTGGGTGTTCATCAGTGATGGGCTCGCAGGACGCGCATCGGCGGGGTCAGTGGAGGTCGGACAGGGAGGCGAGGCGGGTGCCGGTGGACATGAACTCGATGATCGTGCCGAACGGGTCCCGGCAGTACACCGCGGCCGCGCCCTGGCCGAGGTGGAGGGGGTCGCCCATGCGCGTGCCTCCCAGAGCCTCCAGGCGATCCAGGGCCGCGTCCACGTCGTCCACTTCGATCGCCAGGTGCCGCAGGCCTTGTTCGTGGGCGCCCCGCACAGCGGGATCGTCCCCGACCTGGGTGGGCTGGTGGTACTGCCACAGCTCCAGGTAACTGCCCGAGCCTCGCAGCAGCGCCCCATCCGCGGACGACCCCGAGAGCCCCACCGCGCTGTTGGTGGCGTGGTCATCGGCGCCCCACTTGTCGCGTTCGATCACCTCCATGTTGAGCAGCGCGCCGTAGAACTCCACCGCCGCGGCGAGGTCGTCCACCACAAGGCCCACGTGGTGGATGCCCGTGAAGGTCACCATCGCAAACCGCCGGGTGAAGCGATCGCCGCGGGCCGGGGCCGGGCTGGGCGCTGCCGCTCTCAGGCGGCCAAGCGCTCGCGTACCTGCACGAGGTTGCCGCTGGGTTCGCGCACGTAACCGGTGCGTGCGCCGATGCGATCATCGAAGGCGGGTGCGGCCACCTCCTCGAAACCGGCGCCGACGGCGTCCCGCCAGGCGGAGTCCACATCCGTGGCGTGGTACAGCACCGTGGAGATCACCGGGCCGTGGCGATCCATCAAATCGTGCTCGGCTGCGGTGCTCGGCGTTGCCAGCACGTTCACGCACTGCCTGTTGCCGTAGGTGGGGTCGGCGAGGTACACGAGTCCCTCGTTGTCGCTGCGTGCGTCGAGGATGATCTTCTGGCCCAGCACATCGGTGTACCACTCCACCTGCGTGTTGAGGTCACGGCACAACTGCACCACACCAAGGGTTTGCAAACCCGGATGACCAACGGGGCGGAACTCCATGTCGGGCGTCTTGAAATCGCCCACGTATTCCATGATCTCCACCCAGCGGCCCTCGGGGTCGATGGCCACGAACCCGTTGTAGGTGTCGCCGAACTCCTCGTATTCCATGGCCACGGTGGCGCCGTTGGACTGGAGATGGTCCACCGTGTCGAACGCGTTGGGAACGATCCAGCACACGTGGTTGATGCCCGAGCCGTGCTGGGCGAACCAGCTGCGCTCGTATTCGAACTGGTAGGGCGGCGCTTCCAGTTGCATCTGGAACGGGCCGCCGCAGGCCAAAAAGGTGTAGTCCACGCCGCCTTCGTCGGTTTGGTGCATGTCGGGGATGCCGGCCCAGTAGTAGGCGGGGATGGCGTGATACCAGCGCAGCCAGTTCCACATTGCCTCACGGGGCTTCGTTTCGTAGATGCACAGGTGGTGTAGCTGGTAGGTGGGTGTTCCCATGGGTCTCCCTGGTGTGGCTGTGGTCGGCCTTGTTTGGCCGGGTCGGTTGGGGGTCGAGTTGGCTGGCGTGTCGAGTTGGCTGGCGGGTCGAATTGGCTGGGTTTGGGTGGAGTCTGGCGAGTTTCGCCGGGGACTGCTTCTGACGGCTTGCAAGGTGATGCAAGCAGGTGCAGTCACAAGATGCAATCAGGTTGGCGCAGGCTTGGCCAAGCGGGGCCGAAGGGAGGAAGCCCTCGCGCACGATGAACTGGTACGTCCCCAAATCAGAGCGTCCCGAAATGGTGCGCCCTCAACTCTTGGCCGGATCACCCGCACTTGTGGCCGGGGGCAGTTCCTTGTGTTGGGTGGCCCTGAGGGTGATGTGGGTTCCCTGCGCCTGGTGTGTGGGCTCGCTGCGGCTTTAGGATCAACCACATGGGCGCTGAGACGTCCACGAGACGGGTTCGCAGCGACATTCGCGTGGAGGGCATGTCCTGCGCGGCGTGCGCAAGCCGCGTCACCTCGGTGTTGGAGTCCAGCGAAGCGGTGCTCGACGCTCGGGTGAACTTCGCGGCGGGCAGGGCCACCGTCTTCCACGACGGAACCATCAACGACGACGGCCTGCGCGCCCTGGTGCGCTCATCGGGCTACGACGCTCCCGCCGGTTGGGTGGAGTCCGAGATCACGGCCCTCGGAGACGGCGCCGTGGGTGCCGCTGCCGACGACGCCGTGGAGGTGGACGACTACGAAACACGGCGCGTCACGGGCCTGTGGCGGCGCATGATCGTGGCCGCAACGGTGACCGTTGTGGTGGTTGCGTTCTCGATGGTGCCGGGACTGCGTTCACCTGCGGGCGAATGGGGCCTTGGTGCGATTGTGTCCCTGGTGGGCGCTGCGGTGGTGGTGTTCGGCGCGGGATGGCAGTTCCACCGTGCAGGGATCCGCTCGGCCCGTCACCTCGCACCAACGATGGACACGCTGGTTTCGCTGGGTTCGGCGGCGGCGTGGTTGTGGTCGGTGGCGGTGCTTGTGGCAGGCGTGGACGGCGGTCACGTGTACTTCGAGACGGGCGCGGTGATCGTTGCCCTGGTGCTGGTGGGCAAATGGCTAGAGGCGCGGGCCACCCGACGTTCGGGCGAAGCGGTGAGAGCGCTGGCCAAGCTCGGGGCGTCCACGGTTCGCCTGGTGGACGGCACCGTGATCGACCCGATTGACCTGCAGGTGGGCATGCGATTCGTGGTGGCGCCCGGCGAGCGGATCGCCACCGACGGCGTTGTGATCAGCGGCGCTTCAGCGGTGGACGTGTCGATGGTGACCGGTGAGCCGGTGCCTGCCGACATCACCACCGGTCACGAGGTGATCGGCGCCACTGTGAACCTCAGCGGCACCTTGGAGGTGGAAGCCACCCGGGTGGGCGCCGACACGGCGTTGGCGCAGATCATTCGTCTCACCGACGAGGCGCAGGGTGGTCGTGCCGAGGTGCAGCGCCTGGTGGACCGGGTTGCCGCGGTGTTCGTGCCGATTGTGCTGGCGTTGGCGGTGGTCACCCTCGGTGTGTGGTTCGTGGTGGGCGGCGCCGCTTCGCAGGCTTTCACCGCGGCTGTGGCGGTGCTGATCATTTCGTGTCCGTGTGCGCTGGGTTTGGCCACGCCGCTGGCGGTGATGGTGGGCACCGGCCGAGGCGCGCAGCTGGGGGTGATCATCAAGGGCGGAGAGGTGCTGGAGGACACACGCCGGCTCAACACTGTGATGCTCGACAAGACCGGCACCGTCACCGAGGGTCGCCTGGTGGTGATGGCGGTGACCGCCCCCGCACCCACCGCGCCCACAGCCTCGCCTGCCGCGGCTACCTTGCCCGCCGACCGCCCCGACCGCCTCGATCACGCCGGTCACGCTGACCGCCCCGACCACGCCGGTCGCGATGACCGCTCCGATCACGCCGAGGAATTGGCGGAGCTGGCCGCGGCCCTGGAGTCACGGTCGGAGCATCCTGTGGGCGCAGCGATCGCCCGGCACTGGCGTGGCAACGCCGCCCCCGCGGAGGTGGCCGATTTCGTGAACCATCCCGGCCTCGGTGTCACCGGCAGCATTCACGGCATCGAGGTGCGCGCAGGGCGGGCGGCGCTGTTCGATCACGTTCCCGAGACGTTGCAGGCCGAAGCCACCACCGCCGCCGACAAGGGCCACACCACGGTGCTTGTGGGACGCGGCGCAACCGCGGAGGCGGTGATCTCGCTGGCGGACAAGGTGAAGCCCTCTTCGGCAGAAGCGGTGCGCCAGTTGCGGCGCCTCGGCTTGGAGGTGGTGTTGCTCACCGGCGACAACCGGCGAACCGCCGAGGCCGTGGCCGCGCAGATCGGCGCGCAGCGGGTGGTGGCGGAGGTGCTTCCCGCCGACAAGGCCGCGGAGGTGGCCGCCGGTCAACAACAGGGCCAAAGGGTGGCGATGGTGGGTGATGGCATCAACGATGCCGTGGCTCTGGCCACCGCCGACATCGGCATCGCCATGGGAACCGGCGCCGATGTGGCCATGGAGGCGTCGGATCTCACGATCGTGGGTGGCGACCCGCGCGCCGTTGGCGATGCCATCACCTTGGCCCGTCGAACACTGCGAACCATCAAGGTGAACTTGTTCTGGGCGTTCGCCTACAACGTGGCTGCGATTCCCCTGGCCGCAACCGGGGTGCTCAGCCCGATGCCGGCTGCCGCGGCGATGGGCTTGTCGTCGCTGTTCGTGGTGTCCAACAGCTTGCGCCTGCGCCGGTTCCAGCCACAGCGCCTGTTATAAGCTCTAACGAATCGATTAGCAGGCCTAGCGCCGCTGCGCTGCCGCACGGATGTGGCGCGCCGGCACCGGCCCGAATCACACAATCAGCCCGATCCAAACAATGAGCGAGGTGAGATCCGAATGACCCGCATGACCCCTAGCGAAGCGTTCGTGGAGACCATGGTGGCCCACGGCGTGGACACCATTTTCGGCATCATGGGCAGCGCGTTCATGGACGCCATGGACATTTTCGAGCCTGCCGGGATCGAACTGGTGCCGGTGGTACACGAGCAAGGCGCCGCGCACATGGCCGACGGGTTCGCTCGTGTGAGCGGACGCCACGGCGTGGTGATCGGCCAGAACGGCCCTGGCATCTCCAACTGCGTCACGGCCATCGCGGCGGCGTTCTGGGCGCACAGCCCGGTGGTGATCATCACACCCGAGGCGGGAACGATGGGCATGGGCCTCGGCGGCTTCCAGGAGGCCAACCAGTTGCCGATGTTCGAGGAGTTCACCAAGTATCAGGGCCACATCAACAACGAGCACCGCATGGCCGAGATCACAGGTCGCTGCTTCGACAGGGCCATGTCCGAGCTTGGCCCCACTCAGCTCAACATTCCCCGTGACCGGTTCTACGGCGACATCGACGTCACCATCAGAGGCCCTCAACCTCTCGACCGGGGCCCCGGCGGCAACCGCACCCTCGACGAGGCCGCGGAACTGCTGGCGACTGCGAAGTTCCCGGTGATGGTGTCGGGTGGTGGCGTGGTGATGGGCAACGCCACCGCGCAGGCCGTGGCTTTGGCCGAGCGGCTGGGGTGCGCGGTGGTGAACAGCTACCTGCACAACGACTCGTTCCCCGCTTCGCATCCGCAGTGGTGCGGGCCGTTGGGATATCAGGGCTCCAAGGCGGCGATGCGGTTGATCGCGCAAGCCGATGTGGTGCTGGCGCTCGGCACTCGCCTTGGGCCGTTCGGCACGCTGCCCCAGCACGGCTTGGACTACTGGCCCACCGGAGCGAAGATCATTCAGGTGGACGCCGAGTCCCAGATGCTTGGCCTGGTGAAACCCATCGACGTGGGGATTTGCGGTGACGCGGGTGCAGCAGCGGCGGCGCTGCTGTCCCGTCTGGAGGGCCGGGAGTTGGCCTGTGACGCCGACCGGGCGGCCCGGGTTGCCGACATTGCCGCCACGAAGGCCGACTGGGAGGCGGAACTCGACGATTGGACTTTCGAGACCGACGATTTCAGCATCGACATGATCAAACAGGCCGCGGCGGAGCCCTACGACTGGATGCACCCCCGCCAGGTGTTGCGCGAACTCGAGAAGGCCATGCCCGAGCGGGTGATGGTGTCCACCGACATCGGCAACATCAACTCGGTGGCCAACAGCTACCTGCGATTCGACGAACCCAGGTCGTTCTTCGCGGCGATGAGTTGGGGCAACTGTGGTTACGCGCTGCCCACGATCATTGGCGCCAAGAAGGCCGCTCCCGACCGGCCCGCAGTGGCTTACGCCGGTGACGGCGCCTGGGCGATGAGCATGGTGGAGATCATGACCGCGGTGCGTCACAACATCCCGGTCACCGCGGTGGTGTTCCACAACCGCCAGTGGGGCGCCGAGAAGAAGAACCAGGTGGACTTCTACGGTCGCCGCTTCGTGGCCGGGGAACTGGAAGGCGGCGAGAACTGGTCGGAGGTGGCCAAGGCCATGGGCGCGGACGGCGTGCGCGTGAACCAGCTCGAAGACGTGGGCCCGGCACTGACCGCGGCCATCGACGCGCAGATGAACGCCGGTCGCACCACGGTGATAGAGGCCATGTGTACAAAGGAACTAGGCGACCCGTTCCGCAAGGACGCCCTGAGCCGCCCAGTTCGCCACCTAAAGAAATACCAGGACTACACCTAACCCCTCGCAGTCCTCATGCCCCTAAGCGAGGGGCACTCTCGTCCCGCCACCAGGGCGCACACCTGGCGACCCAGCCAATGGGTTACCCCGCCACAGCGGCTACCCGGCGACCGGCACAACGGAGCACACCCACCGACAGGAACGGGGGAACTAGCGCAGCGATGTTGAGTATTGCGGCGCTGTGGGAACCTCTGGTGTGTGAGGGTCGTCCAAGGCACTGAGGCGCCTGGCGTGAGGAGCGGTGAAGATCGGAGGTTGTGATGGCGAGTCGGTTGGGTTCGAGAGTGACGTGGGTAGTGGCGGCTGGTGTGCTGGTGGCGGTGTGCGTTGTGGGGTGGTTGGTGTGGGCCACGGACCGGGACTTCACCTCCGAGGAGGTGGATGTGGCCGCTGAGCAAGTGGTGGGGGGCCCGGAGGATTGTTGGGGTGGGGCTTTGGATGGGGAGCCGATGGTGTGCTACGTGATGGAGCACGCACAGGCTGATGGAGCGCTGGAGGTGGTAGGGGTGTTCTTGGCACCGAGTGGACCTATCTATGTAGTCTTGGAGCAGGAGGAACCTATCGATGATGCATTGCTAAAGTCTATGCAAGCCAAGTACAAGGAGTTCATGATCACTCCTCAAGGTGCCATGCTGTACGGCCTAAACGGTCGTTGCAAGGATTTTGGCAGCCTTGTGGAGTGCGTGGATGATTGGGTGGGTGACGGGCCGTGGAGATTCAACACGCCGGATGACTTCAGTATGTTCTCCCGGTTTACGAGCACGCATGATGACGTATTGGTCTTGCACGGGGGCCTCCCGGCTCGCAAGCGGGTTCCCGGTTGGGCGTCATGGGAGCAACTATGGCCTGAAGTTCCGGCTTCGGAACGGGATGCTGTCTCTCAGTCAGACCAGGAGGGGTCCTTCTGGACAAGCCCAGGATTTGACGTGTCCGACGTGGACATGATCACAGGTCTCGGGGACGAAGATTGCGAAGGCCACGACTGGGCCGTCAGCGATGGCAAGTGTGTGACTTGGAGAACCTACGGCCACCTGGGCCTAGTAGGCGTCCGCAGCACGAGCGATTACTTTCCCGGCATGACTCCCACACTTTATGTTCAGATCAAATCGCCGCCGCCGGATCCTCAGGAGATCGAGCGCATCAAGCTGGAGTTATTGGATGATTACGACAAGGCAAGATTCAAGGCCGGGGAGTTGAACATCGAGATAATTCCAGTAGAGTACGATCTCGGTGAATTGTGGCGTTGGGCAGTCATTCTTGACCGATTCAAGTACTCCAAGAGCAACACGGTTGGACTCACTGCTGCTTGGGTGGGAACCAACGGAGTTGCTATCAACGAGCCTGCGGACATTCGGATAACCATCAATGTTGCGGGACTGGATCCACTTGTGGTGGCTGCGGCGTTGCCGGAACTGCTTCCGGCTCTTGGTATCCCAGTCGATGCGGTCGGTCGGGTGGAGCATGAAGAGACTGATCAGCGCCGCTACCTGCTTCACCAGCCCGACGCGTCACAGTCGGGAACGCCGGAACCGGCTGAGATCATCATCCCCCTCGATCAAGTATCTGTGGCCACTGAGTCCAATTATGATGACATTACAGAAGTCGTCGACTCGGCGGGGTTCTTGGCATCGGATGGCCATTCAGGAGATGCGAACACGCCGCCCGCTGCTGGTGGCTCCCAGAGTGATCAGCAGACTGCCACTGGCGCATCGTCTAATGGAGGCGGTGTCGCCTCAGGCGGAAGCCATGCTGACCCTCAGGGCATGGCTGCTTCGCGAGGTTCGGGTGGGTCTGTGGAGGGATCGGAGGCGCAGTCGTTGGCTGCGAGTTCTGAGGTTGCTGAGTCTGGGTCTTCAGGATCCGCCGCCGACGATGGTGGGGTGTCAGTTTGGTGGCTCGTGGGTCTTGCTGCGTTGGCAGCCGTTGCGGCGATTGGCGTTGGGGTGCTGTGGTCACGTCGCGCTTGACGCGACATCTCGGATCAGCTTGGTGAGGCTTTGGACGGGTTCTGTTGCTGGAGCCGGTTCTTACAGGATTGTGTCGAGGGCACTCCAAGCCCGCCACGAGTGGTCGCTGTGTGCCAACTCCGACCGTTGGCCTGCAATCGTTGATGCTCGGTCCTGGTCATCGTGGAGGAACCCAGCATGGCCCGCTGTGCTGCGGGCACCTAGCGCACGCCGGCTGATCTCCCTGCGGCCTTGACTACCTCGGGCAGACACTACGGGTGTGATGTGGGAACCTCTGGTGTGAGGGGGTCGTCCAAGGCACTGAGGCGATTGGCTCGAGGAGCGGTGAAGATCGGAGGTTGTGATGTCCACTCCGTGGGGTTCGAGATTGACGTGGGTAGTGGCAGGTGGTGTGCTGCTGGCGGTGTGCGTTGTGGGGTGGTTGGTGTGGGCCACGGACCGGGACTTCACCTCCGAGGAGGTGGATGTGGCCGCTGAGCAAGTGGTGGGGGGCCCGGAGGATTGTTGGGGTGGGGCTTTGGATGGGGAGCCGATGGCTTGTTATGTGTTGGAGCACGCCCAGGCTGATGGAGCACTTGAGGTGGCTGGGGTATTCCTTGCCCCGAGTGGACCGCTGTATGTGATATTGGATCGTAGTGAGCCGATTGATGAGGACTTGTTGTGGGTGTTGGAGTCAAGGTATAAGGAGTACGCGACCACTCCTGAGTTGGATCAGAACATTGCTTGGGATCGTCTCTGTGGAGTCCGCTATAGCGTCGAGAACTGTGTGGAAGAGTGGACGGTTGACAGACTGTGGATGTTGTTGCCTCAAGGGGGCGTGAGTTTGTTCTCGGGGTTCACGAGCACCCATGATGACGTGCTGGTGTTGCATGGAGGACTACCTGCGCGCCAGAAGGTTCCTGGGTGGGCGTCATGGGCACAACTATGGCCAGCGCCGAGCGAGCCAGAGTTCCATCAACTCGAGCAATCTGTTGAAGCGGCCGCTGGCGCGCCTACCGGGGGGTTTGATGTGTCTGATGTGGATGTGGTGTCGGGTCTGGCAGATGAGGACTGCGAAAGCCATGGTCTCCCTGTGAGCGACGGCATGTGTCTGACATGGCGAACGTACGGCTATTTGGGATTTGTAGGAATGTACGGTACGAGAGATTACTTTCCGGGAGAGACACCCACAGACTACATTCAGGTAAAGTCTCCACCTTCTGATCCTCAGGAAATTGAACGAATCAAGGTTGAGCTGTTGGACGATTACGAGAGAGTGCGGTATGAGGCGGGCGAGTTCAAGATGGAGTTGGTTCCGGTAATGTACGATCTGGGTGAGTTGTGGCGTTGGGCGGTGGTGCTTGATCGGTTCAAGTATTCCAAAGGAAACACGATCGGTCTGATGGGTGCGTGGGTTGGCACGAACGGGGTTGTCCTCAACGACCCTGCCAATATTCGAATCACAATCAATGTGCGGGGGTTGGATCCTAGGGTAGTGGCCGATGCGTTGCCAGAGCTGCTTCCAGCGTTAAACATACCGACAGACGCGGTGGGACGTGTCATTCACTATGAAACTGATCAGCGGCAATACCTGTTGGAACGACCTGATGCCCCACAATCGATGGCGTCGGAACCGGCCGAGATCATCATCCCTACGGATGGCGATTCTGTGCGCGACGCGTCCGATGGGGATGGGGCTGCTGTGGTCGTTGACTCGTCGGGTTCCTCGGCATCAGGAAGTCCATCAGGAGCGGCGAGGGCGCTGCCCGACGCTGATGACCCGAAAGAGGCTCAGCGTGAGGTGAGTGGCACCTCGTCTGAGGGAGGCGGTGTCGCCTCAGGCGGCAGCCATGCTGACCCTCAGGGCATGGCTGCTTCGCGAGGTTCGGGTGGGTCTGTGGAGGGATCGGAGGCGCAGTCGTTGGCTACGAGTTCTGAGGTAGCTCAGTCTGGGTCTTCAGGATCCGCCGATGGCGGTGGAGGCTTGTCAGTTTGGTGGCTCATGGGTCTTGCTGCGATGGGAGCCGTTGCGGCGATTGGTGGTGGGGTGCTGTGGTCACGTCGCGCTTGACGCGACATCTCGGATCAGCTTGGTGAGGCTTTGGACGGGTTCTGTTGCTGGAGCCGGTTCTTACAGGATTGTGTCGAGGGCACTCCAAGCCCGCCACGAGTGGTCGCTGTGTGCCAACTCCGACCGTTGGCCTGCAATCGTTGATGCTCGGTCCTGGTCATCGTGGAGGAACGCAGCATGGCCCGCTGTGCTGCGGGCACCTAGCGCACGCCGGCTGATCTCCCTGCGGCCTTGACTACCTCGGGCAGACACTACGGGTGTGTTGTGGGAACCTCTGGTGTGAGGGGGTCGTCAAGGGTCTGAGGCTCCTGGCGTGAGGAGCGGTGAAGATCGGAGGTTGTGATGTCCACTCCGTGGGGTTCGAGATTGACGTGGGTGGTGGCAGGTGGTGTGCTGCTGGCGTTGTGCGTTGTGGGGTGGTTGGTGTGGGCCACGGACGGGGACTTCACCTCCGAGGAGGTAGATGTGGCCGCTGAGCAAGTGGTCGGCGGCCCGGAGGATTGTTGGGGTGGTGCCTTGGATGGGGAGCCGATGGCTTGTTATGTGTTGGAGCACGCCCAGGCTGATGGAGCGCTGAAAGTGGTGGGAGTGTTCCAGGCTCCTAGCGGACCGCTGTATGTGATGCTGGCGCGGAGCGATCCAGTTGATGAGGTACTCCTGGGTTTGCTGCGAGCTTGGTATAGGGACTTCTTGGTTAGTGCTCAGGGAGCGGAACTCTATGGGTTTGACAGTGGTTGCGGGGATTTTGAGACGCGCGCATCGTGTGTTGATGCCTGGGTAGGGGATGGCCCTTGGTACATTACGCCGGATAGGCCCTTTAGCATGTTCTCGGCGGTTACGAGCACCCATGATGATGTGTTACTCTTGCCGGGAGGCCTCGCCGGGCGCGAGCACGTGTCGGGCTGGGCCTCATGGCAGCAATTGTGGCCCGCGGGTTCCATCTCGGAGCAGAAACCCGCGTCGCAGTCGTCAGGAGAAGGCGCTGATGCGTCCATCGGACCATTTGATGTGTCTGATGTGGACATGGTCACCGGTCTCGCAGATGAGGACTGCGAAAGCCACGATCTGCCTGTAAGCGACGGCATGTGTCTTACATGGCGCACCTACGGCCATTTGGGATTGGTGGGCGTTCGAGGCACTCGTGACTATTTTCCGGGGGAAATTCCCACAGACTACATTCAGATTAAGTCGCCGCCTTCTGATCCACAGGAAGTTGAGCGTATGAAGCTTGAATTACTGGACGACTATGACAAGACTCGATATCGGGCTGGTGAGTTCAACATGGAGTTTGTCCCGGTGAAGTACGATCTTGGTGAAATGTGGCGGTGGGCGGTGGTCCTCGACCGCTTCAAGTACTCCAAAGGAAACACAATCGGTTTCACTGGAGCGTGGATTGGCACGAACGGAGCGGCACTCAATGATCCCGAGAATATTCGAACGGTGATCAACGTTAAGGGTCTCGATCCCACATTGATCGCGCAGGCCTTGCCCGAGCTCTTGCCAGCCTTGGGGATTCCATTGGACGCCATCGGTCGCCTGCAACATGACGAAACCGATCAGCGTCGCTGGCTTGACGTGTCGCCAGCTGAGGACGCTGACGTTGTTGAGCATCCTTCTGATATCAATCTTCTAACCGATGACGGTCTTGCGAGCGATGATTCTGGTGGGGGTGACACTGGACCGGCGGTTGAATGGTCGAATGCCTCGCCGCAGGGCGGTCCTGCAGCCGAAAACGGCACAACCTATGGCACCAGTGCTACCCAAGGCGGTCAAGACGCAGTGAGTGGCACCTCGTCTGAGGGAGGCGGTGTCGCCTCAGGCGGCAGCGATGCTGACCCTCAGGGCATGGCCGCTTTGCGAGGTTCGGGTGGGCCTGTGGAGGGATCGGAGGCGCAGTCGTTGGCTGCGAGTTCTGAGGTTGCTGAGTCTGGGTCTTCAGGATCCGCCGAGAGCGGTGGTGGCGTGTCGGTGTGGTGGCTCATGGGTCTTGCTGCGATGGCAGCTATTGCGGCGATTGGTGTTGGGATGCGGAGGGCACGGCGAACCTGACTCTGGTGCTCGCGGCTGATCACCTGGGACGGGAGGCGCTTGGCGGACGGCTGATCGGTGGGTCGGAGCCGTAGGTCAACGCGCCCGTTGCCGCTGCTGGGGTGGTTCGGGGGAACTAGTGCGATTGGGCTGTTGACAATGGCTCCGGTGCCACTACCCACCTGCGGAGGCCTTGGCTACTTTCGCTGATCATCAGCGACGGCCTCGGAGGTGGTTTTGACAGCGCACGCCCTCACCGAGCGTGAGCTTCAGTTGCGGCGCCCGTTCGTGGTGCCCCGATGGCTGCCTCGCGCACTGCTGTGGCTGGCCGCGGTTGCGGCGGCGCTCTGGGTGCTGGTGCTGGCGCGCAACACCTCGGCCGGCCCGGCGATACGCGAGCCGGGGGAGTTCGTGGTGACCCTGCTCGACGGTGTCACCTTCGCCGGGTTGCTGTTCGTGGTGGCATCAGGGTTCACCTTGATCTTCGGGCTGATGCGCACCGTGAACATGGCCCACGGCTCGCTGTTCTTGCTGGCCGCGTACGTGGCGGTGGAGTTGCAACAAGCCATGGTGGGCAAGACCCGCAACATCGACGCGTCCGAGGTTGGCCTGATCGACTGGCTTGGCCCCCTTGTGATCGCCGGAGCATTGGCGGCGGTGCTGGGGCTGGTGATGCAACAAGTGTTCCTGCGCTGGAACCAGGGCGAAGACCTGCGCCAGGCCCTGATCACCCTGGCAATTTCGGTGGTGCTGGCCGACCAGATGCTGGCCCGTTTCGGCGGGATCGCGCAAACAATCGTGTGGCCCGGCTCGGTGCGGCACTTCTTTGAGATCATGGGCGAGCGATACGCCACCAGCCGCCTGTTCATGCTTGCGGTGGCTGTGGTGCTCGGCGTGCTGCTGTGGCTGTGGCTCAACAAGACCCGCATGGGCATGGTGATCCGCGCCGGCGTGGACGACCAGGAAATGGTGCGAGCCCTCGGCATCAACATCACCTTGGTGTTCGCGGTGACCTTCCTGGCCGGGTCGTTCCTGGCCGGGGTGGGCGGCGTGATGGGCGCGTCGTTCGCGGGTGCGGCACCCGGAATAGACGGCCAATGGCTGCTCAACTCGCTGGTGGTGGTGATCATCGGCGGGCTCGGGTCGATCAAGGGCGCAGTGGCCGGATCGCTTCTCTACGGCATGGTGGTGGCCTTCTCACCGGCCTACCTGCCCAGCGGCTACACGTACTACTCGATCATCCTCACCTTCGCCTTGCTGGCCGTGGTGCTGGCGGTGCGGCCCAACGGTCTGTTCGGGAGAGCCGAATGACCGTGGCACTCGCAGGCCTCAAAGGGTTGCGCCGGCCTCGCAACGCGGCCGCAACTGCAGCCGCCGCGCTGGCGCTGGTGATGCCGCTGATCGGCTCGGACTTCTTCGTGGAGTTCGTGATGACCCGTACGATGATCCTCGGCATCGGCGCGGCCACCATCGTTTTCCTGGCGGCCTACGGCGGGATGGTGTCCCTGGCGCAGCTGTTGATGATGGGCGTGGCCGGGTTCATGATCGGCAACGCCGTGGCCGAAGCCGGATCCAAGGGCCTCAAACTGGGCTGGAACCCGTGGGTGGCGGTGGTGTTCGCTCTTGCGGTGACCACCGCGGTGGCGTTCCTTCTGGGAGCGGTGGCGTCACGAACCACCGGCATCTACTACTTGATGCTCACCTTGGTGTACGCCGTGATCGGCTACTACGTGTTCGGCCAGTTCACCCCGCTTTCGGGTTTCGGGGGAATCACCGGCGTGGACCCGCCGTCGCTGTTCAGAGGCCACCCGGTGCGCCTGTACTACGCGCTGGTGCTGGTGTCGGTGGTGGTGTACATGTCGATGAGGGCACTGGCCCGCACACCGTTCGGCCTGGCGTTGCAAGGCATCCGAGACGACCCGGTGCGAATGGCCTCACTCGGCTTCAACGTGGCGCTTCACCGCACCCTGTCCTTCACCCTCGCCGGTGGGGTGGCCGGTGTGGCCGGAGTGTTCAACGTGTGGTGGAACGGCCAGATCGACCCCACCTCCATTTCCATCGGCCCCACCCTCGACCTTCTGATCGTGGCGGTCATCGGCGGGATCGCAAGCTTCGAAGGGGCCTGGCTGGGGGCGTTCGTGTTCGTGGCGGCAAACAACTACATGCGCGACCTGCCACTGGTTGACCTGGTGGGAATCACCGAAGCCCGCTTCAACACCGTGGTGGGCGCCCTGGTGTTGCTGATCATGATCCTGTCACCCGACGGTCTCGCCGGGATCATCACCCGAATCCAGTCGATCCTCACCAGGCAACGTCCAAGCCTCAAACCCGGATAGCCGACCAGAGCCCAGCGCTGAAGCAGCGCCCGTGTCGGCCACCCGGCCACCGGCGCCCGGTCTCACAAATGCTCAACAAGAGCCTCACGAGAGTTCAACAAGTGTCCAACAAAGGGGGAAACATGAGTGCAAAATCTCACTCAACCACCAAACAATCAACCCTGCGCAGGCTCTTCAGCCTGCTGGGGGTGTTCCTGGCGTTCGCGTTGATCGCCGCGTCGTGCGGAGATGACGACGACGCCGACACCGCGTCGACGCCCACAACCACCGCAGCCACCGGCGACGACATGGACGACGGTGACACCGACGACATGGATGACGGTGACACCGACGGCATGGACGAGGATGACCCCGCCCCGCCCGAGGACGAGGCAGAGGACGCCACCGACACCGTGGTTCACCTGGGAATCCTTGGCGAATGCGAAGGTGCGTTCGGCGCGTTCCACGAGGACGTAGTGGGCGGCGCCCTGTTGGCGTTCATCAATCACGCCGGGGCCACCTCCAACTCGTCCACCAGCGCCCTTGATGGCTTCAGCGGCGCCGAGGTTGCCGGGGTGCCCGTGGAGATCGTGGGCATCGGCTGCGGCGACGACACGCCGGACACGATCATTCAGGAAGTGCGAGCCCTGGTGGAACAAAACGGCGCCAACGTGGTGATCGGCCCGCTGTCGGGTGACGAGAGCATCGCAGTGGCCAACTACGCCAAGGATCACCCCGAGGTGACCTTCATCAACGGCATCGCCGGGGCCCAGGAAACCACCTTGCAGGTGCAAGCACCCAACTTCTTCAGGTTCAACGGCGACGGCGCCCAGTGGAACGCCGGACTCGGCGACATTCTCTACAACGACGCCGGTTGGCGCACCGCCGCGGTGATCGCCGACGACTACAGCTTCGGCTGGACCTCCGCGGCGGGCTTCATCGCCGAGTTCTGCGGAGTCGGCGGCGAAGTGGTGTCGCGGGTGTTCCCGCCATTGGGCACCACCGACTACTCGTCGTTCGTGCAGCAGCTACCCGACCCCGACGAAGTGGACGGCTACTTCTGGGTGGTGGGCGGCTCCGGCACCAACGCCTCACTTGAGGCGTTCCTCAACGCCAAGGGCGATCTCACCGGAGACCAGCACGCCGGAAACCTGTTCTTCAGCCCGGCACTCGCAGCTGCGCTCGGCACCGACATCGCAGGCGCCTACGTGGGTGGTTTCGCCACCCTGGCCGGCGACGTGTCCACACCGGCGATCCAGGAATACCTGGCCTCGGCCGACGCTGCATGGGAGTCGCTGTCCGGCGGGCTCACCGGCACCGAACCAGGCCCGCCGTCCACTGCGGCAGGGTTCGGCTTCTTCTACGGCTACTACAGCGCAGGCCTCGCCTTGATCCGCGCACTCGAAGAGGTGAACGGAGATCTGTCCAACAACCACGCAGCGCTGCGCGAAGCGCTTTCGGGGATCTCCCTGGACGCTCCCTACGGCACGCTGACCCTCGACGACAACCGTCAGGCCATCGTGGACACCTCGGTGCAGCAGCTCGTGCTCAACGACGACGGCGAAGTCGTGTCCCAGACGGTGGCGATCATCCCCGGGGTTGACCAAACCTTCGGCGGCACCTTCGGGCCTGACACGCCCCCACCGAGTCGTGACGATCCGGGTTGCGAAACCCGAGACCTGCCGTGGGTGGGCAACGCCATCCCGGTGGTCGACGGAGTGCCGCAAAGCTGAGCGCTCGGGTCACAAGCACCAGCACACCAAATTGCCCACACGATGACCTCCGAGAGTGCCACCAACCCCACCGAGGGTTGCGCGCCCCCACACAGCACCGACATGGTGCGTCTGGAATCGGTGGTGGTGGCCTTCGGAGGTCTTCAGGCCCTCGGAGGGGTCGACCTGACGGTGGCCGCGGGCGAACGGCTGGCGGTGCTCGGGCCCAACGGCGCCGGCAAGACCACGCTGTTCAACGTGGTGGCCGGTGACGTGAAGCCAACCTCGGGCCGGGTTCGGATCAAGGGAGTGGACTGCACCCACATTCCGCCCCGGTTCCGTCCCCGGCTCGGGGTTTCACGCACCTACCAGAAGTCCCGGCTGTTTCGCGGGCTCACCGTGGAGGACAACCTCTACCTGGCTCTGGTGGGAAAGACGGGCCGACACCGCGCGATCACCCGTCGCGTGGTGGACGCCGAGTTGCGTGAGCGGGCCCGGGCCATGGCCGAGGTGGTGTGGCTGGGCGACTCCGCCGACGAGGTGGCAGGGAACCTGTCCCACGGACGGCAACGCCAACTTGAGATAGGCATCGCCATGGTGACCGAACCCGATTTCATGATGCTCGACGAGCCCGCCTCGGGCCTTTCACGTGGTGAACGCGAACGGCTGGTGGACCTGCTCGACAACCTCGACCCGGCGATGACGCTGCTTCTGATCGAGCACGACATGGACGTGGCGCTCAAGGTGGCCCGCCGTGTGGTGGTGATGAGCGACGGCCTCACCGTGGCCGGCGGCACCCCCGAACAGGTGCGTGCCGATCCCTTGGTACGGGCCATCTACCTGGGCTCGGGCGACGACCATTCTCCTGGTGACGGCGCCCTGCCCGACGAGACAGCGGAGCTGGCGCCATGAACCTCGGGGCGAGCCACGAGGGGCAGCCCGATCCCGGGCCTGTCGAGGCTGCGTCACCCGCTGCCGCAGCGGGGGCTTCCGGGTTGTTGGAGGTGCAGGACTTGTGCGCCGGTTACGGCGCGTCCCGGGTGCTCGACAAGGTGAGCTTCTCAATGGGCGTCGAATCGGTGTGCATCGTGGGCCGCAACGGGATGGGCAAATCCACGTTGTGCAAGGCGATCATGGGAATGCTGGCGCCCACCAGCGGCGAGATTCGCTTCTCGGGACGGCGCATCAGCGGACTGTCACCCGAGAAGGTGTCCCGAGCCGGGATTGCCTACGTCCCCCAGGGGCGCCGACTGTTCCCGTCTCTGAGCGTGGACGAACATCTCGCCATGCTCGCTCCCGGCGCCAAGGGGAAGCGTTGGACCGCTCAGGCGGTGTACGACGTGTTTCCCCGGCTGGCCAAACGACGGCGCAACGGCGGCGCCGAGCTCTCCGGCGGCGAACAGCAAATGCTGGCGGTGGCCAGGGCGCTGATGCTGAACACCCCGCTGGTGTTGATGGACGAACCCTCCGAAGGGCTCGCTCCCAGCATCGTTGACGACCTGGTGGCCGTGGTACACCGCCTGGTGGGCGAAGGGGTGGCGGTGCTGGTGGTGGAACAGAACCTGCGAGCCGCCACCGCCATGGCCGCCCGACAGCTTGTGATGACCTCGGGTCGCATCGAGGTTGAACTCACCGCCGCGCAGTTGCGCGATTCGCCGGACCTGCAAAACCGCCACCTCGGTGTGGACGCCTGAAGCGCGCTTCTGCGGCCATGGCAGGCAACGGATCGGAATCTGTTCGCCGCGAATCGGCGACGCCACCCGATCAACCAGGTCGCGCCGGTGAGCAAAACACCTGCGCTGAGCACGGCCCCGCCGGTGAGCAGAACAAGGCCCGTGGGCAGGAGCGCTCCGGTGGGCGGACTTGCACCGATGACTACGCTCCGGCTTCCATGTCCGAGGTGGGTGCGCTGTCGCTTTACTCGTCGCTGTTGCGGGGCGAACTGGAGGGCGACGAGGCACTGCGGGCCAGCCGCAACGTGTTCGAGTTGGTGCTCAACAGCGTCCACCAGGCGATCTGGTGGAAGGACACCAACTCGGTGTTCATGGGCTGCAACCGCAAACTGGCCGAGTACGCAGGGGCCTCCGACCCGTCGGATCTGATCGGCAAAACCGACGCCGACTGCGCCTGGGGCAAGGCGCAGGTGCCTCGCAGCGGCACAACCTGGTTCCAGGACCACGACCGCAAGGTGATGGACAGCGGCAAACCGCTGATCGGTTTGCGTGAACGGGTGCGGATCGCGGGGGGAAGGGTGATCTGGGTGGAGACCAACAAGGTGCCGCTCAAGGATCTCGACGGCACGGTGGTGGGCACCCTTGGCACCTTCACCGACATCACCGACCAGGTGGAGGCCGAGGCGGAACTGCAGCGAACCCTCGAGGAGCTCGACGAGAGGGTGCGTGAGCGCACCTCGGAGCTGTCCAAGGCCAACGAGTCGCTGCGCCGCGAGGTGGAGGAAAGGGTGCGCCTCGAACGCCAGGAGCGAGCCCAGCTCGCCCACGCCGAGGCGCTGCGCGAAACGGCCGCCGCGATTGCCAGGAGTTTGCAGCTCGACGACGTGATCGAGCAGGTGCTCAAGGGCGTGGAGCGGCTGTGCGAACACCACCGCAGCTACGTGGCGTTCTACGACAACGACGGCATGCTCGAACTAGCGGGCGAGCGCTACCCGGGCCGCGAGGCTCACGTGGATCCGGTGCCCCACACCCGCATCCCCGACCCGCTCGCGAACTGGGCCGCGGCGCCCGCCTCGCCGGACGGTTCAAACGGTTCGGCGTCCTCTGCGGCGGCGGGCGGCCCCGAGGCGCCGGGGCCTGATCCCACGGGCGCCCAGGGCGGGGTGCGGCCGGTGGTGCTGCCCCTGGAGGTGGCAGACCAGCCGCTGGGATGCCTGGTGATCGAACCCAAACCGGATCGTCTTCTCACACCCGCCGAAGTTGACCGCCTCTCCACCCTGGCAGACCAGGCGTCGTCGGCGATCTCCAACAGCCGGTCGCTGGTGATGGCACGGTCGCTGGCCGCGGTGGAGGAACGCCAGCGCCTGTCCAACGATCTGCACGACTCGGTGAGTCAAACCCTTTGGACGGCCACCTTGCTGGCCGAGACGCTGTCGCGTTCGCCCGACCTGGGTGACAAGCACCGCCGGCAGGCCGAGAAGATTCACACCCTCACCGCCGGGGCCCTGTCGGAGATGAGAACCTTGTTGTTGGAGTTGCGACCGTCGGTGATCGAGCAGACACCGTTTGCCGATTTGATGGGCCAGCTCGTGTCGGCAACACGCAGCCGCAAGAAGGCCCGTTATCGCCTTCAGGTGGATCACCGCATCGAGCCCCTGCCGAACGTGAAGGTGGCGTTGTATCGCATCGTTCAGGAGTCGCTCAACAACGTGGCCCGCCACTCGGAGGCCTCGGAGGTGGAGGTGGCCGCGAACACCGCCGGTGACGGGCTCAGCGTGAGCGTGAGCGACGACGGAGTGGGTTTCGAGGTGGGGTCGGTGGCCGAACACTTCGGGTTGCGGGGCATGGCCGAACGAGCCGCGGCGGTGGGCGCCTGCCTGAAGGTTGTGAGCCAACTCGGCGTTGGAACCACGGTGAAGGTGGACGTGGGCGACATCATGGGCTTGCCCGAGTGATGTCGCCGCACACCCGGTCAGGAATCACCCCGGCGGTGTCGCCGTGAGCGCGCAGGACGTGATCCGGGTGGTGGTTGTGGACGACCACGACCTGCTGCGCGAGGGAGTGACCGCCTGTTTGGAGGGCTACGAGGACATCAGCGTGGTGGGAACCGCCCACAACGGGGTGGCCGCAGTGGACACGGTGGTGGAAACCGATCCCGATGTGGTGGTGATGGATCTGATCATGCCCGGCGGGGGAGGCGTGGAAGCCATCTCCAAGATCTCCGAACTTGCGCCACGGGCACGGGTGTTGGCGTTGACCAGCTTCACCGACGGCGCCTTGTTGCGCTCGGCGCTGGACGCCGGGGCGGTGAGCTTTCAACTAAAGAGCGTGTCCGGTGACGACCTGGCCGCGTCGATTCGTTTCACGGCGTCGGGCCAGTCCGCCATGGATTCGCACGTCACCCGGCTGATCGCGTCGGATCGTGACGTGCTTCGCGGTCTCACCGACCGCGAGCGCGAGGTGGCGGACCTGATGGCCGACGGCCTGTCCAACGCCGAGATCGCCGATCGGTTGTACCTGAGCGTGTACACCGTGAAGAACCACGTGAGCAACATCTTGATGAAGTTCAACGTGGCCACCCGCACCGAACTGGTGGCGTCCATTCTGAACGCCCGTTACAAGCACCGGCCCCCGATCCCCGAGGGCCGCTAAGGCCTCACGGCCTCGCCGGCCGCTCCGCCGGCAGGCCGGACTTGCGGTTGAGCGTCAGGCTTGGTGGATGAACTCCAGCCAGTTGCCGTCGGGATCTTCCACCATGGCGATGGAGCGCCCGGGCATGATCTCGCGTTTGGGCCACACCACCGGAGCGCCGACCGCCTCGCAATCGGCAAGAGCGGAGTCGATGTCGTCCACGCTGATGGTGAGATAGCGGTACCCGGTGCTGCCGGTGATGCCGCCGCCGATGCCGGCGGGCACATCGTCGGCCATTGGCGTCACCAGCTTCAACACGCTGTCACCGCAGCGCAAACGGTCCATGCGGGCGATGCCCACCGGTTCAAGCGCAAGCGTCCCCTCGTGAACCAGCCCAACAGCGTCTCGGTAGAACGCCAACATGGCGTCACCGTTGTTGGTGACCAGTCCCAGATCGAATCCCGGTTTGGTGATCCCGCGTGTCATGTCGCCACCTCCAAGCTGCGAACACTTCCCTTGCGCACAATTGTTGCCGATCCCAACCCCTGCGCGCCGCACCGCGGTCTGCCGGGCCGCCATCAGGAGCGGGTTGCGATGATTGGCGCAGGCGTTGTGTGAGGAAGCGTGCGCACGGGGCCGCGGTTGATCTGAGCCCCCTGCGAGCCGCTCCGGTATTCGGTGAGTTGGCCCGTCTAGTGCTTGGGAGCTAGCCCGATGGCGGCAGTCGGTTTGCTTCCATGGCGTCTGGCGCGCCCGGAAAATGCGTGCTTCACTGGCCCGAGGGCCTGGTGGCGTCCGCGCTGCGCTCGCTCTGCTGCGAGGCGCCGCCGGACGGAATCGGCCAACAAGCACGGAATCGACCAACACGCACAAGGGGAGGCTTCGCCATGAGCGGTGCTGCGGAGGTGATCATCCCGAACTCGCGGGACGAGGCGGTGGCAGCGGTAGCCGGCAACGCCGGGGTGACCGTGGTGGCGGGCGGCACGCTCGTGGTGCCACAACACGGCCTGGGCGAACACCCGGTTGCCACCGCGGTTTGGCTTGGCCGCGCCGGCATGGACGCGATCAGCACCGACAGCGGACGCATCACAGTTGGCGCTGCCGCAACGCTGGCCGCGTGCGTGGAGTTGCCGTCACCGGTGGGTGCCTGCGCGGCCAACATCTCCGACGGCGAGGTGCGAGCACAGGCCACCATCGGGGGCAACGTGTGCTCGCCGCTTCCCTACGGCGACCTGCGAGGGCCGCTCATGGCGGTGGACGCAACGGTGCGCTGGGCCGACGCGGACGGCGTTCACAGCGCCTCGGTGTGTGACCCGATCGGTCTGGTGGGATCAGCGCAGGGACTGCTCGTGCTTGACATTTCCTTCGACGCACCCGCGGCCGGGGCTTTCGTGGCCATGCGCCGCGCCCACACCCAGTCCCTCACCGCGATGGCGGTGAGCGCAGCCCGTGGCGCCGATGGTGTGGTGCGCCTCGCGGCCACAGGCGCCGCCCCCGACGCCTTCCGCCTCGCAGCCGCCGAGGCCGTGCTCGCAGCCGGCGGATCAGCCGACGACGCCGCACAAGCCGCGCTTGAAGATGCCGATCCCTACGACGACGCCTTGGCGTCGGCGTCGTACCGCCGTCGGGTGCTGCCCACCTACGTGCGCCGCGCCCTCGACGGGCTCGGCTGACCGGAAAACGCCCCGCCAAACCACATTGATCGCCAGGCCAGATCGCCGGCCAGGCCAAGTTGATCGCCAGGCCAAGTTGATCGCCAGGAAGGACACGCACATGGAATTGATCGTCAACTCCGAAACCCGTCGGGTTCGGTCGGGGCCGCTCACGTCGCTGCTCAACGTGTTGCGCTCCGAACTCGACATCACCAGCCCCAAAGCCGGGTGCGAATCCGGAGGATGCGGGGCGTGCACGGTGCTGATCGACGGCGAACCCCGGCGGTCGTGTCTGGTTGCGGTGTGCGCCGCCGAGGGCTCGGAGATCACCACCGTTGAAGGCCTCGGCACCCCCGAACAGCTCTCAACCATGCAGCAGGCGTTCATCCACCACTACGCCGCGCAGTGCGGGTTCTGCACAGACGGCATGGTGGTGGCCGCAACCGCGTACGCCGCCTCGGGCGGCAGCGGTGACCTCGACGACATTGCCGAAGCCCTCGGCGGGCATTTCTGTCGCTGCACCGGTTACGTGAAGATCCTGCAAGCCGTGAGCGCCGCAATCTCAGGAGACACGTTCGACATCGACTCCACCGCGAGCAGCGCCAACAACACCTACGTAACCATCTCAGGAGGCCAGCCATGAGAACCGTTGCAACCCCGGTGGGCCCCGGCACCCCCGCAACGTCAGGAGCCCGGCCATGAAGGCCGTGGGCGCCCGCCTGCCGCGCTATGACGGCGTGGGCCACGTGACGGGGCGCACCACCTACGTGGACGACGTTCGCATCCCGGGCATGTTGCACGCCGCAGCGTTGCGCTCGGACCGCCACCACGCCCGCATCACACGCTTGGACACCTCCGCCGCGGAGGCAAGGCCAGACGTTCACGCCGTGGTCACCCACGCCGATGTGCCCACCTTGGTGTACGGCCACCTCTCGGGCGCGGGCATCCCCGGCGACGAGCCGCTGCTGGCCAAGGACCACGTGCGTTACAAGGGTCAGCCCCTCGCAGTGGTGGCCGCCGACACCGTGGAAGGCGCCCGTGCCGCTTGTGCCGCGATCGACGTGCAATACGAGGAGCTTCCCGCGCTGTTGGATGTGCGAGCGGCTTTCGATGACGGCGTGCCGGTGATCAACAACACGTTCGGCAAGTGGTACGACCAGTACGAGGGCGGCCTCGATGTGCGCCAGATCCGCAAGGGCGACATCGACAAAGCCATGGCAGACGCCGATCTGATCGTGCAGGGCGTGTACCGCACCCAGTCACAAGAACAGGTGCCCTTGGAGACACAGGTGTGCGTGGCGGTGCCCGAACCCGACGGGCGTCTCACGATTCACACCTGCACCCAGGCGATGTACTTCTCGCTGGGCGTGGTTTGCGCGCACTTGCAGCTCCCGATGAGCCAGGTGAAGATGGTGGGCGGCACCGTCGGCGGTGGTTTCGGCGGCAAAGTGGACACCGCCTCGGACACGCTCACCGCTCTCGCCGCGCAAAAGTCGGGACGCCCGGTGAAGTGGCGCTGGACACGTTCCGAGGAGATGCTGGCTTCGTCGAACCGGGGCCCGTGGCACATGGAGATCATCGACGCGGTCAGCAGCGACGGCTGGATCCTGGGCCGCAAAATGCTCACCATTCACGACGCCGGCGCCTACGGACGCTTCTCGGTGTACGGGCTCACCAAGCACAGCTTCCACCACACCGGCGCTTACACCATCCCCAACCTGCACTTCGACGGGTACGTGGTGTTCACCAACCGGATCCCCACCACCGCCATGCGCGGCTACGGAGTGACCGGACTGTCCACAGCCATCGAAGTTCACGCCGAGCGGGTGGCCAAGGAACTGGGCATGGATCCCTACGAGTTCCGCCTCAAGAACGCCAACCGCGTCAACGACACGTCACCCAACCGCATCGCCTACGAAGACCCCAGCACCGTGGAGGTGCTGCAGTCGCTGGCGTCGGCCACCGGCGCCGAACTCGGCGACTCCCTGCGGGCGATGAGCAGGCAACAACGCAGCGACGACATGCTCCCGGAGCATCTCGTGGCACAAATCGGCTCAGGTCACTGACACGGCGCGGGGCCGCAACACGGCGACCCAGCCCGCGGCGGCCCAGTCGACAGTGGCACGGCCACCCACCAAACAGATCACACTCACACGGAGGTTTCGCACATGGCAGTGCACAAAGGCACCGGCATAGCCACCATCGAGTACCCCACCGGCATGAACCAGAACGGCGACCCGTCCCAAGCCTGGATCAAGGTGAAACCCGACGGTCGGGTGGACGTGTTCTCGGGAACCGCCGACATCGGCAACGGCTCCAAGACGGTGCAATCCCAGATCGTGGCCGACACCATCGGAGTGCCCTACGACTGGGTCACCTACGACAACTCCAACACGGACTCGTCGCCGATGTGTACCGGCACTTTCGCCTCGCGAGCCACTTTCGTGGCAGGCAACGCCGTGCTGAAAGCGGCCCGTCAGGTGCGTGAGCGCATCCTGGCGGTGGCCGCACGGGAGATGGAAATCGACCCGGCAGACCTGGAGGTGGCCGACGGCACCGTGTCGGTGGTGGGCACCCCGGCTCGTTCGATGGGCGTGGACGAAGTGGCCGGGGCCGCAACGTTCGTTCACGGCGAGTTGATCACCGGCGACGGCGCCCATCTCAACCCTGGCGCGGCGATCATCGACCCGGCCACCGGCGAGGTGGACAAACCACCCCACGCGGCGATCTCCTACGCGGCGTGCGAGGCGGAGGTGGAAGTGGACGACGAAACCGGCGACGTGCGGGTGGTGCGCCTCACCCAGGCCTACGACATCGGCAGGGCCATGAACCCCACACTGGTGGAAGGCCAAATCGAAGGCGGCGCGGTGATGGGCCTCGGGTTCGGGGTGCTGGAAACGTGCTACCCGTACTACCCCGAGGTGACCCACCGCGGCGACGGCATGAACACCTACCTGTCGCCCACCATGGCCGACCTGCCCGACATCAAAAACGTGCTCATCGAGAACCCGTCCTCGGGCGGGCCCTACGGAGCGAAGGGCATCGGTGAGATGGCCAACAACGCGCAACCAGCGGCTATCGCCAACGCCATCCACGACGCCGTTGGGGTGTGGGTGACCGAGTTCCCGATCACCCCCGAGCGGGTGCTGGCAGCCCTCGACGCCCGCGACAGCGGCGTGGGGGCCACGTCTTCGCAGCCTCGACGTGAGGGCAAGCACGTGATCTTCGACGAGGAACTGTCGATCAACACCGTGTCGGGCGCCAAAAGCTGGACACCCTGAACACCGGTGGCAGGTCTCGGTGACCTGTCCAACAAGCCGATCCGGCCCGTGACGATTCCCCGGCCTGATGCGGGGAGGCAAAGATGACAAACATCACCGGTCGTAACGCACTGGTCACCGGGGCCGGGTCGGGGATCGGCGCGGCTTGCGTGGATCGTTTGCTGGCCGACGGCTGCCGGGTGACCGCGGTGGATTTGCATGCCGGGGAGATGCAAGCCCGCAGCGGAGAGCTGGCGGCGTTGTGCGAGATCGACGTGACCGACCCGGCCGCGGTGCGTGCCGTGCCCGGAATCGACGAAATGCACATGGTGGTGCAATCCGCGGGGGTGGTGGGCCCCAACATGGACATCGTGGACGTGTCGCTCGCGGATTGGCAGCACACTCTCGACGTGAACGTCACCGGAATCTTCAACGTGATGCAAGCGGTGATCCCGTCGATGGTGGACCGCGGGTGGGGCCGGATCGTGAACATTGCCAGCATCGCCGGCAAGGAGGGCAACCCCAAGCTCGGGGCGTACTCGGCGAGCAAGGGAGCGGTGATCGCGCTCACAAAGTCGGTGGCCAAGGAGCTGGCCACCACCGGCGTGCTGGTGAACTCGGTGGCCCCGGCGGTGATCGCCACCCCGATCAACGCCGACACCGCACCCGAGGTGTTGGAGTACATGGTGTCGAAGATTCCGATGAACCGCCGCGGAACCGCCGACGAGGTCGCCGCGCTGGTGGCGTGGCTGTGCTCGGACGAATGCTCGTTCTCCACCGGGTTCTGTTACGACATTTCCGGCGGCCGGGCGGTGTACTGACCCGATGAGCGGCGTCAGGCTCGCCACAATGCCCACGGCAGGCCCACCCACGCCGCCCGACGGCGCACGGCTGTTGGAGCGCTGATGGCCCGTTACTTGGTGACCGGCGCGGACGGGTGCCTCGGGGCGTGGGTCACCAGGATCCTGTTGGATCGTGGAGACGAGGTGACCGCGTTCGACGTGGGCGCCAACGACAGCCGCCACCGGCTCATCGCGGGCCTCGGCGCTGCCGGCGGGACGTTCCGACCGGACGGGTTCCGGCGGATCACCGGCGACATTCGAGATGGTGCCGAGGTACACGCAGCCTGCGAGGGGATCGACCGGATCATTCACCTCGCCGCGCTTCAGGTGCCGGCGTGTCGCGCCGATCCCACGACGGGCGCTGCGATCAACGTGGGTGGCACCGTGAACGTCTTCGAGGCGGCCCGTTCACACGGCATCGCCTCGGTTACCTACGCGTCGAGCATTGCGGTGTTCGGCACCGCCGATGACTACGCCCAGCCGATCCTGCCGGCCGATGAGCCGGTGGCGCCGCGCACCCACTACGGGGCCTACAAGGTCGCCAACGAGCACACCGCCGCGGCGTACGCGGCCGAGGGTGGGCCGGCATCGGCGGGTTTGCGGCCCCACACCGTGTACGGCGCGGGCCGCGATCAGGGCATGACCTCCAAACCGACCGTGGCGATCGCTCACGCCGTGTGTGGGCGCGCCTACCACGTGGACTACGGCGGCGCGCTGGACTTCCAGTACGCGCCCGACGTGGCCGCGCAGTTCATCGCCGCGGCCGACCTGCCCACCGGCCAGAACCCACCGCAGGCACTGGTGCTCAATCTGAGCGGGCACGTGATGGGCGTGGCGGACTTCGTGGGGCGTGTTCGCGCAGTGTTGGGTTTCGACGATCTCGGCGCGTCAGGCGAGTCGCTGCCCCTGCCCAACGGGATCGAACCCGGCGACACCGCCAAGGTACTCGGCGACTTCACACCCACCGCCGTGGATGAAGCCATCACCGAAACGGCTCGCCTGTTACGCGCAGCCGAATACGACCCGCTTGGTTGATCAAGCCGACCGAGCAGGGCCGAAGATCTGTCCACCCACCGAACCAACCGAAGATTCACAACAGGAGGTTGAACAATGACTGTGCGTGCCAACGACGACCGGTTCTGGCAGCTCGTGTCGCCCGATGCCGAATTGGAGGTGATCGGCACCGGCTTCACCTTCACCGAAGGCCCGATCTGGCATCCCCGTGATCATCACCTGCTGTTCTCGGACATGCCCGCCGATGTGCGCCGCCGATGGCAAGACGGGCAGGTCACCGAGGTGCTGCGCCCCGCGGACAAGTGCAACGGCATGACCTACGACGCCGATCTCAACTTGTTGGTGTGCGAGCACTGGACTTCCAAGGTGATGCGCGAACGCCCCGACGGCACCCGCGAAACGGTGGCCTCGCATTTCGAGGGCAAGGAGCTCAACAGCCCCAACGACATCGTGGTGCGCGCCGATGGCTCCATCTACTTCTCGGATCCGTGGTACGGCCGCATGCCCGGATTCGGCAAGGAACGACCCCGCGATCTCGGCTGGCAGGGCGTGTTCCGGGTGGATCCGTCAGGCGACATTCACCTGGCGGTGCCGCGTGACATGTTCGATCAGCCCAACGGTTTGTGCTTCTCGCCCGATGAGTCGCTGCTGTACGTGAACGACACCACCCCGGCCCAGGTTCGAGTGTTCGACGTTGCCGCCGACGGTTCGCTAACCGGTGGCGACGTGTTCCTCGACGGCTTGTCCGACGAGAACGTGCCCGGCGTGCCCGACGGAATGAAATGCGACGAGCAAGGCAACATTTGGGTGACCGGCCCTGGTGGGGTGTGGGTGTTCGACTCGTCGGCCAATCATCTCGGCGTCGTCGAGGTGGACGAGGTGGTCGCCAACCTTCACTGGGGCGGCGCCGACTTCCACACCTTGTTCCTCGCGGCGTCCACCACGGTGCGCGCCATTCCCACCCTGGTGGGCCCACACGTCGAAACATTCATGCGGGCCTGAGATGACGCGCCGCGCTCGGCGTTTCATCCAAGGCACCAACACCACACCAGCGAACAGGAGGACAACATGTCACTTGAGCTAGACCCGGGGCGTTGCGCCCTGATCATCCAGGACATGCAGAACGCATCGATCACCGAGGGGGGCGCTTTCTCCACAGAGGAATCACGCGCCCATCACGCCGAGCAGAACCTGGAGGCCAACATCAACCGGCTCGCCGACCGCTGCCGCGAACTGGGCATTCCGGTGATGCACGTGTGGTTCATCGTGGAACCCGGCGCGCCCGGGTTCAAGGTGAACGCCGGACTCTTCGAAGCGGTGGCGTCCTCTGGCGCTCTCGAGCGGGGAAGCTGGGGCGCGGAGCCCTCCGAGGCAACCGCGCCCAAAGACGGCGACTTCATCATCGAGAAAATGCGAATGAGCGCCTTCCACGACAGCCGCCTCGACACCATGCTCAAAGGGCTGGGGCGTGACACGCTGATCTTGTCGGGGGTGCTCACCAACATGGCCCAGTCCCACACCGCCCGCACCGGCGCCGATCTGGGCTACTACGTGGTGTTCCCCGAGGACGCGTCGGGTTCCTTCGACGCCGACTGGCACCGCGTGGCGATCGATTACGCCCTGCAGAACGTGTCCACCGTGACCGACACGGACTCGGTTCTCGCCGCACTGGCCTGAACCCCGCCGCGGGCCGCGGCCTTAGGCTTGTGGCGGTGCAAACGGCCACAACACGCACAACATCGGACGGGAACGCCGGCGCATCCCCGTCGCAGGCATCCCTGTCGCACGCATCCCCGGCGTCGCAGCAGCCGCTCGCCTCCACTTCGTCGGGTGGCGCGGCGAAGTCCACCGAGAGGGTGTTCAGCGTGTCGGTGGTGGTGTCGGGGTTGCGATGCACGCTCGCCTACGTGATCTTTCCCTGGGTGCTGCCCGCCGCGGGTGTGGCCGGCGGGGTTGGCGCCGGTGTGGGTTTGGCGATCGGGGCGGTGGCGATCACCTTCAACGTGTTGAGCATTCGCCGTTTCTGGGGCGCCGATCACCGGTTCAAGTGGCCGATCAGTGCCGTGAACTGCGGCGTGATCGTCTTGCTGTGCATCATGGCCGTCATCGACCTCACCGAAATCCTGCGATGAGGGGCCGCACGGGCAGCGGAGGCTGAGTGCGCCTGTTCAGGCGTGACCGCCGCCGAACGGTGCCCGCCGAGGTCTCGCAAGTCAGCACCGCTTGGCTCACCCAAGTGATGACCGACGCGGGCGCGTTGGCGCCCACGGCTCGGGTGGCGTCCTACACGGCGGAGCCCCTCGACGATCGAGACGCATCCACCGGCTGGCAGCGAACCCGCTTGCGGCTCACGCACGACCCGGCGGACGCCGGCCCGCCGTCGGTGATAGCGAAGTTGGCGTCGGCCGATCCGCTGGTGTGCGCGGCGATGGAGGCACACGACTCCTACCGCCGAGAGATCTTCTTCCACCGGGACTTGGCGCCGCTGATCCAAATCCGCATTCCCGATCACCTGGGAAGCGACATCGAGCAGTCCGATGGCGCAGACCGGTCGGGCCCGGTCGGGCCGTTCGGTCACCTGCCGGCGCGCCTGCAGATCGCGTTGGCGCCCGAGAATCCGAACGTGCCTCAGCCCACGGGTGCCGGTTGCGCGGTGCTGTTGGAAGACCTCGGCGACGACGCCGTGACCTACGACGCCGAGCATCCACCGCCGGTTGAGCTGATCAGGGTGGGTTTGGACACATTGGCGCACCTTCACGGGGCGTTCTGGCATCGGCGCGACACCCTCGAAGGGCACCCCGCGCTCGGCCGGTTGTTCACCCGGTCGCCGGAGCTGCTGGCCCCCGAGTTGCGAATGCGCACCTTCGAACTGGCCCGCCAGCGTTGGGCGGCGTGGTCAAGCCCTGCGGACACCGTGGCGATGCTGATGGCCGCGTCGAGCCTGGTGGCCGACGTGGAGCTGGTGAACACGCCCATGACCCTGCTGCACGGCGAGCCGCATTCGCAGAACCTGGTTTACTCGGCGTCCGAGTCGCAGCCCCCCGCGCTGATCGGGTGGCACACGGCGGCGTTCGGCCATCCGGGCTGGGATGTGGCCTTTCTTCTCGGCACCAGCCTGCACGCCGACGAAGCCGCCGCGGCGGGTGAACTGATCGGCGACTACCACCGCATCCTCGTGGATCTCGACTGCCCGATCAGCGAGTCCGAACTTCGTGCCGGTGTGCGGGCCGCCCTGCGAGTGCAGCTGTTGCAAAACGTGCTGGGCGTGCGGGCAACGCCCAATCCGCCCACCCCCGACACCACCACCCCCTACGACTGGTGGACTCCCCGGGTGCTGGCCCTGCTGCGAACCCGTTGAGGCCGCCGACTAGCGCCTCGGCCCGGTAGCCGACCTGCTGGTGGCTGCGTGGGGGTTGCTGACCGCGATCCAGAAGTGGCATTCCGCCACGCCGCCGACGTTCGGATCGCACGGTGGCGGGGAGGTTGAGTGGTGGTGGGTCGGTGAGCGCCGGCGCCTCGCGGGCAGAATGAGCAGGTGAGCGTGATCGGGGACTTCTCAAAGGTCGACCTGTTCGACCCCCAACCCCAACCCCTCCCAGGCGAGGTCGCCACGGGTACGCCTGAGGCCGACATCACCGCCGACGCGCAACCGGAAGGTTTCGAGACGGCCGAGGGCATCGTGATCACGCCCATGGCCCACGCGGCTGACATTGCCGACGCCGACTTCGCCACGAGCTACCCGGGGCTGCCGCCATTCGTGCGAGGGCCTTACCCCACGATGTACGTGACCAGGCCCTGGACGATCCGCCAGTACGCAGGATTCTCAACCGCGGAGGAATCCAACGCCTTCTACCGGCGCAACCTCGCCGCGGGCCAGATGGGCCTGTCGGTGGCGTTCGATCTGCCCACCCATCGCGGCTACGACTCGGACAACCCTCGGGTGGCAGGCGACGTGGGCATGGCGGGGGTGGCGATCGACTCGATCAAGGACATGCGCGTCCTCTTTGACGGCATTCCCCTTGATCGCATGACCGTGTCGATGACCATGAACGGCGCTGTGCTGCCGGTGCTGGCGCTGTACGTGGTGGCCGCCGAAGAACAAGGAGTACCCACCGAACAGCTCGCGGGAACCATCCAGAACGACATTCTCAAGGAGTTCATGGTTCGCAACACGTTCATCTACCCGCCAGAGCCGTCCATGCGGATCGTGTCGGACATCATCGCCTACTGCAGCGAGCGGATGCCCCGCTTCAACCCGATCTCGATCTCGGGATACCACATGCAGGAAGCCGGCGCCACCCTCGACCTGGAGCTGGCCTACACCCTCGCGGATGGGCTCGAATACGTGCGCGCCGGGCTCGCCGCGGGGCTGCACATCGACGAGTTCGGGCCAAGGCTCAGCTTCTTTTGGTGCATCGGCATGAACTACTTCTCCGAGATCGCCAAACTGCGAGCGGCCCGCCTGTTGTGGGCGCGGTTGATGAGCCAGTTCGAGCCTTCGGATCCCAACTCGTTGCGGTTGCGGGCCCACAGCCAGACGAGTGGCTGGAGCCTCACCGCTCAGGATCCCTACAACAACGTGATCCGCACCTGCGTGGAGGCAATGGCCGCCACCCAGGGTCACACCCAGTCGTTGCACACCAACGCGTTCGACGAGGCGCTGGCGTTGCCGTCGGATTTCTCGGCCGGGATCGCCCGCGACACGCAACTGTTCCTGCAACACGAATCGGGCACCACCCGCACCGTTGACCCGTGGGGTGGCAGCTACCACACCGAACGGCTCACCAAGCTGATCGCCGAGCGGGCATGGGAACACATCCGCGAGGTGGAGGACATGGGCGGAATGGCCGCGGCCATCTCCGAGGGCTTGCCGAAGCTGCGAATCGAACAAGCCGCGGCGCGGGCTCAGGCTCGCATCGATTCGGGCCGCCAGATCGTGGTTGGGGTGAACAAGTACCGGGTGAACGACAACGCCGCCGGGGAGGAAGCCGCCGGCGATGGGGCGGCGTCCGGGTTCGACGTGCGCCGCATCGACAATGCGCAGGTGCTCCGCCGGCAGGTGGCGCGGCTGGGTGAGCTTCGGGCCGAACGCGACGCCGACGCCTGGCGTGCCGCCCTGGATCGTCTCACCCACACCGCTCGCAGCGGCGAGGGCAACCTGTTGGAGGGTTCGATCGCGGCGGCGCGTGCGGGCGCCACCGTGGGCGAGATCAGCGACGCGCTCGAAGTGGTCTACGGTCGGCACGTGGCAGAGATCCGTGCCGTGCAGGGCGTTTACCGCGACGAAGCCGCCATGGGCCGGCGGGCCGGGTTGTCCCAACAAGCATCCGGCGATGAGCAGGCGGGTCCGCAGCGGCGTGATCCAGTGGCCGCGGCCCGGGCCGCCACCGACGACTTCGCTCACCGTCACGGGCGCAGGCCACGCATTTTGGTGGCCAAGGTGGGCCAGGACGGACACGACCGGGGTCAGAAGGTGATCGCCACCGCGTTCGCCGATCTCGGCTTCGACGTGGACGTGGGCCCGCTGTTCGCCACCCCTCAGGAAGTGGCCCGCCAAGCCACCGAGGCCGACGTTCACGTGGTGGGGGTGTCTTCGCTGGCGGCGGGGCATCTCAGCTTGGTGCCTCAACTCCAGGAAGAACTCCGGCAGTGTGGCCGGGCCGACATTGGTGTGGTGGTGGGAGGGGTGATCCCCGACGAGGACGCCTCCGAGCTGATCGCGGCCGGGGTGCTCGCCGTGTACCCGCCCGGCACGGTGATCCCCGAAGCCGCCATCGACCTCATCGCCCGCCTGTCGCACAACTAACCCGGCCCAGGCGCAGCGGGTGCCGCCAGGTCGGGCCACCCCGGCGGTTGTTGCCACTTCTCGGGGCGCAGGGATGCCAGGCCCCCACTGCTGCTCCGAGCGCGCGAGAGGTCGGTCACAGTCCCCTCCAGAGGCCCGCGAGCGGTCCGGCTCCTGCCGGCGAGTGATGCCTCTTCGTGTGTTTGGGGGCGGTTACTGGTTGAAGTTTGCGAGGAGTTCGTCGACGGCTGTTTCGGGGGTGATTGTCCCCGCGAGCACCTCGGCTTCGAGTTGAGGACGACGGCCCGCCACCTCGGCGCTCGCGTCGAGGCGTTCCAGGAGTCGTTGCTCGAGCAGAGAGCGCATCGCCTGGCCGAGCCCCTCTGCACGACGCCGCTCGAAGCTTCCGTCGCTCTTGGCCACCGCCAGGTGTTGCACCACTGCCTGCCACAAGTCGTCGATGCCCTGGCCCTCCAGGGCGGACACCACCAACACCGGGATCTGGCGGGCATGCGCGGTGGGGTTGAGCATCGGCAACGCTCGACGCAGTTCGGCGGCCGCGAGTTCGCATCCTCGTCGGCGTTGCCCGTCGGCCTTGTTCACCGCGATCACGTCTGCCAGCTCCAACAGGCCTCGTTTGATTGCCTGCAACTCGTCGCCCGCGCCGGGCAGCATCACCACACAAAAGCAGTCCACCATGGCGTGAACCGCGGCCTCGGACTGGCCCACTCCCACGGTTTCCACAAGGATCACGTCGTGGCCCGCGGCCTCCAGCACCATCATCGCGGCCCGTGTGGTGGCGGTGGCCCCGCCGAGGGTGCCCGCCGAGGGCGACGCTCGCACAAAAGCCGAAGGATCGTTGGCGAGGCGGTTCATGCGTGTCTTGTCACCCAGGATCGACCCGCCCGAGCGTGGGCTTGTGGGATCCACCGCCAGCACCCCCACACGGTGCCCGCGGCCCACGAGCGTCGCCCCCAAGCAGTCGATGAGGGTGGATTTGCCCGCGCCGGGCACACCGGTGATGCCCACACGAACAGCGTCGCCGGTGTGGGGCGCCAACAGTTCGCCCAGGCGCCGAGCGGCGGCGCGGTCTGTTTCGCGTGTGGATTCCATCAGGGTGAGCGCCCGTCCCAGCGCCGTGCGATCCCCTTCCAGAACGCCCAGGCTCAGCGAATCCACATCGGTGGTCACCGCCTGCACCAAACGCTGCGATGGCGGCTCTTCAGCATCACTTGCCCGCGGCGCCGGCCCGCCGTGGAATGCGTGGCGGCCCGGCCCAATGGCAGCAGTGCCGGTTGAATCATGCCCGTCATCGGGTGGCGCAAGAGTCGCTTGGTGGCGGCCCGGCCCTGGCGGCAGGGTCGCCTAGTTGGCGCGCAGGGTGAGATGCTCACGATCGGTGATCGTGTAACGGCGGTTCTGCTGGGTGATCCAGCCGAGCTTCACGAAGGTGGCGATGGCCTTGTTTACCCGCTCGCGGCTTGCGCCCACCATCGAGGCCAGTTCCTCCTGGGTGACGGGCAGGTCGAAAGTGTCGGCGCCGTCGGCCAGTTCCAGCAGACGTTTGGCGGTGCGACCCATCACGTCCAAGAACACCGCGTCGGCAAGGGCCTGATCCATCGAGCGGAGCCGCCGACCGAGCAGCCGCACCGCGCTCCACAAGGCGTTGGGGTTGTTTTCGTAGATGGCCCGCAGCGGTTCGTAGGACACTGCCAGCACGGTGGACGTTTCCAGCGTGCGGGCCTGGGCGGAGCGGTCGAAGCCGTCGAGGAAGCCCATCTCGCCGAACAGTTCTCCTGGACCCATCAGCGCCACCAGCGATTCGCGTCCGTCGAAGGCGGTGTTGGCGATCGCCACCAGGCCGGTCACCACCACGAACAGCTCAGCGGGGGTGTCACCCTCGGAGAACAGCACGTGATTGCGGGGCACTCCCCGAAGCTCCCCCGAAGCGGCGATCCGGTCGAGTTCGGCATCGTCGAGTTCGCCGAACAGCAGCGTGGATCGAAGGATCGCCCGCAACGAAGCCGCGTCGGTGTAGTAGCGCGGCGCCGAACCGGCAGCCCCGTCGTGGCAGGACCCGGCTTGGGCCGTCTCGTCGCGGCCCGCTCCGTGTGGTGTCTCGCTGTGTGTGCTGCTTGTGTCGCTCATGGTCTGCTCGTCGGCCTTCGGGCCGGTTCGTGGTATCGGCGTGGGTTCGGGGTGGAACGAGGTGTCTGTTCCGCTTGTGTCAGTTGGCAGTGTCGGTTGCCGGTGCGGATTGGCGGTGCGGATTGGCGGTGGGGATTGCGGGTTGCGCGCGCAGTGGGGTGTCTTGGTGGCGACGGGGCCTTGCGGACGCGTCCTGGGGCTGGGCCTGGGGGAACGAGGCGTGTCGTGTTGGCGGGGGAACTCGGGACGGCGCCGCTGCGCGAGGTTGGCCCACCCACGGCGCCGGCCCACACTAGTTGGGTGGCCCAACCCCGTCAGGAACGCTCAAGCGCCGGGGTGTGGACCATCGTGGTGGCCGCAGGCTCGGGCCTGCGGTTCGGCAAGCCCAAACAGTTCGAAACCCTTGGCGACCGCAGGGTGATCGACTGGGCGGTTGCGGGCGCCATGCGAAACAGCGAAGGGGTGCTGGTGATGGTGGCCCCCGAACACCTCCAAGCGGTGTCCCGCCAGGCCCAGGCCGGCACGCTCGGCGCATCCCAAGACGCAACCGCCACCGAGATGCTTGCGATCACGCACGAGGACGTGGACTTCAACTCAACAGCCTCCGTCGGCAACCCCTCAAGGGTGCTTGCAGGCACCGGCGACGCGGTGGATCCCAGCGGGGAAGGGGACCGCCCGTTGCGGCAAAGTCCCCGTGTAGACACTTCGGCAGGCGTTTCGGGGCGGGCGGTGTTGAGGGTGGTGGCGGGTGGAGTGTTGCGGTCCGATTCGGTGCGTGAGGGGCTGGCTTTGGTGCCAGACCATGCGCGTGTGGTGCTGGTACACGACGGCGCCCGACCCCTGGCCGGCGACGGGGTGTACCGGCGGGTGATCGACGCGGTTCGCTCGGGCGCCGGTGCCGTGGTGCCCGCGATGGGCGTTGCCGACACCGTTCGTCGCCGTTCGGGAGGTGTGGTTGATCGTGACGGTCTGGCTTTGGTGCAAACCCCTCAAGGCTTCAGGCCCGAAGTGCTGCGCGCGGCGCACGCCGGTGGTGAGGACGCCACCGACGACGCCGGCCTGGCCGAAGCCGCAGGCGCGGAGGTGACCTTTGTGCAGGGCGACAGGCGCAACCTGAAAATCACCGACCCCGAGGACATGGTGCTGGCCGAGGCGCTCGTGGCAGGCGCCGGCGGTGGCGCCCCGGTGGCCGACGACTTGAGGGTGGGTCATGGTTACGACGTTCACGCCTACACCCACGCGCCCCACCGGTGCCTGGTGTTGGGAGGGGTGCGTTTCGAACACGAGCGGGGTCTTGATGGACATTCGGACGCGGATGTGGTGGTTCACGCCTGCATGGATGCGCTGCTCGCAGCGGCGGGCCTTGACGACATCGGTCAGATGTTCCCTGACACCGACCCCGGATTCGGCGGGGCGGACAGCGTGGAACTGTTGCGCCGAGTGGTGGAACTGTTGGCGGCGGCGGGCTGGGCTGCCGTGAACGTGTCTTGCACCGTGGTGTTGGACTCCCCGAGGATCGCCCCGGTGCGCCAAGAGATGCAACGGCGCCTGGGCCACGTGGTGGGCGCTCCGGTAACCGTGAGCGGTCGCAGCTCAGAGGGCGTGGGCGCATTTGGCCGCGGTGAGGGCGTGGCAGCCTGGGCAGTAGCCATGATCCGCCGCACCCCCACCCCGGCTTAGCTGTCGATCACTCATCGCTCGACAGCCGTCACAGGGATGTGCCGGCCTTCAATCCCGGCGGTGCCTCGGTGCCTTGGGGGACGGGGACTCAACTGGGCTGCGCGTTGTAAGGGGCGTCGCGTTCGGTGAAGCTTGGCCCGTGAAGTTCCGCAACCCCCGCCTGCTTGGCCAACACCATCGAACTGTGGCGCCGGGCTGCCTTGGGTGCGAGATGCAGGTCCTGTGATGGCGGATCGGCGCGACTCCAATCCTTCGGGGCGTTCCCGGCCGCCTCGGCGTCCCGGTGGCCAGGGCGGCTCGGCGCGTCGAGGCCCCAACCAGCGCTCCGACGGCGGCAGGTCTCCTCGGCGTGGTCCTAGTGGACCGAATCGCGGCGACGCCTCGTCGTCGGCGCGCCGGTCAGCACCCAAGGGTCGATCCAGCGGCCAGAACCGGTCGGGCCGCCAAGATCGTTCGGATCGCGGAGATCGGTCGGGTCGTCAGGATCGGTCGGATCGTCAGGATCGCTCCGGTGGGCCGCCCACCAAGCCCGGTCGTGGAGATGCCCGGTCGAGCCGGTCGGGCCCGCCTGGTCGGTCGGGCCCATCAGGGCGATCGGGCCCGGCGGGGCGGTCTGGTTCGCCGGGTCGCTCGGGTCGGCCCAACCGGGGAGCGCAATCGGGTGGTGGGCCGAACCGGAATCGGGGTCGTCAAGGCGCCAACAGGTCACCCGCCACAAGACGCAACCCTGGCCGCTCTGGGCCCATCGGCGGCGACCAGATCGAGGGACGCCAAGCCGTGCTGGAGTTGCTGCTGGCCGGACGGCGGCGCACCCGCCGACTGCTTCTCTCACCAAACGCCGAGCCCGCCCCGATCCTCGATCACATCGTGGAGGTGGCCCAGGAAAGCAAGGTGCGCATCCGTGTGGCGTCCCGCTCCGAGTTCGAGTCGGCTGCGCGCACCGCCGCCCCCCAAGGAGTGATCGCCTTCGCGGACCCTCTCGATGTGGTGGAGCTCACAGAATTGCTGCACCCTCGGGCGTTCCTGCTGGTGCTCGACGGCATCACCGACCCCGGAAACGTGGGCGCGATCCTGCGAAGCGCAGAGGGCGCGGGCGTTACCGGTGTGGTGTTGCCAAGTCACCGGGCGGCGCTGATCACCCCGGCCGCGGCCAAAGCCGCCACTGGCGCGGTGGAGCACTTGCGTTTCGCTGTGGTGGGCGGCCTTCCCACCGCGTTGAGGGTGATGAAGGAACATCAGGTGTGGACGGTGGGCCTCGACGCCGCCGGCGAACGCACCCTTTACGACCTTGACCTGTCGGGCGAGTCGGTGGCCCTGGTGCTCGGCGCCGAAGGGGCAGGGCTTTCCAGGTTGGTGTCCGAGCGCTGCGACCTGGTGGTGTCCATCCCGTTGCGTGGAGTGCTCGGCTCGCTCAACGTGTCCGCAGCGGCTGCGATCGGCTGCTTCGAGGTGGCCCGCCACCGCTCCACCTGAAGTCACCCAAGGCTGTCTCCTCGAAGTCGCACGTGGCCCCTCGCCTTCGTGTCACCCACGGCCCACCCCAATGGCACCCAAGGTTGTCCGCCGACGCTCTTGATCGGTCACACTGATGGGCCCACATCACGCCATGTCCACACGGGCCTCGTGAGATCATGAACCCAACTCACCACAAGGAACACCGCACATGTCATTGAACACAGATCGCCTCGTCCAACTGTTCGGCCTGCGCGACAAGACCGCCCTGGTAACCGGAGGCAGCCGAGGGATCGGCTACATGATCGCCGGTGGCCTGCTCGACGCCGGATGCCGGGTGATCATCTCGTCTCGCAAAGCCGAACAACTCCACGCCGCGGCCGCCCAACTCGCCGAGGATCATCAAGGCGAATGCACACCCATCACCGCCGATCTGTCCACGGTGGCGGGTTGCGAAGCGCTCGCCGAGGAGGTCACCGAGCTGGCGCCCAGCCTGCCGATCCTGGTGAACAACGCCGGCGCCAGCTGGGGGCACCCGATCGACGACTTCCCGGTTCACGGCTGGGACAAGGTGATGGACGTGAACCTGCGCGGCCCGTTCGTGATGACCCAGAAGCTGCTGGGCCCGCTGCGTGCCGCCGCCTCGGCCGAGGATCCGGCTCGGGTGATCAACATTGCATCGGTGAACGGCATCGCCCCACCGAGCCTGGAGACCTACTCCTATTCGGCGTCGAAGGCCGGGGTGATAATGCTCACCCGTCATCTCGGCAGCAGGCTGGCGCCCGAGCACATCACCGTGAACGCCATCGCGCCCGGGCCGTTCGACTCGAAGATGATGGCGTTCATCCTCAACGACCCCTCCGCCCGGGCCGAGCTGGCCTCCGAGGTGCCCCTGGGGCGCATCGGCCAGCCCGACGACATGGCCGGCGTGGCGGTGTACCTGGCGTCGCGTGCGGGCAGCTACCTCACCGGCGCGGTGATCCCCGTGGGCGGGGGAATGGCCTGCGTGGAATCGGGCGAGAGGTTGTAATAGTGCCGCCCGCGCCGGGTTTGTGCGCCTGGCAGTGTTGCCGCGGGGTGTGCCGCGGGCGGGTCTCGCCGCTGGGCTCAGGCCGCGAGCAGCACCGGTAGCGACTTCAGAGAGTTGTTCAGGTTGGAGCGCTGCCGCTGCGGCGTCCCGGCCAGTTCGATCCTGGAGAACCGCGCCAGCAGCTCCTCGAAGAAAACCCGTCCTTCGAGCCGGGCAAGGTGTACGCCCAAACAGAAATGGGCGCCGATGCCGAACGACAGGTGCGGGTTGGGGTTGCGGCTGATGTCGAAGTGTTGCGGATCGTCGAACACCTGCTCGTCGCGGTTGGCCGACGTGTAGATCATCGCCACCTTGTCACCCGCGGCGATCCGTTGACCGGCGATCTCGGTGTGGCACATGGCGGTTCGCCGGAAGTAGTGCAACGGGTTCGCCCAGCGCAGCACCTCTTCCACCATCGCCGGGATCTTTGCCGGGTCGCGCCGTACGGCGTCCATCTGGCGGGGATGGGAGAGCAACGCCAGCACGCCACTTGACAGCATGGTGCGGGTGGTGTCGTTGCCGGCGGTCACGAGTTGCACGAAGAACCGGCCGAAGTCGATGTCGGTCATCATCTTGTTGTCGAACTCGCTGCCGAGCAGCACGTCGGTGAGGTCGCCTTGGGGGGCCATGGCGCGCCGCTTGGCCGCGAAACCCATCCCGTAAAGCGCCATCTCCACGCTGGAGGAGCCCCTTTCGGCATCGGCGGCAATGTCGGGATCCTGGCCTCCGGAGTTGCGCTCGGCCAGTGCGTGAATCTTCGCCCAGTCCTCGCGGGGCAGTCCCAGCAGTTCGCCGATCACCTGGCTGGGAAGGTGCGCACAAACATCATGAACGATCTCCACCACCCCCGCATCGCCGCCCTTGGTGGCGTCGGCGCTGTTGCTGCCGCAGTTCGTGGCGGTGTCGGCCCTGTGGCCTGCGATGGGGGTGGCCCTGTTGAGGATCTTCGTGGTGATCGCACGGATCCTTGGTTCGAGCGAGGCGATCACCTTGGCCTTGAACTCGGGTGACACCGGCCGCCGGTAGGCGGTATGGCGGGGAGGATCCATGGCAAGGAGCATGTCCCGCATGTTCTCCAGGCTCTTCTCGTCGAGATCCTCGAGCACCACCCCGCCCTCGGTGGCCGAGAAGATCTCCGGATGGCGGGCCACGTGAACCACATCGGCGTGACGAAGCACCGCCCAGTAGCCGCCCCCACCCCACGACTCGCCGTCGTCCACCGCCTGCCAATACACCGGCTGGTGGCGGCGCAGGTAGGTGAACGTGTCGTGCGGGGGCGAGGTCACGTAGCTGTCAGGCGAGTAGATGTCGATCAGCGACATTTCAACACCACCTGGGGTTCACGGCAATGCGGGGAGCGTAACCCACAGGGTCGGTATACAGAATTGAGCGCCGGGATGGAATCGGCTGGTTGGGCCCTTATCCTGAACAACGGCCTGAACCCCACCTGGGGGCGCATCTGGAGTCCGGCTCGCTTCGAGCCTTGAGATTTTCCGGGCCGAACGCCGGCGTGAGGGTGCAGGCTCAATAGCGGACTTGGGGAAGGTGGCAGACAGTGGCCAGTGGACGATCAAGCTTTGCAAAACGCCAACGCGACATGGCCAAAAAGGCTCGTGCAGCGGCCAAGCGCCAAAAGCGGTTGGGCCGCGAGGAGCACGGCGTCATCGAGGGTGACGGCTCGGATGTGCTCCAATCAACCAACGGCGAGTCCGAAGCCACCCCAAGCAAGGGTCCGGTTCTCAGCAACGCCGAGATCATGGCCGAGGTGGAGGAATTGCACCGTCGTTACGACGACGGCTTGTTGGACCTCGACTCGTTCGACGAGCAGCGCAGCTTGTTGATGGCTCAAATCTCCGTGGACTGACACTCCCGTCGGGGTCTGCTCACCGACCTCTTCAGCTCGAGCCACAGTCCAGGCCTCGCCAACCGGCGCGGGCCGTCGCTGCCGTGGGATTTGCTTCGGGCACGGTGACCGTCCGCCCGAACCGAGTACTGCCAACCGGCGCATGGTGGACGCTGCTGTGGCCGATGTTGCCCGTGACCGGTCTGTGGCCGATGTTGCCCGTGACATGTCATCGGACGGGCCGGGGTTGCCAGTGAGATGTCGCCTTACGGCCAGGTCTTGCGCGGTGTCGCTGCGGGTTGCGTCGCGTTCGGTGCCGGCGCGGACACAATGACTTGATGAACAAGCAGGCAACCATCAACCAGATCGCAGCCGACGGCGGTCGTCTGATCGAGGCGTGCCGGGCCGACTTGACGGCGCCGGTGCTCACGTGTGGCGATTGGACGGCGCGTGACCTGGTGGCACACATGGGTTGGGTGCATTCGTTGGTGGGCACCTACCTCACCAAGCTGGCCACCGAACCTCTCGGCCGCGCCGAGATGCCCGTGGTTCCCGACGATGACACGGCGGCGGATTTCGCTGCCGGCGCGCTTGGGTTGGTGCTGAAGGGCCTTGCCGGGGTGGAGTTCGACACACCGGTGTGGAACTGGTCTCCGGATCCCACCGCGGCGTTCTACTTCCGCCGGATGGTGCACGAGACTTGCGTTCACCGCTGGGACGCCGAGAGCGCCCAAGGCGAACCCGGTGACATAGACGGCGACCTTGCCCGTGACGGAATCGACGAGTACTTCGATTTCGTGATCCCGAACGCACTGAAGCGCAAGCCGCGTGACCTGCCCGAAGGCACCCTTCACCTGCATTGCACCGACGGCGAGGGCGAGTGGCTCATTCGGGGCACTCCTGAGGGCGAAGTGATCACCGAACGCGTCCACGCCAAAGGCGACGCCGCGGTGCGTGGCAGCGCCGCGGCCTTGTACCTGTCCATGTGGAATCGCCTCAGCCTCAACAGCGACGACGTGCAGGTGCTGGGAGACCCCGCCACAGCGGCCGCCTGGGCCGCGCTGGCCCCCTGAGCCCGGCCACCCTTGGAAACCCGGTTCCGACGGACTTTGCCGTTGTGGGCGGTTGCGTTCTCCGGTTCTGCCCGGCCGGTTGCGGTCACGCTCACCTGGGGTGGCGCGGCGCGCGAGCTGGTGAGGAGGTGCCTTGGTGATGACTGACGACTCACTTCGGGGCTCCGAGAACCCGCAGACAACTGAGCCACCGCCGGCTTCTGAGGGCTCGCAGGCACCGGATCGGGTTGACAATCATGACGTGGCGGAGGGGCAAGTGGCAGAGGTTGTGGCGACCATGCGTCACGGCGCCACAGGGGGGTGGCGCAACAACCTGGATCAGTTCATGCCGGTGGTGCTGTTCCTGGTGTTTTACAACCTGGTCAACACCGAATGGGCCGTGGCCACGGCCACGTTGTGGTCGGCGAAAGCCGCTTACAGCAGGCGCAGGCGGGGCCTTCGCATCGGGGCGTGGCTGCCTGCCATCACCGTGTACCTGATCATCCGGGCCGCCATCAGCATTGCAGTGGATCGCGAGTTGGTGGACTTCGGTGTGAGTTCGGAGGCGGTGTATTTCGGCATCGGCATCGGCACCAAGATCCTTATCGGCTTGGTGGTGATGGGCACGATCCTCGTGGGGCGACCGTTCGCGGCGTTGGCGGTGACGTGGGTGATCAACTTCCCCGAGTCGATGCGCTCACATCCTCGTTTCGTTGCCACGATGCGCAATGTCACCTGGGTGATCGTGTTCTACGAGTTGGTTTCGTCGGCGTGGGACATCTGGCTGTTCAACAACTCCGGCGTCAACTTCTTCGTGGTCACCCGCCAGGTGGTGAACTTCGTGGTGTCCTTCGGGTTGATCATGGCAACGATGCTTTACGTGGACAAGCGCCTGGCAGGCGTGCCTGGCTGGCCGGGGCTCACAAGGCTGGTTGACCCAACCGGTCGAATCACCGGCGACCCCGCCCCCGACCACGCAGGCGCCAGTCCCACCGAAAACACCGAAAACACCCCAGCCCCCTAGGCCCGCGCCCTGCGTCACTCGGCCCTTGGGTGGGTTTGCGCCCCGATCCAGGCCAAGCCTGGGCTCCGGGTGACTGGACTTGGCTGTCAGCCGGGGTGGGTGAATCTGAGCACTACGCCCATTGGGCCGCAACCGGGCGGGTCGTCTCGGGGGCAGTAGTCCGTCACGGTGAGCAGGTAGTCGCCCGCGTCGGCGTCGATGCTTTCCAAGGTGAACTCGAACGTGCCCCAGCCATCGAGCCACCGGGTGGCGGTTACCCCCCATTCGCTGCCGGTGCCGGGGTTCACCACCCTCTCGCCGCTGAGCGTGCCCGTCACGGGTGTGCCGTTGAGATCGGTGAGATTCACCAGTCCTGCCGACTCGAACCAGCTCGAGTATCCCCGAACGGTGTGCGGCGGCGTGAGCGCCGAGGACTCGGTCTCACCGGGAGCGAGATCTCTCACCACCATCGTTGTGCGCAGATCGGACTGGATCACCGTGAGCTCGTCGGTGGCCATGTCGCCGTCGGTTGGGATCACATCCAGGATCAGGCGTGCCGGGTTGGCCAGCGTGCGCGCTGCGAACGTCGACGGTTGCGACGCGAACACGTCCACCACGATCCCGCCCGAGGCCGGCGCTGCCGCCACCGCGGAGAGCCGCCATTCGGTGTCGATTGTGGCGTCGAAACGGGCGCCCTCGATGTCACCCAGTGAAATCCGAGCCCAGTTGCCGTACGCCTCAACGCTCACGTCGTCGGGCAGGGTGTGGGCCAGGTCGGCCTCGCCGAACAGTCCCCCCGAGCCGAAGGCGATGTGCAGGCGATCACAACCCGGCCCGATCAACTGCCACATCTGGGCGATGTGATCAGCGGGCCTCTCGCCGTCCGCGGATGTGGGGGTGTTCGCGGCGCTGATGGGCACCGACCCTGTCTGCACGCCTGAGTCGGCGCAGCGGTAGTCGTAGGTGGACACCGCAGCGTCGGAGTTGATGGCGAGCCGGTCGAGTTGCACCCACCCGGTTTGGCTGCGGCCCAGGCGCAACTCCCGCCAGGTGATTCCCTCGTCGTCGGTTTGCACCCGGCCCGTTCCCTCCATGGCCATGATCGGGGCTTCGATGCGAGTGGTCTCGCGGTAGTCGCCGCCGGGGCCCTCGCGCACGATCACGAAGTCGAAGGGGCCTTCGGGGTCTTCGTCGGCGAGAAGGTCGAACAGGTGGGGCGCCTCCTCGTGGCGGGGAATGGTGGTGGCCACCGGCAACGAAGGGGTTGTGGCCTCGGGCGCAGTGGTGGGCGGCGGCAAGTCCGGATCCTCGGGTGCCGGCACAGCAGAAGGCGGCGGCGGTGGTTGGGGGGCAGATGGCGGCGTCACCGTCGGTGCGACCGAAGTACTTGGCGCCGTGCTGGTGGGCGCCCCGCCGGCAGACTCCGGCGCTGGCTCAGGAACATCCCCCGTCGCAGGCGGTGAGTCATCACCGGACGGAGCGGGCACTTCCGCAGAACTGGTCGGAGTCGCATCTTCGGAAGGCGCGGCCACGACATCCTCGCTGGTCTCAACGTCGCCTGGGGTATCGGCGCAGCCAAGGAGCGCAATCACCGCCACCACTGTCACGATGATGCGCTTCACGGCAATGCCACCCGCAGGTTGCAGCGCAGGGTCCGGAGGCCCGGTGCCATCAGCACAACAACGGTGCTTCCCATGGCGCCTCCTCCTGTGGGTTCCGAGTGTGTCCACCCTAGAGGATCGCGCTGTTCAGGGGTTCAACTCCCGGGGTCAAGTCTGGGTGTCGGTCTCGGCCGGGTCTTCCATCACCCGGCGCGCAGTTTCCCCATTCGTCGAGGAGGCTTGAGTCCACTTCGGAACGGTGGCGCCAAGCCACTCCAGGGCCAAGCCCATCGACAATCCCGACAAGACCTCGACGACTACCCCGGGCGCGAGTTGCTGGGCCTCCAGGTGAAATGCACAAGCCGAGGCAGGCCAAGCGCCGGCACAGAGGCCCGGGGAGGTTTGTCGGGGCGCTAGCCGTAATTCCTGACCTCGACTGGCACGCCCAGCCACCGGCAACCCCACGGGTTGTCGAAGTTGCAATGATCCGACACGGTCAGCCAGAAGGTGCCTGGCTCGGCGTCGACGCTCTCCAGAGTGAACTCAAAGGTGTCCCAGCCATGGGCCCATCCCGGTGTGGCCACCTCCCACTCGGAGCCCATGCCGGGGTTCACCACCATGTCGCCACTGAGAGTCCCCGTCACGGGGGCGCCGCTGCGGTCGGTGAGGGTCACCAGCCCTGTTGCGTCGTCCCAGTTCGAGTATCCCCGCACGGTGTGCGGAGTCACCTCGTGCGCAAGTCGTGCCTGTCCTGCATCCAGTTCGGAAACCACGATCGTCGAGAGCGCATCGGTGACAACCCACGCGTGTGGCCCCGCGGTGGCATCACCCTCGAGTGGGGTCGTGTCCAGCAGCAACCGAGCCGGATTGGACAGAACTTGAGCCGCGAAGGTCGATGGCTCAAACGCGAACACGTCCACCACCACATCCCCGGAGTTGTGCCTTGTGGCGACAGCGATGAACTCAAACTGCGTATCGATGGCGGCGTCGAAACGGGCACCCTCGAGGGCACCCAAGGAAACGCGAGCCCAGTTGCCGAACGCTTCAACCGTGACGTCCTCCGGCACCACGCCGGCCAGGTCGGCCCCACCGGACAGTCCGCCCGAACCGAAGGCAATGTGCATGCGAGCGCATTCCTGCTCCTCGGAATGCTGCAAAGAATTCTGCCACATCTGCGCCACGTGATCCGCTGGGCGTTCCCCGGGCGCCGCGGTGGAGGCGTCCGTTCTGTCCAAGGGCACCGACCCCGTGTGTACGCCTGAGTCGGCGCAGGGGTAATCGTCCACCGACACCTGAGCATCAGTGTTGACGACGAGCCGGTCGTCTTCGATCGAGCCGATTTGGTTGTGACCCAGTCGCATGTCCCGCCAGGTGACGCCCTCGTCGTCGGTGCGGGTTACACGGCCAAGGCTCTCCAGGGCGAAGACGGGCGCCTCGATCCGTGTGGTTCCGCGCTGGCCGCAACTGGGGCAGTCCTTGACGTTCACGAAGTCAACGGCACCTTCGGCGTCATCGTCGGGGAGCAGGTCAAAGAGATGAGGCAAATCATCGAAGCGGGGAATGGTGGCGAGGGCCGGATAAGCAGACATAAACTCCTCGAAGGCCTCATCATCTTCGTCCGATGGAACCCACTCCCCCTCATCCAAGGGTGGCAGCGTCTCGAGTATCTCGTCGATGGGTGGCATGGGAGGTTCTGGAGGTGGCGGCAGCATCTCGAGTATCTCTTCAATCGTCGGCAGCGGAGGGACCTCAGTTGGCGGCAGCGTCACCGTCGGGGCGTCCAAAGTGGTGTCGGCGGGCTCCGGCCCATCACCGGACGCAGACTCCGAGGGATCATCGGGCGGAGCGGAACCCTCCGTCGAAGTGGCCGTGGCCGTCCCGTCGGCAGGCGCAGCCACCACATCCGCAGGTGTCCCTACGACCTCGCCGCTGGTCTCCACGTCGCTCTCGTTGCCTGCGCAGCCAAGCAGGGCGATCACCGCCATCAGTCCCGCAATAGTGCGTTTCATGGCAACTCCTCTGTCGGCAAGAAGTATGTCAACCCTATTGAATCGCGTCGGGCAGAACCCGGCCCCGCGGGTCAAGTTGGGGTGTCGGCCTCCGTCGGGTCTTCCAGCGCCCCTTCGCGCAGCTTCTCCCATTCGTCGAGGAGGCTTGAGTCCACCTCTCGCACGGTGGCGCCCAGCCACTCAACCACCTCCGCCAATTCGTCGGTGATCACGGTTTCGGGGATTGTCTGCACGAGCGCCTTGTAGCAGTCGGTCATGTACCGCAACACCAGGCCCTCGGATCGCTTCAGGCCCCAGCGGCTCACGAAACTGTTGAACGTGTCGGCGTGTTCGAGCATGTCTCGCACCACCGACTTGGGACGCGGCTTCAGATAGCCCACCCACGGATGGCTGCGGGCGAACACCGAAAACGCCCCGCGGATGAACTCTGCTTCGGGTTGAGGCCAGGTCACCTCGGCGAGGCGCTCCATGCGCTCGTTGTACTCCACGCCTTCGGCCTTCAGGGCGTTCATCAGTTCGTCGCGGGCCTTTTCTCGCTGCGCCAAAAGCACCGGCGTGGGATCATCCAGTACCGACTCCACCACGCTGAGCACACCAAAGCAGTGATCGGACTGATCGGGGTCGATCACCGTGGTTGCCTGCATCGCGAACAAACCCAACGGCTGGTTCAGCCTGAAGTCGTCGCCAAGGTCCAGGTTCACCCGCACAGGGCGTTGCAGCTCGTCGGGCTCGTCGAGTATTTCCACAACCTCGGCGTCCACCAGCGAACGGAACACGCTCACCGCTTTGCGAATGTGGCGGCGCCGGCGGGTGCGGGGCTCGTGGTTGTCAACCAGGAGACGCTTCATGGCAGCGCAACCGTCGCCGGGGCGGTCCAGCACGTTGAGCATCATGGCGTGGGTCACGTCGAAGCTCGATTCGAGTGTGGCGGGTTCACCAGTCCAAAGGCGGGCCAGGGTGTTGCCGTCGTAATGGGCGTAACCCCGCTCGGGTGGCTTCTTGCGCACCAGCTTCTTGCGTTTGCGGGGGTCGTCGCCGGCTCGCATCTCGGCTCGCTTGTTCTCCACGGCGTGAGCGGGGGCTTGCACCCACACGCTGCCGGAAGTGTCGAACCCCTTGCGACCGGCCCTGCCCGCGATCTGCTGAAACTCCCGCACCGACAGCACCCGCACCCGCCTCCCGTCGTACTTGTAGAGCTGAGTGAACAGCACCGTGCGGATCGGCACGTTCACGCCCACCCCCAAAGTGTCCGTGCCACAGATCAAACGCAGGTGACCGGCCTGGGCGAGTTTCTCCACCAACAGCCGGTACTTCGGCAACATTCCGGCGTGATGCACCCCGATACCGGCCAGCACGAACCGGCGCAAGTCCTTGCCGATGGGCGTGTCGAAACGGAACCCGCCCACCGCTTCCTTCACGGCCTGTTTCGCCTCGGGAGTGAGCACGTTCAAGCTGGTGAGGCTTTGGGCTTGGGCCGTGGCTTCGCGCTGGGTGAAGTGCACGATGTACACGGGTGCCTTGCCGTCTTTGAGGAGCTGTTCGATGGACACGTGCAGCGGGGTTTCGCGGTACTCGAAGTCCAACGGCACCGGTCTCTGGGCCGAGGCCACCAGGTCGGTCGGGCGTCCCGTGCGGGCGGTGAGGTCGCTGCGCAGCCCGGAGGTGTCACCCAGCGTGGCCGACATCAACAGGAACTGCGTGTTGGGAAGCTCAAGCAGCGGCACCTGCCACGCCCAGCCCCGGTCGCGGTCGCCGTAGTAGTGGAACTCGTCCATCACCACCAGGTGCGCGCTGGTGTCGGCGCCGTGGCGCAGGGCTCGCTGGGCGAGAATCTCCGAGGTGCATGCGATCACCTCGGCATCGGGGTTCACCGACGCGTCGCCGGTGACCATGCCCACACGCTCGGGCCCGAGCGCGGCGGTGAGCTCGAAGAACTTCTCGCTCACCAGCGCCTTGATCGGAGCGGTGTACACCGCCCGCCTTCGCTGCGCCGCCGCGGTGAACGCCCCGGCGAGCGCCACAAGCGACTTGCCCGACCCGGTGGGGGTGGCCAACACCACGTTGTGCCCTGCCAGCAAACTCAGCACTGCGTCCTCTTGATGGGGGTACATTTCGAGCCCTGCGTCGAGGGTCCACTCCAGAACAATGTCGAGCAGCTCGTCGGTGCCCGGAGGCGCTGAACCGCTCTCGTCGAGCGCGCACAGGGCGTCCACCAAGCGTGATTGCATGGACGCAAGATAAGAGAAGCGCACCCAATCGGCCATCCACGGCCTGTATTGCTGCGCCACCACCCTGCTCCGCCTTACCCCTGCACGGTGTGGCGAACGGCCATGAGCGGCACCGGCGAGCTGGTCGGGGGGTGCGGTTGTGCTGAAGGCTGAGCGGGCGGTGCGGGTCCCAATCCCTTGGCGGGTTTGGGTGCTGCTGTTGGTGCAGTTCCTTGCCATGGCGATGACCATGGGCCAGATCACCGTGCTGGGCAAGCAGGTGTACGACATGACCGGCAGCGAACTCAACCTGGGCCTGCTCGGCCTCACCGAGTTCCTGCCCACGTTGCTGCTGGCGCCGGTGAGCGGCACCATCGCCGATCGTTTCGACCGGCGCAAGGTGTTCGCCGCGGGCCTCGCCGGGGAGGCGCTGGCGTCGCTGGGGCTGTTCTGGTACGTGGCGTCGGATCCAACCTCGGTGACGCCGATATTCGGGCTGGTGGTTTGCTACGCCACCGCCAGGGCGTTCCTCAGCGCCGCCAGCCGGGCGCTGCCGGTGGATCTGGCCCCCGAGGGCGGAGTGGAGCGGGTGGTGGCGATCAGCGCCGCTTCGTGGCAGGCCGGGATCATCTTCGGCCCGATCACGTTCGCGTTTGCCTTTGTGGCCCACATTGCGCTTCCGTACCTGCTGGCCACGGTGGTGTCGGTGGGGTGCATCTTGTTGTTGACGTTGGTGCCGGCAAGCCGGGTGAGCCGCGCCGCCGCGGTGAGCGGGGTGCGAGAAGGGGTGAGACGTGCCTTTGAGGGGCTCAGGTTCATCCGCCACAACCGGATCCTGCTGGGCGCGATCTCGCTGGATTTGTTCGCGGTGCTCTTCGGCGGGGCCGTTGCGTTGTTGCCGGCGATCGCCGAGGAACGCCTCGGTGTGGGAGCAGTGGGCCTGGGGGTGCTGCGGGCAGCCACCGGAGTGGGAGCCCTTGGCATGGCCAGCCTTGTGGCGATCCGGCCGCTGCGTCGTCGTGTGGGTCAGGCCCTGCTGTCGGTGGTGGCCGTGTTCGGATGCGCCACCGTGCTGCTCGGCGTCACCCGCACGTTCGTGGTGGCGCTGGTGGCGTTGGTGATACTGAGCGCCGCGGATTCGGTGAGCGTTTACATTCGTGGAACGATCGTGCCGCTCGCCACTCCCGAGAACATGCGGGGACGGGTGCTGGCGGTGGAGTACGTGTTCATCGGCGGGTCGAACGAACTCGGCGCGTTCGAGTCCGGTGTGGCAGGACGTTTCCTGGGCGTGGCCTGGGCGGTGATCACCGGCGGGCTCGGAACCCTCACGGTGGTGGCGTTGTGGTGGTGGCTGTTCCCGGAACTGCGCTCAATAGACCGCTTCGCCGACGTTCGCCCCCCACCCGAGGGCTGAGGTCAGGCCAAGGCGGAGAAGTCGAGCTGGTTGGTGGCCAGCGACGCGCAGAACCCGAAATCCGCCACCAGGTTGTGCCCGTTGATTGCGGCTGCCCCGTCGGTGCCGAGCATCAACAGAACCTTGGCGATGTCGGTGGGGGTGAGCATCGTGCCACCGGATTCCACGACGGTCCAGTCGAGCAGTTTCTCGCTCATGTGACGACGGAAATCCACCAGCAGGGGAGTGTCGACCGGGCCTGGGCACACGCTGTTGGTGCGCACCCCGAACTCATGGAAGCTGCGCCGCGAGCTGTGCATCGTCCACACCTGCACAACTTCCTTGGAGAACTCGTAGGGCTTTTCGTCCACCACGTCGCCGTGGCCGGCGATCCACTCCAGGGCGGCGTCCCAGTCCGGCATGGAGATCAGTTCGGTGATCGCCGCCGCGTTGGCTTGCCAGCCCTGCCCGGCAATCGACGCCGTGTTCACGATCGCCCCGCCCCGGCTCATCGACGGCAGCATCGCCTCGGACAGGCGGCGCAGACCCAGGTAGTTCACCCTCAACACGAACTCCGGGGTGTGTACCCCGGCCACGCCCGCGTTGTTGAACAGCACATCCACCCCACCGCCGATCGTCGCCGCGGCGGCGTCGATCGAGGCGGGGTCGCTCATGTCGGCGGGGATGAAGTCCGTTGCCGGGCCCTTGGGCTCGTTCACGTCAAGCACCGTGAGGTTGGTGCAGCCCGCGCCCGCGAGCAGCTCCACCGCGGCGGCGCCCACACCCGAGGAGCCCCCGGTGAGCACCACCCTCTTGCCCGAATAGTCGAACTCGTTCAAAGCCATGCGATCCTCCTAGATCAATCCCCGGCACCCTGCAACCGGCGTGGTGCTACCATAACGGGCCACCGACTGCTCCTCGCAGGGGAGGGGGAACATGATCAATCTCGAATTTCACATCATGGGTTTGATCCTCGGGCTTGCAGTTGCCACAATTGTGTACGCCACCGGGCTGCTGCGCTCTGGCCGAGGCGGCGGGCGAGCGATAGAAATCGTGCGCCTGACAGTGGGAGTGGCACTGACAGCTGCGTTTCCGCACGTGGGATTTGCCACTGTGGGGCTGCTCATAATCGCTTCACCCATAATGCTGATTGTTCTTGCTGTGAAATACTCCAAGTCGACAACCAGCAATGTCGCTGCAGAATCCACGACGGTGGAATCAGCGTAGCAGATTTAGCAAATTCGGATTGCCCGAAAGCTGATTGTGCAGGTCGAGTGCTAGTTGAAACTGAGGTGGGCTTCAGCTAGTCCGTGAACGAATGCGTTGGGCATCTCAACCGCAGGAGCGTCGTCTATGCGCTCGATGCGGTTCACGCGAGCCAGTAGTCGCTCGAAGAAAATCGCAATTTCGAGACGGGCCAGGGCCGCGCCCAAACAGAAATGTGTCCCGAATCCGAACGATATGTGGTGGTTTGGTTGACGGGTCACGTCGTATTGGTCGGGATCCTCAAAGTGCTTGGGGTCGCGGTTCGCCGACCCGTACATCATTATCACCTGCTGGCCGGCTCTGATCGTCTGGCCGTGGAGTTCGTAGTCCGCTGTGGCAACCCTGCAGAAGTTGTGAATCGGTGTCACCCAGCGGATGAACTCCTCCACCGCCACCTCGATATCCGCGCCGGCCTTGAGCTTGTCCCACTGATCGGGCCTGTCGGCAAGATCAAGCAGGGTGCGGGCAATCACCGTGCGCGTTGTCTCAGCGCCGCCGTCCAGCAGGAGCAAGCAGTCCGAGATGATCTGATCCAGGCCGAAGGGTGAGTCACCAACGAGCCCGCCGGTGGATTCCTCCACCTCCACCCAACGTGACATCACATCGGCGGCCGGGCACGCCTTCTTGGTTTCGTACAACTCCACGCACGCGCCCACAAACTCCAACACCGCGTCCTGACCTGTCTTGTTGTGATATCTCGGCCCGCCCCCGAGCATGATCGTGGATTCCGACCAGTGCTTCAACTGCGGCCACAGGTCGTCGGGGAACCCCAGCAGGAAACCGATCATCTTGGCCGGCAGCGGCGCCGCAAGCTCGGTCACGATCTCGGCTCTGCCCTTGTCGATCACAGGGTCGAGCAGTTCGTCCACCTCTGAACTGATGCGCTCAGCCCACTGCTGCACTGCTCGTGGCGTGAACCGGCGCGACACCAGCGTTCGCCTGGCCTGGTGCAGGGGGTCGTCGTTGCCGATGATCGAGTGGTCGGCCGGAATGTTGGGCCGATAGCCGCCCTTCTCGCGATCCGAGTTGATGAACTGGCGCTTGTTCTTCTCAATCGCAACGATGTCGTCGTAGCGGGTGATCACCCACAGCTCGTTCACCTCATCCCAGTGGCAAGGTGAGTTTTCCCTAAGCCACGTGTACTTTGGATACGGATCGTTCACGTAGAAGTCCCCGTCCAAAATATCCACCGGCCGCGGATCAACAGCTTCCCGCAGCCCTACCTCCGCCATAGGAACATCCTACGCGCCCCCACCGTCACGTCGCCCAGCAAGCGGCCTTGACCAGCCGTGCCCCCCGGTCGCCGGGCAGGAGTGGCGTGGTTGATGTCGGTGCTGGTGGCCGTGGTTGGGTGTGTGCCGGGGGTGGGGTTAGGGGAATAGGAGGTTTGTTGTGGCTAGCCAGATTAGTAGGAGGGTGGCTATTGCCAGGGGGGCTGGGACGGCGATTATGAGGGCCCAGGTGGTGTAGCGCACCCATTTTGGGCGGTCCTTGAAGCGGCGGTGGTAGTAGGCGGCGTCGAGACGCTCCACTTCGGCGTTTCTTGGCTCGTTTAGGCCCAGCACTTCGCCAGCGGCTTCGGCCGCCTCGGAACGCACCGTGAGCACTGCCATGCGCTCGGTTACGTGATGGGGCGCCACGTCGGTTGCCGGATCCACCAGAACCGTGGCCTCGAACCCGGCTTCACGCAACCTGGCCGCGGCCACGTTGGCCTCCCAGCGGTTGGCGTACTCCGCTATCGGTGTCATGAACGGCAGCGGCCTCATCGCCGCCCATCCTGCCACGCCCGCACCACATCGCGCGATCCGCCACGCTGCTGCGCTCCGCACGGTCAGCCAACGACTGCTACAAAGGCGCGGGGCCCCACGGGGCGACCCGCGCCGCATGTGAGATGCCCGATTGGCGGCGAGGGCGAGTCTGCCGACGTCTCCCTCTTCGCGCCATCCGCCAGGCGGCTGGGGTGGGTAGCTTCCCCTGGTGACTTCGGCGGTTCGTGTTGACGACTTGGTTCGGCACTACGGATCGGTTCGGGCGGTGGACGGCGTCTCGTTCGATGTGACCAGGGGCGAGGTGTTCGCATTGCTGGGGCCCAACGGCGCAGGCAAGTCCACCATCGTGGAGATCCTCGAAGGGCACCGCAGCCGCACCTCCGGCAGCGTGAGCGTTCTTGACCAAGACCCCGCCCAAGGCGGCGCGGCCTTCCGTGACCGGATCGGCATCGTGTTGCAATCATCGGGCATCGACCCCGAACTCACCGTGCGAGAAGCCGTGGACGCATACGGGCGGGCCTACTCGCAGTTCACGCGCCGAAGCCGAGGTCGGGGCCGGGGGCGCGGCGCCCAAATGGGAACCGCCGCGAAGATGATCGACCTGGTGGGTCTAGGTCACAAGGCCGACGCCCGGGTGCGGTCGCTTTCGGGAGGCCAGCAGCGCCGCCTCGACCTGGCCATCGGGCTCAGCGGCGCACCCGAGTTGATCTTCCTGGACGAACCCACCACCGGTCTCGACCCCGAGGCCCGCCGCCGCACGTGGAACCTGCTCGAAGCCCTCGCAGCCGAAGGTCGAACCGTGCTGCTCACCACGCACTACCTCGAAGAGGCCGAACACCTGGCGCATCGTGTGGCCGTGCTCGCCAAGGGTCGCATCGTGGCCACCGGCACCCCTGCCGAGCTGCGGGCAAGGGCACGGTCAACGCTGATTCGATTCGTGTTGCCCGACATTCCCCACCCCATCGCCGAGATGCTGCAAGGCATCACCGGCGAAGTCACCGGACGGGGCAAGCACCTGGAGATCACCACCGACACGCCAACAGCCGACCTGGCACGCCTAACCGGCTGGGCCTACGACCACAAAATCGAACTCGCCGAACTCACCGTGGCCACCCCAACCCTCGAAGACGTGTACCTCGGCCTGGTCGCCGAACACACAGACGCTGGTATCGACATTGACGCCCACGACCACCCCCAACACCATGCCCACCACCTCGCCCACCACGAAGGGCAGCGGCGATGAGTTCGTTGCGTTTGTTGGGGGCTTGGACTCGCACCCACAACCGCATCTTCTGGCGCACGCCGATCGGGGCGTTCTTCACGTTGGTGTTCCCGCCGTTGATGCTGGTGTTGTTCGCGGCGCTGTTCGGCAACGACACCTACGACACCGGGCGTGGCCTCATCACCGTGAGCCAGTTCTACGTGGTGGGGCTCGGCGTTTACTCCGCTGTGGCGGCCACCTACGTACACCTCGCCATCAACATGGCCACCCGCCGAGAGCTCGGCATCCTCAAACGGGTTCGCAGCACCCCGCTGCCCAGATGGGTGTACCTGGGCTCCGCGGTGCTGTCCTCGATGTGGATCGCCGCCATCAGCACCGCCTTGATGATCGCGCTGGGGGTGGTGGCCTACGGCGTCACCATCGACATTGCCAAGGCGCCGGCGCTGATCCTCGCCTTCGCCGGTGGCACGGCATGCTTCGCGGTGCTGGGGTTGGCGTTGGCATCAGTGGCCCGCTCGGTGTCCGCGGCGGTTCCGATGGCCCAGGCTTCGCTGTTGCCGTTGGCGTTCCTGTCCGACGTGTTCATCCCCATCAACGACGACTCGGCCTGGTGGCTGGTGCTCGGCGACCTGTTCCCCCTGAAGCACTTCGTGGGGGCCATGTCCGAAGCACTCGATCCGTTCTCGGACGCGCCCGCGGTGGCCTGGGAACACCACGGCGTGATGCTGTTGTGGCTGGCGGTGGGAGCGATCGTGGCGGCCCGCCGTTTTCGCTGGGACATCGCCGACCCGTCAAGCCACGGAACAGGTCGGTCTCGAAGGCGTTCCCGCGCCGTCGCCCAGTCGTAACCTGCGAACCATGACAAGTCCACGCACCCCCGGATACGACGAGTTCGGCCTGTTTCACGAGAACGCCGCCGAATACGACATCGACTATCCCGGCCCGCCGGTGGTGCGTCGCGAATACGTGAAACTGCCCTCGGGGCTGCACCTCTCGGCCCTGGTTTGGGGCGACTCCGAACCCGAACTTGTGCTGATCCACGGCGGCGCCCAAAACGCCCACACCTGGGACACAGTGGCCCTCGCCCTGGGACGACCCTTGGTGGCGGTGGACATGCCCGGCCACGGATACTCCGATCATCGTCCCCGCCACGACTACCGCCCCCCGTCGATGGCCGCCGATGTGGCAGTGGCCATGGAAGCCCTCGCGCCAAACGCCGCCGCGCTCGTGGGAATGTCGCTGGGAGGCATGACCGCCATCTGTGTTGGCGCCGACCACCCGCACCTGGTGCCACGCCTCGGGATCGTGGACGTGACCCCCGGCACCGACCACGACAAGGCCGAGCCGATCATCAGCTTCATCGACGGCCCCGAGTACTTCGACAACTTCGACGCGATCCTGGAACGAACCATCAAACACAACCCCACCCGCAGCGTTTCCTCGCTGCGCCGCGGCGTGCTCCACAACGCGCACGAAATGCCCGACGGGCGTTGGACATGGAACTACGACCGCATGCGTGACTGGAAAATGTGGGACGGCGAAGCCCCCACCTTCGACGACATGTGGGACAAGGTCGACCGGTTGACCATGCCGCTGGCCCTGTGGCAAGGCGGCGCGTTCAGCGTGGTGGGCGACGAGGACGTGCAACAGTGGAAGCGTCGAGCCCCCCACAGCGACCACGTGGTGGTGGAAGGCGCCGGTCACTCAATCCAAGGCGACCGCCCCCTCGAACTCGTGGCACTCATCGAGGATCTGCTGGCCAAACCCACCTAGCGCTCCCCTCCAGCTTGGACTGGATGCCACCGGCTGTGACAACCTGCTAATGGCATTTGGACCATCCGAAGGAGAATTGTCATGAGTGCTCTCACATCAGCAGCCGACGCCGTGCTCGACGGTGTGGTATCGGGATCGCCGCGGGTACCGGGAGTGGCCGCTGTGGCCACCGACCGCAACGGAGTGATCTACAAGGGCGCAAGAGGCGAACGGGTGCTCGGCGGTGACGGATTCACCACCGACACCGTGTGCGCGATCTTTTCCACCACCAAAGCCGTGGCCGGCACCGCATGCCTGCAACTGGTGGAACAAGGCGACCTCGACCTCGACGCCCCCGCCAAGCAGTACGTGCCCCGCATCGCCGGTTTGCAGGTGATCGACGGCTTCGCCGATGGCGGCACACCGATGATGCGCGCCCCCAAGCGTGACATCACCACCCGTCACCTGCTCACCCACACCGCAGGGCTCTCCTACGACTTCTTCAACGAGACCTACACACGCCTCGCCAACGAACAAGGTCAGCCGTGGGTGGTGGACGCCTCGTACGCCTCCATCGAAACGCCGCTGCTGTTCGACCCCGGCGACCAGTGGGAGTACGGCTCCAACATCGACTGGGCAGGCCTTGTGGTGGAAGGAATCACCGGCAAACGCCTCGGCGAGGTGCTCCAGGAACGAATCATCGGGCCCCTCGGAATGGACTCCACGGCGTTCGCCATGTCCGAAGCGATGCGTGAACGCATGGCCACCATCCACGCGCGTGACACCGACGGGTCGCTTATCCCGCTGGTGGGGGTGGAATTGCCACCCGACCCCGAGGTTCACATGGCCGGTCACGGCCTGTACGGCACCGCCGAGGACTACGCCAAGTTCATTCGCATGTGGCTCAACGACGGATCCGGCCCCGGCGGCGAGCAGATCCTGCGACCAGAAACTGTGGAAATGGCCGTGCGCAACCACCTGCCGGAGGGAATGCTCATCAAGATGCTTCCCGGCCTTGGCGCCACCGAAACCGCCAAGGCGCTGCTGCCGATCGGCAATCCGCGCCTGTCCAACGACGCCGAGTTCTTCCCCGGCATGCCCAAGACGTGGGCGTTGACGTTCATGATCAACAACGAGGACGCACCCACCGGACGACCCGCGGGGGCGCTGGCCTGGGCCGGTTTGGCGAACCTCTACTACTGGATCGACCGGGCCAACGGCGTGGGAGGATTCTGGGCCACCCAGATCTTCCCGTTCGCCGATCCCACCTCTGTGGGCGGGTTCCTCGACTTCGAGAAGGCCATCTACGACAACATGTGAGCCCCGCGGGCCGGTGCCTGCCTGCGTTGGGTAAGCGGTTGCTCACCTTTGGGCGGTTGCTCACTTCGGTGGGCGGCGCCTGACCGGTGGCCGTTTCCGGAACGGCTTCACTTCGTTGCAGATTGTTCCGTAAGCCGGCCACCGGCCACCCGCCCACCTGGGGCCTATGCGGCTGTTTGGCCTCCAGGGCCTCGGTGGGTGGCTATTGGTAGGAGCCTTGGTAGCCGGATTCGTCGAAATTGAAGCCTTCCTTGTACATCTCGAGGCGGTGGCGGGGGCCGGGCTTGGTGGCGTCACCGGTTTCGTAGCCGGCGTCGCCAATCCACATTGACACCGGGCCCTGCTCGGTCTTGCCCATTCGCGTCTCGTAGCGGCGGAAGCCTCTTTGGGTCAGTCCGGCCATCACCTGGCCGGCAGCACCGTTGCCGGTTGCGTTGGGGTTGTGTGAGCCGCGGCGCGACTCAGGCTCAAGTGCTTGGAGGGTGTGCAGGGTCACCCATGTTGGGGGCGCCAGCTCGATTTGGCCTTGGCTTTGGCGCTGCATGGCCTCGGTGGGGGTCATCCACTCGTGGTGGACGATTTCTCCCTGGTCGACTGTGACCTCGCTCGTGGGTGCGGGTGCTGCGAAGAACCAGGTGGCGAACCGTTTTGGGAGGATCGGCGGGGGCAGCCAGAACGAGAACGCCACCAGCGAGGCCGCGTCGAGTTCGATGGACGCCTCCTCGTGGGCCTCTCGCACCGCGGCTTGACGGGCCGCGGCCGCAACGCCGTCGCCGGTGCTGTTGGCGTGGTCGGTTTCGTCTATGCGACCGCCGGGGAACACCCACATTCCCCCGAACGCGATCTTCGAGTTGCGCCGCAACATCAGCGTCTCCACCCCGTCCGCGCCGTTGCGAAGCACCACCACGGTTGCTGCCGGAATGGCCGGGGACTCCCCGTTGCGCTCGAAATGCTCTTGCCACTCGTCCACGCTGAGCCCGTCGAGGGTCATCGGGCGCATCACGCCGTTCATGCGATCACGCCGTTCATGCGATCGCATCTCCTGCGGCGACGCCGGTCACGGGATAACCCCGGCGGATCGCAGATCGGCCAGGCGGTCCGTCCAGCCAAGCTCAGTGAGGACCTCCTCGGTGTGCTCACCGAGGGTCGGCGCCGACGGGTTGCGCACCTGCGCCGGTGTGCCCCCGAAACGAGGCGGCACGCGGTGTTGGCGCACCCGGCCCATCTGCGGATGATCATGTTCGAAGAAGAGTTCGTTGTACACGATCTGGGGGTTGTCGGCCAGGTCCTCCACGGCGTTGACCACCCCGTAGGGCACCTGCTCGCGATCCAGCGCGGCCACCGCGTCGGCCAGGGGCATCTTGGCGGCAGCGGCGTGCGCGGCCCTGAACACCTCGGAGGTTTGCTCCTTGTGCTCGAACCGGTCGGCCATCGTCTTCAAGCTGGGATCGGTGGAGTCAACGCCGAAAGCTCGTGCCAGTCCGTGGAACTCCGAGTCGGTGACCGCGGCCACAACCAGGTGACCATCAGCACAGGCAATGGCCCGCTGGTTGGCCGAGAACGACTGAGGCAGATGGCGCTGCTTGTTGTCCAACGCCACCTCGTGAGCCGCCGAATCGGTGTAGATGAACGCCGCGCAGGCATCGATCATTGCCAGGGTGATGTGCTGGCCCCCGGCGCCCCGGCTGCGCGCGAACAGCGCCGCCGTGATGGCCTGACAGGCGGTGTAGGCGGTGATCTTGTCCGCCGCGGCCTGCCGCAGGAACCTCGGCGAGGCGTCACGAGGGCCGGTCTGGTTGCCCACCAGCCCCGCCTCGGCCTGGATCACCGAGTCGTACACCCGCCGGTGGGTGTTGGGGCCGTCGGGGCCGAACCCCGAAAGCGACATGTAGATCAGGTCGGGATTGCGGGCCAGCACCGTCTCGTGGCCAAGTCCGAGCCGGTCGGCAACTCCGGGGCGCATGTTCTGCACGAACACGTCGGCGGTGTCGAGCAAATCCAGCACAATCTGGCGCCCGGCCGGTTGGCGGCAGTCCACCGCCACAGACCGTTTGCCCCGGTTGCACACCTGAAACATGGCCGAGATGCCCCCCGAGGACACCCCCACGTAGCGGCCCGAGTCACCCACGCCTGGCGGTTCCACCTTGATCGCCTCGGCGCCCTGGTCCACCAGCATCCCCACCGACAACGGCCCGGTGAGCGCCACCGCCATCTCCACGATCCGCACGCCGTGCATAGGCCCGGCGCCCGGCTTCCAGCCGTTGCCCTCCCCGTAGCCCCCGGGCACGCCGCCGAAGCCGCCAAAAGCGGTCATGACCCCGCGGCCTTCTTGGCGGAGCCCGAGTCGGAGCTCGAGTCCGGACCATCCGCAGCGTCTTCGGGTTCCGGCGACCCCATGCCCTGAGTCCAACTGGTCTCTTCCACAAGTTCCCGGCTGCGCCAACCTTCGGGAGTGCGCACCAGGCGGTGGTGATACCAGCCACCCATCGTCCACACGGGCTGTCCCTCGAGCTGCATCGGGTTCAACACGATGGCCGTGGCGGTTGCTTCGTCTCCGTCCACTTGAATCTGAAAGTTGGTCACCAGGTGCTGAGTGGCGCTGAACATCGACAGCACCTGCTCAAGCCAGGCACACATTTCCGAAACCGACCCTGCGATGCCGCCCGCGGAGGTGTAGTCGATGCGGGCATCGGCGGTGAACACGCTGCGGTACGCGTCCCAGTCTCTGGTGTCCACCGCGGTGGCGTACCGGGTGATCAGGTCGATGATCTCGGCGCGATCGCTGAGAGCCTGCAAGTCCATGGGCGTTCACTCCTCAGGGCCGTGTACGGGGCTGTGCTGTGCTTGACGGATCACAAAAGTGCAACGGGCGAAACCACAACACAATGTTGAAATGATAGGTTTCAGATGATGTCATAGATTTTGAATGCATGTCCATTGGGCAGTATCGTGTGAGGTTGGATCGTGCGACGGCGGATTGGGGGTGACGACTCGGGTTCAAGTTCTTGGTGGAGGATTCGGTTGCGGGCATCGCTTCGGGGCGACAGGCCGACGGGCCGACGCGCATCGCAGCCCTGTGGCGCTTCCCCAATGTAGAAGGGCAATGCTAGGGCGGTGCGGTCGGGCAGGCCCAGAACCGATGATCATCCACCGGCTCGGAGACGATCCGGCATCGAAATAACATAAGTGTGTTTACGACTATGGAGGGCGCCGTGGCCCCACAGAGACAGTTGACGATTTCCCACGACCAGGCGCGCCCTGACGATCAGGCTGCCTCGCAACACCTGGCTCGCCGGGTGGTGGACGTTCCCGTGGCCCGGGAGATGAGCGACTCGTTCCTCGCCTACGGGCTGTCGGTGATCACATCGCGAGCCATTCCCGACGTGCGTGACGGGCTCAAACCGGTGCAGCGGCGCATCTTGTGGTCGATGCTTCAGATGGGCGTGCGGCCAGGCTCGCCGTTCCGCAAATCGGCGCGCATCGTGGGCGACACGATGGGTCGCTACCACCCCCACGGCGACGCCGCCATTTACGACACGCTGGTGCGCCTCGGCCAGGACTTCGGCCGGATGATCCCCCTCGTTGAGCCTCAAGGCAACTTCGGCAGCCTCGACGACCCACCCGCGGCGGCTCGCTACACCGAGTGCCGCCTCGCCGCCGCGGCCATGGAGATGGTGAGCGAACTCGACGAGGCCACCGTGGACTTCCGCCCCACCTACGACGGTGAGGGAACCGAACCGGTGGTGCTCCCGGCGGCGCTTCCCAACCTGTTGGTGAACGGCACCACCGGCATCGCGGTGGGCATGGCCACCAACATGGCCCCCCACAACCTGGCCGAGGTGGGCGCGGCGGTGGAACTGGTGATGCGCAGCCAGGAACGCAAAGGCGGCCGGGCCACCACCGACGACCTGCTCGGAGTGGTGGGCGGGCCCGACTTCCCCGGCGGGGGACGGGTGGTGGATCAAGGCCTGCGCCAGGTATTCGAAAGCGGCAGGGGCACCGTGCGGGTGCAGGCCCGTGCCACCACCGAGAAGGTCACACGCCACCGACGGGCCCTGGTGATCACCGAGCTGCCCTACCTGGTGGGGCCCGAACGGGTGGTGGACAAGGTGACCGCCCTGGCCGACAGTGGCCGCCTCGACGGCGTGGCCGGAATCGCCGACCTCACCGGCATGGACGGCTTGCGCCTGCAAATCGATCTCAAACCCGGGGCGGATCCCCATGCGGTGCTCGCCGACCTGTATCGGCTCACCCCCCTTGAGGAGTCCTTCCAGGTGAACAACGTGGTGCTCGTGAACGGCGTGCCCACCACCGTGGGGTTCGTCGAGTTGTGCGAGCACTACATCACCCATCGCCTCGAGGTGATCACCAGGCGCACCCGGCACCGTCTCGAAGCGGCACTGAGGCGCCTCGAGATCGTCGAGGGCCTGCTGATTGCCCTGGACAACATCGACGAGGTCGTGGAGTTGATCCGCAGCTCGCAAAGCGTGGCCGACGCGCGTGGCGCGTTGATGGCACGCTTCGGGCTCACCGAAGTGCAGGCCACCCACATCTTGGACATGCCGCTGCGCCGCCTCGCCGCGCTTGAGCGCCAGAAGCTGCGTGACGAGGCCGCGGAGCTTCAGGCGGCGATCGCGGACTACCGCGAGATTCTCGGTGACGAGGGTCGCCGGCGGCGCATGGTGCGGGACGAACTGCGCCGCATAGTGAAACAGCACGGCACTGCTCGTCGTAGCGAGATCATCAGCGTCGACGAGGCCGACTACTCACCCTCGGACACCGCCACCGGTGACGCCGGGGCCGGGGCCGGGGGGCGTGAGGCCAACGGGTCTGGTTCGGCCAGGTCAGCCGTGGCGAACGACACGCCTTGTGTGCTCACCGTGTCCACCAGCGGAAATCTGGGCCGGGCGCCCACCGACAGTGGGCGCAAAGCCTCCGCGGGGCGTCACGATCTGATCGCAGCCAGGGCGGTGACCACCTTGGGGTCGCCGGTTGCCCTGGTGACCTCGGCGGGTCGGGCGTTCACCGTGTCGGCCTCCGAGGCTGCCGAGGCCGGCGGGCGGCTTCGTGGGGCTGCGGTCGGGCCGATGCTGGGACTGGACAAGGGCGAGCAGGTGCTGGCGGTGGTGGCGCCGCCTCCGGCAGGGCAGGCCGATGGGTTCACTGCGGTCGACCCGGTCGATCCGGACGCCCCTGCAGGTCGGGGTGACCAGAGGCTGGTGCTGGTGTCACGATCGGGGTACGTGAAGCGGCTCACCACCGAGGCGGTGCTGGCATGTGACTACGGCGACAAGGTGATCGCCTTGCGGCCCGAGGATCAGCTGCGGGCCGCGTTCCTGGCGCCCGACGACGCCGAGCTGGTGCTGGTGGCCGACGACGCCAAGGCGCTGATCACGGCGGCATCGGGGTTCGTGGTGCCCGGCGGCACCTCAGCGGGCGCGCTGGGCATGCGACTCTCGCCGGGCGCGGCCGTTGTGGGCGCAGCGCCGGCGGTAGCCGGGGGTGTGCTGGTGCTGGGCACCGACGCAGGCGGCCTCAAGGCCACCTCGCTGCAGGAACTGCCCTCTCAGGGCCGGGCGTCGGGGGGAGTGTTCGCTGCCAAGCTCTCCGGCGGGGCGAAGGTCACCGCCATGGCGGTGGTGGCCAACCCGGCGGGGCTGGCCGGGCCCGATCCGGTGCTGTTCGCCCTGAAGGGTCAGGATGCGAATCCGCGCAAGTTGGATCCCCGCCCTGTGCCGGTAAGGGTTGAACCAAGCGGGCGTTACACCACACCCACGCCGTCGCGGCGTCCGGTGTTCGTGCTGGCGCCGCCGAGGTGGTGATGGCCATGGCAGCAACACCGGCAGTGTCGTCCGCGGCGGCCGCGCGCCGCCGCGGCGCAGGCGCTTACGACGCGGACGCGATCGAAACTCTCGAAGGGCTCGAAGCGGTTCGCCAAAACCCGGGCATGTACATCGGCAGTGTCGGCTCGGAGGGGTTGATGCACCTGGTGTGGGAGATCGTGGACAACGCCGTGGACGAAGCCGCGGCAGGTCACGCCCGCAAGGTGAAGGTGGTGTTCCACCGTGACGGTTCGGTGGAGGTGGCCGATGACGGGCGGGGAATCCCCGTGGACACGCACGCCAAACGTGAGGTTTCGGCGCTGGAGGTGGTGTTCACCGAACTGCACGCGGGTGGCAAGTTCACCGAAGGCGCATACAGCACCTCCGGCGGTTTGCACGGTGTTGGCGCGTCGGTGGTGAACGCCATGTCGCGCCGCCTCGACGCCGAGGTGCGCCGCCAGGGCAGGCGCTGGGAGTTGAGCTTCCACAAACAGGAGCCGGGCCATTTCACAGGCGACCGGTTCCGACCCAGCCACAACCTGGTGTCCACCCGGGTGAACTCGAAGGCCACCGGCACCAGGATCCGTTTCTGGCCCGACACCGACCTGTTCGAGCAGGGCGCGTCGTTCGATGTGGCCGCGGTGCGCTCAAGGCTTCGCCAGATCTGCTTTCTGGTGCCGGGCCTGAGAGTGCAGGTGTTCGACAACCGGCCCGGCCGGGGTGAGAACGAGGCCGAGCCGTTCGAGTTCGTGAGCCGTGGCGGGCTGACTGACCTGGTGAAGGAACGCTCGCAGGCCGCGGGGCAGGGGTCCGGCCGCACCGAAGCCGAAGCCGAGGCGGTGAGCGGGGTGATCACCGTGAACGGCATCGAAACGTTCACCGAGCGCATCCCGGTTGAGGGTCAGATCACCGAGGTGGAACGCGAATGCACCGTTGACGTGGCCTTGTGCTGGACCGGTGGTCATCACAGCGACATCGTCTCGTTCGTGAACACGATCCCCACCGCGGGGGGAGGCACCCACACGTCGGGTTTCGGCAAGGCCCTCACCAGGGTGGTGAACAACGTGGTGCTCAAGAACAACCGCAAGCTGGCCAAGCTGGCCCGCGAGGGAGACGGCCGCGCCGGCCGCGAGGACACCCAGGAAGGCCTGGTGGCGGCGGTGAAGGTGTCGCTGGTGCGTCCCCAGTTCCGAGGCCAAACCAAGAACGTGCTTTCCACTCCCGCGGTGGACGGGATCACGTCGCGCATCGTCTACGAGCAGCTCAAGGAATGGTTCGAACCCGGCGGCGGGCCTCGTTCGCAGGTGCGGGCCATCACCGACAAGCTCGCCTCGGCAGTGGCGAACAGGGTGGCGCTTCGCCGCCGCCAGGAGACCTTGCGCAAGGCGTCGCGGGTGGGCTCGGCGAAGCTCCCCGGAAAGCTGGCGGACTGCCGGGTACACGGCCCCGAAGCCGAACTCGTGCTGGTGGAGGGCGACTCGGCGGCGGGCCCCGCAAAGCGGGGACGCGACAGCGAGTTCATGGCGATCCTGCCGCTGCGGGGCAAAATCGTGAACGCCGCCAAGGCCGGGGCCCGTCAGGTGCTCGACAACGCCGAGGCCAAGGCGATCTTCGCGGCGATGGGCGCCGGTGTGGGCCCCGACTTCAACATCGACGAAGCCCGTTACGGACGCATCGTGATCCTGTGCGACGCCGATGTGGACGGCAGCCACATTCGCTGCTTGCTGCTCACGTTGATCCACAAGTACATGACCGACATGCTCGCCCAGGGCCGGGTGTACTCGGCGCAGCCGCCGCTTTTCACCGCCAAGGTGGGCACCAAGACCTACCGGGCGTACTCCGAGACGGAACGAGACGAGATCAACGCCGAACTGTCCCGAGGCCGCAGCACCCCGGTGTGGCAGCGCTTCAAGGGGCTCGGCGAGATGAACACCGACGAGTTGCGCCACTGCGCCTTGGATCCGGCCACTCGCACGCTTCGCCGTCTCACAATGGCCGACGCCGAAGAGGAACTGGCCGCCGCGGAGATGTTCGACGTGCTCATGGGCAACGACGTGTCACGCCGGCGTGATTACCTGGTGGGCAACTCGGCGCTCATGGACGCCGCCGAACTTGACATCTGAGGCGGGTGGGGACACCGTGGGGAATGCTGAGGGCATCGTGGGCAGTTGTGGGAACACCGAGAGGCCATGGCGGGCAACCGTGAGGGCATCGTGGTCGACTGTGAGGGCACTGAGGGGCACCGTGGGCACTCAGGGGGGGCAACGTGAGGGCGCTGCGTGGGCTTTACGTTGGCGCGCTGTCATAGCCATGGGGTAGAAATAACACTGATGCAACTTGCGCTACTGCTCGACGCCGACGGCTTTGCCGATGCGGACGACCTGGCACGGGAGCCGCTGAACGGCGCCTCGGTCACCGACGACGGCAAACCGGCGCCGCCGGCCCGGTTGTCGCATTCGGGTGCGTCCACGTTCGATCAGTGCCCGCGCCGCTGGCGTTTCCGATATGTGGATCGCTTGCCCGACCTGCCCGGCGAGCCGGCGCTCATCGGCACCTTCGCTCATCGTGTGCTCGAACTGCTGCTACAGGAGGCGCCCGAGGCCCGCACCGTCGAACGGGCCCGCCAGATCGCACGGGCTGAGTGGCCCTCGTTCAGCGACAACGGCGCTTACAAGGCCTTGGGCCTCGACCAGTTCCAGCAGCGCCATTTCCGCTTGCGGGCGTGGAAGGCCATCGAAGGGCTGTGGGATCTTGAGGATCCGGTGGCCGTGGATGTCACCGCCACCGAGGAGCACGTCACCGCAACGCTGGGCGAGGTGCCCTTCAGGGGTGTTGTCGATCGCATCGAGGCCGGATCGGACGGCCTGGTGGTCACCGATTACAAGTCGGGTCGTGCGCCGTCGGCGCGTTACGCCGCCGACCGGTTGTATCAGGTGATGTTGTACGCGGCGGCGGTGGCCGAACACCACCCCACCCCACCGGCAAGGGCCCGCCTGTACTACCTGGGCCAAACGGTGCTGGACGCCGAGGTCACCGAATCCTCCATGGCCGAGGCAGTGGAGCGCCTTCAGCGCACCTGGGCTGACATCGTGGCGGCTTGCAAGTCCGACAGCTTCGAGCCCCGCCCCGGCGCGATCTGCGAGTACTGCTCCTATGCCGAGCACTGCCCGGAAGGCAAACAACTGGTGGAGCTGCGCCAAGCCGAACGCAAAGCCCAAGAAGAATCCCTGGCCCGCCTAGCCGCCACCGTCTAACCCAACTGCGTCTCGATCGCAGTCGGGATCCCAACCTGCGCAGCGACAGGTGTCCACAAGTCCGCAGTTTCCTCAGGCGTGTCGATGGACACAACAAGCCCGTAACTCCCCGATGTGCGACGGAAGGGGGAGAGCTCTCCCGGAGGCGCAATGGTTGCCCAGTCCCTGTAGTAGGCACTTGACGCCTCGACATCCACGAGTACGGTAAACGCTCCCACGCTCAGGGCATTCCACACCACCAAGGATGGTCAAGCGGAACTAACCTGCCTCCGGTAGAGCACAGACTGATGAGACGGCTCGCCCATGACGTGGGGTCCATCGCTGGTAAGATGCCGGACAGGAACGTCTCTCCGCGAGTCGTCGACAGAGCCGCTGTGTCCGAGTTGATGTCGGCAACAGCCGTGCCATAGCCCTGGGAGTATTGCAATGTTGACCAACTTGGAGATTCGCAACTTCAAGCGATTCAAGCACGTCGAAATTGAGCTCGGCGACCCGGTCGTGTTCATCGGGCCAAACAATTCAGGCAAGACCTCAGCCATGCAAGCACTAATGCTGTGGAGTATCGGACTTAAACATTGGATTGCACGACGGCGAGGTCAGTCGGTACCAGAAAAACGTCCTGGCGTCACCGTGAACCGTCGTGACCTCGTAGCGATACCTGTACCCCACGCAACTCTGCTTTGGCATGATCTTCGAACCCGCAACACATATCGCAGAAGAGGCCAGCAACGGACAGAGAACATCCGCATTGAAATAACCGTGAGAGGCCTAAGCGTCAACGGTGAGTGGGAATGCGGTCTGGAGTTCGACTATGCCAATCCAGAGTCGATCTACTGCCGTCCACTGCGGGATTCAGAGTGCAATCTCCAACGCATGTCCGTACCGAGCGAAGCGGACTCTGTCAACGTGGCTCTCCTTCCCCCAATGTCCGGTCTTGTTGCCTCAGAAACTCGACTTGACCAAGGAGCCGTGGATGTGCGCGTGGGTGAAGGGCGCACTGCCGAAGTCCTCCGAAATCTCTGCCACGTCATTGACACCCAGTACCCGGAGCGCTGGCAACAATTGACCGAGCAAATGAACCGGCACTTCGGGGTCGAGCTCGAAAGACCTCAATACATTCAAGGACGAGGCGAAATCCAGATGCAATATCGAGAGCGAGGCGTGTCGCTAGACCTCTCATCCAGTGGACGAGGCTTGCAACAGACACTATTGATTTTGTCATACATGCATGCAAATCCGGGGGCAGTACTCCTTCTGGATGAACCGGATGCTCATCTCGAGATACTGCGCCAGCGTCAGAACTACGAGATGATAACACAAGCCGCAGAAGAAAGCGGCAGCCAGGTGATTGCAGCAAGCCACTCCGAAGTACTTCTAAATGAAGCAGCGGGAAAACACACGGTGATTGCCTTTGTCGGTAAACCCCATCGGGTCAATCGCGGAAGCCAAGTGCTCAAGGCGCTCAACGAGATCGGATTCGAGCAGTACGTCCAAGCTGAGCAGACCGGGTGGGTGCTGTATCTTGAAGGCTCTACTGATCTGGCAATCTTGCAGGCATTCGCGGAGCGTTTGGACCACGCCGACGCACGAGCAGTGTTGTCCAGTCCTTTCGTGCACTATGTTGGCAATCACCTAGCAAGGGCAGAGTTTCACTTCTATGGTCTTCGGGAAGCTCTCCCGAAACTGGTGGGAATCGCTGTGCTCGATGACTTCAAGGGCGACGCTGGGAGTGCAGGTCTAAAATGCATGAAGTGGCGAAGGAGAGAAATTGAAAACTACTTGTGCACCCCACGAACGCTCGAGGCATATGCGGCCGCCACGGTCCGAGAAGTCGGTGGGAAATCGGAGTTTGATCCCGATCTGGGAGGCATGTTCAGCGATGCCGAGTCAGAGCGGCGTGTTGAACTCATGCGTGATTCAATCAAGGAGGTCGAGCATGCCATGACCACCCTTCGCAGGACTTCGCCCTGGGATCCCTTGACAAAGACGAGCGACGATTTCCTTACCCCGTTGTTTGAAGGGTTTTTTGAGAGACTCGACTGGCCGAACCTGATGCGAAAGACCTACTTCCACAAGCTTGTGCGACACATGCCAAAGGAAGAAATAGACCATGAGATCGTCGAAAAGCTAGATGCCATAGTCAGTGTTGCGCAAAAGGCCAAACCCGCAGAACCCATGGAATGACCATCCGTCTCGATTCCGAGGTCCCAACGGGATGGCCGATTCTTGTGGTCAGTGCATGCTGAGGGCAGTGTAGAGGTGTGTGGGTGATTGCTGCTTGAGGTGGCGGTAGCGGGGTCGGTGCCGCACAGCATGTCCCATTGGGCCCGTTCCTATCTGGGTCAGAGGTGACGGAGCACAGCAGGTGCTCTGGTGAGCGGATCCCGTTGATTGGTACAGGTGTTATGCGGGTTAGGGTTGATGTTGGCCTCGTCGATCAGGTCGCGCAATTCCTGGGCGAATCTGTTCTGGCCCCTTCTTGCCGCACGGGCCGCCACCTGAAGTGCGACGGAGTAGAAGTGGCGTTCGTCTCCCGACGCGTGGCTGCGAACCAGTGCCTTCAGTTGATCAGCGGTTGCCATCACGACTCCCTTCTCTGCCTTGAGTGACGTGGCTCCGGCCGACGCCCGGGTCTGCCAGGGCTCGGTTACAAGGTTGGTGTGGCGTTAGGGGGTTTGGCGGCGGCGTTTTCTGTGCTTCCACAACCAGCGGATTGCTATCAGGCCTGCGACTATTCCCACCGCGGTGGACGCTGTGGCTGTGGAGTACACCTGACGGTCGCTCCAGGGATCGGCCGGGGTGGGGGTGACGCTTGGCTGCGGGGGCCTGTTGGCGTCGGCGGATGCGGAGTCGGGGTCGGAATCGCCGTGATCCTCGTCGGGCCCTAGCGGCGCCAGTGGATCCTCGCCGGTGTGGCGGCCCGGGTTCGCTGCTGCTCGTGCCGTGGGGCGCTGCTGTTCGCCGGCGGTCTCAGGGAAATCGTTGTGAGAGTGGTCGGCCATGGGTTCCCTCCGTGCCCGTGGCGCCGATCATAGGGCTCCGCATGCCCAAGGGTGTTGAAGCCCCGCGGCGGCGGGTTTGCGCAACGATTCGTCGAGGCGCGCGCCCGCAGCGGAGGCGGCCTCGCCAGAATCTCGGCGGGCTGGACGGGGCGCCTTGCAGCAGCCCACCGAGCAGGGTGATTCCTCTGGGGTGCTGCCCGCAGTAGGCGCCGGCGCGCCAGAATCTCAGGGGGGTGGATGGGGCGCCTTGCGCCAACCCACGGAGCACACGCAGCAACCCACGGAGTAAACGTGCCGCAGGACAGTCCCACAAGGATCACCTCGCCACGGCGCGGGCGCCCCTGGCGTTGGCGTGACCTTGGACGCCTCGGGTCTTCCCTGCGCGGCACACACCACGGCGCCGGACGTTTCCGCCTGCGGGTTCGACGCTCGCTGCCGTCGTGGCCTCGACGGGTGGCCGGCGGCATCGCCCGCGAACTTGTCGAATACCGCAGCGCCTTTGTGGCCTTGGTGCTTGCCGCGGCTGCGAGCCTGGTGGCGGGCCTCACCTTGGCATCTGTCACCGACACCTTGGAGCGTCTGCCCGGGCTGTTGCTGCTCGTTCCGGCCGCGATAGCGGTGAAAGGCAACATCTTCGGCGCGCTCGGCAGCCGCCTCGGCACCGCGATCCACGCCGGCACCTTCACGCTTTCCCGAGGCCGCGATTCTGTGGTTACCCAGAACACCACCGCGGCGATGGCCCTCAGCCTGGTGCTGGGGGTGGTGCTGGCCTTGCTGGCAAAGATCGTGGCGTTGGCGTTCAACGTGTCACCCACAATGAGCACCGCCGATTTCGTGGTGGTGTCCACCGCCGGAGGGTTGGTGGCCTCGGTGTTCGTGCTGATCATCACCTTGGCCACCACCGCAGGGTCCGTGCGTTTCGGCTGGGATCTGGACAACGTGGTGGCTCCGCTGGTCACCGCCAGCGCCGATGTGGTGACCCTTCCCGCTCTGGTGTTGGCGGTGGAACTCACCGGCACGAGGGTGCTCACCCCGGCGTTGTCGTGGTCGCTGGTGGCGGCGTCGGTGGTGACCTTGGCGTGGGTGTGGCGCAGCAGCCTCACCGACCTTCGCCGCATCGCCCGAGAATCGGTGCCCATCCTTGCCGTTGCCGGCCTTGTTGACCTGGTGGCCGGAATAACCGTGGAGAAACGCCTCGACGACTTCTTGAGATTCCCGGTGCTGCTTGTGCTGCTGCCCGGATACCTGGGCACCGCCGGAGCGCTCGGAGGGGTGCTGTCGAGCCGGCTGTCCACCAAGCTGCACCTCGGCCTGGCACGCACCTCCGCTGTTCCCCACGGCCCGGCCCGTGTGGATCTGGTGATGATCTACGGGCTGGCCATTCCTGTGTTCGCAGCGCTGGGGCTGATGACCGCAGGCGTGGGTGAGCTGGCGGGTGTTGCGGGCCCCGGATTTTCCGGGGTATTGGGCGTGGCGCTGATCGGGGGCCTCATGGCCACCGCCCTGGTGAGCGTCGTGGCCTACTACGGCACGCTCGCGGCGGTGCGTTTCGGGCTGGATCCCGACACCTACGGGGTGCCGGTGGTGACCTCGTCGCTTGATTTCGTGGGGGCGTTCACGTTCATTTGGGCGGTGCTGCTGGTGGGTTTCCGGTGACGGCGACGATCGCGGAGCGCACCGGGCGCGTCCCGCGGCACCGGTTGTGTTCAAGCCTTACGATGACCTTCTAGGGAGAGCCATGGAAGAAAAACCGCGCAACTTGCGCGAAATGCTTGCCGAAGCCAAGGACACCTCCGACCTGATGGTGGACCTTGCCTATGCGGCGTTGTACTTCGGCGACCCCGACATGGCCGACGAGGTGGGCGCCCTCGAGGAGCGCATGAGCGAACTCGTGCAGCACATGCGAGCGGTGTGCATCCTGGCGGTGCGCCACCCCCGAGACGCCGAGGGCATGTCATCTGTGCTGCAGGTGATCTCGGCGATCGAGCGAATCGCCAACGACGCCGTGGACATAGCCCGGATCGTCACCCACCGCCTGGGCATCCCCCGCGAACTGGTGGCCGACCTGAGCGCAGCGGAGGAGGTGTCGCACCGGGTGTTGGTGTCGGAAGGATCAGGCCTGGCCAACCGGGCCATAGCCGACCACGAAATGCCTGTGCAGATGGGAATGCGGGTGATGGCGGTGCGCCGCGGCCGGGACTGGATCACCGACCCCGATGGGGACATGATGATCGTGCCCAACGACGTGCTGTTCCTGCGTGGCTCGCCCGACGGGATCACAAGGCTGCGCGAACTGGCCGGATCGCCGGGCTGGTCGCCCCCGGAGGGGCCCGAGGATCCCTTCGTGACCGACCTCGACCGGGCGGTGGACGTGCTGGTGGAAATGAAAAACCTGTCCGAGGTGGCGGTCGGGCTGGCGTACTCCACGTTGGTGCTGCAGGACCAGGGCCTCGCCGCGGTGGTTCGCCACCTGGAGGACCGCCTCGACGAGATGAAGGACCGCCTCGAGTTGTGGGTGCTGCGCGCCGCCGGCGACAAGGCCGACCCGTCACCACTGCGAGGACTGCTGCACCTCTCGCAGGCCGCGGAGGATCTCGGTGACCAGGCCCAGCAGATGGTGTGGCTGGTGGAACACCAGGAGGACGTTCACCCGATTTTGGCGGTGGCGCTGGGCGAGAGCGACGAAGTGGTGGTGCAGATCCCGGTGGCTGCGGGATCCGAGGCCGCTGACCGCACGCTGGGGGAGTTGCGCCTCAGCATCGAGGCGGGCTTCACGGTGCTGGCGATCCTGCGGGGTGGTCAATACCGATACCGGCCAAGGGGAGCGGCCCGCCTCGCCGGTGGTGACGAACTGATCGCCAGCGGCCCCGACGAGGGCAGGGAACGTCTCGCCGAGTTGTGCGGCTGGCACCTGGTGGACGACGAGCACGGCCAACGCCTCGAACCCCTGCAGGCCTAGGCCGTGCCGGGCGCCGGTAGGGGTATGTTCTACGGCCATGGCTGAACGGCTCTGCCTGCTCACGGTTCACGCCCATCCCGACGACGAGGCCTCCAAGGGCGCGCCCACCATTGCGCGCTACCACGCCGAGGGCATTCGCTGCGTGCTGGTGTGCTGCACCGGGGGTGAGGAAGGGGAGATCCTCAACCCTTCCATGAACGCCCCGGAGATGGCCGAACGCCTCGCCGAGATCCGCGCCGAGGAACTGGCACGCGCTGCGGAGGTGATCGGCTACCACGAGGTGGTGATGCTCGGCTACCGCGATTCGGGCATGAAGGGATCCGAGGCAAACTCGCATCCCGACTGTTTCGCACGTGCCGACCTCGACGAAGCCGTGGACCGGCTGGTGCGGGTGATCCGCCGCGAGCGTCCGCAGGTGATCGTTACCTACCCCGAAGACCAGGGCCTGTACCAGCACCCAGACCACATCCGCGTACACGACATCACCATGCCCGCCTTCGAACGGGCCGCCGATGGCGAGTACCGGCCCGAGTTGGGCGAGGCGTGGGCTGTCACCAAGGTGTACTACACGATGTGGTCGCGGCTGCGGATCAGCGAACGCCATCAGGCGTTTCAGGATCTCGGGCTCGAATCGCCCTACGGGGAGGCGTGGTTCAAGCAGGAATCCAAGGATCACCTGATCACCACCCAGGTGCCCGTGGACGGGTTCATCGACGCCCGCATCAACGGCCTGCTGGCCCACGCCACCCAGATTGATCCCGAGTCCACCTTCTGGTTCGGGCTGCCACCCGAGGTGGAACGCTCGATCCACCCTTACGACGATTACGTCCTCGCCCGAGGCCCAGCGCCCACCGAACGACCCGAGCGTGACCTGTTCGCAGGGATCCGTTGAGCCTCTCGGCGCGGGCGTGACGGCGGCGTTTCGGGTTGGGACCTGCCGGGCTTACGGCCCTTCGCTGAGCCACTGGGCCGAAAGGGGCACAAGGGTGATGTTGTGAGCGGCCCCGAATTGCTTGGCGACGGCTGGGTGGAGGCGCTGGCAGAGTCTCTGGGCGACCTGGCCGTGCCAGGCGCGGCCTCCGGAACGGTTCAGGTGACCGTGAACGCCATTCCGGGACGCCCACCGACCGCGTTTGTGGCGGTGGTGGCCGATGGCCGCCTGAGTGTGCGGCCGGGTCGTGAGAAAGACGCCGACGCCCAAATCGACTGGCGCTACGAGGACTTTGTGTTGGTGTGGGCCGGCGAAACGTCGCTGGAGGCGTCGTACATGGCAGGACAGGCCAAGGTGGACGGCAACCGTGTGCTGCTCATAGACGGCTGGCGCCCCATGATGGACGCGCCAGAGCTTCGAGCCGCGCTGAGAGGCCTCGGCGCAGGCAACTCCTAGACCCGCCGTCGCCGCATCGCCGCACTGCCGGGAAGGCCCCGGCGAGCCTCGCCGAGTTGTTGCAGACTGCTCGGCCGGTTTCCTGGCAGCTGTCGGCAAGGAGCGTGGCCCCTGGCCGGGCCGCTCGGCTAGGAGGTGGTGCGGGCGGCTCTTTGGGCTGCTCGCATTTCGCGGTAGCCGATGGTGGTGGCCCCGGCCGCTTCGAGGCGCTGTGCCAACTCTTGGGAAACGGCCAAGTGAAGGTCGTCCACGCGACCCGGGGCGGTCGGATCCACCGCGTGGATCTCGGGTTCGTCCAGGGCTGGACAAAGCGACAACTCGGTGACTCCGGGGCGCAGATCGTTGAGACAGTCGATCACGTGGCGTCGAGCGTTGCCGCGCACCAACCGGAAGTGATCCGGGAACACCACTCCCTCATCGCGGGCCAGCGACCGGAACGGAAACCCGGCGTTGGCCTCCACGCTCGCGCCTTCGAGCCGCACCGGAAGGTCGAGCGACACCGCCAGGTCGATCAGAACGTCGAAGAACTCCGGACGCTGCTGCAGCGCCGCCATGTGAGTGGTGAGATGGGTGACGTCGAACCCCCACAGGATCGCTCGTTCGAGCTGCGCCCGGCACTCGCGGCGAACCTCGTCGAGGTCGGCGTGATCCCACAGGTCCTCAACGGTTCGAGGGAAGCCGCCGTCGCCGTCGAGGAGGCTCGGGGCGTTGGTGAGCGGCCCCCAACGAAACCAGTCCAGCTCGGAGTTCAAGGTGAGGTGAACGCCGATGTCCTCGCCGCGGTACAGCTCCGCCGCGTGGCGTGACCACACGCCGGGCATCACGATCGTGCCGGTGGTGGCGGCGCCTTCACGAAGCGCCTTGTAGCCGCCCGCGGTGGACGAGTGGGTGGTGCCGATGCGATCCGCGCTGAGGATCACCAGCCGGGCATCCGCCGGGAAGCCGAGTCGTTCCGCCAGCGACTCCACGATCCCGACGGTAGCGCCGCCACCACCGGAGCGTCAGCCGATGGGCACGTTGGTGCCTCCGCAAACACCCCACAGCCCTCGCTGTGCGCGGATCGCGGATGCCTCGGCCTTGGCGAACAAGTCGGAGTAGTGAAGGTTGGGAGCGAAGCTCAGCTCCGCGGCGTAACCCTGGTACAGCATTTCGTGGTTCACGAACAAGCCGTCGTCTCGGATCACGTAGGCCAGCAGCCGCCCGTACACGTCGCGAGCCTCCGCATCGAGCAGCAGCGTCACCGCGGCGCCCTCGGGCAGCAGTGCCTGCAGGAAGGCCGACGCCTCGGGCCCGTAACACTCCACCGGCCTGGTTGGCGCAACCGTTTCGGGAGTGTCGATCCCGATCAGACGCACCGTTTCGGAGCGGCCGAAAATGTCGGCAAGGATGGTGTCCCCGTCCACCACACGTTCCACGATGGCGTTTGGTGGAGCACTCACCGTGGTCGGCGTCTCCGAGATGTTGCGGTTGGCGGTGCCGCGGGCCCCGCCGGGCTCGGCAGGGCTTGAGGACGACTGCCCGTCCGAACCGTCCAACGCAACCTCACCGCGAGTGGCGCCGTCCACGGCCCCCGCGTTTGCGCCGGCGGAGTCAGGCGCCCCACCCAACCCACACCCCAACAGGATCACAAGAAGTGCAATCATCGACGCCACCAACCCCAGGCCCACAAAGAGACGTTGGGCAGGCCGGCTGCCGGGGGTGGCGTGGTGCTCGAGGTGCTCCATGGCAGTGTGTGCCCGTGACGTGAACACCGCGGGCCCCCGGGAGCGCATCGTGTGACTCGTCGCGTGGTGGGGATCAGGCTGCATCGGCGAGATTGTCATTGTTCGCTTCGGCGGGTTGTGAACGGGCGCCTCCGCCGCCGTCGGGATCCGGTGTCCCAAAAGGATCGACCACCACAAGTGGCCGCGGTGGGCGAACGGCGTCGTGCCCGCTCCCGGCAGCAGTCGCCGCGCGGTCACCGCCAGACTGGCCGCTGCCGGCGAGCATCTTGTGAAGAGTGAGTCGTGCCTGGCGAACACCTCGGCGACCCACGGCTCGTGTGACGGCATCAAGCTCCCACGGCCGGCGCGGGCTGTCTTCTGTGTGGATGAGTATGAGCTGGTTCTTCATGTAGGCATCCTGGCCAAGGGGTGTGACACTGTTTGGGTGACCAACCAGCGCACCGGCATCACCGTTCCCTTCTCCCGGGCCCTCGAGGCCCAACGCAGCCACTTCGAGGAACTCGAATCTCTGGGCTACACCGACGTGTGGTCGTCCGAAGCCGACGGCGCGGACGGTCTCACGCCGTTGGCGTTGGCTTCGGTGTGGGCACCGTCGTTGCGTCTGGGCACGGCCATCCTTCCTGTGTTCACCCGTGGCCCTGCGCTGTTGGCACAGTCCGCCGCGGCCATGGCGTCGGCTGCACCCGGGCGGTTCGTGCTGGGGATCGGCGCATCGTCCAACGTGATCGTTCAGCGCTGGAACGACGTGGACTTCGAGCAGCCCTATCGCAGGGTGCGGGACACGATTCGCTTTCTTCGTGCGGCCCTTGCGGGCGAGAAGGTCACCGAGAGCTACGACACGTTCTCGGTGAGAGGTTTCAGGCTAGGGATCAAACTCAGCGAGCCGGTGCCGATCTTCGTGGCCGCGCTGCGTGAGCAGATGCTGAGACTGTCCGCCCGTGAGGGCGACGGCGCAATCATCAACTGGCTGTCGGCCACCGACGCCGCTCGGGTGAGCGCGATAGTGCGATCCGAGAACCCCGACGCCGAGGTGGTGGCCCGGATCTTCGTGCTTCCCAGCGACGACCGTGAAACGGCGCTCAACACGGGCCGGTTCATTCTGGCCGCGTACCTCAACGTGGGTGTGTATCGGGCCTTTCACGAGTGGCTTGGACGGGGTGACCTGTTGGGCGAACACTGGGAGCAGTGGGAAGCCGGCGACCGGCGCGGCTCGCTTGCCAAGATCCCCGAGCAAGTGGTGGACGACCTGCTGGTACACGGCACCCCCGAGGCGTGCCGCGATCACATCGAGCGCTACCGCCAGAACGGTGTGACCTGCCCGGTGCCGATGGTTCTGCCTGTTCCCGGCGCCGACGCCTTCGACACAGTGAGGGCCCTGGCCCCCAACCCCTGACCCCGCGCCCCGCCGTACGGGCGGGCTTGGGTGTCTGTCAGTCCTGGGGTTCGAGCAGGGCTCGCTGCATTCGGCGCATTCCCATCAGCCAGCGCTCTCGGTCTTTGGCGCGGCGCTGCTCGAACACTGCCACCTCGGGGTGGGGCAGCACCAGGAAACGGTCCGCCCGCAGCGCCTCCAGGGTGACCGATGCCACCTCTTCAGGTTCGATCATCCCGAGTTGTTCCACCTGGCTTATCCCCAGCTCGCCTTCGTCGCCGCCCTGGGTCATGGGCGTGCGAACCCCTTGAGGGCAAAGGCAGCTCACTCTCACGCCATCGTCGCCGTGGGTGATGGCCACCCATTCGGCCAATGCCACCGCGGCGTGCTTTGTGACTGCGTAGGGCGCGGTGCCCAGATTGGTGAGCAGACCGGCGGCCGAGGCGGTCACCAGCAGATGCCCCGAACCTCGTTCGATCCAGCGCGGCACCAGGTGACGGCAAGCGATCACATGGGCCATCAGGTTCACGTCCCAGGTGCGCTGCCACATCGCGTCGGGCGCCTCCACGCCGCCCGAGGTGGCGATCCCGGCGTTGCCGCACCACAACTCGATCGGGCCGATGTCGGCCTCAACCTGTTCGATCAGGCCAACCACGGCGTCCTCGTCGGTGACGTCGAGTCCCACGCCGATGGCGGCCTCCGCCAACTCCCCCGTCGGGGCCTCCGCACCCTCCGAGTCGTCGGTGAGGGTGACGCCCTCGCGGATCTCGGCCGCGGTGGCCTGCGCGCCGTCGCCGTTGATGTCCACCGCCACAACAGCGGCGCCGCCGTCGAAGGCCAACCCGTGTGCCAGGGCTCTACCGATACCGCTGGCCGCGCCGGTCACCACCGCCACCACACCATCAAGCTGCACGCCAAGCAGACTACGCCCACCAGGCGCGCAGGAGCCGGGGTCAGCGGCTGAGCAGGCGGCGGGCCACTGCTCCCAGCAGCACTCCCAAACCGATTCCGGCTGCCACGTCGCTGGCGTGGTGGATTCGGGTGTGTACCCGGCTCAGGGCCACCACCAACGCCGGTGCGTACCACAGTGTCCGCCATCGACTCCGTCTGGAGAGCAGCGCCGCGGCCACCATCGCGGCGCTGGCGTGACCGCTGGGGAAGCTGCTGGTTCGGGGTTGGCGCAAATTGTGCGGACGGGGCTCGTCGTGTTCGGGGCGTTCTCTACGAAACAGCGACTTCACGCCTCCGTTCACCAGCGCCGACTCCAGCCCCAAGGCAATGCTCAACTCCAGCGCAGGCCTCACCTTGCGCCGCTTCACGCCTTGAGCCACCCCCAGCGCGTGCCACAACAGCGAGTGGTTGGCTGCCTCCGAGGCGGCGTAGAACAGTCGATCAACCTGCGGGCGCCCGCGGAGTTGCTTCTCCCACCAGTCGTCCACCAGTTCGTCGAAACGGTTCACCGCCGCGATGCTATGACGCTGCCTCATTGGCCGACTCGTAGGCGCCGGGCTTGCTCAGCGCGCCGCGTCGCCAGCGGCGAGGGGTGGCCACCAGAGCCCTTGGGTAGTCCTCGAAGAGCCAGCGTGCGAAGTTGCGCCGGGTCCAGTCGGTGGCCCCGGCCACACGCAAACCGGCACGCGCCGTGAGCGGCCGTGCCAGCAAGGGGATCAACGCACGCGACATGCGGTCATCTGCCACCAGCTCTGCGCGCACTCGGCGCTCGTAGATCGACGCAGCCGAGGCGCCCGCATCCGGGCCGGCTGCGCAGCTCGGGCGACTACCACCGGGGCGGTGGCCTTCCTCGGCCATGATCGCCTCCGCTGCCAGACGTCCGGTGAGCAGCGCCTGGCCGATGCCCTCACCGGTGGCCGGGTCGGTCACCCCGGCTGCATCGCCTGCGAACAGCACGCAGCCCGAACTCAAGGGCAGCCGACCCACCCTGGCGGGGATGGGCCAGGCCCGGTGAGGCGCCTCTGGCTGGGCGTCAGGCCCGAGCAGTTCGGTGATGTGTGGCCTGGTGAGCAGGTTGGCCCAGGTGGCGCCCATGTCTCCCACCCGGTGACGCCCGCCGCGCTGGATGCCGAATCCCAGGTTCACCCGTCCATCGCCAAGGGGGAAGGCCCAGGCGTAACCCGGCAGCAAATCCGGTTCGAACCACACGGTGAGCTCCTCCGAGCGGGGGCCGGCGTTGTGGAAGTACTGCCGGAAGGCGTGCCACTCGCCGCGGTAACCCTTCGGGGCCACCCCCAGCATTCGGCGCAGCGGAGACCACATCCCGTCCGCGCCCACAGCCCAACGTGCCCTCACCGTGCCGACGCAGTCGAGTTCGGCCAGCAGCGTGTGACCAGAGCGGTCGAGGTGGGCGTTGAGCAAGCCGCAGCCTTCGGCCACGGTGACCCCGGCGGCGCGGGCCAGATCCACCAGCGCGGCATCCAGATCGGTGCGTCGGGCGATCGCCGCGTACCCGCCACCGCCCACCGGCAGCGGAAAGTGCCGGGCCCGCCCCGACGGCGAAACCACTACCGCGCCCCTCACCCAGTTCCATGAAACCACCGCATCAGGAGCCAAACCCAGGTGTTCAAGCTCACGCAGCGCCAGCGTGGTGAGGCCGTCACCGCAGCACTTGTCTCGGGGAAACACCGCCCGGTCGGCCAACAACACTCGCATCCCGGCCCGAGCCGCGCATGTGGCCGCCGCTGCCCCCGCGGGCCCCGCACCCACCACCAACAGGTCCGTGTCCACCTCCTTGGGCCTCACAGCGAGATCCTGGTAATGCGCAAAGATCCCCGCCGGCGAAGCCCCAGCCTGAGAGGCGCTGTCGGGGTCGGTCGCCTCCGCCGAATCGCAACACTCGCCCGCTCAGGCACAACCCCCGTCACGCTGCATTTTAGGGTGATCCAACACCGCCGCCGGCGCACGGGGCTCAGCCGTGGGGAGTGTTTGTCAGGTGGGTCGGCTTGCCGAGATCGCGGGGCGGGGGGCTTGGAGCCGTCCTTCATGGATCGCGGCTGCCGGGCTGGTTGTGTGCGGGTCGGGTTCGTTCCCAGGGGGTGTGCCTGGATTTGTCACCAGGGTCAGCGGAAGTGTGGTGGCGGGAGGCTCCTGGGTTACCGGTGGAAGCGGTGGGACTGTGGTCGTGGTGGTGGTGGTCGTGGGCGCCAGGGTCGTCTCGGTGGGTGCCGTTGTGGTGGTCGCAGGCGCCAGGCTCGTCGTGCTGGGCGCCGTCGTGGTGGCGGGTGCCAGGGTGGTGCTGGGTGGCAGGGTGGTGCTGGGTGGCAGGGTGGTGGTCGCGGGCGCCGGGGTGGTTGTGGGCGCCAGGGTCGTGGTGGTGGAGACGGACGGGGTGCCGTCGCAAAGCAAGCCCTCGGGCCGGTAACGGGCGTGTACGTCGTCGGTTTCGGTGCGGTTGTCCTGCAGCCACGTTCTGGTGCGCACCGTGCGAACGCTGGTGCAAGCCGCGCCTTGCTGCCACGTGAACTGGTCGGTCTGTTCCCCCTTCACCCACGGCGTGGAGTAGAGCCGAACGGTTACCGACGTTGGCGTGGTTGTGGGCCACAGCATCACCCCGTAGGGCGTGTTGTTCTCAAGCACCAAGTCGGGGTTGGGGTATGAGATGGTCGCCTCCCGTCCAAAGGGATAGCGGTCTATGTATATTGAATGACTCTGATACGATATAAAATCGAGCCCAGCAAAAAAGGCCGCGTTGAACAGGGTTGTGGCGTACTGCGACACGCCGCCGCCCACGCTTTCGGTGAATACTCCGTGCTCGATCACTCCCGCCGACACGAATCCCTTGCCCGCGGTGCGCGGCCCCACGTAGGTGTTCACGGAGAACTGTTGGCCGGGTTCGATGATCGCCCCCTGGGTGAGTTCGGCTATCCGAGCAATGTTGAGCACCCGGCTCTGACCGGCTGTGAAGTTGGTGGTGAACTCGCCGACGACTTCGCTGATTCCCAACGACTCGGCCCACTGACGGCCTTGAGGGTGATGCACTTCCTTGGGAAACACCACCACCTCGTCGAGGCCTTCGGCCAATCCCGTGAGAATGGTCCTGTGTGTGTCGGGGTGACAGCAGGCGAAACCGGGCTCGCCGCCGCTGATCAGCACTCGCCCGACGGGCTCTGCGGAGAAGTCCACGTTGAAGACAGCGGGTGACCCGTCGCTTCCGATCCCCGCAAACAGGCTGGCCACCGTGTCGGTGAGTCGAGGATCAAAGTCCACAAGAGTGTCCTGGCCCTCCCCGATCAGCATGATGAACGAGCGAAGCGCCTCCTCGCCTATGTCCGCCGCCTCGTCGGCGCCCTCGAAACGCACCCTCACGCCCCCGGCGGTGATCTCGTTTGCCACTCGTGCCAGCTCGGTGGCCCACTGTTGCGCCTCTGGGTCAGCCGGCACCCATCCGATGATCGGCACCTGCACCGCAATCCTGCCCGCGGGATCCCCAGGCGATGCATCGGGATCATCGGGGCGGCCACGTTCAACCTTGGCGGTCACCGCGCCCTCCAGCAGCACTCGCGCCGAGTCGAGATCCGGTATCGGGAACTCCGCCCCGATCACCGGAACCAGCTCCCCGCCGCGCAGGGTGATCTGAGGGGTCTGCGGATCAATCCCCACCCCCAACTCCGCGAGCACGCCTTCGAGGCGGGCGGGGTCGGCAGTGATCGGGGGGGTTATCCCGTGGGTCACGAAGAAGTCGCCAAGCCACGCCTGTGGCTCGGGCACAAGCCGGGTGGGCCCACTGGTGAGCGCCAGTATTGCCTCGGCATCCACAACCATCCCCAGGTCGGCGCCGGTGGTGGAGATGGCCTGTTCCCCCACGATCAGGTCAATCTCAACGGCGTCAACCGCACGCTGAAGGGCGAACAGGGCGTCAGCCAGGTCGATTCCGTTCGCACCGGAGTCACCGGTCGGGGATGTCTGTTGTGTTTGCGTACCGCCGGCCTGAGTGCTCGAGCCATTCGAGAGACCGTCAATGACCCGAGCAACCACCAACCCCCCAAGCGCGGCGCCGGCGATCACCACCACCCACAGGCCCACCGTCGCCCACTCAATGCGCAGCCGCCTGCCGGCGCCCGAGCGGTCCTGGCCGGATCCGCCACCGGATCCGCGACCCGGCCACCTCAAGCCGCGCACGCGGGACGCCTTCGAGCGCGAGTCGCCAGAGCGCTGCGCGCCGCCCCCGGGATCTGCGGGTGACATGGCGACAACTAACGCAGCCCAAGCCAAGCGTTGGGCGGCAACGAGGGGAGATCGTAAGCCAAACCAATTCCTCCAGGAAAATCCAACCAGCGCAGGCTAGTGTGCTCCAACGGCGATCGTGCTCCCAGGCTGCAACAGCGAAACGACGTTCAGCGAAGCAGTGCTTGGTGTCGGGTCACGGTAGTTGGGCGCATGCAATACGGGAGCCACAGGAGGCAGGAAGCGTGTCAATGCGTTGGTCGGTGATGGCGGCTTCAGTCTTGGTGGTTGGTGGGTTTGTCGGGTGCGCTGGGAGTACGAACACCGTGACTGTTCCGGGGGCGGAGCCCTCCAATGGACTGGGTGACAGGGCGTCGTCGGGCAGTTCCATCGATGATTCCTTGGAGTCTCCGGATGCTCGTGACCCTGCTGAATCAGGTGCGGACGTGACCCTGCCCAGTGTTCCTGAAATGCCTCAACCCACCGTGATCGATCCCTCACAGTTGCCTGAGTTGCCGCTGGAACTGGAGGGCCCAACTTTACCTGAGGTGGAGGACTTGCTACCCATGGGGAGCGCTGCTTCCATGATTGAGTCCTCCCATAGTGAGTTGATGAACTCCTATCCGATTGACCCTTCGTCGCCGGCCGGTGCCTTGTGCTGGGCAATGGGTTATGTTGTCAATCGAGAGATGCTCGTGAGGGTGGTCGGTGCGGCAGAGATCCTTGCCGAGGAATATGGGGTACCCTTGGATGAAATGCGGTCTCATCTGGGTGTGGAGATGTCCTATGACGAAGCGAACCGCCAATTCACAAATGAAATGGCATGGCTGGCAGGTTCCGAGGTTCCGACGGTGGCGCTTTCTGCTGACTTGCCGGACGTGGTTAGACCGTTCGCCGAAGCACTGTTCGCCGAGGTTGCCACTGCCTCCACACAGGGATATCGACCGGAGGCAATGACTTACCTTGGTGAGCTTTCCTCCTCGGACGCCTTCAGCATGGCACTGCTCGAGGACCCCGGTTGCCTGTACTTGCAATGACGATCGGCACAGACTTGCTTGTGATGCCTGCTGGATCCCCACCGTCCAAGGTGGCTCACACTTGGACGTCGCTGGGGCCCTTGGGGGTGGAGTTAGAAGAGTTTTCCTTGGGGGGATTCGATGCCTCTTAGGGCGTCGTAGTCCACTGCTACGCAAGCGATGTTACGGCTCTCGGCGAGTGTATGAGCCTGGCGGCGGATGACTCCGGCCACGAAGATGCCCCGCACCGGTGAAAGGCGGGGGTCTCGGTTGAGAAATCCCAGGTAGCGGGTGAGCTGTTCCACGCCGTCGATCTCGCCGAAGCGCTTCACCTCCACCGCCACCGCAGCGCCATTGGCGTCGCGGCAGAGCAGATCGACCGGGCCGATGGCAGTGGGGTACTCACGACGCACGAGTGTCAAGCCGTCCTCAATGGTGTTCGGGTCGGCGGCCAGCAGCTCCTGCAGGTGTGCCTCCACGCCGTCCTTTTGCAGGCCCGGGTCGGCGCCCATCTCGTGACTGGAGTCGTGCAGTACCTCCTCGAGGGTGATCGTGAGCGTGTCGGGCCCCGACTTCGACTTGATCCGCCACGTCTTCTCCTCCACGGTTATGTGGTTGGGCGCGTTCATCCAGTTGAGCGGCTTGTAGGCGCCGCCGTCGGCGTGAACGGCCACACAACCATCGGCTTTCACCATGATCAGCCGCACCGCGGAGGGCAGATGAGCAGCCAGGCGGCCCTCGTAGTCCACCGTGCAGCGGGCGATCACGAGCCGCAACTCAAGCACCGCCCCGGGAATCCAGAGCCGTCCTCAGCGTGGGGTAAAGCTCCGGGCGGCACACCACCAGGTCGGGCATCCACGGATCGGGCTGGTTGTAGCGAAGCTCCGACCCGTCGAGGCGAACCGCAACGCAACCCGCGGCAAGTGCAACCGCCGCAGGGGCACACGAGTCCCATTCGTACTGCCCGCCGCTGTGCAGGTAGGCGTCAACCTCGCCTTGTACAACGGCCATCGACTTCGCACCCGCCGAGCCCATCGGCACCAGCTGCCCACCCAGCGTGGCGGCCACGAACTCGGCCTCGACGGGCGGCCTTGTTCTCGAAACCGCAATCCGAACGCGCCCATCCCCGGGCGGCTGAGCCACAGACGGGCCGCCGGTGGGCACCGGTGGCGTATTCGCGGACGGCCCGGCACCGGTGACGGCGGGATTTGGTGGCGGTGAGTGGGGCGGGTTCAGGGTGCTGAGCACCACGCCTTGCGCGGGCAGGGCCACTGCGCCCACCACAGGGCGTCCGTCAACCGCGAGGGCCACGTGAACGGCCCAGTCGGTGCGTGGTGGCTCGGAAAACTCACGGGTGCCGTCGAGCGGGTCGACCACCCACACTCGCCGCGACGACAGCCGTGATCGGTCGTCGGCCGCCTCCTCGGAGAGCACCGCGTCACCGGGACGCCAACGGGCAAGCCCCGCTGCCAGCAACTCCTGTGAGCGTTGGTCGCCCTCTGCCTTGAGGCGGGCCCCGGACGCGCCCTGGGCGCCCAAACGCTCGCGGAGCTCCACCAGCAACGCGCCCGCACCAAGTGCCAGATGCTCGGCCAGTTCGTGATCGCTGGCAGCCCCCCGGTCGCAGGTCATTTCCTGCGAACCTTGCCGCTAGACGCTCATTGCCGCGTCCAGTAGCTCCTCGTGTTCCTGGGCGTGGATTCTGGCGCTGCCACAGGCCGGGCTGCCCGATTCGGGTCTGCTGATCCGCCGGATCTGGTGTGTTTGCTCGTGGGCCTCGTACAGGCGGCCCTTCACGGCGTTCCAGGGGCCCATGTTCTCGGGTTCCTCCTGGAGCCACACCAAGTCCTGCGTGCCTTCGAACCGGCCAAGGTGATGCGCCACCGCGCCGAACGGCCACGGGTATAGCTGCTCCACCCGGCACACCGCCACCGGCGCTCCCCGGCGGTCGCGCTCGGCGATTGCGTCGTGGCCGACCTTGCCGCTGCAGAACAACACCCTCCGCACATCGGCCGGATCGAGCTCACCCGAGGCCACCGCGGGATCACCGAGCACCTCCTCGAAGGTGCCCGACAACAAGTCACCCACCGGCGAGCGTGACGCCCGCAAACGCAGCAGGGACTTCGGCGTGAACACGATCAGCGGCTTGCGAACGTCGTGGATCATCTGACGGCGCAACAAGTGAAAGAACTGGGCCGCGGTGGTGGCGTTGCACACCTGGATGTTGTCCTCCGCGGCAAGCAACAGGAACCGCTCCACACGGGCCGAGGAATGCTCGGGGCCCTGACCCTCCAAACCGTGAGGCAACAACATCACCAGCCCGCAACGCTGCTGCCATTTGTCCTCGGCGGCCACGATGAACTGATCGATGATGATCTGCGCGCCGTTGGCAAAATCGCCGAACTGCGCCTCCCAGATCACCAGCGCCTCCGGGCTGGCGGTGGAGTACCCGTACTCGAAGCCCAACGCCGCGTACTCCGACAGCAGCGAGTCGTAAATCCACAGCTTCGAACCACCCGAGCAAAGCGACTGCAGCGGCACGTACTCGTCGGTGGTGTCGTAGTCCACCAGCGTGGAATGACGGTGCGAGAACGTGCCCCGGCGCGAGTCCTGCCCGCTGAGGCGCACCGACACGCCCTCCATCAGCAACGACCCGAACGCCATGGCCTCACCCAGCGCCCAGTCGATCTCGCCCTCCTCGTACATCTTGTGACGCTGATCGAACTGGCGGGCCAGTTTGGGATGCATCGCGAAACCGTCGGGCGTGGTACACAGCGCGTCGTAGATCCGCTTCAGTTTCACCGCGTCGATGGCGGTGCGCACATGAGGAAGCACCCCGATGGGAGCGGGGCGGGCCTTGGCTCGCACCTCGTTGTCGGGAATCTGGTGGCGGGTTTCGTCCAGGGCGGACTGCAACTGCTCTCGAATGTCGGCCAGGGCGGCCTCCTCGGATTCGGGGGAGAGGTCGCCACGGTTGATGAGTGCACGTGTGTACTGCTCGCGCACGGTGGGTTTGGCGTTGATCCGCCGGTACATCTCCGGCAGCGTGTAGCTGGGATCGTCGGCTTCGTTGTGGCCGTAACGCCGGTAGCAGATCATGTCGATCACGACGTCCTTGTTGAACCTCTGACGAAAGTCGAAAGCGAGCCGTGCCACCCGCACGCACGCCTCGGGATCGTCTCCGTTCACATGGAAAATCGGTGAGCCGATCATCTTGGCCACATCGGTGGAGTACTCCGATGAGCGCGCCTCTTCGGGACGGGTGGTGAAACCGAGCTGGTTGTTGATGATCACGTGGATCGTTCCGCCCACCGTGTAGCCCTTGATCTGGCTGAGGTTCAACGTTTCGGCCACCACACCCTGACCGGCGAAGGCGGCATCGCCGTGGATCAGCAACGCCAACACGGGGAACTCACCGAAACCTGCGTCCGGTTCGATTGCGTCCATGCGCGCCCGGGCCATGCCCACCACCACCGGATCGACCGCCTCGAGGTGAGAGGGATTGGCGGCCATCTCCACCTCGATCTGGTTGCCCGACGGACTTTGGTACACCCCGTGCTGGCCGAGGTGGTACTTCACGTCGCCGGAGCCTTGGCTTTGCTCCTCGGTGACCGCCCCCTCGAACTCGCTGAAGAGTTCCTGGTAGCTCTTGCCCACCAGGTTCACCAGCACGTTGAGCCGACCCCGATGGGCCATGCCCATCACCACCGAGGCCATCTGCGCGTCGGCGGCCTCGGCGAGCACCGCGTCCACCAAGGGCACCGCCGACTCGGCGCCCTCAAGCCCGAAACGCTTCTGGCCCACGTACTTGGTGTTCAAGAAGTTGCCGAGCGCCTCCGCGGAGTTCAAGCAACTCAGAATGTGGCGTTGATCCTCGTGTTTGAGGGTGGTCTCGGCGCCCTCGATTTGTTCTTGGATCCAGCGCTTCTCGGCGGGGTTCTGGATGTGCATGTACTCCACGCCAACGGTGCGGCAGTAGGCGTCGCGCAGCACGCCGAGCAGGTCGCCCAGAGCCATGCGCTGCTGGCCGCCCGGGGTGGCGTAGATGCCGGCCTGGCTGCCGGTGAGGAACTGCCGGTCGAGGTCCCAAATCGTGAGCCCGTAGGTGGCCGGGTCGAGCTCGGCGTGCATCACCGGCTCGCGCACCTGCAGCGGATCGAGGTCGGCTATCAGGTGGCCACGAACGCGGTACTGGTTGATGAGCTGGTTCACCTTGGCCTGCTTTTCCAGCATGGCCGCCTCGCGGTCAACCGGATTGAAGTCCTGACGCCAGCGCACCGCCGAGTACGGATTGCCCATGGCGCGGAACGCCAGGTCGTAGAAGTCGTCGGCGCCGAGGAGCAGGTCGTGCATCTGGCGAAGGAACATGCCCGACTCGGCGCCTTGAATCACCCGGTGGTCATAAGTGCTGGTGATCGTCACCAGTTTGCTCACGCCGAAATCTGCGAGCACCGCGGGGTCGGCGCCCTCGAACTCGGCGGGGAAGGCCAGCGAACCGATCCCCACGATCGTTCCCTGACCACCCATCAGGCGCGGCACCGACTGGCGGGTGCCGATCATGCCCGGATTGGTGATGGTGACCGTGGCGCCCACCAGGTCATCGGGTGTGAGCTTGTTGTTGCGGGCCTTGTTCACCTGCGCGTCGTAGGCGTCCACGAACTCTCGGAAGTCGAGCGTGTCGGCTTGGTGTACCACCGGCACCACCAGGCTCCGGCTGCCGTCGGAACGGGCCAGGTCCACCGCCAGTCCCAGGTTCACGTGCTCGTTGTGTACCACCATGGGAGTGCCGTCTGAGGTGGTGTAGGTGTTGTTCATGGCCGGCACCCCGTCGGCTATGGCCCGCACCACGGCGTATCCGATCAGATGAGTGAACGACACCTTCCCGCCGGGGCCGCCCATCTTGCGGCTGAGATGTCCGTTGAGGATCTTGCGGTTCACCTCCAACAGGCGGGCCGGAACCTCCCGGAAACTGGTGGCGGTGGGAACGGCAAGGCTGGCCTCCATGTTGGAGGCGATGCGCGCCGCCGCGCCCCGCAGCACCTGAGCGCCGGGATGGTTGGGCGCTGCACCGGCAGGCGACGGCTTGGCTGCGGGGCCCGCTGAGGTTGCCTTCGCAGATGCGGCTTGTGGTTTCACCTTGGCCTTGTCAGCGGTCTTGCTCGCCGTTGCCGCAGGGCGTGCGGTTGCCGCGCTGGCGCCGGTTTCCGATGCGAACATGGCTTGCCAGCTTGCGTCCACGCTGGTGGGGTCTGCTTGCCACTGCTCGCGCATTTCGTCTACAAGCCAGGCGTTGGCTCCGAGCGCGTCGTCGTGGCTCATTGTGGGATCTTCGGCCATGGCGCGATCCTACGCGTGGGCCCTTGGGTGTGTCCTGTCCACACGCTCCCCCGCAAACCCGGCCCCGGCGCTGCTCCTTGTTGTGTCACAGGCGCTGTCGGCGGTGTCGTGCCCGTACGCACACCGCCGAAACTTGGCGCGTTAGTGTCACCGCGTGTGTGAAATCCGAAGCCCACACAAATCCGAACAAGGAGGGGCTCTTCTCGCCCGGATCACCGTGTCCTCGCTCTTGCGCGTTGATGAAGCACGATATCTATCAAAATATGATGTACTGTATGAGAATTGTAACCGATGAGAATCGTTAGCTGGAATGTGAACTCGTTGAAGGCTCGCATGGGCCGGGTGGAGCGATGGATCGAGGCGTTCGAGCCCGATGTGCTTTGCCTGCAGGAGACCAAGCTGGCCGACACCGCCTTTCCGGCGGCCGCTTTCGAGATGCTCGGCTACGAGTGCTTCCACCACGGCGAGGGTCGTTGGAACGGCGTGGCGGTGCTGAGCCGGGTTGGGGTGGAGCACCCGGTGGCCGGTTTCGGGCCTGGTGTGGAACCCGACCCGGACGCCCGTCTCGCATGGGCCACATGTGGAGGTGTGCGGGTTGCGTCGTGTTACGTGCCCAACGGTCGGGAACTCAACCACGAGCACTACCGGTACAAGCTGAGCTGGCTGGATCGGCTGCGCGCCTCGTTGGACGCTCAGGCCGACCCGTCGGCGCCGGTGGTGCTGTGCGGCGACTTCAACATCGCCCCCGAAGATCGAGACGTGTACGACCCCGGCGCCTTCGTGGACACCACCCACACCAGCGCCGCCGAGCGTGACCGCCTCGGCGCAGTGTTGGACTGGGGCCTGGTGGACTTGTTCCGCCAACAACACGGCGACGAGGGGTTGTTCTCGTGGTGGGACTATCGGGCAGGCAACTTCCACAAGCGCAAGGGAATGCGCATCGACCTGCTGCTCGGCTCCGAAGTTGTGTCCGAGGCCCTGCAGTTCAGCCTGATCGACCGCAACGAGCGCAAAGGCCCCAAACACGACCCTCCAAGTGACCACGCCCCAGTGTTCGTGGACCTGACCCTGTGAAGTCCGAACACTCCGGCCGATTCCGGAGACCTCCCACGAGAGCCCACCGCTTGCGCCTCGTGGGAGGGCCCTGTCCCGTGCCGGGGCAACTCCCGCCGCACACCAGCCGACCCCGCAACCACTCAGTAGCCGATGGAGCGTCAACACATGATCACAGCTGTTGAAATCGCGGATTCCGCCTCCCGCCTCACCCCGCTCAGCGAGCACGAACTGCTGGTGTTCTGGACACAGCTCCTGGTGCTTGTGGCCATGGCCCGATTGCTGGGCTACGCCATGTTCCGCATCGGTTTGCCGTCGGTGATCGGACACCTCGCCGCGGGTGTGATCCTGGGGCCGTCGGTGTTCGGGCAGATCTGGCAGGGCGGTTTCGAGTGGTTCGTGCCCGAGGAGTCGATCTCGTCGGGAGCATTGTTCGCGGTCACCTGGATCGGGGTGGCGTTGCTGCTGGTCACCGCCGGATTCGAAACCGACATCGATCTGATTCGCCGCCTGGGCCGTGCCGCCATGCTGGTTACCGGCTTCAGTCTGGTGGTGCCCCTGGTGGGCGGCCTGGTGGTGGGCTGGGCCCTGCCGGACGTGTTCGTGGGCGCAGGCGCGGATCGAAGCGTGTTCATGATGTTCACCGCGGCGGCGCTGTCTGTGTCGGCGCTGGCGGTGATCGCCAGGATCCTGTCCGAGTTGGGCTTGATGCGCCGCGACTTCGGTCAGATAACCGTGGCCGCGGGCATGGCCAACGACGTGGTGGGCTGGGTGATGCTTGCGGTGTTCACCGGTTTCGCCACCGGCGGGGTGTCACTGTCGGGAACGCTGCGAACGGTGCTGGGCTTGGCGGTGTTCCTGGTGCTCACCATGACCCTGGGCCAGCGGGCGGTGGACTACTGCCTGCGACAGGTTCGCCGCGAAGGGCCGAACCTTCCCGGCGCCATCAGCGTGGCGGTGTTCGCAATGCTGGTGCTCGGGGTGATCACCCAGTACCTGGGCATCGAGGCCGTGCTCGGGGCGTTCCTTGCCGGTGTGATCCTTCACCGCTCACGCTTTCAGCAGCCCGAGGTGTTGCACTACATCGAACTGATCACCCATTCGTTTCTGGCGCCGGTGTTCTTCGCCGCGGCGGGAATTCGCGTGGATCTCACCTTGCTCGCCGACCGTGAGGCGCTGCTTTGGGCCGGTCTGGTTGTGCTGGTGGCCATCGTGGCCAAGTTCGCCGGGTCGTTCGTGGGTGCTCGCCTGGCCGGCCAAACACCCCGGGCGGCCACCGCGCTGGGCGCCGGTCTCAACGCCCGCGGCGCCCTGGAGATTGTGATCGCCTCGGTGGGCTTGTCCACGGGGGTGTTCAGCGCCACCGCGTACAGCGTGATCATCCTGGTGCCGCTGATCACCTCGGTGTTCGCAGCGGTGAGCCTGCGGGTGGTTGTGCGCGACTGGCGAGGCTCCGCCGACGAACAGGAGCGCCTCGAGCGCGAGGAGGCCCTGAGCCGCAACCTGGTGGTGCGCTCTCAGCGACTGCTGCTGGCATCCCGGGCCGAGCCGGCTTCGATCGCAGCGTCGCAGATCTTGCATTTCGCCTGGCCGGTGGAGGTTCCGGTGACCGTGATGTCGGTGGACAACTCCGCCACACGGCGTGCGGACGCCGAGCCGCCCGACATCACCGTGATCCGAAGCGTGCTCTACGAGCGTGAGGTGGATCACCGCATCGTGCGCGCCGACGACGTGGCGCACGCCATCATCGAGGAATCAAAGCTCGGCTACGGGGCGATTTGCGTGGGTGTGGCCACCCGCTACGAGCTCCAGCTTTATTCGCCGATGGTGGACGAGCTGCTGCTGCACGCCAACTTGCCTGTGCTGATCGCGCGCCGCGCCCGCAACCTGCAGACCCCCCTGCCGGGTGCGTTCACACGGGCGATCGTGCCGGTGACGGGCACCCGCTCGTCACGTGCGGCTCAGGAGATCGCCTTCGGTGTGAGCGGTCGTCTCGGCACCGAAATCGTGCTCACCCATGTGAACACCCGCCGGTCGGTGCTGTCGCAGGCGCTGGGCATTCGCGGACGCGGCGGCGGATCCGACGCCGGCGATCAGGTGGTGGACTCTCTGATCTCGCGCGCGGTGAGCCTGGGCCAGGAGATGGGTGTGGATCCCGTTTCGCAGGTGCGTGACGGCACCTCGCCGGGGGAGACGCTGGTGGAGGCCGCCACCGAGAGCGAAGCCGACCTTGTGGTGCTCGGGGCGTCGCTGCGAAACGTGGACGGACGACCCTTCCTGGGCCAGACCGTGGAAACGGTGCTCGAGCGCTGCGACGCCAACGTGGTGGTGGTTGCCATGCCGCCACTGTCGAGAACCGACCAGTAATCGCCACGCCGCAACACCCCCATCCCGCCCGCCCCGCCCCGCGCTGGGTGTGGGGCCACAGGGCCAGAGACTGGTAGGGGCTTGTCGGCGGCGGAGTTCGAGAGGCTCTTGCCCCGCCCCGGACGGGTGCGGGGGTTACAAGGCCAGGGACTGCTGGGGCTCTTCGGCAGGGGTTGTCTCGGTGGCTGTTCGCAGCGCCTCACGGGCCATGGCGATGCCCTCACCGGGGGTGAGCGCGCCTGCGGCTTGCGCATCGGAGGCGATGCCCGATGTGATTGCCTCAAGCCACGGTGACGGTTGGCGCTCGACAAGCTGTCCGTTGATTTCGCGGGTGTCGCACCACATGAGGTGAAGCTCGGCTGCCGCACGTGTGAGGGCCACAGCGAACAGTCTTTGCTCCTCTCTTCGCGCCGCTTCGGACTGTGATTGTGAGACGGGCACGAAACCGTCCTCGAGTCCCACCAGATGCACGATCGGCCACTCAAGCCCTTTGGCAGAGTGGAACGTCAACAAGTTCACCCCGTCACGAACCGCAAACGAACGATCACCGAGGCGGAGGTCGTTTAGGAAGGTGTACACCGTGGCCTTGGGGTTGAGCACCAGATGATCGTCGGCCAAATCCAGGAACGTGTCCACCGGGTGCGCGCTCTGCGATTCACCGGCAGCCATAGAGGAGGCCGGCAAGGAGGAATGGTCAACCCCGGCCGGGTTGTCGCTCGGCGACGGGTGCCGCATCGGATGAGCCTCCCGGTTCGAGTCGATCTGATCCCTGCGAACCGCCCGCGCCCGTGCCGACGCCTCCTCGAGGGGCTCTTCGGTGTGCCATCTCTTCACGACGGCGCTCACCTCTGGCTGCCTCAAGAGGTCGCTTCGCGGCTTCGTAACCACGGGAATGCCCTTTGCAAGCAGTTCATCTCGCAAGGGCTGCAGTTGGTTGTTGGTGCGGGCGAGCACTGCCTGTGCCCGCCAGGGAGCTCCGGGAGACCGCCGGGTGCGCACCAAGCGGGCAAGGGTTGCCGGCTCGTCGGCGCCCGAGCACACGGTCACCGTCGGTGGCTCCGCGGGTGGGCGAAACGCCGGTTGTGCAGCGCGGCCAAGCACCCGACCCGCAGCGGCAAGGATTTGGGGGGTTGACCTGAAGTTGGTGCGCAAGCTCACCACAGCGCAACCGGGGAAATGCTCGGTGACCTGGTTGATCAGTTCGGGATCCGCGCCGTTCCAGCCGTAGATGGCTTGGTCGGGGTCGCCCACCACGGTGAGCGTGGACTCGGGGCCGAGCCACGACCGCAGCAGCTCGAACTGCACCCGGTTCACGTCCTGGAACTCGTCCACCAGGATGTGCTGATGCAGCCATCGCTGCACCTTGGCGTGCTCGGGGCGCTCACGCATCAGCCTGATGCACGTAACCAGCACGTCGTTGAGGTCCATGGTGCGACGGTTGAGCTTGGTTTGTTCGTACTCGGCATAGATCGCGGCGAACGCGGCGGTGCTGCGAAGTGGCGGCCTGCGACGCAGCCGGGCCGCGTGATCCGGGTAGCTCTCCGGAGTGATCCAACGGGCTTGGGCCCACTCGATCTCGGTGGTCACACGAGCCGTGTCGGCTCGCAAGTTGGTGTTGCGCTTGCCCTCAAGAATTTGCGCCACCATTGCGGCCGGGTTCTCCACGATGTTGCGCGGTGAGCGCCCCAGGTGCGCGTCGTAGCGCCGGAGCTGGGCCAAGGCGATGGAATGGAAGGTCCCGGCTTTCAGGTCTCGGTGTATTCCGAGCCGCCGCAGCCTTTGGCGAAGCTCGTGCGCGGCCCGGCGGGTGAAGGTCACCACAAGCACCTGCCGGGGATCCATCACCGCTTGATCCACCCCCCAGGCGATGCGATTGGTGAGCACCCTGGTCTTGCCCGAACCCGCCCCGGCAACGATGCACAGGTAGCGAGCCTGCGTGGTCACGGCATCGCGCTGCGCCTCGGTGAGACCCTCCAGCAGTTTCTGCCCTCTCGTGTTCGCAGCCCCCTCAGGCCGCAAGGTCCGGCCACCCGGCACAGCAACATCAAGCGCCACACCCCGAGAGTACGCCCCGCTGTGACACCAAGCCCCAGCGCCGAACCCGCATCGCCCGCTAGCCGCAAGCGTCTTCGCACTGTTGGTCACCGTGGCAGCGGTCAGTGTGAAGCCCGCAGCACTCGGTGGTGGGCGCTGCGAGCCGATCCGGCGTGGAACCCGGTCGGCGTGGCACCGCTAAGGTGACCTGCGTTGTTCGAGATCGGGTTGGCTGCGTTTGAGGATCTGGTGGGGGAGGCGTTGGATCATCTTCCCCCGGCCCTGGCCGCCATGATGGACAACGTGGTCGTGGTGGTGGAGGACGCCCACCCCAGCGAGGACCTGATGGGCCTCTACGAGGGGGTTCCGCTAACGGAGCGTGGACAGTACGGCTTCGGGGAGATGCCCGATCAGGTGACGATCTACCGCCGGGCCATCTGCGAGGTGTGCTCCACGCTAGACGAGGTGCGCTCGGAGGTGCTGATCACCGTGGTACACGAAATAGCCCACCATTTCGGAATAGACGACGACCACCTCGAAACCCTCGGCTGGTCCTGACCCCACACAGGAAGCGCCTTGTTGGCGAGTGGCTTGGCGAGGTTGGCGCAGGGAGTGGCTCAGCCGTAGGTGAAGCGGCGGGCTCGGCCTCTTCTTCGCCAGGTGAGGGTTACGTGCAGCACGAAGTTGGTGACGGTTGCGAGGCTCAAGGCGATCACGTTGTTGATCACGGCGGACAGCTCGGCCGGTAGTGACGCTGCGGGGAAGTCGTTGGCTTCGAGCAGGCGGAACACGCCCACGTGTATCAGCACCCCCAGCAGCGACACGACCTGGAACTGGCAGAAACCCCACAGCAGGCGCCAACTCTGGTAGCGGTCTTCGTGGAAGGTGAGATAGTTGTTGCCCAAGAAGCTGGTGACGATGCTGAGCTGGATCCCCAACAGCGCCGAGGTGTAGATCGGGTTGAGCCCAGGGGTGAAACCGGGGCTGATCGTGGGCAGGCCCGCAAGCTCGCCGATGCCGTAACCGGCAAGCGCCACCGCCACACCGCTGAGGCCCACAAGGCAGAACATCAAGAACACCGGTGAGATCGTGCGTCCGAAGCGCAGGTCGAGCACGGCGATCAGGTAGTTGAGCGCGATGGCGCCCGACAGTTTCGTTTCGCCTCGGCGTCGCCGGCGGAACTCGTATCCCACCTCCGCCACCGACAGATCGCTGCCGCGGCCGATGAACTCCAACAGGATCTTGAAGCCCCTCGGGTTGATGCCCGGAGCGGTGCGCTCGTAGGCGGCAGCGCTCACCACGAAATAGCCGCTCAGCGGATCGGTGGTGCGCCCCGACAGCGGCAACAGCATCCGGGCCAGCACGGCGGCCACCCAGCTCGCCAGTCGGCGTCGCAGCGTCCAACGCCCATACGAGCCGCCTCGCTGCTCGGAGCGTGTGCCCACGCAGATGTCCGCGCCACGCTCACGCACCTCGGCCACCATGTCGGGAAGCACCCGCTCGTCGTGCTGGCCGTCGGCGTCGATCACCGCAAGTGTCTCGCCCTCGGCCACTGCCATGCCTGCCAGCACCGCCGAGGAGAGTCCACGATCACCGATGCGACGGATCACCCTCACCGTCGGGTCAGTGGTCGTGTGGTCTCGGGCGATGCGCCAGGTGAGGTCGGGGCTGTCGTCGTCCACCACGATGATCTCGTGGGGCAGGTGTGCCAGCGTGAGTTTGAGGCTGTCGATCGTCTCGACGATGTTGGGGGCCTCGTTGTAGGTGGGCACGATCACCGACACCTGCGGCACCACCATCGCCACAAGCTAGACCCACACCTCGACGTGAACGACGAGTTGGTGTCCTGATACCCGCGCCGCTGGGCCAGGGCTGCAGTGGTGGGGCGGGATTCGGTGGGGTTGAGGGGGTTGCCTACAATTTGGACGTGGCCGCGACATTCGACCTTGTGACGCTTGACTCGCCCGACACCGACCGTCTTGCGGTGTTCTGGAGCGAGGCTCTGGATCTGGTTGAATCCCAACGCGAGGACGGCAACCGGTGGATCGTGCTGAGCGACCACGATGGTTTGCGTCGCATCGGGCTGCAACGGGGAGCACACATTCCCGGCAGCGTTCACCTCGACCTGGCCTGCGACCCCGAGGAGTTCGACGCCGAGTTGGCACGGCTGTTGGCCCTCGGAGCATCACAGTGCGAGCCCACACGCACCGAGGACTACGGCCAGATCGCCAACCTTGCCGACCCCGACGGCAACCTGTTCGACTTGTGCGCCTACGTGGACTAGACCGGGCCCGGCCCCGTCACTTGGCCTGATCCGGAATCAGCCGCAACAAACGGACTGAGTCGGGCCCGGCCTCGTCGCTTGGACTTGGCCAGGCCCGACTCTTGTCGGAGTTGTTGTGCAGCCGGCGGTGGTTGTGGCAACCGCCGGCTATGGATCAGCTGAGGCCCGGAGCGCCTGCGCAGAACGAGTTGTCCACCACCGTGGACGCCGACAGGTCGTCGGGATACTCGATGCCGCGGTTGTCGAACGTGGGCCGCAGGATGTCGATCAATCCGTTCACGCGGCCCTCGTCCATCGAACAGTACGTGCCGTCACCGCTGTTGGCCATGATGCCATCCGCGAACATTTCCAGGGCCTTGCTGTTGATGCCCTCGGACAGTTTCCAGAAGGTGTTGTAATCGTCGTTCAGCGAGATCAGCGCGTCTGCGATCGAGCCGGGGTTCTCGAAGAAGTCCACCCATGCCTGGGCCAGCTTGGGCACCAGCACCTCCAGACAAGGCGTCAGCTCTTCGAGGCGGTCGGCGCGCACGCTGTACATGGCGGGATAGTCCTCGAATCCAAGGTCGTGGAGCAGGAAGAACTCCACATCGGCCGGGGCGCCGTTGTTCCACTGGATCTCGTTTTCGTACTTGTAGATCTCGTTGGTGGCGAAGCCCTGCTGGATGATGCCGCCGTTGCTCTCGATGAACTGATCCGGCGCCCCTGCGTAAGACGGGTCGAGCTGGTCCTCGGTCATAAAGCCCTCGCTCACGATGAAGTCCACGTAGGTGGATCCGTCGAAGTACAAGAACCGTGCTCCGCTGGCGGCCATGTCCGCCGGTGTTGAAATGTCGTAACGCTCGGGGTTCCACATCACCATCTGCGGGTTGATCTCAAGGGTCTTGGCCACACCGATCACAGGGTTGGTGCCGGCGTCCTTGGCGGCGTCGGAGGTGTTCACGTAGCCCATGGTGATGTCGGAATCCTCGTACATCACCGAGGTGACCGGGCTGAACGAAATGGCGTCACCCCCGGCACGAATCTCCACGGTCTCGATTCCGCCCACCTGGTACTGCTCCTGGATCGGCCCGCTGTAGCGGTACGTCTCGGGGTCTGCGGTGCCGTCGGGCCCGATCAGCTGATACGTGCCGATGTGCTCGATCTCGGGCCACCAGTCGGTTTGGATCACGAGGTTGGTGGGACAAACCGTGTCCGCGGCCGAATCATCCTCGTCGGCTCGGCTGCAGGCCGCGGCCACCAGCCCAACGGCCAGCAGCAACACGAACCCTCGTGTGATGTGCTTGGGTGTCATTTTTCCTCCCGGTGTTGGTTTCAAGCGGCCAAGGATTGACCGTCTAGGTGGAGCTCTTCGCCGATTCGTGCCAGTGCCGCAGCGTCCGCGACGAGATCCAGCCCACGATCAGGAAAATAATGATCCCGAACAGGCAAGCCACAATCGTGGCGGTGAACAGCTCGGGGATTCTGGTGTCCTTCTGGTAGTTGTCGATGAGGCGCCCCAGCCCGATCTCGCCCTGCCTGAAGAAGAAGTCACCAACCACCGCGCCGATCACGCACCCACCGGCCGCGATTCTCATGCCGGTGAGGAAGGCGGGCATGGCACCGGGCAACTCCAGGCGCCACAGGCGCGTGAACCGGGTGGCGTGATGCAACGTGAACAGGTCGTGGTGGCCTTCCTTGGCAGATTGAAGCCCGAACAGCGTGTTGGTGATCACCGGGAAGATCGCGATCAGCACGCACACCACCACCCTGGCCGGGATGCCGAAGCCGTACCAGTTCCGGATCAACGGAACCAGCGCAAGGATCGGGGTCACCTGGATCACCACGGCGTAGGGGAATATGGATCGCTCCGCCCACTTGGCGGTGTTCATGATGATCGCCAGCAGCACCCCGATGGCGATCGATATGGCCAGCCCGATCAGCGCAACCCGGCTTGTCACCAGCAGCGCCTCCAGGATCGGTTTGAGGCCCTTGCGGTCTTCCCACACGAACAGCCCGTCCTGAAGCACCGTGTGGGGCGCGGGCAGAGCGGTGCGGCGCCGCACCGAGTCCATGCGCACATAGGAAATGAAGTACCAAACCCCGATGATCAGCACGAAGGTGATCAGCGGCGCCAGGTAGATCCACAGTGCCTTCGCCTTGCGCACCTGTTTGCCGCCTGTGTCCGCCTTGGCGGTGCTGGGCGACGACTGGGTGTCGGGTGAAGTGTCAGTCACTTGACTCTGCCGATCTGTGGGCGCCTTCGAGGGCCACCGACACCTTGCCGCACAGTTCGCCGAAACGCGGATCGAAGCGCAGATCCGCGTTGCGGGGGTAGTCGAACGGAACGTCGTGGGAGGACAGGATCCGGCCCGGCCGTGCCGACATCACCAGCACCCGGGTGGACATGAACACCGCTTCGCTGATTGAGTGGGTGATGAACAATCCGGCAAACCCCTCTCGCTGAAACAGCGCCTGGGTTTCCTCGTTGAGACGCTGACGGGTGATCTCGTCCACCGCAGCGAAGGGCTCATCGAACAGGAACAACGGCGGGGCCAGGGTGAGGGTGCGGGCCAGCGACACCCGCATTCTCATGCCACCCGAAAGCGCCTTGGGGTAGTGGCGCTCGAAGCCCTTCAAGCCCACCAGTTCGATGGCCTCCTGAGCGAGCCGTTGGCGTTTCGACTTGGAGAATCCGTGCAGTTGGGGAAGCAGTTCCACGTTGTTGCGCACGTTGCGCCAGTCCAGCAGTGTGGGATCCTGAAACACGTAACCGATCCGCTCACGGTCGGCTTCCACCCGCCCCGAGGTTGGCTGCAGCAACCCCGACGCGATCCTCAACAACGTGGACTTGCCACAACCCGACGGGCCCACGATGGTGACGAACTCGCCCATGTTCACGCTGAAGCTGATCTCGTGGAGGGCCTCGGTGCCGTCGGGGAAGGTCATGGCGATGTTGTCGAAAGCAAGCGCCGGGGCGCCGTTGCCGGCCACTTGGTTACTCCCTTGCATGACGCAGTGACGGTACCAGGGCACTCAAGCGGCGCAGAATTCGGTGATCGACGGGTGCTTCACGGCCCGGTGAGAACCGATCCGGCCCCGGTCACAAATGCAGTGGCGCCTACGTGTGGGGCACCCAGAGGCTGGACACGCCACCGTCGATGGGTATGGCCGCGCCGTGGAAGTAGCTCGCGGCGGGGCTCGCCAGAAAGCAGATCGCGGCTGCCAGCTCGTGGGTGTGTCCCAGGCGACCCAGGGGGATCATCCCCTCCATGGCCCTTTTGACCTCCGCCGGGTTGGGGGCGGATCCCAGCACCTCTTCCACCCACGGCGTTTCGGTGGAGCCGGGGCACACGGCGTTGATCCTTATGCCGTCGCCGAGGTGATCGGCGGCCATCATTTTTGTCATTGCCACCACGGCGCCCTTGGTTGCGCCGTAGGCCACCCGGTTGCGATAACCCCGAATCGCCGCCAGGGATGCCACGTTCACGATCGCGGCGTTGTCGCTTTGGCGCAGGGCCGGAAGCGCCGCTCGGGTGACCCGGATGATGCCGTACACGTTGATGTCCATCACCCAGGCCATCTCATCGAGGTCGAGTGTTTCCACGGTGCCCGGCTTGCCGCCAACCCCTGCGCAGTTCAACAAGATGTCGAGCCCGCCGAGTTGGTCAACGCAGTCGGCCACAGCGCGAGAGGTGGCGTCGTCGTCGGTGATGTCGGCCTGCGCGGCGAAGCAGCCCTGAGGCACACCCTCGACGTTCACATCAAGACCGGCAACAGAGCCGCCCTGTTTGGCGATAAGCGCGGCGCAAGCCTGGCCCATGCCCGACCCCGCTCCGGTTACCAAGGCTCGCAGCGAATCGAAGTCTCCCATATCGGCACCTTCCTGTAACGACGGTGAGCGGCTCATCTGCGGCCGCTGTGTTGGTGGATGCGAACAAGCCCCGGCACAGGATCGCCGCCGAGGCCCCCGTCCGGCCCCGCAGGCGACGGACGCGCCGACGGGCTACTTCAGAGGGAACTGGATCGACTTGATCTCGAAGAACTCCCCGAAACCCTCTTCGCCCATCTCGCGGCCCAGCCCGCTGGACTTGTAACCCCCGAAGGCCACATCGGCGCGTTGCGGGCTGCCGCCGTTCACGGTGACCCCTCCGGAGCGAATCCGCCGGGCCACGTCGATCGCCTCGGGGGTGGGCCCCCAAATGTTGGCGTTGAGGCCGTAGCGGGAATCGTTCGCCTCGCGGATCATCTCGTCGATGTCGTTGTAGGCGATGATCACCCCCACAGGCCCGAACAGCTCCTCCTGGGCGATCTCCGAACCGTTGCCCACTGCGCCCACCATGGTGGCGTTCATGAAGAATCCGTGAGGCTCGTCGGGGCGGCCGCCACCGGCTTCGATGGTGCCACCCGCGGCCAGCGCACGATCCACGAACCCCTCCACCCGATCCCGATGCTCGGCCCGGATGAGCGGAGTGATGATCGTGCCTTCGTCCCAGGGGTTGCCCACGGGCATCGTGGCGAAGAATTCGCGGGTGTGGGCCACGTACTGGTCGTACTGGGACTCGTGAACGAAGGTGCGGGTGGTAGCCCCGCAACCCTGACCCGAGTTGCGACAGAACCGCAGCACCGAGGGCGGCACCACCGAAGCGATGTCGGCGCCGGGCATCACGATGTTGGGCGACTTGCCACCGAGTTCGAGCACCACACGCTTGATCGTCTTGGCGCCTTGTGCCATCACCGAGGACCCCACCCGATCCGAGCCGGTGAAGGTGATCATGTCCACGTCGGGGTGCTCGCTCAGCGCCTGACCAACCGCGGCCTCCCCGCCGATGAAGTTGAACGCCCCCGCAGGAACGTCGGCCTCGGCGAGCAGCTTGGCGAACAGCTGCGAGGTGAGCTGAGCCCGAGGTGAGGGCAACAGCACCGTGGTGCAACCCGCGGCGAGCGCGCCGATCACCTTCCACACCGCTCCCATCACCGGGATGTTGTAGGGGGTGATGGCCGCAACCACCCCGATCGGCTCCTGGCGCATGATCGTCATCGCGGGCACCGGCCCCTGCTGCATGGGCAGGGTGTACTCCCACCCGCCCCGTGGGCCCCGTGCGGCGGCGTCGCAGTACCAGCGGAAGTGGTCTTCGGTGATTTGCTGCATCATCCGAGCCAGCGAGATGGCCATGCCGCCTTCCATCACCATCAGCTGCGCGAACTGCTCGCGATGGTCGGCCATGGCGTCACAGATGCCGTGCAGGATTTGGCTCCGTGTGGCAGGGGTGAGGTCGCTCCAGGCGCCGTCGTCGAAGCACCGCCGGGCCGCGCCAACCGCGGCGTTCACCTGTTGGAGATCGGCCCCGGCGGGTTGCGCCAACGTGGCCTCGGTGTAGGGATCGATCGCCTCGATCGGCTCTCCGCCGGGATCTGTCCATTCGCCGTTGATGTACAGCTTCGGTGCGGCCAGGATGCGCGCCACTTCGGGCAGTGTCTGTGGGGCTGTCATCTGCTGCTCCGGCGCCCTGTGTGATCAAGTTGCATCAGCTGCGGGGTGTGGTTCGGTTGCATCGTTTCTGGGCTGCATCCTGCGTTTGCCGCTTGGTGTGATTTGGTCGCCAATCCCAGGGCATCGTTTCCTAATCCTAGAATGACATCTGACTATTGTAACGTGGTCGTGCCGGTGGCGGGAACGCCGCGGAGCCCGGCACCGTGAAGGGTCGGGCCGGCGAGACGAGTGGTGCGAGGTACACAATCACGATGATCTCCACCGCGACAGGGCCAATAGAACCCGAACGCCTCGGTCGGGTGTTGTGCCACGAGCACATTGCCACCCGCATCCCCGGCGTGGCCGAGAACTGGCCCGGCACCTTTCCGCGCAATGAGGTGATCGACACGTGCGTGGAGGTGCTCCGCAGCGTGCGCCAGTCCGGAATTGGCGCGGTGGTTGACCACACAACCTTCGACATCGGTCGTGACCCGCACCTGTTGGCGGCGGTGTCGCAGGCGAGCGGAATGACCATCGTGGCCACCACCGGAGTGTGGGTGAAGGTGCCGAGGTTCTTCGACGCCATCTCCGCCACCGAGATGGCAGACCTTTTTGTGTCCGACATCACAAACGGCATTGCCGGCAGCGACGTGCGGGCCGCGATCGTGAAGGTGTGCCTCGAGGTGCTTGAGCCCACCCCTTTGGATCTGAAGGCAATCAAGGCCGCGGCAATCGTGCAGCGACGCACGGGAGTGTCGATCACCACCCACACATCGGTGCGCACCCAAAGCGGCATCACACTGTTGGACTGCCTCGCCGCGAACGGCGCCGACCTGAGCCGTGTGCTGGTGGGCCACGCCGGTGACACCACCGACCTGGACTATCTCACCGCAGTGTTGCAAACCGGCTGCTTCGTGGGCCTCGACCGGTTCGGGGTGCAGGCGCTGCTGCCCGACGAGGACCGAATAGCGACCGTTGCCGAACTGGTGCGCCGGGGCTGGGCCTCGCAGTTGATGCTGTCGCAGGACGCGTCTTGTTGGAGCGGTTGGCGCACACCGGCTCAACGCCTCAAACAGCACCCCCACTGGGACATGGCCCGTCTCGGGAATCACATACTGCCGGCGTTGCGCGAGGCCGGAGTGACCGATGCCGACATCGACACAATGACGATCCACAACCCGCGACGCTTTCTCACCCCCACCTGACCTCACCCCCACCTGACCTTCACCCGCCGCCGGTAACCTGGATTCCGTTATTCGGAAAGGGTTGGGCGTGCGAGAGGATGCCGGTTGAACTCTGACTTCAACAAGGCAACGGTGCGCACACTTCAGGTTCTGTCCGCGGTGGTTGCCAAACCCGGAAGCCACGGTGTGTCCGAGTTGGCCGCGAAGCTTGGCATGACCACCACGATGGTGCATCGGGCGCTCGCAACGCTTCAGACCGAGGCGTTCATAGTGCGCGACGACTCCGGTTACCGCTACCAACTCGGGTACGGCGTGTTGGCGCTGGCCCCCGCGGAGGCCGACACCGTGAGCCTGGTGGACTTGGCACAGCCGTGTTTGCGCGAGTTGCACCAGCTCACCGCCGAGACGATCACCCTGGCGGTGCGACGCGGTGAATCGGTTGTGTACGCCGCCTCCATTCAGGGCCGCAGCACCGTGTCGGACAGGGCTTCGGTTGGGCGTGTGGTGCCGATTCACGGAACGATCGGCGGTCTTGCCGTGCTGGCCTTTCTGCCCGAGGCCGAACGCGAAGCCGTGCTGAGCGGCGACCTGTCGCCGGTGAGTCTCGACACCACCACCGACAGGCACAAGTTGCGCGATCGTCTCGTGGAAATTCGTGAGTCGGGAGTGGCCGTGGCCCAGTCTCGGCAGGACGATCTGGCCGGTTTCGCCTATCCGGTGTTCGACCGGGGCGCTGAGCCCATTGCCTCCATGACGGTCTCGGGCCCGGCGGAGCGCTTCAGCCCGGAACGCCTCGCCGAGCTTGTGGGCCCCGTCGGGGAGATCGTGGGGCAACTTGATCGCAAGAGCCGCCTGCTGCCGAGGCGGGTGCCGCAGAGATGAGAGCCAACGGGATGCCAGCCACCGAGATGACGGCCACCGAGGAGACCGCAGCCGAGGCGAACCCACCGGCGCCATCGGCGCCGAGGCGTGTGAACACCACGGTGGCCCAGGCCTTTGAGGCCATGCAACTCATCGCCCAGTCGCCGCGTCCGCTCACCTTCACCGAGGTTGCCGAACGGCTGGGACTGCCGGTGGCCACCGCGCATCGTGTGCTGGCGAGCCTGGAGACAACGCAGTACGTGGAGCGCCTCGCCGACAACGGTTACGTGGCGGGGGTGGCGCTCAACGAGGCTCGTGATGCGGTGTTCCGGTCGTTTCCGGTGGTGGATCACGCGTCGGACGTGCTGGCCGAATTGGCCCACATCAGTGGTGAGACCGCTGCGCTCAACTGCCGACTCGGTTGTTACGTGGTGCGCGCCGATGGTTTCGAGAGCCGCAGCGAGATGCGCCGCAAACTCCATCTCGGCGAGGTGTATCCGTTGCATCTCGGAGCGGGTGGACGCGCCGTGCTGGCCCACCTCGCCCACGACGAGGTCGACGCCTACTGCGCCACCAACCTCATGGCGCGGCACCGCTCCCGGTCGTTCTCCTCGGCACAGAAGCTGCGACAGGAACTGGCCCGCATCACCGGCGACGGCTTCGCGCTGGACAGCGGCGACCTCTACCCCGAGGCGCACTCCATTGCCTGGCCGGTGTTCGGTGACTCCGCCGGCACGCCCATCGCCTCGCTGCTCATCTCGGGGCCTGCGCGCCGCTTCGAGCCCTCCGTGGACGCAGGTCTGCGCCGCAAGGCGTCAGCGGTGATTGCCTCGTTCCAGGATCAGCTCCTGGCAAACGCTCACGGGCAAGTCCCGGCGAGCGTTTACGACAACACCGAGGAGATTCGGCTTCCGTTGGCGCCCTATCAGCGCTGAACAGCCGCCCGCCCACACCAGATCGAAGCGGCTCGCCAACTCTGAGCTACCGACACTCCGTGGCGAGAAACTTCGCCGTTGGATCTGCGCGAGCGTTGGCACCGAGGCTTGTTCCGCAAGTGCCCGAGCGCGCCGCTCGTCGAGAGTGCTTGTGCCCGCCCTGGCGCAATGGGGCGGGCCGTGGGCCACAGGCGCTAGGAGGTGACCCGCTTGAAGGTGAGCAAGCCGATCTGGTCCACGCCGTTCACGTGGCGCACCGGTGTGCGGATCACAAGATCGTTGCCGTTGATGCGGTAGTAACGCACCTGCTGTGATCCGATCCAATCCGGGATCGAAGCACACTCCACCACGGTGGTGACCCGGCCCAGGTCACCGTCCACCTCGTAGCGACCCGAGTATCCCAGGTACGAGTTGAACGCGGCCACGATCTCGTGGGGATCACCAGCATCGAAATCCACCGCGGTTGTTCGCTCGTGGGTGAAACGCGGCCGATCCGGCGCCATCATCTGGCCGTGCATCACCCCGCCGGGGGTGAAGGTGATGTACCCCACGGGGGCGCTGCCGAAAGGCTCCGAGATGAGTTCTTCGCTGTCTGCGGTTACCGCCCGCCAGGAACGCAGCTGCCAGGTGCCCACGATGCCCGGCGTTTGCGCAAGGGGAATCATCAACGTCCGCCGCGGTTCCTTGCCAACCGAGCGAGTGATGTGACCCTTGCCGTGGGTGTCGTCCACGAGCACGACCGTCTCGGGCCCCACCCGGCGCACCTCGCCGTCGCTCACCTCCACCTCCACTTCGCCCTCGAGATGCACCACGAACTGCGACCGGGGCGCAGGATGAGCCTCGGCGTGTCCGTGCTCGCGTCTCACCTCTCGCAGCACCACACCTTCCACCGGGATCAGCGCCGAATACAGAGACCGCCCCGACGAAACCCCCGATCCTCGCTCGGTGGCGTCCACCTGAACGTCCTCGAAGTGCGTTTCGCCCTCGTTGTCGGTGTACACCCGCAGGTAGCCCACCGAACCTGATTCCTGTGCGTCGCTCATGTCGCTCTCCTTGGCCTGCACGGCCTGCACGGCCTGCACGGCCTGCGCGGCCTTCTCGTGCGTCTCAGACACGAAGGATGACCTTGCCGAAATGCTGGTTGGACTCCATGTAGTGCTGCGCCTCGGCTGCCTCGCTCAGGTCGAACACACGATCAATGGTGGGCTCCAGTTGCCCGTCCTCCAGCGCTGCGCCCAGGTCGCGCAGCATGGCGCGCCGCACCTCGGCGTACTCGTGGATCGTGCGTGTGCGAAAGCTCACCCCGATGATCTCCAGGCGTTTGCGGGCAAGCAGATCGAGATCCACACTCCCCACGAACGGCCCGAGACGACCGATGCTCACCAGCCTGGCTTTCACCGCCATGGCCTCCAGGTTGCGTTCCAGGTCCGAGCCGCCCACATGGTCGAGCACGATGTCCACACCGTTGCCGTCGGTGGCCTCCAACACACGCTCCACAAAGTCCTGCGCATGGGCATCGAGCACAACGTCCACACCCACCGCCCGCACACGGTCGGCAACCAGCGGGTTGGCAATGGTGCCCAGGATCGTGCCGGCGCCGAGATGACGGGCGATCTTCACACCTGTCATTCCAACAGCAGCGCCCGCGGCGGTGACCAGCACCGATTCGCCGGGCCGCAAACGGGCACGCGTGACCAAAGCATCGTGTTCGGTTTGAAATGCAACCGGCACCGCTGCGGCCGCCTCAAAGCTGAGCCGATCCGGGATTGCCAACGCAATGCGGTGATCCACCACGGCGCGCTCCGCGTAGCCACCGCCACACATGGCCATCACCCGGTCACCCACCGCGAAGCCGGTCACCTCCGAACCCAGCGCAAGCACGGTGCCCGACGATTCGAGCCCCGCGATCACGTAATCGCCACGATTGGCGGTGGCCGCCTGGCGGTAACGGCCGGCGCGCTGGGAAAGATCGGCCCGGTTGAGCGCCGTGGCCGCAACCCCGATCAGCAACTCCGTGGGCCCAGGAGTGGGCTCGGGAACGTCGCGCAACTCCAGGCGGCCTCCCGCCACGTCGCCGACGATCACCATGGCGCGCATGGTCGATCAGGCAGCCTCCGGTTGAGACCGCACACGCTCCTCGGTGTCTGCCACGATCTCGGACTGGTCGAACTCCTCGAGGCGTGGCAGCACCTCCTTGGCGAACAATTCCAGGTTGGCGCACGCATCGGCGTGGCTCATCTCGCCGCCCTGGCCCATGATCACGAAGTTCCCGACGCCGCCCGCGTGGGTGATGAACTCCACCATTTGTGAGTACACGTCGTCGGGTGTGCCGGTGAAGGCGATCGCCGCGTCGGCCATGTCGGTTGGTGTCACACCCAGTCCGCTTCCCACTCCCGAACCGATCGCCAGTTTCGTTCCGTCGCGTTTGGCGGCCTGGAAGTGGTTGCCGGCCCGGCCTCGGGTTTGGTTGGCCTTCATCCATCTCACGTTGCCGGCCACGTCCATGTAGCCGGGAGGGTTCATGAACGCCTCGCCCACCTTGGAGGTGGTGCGGAAGTACCCGGCCACGTCCATCAGGCGGCGGTGCCCCTCCGAGCGGGTTTCTCCCACTCCCATCAGCGCCGTGTACACGAACTTCGACGGCGGCGAGATCCCGTGACCGGCGTTGAGGCTCGCGGTTCGGTGCATGTCGAACAGCTTGCGGGCGTTCCAACCGCTGAGAATGTTGATGAACCCGTGACCGTAGGCGCCCGAGGAGGTGGCGGTGCCCGGCGACCCCCCGGTCATGAACACCTCCGGACGGGGCTGCTGATACGGGCGTGGCCAGATGTTCACCTGGCGGTAGTGGTACCACTCGCTTTCCCAGCTGAAAGGCCCGTCGTGGTGGGTCAACGCCTTGAGAATCAGGTCGTTGGCGTCCCAGAAACGTTCGGTGATCTTCACCGGGTTGGCGTTGGTGGGGGAGATCTCATAGGGGGCGCCCTTCACGAAACCCACGTCGAGACGACCCCGTGACACCACGTCTATGTAGGAGATCTCCTCGGCGAGTCGCACCGGATCGGGACGCTGCGCGATGGCGTACCCCGACGCCAGGATGCGGGCCCGCTTGGTGCGGGCGGCCATCATGGCGATGGGCATGTTGATCGACGCCGACAGGCACGTGGCGGTGCTGTGGTGCTCGTTGCACACGATGTTGAGCCCCACCTCGTCACAAAGCTGCCACTCGTCGAGGCGCCAGTTGATCAGATCCGACGCCAGCTTCGGGTCGCAGTGCTTGTTGGGCAGCGTCACCCGCAACGACGGGGCGTCGGCTGACCACGCGCCGTGATACGGCTGCTCGGAGAACTGGTAAACCCTCATCACTGTTCCTCCCCCACGAAGTGGTCGATCAACTCCAGCACCGCCCCTGGCTGCTCCACGTCGGGATAGTGCCCGGCCTGCGCCACACGGTGAAGACGAGCGTGGGGCAGCGCGTCCACGAATCCTTCGAGGTAACCGGGCCGCAACAGGCCGTCGTAGGTTCCGCCGATCACCAGCACCGGTTGACGGATCCGGTGAAGCCAGCGTCGCAGCGTGGGGTTGTGCATGTAGGGCTGCCAACCGAAGTAGGCGTAGCTCTGGCGGCTTCTGGCGATCGCGGTGAGCTCGTCGTCGGACATCGCCGAGTAGTCACGGGTGCGTTTGGCGGGGTCGAAGTAGGCGGCTTCGGCCAGTTCGTCCTGGCTCATCGCGAACACGTCGGCGATGTCGCGGGTTTCCCGGTCGCCGACCTTTATTCCCACTGGGCTGATCAGCACGAGCCTCTCGAAGCGGCTGGAGTCGCGCACCGCCACCTCGGCGGCCAGCCACGCCCCGAAGGACTGGCCCACCACCAGGGCGTCCTGCACCCCTTCGTGTTCCAGGAAGTCCAGGTAGAACAACGCCAGGTCGCCCACCGAGCGGTAGTCGCCGGGAAGCTCCGAATGGCCAAAACCGGGATGCCACGGCGCGATCAGCGAACCACGTTCGGCGAGCCCCTCAAGGAACGCCCCTTGCGTGTCGATCCCGCCGACGCTGTGGAAGAACACAATCGGGCGACCCTTCCCGGCGCGAACCACTTGCACCCCAACACCGTCAACGGTGATCGCTGCTGTTTGCATTCGCTGCCCTTCTCGACTGCCCGACCCTTGGCTGCTCGACTCTCGGCCCCCTCGGGCCCAGAGCGTCGCTGCCCCAGGCGTTGCTTATTTCGGAATCTATTCTAACTTGCGGAATCCTGCTTGCGGCCTGGTTGTGACGAAACGCGCCGCCCGGCGCAAGCTGTGGGCGGCGACGGGGCGGTCAGCCGACGCCGTAACCGCCGTCCACCACCAAGGATGTTCCGGTGATGTAACCGGCCTCGTCGGACAGCAGGAACGCAACCGCGGCGGCAACCTCGCTCGCCTCTCCGGGGCGGCCCATCGGCACCGCCGCCACCACCCCGGCTTGCACCTCGGGGCCCAGCTTGTCGTAGAGGGGAGTGCGGATCGGCCCGGGGATCACCGTGTTGAACCGCACGTTTCGGTGGGCGTACTCGCGGGCGGCCTGCCTGGTGAGTCCCTCGACGGCGCCCTTGGCGGCCACGTAGGTGGCATGGTTCTCAAGGGGCCGAATGGACGCGGCGGATCCCACCGTCACGATCGAGCCGCGGCCTGCGGCCAGCATGGCGGGCAGCACCGCTCGCATTCCTCGCCAGGTGCCCTCCACCGCGGTGTTGAGAACCTCGCTCCAGCCCTCGTCGGTTTGATCCAGGATCGTGTCGGGAAACACGGTTCCGCCGCTCATGTTCACCATGCCCTCGATGTCGCCGTCGAGTTCGTCGGCCGCTGCCACCGCGGCCGCCCAGGTTTGAGGGTCGCGCACGTCTCCGCTCACGTGGCGGAAACGGGCAGGGTCGGGTGGCTGCAGGTCGGGTTCCACAAGGTCCACCGACACCACGGCGTCGCCGTCGGCCAAGAGGCGTTTGGCCACACCTGTGCCGAGTCCGCCCGCGGCCCCTGCAACGATCACGATCCTGGTCGACACAGCCTTGCTCCTTCCGGTCGGGTTGCCTCTGGACGCGTTGCAGGGGCCGCCAACAGGCGCCCGAACGCCGCCGGGACGCGGCGAGCAAGTCGGGCGGTCACGGGGCCAGCACCACGCTGCGGCGCCTGAAACGCCATCCGTTGCCCTCGTTGCACAACTCGTCGGTGAAGAGGCCGGTCACGGAGATCGTGGGGGCGCCGTCACGCAGATCCACGATCATGGCGTACACCTTCGCGGTGGCCTCACGCGAGTCGCCGTCGATCACATGGTTGGTGGCCCAGTGCCGAACCTGGCCTTGTTCGATCTCGAAGAGGGTGTTGCAGAACTGCACCAACCCGTCACGGCCCTCGATGTGAACCGCCTCGGCAAGCTCCTCCACCGACCCAGACGGCGCCACCCGCTCCCATATCCCATCGGTGGTGAACAGGTCGGCCCATGCCTCGGCCTCACCGGCGTCCCAAAGATGGGCGTACCGCCCGTACAGGTCCAGGATTTCTGCTCGGTCGGTTGCTGAGATCACCGTTGGTTCCTCCCCTTGGGTTCTTGGACGTGTTGTTGTGGGACGTGTTGGCGCCGGGTTCAGAACACCGCGGCTTCCACCGTCACCGACCGCAGCGCTTCCACTTCGGGCGGCAACTGTTCGAACATCCGAGCCGACGAGTGTGCCGCCGGATCATTGAGGGCGTGCCACATCCGGCTCGGGGTGAACGGCGTGTCCAGGTGGCGAACCCCAAGGTGGGCCAGTGCGTCCACCCCGGCGTTTTGGGCCGCGGCCGCTCCGCCGATGGTTCCGGACTCGCCGATGCCCTTCACGCCCAGCGGATTTCGCGGCGACGGCGTGACCGTGTGCCCGGTTTCCAGGGTCGGGAGTTCGCTGGCGGCGGGCACCAGGTAGGTCACGAAGTTGGTGTTGAGAGGCGTGCCGGCCGAATCGAAGGAAACCTCCTCGAACAGGGCCTGCGCTATTCCCTGCGCCAAGCCGCCCTGAACCTGGCCTGTCACCAGCAGCGGGTTGATGATCGTGCCGCAGTCGTCCACCGCAACCATTCGGATCACCTTCATGTGCCCGGTTTCGGTGTCGAGCTCCACCACGGCCACGTGTACACCGAAGGGATAGGTGGAGTCGCCCTGGTCGAACACGCCGCCGTCGCGCAGCCCCGGCGCCATGGTCTCGGGACGCCGGGCGTCGTCGTCGGCGGCCTGGGCGAGTTCAGCCCACGACAGCGTCGCAGCGGGCACCCCTTGAACGGCGAGCCCTCCCGCGGACACCACGATGTCCTCGACTGGCGCCTCCAACAGATGCGCCGCCAGATCCTTGGCCTTGGCCAGAACACCAACCGAAGCGTTGTGTACCGCGCTTCCGCCCACCTGAGTGGAGCGCGACCCGGCGGTGCCGAAGCCGCTCGGCACCGCGTCGGTGTCCGACGCCGCGAGGCGGATCCGGTCCACGTCGATTCCCAGCGTCTCGGACACGATCTGCGCGTAGGTGGTTTGATGGCCCTGCCCGTGAACCGAAGTCCCGGCTCGCACCACGGCGCCACCGTCGGGTTCGATCTCCACCTCGCCGAACTCCGAGATCCACCCGAACGCGGTGACCTCGGTGTAGATCGCCACACCGATGCCCAACTGGAAGCGGTCGCCACGTTCGCGCCGGGCGCGCTGGTCGGCCCGCAGTGCCTCGTAGTCGGACATCTCCAATGCGAGATCGAGCGCCGCTTCGTAGTCGGCCGAATCGTAGTTGGCGCCCACCAGCGAGGTCATCGGGAAACGATCCGGAGCCAACAGGTTGAGGCGCCGCAACTCCACCGGATCCATGCCGAGCTCGGCGGCGCCCATGTCCATCAACCGCTCCAGCATGGTCACCGCCTCGGGGCGACCCGCGCCCCTGTAAGCGGAGGTGGGCGTGGTGTGGGTGCACACAGCCGCGCCGAAAAAGTCGATGCCGGGAATGTCGTACACGCCTTGTGACAACAGCAACGTCATGTAGGGCATGTTCGCCCCCAAGAACGGGTAGGCGCCGGCGTCGCCCACCACCGTGGCCCGCAAACCAAGGATCTTGCCCTCTGGCGAGAACCCCATCTCCACGAACTGCAGCTGCGCCCTGCCGTGGGTGAGCGACAGCATGCTCTCGGAGCGCTGCTCGATCCAGCGCACGGGCCTTCGCAGCTCCCGGGCGGCCCACGCGGCAACGATCATCTCGGCGTACGCGCCGAACTTGGCCCCGAAGCCGCCGCCCACGAACGGCACGATCGCCCGCACGTTCTCGGCGGGGATCCCCAGCGCGGCGGCCAGCCCGTCGCGCATGAAGAACGGCCCCTGGGTGGCGGCCCAAACGGTGAGCCGGTCGTTGTGCCACGAAGCCACGATCCCGTTGGGTTCAAGGGGCGCCGGGGCGAGGCGCTGAATGTCGATCTTGGCCGACACCACCACCGCGGCGTCATCGATGGCGGACTCGCCTGCGTCGATGCCGTAGGTGGCCGCCACGTTGCCGTTGGGCATGCCGGGATGCACCTGGCGGTCGCCGGGCATGGCGTCCTCGATGCCGATCACCGCGTCGAGGGGTTCGTAGTCCACTTCCACCAACGCGGCGGCGTCGATGGCCTGCGCTGCCGATTCGGCCACTATCGCGGCCACCGCATCGCCCACGAACTTCACCGTTCGCGAAGCCAGCAACGGCCGGGCAAGCTCAGGCGGCCCGGGCCAGCCCTGCTGTGGCGCAATGGGAATGTCCTCGCCGCGGTAAACGCCGAGCACGCCTGGCGCGTCGGCGGCGGCGCTCACGTCCACGGTGACGTTGGCGTGTGCCATGTCGGATCGCACGAACGCCACCACCGCAGCGCCGTCAACGTTCAGGTCGGCCACGTACTTGGCCTCTCCGGTGAGCAGCTCCTTGTCCTCGGTGCGGCGAACGGAATTGCCGATGATCGATGATGCCATGACTCTCCTAGGCGTTCGGATGGGCGTTTGGCAGGCGCTCGCTGGGCGCTCTACTGGGCGCCTGGGCGCAGCACTGGTTTCACCGTGGTGCCGGTCGCCATGTCGGCGAACGCCTCGTTGATTTGCTCCAGCGGGTACTCGGTGATCAGCCGATCCAGCGGCAGCTTTCCGGCAACGAGCAGATCCACCATTTGGGGGATGAACACCGCCGCCACGGCGTCGCCCATGTTGATTCCCTGGATTCGGCGGCCTCCGAACAGCAGGTGGTTCACGTCGAGCACCAACTCGGTGCCCAGCGGCGAACCGCCCAGCACACCCGCAAAGCCTCCGGGTGCGAGGGACTCAACCGCTGAGCGCACCACCTGAGGGTTGCCGGTGGTGTCCAGGGCGTAGTCCACCCCGCCACCGGTGAGTTCCAGGATCTGCTCGCTCACATCGCCGGTTGTGGGATCCACGCCTGTCGTGGCGCCGCACTCCACGGCGAGTTCGCGACGGCCGGCGTTGAGATCCACCGCCACTATCGGGTGGCATCCCTTGAGCGCGGCGGCCATCACCGCGCTGATGCCAACCGAACCGGTGCCGAACACGGCGATGCTCTCCGCCGGGTTGGGGTTGAAGGTGTTGATGACGCTTCCCAGACCGGTTCGGAACCCGCATCCGAGTGGCCCGAGCAGGTGCAGGGGAGCGTCGTCTCGCACCGGCACCACGGTCTTGATGTTGGCCACCGAATGCGTGCCGAACGAGCTTTGCCCGTCGAAATGCGCGTACACGGGCTCGCCGTTGCGGCTGAAGGCGGTGGTGCCGTCACTACGACCTCCGAAGTTCTGGTTGAAGATGTCGTGGCACAAGTACGGCTGGCCCTGATGGCAGCGCGGGCAGCGCTCGCAGTACATCACGCTCAGCACCACGGGCTGGCCCACCGAGAGGTGATCAACCCCTTCGCCAATCTTGGCCACCCGACCGGCGCCTTCGTGGCCCAACACGCACGGCATCTGGAACGGGTAGGTGCCGGATCGGAACAGGTCGTCTGTGTGGCAAACCCCCGTGCCCACAAGCTCCACCAGCACCTCGTCGGGGCGAAGCTCGCCGATCTCCACTGGTTCCACCGAGAAATCGCCACCGGTGGTGCTCAGGATGGCTGCGTGTGCTTGCATCACGTTCTCCTTGTGTGTTCTCAGCGACTGGGTTCTCGGCGGCTGGGCTGGGTGCTCGGCGACTGGGCTCTGAGCGACTGGGTTCTCGGCGACTGGGCTGGGTTCTCAGCGGCTCGATTCTCAACGACTGCGCCTCTCGCGCACCAGGGCGTCCAGGGCAACCGCGCTCACCAAGATCGCGCCCTGTGCCAGAAGCTGCGCCGCGTTGGAGAGCGACAGCGCGTCGAAGAGGTTGCGCAAAATCCCGAGGATCATCATTCCCACGAACGTTCTCCAGATGGCGCCCTCGCCTCCGAAGAGGGTGGTGCCGCCGATGATCACCATGGCGATCGCCTCGAGTGCAACGGTTGCGCCGATGTTGGGTTGACCCACCGCGGTTCTCGAAGCGATCACCACACCACCGAGCACGCCAAACACGCCCGACAGCACGTAGGTGGACACCGACATCAGCTGCACGCGCATGCCGGCGAGACGCGAAGCTTCGCGGTTGCCGCCCAGGGCGTACACGTTGCGACCCCAGGCGGTGCGATGCAACAGGAAAGAAGTCACCAGCAGCAACGCGATCAGCAGGTACACCGAGTAGGTGACATCGAACAGGCGGCTGCGGCCCAGGGTGTCGAAGCCGTCTATGTCCAGCGCCGAGATCGACGCCGATCTCGACACGATGAACGCCAGGCCCGAGATCATCGATCCGCTGCCAAGGGTGGCCACCAGCGGGTTGACCTTCAGCGAGTTGATGATCACGCCGTTGGCCAGGCCCAGTGCGGCCCCGATGGCCAAGGTGAAGCCGATCGCCGCCAGGATCGGCATGCCCCCCGTGGCGAACGTGGCGAACAAAACCCCACCGAACGCGTACAACCCGCTGGCGGAGAGGTCGAAGCCCCCGCCGATGATCACCAACGTCGCCCCGATGGCGACGATCCCCACCGCGGCGTTCTGGGACAAGATGTTTCGGATGTTGGCGAACTCGTAGAAGCCCGGGTTCAGTATCTGTGCCGCGATCACCACCCCGGCCAGCACCACGACCATGCCGTAGGTGCCCACCCAGTCCACGATGCGCTGCTCGGTGGTGCGTTGTATCACCGTGCCGCCGGCGGCGCCGAGCGGGGTTGGCTGCGGCGCAGCCATGTCGTCGCTGTTGTGGATGCCCGTGCCGCCGTTGTCGGGTTGCTGCGGTGAGCCTTGTGTGCTCATACCGGAACCTCCGATTCGGAGTCCATCAGTCCGAAGGCCGCTGCGAGGATCTTGTCCACCGAAATGGTTTCGGTTGCGCCGTCGAGTTCGGCCACGAGGTGGCCGTCACGCAGCACCAGCACCCGGTCGCTCATTGCAACCACCTCCTCGAGTTCCGATGACACCACTATCACCGCCCGGCCCCCCGAGGCGAGGTCACGTAGGGTGTCCATGATCTCGGCCTTGGCGCCCACGTCGATGCCGCGTGTTGGCTCGTCGGCCAACAGCAGCGTGGGTTGGCGGGAACCCGCACGTGACAACAGCAGCTTTTGCTGGTTGCCGCCCGAGAGCGTCCCGGCCGGATCGTCGAGTCGATCCATGGCGATGCCGTAACGGGGCGCCACATCGGCCGCCGCGGCGCGCACCCGCTTGGGGGTGGTGATCCAACTGCCGCAGCGTTTGGCCAGCGTGCCCAGCCCTATGTTCTCCGCAGAGGACAGCAGCGGTATCACGCCGGTGGTCTTGCGATCCTCGGGCACCAGCACGATCCCGAGTCGCTGTGCGTTGCGCACGGTGTGTGGCCAGTTCACCTGTTGCCCCTTCACCCACATTTCACCTTGCGAGGTGACCTCCAACCCGGCGAGGCACCGCAGCATTTCGGTGCGTCCCGAGCCCACCAGGCCACCGATGCCGAGGATCTCTCCCTCACGCACGTTGAACGACATGGGCGCAAGCAGGCCAGGCAGCTGGAGGTTCTCCACCCGCAGGATCTCTTCTCCTGCGCCCGCCCCGCTCAAATCGCTGGACCCTTCCATTGGTTGCTCGAGCAGCTCCGCGGTGCGCCCCTCGGCCAGCATGTGCGAAACGAGTTGGTGCTTGGTGGCTGTGGACGCGTCCAGGTCGGCCACCAGATCACCGTCTCGGAACACGCTTATCCGGTCCGACACCTGCATCACCTCGTCGAGGTTGTGGCTCACGAACACGATCGTGCGGCCCTCAGCCTTGAGCGACTCGATGAGCCTCAGCAGCGCCTCCCGCTCGGACCGGCCCAGCGAGGCGGTGGGCTCGTCGAAGAGCAGGATCCTCGCATCGGAGGCCAAGGCCCGCAGAATCTCAAGGATCTGCTGATCGGCCACCGAGAGCACCTTCGCGGGCATCTCGCTTTGGGTGACCACTCCGAGCTGTTGCGCGAGTTCCTCGTAGCGACGGCGCATGGTGGCGGAGTCGAGCATTCCCCGCCTAGACGGGAACGCGCCCAGGAACACGTTTTGTGACGGCGTCAGGTTCGGCGCGATCGTGAGTTCCTGGTAGATGGCGGCCACGCCCGCCCGTCGAAGATCCCGGGGCCGGCCGACAGCGGCCTCGGCCCCGAAGATCTTCGCCTGTCCTGCGGTGGGCACAACCCGACCGCTGATGATCCCCAGACAGGTGGACTTGCCTGCGCCGTTCTCACCGATGAAGGCATGCACCGTGCCCGGATCGATCCGAAGGTTGATGTCCTTCAGCGCGATCGTGGACGGGTAGTGCTTGGAAATGCCGCACAACTCGACCGCCGCCATTGTCGCGACGTTCCCTTCACGACGGCGTCGGCCGAGTGGCGCGGACGGATGTGTCTCAGTACTCCGGGGTGTAGTCGGCGGCGTTGTCGGCGGTCACGAAGAACGGCTCATTGGTGGTGCCTGCGCAAAGGCCGGGCAGGTAACGGTCACCGACCACGCCGTTCACCCACGCCTCGTACATGGCGTCGAGAGTGTCACGCACGTGGGTGCGCGGGCAGTACACCGCCGAAGCGGTGATTTGCCCCGATGCGATCAGGTCGATCGTTGAGTTGCCCGCGCCGATGTCGTACACCGCGATCTCGCCGCCTCGGTCTGCGTCCTCGATGGCGTTGAGGATGCCGTTGGTCATGTCCGAGAAGGCCGAGATGATCACGTTGGCCTCGGGATTGGCCTGCAGCAGTGTTTCGGCTTTGGCCTGTGCGTCGGCTGTGGTGAAGTCCGTGTTTGCGAAACCCACCAACTCCAGGTTGTCATTGGCGGCGAGCGTCCTCTCGAGGGCGGCCTCCATGTTTCCTGTGATGGTGATGGCCGGCGGGCCGTACATCATGATGATCTTCGAATCCTGGCCTTCGCGATCGGCGGCTATGCCGTCAACCCAGCCCTGCACGTAATCGGGTGTTTCCTCCGCTCCGGTGTAGCTGAGGATTCCCGGCTCCCACTGCCCCGCGCCGGACTCGAAGTCGCGCCCGCAGATGGCGATGTTCGACGTTGCCACCAGGATTCCCTGAGCGGGTGCGTCCTTGGTGACGACGTTGCAGGAGAGGTTGCCGTCGATCGGGGTGACGTACCAAGCGTTGAAGTCGCCGTTTTGGAGCACGTTCTCGAGCTGGTCGATCTGGATCTGGCTGTTGAACTGGGCGTCGAACACCTCGACCTCAACGTCGTGCTCCTCGCCCCACACTTCCACTTCGTCCGCCATTGCCTGTGTGTAGGAGTTGGCGACCGTGGCAATGAAGAACGCAACCTTCATCGGCTCGCCGGCAGGCACCTCGATGGGCGTGTCGGTGCCCACGTCGATCGTGTGACCGCCAAGGACCGACACCGCGCCCTCGGGCTCCGGTTCGGGTTCGGGTTCGGGGTCGTCCGCGGGCGCCGCGGTGGTGGTGGCTGCAGCTCCGGACGTGGAGCTGTCGTCGTCGTCACCGCCGCAGGCGGCCGCCACGAGAGACAGCAGAATCAGGACTGCAATCAGAAGCTTCTTGGTGGACATTTCTCCTCCAGATGTTGCGAAAAACGGAACCCTTCTAGTATAGCGGAAACGATTGGACGGGTGCAAGCGGGAGAACCGGCCACCCGAAACGCCCCGAAATGCGAAAATCGGAGCGAATACCGCACACCAACACAGCGGCGCCTTCGACGCCTGAACGGAGACGGATCACCATGAAGTACGGGATCACAGCTTTCACCGACGATGCGGGAGTGAGCATTGAGGTGCTTGCCCGCGCCGCGGAGGACTCGGGCTTCGAGAGCCTGTTCGTGACCGAGCACACTCACCACCCCGCCGCCAGCGTGCTGCCCGACGGTTCGGCTGTTCCCGACGAGTTGGCCCATCACTTTCTGCACTGCCTCGATCCCTTCGTGGCGCTCACCGCGGCTGCCTGCGCCACCAGCGAGATCAAGCTCGGCACCGGCATCTGCCTTCTGCCTCAGCACGACACGATCGCGGTGGCCAAGACCACTGCCACCCTGGACTGGATCAGCGGTGGTCGCTTCATCTTCGGTGTTGCCGCCGGCTGGAACGCCGTTGAAGCCAACAACCACGGCGTTGAGCCGTCCACGCGCTGGCAGCGGATGGCCGAGCAAATCGAGGCCATCAAGGCGATCTGGACACAGCCGGTGGCGTCGTACGCGGGCCGCCACGTGAGCTTCGAGGGCGTGCAGGCCTATCCCAAGCCGCTGCAGGATCCCCACCCCGAGGTGCTGATTGGTGGCGACAGCGTTGGCAACAGGCGCCGAGCACACGACATGGCCACGGGCTGGATGCCCACTCATGACCGCAGCGGCCCCGACCTTCACGACAACATCAAGGCGCTGGTGAAAAAGGGTCGCCAAACGGGTCGCAACACCACCGTGACGGTGTCCTACGTGCCGCCGGAGCCGTCGCTACTCACCACCTACGCCGAACTCGGCGCATCGCGCCTTGTGTTCTTGGTGCCAACCGATTCCGAGGCGGCGCTCGGCGAGGCCCTCACCGCTTGCACTTCGGCGATGCGCCAGGCCGACCTCGGCTGATTGGGCGCCCTTCGGGGTTGTGGGTATGGTGAGGTCAAGCAACTGAATCCGGGGAGCTCGGTGCAGCCGGGCTGAGAGGGCGCCCATGCCGCCGTTGGCAGCGGTGTCGACCCGCAGACCTGATCTGGGTAATGCCAGCGGAGGAAGACAATGACCAGCCGTTTGTATCGATCCCTTGGTGCGGCTCGGGGGGCCGTGCTCGTGTTGGGGGCCGCTTTGGCTCTGGCGGTGGTGTTGGGCGGATGCAGCCGAAGCGACGCCGGCGCCTCCGGTGACGCCGCGGGCGAACCGGAGCCGGGTTCGGTGGTGACGCTGCTCACCCACGACTCGTTCAACCTGTCTGCGGGCACGCTTGAGGCCTTCACCGAGGCCACCGGGGTGCAGGTGGAGCTGCTCGCCTCGGGTGACGCCGGTCAGCTCGTGAGCCAGGCCGTGATCACCGCGGGCAGCCCTCTGGGTGACGTGCTGTTCGGCATCGACAACACGTTCCTGCAGCGAGGCCTCGACGCCGAGATCTTCGAGCCTTACGAGTCGCCGGGCCTGGCCGAGGTTGACGACGCCTTCTGGCTGGACGGGGCGCATCGGGTGACGCCGATCGACTTCGGCGACGTGTGCCTCAACTACTGGATCAGCGAGTTCGCTCCGTTCAAGCCGGGCGCCCCGGCGCCCCCGGAGTCACTCGATGACCTGATCGACCCCGCATATGCGGACATGACCGTGGTGCAAAGCCCAGAAACTTCGTCGCCGGGTTTGGCGTTCATGTTGGCCACCATCGACCACTACCAGGACCGCTGGGAGGATTACTGGGCCGCCCTGCGCGACAACGGCGTGCTGGTGACCGCGGGCTGGGAGGACGCCTACTACGGGGAGTTCATCGCGGGCGGCGGTGACCGTCCGATCGTGGTGTCGTACGCGTCGAGCCCGCCGGCGGAGGTGATCTTCGCTGATCCTCCCGTGGATTCCCCGCCCACGGGTGTGGTCACCGGCAGCTGCTACCGCCAGATCGAGTTCGCCGGGGTGCTGGCCGGCGCCGACAACCCCGCCGGGGCACGGGCGCTGATCGATTTCATGCTCACACCCACGTTCCAGGACGACGTGCCGCTGAACATGTTCGTGTTCCCGGTGACTTCCTCGGCGGTGCTTCCGGAGGCATTCTCTGCGCACGCGGTGATCGTGGAAGATCCGCTGATGCTCGATCCCGCCGAGGTGGAGGCGTCACGCAACGATTGGACCGACCGCTGGGTGCAGGTGGTGCTGCGCTAGTCGCCGAACAGGGCCGGGCGAATCGCAACCCGCGGCGTGCCGCCCGCCACGGCGTGATGCGCAACCCGTTGCGCGCCCGCGCAGTCGCAACTCGCCACCGGGTGACATGCAAGTCCCGGCAATGCCCGGCGCCCGCCGCAGCGTGACGCGCAGGCGACAAGCGCGCAAGGGGTAGAGGGCCGCCGCATGCATCCCGTGGGGGAGGTCACCTCTGGTGGGGCTGTGTTGACACGGCTGCGGTCCTCGGTGTCGTGGTTGCCCGCGGTGGCGGCCGGGGGCTTCCTGGGGGTGTTCTTTGTTTGGCCGGTGCTGGGCGTGCTGAGGCTCGGGCTTGGTGAGTCGCTGTTGGGGCCCTTCGCCGACGTGTTCGGATCGGGTTGGGGGCGTTCGGTGCTGTGGTTCACGTTCTGGCAGGCGGCGCTGTCAACCGCGCTCACCGTGGCTTTGGCGCTGCCCGCAGCTGGGGCGGTGGCCCGGCTCAACTTCCGGGGCCGCAGGCTGGTGCGAGCGTTGGTGACGGTGCCCTTCGTGTTGCCCACCGTGGTGGTGGCCGCGGCCTTCGAGGGGGTGTTCGACCGGTTCTCGATCCCGTTGAGCCAGTCGGTGTGGGCGATCCTTGTGGCGCACGTGTTCTTCAACTATGCGGTGGTGTTGCGGGTGGTGAGCGCCCACTGGGCCGGGCTCGACGCCCGTGTGGAGGATCAGGCCCGCGTGTTGGGAGCGTCACGCGCCAAGGTGTTCACGGCGGTCACGCTGCCTCGGCTGGCTCCGGCGGTGGCCGCCGCGAGCGCGATCGTGTTCCTGTTCTGCTTCACGTCTTTCGGTGTGGTGCTGGTGCTGGGCGGGCCTGCGCGTGCCACCGTGGAGACCGAGATCTACCGGTATGCGATCGTCCGCCTCGACCTCGCCACCGCGGCCGGTTTGGCCGTGGTGCAGCTGCTGGCGGTGGCGGCGCTGGTGGTGGTGTCCAATCGCCTCGAGCGACGCCGGGGCCTGGCCGAGGCCGGCACGGGTTTCGCCGCGCCCCGCGGCTCGGGAGCAGGTTTGGTTGCCAATCTGGCGGTGATGGCCGTGGTGCTGGGCCTTCCGGTGGCGGTGCTGGTGGAGCGGTCGCTCACGGTGGGGCCGGCGGGCGCCACTTCGTACTCGTTGGCCAACTTCGAGGCGCTCACCCAACGGGTGACGCTGCTTCCCGCCAGCGCAATCGAAGCGCTTGTCAACTCTGTTGCCTTCGCGGTGCCGGCCACCGTGATCGCGCTCGCAGTCGGCGCCGCGGCGTCTTTCCATGTGCTTCGCAGCGACGCAGGCCGGAGGCGCCCAAACCCGTCGACAGGGGTCGCAGCCGCCGGGGCGGGACTCCATGGTGACGAACGAGAGTCTCAACGATCCGGTGATGGGGCGACGCTGCGGGGCTCTCCGAACACGGCGGCACCAGACGGTGGTGGGCGCATCCTCGCCGGGGCGGCAAGGAAGCTGAGCGGTCGGGTGGTCGACGTGGGCCTCACCATGCCTCTCGGCACCTCCGCGGTGACCATCGGCTTGGGATTCCTGGTGGTGTTCGACCAGGCGCCGCTGGACATTCGCACTTCGCTGGTCGTGGTGCCGATTGCCCACGCGGTCATCGGTGTGCCTTTTGTGGTGCGCACGCTGGTGCCGATGCTGCGCACCGTGAGCCCCCGCCAGCGAGAGGCCGCGGCAGTGCTTGGCGCCTCGCCGCGCCGGGTTCGCCGCGAGGTGGACCTGCCGGTGGCGGCCAGGGCGCTGGCTGTGGGGGCCGGGTTCGCTTTCGCGGTGTCGCTTGGCGAGTTCGGGGCAACCTCTTTCATTCCCCGTCGTGCCGACACGCTCACCGCTCCGGTGGCGTTGTTCAGGCTGCTCGGCACTCCCGGCACGGCGTTGCGCGGGCAGGCGATGGCCCTTGCGGTGGTGCTCATGGTGCTAACCGCGGCAACGGTGCTGGTGATGGACACCCTCGGCGATCGTGGCCGAGCGGGCACCTCAACAGGAATGATCTGATGGCGCGCCCAGCGCAGCCCTCGGGGTCAATCGAAGGACCGCCGGCGTCCGAAGCTATGGCGCGGCCTGTGGTGTTGTGGGTGAGGGGCGCGGTTGTGCGCTTCGGCTCGGCGCCGGCTTTGGACGCCCTCGATTTGGACGTTGCCGAGGGCGAGCTGGTGGCGGTGCTGGGGCCGAGCGGTTGCGGCAAAAGCACCTTGCTGCGGGCGATTGCCGGGCTGCAGACACTGGACGGGGGCGAGATCCGCTGGGAGGGCCGTGACCTTGCCAACGTGGCGGTTCATCGGCGCGACTTCGGGCTGATGTTCCAAGACCATGCGCTGTTCTCCCACAAGGATGTTGGCGCGAATGTGGCGTTCGGGTTGCGAATGCGCAAGATGGCCCCGGCGGCTGTGGCGAACCGGGTGGACGAGGTTCTGGAGATGGTCGGCCTCGGCGGCTACCAGCGCCGCGAGGTTGCCACGCTGTCGGGCGGAGAGGCGCAGCGCGTGGCCCTCGCCCGGGCGCTGGCCCCCCGGCCGCGGCTGCTGATGCTCGACGAGCCGCTGGGTTCCCTCGACAGGGGCCTGCGAGACGCACTGGCTGAGCAGTTGCGGTCGGTGCTGCGAACCGCCGGGGTCACGGCCCTGCACGTCACCCACGACCACGACGAGGCCTTCGCGGTGGCCGACCGTGTGGCGGTGATCAACCAGGGCCGCGTTGAGCGCATCGGCACCACCGCGCAGGTGTGGCGAGACCCGCGCACCGAGTTCACCGCCAGGTTCCTCGGTCATCGCAACATCGTCACAATCACCGCGCCATCGGGAGCCGCCACTGCCGTGGACAAGACCCGTCTCAACATGGCGCCGTGGGGGCCGATCGATGCTCCCATCGGCAGGGTGGTGGTGCGATCCGATGCGTTCACCCGGGTTGAACTCGACCCCGCCGGACATGGCGTACCGCCTGACGAGGCGGGAGCCACGGCTTCCACCTCCAGCACGCACGAAGGCGTCTCCGGAAGTCGTCCGTCGGCTGCGGCAGGCAGTGGCGACGAGCCCGAGGTGGCAACTACGCGGGGTGCCACCGAGGCCAACCGTGTGACCGGTTCGGTCACCGACGCCCGGTTCCGGGGTGACCGGTTCGAGCTGCGGCTGCGCACCATTCCCTCACACCAAGAGTTGGTGGTGCTCGACACCCACGGCGCCGCCCCGGGGGACTTGCGCCGTTACGAGATCAACCCCGCAGGAGTTGTGTCGTTGACGTGCCTGCCCCCGGCGGAAGATTCCCCCGAGGGCTCAAACCGTTAGCCGAAGCGATCAGACACCCGCGGGCGTGGCGCGGCGCTGCATCAGCCAGGCGCCCGACGCCGCGGCCACCAGCACCAGCGCGGCCACCGCGGCCCAGTGACTGAAGGTGTGAAAGCCCACTATTTCCATGGCGGCGCCTGCGGAGAACCCGGCCAGGGCGCCTCCCAGGGTCATGATCATGTCCGCAGCCCCCTGCACCTCCACGCGCTGGTTGGCGGGAAATGCGCCGGTCAGCAGCGAACTTCCCGAGATCAGTCCGAAGCTCCAGCCCAGTCCCACCAGCAACAGTCCCACGAACACTCCGAGGCTGTCCTCGGGGGAGGTGTGCGAGGCCATCTCCGCGCCCACGAAAAGCACCACACCGCCCGAACCAACCATCACGTAGGGCCCCACGCGATCCACGAACCATCCCACCACTGGCGAAAAGGCGTACATGCCCACGATGTGAAGGGAGATCACCAGGCCTATCACCCTCAGTTCGTGGTCTCCGTTGGTCATGTGAAGCGGGGTCATCGTCATCACCCCCACCATCACCGCTTGGCCCACCAGCATTCCCAGCACCGCCAGTGAGGCCTCGGGGTTTCGGGCAATTCGGCCGATCACCGTGAACAGGGGGGTGGGTCGTGTCCGCGCCACCGGTGATGGGACGGCCCCGGGCGCGGTTGCGGCAACCACCCCGTCGCTGGGGGCATTGCCGCCGGTTTCGCCGTGAAGGGCACCGACGCCCGGCGCGGCGGGAGGGCCATGGTCTTGATCACTGCGGGCCTGGCGCCTCAGGGTTGTTCGCCGTGAAGGGCCGGTGAGCGTTCCGAGCACCTCCAGTGGGTCGGGCCGCAGCTCCGTCCAGGTGATCACCGCCCCACCGGCGAACGCCAAGAGCCCCAGCAGGAACGGGACCGACAACTCCGGCAGTCCCAGCGCTTCGGCCACGTCACCGGCGGGGCCGAGCGCAATCGTGGGGCCTGCCACCGCTCCAAAAGTGGTGGCCCACACCATCATTCCAATGGCGCGCCCCCGGTGATCGGCGTCAACCAGATCGGCGGCGGCGAAACGGGTGGCAAGGTTCGCGGCCTGCCCGCCGCCCACGGCGATGATGCCCACCACCAGAAGCGGGTACAGCTCCGCCACCGCCGCAGCGAACACGCAGGTGGCGCCCACCGTGCCGATCATCCATCCCGTCACCAGTCCCGCCCGGCGGCCCTTGCGTGCCATCAGCCGAGCCAGCGGAACCGACGCGCCCACCGTGCCGAACGAGAGCGACCCTGCAGCCATGCCCGCGAGGGTCTCGCTGCCGGTGATGTCCTCGGCGAGCACCGCGGTGGCCGCGAACGCCGCGGTCATCGCCGACGCGGAGGGGATAACCGAAGCCATCAGCACCCACATCACACGTCGCTGAACCGCGTGGCGATAGTCGCTGAAGGCCGCGTGGGGTGGCGCCGGGGTTACGGGTCGGGTGTCTGTCACCTGCGGGGCTGACTGTTGCGGGGTGCCATGGCCGCGCAACATTACCCAGCGCCCACCCTGGGCGGCCCAGCGCGGGCCTCCAACCGTTTACCAGGTGATGCGGCCCGACAACGCGGTCACGGCTTGGATCAACTGCGGCCACATCTGCGGGGCCAAAACGTGGCGCATCCCCTCGATCTCCAGGTATTCGGCGCCGGGGATCAACTCGGCGGTGCGACGACCCGCGTCGGGCGCGATCAGGGGATCCCCCGCGCCGTGAACCACCAGCGCCGGAACGTCGAGGCCGCGCAACAGATCGGCACGACTGCCGGTGCGTTGAACTGCTGCGATCTGACGATCCGATGCACCCGGATGCCATGCTCGGTTGTACGTGGTCTCCAGGTAGTGCCGGTACGCGTCCTCGTCTCGCCACGCCGGGTTCGACCAGATGCGGTAACCAACCAGGTCGAGTTCGACTTGTTCGGCAATGGTGGGCGCCGCGGGTTCGATCAGCGCGGCGTGGGCTTCGGGGGTGGCCTCGCCGTAGCCGGCCTCGCCGCTGTTGGAACCCGCCGACACCAGTCCGGCCACCCGCTCGGGGTGAAGCGCCGCAACCATCTGGGCCACCATGCCTCCCAGCGAGAACCCGCAAACCACCGCACGTGACGCGCCCGCATGGCTCATCACGGCCACCACGTCGCCGGCCATCTCGGCAAGGGTGTATTCGGTGCCCTCGGGCAGCACGGTGGACAGTCCGGAGTCGCGGTGATCCATGCGGATCACGAAGAACTGCCGATCCGCGAATCCCTGGCAACACTCCTCGTCCCAGGTGAGCATGCTCATGCCCAGCCCGTGCAGAAGCACCAGCGCCGGATCGTCTTCGTCTCCGAAGGTTTCGTAGGCCAAGGTCACGTCGCCGTTGCGCGCAAAGGGCATCCGCCGACAATACAGACCACCGTCGCGGCGATGCACTGTCGCATCTCGGCCCCCCCAACCTCCAGCACGTGGCGGACGTTCAACCGACGCCGCGGCAGGGCTTCCGATGGAGGTTGGGTATGCGGGCGCTCGGGGCAGACTGCCACGCTGCGCGAAGGTGCAACGATCCACCGGTGAAGCTGCGGACAGGTGGGCCCTTGGGGTGAAACCGGTTCGTGGCGCGGGCGCGGAGCCCGCGTGCTTGTTGCGCAGCGACGCAGCCGGACGTGGCTGCGTGAGGCAAAGGCGATGCAGGTCAATCGGAGGCGGGATCCCAACAGATGAGTGCGATGCAACCCAGGCGGAGGTGCTGAGATGGGGCCACTGGCAGGTACGAGGATCATCGAAATGGCAGGCATCGGCCCTGGGCCGTTTTGCGCGATGATGCTGGCAGACATGGGCGCGGACGTGATCCGCGTGGATCGCGCGGCAGCGGTGCGGCCGGCATCGCCCGACGGGCCGCCCCGAAGCGCGCCCACTGATCCCATGGGCCGTGGCCGTCGTTCGATCGGTGTGGACTTGAAGGCCCCTGGTGGCGCCGAGACGGTGCTGCGCCTGGTGCAGGACGCGGATGGCTTGTTGGAGGGGTTCCGCCCGGGGGTGGCCGAACGCCTCGGCATCGGCCCTGATGTGTGCCTGGGGCGAAACCCCCGCCTGGTGTACGGACGGATGACCGGTTACGGCCAGGAGGGCCCGTACGCGGCGATGGCCGGTCACGACGTGAACTACATCGCCCTGGCAGGTGCGTTGCATCACATCGGGCGTGACGGTGAGCCGCCCCTGCCGCCGCTCAACCTGGTGGGCGATTTCGGTGGGGGAGGCATGTACCTGGCGTTCGGCATGGTGTGCGCCATGTTCGAGGCACGAACCTCCGGCGCCGGGCAGGTGGTGGACGCCGCAATGGTGGACGGCGCCGCTTCGCTGATGACGTTCTTCTACGGCATGTCGGCACGCGGGGCGTGGAGTGTTCAGCGTGGCACCAACCTGATCGACACGGGCGCGCCCTACTACAACGTGTACGAAACATCGGACGGTGAGCACATCTCGTTGGGATCCTTAGAGCCGCAGTTCTACGCCGAGTTGCGGCGCCTGGCCGGCCTCGACGGCCCTGAATGGGACGATCAAGGCGACCAGCAACAGTGGCCTGCGCTGAAAGCCAAGATGGCCGAGGTGGTGGCCTCGCGTACCCGCCAAGAGTGGTGCGAACTGCTGGAGGGCACCGACGTGTGCTTCGCTCCGGTGTTGAGCATGACCGAGGCAGCCGAGCATCCCCACAACCGTCACCGGGCCACCTTCGTGGAGCGTGACGGGGTGCTGCAACCTGCGCCCGCTCCGCGTTTCAGCCGCACCGAGGCAACCATCGAACGTCCCCCGGCGCGTCCGGGTGAGCACACCGACGAAATCCTCGCCGAGCTGGGTTTGGGCGTGGACGAGGTGTCCGACTTGCGAGCCGCCGGGACGGTGGCGTGATGGCCACGGCGGTGTTCTTTCACGCCCATCCCGACGATGAGGCGATCATCACCGGCGGCACGATGCTGCTCGCATCGAGGGCCGGTCACCAAGTGGTGCTGGTGTGCGCCACCGACGGCTCCGGCGGCCTAACAGACATCTTCAACGGAGACTCCGATGCCGATGACGCCGCGGAGAGCGCGGCGGATGATCGCCTCACCGGTGACGCTGAAGGCGCCGTTGACGGTGAGGGCGCCGATGACGCCGGTGACCTTGCTGAGCGGTTGGCGGTGGTGCGAGAGGCGGAGCTTCGAGCCTCCGCGGAGATCCTCGGGGTACACCGGGTGGAGATGCTCGGCTACCGGGATTCGGGCATGGCCGGGGATCCTGCAAACGACGATCCGCTCAGCTTCTGGCAGGCCGACGACACCGAGGCAGCCGAGCGCCTCGCCGCCCTGCTCAGGGAGGTTGGAGCGCAGCTTGTGGTGTGCTACGACGACAACGGCAACTACGGCCATCCAGATCACATCAAGGTGCACCGGGTGGGGGTGCGAGCCGCGGAAATAGCCGGAGTGGACTTGGTTTACGAAGCCACCACCGACCGCGACCACTTCCGCGAGACGATGCACCAGATTCGCGAGATGGCCACCTCCGCGGGTGTAGACGCCGGATCCGACGAGGAATGGGAAGAAATGGAAGACGAACTCGCCGCGGAGTCCTTCGGCGTGTCCGCGGAGTTCATCACCCACCGGGTGGACGTCACCGCGGCTTTGGCGGAGAAGAGGGCGGCCATGGCTGCCCACGCCTCGCAAATCCCGCCGGGTTCGTTCTTCGTGTCATTGCCCGACGAAGCCTTCGCGTTGGTGTCGGCCACCGAGTGGTACATCCAGCGTGGCGCCACCCCAAGCCCAAAGCCCGGCAACGACATCTTCGCCCCCCTGAACTGATGCCAAACCCCCCGGCGCTGATGGCCAAATCCGGTTGCGTCCGCCGGAATCGCCGTCCCGGAAGCCGGCTGTGATGCACACCCGGCCCACCGTGGTGGCCGAATCCTTCCCCGTCCGCCGGGATCGCCGACCGGGAGCCTTGGGGTGATGTCGAACGCACCGGCGGTGATGGCCTCGGCGGTGAGTGACATCCACGACTGGTTCTCCTGGGTGGTGATCGGCGTGAACGCAGCAGCAGGCCTGTGGGCACTGGCCGCACACCGGTGGCCCGCGGCTCGCCACCGCCTCGGTTGGGCAGTGGTGATCGCAGGCCAGCTGAGCGTGTTCGTGCAAGCCGGTTTGGGTTCCTGGCTGATAGCCCGCGAAGGCCGTGCAGCCCCCGACCTCCACGCCCTGTACGGATTCTCGGCACTGGTGGCAGTGGGCATCGCCTACAGCTACCGCTCCCAACTACAACGCCACCTGCACCTCCTCTACAGCGGCACAGCCCTGTTCCTGATGGGCCTAGGAATAAGAGCCATAATCCTCGACTAACACAGCACCGTCGGATCTCCGCGGGGGGCGAGTTCCAACGGTCGGCACGGCTCCGACCATGATCACCGGTACCCGAACCAACACCAATGGTAGGAACTCGCCCACCCCGTTCAACGCTGAAGAGCTAGTGGCACTCAGTTCCGTGCGCTGTGGTCAGGTTGGACCGGGAGTCGACGCTGCCCATAGTTCTTCGGGAAGGGTGTTATCATTGGTGAGTGATGTGAGCGCCGTAACGTGGTACCGTTTCGGGTTCAGTCGCGGACGACAGATTCGATGGAGGTGAGGGCATGAATGAGGAAGCACTCCAGGACCTGCTGCGCGAGTTCATAGAGGCCTTGAATACGGCCGGACTCTCATGGTTAACTGCCGAGATAGCCGATCTCGTGACTGAGAGCAATGAGATACTGATGTTAGGCCCAGAACCTAGACACTGGCGCGACGGGGGTTTCCGGGACCGTACGGCCCAATTGGAGTATACGCCCAGAGAACATCTCCTCTTGCTACTTGACGCAGTTGAGAGAGTAATTCGAAATAATCTAGATGCCGAAAGAGAAATTTCTGGGTTTTTCCGGGCGGAACGGCACCAATATGAACGGAGCATAGAGCAAAGTACACATGAAGACAGTGAACGACTAGACACCGCAAACCCCACGACTACTCGGGTCAATCCGCCCAACACTCTACGCTTCTTCTCTGAGTCAGTACCCGGCAGAGAACCTGGTGGCTTCGAGTTGACCACTGAAGACGCTCTTGAGGCGAGGATTGAAGCAGTCAAGGCGCTCACGTTAGCAATCCGTAGCATCAGGGAGGAGGTATCGGAGTGACCAGTAATGTGGACTTGATGAACGAAATCAAGAGGAATCTAACGTCAGCAGTAGTCCCAAGTCTGACATCCGCCAACAATGCCCACGACCTCTACGAGGCGTATGTCTTTACGCTTGTTCTTAAAGCTGCGCGCAGGGCAGGCTACTCCGTGCGATACGAACGGATCAACAGCGTCCAGTCAGGCCCACAAAGCACTTTCTTTTTTCGTACTAGTCCAGGTCACATCTTTACGGCTACACAACCATACGGGTTTGCGGTTCTTGTGTCCAATGGATTCCCGAGATTCGAAGTGCATCTCGGAGTGCGGGTTCTCGGCAAGTCACACGTATCCCACGAATGCGATGTTCTGATAATTGACCGGAAGACAGCAGAAGCGTGCCGAGAAAGAAGGCGAGACCCACGTCATTCGCGCGCTAGCCTGGCGATTGAGTGCAAGTTCTATTCCTCATCGCTCCCGCTTGGACAACTTCGAGGGTTCCTAGGACTCTCACTTGACCTTGGAGCAGCAAAGACCATGCTGGTCACCAACGTTGAGGCCAATATTTCGATGGCCCGGTACCTTAGAACCCATAAGCGATGGTCGACGGACCGCCTCATTCCTCCTTCACACAATGTCGCCAGAACATTTTCCCAATGGGTCAGCAGCAGCCTTGATCACTAAAGACTTGGGCTCACCTCGTTGCGTGGTTGATATCGTTCGGTTATGGTCTGCCGGTTAGGCTGTAGGACTTTGTGCTAATACGAATTCAAGGGTGTGAATCTTCCGGTCAGGAGACTCGGTGCCGTAACCCGAACCGATCGCTGGAAGGGGCGGTCTTGGGGTAGCAAGAAGAGCCGGGCTGTCGGCGTGTGGACCCGACGGCCGAGGCTGCCCAAGAGGAAGTCCTTGCGGTCTGTCTTGTCCAGGCCTTGTGTTGCCAAGTGTCGACGGCAGCGGGCACGACGCAACTCCAGGTTCGAGTGCGTACTCATGGTCTAATCTCTCGACGCAACAGCACCGTCAGATCCTTTGCAAATTCGCAGGCTCGTTGAACGAGTGCGGGCCTCTTCTTGACGGGTGGGGTCAACTGCACGAGGACCCGGGCCGGGACCCCGAGGCCAAGCGAGGATGTTCCCGGGCTCTTGACCTGCTCCTCTCTGGTTCTCCATGGTAGGTAGCCAGCCTCAAGCAGTGCGGCGGTGACAGCGACCTGGCTCAATCGCCGTTGTGGGTCAACGTGGTCGAGCACCTTGCCGATGAACTCCAACGCGCGCGAGATCCGCTCGGTGATGGTTTCTTCGATCAACGACCCGATCTCACCGTTCCACCCGTCGTCGTCACGAGCGCCTTGGGCGATGACGATTCCGCCGGCCTCGTTCAGGCTTACGAAAGCACCATCTTCCTGACGGAGAACCACGGTGTCGCGCTCGATCGAGAGGTGTGTGCCGATCGCTAGTCTCAAGACGGCATGGGTGCCGCTCAACGATTCGGAGCGCAAGAAGTCGTGTAGTTCTGGGTCCTCGAGCTCGGAGGGCCGTAACATCTGTTGCGATGGTCCTCCGCTCACAGAGACGACGAGCAACGGACTGGATCCCCACAGGGACTCAGGGACCAGATCCCGTGATTGTTGGGCTATCGCGCGTTCGTCGAGAGGTGGGGTAGCATTGTCGAGAAGGAGATTGTGAAGGACGTGGACGACCTTCGCTTTCAGGTCGTCCGCGTCCATGAACGACGTGGTGTAATGACCATCCGTCCACTCTTGAACCTCGCGGATGTATTCGCGCTGCTTGTATTCGGGGTCGATGCCATCTTGAATGAACGGGAGCACGGGTACACGCTCTCGGGCCTCGCGGTACTCCTCGTGCGTAGCGGACAGCCCTGAGGCTTGGGGGTGCCCATACTTGGATCCCAAGATCAGCACCACCGCATCAGAATCGCGTACCCCGGCTAAGCACACAGATTGAGGACTATCGGGGGACGCCGGGAAGTCTTCGGCTCGGATAGCTTCATGCCCAAGCATCTCGACTGCCGATTCGACGGCGTCCCGCCACGGCTCGTAGCCCTGTATCAGGGAACTCACAAAGACCTTCATGAGCCGAGTATGGGTGCGCCGTGTGACGTTCGGGACGAAAAAACTCCTCTATGCGGGAATTGCCAGGTCAGGGACGATTCCGGTGAATTTCTTGTGTGTTGCGCGCACACCCTGCAGGTCGTCGCTACTAGGGCAGGGCGGGTGGGGGTGGGGTGGTCCACCAGGCTTGGTTGGGATTGGGGGTGATGCCGGAGAGCCAGACTTGGTCTCGGGCTCGGGTGAGGGCCACGTAGAGGCCGGTACGGAGGAGTGCTCTGCTGTCGGCTTGTGAGGGATCGTTGTTGGCGTCCGATATGTCGACGGATTCGAGGTTGGGGAGGAAGACCTGCTTGAACTCCAGTCCCTTGGCTCGCTTGTAGGTGCCCACCTTCACCGCCGATGTGCTCACCCCCTTGTACTCCTCAAGGTTCTGCGTGGTCAGGCCCAGGCCGCTGATCGTCTTCACGTAGTGCTTGACGAGGGCCAGGGTGGGCACAAGCACGGCTAGGTCGCCGAGGTCTGTGTCGGTTCGCTCACTCGCGTCGAGCAGAGCTAGGCCCAGGGCTACGTCTTGGCTGTCGGCGTCATCGAATCTGTGGCGAGTGGGCTCGACGCCGCGCCGGAGGACGGTCACGTCGCTGGATCCGGTGTAGCGCTCGGTGCCCAGATCGTCGTATGAATGGTCTTCCACCAGGGCCATGGCCGCAGTGAGAATCTCTGATGTGTTGCGGTAGTTCATCTTGAGCACAGACGATCTCCCGCGCACGTCGATGCCCACGGCGCCCAGGCTGAATCCGCCCGGATAGATCGACTGCTGGCCGTCGCCGAGGATGAGCAGTCCGTCAGGCTTGTCACGACCTGCCAGTTCGTACAAGAGCCGGATCCCGACCTCGGTGAGGTCTTGTGCTTCGTCGACGATCACCGCGGTGTACTGGTTTGGCCTGCCGCGCTCGCGAACCTCCCGCAAGGCTTCTGCGATGAGAGCGCTGAAGTCATGAGTCTTTCGCCTGCGGAGTTGGTGGCGGTACTCGTCGTAGAGGGCCCAAACTTGCTCACGGGTTGCGCGTCGAAGGGGCGTCACCCGACCGGTGCGTGTGAGGCCCAGGTAATCGGAGAGTTGGCGACATCCACGACCTTGGAGGATCCAGTCGAGTTCCTCTCGGAAGTACTCCTTGGGCAAGCCGCTGTTGACGAGGGGCGAGCCTTCGGTGGCGATCGTCGACCAGGCGCTGTTGAACGATGCGTTCACGCGGCGGGTGTCGATCTTCAAGCTCCGCTTTATCGAGCGGAGGTACTGAGACGACCAGGAGTGAATGTTGCGGAACTCGACGCGATCTGCGACGTCCGGCGCCAGTCGGCGGAAGAGTTGCTCCAGGATGGGCGGCAGCGTGCGGATGTATGTGGTGAACAGGATGGGGCCGTCGTACGCGCGGGCCAAGTAGGCGGCGCGGTGTAGGCCGACGACCGTCTTACCGGTGCCCGCCGCGCCACGCACACGAGCGGGGCCGGAATAGGCACGCTCCACCAGTGTCTGTTGATCTGGGTGAAGGAAGATCATCCAGTCTTCGATGGGCTGCGACAGCACCTCGGCCAGCGCGCCCTGCACGAGCGGCAGTTCGAAGTTGGCGCGGGGCGACAGCAGCGCCAGGGCGAGTTGGGCTTCCTTCGCTTCGTCGACCGTGGGTTCTGCCTCGGCTGCCTCCGCCAGTTCGGCTGCCTCGCGCTCCGCTGCGGCGGCTTGCTCACCTTTGGGGTGTCCGTAGAGGAAGAGGTTCATGGCCATTTGCCCTGCCTCTGGGCGCAGCCGTTCTTCGAGCTCGAGAAGCTCGCTTTCTTCGTCCAATCGCCGTAGGGCCGGGACCTCGCGATCGTTGAAGCCGAATGTTGCGAGTTCGTCGTCCGAGTAGGCCATGAAGAGGGTTCCCTCGACCATCCGGCGGTCGGCGTAGGGCTTCGGCGCGTCATCGCCGGGTGCGGTGTCGAACACGCGGATCGTGTCAGTGGCCTCGTCGTAATCGAGGTTGAGCCGTTCCGCTCGCCTAAATGCCGCGTCATGCTCACCCAGGACAAGCAGCACGATCGTCCGATCTCCGACGAGACGCCAGATCAGCCGCTTGCCTTTCCGTCCGCCGACATCCGACGTGTAGGTCTTGCCCTTCGCTCCCTTCACGGGGTGCGTGTTGAGTGCCGGCGAGTGAAAGGGATCTGCTGCGAGTTCCTGGTACGTGTCGGAGAGTTGGGACTTCACAAGCTTGTTGTTGCGGTAACGCTTGAGGCAGTCGTTGTAGGTCTGCGTCCAGCGGAAGATGTAGTCGGTCATGGTTTTGTGCCGTAGATCCAGCGGGCTATGGGTCTTGTGGTAGCTGGGTTGGCGACGCTGAGAGGCTCTACCTTGCTGCCGGGCCTTGCGCGTAGGGCCAGGCCTACGAGCTTGCCGTCGTGCATTTCCCGGTACCAGGCTCTGAGTGCGTAGGGCAGGTTTGTGTCGGGGTCGATTTGGTTGTCCGACAAATGCACCAGCGTGGTTTGGCCTTCGACCGGCCGGTCCTGGATCAACTCCACTATTGCTAGGTCTCCGCGCTCGAAGTCGGGCCGCATGGATGAGCCGGGGATCTGTGTGGCTAGCAATCCTTCGTGGGTGGGGTTGTCCACTACCTCCACCCAGCCCTCCTCGTAGCCCTCCTTGCCGAAGTCCTCACTGCCAACGGCGTAGAAGGGCAGCCAGCCGTCGTAGGGCGTTACTTGTGACTTGGGTCGTAGGGGCGGCTGTGCGAGTGGTTCGGGTTGGGGGGTGGCGGCGTTATTGGCTGCGTCCTGTGCCGATTCTGCGACGGGGGCTGGCGTATCGATCCGGAGGCGGCGCTTCAGGTCGTCGATTCCCGGGGCGGGATCCAGGGCATTGATCACCACGATCTTGTAGCCGAGGGCCTTCAAGCGTCGGCGCTTCGCTTTGTCGTCGTGTTGGACGTGTTGAAGCTGGTGGGGAGACCCGTCGATGAAGCACACGATCTTGCCGCTCCAGGTGAGGTCGGCTTCGGCCACGGGGTTGCCGTCTGAGTCGCTGATCACCTGGTGCTGGCCGCTCGGGGGAGGGCACCCTGCTTGGCGGATTCGGGTGAGCATGTCCGCTTCGGCCCCGACGGCCTGCTCCTCCAGTTCCTGCCAGACATCCTCCGCGCCCACGAGGCTCAGCGACACCTGGCCAGAGGCGATCTTGGTGAGCCAGGGGATAGCCAGCTTGCGATCGAGTTTGTGGTGATCGAACTGATTGAAGAACGACAGCAGGCAGTCGTAGCAGGCCCTGGCACAGGCGTTCGGCGACTCGGTACCTGTGTCAGGGTCGATGTGCAGCAACTCCAGCGACCGCCGCGCCACGCGCCGCCAGGCAGCGCCGTCGATTAGGTGATGAAGCAGGCCAACGCCGCCTTCTTCGCGCTCGAAGAACACGATGCGGCTCGTGTCGGAGTCGCCGGTGCGGTACACCTCGTGGTCGATCTCGGACTGATCCGCTGAAAATGCGATCTGGAGCCCGAGTCCCAGGGCGTGAGCGAGCGAAGTCACGAAGTTGTCGGGATCCTGGTGGGCGGGTGTTGCCACGTCCAGGGTGACCATGTCGTGCTGGCCTTCCACGAACAGCACCACGTTCTTCTGGATGTCCTCCGGGGTGCCTCCGGCCACGCATGACCCTTGGGGGTTGTCATCGGCCACGTGTGTCTCCTCATCCCGGTCGGACAGGATCCATCGGCGACAGCGCAGGCAGATGCGAAAGCCGGTCGGTTCGTGGTGTTGGCTGCGAAAGCCCCGGTTGGTGATGAGCACCCGACCGAGATGGCCGTAATGCACCTCTCCACATAGCTCGCCGTCGGCGCTCAACTCACCCGATCGTGCGTCGGGCGGGAGCTGATAGCTGGTGGCGATTTCGTAGCCGCGCCGGCGCCGCTCTTCCTCGTCGCTCGATATTCGCCCGCGTCGGCGAGCAACAGCATCGGGCAGTTCGAGGCTGAACTCCGATGCGAAGGTGCCGGTGAGGTCGGTTCCGCAGGTGTTGCACACAGCAGCGGCAGTGACGTGTTCGTTCATCAGGAAGGTTCCACACGAGCACTGCTTGACACGGCTCCAGTTGACCTGGCCGCCACGGGCCTTTGGCTGGGCCCGCTCCACTCGATAGCGGGCGCCTCGGTAGTAGATGGAGGCCTCCGGCGCGAACTCGCGCAGTGCGGTCGCCCTGTGCCGGGCCAGCGCATCCTTGCGGTCGGTGAAGTACACCTGGGATGCTCGACGCGGGAAGGCGTAGTTGGGCAGGAAGCCCTGGCTTCCCAGGAAGCTGTACGGGTAGAAGTCGCCTCTGCCCTGCCGGATGTCGTTCATTCGCTTCAGGATCGAGTCCCGGCGGATGTTGGTTTCTCTTGATGTGTCCCCTGCCTCTTGGCGCAGGTTGATCTCCCTTAGCTCTTGCCGGAGGTTGATGAACTCGTCGATGAGTGGTCGCCATGCGTCGCGGTAACGGTCCGGGAAGCGATCCACGAACTCGTTCACCCAATGCTTGTCCAGTCCCACCGCATCGAGTTCGGTACCCAGGGCATCAAGCACGTGCCCGGTGATCTTGGTGCGGCTTGCCTGGAGCTTCAGGCGGAGTTCGGTGAGCACATCGGCGAGGAACGGCACAGAGTCCTGGTCGAAGTCGATGAAGTGCTGGGGCTCGGGCTGGATCTTGAAGTTGAGGTACTCGAGTACGAGCGAGTTGCAGTGAGCCCCCAGCAGATCCCGGTTCTCCAGGAGGAACTTCGGTGGCGACACTCGTCCGTTCACGATGCGGTCGGGGAATCGGTAGAAGTACTGGTCGTGTGAGCCGAATTTGCCTGCGGTGCCGCAGAAGGTGGCCACGTATGCGGATTGACCGTGGCGGCCGGCGCGGCCCTGACGCTGTGCGTAGTTCGCCGGTGAGGGCGGGACGTTGCGCAGGTAAACGGCCGAGAGGCCGCCGATGTCGATGCCGAGTTCCATCGTGGGGGTACAGATCAGTGTGTTGAGTTGGTCGCTCTGGTCGCTGAAGCGTGTCTCGGCTTGCTTGCGCTCGTCTCCGGGCACCTGCGCCGAGTGTTCCTCGGCCACCAGCATTCGCCGAGCACCGAGGGGAACCAGGTACTCATCTCGGCTGTAGTCGTGGTCCCAGTGGTAGTCGATGGTGTGGAGAGTCTCGATGGAGCATTGAGGGCAGGGCCTGTTCTGGTCGAACTGCCACCGGGTTTGACACTTCGGGCAGCGGCGCCCGTGGGGCGAATGCCGCACAGCTACTCGGATGGCCTCCTCGTGGAGCTGGAAGTGACGACCGCCGTTGGCGCCCTTCTCCACCAGCAGCTTGTGCGCTGAGAGGATCTCCACGATGGACTGAATGAACGCCTTTGAGTCATCACGGTCGCGCAGAGTGGGGTGAAGTGTCCGTACCCACCGCACAAGCCCTTGGTCGCGGGGGTTGTCGTGAAGGAAAGTGAGCCGTCTGATGGACAGGTCGCGAGTGTTGGTGGAGCGAATCTCGTCGGAGAACACCGTTGGACGAGCCGGCGGAAGTGACGGATCGTGGAACAGGGCGGCATCCGCGAGGCGGTCGATCACGCTCTCGCGGAAGTCATCGCCTCGCAGGATCGGGTTGGCGGCGATCGCGCCGGCCACGCGAACGGTGTCGAGGATTCCGCGCAGCGTGTCATGGCGGACATCTGTGGCGGCGGCGGCCATGGGCTCAATGCCGAGCCACAGTTCATCGTTGGCGGCCAGTTCTCGAAGGCCCGAGTAGTACACGTCGAGTGCGCCCACGTCGTGCAGGGTGCGGTTGTTGCGGAACCGTGTGCGGCCGATGAGATCAGCAAGCACACCGAATCCCAGATAGCGCCTGTAGTCCCTCTGCCTTGCTCCCGCTGCCGGGCCGACCTGCACGTCGGGAACGCGCGCGTACTCCGGTACCGAGTCCGCCGCGGCCATGGTGTCGTGGATCTCCCCGCCCAACCGTCGCAGAGGGACGGCGGTAGCGCTGTCTAGCGCGCCGAGGCGGACGAGGGTGGAGTGCAGGGCCCGACGGAAATGAACGCGGCGTTGGTAGTCGTTGGCGTGTGCCGCCTGAAACGCGGTGTCCTGGCGATTGTCGGCGAACGCGATCACCGATGGTTTCGGATCGGGATCGAGGCGCTGGAGGATCTCACCCAGCAGCACGTCGGTGGCGGTGGCCCGCCCGGTCATGCCTGCCTGGAAGAACTTCTGGTATTCGCCCTGGCGGCGGTTGTACTGGACTCCGCACGAAGGACACAGGAACAACGGACGGGGCACCCAGGCCACTGGCACCGTTCCTTCGCCCTCTTCAATGCTGCCAAGCGGGGTGATTTCGAGATTTGTGGGAACGGCACCCTCCCAGTTCTTGCGTGCCGTGCCGTTCTTCTTGATGCGCCGCTCATCGGGGGGAGCGTCGTTCCGATCCCAGTGCTCGAGGAACAAGTAACCAGCCGTGCCGATGGGGTCGCTGGGGTTGAAGTCCGCAGGGGCAAAGGTCGCCACGGGCGCGGTGTCGTCCAATGTGGCCGAAAGGGCCTCGGCTCCACAGGCGTTGCAGAACACCACCGGAAACGAAGGAAGATTGTCGCCGGTGGCTTGTTGCTGGGTTCTCTCGCCCCGGTCAGAGAGTTGCCCTGTGAGCGTGCTGGTGATCGGGCGACCTTGGGAAATGAAAGTGTGGACCTTTCCGACGAGCAGTGTTGTATCCCTCCCGTCGAGCCTCACGGTGTGGTCGTTGCCCACAAGGAGCGCAACTTCAAGCTCGACTGCCGCCTGGTCCTCGGAGGCGTCGGGCCGAAGGTCGGCCTGATAGCTGCTCACGATCTCACTCCAGGCTCGGATGCTCTTGGCGACGTCGTGCTCCAGGTGACCGATGGAAGGATGCGCGAGAAGGTCGTGCGTGGTGGGATTGGGTTTTCCAATGAGCTTCTCGGCCAGCTCGTTACGGCTGAGGCTTCCGCGGAGGTGTGCGGCCAGGTCGTCGCGCTTCACGGTCGGCACACCCGGCATGGGCGCCGGAGTGGGGCTCAGTGGCTCCGCGTAGCGCTCGGTGATCACACCATCAGGCTCGAACGGCTCTCCGAAGAGTTCCTGGGCGAATTGCGCGATGATCCTTCTGCTCTCGTTGTCGTCTCCGTCGTCTGTGCCGGAATCAACGGTTGCGGATGTGGCGATGCAGCGGAGGGTCTCCCTTGTGCCGGTGTGCTCCTTTAGTCGCCGGATCAGGCAGGCAACGTCAGCTCCGCGCCTGCCCGTGTAGGTGTGTACTTCGTCGAGCACCAGGAACTGGAGGTCACCGAGCTTGTCGAACGGGAAAATGTTCCGATCCTGGTGTCGCGTGAGGATCAGCTCGAGCATCACGTAGTTGGTGATCAGGATGTCCACGCCGTGCTGTTGCACGTGATCCCGGCAGATCACCTCAGAGTCGTAGGGCTCGGATCTGCCCGTGTTCGTCTGGAAGTCTGCAAGCGCCGCCGCCTCGGTGGACTTCATGTCACCGGTGTAGTTCGCAATCTTCAGCCCAGAGCCCTGCAGCCGTGCCGCAAAGTCCTCGTACTGCGAGTTGGCCAGCGCGTTCATCGGGTACACCAGAACAGCCTTCACCCCCGTGCGACCCCGTTCTTTGGCACGTCGGGCCTCGCTCACCACCGGAATGCCAAACGTGAACGACTTGCCCGAACCGGTGCCTGTCGCAACCACGACGTTGCGGGCTGGCTGGTCGCAGAGCAACCGGATGGCAGCGAATTGGTGCTCGTACGGCTCGATCACGGATGACGACGAATCTTCCGGGTCGGTAGTGAAGGTTCGTAGCACCATGTCGTGAAGGAGACCGTCAGCAACCAGGCTCCCCAGCGTTTCGCCTTTCTGGAAGCGGCGTCGAATCGTCAAGAGCGGATCACGCCACAGGAACTCCTCATCCTCGATGCGGTTGTTCACCCATTCCTGGATCGCGGAGTTCTTGAAGTGCTGAGACGAGAGCACGAAGCGCCTGTAGGCGCTAGTCAAGTCGCGATGCAAGTCAAGGGGGTTCATCCAACCCTCCGATACGCAGCAAGGCAATCATCCTTGAACCGGTATCGCCCATGCTCGGCGATCTCCTTGCGGGCGAGAACTACAAAAGAATTGAGCACGATTCCGTACTCCAACTCCGTCAATTGGTAGGCATGTGCCATGAGCGCGTCTACCTCCGTGTCGACCTCGTAACGTTGGGGTGCGTCCCACTCTTGGGCTACGGCACTGTGCCGAGCCGCCATAGTGTGGGATGTCACGGACAAAGTTCGGGCACCAGCTCGGGCTGCACTGGGTATGACCTGTGGCATAGGAAGCTGACTGAGCGTCCAGGTGCGTGCCACATGGACGCCTGGAAGCTTGCCACCGGTCAAGAAGTCGAAGGTCGTGGAATTGAATGATGCGATAAATCCCCAGAAGTTCCGGCCGACTCCAATCACAGGGAGGGAATCGGATGCGGGCAAGTCCGGAATGGCGGCACCTCTGGCGGTGCGCTGGTTACTCAATAGCGATCCAATATCCCGAAGAGCGAAGAGTGGCCGTTCACCCACCCTGTGGCGAATTCGCGCCTCCGCGACGTCGCTGTGAATCCAATAGCGGGGCTCGATCTCGTAGGCCGGATCAGCCTTCTGCGCGTCTGTCGTCAAGAGGATGCCCGGTTTCCTTCCGTACTTCTTCTCAAGAGGTCCGTATCCGGCATACGTCTTCGCCCGGTGGTCGTAGCGGTTCATGAGTTGACCCTCGTAGAGAGGGCGGGCCTCATCTTCACCTCGCCGGAAGAGCATGTCATCACCGAGATGCCAGCCGTCGGCTTCGAGATCCTCGCGCTTCATGAAGTGCCCCGAATCCCCACTCGAGTCAAAGAGCCTTGCGTACTTCAGGTCCCAGGGGTTCGTCGGAGCGGAGCGCTGTCCCGATTCCAATTCAGCGTTCGTCGGCTTGTCGAAGTCCAGTGTCGGATGGGTTCTGTGCAGTCGTTTCGCGATCTCCCAATGTTCAGGCTCACGGAAGCTTGGAAGGCTCCGCGTCACTGGGTTCAGCGTTCTGAGGTGCTTGGGCAGCACGTCGATGGGATTGCGGGTTCTAGCCTCGTCTATCGAGAGGTTCATCATGCTCGTGGCCAGCACGCGCCCCGGTTGGGCCGGCCCGAGTGAGAGCACGGCAAACCGTTCAAGATCCGCGACACCCTCAAACACCACCGTTTGTCCGCGTCCGCCGTTGACGATGTCGTAGAAGCCGTGTACGCGTCCGTCGCCGACGAGTGGCTGAAAGGTGGGCTGACCTCCCTTGTCGACACCAAGGCTCGACTTGACGATGAACGCGGCACGGCCTTGGTCTCGAGTATTCCGGGCATTGGTCTCGGTGAACAGGAGATACGTGTTCGGCTCGTTGCCGGAACGTGCATAGAGGCCGCTGTACCGCATGAAGTCGGCCTGTCGGGCAATGGCGGCGGATGCCAGGCGCCACTGGCGTGCCAGAGGCGGGTTCGTCTCCTCCAGGTCGGCGATCAGCTGGTTAGCTGGCGTCGTTGCGGCGCCGGCGATAGCGGCGTCACGGGTGGCGAACCATGCCCGGCGCGCAAGCTTCACCACCTCCCACGGCGGATTGCCCGTTACGAAGTCGAAGCCGCCTCGCTCGGCTATCTCGGGGAAGCGCAACGGCCAGTGGAAGAGGGCGAGATCTCTTGCTGCTTCCGCTGCGCCTGTCACCTGAGGTGATCCGAGGAAGTCCGATGCTTCTCGGTCGTGGAGTCTCCCGTCCCGGTACTGCTCGGCCAGGTGACGCGCTGCCCAGTAGTCGGTGGTGATTGGCGGGTCGCCTTCGAGGTCTGCGGTCCAGAAGAAACTGGACGCCCAGAGGTTCGCGGCAGCATCCCAAAGGCGGTATCCGGTTGAATCGAGGTACTCGGCGTATGCGTCTGCCTTCTTCTCCACGTCGGCGGGGGTTTGCTCCTCTTGCGCCCAAAGGGCCGGGTAGTCGAGTTGCAGGTCGGGCTTGGGGACCGCGCCCTTGAAGAGGTCGCCCTGTCCGCGGAGGGCCTTCTGGTTCCGCGCTCGGGCCGCTGCGCAGATCTCCTTGGTGGCCTTGTCGGCCTTCTTGTTCTTCCCCTTGGTGGGGTAGGCGTCCACGGGGATTTCATCGGGAAGGTCCCTGAGCGGCCAGCCGATCAGGCTGTTGCCGTGCTGGATGCGATGATCGAGGAAGGTCAATGGCAGGTCGCGCACCGCGCAGTGAATCCACAGGGCCACCTTGCAAAGCTCCACGGCGAACGGATCTACGTCCACTCCGTAGATGCAGTGTTGAAGCACCTCGCGGCGTGCCCGGGCGAGCTGCGTCTCGGTTGGCTGCGCGCCCTGGTAGCGAACGTCGCACAACGCCAGTGCCAGGCGGTCGATCACGGCCACCAGGAAGGCTCCCGATCCGCAGGCCGGGTCGATCACGCGGATGTCGAGCAGTGCTGCCTCGGCCTCCAGTCCATCCAGATGCCCGCAGCGTTCCTGGATCAATCGATCCAACGACACCTCCAGTGTGAAATCCACGAGGTCTGCGGGCGTGTAGTACGCGCCGAGTTCTCGATCACCGATCCTCTCCAGGTAGAGGTTGCCTGTGGCGACGGGGTCACCCGACTCGGCCCTGGTGGGAACCGTGGCGATCCGGGGCGTGTAGTCGAGAAGGCTCTCGTAAACGGCTCCGAGTTCTTCCACGCCGATTGTGGCGTAGGCCACGTGTTGCCTGATGCCGCCGGCCTCCACGGTTGAGAGCGCCGCTACTGCACGCAACAGCTCGCGGTTGGAAATCTCGGCTCGGGACATCACCGGTGTGCGGTCGGCATCGAAGAGCTGTCCGCCGAACGGCTTGATTCCCAGCGTCTTGGCTCCGTCGCGCATCAGTCTGAACGTTGCCTTCAGCCCTTCGTACAGGTCTGAGCGCCGCCCCTCGATGGCGCTCCGGCTGTCCGCCATTTCCCGGAGCCGGGTGACGCTGTACGAGTCCGCATACAGGGAGTCGCGGCCAGGAAGGATTCCTCGCTGCTCAGCGAAGAACAGAAACAGCAGGCGATACACCACGCTCAGAACCTCGCCGTAGAAGGCTCGAGCCCTTGTGGCGTCATCCAGGCCGGCTCGGAGGTTCGAATCGTGGCGGACTGCAGCGTCTGCGAGCACCTCGATGGCCTTCCTCACCTGCGGATGCAGCGCCTTGCCCACGCTCACACCTGCGGCGCGCGATCGCGCATAGAGGCTTTCCAAGGGCGGATCCGACTCCGAGTCCTGGGCACTGCTCGGCAGGAACCGCGACACGTGGGCGAGTCGAACCATGGCGGTGAAGTCGCTGAAGTTGCGAGATGCGAACAGCGCTTGGAGGTCGATCGCCACGTAGCCCTTGGTGGTGGAGTGGTGGAAGTTGCGCACAAGGCGCAGCTCGATGCCGTCTGTGACCATGCCCCACATCTGCGGTGCGAGGTTCAGGAACTGCTGCAGGTCGTCGTGCGGCGAGCTCTTGCGTGGTGCCGGGCGGGCGTCGAGGCCCTGCTCGCGCCCAGAGGTGGGCTCGATGTGGATCGGCGGTGCTGCCGGGTCGTCCCAGCCCAGGTGGCTGATCGGGAACGTTCGATTGTCGATCGTGCTGGGCCGCAGGTGTGCCTGCTGATAAACGGGCTCCCAGCCGAGGTATTGAAGTAGAGGCAGCACCCACCTTGAACGAAGCGTCGGTCGGTCCATGGATGGCAGGTCGGCAGCAAGGTTCTCGTACCTGTCGCAGAACTGCCGGAAGCCCTGCTCGATCCACTCGTCGAAGGCCGTGATGGACGTGCCGTCGATGCCTCGGAACGCTCCTGCGGAGAACTCGTGACGGCCAGTCGGGTCGTAAACCCCGGCAAGGACTCCAGGCGTGAGCAGACCCCCCGATACGTGGATAGTGCCTGCGTCGCTCATTCCGCAGGCTCCACAACCGCAACGGTGAGGATGTCCTTGCTGGTGAGGGTTAGTTCCCCCATGCCCTGCGCCCACGAACTTGCGGCTTCCTCGATCAGTTGTCCCCGGGCCATGAGGTCGTCCGCTCGTCGTTGCAACGCCCGTCCGATCAGGGCGTCCAGGTCCGGAAGATTCAGCGCATCCCTCGCATAGTCCACGACGTCCCTGTGGTCGAGATGTCCTTGTCCGCGGTCGGGCCCCGCAATCTGCTCGGCTTCGGCCTCACCGATGAGCTGCGGTGGGTCTGAGAAGATCCGGATACCCACGGGTATCAACTCCTCCAGCATCACCGGTGGGTGACTCTCCGTGACGAAACGCGCCAGCACATGGATGAGGACGGTTACTTCCGTGGCGTGGGGGCTGGGATAGCCACACACACGACCCACCTGGGTGTCGTCCATTGTCCCCAATCCCTCGTCGCGCACGAGGTCAACGAGGAGTCGGACCAGGGGATGCGCCAGGTCGAGCATGTCGGTGGTCAGGTCGTCCTGGCCCACCATCGGGTCGAACGTTGCCTGCAGGGTTTTGGCCTCGGGGTCGCCGATGCCCTCGAACTCCGGGCGGTCGGCCAGGTGAATCCTGAAACGATCCGGATCGAGATCCGTGATGCCGCATCCGAATCTGGCGAGACCAGCCCGGACGAACGTTTGAATCTGCTTCCGAGTGCCGACTGCCCGGTGGGTCAACGTCAGGGCGCGCTGCACCTCCTCGAGCGTCACGGTGGTGTGCCCGTAGAAGGCCTCCGACTGGATACGTTCAGCGGCCTCATCGGACAGCGCCATCATTTCGCTGTAGAGCCGCTCGGGGTCGGCATCGGTGGCAGCCGTGAGAAGGCTGAGTTGGCCTGCCGCCCCTCGACCATGAAGCCTCATCAGATCCACCAGGTCCCTGCTGGACGAGAAGAAGGGCGGCGAGAAGCCGTAGTGCTCCCGCATCTCCTGGGCCTTCTTGACGAGCACCTCCAGTATTGAGACGTCCAGATCGTCGTCGTACACGAGGGTGCGGATTGTGACCTTCTTCTCCGGTTGGCGATAGCGATCGACACGCCCGTTGCGCTGCTCGAGTCGGTTGGGGTTCCACGGAAGCTCGTAGTGAACGAGCGCCGCGCAGGCTCGCTGCAGGTTCATACCTTCCGAGATGCAATCCGTGGCCACCAGGACAGCCGTCTTGGCTGCTTCGAATGCGGCGAATTCGCTGCGCCGAGCTGCCTGGCTCATCTCGCCGTGAATTGCGAACACCTCGATGCCCTGGAGTCGTCCCGACCTCCTGGTGGTTCCCTTCGCGTCTTTGAAGAGGTTTCGCACCAGGTAGTCGAGCGTGTCCTTGTACCGAGTGAACACGATGACGCGCTTGGCCTTCTGGGCGTTGAAGACAACGGGGATCACCTTCTCGGCCAGGCGTCGGTATTTGTTGTCGCGCGCAACGGTGACCTTGGCCGCCAGTGCTGCGATCTTGTGGAGTTGGTCGATCTCGTCGTCGGCGCCGTCACCTGCGAACCCGTCCACTCGGGCAAACAGCTCCTCATCCGTGAGATCGTCGCCGCCGCCCTCCCCGTCCATCACCGCGATCTCGGCATCACGGGGAGACTCGGTCTCGTCCCCGAGCTTGCGCCGCAATGCAGCAATGCGGTTGGCAATCGAGCATCGCAGCGCAGCGGGTGACGAGAGCGCTCGCTTCTGCAGGTGAAGGGCCACCCACTGGTTGACCACGCTGTCCGATGCAGAGGCCAGGTCGGTGGTGTAGCTACGGAGTGCGTCAAGCACCGCATTTTCTTCGGGCGACAGCTGGATGATCTCTTCCGCTTGGTCGCGCTCTGGGAAGGGAAACTCCTTATCGGCCTCGGCGAACCATCGCTTGATGTCCTCACGGCGGCGCTGCACCACGTGGGCCTTTGCAACCTGCCGATCCACGATGGGAACTTCGAAGTTCGTGCCGGTCCAACCCACCGCGTCAATGTCCAAGAACTCAAGCAGGCTGGCGTAGCTGTCGGAATGGCCGCTGTGGGGAGTGGCAGTGAGCAGCAGAAGGTGAGGCGTGAGGTCTGCGGCCGTCTTCGCGAATTCGTAGCGGCGCTTGTCGGGCGCCGATTTCATGCCCGGCACCTGGTGGGGACGAGCGCACAGGTGCGCCTCGTCGAACACGATCAGATCCCACGGGTGAGCATGGTTCAGAATCTCGCCGGGGTGGCGCTTGGCGTAATCCACGGACACGATCACAAAATCGTGTGCTTCCCACACGGACTGCCCGGGCATCAGTTGTCGTTCGAGTCCACGCCTCAGGTGCCCTGCCACGATCGTTGCGTCGAGGTGGAAGAAGTGGCTCAGCGCTTCCTGGGTCTGTTCCCGCAGGTTGGCGGGCACCACGAACAGCGCACGCCGAACCTTGCCCCGTGCGATGAGCTCTGCCGTTACCAGACCCATCTCGATGGTCTTGCCGACGCCCACGTCATCAGCGATCAGCAGCCGCACGCGCTCCTTGCCGATGGCGAGCAGGAGCGGCACGAGTTGGTACTCCGTGGGGATGGCTCTCGAACGCTGCAGACCGGCAAGTGGCGCCGAGCCGTGAACCAGCGACAGCCGAAACGCCCGCAGCAGCAAGTCATGCTGAGCGGGGTCACTCGTGACGGCCGGATTCGGCGGGGCGATCGACCCCTCGGCCACATCCTCCAGCTCCTGAAGGAACCGCCTGGCAAAGGTGTCTCGACCGTCGATGGGCGTGGCCTGGAACTGGTGGTCGAACACGTTGTCCACGCGCCAGAGCCGGTTGCGCATCCGAATCACACGGCCTGGCGCAAGCAGTTCCGCCACAGACGAGGTCACGAGCCAGAAATTACAGCCTCGCTGTGACACCCCTGGGTCGGGTAGGTGGACGCATTCATCGTTGAACCTCTCACCGGCTTGCCTCCCGTGCGGTGGTGGGGGGTGGTTAGGGTTCCGATGTGACTGTGAGCGCTTACATCCTCATCCAGGCCGAGGTGGGAAGTGCGGCTGATGTGGCACGGGCCACGGCTGCTCTTGATGCCGTTGTTTCCGCCGATGTGGCCATGGGCCCCTACGACGTGATCGCCCGAGCCGAGGCGCAAAATGTGGATGACCTCGGCCAGATGGTGATCAGCACCGTTCAGCAGATCCCCGGCGTGGAGCGCACCTTGTTGTGCCCGGTGGTGCGCATCTGAACCAGCACCCCGGCGGGGCCCGGTTTGGAGGGGCGCCGGACGGCATTTGGCTCGGCTGTGGTGGCCCCGATCCCGGGGTGGGGTGAGGGCCGGAAGTAGGATTCCGACAACGACAACGGCGTCGGAGAAAACATGACTCTTACCTCAGCGGAAATTTCCGCCTCCCCTTCGGCATCCTCATCTTGGGTGCCCTCACCGGCGGCGGACCCCGCCGCTGAACTTGCAGCCGAGTTGGGTTTGCACTCGGTGGACGTTCGCTACGGGCTCAGCCAGGCCGAACTGTTCGCCGCCGCCATCGAAGGAGACCGGGGCCGCATCCACCCAGGTGGTTCCGACACGGAGCCCAAGGCCTACGCCACGTCCCTGGGCGTGGACGGCCCGCTGATGTACTACACCGACCCGTCCTGCACCGGTCGCCCGGTGGCCGACACCTTCTGCGTGAGCCGCCCCTCCATCACGGACGAGGTGTGGTGGAAGCACGGATTCGCGGCCTTTGATCCGGCAGCCTTTGACGCCCTGGCCGAACGAGTGATCGCGCACCTCAACCAGCGCGCCGCCCGCCTTTACGTGACCGACCGGGAGTGCGGGTCCGATCCCCGGTTTGCTCAGCGCTGCCGTTTCGTTACCGAGTACGCAACCCACTCCTACTTCTGCAACATCATGTTCCCCGCCCCCTCGGCGGCCGGCCCCGATCTCAACGGCTCCGAACCAACTCCGCCACTTGGGGCCGCTCCCGCCACCGCCCTCGCCGGCAACGGCGCCCCCGAAGCCCACAACGGCTCGCGCAGCCGCTGGACGCTGATCAACGCGCCCTCGTTTCGATGCGATCCCCGCCGTGACGGCACACGGTCGGACATGGCGGTGATCATCGACATCGAACGTCGCCTCGCTCTGGTGCTGGGCCGCGCCGACTACTGCGGAATCAACAAGAAGACCATGTTCACGATCATGAACTTCGTGATGCCCGCGCAAGGTCAACTGTCCATGCACTGCTCGGCCAACGTGGGCACAGCAGGCGACAGTGCGATCCTGTTCGGACTGTCCGGCACCGGCAAAACCACCCTGTCGGCCGATCCGGATCGCGAACTGATCGGCGACGACGAACACGTGTGGACAGACGCCGGGATCGTGAACCTGGAAGCCGGCTGCTACGCCAAACTGATCGACCTCGACAAGTCGAGCGAGCCGGTGATCGCAGCCGCGCTGTCGATGAGAAACACCCTCATCGAAAACGTGCCACCCCTGGAAGGCCGGGCCCTGGCGGACACACACCCGCAACATCTCGACCTCAGCGACGGATCGATCACCGAGAACACCCGGTTCGCCTATCCGCTGGAGTGCAACCCCAACGTGGCGCCCGGCGCGCGTGGCCCGCACCCCGACACCATCGTTTTGCTCACAGCCGACGCGTTCGGGGTGCTGCCCCCGGTGGCGATACTCGAACCCGACGAGGTGATGTACCACTTCGTGATGGGTTTCACCTCACGCCTCGCCGGCACCGAAGTGGGCGTGACCGAACCCGAGGCCACCTTCTCGTCTTGTTTCGGCGCGGCGTTCATGTCGCGGCGGCCACACGAGTACGCCCGTCTCCTCAAGGAGCGCATGAGCCGGCATCGCACCCGTTGCGTTCTGCTCAACACCGGCTGGTCGGGTGGCGGCTACGGAGTTGGTTCACGGATGCCGCTTCGGGTGACCCGCAGGCTGCTCGACGCTGCGCTCAGCGGAGAGTTCGACACGGTGGCAACCCGCCGCCATCCGATCCTCGGATTGGCCATGCCGACGCACTGCGAAGGTGTGGACGACGCCATGCTCGACCCGGTTCGCACCTGGGACGACCCCGACGCATACGAAGCGGCCGCCACGAAGCTGCGCGACATGTTCCGAACCCATTTCGACAGCAACGGCTACGCCGAATTCGGAATCACCCCGGCAGTCTGAACGCTCTCTGTTGATGCTCGCAGCTTGCTGCGGGCGGGGTGGGGCTTACAGTTCGGGCGTTCCCATGTCCACCTCGGAACCGAGGCGCAGGCGTGTGGCTCGCCCCCATTCGTCGAGGTCGTATTGAACTCGCTGCCCTTGGCGCAACATGCGAAACACCGAGCCCTCCAGCGCGTCCTCGGCCAGGTCGACCTCGCCGAGGTCGGCTTCGCTCACCAGCACGCCGTCTCGGGTGACCGGGTCGTAGCTCTTGATCACTCCCTGCACGATCCCCGAGGCTACCCACGCAACGTCACCCGCGGGCCCAGACGCCCCGCCGGCCGTGCCCCAAGGGGTGCAGCCAGATGCAGAGGCTGATTCTTGGCGGTTGTTAGCATGGACTTTCATGGCAATTGAGACATCGCGGGGGTTGGAGGCACTGGACGCCGCGTCGCTGCGCAACGTTCTGTCGGGTTTCGCCGGGGCGTTGCAAGCCCACCGCGAGAGCATCAACAACCTCAACGTGTACCCGGTGCCCGATGGCGACACCGGCACCAACATGTCTCTCACCCTCGCCTCGGTGATGCAGGAAGTGGACGCCGCGGCAGGCGACCTGGACTCGATGTGCGCCGCGTTGGCCCACGGCGCGCTCATGGGCGCCCGGGGCAACTCCGGGGTGATCATGGCCCAGATCATGCGAGGGATCGCCGGGGTGGTGCGCACCGAGGCGGCCAAGGGCGCCGCCCTCGACGGCGCGGTGGTGGCACGGGCTCTCGCGGAGGCCGCGGATGGGGCCTACGGCGCGGTGGGCAACCCGGTGGAGGGAACGATCCTCACGGTGATTCGCGAAGCGTCCGAGGCGGCGGTTGCCGCGGCAAACACCGGCGCCGGTCTCGCGGCGGTTCTCGAAGCGGCCGGGGATCGCGGCTACGAAGCCCTGGAACGCACACCGCAAATGCTCGACGTGCTGGCAGCCGCTGGAGTTGTGGACGCCGGTGGCGCCGGATTGATGTTGCTGATCGATTCGGCCCGTGAAGTGGTGAGCGGCCGCCCGATTCCCGAACCGTCGCAGGTGACGCCCCCGCCCACGATCAACGCCGACACCTCAGCAGCACCAGCACAAGCAGACTCCAAGCCGTCGCTGGCCGATCTTCGCTACGAGGTGATGTTCCTGCTCGACGCCGCCGACTCGAAGGTGGACCACTTCAAAGCCGCATGGGCCGAGATCGGCGACTCGATAGTGGTTGTGGGCGGCGACGGCTTGTGGAACTGCCACGTTCACACAGACGACATAGGCGCCGCCATCGAAGCCGGGATCGAGGTGGGACGCCCGCACAAGATTCGGGTGACCGACCTGCTCGAAGAGGTGGCCGAACGCGAATGGGTGCAAGCCGCCCTCAGCGGCACCGGCACAGACTCGGGCGACGCTCAGCCCCCCATGGCAACCTCCCCCGGCCACACCTCCGGCGATTCGCAGGCTTCGGCTCCCGGACAGGACTCGCCCGCGCAGGGCTTACCCGTCCGAGCCGTGCCGATCACCGAACCCGACGGAGTCTCAGTGGTGGCGGTGGGCGCAGGTGACGGGGTGCGCGAGCTGCTTCAGTCCATGGGAGCGCACCGTGTGGTGGCCGGAGGCCAGTCCATGAACCCGTCCACAGCGGAGCTGCTCGCCGCGGTTGATTCGCTGCCCAGCGGCGCTGTGATCGTGCTGCCCAACAACAAGAACATCGTGGCGGTGGCCGAACAGCTCGCAGGCAGCACCGAGCGAGCGGTGGCGGTGGTGCCAACTCACAACGTGGTGGAAGGTCTCGGCGCGCTTGGCGCATTCGATCACCAAGCAGCCCTGGCCGCCAACCACAAGTCCATGGCAGAAGCCGCAAGCCAGGTGAGCTTCGGCGAGGTCACCCAGGCGGTGCGCACCGCCAACACACCCATCGGGCCGATCAAGAAAGGCGACTGGCTCGGCATCGGCGCGCAGGGAATCGTGGCAGCCGCAGCCGACGCCGTGAACGCGACCTGCGCACTGCTGGAGCACATCATCGACACCGACCTTCACGAACTGCTCACCGTGATCACCGGCGCCGACGCCCAAGAGGCCGACACCGAATCGATCCTGTCGACGCTGCAGCAACGCCACGGCGATCTCGAAGTCGAGGTGCTGCACGGCGGGCAGCCCCTGTACGCCTACTACCTCGGCCTCGAATAGGCCGCCGCCGGGCGCCCGACATGCCCGTAGTGCGTCAACAACAAGCCGGCGGTGGGCCACAAGCTCGCCCCCGGCATGTGAGGCCGGCCGCGGGCGGTGCGAAGGATGGGGCGGTGCGCCGCAAGTTCGCCTGTCGGGTTGGTAGTTGAAGCGCCATGCCGGCCGGTGACCCCCCGCTAACGCTGCGAGACCTGCACAACCTGCCGGTGGCACGGGTGCGCAAGGCCGCGTCACGGGCGTTCGGTGCTCTGACCCGCACGGGGATCGACACGATCCTGGATCTGCTTCAGCACTACCCGAGGCGCTACCTGGACAGAACCCGCCGAGCCGACGTGGCCGAACTCGCCCTCGACGAGGATGCCTACATCGTGGGCGAGGTGTTCAGCCTGCACAAGCGCACCACCCACCGCGGCAAGGCCCTGGTGACGATGGTCGTCCACGACGGCACCGGCGCCGTGGAGCTGGCATTCTTCAACCAGCCGTGGGTGGCCGACAAGCACCGCCAGGGCGACACGGTGATCGCGTTCGGGCGCATCAAGCCGTACCGGGGCTACCTGCAGATGAGCAACCCGGTGATCGACGAGTTGGGCGACCGCACCGGGCGGCTCGTGCCCATCTACCCGCAGTCCTCCAAGGAAGGCTTGCGCACCTGGGACGTTGGCCGGTTCGTGAACCTCGCCCTAAACCTCGCCGAGCCCCGAACCATCGCCGATCCGCTGCCTCCACCGATCCGCCGAGAACTCAAGTTGATCAGCCGTCATCAGGCGTTCAACCGGATCCACCGCCCCGAAGAGCACTTCGACCACGTGCGCGCCCGCAAACGTCTCGCCTTTGACGAACTGCTGCGAGTGCAACTGGAACTGGTGCGTCGCAAACGCACCCTCGAGCAGTCCACCGTGGGTTTCTCGCACGCCACTCAAGGCGAACTGCTAGACGCGTTCCACCAGGGCCTGCCGTTCGAGCTCACCGCAGCCCAGAAGCGGGTGACCTCCGAAATCGCCGCAGACCTGGCGAAGGCCACGCCGATGCATCGGCTCCTGCAAGGCGACGTGGGTTCGGGCAAGACGCTGGTGGCGGTGGGCGCCATGCTCACATCGGTGCAAGGAGGCCTCCAGGCGGCGCTGATGGCGCCCACCGAGGTGCTCGCCGAGCAGCACCACGCCACCATCGCTGCGCTGCTGGCCGACCTTGAGGTGGACGATCCATCCGTGCTCACCGGCAGCCGACCGCTACGAGTGGATCTGCTCACCAGCCGCCTCGGCGCCCAGGAACGCCGCCGCACCGTCGCCGGTTTGGCCGGTGGCGAGGTGGACATCGTGGTGGGCACCCACGCGCTGATCTCGCAAGGCGTGGAGTACCAAGCCCTGGGTGTTGTGGTCATCGACGAACAGCACCGTTTCGGTGTGCAGCAGCGAGCGGAGCTGCGCGACCGCAGCCGAGGGCTGGTGCCCGACATGTTGGTGATGACAGCAACGCCGATCCCCCGAACCGCGGCCATGACCGTGTACGGCGACCTTGACGTGTCCACCCTGGACGAACTCCCTCCGGGGCGGATGCCGGTGGCCACCATCTGGGCTGCGCACAAACAAGACGAGACCAGGGTTTGGCAGGCGCTGCGCGACGCTGTCGCAGAGGGGCGACAGGGGTACGTGGTGTGCCCGCTGATCGAGGACTCCGAGGCGTCCGAGGCCCGCTCGGCCACCGACATCTACCAGCGTCTCACCGCTCCCGCCGGGGCCCTCGCGGGCCTCAAGGTGGGCATGTTGCACGGACGGGTGACCTCCGCCGAAAAGGAATCCACCATGGCGCTGTTCCGCGCCGGGCGCCTGCAGGTGCTTGTGGCCACCACGGTGATCGAGGTGGGGGTGGACGTGCCGAATGCCACGGTGATGGTTGTGATCGACGCCGCGCACTTCGGGATGGCCCAGCTTCACCAGTTGCGTGGCCGGGTGGGTCGCGGCACTCACCCGTCGTCCTGCTACCTGATGGGCGGCGCCCCCACGGCCGAGTCCCAGGCGCGCCTGGAGGCCCTTGTGGCCACCACCGACGGGTTCGAGCTGGCCGAGGTGGACCTGGAACTGCGCGGCGAGGGCACCATCATGGGCGAACGCCAAAAGGGCCGCAACGACCTGCGCTTGGCTTCGCTGCGCCACGACAAAGACCTGGTGGCGCTGGCTCGGCAGGTGGCATTCGACCTGTTCGACGCCCCCGGGGGCATCGCAGCCTGCCCGGCCCTGGCGGACGAGCTCGACTTCGCCTTTGGTGAGGACGAAGCGGCCGAGTTCCTGCTGAAGGGCTGACCAGGAGGCTGCGGTGAGGGTTGTGGCGGGAACGGCCCGCGGCCTGCGGTTGGTGGCGCCTCCGGGAACGGGCACCCGACCCACCAGCGACCGGGTGCGCGAGGCCATGTTCAACTCGCTGCACTCGCGGGCCGCGCTTGAGGGTGCGCATGTGCTCGACCTGTACGCCGGCACCGGAGCGCTCGGTATCGAGGCTCTCAGCCGCGGCGCGGCCTCAGCGGTGTTCGTGGAAAACCGTCGGGTGGCGCTCACCGCGCTGCGAGCCAACCTGCAAGCCACCAAGCTGGCGGCACACGCCGAGGTGCTCGGCATCGATGTGGGCGCGGCGCTCGACGTGCTGGCCCGAGATCGGCGCACGTTCGACCTGGCGCTGATCGACCCGCCCTACTCCTTCAACCGCTGGACGGCGCTGCTGCAACGAGTTCCGGCAGCGTTGGCCGTGGTGGAATCGGACCGGCCGATCCTTTTGGACGGCGACGACCCGGATCAACACACGCACCGGCATCACCACATCGGCGCCGATGGGTCTGCGCCCCGCGACCCCGTCCGACACCCAACACGAACCTGCGATCCAGCCAAATCGCCCACAAATCCACTCCAGGTTGCCTTGAATGTCATCTCCACACGGCGTTACGGCACTACGGTTGTGACACTGATCAGCCGCAACGCCTAGCGCCCAGCGCCTGGCCCCGCGCACCGAACACCGAACCCCAACGCCGAACACAGTCGCACCCCAACACCCGCAACGCAGCCCCGAACACCTTCGGGGCCCCGATCCCCCTTGGAGCACACCGATTGACCCGCGTCCTGTATCCAGGATCGTTCGACCCGATCCACCTGGGCCACGTCGAGATAATCGAAACGGCGTCCCAGCTCTTTGACGAGACCATCGTGGCGGCCACGGTGAACCCCCAAAAGGGCAGCGGCCTGTTCGACCTGGACGTGCGCGAGCAGGTGATCAAGGAGGTGTGCGCCCACCTGGGAAACGTTTCTGTGACCATGTTCTCGGGGCTGGTGGTGGACCTCGCCAAACAAGTTCGCGCCGACTTCATCCTCAAGGGCCTCAGAGCCGTGTCGGATTACGAGAACGAACTGCAAATGGCGCAGATGAACCTGGCCCTGTCGGGAATCCACACGGTGTTCGTGCCCTCGGCCAGCCAGCGATCGTTCTTGGCCTCGAAGCTCATTCGAGAGGTTGCGCTTCTCGGCGGTGACGTTTCGTCGATGGTTCCCGAACCCGTGCAACGGCTGCTGCAGAGGGACTCGAAGAAGTGACTCCCACCGCCTCGGGCCCCGTCCCCAACATCAGGCCGCTCGTCCCCAATGCTGCCCACCCCGCGGCGGCCGAGGCCCGGCGATGAGCGATCCCACGGGTACACACATGGGCATGGGCGCAGGTGACCGGCTGGCGCCGGCCGCTGCCCGCCGTCCACCGATGAGCGGACAGGCACGCCACGAAGCCGTGGAGACGCTGCTGCGTCACGCAATCCGCATGGTTGAGCAGGCACGCCCGATGCCGCTGTCCACCTCGGTGATGATCAGCCGAGACGAGGTGCTGGCCGTGCTGCGCCAGGCGCTGGGAATGCTGCCCGAGGAGATGCGGGCCGCTCGCTGGCTGCTCAAGGAACGAGACGACATGCGTTCTCGCATGCAGCGTGAGGGTGACGAGATCATCGCAGCCGCCCGGTCGCGCGCCGAGCAGATGGTGCAACGCAGCGAGGTGGTGAAAGCCGCTGATCTGCGGGCACGCCAAACCGTGCGGGCCGCCGAGGACAAGGCTCTGCGCATGAAGCTCGAAACCGAGGACTGGTGCGATCAGCGGCTGGCCACCTTCGAGGCGGGGTTGCAAAAGACGCTCAACATGGTGCTCGCGAGCCGCCAGAAGCTGCAGGGCACCCGGATCAGCCAGCCAACCGCGCAGATTGAGGCGGTGGCCCCGCCCACACCGGCGGCGCTGGAGATATACGACCGGGAGCACCAGCAGCGCCCAAGTGACGGATGAACCGGGCCCGCTGCGCGATCGGCGCCGCACGCCCCCGCCGCGCAGCCGGCGCGCCAACCCCGAGACGGGAACCAAGTTGAAGGCCCACCCCACCCGCGCCGATCTGAAACTGGACTGCGCCAAGCTGCGCAACGGCATGGTGGCGAGCATCGAGGTGGACCAAACCTCCACCCTCGGCGACGCCTCACTGGTGGTCGCACGGGTGCTCGACAACAAGATCAGCGTGAAGGCCACGGTGACCGTCGCGGGATCGGCTCTGGTGATGCGGGGCCGCCTCGGCGCCACATGGGCCGCGGAATGCCGGCGCTGTTTGTGCGAGGTGTGCGGCCCCCTCGAAGCCCAACTGGAGGAGATCTTCGAGGACAGGCCCCGCGAGGGCGAGACCTGGCCGGTGATCGAAGACCGGATCGATCTGGCCCCGGCGTTGCGCGAGGTTGCGCTGCTGGCGCTGCCGTTGGCGCCGCTGTGCAGCCCCGACTGCGCCGGACCCGTTCCGAACAGGTTCCCCACAGGGCCCGCCGCGTCCGCCGCCGCGTCCGCCACAGCGAACCCGCCGGCAGAAGCGGGAGCCACCGACACCGCGACAGGCGACGAGGACGACCGGCCCATTGATCCCCGCTGGGCGGCGCTGGCGGAACTGCGCTTCGACGACTGACAACACTCAGGCAACCCTCCGACAACCCCCACGCAACCTGCCCGGAATCCGCGGGCAACGCCAGGCGCCTGCGCCTCAAACCGAAACAACCCGCGGGCGCGCCGCCGTGATTTGCCGGTAGCCTCCCCGCCTTGTATGGCCGTTCCCAAGAAGAAGACATCCAAGGCGCGCTCGCGTAGCCGGCGGGCGTCGGCATGGCGCATTCGTACCGGTGGGCGCAGCCACTGCGACCGGTGCGGCGCCGTGAAGCGATCCCACCATGTGTGCGGCGTCTGCGGCTGGTACCGCGGCCGTCAAGTCATCGAAGTCTCGTAGTTCGAACTCCGCTGCGGTCATGCTGCCGATAGCGGTAGATGCAATGGGGGGCGACAATGCCCCCGGCGAGATCGTCGAAGGCGCCCGCCGCGCCGTTGGCGAAATGGGCATCGGCGTGGTGCTCGTGGGGCGGTCACGCGAACTCGGCGACGCGGGCGGCCTCGACGTGATCGAGGCCGAACAGGTGATCCCCATGGACGCGGAGCCCGGCTCGAGTGTGCGTCGCATGAAGGACTCGTCGATGGTGCGCGCCGCGGAGGCGGTGCGCGACGGGCGGGCCTGCGCCATGGTCTCCGCGGGCAACACCGGAGCGGCGATGGGCGCGGCGCTGCTGCGAATGGGCCGCATCTCGGGCATTTCACGACCCGCCATCGCCACGCCCATACCCACTCCGGGCGGGCATCCCACCACGATGCTCGACGCGGGCGCCAACGCCGAATGTCGCCCGGAGTGGCTGGTGCAGTTCGCCAGGATGGGATCGGTTTACGCCCGTGACCGTTTCGGCATCGAACGCCCCCGTGTGGGTTTGCTGTCCATCGGCGAGGAAGCCGGCAAGGGCAGCCCGTTCGTGAAATCGGTGTTCGACCTGCTCGACGATTCTCGCTGGGCGCTCGACGTGCAAGCCGAGTGGATCGGCAACGTCGAAGGGCGCGACATCATGACCCGAGACGTGGACGTGGTGGTAACCGACGGCTTCACCGGCAACGTCACCCTCAAGGCGCTCGAAGGCGCCACCCGGGCAATGTTCGGACGGCTGCTGCTGGCGATCGACACCGACGACAGCACCAGGGCCGCTGGTGAGGCCCTGCGAGGCCCCCTCGACGCCATGGTCAACGAGATGCACCCCGACACCGTGGGCGGTGCGCTGCTGTTGGGAGTGAAGGGAGTGTGCGTGATCTCCCACGGCTCAAGCGGCGCCGGTGCGGTGATGAACGCCATTGCGGTAGCCCACGAGATGGCAGCCGCAGGCATGGTGGGTCACATATCCGCCATAGCCAAACAGCCCCAAACCTAGTCATACCATCCCTTGTTTGGCTGTCCTGGGCCTGCATTTGGCTGTCTTTAACCTGTATTTGGGTATCTTTGGCACGTCCACTCCCTGCCAAAGGGGTGATCGGGCCGCTAGACTCAAACGCTTACTGACCGCACAAGCCCGGAGGTTCACATGCCCGCGGAGACTCACGTCAATCAGGGCCCGATGGGACGCCAGGAAGTCCTGGAGCTGGTACAGGATCACCTGGCCGACATCTTGGAGATCGAACCCTCCGACATCGGCGAAGGGGACTCGTTCGCAGATGATCTGGACGCCGACTCGCTTGCATTGATCGAACTGGTCGAGGCCCTGGAGGAAGAACTCGCCGAACGGTCCGTTGGTTTCCGCATCGAGGACGAAGACCTCCAGGATCTGCGCTCGGTGCGCGACGCGGTGGACTACGTCGTCGCAAAGCTGGGTTGACAGTCCGAGCCGCGTCGGCGGATCTCACGACCCTCGAGGAACGGATAGGCCACCACTTCGCCGATTCCCGCTTGCTGGAAGTGGCGCTCACGCACCGATCCTTCAGCGCCGAGAACGGCGGCGAGTCCAACGAGCGACTCGAGTTCCTCGGCGATGCCGTGCTGGGCCAGATCGTGGCGGACCGGCTCTACGCCGAGCCGTCGCAGCTCACCGAGGGTGAAATGTCCAAGGCGCGTGCGTCGGTGGTGAGCAAGGCCGCGCTGGCGTCCGCAGGCCTGGAATGCGACCTCGGTGAGCTTCTCAAGCTGGGCAGGGGAGAGGAATCTTCGGGGGGCGCGTCCAATGAGTCCCTGATCGCCGACGCCGCGGAGGCCCTGATAGCCGCCGCCTACATCGACGGAGGAATGCCCGCGGCGCGTTGCGTTGTGCAACGCCTCATCGGTGATCGCCTCGACAGTGCCCTGCGAGACCCGGGCGGCACCGATTTCAAGACCCGGCTGCAGGAGCTGGCCGCGGCTTGCGGGGTTGGGCCCCCGCGATACGAGATCACCCACAGCGGGCCTGCGCACGCCTTGACCTTCGAGGTTTCGGTGCACGCGGGGCCCGCGGTTGGAACAGGGCGCGGCAGCACCAAAAAACGCGCCGCGCAAAGGGCGGCGGAGATTGCCTGTGAGGCACTCCAGTCCACCACACCCACAGGAGCAAATGTGAGCAGCGACACCGACACCAACACCCCATCGCGCCCGGCGCAGGGCACACGGCAAGGCTCGTCCCACGCCGACACGGGTGAGCCCGAACCCGAGAGCGAGAGCGCCGAAACCGACAAGAGAGAGTCGGTGAAGCACCGCAAGGCCCGTGAGCGCGCCCTGCGCGACCGCGAAGAGCGCGACAAGGCCACAGTGTCCAGGCCCGCGCAAATGGTGGATTTCGAGATACCCGAAGCCGAAATCGTGCGCAAGGAGCTGGACAAGGCCCTGGTGGGGCTGGAAATCCAGGAAGCTCACGCGCACAGCATGAAATGTCTGCGCAGCTACTACTTTCGCAACACGTTCACTCGTCGCCTCGTGGGGCAGACCATCGAGGGGGTGGAGCGGCTCGGCGTGTACATCTCGATTGCTTTCGGCAACAACACGTCGCTGGTGATGATGCTGGGAGGTTCCGGCGAACCGCGCCTGGTGATCTCCCGGGACGCCTCCGAATCCGACGACGCAACCGAACCCCGCGCAAAGTCTGCCAAGGCCGATGCCACCGCCGATGCCAACGCCGACTCCGACGCGGGCGACCCCAAGGACAGGGCCTTCGACGGGCAGGAGCTGTTGCTGCGACTCTCCAACGGCGCGTCGCTGGTGTTCGTGGATCCGGTGGGCACCGGTCAGCTGTTCGTGGTGGCCCCCGACGAACTGGAGTTTCAGCTGCCCGAAGTGGCCAACTTCGGACACGACCCGCTGGTGCCCATCGCCTGGACCACTCTCGGGCAGTGGCTCAGGAACCGTCGGGGCGAACTGAAGGAACTTCTCACCAGCGACGATTTCATGGTTGGCATCGGCGACATCTACGCCGATGAGATCCTCTTCGAGGCCGGTTTGCGTCACGACAGGCAGTCGAGCAGCCTCACCGATCAGGACGTGCGACGACTCCACCGGGCGTTGGTGAGCACCCTGTTCGACGCCATGAAATACGGGGGCACGTCTTTGCACGAACGGCCCTTCACCGATCCCCAGGGCAGGCCCGGCGCCTACGGCACCCACCTGAAGGTTTGGGGGCTCGACGGCCAGCTGAGCGCCCGTTCACGCACCCCCATCCGCCGTGAGATGTACCGGGGCTCCTGGACGTATTTCTGCGACACGCAGGTGTGATCCGGCTCTGATTCCGCCACCTTCGCATCCCCATCCCCCGACTGCGGCTCGGATCATTCACCAGGCGCTCGGGCCGGTGAAATACCGTGCATCCGTGCGATCCGGTGCGCCTGCGCGCCTTGATGTGGGGGCTTACCGGGCCTTGACCACCACCTGGAGCGGGTCTTGCACCTGAAACAGCTCACCCTCAAGGGTTTCAAGTCCTTCGCGGAGCCGGTCACCATCGGCTTGCGTCCCGGGGTGACGGTGGTTGTGGGGCCCAACGGCAGCGGCAAGTCCAACGTGGTGGACGCCGTGGCCTGGGCGTTGGGCGCCCAGGCGCCCAGTTCGGTGCGTTCGGGTCGGATGGACGACGTGATCTTCGCGGGCACGGCGTCCAAGGCGGCCCTGGGCCGCGCCGAGGTGTCGCTCACGTTCGACAATTCCGACGACGCGCTGGGGCTGGGTTTCAGCGAGGTGAGCGTGAGACGCACGTTGTTCCGCAGCGGCGACTCTGTGTACGAGCTCAACGGCGCGCCGTGTCGCCTGGTGGACATCACCGACATGCTCTCCGACAGCGGTTTGGGCAGAGGCCGCCACGTGATCATCTCCCAGAACCACATCGACGCGGTGCTCGTGGCCCGTCCCACCGAGAGGCGAGGCGTGATCGAGGAGGCCGCCGGTGTGTTGCAGTACCGGCGCCGCCGCGAGAGCGCAGAACGCCGCCTGGCGGGCACCGACTCCGACATGGTTCGCCTCGGCGACCAGAGACGCTCGCTGCAACGCCAGTTGCGACCATTGCGCGCCCAGGCCGAGGCCGCCAGGCGTCACTCGGACCTGCTCGGCGAGCTGGAGGCGCTGCGTGTGTACCTGGCGGGGGTGCAGATCGCCGAGCTGCGAGCCCTGGTGCGCACCTGCGAAAACGAGGCGGCCTCCGCGGCGCAGGCTGTGATCGACCTCGGCGAAGAGCTTCGCGGGGTGGAGGAGTCGCTCGGGGCCGCGGAGGCTGAACTGTCCTCACACGGCGAACATGACCGCGTTGAGGATCTGGCTCGCTGGGAGGCGCTGCGCGAACGGGCCCGTGGTGTGCGCGCGGTGATCACCGAGAAGCAGCGCGCCGTGGGCCACGAGCTGGGTTCGCAAGCCGATCTGAGCCTCATTGCCTCGTTGGAGTCCGAGCAGCATCACCTTCAAGGCGAGCTGGAGCAACTTGAGGGTGAGTCCGCCGACATTGCAACCCAGCGCCGGGAGCTTCAAGGCGACCAGGAGCAACTGAGCGCCGACACGGAGCTCTTCGCCGAGACCACCGCCGCGGCGCCCGGTGAGAGCATCGAAGGCGCCGACGCCGGCGGCGGGGCGGTCGCCGCTGTTGCCCAGGCGCGTGGGGAACTCGACGCGCTCGGCAAGGCGATCGCCGCGGATGAAGATGAGCGGCGCCGCCTGCAAGACCTGGTGGCCGAGGCACGCGCGCGGCTGACCCAATCCCAAGAACACACGGCCGCCTGCGACCACGAGGTGCAACAACACAACACCGCCCTCGCCACGGCGCGCCGTGCGGCACAAACCGCCGACGAGGCCGGGCACACCTCCGAGACCGCCTTGGCGGAGGCTTCGGCGGCGCTGAGTGAGGCCGAAACCCGCCACACGCACTGGATCACCCGCCTTGAGGCGCTCGAAGGCGCCCTTGCCGACAGTGCTCCTGCGCGCTCGGTGCCGGCGGACACCGACGGTGTTGTGGGCTGGTTGGCGGATCTTGTGGACGTGCGATCCGGCGCCGAGGCGGCGTTTGTGGCCGCGGTGGACGACCTTGTTTCCGCGGTGGTGGTGCAAGACCTCGATCACGCAAGGGCCGTGCTCAATTTGCTGGCCGCGGGGGACTCCGCAGGGGCGGTGCTGGCCCCACAAGCGCTGGGCGACGGCGCATCGGGCCCGGTGGCAGTTCCGGATTCGCTCACCCCTCTGAGGTCGCTGGTGAGCGCCGCCGACGCCGCGGGCTCCGGGCGTTCGGTGGCGATGGTCAACAAGTTGTTGGACGTGCTGCTTGGCGACGTTGTGATCGTGGATGGAGACTGGCGCGAGGCGGTGGAAGTGGCGTGTGGTCATCCTGAACTGGTGGTGGTGAACAACGCCGGTGACCATCTCAGCAGGCGCGGGTGGCGTTTGGGGATTCACAACGCGGCGGGGCTCACGGCCATGCGCAACGAGGCAGCCGGCAGCGTCACCGAGGCGCAACAGCACCTGGAGTCGGCCCGGGCCGCGCACGAGGCGGCCGTCGCCGAACACACCGAGGCGGGCGGCGACGCCGAGCAATGCGCATCACAGGTCGCGCAGGCCACAGAGGCTTTGTCTGTGGCCGAGGCGGCCCTGAACCGGGCCGAGGCCGACCAGGCCGGCGCCGAAACAGCCGTCACCAACCTTCAGGACCGCCTCGAGTTCATCGATTCACGACTCCAGCGCGACAAGTCCCAGCTTTCCGACATCGAGAACCGAATGCCGCAGATGCTGGCCGCTGAGGCTGCCGAGACCGAGCAACGAACCCGCCATCGCGAATTGCGACAACAACAAGCCGAGGCCCGCGCCGAACTCGACCGCCGAACGCTTGGCGTTGAAGCGCGTCGAGCACGCCTCGACGGCATCGAAGCGGTACACGCCCAGCGCCGAAGGATGCTCTCGAACCGCCTGGACGAGGTGTCAGGAGCCCTCGAAGGCCACCGAAGCCAACTCGAGGCGGCGTCGCAGCGCCGGGAGTCGCTTCGCAAACAGGAACAACTCCTCGAAACGCTGCAGGCCGAGGTGGACCGAGCCGTGTCTGTAACCACCGAACACCTCGAAGCGATCCGCCGGCGACGCCACATGTGGTCCGAGCGGGTTCGTGAACTGTCGGCCGGCGTGGAAAGCCTGCGCGGTGATCGCAGGCGCATCGAGGCGAGCCTGGAGGAGTCCCGCCAGGCGGCGTCCGGGGCCGATGTTCGCCAGGCGGAGGCGCGCACCCAGCTGCACGCCGCGGTGGAACGTCTTCGAGAAGACCACGGCATCACCCCCGCGGCCGCGCTCGAGGCGCAGTGCCCGCCGGGCGATCCCCACATCGAACCCGCTCAGCGAGCGGCGCGGATCGCGTCCGAGTTGCAGATCATGGGGCCGGTCAATCCGCTGGCCGTTTCCGAGTTCGAGGAGCTCAACGAACGTCACGAACTGCTCGTGGAACAACTCGACGACATCAAAGCCGCCCGGCGTGACCTCCAACGGGTGATCCGGTCGATCAACCGGCAACTCGAAACCAGCTTCGCCGACGCGTTCGCGGATGTGGCCGCCAATTTCGAGGTGCTGTTCGAGGCGCTGTTCCCCGGAGGTCGTGGTCGTCTTTCCCTCACCGATCCCGAAGACCTGCTCAACACCGGCATCGAGGTGGAGGCCCGCCCGTCGGGCAAACGGGTGAAACGGCTCTCGTTGCTGTCCGGTGGTGAGCGCACCCTGGCCGCGCTGGCTTTCCTGTTTGCGGTGTTTCGCAGCAGGCCCTCGCCGTTCTACCTGCTCGACGAAGTGGAAGCCGCCCTCGACGATGTGAACTTGCAACGCTTCCTTGTGCTTGTGGATCAGTTCCGCGAGGGATCCCAGCTGGTGATCGTCACCCATCAGAAACGCACAATGGAATCTGCCGATTATCTTTATGGTGTGTCCATGAGGCCGGGAGGATCTTCGGTGGTCGTCTCTGAGCGAATTGACGACGCTGCCTGATGTCCGGCCACGATCACACCACCGGCCATGGGGAGATCCGCCCCGACCGACCCGCCGATTCGGGCTTCGAACAGCCCCCTGCAGGCGCGGGTGCAAGTGCGGGCGGCAGTTTCGAGCGGGATCACCTGGGGGCAGGCCACGGCGAGGCGTCCTGGTTGGCCGGGCGGGCGCCGATCCCGGTTGTGCGCCCCGTTGGTGGTGAGCCGACGGTGGCAGCGAAGCCTCCCCGGCGTGGCCGGCGCTTGTTCCGAACCAGATTCAGAACCAGCGGCGCCGCGCAGCTGGCCGCGGCGGCGTTCATCGCCCTGGCCGGGATGTTCGTGGGAATCGCCGTCATGTCCGGCGCCAATCCGTCCGGTTCGCAAGATCCGGCGGTGGGTTTGCGGCCAGCGGACTCGGCTGAGCTGGCACAGTCCCCAGGCTCGGGCGGTGACGCCGGCTCGGCCGGGCCGATCGACGCGGCAGCCGACACCGGCGCGGGCAACACCGACGGCGAACCCTCCAGCCGTCTCGTTGAGGACCACGACGACGAGGCCGAACTCGCGGAGGCGTTGGCGCAGCCGCTTGACGCCGAGGCGATCGAGCCGGTGGTGGCAGTTGCCCGCCGGGTGCTGCCGTCGGTGGTGGCCATCACCACCGAGTTCGGCAACGGCTCTGGAATCGTGTGGGACGCGGACAAGGGATACATCGTCACCAACCATCACGTGTTGCACGTGCAGGCCCCGAGCTCCGGTGTGGACTTGGCGGACATGGAGCTTGTGGACACCGCCGAGGTGACCCTCGCCGACGGCAGCCGCCTCGAGGCCAGGGTGATCGGCGGATCCGGGATTCACGACGTGGCAGTGCTGCAGGTGTCCCGCGGCGACATTCAGCTTGTAGAGGCCGAGTTCGCCGCAACCTCCACGGTTCAGGTGGGTCAGCTCGCCGTAGCGGTGGGAAGCCCCTTCGGACTTGAGGGAACCGTCACCGCGGGCATCGTCAGCAGCGTTCGCATCATCGACGACGACCCGTCGCCCACCGGGTTCCTGCCGGTTCGCACCATCCAAACCGACGCACCGATCAATCCGGGCAACTCCGGGGGCGCGCTCGCGGATCGCTACGGCCGGGTTGTGGGCATGAACCGGCTGATCCGCACGTCGGGACTGTCGCAGGGAAACATCGGCATCGGCTTCGCCATCCCAAGCGACACCATCGAACTCATAGCCGAGCGTGTGATAGCAGGCGAGTCGCTCGAGATCGGCTACATGGGCATCACCAGCAGCTCAACGGCAGGCCCCACGAGCGTTGGTGTGGAGATCGCCGAGGTGATCGACGGTTCCCCGGCCCATATTGCGGGCCTGCAATCAGGTGACGTGATCCTCTCGATCCAGGGCGTGTCCGTGTCGGACATCACCGAGTTGTCCGCGGCGGTGAAGTTGTACCGGCCCGGCGACAGGATCGAACTGCTCGTGTCCAGAGGCAACGATTCCTTCGTGGCCACTCTGGTGCTCGCCGCTTTCCCCGACAACTAACCGTCGCCGCTAGTCCTCGCTGCGCAGCCGCTTCCAGGCGGCAGCCCACGGGCTGAGCCGGCGCCCGCGGCTCCACCGGCGAGAGTGTGGCGCCGCCCTGCGATGCCTGTCGAAGGTGTCCGCTGAAGGCCCCTACTGGACGCCTGGCGGCCCGCGGCGTGGCGGCGTCAGTCGATCCCGAGGCGCACAATAGGCTCCTGGCGTGAACCGGGCGCCAATGCACTGGCTGGTGCCGTCCTACGGCGTGACAGTCGTCGAGCTGCTCGTGGTGGCGGCCGTGGCGCTGCTGGTGGTGGTCGCCGGGGTGGTGGTGCTGGTGCGGCGTCGCAGGGCACGCCTGGCCCCGGTGGCCGAATACGACGCCGTTGGCCGCCCGGTGCAACCCGACGCCGCAGAGGACGATCCCTCCACCGGCGACCGGCTTGAACGTCTCGCCGCGCCTGTTGAAACCGAGGCCGCTCCGCGGTCGCTGAGAGAGCGGCTGCGCAAGCCGAGACGCGCCTGGGGAGGGTCGGTGGCGTCGGTGCTCGAAGGCGACAAGCTCACCGACGCCACCTGGGACGAACTGGCCGAGGCGCTGATCAAAGCCGATGTGGGAGTGCAAACGGCCTTCGACCTCACCGACGCAGCCCGTGCCACCCCAGGCCTGCAAACCCCCGCCGACGCGTTGGCTGCCCTGCGAGCCGAGATCAACGCCCGCCTCGACGCGCCCCGGGAACTCGCCAGGAGAAACGACGGGCCGGGCCCGTCGGTGTGGCTGGTGGTGGGAGTGAACGGCTCGGGCAAAACCACAACCATCGGCAAGTTGGCAAACCAGCAGACCCGAAACGGAGTGGGGGTGCTGCTGGCGGCGGGCGACACGTTCCGCGCCGCGGCAGGTGAACAGCTCACCGTGTGGGCCGAGCGGGCCGAGGTTCCCATAGTGACAGGCGCCGCGGGCGCAGATCCGGCTTCGGTGGTGTTCGACGCGGTGGAGTCCGCGGCTGCCGGGGGAGCGGACCTGGTGATCGCCGACACGGCCGGGCGCCTGCACACCGAGCGCAACCTGATGGACGAGTTGCGCAAGGTGCGCCGCGTGGCCGAAAAGGGCGCCGGGGTGGTGACCGAAACCTTGCTTGTGATCGACGCCACCTCGGGCCAGAACGGCCTCATCCAGGCGCGCCAGTTCACCGAAGCGGTGGACGTGACCGGGGTGGTGCTCACCAAACTCGACGGCTCCGCCAAGGGCGGCATCGTTGTGGCCGTGGGCACCGAGCTTGGTGTGCCGGTGAAGCTCGCAGGTGTGGGTGAGACAATCGACGACCTGGTGGTGTTCGAACCCGAGGAGTTCACCGAAGCCCTGTTCGCCTGAAGCCCTGCTCACCTGAAGCCCTGTTCGCCTGAGACTGGGCCCCGCCGCTGTGGCGCGGCGCCAAGGCGGGCCGAGCACCGACGGGCCCTTGTGGGAAAGTGGCGGGCCCTTTTGGGAAAGCGGCGGGCCCTTGTGGGAATGGGACGGCGCACGCAGCGTCGGTAGCCTCGGCGTTCTGTGTTCGACACGCTGACCGAGCGCTTCGAGGCCACTTTTGCCAGGCTGAAAGGCCGAGGCCGCCTGGGCGAAGCCGAGGTGGACGCCGCCCTGCGCGAAATACGGGTGGCGCTGCTGGAAGCCGACGTACACCTCGACGTGGTGCGCAGCCTCACCACCAGGATCCGCGAGCGCGCCCTCAGCGAGGAGTTGTCCAAGGCTCTCAATCCCGGCCAGCAAGTGGTGAAGATCGTGCTGGCGGAGCTCACCACAAGCCTCGGCGGCGAACCGCTGACGATCCGCTACGCGTCGAAGCCGCCGACCGTGGTGCTCCTGGCCGGTTTGCAGGGCACCGGCAAAACCACCAACGCCGCCAAGCTGGCCGGCTGGTTCCGCCGCCAGGGGCGCAATCCGCTGCTGGTGGCGGCCGATTTGCAGCGTCCCGGCGCGGTGGAACAGCTCACGACGCTCGGCGCCACCGCCGAGGTGCCAGTGTTCAGCGAACCCACCGATCCGGTGAGCGTGGCACAGGCGGCGATGACCGAGGCCACCCGCACCGGCCGCGACGTGGTGATCGTGGACACTGCCGGTCGCCTCGGCGTGGACGCCGAGATGATGAGCCAGGTTCGCAGCATCTCCGACGCTGTGAGCCCCCACTACACGTTCTTGGTGGTGGACGCCATGACCGGCCAGGACGCCGTGGTGGCGGCGCGTGCCTTCCACGAAACGCTGTCACTTGACGGGGTGATCCTCACCAAACTCGACGGCGACGCCCGTGGCGGCGCGGCGCTGTCGGTGAAGGAAGTGGTGGGCGAACCGATCGCCTTCGCGTCCACAGGCGAGAAACTCCAGGACTTCGAACCGTTCCACCCTCACCGGCTGGCGGGCCGGATACTGGGCATGGGCGACGTGGAAACGCTCATCGACAAGGCCGAAGCCACCTTCGAGGCCGAAGAAGCCGAGCAGGCCGCCGGGCGGCTCATGGAGGGAAGCTTCACCTTCGACGACTTCCTTCAGATGATGAACCAGGTGCTCAAGATGGGCAACCTGCGCAGCATCATCGGCATGATGCCCGGCCTCGGACGGCAGGTGCGTGACGCCGACATAGACGAGAGCCGCATCACCCGCATCACCGGCATGATCCACTCGATGACCCCAGACGAGCGGGCCGATCCCGACATCATCGACGCTTCGCGGCGGCGCCGAATAGCCGCAGGGTCGGGATCCCGTCCCGATGACGTGAAGGCCCTGGTGACCCAGTTCAAACAGGCCCGATCGATGATGCGCAACATGGGCGGCGGTCTCGGCGGCAAGCGTCGCAAGGCGCGCTCGGGTGGACCCAAGTCCGGGATCAGCCCTCGAGGCGGGCGGGGCGCGAGCCGGGGCTCCTCGACCGGCGCCAAGGGCCGCCGAGGCGCAGGCGGGCGCACCACGCCCCGCAAACCACCCGGGGCGCCCAACGTGCCGCTGGATCTGGATTCTCTTGTGCTGCCAGGGTTGGAAAAACGCGGCCCAACCGGGTTGAATTAACCCTCACCGGTAGTTTCGCCTTGAGGTGCCTCCAAGGTGGCCCACAATCCGTGCCGGTGAGGAAATACGGGCAGGTACACCCACACTTCCCAAGGGCGCGGCCAACAGGGCCCCCCTGGTGTCGTGACTGAAGGAAGAGAGACCAAACAGTGGCCGTAAGACTCCGCCTCATGCGGATGGGCAAGAAGAAGCAGCCGACCTACAGGGTCGTGGCAGCCGATTCGCGCTCGCCCCGAAACGGGCGCTTCATCGAGATCATCGGGTTCTACGAGCCCCGACAGGATCCGTCGGTGGTGCGCGTCAAGAACGATCGTGCGGTTCACTGGCTGCGCCACGGAGCCCAGCCCAGCGACAGGGTGCTGAAGCTGCTGAAGATCAGCGGCGCCTGGGACGAGTTCAAGAACCCCGACGCCACTCCGTCGGCGCCCGCCACCAGCGAGGAGCCCCCAGCAGCCGCCGCTGCCGGTGATGCAAGCGCCGACGATGCAGCCGCTGAGGCTTCCGGCGCAGCCGCTGAATCCGCCACAGCCGCGGACGCCGCTGCGGACGATTCCGGCGCTGCCGGTGATGCTGCGGACGATTCCGGCGCTGCCGATGATGCTGCCGCCGGCGACGACGACGCTGACGCCGAGAGCGAGACGAAATGAGCGAACAGGCCCCCGCCGCAGAGGCGATGTGTCGTTACCTGGTGTCCCACATTGTTGATGACGCCGACGCGGTGCGCATCTCGGTGCAAGACCTGGGCGACGACAGGTTTCGCCTGGAGGTGCAGGTCGCCGAGGGCGAGATGGGACGGGTGATCGGCAGACGGGGACGGGTGGCCCAGTCGATCCGCACCGTCGTGCGGGCCGCGGGGTCACGCGACGGCGCCGACATCGAGGTTGAGTTCGTCGACTGATTCGGGTTGCCGATCCGACGGCCCCACCATCAGGTGCATCCACGGGCCCTCTGTTGCTGAAATGGGCGCTGTTGACGACGGCGATGACGGCTCTGGTCGTGCACGTCGACAGGGCGCCGCAGTGACCGGGGAGCCCGCGGGCTTGCTTGAAATCGGGCGCATCGGACGACCGGTGGGCTTGCAGGGCGAGGTGACGGTGCAGCTGCTGTCGAACCGCCCCGAGAGGGTCGCCCCCGGAGCGGTGCTGCACACCGACACCGGGCAGGTGCGGGTGCGATCAAGCCGCACCCACGGCGGGCGTCAAATTGTGGCCTTTGAGGGGATGGACACCCGCGAGCAGGCCGAGGCGTTGCGTGGGGTGGTGCTGCGAGCCGAACCGTTGCAGGATCCCGACGAGGTGTGGGCGCACCAGCTGATCGGGGCTCGGGTGGTGGACCAAACCGGCGCCGATCGGGGTTTGGTGGTTCACGTGTTGGCCAACCCGGCCAGTGACCTGCTCGAACTCGACAACGGCGCCTTGGTGCCCAGCTGTTTCGTCACGTCGCTGGCGCCCGGCGGCACCGTGAATGTGGAAGTGCCCGAGGGCCTGTTCGAACTCTCCTGAACCCACCGGCGCGGTGAGCGAAGATCCGGGTTGGGCCCACGGCGCGCATGTGAGGTCTCACCGGTCGGTGGGGCGAATGAAGATCGGACTTGGCCGGCCAATGCGCTTGTCTCCGTCACCGGCTGCGCTCGGGCCCAAGCATCGGTCGGGCCCAAGCATCGGTCGGGCCCAAGCATCGGTCGGGCAGAGCGTCGGTGGGGTGCAATAGGGTCGGTTGGTGGCCATGAGGATCGACGTGTTCACGATCTTCCCCGAACTGGTGGACAACATGGTGTCGGCTTCGGTGATCGGTCGGGGTCGCGCCGCCAACATTCTCGACATCCGCATCCACGACCTGCGCATGGCCACCACCGACAGGCACCGCAGCGTTGACGACACCCCCTTCGGCGGCGGGGCGGGCATGGTGATGGCGCCGGAGCCGCTGTTCGCCGCGGTGGAAGCCACCGAACCACCCAGGCCGCTGTTCTACCTGTCGCCCGCGGGGCGGCGCTTCGATCAGGCCACCGCCGAGGAACTGGCCGCTGGTCGGGGATTCTCGCTGCTGTGCGGACGATACGAGGGCGTGGACGAGCGGGTGCGCGCCCACCTGGTGGACGGCGAACTGTCGGTGGGTGACGTGGTGCTCGCCGGTGGCGAGATTCCGGCGCTGCTGGTGATAGAGGCGGTGGGACGACTCGTGCCCGGAGTGCTCGGCAACCTGGCGTCCACTGGAGACGAGTCTTTCCGCGACGGCTTGTTGGAGTACCCCCAGTACACCCGCCCGGCGCAGTTCCGAGAGTGGAGGGTGCCCGACGTGTTGCGCTCCGGTGACCACGCCAAGGTGGCGGCGTGGCGCAAGGCGCAGGCGCTGGCACGCACCATCGAGCGACGCCCCGACCTGATAGCCGCCCGTGGCGGACTCAGCGCCGCCGAACGCAAACTGCTCACCGACCACGATCTCGGCAACCTGCTCGAAGCCCTGCCCGAGGATGACCCGCCAGACAGCACGGCCACTTGAGCGCCGCCGGCTGAGTTCTGCGGGCGCTCTCGGCGTGTCGGGCGTGGTTTGGGCGCCTCGGGGTCGTAGAATCCCGCCGGTTTAGCGTCTGGCATTCCCGGATCGGGCCAGTGGAGGTCCGAACATGCCGGCTGATCGGAGGCCGTGATGAACCCCACTGATCTTGTCGATGTGCAGGGACTCCGCTCGGACGTGCCCAGTTTCGCGCCCGGTGACACCCTGAAGGTTCACGTGCGCGTGGTTGAGGGCAACCGCTCCCGCACCCAGGTGTTTCAAGGCGTGGTGATTCGCCGCCAGGGCAGCGGAGTGCGTGAGACGTTCACCGTGCGCAAGGTGAGCTTCGGGGTGGGTGTGGAGCGCACCTTCCCCGTACACACCCCGGTGATCGAGCGCATTGAGCCGGTCACCCGTGGGGATGTGCGACGCGCCAAGCTGTACTACCTGCGTGATCGGGTGGGCAAGGCCGCCAAGGTGAAGGAAAAGCGCTTCCGCTGACCTTGAGCCCCGGCCGCCGATCACGGTTGCGGTGCGCCGGTGTCAGCCGATCTGTCGCGTCAGGCCCGGGGCCGCTGGGGTGAGCGGCTGGCCGAGCGCTGGTACGTGGACGCCGGTTACGAGGTGCTTGACCGCAACTGGCGCTGTCCCCAGGGAGAGCTAGATCTGGTGCTGGCCCGCGGCGACCAGATAGTGGTGTGCGAGGTGAAGGCCAGGCGCTCGGCGCGTTACGGCGCTCCCTCCGAGGCGGTTGACTACCGCAAACAGCGTCGCATCCGCGGCCTCGCGGTGGAATGGATGCGGGCCAACGACCGGCACGGCCGCATCCGATTCGACGTGGCCGCCATCACCGGCACCAACATCCGCATAATCGAATCCGCCTTCTAGGACGGGCCTCCACGCCGTTTGGCGAGGCGCTGTTGGCGTTGTTGCCAGCAGCCTCTATGCCAGTGGCGGCGCAGGTCGGGGGCCTCGTTGGGCACCACCACGTAGTGGCCCATCCCCTCGGGGATCTGGCGGCCGCACCCTCCGCAGATGTAGTTCTTCACGCACTGGTAAGGCTGAAGGAAGCGCACCTCCACTCCGCCCCAAAGCTCGGGATTGTCCATGCGTGGCGCTCAGGCGACGTCGGCGAGCATCAGCCGAGCAACGCCCACAGCAACAAGATCACCGCCACCGCCAGTCCGGCGCCCACATACACGTAGTCCGACCGGCGTCGTCGGTGGCGCCTGGTGGGGTCGAAACCCATTCGGCCATTATCGCCTGTCCCCAGTGTGGACTCACACCGCCGTGGGCGAAATCCATGTGACCCTCGCCACACACCTCGCCGCTGCCGGCGCTCGTATCGTGCGCCTGTGGGCACCCGGTCGAGCCTCCGCAGCTTCCGGTGAGGCGCTTCGCTGCCTCGAGGTGCCTCAAGGGCACCACGGCCTTGGCAGCCCTGTTGAGCGTGGTCTTGGTGGTGAGCGGGTGCGCGTCTGCGGGTGTGCCAGAGGTTCCCGCAGGCCCCGGCGGGCAGCCCGACCCCGTGTTGGTGCAGGGCAGGGAGGTGTACTCGAAGCGTTGCGCCAACTGCCACGGCGGCGACGGCAGCGGAGGCCAGGGCCCGCGCATCACCGGCGAGTTGATGGTGGACACCTACCCCAACCTTGCCGATCAGGTGACGGTGATAACCGAGGGCCGCAAGCTGATGCCCGGTTTCGGCGACGCGCTCACCCCACAGGAGGTGCGCGCAGTGGTGGACTTCATCCGGCAGGTGCTGTGAACGATCCGCAGCGTCGTGACGGGCCTTGACAGGCTGTGGCGGAGCCGTGATTTGACAACACTTGTAAATACTCAAAACAGCATGTAACCTCTCGTTGCGTTTCGCCGCCGGACGACACCGGGCGGCCTTCCAGGTGGCTCTCGAATTGCCACTTCCGGCTGAGGAGGTCGTCCATGCTCGCTGCTGTCCGTTCCGCCACCTTGAACGGCGTTTGGGGATACCCGGTGTGGGTGGAGGTACACGTCGCCGATGGTCTTCCCACCTTCACGGTGGTGGGGCTTCCCGATGCGTCCTGCCGAGAGGCCCGCGACCGGGTGCGTGCCGCTCTCGCGTCCTGCAAACGCAAGTGGCCCGACAAGCGCGTCACCGTGAACCTGGCGCCCAGTGACGTTCCCAAGGCCGGGGCAGGGCTTGACCTCGCGGTGGCCATCGGCTTGCTGGTGGCCTCCGGAGACGTCCCGGCCGAGGCGGTGAGGCAGGTGAGCGCCATCGGCGAGCTGGGTCTCGACGGCACCGTGCGTCCGGTGCAGGGAGCGCTTCCGCTGGTGGATGCGCTCGACACCGCCGAGGTTGTGGTGTCCGCAGCCGACTACGCAGTGGCCAGGCTCGTCACCGGCAGCCGCGCCAGGCCGGTGCGCACCCTGCAGGAGGCGCTCGACGCGCTCACCGGCACCGGAATGTGGCCCGACCCTCCTTTGTTGGACGACCCGGAGCAGGCGCCGCCAGAACCCGACCTCAGCGAGATCTCGGGTCAGCCATTCGCCCGCTGGGGCTTGGAGATCGCCGCCGCGGGTGGTCATCACATGCTGCTGGTCGGGCCACCCGGCGCCGGCAAGACGATGCTGGCGCGCCGGGTGCCCGGCTTGCTTCCCGACCTGTCCGCCGAGGCGGCGCTGCGGGTCACCCGCGTTCACTCCGCGGCGGGGTTGCCTCTGCCCAAGGACGGGCTGATCACCCGTCCACCCATGCGGGCGCCGCACCATTCGGCGTCGATGGCGGCTCTGGTTGGCGGCACCGCACGCATGCGGCCCGGGGAGGTGAGCTGCGCCACCGAGGGAGTGCTGTTCCTCGACGAACTGGGCGAGTTCGCACCATCGGTGCTCGATGCCATGCGTCAGCCACTCGAAGAGGGCGTGATCCGGGTGGCGCGGGCGCGTGGCACCGTGGAGCACCCGGCCCGGTTCTTGTTGGTGGCGGCGATGAATCCCTGTCCCTGCGGCACCGGCGGTGGGCCGGACTGTGCCTGCAATCCCACCGCCCTGGCGCGCTACCAGCGCCGCCTTTCGGGCCCGTTCGTGGACCGTCTCGACGTGGTGGTTCACGTGGATCGTCCCGACCCGGTGGATTTGCTCAACTCCGAGCGTGGGGAGACCTCGGCGGCGGTGGCCCGGCGGGTGGCGGTGGTGCGCGACATGGCGCGCAGCAGGGGGGTGGCCACCAACTCCGAACTTCGCGGCGGCGCGCTCGACCAGCACGGCCCGCTCACCCCTGACGCCACCGAGGTGCTGATGGCCGCGCTGGCCGATGGCCGCCTAAGCGCCCGTGGCCTGCGCCGGGTGCGCACCGTGGCCCGAACCATTCGCGACCTCGACGACGGCGGGCACGAACTGAGAAGTTGCGACGTGCAGGCGGCGTTGTCGTTGCGTGAGCGGCCTTTGGCCTCCACACCGGTGCTGGGCGGGTCGCGTTATGGGTGACAGCGGAGACAGCGGGCGGGGCGTCTTCGCAGCCGCGCTGGCTGAGTTGCCCCACATGGGTTCGCATCGCCTCACCCGGCTGTTGCACGAGGCGCGCTACGACGCCGAGCGCGCCTGGGCCATGGCGCGCACCGGTGAGGTGTGCGACAACACCGCCGAATCGGAGATCCGCCAGGCCTGGGTAACACACGCCGCCGGGGTGGACTTGGAGCGCCTCGGCGAATCGCTGGTGGCCCAGGATGTGTGGGTGACCCTCAGCCATGAGCCGGGCCACCCGTCACGACTTGTTTCGGACATAGACCCGGCGCCGGTGATCTTCCGGCAGGGCCTGCCGGTGGATGGGCGCGCAGCGTCGGTGACCATCGTGGGCACTAGGCGCTGCTCGCCCACGGGGCGTTCGGTGGCGTTCGAGCTGGGCGCCGAGCTGGCCGAAGCGGGCGTGACGGTGGTGTCGGGGCTGGCCCTGGGCATCGACGGCGCCGCCCACCGAGGGGCGCTCAGCGTGAAAGGCGCCCCGCCGGTGGGGGTGGTGGGAAGCGGCCTCGACGTTGTGTACCCGCGGGCCAACAACGAACTGTGGCACGCCATTGCGGAGGGGGGCACGCTGCTCAGCGAGTGTCCTCTGGGTGGGAGGCCCGAAGGCTGGAGGTTCCCGGCCCGCAACCGGATCCTGGCAGCGCTCGGTGACGTGGTGGTGGTTGTGGAATCCAAGAGGTTCGGCGGGTCGATGCACACCGTGGAGGAGGCATCGCGCCGGGGTGTCACCGTGATGGCCGTGCCCGGATCGGTGAGGAACTCCGCGGCGGCGGGCACCAATCATCTGCTGTGCGAGGGCTGCCCACCGGCTTGTTCCACCGAGGACGTGCTGGTGGCGCTCGGACTCGCCACCAAGGCCGGCCGGGTACCGGATCCGGCAGCGCTGCAGGCATCCCTGCTCGACGACGACCCCGCTGCCGGCGCCACAACCCCGGCCACGGTCACACAAGGCGGCTCGCAGGCGGGCCTCACCGCGGTGCAGGCCCAGGTGCTCGAGGCCATCGACGATCAGCCCGTGAGCCTCGACCGGGTGGTGCTGCGCGTCGGCGCCCCCGCTCCGGCGGTGGTGGTGGCGGTGGCTCAACTCACAGCGCGGGGGCTACTTGCCCGCCACCAAGGTCAACTGATCCGCGTTTGACCCACGGCCCGGCACACGTCGCCGTCGTGCTTGCGACGGGTTGACCCTGCCCAAGACGGGTTGAACCTGCCCGCGGCGGGTTGACCCTGCCCAGATCGTGTGCTCGACACATCTATGTTGGGGTGGTGGACGCTTGGGAACTGCACGACTGGGAGCGCTCACTGCGACGGCTTGCGCAGTCCACCAAGATGCTGTACCGCCGCGACGCGGCGGCCGCGGTGAACTGGCTTGAACAGCAAGGGGTGACGGGCCCCCGGCAGGTGTCGCGGGGCCACTTGCGCGAATACGTGCGTCACCTGCTGGCCGCCGACTACGCGCCCGCCACGCTGGCTCGCAAGGTGTCGGTGCTGCGCCGCTACTTCGCCTGGGCGATACGCACCGAGAAACTGCAGGCCGATCCCACCGTGGGCATTCACACCCCCCGGGGCACGAAGCGGCTGCCCACCGTGCTCACCGCGGCGGATCTCGACGTGTTGATGGACACCGCAGACCACACCGCCGCCCGGTCCGGTGGCGGCGCGCCACGGGCGTGGGCCTCGGGCGACCCCGAACGCGGCGAGGCGCGGGCTCAGCGCGACAGTGCCGTGCTGGAGGTGCTCTACGGCAGCGGACTTCGTGTGAGCGAACTTTGCTCACTCACCGTCGACGACGTCGACCTGGATTCGGCAACCGCCCGTGTGTGGGGCAAAGGCGCACGCCGGCGCCAGGCCCCGCTGAGCGAACCGGCCGTGGAGGCGCTCCGTCGCTGGATCACCGAGGGCCGCGCAGCGTTCGTCACCGAACAAACACCCGCGCAGGCCGTGTTCCTCAACGAGCGCGGCCGAACCCTCACACCACGGGACGCTCGGCGCATCCTTGATCGTCACAGCGCATCACCCACACATCCCCACGCCTTGCGTCACACCTTCGCAACGCACCTCCTCGACGGTGGCGCCGACCTGCGCTCGGTGCAGGAACTCCTCGGTCACCAGAACCTGGCCTCGACGCAGATCTACACGCATGTGAGCCGCGAGCGCCTGCGGGAGGTTCACCGCCAAACCCATCCCAGGGCCTGAAGCCCCGGCCCGGCGAGCAGAACCCTTCTAGCGGAGCCCGGCCAGGCGAGCCAGGCGCGGCGCGACACCGGCGCCCGCCGGCGATGTCAGGTCACCACTCGTGCGAACAGGGTGACCGCGGCGATCATCAGCATCACCAGCACGGCTCGTTCGAACATCGCCGACGAAAGGCGAGAACGGATGTATTCCCCGAAGGGCGTGATCACCACCACCGGCACCAGCGCGGCGGCGGCCCCCACCAGGCGTTCGCGGTCGTATCCGCCGAGCGCCACCAGGGTTGCCACCTGTGAGCTGCTCGCCAGCAGGAACACAACGGTTATCGACAATATGAACGCGTCGCGTTTGAGTCGGTAGGCGTGGAGCCAGCTCACCACCACCGGCCCTGACACCCCAACCGCGCCCTGGGCGACACCGGCGGCGAGTCCCGCCACCGGCGACCAACGGCGACCGGTGGCAGGCGAAATCGAGAAGTCCGGCGACCACACACTGCGACCCACGAAGAACAGGATCAGCCCGCAAAGGAACACCAGCAGCGGCTCCTCGGGCGCAGCCACCAGCACCAGCGTGCCGATCACTCCGCCCACCACTCCGGTGGCCATCAGCACCGGAAGGTCGCGTGTGTCGTTCCAGTTGCGGCGCAGCTGCCAGGCCATCAGCAGGTTCGCCATCGTGTTGGGTGTGATCACCACCACAACCGCGGCTTCCACGCCGAGCACCAGCGACAGCAGCGGTATCGCCAGCAGCGGATAGCCCATCCCGGTGGCGCTCTTGATGGACATTCCCAAACTGGAAGCGAACACCACCAAGGCCAGATCCGCCACGCTCACAGCAGTGGACTCCCATGTGAGCCTCCCCATCGGCGCACACCCATCGCGGCGCCGCCAAGCCTGGCGGCTCTCACCGAACCGGCCAAACGTGCAAGGCGCGGATCAGCGAGCCACCTCCGGGGCGCCATGGGTGCGCGGCGAAGTCGTTCGGGCACAAGTGAGGGGGTCTACGACCAGTCGACGCCGCTTTGGTGCAGCGCCCAGGCTTCGGCGATACGCCCGTCAACCACCCGGTACTGGGCGATCCACACCAGCGACACGGCCGACATGGCGGCCAGGCTCACCCCTCGCAAGGTGAGACGCACCCACACCGTGTCGCCCTGGGCTGCCAGTGCGTCGAAGCTGATCTCGTTCACCCGCACGCCTTCGCTAGCGGCTCGCAGCCGGGCCCGCAACTCTGCGATGGTGAGCGTTTCGCTGCCCACCGAGGTGTGACGAACCGAAGGGTCCGCAACCAGCTCGGCCAGGGCGTCCAGGTCGCCGCGAAGCCACACCCGCTCCCAGTAGCTGCGCACCACAGCTTCGGGACTTGCAGGCTGATCGGAGCCGCCGCGTTGTCCGGAATCCGGGGGCGCCGAGTTGCCGGTCACGCCTTCACCGCCGTTTGAGTGGGCCTCGGGTGCGCCATCGGTCACAGCCTGTCGGCTTCAGGTTTGGCCCGCGGTTCGAGCCGCCGGAACACGACGGTCACAGCGAACACCGCAAGGCCCATGCCCAAAACAGTAGGCCGAATGCCCGCCGCGTCTGCCAGCACGCCAAAGGGAAGCGAAATCACCGAGAACCCCGCGTAGCTGAACATCAGCAGACTCTGCACCCGTCCGTGGTACTCAACCGGCGCAGACGAAAGCACCAGCGAATTGTTGAGGGCTTGAAACGCGCTGGAGCTGGCGCCCACCACCGCGAAGATCGCCATGGCCGCCACAAAGGTGGGCATCAGCGCGAACACCGCCAGCGACACTCCGAACACCGCGGCGCTGCGGCCCTGGAACAGCTTCAACCGAGAGCGGTGCAGGTTCGCCAGCGCAATCGTGGCAACCAGCGCGCCCACCGCCCCTGCGGTGGTGAGCAAACCGAACCCGGCCGAACCCGCTTCGTAGATCCTCTCGGCGATCACCGGCAGGAAGGCAATGTGGGGAAAGCCCACCAGCACCACCGCGAACGACATCAACAACAGGTGAAGGATCTCCCGATCCGCGCGCACGAAGCGCACCCCGTCCAACACGTCGCCAAGGGCGCTTCGACCCGAGGGCTCCGGCTTGGCGCCACGGGGCAGGCGCAACACCATCAACACGCTCGCCAGCGCCAGCCCGGCGGTGGTGAAGAACACCCCGGCAAGGCCAAAGAACGCCACGCCGATCAGCACGCCCGCCACCGCGGGGCCGACAACTCGACAGCACTGCACCGACCCCATCGACAGGAATACCGCGTTGGTGAGCAGTTGCCTGTCCACAACCTCCGCCACCGCTCCCAGCCGAGCGGGGCCCAGTATCGAGATCGCCGCGCCTTGCACCAAACCGGCCGCCAGCAGCATCCAGTAGGCCGCCGAGTCGGTAACCACGGCCACCGCCAAAGCCAGGGGGGTGGTTGCCTGCATCAGGCCGGCCACAACCAGCACGCCCCGTTTGGCGAACCTGTCCGCCAGCACCCCACCGGTGGGCATGGCCACGATGCTCGCCAAGCCGAACATCATCATCACCCCGCCGAGCCCGCTGTTGGATCCGGTGATCTCGAACGCCAGCCAGGCGCGGGCGATTCCGCCCATCTGCATGGTCATGAAGGCCAGGAAGCCGCTGATGAACAACCACCGGTAGGCGTCCACCTGCAAGGCCTCGAATCGGCCGGTGCGTGAGGCGTCACCCTCGTGGCGAACGAACCGTGCTCTCATGCGACCACGCTCTCTCGCAGCCCGCAGCCGCCGTCGGAACACACCCCATGTTGCCCGACAATCACCTGCACCTGGTCGCGCCTGCGCGCAATCCGCGACGGGGGCCGATCGTCGCGGCGGGTTAGGGTGACTGTTCCCAATCGCCAACATCAACAGCACCGGACGGTTGCGGCTGCCCTGCGCGGCCTTCTGTTCGGCCGAGGCAGGAGGAAGCGACCATGCTGCCGTCCAAGTTCGACTACACAGTTGCCGGCTCGGTTGAGGAGGCCGTGGCCGCCAAGGCCGAAGGCGGCGACGAGACCAGGTTCATAGCCGGGGGCCAGAGCCTGCTGCCGATGATGAAGCTGCGCCTGGCGGTGCCCGACAAGCTGGTGGACATCAACCGCATTGCGGGCCTCGACACGATCGAGCGTCGCAACGGTCACCTGCATGTTGGTGCGCTGGTGCGCCACGCCGACATCGCCTCGTCGAGCGAAGCCTTCGGAGCGGTCGCATCGGCGGCGCCCTGGATCGCCGATCCGCTGGTGCGCAACCGCGGCACCATGTGCGGATCGGTGGCGCACTGCGACCCCGAGGGCGACTGGAACACCGTGCTGTTGGCCACCGGCGCCGACGTGGCCGCCCGCAACGCCTCGGGCGAGCGTTGGATCGCCATCGAGGACTTCGTGGCGGGAATGTTCACCAACGCGCTCGCCGATGACGAAATGGTCACCGGGTTGCGCATTCCCGTGCCCGCGGGACCAAGCGGCGGCTCGTACCAGAAGCTTGAGCGCAAGATCGGCGACTACGCCACGGTGGGGGTGGCCGCCCACCTGGAGTTCTCCGATGACGGGGTGATCACCTCCGCCGGGGTGGCGCTCACGTCGGTGGCGCCGGTGAACACCAAGGTGCCCGGCGCCGAGTCGATGCTGGTGGGCAACCGTGCGAGCGCCGAGCTGTTCGAATCGGCGGGCGCGGCCGCGGCGGCTGCGTCCGATCCCCGTGACGACGTGCGCGGCACGGCCCGCTGGAAGCGCCAGGTTGTGGCTGTGTTCACCAGCCGAGCCTTGTCCGAGGCCGCCGCCCAGGCCGGTCACGGGCTTGGCTGAGCCGTTTTCGACAATCCGGTCTTTCGATAATCCAGTCTGAATCCACGGTCTGAAACCACAGTCTGAGAGGAAAACAACATGCAAATCACGATCACGGTCAACGGCGAGGATCACTCCTCCGACATCGAGCCGAGACGCCTGCTGGTGGATTACCTGCGCACCACCGTTGGTCTCACCGGCACCCACATCGGCTGCGACACCACAAGTTGTGGCGTGTGTACCGTGCTGGTGGACGGCACACCGGTGAAGTCCTGCACCATGCTGGCGGTGCAAGCCGACGGATGCTCGGTGACCACCGTGGAGGGTCTCAAGGTCGGCGGCGAACTGCACCCGATCCAAACCGCGTTCCACGAGGAGCACGGCTTGCAATGCGGATTTTGCACACCGGCGATGATGCTGGTGGGCGCGGCGCTGATCGAACAGAACCCCGATCCCAGCGACGAAGATGTGCGCTGGGCGATCTCGGGCAACTTGTGTCGCTGCACCGGCTACATGAACATCGTGAAGGCAATCCAAGCCGCCGCGGCCGCGTCAGCACCCGAGCCTGCCTGAGGCCGCGCCGCAGGCCCCCACCCGTCCAGTTCTTCCAACACGACCCCACGACAAACCCCATCGGCAATCACCGCCGCCCCGAGCAACCGCAAGGGCTTGTGGTGACCCCAGAACGGAGAATCAGATGACCACAGCCGAACCCACCACCTCCGCTGCGATCGGCGGCATAGGCCACAGCGTGAAGCGAGTGGAGGACGCCCGCCTGATCGAAGGCCAGGGCAACTTCCTCGACGACATTTCCCTGCCGGGGATGCTGCACATGGCGCTGGTGCGCTCACCGGTGGCCCACGCCCGCATCGCCGGGATCGACACCTCTGAAGCAGCCGCGGTTGACGGCGTGGTGGCGGTGGTCACCGGCGAACTCATGGCCCAGCACGGGCTGGCCTGGATGCCCACCCTGTCGGGCGACACCCAGGCGGTGCTAGCCACCGACAAGGTGCGCTACCAGGGCCAGGAGGTGGCCGCGGTGATTGCCACCGACCCGTACGTGGCAGTCGACGCCGCGGAGCTCGTGGACGTGGAATACGACATGCTCGACGCCATCGTCACCCCCCAGCAAGCCCTCGAGGGCGGCGCCGAGATGATCCGCGACGAAAAAGAGGGCCAGGTCGGCAACGTCGCCTACGAATGGGAAACCGGCGACCGCGAAGCCACCGAAGCCGCTTTCGCCACCGCCGACAAGGTGGTGTCGCTCACCACCCACTACCCGCGTTCGCACCCGTCGCCGCTTGAGACCTGCGGAATCGTGGCCGATGTGAACTCCGTGACCGGTCAGGCCACGATCCATCTCACATCGCAGGCCCCTCACGCCCACCGCACGTTGTTTGCGATGGTGGCCGGGCTGCCCGAGCAGAACATCCGCATCATCAGCCCCGACATCGGCGGCGGGTTCGGCAACAAGGTGCCCATCTACCCCGGTTACGTGGTGGCAACCGCTGCCAGCCTGCTGATCGGCAAGCCCGTGAAATGGGTGGAGACCCGCACCGAGAACCTGATCTCCACCGGGTTCGGGCGTGACTACTACATGACCGGCGAACTGGCCCTCAACAAAGACGGCCGCATTCAGGCGCTGCGGGTGAACATGCTGTCCGATCAGGGGGCGTTCTACTCCGACGCCCAGCCCACACAGTTCCGTGCCGGGCTGTTCCACGTGGTCACCGGCAGCTACGACTTCCCCGCCGCGCACGTGGCGTGCAAAGGGGCGTTCACCAACAAGGCGCCCGGCGGGGTGGCGTACCGGTGCTCGTTCCGCATCACCGAGGCGTCGTACCTGATCGAACGGCTCGTGCAGACCGCCGCCTACGAACTCGACATCGACCCGGCCGAGCTGCGCCTGCGCAACTTGATCCAGCCCGAACAGTTCCCCTACGAGACACCAACCGGTTTCGTGTACGACTCAGGCGACTACCCCACGGCGCTCAAGAAGGCCCTCGAGGAGGTCGGCTACGACGAGTTGCGCGCCGAGCAGGCAAAGGCCCGCGAGGAGGGCCGCCTGATCGGCATCGGCATCGCCCACTTCACCGAAGCGGTGGGGGCGGGCCCGGCGCACACCTACGACATTGCCGGGCTCAAGATGATCGACTCGGCCGAGCTGAGGGTGCATCCCACCGGCAAGGCCATCTTGAAGCTGGGCGTGAAAACCCAGGGTCAGGGTCACGAGACCACCTTCGCCCAGATCGCCGCGTCGCAGCTTGGGATCCCAGCGGGCGACATCAAGGTGGTACACGGAGACACCGACAACACCCCCTACGGGCTGGGCACCTACGCCTCACGCTCCACTCCGGTGGGTGGCGCCGCAACCGCGGTGGTGGCCCGCCGCCTGGCCTCCAAGGCCCGCAAGATCGCGGCCCATCTGCTTGAGGCAGCACCCGAGGACATCGAGCAACAAGACGGCAACTTCTCGGTGGCGGGCAGCCCCGACCGGTCGGTGTCCATCGGTGACGTGGCCCTCGCCGCTTACACGAACCTTCCCGAGGGCATGGAGTACGGCCTCGAGGACGTGTGCTACTACAACCCGCCCAACCTCACCTACCCCTACGGCGCGTACGTGGTGGTGGTGGAAGTGGACGCCGACACCGGCGTGTGGAAGGTGCAGCGCATGGTGGCGCTCGACGACTGCGGCGTTCGGATCAACCCGATGATCGTTGAGGGTCAGATCCACGGAGGCCTCACCGAGGGCTTCGCCATGTCGTCGATGCAGTGGATCACCTTCGACGACGACGGCAACTGCATCGGATCGAACTACATGGACTACCTGATCCCCACCGCCTGGGAAACACCCAAGTTCGAGCTGCTCGAAACGGTGGTTCCCTCGCCGCATCACCCGATCGGCGCCAAGGGAATCGGCGAGTCCGCCACGGTTGGTTCACCGGCCGCGTTCGTGAACGCGGTGATCGACGCGGTGGCGCATCTCGGGGTGCGCAACATCGACATGCCGGTGCTGCCCGACCGTGTGTGGGAGGCAATCGACGACGCCTCCGCCGCCTGAGCCGCCCGAGTCAAGCCTCAACCGGCCCGGCAGCCCCAGCCCGGCAATACCCGGCCCGGCAATGCACAGCCCGGCAATACCCGGCCCGGCGAGACGCAGCCCGCCAGTGGGCATTCTGGACACCAAGGATTCCGAACAAGGAGCGTTGGCGGCGTGATGGACGTGACGGTGCTTGCCCGGGCGGTTGAGCTGGCCGAGGCCCGGTGCGGTTTCGTGCTGGCCACCGTGGTGTGGCGGCGCGGCCCGTCGTCGGGTCGTGCCGGTTCCAAGGCGATAGTTCTGCCCGACGGGGCGGTGTGTGGCTGGCTGGGGGGCGCGTGCGCGGAGCCCTCGGTTGTGCGACACGCCCTGGAGTGCATGCAAACCGGCGAACCGGCGCTGCTGTTGCTGGGACGGCCCGGCGAGTTCGATCAGCGAGACCGCGAAGGGGCACGCTTGATTGCCATGGCCTGCGAATCCGACGGGGCGCTGGAGGTGTACCTGGAACCTCACCGCCCGCAGCCACAGGTGATCGTGGTGGGGCGCTCGCCCGCGGTGGACGCCCTGGCCGAAATGGCCGAGACGGTTGGCTGGCAGGCGGTGGTGATCGACGACGGTGGCGACCCCAACACCCACACCCGGCCTCACCTGGTGCGCACCAAACTGGACTTCGATTCGGTGGTGATCGACCGCGCCACCGCGGTGGTGATCGCCACCCAGGGCCATTACGACGACCTGGCCCTGGCCGCGGCGCTGCAAGCCGGAGCGGATCGGGCCGGTTACGTGGGCCTGGTGGCGTCGCCGCGGCGCGCCACCGCGGTGATCGACCATCTGCGTGAGCAGTTCACCGAGGATCACCCGCACCTGCTGGCAAGCCTGAGCGGTGTTCACGCTCCCGCCGGTGTGGACTTGGGGTCTCTGCCCAACGCCGAGATTGCGGTGGCGGTGATGGCCGACCTGGTGGCCCGCCGCGCCCGGGGCGAACTGAGCGCGCACCCCGCGCACGGGGTTGACGCGACCGCCGCGCCGGAGCGCCGCGAGGCCATCGACCCGGTGTGTGAAATGACGGTGCTGGTACACGACGCCAAGTACCACACCGTGCACGATGGCAGCGACTACTGGTTCTGCGCGTCGGGGTGCTTGCGGGCCTTCGTCGCCAACCCCGAGGCGTTCGTCTGACCCCAACCCCAGCCACGGTGGCCCACCGGCGCCACCGGTAGTCTCCTTTGATGCCGAAGGGGCCGTCGCGGCCAGACGGGGTTGTGTCCGCGGCGTCGGGCGCGGGTGGCGAGCCGCAGCAGTACGACCACCGGCCGCTCGGCTGGTTGCTGGCCGCGGTTGGCATGATCGGCGTGTCAACCGATTCGCTTTGGGTGCGGCTCTCCGAAGCCGAAGCCATCGACGTGGCCTTCTGGGTGGCTTGTTGTGCCCTGCCGCTGTACGCGGTGCTCGGCCGTTGGCTGGATCATGCCTCGCCGATCCGCTCGCTGCGCACCCACACCAAACCGTTGCTGGCGTTGGCGGTGCTCAGCGCGGCGAGCCAGGTGACGTTCATCACCGCCATCACCCAAACACGGGTGGCCAACGTGGTGGCGATCGTGGCCGCGTCGCCGCTGATGGCCTCCGCGGTGGCCCGGGTGGCGCTCAAGGAGCGCATCAGTGCCCGGGTGGGTGTGGCCATCGCGGTGACGATCCTCGGAGTGGGGTTGATCGTGTCCACCTCGCTTGGGCAGCCCACCCTGCGGGGCGACGTCCTGGCGCTGGTGGCGGTGGCGTGCTTCTCGGTGAGCCTCAACATCTGGCGCCGCCACCCCGAGATGAGCCGCTTCACGGGGCTGTCGCTGAGCGCCGCGATGGTGGTGGTGGCCACCGCCTTCTTCGCGTCGCCGTTCTCGCTGGACATGCGCGCCTACCTGGCGGTGGCCGCCATGGGACTGTGCTTCAATCCGCTTGGCCGTCTCGCCCATTCCAGCGCCCCCCGCTTCGCGCCGGTGTCGGAGGTGTCGCTGTTCATTCCCATAGAAACCGTCGCCGGCACCGTGTGGGCCGCGGTGTTCCTTGGCGAACTGCCCCGTCCGATGGTGGTGGTGGGCGGCGTGGTGGTGATGGCCGGTGTGTTTTACGGCACCATCGCCACCCTGCGCCGCAACACCGTGATCGGCGCCTCGGCAAGCCCCCCGATCTGAGGCCGCCGCGATCCGAAGCGCCGCACAGCCCGGCGCTCGGGCCGGGATCTCAGGGCCTGCGGGTATCTCCGGGCCTGCCGGGATCTCAGCGGCCGCCCGGCGCTCAGACGGGGATCACTCCGTAGGTGACGCCCAGGTCCGACAGCCACCGGCGGTAGGCGATGGCGCAACGATCGGCGCGTATCGGGGTCTCCGCGCGGGGATCGAGGGGAAGCAGCTTGGGGTACTGATTCTCGAGGATGGGCTTGTCCTGTGAGATCACGCCCTGCTGGAAGCGGCGGAGCTGCCCGTTGGTGCTCACATCGTCGAGCAGGCTCGAGAACAAGTGGGCCCGCATGAGAGTGTCGGTGAGGGGGTGGATGAAGATGCCGATGGCGTCCATGCGCTCGGGCTCTCCCGGAGAGGACTTGTACAGCATCGCCGCGTAGGGGTGTGGCACCCGGTAGATGTACTCGGCCATCACCGCCTCCGAGGACGACGCCGCAGCACGGGGCTGATGGAAGCGGCATTCGGTGGCCCAGATCTCCCCGTCGCGTTCGCTCACGTTGTACTCCACCACCTCTGTGTGCGGTTCGGCGCCCAGAATCCCGGTGTGTACGTACGGGAAGTGGGCCATGTCCAGGAAGTTCTCCACTGCACGCGGCGGCGACACCTCGATGCCCACGCTGAGCATGTTGAGGGTGCGCCGGTCGGGTTCGTCCGCTTCGGGCACTGCGAACACAGGGCCGGTTGGCTCGTCCAGAGCCGCCCACAGGTAGCCGAGCGCGGTACACGACGCCAGCTTGCGACCGGGTTGCCCATCGGCGGTGCAGGCCTCCACATGCGGTGAGCCCGAAGGGTCGAACCAGAAACGGATTGGTTCGCCCAACAACAGCGTGTGACGGATCTCGCCGTCGTCCACTTCGGGGGTGGCGGCAAGGGCATGCCAGTGGCTTCGGATCACCGGATCGTCGCAGACTTGCGTGAGTTGGGGGGTGTGCGTTCCGAGCATGGCAACCTCCGCTTCGAGTTCACGTGGTGGTGACGATTCTTGCCGACGCGGCGCCTGTGTGAGAAACCGCCGACTTCGTGCAACGCAGTATCGCGCCCGGCCGCCGCCTCAGAGCGCTGCGAACCGGCTCTGGGCATCCAAACCGCTGCGTGGTTGTCGACCAGTCGTTGCGCAATGGTCGCGCTGCGATTGCCCTGTGGTTGCCCTGTCGTTGCCTTGTGCTTGCGCTGTGGTTTCCCAGGCGTTGCGCTGCGCCCGGGTGAGCGGCGACGAAGGCGTGAGGCGCACACGCCTTGGGCCCCTACTCTGGGCCCTTGATGGACGATCAGCACACCGGCGAAGCCCCAACATCGGGGGGCAACAGCACCGATGGCGACAACCCCGGCGAGGTTCGTGATTCGCTGCCGGCGGATCTGGACGCATCGGGGTACGTGGGGCCCTACCTGTTTCCCAACAACAGCCGACGCCGCATTCCGGGAGCGATCTACCTGGTGCTCGGCGCGGCGGGGATCGTGCTTTACCTGGTGGCAGGCGGCGACGCGGTGCTCGTGAACGCCGGTGTGGGCGCAGCGGGAGTGGCCTTGATCCTGTTCGGGCTGTACCACCTGCAAGCGGGCTGGGATCTTGCCACCGACGAGAACGACGCGCTGGTGGCCGCCACCCGCGACGTGGCCTTCCCTGTTGGTCACGCCTCGGCGCAACTCGCCTGGAGGGGTCTGCGCAGCCGCCCCACATGGCGCATCCTGGTGTACTCCAACGAGTCGCCGCCCCGCATGCGAGGCCTGGTTCTGGTGGACGGGGTGGACGGCGCCATCGTGGAGCGCTTCGTGGAGGAAAACCCGGAGGACTGGAGTCAACTGGGCGGCTAGGGCAGGTTCGGAGTCCCGTGGTGTGGGTGGGCCCGCTGGTAGCTTCAACACCATGATCCGAGACCGGCGCAGAACCTGGCGCAGGACCCAGCGCAGAGCGTGAACCGTGTTTGACGGCAACTGGCGCAAAGCGGTTGATCGCGGCCTCACGCCCATCGGGGCGTCGCTGAGGCGCACCGGTGTGTCCGCGGATGCGGTCACCCTCACCGGGATCATCATGGCCGCAGCGGCCGCGGTGATGATCGGCTCCGGGTTCTTGCGCATGGGCTTTTTGTTCCTGGTGCTCACCGGCATCCCCGACGCCCTCGACGGCGCCGTGGCCAAGGCTTCCGGTGACGCCTCGGCTCGGGGCGCATTCTTCGACTCGGTGTCGGACAGGCTCACCGACGCGCTGCTGTTCGGCAGCCTGGTGTGGTATTTCGCCGGCAGCGAACCCCGCCACGTGGTGATCCTGCCGGTGGCGGTGATGGGTTTGGCGATGTTGGTGTCCTACCAGCGGGCCAAGGCCGAGCTGCTGGGCTGGGACGCCAAGGGCGGCATCATGGAACGAGCCGAGCGTTTCATCGTGTTGGGTTTCGGCTTGTTGTTCAACGAACTGCTCATCGTCACCTTGTGGGTGATGCTGGTGCTCACTGCGGTCACCGCCACGCAACGTTTCGTGAAGATCTGGCGTCAGGCCTCCCAGGGTCGCCCGGTGCCCGCTCGCAGGGGCCGCCAGTCTCGCCGCGGCACCCGTCGTGGCGCCGGGGCCCGCCGGCAAAGGCTCGAGGCCACCTGGCGTGACCGCAAGAAACGACGGCGCCAGGAGCACGATCCTGTGTAACCGACGGCCCGGCCGCAGCAGCCGGGGCGTGGTTCACAATCACAGGGGCGTTGTTGATCCTCGCCGGGGCGCGGCTGATCGCCGGGCCCCTGCCGACCACCGGGCGGCGGCTGACAGCCGGAGCACCGCGGACTACCGGGCCCCTGTTGACTACCGGACAGCGGCTGCCAGCCGGAGCACCGTTGATCATTGGGCCGCTGTTGATCGTTGGGGCCGCACATGGATGCCGTAACCGGATACCGCCTGGCCGCGGCGGCGGCCCGCTACACACCCGAGACCGCCGCACGAGGCGCGGCGGCGATGGCGGGCCTGGCGGCGGCCATGGCCGGGTCGGAGCGACGTTTGCTGGTGCGACGCAACCTGGAGCGGGCCCTCGGTCGGTCGCTGGGGCGCCTCGAGGCTCACCGGCGGGTGGCGTCGGTGTTCGGGTGGTACGCCCGCTACTACCTGGAGAGCTTCAAGCTGCCCAGCCTGGACGCCGCCACCGTGGACGCCGGCTTCGCCTACGAAGGCTTCACCAACATCGAACGCGCCGTGCAACAAGGCACGGGGCCGATCCTGGTGATGCCCCATCTGGGCACCTGGGAGTGGGCGGCCTGGTGGCTGGCGCAAGTGCCGAAAATGAAGGTGACTGCCGTGGTGGAGCCCATCGAACCTCCCGAAGTGTTCGAATGGTTCACGTCGCTTCGCACGCAACTCGGCATGGACATCATCCCGTTGGGCCCCGACGCCGGGGGTCGCCTCGCCGCGGCGGTGCGCCGCGGGCACGTGGTGTGCCTGTTGAGTGACCGAGACATCGGAGGCACCGGGGTGCCGGTGCAGTTCTTCGGCGAAACCACACGGCTCCCCACCGGCCCGGCGCTGCTGGCGCTGCGCACCGGAACGCCACTGATACCCGCAGCGGTGTTCTGGCGTGACGGTGGCCGCCACGCCATCGCCCGGCCACCCCTGGACACCGCTCGCCGAGGCTCGATCCGCAAGGACGTGGCCCGCGTGGCACAGGACTACGCCACCGCGCTGGAGGGCCTGATCCGCGAGGCACCCGACCAGTGGCATCTCATGTCACCCAACTGGCCCAGCGACTACAAGGCCCTCGGCAAGCCCGTGCCCGAATCGCTTCGCAACCTCGCCCCCGCCACCCGCGCCGACCAGAAGCCAGGCACAGCACGCCGCTGAGACTCGGGCCCCAGATGAGGCTCTGGCCACCACTGAGACACTGGCCACCACTGAGACACTGGCCGTCGCTGAGACTCGGGCCGCTGTTGAGACTCCGGCCACCGTTGCGACTCGGGCCGCCACTGAGACTCGGCCGCTGCTGGGCATCGCAACATTGCGACGTGGCGCTGTTGAACGCCGAGGCGGTCGTTCCTGTTGGCTTGTGGGGTTCGTAGGATCACGCCGTGCGGATCGGACTTGTCTGCCCGTACAGCCTGACGATTCCCGGCGGGGTGCAGCTGCAAGTGCTGGGCCTGGCCCATGCCTTGCGCGCCAAGGGCTACGCCACACGGGTGCTCGCACCGTGTGACGGCCCTCCACCCGACGCCGGCGTCACCCCTTTGGGAAACAGCCTGCCCACAAGCGCCAACGGCTCGATCGCTCCCATAGCGCCCGACCCGGCGTGCCAGCTGCGAGCCATGCGGGCCATGCGCGACGAGGCCTTCGACGTGATCCACCTGCACGAGCCGCTCGCCCCCGGCCCCACCATGACCGCTCTGCTCACCCGTCCGGCGCCGCTGCTGGGCACCTTCCACGCGGCAGGCTCGTCGCTGGCCTACGACCTGCTGCCCCGGGCCACGAGCTTCCTGGCGTCCCGGCTCGATTACCGCACCGCCGTGTCCCCCGACGCCCGCGACCTCGCCCACCGCGCCTTCGGAGGCCACTACGACCTGCTGTTCAACGGCGTGGAGATCTCCGATTTCCGCTCCGGCGGCGGGCGCCCCAAGGCCACGCCGTTGCTGGGGCCCACGATCCTGTTCGTTGGCCGGCACGAGCCTCGCAAGGGTCTCGGTGTGCTGCTCGAGGCGTTCGGACGGCTTCCCGAAACCACTCGGCTTTGGGTGGTGGGCGAAGGCCCTGAAACCGGCGCGCTGCGAGCCCGGGTGGGGCAAAACGACCGCATCGAGTGGCTGGGAACGATTCCCGCCGACGAGAAGATCGCCCGCATCAAGGCGGCAACGGTGCTGTGCGCGCCCTCGTTGCGAGGGGAGTCCTTCGGGGTTGTGCTCCTTGAGGCCATGGCCGCCGGCACCGCTGTGGTGGCCAGCGACCTCGCCGGTTACCGCAACGTCGCAACCGACGACCTCAACGCGCTGCTCACCCCGCCCGGAGACCCGGTGACGCTGGCCGCGGCATTGCGCCGGGTGTTGTCCGACACCTCGGTGGCCGACCGCCTCGTGGCCGCGGGTCACGAGCGGGCCGAGTGCTTCTCCATGGACGCGCTGGCGTCGCAGTACCTGAAGCGTTACGAGCTGATCGCCGGGCCGGTGTCTCCCACGGGCGCCACAAGCAGCGCCACCGAGCGGACTGCCTACGATCGCCGGCGGCAACGGCCCCCGAGGTCGCACCCGGCCCCGCGAGGCGTGCGCCCGAGCCGCAGACCCACCCGAGCCGCAGGACGCCCGAGCACCGCGCGGGCCCAAACCCCGCAGGTCGAATCGAAGTGAACGCCCACGGCGGTGTTGCCCATAGGTTGAGCGGCAACATCGACACACCGTGAGTTCGCAGGCTGTCACCTCCAGGAGAATCGGATCATGTCCCGACCACATCCCGCTGCAATAGTTTCGGGGCCTTCGCTGGTCACCGGTGTGGCCGTGGGCGTTGTCTCGGCGGTGGCAGGGCTGCAGATCTGGGCCGCGGCTTGTGCGGGTGTGGCCGCCGTGGTGGTCACCATGGCCTGGCTGTGGCGGCGCGCGCCGAAGTCGGCGCTCAAGGCGATGAGCGCCGTGAAGGTTGCCACCGGCACCGAACCGCGCCTTGAGAATCTGGTGACAGGCCTGTGCGTCACCCACGGCATGGCCGAGCCCGCGTTGCACATTGTTGAAACCAACGACGTGAACGCCGCGGGCCTGGGGCTGCGGCGCCGCAGCTCGCACCTGGTGTTCACCAGGGGAGCGCTTGTACACCTCGATCGGCTCGAGCTCGAAGCGGTGGTGGCGCGGGAGTTGTGCGAGGTGCGCCGCGGCCTGAAGGCGGTGACCGTGCTTGCCGGGGTGGCCCGCCTGCCGGGCACAAGGTCAATCGCTTCACGCCTTGCGGCACGGCTGGTGGATCAGCGAACCGTTTCGGCCACCGATCTGGAGGCGGTGCGTCTCACTTGCTATCCCCCTGCGCTGATGGGCGTTCTCAAGAAGTCCTCTCGGATGCGGATCCCGGGCGCCTCGCCTGCGGTGGATCACCTGTGGGTGGTGCCGCCCAAACGCGCAAGGGTTGGCCGCCGCCGAACCCTTCAAGTGTCGCAGCGGATAGCGATCCTGGCCGAGGTGTGACAATCGACGAGCCGCGCCCAAGCGCAGGCGTCCGCTCAGCCACACAGGCCAAGACGCCGCGGTGGATGCTTGTGGCGCGGGGCCTTGTGGCGCGGGGCCTTGTGGCTCTGGGCCCTGTGACTCGGGGCCGTGTGGCGCGGGGCCCTTTGACTCCGGCCCTGTTGGCGCCGATGCTGTTGGCGCTGCTGTTGGCGAGTTGTGCGCCTCCCGACACCTCCGGCGGGCGTCCCGAGTTGACACTGCAAATTGACGACCAGTCCGACGCGGCGTCCGAAGCAGACCCCGATGCCCCACCCACGGGCACCGACCGCCCCGCTGACGGTGGCGCTTCGGACGGAGGGGTGCGCCCCACAGCCTCGAACCTTCCCGAGGACGCCGAATCGTCGGCACCCGACGATGATCCCGACACCACCGCCCCGGCGTCACCCACCGACGAGCTTGCGCCCGCAGACAGCGTCCTGGTGGAGCCGGACGTGCTGGATCCGCTCACCGGTCTGGGCGCGGCCGACCAGCAGTCACAACCCCGGCGTGTGCGGGCCCTGGTGGCAAAGGTGGGCAACCACGACCGCAGATCGTTCCCGCAGGCGGGTTTGGCCTCGGCGGACATCGTCTTCGAGGAGCTCATCGAGGGTCACTCCACTCGGCTGGTGGCCGTGTTTCACTCGGAGATTCCGGTGCGTGTGGGCCCGATCCGCTCGGCCCGCACCAGCGACATCGACCTGCTGTGGGACCTGGGCGAGCCGCTTTTCGTGTACTCGGGCGCCAACGACCCCGTGCTGAGCGAGGTCACCGCCGCGTCACGCGCCGGCACGCTGCGCGACTGGGGGGCGCTGAGCCGCTACGTGAACTACGAACGCGACCCCGAGCGCCAAATCCCGTTCAACTTGTACTTCCGCTACGACCCGACCGAACCCAACTCCTTCCGGTTGGGCCAGGAGGATCCCGGCGTGAACGTGGCGCCGTTGTTCGAGTACCTGTCGGTGGTTGAGGCGGTTGCGGCGGTTGACGATGCCCCCACCGCACCCACCGGCGTGACGGTTGCCTATCCCAGCCCGTACGGAACGGTCGCCTCCCACATCTGGGATCACAGGATCGACGGCTGGGTGCGAATCCAGGACGACGTGCTGCACGTGACCGAGGATTCGGGCCCTGCGCCGAACCCCTCCGCCGACGCAGACGACGACACGGGCGAATCGTCCCAGGCCACCACGACGTCGCCGGGGCTTTCGGTGGATGCCGGAGCCAACGCCGACAACCCTGCCGGTTCGGAGCCTTCGTTGGTGGAGATAGCCCCCGCCAACGTGGTGGTGCTCGAAGTGGACTACGACACATCCCCCGCTGATCAGGAATCCCCCCACCTGGTGAGCTTCGGCGAGGGTGACGCTTGGGTGCTCACCCGTGGGGTGGTGATCACCGGTTCGTGGAGTCGCAGCCCCGAAGCGCCCGGCTACCGGCTGGTCGACGACAGCGGCGAACCGGTGCTGCTCACGCCCGGTCGCACGTGGGTGCTGCTGGCCAACAACAGCAGACCTTTCCCGAGGGCCGACGTGGAGGTTCTGTCGGCTTTCTCGGCGCGGCAGATGCTCAATTCCGCCAGAGCCGCCGAGGCGGACCGCAACCCGCTCGGGTAGACCCAAGGGCCCTAGGATTGTGCCCATGTCCGAGCAACTCTCCGCCGCCGGCACCGCCCCCGGTGCCGCCCAAAGCAGCGCCGCTGACGCCAACCCCACCGGCACCGGCGTGACCGGCACCCAACTGGTGAAACGCGGTCTGGCCGAAATGCTCAAGGGCGGGGTGATCATGGACGTGGTCACCCCCGAGCAGGCCCGAATCGCGGAGGACGCCGGGGCCGTGTCGGTGATGGCCCTCGAGCGGGTGCCGTCCGACATTCGCCGCGACGGCGGCGTGTCGCGCATGTCGGATCCCGAGATGATCCGCCAGATACAGGAGGCGGTGAGCATTCCGGTGATGGCCAAGGCTCGCATCGGTCATTTCGCCGAGGCGCAGGTTCTCCAGGCGCTCGGCGTGGACTACGTGGACGAGTCCGAGGTGCTCACCCCCGCCGATGAGGCCCACCACATCGACAAGTGGGCCTTCACGGTGCCCTTCGTGTGCGGCGCCACCAACCTCGGCGAGGCGCTGCGCCGCATCGGTGAGGGCGCCTGCATGATCCGCTCCAAGGGCGAGGCCGGCACCGGCAACATCGTGGAGGCCGTGCGTCACCTGCGATCGATCGTGGGCGACATCGGCAAGATCACCACCTCCGACAGCGCCGAACTGTTCGACTGGGCCAAGAGACTGCAGGCCCCGCTGCCGTTGGTGCAGGAGATCGCCGAAACCGGCGAACTGCCGGTGCCGCTGTTTTGCGCGGGGGGCATCGCCACACCCGCGGATGCGTCGCTGGTGATGCAACTCGGCGCCCAGGCCGTGTTCGTGGGCTCGGGCATCTTCAAGAGCTCCGAACCGGCCCGCATGGCCGCGGCCATAGTGGAGGCGGCCACCCACTACCGCGACCCGCAAATCCTGGTGAAGGTCAGCTCCGGGCTCGGCGCGGCGATGAAGGGCCTCGACATGGCCCAGCTCGATGTGAAACTCGCAGAGCGAGGCTGGTAACCACCGCGGTGAGCGCGCCGCTGGTGGGTGTGCTGGCACTTCAGGGCGCCTTCGCAGCGCATGCGGCAATCCTTGAAAGCATCGGCGCCCGAGTGGTTGAGGTGCGCGCGCCCGAGCAGCTCCCGGCGCTCGACGCGCTGGTGATTCCCGGTGGCGAGTCCACCACGATCTCGATGCTGTTGGAACGCTCCGACCTGCTCGAACCGGTTCGCCAGAGTCTCAATGACGGCCTGGCGGTGCTGGGAACCTGCGCGGGGATGATCCTGCTGGCTTCCGAGATCGCCGACGGCCGGCCCGACCAGCACTGCCTGGGGGTGGTGGACATCACCGTGCGGCGCAACGCCTACGGCACCCAGATCAACAGCTTCGAAGCCGATCTGGACGTTTGGGGTCTGGACTCACCATTCCACGGAGTGTTCATCAGGGCGCCGGTGGTGGAACGAACCGGCCCCTCGGTGGATGTGCTTTGCCGACACGCCGGGTCGGTGGTGATGTGCCGCTCCGGTACGGCCACGGTCGCCGCGTTCCACCCGGAGCTCTCCGGCGACGCCCGCCTGCACCGCGATTTCCTGTCGTCCATCAAGTAGCGCGCAGCCGGCGCTCCCCAGGCCCGATCCCAGGCCCGATCACCGGCCCGCACGGGTCGTAGAATTGCCGTTGTGAGTGGCCACAGCAAATGGGCGACCATCAAGCACCGCAAGGGCGCGGCCGACGCCAAGCGGGGCAAGTTGTTCGCCAAGTTGATCAAGCAGGTGGAGGTGGCCGCGCGAGCAGGCGGCGGTGACCCCGACGCCAATCCCACGTTGCGCACCATGTACCAAAAGGCGCGGGACAACTCGGTGCCGCTCGACACCATCGAACGGGCGGTGAAGCGAGGCACCGGCGAACTCGAGGGCGTCACCTACGAGGCGGTCACATACGAGGGTTACGCCCCGGGCGGGGTGGCGTTGTACATCGAATGCCTGACCGACAACCGCAACAGAATCAGCGGCGAGGTGCGCAGCACGCTCACCCGCAACGGCGGGTCGCTGGCGGAGCCCGGCGCGGTGGCGTGGCAGTTCGAGCGCAAGGGCGTGATTGTGGTGCCCGTCGAGGTTGACGAGGAGGAGTTGATGCTCGCCGCGCTCGACGCGGGGGCACAGGACATCATCGACGACGGAGACATGCGACGGGTGATCACCGAAACCGGCGACCTCGAAGCGGTTCGCAACGCCCTTGAAGGCGAAGGCATTGCCTTCGAGAGCGCGGATCTCACCATGGTGCCCACCAACACGGTTCCGGTCACCGACCCGGCCGCGGCCCGTGCGGTGCTGCGAGTGCTTGACCTGCTCGACGACCTCGACGACGTTCAGGACGTTCACAGCAACTTCGACATAGCCGACGAACTGCTCGCCTCAGCCTCGTCCTGAGCACCCCCGTCGGGGCCGGCCCGCCCGACTCGCTGCGGAGTCGCACCGGCGGTATCCCACATGTGTAGTTTGATTGCGTGTATGGTCGGGCAATGCCCGTACTGGGAATCGACCCCGGGTTGTCGCGCTGCGGCTACGGCCTGGTGGCCGTGCAGGACCGCCGGCCCCGTGTTTTCGCGGCCGGGGTGATCTCCACCGCGCCCGGCGCGGAGCGGGCCAAGCGCCTGGCAGAACTCCAAGCCGAGGTGCGCGACCTGATACGCGAACTGCGCCCCGAGGTGGTCGCCATGGAGCGGCTGCTGTTCCAGCGCAACGTTTCCACCGCCATGGCCGTGGGCCAAGCGGTGGGTGTTGTGATGGCCGAGGCGGCCTCCGCCGGGTGCCTGGTGTACGAGTACTCACCCAACGAGGTGAAGCAGGCCGTCACCGGTTTCGGCAGCGCAGGCAAGCACGAGGTGGCCTCGATGGTGCGGCGGCTTCTGCTGCTGCCCCGAGACCGGGTGCCCCCCGATGTCACCGACGCCCTCGCGGTTGCTCTCTGCCATCTGTCGGTTCGACCGCTGGTGGCCGCGGCGGAGGCCGGGCCGAACCTTCGCGTGGTTCGTGGCGCCAACGGGAACCCGAACGGCGAGCACGCAGCCGCGGCGCCGGTTGTGGCGGCCCAGCGGTCCGTCGCCACGTAACGGCGCGCCTCGGCGCCGCTGCGATCACCCCCACCGTGGCAGTCGCGAAACCCGTCACCGACGGGGCCTGTGGGGCCGCAGGGTGCGAGCCCCGCTGCGTGAGGCTCTTCAGCCGGCCCGCCCAATGAGGTCGGCCCAATGAGGTCGGCCCAGCGACGCCCTTCCAATGAGGTCGGCCCAGTGAGGTCGGCCCAATGAGGTCGGCCCAATGAAACCGGCCCAGCGGGGGACGTTCAGGTGGTCGCCTTGATCGGCAGACTGCGGAGATGATCGGTTCGCTGCGAGGAACGCTGCTTGGTCGCTCCTCGGCCACGGAGCTTCTGCTGGAGGTCGGCGGGGTCGGCTACCGGGTGCAGGTCACCGGAGCTGCCGTGCCACAGCTTGGCGCTGTGGGTTCGGAGGTGTTCGTGTACACCCATCACCTCGTTCGCGAAGACCGCGAGGTGCTTTACGGGTTCTCCAGCGTTGCCGAGAGGGCCACTTTCGAGGCGCTCATCGAGGCGCATCGGGTGGGCCCCGCCCTGGCGTTGGCCATTTTGGAGGTTCACTCACCCGCTGCGCTGCGAACCGTGGTGGCCGACAACGACACCGACGCTCTGTGTGAGGTGCCCGGCATCGGTCGCAAGACCGCGGTGAGGCTGCTGGTGGAGCTCAAGTCGAAGCTCGATCTTCCCGAGGCGGAAACCCCGCCCGACGGCGACCAACCCGACGAGGGCGCCCGCGCCGCTGATGCCGCCCGAGCTGACGTGCGCCACGCTCTGGCCTCGTTGGGTTACAGCGCCGAGGAGGTTCGCCTGGCGATGGCGGAGCTCCCCGACGACGCGGCGCCCGAGGATTTGGTGCGCAAGGCGTTGGAGTCCCTGGCCGCGGGCGTGGGATCGCCACAGCGGCGAGCGTGATGCTCGCCGCGCCGTAGCGTCGGATCGTGGCTCGAACCGAGGCGTTCACCTCCGGCATCCCCGAGTCGGGCGACCCCCACCCCGACGACACCGAAGCCGCGGCGCTGCTCTCCGCGTCCCCTGCGCCCACCGAGGTGCTCAGCGAGTCGGGCCTGCGACCCCGTTCGCTTGCCGATTTCGTGGGCCAGTCCGAGCTGAAGGGCCACCTCAAGGTGATGCTGTCCGCCGCGGCCCGCAGGCGCGAGCCGGCAGGCCATTTGCTGTTCGCGGGCCCGCCCGGTTTGGGCAAGACCACTCTGGCCCACATCGTGGCCAACGAGCTGGGCACCGTGCTTGTGGGCACCTCGGGGCCGGCGCTTGAACGTGCCGGTGACCTTGCCGCGATCCTCACCAAACTGGCGCCCAACGACGTGCTGTTCATAGACGAGATCCATCGCCTGCCCCGCGCCGTGGAAGAGGTGCTGTACCCCGCGATGGAGGACTTCCGCATCGACATCGTGCTGGGCAAGGGCCCCTCCGCGCGGTCGATTCCTCTTGAGCTGGCGCCGTTCACGCTGGTTGGCGCCACCACCCGCACCGGGCTGATCACCGGTCCGTTGCGAGACCGTTTTGGTTTGCTGGCCCGCCTCGACTTTTACACCGATGCCGATCTGGCCCAGATTGTGCAGCGAGCCGCGGGCATTCTCGGTGTGGACACCACCGAACCGGCCGCGCAGCAGATCGCCCGACGCGCCCGCGGCACGCCCCGGATCGCCAACCGGTTGCTGCGCCAGGTGCGCGACTACGCCGAGGTTCACGGCGACGGCCGTGTGGACGAGTCGGTGGCCACCGACGGGTTGACGTTCTTCGGGGTGGACGAGATCGGCCTCGACCGGGCCTCGCGTGCGGTTCTCGAAGCGTTGTGCGAGCGGTTCTCGGGCGGCCCGGTGGGCTTGTCCACCCTTGCGATCGCGGTGAGCGAACCGGCGGAGACTCTCGAGGACGTGTACGAGCCGTTTTTGATCCAGCAGGGCCTGATGATGCGCACACCGCGAGGCCGTGTGGCCACCGACGCCGGTTGGATCCACCTGGGGTTGCCGGCGCCCCAACCCGCCGCCGGCCCGCAGTCCGGCCTGTTCGACTGAGCGTCACCTCGCCGCCCGGCGCCGCCGTGAGCACTCTTCATCTGCCCGAACGCGAGCCTGCCTCGGGGGGTTTGCCTCCCGAGACGCCACAGGATCTCCACTATCACCTGCCCGAGGAACGTGTGGCCCAGCAACCCGCCGAGGTGCGCGACCAGGCCCGCCTTCTGGTGGATCTGGGTGCGGGCGTGCAGCATCGGCGGGTGTGCGACCTGCCCGAGCTGGTGGGCGCGGGTGACGTGTTGGTGGTGAACGACACGCGTGTGCTGCCCGCGAGGCTCCGGTTGGTGCGAGCAACCGGCGGCAAGGCCGAAGCACTGCTGTTGACCGAGCGCGGCGACGGCTGGTGGGAGGCGCTGGTGCGACCCGCGAGCCGCCTGCGGCCCGGCGAGCGCCTGTCGCCCCGCGCCGGCCCGGATGGCGGGGCCAAGTCGGATGATGGGGCCAGGTCGGATGACGGGGCCGTTCCGGATGACGAGTCTGATACTGACGGGGCCGGGCCGCAGGTGGAGATCGGTGCCGACCTTGGCGAGGGACGGCGCCTGGTGCGCGTCCACACCGCCGGCCGCAGCGTCACCGACGTGCTCGACGAGGTTGGCGTGATGCCGTTGCCGCCCTACATCAACGAAAACATCGACGACCCCGAGCGCTACCAGACGGTGTACTCGCGCAGGGCGTTGTCGGCCGCGGCGCCCACCGCGGGGCTGCACTTCACCGACGACCTGCTCCAGCGCATCGCGGCCACCGGCGCCGAGGTGGCCTCCGTGGAGTTGGTGGTGGGGCTCGACACGTTCCGCCCGATCACCGCAACCCGCCTCGACCAACACCAAATCCACACCGAGCAGTACCGGGTGCCGGAGGCCACCCGCCTGGCCGTGAAAGACGCCCGGAGAGTGATCGCAGTGGGCACCACAGCGGTGCGAGCCCTCGAAACGTGGGCGGCCACAGGCGAGCCCTCGGGCCACAGCAGCTTGTTCATCCGGCGGCCCTACCGGTGGGCGTGCGTGGACGTGATGATCACCAACTTCCACCTGCCGAGGTCTTCGTTGTTGTGCCTTGTGGACGCGTTCGTCGGGCCGCGCTGGCGCCGGCTGTACTCGCTGGCCCTGGAGCACCACTACCGGTTCTTGAGCTTCGGTGACGCCATGATCCTGGCCCGGCGTGATCTCACCGAAACCGGAGAGGGCACCGAATGCTCCCCGCCGGTCGCGGCCTGCCACGACCGTCAACCCCGCAACCCGCACCCGGGCGATTCGCACCAGGGGGTCGAGCCGTGAAAGCCGAGTTCTCGCCGGCCGCCGAGGCCGCGCCCACCACGGGGAAGGCCCGAACCGGTGTGGTGTCAACACCACGCGGCGAGTTCGCAACGCCGTGTTTCATGCCGGTGGGCACCCGCGCCGCTGTGCGCCATCTGAGCGCGGTCGACCTTGAGGATCTCGGCGTGCAGGTTGTGCTGGCCAACACCTACCACCTGATGCTGCGCCCGGGCGCCGAGGTGGTGGCCGAACTTGGTGGCATTCACCGCTTCACCGGGTGGGACGGCCACGTGCTCACCGACTCTGGCGGTTACCAGGTGTTCTCGCTCGACGCCACCGTGGACGACGACGGCGCCACGTTCAAGTCCGTGTACGACGGGTCGCGCCACCGTCTCACAGCCGAGGAGGCGGTGCGAATCCAGCACCTGATCGGATCCGACATCACCATGGTGCTCGACGTGTGCCCCCCGGCCGAAGCGCCACGGGCAACACACCAAAGCGCCGCGGATCGCACGGTGGCATGGGCGCAGCGAGCCCGCCGAGCGTTTCTTGAGATGCCCTCGTCATCCGAGGTGTGCCAGTTCGGCATCGTGCAGGGCGGCGCCTTCGGTGACCTGCGCCAACGGTGCGCCCAACAGATCACCGAGATCGATTTCGACGGTTACGCAGTGGGAGGGCTTTCGGTGGGCGAGGAGCGCCCCGCCATGCTCGACGCGGTGGATGCCTGCGTTTCCGAACTGCCCACCGACCGTCCCCGTTACTTCATGGGCCTCGGCGATCCGGTGGGCATCGTGGAGTGCGTGGCCCGTGGGGTGGACATGTTCGACTGCGTGCTGCCAACCAGGCTGGCCCGTCACGGCACCGTGTTGTGCGACTCGGGCCGTTACAACCTGGCAAACGCCGCCAACGCCCGCAGCGACGAGCCGCTCGATCCGTCGTTTCCCCAAAGCCCGGCTGCGCGCTTCAGCCGTGGCTACCTGCGACACCTGCTGAATACCCGCGAACCAACCGCGGCTCGGATCCTCACGTTGCACAACCTGGCCTGGATGCTGCGGCTCATGCGCCTCGTGCGCAGCTCAATCACCGATGGAACATTTGAGGCACTGCGGGCCGAAGTTCACGCCTCCTGGGCGTAGAATCGCCACCCATGGAGCAATTCTTAGTCCTCATGATCATGATGGGCGCGCTGTGGTTTCTGCTCATCAGGCCACAGCAAAAGCGTGCGCGTGAACACCGCGAGCTGGTCAGGTCGCTTGTCGAGGGCGACGAGGTGGTCACCAACGCGGGCATTCACGGAGTGGTGGTGGAGGTGGAACCGACCGTGGTATGGCTCGAGGTTGCTCCCGACGTGGAAATGAAGATCTCACGAGAGGCAGTGGCGGGCCGAACCAGCGGCCACGTCGCCGAGTCCGAAGACGAAGCCGCGGACGACGAGTCCATGGCTGACGACTCCAGCGAAAAGTCCTAACGCCGCAAGCTCCGGCCGCCCGGCGTCTCACACACGAACAACCAACGGAACGGCCAACACTCCGTGCGTCGCAAGCTCACATATGCGATCGGCATCATCGTGGTGGCGGTCGCCGGTGTGGTGTACACCGTGGTCGCGGAGAACGAGCCGCTTCTCGGCCTCGACCTGCAGGGCGGCGCCAGCGTGGTGCTCGAACCCACCGGCGACGTGGGCGAGGAGGAGCTCGACATCGCCGTGGAGATCATCCGCAACCGGGTGGACGGCCTCGGCGTGGCCGAACCGGAGATCACCACTCAGGGCAGCACGATCCTGGTTCAGCTCCCCGGTGTGGACAACCAGCAGCGCGCCATCGACCTGGTGGGCCAAACCGCTGAGCTGCGTTTCCGCCCGGTGCTCGAGATCATCGACGAGGCCACCTACCAGGCCGCGGTCGCCGAGGACATCCCCGAAATGGTCGACGGCTTCGCTCTCACCAGCGACCGGGCCGCTCCAGGCGCAGCCCCAGCGGACAGCGAAGTGGTGCTCGCCTCATACGACGACGAGTCCAACATCTCGCTGCGCTACCGGCTTGGGCCCACCGACGTGACGGGCGACAACCTCGAGGGCGCGGACGGCCGCTTCGACCCGTTCCTGGGATGGCACGTGGCGCCAACCTTCAAAGCCGGCGCGGACGGAATCGACGGTTTCAACGAACTGAGCAGGCAGTGCTTCTTCCTGGAGGCCACCTGCCCCACCCGTCAGGTGGCCATAGAGATCGACAACGAGATAGTGAGCGCCCCGGCGATCCAAACCGACGCGGCCACCTTCACCCCGTTTGACCGGTCCAACATCACCATCTCGGGTCAGTTCACCGAACAGGAAGCCCAGGACCTCGCCTTGGTGCTGGACTACGGCGCCCTGCCCATCGAGCTCGAACCCCAGGAGAGCCGCATCGTCTCTGCGTCGCTGGGCACCGACGCGCTCGAAGCCGGAGTGGTGGCCGGTCTGATCGGCCTTGCCCTGGTGGCGGTGTACCTGTTGGTGTACTACCGGCTGTTGGGGTTGGTGGCCATTTTCAGCCTCGGCCTGTCCGGAGCGATGCTTTGGACGATCATCGCCTGGCTCGGCGAGTCACGAGGCCTGGCGCTCACCTTGGCCGGTGTCACCGGTTTGATCGTGGCGATCGGCGTTTCGGTGGACTCCAACGTGGTGTACTTCGAGCACCTCAAGGAGGACGTGCGCTCGGGTCGCACCGTGCGCTCCGCCATCGACAGGGCCTTCCCGGTGGCGTTCTCCACCATCGTGAAAGCCAACGTGGCGTCGCTGATCGCGGCGGTGGTGCTGTACCTGCTCACCGTGGGCCAGGTGCGCGGCTTCGCCTTGTACCTGGGCCTGGCCACGATCTTGGATCTGGTGGCCACCTACTTCTTCATGGGCCCGGTGATCGGCCTGCTCGGTCGACGTGCGGGCATCGACACCGCCTCGGGACGTTTCGGCATTCCCTCGGTGTCGGCAACCAACCCGGCGGCGCCCGCGGGTGGAACACGATGAACCCCTTGCGCGCCATACGAACCCTCTACCGGGGTGGTCAACAAATCGACTTTCCCCGCTTGTGGCGCCCCGGCGTTATCGCTTCGGTGGTTGCGGTGGTGTTGAGCGTGGTCAGTTTCGGGGTGCGGGGACTGAACCTGGGCATCGAGTTCGAGGGCGGCACCGCCTGGGAGGTGGTGGCCCCCGGAGTGTCGGTGGCCGACACCCGTGACGTGCTGCGCGGCACCGAGGCCGGTGACGCCCGCATTCAAACCGTGGGAGGCGACACGATCAGGGTGCGTGCCGGCACCGAAAGCCAGGAGGCGATCCGCGAGGTGCGCGAAACGCTGGCCGATCTCGCCGGCGCCGAACTTTCCGAGGTGAGCGTCACCACCGTGGGGCCTTCGTGGGGAGCGGAGATCACCAACAAGGCCCGCAACGCGCTCATCGCGTTCTTTGCGCTGGTGGCGTTGTACATCGCCGTTCGCCTCGAATGGAAAATGGCGGTGGGCGCCCTCGCCGCGGTGGCCCACGACATTGTGATCTCGGTGGGCTTCTATTCGGTGTTCCAGTTCGAGATCACCCCGGCCACGGTGATCGCATTCCTCACGATCATGGGCTACTCGCTCTATGACACGATCGTGGTGTACGACAAGGTGCGCGAAGTGGTGGGACGCCTCACCGCCACCGGCCGTTACACCTACACCGAGATGATGAACCTGTCGCTCAACCAGGTGCTGATGCGTTCGATCAACACTTCGATCACGTCGCTTCTGCCGGTGATGTCGATGCTGGTGATCGGCTCGTGGGTGCTGGGCGCGGTCACCCTCCAGGAGTTCGCCATAGCCCTGGCGGTGGGCATCGTTGTGGGTTCGTACTCGTCGATCTTCGTTGCGGCCGCGCTGGTGGCCGCAATGAAAGAACGCGAGCCCACCTACACCGAGGTCGCCGAGCGGATCCGTCGCCGTCACGGCAGCGAAGCGGTGCAAACCACCAGAACGGTCACCGCCGACGACGCCGTGTTCGGCGACCTGGCCCTGTCGCAGCGACGCCGCCCGGGAGCATCCACAACCACGGGCGCCGGTGGCGCCGCGGCCCCCCAAAGCGCACCCTCTGACAGCGGCGATTCCCGCTCGTCGCAGTCGGGCGCCTCCGGCGCGGGCACACAAGGCGGCTCGTCCGGTGCCGGCACGGTGATCCCGCCACGTCCCCGAAAGAAGAAGCGCAAGCGGTGAGCAACCCGGCAGTGCCCCGATGGCAGTCGCTGATTCGGGAAGTGCCGGACTTCCCCAAGCCGGGAATCATCTTCAAGGACATCACCCCGCTGCTCGCCGACGCCGAAGGGCTGCGTGAGGCGCTGGCGGCGATGACCGATCCGTGGCGCTCGGAGACCGTCGACTGCGTGGTGGGAATCGAGGCGCGCGGCTTCGTGGTGGGCGCCGCGGTGGCACGCGACCTCGGCGTGGGGTTCGTGCCGATCCGCAAGGCAGGCAAGCTGCCGTGGCAGACGATCTCGCACTCGTATGGACTTGAGTACGGTCAGGACACAGTGGAGATGCACGCAGACGCAATGGGCAGCGGCCGCCGTGTGGTGATTCTCGACGACGTTCTCGCCACCGGCGGAACCGCCGCGGCCGCGGCCCGCCTCGTTGCCCGCACCGGCGCCGATCTGGTGGGCTTCGGTTTTCTTCTGGAGATCGCCGAGCTGCAGGGCCGCTCCCGCCTCGACGGCCACCGCGTGGAATGCGCCATCCACCCGACGCCGCCACAACTGAGCGGCGACTGAGAGGGCGGCGGTGGTTGCGGTCACACGGGTGCTGCCGTGGCGGCGCTCGCGGCGACCGGCGGCCGAGATCGCCGAGGTGGTGCGCTGCTACCAGCAGCGGCGCCCCGCGGCGCCCACCCACCTGATCGAGGAGGCGTTCGCCCTCGCGGCCAGGGCACACCAAGGCCAACAGCGCATCTCGGGCGGGCAGTACATATCGCATCCGTTGGCGGTGGCCACCATCGTTGCCCGTCTCGGCCTCGACGACGTCACCATCGCCGCGGCGCTGCTGCACGACGCGGTGGAGGACACCAGCGTGGATCTCGCCGAGATCAGCGAGAACCTCGGCGCCGAGGTTGCCGCCATAGTCGACGGGCTCACCAAGCTCGACAGGGTCCACTACGACAGCCGCGAGGAACAGCAAGCCGCGTCGGTTCGCAAGATGATCGTGGCCATAGCGCGCGACCTGCGGGTGCTGATCGTGAAGCTCGCCGACCGGCTCCACAACCTGCAAACCCTGGCGGTGCTGTCGGCTTACAAGCAGGAGTACATCGCCCGCGAGAGCCTCGACCTCTATGCGCCGTTGGCGCATCGTCTCGGCATGCAGGAAATGAGACAGCAAATCGAGGACTTGGCCTTCGCGGCGCTCGAACCGCGTCGTTACGCCGAGATCGACCAGATGGTGCATCAGCGTGCCCCCGAGCGTGACGTTTACTTGTCGAGGGTGCTTGACCAGGTGAGGGCCCGCCTCGCCGAGGTGGGCATCCGCGCCGAGATCACCGGGCGGCCCAAGCACATCTGGTCGATTTACGAGAAGATGGTGGTGAAGGGTCGCTCTTTTGAGGACATCTTCGACCTGGTGGGCATAAGGGTGGTGGCCCACAACGTGCGGGACTGCTACGCCGCGCTCGGTTCGATTCACGCCACCTGGCGGCCGGTGCAGGGCCGTTTCAAGGACTACATCGCCATGCCGAAGTTCAACTTCTACCAGTCGTTGCACACCACGGTGGTGGGCCCGCTGGGCAAGTCGATGGAGGTGCAGATCCGCACCGCCGACATGCACGCCCGAGCCGAGTTCGGTGTGGCCGCGCACTGGGAGTACAAGTCCGATTCGCCTGCCGACATTGCCTGGCTGGGAAGGATCATCGACTGGGAACAGGAAACGTCGGACCCCGCGGAGTTCATGAACAACTTGAAGACCGACCTCTACACGGACGAGGTTTACGTCTTCACACCTCAGGGCATGGTGGTGGAGCTGCCCACCGGCGCAACCCCGGTGGATTTTGCGTACAGCATCCACACCGAGGTTGGTCACGCTTGTGTCGGCGCCAAGGTGAACGGGCGTCTCGTGGCGCTCAACACTCAGCTCGAATCGGGCGACGCGGTGGAGATCCTCACCTCCAAAACGCCCGGCGCGGGCCCGAGCCGGGACTGGCTCAAGTTCGTGGCGAGCCGCCGGGCCGCCAACAAGATCAAGCAGTGGTACCTGCGCGAACGCCGCGCCGATGCCATCGAGCACGGCCGCGACGACCTCATTCAGGCGCTGCGACGCGAGGGGCTGCCGGCGAGGCGCCTCCTCAAGGACGAGATCTTCGCCACGGTTGCGTCCCAGCTCAACCACACCGACACGGAGTCGTTGTTCGCGGCGATCGGTGAGGGCCACCAGTCCGCAGCGTCGGTGGCGGGCCGATTCGCAAGGATTCTGCAGGGAGACGAGGAGTCAGAGGCCGGGCACGGCAGCGAGCGTGAGCAGCTTCCCACCACGGCGCGTCGCCGTGCCGAGCAGCGCCGGGCGCGTTACGGCGCGGGCGTTCACGTGGAAGGCCTGGACGACATCCTGATCCGCTTGTCGCAGTGCTGCGGCCCGGTGCCGCCCGATGAGATCATCGGCTACGTCACCCGGGGCCGGGGCGTGTCGGTGCATCGCAGCGACTGCCTGAACGCCAACTTGTTGGCCGAGGAGGAAGGCGACCGTCTCATCGAGGTGGAATGGGACGCCGACCACGGCGGCTTTTTCACCACCACCATTTCCGTTCACGCCCTGGACCGGGCCGGTTTGTTGCGCGACGTGGGCGACGTGCTGGCCCAGCACAAGATCAGCGTGATCAGCTCCAAGTCGGTGGTGGGAGCGGATTGCATTTCGCGCATGAACTTCGAGTTCGAACTGGCCGACGTGTCACAGCTCGATTCGGTGCTGTCGTCGGTGTTGGGCCTTGAGGGGGTGTTCGACGCGTACCGGGTGATGGCCGGACGGCGCCGCCGGCACAACCTGTCCTCCAAGGAATCACGCGAGCAGGCCTCGGTTCCCGCGGCCTCCAACACCTGACCCCGCTCCACCCCGCCGCAACCGCCACCGGCGCCAAGCCCTGCCACCAACCGCACCGGTTTCGCCTGCCACGGCCGGCCCGGAGGCTTTGTTCGGGCCGGCTTCGTGTGGTTGTGGCGTGCCGACGGGTCCGCAGCCTCGGTGGCGCGCCGCGGCGAGGTCGCCTCGGCATTCATTCCGGTGTGCGCCGGTAACCTCGCCGGTCGTGACCCGACCGCTGTTTCGAGCACCTCAGGGCACCCGCGACATCCTCGCGCCGGAGTCGACGCGTCGCCGGATGTTGGTGTCGCAGTTCGCCGATCTGGCCGGGCGCGCCGGGTTCGATTTGCTGGAATCGCCGATCTTCGAGCATCTCGGCGTGTTCAAACGCCTTGGCGAGTCCACCGATGTGGTCACCAAGGAACTGTTCGAGTTCGACGACCGCTCCGAGCCGCCGCACCGGCTGGCGTTGCGACCCGAACTAACAGCGGGCGTTTGCCGCGCCTTCGCGCAGCACCGTCCGACCACCCCGTGGAAGGTGTGGTACGAGGGCCCGCAGTTCCGTTACGAACGCCCCCAGGCGGGCCGTTACCGGCAGTTCAGCCAGATCGGCGCGGAGACGTTGGGCAGCGACGACCCTTGCGCCGATGTGGAGATCATGGTGCTGGGGCTTCGCCTGTTGGAGGCTGCGGGCTTGCGGCAGGTGACGCTGCACCTCAACAGCCTCGGCGACGCCAACAGCCGCCCCGCTTACCTTGAGGCGCTCACCGATTACCTGCAGCGCCGCCGGGGCGACCTTTCCGAACAGTCGGTTGCCACCATGGAACGCAACCCGCTGCGGGTGCTGGACTCCAAACGACCCGAAGACCAGCAGGCGATAGCCGAGGCGCCGCTGATGGTGGACTTCCTGTCGGGCGATTCCGCGGCCCATTTTCGCCAGGTGTGCGCCGGGCTGGAGGCGCTGGGCGCCCGGTACGAACTGTCCCCGAGGCTGGTGCGGGGCCTGGACTACTACACCCGCACCACCTTCGAGTTCGCCTCCGATGCGCTCGACTTCGCCCAGAACGCGGTGGGTGGCGGTGGGCGATACGACCGCCTCGTGGAAGACCTCGGCGGCCCGCCCACCCCGGGCATCGGGCTGGCGATGGGCGTGGACAGGATCCTGCTGGCGTGCGACGCGGAGGGCACTTTCGCCGCGGCCGAGTCGCAGGTGCAGGTGTTCGTGGTGGACACCGCCACCGGAGGCGAGGCCGCGATGGTGTTGTGTGACCGGCTGAGGCGTGCCGGTGTGGGCGCCACCCAGGCGTTCGGGGGGCGTTCCATGAAAGCCCAAATGAAGGTGGCAGACCGCTCCGGCGCCGCTGTGGCGTTGATCGTGGGCCCAGACGAGCACGAACAGGGCACCGTGAGCGTGCGCAACCTGCGTGGCGGCGGTGAACAGCAACTGGTGCCATCAGCCGACGCGGTTGCCGCGGCGCGCGCCGCCCTGGCTGCCTCTGATGCCCAAACGAGCCAACCCCGGACAAGCCAAGACCAGGCAAGCCAACCCCAACAAAGCGAACAAGGGGGCCGGCAATGACAGCCGATAGAAGCGTGTCCACAACAGCCATGCGCACCGACCTGTGCGGCGACCTGCGCCTCGATGACGTGGGCCGAGAGGTGAGCGTGTGCGGTTGGGTGGATCGTCGCCGAGAGCACAGCGAACATCTGGCGTTTTTGGATGTGCGAGATCACAGCGGCGTGGTGCAGTGCGTGGTGGACGGCGCCCGCGACCTGCGATCCGAGTACGTGGTGCGGGTGCGTGGCATCGTTGTGGTGCGACCCGCCGACACCGCCAACCCTCGCATCGCCACAGGCGACATCGAATTGCACGACTGCGAAGTGGAGGTGCTCTCCGAAGCGCAACCCCCGCCTTTCCGCTTGCACGACCCTATGGGGTCTCAACAGTCCCAAACCGAGGAAACGCTGCGGTTGCGTCACCGTTACGTGGACTTGCGCAAGCCCCGCATGCAGCGCAACCTCCGCGCCCGGGCGCTGGTGAACTCGGCGGTGCGCCGCGCCATGGACGATCAGGGTTTCGTGGAGGTGGAGACACCACTGCTGGTGGCGTCCACACCCGAAGGCGCACGGGATTTCGTGGTGCCGTCACGCAAGGAACCCGGTTCGTTTTACGCGCTGCCCCAAAGCCCGCAGATCTTCAAACAGCTCACCATGCTCGGCGGCCTCGACCGCTACTACCAGATCGCCCGCTGCCTCCGAGACGAAGACCTTCGCGCCGACCGCCAGTTCGAGTTCTCACAACTCGACGTGGAGGCGTCCTTCGTGGAACGAGACGACGTGTTCGGCTTCGTGGAGCGCGCCGTGGCCGACGCCACCGAAGCCGTAACCGGGGCGGCGCCCGACGCGTTCGCACGAATGACCTGGCATGACGCCATGGAGCGTTTCGGATCGGACAAGCCCGACACCCGCTTCGGCCTGGAGCTGACCGAACTCACCGAGGTGTTCAGCGAAACCAAGGCTCGAGTGTTCCAAGCGCCCTGCGTGAAGGGCCTTTGCCTGCCCGGCGGCGCCGAGTCGCTGTCTCGCAGCCGGGTGGACGAGCTTGTGGGGTTCGCGCAGCGTTGGGGTGCCAAGGGCCTGGCCTGGATGCGTGTGATCGCAGCACCGGAGGGTGCCGAGGCCGGATCAACCGGCGATGCGCCAACGGTGCTCGACGGTGGGGTGGCCAAGTTTCTGTCCGGGGCTGAAGCCCAACAGGTGATCTCCCGGCTTGGGGCCACAGCGGGTGACATGGTGTTCTTGGTGGCCGACGAACGCCCGATGGTGCGCCAGGTGCTCGGCAGGCTGCGCTTGGAACTGGGCAGCCCAGCGCAGGCCGACGACACGTTGCATTTCGTGTGGGTCACCGACTTTCCGCTGTTTGAGGCGGTGGGCGCCGATGGTGTGCCGGTGCCGTCACATCACCCGTTCACGATGCCCCATCCCGATGACCTGGACGCGCTGATGGCGCCCGAGGTGTCACCCGAGGTGCTGCTCGCCACCCGCAGCCAGGCGTACGACCTGGTGCTCAACGGATGGGAACTGGGGTCGGGAAGCGTTCGGATCCACCGCGGCGATGTCCAAAGCCGCATCTTCGAGCTGCTCGGCATCAGCGCGCAGCAGGCCCGTGAACGCTTCGGGTTCCTGCTGGATGCTTTCGCATACGGCGCCCCGCCGCACGCCGGTTTCGCGGTGGGTTTGGATCGGCTCACCGCGTTGCTGCTGGGCGAGGAGAACATTCGTGAGGTGATCGCCTTCCCCAAGACCCAGTCCGGCGCCGATCCGCTCACCAGCGCGCCCAGCCCGATAGCCGCCGCTCACCTGAAGGAGCTAGGCCTGGGGGTGCTTCCCCGCAACGACTAGCCGCTCCGGCTGCTGCCCTGGACGCGGCACGGGCCCACCGAGCCCGACCTCACCGAGCCCGGCCCACGGAGCCCGGCACAGCCGGTGCCGCGTAGGGTCGCGGCGTGGCTGAGGACCTCTTCGCGTCGGCCGCTTCGCAGCGTTTGGCGCAACGCGCTCCGCTGGCGGACAGGCTGCGACCCCGAAGCCTCGACGAGATCGTTGGGCAGGGCCACCTGCTGGCGCAGGACAAGCCGCTTAGGCAGCTGATCTCCACCGACCGGTTGTCGTCGGTGATCTTGTGGGGCCCTCCGGGGGTTGGCAAGACGACTTTGGCGCGGGTGGTGGCGCTCACCACCACCAAGGCGTTCGTGGAGCTGTCCGCGGTGAGCGCCGGTGTGCGCGACGTGCGCGAGGTGATCGAAGCTGCCCGCCGGCGTCTCGGCGCTCACGGTGAGGGCACGATCCTGTTCCTCGACGAGGTTCACCGTTTCAACAAGGCGCAACAGGATGCGCTTCTGCCGGCGGTGGAGCGTGGCCTGATCGTGCTGATCGGCGCCACCACCGAGAACCCGTATTTCGAGGTGAACCCGCCGCTGTTGTCGCGTTCCACGCTGTTCCGGCTCGAACCCCTCGGCGCCGAGGCGCTTGCCGAACTGGTGCGCCGCGGCCTGGCGTTTGAGGGGGTCACCGCGGACACCGACGCGGTGGAGCACCTGGTGGCCCGCAGCGGCGGCGACGGACGCCACGCCCTAACCGGCGCTGAGGTTGCCGCCGCGCTGGCGATAGCACGCAGCCGAGCCTCCGCTGATGCCGCCCCCGGTGCCTCTGCCGGCGGCGCCGATGCCGGCACGGGCGGCGCGCATGTGACATTGGCCGACGCCGAGGCCGCGGCGGATGCCAAGGCCGTGCGTTACGGACGTGACGCCCACTACGACGTGATCAGCGCCTTCATCAAGAGCATTCGTGGCTCTGACCCCGACGCCGGCCTGTACTGGCTGGCGAGGATGTTGCACGCCGGGGAGGATCCCCGTTTCATCGCCAGGCGCCTGGTGATCCTGGCCTCAGAGGACATCGGCCTCGCCGACGATCAGGCGGTGGTGGTGGCCGAAGCCGCGGCGCGCGCAGTGGAGTACGTGGGCCTTCCCGAGGCGCAGCTCAACCTGGCCCACGCGGTGGTTCGCCTGGCGGTGGCGCCCAAATCCAACCGGGTCACCGTGGCGCTGTCCAAAGCCATGGCGGACGCGTCGGCGCAGGGCGCGGGCGAGGTGCCGATGCCGCTGCGCGACGGTCACTACAAAGGCGCCGCCTCGCTGGGTCACGGCCAGGGCTACCGGTATCCCCACGACCATCCCGACGGCTGGGTGCCTCAGCAGTACCGCCCCGATGAGGTGGCAGCCAACGTGTACTACGAACCGTCCGGTCACGGCGACGAGGCCCGACTCGAATGGCATCGAACCCACCATCAAGAACACGCAACCGGCGCAGGCGATCGCCGCCCGGAGCCACCCGACGAGATCGAACAGCGACACTGATCGAACACTGCGCCGGGTGTTCGAGTTTGCCTTCCCCCGACCCGGCGATGCGCCTCGACCAGCGTTGCCGGCACACAACACCACGGTCACGGCCCGGAGGAGGTGCCGATAGGGGCTGGTCGTCTCATAGTTGCGGCGGTGTCGGGCGATAACTTGAGTTGCCTATGAGTGCCGTCGATCTGGCCGCGGTCGTGGTGACCGTCGTTTGTCTGCTCACGGTCGCGTTGCTGGGTTTCGCGGTGGTGGCGTTGGTGCGCTCGCTGCGAGAACTGCGTGCCGTTGTGACCGAGCTTCGAGAGACGGCGCTGCCAATGGTGGACGACCTGCGCAGCACCGTGAACCGTGCCGACACCGAACTGCACCGCTTCGACGGGGTGATCAGCAAAGCCGAACGCATCGCGGCCACCGTGGATCTCGCGGGACGGCTCACCTACCGGGCGTTCGCGCCTCCGCTGGTAAAGAGCGTGTCGCTGCTGGCCGGGATGGGTCACGCCACCCGGCGTCTGCGAGCCCGCCGTCACACCCGCAAGAGCCTGGACGTGGCATCGAGCGGCACCGCCGGCGCGGCATCCACACGGGCGCTCAAGTCCTCTCGGGAGCGGCGATGAGGCGTCTCTTCTGGTTCGGCGCGGCATACGCCGGTGGGGTTGCCACTGCGCTGTGGGTGCGTCGCAAGGCTCAGCAAGCCGCGCAGCGTTTCATGCCCGGCAGCCTCGGCCGGTCGGTCTCCACCCATTCGCGGCGTGTGGGCAGCCGGGTGCGCAGCCGTGCCGAGCACACCTCACGTCATTTGCGCCGCCGGGCCGCGGGCCTCGCGGACGACGTGCGTGACGCAGTGGCCGAGGGCCGCGCCGCCAGTCGCCGCACCGAACGCTCGCTGCGATGACCCGTCACGCCGAGAACGCCCCGACCCCGACACGGCACCCGTCAACACAGCGCCAACCGACACCGCTAGCAAAGGACATGAGCAGATGAAGCCACTCAAGGCGAACGACGTGCGCAAGATGTTCGTCGACTTCTTCGTGGAGCGTGGCCACACTCACCACCCGTCGGCCGGTTTGATCCCCCATGACCCCACGCTGTTGTTCACCGTTGCCGGGATGGTGCCCTTCAAGCCCTATTTCGTGGGCGAGGAGGTGCCACCGTTCAACAGGGCCGTCACCGTGCAGAAATGCGTGCGGGCAGGGGGCAAACACAACGACCTCGACGAGATCGGTCGCACCTCTCGTCACCTGACCTTCTTCGAGATGCTCGGCAATTTCAGCTTCGGTGACTATTTCAAGAAGGACGCCATCCGCTGGGCATGGGAGCTGGTCACCGACGGTTTCGGACTGGATCCCGAGCGTCTCTGGGTGACGGTGCATCTCACCGACGACGAGGCCGAAGCCATCTGGCGTGACGACGTGGGCGTGCCCGCGGAGCGAATCCAACGCCTCGGCGAGGACAACTACTGGCGCATGGCCGACGTGGGCCCGTGCGGGCCGTGCTCGGAGATCTTCTGGGACAAGGGCCCCGACTACGGCCCCGAAGGCGGCCCCGCCCACGGCGGCGACGAGCGTTACGTGGAGATCTGGAACCTGGTGTTCATGCAGTTCGAGACCACCGCCGATGGCGCCGAGAAGCCGCTGCCCAAACCGTCGATCGACACCGGCCTTGGCCTGGAGCGGATGGTGTCGGTGCTGCAGGGAGTGGACTCGGTTTGGGAAACCGACGAGTTCGTGGCGCTGCTCGACGTTGCGCAGAGCCTCACCGGGGTGAAGCTCGGCGCAGCGGAGGCCTCCGACGTGTCGCTGCGGATCCTCGCCGACCATGCCCGGTCCACGTCGATGCTGGTGAGCGACGGCGTGTTCCCCTCCAACGAGGATCGTGGTTACGTGCTTCGGCGCATCATCCGCCGTGCGGTGCGTCACGCCTGGCTGCTCGGCGTGGAGCGACCGGTGATGGCAGAAATGGTGGACGCCACCGTGGCGGTGATGGGCGACGCCTGGGGTGACCTTGTGGCCAACGCCGACTACGTGCGTGAGGTGATCGACCGCGAGGAGCGCCGCTTCATTCAGACCTTGCGCACTGGTCTCACCATCCTCGAAGACCGCCTAGGCGAGTTGCACCAGGGTGAGCCGCTTAGCGGCGACACGGCGTTCTTGTTGCACGACACGTACGGCTTTCCGTTGGAGCTCACCACCGAAATCGCCGACGAGCGAGGCGTTGGCGTGGACACAGAAGGGTTCAAGGTGGCCATGGGCGCCCAGCAGCGCCGAGCCAAACAGGCCCGCAAAGTGGCCGAAGCCGACGACGTGTCGCCGCTTGTGACCATCGCCGGTGAGTTCGGCCCCACCGAGTTCGTGGGCCGGGCCTCGCTCGAAGCCGAGGCCAGGGTGCTGCACGCGCAAGGCGATCAGGTGGTGCTCGACCGCACGCCGTTCTACGCCGAGAGCGGCGGGCAGGTGGGCGACACCGGCGAGCTGCGCAGCGACAGTGGCGTTTCGCTGCGGGTGGTCGACACCACTTACGGAGTTCCCGGCATCCACGTCCACAAGATCGAAACTTCCGGCGACGCTGCCTCCAACGGCGACGCCGCGCTCAAGCCGGGCGCCAAGGTCACCGCCGTGGTGGACGCCGAGCGGCGCGCCGCGATTCGCCGCAACCACACAGGCACCCACATCCTGCACTGGGCGTTGCGCGAGGCCCTCGGCCATCACGTGAAACAGCAGGGCTCCTGGGTGGGGCCGGACCGCCTGCGCTTCGATTTCAGCCATTACGAGGCGCTCACCCCGGCCCAGATCGAACAGGTGGAAGACCTGGTCAATTCCGAGGTGCTCGCCAACGACACTTGCAGGCACTTCGAGACCACCATCGACCACGCCGAACAGCTCGGCGCCATTGCGTTCTTCGGTGAGAAGTACGGCTCAGTGGTGCGGGTGCTCGAAGCCGGACGCCACTCGGTGGAGTTGTGCGGCGGAACCCACGTGCGGGCCCTTGGCGACATCGGGGCGTTCCGGATCGTGGGCGAAGCCTCCATCGGCGCCAACATCCGCCGCGTGGAGGCCGTGACCGGCCTTGGCACAGTGGAGTTGATGCGCCACGACAGCGCCCTGATCGACTCGGCAGCCTCGGCTGTTGGGGTGCCCGCGGCGGAACTGGTCACCGGGATAGCCAAACGCCAAGCTGAAGCCAAGGCGTTGCGGGCCGAGGTTGCCCAGTTGCGCCGCAAGCTGGCCCTTGGCCGCGCCACCGAGTTGGCCCAGGCCGCGGTGGGCGGGGTGGTGGTGGCCCGCATGGACGACCTCGACGCGGCGGGGCTGCGTGAGTTGGCGATGTCGGTTCGTGAGCGTGAAGGGATCGGCGCTGTGGTGTTGGGTGCCGCACTGGAATCGGGAGGTGTTTCCCTGGTGGCCGCAGCCGACACCGGCGCCGGCTTCGACGCCGGAGAGTTGATCGCCGACGCCAAGAAGACCGTTGGCGGTGGTGGCCGCCCCGGCGCCGATCTGGCGGTGGCCGGTGGCAGGGACGCATCCCGCCTCGACGAGGCCCTCGACCAGGTGCGGGCCGCGGCCGGCGTCACCTGACATGCGAGCCCTCGGGCTCGACCTCGGTACTCGCAGGGTGGGCGCGGCAGTGAGCGACTCGGCCGGTTCGGTGGCAACCCCGGTGGTCACCATCGAAGTCGGCCGGGGTCGTCGCCTCGACGTTGCGGCGGTTGCGAACCTTGTGCGTGAGTACGAAGCCGAGATCGTGGTGGTCGGCCTGCCACGATCCCTCGACGGCAACGAGGGCCCGGCGGCCAAACGCGCCCGCGCCGAGATCGGGCGGCTGAGCCGAGCGCTGAGCGTGCCGGTGGTGGCGTGGGACGAGCGCCTGTCCACGGTTAGCGCACAGCGCAACCTGCGCGAAGCGGGCGTGGGCGGGCGACAAAGCCGTGGCGTGGTCGACCAGGTGGCCGCGGCCGTGATCCTGCAGTCCTGGCTGGACGCGGGCAGGCCCCGTGACCATGAACTGGAAACGCGCAATGGCTGAGCCCGGCCGCCACGCCCGAGGATCCACCGGGCCGCAGTTCGGCCTCGTGAGCAGGGGGCGCGCAGTGGTTGAGCCCGGCCGCCACTATCCGGGAACCGTCCGGCCGCGGGTGGGCGCGTCTTGTGGGACGGAGTTCCGGTGAGCAGCGGGTCGGGTTCTCGGGGCTCCGGGCCAACGGGCCGGGCGCGTCGTCCCCGCTCGGGGCTGGGGGACTTCTTCGCCGGGCGAACCAAGGCCACCCAGTCCAAAGTGTCACAGTCCCAACCCCAACACCGCCAGGCGCAGTCGCAGTACCAAAATCCGCAGGGCCAGTACGCCCATTCCCAGCCTCAGCAGGCCGATTATCTGGCGTCCCAGTATGGGCAGGACCGGTACCAGCAGCCCCAGCACCAGGAAGCCCAACATTCAGGGGCCCAGCATTCGGGGGCCCAGTATCCGGGGGCCCAGTATCCGGGGGCCCAGTATCCGCAAAGCCCCTACGAGTCGCAGTACCAGCAGTCCCCGTATTCGCAGCCTCAGTACGCACAGTCTCCGTACGCCCAGCCCTACCAGGGCAGTGACCACTCAGCCCAGGCGCCCGTGGGCGCGCCCGCCGAACACACCGGCCCGGCGCCTTGGGAGGCCCGCTGGGAGGAGTTCGATCCGATGGTGGATCCGGGCTACGACGCGGACGACCGCAACTGGATTCGCTACCGCCCGGCATGGGGCGGCTTCGTGCGGCTGCTGGTGTTCGGCCTGGTGCTGCTGGTGGCGATCCTGTGGATGCGCAGCCGAATCTACGGATGGGTGGACGCCCAGATCACCCCGGCAGGCCCAGCGGGGGCGCCGGTGGAGTTGACCATTGCGTCGGGGTCTTCGCTCAACGACATTGCCGGTGATCTGCATTCGGCGGGGGTGATCTCCAACGCCACCGTGTTCCGTTACTGGCTGCGCTGCGAGGGGAACCTCACCCTCACCGGGTTCCTTGGGTGCGACTCGGTTACCAACGTGGCCGCGGGGGACTACCTGCTGTACGAGAACATGAGCTTCGAGGCGGTGCAGTCGGTGCTGGCTTCGGGCCCGGCCCCGGAGGCCTACGAGCTTGTGACCATCCCGGAGGGCCTGCGCTGGAGCGCCATGGCGGATCGCCTGATCGCAGAGAACCCGGCATTTGACCGCACCGAACTGGAGGCCGCGTACCTGGCGCTGGTGAGCGAAGCCGACTACCTGCCCGATGACGCCCCGGTTCGCACCCTTGAGGGAATGCTGTTCCCCGCCACCTACGACATCACCGACGAGGGGCTCAGCGACGAGTACGGCTTCTTGTTGCGAATGTCAAACGAGTTCGACAGCCGCCTCGGTTCGCTGTTGGCAAACCCCGGTCTCACCGACGAGCTTGTGCAGCTGGGGATCGGGCCCTACGAGGTGATCGTGGTGGCCAGCCTGGTGGAGGAGGAAGCCCTGATCGCCGAGGAGCGGCCCATGATCGCCAGGGTGATCTACAACCGCATCGCCTCCGGCGAGCGTCTCGACATCGACGCCACCGCCTGCTACGCGGCCAACAAGCCCTGCGCCGAGCTCACCCGCGCCGATGTGGACAGGGAGTCGCCGTGGAACACCAGGGTGGTGAGGGGCCTTCCCCCCACCCCGATCAGCGCCCCCGGCGAGGCTTCGCTTCGTGCGGCGCTGAGCCCCGCGGACGGTGACTGGATGTTCTACGTGCGCACCGACGAGGGCGGCGTGGTGGGCGCCCATCACTTCCATCGCACCCTCGAGGAACACAACCAACACGTGCAAACCTGCCGTGAGCTCGGCTACTGCTGACCGCGGCGCCTCCGTGCCGTTGAGGGTGGCGGCGGTTATCGGCATGCCGGCGCGGCATTCGCGGTCGCCGGCGATTCACAACGCGGCCTTCGCAGCGGTGGGGCTCAACTGGGCGTTCACGTCCTTCGAGGTGCCCCCCGGTGGAGGCGCGGCGGCGCTGGAGTCGATGAGGACGCTCGGCCTGGCCGGGTTGTCGGTGACCATGCCGCTCAAGGCCGAGGTGGCCGCCGCCGCGGATGAGGTTTCCGGCGAGGTTGCCGCTTTGGGTGTGGCCAACTGCATCGTGGCGTCCGCCGATGGAACGCTGCGTGCTCACAACACCGACGCCTCCGGATTCGTGGAAGCCCTGCGCGCCGATGCGGGTGTCAACGTGGAGGGCTTGAACGCCGTTGTGCTCGGCGCGGGTGGCGCGGCCAGGGCGGTGATCTGGGCATTGGCGGCTGGGGATGCGCAACGGGTGACGGTGGTGAACCGCACACCTGAGCGCGCCGCTGCCGCCGCGGAACTGGCCCCCGGCGTTGCGGTGGTGGGATCGGCCGAAGCGGTCGCCCAGGCCGATCTGGTGGTGAACGCAACCTCGGTGGGCATGGGCGCCGACCCGCACATGCCCTGTGACCCCGAGTTGCTCACCCCACCCCAGGTGGCGGTGGATCTCATCTACGAACCGGTGGAGACACCCTGGCTCGCGGCGCTGCGCTCAAGAGGAGTGCAGGCCCACAACGGCCTGTCAATGTTGGTGTATCAGGCCGCGGTCGCCTTCAAGCTGTGGACGGGCGTCGAAGCTCCAGTGGAGGTAATGCGCCAAGCCGTGCTAACCCCCACCTGAGGTCGCACAACAACCCCACAAACCATAACAGTAATGCATCTGTAATCCCATATCATTACAAGATGATCCAAGCCTGTGTGTTGTTGGCGTTGGTGGGGATACTCGTTGGCTGGGCGGCTTCACGAATCGTTGAGCGCTTCGCATATCGCGGTCACCCAACCGAGGGTGGCGAGAGGATGTGCCGGTTGGTGTTGTCTGGGGTGATGGCCGGGGTCTTTGCGGTGGTGGGGTGGCGCTTTGGTGTGTCGATTACCGCGATCCCGCCAATGGTTGCGGCGGTATCCCTCACGACCCTGGCCGCGGTGGACTTGCGCACATACCGGCTGCCCGACGTGCTGGTGCTGCCCGCAACGGGCGGAAGCGTTGCTGCGGTGGCACTTGTGTCGCTGGGCGCGGGCAGACCCGATGCCCTGGTTGCCGCGCTGGTGGCGGCTTTGGCCTACGGAGGGTTCATGTTGACCGTTCACGAGATCAGCCCGGCGAGTCTCGGGTTTGGCGACGTGAAGCTGTCCCCGCTGTTGGGGCTCAACGTTGGCTGGGTTGCCTGGATGCACGGTCACACCTGGAATGCGGTGGTGGGTTTGGTGCTGCAGGCGCTGCTGCTGTCGAGCCTGCTCGGTGTGGTTATGGGACTGTCGCTGGTTTGGCTGCGTCGCAAGGGGCGCCAGGTGCTCGCCGACCCTGAGCAAGCCTTGTCCGAGCCATCCGGCAGCCGGGGTGTGCGCCAAACGGCGTTCCCGTTCGCACCCGCGCTGGCAGCGGGCACGATCGTGGCAATGCTCCTCGTGCAAGCCCCGGTGCTGCCCCCGTCCATCGTCTGACGCCGCTCCGGGGCGGCCACAGGGGTGCCGGTAGCCTCGGTTTTGTGGTTGCCGAGGTGGTGCCCGTCGAGTTGGGCGACAAGTCTTATCACGTGCATGTGGGGCCGGGGGTGCGTCACCTGCTCACGGATCTGATGCCCGACGGGGCGCGCCGCGCTGCGGTGATCACCCAATCGGGCATCGACTGGCCGGTACACACCGGGCTTCACCAGAGCACCTTCGAGGTGCCCTCCGGTGAGGAGGCCAAGTCGCTGGCCCAGGTGGAGGCGTTGTGTTCGCAAATGGCGGCCGCGGGGTTCAACAGGGCCGACGTGATCGTGGCTGTCGGTGGTGGCGTGGTAACCGACCTGGCCGGTTTCGTGGCTGCGGTGTATCACCGGGGCATCAGGTTCGTGTCGGTTCCCACCACGCTGCTGGCCCAGGTGGACGCCGCCATAGGAGGCAAAACGGGGGTGAACCTGCCCGAGGGAAAGAACCTGGTGGGCGCCTTCTGGCAGCCCCATGTGGTGCTGTGCGACACCGAGACGCTGGCCACGCTTCCGCCACGGGAGCGTCGCAGCGGCGAGGGCGAAATGGCCAAGTACCACTTCCTGGGAGGCGACGACCTGCACTTGATGACCATCGAGCAGCGTGTGGCCGAGGCGGTGCGAATCAAGGCCAGGGTGGTGGCAGCCGACGAACGCGAGTCGGGAGGGCGGGTGGTGCTCAACTACGGCCACACCCTCGCTCACGCCCTCGAAACCGCCGGGCGTTACGACCTTCGCCACGGCGAGGCGGTGGCCATCGGCCTGGTGTACGCAGCCGAGGTTGCGTTGCGCCTCGGACGCATCGACGAAGCCCGCGTCGCCGAGCACCGCCGGGTGGTGGCCTCCTACGACTTGTCGTGGCGGCTGCCCGAGGGCCACAACGAAAACGAGCTGCTGATGCTGTTCGGCCGTGACAAGAAGGCGATCTCAGGCACCACGATGGTGCTGGACTCCTCCGAGGGCGTCACCCCGGTGGTGGACGTTCCCAGCGAGGTGCTGCGAGACGCACTGCAGGCCCTCAGGTGAACACCGCTGCGAGCACCGCGCCAGGCGCGAACCGCTCCGCGCAGCAGGCCAAGGCCACAAGCACTAGCGGCCAACAGTCGAACAACCACAGCGAGAGCACCGACGTCGCTGCGCTGCCTCCGCTGATCGCGCATGGCCGCCTGGATCGGCTCAAGGGTCGCTTGAGCGAACTCCACACCGAAGCTGCCGTGATCACAGACCTGGTGAACGTTCGCTGGCTCACCGGCTTCACTGGCTCCAACGCCATCCTGGCGCTCGCCACATCTGGGTCACAGGCAGTGCTTGTCACCGACAGCCGCTACCGCGAGCAGGCCCCGGCGGAGGTCACAGCCTCGGGCTGCGGCAAAGACGTGGAGGTGGTGGTGAACTCGGACTTCGTGGCGGCGGTGTCGGCGCGCCTGTGCGACTCCGAACGACTCGGCCTTGAGACCACCATCTCCTGGGGCGCTCAGACCCGCTGGGCGGAGGCCTTCGGTGGCGAACTCGTGCCGCTCACCGAGGTGGTGGAGGAGCTGCGCGCCGTGAAGGACGAAGCCGAGCTCTCACGGATGGCCGCGGCGGCGCGCATAGCGGATGCCGCACTGGCCGAGGTGCTGCCGACTATCAGCCCCGGTGTGCGCGAGGTCGAGGTGCAGCGCGCCCTTGATGACGCCATGCGAACACGCGGCGCCACCGGCCCGGCATATGACACGATCGTGGCGTCCGGGCCCAACTCGGCTTTGCCCCACGCCCGTGCCGGCACACGGGCGATGCGACCGGGAGACCTGGTGGTGATCGATGTGGGCGCCGTGGTGGACGGCTACCGCAGCGACATGACCCGTACCTTCGTGCTGGGCGAACCCAGCGCCGAGGCGGCCGGGATGATCGAGCTGGTCACCCGCAGCCAGGCCGCAGGAGTGGCCGCTGTTCGCCCAGGCGCCGAAGCCGCCACGGTGGACGGCGCCTGCCGGGAAGTGATTGCCGCCGGGGACATGGCCGATGCGTTCACCCACGGAACCGGTCACGGTGTGGGCTTGTGCATCCATGAGCTTCCCCGCGTGAACCGCCGCTCGCAGTGGGTGCTCGCGCAGGGCAATGTTCTCACCGTGGAACCTGGCGTGTATGTTCCCGGAGTCGGAGGGGTGAGGGTGGAAGACCTGGTTGCCGTAACCGGTGACGGGTCGCGTCACCTCACCGGCCATCCGAAGGATCCCGTCCTGGCCGTCTGAGCCGCAGCCCGGTGCGCCCCGCACGCCGGGCGATGTGCCGAGTCGTCATTCAAGAGTTCCAGCCAACGGCGCCACGATCATCAATCACCGCGGAGGAATTGTGCCCACAATCACTACAAACGATCTCAAGAACGGCATGACTCTCGATCTCGAGGGCACCCTGTTCAACGTGGTGGAGTTTCAGCACGTGAAACCGGGCAAGGGGCACGCGTTCGTGCGAACCACCCTCAAGAACCTGCTCTCGGGTGCGGTTGTGGATCGCACCTTCAGGGCAGGCGAGAAGGTGCAACGCGCCCAGATCGACAAGCGCGACATGCAACTGCTGTACCGCGAGGGCGAGAACTTCGTGTTCATGGACAACGAGACCTTCGACCAGATCGCGGCTTCGCCTCAAACGATGGGCGACGCGGCCCGGTTCGTGGTGGACGGCTCGGAGGTGCTGCTGTTGATGCACGGCGACGAGATCGTCGGCGTCGACCTGCCGGCAGCGGTGGAGCTTGAGGTGTCCGACACCGAGCCCGGCATTCAAGGTGACCGGGTGTCTGGAGCCACCAAGCCCGCCACCTTGGAGACGGGCCTGGTTGTCACGGTACCGCTGTTCGTGGGCCCCGGCGAGCGGGTGAAGGTGGACACCCGGACAGCCGCCTACATCAGCCGAGCCTGACACCCCCAGGGTTGGGCCTGCCACAGCAGAAGATCCAATGAACAAGGCAGCACCCAACCCAAACCAGGTTCCGGACGCGGGCACGGAGTCTCCGGACGCGGGCTTGGAGATCCCAGGATTCCGTGCCCGACGCGAAGCCCGCGAGGAGTCGCTGATAGCCCTCTACGAGTCAGAGGCCGCCGCCTTGAGCGCCGCCGAGGTGCTGGCGAAGCGGTTGCTCAGCCCACCGCCGTACGCGGTGGAGGTGGTAACGGGCGTCACCGCCAACCTGGACGCCATCGACGATTTGGTGCGAGAGCACCTGGTGGGCTGGCGCCTGGAGCGCCTGGGAATGCTGGAGCGGGCGCTGGCCAGAATGGCCACCTGGGAACTGGTGCATCGCAGCGAAGTCCCCACCGGAGTGGTCCTCTCCGAGGCAGTGTCCCTGGCCACCCAGTACTGCGGCTCAGAGTCGGCAAGGTTCCTCAACGGAGTGCTGAAGGCAGTAGCCAACAAAACAAGAGGCTCCGACCAGCCCCCACCCCCAAACACGAGCGATCAGGCTTCACCGTAGGCAAGGCAAGTCAGCCATAGTCGATCAGGAACGGGTAGTGCTGAGAGGCGCACAAGTAGGTCTGAGACCGTGGCAAGAAGCCGACGCGCCAACGCTCGCCGCGGCATGGGCCGATCCGCTCATCAAGGCGCACCTGCCAGTCCCCAAGGACGCCGACGAGCAGGCCGCCCGCCGCTGGATCAAACAACGCCAAGAAGCCTGGAAGTCAGCCACCTCAGCAGACCTAGCAGTAGTGGATCTCAAGTCCGAAGTGGTGATCGGCGAGGTGGGCCTGAGCAGCTTCGACAAGCAACGCCAAGCAGCCCTGATCGGCTGGTGGATAGCCAAAGAGTGGCGAGGCCAAGGAAAAGCCAAAGAAGCAGTAGACCTGGTAACAACCTGGGCCCTAGGACAACAAAAAGTGCCATTCCTCCCACCCCTGCCACCCCTACGAACCCTCCTAGCCCAAATCCAAGAGTCCAACAAACCCTCAATAGCACTAGCCAAGAAAACAGGCTTCCGCCAACTAGCCACCACCCACCCAAACCAACCCAAGCAAGACCTACTCGTCTTCGCCAAGACAAGACCCCAAACCGGAAAAAGTCCAGGCCCAGCACCCACAGTCCAGGCGGGCGGGTGGCCGGTGGCCGGGTTGCGGAACAATCTGCAACGAAGTGAAGCCGTTCCGGAAACGGCCACCGGTCAGGCCCCGTCCGCCGGGTAGTGCCCCGAGGGCTAACGGAACGAGCGCCAAGAGTTCAGGCTCAGTGCCCTCGGTCGAGGCGGGCGGGTGGCCGGTGGCCGGGTTGCGGAACAATCTGCAACGAAGTGAAGCCGTTCCGGAAACGGCCACCGGTCAGGCCCCGTCCGCCGGGTAGTGCCCCGAGGGCTAACGGAACGAGCGCCAATGGTCCAGGCCAAGGCCGCAAGAACATCCGCACCAAGGCCAACCAGCGCAGATACCATGAGCGAGCGACCGTTAAGCGGGTCCCGTGAGGCCTGGACGGGAGGACGAATGGCACAAGAACACCCAACGCCTGCGCGCGAAGCCAAGAGTTCCTTCGTCCCCCACAGCAGTCCAATGGACGCTGCCGATGTGCAGCGGATGCTGTGGCGCATGGCCAGCGAGATTGTGGAACGTAACCGGGGCACGGAATCGCTCGTGATCCTTGGGATGCAATCAGATGGCGTGAAGTTTGCGAGACGCCTGGCGGAGAACATTGCCGAGCGTCACGATGGCGCCGCGGTGCCCGTGGGCAGCCTCGACATGACCCTGCACCGAGACGACCTGGGCGACCGCCCGTTCGCCGAGGTGGGCGAAACGCACTTGCCGGTGAGCATCGACGACAAGGTGGTGGTGCTGGTGGACGACGTGCTGTTCACCGGTCGCACCGCCCGAGCGGCGATTGATGCGTTGTTGAGCCATGGACGCCCAGCGGCGGTGCGTTTGGCGGTGATCGTCGACCGAGGTCACCGCGAGGTGCCGATAAGGCCCGATTTTGTGGGCAAGAACCTCCCCACGAGACGTTCGGAGCGGGTGGAGGTGTCCCTAGGCGGGGTGCAGATCGGCATGCGCGCATGAGCAGCACCGACACCCGTCGCCATTTGTTGTCGATCCAGGACTTGAGCCGCGACGAGATCGAGTCGATCCTGAACCTCACCGACGGGTTCGCCGATTTGCGTCGGCGTCGCATTCCCCGTTCGCCTGCGTTGCGGGGTCGCACGGTGGCGTGGCTGTTTTACGAGGACAGCACCCGCACCAGGTTGTCGTTTGAGACCGCGGCGAAGCAGCTCTCCGCGGACACGCTCAATTTTTCGGTGAGCACGTCGTCGGTGAACAAGGGCGAGTCGCTGCGCGACACGGTGGAGACCATCGAGGCGATGGGCATCGACGGCATCGTGGTGCGCCATTCGTGTGCCGGTGTGCCCCAGCGGGTGGCTGATTGGATCGACGCGTCGGTGATCAACGCGGGCGACGGTCGTCACGAGCATCCCACTCAGGCCCTGCTCGACCTGTACACGGCTCGGGCAGTCTTCGGCGATCTTGAGGGCAAGCACGTGGCGATCGTGGGCGACATCCGCCATTCGAGGGTGGCCCGGTCGGGCGCCTTGGCGTTCAGCACCATGGGCGCCGAGGTCACTTTGGTGGCGCCTCCGCCTTTGCTGCCGCCGAGCTTGTCGGGGTGGCCGGTGAAGGTCACCCACGACCTCGATTCGGTGCTCGGGCAGGTGGATGTGTGTTACCTGTTGCGCATGCAGCGCGAGCGCCAGGCCCAGGCGTTGGTGCCGTCGCTGCGGGAGTACCGGGCCGAGTACGGCCTGAACGCGCAGCGCGCCGCCCGGCTGGGTGAGCGTGCGGTGATCATGCATCCGGGCCCGATGAACCGGGGAGTGGAGATCGACGGTGACGTGGCCGACATGCCCAACGCGGTGATCACCGATCAGGTGGCCAACGGCGTTGCGGTGCGAATGGCGGTGCTGTTCACGCTGCTGAGCCACAAACCCCGAGAAAGCGCTGCTTCGGAGGCGGATCACGAACTCTCCGACGCGGGCAGCCGACAAGACCCGCCCACCGGTGACGATTTTCTGGAGGACTTCAACAGTGATCTCGATTGACGGTCGGGTCAAACCCGAGATGAGTGCGAGGTGGTAGTGGGTTCGCCAACGGTTGCGCTGCGTGGCGGCACGGTGATCGACGCCACCGGGTCGCGGGCTTCCGATGTGGTGGTGAGCCCCGCCGACGGGCTGATCCTGGCGGTGGGCCCGGGCCTGGAGGCCGACCGAACCCTCGACGCGTCGGGGTGCATCGTTGCCCCCGGGCTGGTTGATCTGCACGTGCATTTGCGCCAACCCGGACGTGAGGAAGCCGAAACGATCGCCACCGGGGCCAGGGGCGCCGCGCTGGGTGGTTTCACCGCGGTTGTGGCGATGCCCAACACCGACCCGGCCATGGACTGCGCGGCGGTGGTGCGCGAAGTGCAGGAACTCGCCGCGGGCGCGCCGTGCGCGGTGCATCCCTCCGCGGCGATCACCAGGGGACGCCAAGGCGAGCAGCTCTCACCGATGGCGGAGCTGGTGCGCCTCGGGGTGAGGATTTTCACCGACGACGGCGACGGCGTGCAGGATCCGCAGATGATGCGCCGCGCCTTGGAGTACGCGGGCGGTTTGGATCACCTGCTCACCGAGGCGCAACATCCTGCCAAGTCGCCTGGCGGTGCCGGCGCCGCCGCGGGCGCCAAGCGGGTGTTGTTGGCGCAGCACTGCGAGATCGATTCGCTCAGCGCGGGTGGCTACATGCACGAGGGCGAATGGTCGAGCCGTTTGGGCATCGGCGGTCAGCCCGCGGAGGCCGAGGAGCTGATGGTGATGCGAGACATCGCCCTGGTTCGCCTCACCGGCACACCGGTGCATTTCCAGCATCTGTCCACCGAGGGATCGGTGGCGCTGGTGCGCGCCGCCAAACAGGCAGGCCTGCCTGTGACCTCGGAGGCCACCACCCATCATTTCACCCTCACCGACGCCTGTTGCGCCTCCTATGACACGGTGTTCAAGGTGCATCCGCCGCTGCGCACCGACAACGACGTGGCCGCGATTCGTGCAGGGCTCGCCGATGGCACGATTGACGCGATCGCCACCGATCACGCCCCGCACACAAGCGCCGACAAGGAACGCCCTTTCGATTCGGCGCCGCCGGGAATGCTCGGTTTGGAAACGGCGTTGGCGTTGGCGCTCACCGAGTTGGAATTGCCACCCGAGAAGGTGCTGGCGTTGATGTCCTGGCAGCCCGCGGCGATAGCGGGCATGGCTAACCAGGGCGGCCCCGTGGCGCCGGGAGCGCCCGCGAACCTGTGCGTGATCGACCCCACCGCGAAATGGACGGTGCAGGGCGCGAACATGGCCAGTCTCAGCTCCAACACGCCTTATGAGGGTCGCCAGCTCACCGGTCGGGTGCGTCACACGATCTGCAACGGCGAACCGGTGGTGATCGACGCCGAGGCCCAAAGATGACAGTGCCCGCGGGGCGCCGAATGGGGGGTGTTCCGTGAGCGACCAGGAGTGTCCTTCTGAGCCGATACCGCCACCGCCGCCGGCGCCGACACCGACGTCGGCGCGGTTGGTGTTGTGTGACGGGGAGGTGTTCGAGGGTGTCGCCGCGGGTGCGCCTGCGGAGGTGGCCGCGGGTGAGGTGGTGTTCAACACGGTGATGTGCGGCTACCAGGAGGTGGTGTCCGACCCGTCCTACGCGGGTCAGGTGATCACCTTCACCAGCGCCCACATCGGCAACTACGGCACCAACCCCCAAGACGACGAATCGCAACGCCCGCATTGCCGTGGCGTGGTGATGAGTGACCTGTCGCACCACTACAGCAACTGGCGGGCCACCACAAGCCTCCACAGTTGGCTGCGCGTGCATGGCGTGCCTGCGATCGCGGGGATCGACACTCGCCGTCTTGCCCGTCACGTGCGCGACGCCGGGGCCATGCCGGGCGCTTTCGGAACCGCCACGACGGCAACGCTTGAAGCCGCGGCGCGGGCCGAGCCGGGCACCACCGGCGTGAACCTTGTTCAGCAGGTGTCCACACCAGAGGCGTACACGGTCGGGTCGGGCCCCCGCCGGGTGGTTGCTTACGACCTTGGCATCAAGGCGCAGATCCTTCGCCAACTCGCCCGTCACTCCACTGTGGTGGTGGTGCCCGCTTCCACACCGGTTGGCGATGTGTTGGCCATGGAACCCGACGGGGTGTTTCTCAGCAACGGGCCCGGTGACCCCACCGAGGTGGGCGCCCTCACCGCCGAGCTGCCCGCGCTGGTGGGGCGTGTGCCGCTGTTCGGCATTTGTTTGGGGCATCAGGTGCTGGCGTTGGCGTTGGGTGGGCGAACCTTCAAGATGCGTTTCGGCCATCACGGCGGCAACGTTCCGGTGCGTCACACGGCTTCGGGTCGTGTGGAGATCACCAGCCAGAATCACAACTTCGCGGTGGCATCCGGTTCGGTGCCCGGCGTCACCGAAACCCACGTGTGCCTCAACGATCACGTGGTGGAGGGCATGACGCTCAACGGCGCCGACGCGTTCAGCGTGCAGTTTCATCCCGAGGCCGGCCCCGGCCCCCACGACTGTCGGCATTACTTCACCTGGTTCGCCGAGATGATGGAGCGCGCCCGTGCCTCGTCGTGACGACATCAAATCGATCCTGGTGGTGGGTTCGGGCCCGATCGTGATAGGTCAGGCCTGCGAGTTCGACTATTCGGGAACTCAGGCGTGCCGGGTGTTGCGCGCCGAGGGGTACCGGGTGATTTTGGCCAACTCCAACCCGGCGACGATCATGACCGACCCCGCCGAGGCCGACGCCACCTACACCGAACCCCTCGACGCCGCCGTGCTGGAACGGATCATCAAACGTGAACGCCCCGACGCGATCCTGCCCACGCTGGGCGGCCAGACGGGGCTGAACCTGGCAATGGACCTGGCCCGCGGCGGCGTGCTGGAAGCCAACGGCGTGGAGATGATCGGCGCCGACGCCGAGGCCATAGACACAGCGGAGGATCGTCGCCTGTTCGCGGAGGCGATGGCCGAGATCGGTTTGGACACCCCCAACTCGGGCACCGCCACCAACATGGCCCAGGCCCGTGAGGTGGCCCGGCAGGTGGGTTTGCCTGTGATCGTGCGTCCGGCGTTTATCCTTGGCGGAAGCGGCACCGGCATCGCCGCCACCCCCGAGGAGTTCGAACGTGTCGCCGAGCGGGGCCTGGCCGCGAGTCCCATCTCCGAGATCCTCATCGAGGAATCGATAGTGGGATGGAAGGAGTTCGAGCTTGAGGTGATGCGCGACCGCGCCGACAACTGCGTGGTGGTGTGCTCGATCGAGAACCTCGACCCGATGGGCGTCCACACCGGCGACTCGATAACCGTGGCCCCGGTGATGACCCTCAGCGACCCCGAATATCAGCAGATGCGCAACTCCGCGTTCGAGGTGCTGCGCCGGGTGCGGGTGGACACCGGCGGCGCGAACGTGCAGTTCGCGGTGAATCCCCGAACCGGTCGCCAGGTGGTGATCGAAATGAACCCCAGGGTGAGCCGCTCGTCGGCTTTGGCGTCGAAGGCCACCGGTTTCCCGATCGCGAAGATCGCGGCCCGCCTCGCTGTGGGTTACACCCTCGACGAGATCCCCAACGACATCACCGCCAAAACACCGGCGTGTTTCGAGCCGGCCATCGACTACGTGGTGGTGAAGGTGCCTCGCTGGGCGTTCGAGAAGTTCCCCAACAGCACGGGCGTGCTGGGAACGTCGATGCAGTCGGTGGGCGAGTCCATGGCCATCGGCCGCACCTTCGCCGAGGCGCTGCAAAAGGCGCTGCGTTCACTGGAGAAAGGCCGCCACGGCCTCAACGCTGACCCCGCCGAGCACGCCACAGATCGGCTCGGGCGCGATGAGCTGCTCGCGGAGGCCGGCGTGCCCACACCCGAGCGTGTGTTTCACCTGGAGACGCTGCTGCGCCGCGGCGTAGGCGTTGCGGAACTGCACGAAGCCACCGGCGTTGACCCGTGGTTCCTGCATCAGATCGCCGCCATTTCGGCCGAGCGCGGCGCACTGGAAGCCCAGGCCGGTTCGTGGGGCGCCCTGGACGTTGCCGGATGGCGACGGGCGAAGCGCCTTGGCTTCTCAGACGCGCAGCTCGGCTACCTGTGGGACGCGGATCCCGAGAAGGTGCGCGCCGCTCGCCTCGATGCGGGGGTGAAACCCACGTTCAAGACGGTGGACACCTGCGCGGCCGAGTTCGAGGCGTTCACCCCGTATCACTACTCCACCTACGCCGACACCGACGAGATCGTCGCCGAGCAGCGGCCCACGGTGGTGATTTGCGGGTCGGGGCCCAACCGGATCGGTCAGGGCATCGAGTTCGACTACTGCTGCGTGCATGCCTCCGAGGCGCTGCGAGCCGCCGGTTACGCCACGGTGATGGTGAACTGCAACCCCGAGACGGTTTCCACCGACTACGACACCAGCGACTTGTTGTTCTTCGAGCCGGTCACCTTCGAGGACGTCGCCAACGTGATCGACGCCGTCAACCCGGTGGGTGTGATCGTGTCGCTGGGCGGCCAAACACCGCTCGGGTTGTGCGAACACCTGCCCGAGAGGTTGGTGCTGGGCACCCCGCCCGGGTCGATTGACCTGGCCGAGGATCGTGAGCGTTGGAACGCCCTGTGCGCGCGCCTGGAGATCCCTCAACCCGCGGGTGGCACCGCCGGATGCGTCTCCGACGCCCTGGAGGTGACGGCGCGGATCGGTTACCCGGCGTTGGTGCGCCCGTCGTACGTGCTTGGCGGGCGTGCAATGGCCATCGTTTACGACGATCACGAACTGAGCGCCGCGGTGGGGGAGCTCACCGGTTGGGGGTCGCTGGGTCGTGAGGGAGGACTGGCCGCGAGCCGTCCTGTGCTGGTGGATCGCTTCCTGGAGGACGCCGTGGAGGTGGACACCGACGCGGTGCGTGACCGCACCGGCGAGGTGCTGATCGGCGCGGTGATGGAACACGTGGAGCAGGCAGGGGTGCATTCGGGGGATTCGGCTTGCACCATCCCGCCCGCCACTTTGGAACCGTCGGTGGTGGAGGTGATCTGCGACTACACGGCACGCATCGCCGCGGCGTTGGAGGTGTGCGGGATCCTCAACGTGCAGTTCGCAGTGAAGCAGGGCCAGGTGTTCGTGATCGAGGCCAACCCCAGGGCTTCGCGCACGGTGCCCTTCGCGTCGAAGGCCACCGGAGTGCCGCTGGCCAAAGTGGCGGCCCGGCTGATGGTCGGCGCCACCCTCGAAGAGCTGCGCGCCGAGAAAATGATCCCGAGCCGAGCGCGAGTCGGTGCAGCGACGCGCCCGGACGGTGCAGCCGCGGATGCGGTCAACGGTTCGGGTTGGTCCGCCTCGGTGCCGTCCCTCCATCGGGCCGAGGTCAACGGTGGCGCGCCGCAGCGTTGGGCGGTGAAGGAGGTGGTGCTTCCCTTCAGCCGATTCCCCGAGGCCGACGCGGTGCTGGGGCCCGAGATGCGTTCCACAGGCGAGGTGATGGCCCTGGACGCCACCGCGGGTTTGGCGTTCGTGAAGGCGCAGTTGGCGGCGGGCACTCGGCTGCCCGAGAGCGGAACGGTGTTCATGTCGCTCGCCGATCGTGACAAGCCCACAGGCACCGAAGCCGCACGGATGCTGGTGTCGCTGGGGTTCGGCATTGCGGCCACCGAGGGCACTGCCGAGTACTTTCGCGCCCGTGGCGTGCCTGTGGCCCAAGAAGTGTCCAAGCTCGCCGACGCCGACCACAGTCCACAGCCGGCCGACGCCGTTGAACTGATCGAAGCCGGGGAGGTTCAGATGGTGGTGAACTCGCCCCGTGGCCGAGGCGCACGAGCCGACGGAGCGCACATTCGCGCCGCGGCGAGTCGTGCCGGACTGCCCCTTCTAACCACCGCAGCGGCAGCGCTCGCCGCAGCCAACGGCTTGAGCGACTTGCGCAGTCATCGTCCCATGCTGCGAAGTCTCCAGGAACACCAGCAATACCTCCGCCCAGGCGACACCGAAGCGCAACTCAGGCTCAACCTCGCGGCTAGGGGATCGTCTTGAGAACTCCCGTTGGTGACGTTGTGCTGGGTTCGCCGGTGATGACCGCTTCGGGCACCGCGGGCCATGGCGCCGAGCTGGCCGCCTACGGAAAGCTCGGCGAGCTTGGCGCGGTGGTGGTGAAGTCGTTGCACCCAAAGCGCTGGCCCGGCAACCCCGAGCCTCGGTTGGCGCCGCTGCGGGCAGGGATGATCAACAGCGTCGGCTTGCAAGGCCCCGGAATCGAGCACTGGCTCAACCACGATTTGCCTCGGTTGGTGGCGGCAGGGGCGACGGTGGTGGCAAGCATCTGGGGCACCAGCGTGGACGAGTACCGCCTGGGCGCCGAGATGCTCGCCGAGGCCGGCCCCGAGGTGGTGGCGGTGGAGGTGAACCTGTCGTGCCCCAACACCGAGGCGGGTCGTCGCATGTTCGCCGCTTCGCCCGCCCACACCCGAGCCGTGATGGAGGCCACAGCGGGTTGCGGGCGACCCCGATGGGCGAAACTGAGCCCGGCGTGTGGTGACATTGTTGAGGTCGCCGAGGCCGCGGCCGATGGCGGCGCCGGGGCGCTGGTGCTGGTCAACACCATGCCGGGAATGCTCATTCACACAACCGACCTCACCCCCGCTTTGGGTGCGGGTGGTGGCGGGGTGAGCGGCGCGGCGTTGCATCCGGTGGCGGTGCGAGCAGTGTTCGACGTGTACACGGCCATGCCGGAGGTGCCGATAGTGGGTGTCGGGGGAGTGGCTCGGGGCGCCGACGCAGCCGAGTTGCTACTGGCAGGCGCCTGCGCGGTGCAGGTGGGAACGGCCACGTTCGCCGATCCAAGGGCGCCGTGGCGTGTGCAACGCGAACTGCGGCGCTGGATGGGTGCGCGCAGCCTCACCGATGTGATCGGCGCGGCCACAAGTCATCCAAAATCTCCAACTGCCGGCCCTGTTGCGAGCAGTCCTTGACAGGGGAATCCGCCGGCGGGGAATCTTGACCATGGCCAACACCACAGGCGCCGTCGGCGCAGTCGCAACCAACCCACGTGATGTTCTGGCTTTGGCGCTGGACACCAACGACCTCACCGAGGCGGCACGGTTGGCCGGTTCGCTGTCGGAGTGGTTCCGGGTGGCCAAGGTGGGCCTCGAACTGTTCTGCACCGCAGGGCCGGCCGCTGTCAACACGATGATCGATCTCGGCTTCGACGTGTTTTGCGACCTCAAGTTGCACGACATTCCCAACACCGTGGGGCGCGCCTCTCGTGTGGTGGGTGGCCTTGGGGTGTCCTATGTCACGTTGCACGCCGCCGGAGGCCCGCACATGTTGCGCGCCGGGGTGCAAGGCCTCGCAGAAGGAGCCCACGGCCTCGACGTTCAGCCCGAAGCGCTCGCGGTGACGGTTCTCACCAGCGAAGCCGACGCCCCCGAGGGCTTGCTGGCCCAAAGGATGGAGCTGGCAGCACAAAGCGGATGCGGCGGAATCGTGTGCGCCGCGCCTGATCTGGCGGTGGCCGACGCCCATGCGGCGGGGCTCACAAGGGTGGTGCCCGGAATCCGCATGCCCGGCGACGACGTCGGGGATCAGCGACGGGTCGCCACTCCGGGCGCCGCGCTGGCCTCGGGAGCAAGCCTGCTGGTGGTGGGCCGTGCTGTCACCGCGTCGTCTGATCCTCGCGCCGCGGCCCAACGCCTCCACGACTCCCTGCTTGGTTGACCGCGCCCGAGTCGGTGGGGCGTCACCGTTGCTCTGCTTTGGTGACGCTTCACACGTGGATCGTTGGCTGCGGGCTTCACACAGCGAGTGCTTAGGGGATAGCTTTGAATCGATGAATCGACTACCAAGCATTTCCGATGAGGTTCGGCGGGAGGCGCTCGCAAAGGCCGCGCTGGTTCGCAAGGAGCGAGCGGCGATCCGAGTGCAACTGGCCAAACGCGAGATCAGCTTCTCGGACTTGCTGGAGCGTGTGGACGACGATTCTGTGGGCAAGATGAAGGTGCTTGTGATCATCGAGGCGCTCCCCGGTATGGGCAAGGTGAGGTCTCGACGACTGATGCAGGAGTTGGGGATTTACGAGAACCGCCGTTTGCGTGGGCTCAGCGAGAAGCAAAGCCAACGCCTGCTGGAAGTACTCGGCTGAGCGCTGCCCGCGTCGGGCTGGGGGTGTCGGGCCTCAGCCGCTCACCGGCGGGAACCCTGCATGGAACGACACGCTGAAGCCGGCTCGCATCGGGCCCGGCTCGAGAACCGCAGCGTTGTGGTGGTGTCGGGGCCGGGCGGTGTGGGCAAGGGAACCATCGTCGAGGAGTTGCTCGCCCGCGACGAGCGGTTGTGGTTGTCGAGGTCGTGGACCACTCGCCCCCGCCGTCGTGGCGAACCGGCTGACGCGTATCGATTCGTTAGCCGTGAGGTGTTCGAGGAGGCCATAGGCGCCGGGGGTTTCCTGGAGTGGGTGCGCTTCCTCGACTATCTGCAGGGCACCCCGGTTCCGGATCCGCCTGCCGGCTGCGACGTTGTGCTCGAAATAGACGTGGGTGGCGGACGCCAGGTGAAGGAGATGTTGCCGACGGTGCTGCTGGTGTTCGTGGAGGCGCCCAGCTTCGACGAGCAGCGCACCCGGATGATCCGACGCGGTGACGACGCCGCAACCATCGAATCGCGCCTCGCGAAGTCGCAACAAGAACGAGCCGCCGCCGAAGGCCTCGGTTACCGATTCGTGGTGAACGACCACCTCGACCGTGCCGTGAGCGAAATACAAGGCCTGATTGCCGAGGACCGCGCCAGGCTGGCACTGCGCAGGTAAACTTCCGGATCCTGGATTGAGCATGGTTGGGCCGCCGGATGCGGGCAGGCCAGGGCCATGATCGCCGAGTTGCACCTACCATCGGAGTTCGCCATGGACCACGGCTACAACACCATGATGACCCCTGCCATCGAGGAACTCCTCGAGCAGACCGAATCCAAGTTTGTGCTGGTGAGCCTCGCAGCGAAGCGAAGCCGGGAGATCACCGACTATCTCGGCCAGCTCGGCGATGCCGGTGTTGGCGCCATGGTTCCGCCTCAGGTGGTGTCGGCTTCGTCCAAGGCGCTGTCGATCGCGCTTGAGGAGATCGCCGCTCACAAGATCGTGGCGGTTCCGGTGGATCACGAAGCCGAAGAGGATCACGAGCAACACGACGGCCCCGAAGGCGAGGTCACGGCCCTCCCGGATCGGTCCGAAACCTCCAACTCCTGACCGGGCCTGCGGGTCCGGGTCCAAGGCCTGCGGGTCGCCACCGATCGGCAAAGCTCGGCTGCTCAGTGAACGGCCGACCACCGACCGCCATTCCGAGCCGCGGCGCCGCGGCTGATCGGCTGCGCTTGCGCACCCCGTGGTTGAGGGCGCGCCTACAACTGCACGGCGCTGTGGTCGGCGCTGAGATCGCCACTGGGATCGCCACTGGTCGGTGCGGCCGGTTGCATGATCCGGTCACAAGTCGCGGGGTGTGGCGGTGAACGCGCTGCAAGGCCGTCGGGTGGTGCTGGGGGTCACCGGCGGGATCGCGGCGTACAAGGCGGTGGAGGTGTGTCGCCGCATGATGGACGCGGGCGCGCACGTCACCCCGGTGCTCACCAACAGCGCGTTGCGCATGGTGGGCGCGGCGACGTTTTCGGCGTTGGCGTCCGAGCCCGCGAAGACTTCCCTTTGGGACGACCCCGAAACGCCGATCCCGCACACCGCGCTGGGCCAGAGCGCCGATGTGGTGGTGGTGTGCCCGGCCACGGCTCGCATCATTTCCGACCTGCGCACCGGCCGAAGCGGCGACTTGTTGTCGGCCACGCTTGTGGCCACCCGGGCGCCGGTGGTGATCGCCCCCGCCATGCACACCGAGATGTGGGAACACCCGGCGGTGCAGCACAACCTGCAAGTGCTAATGGAGCGCGGAGTGAGGGTGGTTGCGCCCGTGGAGGGGCCCCTCGCCGGTGGCGACGTGGGAGCGGGCCGCCTCGCCGAACCAGCCGATGTGGTGGCCGGCGTGGCATCGGCTCTCAGCGCCGGTGACCTCGCCGGTTTGCGGGTATTGGTAACCGCGGGCGGAACCCGTGAACCAATCGACGCTGTTCGTTACGTGGGCAACAGGTCTTCCGGCAAGCAAGGTTGCGCGGTGGCCGCCGAGGCCGCGGCGCGGGGCGCCGAAACGGTGCTCATCGCCACCAGCCCGGCCAGGGCGCACGCCCCTGTGGGGGTGCGGGTGGTGTCGGCCGAAACCGCGGCCGAGATGGCCGACGCGGTGAAGGCGGAGGCGCCGAACGCTGATGTGGTGGTGATGGCCGCCGCGGTGGCCGATTTCCGGCCGCGCAGTCCCCTCACCCACAAGATCAAGAAAGCCGATGGCGCGCCCACGGTGGAGCTCGAACCCACCGAGGACATTCTCGGCGCGTTGGGCAAGGCGAAGCGCGCCGGTCAGGTGCTTGTGGGTTTCGCCGCGGAGACCGCCGACCTTGAGGCCAACGCCCGTGCGAAACTCACCGCCAAGCACCTCGACCTGATAGTGGCCAACGACGTTTCCAAGGATGGTGTGGGCTTCGGCCATGACACCAACGAGGTGGTGTTGCTCACCGCGCAAGCAGGGGTGCGCCACGTGCCGCTCACCTCCAAACGGGAGGCCGCCAGGGTGCTGCTCGACATGGCCGCCGATGTGCTGCGCGAAGCCAAGCCGCGCCCACCCCAAGCCCAATAGGGTTGACCAACCTCCGCGGGCCGAGCGAGCAAGGAGTCACTTTGAGTAGTTGGAAGTTCACCTCCGAGTCGGTGTCCGAGGGCCATCCCGACAAGGTGGCCGACCAGATATCGGACGCCATTCTCGACGCGCTGCTCACCGAGGAAGAGCCCGAGGAGTTGGGCGGGCTGCGGGTGGCGTGCGAAACGCTGGTTACCACCGGCCTGGCCCTCATCAGCGGCGAGATCCGAACCACCACCTATGTGGACATCGCGCGGATAGCACGCGACACGATCACCGAGATCGGTTACAACGGCGGAGAGAACGGGTTCGACGGCCAGACCTGCGCGGTGATGGTTTGCATAGACCCGCAGTCCGAGGACATCGCTCAGGGCGTGGACGGTGACGAGCAGGGCGCCGGCGACCAGGGGATGATGTTTGGTTACGCGTGCGGCGAAACGTCGGAGTTGATGCCCGCGCCGATCAGTCTGGCGCACCGCCTGGCGGAGCGACACGCGGAGATTCGACGCAAGGCCACCATCCCTTACCTTGGCCCAGACGCCAAGACTCAGGTCACCTTCGAATACGAAGGCAACCGCCCGGTGCGGCTGTGCTCGGTGCTGGTGTCCACCCAGCACAGAGAGGGCATCAGCCGCAACCGGATGATCCGTCCCGATCTGGTGGAGCAGGTGATCGACCCCGTGCTGGCCGAGCATTTCCCGCAGTTCGCCGACGACGATTTTGATTTGTTGGTGAATCCCACCGGCAGCTTCGTGAAGGGCGGGCCGGTGGCCGACACGGGGCTCACCGGGCGCAAGATCATCGTGGACACCTACGGCGGCATGGCCCGCCACGGAGGGGGAGCGTTCTCCGGCAAGGATCCCTCCAAGGTGGATCGCTCCGCGGCGTATGCGGCACGCTGGGTGGCCAAGCACATAGTGGCCTCGGGTGCGGCGTCGCGCTGTGAGCTGCAAGTGGCTTACGCCATCGGGCAGGCCGATCCCACGTCGTTGATGGTGGACACCTTCGGCACCGAAACGGTTGACGCCAACAAGATCGAAGCCGCCGTGAGGGACATATTCGACCTTCGCCCGGCGGCCATAATTCGCGACCTCGACTTGTTGCGACCGATCTACAAGAAGACAGCGGCGTACGGTCATTTCGGTCGTGCCCCCCAGGAGGGGCGGTTCACCTGGGAGCAGCTAAACCGCCTCAAAGACCTCAAGTCCGCCCTGGGCCTGTGACCCCCCAGTCCGTCAGGTGAATCGGTCGACGGGTTCCAGCACCGCTGGATACGACTGAGTCAGGCGTGTGTGGGGCGTGGGCGCGGTGCCACACCGGTCAATCCCATGCAGGAGTGCTCAATCCGGCAATCGAGCGGTGAACGCTCCCTCTGACGGACAGGCCCGTCGCCCAAGAGCTGAGCTGAATCCACATCCCCATTGAGCCAGGCCGAACAGAGCCCTGAACGCCACCGACCAGCAGCAGTTCCCCTTCGAGGACGACCCCTCATCACCCAAGCCGTCCCAAGCTTCCACTGACCGAGAGAGGGATCGAGGATCCTCCGATCCCGGGGCGCACCAGGACTCACCCGAGTCGGCGTCAACACCCGAGCAACGCCTGGAGCGCGATCCCGGGCCGCAGCGTCGGCGGGCACGGTTGGCGCCTGAGGACGGCACTTCGCCGCTGGTGGTGAGGGTGCGTCCCGATGTGGTCACCCTCGACCGGTTGTTCGACTATGCCGTGCCCGCGAGCTGGCATTCCGACGGACGAGCGGGGCGTCTTCAAGTGGGGTCGATGGTAAGGATCGATCTCGGTGGCCGACGGGTGAGGGCCTGGGTCACCGAGATGGGTGTCACCCCCGAGTCGGGTGTGCCGCTGCGAGAACTGAGCGCCCTCACCGGCCTCGGCCCTCCGAAGGACATGATCGACCTGGCCCGCTGGGCGGCCTGGCGCTGGGCCGGCAGCGAAGTGTCCATGCTGCGAACCGCCTCCCCCCAGCGCCGCATCACCGCGCTGCCTCGCAAGCCTGGTTCCCGTAGCGGGAATGGCCCGCCGAAGCGTGAACACTTCGACGATCTGTTCGAGCAGGCGGGTGCGGTCACCACCCTTCGGTTGCCGCCTACCGACCACGGGATGGGCGTGGTGCTGGCGGCTGCTCGACGTGGCGATGCGCTGATCGTGGTTCCCGGCATGGGTGCTGCCAGGCGGATCGGGGAGGCACTGCGCCGTGCGGGCGTTCGCGTGGCGCTCGGATTTGACGACTGGGCCACCGCCGCTGCCGGTGGGGCCACGGTGGTGGGCGCCAGAACGTCGGTGTGGCTGCCGATGCCTGCACTGGCGGCGGTGGTGGTGATCGACGAGCACGACGAGAGCCTGCAGTCCGAGAAGGCCCCCACTTGGCATGCGCGTGACGTGGCCCTGGAACGGGCTCGCAGGGCTGGAGCGCCCGCGGTGCTGGTGTCACCGATCCCGTCGTTGGAGGCGTTGGACGCGGGCACGCTGCGCACCCTGAGCCGCGCGGACGAACGTGCCGGGTGGCCTGCCGTCACCGTGTGTGACCGCCGCCACGAGGATCCCACCCGTGGCGGACTGTTCGCACCCGATCTGCGCCGGTACTTGGACAGCGCCGAACACCCAGGGCGTGTGGTGGCGGTTCTCAACCGCACGGGTCGGTCAAGGCTGATGGCTTGCAAGGCGTGCGGCGAGTTGGTGCGCACCCGCAACGGTCGCACCCCGATGATCCTGGTTGAGGACGAACTGTCGAGCCCCGACGGCGCCGAGCGTCGCCCGGTGGTGTGCGCGTCGTGTGGTTCCACGGTGTTGCGCAACCTGCGAATGGGGGTGAGCCGGGCTCGTGAGGACTTGAGCGCCCTGGCGGGTGGTGAGCCGGTGGGGGAGGTCACCGCGTCAACCAGCACGCTGCCAACCGAGCGGATCGTGATCGGCACCGAGGCGGTGTTGTGGAGGTTGCGACAGGCCGAGGTGGTGGTGTTTCTGGATTTCGACCAGGAACTGCTCGCCCCCCGCCAGCGAACCGCTCCCCAGGCGCTGGCGCTGCTGGCAAGGGCGGCCCGCCTGCTCGGCGGCCGACGCGGGGACAGCGGCGGAGACCGTGTAGGTCGCGTCGGTCGCCTCGTGGTGCAAACCCGTCAGCCACTGCATCACGTGCTGCAAGCGGCGATTCGGGGCGCACCCCAGGAGGTCAGCAACCTGGAGCGTGAGCGCCGCCGCCGGATCGGTCTTCCTCCCTATTGCGCCCAGGCCAGAGTGTCAGGCCCCGGAGCCGACAGCTTCGTGGCAGCACTGAGAGAACTGTCCCCGCAAGCGTCAGTGCCCCCGGCCAACTCGGTGTCGCCGGCAAACCCCGTGTCCCCTGCCCCCGCCGCTTCGCCGACCAATCCTGCCGACGAGGCCGCGGGTGTGCCGGTCACAGCCGCTCGGCTGGCGCCGGGTGTTGTCACAGTGCTGGGCCCATTGCAGGGCCGTTACCTGTTGCGGGCCATTGATCACGAGGTGCTCCTCGACGCGCTGGCCCGCACGCCAAGAGGCTCCGAGCGGGTGCGAGTGGAGGTGGATCCGCTGAGGGTGTAGCGGCACCCGTTCGTCGGCCGGCGGGCCGAGGCGGTTGGGGTGGCGCCGGTAGCCTGAGTGGGATGGTTGCCTACGACATTCGGGTGATTGGTGATCCCGTGTTGCGTCAGCGCGCCAGTGAGGTCACCGAGATCGACGGTCGGCTGGCCCGGATCGTCGGCGGCATGGCCGAAACCATGTATCACGCCGAGGGACTGGGCTTGGCGGCCACTCAGGTGGGCGTGAAGAAGCGGATTTTCGTGTGGGATCTGGGTGACGGTTTGCGCACGATCGTCAACCCGCGGATCGTCGAGTCCCACGGCGAGTGGTGCTACGAGGAGGGGTGCCTGTCGGTGCCGGGCCTGTCGTGGGACATTGTGCGCCCCAAGCAGGTTCACGTGGTGGGCCGCGACCTCGACGGCAACGAAATGTCCATCGAAGCCGACGAACTCGAAGCCCGATTGTTCCAACACGAACTGGATCACCTAGACGGCACCCTGTTGATCGAACACCTCGACGACGCCACCCGCAAGAAAGCCCTTCGCCGAGTGAGGGAACTGGGCATAGGCCCAGCAACCCCTCAACTCCAGGATCCGTCCAGCCCCCTGAGCGCAACCCCGACGGTGGGTGCCAAGGCCACCAGTGCGTCACGTTCGGGACGGTTTCCTCGCCTGCCGAAGCTCTCGGGCGCCGGCAAGGATCAGGGCAGCGCTGATCACAACGAAGCCCTGCCAGGTCGTTTGCGCCTGCCCTGAAATCCGGGGTGCAGGCGTCCCCGCCGCTGCGCCCCGTGCCGCCGGGTGGTGAGGTGCCTGTGATGCGCCCGCCGGCACAGGTTTGTCGTTTGCTGTTCTTCGGTTCGCCGGCGTTGGCTGTGGCACCGCTGCGGGCGGTGCACGAGGCGGGTTACGAGGTGGTGTTGGCGGTCACGCAGCCTCCGCGCCGCCGCGCCCGGCGAGGCGAACCCGTACCCACGGCGGTGGCGAGCGCCGCCGACGAGTTGGGCATTCCGGTGGCTGTGTCCATGAAGGATCCGAGGGTGCCCGAAGCGGTCGAGCAGGCCGACCTGGGAGTGGTGGTGGCCTACGGCGAGCTGATCGGTTCGGAGTTGTTGCAGGCGGTGCCGATGGTGAACCTGCATTTCTCGTTGTTGCCGAGGTGGCGCGGCGCGGCGCCGGTGGAGCGGGCCGTGCTCGCAGGCGATGCCGAGACGGGCGTGTGCGTGATGCAGGTTGTGCCCGAGCTGGACGCGGGAGGCGTGTACCGCCGGGTAGCGACGCCAATAGGCGCCAACGAAACCGCAGCGGAGTTGAGCGACCGGCTCACCGAGTTGGGCGTGGAGTTGCTCATCGACACCCTGGCGCAAGGCCTGGGCGAGCCAATACCCCAGGCGCCGCTCAGCGAGGTCACCTACGCAAGGAAGATCACCAGCGCCCACAGGCAAATCGACTGGAGCCAACCAGCGGTGCAAGTGCACAGGACGGTGCGAATAGGTGACGCGCACACCAAGTTCCGAGGCCGTCGCCTGAAGGTCCTGAGAGCCGGCCTTACTCCCGGCGGTGATCCTGCCGCAGGTGTCTCCCCAGAGGCTCACCAACCGGCACCGGGAACCGTGCTGGGCGCAGACACCCAAGGCGTGACCGTGGCCACCGGCGAGGGCGGCGTGCGACTGCTGGAGGTGCAGGCCGAGGGCAAAGCCGCCACGTCCGCCAAGGCGTGGTTCAATGGCGCTCGTATCGAGCCCGGCGAACGCCTCGGGCAGTGAAGCAGGCACGCGCCATGGGTAGGGGTTCTCGCGTTGGTAGGACAGGCTCCGCTGTTCATTGGTATGCATCCGGCAGATGGGACGGAACGTCTGGGTCGTCCCACAGGGCACCGCACGCCTCCCAGACTGTTCATTGGTATGCACCGGGCAGGCGGGACGGAGCGGTAGGGGTGTTCGCGACGCCCGGATTCAGCAGCATTGGGCTATGAGCTCGTCGGCGGGCAACAGCCGGAGTGGCCGCAAGCCAAAGCCGAAGGGTCGTTCGGGTCGGCCTGCGGGGTCAGCGCCACCCACGGCAAGAGACGTGGCCCTTGAGGTGCTGGTGCGGATCGAAACGCGGGGCGCGTACGCCAACCTGGCGCTGCCGGTGGCTTTGAAGGATTCGGGTCTTTCCCAGCGCGACAGGGCGTTCGCCACAGAGTTGGTGTACGGCGTCACCCGGCGCAGGCGGGCGTTGGACTGGATCATCAACCGACGGTTGAAGCGTCCGCCGCCCGCACCAGCCCGTGCGGCGTTGCGAATGGGCGCCTACCAGCTCACCGAGTTGGGTTTGCCCAAGCACGCGGCCATTTCGGAAACCGTGAGCGCCGCTCCCAAGGGATTGCGCCCGCTGGTGAATGCCGTGCTGCGCCGTGTGGCCGAATCCGACCCGGTGGAGTGGCCCGACGAGGCCACCCGGCTCAGCTACCCCGACTGGATCGTGCAACGCCTCAGCAATGATCTGGGCCAGGAGCAAGCCGTGGCCGTGTTGGAGGCAATGAACCAACCGGCCCGGAGGCATCGTCGCCCCGATGGCTACACGCAAGATCCAAGCTCGCAACAAGTGGTGGCCACGGTGTGCGCCGTCGCGGGCGGCCACGCCGATGCCGGTGATGCAGTTCCGCTGTCCCAGGGTGGCGTGAGGGCGGGCGCAGGCTTGGTGGCGGACTTGTGCGCCGCGCCGGGCGGCAAGGCCACCGCGTTCGCGGGTCGGGGTTTCACGGTGGTGTGCGTGGACACTCACCGCGCACGACTGAGGCGCACGATCGCCAATCGTCGCACTGTAGGCCTGGCCGAAGGGTCGATGCCGGTGCTGAACGCCGATGGACGGTTTCCGCCGCTGCGGCAGGGTTGTTTCGATGTGGTGCTGGTGGACGCGCCGTGCAGCGGCCTGGGCGTGCTGCGACGCCGCCCCGACGCACGCTGGCGCATCACCGAGGACGCGATCGAAAGGCTGACAGGCCAACAGGGTGAGTTGTTGGACGCAGCGGCCGGGCTGGTGCGACCCGGCGGCGTGGTGGCCTACAGCGTTTGCACCCTCACCAACGCCGAAACCGTGGAGGTGGCCGCAAGCTTCTCGGATCGCACCGGATTGCAGCCAGTGACCCCACTACCCGAGCCGTGGCAAGCGAAGGGAACCGGCGGCCTCCTGCTGCCCGATGAAAAAAGCGACGGCATGGCCCTGTTCGCCTGGCGCCGGAAGTAACCCACCAGCCGCAATCAACCGCCCCGCAAAGGCCCGCCGGCCGCCCCGCGCACGAAGCCGCCAAGGTCGGCCTGCGAGCGTCGGTGCCCGCGAGTAGCGTCCGGTTGTGAGTCTCGCGCTGAACAACCTGCGTGTGGGGTTGACCTTCAACGACGTGCTGATCGTGCCCAGGCGGTCTTCGATTCGCTCCCGTCAGGACGTGTCTTTGAGCACGCGCCTGTCGCGCAACGTGTCCCTGGAGTTGCCGGTGGTGGCGGCCAACATGGACACGGTCTGCGAGCATGAGATGGCCGCGGCCATGGCGAGGTTGGGTGGTATCGGCATCGTGCATCGGTTCATGCCGATTGAGGCTCAGGCCGAGCAGGTGGCGCTGGTGAAGAAGACGGGTGACGAGTTGCAAGTGGGGGCTGCGGTGGGCACCGATTTCGACTTGTTGGATCGTGCCGGTGCGTTGGTGGACGCAGGCGCGGACGTGCTGGTGCTCGACATAGCCCACGGGCATTCCGATCACGCGATCGATGGTGTGAAGGCGCTCAAGGATCGCTTCGCCGAGGTTGACGTGGTGGGCGGGAACGTCGCCACCCTCGAAGGCGCCAAGGATCTTGAGGACGCAGGCGCCGACGGAATAAAGGTGGGGGTGGGCCCCGGCGGGGTGTGTACCACAAGGGTGGTGGCCGGAGTGGGCGTTCCACAGTTGACCGCGGTTGCCGAAGCCGCCGAGGTAGGTGTGCCGGTGATAGCCGACGGAGGCATCCGCACCTCGGGCGACATAGCCAAGGCCCTGGCCGCCGGGGCGTCGTCGGTGATGATCGGCAGCCTCCTGGCAGGCACCAAGGAGAGCCCCGGCGAGGTGGAGCAGGGCGCCAAAGGCCTCCAGAAGCGCATCCGCGGAATGGCCAGCTTCGAAGCGATAGCCGCCCGAGCCATCCGCCACGGCGAAGACCTCGACGAGGAATACCTCGAGCACCGCGCAGCCGAAGGCGTGGAAGGCGCCGTCCCCTACCGCGGCGAGGTGTCCAAGCTGATCCACACCCTCATGGCAGGCCTGCGCAGCGCCATGAGCTACACCAACGCCGGCACCATCCCAGAGTTCCAAGCCCTAGCCGAGTTCGTAGCAGTAACCCCCCTAGGAATAACAGAAAACACCCCCCACGCCACCACCTAACCCCACCGCCGGTAACCGTGCGAGGGCGATTGGCGGTTGAGGTTGCGGCGGCGTTGGTCGTCGATGATGGCGGCTGTGTGTTTGTTCCGGGCCTAGACCTGTCAGATGGATCTGCTTACAGGAGTTCCGAGGCAGGATGGATGGTCAGAGTCCGAGACCAACCTCGCCTTGTGAGTACAAGTCTCTCGCCAGTAGGTCTTCCCGCAACTCTTGCATTGTTTTGACGCTTCCCTTGATTGCGTTGCAGCTGCCACACAGAAGCTGGATGTTGTCGTCGATGTCGGGGCCTCCCTTGGAGCGTGCCTGAATGTGGTCTAGATGAAAGTCTTCCTTGTACTTATATTTCCGGCAGGCCGGGCAGGCCCTCCTCTCCCCATCTTCTGCATCTGGGAGCTGTTGCCACAAGATCTCGCGCAGGCGGGAGTTTGGTGTACGCTTTGGACGGAATTCGTCCGTGCGTGTCGGTGGGTTGGGAGGCAGGTGAACTTGTGGTAGCCCGCCTCGCAATCCTGTCAGGTTCACGTTGTGGGCTGCTGCGTCCGCGTGATCCTGTAACCGCTTCAGAGTCACCCCTACTGCCACTTCGTCAATGTCAATCCCTGCCCAGCGGCGCCCCTCAAGTTCTGCGGCAACGCAAGTGGTAGCGCACCCGGCAAACGGATCCAGGACCCAGTCACCAACGTTGGAACTAACCCTGATCAGGTACTGCAGGAGCTTGAGGGGCTTCTGGGTGGGCCAGCCTGTCCTCTCGGCGCTCGTGGCTCCCACCGGAGCTATATCGACGACTATGTCACTTGCCGGCAATCCGGGCATGGCAGACAGGTATCTCTTGACCCTTGGTGATCCTGATGCCGTCCAGTGGATCGCACCAACCTCGTCGAGGGCATGGCACTTCTCGAGTTGATTCATATCTTCGTAGTTTGCAGGAAGGGCCTCGGCTATCTCGGCAGGGAATCGCTCTCGGCGAGGTGGCGCCCAAGCCCGGCCAGGGGACGGTAACGCACCCTTGAAAGGAAGGTATGCTTCTTTTCCTCCCGCCTTGCCTCCGGTAAGGTCGGATGAAGACCAAGGGCCTAAGCCATCTTCATCATCGAACCTGAAGTTGGACTCGATGTACTCTTTGGATTGGCCTTGATATTCCTGGTTCCACGTGAAATCTGCTGATTTCGAGTAGTACATGATTCGGTCACCATTTCGAGCAAACCTCTTTTGGTTGAGAGACTTTGTGCTTGTTCTCTTCCATACGATCTCATTTCGGAACTTGTTCTGCCCGAAGATGTAATCCAGTAGCCCTTTGAGATAATGACTCGCGTGAGGATCGCAATGAAGAAACAAGGACCCTGTGTTCCTCAGAATTCGGTGCATTTCCAGGAGTCTTGGGGTCATGAACACCAGATATGCCTGCATCGATTCCCCTGCGGACAGCAAGGTCCCTTGAAGCGTGTGCCACAAACCGGCATCAGCATGCTCTTGAACTGAGGTCCACTCCTTTTTCACGCTGTCCAGGGTCCATATGTCGTCGAATTGTGCTTCGGATGCCTCCGATCCCAGCGGTGCGTGGTACATCCTTTTTGAATTGAACGGGGGATCGAGATAGATCAAGTCGACCGTTCCGTCGTCGATCTCGCGCAGTACGTTGATGTTGTCATCTATCCACAAGGTTCGATTCTCAAAGTTTGGTGCCTTGCGCGGGCGCTGAGTGTGAGAAGACCTAGAGATCTCTCCTGCTGTCGATCCAACAGGTCCAAGATCTCGATGCTCGATACTGAAACTGGACTCGTTGCTCACCATAGCTCCCTCCCTTCACCCTGGATGTGCCCAGGCACTGACTGGACTCGAGCACGCGCCCGTTCGCTCAGACCACCACCAGCGATGGTACCGCGGAGCGAATCACCTTCGTGTGACTTGCAGCCACATGCTTCCACCAGGGTATGACACTCACCCGAGACCGGTCATCCGGGCACGCCAGCCGAAGGTGCGGTGGTCAGGACCAGCCGAGGGCTTCGAGGTGGTCGTCGTCTATTCCGAAATGGTGGGCTATTTCGTGGACCACGGTGATCAGCACCTCCGAGCGCACCTCGTCGAGGGTGGAGCACACCTCGCAGATGGCGCGGCGGTAGATCGTCACCTGATCGGGCATCTCCCCGAAGCCGTACTGTCCACGCTCCGTTAGCGGAACTCCCTCATAGAGGCCCATCAGGTCTTCGCTGGGGTGGGCGTCCTCCACCACCACGACCACGTTGTCCATCATGGCGGCCAGGGCCGGGGGAAGATGATCCAACGCCTCCCCCACCAGATCCTCAAACGCAGCCAACCCGATCTCGAACAACGCGGGCCACCTTAGCGGTGCCACGCCGACCGGGTTCAACACCGGATCGGCTCGCAGCGCCCACCACCGGGTGGGCTGGGCCCCTGAGATTTGTCCGGCAGTATGCGGTCTGCATGTCCCTGCCACGAGGGTTGGGCTGAAGGACCGATCATTGTGCCAACAGACGGCGGCGTACGCCTGAGCAGATCATTCGTAAGCTCGCGGAGCGCCACGAGCACCTAGCGGCGGGTTGCATCGTGGAGGAGATGTGCCGCGAGTTCCATGTCGCGGAGTCCACGTAGGCTAGGTCGTTAGAGCGCTATGCCGGGATGAAGGCCAACGACGCGAAGAGGGCCAAGGCTGCGACACGAGCGTTGAACAGAGTTCGTGGTGGGGACGCACACATTTCGATGGCTGCTCCCCTACTAGCTACGTCGTCCTACGGGCTTTCCGGTGAGGACGCGGTATAGGACCCATAGCGGCATGATCAGAGGGGTGCAAAGCACAAAAACGGCAAGGGGGTCTAGCGAATTGAATATTGCGAGGTTGAATGCGACAGCCACCACAATCACGACGGAACGCACTTTTGTACCGCGCTCGGAGGCTGCCCACCGCCAGGCTCTCGCCAACGATCTCATGGTGACGAAAAATCTGGACTTCCACCCAGAGAGTTGACTTGGCATCTCAGGGCCCCTCTTGGTCGGGTTGCCAAGGCTGATGGTTCCAGAGGATATCGATTGGGGCTGCTTGGATTCGGTTGCCGAAGCTTGCTTGGTGGGGGCCTGTGTGGAGGAGGATCCCGGCTCGGAAGGCGCCGGGTTCGGCACGGTCGAGGGTGTCTCTCAGGGCTCGCAGGTGGGTTGCGTCCTTGGCTCTGGGTGATGCCGTGGCCTTGATCTCGATTGCCACGATGGCTCCATCGGCGTGTTCGCACACCAAGTCGACCTCACGTCCGCCGCTGTCCCGGTAGTGGTACAGCCTCGCGCTTGGCTCGCCGGCCGAGAGTTGCCTTGCGACCTCACCCACCACGAAGCTCTCAAGCAGTCTCCCTGCCATCGTCGAGGTTGGGGCGGCCAGGACAGGTGCGCTCATGCCTGTGAGCGCGGCGGCCAGGCCGGTGTCGGCCAGGTGAAGCTTGGGTCGGCGAGTCACTCGGGCACCATGGCTGCGTGACCATGCGGGAAGCTGATCAGCGAGAAAGACCGTGTGCAGCCAGCCAAGATAGGCGGTGATGGTGGCGCGGTCCGCTCCGAGGCGTTGCGCCCAGCGAGTGACGTTCACCACGTCGGCGGTGTTTGCCGCTGCGAGGCGCAACAGGTCTGTGAGCAGCGTCGCACGGCGAACGTCGCCTAGTTGCAGGATGTCACGAGCGATCACCGTTTCCGAGTAGCTGGCGAACCAGTCCTGCCGCGCACCACCTGACATGCGTTGAACCTCGGGGTATCCGCCCCGGCACACCAATTCGAGGTACTCACTGCGGGTGGTGGATGAGCTCGTGGTTTGGGCTGGCGGAGATGCGGGGCGGGTCGCGCCGGATGGTGGCGTCGACGGGGGTGACTGTGCGTGCCGGGTCTCCGCATCCGGGCTCATGGTTGGCCCGGACGGACCCTCTCCGAACCAGTTGCGCAATGCGGCCCCGGGGGGAACTCCGGCGATCTCCGCCATCGACAAAGGCCACAGTCGCAGCAGGATCGCCCGGCCTGCCAGCGATTCGCTGATGTTGGGCACGGTCAGGAAGTTCGTGGAACCCGTGAGCACGAAGCGGCCGGGTGTGGGATCGACGTCCACGGCCATCTTGATCGCCTCCACCAGGCGTTGACCCACATTCTGAACTTCATCGATGATCAATGGATGCCCGAAGGCATGAACGAAGGTGTGCGGGTCGGCCTCGGCCGCATCACGGATGGCGGCATCATCCAAGCTGACGTACGCGCCGCCCTCACTGTGGGCCAGCGCCCGCGCAAGGGTTGTCTTTCCGCTTTGGCGAGCGCCGTGCAGCACCACCACACGAGCCGCTTCCAGCGCTCTCCGCAAGCGGCCTTCCACATGCCGCGGCACAAACTCCACGCGGTAACCCTACCCTAATCCGCAATCCGTAAAGCTACTAATCCACAAAGTGTCACATCTCTAACCCACAAACCGTCGTCGCCAGGCTCACTGAGCTTGTCGTGATGGAGTTTTGAGATTGCCTGTCGGGCGAGGCAGGGCCATTGGAGTGCTATTGAAAGTCATTGAAGTCATGTAACCTTCTTCCTGTCGGTCGTTCGGGGAGGTTTGTAGAGGGACTCGTGATGCTTGGTGACGCTGGCCATATGCTGGGGCTCATGACCACGATCGCAGCGGAGTTGGGTGCGCCCACGGTGGAGCAAGCCCGCCGCGCGGCGCAGTGTCTCGCAGCGGCCGGGGTTGCCAAGGTGATGGTGTATGGCGCGCTGCTGGAGGGTGGCGCGGATTGCGACACCCCGATCGAATTGGTGGCCGTGGTGGACGACCTCGGCGATTACGCCCACCGACAATCGTTGCAGCACACCTGGTGCCGGCAGGCCAGTGAGGCCGCCGGGCACATGGTGGAGTTGCACCTTGTGGATTGGCCTGAGTGGCGGCTTCGCAGCCGCCGCGTGGTGACCTCGCTCGAAGCGCACGTTGCAGCCACCGGAAGGTGCCTGCACACCCGTGCACCTCGTGGGGTCAACTGGACCAAGGAGATCGGGTTGCCCAGCACTTCAGCCGAGGAAGCCAACAGGATGCTCTCGCTGCTTGCGGCAGCGCTCAACAGCCTGCTGCATCAATACAACTTCAGGCTGGTGCTAGCTCACCCTGCCCTGGCAGAGATGGACACCCAGAACCGGTTGGCCCGGATCGCAAGCAGTTCGCACCGCTGCGCCGAGATCGCCTTGAAGTGCTTGGGACATCTCAGCGAGATTGGTTTCGTGGCACTCTCCCACGATCTCGACGCTCTACTCGCGGTGATCGACAGCGAGCGACGCGACAGGGCGACGCAGTGGCTGGAACCGCTACGCGGCCCTGACGGGAAGTTCGTGAATTGGCGGGTGGCGGAAACCTACGGCTACGATCTCGAAGAGTTCAAGGACGAATACGGGCTGCTCAGCGATGCATACGTGGACGCCCATATGGCTGCTTCATTGCTCCTGGCGCGATTCGCGGCCCAGGAGGCTCACGCCCAGATCGGCCCGTCGGCCCATGAACGCTGCGAGCAAATCCTCGAGCTAGCGCGCCTCCTTGAACCCAGCCCCGACGCCTGACTCCCAGATCGTCAACCCGTCCGTTCGTCCATCCCAAGCCGCTGATCGCTTCAGCGGGCAGCACGGCTGCTGTCAGCGCCCGGTGGAAGGCTGCAGCCGAAATCACAGCACTCTGAACACCTCAAGTGCTGGGATCTGACCGAACGCGCCTTTCGGGTCGTTGGGTCGACGGTCGTTGGCGGGGGAGTTTCAGTCCAGCGACACTGGGCGGGGTTCGCTCTTCGAGCGCGTGATGTCAAGATCCGCGTCGGCAGCCCCGACGGGCTCGGATAGGAGGTCGACCAGGTTGTCGGAGCCGTCTGTTGGGAACCCATGCGGCTTGGTGGGCGAATGCGGTTGGATGCGACTGTCTCGCCTGGTCACGAAAACCCTCCCTTCGAGTGGCGTTTCCTGGCCCGACCCGTCGGGCCGCTGAGGTACGCACGATCGTGTTCGTGTTTGTGTGTGTCAAGCGTTGTGGCGGAGACTTGCGTTTGCCCGTGCGACGCGAACATGAAAGTATACGTAAACATCATTGAATTCACTAGAACTTCTGCCTGTCGGTCGTTCGGGGGCATCGCAGAAGGACTCGTGATGCTTGGTGACGCCAGTCGTACCATGGACTTATGGTCGGGACGGGTCTACCCCTTTGAGTGGGACGAAGCCGGTGACCTTGACGCTGCATGCAGGGATCGGAGGCCGTGGTGAGACGAATCGTGCGGGAGATCTGCTTGAGGCTCTTGCCCGCGCGGCGAGGGCGGGCTGCGATGCATGGACGGTCGACGCAGGCGGAGCGACGAGCCTTCGCCACGAGGGCCGAGGCCCTTAGGACGCGGCTGCGCTCCACGGTGGACAGCACCGAAGGGATCCGAGCCGACCGCGATCGCGACACATTCGAGTGACCACCCCCAACACAGCGAACTCAGGCCACCCCTCGGGCCGCGCACTCATGGACATGCTGGAGGGTGATCTTGGTGATCGGGTTGGGCGGGCTCGGGTGGCTGTTTTGGCTACTGTTCGTGAGGACGGGGTCGTGGACTTGGTGCCTTGCACGTTTGCATTTGAGGGCGACACGTTTGTGACGGCGGTTGATCACAAGCCCAAGACCACCACCAACCTGCAGCGGCTTCGCAACGTGCGTTGCAATCCGCAGGTGACGCTTCTTGTGGATCACTACGACGACGAGGACTGGGGCCGGCTTTGGTGGGTGCGTATCCGGGGGCGTGCCGAAGTACACGAATCGGGCCCTCGCTGGGAGCACGCCGTGAGCCTCCTTCGCGCCCGCTACCCCCAGTACGCCCAGCGGCCACCCCAGGGCGCCGCAATCGTGATCACCTGCACCGAGGTGACCGGCTGGTCGGCCGGCCCCCCGATCAGCCCCTGACGTCGGCTTCCCCCACACGCCACGAGGGCGTCCGGACTCGGGGCTGATTGCGTGGGGGGCTGTGAGCCTGGTTGCTTCAACAATGAAAATAGGCGCCGGCGTTATTTTCATAAAGCGCTGATTTTGAAAATAACAATGGAGTACTGAGGGCCTTGCGCGGGCTGAGTGTGGGCGATTACTGGTTGGCGAAGGTGGTGGTATTGGCGGAGCGGAGTTCGGACTTGAGGACTTTGCCCATTGCGTTGCGGGGCATCTCGCTCAGGACGAGGTAGCGCTTGGGGTGCTTGAAGCGTGCCAGGTTCACCAGGGCGTGCTCGAACTCCTGGGCCAGATCGGCGTCTGTGGGCAGCGCCTGGTTCGCCGCGCCTGTCGGGGCTGCACCCCCTTGTGGGCCTGTGGCGCCCTCGGACACCGGCGTCGCAGCGTTCAGCACCACGAATGCGGTTACGGCCTCGCCCAGGTCGCTGTGGGGGAGGCCCACCACCGCGGACTCTGCGACTGACGGGTGGGCGTCGAGGGCCTGTTCTATCTCCACGGGGTACACGTTCAGCCCGCCGCTGATGATCATGTCGCTTTGGCGGCCCTCCAGGGTGAGGCGGCCCTCGGCGTCGAGGTGTCCCACGTCGCCTGTGATGAACCATCCGTCGGGGGTGCGTGACTCCGCCGTGGCGTCGGGCCGGTTCCAGTAGCCGGGTCCCACTCCCGGGCCCTTTACCTCCACCACGCCCGGGGTACCCGCTTGCTGGGCGTCAGCCTCCACATGGCCATGTGTGCCTTCAACCTCTACCTCAAGGTGAAGCATGCCCTGGGCGTTCGCCCGCTCGGCGGGGGTGTTCTCCATTCCGGGCGCACTTGTGCCGTCGGTGTCTGCGCCCACCACTCCGGGCATGCCGGGACCTTCAGAATCTGCATCCACCATTCCTGAGGCACTTGCACTCTCGGGGTCGGCTTCCGCTGGTGCTATGCGCACTTGGGTGTCGGGCAGGGCGAAACCCACTGTGCCTGGCACTCTTTGACCCTTGTAGGGGTTGGAGGTGAGCATGAGGGTTTCGCTCATGCCGTAACGCTCCAGCACTTCGTGGCCCGTGCGGGCCGCTACGGCACGGTGAAGCGCCGCTGTCATGGGTGCGGATCCCGACACCAGCAGGCGCACATTGGCGCACGTCTCCTCGTTGAAATCTTTGCGTTCCACCAGTCGGGCGTAATGGGTGGGCACGCCCATCATCACCGTGGCGCACCGCAGGCACCCCAGCACGGTGTCGGGATCGAAGCGGGAGGTGAGGATCAAACCGGCGCCCGAGGCCATCGCCGTGTGCAAGGCCACCATCAAGCCGTGTACGTGAAACAGCGGCAGCGTGTGCAGCAGCACGTCATCCGAACTGAACGCCCACTGCTCGCACAAGCTCAACGCGTTGTGGGTGAGGTTCGCGTGGGTGAGCATCGCGCCCTTGGGTCGGCCCGTGGTGCCCGACGTGTACACCAGCGCCGCCAGATCCCCGTCCTCGCTTGGCGCCACGCCACCCGCTCCCTCGAATCCGGCCGCCGTGGCACGACGATCGTCATCCGTCGGCTTCACGCCTTGGTCTTCGTGCCCTGAACCGACCGGCTCGGCACCATTCACGCGGCTACCGGCGGCATCGTGCGTGCCGTCGGCGCAACCAGCGCCCGCGAGGGCGGCGGCAAGATCAGCCGAGCGAAGTGTCACGACCCCTGCGGGAGACCGAAGCGTGCGACTGTCGCCAAGCAGCGCAACCGCAGGCGAGCAGTCACCCACGAAATAGTCCAGCTCTGCGTCGGTGTAGGCGGTGTTCAACGGCACGTACACCGCGCCCAGGCGCAGCACCCCCAGATAAAGCGCAATCACGTCCACGGATTTTGGAAGCTGCACCAACACCCGATCACCGGCCCGCACCCCGACATCGGCAAGCCAACAAGCCGCCCGCCACGACAACTCGTGAATGTCGCCATAGGTGAGGACAGTCCGGCTCGAGGCTTCGCCGGCCCCGTGGCCCTCGGAGGCAGATGCCGGGGTGGTGAGGAAGGTCTTGGCCATGTGAGGTTCGAAGCGCCGGCGCAACACCTCGTAGAAGTTCACCCCGCCATTGTGTCGCCCGTCGGACCGTTCGTGACCCGACTGCTCCAGTCGCGGGCATTGTGGTGATCCCACTCACTCCGGTCGCGCCCTCATCAACTGTTCAAGCTCACTTGAGCCGCAGCCGACGGCCAAGGCATCAGCCACGACGCATCCACCAAACGGCGGCTTGCCCGCCGACTTGGTGACAACGCAGGCACCAGGATTGGTGGCGCTGGGCTAGAAAAGGAACATGAACGGCGGCCCGGTCAACTCGGCGGTGAACCCGGTTTTGGCCGCTGCGCGCACCTTGGGGCCACAAATCAGTGCTCGGTCGGCCGAAATCGAAGCGGCGGGCACGCTGCCACTCGATTTGGTGGACGCGATCCGGCCCAGTGGCGCGTTTCGCCAGTACGTGCCCGACGACCTTGGCGGGCCCGGCGTTACCGCCGTGGAGAGCCTCGAGGTGATCGAGGAGTTCGCCTATCACGACGGATCGGTGGGGTGGTGCGTGGCGATCGCCTCCACGTCGTCGCTCACGTCTTCGTACCTGCCCGACCCGTACGCCGCCGAACTGTTCGGACACGCCGACGCCATCGGCGGCGGTTTCGTGGCCCCACAAGGCAAGGCCCGCCCGGCCGACGGTGGCGGCCTGTGGGTGACCGGACGCTGGCAGTGGGGGTCGGGCACCAAACACTGCACCACGATCGCCGGTGGGTGCATGCTGGTGGACACCGACGGGCGCCGCCAACCTCGAAGCGACGGCCTGGCCGTGCCCTTCGCCTACTTCGAACCCGGCGACGTGACCTTCATCGAAACCTGGGACGTTGCCGGACTCGCAGGCTCCGGTTCGGTGGACTACTCCGTGACCGACGCGTTCGTGCCCGAAGGTCGATGGGTGCAAATCGGACGTGACCAGCCGGTGCGCAACAACGTGTGGTCGCGGTTCTCGTTCTTCGGGCTGCTCGCCGCGGGCGTGGCGGCCACCGCGGTTGGCATCGCCCGCCGCTCCATCGACGAACTCGTTGCACTCGCCCAGTCCAAACGCCCCCAGGGAAGCAAACGCACCCTGGCGGAACGCTCGGCTTTGCAAGCAGCCACCGCCCAGGCCGAAGCGTCGCTGCGTTCCGCGTGGGCGTTCCTCACCGACACCACCGAAGACTGCTGGCAAACCGCCATCGCGGGCCACGAACAAACCACCGAGCAGCGCCGCCTGATCAGGCTCGCCGCCTCCCACGCCACCCAAACATCGGCCGCGGTGGCGTCATCGATGTACACCAACGCCGGCGGCGCAGCCGTGTATCGCACCAGTCCACTGCAGCGCTGCATGCGAGACACCGCAGTGGCCACTCAGCACGCCATGGTGGCGCCCAGAACGTTCGAGATAGCCGGTCGGGGCCGCATGGGCTTCGACGTTGACCCCGACGGAATCCCAAGATGACCGCCACCCCTCAACCTGGGCACGGCAACGAACACCCCGCCCGGCTGCAGGTGGGGATCAGCACCCCTTGGGACTTGTGGACGCTGCGACAGCTCGAACAGCGGGGCCGACTGGCTCAAATCGCAGACTCGGGCATCGACTTCGTGTTCACCGCCGATCATGTGAGCTTCCACGACGGTTCGGGCATGGACGGCATGATCTCGCTGGCGGCGCTCAGCGGGCTCGAACCTCGCCTCGGGTTGTACCTGGGTGTGTATCTGCTGGCCTTGCGCCACCCGGTGATCGCGGCTCGCCAGATCGCCACACTCGCCGAGGCAGCACCGGGACGGCTCACCGTGGGCGTGGGAGTGGGTGGCGAGGACCGCCACGAAATCGAGGTGTGCGAAATCGACCCCCGCACCCGAGGTCGCCGCACCGACGCCTCGCTTCGGCTGGTGCGACAACTGCTCGACGGCGCAACCGTGAACGGGGACGGCGAGTTCTTCCACTTCCAACAGGCGCGCATCAAGCCCGTGCCCCAACCCAGGGTGCCTTTCGTGGTGGGAGGACGAAGCGACGCGGCACTGCGGCGCGCCGCCCGGCACGGCGACGGCTGGCTGGCGGCGTGGTGTACCCCCGACAGGTTCGCCCGCAACGTTGCGACCGTGCAAGCAGAAGGCGAGGCGGCCGGGCGCAACCTCGGCGGCGCGGGGCAACCCCCGTGGCGTCACGGGCTGCAACTTTGGGCAGGTATCGGGGACACACCCGAAGTGGGCCGCCAACACGTGGCCACAAGGATGAGCGGCTTCTACAAGCTGGACTTCAAACCCTTCGAGCGTTTCACCCCAACGGGCACCCCCCAACAGGTCGCCGAGTTCCTCGCGCCCTACGTGACAGCCGGTGCGTCCACCATTTGTTTGGCAACCTGCGGCCCCAGCCGCCAAGCCGAAGTGGAAGCCACAGCCGAAATAGCCCACCTGCTTCGCGCCGGCCAGGCTGCCGGCTGAGCCGAAGCCAACCGGCGATGACCGAACAGCCCGCCGGCGCCGACACTGCCCCTGGCGCCGACTCTGCCCCCGGCGCTGACACTGCAAGCGAGAGCAGCCGCAACGTTGTGCTCACCGGGTTCATGGGAACGGGAAAGACCACCGTGGGTCGCATCCTCGCCCGGCGTCTGGGCTGGGACTTCGCCGACACCGACAAGATGATCGAGTCGCGTCACGGGCCGATCCCCGACCTTGTGGCAACAGGGGACTGGTCACACTTCCGAGGTTTGGAACGACAGATCGCCCAAGAGTTGTCCAGCCGCCGCAACATGGTGATCTCAACCGGTGGACGGCTGATGCTGGACTCGCAGTGCGCGGCCTTGCTCGAACCGGTGAGCCACGTGGTGTGGCTGAAGGCGACCCCGGCGACCATCGTGGCAAGGGTGGTGGACGCTCCCGGCGCCGACCCGTCGAAGCGTCCGCTGCTCACCCAGGACGGCGCCGACCCCGCCGAGTCCGTGAACCGCCTGCTGAGACTCCGCCAAAATCAGTACGCCCGCTACCCGTCGGTGGACACCGACAACCTGTCACCCGACCAGGTCGCCACCCAAGTCCTCGAACTGCTTCAACTCTGAGGCAACCAACCCCACCCGCGCCCCACAGGGGATTTTCCGCCTTGTGCCGGTGACGCTTTCGAGGAATCCCGGGCGAATCACCCGCCGGCTATGCCGGTGAGGCGGTTTCGGTGGCTCGGGCGCGGTGCGACTTGGTCACAAGCACCAAGGTGAGAATGCCGTAACCCAGGTAACCCACCGCCATCGGCGTGACCGTTCCCGAGACCTGGCTGGTGACGAGCGTCGCGAGCGCCGCCCCCACGCCCTGCGAGATGGCCCCGATCACCCCCGAAGCGGTTCCGGCCATGCGCTCCAACGGTTCGAGAGCCAACGAAATGCAAGTCGGGCGGATCACCGTCATGCCCGCAAGGGCGGGCACGGTGAGCACCACCCAAAGCCAAAACGCCGGAACTCCGCCGGTGGCCAAGCACACCACCAGGAAAACGGCGCTCATCCCCACGATCACCAGCGAAGAAGCCGAAGCCGTCCAACGCGCACCGTAAAGGAAGGTGGTGTGATGCGCGTACAGCAGCGCCAGTCCGATCACCAGGGAGAAACCGGCAAAGATCGGGGCGAACCACCGGTCCAGGCCGAACAGTTCGTCGATGACGAACTGCGCAGCGCCGAGATGAACGTAGAACGCACCGTCGGTGAAGGTGATGGCCGCCATGTAACCCATGGTGCTGCGGGTGCCGAAAATGGCCTTTGCGGCGTGGCCGATGGCATGCATCTCCAGAGGCCTTCGCCGCTCCACCGGCAGGGTCTCGCCGAATGCCCGCAACCACAACGCAGCGACTGCGGCGAACAACACCCCCGAAACGAACACCGCCTTCCACCAGCCGGTGGACACCAACAACTCTCCGATGAACGGCGCCACCAGCGGCCCCAGCAGAAATGTCGCTGTCACCAGTTGCATCACACGCGCCAGGTGATCCCCGCCGTAAAGGTCGCGGGCCATCGTGGGGAACAAGGCGGCACAGGCGGCCGCTCCCAGCCCCCAAAGAACACGCGCCGCCAGCAGAAGTCCGAAAGTGGGCGCAAGCGCGGCGCACACCGCGCCCAGAGCGTAAACGCACAGCCCGGCTGTGAGCACCGGGCGTCGCCCGAACCGGTCGGCGAAAGGCCCGTAGAACACTTGCCCCAGCGCCAGCCCACCGAAGTAAACGGTGACCACCAAAGACACCCGACCGGCACCCTCGCTCAAGTTGAACTGTTCGCGCAGCAGATCGAACGCGGGCATCACCACGTCTATGCCCAAAGCGATGAGCGCTCCCACGAATGCGAGGAACACCACCAGATGGGCTTCGCTGTGGCTCCGACCGGCGATCACAGGCTCGGAGGCTCGCCGGTTAGTCCTGTGGTGCGGGGTGATTGCCATTCGCAGCCACGCAGGGTAGTAAGGCACTCATGAGCCTCTCGATCCTCGTTCTCAACGGACCCAACCTGGATCAACTCGGAACACGCGAGCCCGAGGTGTACGGCACGGCCACACTCGCCGACATTATGTCCGCCCTGGTGGAATACGGCTCAAGCAGAGACGTGGCGGTGCAGCACTTCCAGTCGGCCATCGAGGGTGTGCTGGTGGATCAAATCCACAAAGCCGCGGCGGCTTCCCCAGCCGTTGACGGCATCGTGTTGAACGCCGGGGCGTTCAGCCATTACTCGTACGCGTTGCGAGACGCCATCGCCGGGGTGCGGCTGCCGGTGGTGGAAGCACACCTGTCCAATCCGGCTGCTCGTGAGGAGTTCCGCCACACGTCGGTGATAGCGCCGGTGTGCGCGGGAACGGTCACCGGTTTCGGCGCCAACAGCTACCGCCTGGCGCTTGACGGGCTGATCTTGAGGCTCGGCGGCAGCCCCTGACCCGCAGGCCCCGCCCCCGAGCAACCGGCTTGTGGGAGCAGCGACGATGACCCCGCCAGCCCAAGGTCGGCAGTCTCCGCCGGGTGGTGCGGGCGAGCCGATTGTGGTGCAAGCCGCGGGGCGGGACGTGAAGGTGACCAACCCGCACAAGGTGTTCTTCGGTGCCCGTGGCGAAACCAAGCTCGACCTGGTGCGCTACTACCTGTCTGTGGCCGAGCCCCTGATGGCGGCCATGGGCGGGCGGCCGGTGCTGTTGGAGCGTTACCCCGACGGCGCGTCCGGGTCGTCGTTCTTCCAAAAGCGGGTACCGAAAGGCGCCCCGGAGTGGCTGCGAACCATGGTGGTGAGCACACCCGCGGGCACGCTCAGCAACGCAATGGTGGCCCAAGACGTGGCCCATGTGATCTGGGCGGTGAACATGGGATGTTTGGGCTTTCACGTGTGGCCGTTCAAGGCGATCGACCCGGCCCACGCCGATGAGTTGCGCATCGATCTCGACCCGCAACCCGGAGTGACCTTCGAAGAAGTGCGCGAAGCCGCCCGTGAGGTTCGTGGAGCCTTCGACGAGCTGAACATGGCGTGCCTTCTCAAAACCTCGGGCAGTCGCGGCCTGCACGTGTACGTGAGGCTCGCACCCCGCTGGGATTCGTACACAGTGCGGGCCGCGGCGGTGGCCCTGGCCCGAGAGCTGACGCGCCGCCGCCCGGATCTGATCACCGACGCCTGGTGGAAGGAACAACGCGGCCGGCGGGTGTTCATCGACTACAACCAGAACGCACCCCACAAGACGGTGTTCGGGGCGTGGTCGGTGCGCCCCAGAGTGGGCGCCACCGTGTCCACCCCCATCACCTGGAACGAACTCGATTCGGTGAACCCCGACGAGCTCACCATCGCCACAGTCCCCCAAAAAGTCGCCGCCGAGGGCGACCCCTGGGCAGCGCCATGCGACACTCACGCCAACCTGGAGCCGTTGTTGGCGTGGCATCGGCGCGACATGGCCGACGGGTTGATGGACGCCCCGTGGCCGCCGGTGTACCCCAAGATGCCCAACGAACCACCCCGAGTGGCCCCCAGCCGAGCCCGCAAACCCGAGTAACGGGAGACAACCATGAAGCCGAGCCTGTCTATTCACTTGGTGAACTTCGCAGCCGAACCAAAGGAGACCCAGGCGCCGCCTGGCCCGGATCGACCCGGCGGCGAGGGCGGGATTCCCGACAAGTGGCAGCGAATGTTCGACCTGGCCGAGGCCGCGGACGCCGCGGGGTTCGGCAGGGTGGCCGTGTCGGATCACGTGGCCATGGGGGAGCGGCTCGATCGTTACGGCGACCCGGCCCGTGGTGGGATGGCCGGGGGTCGTCAGCCCACCGGGCCCGACGGTGACTGGCTGGAGCCGCTCACCGTGCTTGCTGCGGTTGGCGCCCGCACCTGCAACGTGCGCCTCAGCACCGCCGTGCTGATTGCCGCGCTTCGCCGTCCGGTGGTATTGGCCAAAACCGCGGCCACGATCGACGCGCTCACCGGCGGTCGTCTCGACCTGGGAGTGGGAGTCGGCTGGCAGCAAGAGGAATACGAAGCCGCAGGCGTGGATTTCGCAACCAGGGGACAAGCCCTCGATCACACCCTGGAAGTGTGCGAGCAGTTGTGGACTCGCACCCGGGCGTCACACGAATCGCCGGGGCTGAGCTTCCGCAACATCCACCAGGCGCCCAAACCGGTGGCGGGTGTGGTGCCGATCTGGGTGAGTGGCACCATCAACGCCCGAGCCATGCGACGCCTTGCCCGCTTCGGGCGGGGTTGGATCCCCTGGGGCGCCGACGCCGCAAACCTGGCCGAATCGATCCCCCGCATGCGTGCCGCTGTGGCCGCCGAAGGTGGCGATCCGGAGGTGATCGAAGTGGCGGGCAACCTCGCGGTGGTGCGCGACAGCCAAGGGAACCCCGACATGGCAGCCACCGTCGCCCCGGCCGGTGCGCTGGCCTCAGCGGGTGTGACCGACTTTCGGGTGTCGTTGCGGCCCCCGGCGGGCACACAAGCCGCCACCGAGTATCTGAGCGAGTGGGTGGACGCCTTCAACGCCGCTCTGTGATGCCGTCGCCCACAATCCGCAAGTCGTGCCCAGCGCCCAGGGCCCTGGTCGCGCTTACCGGGTTGATCACCTGACGCCACCAGCCGGCCCATCAGCCAACACCCCGACAAGCATTGGTCATGCTCACCGGGGCCCATCGGAACTGTGCCTGCTCGACTCCGAGCGTCTCGGCCCAAAGAAGTGTCGGTCATCTGTGCCGGGTTCATCATCGGAGATGTGCGTGCTCGATTCCGAGCGCGTCGGCCACAAGAAATGTTGGCCATGCTTACCGGGTTCTTCATCAGGGGTGCTTGCATTGAGCCGTCACCAAATTCGCAGTCCAGGGAGTCACCACATGTCGAGATTCGTTTCAAGCAAAGGCGCGGCAAGGTCGCTTGCGGCTGTCACTGTCGCAATGGCGCTGTGGGCAACAGCGTGCGGCGGTGAGGACACCGGCGGCCTCGCAACGCTGGTGGGCACCACCTCGGAGTCCGCAGCGTCCGACACCGCAGACCGGGCCACCGCAGATCGGGGAACCGACACCACGAGTTCTGCTGACGAGCAGGGAACGTCATCCCAGGACGAGTCGTCAACCAGCGACGACGACCTGTCCCAAGGCTCCGGAGCGGCCGACGGCTTGCAGGCAGCCCCCAGCATCGAGGACACCCCAAGCACTACCGCCGACGCAAACGCCGCTGACGCCACCGACAGCGGAGACGGCGACCCTGAGGCCGCCGAGCAGCAGGTGACCGTGAGCGACGACCTCAGCGACGAGGAGTACTTGTTGGAGTTCGCGGAGTGCATGCGCAGCAACGGCGTGGAGTTCCCCGACCCGGTGATCGAAGCCGACGGCACCGTCTCGTTCGGGTTGCGACCCGGCGCAGGCGCGGGAGGCGCCGAAACCGCGGACCGTCTCCAGAGCATCGGCCGCGACCCCGACCTTCCCGCGGCGCGCGAAGCCTGCGAACCGATTCTGGAGAACGTGGCCCTCGGCTTCGGCCGTGGCGGGTTCGATCAGACAGAACTGCAGGACACGCTGTTGGAGTTCGCTCAGTGCATGCGCGACAACGGCATCGACATGGGCGACCCCGACCTGAGCGAATTCGGCCCCGGCAGAGGCGACAACGAAGGCGGCGTCCGCTTCCAGCCGATCGACTTCGACGACCCCGACGTGCAAGCAGCCTTTGACATCTGCCAGGCAGAAGTGGCACTGCCCGGGCCGCCCGGCGGCGCAGCGCCACGACCCGGTGGGCAACGATGACCGCCGCAACGTCGAGGCGCAAAGCGCCATGGGTGATCGTGGGGCTGCTGGTGGTGGCCGTCGCCGTCATCGCCGTGGTGGTGTTGACCCGTGACGACTCCGGCACCCAACAAGACGCCAACACCGAACTCACCACCACCGCAGTCACCAGAGCCGACCTTGCGGAGTACCTGGAGATCAGCGGCACCCTCGACTACGCCGAAGAGGTCACCCTCGACGCTCGCAGCAGCGGCGTGCTCACCTACCTGGCGCCCGAAGGCGCCGTGGTGTCCCAGGGCGAGCAGCTGTACACGATCGTCAACGAACCCACCGCCGCCGAGAACGCCAACGTGCTCGCGCAACTCGAGTCGGCCCAACGGGACTTGATGAACGCCCGCGACGATCTCGAAGAAGCCAACGACGATCCGTCGCAAGCCGATGTTGCGTCCGCGACCTCGGCGGTTTCCGACGCCGAGGAGGCCTTGGCGGAACTGCTCGAACCGCCAAGCGACGCCGAGATCGACACTGCGGAGGCCGCCGTGCTCGACGCCCTCGAAACTCTCAACGACCTCCAGAACCCCACCGAAGCCGCCCTCGCAGCGGCGCGTTCGCAGCTCGCCAACGCCGAGCAAGCACAAGCCGACCTGCTCGAGGATCCCACTCGGGCCCAGATCGACACTGCCCAGGCGTCGGTGGCGTCGGCCAAGCAGGCGCTGGAGGATCTGCTCGCGGGGGCTTCGGTTGCCGATTTGGACGCAGCCCGCGCCGCGGTGAGCTCAGCCGAGGAGAACCTCCAAACAGTGCTCGATGGCCCGTCACAAGCCGAGATCGCCAAGGCACGAGCCGACGTGATGCAAGCCGAGGAGGATCTCGACCCCTACAGCTACGACGCGGACGCCGCCGCCGCCGATGCCGACTGGCGCCTGGCGCTGCAAGCTCTCGACGATCTGCTGGCCAAACCCACCGAAGCGGAGATCGCAACCGCCGAAGCCGAAGTGGCCCGAGCCCGCGAAGACCTCGACGACCTGCTCGGCGGAGCTTCGGCTGCGGACGTGGAATCCGCAGAGGCCGCCCGCAACGACGCCGAGGAAGCCCTCGCCGATTTGTTGGAAGCACCATCGCAAGCCGAGATCGACGACGCTCAAGCCGCGGTGCTCGAAGCAGCCGAAGCGCTCGAGAATCTGGAGAACCCCACCGAAGCGGCGCTGGCCACGGCGCGCACACAGCTGGCCACCGCCCGCGAAGACCTCACCGACTTGCGAGAAGGCCCCACCCAAGCCCAGATCGAAAGCGCCGAGGCCGCGGTTCTGGTGGCCCAGGACGCGCTGGAGGATTTGCTCGCCGACACCGAACTCGATGAGATGGCGTTGTTGGAGCAGACCGTGGTGAGCGCCGAGGCGGCCCTCGAAAGCGCCGAAGCCGACGCGGCCATGCTGGCGGACGCGACCGGCGCCCGTGTGGTGATGTACGGCGAAACTCCCGTGTACCGCACCATGACCCTCGGTGATGAGGGCCAGGACGTGCTCCAACTCGAAGCGAACCTCACCGATCTCGGTTTCGCAGACAGCGAAGGCTTCGAAGCTGACGGCGTGTTCGACGAAGCCACCGAAACCGCGGTGCGGGCCTGGCAGCAACAAACCGGCCGACACCTCGACGGAACCGTGGGAGACGAGGACGTGCTGTTCGTGGCGGGCCCGGTGCAGGTGGGCGAATGGGCCACCGGCGTGGAGCTCGGCCAGGAGCTTGCACAGGGTGCGGCGCTGGCCACGCTGGTGGTGATCGAAGCGCCGATGGGCGGCGTGATGGCCACCACACAACAAGTGGTTGCCGCTTTGCCGTTGAGTGACCGTGACCTGGTGTCGGAGGGTTCGGAGGTGAACGTGGAACTGCCCGACGGCGCCGACGTTGCTGCCACGGTGATCTCGATAAGCCCGTCGCCGGTGCTCGACACGCAATCCGGTGAGAACACCGTGGACTTGACGATCCTGCTGAGCGCACCGGTGTCCGACGTGTGGATCGGCGCAACCACCGACGTTGAGATAGTGGAAACGCTGGTCGCCGACGCGTTGGTGGTGCCCGCCACCGCGCTGCTCGCACTGGTGGAGGGCGGCTACGCCGTGGAAGTCTCCGACGGCGCCGGCACCCGCCTGGTGGGCGTGGAGACCGGCCTGTTCGTGGACGGCGACGTGGAGGTTCAAGGCGGCTCGCTGTCGGTGGGCGATCAGGTGGTGATCCCCCGGTGATCCCAAAGTCCACAGAACGGCCGGCCGCCGGTCGTGCACCGGCGCTGGAGTTGCGCAAGGTGTCCAAGCACTACCCGGGGTCACCGCCGGTGGTGGCACTCGACGAGGTGTCGGTGACGATCCAACAAGGCGAGATGGTGGCCGTGGTGGGGCCCTCGGGCAGTGGCAAGTCCACCATGTTGCATCTGATGGGAACGCTCGACGTGCCCACCGCGGGTTCGGTGCTGATCGAAGGAATCGACACTTCGTCACTCGACGACGACCGTCTCGCCGCGATCCGGGGACGGCGAGTGGGGTTCGTGTTTCAGCGGTTCTTCCTGTTGCCGGGAGTGCCCGCCATCGACAACGTGGCCAACGGGCTGCTCTACACCGGCGCCGGCAGGCCCGAGCGCCGCAAGGCAGCGCAGGCAGCGCTGGAACGGGTCGGCCTCGGCGCCCGCATGTGGCACACCCCCGACGAACTATCGGGCGGCGAAACGCAGAGGGTGGCGGTGGCCCGGGCGCTGGTTCACGAGCCGGCGTTCGTGCTGGCCGACGAACCCACCGGCAACCTCGACTCCGCCGCGTCGCAGTCGCTGGTGGACTTGTTCTTCTCGCTGCACTCCGAGGGACGCACCATCGTGGTGATCACCCACGACCTCGGCGTGGCCGCCGACCTGCCCAGACAGCTGCAAATCCTCGACGGCCGCCTCGAACACGACACGGCCGCAGCGCTGCCATGACCAACGGCGCGCAAACCGAACCCGCAACCGGCGCCGAAGCTGCCGCCGCCTCCACCGGCGTGGCTACCGACCCGGGTGCGGATGCCGGGGCAGGTTCCACCGGGGCGGCTTCGATAGCGCCCAGCAGGCTTCCCGCCACCGAAGTGGTGCGCGTCGGCCTGGCATCGCTTGGGGCTCGCAAGCTGCGGTCGGTGCTGTCCGCGTTGGGGATCGCCATCGGCATCGCCTCGCTGGTGGCGGTGCTGGGCCTTTCCGATTCGTCCAAGTCCGACCTGCTCGACCAGATCGGCGCGCTGGGCACCAACCTGTTGACCATTGAAGCGGGCACCGGCTTCGGCGCAGGCGACGCCGCCCTGCCGAGCACAGCGGTTCAGATGGTGAGCCGGGTGGGAACCGTGGAGGCCACCTCCGCGGTGTACCCGATAGACGCCGCGGTGTACCGCAACGACATGGTTCCCGCTGATCGCACCGGCGGCATTCAGGTGTACGGCACCGACCCGAACCTGCTCGAAACCCTCAACGGCGCCGTCGCCAACGGGTCGTTCATCACCGAGGGCACCAGGGCATACCCGGTGGCCGTGGTGGGGTCGGTGGCCGCCGAGCGTCTCGGTATCACAGACCTGCGTCACAGGGTGCTGCTGTACGTGGGTGAGCGCTGGGTGGAGGTGCTCGGAGTGCTCGAACCGTTCGCCTTGGCCGCGAACCTCGACCGTTCGGTGCTGGTGGGCGACCTCGCCGCCGAGACGTTCTACGACATAGACCTCAACCCCGCCGCTGTGTACGTGCGGGTGAACGAGGATTACATCGACGCCACAGTGGACATCCTCGGCGCCACGGTGGATCCCGAAAACCCCGAGGAGGTGGAGGTGAGCCGACCCTCCGACCTGCTCGAAGCCCGATCCGCGGCCGAGAGCACCTTCACCGGCCTGTTCCTGGGCCTCGGGGCGGTTGCGTTGCTGGTGGGAGGCATCGGCATCGCCAACGTGATGGTGATCGGCGTGATCGAACGCCGTGGTGAGATCGGCTTGCGTCGCGCCATCGGCGCCACCAGGGCGCACATTCGCCGACAGTTCCTGGTGGAGGCGCTGGTGCTGGCCGCTGCCGGTGGCGCCGCGGGGATCCTGCTCGGTGTGGCCGTCACCTACGGGTACGCCACCGCGCAAGGCTGGCGGGTGATCGTCCCCCCCGAAGCGTTGATCGGTGGGCTTGTGGCCGCCGCGGCCATCGGCGCCGTGGCGGGCCTGTACCCCGCCATTCGCGCAGCCAGGGTGTCACCAACCGAAGCGCTCAGATCCACCTGAGCGGGCCAAGCCGCTCACGGTCGGCGGCCCGGCTGGGTTGTCGCCGGACCGATGAGGGCGGGGTGCGTAACATCGCCGGCATGCAAAGCGGCCCTCGCAACCCTTACCTGGCGAACAGCATCAACTCGGTGGCTCACGCCCGCTGCGACCAGCAGGACTGCTACCCCGGCAGCGGCCCCGGCGGACCGTCGCAAGTGCTGTCACCCGATCAGCTCCAGTACACGCACCTCGGGCCTGGTCATTTCGGCAGCCTGATCTCGTCTCCGTATCCCGACGGGCGGCGGGTGATCTGGTCGAACGGACGGCAGGTGATCGCCAAGGTGGACTACGAAACCCTCGAGGTGCTGGCCACTCACCCCACCGGCACCGAGGACATCACCGACCCCGGCCAACTCGAAGACCTCGCCGAGGGGCTCGACGTGCTCGAAGGCGACGACGTGATCAACCACGCGATCGGCATCTCGATGCGATTCCTTACCGGCCTCGACGGCGTGTACGCCGCGCTGGACTGCGACAACACATTGTTCGTGGGGCGCTCGGATCACGTCGTGGCCTACGCAGAGGCCGACCCCACCGACCCGGCGAGCGCCATCACAGAACGTGGCCGCTGGTATCCGCCCGAGGATGTGAACGGCCGTTTCCTGGGCATGAACATGACCTTCGACGGGCGGCTCGTGATCGCCACCGATCACGGATGGGTGGTGTGCCTCACCCGAGACTTCGGCGAGCATCACGCCGTGCAACTCCCCGGCGCCGCCGCCGACGCGGCGCTGCACTGCTCGCACCAGGCCGAGAAGTTCGGGCACACCGGATACGGATGGGTGCGCACCAGTACCTGTGTGGGCGACGACGGCGGGATTTACGTGAACTCGCTTGACCACCTGCACAAGGTGATGTGGACAGGAGAGCGCCTGTCGCTCGACGAAGCCGACGGGGCGTGGAGTTGCCCATACCGCAACAGCGGCGGCAACGGGTCTGGCACCACGCCCTCGCTGATGGGTTTCGGGCCCGACGAGGATCGCTTCGTGGTGATCGGCGACGGCGACGACGTGGTGAACATCACCTTGATATGGCGAGACGACATCCCCGACGACTGGCGGCAACTGCCGAATGCCCCGGATCGGCGGATCGCCGGGATAGGCCCGGCCAACATGGGCAACCCCGACCTGGCCGAAATCAAAACCGAGCAGTCGATCACCGTGAGCGGTTACGGCGCGATGACGGTGAACAACGAACCGGCTTCGGTGCCGCCGGGCTGGCCGCTGCGGGCGAGGCGAATGTTCAGCTTCATGCTCGGCCACAAAGCCCAGTTCACCCCCTACGGGCTGCACAAGTACCGGTGGGATCCGGTTCGGCGGGCGCTCGTGGAGGCGTGGGTGAACACCGAGGTGTCGTCACCCAATTCGGTGCCTGCGGTGGCCGAGGACTCAAACCTGGTGTTCACCTGCGGCACCCGCAACGGCAAGTGGACAATCGAGGCGCTCGACTGGGAAACCGGCGAGAGCCGGTTCCATTTGGTGGTGGGCGGCTCGCGCTACAACACGCTCGGCGCCGGCATCTCCCTCGACGAGGAGGGCCGTCTGCTTTACGGCACGATCTTCGGCAAGCTGCGGCTGCTGGTTGCCTGAGGCTCAGTTTGGGAGCCACATCTTTGAGAGCTTGTGCTCACCCGCACGCTTGGCGATCGTCTCGCACGAGTCGCTGAAGAACCCACCGGTGATGCCAAGGTCGTAACCATCGGCTTGCCACAGACGGTTGGCGATCTTCTCGAGCGGTCCCTGGGTGACCGATTCCGCTTTGCCTTGCAGTTTGGCGACGTCTATTCCCGCCTGGTCGGCAAGCCATCCCATGGTGGTGTTGCACTTCGCTGATGGCGTCACGGACTGAATGACGGTGCTCGCCGTCCAGTTGTAGGTGGTGCCCTTGACCAGCGCTTGACCCGTTTCCCCGGCCGCCGTCTTGAGCCCGGACTTGCGCAAAGTGTCCGAAGCGTGTTTCACCACTCTCACCGCTGCGGTCACCCCGGATCCCGACAGGCCCGGCAACGGCACCAGTCCCAGCGCGTAGATCCCGGCCATCGCCCAGTCGCCGTGCAAGGCGTAGTAGATCGACCTGGCGCCGTCCACCACGTCACCGATCACCGGCACGAAGGACACCATGTCAAGCGCTTCGCTCCAGCTGATCACGCTGTCGGGGTGGTGGTAGGCCCGGTCGTCGAGCACCTGGCGCACCGCGGCCGCGGTTTCGGGTGGCAGGTCGTAATCGGCGAGGAAGGACTCGAAGTCGCGTCTGCTGAGGCGTCCGTCGGGTTGGCCGCCACGCCCGGCGATGTCGATCAGCGAAGCGTGGGGAAGCAGCGTCGCCCACGCCTCGGTTTTGGCGATGAACGCGTCGATGTCGTCCAGGCTGAGCCGGCCGTCACGATCGGTGGGGTCGTAGGCGAACTCGCCGCTGTAGGGGTTGGTGATGTACTCGTCGTTGTGTTTGGCGGTTTCCACCCGGTCAAAGAAGTCGTCGTGGTTCAGCAGCCACTCGGCTGCCTCGCTGGTTTCGTCGTCGAGCTGGTTGCGCGCCCATTCCAGGTCACGCCGCGACAGGATCCCGTCGCCGCGAGCGGGCTTGCCCCTCGATTCGATGGCGGTGAACATGACGCGGATGCGTTCCAGGGCGGCCAGGCCTGCGTTCATGTCGGCGCCGCCGGCGAGCACCACGGCGATTCGACCGCGAAGCCCGTCCGCTTGCTCACGCAGATCGGTGGCGGTTCGGCTCAACCCGCGTGGAACATCGGGTGTCGCTCCACGCAGCAGTTCCGACGCGTCCGCGAGAGGCTCAAGCAGCGCCCGCGCGTCGTCTTCGAGGTCTTCGGCGGCCACGGTCATGCGATGATGCAACTCCAACGCACGCTCAGCATCCAAAAGCATAAGATCAGACATGACACACATTGAAACACATTTGAATAGTCATTCAAACTCGGCGCATGGGCAGCGGCGGGCCGATCGGTGGGATCCGAGCCCGACACGCACGCCGGCGTAGGGTCCCACAGATGGCCGACAGCGCGCCCAACCCTTACCTGGTGCCACGCTTGCAGGGCTTCGGCACCACGATCTTCGCGCAGATGTCCGCTTTGGCGTTGCGCACCCAAAGCATCAACCTGGGCCAGGGATTTCCCGACGTGGACGGCCCTCCGGAAGTCACCGAAACCGCGGTTGAGGCCATACGCAGCGGCGATTACAACCAGTACCCGCCGGGGATCGGCCATCCCGAACTGCGCCACGCGGTGAGCGAGCACCAGCAGCGATTTTGGGGTATGGAGTTCGATCCCGACACCGAGGTGCTGATCACCGCAGGCGCCACCGAGGCCCTCACCGCGGCGCTGTTGGCGCTGGTCGGGCCCGGTGAGGAGGTGGTCACCTTCGAGCCGTACTACGACTCGTACGCCGCGGCGATCGCCATGACCCCCGGCGAACGGCGGGTGGTCACCTTGCGCCCGCCCGATTACCGGTTCGACCCGGCCGAGTTGGCGGCGGCGTTCGGGCCTCGCACCAAGGTGATGTTGTTCAACTCGCCGCACAACCCCACCGGCAAGGTGTTCAACGCCGACGAGGTGGCGCTGATCGCCGAGTTGTGCGTGAAACACGACGTGGTGGCAGTAACCGACGAGGTGTACGAGCATCTGGTGTTCGACGACAACACCCACATCCCCCTCGCCACCCTTCCGGGCATGGCCGACCGCACGGTCACGATCTCATCGGGTGGCAAAACCCTGTCGGTGACCGGGTGGAAGATCGGCTGGGCGTGCGGGCGCAGCGAACTTGTGAAGGCCGTGCAAACCGCCAAGCAGTTCCTCACCTACGTGAGCGGCGGGCCGTTCCAACCGGCGGTGGCGGCGGGGCTGCGCATGGGCGACGAGTTCTTCGAGTCGCTTGCGGGCGACCTGCAACACAAGCGTGACCGGCTGTGTGAGGGCCTCGACGCTGCCGGGTTTGTGCCGTCTGTTCCTCAGGGCACGTACTTCGTGACCGCCGACATTCGCCCACTCGGTTTCGATGACGGCATCGAGTTCTGTTTGAGCCTGCCCGAGCGTTGCGGCGTGGTGGCGGTGCCGTGTCAGGTGTTCTACGACGACAAAGCCGCCGGCGCCCCGTTCGTGCGTTTCGCGGCATGCAAACGCACAGAGGTGATAGACGAAGCCTCAAGACGCCTCGCCACCCTCGCCAAAGGCCGATGATTCGGAGCACCGGAAGCGACTTGGGAGGTTGACGTGTTGAGGGTTGCCGCTGTTCAGCACGACATCGTTTGGGAAGACCCTGCCGCCAACATTTCTTTGCGCGCCGAGGACGTTCGCCAAGTCGCCGCAGGTGATCTGCAGGCCGATCTGGTGGTGTTCAGCGAAATGTTCACCACCGGGTTCTCGATGGACGCGGCCCGCCTGGCCGAGCCACCCGACGGGCCGACCACCAAGTTCCTGGCCGAGTCCGCGCAACAGCACCAGGTGTGGACCGCGGGTTCGGTGCCGGAGACAACGCCGGGCCATGATCGTCCCACGAACCGTTTCGTGCTGGCCGGCCCCAACGGCGAGCTGCACCGCTACTCGAAGGTTCACCCGTTCAGCTACGCCGGTGAGCACAAGCACTACAGCCCAGGCAGCGGCGTGATCACGGTGGACGTGGCGGGGGTGCGGGTGACGCCGCTGGTGTGCTACGACCTGCGCTTCTCGTACTTGTTCTGGGACGCCGCTGCCGACACGGACTGCTTCGTGGTGGTCGCCAACTGGCCCGCCGCCCGGCGGTTGCACTGGATGACGCTGCTGCGGGCTCGGGCCATCGAGAACCAGGCGTACGTGGTGGGAGTGAACCGGGTGGGCACCGACGGTTACGGCGTGGACTACGCAGGGGACTCGCTGATATTCGACCCGGTCGGCGCGCAGGTCGCCGACGCCGGCGACGCCGAGTCCGTCATCACCGCAACAGTCGATCCCGAAATGGTGGCCTCCACCAGAAGCCGCTACCCCTTCCTCGCCGACCGCCTCCGCTGATCGCGGCCAGTCCGCGGGTCAGTCCGGCCCTTCATCACATGCGGAGCGACGGCCGGTTGAACTTCTTCCACAACTCTCATGACGGGCCAGGGCCAGGGTGGAATCCCACGGAGGGACGGCCCTCCGAGTGGGGCTGTGGGGCAGCTCAGCCAGAGAGTTGAGCGATCAGCTCGTCTCGCAGCATGCGTTTCACGAACTTGCCGTTGGCGTTGCGCGGCAGCGGCTCTTCGCGCAACCACACATGGCTGGGATGCTTGAAACGGGCGATGCGCCCCTCCAGGAACTCGCCGAGGCCTTCGCTGCTGAGCTGAGCGTCGGGGTGCAGCACCAACGCCACCGCAACCGCCTCACCGAGTCGCTCGTCGGGCACGCCGAACACTGCCGCCTCCGCCACGGCGCCGTGTTCGTAGATGGCGTTCTCCACCTCGCCGCAGTGAACGTTCTCGCCGCCGCGGATCACCACGTCCTTGGCCCGATCAACGATGTGCACCCAGCCGTCGCTGTCGATGCGGGCAATGTCGCCGGTGTGCAGCCACCCGTCGATGATCGTTTGCGCGGTGGCTTCGGGCTGGTTCAGGTAGCCCTTGATCACGTTGGGGCCTCTCACCGCCAGCTCTCCGGTGGCGTCGAGGCCGAGGTCGGCTTTGGTGTCGGGGTCAACCAGCTTCGCTTCCATGCAGGGAACAACCGGCCCCACCGAACCGGGGCGTGCCACGTAGTACTCGCTGTTGATGGCGGTGGCGATGCCGGTGGTTTCGGTGAGTCCGTAACCGGTGCTTGGCCGACCCGAAGCCAGGTTGTCGTTGATGCTCAACACCAGGTCGGGTTGCACCGCGGCGCCGCCTCCGCCCATCGAGGCCAGCGACGACGTGTCGGTGGCGGCCCAGTCGGGATGGGCCAGCAGTTCGCGTGACATGGTGGGCACACCGGTGAACACGCTCACCTTCTCGGCTTCGATCAGTCTCAGCGCTTCGGTGGGATCCCAGCGGTGCATCAACACCAGGCGGCCACCCGCCGCGGTCACCGGATGCATCACACAGTTGCAGCCGGTCACGTGAAACAACGGCACCGGCAGCAAAGCCACCGCCTGCTCCGGCGGATCATCAGGTTCCTGCGTGGAGCGGTGGGGGTCGGCGGCCTGTCGTTGGGCGCGGGCCATGTCACCGCACGCGTTCACGAAGGCGATGTTGAGCAGATTGTGAACCGAGCCCTGATGTGTGAGCACGGCGCCCTTTGGCGAGCCGGTGGTTCCCGACGTGTAGAAAATGCAGGCGTCGTCGTGGCCGACGATCTCCGCGTCGGGCAGCTCCGCAGGCGGGTCTCCCAGGGCGGCGGGGGTGATCACGTCGTCCCAAAATTGCACTCCCCGCTCGGCAAGTTCGGTGCGGTCGTGTTGGCTCTCGAGGCGGGTGGCCAGCACCGTGGGGGGATCGCTGAGTCCGTCCAGTTGGCCCAGCACGCGATCGAGGCGCTCCCCGTCCACGATCAGCACCTTGGGCGCGGAGTCGCCCAGAGCGAAGGCCATCTCGGGGCCTGTCCACCAGGCGTTCATTCCCACCAAAGCGGCGCCCACCGAGATCGTGGCCCAGTAGCCGAGAACCCACTCCGGGTAGTTGCGCATCGCCACAGCCACCCGATCACCGCGGCCCACGCCGTGGGCGTCGCGCAGCCAGTGGGCCAGCACCCGCACCGCGGCGTGCGCGTCGGCGTAGGTGTAACGCTGCGAGCCGTACACCAGAAAGTCCCTGTCCGCGTGGGCTTGGGACATTTCCCAAATCAGCCGCATGTTCGGCGGGGCGGCGTCGAACACCCGCGCCGGTGATCCGTTCACCTCCTGCACGCTGAACCCGAAGGGCGCACCCGGCGCGGTGAGCACATTCCACGCGTCGTGGAAGCTCGAAACCAATTCCTGCGCCTCGGCGTGCGACCCCAAAGATTCGTCTGTCATGGACGCGATCCTACGATTGCGGTGTGACCCGCACAGAAGCACCCCCCGTAATGCCGACGAGCTTGGCATGACCGACGCGTCGGGGGTGCTGGTGGGGCCCGAGGTTGCCGACGCGCTGGCCGCCGGTGCGCCGGTGGTTGCGTTGGAGTCGGTGATCTTCTCGGGTTTGGGTTTGCCGGCGCCGGCCAACCGGCAGTGCCTTGAGCGGGTGTGCAATGCCGTTCGCGGCGAGGGGGCGGTGCCGGCGCTGATCGGCTTGGTCGATTCGGTGCCGGTGGTGGGCGCCTCCGAAGAGCAGGCGCGTCGGCTAACAGGTGCCAACGTGAAGCTCGCCGCACGAGACCTGGGCCCGGCGATCGGCACAGGGCTGCCGGTGGGGGTCACCACGGTGTCCGCGTCGCTGGTGCTGGCCGCTGCGGCGGGGATCGAGGTGTTCGCCACCGGCGGCATCGGTGGGGTGCATCGGGGCGCGGCGCTCACCGGTGACATCAGCCAAGACCTCACCGCCCTGTCTCGTCACCGTTTGGTGGTGGTGTCCTCGGGGGTGAAGGCGTTCCTGGACGTGGCCCTCACCTTGGAATACCTGGAAACGCTCGGCGTGGCGGTGGTTGGCTGGCAGACCGACCGCTTCCCGGCGTTCTACCTGCGCGACGGCGGATGCGCCGTGCCATGGACGGTGAACAACGCTGCGCAGGTTGCGAATGCGTTCCGGGCCGGGTCGGGGCTCGGCGCTGCCTCGTCACTGCTGGTCGCGAACCCGATCCCTGCTTCCGCGGAACTGGACGCAGCAGTAGTGGACGAGGCGATTCAAGCTGCGTTGGGTGACACGGGCCCCAGAACCGGCCCCGATGTGACCCCCAAAGTGCTGGACCACCTGGCCGAAACAACCGCAGGCGCCACGGTGGAAGCCAACCTTGCCCTCGCCGAATCCAACGCCAAGGTCGCCGCCAAGATCGCGTCCGCCCTGGCAGCGGGCTGAACGCACAAGGGCCGTCCATGTGTCGCCGTGCCCTCGGGCGGGTGGTGGCTTAGTGTGCCGGAGTTGCTCGGTTTCGATTCCCGAACCGGAACCGGGCCGACGAACGGCACCAGAGGCCGAGCGAAGGGCTGCCTGTTGTGAGTGACGAACTGCTGTTGAGAATCGTCAGCGATCCCGAGGCGATCGCCAATCCCTACCCGTTGCTGCGTGAACTGCGCGAAACGGCACCGGTTCACAAGATCGGGTTCGCCGACTTCTGGGCGCTCACCCGTTACGACGACTGTCGGGCGGTGCTGCGGGATTTGCGCCTCGGCGCGGCCGAGCCGGGAATGGAGGTTCCCACCTTGGCGGGTCGAGCGGCCCGTCAGCCCGAGGGGGAACGGTCGATGCTGTTCCTCAATCCGCCCGATCACACTCGGCTGCGTTCGCTGGTGAGCCGAGCGTTCACACCGCGGCGGGTGGCGGGGCTGCGCCCGGTGGTGGAGTCGATGACCTCGGAGCTTCTCGACACGCTGGCCGAAGCCGGTGGCGGTGACCTGATCGACATGTTGGCGTTCCCGCTTCCCGCCAACGTGATCAGCGAACTGGTGGGCGTGCCCCGCTCCGACCGGGACTGGCTTCGACCACTCGTGGCCGACCTCACCGCCAACCTTGAGCCGTCCACCACCCCCGAGGAAGCCGAGAGCGCCGAAGCCGCGGGCGAGCAGGTGCGCCTCTACGTTCACGACCTGATCGCCCGCCGCCGGGCCGCCCCCGCCGATGATCTGCTGTCTGGGCTGATCGAGGCCAGCGACGGCGCCGACCGTCTCACCGAGGGCGAGGTGGCGCTCACCGTGATGCTCATCTACGCCGCGGGATTCGAGACCACATCGAACCTGATCGGCAACATCGTGTACACGCTGCTGCGCCACCCCGACCAACTGGAGTTGTTGCGAGCCGACCGGTCGCTGGTACCCACCGCGGTGGACGAGGTGCTCCGCTACGAAACGCCGGTGCAGCTCGACGGCCGCCTGGCTTTCGAGGACGTTGAGGTGGGCGGCGTGGTGATCCCCAAGGGTCACAGCGTGATGACCTTGCTTGGGGCCGCCAACCGCGATCCTGCGGTGATCGACCGGCCCGACACCTTCGACGTGACCCGCTCCGAGGTGCCGTTGTTGTCGTTCTCGTCAGGAATCCACTACTGCCTCGGAGCGTCCCTCGCCCGCCTCGAAGGCCAAGTGGTGCTAGACGGCCTCCTCGAACGCTTCCCAACCTGGCATGGCCTCCAACAGCCCCCACCCTGGAAACAAAGAATCACCCTAAGAGGCCTGGCCAACCTCCAAGTAACCCTCTCCTAACCCCCGGCATCCAAGGCGCGCCGTTCCTGCAGTCCAAGGCGGCATCCCAAGGAGGCACAGAGCCTGCGCGCGGCATAGGCGCCAGCGATAGGAGCCAGCGCGGCAGCAGGCGTGGTGCGGCCCATGGCCGGTTGCAAGCAGCTTGGGTGCCGCAGTGGGGGATGGGGTTGCGGGGTTAGTGGCCTTTCCAGGTTGGGGGGCGGCGCTCCAGGAACGAAGCGACGCCTTCCTGGGCGTCGTTGGTGTGGGTGTTTAGTTCCACTGCCACTGCTTCGTTGTGGATCATCGTGGCCCGGTCGGTGTCGAGGCTGCGGTTCACCAGCCATTTGGTGAGCATGAAACTCCTTGACGGGCCCTCGGCCAGGCGCTTGGCCCACTCGGCGGCGGTGTCGTGGAGTTCGTCGTTGGGCGCCACCTTGTTCACCAGGCCGAACTCCTGGGCCCTGGTGGCGCTGAGGTCGTCGGCCAGGAGCAGCAACTCCATCGTGCGGCGCACGCCGATGATCCTGGGCAGCAGCCACGTGCCCAGGGCGTCGGGCACCAAACCTCGGCGGGCGAACACCTCCACGAACTTGGCCCGCTCCGCGGCGATCACCAGGTCACACGCCAGCGCCAGGTGCGCGCCCATCCCGGCGGCGGTTCCGTTCACCGCGGCTATCACCGGCACGTCGCAGTCCAGCAACGCCGGAAACAGCGAATACTGCCCGTCGAGCATCATCCGCCTCGGGTCGCCCATGATCCGGTTTGGCACGTCGGGGTTGCGGTCACCGGTGTAGGTGTGGCCAAGGTCGGCGCCCGCGCAAAACAAGCGGTCGCCGGTGGCGGTGATCACCGCGCAGCGCGCCCGGTGGGTGGTGTTGAGCCCGTTGAGAATGTCGCGGATGCGGTCACGACAAGGCGGGTTCAAGGCGTTGCCCACCTCGGGCCGGTTGATGGTGATCCACGCCACCCGATCCCGGATCTCCAAGCGCACCTGATCCTCCAAGAGGCGCTCCGATCCCGCGGCGGGCGCGGCACTTTCGCTCACGGGTGGCAAACTACCGCCCGTGACAGACACGCCGCCGCTGGGCTTCTGGGCCGTCGCCGCTGAACATCCCGACCGTGTGGCGGTGATCGACCCGGATCACCGCCAGTTCACCTTCGGCGAGCTGGCGGCGCTCACCAACCGCATCGTGCGCGGGCTGCGAGCGCTCGGGCTCACCACCGGCGACCAGGTGACCACCTTGTTGCCGAACTGCTTCGAGCAGGTGGCGGTGTGCCTCGCCGCTTACCAGGGCGGCTTCTACGTGACCACCATCAACTGGCACCTGGTGGGCGCCGAGATCAACTACATCATCAACGACTCCGACACCAGAGCGCTGATCGTTCACTCCCGCTTCTCACAGGAGGCAACAGCGGCCACCATCGACTCTGAATGTGTGACCCCGGCGGGCAACAGGTTCGCGGTGGGTGGCGCCACCGACGGGTTCCGTGACTTCAACGAACTGATCGCCGACCAACCCGCGGAACGTCCCGACCCGAGCCAGCTCGCCACCGGGTCGTACATGTTTTACACGTCTGGCACCACCGGTCGTCCCAAAGGCGTGCGACGCGCCCTCGATGAGCGCCACCCCGACGAAGCCGCCGCCACAGCGGGCCGTTTGCTGATGCTGTTCGGCACGATGCCCCATGACGACAACGTGCAGATCACCCAGGCGCCGCTGTATCACACCGCGGTGAACAACTGGACAACCATGTCGCTTCACCTGGGGCACACGGTGGTGCTGATGGACAAGTGGACAGCCGAGGGCGCCCTGGAGCGCATCGACCGCTACCGGGTGACGCACTCCCACATGGTGCCCACCATGTTCAACCGTCTGCTGCAACTCCCCGAAGAGGTGCGGGCCCGTTACGACGTGTCGTCGCTGCGCAGCATGGTTCACGCCGCGGCGCCGTGCCCGGTTGAAACCAAACGTCGCATGATCGAATGGTGGGGCGACTCGATCTGGGAGTACTACGCAGCCACCGAAGGCGGCGGCACGTACGTGTCGGCCGCTGATTGGCTCACCAAGCCGGGCACCGTGGGGCGTCCCTGGCCTGGTTGTGAGGTGATCGTTGTGGACACCGACGATCCCGAACACGGCGAGGTGTCCCCCGGCGAGTCCGGCACGGTGTACATGAAAATGCCCGGCGCCACCTTCGAGTACAAAGACGACGCCGAGAAAACAGCCAAGAGCCGGTTGCGTGGATTCTTCACGGTGGGCGACATCGGCTACATCGACACCGACGGGTACCTGTTCCTCAACGACAGGGCCAACGACATGATCATCGTGGGCGGGGTGAACATCTACCCCGCCGAGGTGGAGGGCACCCTCGTGCAGCACCCCGCGGTGGGTGACGTGGCCGTGTTCGGTGTGCCCAATCCCGACACCGGCGAAGAGATCAAAGCCGTGGTGGAACTACGCCAGGGATGGTCACCGGATGACCAAACCACCGCCGAGATCATGGACTGGCTGCGGGGCCGGATGGCACGCCAGAAACTGCCACGCAGCATCGACTACACCTCCGAAATGCCACGCGATCCCAACGGCAAGCTGTACAAGCGCCGTCTGCGTGACCCCTACTGGGAAGGCCAGGCCACCTCCATCTGAGCCACAGCTCCGCCGGGGTGACCGGTGGGTCCGCCCCGGTCGCGGCCCGGCGCAACGACCCGGATGCTCGACATTCGCCTTGCCCCCATGCGCCACCAAGCGGCCGCCTCAGAGTTGCCTCGTTGGTGGCGGCCGGGGGGCAGCGGCCTGGAGCTCCCGGCGCCACGGGGCGCGACGGCAGCTTGGGGGTGCTGTGATGTTGGCGGTGGGTCATACTTGAGCCGATGACAGTTGCAACCGAACCCAACAGCACCGACACCGCCGGGGCGCCCAGTGGCGACACGATCTCGCAGGCCGAAACCGACCGTGCGCATCGATCCCTGGGATTGATCGCCGAGGTGGTCGACCAGGAGGTGTACGCCAACACGGTCGAACGGTTCCGCGAACGGCAAATCGCCTTGCCGCTGTTCTCCGAACTCGCCGACCCGTTCACGATCCCCGCGGCCCGCCTGGCGCCCCTTGCCCGTGTGGACCGCAACGAACCCGACGCTCGCAACCTGTTCCGGGTTCACTGGCACGGCCGCCTCGACGGCACCGGCCCGCACCCGGTGCCCGACTACGTGGAGTTGCCGTCGCAGCTCACCGGCGTGGACGCTCGCATCGTGTTGGCGTTGGGGAACCGCTTCCCGATGATCCGCGCCCACAAGGTGCTCGCCGCGTACGCATGCCTGGTGCCCCGGCTGGTGACCGGACGTTTCGACCCCACCCGGCACCGAGCGGTGTGGCCCTCCACCGGCAACTACGCCCGTGGCGGAATCGCGATCAGTCGCATCATGGACTGCCGCGGCGTGGCGGTGCTGCCCGCGGGGATGAGCAAGGCCCGTTTCGACTGGCTCGAGAAATGGACGTTGCAACCCGAGTCCGACATCGTGCGAACTCCCGGCACCGAATCCAACGTGAAGGAGATCTACGACGCCTGCAACGAAATGGCGCTCGATCCCGGCAACGCCATCATCAACCAGTTCTCGGAATTCGCGAACCATCTCGGCCACTACGCAGTGACCGGCCCGGCGCTGGAACGGCTCTACAACCATGTGAGCGAAGGTCGGCCCGGTTCACGCCTCGCCGCGTTCGTTTCGGCTTCGGGTTCGGCCGGCACTCTCGGCGCGGGTGACTACCTGAAGGACCGTCACGGCAGCCGGATCGTGGCCGCGGAGGCGCTCGAATGCCCCACGCTGCTCGAGAACGGTTTCGGTGAGCACAACATTCAAGGCATCGGCGACAAGCACGTTCCGCTGATCCACAACGTGATGAACACCGACGACGTGGTGGCGGTGAGCGACCGTTGCACCGACTCGCTCGACGTGCTGTTCAACACCCCCGCCGGTCGTGACCACCTGGCCGACGCTGCCGGTGTGGACGGCGACGTGGTGGGCCTGCTCACACACATGGGCTACTCGTCTTCGTGCAACGCGCTGGCAGCAATCGCGGTGGCACGGGCCCACGGGTTCGGCCCCGACGACGTGATCGTGACCGTCGCCACCGACGGCTCCGAACTGTACGACGCGGAGCGCGAGGCGTACCTGGCCCGCCATCATCGCAGCGGCTTCGACGACGTGGCCGCGGCGGCCACCTTCCACGAGCATCTCGGCGCCGATCCCGAGGCCGATGCGGTGGTTCACATGGAATGCACCCCCGCGGAGCGCAGGCGTGTGTTCAACCTCGGCTACTACACCTGGGTGGAACAGCAAGGCACGTCGTTCGAGGATTTCGTGGCTCGCGGCCATCTGGCGTTTTGGGATCGGATGCGCCACTTCGTCGGCGACTGGGATGAGATGATCGTGGAGTTCAACGCCCGCACCGGCGCCCGCGACGACGAGTGATCCACTTCAACGATGACTTCAACCTTTGAGGTGTACGCCGCCCGCCTGGAATCTCACCAGGTCGTGGACCAGGGCGCCCTCGACGAGGCCTCGTTCGTGGCCACGATCCGCGACATCGACGACGCGGTGGCCGAGGTGGACGGCAGCGGCTTCCACCCGACACCGTTCGGCCCTCAGCCCGGCCTGGCCGACGCAGCGGGTTTGGACGGAGTGGAGTTGTGGGTGAAGGACGAAACCGGCAACGTGTCGGGATCCCACAAGGCACGCCACCTTTTTGGGGTGGCCCTGGCGCACCAACTCCGCCAACAAACCGGCGACGGTGACACAGGCTCGCCGACCGGATCCGGTGACCAGCCGAGGGCGCCGTTCGCCATTGCGAGCTGTGGCAACGCTGCGCTGGCAGCCGCGGTGGTGGCCCGGGCCGTGAACTGGCCTCTCGACGTGTTCGTGCCCGACTGGGCCAACGACGCGGTGGTGGCTCGCATCTCCGAACTCGGCGGTCGGGTGGTGCGCTGCGAACGCGCGCCCGGCGTGACCGGGGATCCCGCGCATCACGCTTTCGTGGCGGCCATTGCCGCAGGGGCGGTGCCGTTTTCGTGTCAGGGCACCGAAACCGCGGGCACGATCGACGGTGGACGCACCCTCGCCTACGAAATGATCGAAACGCTCGGCGCCCATCCCCTTGACGACGCTCGTGCCGGCGGCCGTGGTGGCAGCGCATCGGGCGAACCGGGCCAGGCGCGCCTGGATCGCGTGGTGGTGCAGGTGGGCGGCGGGGCGCTGGCGTCGGCGGTTCTCACCGGGCTGGCCCACGAAGTGGCGCACCGCAACCTTGCTCGTCTGCCGGTGGTGCATGTGGTGCAACCCGAAGGCAACCACCCCCTGGTGCGCGCCTGGGATCGGCTGATGGCCGAACTCGGCGGCGACGAACCCGCGTCCAACGAGCAGCGCAAACAGGCCGCTTCGGCTTTGGGTGCCGTGGCTGAAGGGGAACGACGGGCGTTGATGGCCCGCCTCACCGCTGATCCCGGCCGTTACATGGAACCTTGGCCGGAACCTCCGGAGTCCTACGCCACCGGAATCCTCGACGACATCACCTACGACTGGCTGCCAATAGTGGACGCCCTGGTCGCCTCGGGTGGATATCCGGTGGTTGCTTCGGAGGCCGACCTTCGCCGCGCCCACCGGCTTGCCCGCACCCACACAGAGATTCCGGTGTGCCCAACCGGCGCGTCGGGCCTGGCTGGGCTGCTTACCGTTGGGGGCCTTGAGGGTGACCTCCTGGCGGGGGAGCGAATCGCGGTGCTGTTCACCGGCAGCCTGCGTCCCGGTGACCCCGATCCCCGATCACCCTCCGAAGCGGTCGCCGACACCCGCGACGCCACCCGGTAGGCGAACCATCATGGCGGTTGCAGCGGCTTGGCCACCACACCCCGGGATGGTTGATGGGCACGACCTGCGGAACGCGGTCGGCAGTAGGAGCCGATTCTGATGAGGCGCACCCCCCGCAGATTCTTCGGGGTTGAACGAAGCGAGGGCGGCGACCTGGCCTTGGACGCCCTGTCGGGCGTTGATCAGAGACACCGTCGAACGATCATGGTGCTGCTGATGAGCTTGCACCTCGGGCGCAAGCTGGAGACGTGGCTCACCGAGACACTTGCTGTGACTCGTCTCGACGCGTCGGAGTTCATGTTGCTGGCGGCTCTCTGGATCCAAGGACCACCTCCCCGCCTTTCCGCCGGGAGCCTCGCCGAGCGGGTCGGTCTCACCTCGGGGGGCACCACCAAAGCGGTGCAGCGGCTCAGCGCCCGGGGCCTGCTGCGCAAGGTCGACGATCCTGCCGACGGGCGACGCAGCATCGTCGAACTCACCGAGGAAGGTGTGGCACTGGCCGGCGAGTCGCTCGAACTGGTGCTCGACACGTTCGACATGCAAATCGGAGACCTCAACGAAGCTGAACGTGAAGGTTTGGCGTCGGCGATTCACCGCCTCATCAGCGAACTAACCGAACGCCTCAACCGCTGACCGTCCCGGTTTGACGCTCCAGTCTCGGCGGCGCCGCATCCAAGGCGCCGACCTCGCTGCGCCGAACAGATGACTCGTAGTGGTGCCACACATGGGGGTGCCACCAAATCCGGCCGCGGGGGTCAGCCGCTCAGATTGAGCACCTTCTGTTTCACTTCGTCGATGGCGCCTCGCAGGTCGTCAATGGGCGCAACGCTCGGCTCGCCGTCACCGTCCGAGCGCAGAAACACGAAGTCCATGCGTGCCACCGGCTCACCGGTGGCGGCTTCCACCGCCGCGGCGTAAGCGGCGCCCTGCGTCCGGTAACGCGCCAGCTTGGCGTCCACGCCGTCGGTGTCAACGGCGTCGGTCTTCCAGTCCACGATCACCAACCGGCCCTCGGCGTCTCGGTACATCAGGTCGATGTAACCCTCAACCAGAACGTCAGATTCGTCGGCCACCGGAGCGCACACCGACAACTCCCGCCAAACCTGTGGCGAACGGGCAGCCTCCAGCGCCGGTCGTGTTGTGAGCGCGGCGCGCACAAGGTCAACCACGGTGTCCACCTTGTTGCTGATCCCCTCAGCCGCGGCTTGGCGTCGCGCCTCAGCCTTGATCGGGTCCGAAGCCGAATCAGCAGAACGAGTAGCAGGCCCCGCCCCGCTGGTCGCCACATCCTGGCGATCCCGTGGTTCGGCACCCCCACTGGTGTCATGATCCACGCCCTTGTGGCCCGTGGTGGGACGGTGCGCAGTGTCGCCGCCGGCGTTCGCGGCCGCGGGGTCCGCCAAAGACAGGTCGATCGTTTGCAACACGGCGTGAACGGCGCGCCCCACCGCGGTTCCGTAACGTCCTCGCCGCCACGGTGCACCATCGGAGTCAACGTCATCCTTCAGCAGGCCTGGATCCGCATCGTCGCCGCCGGGTGCCAAGGCACGCTGGCGTTCCGACGGTCGAGGGGTCGCCCCGTTGTGGTCGGCGCCCTGTGATTTGGCCAGCACCGTCGGGCTCACGGTGGATGGCGTGGCCGAGCGACGCAACGCCTCGGAAAGTTCCGACACCCAGCGGTCCCTGTGCCCAAGCCGACCGCCGATCTGCCACTCTTCGCCAAGTGACCGGCGGGCGTCTTGAGCTTCGGTGTCGGGTGCCTGCGAGTCGCGCCCATCTCCGGCGCTCGCCTCGGCCGCTCCCAGGGCGGGGCCCTCAACTGGTTGCCTCCGGGAAACACCGCGTGCTTGCGTCTCGGAATCGCTCGGCGGAGGCGTTTCCGAGTTGGGGGCAAGGGTCGGGCTCGGGTCGTCTTCGTTGCGCTTCAGGTGGTCATCGAGGTCAACTGCTTGGTGATCGCCGCCTGTGTCGGCCATGTTCATCGCAACCCTGAGCAGCTGTGACCACGTGCCCTGCCTTGGTGGATCCGGATCGATGTAGTTCACAAAGCCGATGTCCACGAAAGCGTCAAGGTCCACGTCGGCGCCCTTGCGCGCCAGGCTCACCACCAGGTGATCTCGGGCCCTGGTACACGCCACGTACATCTCGCGCACCGCTTCGTCCTTCTCCATCTGCTGCTCGCGTTCGTACCAGTCGTCGAAACCCTCGGTGCAAACGCCGTACCGGTACGGGCTCTCGTCTCTGCTGCCGGTGTTGCGCATACGAATCGCAAGTGAGCCGTTGTGCCCAAATCCCACCACAGGCGAGGTCGATCTGGTGAGCGGTGTGTTGGTGCCCGACAGGATGGCGATGGGAAACTGCAAGCCCTTGGCGGCGTGAACCGTGAGGATCCGAACGGCGTCGTCGTCGGTTTCGGGCAGAACCGTTTCGGTGACACGGGCATTTTCCTGGCCTTGAAGCTCCACCCACTCCAGGTAGTTCCTCAAGCCGCGCCCACCTGCATCGGACCACGCCCGGGCCTGATCCAGCACGAACCGAAGCTTGCGCCAAGCCTCGCGGGGCCGTCCCGAGGCCACCGAGGACTCCTGCACTCCTCGTTCGAGTATCAGCCTGTTGAGCAGCCCGGCGGGATCGGTCCACCTCTTGGCTTCCAGCAGCTCTTGCATGTGGCCCAGTCCTTCGGCCACCGGGTTCCCCGCGGTGGGGAGGTCTTCTTCATCCGGGAAGCGCGCCAACAGAGAGAAGCGTCCTCTGTGGTGAAGTTTCCAGCGAGCCAGGTCGTCGTCGCCGCAGCCGTACAACGGTGAGCGAAGCGTGGCGACCACGCTCAACTCGTCGGTGGGATCCGCCAGGGCGCGCAGCGCAACGATCAAATCGCGCACCTCCTGCGATTCGTACACCAGCGACGACGTCTCGGCGCGGTGGGGAATGTCCCAATGATCCAACTCGTCTCTGAGATCGCCGAGGCTCGTGCGAGTGGGCAACAAGATGGCGATGTCTGCGGCTCTCGCAGGCCGCCGGCCCGAGGGGTGCTCGGCATCTCGAACCGACCAGCCCTCGTCGAGAATCGTCTTGATCGCATGGGCGACGCTCTGGGCCTCCCATTTCCGCAACTCTTCGGCGCTGATGTGTTTGCCGAAGGGCGTCTTGGAGTTCAACACGGTCACCGGCGGCCCCACCGTCGGCGCGTCCTGGTGGTAGGCCACCAGCGGCTCATAGTCGGGCTGACTGTTGTCGTTGCGCGTGATCAAACGCCCGAACACGGCGTTCACCCAGTCGATCACCGGCTTGGTGGAGCGAAAGTTGGTGGTGAGATCCACCAGTTGGCCGGAGTGCCTGCTCACGTGGTCACGGGTGCGCAGATAGGTGGCAATGTCGGCGCCCCGAAACCTGTAGATGGACTGCTTGGGATCACCAACGAAGAACAACCGGCCTGGATCAGGATCGAAACGACCCATCCGCCTCTTGTGGTTCAGGTCCCGATCGTCGTCCCATCCGTCGTCGTGGAGCGCTTCGTCGTCCCATCCGTCGTCGGGTCGTCCGTCGTAAAGGTCGGATTCGTCATCCCAGGCGCTTTCATCCCAGGCGCTGTCATCCCAGACGTTGTCGTCCCGGGCGTTGTCGCTCGGGGCGGCATCGTTGGCTCGCTCGTCAAGCCCTGCGCTGGTGCCGTGGCCGGGGTCGGTTGCCAGCAGCATCGCCAGGTCCACCTGGATCGGATCGGTGTCCTGGAACTCGTCGATCAGGAGCCGGTGGTAGCGCCGTCGAAGGTTGGCACGAACCCGTGCGCCGTGGCGGGGATCCTGCAGCAGCATGCGAGCCCGCACCAGCAGGTCATGGAAGTCCAGCTGCCCACCAACACGGCGCTCCTCGGCGAGCTCCACGCAGAACACGGCAAGGCGTGCCACCAGCACTTCGAGCGCTTCGGTGGTGGTGGTGCGCAGTATGTGTTCGCATGGCGTCCACACCAGTTGCAACTGGTCTCGGGCTGCCTCTAGGTGGGTCTGGCCGTCCCAGTTCGTCTGGGCGCCGACCTTCCTGCTGTACGTGCCCTTCTGGGTGCTAAGCGTTTGGTGGACCTTCAACACAAGGTTGAACCTGTCCACGATGCTCTCGGGAAGTGAGGGGTCCAGTGTTGCCAGAGAAGAGTCCAGCAGCGATTGCACCCTTTCGATCCGCTCCAACAGCTTGTCGATGCCGACGGTGCAGTTCCTTGCGATCCTGTCCAAGGGCCGCGCCGCCGAGAGCAACGGGGTCAAGTCGATCGGCGTCAACTGCGTCGGGTCGCTTGTGGAGATCGACCTGGCGGAGCCGCCCGCCGCTCCGGCACCGCTCACGGGATCATCACCGGAGCCCACGTCGGGGCGGTCGGAGGGAAAGTACGTCTCTTGGAGGTGATCCCAGTACTGGTTCAGCTCCAGTGCCAGGTCTCTTATCTGCCACGGGCTGAGATCCAGAATCAGGAGAGGATCGATCATCGAATCGTCATCGAAGAGTTCCTCGGCAAACTCGGGCCAGCGGGCGCCGAAATGCAACTGCGACGCGATCTGGTCGCTCACCGTGATCTCCGGCGGCAGCCCCGCCTCCACGGGATGTTCGGTGAGGATTCGCTGAGCGAACGAATGCAGCGTTCCAACTGCGGCTGCGTCGAGTTGGTTGAGCGCCTCTGCGGCTTGCTCTCGACCCTTGTCGCAGGGCGGGGACTGCAGTTGATCCTCGAGTCGCTGCCGGATGCGGTCACGAAGCTCCGCAGCGGCCTTCTCGGTGAAGGTGATCGCGGCGATGTTCTCCATGGCCACGCCCGAAGCGATCAGCGCCATCACCCGGTCCACCAAGGCACGTGTCTTGCCCGTGCCCGCCCCGGCCTCCACGAACAGGGTGCTGCCCAGTTCCGAGATGATCCGATCTCGCTGCGCCTGATCCACGGGCAGCGCTCGGGAGTCGGCGGCAGCAGCGATGGTCGGGTCAGCGTCCTCACCGTGGAGCTCACCGATTGCGTCCACCACAGCGCCGCCGCTCAAGCCGGGTGTCGGACTCTCTCCGCGGGCGAGTGGCGGGTTGGTTCTCCCGTCGACTGTGCCGTCGGAGGGATTAAGGCTTGGATCGGTCTCACCGGATCCGGTGCCGGGCCTGGGGTCTCGGTCGGTCATCGCCACGTCACCTTCTTCGACTCGTTGTTTGTCCGGACTTGCTCTTGGCGGGGCTCTTCTTGGGTTTGGGCGGCGGGGTTGTGAGCTTCACGTAGGCCCCCAACTCGTCCGCCCGGCTGTTGCGGAGCCAGTTCGCAAACGCAGGTCGGCTGCTGAGTCCGTCGGGAGTGCAGAAGGGGCATTGCGGCGTGTTCCGGTCTCCGGGCCTTGGAGGGCGCTTAGGGAACACACCGGCCCTGATCCCGGTGACTATCTCCTCCACCGTTGCGAGAACCTGACCACGCACGGCGTGATCGAGGTTGTAACCGGGACTCTGGTTCTTCTCGTCCTGAAGCGACACGAACCAGTAAGCGCCGTAGTCCGTTGCAGTGCCGACATCGGGGTCGGCCTCGCGTGAGGATTCCACGGTGGCCTCGGCGGTGCGGGGGCTGCCCAAGCCGTGGCCGCCGGGTACGGCCTCACATCGTCCAAGGACCCAACGGGCGGCCTCCCCGTAAAGCACGAGCTGAAGATGCTTGCCTTCGGGGGACGGGGTCTCGGGCTTGAGGTCCTTGTAGCGCTTGATCTTGCCGGTCTTGTAATCGATCACCACCAGGTGACCGCCGGCGGTGGTGTCCAACCGGTCGATCGATCCTCTGATCCGAATGTCCAACCCTCCCGGCAGTCGCACAGGAGCCGGGCCGTGGATGCTGTTGGTCATCCCGAACCCCAATTCGGCCGCGGCAGGAGTTGACTGATGCACCCTGCGCTTCTCGTTGTCGAAGTCGATGAATCGGTCGAGATCCCTCAGAATGCGATCGCGGTCTCGTCTCTGGTAGAGGCGCCGACCCGAAAGCCCTCGGCGCTCGTATTGGCGACACAACCCTGCGCCGATGTCGCGCAGACGATTCCGCCAGTGTTGGGACCACGCCAGTTCTGGTGGCTGTGGTTCCGGGTTCGCCAAAACCTCGTCGAGCCACTGCTGCAAGGCTTGGTGAACCAGGTTGCCGTAGTCCAGTGGCGACATTGCGTGACTGTCACGGTCATCGTCGAGGGCTGCCACCCCCAGCACGTATCGCACGAAGTACGCGTGTGGACATCTCGCCCACGCCTCCAACCGGGACGCCGAAGTGATCGTCTCGCCGTCAGCGGGATGCGGCCAACTCACACCCTCAACGGCGAGACCGGCAAGGTTGCCGTCAAAACGAGTGAAGTCTTTCGACTTGCGATCCAGCACCAACTCCACGGCGCGTGCCACCTCCGGTCGGCCGAAGCGCCCGGCGGCCTTCAGCACCCGGCCGGGAGTTGCCGCGTTCGCCTGGTTGCCGTGAGCTTGAAGCATCACCACCGAATCGAATTCCTGCTCACCCCCCGGGAAGTCGCATTCGGTCATTCCCGCCACGAAAGACGGAACTTCGGTGAACCATTCTCCGGTGGTGCTTGCCAGGTCGCCCGACGTGGCACGTCTGCCCTCTCTGGCTTCGGCCACGTCGAGGAGCCACCGGCTCGGCATTCGCTCAACGGAGCGACGCAGATCACCACGCGGGTACAGCAGCAGGCTTCGCTCGGCGCCCGCGAGAACTGCCAACAGGTGCCGGTGCTCGTCGCCGGTTCGGTCGCCGCGCAACTCCAGGTGACCGTTCACGCTTCGGCGCTCACGATCGGCCAGCAACGCGTCGTCGCGGCTGCGACCCGGCAACGTTCCCTCGGCCATGCCGCAGATCACCACCAGGTCGAACTCCAACCCCAGGCCCTCACCCAGGGGGCCGACGAACACCCCGTGACCGAACCGTCCGTGACGCACCGACATGGCCGAGAGTTCCATTTCGAGCGTCTGGCGAAACTGTGCAACCGTCGGGGAAGAGTCCACAAGATCGAGATCGCCGAGGCGTTCCACCACCTCCTCAACCTTGTCCGCCAGTCGCCGCTCCTGCGCGGGCCAGGACTCGCGGTCGGTGCCGCTCAGATACTCCCTGATCAAGCCACGGCACCACATCGACAGTTGCCGCCAGGTGCGCCGTTTGTTCCTTGAAGTGCTTCGGGCCGCCGGGGCTTCGCGCGAATCGAGAGCGTCGTGGAGTCGCTGCACGAAAGAGGCCAGTTCGTCGGCGTGATCGGCTTCGCGCAGGTACTTTTCGCGCAGCCACTGACGATCCTCGTCGCCTCCCGTTTTGGCGCCCTCCGCCCGACGCTCGCGGCTGAAGGTTTCAAGGCGGCTCTCCCAGTCGGTGATGCCGCGTCCCACTCGGGCCTCTCGCGCCACCCGCTCCCACGCGGCCACGGGCACAGTCCAGTGGCGTTGCCGTCGATTGCTGCTTCCGGTGGTCTTGGCGTTGAGACTGGGCTGGGCAGTTTCGAGCCACGACATCACACCCCGCCTTGTGAATCCGTCGTCGCGGAGTGCCAACAGGCCAAGAAGCGACCGTCCCAGCCAGCACGACGCAGCAGATTGCATGCTCGTTCCACAGCGCCTGATTCCCAGCGTGGGGTGGTCGACGGCATCATCGGATCCGGTGCCGCCGGCTGCCAAACGGGTGCTTTCGGCAGGAGTGGCGCCGCCGACGGGTTCGCGGATCCCGGCCGCGTCAAGCGCCTCGGTGATCAGGCGCGCGTACGGCACCCGGGCGCCGTAGAGGATGCCGCACCGCTCCAAGGGGATGCCGCGGCGAATGGCTGCCACAACTGCGCGAACAGCGTGACGCACCTCGTCCTCGGCATCGGACACGCTCAACGCCCTCACATCCAACGCGGCCAAATCAACCCACGGGCCTTGGCCCGCCAAGGAAGCAGGCGCAGTCGGCGCTTCCAGGCGTGAAGTCGTCTCGGGTTGGCTTAAGGCGGGCCCGTGTTTGCAGGCGGTCATCCCAGGTGAAACGTCCACCCCTAGACGCTCCAGGGTGGCAAGCACCTTGGCGTCGGCGTCCTGCGCGCCGGTGATGCCGACGATCAAGGGGATCGGCCGCGCACTGGCCGCGGCAACCACCTTCAGCAACTTCGCCTGGTGGGGGGTGAGATGCTGAGGCAGGAACACGATCACCGGGCCGAGAGCCCCGGTCGCTCGAGCACCGTGCCCGGCCCCGCCGGCGGCATCCCATGTGCCAACCTCGGCGATGGCGGCTTCGAGCAGGTCTTGTTCGTTGCTGAAGCCCTTGCCCTGTAGCACCTTCAGCACCCGGCGGTGGATTCGCACAACGTCCGCGGCGCGTTCGGACTGCTGTCCCAGCACGTCAAGAGCGTCCGAGCCGGCTTCGGACAGTTCACGATGCGCGCGCACCAGGCTGCGCTCGGTGGCGGGGTGCGTCTCCACTCCGGCGAAGTAACCAGGGGCGTCGCGAAGGACCGAACGAACCACCCCCGCAATCACCGGAGTGGAGACAGGCTTCAAGTTCCGTGCCGCCAGCCGCGTGCCGCCCAGATTCTCCGCAAGTGTGTAAGCGGTCACAAAGCTCACAGCGGCCACCCCACCCCGGCGGCGAGCCAACCCCCGCCGGGCCGCGATCCCCACGTAGTTGCTGGGCACCACCACCGTCACCGGTGCCAGAGGATCACCGTCCCGCGCCTCCCCAACAGCCGCAGCAAGCGCCTCATGCGCATCCGGCCCATAGGAGCTGAACACGCAAACAAAGCCCGACCCGCCCCCCAAGCCATCCCCAGCAGCGCTCTCAATCACCATACCCCAAACCCTAAAACAGGGGTAAGACACCACCCGCCACGCCCAGCAACCACCTGAACCCCACACCCCCCTCGGCCCCAATTAGTGTTGCGCGCATGGCGCACTCAAGGCACGCCTATCCATGCACACTTACGGTGGGCGACGATGGGGGCATCGTGGTGACTTTCCCGGATGTGCCCGAAGCGATCACGGGGGGTGATGATCGCATCGAGGCCCTCGCCATGGCCAAGGACGCGCTGGCCACATCGCTGGCGGGATATGTCCACCAACGACGACGGATTCCTCGGCCTGGCGAGGGGGACGGCCACGGCGACTTCGTCACCATTGATGCCGGCGTTGCCACCAAGCTGGCCTTGTACTCCACGATGCTGGACAAGAACATCAGCGACGGCGATCTGGCCGTGCGTCTCGACATCAGCGAATCCGCAGTTCGAGACCTTGTGAACCCGGATCGGCGATCCCAGCCTCGCAAAGTGCAACGGGCCCTTGAAGTGGCTGCGGGCAGCAGCCCGGCAGGAAGTCTCTCGGCCTAACCCAGCCACTCGTCACCACCCCGGGGTTGGGGGCGCCGCTGCTATCCGAGGTGCCGGGTTAGTTTGAGTTGGTGGCTCGCCTGTTTGTGGCGGTTTGGCTGCCTGCGGAGGTGGCGTCCGGGTTGGCGAACATGACCAGGCCCCAGGTGGCCGGGGTGCGCTGGACGCGGCAGGAGCGGCTGCACGTGACTTTGCGGTTCATCGCCGAGGCCGACACAGCCGCAGTTGTCGCCGCACTGGACCCGATCCGAAGCCCACGATGCGAGGTGGCGGTGGGTCCCCCGGTTCTGCGACTGGGGCGAAGCGTGCTCGCGGTATCAGCAGATGGACTGGAACCGTTGGCGGCCACTGTGTGGGATCACCTGTCGGGCCTTGGACTGGCGCCTCCGGATCATCCGTTTCTTGGGCACGTCACCGTGGCCCGCCACCGGCGCAAACCCCCCGAGTCGCTCACACTGAACCCGCCGAGGATCACATTCACCGCCACGAGCCTCGCGTTGGTGCGAGTGGAACGTTCAGGCGCTTACACCAACGTGGCGAGCTTCGCGCTCACCTGAGCCCACCTGCCCAGAAGGGTTAGGCGCCGGGCTTCCAGATCATCAGCCAAAGCTGCACGACCACCATCAGGCTCATCAACAACGTGCCCCGCTGAATGCGTGCGAGCCCCGCGGCCACGGCACGGCTCGGGCCGTTTCCGGCCGGGGTTCCCGCTCCGAGGGCCTTGAGGCCGGGGATGATCATGGCGTGCAAGACGCCGTTCATCAGCACCCAGATCACGGCCGCTGTGAGCAACCAGGCATCGGACATCGAATAGACCTTGTCCGACATGCCGGCCAGGGCAAATCCAAGCAGACCGGTCACGATCAAGCACGGCGAGTACAACCGCCGCGAGTTGACCGTCATCGCCACCACGAGGCTCTCGGAGCGATCCGAGGAAAGCGCCCCGGCGAATTGGCGCTGCAGCACCGGATGGGTGAACACCGGGGCGAAGGCCACCAGCGCCGTGAGTATGTGCAACAGCAAAATGATGTTGTAGGGGGTGTCGCCTATGGCTGCAAGGATCATGACCAAAGGCTAGTTGTGACAATCGGGCAACCAGCCCGGCCCACACGCCAGGTCAGGAAACCTCGAAGCACCAGGTGATCGACCCGGACTCGGCCGGTTGCGCGATGGGCGCGTAGGTGGCGGTGGCGCAGTTGGTGTCGGCCGCGAGTGCTTCGATCAGGCGACCCTCGCCGGGCACGAACTCCCACAGGTTCAACCCGCTCGAGTGGCGCACCTGTGATGTCACGTCCACGCCGTCGCTGCGTTGACCGCTTTGGTAGATCACAAGCGAGGTGAGCCGGTAGCGGGCGTCCAAGTCCACCCCCACCCGGTTTTGTTGCAACACCTCGTCACCACGCGCGGGGATCAGGGTGTTCACCGCGGGATTGGAACTCACGGTCACGTCCGCGCCGCTGTCGTTGTCGCTCACCAGCGCGGCCAGCACCAACACCACCACCCCAACCACCAGCAACGCCGCCACCGCGACGCGCACCAGAAGCCTTCGCACGGCTGGATCAACCGAGGGGGTCACAGCACCGAGCATGCCGGCGCCGCGCCCCGCCCACACCGCCGCCCGTCGGGTTCAGTCAGGCGCAGCAGGTGTGTTCCAGGGACTCTGCATTCCACGTTGTGACTCCGGCGTATCCGGCGGCCACGGCGATGGACACACCGGCCAGCGGATCGGCCCACCACCAACCAAAAGCGGCGTTGGCGCCCAGGCCCACAAGCAGCGCCGCGGACATCAGTGAGCACAGCAACGTCTGTGAGGCCTCGGCTTGCACGGCCCTTGATCCGATGACGGGTGCCATCCTGCGCTTTGCCCGGGCGAGAGCGGGCATCACGATCACCGACAACGCTGCAAGCACGATCCCCACCACCGACGCGTCGGGACGGCTGCCGGTCACAAGGTCACGTGAGGACTCCACCGCCACGTAGATCGCCAGCGCAGCGAAACTCACCGCGATCAGTCGCTGGGCGCGCCGGTCTGCGGCAAGTTTGCATCCGGCGCGTCGTTCCTGGGCCAGCCTCCAGGAGAGGATCACCGCTGCCGACACCTCGATGCCGGAGTCCAAACCGAAACCGATCAAGCTCGCCGACCCGGCGGCGATGCCGGCAGCGACCGCGACCACGCCCTCAACAACGTTCCAGCCGATGGTGATCCCGGTGAGCCAACTCTGCCGGGTCACTGCCATTTCACGGGTGAGAGACGCAGTGGTGGGCACGGGCTGCCGCCTTGTGAGGTGAGTGTTTTGCAACGCCAACCGTAGCGATCCGCGACGGTGGCGCGCCTGCGCGTCACTCGGCTCCTGGTGAGGCCGGCGTGCCCGCCCTCCGGGCCTTCGGGCGCGCAACAGCGCGCACCCGCAAGCTCAACCGCCGCACGTCCAGCCGTCCTGTCGGCAGGCGCCAGGATCCCTGCGTGGCAGCCGCGGCTCACGGCGGATGTGTCGGTTCGGGTTGGGGTGGCGCCGGTACGGTGACGGTCGTGGCCGACACGAGTGGCATGATCGATCCGGCTCGGCCGTTTGTTGATCGTTACGCCATCTCCGGAACGATCGAGTCGCGGTGGGATGCGGTGGTTTACGCCGCGGAGGACCTGGCGCTGAACCGGCCTGTGGCGCTCACCGTTTTCGGCGCGGAGCTGTGCGCGAACGCCCGGTTCACGGCCACGTTCAGGCGTGCGGTGCAAGCCGGCGCCGCGCTGGCGCACCCTGGCCTGCTGAGCGTGGCGGACTGGGGTCACGAACCCGTGTGCTACCTGGCCACCGAGCCCGCCGCCGGTGGAAGTTTGCGCCGGATGATCGACGCGGGGCTGCGCCTGTCGCCGTCGCAGGGATTGTCGGTGGCCCTTGGGGCGGCGCGTGCTCTTGCCTTTCTGCACGCTCAGGGGTTGGTTCACAAGGCGGTGGAACCCGCCAACATGGTGTTCGACGACAGGGGCCGATTGCTGCTGGCCAACTTCGGCATCGAACCGGCACTGGCAGCCGCTGGAGTTTCCGGGGCTGCGCACAGCGGCTACCGGGCGCCCGAGGAGCAAACCGACCCCCGGGTGCTCACAGCCAGCGACGTTTACTGCTTGGCGCTGGCGGTGAACGAGGCGGTCACCGGCATCGCCCCGCAGCCCCACGGCGCCGACCCACAGGTGTCGCCGCTGGGATCATCGGATGCTCTCGGGCCATTGTGGTATGCGTTGGAACAAGCCGCCGCGCCACTGCCCGAGCAGCGTCCAACGGCCGCGAAGCTCGTGGACGACTTGCTGGGCATGGCGGGCCTCATGACACGCCCCGAGCCGCTGCCGCTGGTGGGCACCACAATCACGCCGCTCAAGGCGCCGCCCACCCTCTCCGACACTCCCCAGGCGCAAGGTTCGTCAGGTGTCCAAGCTGCGGCCCTGCCGGCCACAGCCTCGCTGCCGTCTCCGGCCCCCGCGGGCCCGTTACCGGCAGCGGCCCCCACGGCAACGACCGGCTCGACAGTCTCCGGATCGGCGCCGTCTCTGCCCGAACCCGCCGCGCCCGCCGACATGCCCGCACCCCAGGGCCCTGCACCCGCCACCCCCGAACCCGCCGGCCCCGAACCCGCCGCTCCCGCACCGCAAGACCCTGCGGTTTCCCAACCAGCGCCGTCACGCTCATCCGTCCCCCTTGACGAGCCCTCGCGTGGGCGGGCTCCGGGTGTGGTGCTGTCGGTCACCGCGGTGGTTGCGCTGGTGCTGGCAGGCGTGTGGATCTGGCTCAGCACACGGGACTCAGCCCTGGCGGTGCCCGACGTGGTGGGGCAGTCACAGGCCGCGGCCATCGAGGCGGCAGAGTCGGCGGGATGGCGCCACGAGGTGGTGCTGGTGCGCGCAGAGGGCACAAGCCGCGGTGAGGTTGTGCGCGCCGAGGCGGTGGACTCCACCGAAACCGACGCCGAACCGCTGCTGAGGCTGTTGGTGTCGCTCGGCGAGCCGCTGGTGCTGGTGCCCGACGAATTGGAGGTGTACGGGCTCACCCCCTCCGATGCGCAAGGCGTGATCGAAGAGCTCGGGCTTGAGGTGTCCGGCGAGGCCGGCGTGAACGACCCGGCAATTCCCGAGGGGTTCACCGTGGGCCTCGACCTGCCGGGAGGCGTGTACGAACTTGAGGCGGGGTCGCAGGTGGGATTGTTGATTTCCGCCGGGCCCGCGGATGTGAGCGTGCCGGAGGTGCCTGCGAGCCGCACGGTGGATGCTGCGCTTCGGGTGTTGTCCGATGCCGAGTTGTCGCCCTCTCAGGTGGAGCTGGAATCCGCGGAGGTGGCTGCCGGGGAGGTGATCGCCTTCGATCCGCCCAGCGGTTCGGGAGTGGCGCCCGGTTCGCTGGTGGAGATCCTGATATCGCTCGGGCCTTCCCAGGTGGCGATTCCCGAGGTGGTGGGTGTGAGCGCCGCCGAGGCAGTGCAGCGCCTCGAGGGTCGAGGCTTTGCGGTGATCGTGGACGATTTGGGAGACGAGCAACTGGTGGGTTCGGTGTCCCCAGCCGAAGGAGAGTTGGTGAGCTTCGGCAGCGAGGTGACGATCTCAGCCGACAGCTAGGCGCAACAACCCGCCGGCGCCGCGAGGGGCCGGCCGGCGGGCGGAAACCGGGGGCGTTGATGCTTGCGGGTCATGTCTTCCCGCCCGCGGGGTTCGGTCAATAGCCTGTGGCCCGTGGCGGGCCGCATAACGCGTGAGGAGACAGCCCACGTGGCGGCGCTGGCCCGTCTCAGCTTCACCGACGACGAGCTCGACCGGCTCACGTTGCAACTTCAGGCGGTGCTCGATCATGCCGCCGACGTGGAGTCCCTCGACGTGACGGGTGTGGCGCCAACCGCTCATTCGATGCCGCGCACAAACGTCACCCGTCCGGACGTTGTGCGTCCGTCGCTTGACCGAGGCGAGGTGCTCGACCAGGCCCCGAGAGCCGAGCGGGACAGGTTTTGGGTGCCGCCGGTGCTGGGCGAGTCGCCGTGACTCTCACGGCACGCCAAATCGCCACCGAGGTCACCGCCGGTGTGCGCACGGCCCGGTCGGTGGTGGAGCAGCACCTCGAACTGATCACCGCCCAAGACCCGGAGATTGCGGCGTTCAATTTGGTGATGGCCGACGAGGCGCTCGTCGCCGCGGACCGGATCGACACCGATGTGGCCCAGGGCCGACCGGTGGGCCCGCTGGCGGGTGTGCCCCTGGCGTTGAAGGACAACATGTGTACCCGCGGGATCCCCACCACCTGCTCGTCTCGCATTTTGCGGGACTGGTGTCCGCCCTATGACGCCACCGTTGTGCAACGGGTGCGCCAAGCCGGGGCGATCGTGGTGGGCAAAACCAACCTCGACGAGTTCGCCATGGGCTCGTCCACCGAGAACTCCGCCTTCGGGCCCACACGCAACCCCCATGACACGACGCGAGTGCCGGGCGGATCAAGCGGAGGATCCACCGCAGCGGTGGCGGCGGGTTTCGCGCCCCTGGCTCTTGGTTCGGACACCGGCGGCTCGGTGCGTCAACCGGCGGCGCTGTGCGGGGTGGTGGGTCTCAAACCCACCTACGGGGCGGTGTCGCGTTACGGGCTGGTGGCGTTCGCCTCTTCGTTGGACCAGATCGGCCCGGTGGCCGCCAACGTGTACGACACCGCCTTGTTGTTCGAGGCGATAGCAGGACATGACCCGCTCGACTCCACATCGCTGGACGTGCCCACGCCAACAGTGGTCGAAAGCCTCGACGCCGGCGTGTCCGGCCTTCGAGTGGGTGTGCTGGTGGAACTGTGCGGCGACGGTGGCGCCGCTGCCGGTGCCGACCAAGGCGGATCGCCGGGTGACCTGGACGGCCAAGCAGCCGTGGAGGGCATCGCCTCCGATGTGTCGGCTCGGGTCAACCAAGCAGTCGAGGCGCTTGAAGCCGCAGGCGCCACCGCCGAGGCCGTGTCGGTGCCGTCGGCCACGCTGGGGTTGTCCGCGTACTACCTGATCGCACCCGCGGAGGCGTCGAGCAACCTGGCCCGCTTCGACGGCGTTCGATACGGGCTGAGAACCGAGGGCGCCACCGCCGCGGAGATGAACGTCGCCACCCGCACCGCCGGTTTCGGCGACGAGGTGAAACGGCGCATCATGTTGGGCACCTACGCCTTGTCGGCCGGTTACTACGACGCCTTCTACGGAAAGGCCCAACGTGTGCGCACCATCATGCTCGAAGAGTTCGCACAGGTGTACGAGCGGTTCGATTTGCTGATCTGCCCCACCGCGCCCACCACCGCCTTCGAGTTGGGCGCCAAGATGGATGACCCGCTGGTGATGTACCTCAACGACGTGTGCACGATCCCTTCGAACCTCACCGGCCATCCGGCGATCTCGGTGCCGTTCGGAACCGGCGACGACGGCATGCCGGTGGGGGTGCAACTGATGGGACCGGCCCTGTCGGAGGCCACGCTGCTGCGCGCCGCAGCGGTGCTCGAAGCCGCGGCCCCGGCCCCGGCCGCCCAACCGACAAGAACCGCTCGAAGGTGACCGGGCCGTGACCACCCCCGCAACCGTGTCCGCCGTGCCGCACGAACCGTCGCTGCCCGACGCCTGGGAGATGGTGGTGGGCCTCGAGGTACACGTGGAGTTGGGCACCAACACGAAGCTGTTTTGTGGTTGCCCCAACCGTTTCGGCGACGAGCCCAACACCAATGTGTGTCCGGTGTGTTTGGGGTTGCCGGGTTCGCTGCCGGTGGTGAACGCCACCGCGGTGGACTTCGCCATGCGTCTCGGCCGGGCGCTTGGATGCGAGGTGAACCGCTCCGTGTTCGCCCGCAAGAACTACTTCTACCCCGACATGCCCAAGGACTACCAGATCTCGCAGTACGACCAGCCGGTGAACACCGACGGTGTGCTGGAGCTGCCCGACGGTTACAAGGTGCGCATCGAGCGGGCCCACATCGAGGAGGACACCGGCAAGACCACCCACATCGGCCGGTCGGGTCGCATCCACGAGGCCGCCCACGCGCTGGTGGATTACAACCGTGCCGGGGTGCCGCTGGTGGAGATCGTCACCCGGCCCGACATTCGCACCGCCGCGCAGGCTCAGGCCTTCGTGCGTGAGCTGCGAGCCATCCTGTTGGCCATCGGCGTGTCCGATGCGCGCATGGAGGAGGGGTCGATGCGGGTGGACGCCAACGTTTCGGTGCGCCCCGCCGGAAGCGACGAGCTCCGCACCCGTTGCGAGATCAAGAACGTGGCCTCGGTGCGCACGCTTGGCCGTGCGGTCACCCATGAGGCGCAGCGCCACGTGGAGTTGTGGACCAACGGGGAGGGTCCCCGCCAGGAGACCCGTCACTGGGACGAGGCGTCGGGGCGCACCACTGCGGGGCGTTCCAAGGAGGAAGCCGAGGACTACCGCTACTTCGAGGATCCCGACCTGTTGCCGTTGGTGCCCGAACCGGCAAGCGTGGCGGCGATCGACGCGGCGCTGCCGGTGCTGCCCGCGGCTCGCCGCGCCGAGTTGGTGGCCGCCGCGGGTGACGCGATCGGAGCGGACTCGGCGGCAGTGTTGGTGGACCGAGGCCAGGACGCACTGGTGATCGAAGCCTTGGCGGAGGGCGCAGATGCGGCTTGCACGGTCACCCGAGTGATCAACGACCTGGCGGTGGAGGACTGGTCGCTTGTCACCCCGGCGCGGCTCGCGGAGGTGATCGCATTGGAGACCGGTGGCCGTCTCAGCGCCACTCAGGCCAAGCAGGTGCTCGCAGAGATGACCCAATCCTCCGAGTCCCCCGGCGTGATCGCCGAACGCCTCGGGTTCGAGGCCATGTCCGGCGACGACCTTGCCACGGTGGTGGATCAGGTGATCGACGCCAACCAGGCCGAATGGTCAAGGTTTTGTGCCGCCGGGGTGCCCGACGCGGCCACACCCGGAGACCGCGCCAAGATGGCCGGGTTCCTCACGGGTCAGGTGATGCGCCTCACCAGAGGAAAGGCCGACGGCGCCGCCGTGAACCGCCTACTGCAAGAGCGATCAGCCCAGTCCACGTAGTCCCCGCGCCGTGGTGATGTCAGCGGTCGGCGCCGAGCACCTGCCAGCGGTGACCGCTGAAGCGCCACAACAAGGTGATCAGGCGTGCGGCGATCCAGGCGTGCAGTGCGGCCCAGAGCCAGCCGATTCCCGCATCGGCGGCCAGCACCAACATGCCGCCACCCACCAGTACCGCCGACGCGCCGATCATGGCCACTCCCAGAAAGCGCAGGTCACCGGCGCCGATCAGCACGCCGTCGAGTGCGAACACCACGCCGTTGGCGGGTTGCGACAGCGCGGTGTGCAGCAACAGGAATCCGGCCAGGGCGGCCACTGTGGGTTCGTTGGTGAACACGCCGGGTAGCACCGGCAGCGCGGCCAGCACCACAACGCCCACCAGGGTTCCTGCCGCCACGCCCCATCCCACCATCCGCCAGCCCAGGGCGCGGGCTCGTTGCGGTCGGTGCGCGCCGAGTTCTCTGCCGATCAGCGCCTGCCCGGCGATCGCGATTGCGTCGAGCCCGAGCGCCAGGGTGGTCCACACCTCGAACGCGATCTGGTGAGCGGCAAGGTCGTCGGTGCCGATGCGCGCCGCCACCGCCACGGTCACGGTGAGCCCGGCCCGCAACGCCGCGGTGCGCATGAACAGATCGGCCCCGGCCAGCGCCAGGCGGCGGATCACCGCGGTGTTGGGTCGCATGCTCACGCCGTGCGCGGCCACCGCTTTGCGGATCCACCACACGAACACCGCCGCGGCGGCGCTTTGGGCCACAACCGTTGACAGCGCCGAGGCGCCGATGCCGAATCCGAACCCGTAGATCAGCACCACTTCCAGCACGAGGTTCGCAACCGCTGAGCCCATCGCCACCCAGAACGGTCGGCGGGTGTCCTGCAAGCCGCGCAGGTATCCCACCCCGGCGAGCATCACCAGCATCGCCGGCAGTCCCACAAGCGAAATGCGCAGGTACACGAGCGCGTTGTGGCGCACCGCCGGGTCATCCCCGCCGAGGGCGTCCACCAACAGCGGCGCCAACACGATGCCCAGCACGCCGAGAACCACCCCCACCACCGCGGCGAGCCAGGTGCTCTGAACAGCCTGGTGCGCTGCCCGGCGTTGCTCACCGGCGCCCAGCAGTCGAGCCACCGCCGCGGTGGTGCCGTAGGCCAGGAAGATGAACATGGCGTGCGCGATCAGCAGAATCGAAGACGCCAACGCCAGCCCCGCGAGCTGCGCGGTGCCGAGCCGACCAACGATCGCAGTGTCGGCCAGCACGTACAACGGCTCCGCGGTGAGCGCCCCCAAAGCAGGCCACGCCAGCCGCCAGATCTCCCGATCGTCGTCGGTGAACCGGAAGCGCCACCCCCGCCACCCCAAATCCGGCACCACCAAACACTACGCCCCCACCCACTGTGCAGCCCAGCCGATGAGCCACCGCGGGGGCTTCTCGTTGGCCTCGCGTGGCGTTGACGCTGCTTCATTTCCGGACAGGCAGGGTCGGCGTCCGCAGCGAACCCGTGCGGAACATGGAACGCGCCACCTTGTTGTGAAGTGCGCCTTGGTTACGTCACCGGCGCCTTCCGACACACCCTGCACAGTGCGCCGGCCGCATGGCATGTCGTGTGATGTCACACCGGCATGCCACACTGTTTGCCATGACCTCCGCTCTTCCCCCCGACCCCGACGACCTCACTGAGGACGCTGAGATATTCCCCCGGCTCGCCGAGCAGTTGCTCTACCGCCACGGCCGCAGCAGCGAGCACGAGGACAATCTCAAGATGGCGGTCCGCGACTTCATCGTGGGCACCGGCCTCGCCGAGCCCTACGAGATTGTGGCCGAAGGCGCGCCGGCGCGTCTGTCTCGCAGGCGTGTCGACCTGGTGTTGAGCGACGTGTTCATCGAGGTGAAGTCCTCGCTGCTGACCGCCGAGAGGGCCTGGCGGCTGGCGCCCAAGCACATCAAGCAGATTGACGATTACATCGAAGCCTCACCTGATGTCTCCCTGGGAGTGCTGACTGACGGCCGCCACTGGTTGCTTCGAAGTTCGGCAACTCCCCCCAATCCCATGACCCCTCCGTGGATGTTCCAACTCACCAGTGCAGACCAGGGCCTGGAGCTTTACCGGTGGCTTCAAAGCGAGGTGCTGGCCAACGCATACAGCAAACCGGTAGACCTCTCAACGATTGGTGATGAACTCGGCTTGTACAGCACCATATTCGGCAAATGCTATCCACAAATCGTTGCATTGTACGAGGAGCATCAACACAGCGAGAATGCCAAGCTGAAGCGCGACTTGTGGGAGCTGCTCTTGGTGGTGGCGCTTGGTGAGGTCACCCGAACCGTGTACGGAGAATGGGTACACACCAAGGGTGCCAAATTAGACGGACTGGACGACCTGTTCGTCCGTCACACTTACCTCAGCATAATGATCGGCCTCATCACCCAGGCCAGTTACGGTGTTGACATCGTCGGACTGGCTGCCACGAATCCGGAGGACCTTGTACGCGGTAGAGAGTTCAGAGAGGCGTCCGGAATCAGTGGAATAATCGAATCGGACTTCTTCTCGTGGGTGGCCGAGGTGCCGAAGGGTACAAGGGTGATTGCGGAGTTTGCGGCCCGAGTAGCGAGGTACGACTGGAAGCGAGCCGAACCAGGGTTGGCATCCGTTCTCTATCAGAGCATTATCCCGTCAGAGGAACGCGCAAAGCTGGGGGAGTACTACACACCTTCGTGGCTTGCGGAAGCAATTGTGGATGAAGTGGTCACCGAGCCACTGTCGCAGCGGGTGCTCGATCCGGCCTGCGGATCGGGACAGTTCCTGGTGGCAGCAATCAACCGCATCGGTGACGCCTCAGCAGAGGCTGGATTATCGGCACCCGAAACTCTGGATCTGTTGCAGAACAATGTGATGGGCATAGACCTCCATCCCGTTGCAGTCCACCTCGCCAAAACAGAATGGGCTCTCGCGGCGCGCCCGTACGTCATGAACCAGAGCTCAACAAGGATTGTGCCTCCGGTCTTTCTTGGTGACTCCCTCCAGCTCATGACAACCAATGAGGCGCTCTTTAGTGAGTCCAGGGTTGTCGTACCCATCTCCGTCGATCCACTGCGGCGTGAAATGGTGTTTCCTAGATCTCTGGTGGATGACTCGGCACGCTTCGATGAGTCGGTAGCCACACTCACCGATTCAATTCAGTCAGGGATATCCATTTCGGATGCGCTGAGCAAGTGTGACCTCGTCGATTCGGAGTTGGACGACATGCAACACACGGTGAAGGTACTGCATGATCTCCATTCCGAGGGAAGAGATCACATCTGGAGCTACTTCGCCCGCAATATCGTCCGACCCGTGGCGATAGCCAAACAGAAAACGGACGTGATCGTGGGCAATCCACCCTGGATCAACTACAACCAAACGTCCGCACTGCTACGGAACGGTCTGCGCGACTTGTCGGTGTCCCACGGCATCTGGGATGGAGGAAGGTATGCAACTCATGGCGATGTTGCAGGACTCTTCTTTGCCCGCTGCATGAGTCTGTACTTGGAAGAAGGTGGCGAATGCGCCATGGTGTTGCCACACTCGGCACTCCTGTCGGGGCACTACAAGAAGTGGCGTTCTGGGCGCTGGGCTTCTCCACAGGACAGCGCCCAGGTTGATCTGTCGCAGAGGATTCCTTGGGACCTCGAGCAACTCGATCCCAACGACTTCTTCCCTGTTCCGTCCTGTGTTGTGTTCGGCCGTCGCACAGACCACAGCCAGGCAGCATCTCTGCCTGATGAGCGTGTGATTTGGCTTGGCACTCCCGGTTCCGGAGATATGGCCAAACAGCGCGAGCAACACAGGCTGAGGACCATGTTCGCTTCACCGTATGCGGATGTGGCACGGCAGGGGGCAACAATCATGCCGCGCTGCTTGTTCTTCGTTGAGGTATCGGAAAGGGAATCGGTTGTAGATTTTGTGGACAGAACTCGGGTTCATCCATATCGGAGCAACCAGGAAAAGCAACCCTGGCGTGATCTGGACATCGGGAAGATCTTTGACAGGACTGTGCACAACGATCACCTGTATATGGTTCTTCTCGGGGAATCAATAGCACCATTTGTGCTGCTCGATCCGAGGCTTGCAGTTCTGCCGGCGCTAAACTACGAAATCCAGCTAAGCGAAGGCACGCCTGGAGGTGTTTCCTACGCAGCCATGAGAGATGCCTTCATGGATCGCTGGGACTGGGCGTCGAAGTACTGGGAGCAGAACAAGGGCGCTCACGACAAGAAGAACCTCGTCGAACAGCTCGACTACATGGGTAAATTGTCTTCGCAGCTTACTTGGTTCAAGAATCGGGAAAAGAGCTCTTCTGTTCGGGTGGTGTATTCGAAGGCAGGTATTCCCACAGCCGCAGTCGTAACTGAACCGTTGTACATCATAGATCACACCTTGTACTGGATGCCATGTGAGGGCATGGACGAGGCATACTATCTCAGCGGAATAATCAACAGCCCGGTGCTGTTGGAGCTGGTGAGGCCGCTAATGCCGAAGGGACAGTTTGGGCCAAGAGACCTGCACAAGCACTTGTGGAAGTTGTCCATTCCGAAATACGACAGCTCAGTTCGTGACCATCGGCGTGTGGTCGATGCTGCGAGAGCCGCGGCGCACGGCGTGGAGGAGCTGATGGCCCCTGAGTTTGCTCGTAACCGAGGCAGGTCCCCCACAACCACGAAGGCTCGAAGTCTTGCACGGAAGTGGCTTGCGGAGTCACCGGAGGGTAGGGCCGTGGACGAGGCGGTTGCCATCCTGTTGGGATAGCTCACGCAGGCGGCGGGCGAGGGTCTGTGGGTTGGGGGTACGGTCGCGGCGCTGGTGAGTGAATCTGTTCAGTCCAATCACGGTCCGGGCGACGCTTCGGGGGCGTCCGCCGCTGCGTCGTCGGGTCGGTTGGCGTACATGCCCGCTCTGGACGGGCTGCGCGGCGTGTTCGTGGTGCTGGGACCGCTGCTCTACCATGCGCGGCCCGAGAGCATCCGCGGCGGGCCCGACATCCTCCCCGGCGGGATCTTGTCGCTTGACCTGTTCTTTGTGCTGTCGAGCTTTTTGATCACCTCGATCGCGCTGCGCGAGTGGGACCAAACCGGACGGATCGACCTGGTGGCCTACGCCGGTCGGCGGGCACGGCGCCTGCTGCCGGCGCTGTTCACCGCGCTCATTGGCGTCACGGCGTACCTGGTGCTGGCCGGCGACCCGCAGATCGTGCCCCGCTGGACAGGCGCAATCGTCTCGGCGCTCACCTACAGCGCCAACTGGCACGAAATCGCCGCAGGGGTGTCGTACTTCGAACAGTTCGACAATCCGTCACCGCTCAAGCACGTGTGGTCGTTCGCCATCGAGGAGCAGTTCTACGTTTTCGCGCCCCTGTTCGTGATCGCCGGGCTTCGAGGCTTGCGAGGGCGGGGCCATCAGGTGCTGTTCGGGGTGGCGGTGGCCGGTGCGGTGGCCTCGGCGATGTGGATGGCCCGGCTGCACGTGCCCGGACAAGACCCGTCGAGGGTGTACTACGGCACCGACACACGAGCACAAGCCCTGTTCGTGGGAATCGCCCTGGCGTTGGCGGTGCGAATGTACGGCACGCCGAAGGGCCCGACGGCGCAGAAGGTGCTGCGGTATGCCACCTATCCCGCCACGGCCGTGTTCGTTTGGATGATCGCCACGGTGTCGCACCAGGACGACTGGATGTTCGAACGTGGAGGCTTCCTGCTCGTTGCTGTCACGTCGATGGTGATCATCTTCGGAATGGCCCAGCCGGCGGGCCGCCACAACCCGTTGCAACAGTTCTTCGAGTGGCGTCCCGTGCGCTATTCGGGGCGAATCTCCTACGGGTTGTACCTGTATCACTGGCCCATCTACCTGCTGTTCACCGGCGAACGGGCGGGCGCGCTGTTCGGCCGCACCCGGCTCGACGGGTACGAACTGTTGGCGTTCCATCTCGTGCTGACGTTCGCGGTTGCCATCGCGAGCTTCCATCTGATCGAACAGCCGGTGATGCAACGCCGCTGGCCTGTGATCAAACGTCCGGTTACGTTGGCGGTGGGCGCCTTCGTGGGCGCGGTGGCGGTGGTGATGATCCTGGCGGGCTTGTTGTTGGCCAACTCCACCAGACCGGTGCGGGTGGAGCAGATCCTCGTGCCGATGGCCGCGCCGGCCACGAATCAGTCACCCGCGCAAGCCGCCGGCAACGACACCGGGCCGGGTGGGTTCGGCGACAGCGCTTCTTCGCCCGACACGCAGTCTCAACTCACCGGCGAAGACGTGGCCGGGGGCGGAACCGGTGCGCAACCCCAAGACGGCTCACAGACATCCGACGGGTCAGGCCTTCAAGCGGGTGATGCCACCCCCGGCGACAACCAAGCCACGAGTCTCGACCCGGCAACCGCTGCAGGTGATGTGTCCGGCGACGGTTCAGGTGATGCGCCTGGCGACGGTTCGAATGTGGCGGATGGCGGTTCCGCGGGTGGAGGTCAAGGCACCGCGGCCACCGGCGACGATCACCGCCCAGGCGGCAGCCAGGCCAGTGACGGCAACGAACTCGAAGGGTCGGGCACAGCCGACACCGGTGAGCCGGGTCAGCCACCGGCCCGCACCGGACCTGTGCGGGTGCTCGTGGTGGGCGACTCTGTGTCTGCGCAGATCGGCTGGGCGTTGCATGATTGGAGCGTCGAGAACCCTGGTGAGATCATTGTGTACAACGAAAGCCACATTGGCTGTGGGGTGGTTCGCCATGGCTTGAAGTTCGTGCCCGGTGACGAGGGCGGCCCTGTGGGTGAGGTCTGCAGCAACTGGGCGGTGCCGGTGGACTTCACCGAAGTGGCCGACAGCGAGATCGTGTCCTGGCCGACCGCCCTGGAGGTGTTCGCACCCGACGCCGTGGTGGCGCACGTTTCGCCGTGGGACGCCACAGACCGGATAGTTCCAGGAGTGGTCGAGGAGTGGACCTCCGTCGGGGATCCCGCGTATGACGCCTACGCCTTGGCGGAGTACACCGCAGCCACCGAGATGCTCACCAGCACCGGCGCCACCCTGTACTGGCTGGAGGGCCCGGTGCTCAATCGCGAGCTGGTGGCCGAGGACCACACCGAACGCATTGCGGACCTCAACAGGATCGCCCGTGAAGCAGCCATGTCCGCTCAACAGGAGGGCCACCGGGTGGTGATGGTGGACTTCCCGGCCTTCGTGGGCCCCATCGGCAGCGACCGTGAGCTAACCATCCGCAACGACGGCGTACACCTATCCGAACAAGGCCAACAAGAAGTAGCCCCATGGCTGGTGGACCTCCTCACCGCAACAACCGCCCGCCAAGGCCCCATCCCCTAACCCCTGCGATCATCCCGAAATCGCCTGCCCAACCAACGCGGCGACGCACCTCTTGAACAGCCCGCCGAGCAGCGCTACCGTGGCAAGGCGAACGGCACACGCGCTTCACGTCGCACACGACCGATGCCAGGGAACGGACTTCCACGAGGGACCGATACGACAGGATCAACAGGGAACCAGGCCGGGCATGTCGCCGGCCTAGCCGGAGAGAGAGGCTGTGATGATCAGAGACCGAAGAGGGACTTTGGGATGCATGGCGGTCGCGCTGGCTGCCGGCCTGGTGATCCTCCTGGCGGCGTGTGGCGAAGGCGAATCGGTACTGGAGGCAGGCGGCACAACGGATCCAAGCGCAACCACGTCGTCAAGCCCAGGTGAGCCTCCCACTACCGGCAACGACCTGACAGCGACGGCTGTGCCAGAGGAGAGCGAGCCACAAGAGTCAGCGCTTGACGCGCAGGTCGAACCATCGGAAGGCCAAGCCGAGTCCGACACCAATCCCGAAACGGAGACCGACCCTGGGCCCTCCGACGATGGCGGCACGAGCACCGACATACCCGCCACCTCAACGACGCTCCCAAACCCGAGCGAAGGTGATCAAGACGAGGAGCCACCCCCTCCCACAGACGAATCGACCAGCTTGCCACCCCCTGAAGAACCCGATCAGCCAGATGCGGTTACTGCCCAGTTGCGCCAGCAGGCCATCGAAGACTTATCGGAGGCCGTTCCATGGATCACAAACCCGCCGGACGATCTCAACGTGCAAGCCGCTGACGCGTTGGTGGAGCTGTGGGCCAAGGATCGCGAGCTCGCCAGCAGACTCACCGAGTATCCATGGCTGGGCGAGCCCCTAACCTTTGAGAACGCAGGGATCATCCGCCGGCTAATCGGACTCGCCTTGGAACATCCCGAGTTTGCAGTGCAGTTCCTAGATCTGCCCTGGGTTTCCGACACGTTGGCACCGGACGAAATAGACCAAGACAACATCAGGTTCGGCGTGCTGTCAACTTTCGTGAGTCTGCAACTGGAGATTCCATCAGTGGGAGAGTTCCTGCTCTCACAGCCACTGTTCGCATCCCGAGTTGGAGACCCTGAGTACCAGCTCTTGTCGGCCCTCCTCGAGATTGGACTGGGGGATCCCGCATCCGCGCAAGCACTTGCCGAGGCGGACTGGGTGCTGGATGGCCTAACGGAACGAGAGATATTCAGGCTCGGCCAACAGGTCCCTGTTGAACAAGACACACCTGACGAAATCTTCCAGCATTACGTCGACCTCCTCGGCCCTGAGGTTGGGGAATTCATATATGAACTCCCCAATTTTGTCCAGAACCTACCGGAAGATCTCGGCCGATACATCCATGAACGAATAGCCGATCTTGCACTCGGTAGTCCTGAACTGATGCAGGAAACGATGTCTCGAGAATGGTTCATTGATGGTCTGACCTCAGAAGAAGCGGTACTAACGGTACTCTTGACCGATGTCTGGTTCAATGACAAGAGGCTGTACGACGATCTTCTAACGAAATATCGCACGGAAAGGACTCAGATATCGTTGCCACTTGCCGGCTCTGTCACAGTATGGATGGTGCTGCCAAACGAATTCGTCCCCGAGAACGATGTGGTCGCTATTGCTGCGGAGTCTGCGCGCCTGACCGAGAGTTTCATGAAGGAACCGTTCCCAACCAATGACATGATATTGCTTGTCGCCGATGACTTGGAATACTACGTGCCTTCATCTCGTTTTGGTGATTTCGTGGTCCTCTCGATTTTTCAGCGAGAGGTCTACGGTATCACTGATGCGATTGTTCGTTACTACCAACACCACGGGTTTGAGCAACGATGGCTCAGCACAGGATTCTGGGAGTTTCTCAGGTCCTATGTCAGCCTTTGGGGTGATCGGGACAGCATCAACCGCTATGAGGCGGAGCTTTCGGACTCCGTTGGGCTTGAGTGTTCATCTGAAGGCATCGCCAACGTCCTCCACGATGTCTATATCTTGCAGAATAGGCCCGAAAGTGGCCTCAGGTATGCAGATTGCACGGAATTGATGGGGGCACATCTGTTGGTGAAGATCTTCCAAACGATCGGTGAGGAGTCCATGTCGAACGCGATGCGGGACTTGAACCGGTTGGCATTTGGCCATGGAACCCCTGGGGTAGTATTGCGTCCATCGGAGGAGGAGATCTATGGTGTTTTCTTGGACAACACACCATCATCCCAGAAGGATGACTTAACCAGCTTGTACAGAGAACTGCATGGTGGAGACTTTGCCTTCGAGAGCTCTAGCCGCGAGGACTCTCATGCCGATGATGCAACAGGGGCAACAACGATTGAGGTGGGAGCGTCTGTGACAGGGACGTTGGATTACATTCGCGATTTTGACTATTTCCGCTTTCAGGCAAACGCAGGACAGAAGTACCGCATCGAGGTAAGACACTCTGACATGCACCCTAACTGGGTCACCATGTTCGGGCCGGATGGCGAAACCCTAGATCATGAGAATGTCCACTCCAGAAGCGCTGGCTCATCCGGGCCCGAAGTGTTCTGGCTAGCTTCCACAAATGACTACTACTATGTCGTGGTCGAGAATTGGAAGGGCCTGTCGGGGGAGTACACACTGCAAATTTCCGAGTTGGAGGATCAGCCGGATGATCACGGTGACACCCCGGCAACTGCGACTGATACGACGTGGGGTAAGGAAGTCCTAGGAGAGATAGATGGAGGCTTCGATCTCGACCACTTTCGGTTCAGTGTTGCGAAGGATCAACATATTCGGATTTGGGTAGACGGCGAGTCAATGAATCTGCTTGAGTTCCAACTGTTGCGACTTGATGGTTCGCCTCCTACGGAGATGTCAGAAGAGCAGATGCTGCGTATTATGGAGACGGGCGACATTCCTCTGGCGACGTTGTATCTGACTGACTTGCGTGTCCACAATTACGTGGTGTTTGGCTGGATTGCTCCTGAAGCGGGCGACTACGTCTTCGCGGTGTCAAGCAGCGAGAGTGGTGCAGGCGAGTACACCGTGTTCATGGAGATCGTCGAGTGACCCGTCCCTCCAACGATGGCACGCTGTGACAGGCGTCCAATGGGGACGGCGGGGTGGACGGATCTCCCGAAGAAGCCGCGCTCCGCTTCAACAGCCACCCGGGTCCCTCGACGGTCCAGGCGTTGTGCGGGTTGGGGTTGGGAGGGGTGGTGGGCCATACTGTTGTTGTGAGTTGCTCGGCTTGCTCGGACGAGCCCGTAGTGGTAGGGGTGCCATAGCGCACGGCGGCTCCTGCTGTTCGTGCGCCGACCTCCTGCGGGAGGTCGTTTTCGCGCAAGGGCAGCGTTTCGCCGCCGCTGGCGAGCGCCCGTCACCCACCCACTCGGCCATCGGAGCCATGCGAGCCCACGCAGTCCAATCCCCGTCACCCGAACACCGGAGATGCCCATCATGGAGATGAACGGCGGTCAAGCATTGGTCAAGGCCCTCGAACATGAGGGCGTGGAAGCGGTATTCGGCCTGCCCGGAGGAGCGATCCTGCCGGTGTACGACCCGATCATCATGTCGCCCATCCGCCACATCCTGGTGCGCCACGAACAAGGCGCGGGTCACATGGCCGAGGGGTACGCGCACGCCACGGGTCGCCCCGGGGTGCTGATGATCACCTCGGGCCCGGGCGCCACCAACGCCGTGACCCCGCTGTGTGACGCGTACATGGACTCGGTGCCCATCGTGTGCATCACCGGGCAGGTGCCCTACGCAGCGATCGGCACCGACGCCTTCCAGGAATGTGACACCACCGGCATCACCATGGCGGTAACCAAGCACAACTTCCTGGTGACCGAGGCCCAGGACATTCCCCGCATCGTTCACGAGGCGTTCCACATCGCCACCACCGGCAGGCCCGGCCCGGTGCTGGTGGACGTTCCCAAGGACATTGTCGACCCGGTGAATCCCCGCTCGGCGATGACCTGGTACGAACCCACCGACGAGATGATGGACCTCCCCGGATACCGACCGGCCACCACCGGCGACCCCGAACTGATCGAAGAGGCCGCCCGGTTGATCTGCGCGGCGCAGCGACCGGTTCTCTACGTGGGCGGCGGGATGCTCAAGTCTCGCGCCAGTGCCGAGCTTGCCGAGTTGGCCGAGTTTCTGCAGGTTCCGGTGGTGACCACGCTCATGGCCAGGGGCGCGTTCCCCGACAGTCACGAGTTGTGCCTGGGAATGCCCGGCATGCACGGCAACTACGCCGCGGTCACCGCCATGCAACGCTCGGATCTGTTGGTCGCGCTCGGCGCACGTTTCGATGACCGTGTCACCGGTCGCCTCGACGGTTTCGCACCCGAAGCCAAGGTGATCCACGTGGACATAGACGCCGCCGAGCTCAACAAGGTGCGCCCGGCCGATGTGGCGATCCGGGGCGACTGCCGCCTGGTAACCGCCGAACTGGTGAAGCGGCTGAAAGCCAAGGGCCCGGACGCGCAACCCGACCGTGGCGCCTGGCGCTCGCAGATCAGCGGCTGGCAGGAGCGTTACCCGCTCACCTACCAGCAATCCGAACAGGATGACCTGCTCAAACCGCAGTACGTGCTGGAAGTGCTGCGTGACTCCACCCCCGATGACACGATCGTCACCTCCGGCGTGGGCCAACATCAGATGTGGGCCAGCCAGTACTGGAAGTTCGACCATCCCAACACCTGGATCAACTCCGGCGGACTCGGCACCATGGGGTTCTCGATCCCGGCCGCCATCGGCGCCAAGGTCGGCATGCCCGACCGAATGGTGTGGGCGGTGGACGGTGACGGCTGCTTCCAGATGACCGCCCAGGAACTGGTGACGGCCTCCACCGAGCGCATTCCGATCAAGGTGGCCTTGTTCAACAACGCCTACCTGGGCATGGTGCGCCAATGGCAGGAAATGTTCTACGGGGAGCGCTACAGCGAGGTGTACCTCAGCTACGAGATCCCCGACTACGTGAAATGGGCCGAGGCCATGGGTTGCGTGGCCTTGCGGGTGGAAGCCCCAGAGGAGGTTGCCCCCGCGATCGCCAAGGCCAACGAGATCGACGACCGGCCCGTGGTGCTGGAGTTCCGCAGCTCCTCAGCGGAGAACGTGTACCCCATGGTTCCCGCGGGCCAAACCAACTCCGACATCGTGGTCGACCCCTCCCAGCGATGACCTCCCCCACGGGTTCCAACCCCACCGCACCAGTGTCGGAGGCCTCCGGGTCACAGGCCGCCACCGAGCCCACCGATGCTGGGCACTTCCACACGATCGTCACCACCGTGGAAAACAAACCGGGGGTGCTCGCCCGAGTGGCGGGACTGTTCGCCCGGCGCGGGTTCAACATCGAATCGCTCGCGGTGGCTCCCACCGCCGATGAGCGTTTCAGCCGCATCACCTTCACCGTGGACGTTGCCTCGTCACCGCTCGAGCAGGTGGTGCGCCAGCTCGACAAGTTGATCAACGTGGTGGAAATCCACGAACTCAACCCCACCGACGCCGTGGAGCGTGAGTTGATGCTGGTGGTGGTGTCCGCCGAGGCGAAGTCACGTCACCGGCTGCTCGACCTGATCGACGACTTCCGGGCCTACGTGCTCGACGAGAGCCGCAGCGAGATGATGCTGTCGCTGGCGGCGCGCCCGTCGCGGCTCGACCAGTTCGAGGAACTTCTGCGACCCTACGGAATCGTGAAGTTGCAACGCACCGGGCGAGTGGCGCTGCATCGCCTCGACGTGGACTGAACCTGCCCCCGATCACACAACACAACGAAAGGTGCCAGACGTGGCAAAGATCTACTACCAGAACGACGTGGACCGCTCGGTGATCGCCGACCGCAAGGTGGCGGTGCTCGGTTACGGCTCACAAGGGCACGCTCATGCCCTGAACCTCACCGAATCGGGAATCGACGTGCGGGTCGGCTTGCGGGACGGATCGTCATCGGTCACCAAAGCCCGCGACGCGGGACTTCGGGTGAAGTCCATCGCCGATGCCGCCGCCGAAGCCGACGTCGTGATGATGCTGATGCCCGACACCGAGATGGCGTCGGTGTTCAGCACTCATGTGGAACCCAACCTCAACGCCGGCGACGCGTTGTTTTTTGCTCACGGTTTCAATATTCGTTTCGGGCTGATCACGCCGTCACCTGATGTGGATGTGTGCATGGTGGCGCCCAAGGGCCCTGGCCATCTGGTGCGCCGCACCTACACCGAAGGCGGAGGCGTTCCCTGCCTGCTTGCGGTTGAGCAGGACGCCACCGGATCGGCCACCGCTTTGGGTTTGGCCTACGCCGATGCGATAGGCGGAGCCCTGGCCGGGGTGATTGAAACCACGTTCACCGAGGAAACCGAAACCGACCTCTTCGGTGAGCAGGTGGTGCTGTGCGGCGGAACCACCGCCTTGGTGCAGGCGGCATTCGAGAAGCTCGTGGCCGCCGGATACCAGCCCGAGGTTGCCTATTTCGAGTGCCTGCACGAACTGAAGCTGATTGTCGACCTCATGTACGAGGAAGGCATTTCCGGGATGCGCTACTCGGTGTCGGACACCGCCGAATACGGCGATCTCACCAGGGGGCCGCGCATCGTGAACGACGCCGTGAAAGCCGAAATGGATCGCATCCTCAGCGAGATCCAGGACGGCTCGTTCGCGTCGGAATGGGTGGCCGAAAGCCAAGGCGGACGAGACAGGTTCCTTCGCCTCGAAGCCGCAGGCCACGATCATCCCATCGAGACGGTCGGCAAGGAGCTACGGGCCATGATGCCGTGGATCTCAGCAGGCAAGGCCTCGGTGAAGGAAACCTCCGGCGGCCAGGGCTAGCAGCGCCCACGGGCAGTCGTAGCCCTGCAAACACCCGGCCAGGGGCGCTTGTTGCCCTCAGAGACGGGTGACGGAAGACGAACCGGTGACGCAAACCGACCCGGGTGGCGCCGGGGTCGGCTAGGACGCCGCGATCACCGCGCCGGGGGTGTGGCCGGGTAGACGCCCCGCACGGGCGAGGGTGTACGCGCCGTGCGCGATGCACACCGCCGACGCGGCCAGCAGCGTGGCTCGCAAGCTCAACCCGATCGGCCCCGCGGTCATGCCCAGCAACAGGGTGCCGATCCAAACCACCCCACCCCAGCACAACGTGAACAGGCTCATCAACCGGGCCCTCTTGGCGTCGGCGGCCAGGTTCTGCAGCAGCGTTTGCATGCGTGTCATCGACATGAAGTAGTAGAAGCCCACCACGGTCTGGGTAAGGATGGCCGTGGCCACGTTGGATGTGAATGCGAAGGCGCAGCAACTCAACCCGAACACAATCTGCGCCCGCGCCCCTGCCGCGAGGGTCATCGGTCTGCGCCGGTAGCCCAGCACGAGCGCGCCGGCAATGGCGCCCAGGCCGGTGCCGGCAACCACCCACGCGAACTGGCCCGGTTTGCCGCCAAGTTCCTGCGACGTGAACGCCGGTATCAGCGCCACCTGCGCCACCCCGAAAATGGCGGTCACCGCCACGGTTCGCAACGCCCGCAGCGCCGGGGGCCGCTCCCGGGCGTGTCGCAGCCCGTCGAGGAGCCGCCCGAACACCGAAACCCTGTGCTGGTCTGGCTCATATGGCCGCAGCCGCGCATGGCGAACCACCAACACTGCCACCCCGCAAGCCACCGCGAACACCGCGAAGGCAACCTCGTGATAGCCGGACGCGATCAACGCCGCCGCCACCATCGGCCCACCCACCCGGGTGATGTTCGCCGCCGCGGCCTGAAGCGAAATGGCAGATTGCAGGTCGTCGGCGCTCACGCTGTCGGCGATGCCCGCGCCGATGGCGGGGCTGATCATCGAGAATCCCACTCCAAGCACCACCGCCAGCGCGTAGATCACCATGAGGGGAGGGTCGGGGTCGTTCCACACAACCACCGCCAGTCCCGCGGCGCCCAGCCCCGTGGCGCCGTAGGCCTCCATCATGATTCTTCGCCGCTCGCGGCGGTCGGCGATCACCCCGGCGAACGGGCCGAAAACCACCGTTGGCGCCAGCAGAGCCACAAACAGCAGGCTCACCGCCACCGGATCGTTGCCCGAGACTTCGTCCACCACGCCTTGAAGGCTCAGATGCGACGTCCAAAATCCCAGTTGTTGCAGAACGAAGCTCAGGTACAGCCGCCTGAAGGGCTGATGGCGCAACGCGCGAAAGCCACGACCGCCTTCGGTGTGCAGCCAGCGCAACACCATCCCGGTGGGTCCGGTTGTGAACTGCGCTGCCTGTGCGGGGTCGGCGGCCGCCTCGCTGGGGTCGGTGGGCGTTTCGGCGGTCAGTTGCGCTCCAAGTTCCTGAGTGAGCCCGACATGTGACGTTGTTGGCGTTGCCTCACCCGAAAGTCCTCAGGCAGCCGCTGAACAGGCAGCAGCCGTACGGGAAGCAACTGAACAGGCGGCCGCTGGGCAACAAGCGACTGCACGGGAGGCAACTTCAGCAGGGCGCGGCTGAGCAGGAAGCAGTTGACCATGCCGTTGTCTCGCCTGGGTTGTTGGGCTCGACCCCGGACAGGGCCGGCGTCAGTCCATGGCGATGTTCGTCGGCAGGGTTACCGCTCAGCGCAAACCTCGAGATCGCAAACAGCGGGCGGCAACCTGCCAAACCCGGGGGTCAGCTCAGGCGTTCCACCACCATGGCCATGCCTTGACCGCCGCCCACGCACATGGATTCGAGGCCGATGGTGTTGTCGGCGTCCTCTAGGCCGTTGAGCAACGTACACATGATCCGAGAACCGGTCATTCCGAACGGGTGACCCAACGCAATGGAACCGCCGTTGGGGTTGAGCTTGTCGTAATCGATGCCCAGCTCGTCTGCCGAGGGCAGCACCTGAGCAGCGAACGCCTCGTTGATTTCCACGTGATCAACGTCGTCGATGGTCATCCCGGCCCGGCCCAGCGCCTGACGGCAGGCATCGATCGGCCCGAGGCCCATGATCTCTGGGTGCAGCGCCGACACGCCGGTGGAAATGATCCGCGCCAGCGGCGTGGCGCCAACCTGCGCGGCCTTGGTGTCCGACATCACCACCACAGCGGCAGCGCCGTCGTTGAGCGGGCAGGCGTTGCCCGCTGTGACCGTTCCGTCGGGACGAAACACCGGCCGAAGCTGGGACACGCCTTCCAACGTTGTGCCTTCGCGGATGCCGTCGTCGTGGCGCATCTCGTTGCTGTCGTCAAGGGGATACGGGGTGATCTCGCGCTCGAAGAAGCCCCGGTTGCGGGCCGCCTCGGCCCGATTCTGGGACTGCACGCCCCATTCGTCCTGCGCCTGTCGGGAAACGCCCTTGTACTGGGCGACGTTCTCGGCGGTCTGCCCCATGGAAATGTAAATGTCGGGCAGGCCCTGAGGGGGCGCCCATGCGGCCGAACCTGCGCCGCTTCGCTCAGCGGTGCGAGATTCGGCATCGGCGAAGTCGTCGTTGTGGGGGCCGGTGTCGGCAGTGCCGTTCACGTAACGCGACACCGCTTCAACGCCACCGGCAACGAAGCAGTCTCCCTCGCCGGCCTTGATGGCGTGAGCGGCCATGCGGATCGTCTGAAGCGACGATGCGCAGTAACGGTTGACGCTCACGCCCGGGGCGTTGAGCCCGGCCAGCAGTGAAGCCACCCTGGCGACGTTGTAACCGGCCTCGCCTCCTGGTTGGCCGATTCCCCAGATCACGTCCTCCACGTCGTTTGGGTTGAGGCCGGGCACCTTGCCCAACACGTCCGAGATGATGAACCCCGACATGTCATCGGGCCGGGCGTTCACTAGCGAGCCCTTGATGGCTCGCCCGATCGGGGTGCGTGAGGTGGCAACAATCACAGCTTCGGGCATCGGTTCACTCCTGAGTTCGAATCCTTGGATCTGCGTCGAGCGACACGCCCGGCGCCTTGGCCGATGTGGGAGGTGGCTAACCGCAACTGCGCAGGCCACGACCGCACAACCGCAGTCGATGCTACTCACAGGCCCGTGGTACCCGCCTCACGGCCCTTGAGGTTCCTGCCCGCCCGCGAACACCGCACCATGGAGGCCATTGACCCAACAGCGGCGGGCCTCCCGGTGGCGCGGGCCCTGCGAGCGCCGAGGTGAGCGAGGGTGCCTCGTTAGGCTCACCGGGCCTCGCATGAGGCGCCGCCACGAGGAGGTGCAACGCCATGTCCGCCAAGGCAGATCCCTCCGCCACCGCGATCGATCCGCAACGGCAGTGGAAGCACTTCATCGGCGGACAATGGGTGGCACCCGCCGCCGGCACATACGAGATCATCGATCCGAACAATCTCGAGGTGGTGGGTCACGCTCCCGAGGCCGACGCCGCGCAAGCCGCGCAGGCCGCCGCCGCGGCACGCTCCGCTCTTGACGGATGGCGGGGCCTGTCACCCTCCGAGCGGGGCGCCCATCTCGCCAAGCTGGCCGACGTGTTGGACGAAATGGCCCCTGGTTGGGCTCCGTTGGTGCGCGCCGAAACGGGCTCCACCACCAACATCGCCCAACAGATGCAGGTGGGAGGCCCGTTCATCGACCGGTTCCGCTACTACGCCACGCCCATCGATGTGGACGAGACCATCGCGCCCGTGCCGCAGCCCGCCACTGCGCTGGGCCCGGCAGGGTTGAGTTCAGCGGTGGTACACCACCAGCCGGTGGGGGTGGTGGCCGCCATCACCCCTTACAACATGCCGCTGGTGAACGTGGCCGGAAAGATCGCCCCAGCGCTGGCGGCGGGCAACACCGTGGTTGTGAAACCGGCGCCGCAAGACCCCCTCGGGGTGCTGTTGCTGGGCGAGGCGGTGCAAGCCGCGGGCTTCCCCGAAGGGGTGGTGAACATCGTGGTTGGCTCCGGCCCGGAGGTTCCCGCCACGCTGGTGGACGCCACCGATGTGAACATGATCTCGTTCACCGGATCAAGCGAAGTGGGCGCCCGGATCTACGCCAACGGTGCCGCCACCATGAAACGGGTGCTGATGGAACTGGGAGGCAAGGGCGCGCTGATCATGGCCGAGGACGCCGATGTGACCGCCGCCTGCACCGCCATTGCCACCGTGTGGGGATTCCATTCCGGGCAGATCTGCACCGCACCAACACGTGTGATCTGTCATCGCAGTCTTTATGACCAAACCGTTGAGACGCTCAAGGCGATCTCGGGGTTCATGAAGCTCGGCGACCCGACCGAGCCCGACACCATCGTGGGCCCGGTGATCACCCAAGCCCACCGAGACCGGGTGGAGGATTTCATCGCCACGGGCCGCTCCGAGGGCGCAACCGTGGTGGTGGGAGGCGAACGCCCCGACCGACCCGGTTGTTTCGTGGCGCCCACGCTGCTCGCCGATGTCACCCCCGGCATGCACGTGACCCGCCACGAGGCGTTCGGGCCGGTGGTGGTGGTGATGGCCCACGATTCAGACGACGAAGCCGTGGCCCTCGCCAACGACTCCCCATACGGGCTGTTCTCCTACGTGTACTCGGGCGACACCAAGCGTGCCTACGCGATTGGTCGTCGCATCGAGTCGGGCAACGTCGCGCTCAACACGGTGCAACCGCACATGTACGCACCCTTCGGGGGATGGAAGATGTCCGGCATCGGCCGCGACCGCGGAAAGTGGGGAATCCTCGCCTACACCGAGATTCAAGCGGTCAACTGGGTCGCCTAGGGGAGCCCGACGCCGCGGTGGTGGGCGCAACCCGGCGACCACCCGCCGACCACCCGGCGATTTCCCGGGCGGGCGTCCCCACAGGTGGGTGGTGCCCTCACCCGGAAGCCGACAGCATCATTCGGATTGGTGCGCGCCAGGAACGCTGCGCCCATGCACGCTGTGCTCAGGCGAGCAGGCCCCGAGGCAGAGCGCCACCGGTGGCGGCGGGTATCTGAATCAGTCATAATCTTGATCGCCAATAACTATTGACTCTACATTCGATTTTGTATACCGTTTTTGTTCCGGCGTCGGATCCAGGTCGGTTCACGGTTTGTGTCCGTCGCCACCAGGGCCGAGCTGGGAGGTGTCGTTCGTGTGATGATCGATGATTACGGGATTGCCTCCGGCCCCGTTCAGGCCACCGATTGGATGATCCGTGGCCGCTGCGGCGGGGCCAGTGAGTACTACTTCGCTCCTTTCGCCGAGCGTCCCGAGGCGAGGGTCCGCCGAGAGGCCCGAGCCAGGGCCATTTGCTCGGATTGCCCCGTGGTGGTGGAGTGCCGCGACTATGCACGCACCAATCGTGAACTGGGCTTCTGGGGCGGCGAAAGCGAATCGGAACGGGCCGAAGCCGGATTTCCGCCCTCAACTCCGATCATCGGCCGCAAGCGGATCGCTGAGCAGCGAGCCCACAAGGCCATGCGCCAGGCAATCTGAACTCAACCTCGCCCCGCCCGGGCGGCAAGCTCCGGCGGGTCATCAGGGCCATGGGCCCCGTCGCAACTTGGGTTGCGTGCTAGACCTGCAACATGGCAGACGTTCACCTGCTCTACAGCCCTCGCGGCGGTCGTGGCCGAGCCGAGGCGGCTGCCCGCACGGTGAGGTCGGTGATACGCCACGCCGGTCACACTGTTCGTGAACTCACCGGCGCCTCGATCGCCGAGTCGCTGGCAGCCGCCAAAGGCGCGGTCGCCGATGGTGCTTCGAGGCTCGTGGTGGTGGGCGGCGACGGCATCGTCAACATCGGCACTCAGGCGGTGGCAGGCACCGAAACGGTTCTGGGGGTTGTGCCGGCCGGCACCGGCAACGACTTCGCTCGCACCTTCGGCCTGTACGGGTCATCGGTGACAACAGAGCAGGCCGCGGCCCGCGCCCTGGGGGAGCACACAACCGTGGACGCGATCACGTCGGATCGCGGCTGGGTGGCTTCAACGGTGACCGGCGGGTTCAGCGTTGATGTGAACGTGCAGGCCGACCGCATGCGGTTCCCTCGAGGGCCGAGCCGGTACACGGTGGCCACGTTGATCACCGTCGCACGGCTGCGTCACCGCCGCCTCGTGTTCACCGTGGACGGCGAGAGCCACGAGTACCTGTCGGCCCTTTGGGCCGTGGCCAACACGCCCACATTCGGCGGGGGTATGGCCATCTGTCCCAGCGCCGACCCGGCCGATGGTCAACTCGACCTCACCGTGGTGGGTCACGTGGGCAAGGCCACCCTGCTGCGCCTACTGCCCGCGGTGTTCAAGGGCGCTCACACCCGCCACCGCAACGTCCACACCTTCACGGGTTCAACCATCAAGATCGAGGAAGCCCCCCCAGCCGTCACATCCCCCCAAGACAGCAGCGCCACCTCAGAGGACCCCGAAGATCAGCTCCGCGGCGACGGCGAACTCTTCGGCAACCTCCCAATATCCCTGTCCGCTGCCCCAAGAGCAATCCACCTGGCCGCCAACCCCTGACCCCACAGCGGGGGCTCCAAGAGCTCAAAGGCCCAGGAAGCCGCCTCCGTCTGTTACGAGGGTCTGGCCGGTGACGTAGCCGCTCATTTCTGAGGCGAGGAACACCGCGGCGGGGCCGATGTCGGTTTCGGGGTCGCCGATTCGTCCCAGGGGAGTGCGCGCCACAAGACGAACCTCAAGCACGGGATTGGCGGCGGTGGCGGCCATGGAGTCAGAAGCGCCACCCCTCGGCCCTGATCACGTCCAACATCGTCATGCAGCCGATGCGCATCCCCCGGCACACATAGGGGATGCGTGGCTTGGATGCAGAACCGCCCTGTTCCTGGGTCACCACGGGTAGGGAACGGATCGCTGCGAGCGCGATCACGAAGGGATCGGCTTTTCCCCTTCCTGTCCCAGGTTTCGCGAGATTGGGATGGTCGCTCAGAACCTCACGCGCTGCCAGCATGATGTCCCGCGTAGTGGGCACAACGATGGCATTGGCGCGGCGCTTCACCCAGTCGAGGAGGTCGTCCTCTTGTGCCATGAGTTCCTCCAACACTTGCTCGGGAACGAACAGGCGGCCGCCCGTCGCGAGTGCGTCCAGGTGGTTCCAAAGCTGCGGGAAGGCGTCAGGCGGATAGGAGCGAACCCAGGCGCCGATCAGTGCGCTCGTGTCAAAGACGTAACTCACGCAACGCTGCCCGCTTCACTCTCGAGCGCGGCAAGGTGCTTCAGCTTGATCCCGAGCAACGATGACAGCGAAGAAGGCGTTAGCGCCTCACGGTGATACGCGTCCAGCACCAGTCGAACGAAGGGCTTTCCCTGGTCCCGTATGACCATCCTGTGTGGAGGCGGCCCGCCCTTGGTGCTGCTTCTCAGCTTCCGTTGCTCGTCGCGTCGCATGGCGTAGCTCAACAGGTACTTCCGGCGGCTCTCGACATAGGACTCCGCGCTGGCGCGCCTCAAAGTCACGAGTCTTCGCAGGACTGCCTCGCGACTCACTCCGTACTTCCTCGCTAGGTCCGCGAGCACCTCGTCGTCCCACTCACGCTCCCCAGGCGGGCGCACGATCTCGTCGTCGAGGAGAGACGCTGCTGGGAGCAGGATGGCGCCCGCGACTGCGTTGCACCAGACCTCGATCCTCTTGCCCTCATTGCCATCCGGCTCAAGAAGATCGCACAGGCCACCTTGCCGCAGCGTGAGGTGCGCAAACTCGTGCAGGAGGGTGAACACCTGACCCGCCGGCGCGTCAAGTGCGTTGACCATCACGACCGGCACGTCGTGGGAGCCCAAGGAGAAGCCTCGCATCTCTTCCAGAGGCACCTCGCTCGTCCGCAGCACGAGCACACCGAGAGCCTCCACCGCTTCAAGCCATCCGCTGAAGGCAGTCGTGGGCCGACGCCAAGAGAACTGTCCATCAAGCGGCACCCCCAAACATCTGCGCGCTATCTCAGCCGCGGCCTCAGGGCTGTGTTGCAGGTTGAGAGCGGGAATGGTCCGAGATGCCTTGCCTTGACCTTGAAGGAGCTCCGCTGCGATCTCCTGCTGCAGAACCGCGCGCCGGTACACCTTGTGAAGAGCTCGGCTCCAGGAGCGGTCGGGATTGTCGGGAAGCTTGCGGAAGTCCCGAAGAGTGTCGAAGTCCGACGGGGGCTCTGGCAAGAAAAAAACCGCAAAGGGTCTTTGGTAGAGCTTGGCCAGTTGACGAAGCTTCGCCACGGTCGGTTCCGACGCACCCCGCTCCCAATCCTCGAGGCGATTCGGGGTGACCCGTGCGCGCCGGGCGGCCTCTTCCACGCCAACGCCGACAGTGAGACGGGCCCACTTGAGAACGCTCGGGGTGACGGGCGCGAGATCGGTGGCCATCACTCGCTACCCGCTATGGGACTCGTCGGTCCGTTGACCCGATGTCATGCCTCGGAAGCTAACAGCAAGGACAATCTTCTGAGGGACGCAAATTCTTGCACCCTTTCGATGCATGTGGGTTGACCATGGTTCGAGATCGGGAGCGGCCAGTTGAATGTTTGGCACTAGAGGCCCAGGAAGCCGCCTCCGTCTGTTACGAGGGTCTGGCCTGTGATGTAGGCGCTCATTTCTGAGGCGAGGAACACCGCGGCGGGGCCGACGTCGGTTTCGGGGTCACCGATTCGTCCCAGGGGAGTGCGCGCCACAAGACGAACCTCAAGCACGGGGTTGGCGGCGGTGGCGGCATCCATGGCCGGGGTGCGCGCCAGGGGCGCGATCGCGTTGACCCGGATCCCGAGCGGCCCCCATTCACGGGCCAGGCTCTTGAGCAGACCTCGCTGCGCGGCTTTCACGGTGGCGTACACGGGGAGGTTGGCGGATCCTTCGATCCCCGCTGGGGATGTGAGCAGGATCATCGATCCGGGTCGCTTTCGGAGATGGGGAAATGCGGCCCGGGCACACAGGAACGCGGCGGTTGTGGAGATGTCAATCTGAGCGGCGATCACCTCGTTTCGCACCGCTTGCAGGGGGCGGGGTGGCCCTGCGCCCGACACGGCGTTGTGCACCATCACGTCCAGGCCGCCGAAACGCTCCACCGCTGTTGCCACCGCGGCGTCCACCTGAGCGGGATCGGTCACGTCGCATTGCACGAACTGCGCCCGGTCACCACGTGCGCGGATTGCGGCGGCGGACTCCTCTCCCACGTCGGCGCGCCGTGATGCGATCACAACGGCCGCGCCCGCAGCGGCCATGGCGCCGGCAATGCCCAAACCGACGCCAGCTGCTCCGCCGGTGATCAGCGCAGTGTGGCCCTCCAACAGCGCCCCGTTTCGAGCCCCGCTTCCGGAACTGGGATGCAAGTCCTCGGCGTTGCTCATCCCGCCATCCACGTTCCGCCGTCGATCACCATGGTGGTGCCGGTGACGCCGCTCGCAGCCCTCGACGCCAGCGCGTCCACCATCGCGGCAAGCTCCTGTGCATCAGGCATCCGGCCAAGGGCCGGATCGGCGATCGACATGGCCGACACCACGGCATCGGCGTGCTCGGCGGATAGGAACTCACCGGGGTGAAGGCTCACGGCGTGCACTCGGATGCCGTCGCTGCCCCAGCTCTTGGCCAGGGATCGGGCCAGCACCCGCATGCCTTCAGCGGCGGTCGCCAGGGTCGTGAACCCAGCGGCGCCTGCCGAAGCGAGCGTCGGCACACAAAACACCATCGTCCCGCCACGTGCCAACAAGTGCGGGTGGGCCCCACGCGCCAGGCGCAGCCCGGCCTCGATGGTGGCGTCACAAGCGCTGCGCCAGTGCTCCAAGGTCATTTCCGCCAGCGCCAACGGCATCAGCGAAGCGTCGGGGTAGAGCGCGTGAACCACCAGGTCAAGCCCGTCCGCACCCGAAACACCACGGCCAACACCAGACGGTGCCGAAGCGGACTTCTCCTCAGCAGACTCCGCCGCCTCAGCGGACTCCGCGCCACCGTCACCCTCACGCCCGGCCCGAACCCGAGCCACGAACTCGTCGTCCACCTCACCGGGCCGCGGATCAACCCACTGCACCCTGCCGGAGAGCGAACCGGCGAGCTTCGCCGCGGCCGGACATCCCCCAACAACGAGCACCTGACGACTCACCGGCACACCTCCCAACAAAGATTCGCAAGAGTGCTGATCGTCATGTCGGCCTCGCTTGTGTGCTTGGGAGTGGGTTGGCGGATGGGGTCGGGGCGGCGAGCGTCCCGTTTGAAGCTGCCCACAAAGGGTGCCTAACATCGGCCCGATGCAGCAAACCATGCGCTCGCCGAGCAGGCCAACCCGAACCGACCAGGGCTGGTTTCACAATACCGATCCCGCATTGAGGCAGTGTTGGCATCCGGTGGCGCGTGCATCGGAGCTGCGCGACGACGGCCCCATCGGTGTGGAATTGCTGGGTGAGCACTGGTGCGTGGTCCGCCTCGGTGGCACCCTCACGGCGTTTGCGGATGCCTGCCCGCACCGGCTGTCGCCGCTGAGCGCGGGCACCGTGATCGGGGACAGTCTGCGTTGCGCCTACCACGGATTTCGCTTCGCGGCCGATGGTCGCTGCGTGGAGATACCCGCCTTGGAGCCTGGCCTGCCGATCGGCTCTGGCGCGCATTGTTCTGTTGCGGCGGCGGTCACCGAGCATCTGGGACTCATCTGGTTGGCGCCCGAAACGCCGCTGGCGCCGCTGCCCGAGGTGCCCGAACACCACGACCCCTCGTTTGTTCAATGCCCGCTTCCCGCTTTGGACTGGAACGCCTCCGCGGCTCAGATGGCAGACAACTTCCTTGATGTGGCCCACCTGCCATTTGTGCACCTCGACACCTTCGGCGAGGAGGACGACCTGCTGGTGGCCGACTACGGGGTTGAGCGCAACGACTGGAAGTTCAACGTTGTCCATCGCCACCAAACCAAGGCCCTGGCCGACTCGATGGGCGCAGGCGACGAATATCGCATCGTGGAGCGTGAGCTGCTGTACGTGTTCACCGCGCCACATCACGTGTACCTGCGCATCGGCTACACCGAGGAGAACGCGGTGCTCACGATCAGCTTCTGTCATCAGCCGGTGAACGCAACCACCACCAGGCTGTACTGCACCGACTACCGCAACGACATCGCCGACACAGACGAGGCCCGGGCCGCAGCGGTGGACTTCCAGTTGGCTGTGGCCGCGGAGGACAAGGTGCTGCTCGAACGGATGCACACCAAAGCGGTGCCCCTTGGGCCCGGCGTGGAGTTCCACACCAAAGCCGACCGGATCACCCTGGAAATGCGACGAGTGCTCGCCGACCTGGTGGCCGCCACCGAATAACACCCACCCCGGCAGGCCCCCACCCCGGCTTGGCTCCCACCCCGGCAAACCCCCAACCCGGCCGGCCCGAGCCGCCTCGGCTAGATGTGGGCCGCCGGCGTGGCGTGCGTGGTGGCGGTCGGGTCGACGTGGCGGCGCCTCGTGGAACGGTCGACCATCTCCGTGGCCACCCACACCAGCAGCCCGCCCACCGCAACCGCAACCATCACCAACACCCAGGCGCCCGCGGGGGGCAGCGTGAGTTGGAAGAAGCTCCGCAGCGGCGGCCAGGCCATGGTCACGCCGTATCCCGCCGCCATCGAGGTGGCAAGTCCCAGCTTCCAAGCTCGCAGCGGGCGGCTGATCAGCACCAGGATCACCAGTCCGATGCCCAGCAGCGTCATGGTGGCGCAACTTCGGGCCTGATCGAGGCTCACCGAATCGAGGCGACGCACCACCTCGTAGGTGGCGAACGTGATCACCGCCGCCACAACACCGGCCGGCAGCGAAAACAGCAGCACCCTCGCAAGAAAGCCCCGCCGCACCAGCCGGTCGTTCGGGGCCAGGGCCAGAAAGAAGCCCGGCATGCCGGTGGAGAACGTTCCGATCAAGGTGAGGTGACGGGGCAGGAACGGAAACGGTGATCCCACCGCACCCACCAGCGCGGTCAACAGCACCGCGTACGCGGCTTTGGTGATGAACAGGTTGCCCACCCGTTCGATGTTGTTGATCACCCGTCGTCCCTCCGCGAGCACCCGCGGCAAGGTGGAGAAGCGATTGTCCAACAACACCAACTGAGCCACCGCTCGTGTGGACGACGACCCCGAACCCATGGCGATGCCCATGTCGGCGTCCTTGAGGGCCAGCACGTCGTTCACGCCGTCCCCGGTCATCGCCACCGTGCGGCCACGGGCTTGCAGCGCATGCACCATCGCTCGCTTCTGATGTGGCGTGACCCGGCCGAACACCGTGGCGGACTCCAAGGCGTCGGCGAGCGCTTCGGCGTCCTCGGGAAGCTCACGGGCATCGGTTCCCGCCTCGGCGCCGGCGGTGATGCCGGCTCGGTGCGCCACCGAGGCCACCGTGGCGGGGTGATCACCGGAGATCACCTTCAAGTCCACGCCCTGACCCTTGAAGAACGCGAAGATCTCCGCGGCGTCGGATCGAACGGTGTCGCTGAGATGCACCAGGCACAACGGCGTGCGCACCTCCGGCAGTTGCTCGGACAGTTCCGACTCGTTGCTGCGGGTCACCACCAGCACCCTCGAACCGCTCGCCGCGGCGTGCGCGGCCCGGTCGCGGGCGTCACGCAGCAGTTCGTGGTGAGCCTCAACGCTCGCCTCGTCGCCTGCGTGGGCCGCGCCGGCGGAGATCTCGGCGTGGGGCCATTCGCCGTCGGTGGGTGTCGGCCGGCCCAGAAGCACGTCGGGCGCGCCGAGGTGGAACACGGCACGCCCCTCAAAGGCGGCTGCTGCCCACTTGCGCGCAGACGAGAACGGCACCCCCGAGCGCAAAATCCAGTCGTCGCCGGAGCCCACTTCGGCGCCACGGCCCTCTATTTCGCGCAGCCCCACAAGAATGGCCACGCCGTGATCTATGGCGGCCAGGGTTGCGTTCGGGGAAGGATCGGCGGCCACCAGGGCGCGCAACGCTTCCAGCGCCTCGGCTTCGGTGGTGTCACCCAGCGGCTCCACACGATCCATGGAAATGTCGCCGGTGGTGATCGTTCCCGTCTTGTCCAAACACAAAGTGTCCACACGAGCAAGAAGCTCCACCGAGGCGAGTTCCTTGGCCAAGGCTCGACGCCGGGCCAGCACGATCACTCCTGTGATGAAAGACAGGCTGGTGAGAAGCACCAGACCATCGGGAACCATCGCCACCGCCGCCGCGACGGTGCCTCGAAGCGCTTCCTGCCAACGATCCTCGGTGCCCAGCAAACGCAGCAGCAACAGGCCCGCAGCGGGCGGGATGATCACGGTGAGCCAGCGCAATATCACGTTCACACCCGCTTTGAGTTCGCTGCCGGCCAGCTTGAATCGTCGTGCCTCCTCGGCGAGCCGGGCCGCGTACGAGTCGGCGCCGATGGCGGTGGCGCGGTACCTGCCGCTGCCCGCGCTCACGAACGATCCCGACATCACCGTGGCGCCCGGGGTCATGTCCACCGGGTCGCTCTCGCCGGTTAGCAGCGACTCGTCCACCTCCAGGCCGTTCTCGGTCAACACCAGGCCGTCCACCACGATCTGATCGCCGGGGTGCAACTCCAGCACGTCGTCGGCCACCACTTCGCGTGTCTCAACCTCTGCGGTGCTGCCGTCTCGCACCACCCGAGCACGGGGCGCCGACAGCACCGCCAGTTCGTTGAGCGTGCGCCGAGCCTTCAGTTCCTGGGCGATGCCGATGATGCTGTTGGACACCACCACACCCGCGAACAACGCATCAGCGGGGAAGCCCGCCACAAGGATCAACGCGAACATCGTGGCGATGATCCCGTTCACCGGCGTGAGAACGTTGGAGCGGAAGATCTCACCCACAGAACGCACCGGAGCGCCCGGAACGTTGTTCACGAGCCCGTCCCGCACCCGCTGCTCCACCTCGGCTGCGCTCAAACCGATGTCCACTGCGGACATGGCCGCCTCCGACCGTTCGGCGCCCGTGCCCGGTTCACGCCCCGTGCCCGGTTCAGGCCCCGTGCCCGATTGAGGCCCTGTGCCCGGCTCGGGCCCTGTCTCGGCTTGCGCGGGGGAGTCGTCGGCGCCTGCTGCCTCGCTTGCGGCGGGTGGTGTGTCGTGGGAGGTCACAGCTTCGTCATTCGTTTGAACGCCTCGGCGTTCCTCACCCCAACGCGTCGCCCCGCGGCGCGGCACTCGTCGAACAAACCGGCCCGGAAATTGTCCCTGTCGGCGCCGGCCTGCTCGGCGGAGATCCCGTGGGTGCTCTCGTACTGGCTTTCATGCGCCAGCAGCGCCTCAACCTTCGCCTCCACGTGAAGTGATCCGACCTGCTCAAAATGGTCGGGCTCCTCACATTCGAACAGCAGCATCTCCTCGGGCCGGTGATGGGCGATGCCGTGCTCAGCGAAGAAATGCGGATCTCGGGCCGCCACCACCGCGTCGCAAGCCAGAAACCCCGCGGCTCGGTGGTCGGGGTGCAGGCGCCAGCGCTGCCACGGGTCATGGGCCAGCACCACCTCGGGCCGCAGTTCGCGGATCACCCGAGCCACCCGGCTTCTCAGTTGCATCGTGGCGTCCAGTTCCCCGTCCACCTCATCCAGGAAGCACACCTCGCCCCGGGCGCCCAGTCGCCGGGCCGCCTCGCGCTGTTCCACCTTGCGCCTGCGAGCAAGCCTGGCGGTGTCGGCGTTGGCGTCCCAGGTGCCCTTGGAGCCGTCGGTGCAGATCAGCAAGCTCACCTCACACCCGGCTCCGGCCCATTTGGCCAGTGTCGCACCCGAACCGAACTCGATGTCATCGGGGTGAGCGCCGATGGCCAGCACCGCCGAGGGTGTGGGTAGATCAACTGTGGCCACTTGTGATCCTTCCTGCTGGGCGAATGCCATTTGACTGCCCGCGTCGGGGGGTGCAACCCGTTGTGGTCGTGGCGCCCCTCGGCTGCCGCACCGTTGGGGTGTCGCACCGTCGGAGGATTGTGACCGGCGACCGCTGCGGTGATCTCACATCTTGGCGCGGCTGGTCGCTGAAGCAGGGTTGCGGGGATTGTCGAGCCCGAGGGCGGCGCGCTCGGGCGGCAACAAGCGGCGAAGATCGGACGGATCGTCGATGTCGGCTGCCAGCGTCGGGTCACGCACCACCCGAAGCGCCAGACCCAACCGGTGGGCCTCGGCGCAGTGACGCCCAAACGAACCCGGCCCGTAGGAGAACTCAAAGCCCGAATCGGCCGGCACGCACACCACGTTGGAGCCTTCGCTTCCACGGTCGGGCGCGATAACCACCCCGGGCCCGATCACCGGATGCAGGCTCTGCACGCAGGCCAGGTCGCCGTGAGCCACAACCACACGACCAAACCCGGCTGACCCCAGGCGCTCCAGCGCAACCTGAGCGGCCGCGTTCAGCCCGGTGGACCCCACCGTGATCACCTCGGCGCCCTCACCGTGCGCCCACTGCGACACTTCCCGGTCGTCGGTGGCCACGTGAACCGCGTGCGGCGCCGCCGCGGCCAACACCCGCCGGGCCATGGCCCGCATCAGATTTGAGCGTTGAACGGGGCTGAGAACATCCGAAAGGCGACTCAGCGCGCCGTCGAATGCCCTGATCGGAACCACAACGGCAGTTGGCACGGCATCGGCCGGGTCGTGAGTCTGCAAAGCGGAGGTGGCCAACAAAGCGAGTCTAGGGTTTCGCACATGTCGATACGGGTGAGTGTCGTGGGCGGCGGGTCGTGGGGAACGACCATGGCTCACTTGTGCGCTCACAACACGCCCACCGTGCTGTACTGCCGCAGCGGCAATACTGCGAATGCGATCAACACTCACAGCGAGAACCGTCGCTACCTTCCCGGCCGGGCCCTGCATGGCGACCTTCGGGCAACCACCGACATCGCCGACGCGATTCGCCACGCAGACCTTGTGCTGATGGCTGTGCCTTCGCACGGCTTCCGATCATCGTGCGCGCTCCTCAAGGATCACATCCGTCCCGGTGTTGCGGTGGTGTCGCTCACCAAAGGCCTGGAACCGCTCACCAACAACCGCATGACCCAGGTCGTCACCTCCGAGTTGGGTGATCGCCCGGTTGGTGTGTTGAGCGGGCCGACACTGGCCGGGGAGATCATGGCCGGTCACGCCACCGCCGCGGTGCTTGCCATGTCGGAGCCCGCTGCCATTGCCGCCACTCAGCAGGTGATGACGCTGAGCCAGTTTCGGGTGTACGCCGGCACCGACGTGGTTGGCGTGGAGATGGCGGGCGCCACCAAGAACGTGATCGCGCTGGCCGCGGGCATGGCCGAAGGGCTCGGCGCCGGCAACAACACCAGAGCCGCGCTGATCACCCGTGGCCTGGTGGAGATGAGCCGCCTCGGCACGGCACTGGGTGGCCGGCAGTCCACCTTCTCGGGACTGGCCGGGATGGGTGACCTGGTGGCCACTTGCGCCAGTGAGCAGAGCCGCAACCGTCACGTGGGCGAGCGACTCGGCCGCGGCGAGGCGATCGGGGCGATCGTGGACTCGATGGATCAGATCGCCGAAGGCGTCAAGTCCACTCCGATCGTGGTGGACCTGGCACGCTCGCTGGGGGTGGAGATGCCCATAGCCGAACAGGTTCGAGCCGTGATCACCGAGAACCGCTCGGCCGCCGAGGCGTACCAGGCGCTGCTGAACCGTCCACCAACCACTGAGGTTCGCTCCGGGCTGGGCACCGCGTCGCGGTAGCACGGCGTCGCAGCATTCGAGGGTGGATCAGCAATGAGCGGGGGACTGGTTCTCGGGGACCTTGACGGGCCGGTGGCCTGGGTGGACTCCGCCGGCGCGGTCGCGCCCCTCGGGAAGGACTGGCAGGTTGCGTGGGCGGTGGGCTCATCGCAGCGCTGGCACGTGGCCGCCGACGAGGCGGCGGTGCGCTCGGGTTGCGTGGATGACACGCCGGTGGCGCTCACCGCCATGCGAGTACACGGAGGTGACGTCACCGCAACCGCCGCGGCGGTGCGGGCCGAGTCGAAGCGGGTGGTGGTGATCGAGTTTGCCAACCACACACCTGAGCCCGTGAGCCTCGCCGTTGCGGTGAAGCCGTGTGTTGGCGACACGCCGAGCCCGGCGGATTTTCGCTCCGGTGCCCGCCGAGGTTCGGGCTCACGCTCCCGAAGGGGCCGCGCCGGGCCGCTGTCCGTTAGGGGACGGCAGGTGTTGATGAACGGGCGGCCCGCCATCGAAACAGATCGGGAGCCCTCCCGGGTGGTGGCGGCCCACCACGCCCACGTGTGGGCAGCGCTGGGTGATGTGTCCGATGTGCCGGACGCAAGCCCTCACGGGCACATGGACGCCAGGTCGGTGGTGCTGGTGATGCCTCTGGTGGTGGGAGCAGTCCGCGCCGTGACAGTCCACCTCGATCCCCCAGCACCAACAACGCGCAGGAACCGTCTTGCGCGACGGCGGCAACGTGGCGCCAATGCCGGGTCCCACGAGCCGGATGAGCCGACTGCTGCACCGCTGTCACCCGCTGCGGCCGTGGGGGGCTGGAATGCCGTTTTGGGACGGGCAGCCCGAATCGACCTCGGCGACGAATCAGCGCAGGGCCACTGGCGTGAGGGGATCGCCGCGGCGATCCTGCTAGCCGGAGACGAGGGCTTGGACATGGACGAAGGGGTGCCGTTGCTGCTTGACCGGGTGGGGCTGGCCGGTGAGGCCGACCGCGCCAGAACCACGTTGCTGCACGCCCTCTCGGCTGGGTCGCCCAAGCCGAGCCTGGCCGTGCGCGCCCTGGCCGCGTTGGCGTCGCGTCGGTTGCGGGCCGGCCGCGACTCCGGCTTGAGTGACTGGGCCGGGCCGCTGACCGCCGCCGCGGGGGACCTGCTCGACCACCGCACGGTTGCCGAGGTGGCCGCCGCCTTGGCCTACGAGGACCCGCCCGCGGCCGCTGATGCCGTCGGTCTGCTCGAAACCCTGAGCCCCCCTGAGCCGGCCAACGGTTCGCAGCGGGGGTCCGCCGGGTTGCCCGAGACATTCGCCGGTGAGAGCGGCTCACCTGTGACACCGGGGGAGGCGCCCGCCCCGAGCGCTGTCGCCTGCTCGCCCCGGCAGAGCGCTTCCATGCCGCGCAATGCCGACGGGCGTCCTGCGGGCAGCGCACCGGAGCCGTGTCCCACACCTCGCGCGGCGGTGGTGCGGGCGCTCGAAGCTCGAGTGGTGATGCTTCGACAACTGCTGGATGCTGTGGTCACCGAATCTTGTGACACGCTCGTGCTTGCTCCCGGATTGCAGGCTCAATGGCAGCAAGCGCCGCTGGACGTGCGAGGCGTTCAAACCCGCCACGGTGAGCTTTCCTACTCGGTGCGTCGCCACGGGAACCGCCCGGCACTGCTGTGGGAACTGCGACCACACGGCGACGCGCCGCACAGTGTCGTCAACATCAAGTGCGGCCTGGATCCGGACTGGTCCACCGACGACAACACCGGCGAAGCCCTGCTGAGCCACCCGCAGTGACCCGCCGATCCGTCACATCGGGCAGGGCGTCGCGCAGGCGGCCACCCAAGGGTGCCGTGCCCACACTGCGATTTGAGCGCGATCTTTGGGAGGCCGGAGTTGCCACGGTCGCAGGAGTTGACGAGGTTGGTCGCGGCTCGTGGGCGGGGCCGCTGACCGTGGCGGCAGTGATACCCGGCCGCCAGAGCCGCATCTACAAGGTGCGCGACTCCAAGACCCTCACCGCATCCCAGCGCGAAGCCCTCCATCACCGGATCCTCGGATGGGCGGAGGCGGTGTGTGTGGCCCACGCAACGGTCACCGAATGCACAGAACTGGGAATGTCACAAGCCCAACGCCTGGCCACCCGGCGCGCCCTTGAAGGGCTCAACACGCACGTCGACCATGTGCTGGTGGACGGCGCCTGGGATTTCGTCACACCACCAAGCACCGGAGCGGACAGCGGCGAACAGTCCACCGATCAACCCGCCAGTCAGCCGACCGGTAAGCCCGTCCCGTCCGGCAACGACGCTGCGCCCGGGGTCACCAAGATCGTTCGGGGAGACTCGGTGAGCCTGTCCATCGCCGCGGCGTCGATTGTGGCCAAGGTCACCAGGGATCGCCTCATGGCGGCCGCGGCGCTGAGCCATCCGGGCTACTGGTTCGAGTTCAACAAGGGCTACCCGTGCCCCCGTCACGTTGCCGCGCTGGCCGCGCTGGGCCCCAGCGCCATCCATCGCCGTGCCTGGGTGTTCATGGACGACCTGCGCTGGAGCGGCGTGCCCCGCATCGGCCCCGATGTGCCCGCCGCCCCACACCGCCAACAGGAGCTGTTCACCCACAGCGACTGACGCCACACGGTTGACGCCACGCCACCAAGCGGCGGCGCCGGCGTCCGGGCACTCACCGTCCGGCCGGTTCCACACGCTAGGGTGCGCGCCGTCATGGGTCAGCCCGTCACCTTCCTGCGCACCACGTCGCCTCGGCCCGGCATCGTCCGATTCGAGTTGAACCGCACCGTCACCGGAATGGGACACGAGCACTACCGCGCCGGTGAGGAGATCATCGGAGACCGACCCTGCGACGACCTGGCCCGACGCTTGCTCGACACCGACAAGATCGCCTCGGTACACATTCACGGATCGATCGTCACCGCCGAGCTCGCCGTGTCGGACGAGAGCGGCATCTCCGACGCCATCTCGGGTCTGTACACCTACTACCTCGAAGGGGTTGAGATCCCCAGCGACGAGGAGCTCGTCGCCCAGGCAGGCTGAGCCCGCCACCCCGGCGTCACACGTCGCCGGGCACCTCGCAGGAGTCCATGTTGTTGAGACGGGCGAACCCGTCCATGCGCTCGGTGTAGATGCCGCCCGGCATCACGTCACTCAACAGAAACCTGAGTTCGCGATCATCGGTGTCGGGGTCGGCGGTGCGCAGCTTGGCCGAGTGGTCGCGCCGGTCCTGCAGGTACCGCTCCCAATCGGCGAACCAGGAGGCCAACAGCTCCACATCCGCGGGGCCGTCGCCGTCGGTTTGATCACTCAGCGTCTGCGCTTCGGCCTGGAGGTCTCGCACCAGTCGCTCGGTCTCGGAGGTGGCCCTGTCCACCTGATCGGCGCGTTCGTGCAGAGACGCCGCCTCACGAGGAGACGGCAGTGCGTTGATCATGTCCTGGGTGGTGGCGCAGCGCTGCTCGGCCCACGCCGCGAACGCCCGATCATCGATGCGGTTCGGGTTCTCGGTGCGCGCCCAAGGCGAAAAAGCCCACACCCAGAACAGGAACGACCCCACCACGAACACCGCCACCACCGCCCGGACGATCCGGGCCCACCACCCACGACGCCCCGGGTCTGGGTCTGGGGATGCCTCGCCAGGTGGCCCCGGCCGGGCCTCGAGGTTGTCGGGCATTGCCTCGGGCCCGGGGCCGGCTGCGTCGCTCATCACACCGGTGTGGGGCTAACCCAGATGGTCATGGATCGCCCGAGTAGCAGATTCGTGCCCGCCAACGGCTCCTGCAGCCACACCACCCCGGGCGCAACCGCCGGCTCGCCCTCCACCAGGTAGGGCTCAACCACAACCACCACCCCCAAACCGATCGCCGCGAGCACCCCACGGGCCTCGCCCTCGCTCAACCCCACAACGTCTGGCACAGGCACCGCAGCCGGAAGCGCAGGCTCGGTGGCCACCTCGACGTTCACGGTGATCCCGCCGTTCACGAGAGTGCCCGCTGCGGGGGCCTGCCCGATCACGGTGCCCGCCGCGAACTCCTGAGTCTCCACCTCTGTCGCCGCCAACAGCAGGGTCAGTGCGCCCAGTTCGGTGGCCATCACCTCGGCATTCCACTGCCTGCCCACAATGTCGGGAACCTCCACCGCGTCGAGGCGGGGTGGTTCGGTGGTGGGCGCGGGCGCGCTCACCGGTGGCGCCGGGAAGTCCACCGCTTCGATGCCGTCATGGGCCGCCAGCATGATCTCCCGCCAGATCTGCGCGGGGTAGGTGCCGCCGGACACGCGGATGTCGGTGGTGGGCGGCACCATCGGGATTTGCGCGTCGGGGTAGCCCACCCACACCGCGGTGGCCCGCTGGGGTGTGTACCCGGCGAAGGTGGCGTCGGCGTAGTTCTGTGCGGTGCCGGTCTTGCCCGCGGCGGGTCGGTCGATGGCGGCTCGATAACCGGTGCCTTGGGTGATGGTGCCCTGCAGCACCCAGGTGATCTGATCCGCGATCGACGTGTTGAGCACGAATTCGGAGTCGGGCACGTGCCGGTACATGGGTGTGGCGTCGGCGCGCAGGATCTCGGTGACCATCACCGGGTTCACCTTGCGACCCGACCGGGCCAGCGTGGCGTACATGTTGGCCAGCTCCACCGTGTTCACGTCCTCGGTGCCGAGCACCGCGGCGCACACCGGATCAATGCTCGCGGGGTTCACGCCAAGGGCTTCGGCCATGGGCACGAAATTGGCGGGTCGAATGTCCACCATCAACTGGGCGTACACGGTGTTGATCGAACTGCGGGTGGCCGTGGTCAAGTCCACCCTCACGGGTTCCTCGGGGGTGGAGCCCCGCCCGCCTCGCACCGTCCACAGCGGCCCGCACACCTCGGGTCGGTCTATTTCCAGTTCGTCGGGCGCGTCGTAGGAGGTGGTCACCGAGAACCCCGACAGCAACGCCACCGCCAACGCCACCGGCTTCATCGCCGAGCCGGCCTGGCGGCCCTTGCCGCTTGCGAGGTTGAACTTGGCGTCGGATTCGGCGCCGAAGAAGTCCCTGCCGCCCACCATTGCCAGCACGTGCCCGTCCTCGTCGCCGGTGGCGCCCAGGGTCACCGCCGCGGCGTCGGGGTTGATGCCGTTGTCGGGAAGGATCGCCTCAACGGCTGCCTCGGCGCGGGCTTGCAACTCGAGATCGATGGTGGTGTGGATCTCCAGTCCACCCTCGAACAACAGCCTTGCCCGTTCCTCGCGGGTCGCCCCGAAACGGGGATTGTCCAGGAACCACTGCTTCACGTCCTCCACGAAATGGGCGGCCGGGTACTCCACCTCCAGGATCGGGATGTCCTCGGTGAGCACGAGTGGCTTGGCCGACGCCGTTGCGTGCTCGGCCGGTGTGATCATCTGGTTTGCGAGCATCCGGTCCAGCACGAGGTTGCGGCGGCGCAGAGCGTCGTCGGGATTTCGGTAGGGGTCGAAAGCGCTGGGACGCTGAATCAGCCCCGCCAGCAGCGCCGCCTCCTCAAGGAGAAGTTCGCTCACCTTCAAGCACACCTGCGGACTCTGGGAACCATCAGCCGCTGCGCCGACCGCGGCGATGGGGTTCTCGCACGCAGGCGCCCCGAAGTACTCACGCGCCGCGGCCTCGATGCCGTAGGCGCCGTTTCCGAAGTACACCCAGTTCAGGTAGCGCAGCAGGATGAAGTCCTTGGTGAAGAACTGCTCGAAGCGCCGGGCCATGAAGAACTCTTCGATCTTGCGTGTCACCGTTTGGTCGCTGCGATCGAGGAACACGTTGCCCACGTACTGCTGGGTGATGGTGGAGCCGCCCTGGCTGATGCCTCCCGCGCTCACGTTGGAGCGCGCCGCTCGCAGGATTGCCTTGGTGTCCACACCGTCGTGCTCGTAGAACCGCTCGTCCTCGATGGCGATCACCGCGTTTCGCACCACCGGGGGCACTTGGGTGATGTCGGTCACGTCGGTGCGGGCCTGCTCGCCGCGCAGTTCGGTGATCAACACACCGTTGCGGTCATACACCCTTGAGGACTGCGCGGTGGCCAGGTCGTCGAGGCGAAACGAGAAGTCCGGCGTCTCATACGAACACGCCGCCGCGGCGAGGCTCAACACCACCACGATCAGCCTCACCGGCGCACGGCTGCGGCCACGTCTCACGGCGCGTCCCGCAAGGAAATCCCGCAACCCGACGCACGAACCGCGGCGTGCCCGCTGCGCGCAGATCGGCCTCATCGGACCACCCGTGTCGGGCCGGGCGCTGCGCCTTGGGCTGTTCCCGTCATTGGGCCCGGCCCTGCCGACGCGCAGTATCGCATCGCGAGCATGGGCCAGTTTGGTGCTTGCGCCACCCAATTCGCGCGCTCTTGGTTGCGGCGGACAACACGCCACGTCCTGACCCGTCGGCGCATGCTCACGGCCCGGATCCATCCTGGGTGCGGTCACTTGTCAATCCGGCACTCGGCGCCCCGCTGGTGGCGGTGGGGACCACGGGAAGGTTCACGGTCGTGCTCACAGGTCGCGCCCAGGCCGAGCCTTAGGCTCTGTGGGTGATGTCCGCAGGCGCGCTCGGTGATCTTGTCGCACGGGGACTGGTACAGGACCACACCGACCAGGAAGCCCTCGCGGGGTTGCTCGACGGCCCGCCGGTGGTCTTCTACCACGGCATCGACCCCACCGGCCCAAGCCTTCACGTGGGCCACCTGCTCGGCGTGCTGGTGATGCGCAGGCTGCAACAGGCGGGCCACGTGCCGCTGGCGTTGGTGGGGGGCGCCACCGGAATGATCGGCGACCCCAGCGGTAGATCGGGCGAAAGAACCCTGCTCGACGCCGAGTCGCTGGCCGCCAACGTGGCCGGCATTCAACGCCAGCTCGAGACGTTGATCGACTTCTCCGGCGCGGGCGCGGCCCGCATGGTGAACAACTTCGACTGGACACGCGACGTGTCGCTGCTGGATTTCCTGCGTGACGTTGGCAAGCACGTCACCGTCAACCAGATGGTTGCCAAGGACTCGGTGCGCAGCCGTATGGCCTCCGATCAGGGAATCTCGTTCACCGAGTTCAGCTACATGCTGTTGCAGGCCTTCGACTACTGGTGGCAGTTCGAGCACTACGGGTGCCGCCTGCAGATCGGCGGCTCGGACCAGTGGGGCAACATCACCGCCGGCATCGACCTGGTGCGAAGGCGCTCCGGCGCGGTTGTTCACGGGCTCACCTGGCCGTTGATGACCAGGGCCGACGGCGCCAAGTTCGGCAAGACGGCCGAGGGCGCCGTGTGGCTCGACCCGGCCCGCACCCTTCCCTACGAGTTCCACCAGTACTTCCTGAACAGCGACGACACCGACGTGCGGCGGCTCTTGTTGCAGTTGACCATGCTGGCCGTGTCCGACGTGGAGGACATCATGGCCACCCACGTCTCGGCGCCGCATCACCGCAAGGCGCAACGGGTGTTGGCAGACGAGGTGTGCACGATGGTTCACGGCCGCGAGGCCACCCGTGCCGCCCGGCTGGCAGCGGACGTGCTCTTCGGCGGCGCCGAGGTGACCACCGAGGGATTGCAGGCGATCAGGGGAATCGTGCCCGAGACCGTGGCGGACATGGCCGCCGTCACCGGCGACTCCCCCGACGAACCCGTGGTGGGCGTGCTGCTCGCCGCCGGGGTGTGCGCCTCGAGGGGTGAGGCTCGACGGCTGATTCGTGGCGGCGGCGTTCGGGTGAACGGACAGCGGGTGGCCGCGGCCACTGATTCGGTGACGATGGTGGACAACAGATTCGTGCTGTTGCAGCGTGGACGCCGCCACCACCACCTGCTTGTCGACGGTCGCTGACGGCGCCTGAGCGGGCCCAGCGGGCCGTCGGGCACAGCGCTCGCGGCGGCCCCGCAAATCCGCCGAAAAAAATCGGCCCAAAAAATCCGGAATGGTGTTGCCCTTTTGGTTGGCGACCGCTAGCGTTCCGAAACCTTCACGGCTTCTGGTAGGCCGCTCCCGGCGGGAAGTGCTTCAAAGCACGCACGGCGGGAACGATCCTGGCAGGGCTGCCGTGGAGGAAGCACCCTCGTTGACCGGCGCCACCGCAAGGTTGGGGCCGCTGCGAGGAGATTGCCTCTTGAAATCGGAAGAGACGGACGCATAGCGAGTGTGGGCGTCGGCTTGGGCTGCGTGGCCGGAGACCGACGTCTGTCAATTACCTGGTCCGGTGAACCCACCGGGCCAAACCCGGCGCCACACGGTGCCGGGTGAGCCAATGGCTGAGACCGCCAGGCCTCAGCCGGCTCTCTGAATCGCAAGGGCCGCCCACGCATCCGCTTCGGCGGGAGGTGGCCTGCGCAACCCGATCGACGGGTCGGCTTCGGCCGGCCTCAGATCTTGACGGAGAGTTTGATCCTGGCTCAGGACGAACGCTGGCGGCGTGCTTAACACATGCAAGTCGAACGAGGCCAGGCCTTCGGGTCTGGTCGAGTGGCGAACGGGTGAGTAACACGTGAGAAACCCGCCCCGGAGACCGGGATAACCAAGGGAAACTTTGGCTAATACCGGATACCCCCGGATGACCGCATGGTCAACCGAGGAAAGGCCCCGACGCTCCGGGAAGGTCTCGCGGCCTATCAGCTTGTTGGTGGGGTAACGGCCCACCAAGGCTTCGACGGGTAGCTGGTCTGAGAGGACGATCAGCCACACTGGGACTGAGACACGGCCCAGACTCCTACGGGAGGCAGCAGTGGGGAATATTGCGCAATGGGCGAAAGCCTGACGCAGCAACGCCGCGTGGGGGATGAAGGCCTTCGGGTTGTAAACCCCTTTCAGCAGGGACGAAAATGACGGTACCTGCAGAAGAAGCCCCGGCCAACTACGTGCCAGCAGCCGCGGTAACACGTAGGGGGCGAGCGTTGTCCGGATTTATTGGGCGTAAAGAGCTCGTAGGCGGTTGCGTAAGTCGGATGTGAAAACTCAGGGCTCAACCCGGAGATGCCATCCGATACTGCGCTGACTGGAGTCCGGTAGGGGAGCATGGAATTCTTGGTGTAGCGGTGAAATGCGCAGATATCAGGAGGAACACCTGTGGCGAAGGCGGTGCTCTGGGCCGGAACTGACGCTGAGGAGCGAAAGCGTGGGTAGCAAACAGGATTAGATACCCTGGTAGTCCACGCCGTAAACGTTGGGCACTAGGTGTGGGACCTGCACAATGGGTTCCGTACCGTAGCTAACGCATTAAGTGCCCCGCCTGGGGAGTACGGCCGCAAGGCTAAAACTCAAAGGAATTGACGGGGGCCCGCACAAGCGGCGGAGCATGTTGCTTAATTCGAGGCAACGCGAAGAACCTTACCTGGGTTTGACATGCACGGAAAAGCTGCAGAGATGCAGTGTCCTTTGGGCCGTTGCACAGGTGGTGCATGGCTGTCGTCAGCTCGTGTCGTGAGATGTTGGGTTAAGTCCCGCAACGAGCGCAACCCTTATCCGATGTTGCCAGCACGTAATGGTGGGGACTCGTCGGAGACTGCCGGGGTCAACTCGGAGGAAGGTGGGGACGACGTCAAGTCATCATGCCCCTTATGCCCAGGGCTGCAAACATGCTACAATGGCCGGTACAACGGGTTGCGATACCGCGAGGTTGAGCGGATCCCATAAAGCCGGTCTCAGTTCGGATTGGAGTCTGCAACTCGACTCCATGAAGTCGGAGTCGCTAGTAATCCCGGATCAGCAACGCCGGGGTGAATACGTTCCCGGGCCTTGTACACACCGCCCGTCACACCACGAAAGTTGGCAACACCCGAAGTCAGTGGCCTAACCCCTCGGGGAAGGAGCTGCCGAAGGTGGGGTTGGCGATTGGGGTGAAGTCGTAACAAGGTAGCCGTACCGGAAGGTGCGGCTGGATCACCTCCTTTCTAAGGAGCCCTGTCCTTACATTAGTCGACCACAGTGGTTGGCTTGTAGAACAGGACATCCCAGTTGTGCGCTCGCTTGTCCGTCTCTTCCGTTTTGAGGAGCCAATTTGGTGCTTCCTCAGCCAAGGCGCTCTTGCGGTAACCCAGTGGCCCCGATCGAGTTCGGTCGGAGCTTGTCACCGGCACGCATCGCCTTGGAGTGTCTCTTGAGAATTGCATAGCGAGCACGAGCATCTTTGACAAGATGCAAAATGAAGAAAAAACCCAAGCTACTAAGAGCCAACGGTGAATGCCTTGGCATTGGCTACCGATGAAGGTCGTGAGAGGCTGCGATAAGCCGCGGGGAGCTGCCGACTAAGCTTCGATCCGCGGATGACCGAATGGGGAAACCCGGCATCCGTAATGGGATGTCACTGCCGTCTGAACACATAGGGCGGCTAGAGGGAACCGGGTGAATTGAAACATCTAAGTAACCCGAGGAAAAGAAAGCAACAGCGACTCCCTGAGTAGCGGCGAGCGAAACGGGAAGAGCCTAAACCTAGATAGTGGAAAGCCTGGCGGCGTTGCTATCTGGGGGTTGTGGGAACCGATGGGAAGAGCGCCAGATCTTCCACAGAGTTACAAAGACAGTGGGTAGTGGAATCGCACTGGAAAGGCGAGCCACAGAGGGTAACAGCCCCGTACGCGAAACTCATCTGTCCTCTGATCGGGTCTCCCGAGTAGCGCCGGATCCGGGAAAGCCGGCGTGAATCTGCGAGGACCACCTCGTAAGGCTAAGTATATGCCAATGACCGATAGTGAACTAGTACCGTGAGGGAAAGGTGAAAAGTACCCCGGGAGGGGAGTGAAATAGTACCTGAAACCGTTGGTTTACAAGCAGTCAGAGTGTCGCCACCAGTTCCTTCGGGAACCGGTGGTCACGATGGCGTGCCTTTTGAAGAATGAGCCTGCGAGTTATGGTGTGTGGCAAGGTTAACCCGTGAGGGGAAGCCGGAGCGAAAGCGAGTCTGAATAGGGCGTTCAGTCGCATGCTGTAGACCCGAAGCCGAGTGATCTAGCCATGGGCAGTGTGAAGCGGGGGTAAGACTCCGTGGAGGCGCGAACCCACTTCTGTTGCAACAGGAGGGGATGACCTGTGGTTAGGGGTGAAAGGCCAATCAAACTCGGTGATAGCTGGTTCTCCGCGAAATGTATTTAGGTGCAGCGTCGCATGTTCAGCCGTGGAGGTAGAGCACTGGATGGGCTAGGGGCCCCACAAGGTTACTGACCCCAACCAAACTCCGAATGCCACGGTTCCAGAGTGCGGCAGTGAGTCCTCGGGGGATGAGCTTCGATGGACGAAAGGGAAACAGCCCAGACCGCCAGTTAAGGCCCCTAATTCTGTACTAAGTGGTAAACGATGTGGGATTGCCCAGACAGCCAGGAGGTTGGCTTAGAAGCAGCCACCCTTGAAAGAGTGCGTAATAGCTCACTGGTCAAGTGATCCTGCGCGGACAATGTAACGGGGCTCAAGTACAGAGCCGAAACTGCGGATGTCTGTGTAAACAGGCATGGTAGCGGAGCGTCGATCTTGGAGTGAAGCGGCGGCGTAAGCCGACGTGGACCGGGGTCGAGTGCGAATGCAGGTATGAGTAGCGAAAGAGGGGTGAGAATCCCCTCCGCCGGATGTCCAAGGGTTCCTGGGGCAGGTTAATCCTCCCAGGGTGAGTCGGGAGCTAAGGCGAGGCCGAGAGGCGTAGTCGATGCACAACCGGTTGAGATTCCGGTACCACCAAGTGCGCGCCCATGTAGAAGCAGCATTGCTAAGGGGAAGTCCGTCATGCCCCAAGAAGGGGAAGACGGAAAGAACCGACCCATGCTGTGGATGCAAGCGATGCGGGGACACAGGAAGGTAAGTGAGCCCAGGCGATGGTTGTCCTGGGGTAAGCGTGTAGGGGGAGGTCCAGGTAAGTCCGGCCCTCACAATCCCTGAGACGCGATGCCGAGCCGCCACAGGTGAAGTCACTGATCCTATGCTGTCGAGAAAAGCCGCTAGTCAGCTCACTAGGTGCCCGTACCCCATTACCGACGCAGGTGGACAGGTAGAGAATACCAAGGCGATTGGGTGAACTATGGTTAAGGAACTCGGCAAAATACGTCCGTAACTTCGGGAGAAGGACGACTCCACCAGGGTGACGACTCTCGCAGTCCGAGCTCGAAGGAGTGGCACAGACCAGGGGGGAGCGACTGTTTAGTAAAAACACAGCAGCGTGCCAAGCCGTAAGGCGATGTATACGCTGTGACGCCTGCCCGGTGCTGGAAGGTTACGGGGAGAGGTTAGCCCTCGGGCGAAGCTTTGAACCTAAGCCCCAGTAAACGGCGGCCGTAACTATAACGGTCCTAAGGTAGCGAAATTCCTTGTCGGGTAAGTTCCGACCTGCACGAATGGCGTAACGACTTCCCCACTGTCTCAACCATAGACCCAGTGAAATTGAAGTACGAGTAAAGATGCTCGTTAGCTGCAGAAGGACGGAAAGACCCCGTGGACCTTTACTACAGTTTGGTATTGGTTTTTGGCATCAGTTGTGTAGGATAGGTGGGAGACTAGGAAGCATGGGCGCTAGCCCATGTGGAGTCATCCTTGAAATACCACCCTTCTCATGTTGGGAATCTAACCAAGATCCGTAATCCGGATTTGGAACAGTGCCAGATGGGTAGTTTGACTGGGGCGGTCGCCTCCTAAAGTGTAACGGAGGCGCCCAATGGTTCCCTCAGCCTGGTCGGCCATCAGGCGTTGAGTGCAATGGCACAAGGGAGCTTGACTGCGAGACAGACATGTCGAGCAGGTGCGAAAGCAGGGCATAGTGATCCGGCGGTTGCGTGTGGAAGCGCCGTCGCTCAACGGATAAAAGGTACCCCGGGGATAACAGGCTCATCTTCCCCAAGAGTCCATATCGACGGGAAGGTTTGGCACCTCGATGTCGGCTCATCGCATCCTGGGGCTGGAAAAGGTCCCAAGGGTTGGGCTGTTCGCCCATTAAAGCGGTACGCGAGCTGGGTTTAGAACGTCGTGAGACAGTTCGGTCCCTATCCTCTGCAGCCGTAAGAGACTTGAGAAAGGCTGTCCCTAGTACGAGAGGACCGGGATGGACGCAGCTCTCGTGTGCCAGTTGTCCTGCCAAGGGCACGGCTGGTTGGCGACCTGCGGGAAGGATAACCGCTGAAAGCATCTAAGCGGGAAACCTGTTTCGAGATGAGGTCTCTCACCGGGTAACACCGGGTAAGGCCCGTGGTAGAACACCACGTTGATAGGCCGGAAGTGTAAGCACGGCGACGTGTTCAGCTGACCGGTACTAATCGGCCGAGGGCTTAGGTACTCTTCATATCTTGTGAAGTGTGTTCGTGCTCGCTATGGAGTTCTCGAGAGACAAGATCTACGCAAGATCCTCGAGTCACATCTTGAACAACAGATCTCGGTGGCGATAGCGGCGGGGTCACACCCGTTCCCATTCCGAACACGGTAGTTAAGTCCGCCAGCGCCGATGGTACTTGGGTGGAGACGCCCTGGGAGAGTAGGACGCCGCCGGAATTCTCCAACAAAGAGCCCCGCAGCCCAACCCCTGCGGGGCTCTCCCCTTCCCGGAAAGGATCCTATGGACACCCCAACCGTCGAGCCCAATGATGATGAGGCGGTCGGCAGCTTCGTGTATGTGCTGTCCAACGAAGCAATGCCAGAACTGGTCAAGATCGGAGTCACCTCAGCTGATGATCCTAAGACGCGTGTGGACCAGTTGTACGGCACTGGAGTCCCGCTACCCTTCACAGTGGAATTTGCAGGTCGTGTCGCAGACGCAAGTGAGGTCGAACGCGCTCTTCATACTGCCTTCCGAGATAAGCGAATAAACCCCAAGCGGGAGTTTTTCAGAGTTGATCCTGACCAGGTTATCAAAATCCTGCTGCTGCTACACCCCGAAGACATAACAGGAGAAATTCTGCAGCTGGTTAGCCAAAGTACCAGCATCGAAGAGAGACGCGCAGCTGAAGTAGCACGTAAACGTAAACCTAATCTCAATTTTGAAGAGATGAAGATTCCTGTAGGAGCGAAATTGTATTTCCAGGAAGATGCTTCGCAGAGCTGCGAGGTCATAGATGCTAGGAAGGTAATATTCGAGAATGAAGAGCAGTTTCTTTCGAATGCCACGAAGACCATTCTTGGCATTGAACGATCAATCCGCCCCACAGGCTACTGGACATACAACGGAGTTTCACTCCAGGAGATCTACAACAACACCTATGGTTGGGATGATTTGTAGCTCGTTCAGCTTGCAAGCCCTTCGCAGGAGCACGGTTGAAGCAGGTGACGCCTCCAACAGGAGTCGGCTGTGGGGCGCTGGGTGGTTGGGCGCGGATTAGGCTCGCTGAATGTCCGGCAGGGGTGGGAAACGAGGACGTTCGCCCGGCGTGACGCGAGGCGTGGCGGCGCGAGAGCGCTCAGAACTGCCACGAATGCCTCACCCGGCTTTGGATCCCGAGGTTCAGTTGGTGCGTTTGCTTGGTGAGGCGCCGGGCAAGGGCGCGGCGCGGCGCCTTGAGAAGGCCGCACGGGCCTTTCGCTCCGAACGCCACAACGAGGCCCGGTCGCCGTTGGCGTCGCTGGCTCGTGTTGCGCCCGAGGTTCCTGAGGTGCGCGAGCTTTACGGGCTGGTGCTGTACCGGCTCGGACGTTACGAGCAGGCAATTGAGCACTTGGAGGCGTTTCGGGAATTGAGCGGTTCCACCGAGCAGAACCCGGTGCTGGCTGATTGTCACCGCGCCTTGGGGCGCTGGGCGGACGTGGAGGCGCTTTGGGCCGAACTCGGAGCGGCATCACCCTCGGCCGAGCTGGTCACCGAGGGCCGCATCGTGGCCGCCGGGGCGTTGGCAGATCGTGGCGAGGTGGAGTCGGGCATTCGCATGTTGGAGCGGGGTTGGAAGCTGCCCTCAAGGCCCAAGCCCCATCACCTGCGCAGGGCGTACGCGTTGGCCGACCTCTACGACCAAGCCGGTAGAGGCCCCCGTGCCAGGGAACTCTTCGCGTGGGTCACAGACCACAACCCCAGCCTCGCCGACGCAGCACAAAGGGCCCGTTCGCTGTGACCCAACAGCGACGGCACCGTTCCAGCCGATCCCGGCAAGCAGCACGGCTACTGTGGACCTGGTACGTAGCGCTGGCTGGTTCGGCTGAAGCGAAGTCTTGACTGGGCATCGGTGATGCATGGTCCCAAGGAGAGGAAGGGCAAGATGATTGCGTTGTTCGTTCTGATTGCAGTTGTGTTGGTGCTGATACTTGTGGTTTGGCTGTGGACGAGATCCACTCCGTCGGATTCTCGGGCTGTAGCTGATGTCGTGGCTGAAGTGGCGGACGGTTCCGGGGAGCGGTCAGACGCGCGGTTTGGCCTCTACGACGGAGGTGCCAACTATCGAGTTGGTGATGCGATCCAACTCGCACCAGACGTGAAAGAGCCCGAGTTCGGCATTGTGGTGTTGGGGCCGCCGGAGGTGGTGGATTCGACCACCATTCGTGTGCCCGTGAGGTTCACATCGATTCTGCCACTGTGGGCAAAAAGAGACGTGGCCGGTGATCCGGTGCTGGCCTTCCTGGTGACGCAGAATGGCACTGATGAGGATGGACCGCATTGGATCAGCACCAAAGTGACCTACGGTGATGGCTCGTCAGAAGAACTGGCTCTCGTAAAGGGCGGCTCACAGGACGGGTACATCTATTTCGAGCCGGACCCGGACATGGGACCGCCTCCCACGGGACCCATCAACGTAGATGATTTTGTGACCATGGACCTTATGGACGCAAGTGAGGAACTGCTTGAGGTACACCTCGCCCACAGGACTTCGCCACCCGAGCGGGCGCAATTCAGAGATGGCGCTCCATTGAACCCTGAAGTGATCGAAGGAATCGGCCCACGTCTCCAGAGGGCCGGGGCGGATGTGCGGATGGATCCACCCGTGCGGGGCCTGGGCGACCCCATGCCGATTGCCACGCGTGAAGACAACCCACTCGAAACGCTGACCGCGCTCGGCCCTCCAGAGATATTCGGAGATGACCTGATGCGGCTTCGACTTCGGATCACCAATAGCTATGGTGAACCTCTCGTGGTTCCCGCTACATCCCTGAGGCTGGGAACCGCACCCGATTCCCATGGGCGCGTGCATCACCTGTGGGACGCAATCGGCACATGGCAGATAGAGAGCATGGAATTGGACCTGCCGGAGGCCTTCCCGGATGAGCAACTCGAAACTGGTGCGACACGCGAGGGTTACGTGTACTTCGGCGCGGGCGATGGCGGCGATGCACTGCCTGATGAGCCGTTCGTGACACTCTGGGGCTACACGAACTGGCTGGACTGGTGGCCCATCGACCTCCGCGATTCCCCATAGCCGCAAGAGCCCACCGGCTTGGAGTTCACCTCCCCGAGCACAGGGCCGCTACGTGGCCTGCTGATCCAGACTCCAAGGGTGCCGCAGCGGCATCGGCCAGTCGGTTTGAGTCCTTGTCTCGCTGACAGTTGCCGGAATCGCTGTTGGGTGTGGTGCTGGAGCACGGGCCATGAAATCTCTGTGGCGCTCACAGTTGCCGCCCCCGCGTCCGGGGATGGTGGTTGGGGTAGCTTTGGTGGGGTGAACATTCATGAACTGCTTGGCGATGACGCCGAGAATCTGCTTTCCCACGAGTGCCGCACGATCCCCCGAGACGAACTGTCGTTGCCTGGGCCCGACTTTGTTGAGCGTGTTCAGATGGGCAGCGATCGCAACCCTCAGGTGCTGCGCAGCTTGCAGGGCTTGTTCAACTCGGGACGGCTGTCGGGCACCGGGTACGTGTCGATCCTGCCGGTCGATCAGGGCATCGAACATGCCGCCGGAGCGTCCTTCGCCCCGAACCCGGCTTACTTCGACCCCTTGCGCATCGTCGAGTTGGCCGTGGAGGGTGGCTGCAACGCGGTGGCGTCCACCTTCGGGGTTCTGGCGCTGGCCTCAAGGCGTTACGCGCACAGGCTCCCGTTCATCGTGAAGATCAACCACAACGAGCTGCTCAGCCACCCCAACAGCTACGACCAGGTGATGTTCGGGTCGGTGCGCCAGGCATGGGATCTCGGGGCTGCCGGAGTGGGCGCCACGATCTACTTCGGATCCGAGCAATCCCGCCGCCAGATCGGCGAGGTGTCCGAAGCCTTCGCCGAGGCGCACGAGTTGGGCATGTTCACCGTGCTGTGGTGTTACCTGCGCAACTCTGCGTTCAAGGTGGACGGGGTGGACTATCACGCCGCCGCCGACATCACCGGTCAGGCCAACCACCTCGGCGCCACCATCGAAGCCGACATCGTGAAGCAGAAGCTCCCCACCAACAACGACGGCTACCCTGCGGTGGGGTTCGGCAAGACCCACAACCTCGTGTACGAGCAGCTCAGCAGCGACCATCCTGTGGACTTGTGCCGCTATCAGGTGGCCAACTGCTACATGGGCCGCATCGGGCTCATCAACAGCGGCGGCGCCTCCTCGGGCGCCGGCGACCTCGCCGCCGCGGTTGCCACCGCGGTGATCAACAAGCGCGCCGGCGGCATGGGCCTGATCTCGGGACGCAAGGCCTTTCAGCGGCCAATGAAATCGGGGGTGGAACTTCTCAACGCCATCCAGGACGTGTATCTCAACGACGAAGTGACCGTCGCGTAGCGCCCGACCGCCGCTCCGAAGCCGTTCCTGCGTAGCCCGAGAGTCAGGCCGGGGAACCCTCGAGCGAGCCTTGGCCCGCCCGAGGGTTTGGCGCTCCCCGAAACCTGTGGGGTGGCAGGCCGGGGGTTTCGGGCCTGCCGGATTGTCAGCCTTCCTTGGCTCGCACCAGAGCGTCGGAGTAGTTCACCTCAAAGTCGCCGGTATCCAGCAGCGGCTCCAGGCGATCCAACGGCAACACCCACGGGTCGTTGATGAACTCCAGCAGCCCCTCGTCGAGCCCGTCGAAGGCGGCCTCGTTGGGAGTGGCGTAGAAGTTCCAGTTGGTGAGAACGGCGCCCTGCTCACCGGTCAACAACCAGTTGATGAACGTGTGCGCCGTACACGGCGATGGCGCGTCGTGGGGGATGGCCATGTTGTCGATCCAGCGCACACCGCCCTCTTCGGGCACGAAGTACACGTACCGCGACGGGTCGGGGGTCTCGGAGAACTGCACGAACATGTCACCCGAGTATCCGTGCGCAATGGCGGTCTCGCCCTCCACGATCAGCTCGTCGGCGGAGTCGGTGTTGAACGCCGCGAGATGCTCCCTGGCCTGCGAAACCAATTCCACTGCCTCGTCAAGCTCTTCCTGGCTGGTGGTGTTCTGTGAGTATCCCAGGTAGTTGAGTGCTGCGGCCATCACCTCACGAGGATCGTTGAGCAGCGAGATGCGTCCGCTGTACTGGCTCGCGATCTCAGGATCGAAGATGAGCCCCCAGCTTCGTGGGAAGTCCTCGCCAACCACTTCTTGATCCACCGCAAGGCCGGTTGTGCCCCACTGGTAGGGAACCGAGTAGTCACCCTCCGGGTCGAACACCAGCCCGGTGAATGCTTCGGAGATGTTGGACAGGTTGGGGATGGCGTCCTTGTTGAGGGGCTGCACGTCCTCACCGGCTATGAGGATTCCCACCATGTAATCCGACGGGACGATGAGCGAGTAGCCCGAGTTGCCTGCGGCGATGATGGGCTGCATCGCCTCGTTGGAGTCGTACACGTCCATTCGCACATTGATGCCGAACTCATTGGCGAAGGCTTCGAGCTGCAGCTCGTCGATGTACTCGGCCCAGTTGTAGAGGTTGAGGTCGCCGTCAATTTCACCGACGTCGCAGTCGGCGGCCTCCACGGCGTCGGAGTCGGTGCTGCACGCCGACGCCACGAGGGTCATCGCCAGCAACCCGGCGGTGATCCGGAACAGTGTTTTTTGCATGGTGTTTCTCCTTGGATGCGGGATTGTGGGGTTAGGGGATCTTTGGCGTGTTGACGCTGGGAGGCGAGGACCTGGGCACCGTGGCACACGGGTTGGGGAACACCATCAGAACTGCACGAGCTTCCTGGAGTCCGAGCCGTCAGATCGAGCACGTTCGATCAGCAGGAACAACAAGATCAGCACAACCGAGGCAGTCAGCATCACCACAGACACGGCGTTCACCAGCGGCGTGACACCACGACGGATCAAGCCGAACACGTAGAGGGTCAAGGTGGTGGCGCCGGGCCCGTTGGCGAACTGGGTCACCACCACATCGTCGAGCGAGATCGACACGGCCAGCAGTCCACCGCCGATGATTCCGGGCGTCATTTGTGGCAGCGTCACATGCCTGAACGCCCTCCAGCGACCTGCGTAGAGATCCATTGCTGCTTCTTCGAGGTGCCTGTCCATGCCGCTGATGCGTGCGCGCACCACCACTGACACGATGCTGATGTTGAACGCCACGTGGCTTGCGGTGAGGCTCGCGAACCCCTTGCGCAAGTTGAGGCCCGTGACGGCGTTGATCACATCGAAGAACTCGGCGAAGAACAGCAGCATCATCACACCCATGGTCACGTCGGGAACGATGATCGGCAGGTACAGCAGAGCGTCGAGGGCGCCACGGCCCCGGAACTTGAACCGTTCCAACGCCAGAGCCGACAAGGTGCCCAACACGATCGACACCAGCGTGGACAGTGCCGCAACCCTCAACGACACCCAGATGGCATCCTGGATCCCCTGGTTGTCGATCAGGTCGTCGTACCACTGCAACGTGAAGCCGCCCCAGCTTCCGGGGTTGCGACTGTCGCTGAACGAGAAAACCACCAGCAAGAAGATCGGCGCGTAGAGGAACAAGTACACCAGCCAGGCATGCGCGGCCAGCACGCCACCCGCCACGTTGATGGGTCGCGTTCTCCGCCTCACAGGTTGCGACCTCCGGTGCGGAAGTACACCACTGTTGCCAGCAGCATCACCGTCATCAACACGAACGACAGCGCCGATCCCGCAGGCCAGTGTCTCGCTGTGAGGAACTGGGTGACGATGTAACTGCCGAGCAGGGTCGTTTTGGCCCCGCCCAGGATCTCGGGGGTCACGTAGGCGCCGAGGCTGGGCACGAATGTGAGGATCGACCCGGCGATCACCCCCGGCATCGACAAAGGCCAAAGAACCCGGCGAAACGTCTGCCATCCCGACGCGTACAGGTCACGGCTGGCCTCGATGAGAGACTTGTCTATTCGTTCGATCGCCGCGTACAGCGGCAGGATCATGAACGTGCTGAAGCCGTACACCAGGCCCAAAACCACCGCCGTGGGTGTGAACAGCACACGGGTCTCGCCCAAGCCGAGGGTTTCGGTGATCTGCGTCGCCACCCCGTCACTGCCCAGGATCACCCGCCACGCATAGTTGCGAACCAGGAAATTCGACCAGAACGGCACCATCACCAGCACCAGCAGAACGTTGCGGATGCGAGGGCTGCGGGTGGCCAGGTAGTAGGCGAAGGGATAGCCGATCACGAGGCAGATCACCGTGGTGAGGGTGGCAAGCCACAAGGAGCGAACCAGGATTCCGCGCACCACCGGATCGGCGAGACGTGCGTACGCCTCGAAGCTGATCCCGTCGAACTCGGCCTCGCCGAAGCGGTTGCGTGTGGCGAACGAGTACGCAAACACGATCACCAGCGGGATCGCGAAGAAGATGATCAGGTACACGTACGCGGGGGCTGCCAGCAGGAACCCCCGCCGCGATTCGGCCTTGGCCGCGGCAGCCTCGAACTCGGGCGTGGCCGCGGCTGCCTCGGGCGGCGCCACCGGCGCGGGTTCGGTGAGAGTGCCCGTGCCGGAGCCGGTCATGCCGGGATCATCCATGTCGGCAGCGGGCATCTAGTCGGCCACCACGGTGAGGTCGCCGGGGCCCCAGGTGACGCTCACGTCCGCGCCCACCGAAGCCACGAAGCTCTCGGGTCTGTTCTCGGCTCGCACCTCCAGGTTGATCCAGTCCACGGCCACGGTGTGTACCAGCGCGTTGCCCAGGTAGGTGAGGCTCTCGAGGCGCCCATCGAGCCTCGGCACTCCCGACGGGGCGTCGCCGCGGGCGTGAAGGCGGGCACGCTCGGGCCGCAAACTCACCGCAACCTTCGTGCCGGGAGGATGAGGTGAGAGAACCTCCAAGGTGGTGCCGTTGGTGAGCATCACCGAATCGGCCGTTTGGACAGTTCCCTCCAGCAGGTTCGTGCGGCCGATGAAGTCCGCCACGAAACGATTGGCCGGATGTTCGTAGATGTCCGATGGTGCGCCCACCTGCAGCAAACGTCCCTCGTCCATCACGGCGATGCGATCGCTCATGGTGAGGGCCTCCTCCTGGTCGTGGGTCACGAAAACGAAGGTGATGCCCACCTCGCGTTGCAGGGCCTTGAGCTCTTGTTGCATCTCCTGGCGCAATTTCAGATCGAGCGCGCCGAGGGGTTCGTCGAGCAGCAGCACCCTCGGCTCGTTCACCAGCGCCCGGGCGAGCGCCACACGTTGCTGCTGCCCGCCGGAGAGCTGTTCGGGGCGACGGGCTTCCATGCCCGTGAGCTTCACCATCTCGATCGCCTCATGAGCACGAGTGACGGCAGTCTTGCGGTCGATCCTGCGCATCTTCAGGCCGAACGCCACATTGTCGAGCACCGACATGTGCGGAAACAGCGCATAAGCCTGAAACACCGTGTTCACGGGACGCTTGTTTGGTGGCAGCGTCCCCACCTCTTCGCCGAAGATTTTCAGGCTTCCCTCGGTTGGGAACTCAAGGCCCGCGATCATGCGAAGCGTTGTTGTCTTGCCGCACCCTGAGGGCCCGAGCATGGCGAAGAACTCCCCGTCGCCGATGTCCAGATCCATGCTGTCCACTGCCACCACCTCACCGAAGCGCTTTGTGATGGCCGTAATCGACACGGCAGGCACGCTCATTATCCCACCCCCCAATCATAGGTCTGTTTGGTGATGTCCAGGTACGACATGGTGTCCATGGACTGCAACCCCGGGATCTGTTTGATGTGCGTAAGGCAGTCCACAAAGGTATCGGTGTCCTTGCACACCAACTCCACGATCACGTCATATCGACCCGCGGTGAGCACCACGTACACCGTGTCTGTCATTTGCTCCAGCTCTGCCGCGACCTTGCGGGCGTCTCCGCTCACCACAATCCCCAGCATTGCCTGGTAACCGAGGCCAATTCTTTGAGGATCGGTTACCGCCACGATGTCTATCACACCCTGGTCGATCAACCGGTTCACACGTTGGCGGATCGCGGCTCCGGAAAGTTCGATGATCTCACCCAACCTGGAATACGACATCCTGCCGTCTGCTTGAAGCTGCCTGATGATCTCCCTGTCGGTGTCATCAATGGACGCCGGTCTGCTGGTGTTCATTTCACGCTCTTGGCGCTGTTGTAGTGGGGATTGTGCCACACGATCAAAGCAGCCCAGTCATCCACCGCAGGGTCCTCGATGTAACCCCTCAGGGCGCATCTGGCCTCGAAACCGTTGTTGATCTGGAAGCTGAGCGTGCGGTCGTAAAGACGGCCTGCGCTGACTTCGCGAATGTACGCATCCGCGGTCATGTTGTGTTTGTGATCCGCGTATCCGGGGATCACCCCGCCGGCGATTATTCCTCGCAGGTTGAGTGTGAGACACACATCCTTTCGCAGCTGATAAAGCTCCCCGCCGATGCCTCTGCGCCTGTACTCGCTGCGTGTGGATATGCCGGTGCCGTAGTACCAGTCACCGTCGGGCACGTGGCCGCTTGACCCATGAGAGTCCGGCACAATGTCGGAAATAGTGTGCTGAGGATCGTCCAAGTCGAAATCGGTGCGGATCCCCAATCCCATCGCCACCAGCCGGTCTCCGTCGAAACCCGCAAAGCACCCGGCACTGAAATCCTTCGCCAGTTGGCGCACCGATTTCTTGTCGTAGAGATCCTCGGGATTTGCGGTGGGGTAGGACGCCAACTCAAGCGCGGCAAGCTCCGCCGCCCACTCGGGACGGATGTTCGCGTAGGTGAGGCCGGAACGTTCCCCCACCATCACCACCTGCGTGGGCCCTGCCCGCATTTCAGACCCTGCCCGCAGTTGCCAGTTCGTCCACCGCAGCCTCATCGCCGCACCCGAACAGCGGATCGTGGAGTCGGGTCGAGCCCTCGGGTGGGATGAACTCGTAGTCGTTGTGAGTGGGAGGGCCCCAACATGCCCAGAGGCTGTCGGTGGCGGGCTGCATGATGGCCGCACCCGACGACTCGATGTGATACGGCGCGCTTGGCACCTGACAAATCGCCGCCGTGTCGCGGGTGAGCCCGATGAGGTGTTCGAGCGTGATCGGGCGGCCGGCCAACAGTTCACCAGCCCTTGCCAGGCGCGCCCGCGAACTGTCCATCAGCGGCCTGTCACGGTGAGCCTGATGACGCGTCGCGGCAGCGTCGAGGGTGTGATTGGTGTGTGCGATCGGCTCGCCGGTCAATTTGGTGACCGGTCTGGCCTGTGGCATCGCCTCGACGTTGTATCCGTGACCGTTGCGATCGAAGATCAGGTAGTTGTGCGCACCGGCCAACTCCACGCTCAACAGCACCTCGAGAGCCTCGGCGGCGGTGCTGGTCTTGAGCATGGCACGCACCACGGTGGGCCAGGTCACTCCCCGGGTTCCGTGCAGGCCGCTCAGGTTGTTCACCCCCACGCAAACCCCTTCGCTGTTCATGCCGATCTGGCCCAAACATCCCGTGGTGGTGAAGATCCTCACCGCAGGGCCGTCGTGGGGCGCCAGGCGCAGCATCACCACGTGGTCGGTTGCGCTGTCGTGCATGTCCCAGGTCTGCGCAAGAAAACCGGCTCCGGCGCACGCCTCGTCTCCCACGATCACTGCGGTGCAGTCGTCCTCGGTGAGCGCCGGATTTTGCGGGGCGCCCGCAATCACCCGCAGCCTGTCCACAAAATCGGTGAACCCTCCCACGATGATCGCCTCTGGCATTGATATCCCCGCCGCGGCGGCCATTGCGGTCATCTCGGCGTGAAGATCGGCATCGAACGCCTCGTGGGCACAGGTCATCGCCTCGGCTTCGTCCAGCACCTGCCGGCTGGTGAGCGTCCCGCTGCTCCAAAGGCCCGAAGCTGCCAGCGCCACACGCTCGTCGGTGTAGCGCTTGATCTCGGCGGCGAACGCCTTCCCGTGCGCGGCGCCCATCTCGGCGGGAGATCCGGCCAGATCGAGCACTCTCATGCGCGGCCTGCGCGGCTCGCCGCGTGTGACTGTGGGTGAATCCGTCATGTGCGCTGAATCAACTCCTGGTTGGGTGATCGCTCTGTGCTCGGTCTCGCCGGTGACGATCCCTTCGGTTGGGGGTGGCGCCCATCCGGGGGTGGCCCAAAGGCGATGGTGCCACCGAAGGATCGCCACCGGCAGCGCAGCTCACACTATCGAAACTGAACTCCAGGGTCAAGTGGGCATCAGAAATCAAATCCGCCGATGTGCATTTTGAGCGTCCAGAGCACCCTCGGCAAGCGTTCTTGCAATGCAACACATCAAGAGCGTTCTCGGTTGGGTGCAGCGCCTCGGGGGAGTACACCCGGCGACTTTGGGGGAGCGCACCCGGTTGGCGGCGACCGCCGGCGGGGTTGGTATCGTTGAGATCCCGGACGGCCAAGCGGCGCCGGATGAACACAGCAGATGCAAAGGAGCATCCGTGACTGACATCGCCTCGCGGTTCGACTCGGTGGAGTCGATCCGTTCCACAGCTGGGATCGTGATCCGCTTCGCGGGGGATTCAGGTGACGGGATGCAACTCACCGGCGATCGGTTCACCTCGGCAAGCGCGCTGTTCGGCAACGACCTGGCAACGCTGCCGGAGTTCCCGGCGGAGATTCGTGCGCCTGCCGGGACGCTGGCCGGGGTGTCGGCATTCCAGGTTCACATCTCCGACCATGACATCACCACACCCGGCGACGCCCCCACCGTGCTGGTGGCAATGAACCCCGCCGCGCTCAAATCGGATCTGCCCCTGCTGGCCTCGGGCGGCACGGTGGTGGTGAACACCGACGCGTTCAACGAACGCAACCTCGCCAAGGCCGGTTACGACGTGAACCCGCTCGAGGACGACACCCTCGACGATTTCACGGTGATCACCGCACCCATGACCGACCTCACCCGGCGGGCGTGCGAACCCCTCGGCGTGAAGGCCCGCGACGCGCAGCGCTCCAAGAACTTCTTCGCGTTGGGGTTGGTGTCCTGGCTGTACTCGCGGCCCTCGGAGCCGACGCTGAACTGGATCGACAGCAAGTTCGCCGGCCGTGACCTGGTGATCGCCGCCAACAAGGCCGCCTTCGCCGCGGGGCACGCCTACGGCGAAACCGCCGAACTCGGCCCAACCCGTCTGGCGGTGGCGCCTGCGGAGTTGACGCCGGGCACCTACACCAACATCAGCGGCAACACCGCACTGTCGTGGGGCCTGATCGCGGCTTCCCAACAGGCAGGCATCCCGATCTTCTTGGGCTCCTACCCGATCACCCCTGCCAGCGACATCCTGCACGAACTGTCACGCCACAAGAACTTCGGGGTGCGCACACTGCAGGCAGAAGACGAGATCGCCGCGGTGGGCGCAGCGCTGGGCGCCGCCTACGGAGGCCACATCGGGGTCACCACCACCTCGGGCCCGGGGATGGCGCTCAAAGCCGAAACCGTCGGCCTTGCGGTGAGCCTGGAGCTTCCCCTTGTGGTGATCGACATTCAGCGTGGGGGCCCGTCCACCGGCCTGCCCACCAAGACAGAAGCCGCCGACCTCACCATGGCGCTGTACGGCCGCCACGGAGAGGCGCCGCTTCCGGTGGTTGCAGCGCGCAGCCCCTCTGACTGCTTCTTCGCGGCGATCGAAGCCGTGCGCCTGGCGGTGCAGCACCGCACCCCGGTGATCCTGCTGTCCGACGGCTACCTCGCCAACGCCACCGAGCCGTGGCGCATTCCCGAGATCGAAGACCTCCCGGCCATCGACGTGCAGTTCGCGTCCGAGCCCAACCACGCCACCCCCGACGGTGACGAGGTGTTCTGGCCTTACGTGCGCGACGAGCGCCTGGTGCGCCCCTGGGCGATCCCCGGCACGGACGGTTTGATGCACCGAATCGGTGGCATCGAAAAGCAGGACGGCGACGGCAACATCTCCTACGACCCGGCCAATCACCAGTTGATGGTGGAGTTGCGCGCGGCACGCATCGCCCTGATCGCCGAGCACATCGACCACGCCGAGGTGGTGGGCAACGCCGAGTCGCCTTTGGTGGTGGTGAGCTGGGGTTCCACCTGGGGCGCGATCACCGCGGCACGGCGACGCTTCGAGCGTGCCGGGCAGGGATTCGCCCACATCCACCTGCGACACCTCAACCCGCTGCCCGACAACCTCGGGCACCTGCTCAACGGTTTCGAGCACGTGATCGTGCCCGAGATGAACCTCGGCCAACTGAGCCGAATCCTGCGAGCCGAGTATCTGGTGGACGCCAAGTCGATCAGCAAGGTGTCGGGTCAGCCGTTCACCGCCGGGGAGTTGGTGGACTCGATCTCGGCGCTCCTGGCGGAGTTGGGGATGGCAGGGCCGATGGGCATCGACGGAAGTTCCGCCGCCCGAGTCATCCAAACCAGCGCGGCGTGACCCGACCCGCAGGCATCTCCCGTCCCCGTCCCACTTCCCCGTTGCAGTCCCTCGTTTGCAGCCCCTCGTCTTGCTGTTCGCATCGACGGCTTACCCACACACCCAGGAGGCACAGGTTCACCCATGACTGATGTTCCGGTCACCACTCGCCAAGATTGGGCCACAGACCAGGAGGTCCGCTGGTGCCCTGGTTGTGGTGACTACTCAATCCTCACCGCGATGCAGCTTCTGATGCCCGAACTGGGCGTGAAACGCGAGGACACCGTGTTCGTGTCCGGCATCGGCTGTGCGGCCCGTTTCCCGTACTACATGAACACCTACGGACTGCACGCCATCCACGGGCGTTCCCCGGCGATAGCCACCGGCTTGGCCATGGCCCGCGGCGACCTCGACGTGTGGGTGGTGGGCGGCGACGGCGACATGCTCTCCATCGGCGGAAACCACCTCATCCACTCGCTGCGCCGCAACGTGAACATCAACATCTTGTTGTTCAACAACCAGATCTACGGTCTCACCAAGGGCCAGTACTCACCCACCAGCGAGCGGGGCAAGGTCACCAAGTCCACCCCGCAGGGTTCGGTGGATCACCCCTTCAACGCCGTGTCGGTGGCCCTCGGCGCCGAGGCGTCGTTCGTGGCCCGCACCCACGACATGGATCGTGGCCACATGCAGGAGATGTTCCGGCGCGCGCACGCCCATCCCGGCGCCGCGTTCGTGGAGGTGTTTCAGAACTGCAACGTGTTCAACGACGGCGCCTTCGCGGCGCTCACCAAACGCGACGCCCGACCGTCGATGCTGATCGACCTAAAGCACGGCGAACCGGTGCGTTTCGGAGCCAACGGCGAGTTCGGTGTGGTGATCGAGCACGGCCAGGCCCGGGTGGTTTCGGTGGACGAAGTGGGCGTGGACGCGCTGGTGGTTCACGACGAAGCCCTGCCCGATCCGTCGGTGGCTTTCGCGCTGAGCCGTTTGGCCGAAACCACCGACGTTCCCACACCAATCGGCGTGTTCCGCGCGGTGAACCGGCCCGAGTACGGCAGCGCGCTCACCGCGCAAATCGCCGCCTCGCAATCCAAGTCGGGCCCCGGAGACTTGCACGGGCTGTTGCGCTCGCGGCCCACCTGGACGGTTTCTTGAACCTCCCGGCAGCTTCGCGCTCTCAACACACCGGGGGCTGAACCGCCCCTTCGCGCACGCCGCCGCGCACCAAGCCCCGCCACGCCGGGCGGTCTGTTGACGGGGACTGCGACGGCTCGGCCTGGCCCCGCCGCAGTGGCGCAACAGCGCAACGCGAGGTGGCCCAAGGCGCAGCCCGGCGTGTGGTGTGAACTACATTGAGGGGCCGTGTTGTCCGCTTACTCGCCCGGCCCCGGTTACGACGAGGCGTTCACAGCCCAGGGAGAGGTGCGGCCCACCTACCGCCGCGTGGTTGAGCATTTCCGTGCCCTCGGCGTGGACGAGCTTCGCCTCATCGAAGATCACGTGAACGAGGAGTTCCTGCGTCAGGGGATCACCTTCACCGTGTACGGCGAGGAAGCAGGCACCGAACGCACCTGGCCTATGGACTTGTTCCCCCGGCTGATCGAAGCCGTCGAATGGGAAGAGCTGAGCCGGGGCCTGGCGCAACGGGTGGCGGCGTTGAACAGCTTCCTCGCCGACCTTTATGACGGCGACGCCGAGGTGATCCGCGACGGGATCGTCCCAAGGTGGCTGATCACCTCCTCTGAGGGTTTCGAACGCAACGCCTTCGGAATCACGGTGCGCCATCAGGCTCATTGCAACATTGCCGGGATCGACGTGGTGCGAGGCGACGACGGCAGCTACCGGGTGCTCGAGGACAACTTGCGCAACCCCAGCGGCATCTCCTACGTGGTGCAGAACCGCGCCGCCATGGCCAAGGCGTTTCCGGCGTTGTTCGACGGGCACATCGTGGAACCGGTGGAGCAGTACGGCTCGATGCTGCGCGCCACACTGGAATCGATGGCGCCCCCACGCAGCGCCGCCAACTCCGCAACCGACGGGCCACACGTGGTGGTGCTCACCCCTGGCATGTACAACTCCGCCTACTTCGAGCACGTGTATTTGGCTCAGGCAATGGCCGTGGAGCTGGTGGAGGGCCGTGACCTGGTGGTGGAGGATCACGTGGTGTACGCCAGAACCATCGAGGGGTTCACACCAGTTGACGTGATCTACCGCCGCATCGACGACGCGTTCTTGGATCCGGTGGCTTTCCGTGGGGACTCCACGCTGGGCGTGCCGGGGCTGCTCGGCGCGTTGCGGGCCGGGACGGTGAGCGTTTGCAACGCCGTGGGCAACGGCGTGGCCGACGACAAGGGCGTTTACCCCTACGTGCCGGATCTGATCCGCTACTACCTCGGCGAGGCGCCGATAATCGACAACGTCACCACTTACATGATGTGGGATCCCGATCAGCGTGCCGAGGCGCTCGGGCGTCTCCACGAATTGGTGGTGAAACCGGTGGCAGAGTCCGGCGGGTACGGCGTGCTGATCGGCCCCCACGCAACCGAAGCCGAACTCGACGCCGCCAAAGCCGAGATAGGCGACAATCCGCGCAACTGGATCGTGCAGGAAATGGTGGAACTGTCCAGCCTGGCGGCCCGAGACGGGGATCGTTTCGAACCTCGACGCCTGGATTTGCGACCCTTCGTGCTCACAGGGGATCGCACCGTGGTGTTCCCCGGCGGGCTCACCCGCGTGGCCATGCGCCGAGGTTCGATGATCGTGAACTCTTCGCAGGGTGGCGGCTCGAAGGACACGTGGGTGTTGAGCCCAGGCGCCGCACCATGATCAAGGCGCACAGCCGGTCTGTGCCGGCACCGGCCTCAGCACGGGCCTCGGCGCATTTCGCCGGCGGGGAGGCCCGCAAGTGATCCTGGCTCGGCACGCCGAGGCGATGCTGTGGGCGGGGCGCTACATGGAGCGGGCCGAGTCCACCGCCCGGTGCTTCGAGATCGAGGCCAACTCCATCATGTACCTCATGCCCGACGCGGCGCGCTCGGAATGGGAGGGCCTGGTGTCGGCGCTCGGGTTGGAGGAGGAGTTCGCCGCTGTTGGGGGGATGGCCAACCGTCGCGACGTGGCCGCATTTCTGCTTTCCGATGCGGACAATCCCGGGTCGGTGGTGTCCTCGGTTACCTCGGTGCGCGAGAACCTGCGAGCCGTGCGCGACCGCATTCCCATCGAGTTGTGGGACGAGGCGAACTATCTGTATCTGCAGTTGCGTGCGCTGGTGAACGACCGCACCATCAACCATGAACCTCACGAGGTGTTCCTGATGGTGCGCAGGTCGTGTCTTGCGCTCAGCGGAGTGCTCGGTGACGCCATGCGCCGCGACGAGGGTCACGACTTCCTCGTGATCGGCAAGATGCTGGAGCGAGCCGTGTTCACCGTGGGTTTGCTGCGGGCCCGCCTGGCGGATCCCGAAGGGGTGGGGGGCTTGAGCGGCAGCGGCGACAGCAGCGACCCGCGCGCCTGGCTCGACGCCGCCCGGTTGCTGCGCCTCACCAGCGCCCTTCAGGCTTTCAGGCGCGCTCACGGGCACGACCCCACCGCCAACCGGGTGGCCGGATACCTGCTGTCCTCTCGTTACACGCCCCGTTCGGTGCTGTCGAGCCTTTCGGTTGCCGAAGAGTTGCTGCGTGGACTCTCGGGCGTCGCCCCCGCCCTTGACCGCCCCCGGCGACGCGCCGGACTGATCTGCGCGCGTTTGGAACTGAGCGACATCGAAGCCGACCTCGCCGCAGACCTGCCGGGCCTGCTCGGGGGCCTCGCCGCTGATGTGGGCGAGCTCGCTGGCGCCGTGCCGGCAGCGATCACGCCGAGTTTGGGTTCTGCGGCGTTGAGCGCTCACTACGTGCGACCGGGCCATCACGGCGCCGGCACATGAGCAGGTGCCGCCCATGAGGTTTGAGATACGCCACCGGATGCAGTTTCGGTATTCCGAACCGGTAACGGAGTCCCACAACGAGATCCGGGTTCGCCCTCAAGACGACCAGCACCAGCAGGTGTTGTGGTACCAGCTCACTTCGGCGCCCGCGGCCCGGGTGCTGTCGAGCGTGGACTACTGGGGCACGGCCACCGAACAGCTCGGCGTGAGAATGCCCCACCACGAGTTGGTGCTCGAAGCAGCAGCGGTGGTGGAAACCTCCACACGGCCTGCGCCTGAGGTGGATCCCGCCTTGGCGGCGCTGGATGACTGGGGCTTCCGCTCGGACAACGCCGAGTTTCTTGGGGTGTCCGCGCATGTGGCGTGGTCGCCAGGAGACGAGTTGACTCGACGTGCCGAAGCCGCGGCCGCCGGGGCGAAATCGGTGCTCGGGGTGGTGGATGCGGTGGTGTCCGAGGCGCGCGGCTTGTTGCGCTACGAGTCCGGCAGCACCGAGATCGGCGTCACGCTCGCCGAGCTGATCAGTGGCGGGGCAGGGGTGTGTCAGGACTTCGCACACCTGGCCATAGGAATGCTGCGCAGCGTGGGCGTGCCCACGCGTTACGTGTCGGGCTACCTGTTCGCCGTGGACGAAACCGTGGATCCCAACGAGCCGGATCTTCAGGCCGACGATCGAGCAGGAGACGGTTCCGAGTCCGCCGATCAAGCCGGCGGAGATGAGCCCGCAAAGGTGAACGTGCAAACTCACGCCTGGATCGAGGCGGCCATACCGGGTGCGGGTTGGTACGCCGTCGATCCCACCAACGGAGGCACCGCAGGCCCCCGCCACGTGGTGATCGGCCACGGGCGCGACTACGGCGACGTTCCCCCAGTGCGAGGCGTGTTCAACGGCGCCGCCGAAGTGCAAGTGGACGCCGGAGTCACAATCCTCAACCGCACCAACCCCCTACCGTCCACCTACAAACCAGCCCAACAGCAACAACAACAGTAACCCCCCCTCCGGTTTGGTGTCCCAACCGTTCGCCGGCTGGGGAGGGGTTAGCGGGGGAACGCTTTGGCTTCGGCGAGCTTTCGGGTGGTTCGCACTATGCCTGCTCGAGCAATCTCGATGGGCTCGTCGGGGTGACGGGAGACTCCTATTGAAGCGGTGAACACGCCGGTTGGGTGCTCCAGGTTCACGAGCACATCCTCACTGGAGGCCCCTGCTGGGGGCGAGCCGGCGGCTTCCCCGGAGGACTGGTCGGTGTGAGCCAACGGCGCCTTTGTTGGGGCTGCGACCTTTGACGGGGTGACGGGCAAATCCGCCAACGGTGGATTCACCAGCACCTCTGCGGCTGTGGTTTCGGCGAGGATTGCCGCGGTGGCAACCGACACTGCGCCGAGAACGCCGATTGCCTCGTGGCAGCGATGCGGGATGAACGTGCGGGTACACAGGTGAGCCTCCGGTGACCGTGGTGGGGCCACCATCGTGAGCTTGGGCACGGTGGCATGGGCCACGTCGCCGAGGTTCATCAGCGGCCCGGCGGTCAGGCGAATGCGCTCAAGCAGTTGTCGCAACTCGGCGTTGGCTTCCAGCGTGGCGCAGTCCTCGTATCCGGTGATGCCCACATCTTCGGCTCTCATCACCACGGTGGGCATGCCGTTGTCGATCATCGTGGCGCGAACACCGGCAACGGTGTCCACTGTGTTGCCGGTGGGCAGCAGCGCACCGCACGAACTCCCGGCGATCCCCAGGAAGTGCAAACGCACCGCGGAGGCAGTGCCGGGAACCCCTGAGATGGCCGTGTCGCCGCGATAGTCGGGCATGCCGACGCTGAGCGCAAAGTTGGCAACCGCCACTGCGGCGGTGTTCACCATGTGGATCCGCACCTCGGCGGAGTCCGCTCCCGCTGGTGGCCGCACCAGGCCACGCTCCACGGCGAAAGGCCCAACGCCCGCGAGGATGTTGCCGCAGTTCTGGGTGTCGGCCACCGCCGCCTCGGTAAGCGAAGGCTGCAGGAACAAGTAGTCCACATCGCAGTCCGGTCGCGTCGGCGGCCCCACTACCGCCACCTTGGTGGTGAGCGGATGACCGCCTCCGATCCCGTCGATCTGGCGGGGGTCGGGCGACCCCACGATTCGCAGAATCAAGTCATCTCTGGCGTCCGGCTGCGGCGGCAGGTCGTCACGCAAGAAGTAGGCGCCCTTGGACGTTCCGCCTCGCATGATCATGCATCGCACGCCGTCGTCCACACCTCAGAGTTTGCCCCAACCGCCGGGGTCGTGAACCATGCAGGCTTGGCGCCGCACCGGTGCCCGCACCGCCACGCGTGTTTGGGGCGCCACAGCGCGAGTCGCGCCACCCTGCGGAGATAATTTGAGCCTGTGCGCCAGTTGATTGCCAATGCTCTGATCGTGACCGGCGAGAGAGGCGCCGAGCCTTTCGGCGGGGACGTGCTGATCGACGGCAACCGCATCGTGCATCTGGGCGCCGTGCCGCCCGCGGAGGCGGCCACAGCGGATCGGCGCATCGAAGCAGACGGTCGCGTGCTTGCCCCCGGTTTCATCGACACCCACAACCACGGCGCTCTGGGCGGCACCCGCATCGGCGATCACGGCATTCCCGTCACTTGCGAGCTGGCGGTGCGCGCCGGGGTCACCAAGCGGATCTGTGGTGTGGACGGCTTGTCGCCGGCGCCGGTGGCCGCCGCTCAGCGCCACGAGTACGCCACGCAACTCGCCCCGCTCGACGGACGCATCCCACCCGGTGCGCCACCCGACCCCGCATCACTCGCCCAAGGCTCCGAATCCGGCACCGACGGGCCCACCGTCACATCCCCCGCAGAGGCCCAGGAGTGGCCCTGGACAAACACGGCAGGTTTCCTGGATTGGCACAAGGGACGGTCGGTAACCGACATGGGCCTGCACCTCGGCCACAGCGCGGTGCGCCGGGTGGTGATGGGCAACCTGGATCGCACCGCGGACGACTCCCAGATACGGGACATGGCCGAGGTGGTGCGCAGCGAGGCTCGCCACACCCTTGGCCTCTCAACCGGGCTGGTGTACAACCCGGCCGTGTACTCCGACAAGCGCGAGATCACCGCTTTGGTGCGGGCCTTCAACGACGTGAAACCGGGTGCCCTGTACCCGCACCTGCGCTCGGAAAGCGACGAGATTCTCGGCGCCCTCGACGAGGTGATCACCGCCGCCATCGACGGGGGTGGCGCCTACTGCAACGAGCACTCCAAGATCGCCGGCAAGCAGAACTGGCACAAGTACTCCCAGGTGGCCGACCGGCTCAAGGACGCCTCCGCAAGCGTCGCGGCCATCGAGAACATGTATCCCTGGCCGGCGGGCAGCACCACCGGCGACGCCATCTTTCCCCCCGAGATGCGCGCAGGCAGCCGCGAAGAGTTCCTCGCCCGGCTGGCATCACCACAGGCCCGGGCCGCGGCTTACCTCAAAATCCGTGACGACACCACCTCATGGGACAACTTCGTGGGATTCTGCGGCGGACTGGAGGGAATCCAAATCGCCGGCGTCGGCAACCCCGACCACGAGGCGCTGCTCGGCAAACGCCTGGGTGACGTTGCACGCCAGGCCGGGCACGCCGACCTCAACTCGGCCGAGGCCTACGACGCGGTGTTCGACTTCTTCTTGGCCAACCGCGGCGAGGTGGGCATCATCTCCCACTACGGCAACGACGCCCTGGTGGAACGATTCTTCCGCCGTCCCACCATGGCCATCTGCACCGACGGGCTCGCGCCCGGCCCCGGTCAGAAGCCACACCCAAGGTCTCTGGGGGCGTTCCCCAAGGCCCTGCGCATGGCCCGCGAACTCGGCATCGGCCTGGCGGAGATCGTCCACCGCCTCGCGGTGATGCCATGCGAGTTCATGGGCCTCCCGAGCCCGGCGTTGCGCCCCGGCGGCGATGCGTCGATGGTGCTGTTCCACTGGGAAACCGTTCGCGAAACCAACACTTTCGAGGATCCCCTAACTCCACCTGCGGGAATAGACGCGGTATGGGTTCACGGAGAATTGGTGAACCACCGTCAACAAATCCTCATCCCCCAAATCTTCCCCGGCCGCCACCTGCTCACCCCACCAACTAACCGAACGTGACAACCCCGAGGGGCGGGGGCAATCGCGAACGTTGACCCGGGCCGCCTGCCGAGGCCCATGTTCACAAGTCCAGCTACGCGCAGCCCTCCAAGAGTTGGCGAAACCGGATCTGGCAGAATGGGGCCATGAAAGTCCCGCTGACCATTCGTGATCATCTTGACCGGGCCACCAGCGTGTACCCCGAACGTGTGGCGTTCGTGGACGAGCCCGACCAGCCCGCCCCGTCGATGGGAGAGGTCACCTTCACCGAGATGGCTCGCATCTCCGACGCCATCGGGGCCGGCCTCGACGCACTCGGAGTGCCCATGGGTGCGCGGGTGGCGATGGTGTCGCACAACGCCGGCAGGTTGCTGAGCTGCTTTTGGGGGGTGAGCGGCAACGGTCGGATCTTCGTGCCGGTGAACTTCCGCCTCAGCACCGACGAGGTGGACTACATCATCGACCACTGCGGCGCAGATGTGATGCTGGTGGATCCCGAACTGGCCGACGCTCACTCCTCGGTGGGTTGCCGTCACAAGTTCGTGATGGGCGCCGAATCCGACAACGCCTTGTACCGCTTCGACACCGAACCGCAATCATGGGAACCCGACGAGGACATGACCGCGGTGATCAACTACACCTCGGGCACCACCGCCAGGCCAAAGGGAGTGCAGCAAACCCATCGCAGCCTCTGGCTCAACGCCGCCATCTTCGGCTGGCAGGCGGGGGTGAGCGACCGCGACACCTACCTGCACACCCTGCCGATGTTCCATTGCAACGGCTGGGGCATGCCCTACGCGCTGGTGGGCATGGGCGCCAAACAAGTGGTTCTGCGCAAAGTGGACGGCGCCGAAATCCTGCGACGGGTGGACGAGCACCAGATCACGCTGCTGTGCGGAGCACCGGCGGTGGTGGCCGCGATCGTGGACGCCGCGGCCACCTGGGACGGACCGATCCCCGGAGCGGGACGCACCCGCATGGTGGTGGCAGGCGCGCCACCCCCCACCCGCACAATCGAACGACTCGAAACAGAGGTCGGCTGGGAGTTCATCCAGATTTACGGCCTAACCGAAACGGCCCCGCTGCTCACCATGAACCGCACCCGCGCCGAATGGGACGATCTCAGCGCGGCCGAGCGAGCCCGCAAGCTGGTGCGCCAGGGAGCCCCCGCGTTGGGGGTGCGCATGCAAGTGGCCCCCGACGGCGAGTTCCTGTCACGAGCAAATCACGTGCTGGAGGGATACTGGGAGCAACCCGAGGCCACAGCGGATGCCATCCGCAACGGATGGTTCCACACCGGCGACGGCGGCCACGTGGACGACGACGGCTACTACGCCATCACCGACCGCAAGAAAGACGTGATCATCTCAGGCGGCGAGAACGTGTCGTCGATCGAGGTGGAGGACGCCCTGTTCTCACACCCGGCGGTGGCCGAGGTGGCCGTGATCGGTGTGCCTCACCCCAAATGGGGCGAAACCGTGAAGGCGCTTGTGGTGGTGGCACCCGGCGCAACCACAGACGAGGACAAGCTGATCGCCCACTGCCGGGAGCGGATCGCGCACTACAAGTGCCCAACGTCGGTGGAGATACGCGACGAACTGGCCCGCACGGCCACCGGCAAGCTTCAGAAGTTCAAGCTTCGAGCCCCCTACTGGGAGGGTTTCGAGAAGTCCGTGAACTAGGCGCCCCGCCCGGGGCGCGCTCAGCGACCCAGGGACTCGAGGTAGCGCCTCCGAGCCGCACGAGATTCCGGGTCGCCGAAGGCGTGGGCTAGAGAGTCGGCGTCGCTCCAGGCGAACGACGTGGGCACCAGCGCCTCGGCCGCAGCGTTCACCGCCTGAAGGGTTGCGCGCAAGGTGTACGTGGATCTCGAGGCCAGCGTGCGCGCCAGGTCATCCACCACCCCTTCGAGTTCGGCCGGGTCGGCCACGGTGTTCACGAAGCCAAGCGCCTTGGCCTCCTCTGCGCCGAACGGGCGGCACGACAACACGAGTTCGCGGGTTGCCGCCGGGCCGATCTCGCGCACCAGCCGGGGAATCCCGCCCCACGCGAGGGGAATGCCCAGGGCAACCTCGGGGATCACGAACCGCACATCGGACGCGGCCACACGAATGTCGCACGCCGAGGCCAGCACCACTCCGCCCCCCACGCAGTGCCCGTGGATCGAAGCGACGGTCACGGCGCGCATCTGCGTGACCGCCTCGGCCATCACCCGCCCCGCGTCGGCAACCGAACGATCCAACGTGCCAGGCTCCGCCGCACCGCCGGCTGAATCCGCCGGAGGCGCCACAAAAGACCCAAGGTCGGCCCCGGCGGTGAAGGCACGCCCGGCGCCGCTCACGATCACCACCTTCACATCGGGCTGCGTGTCGAACCACTGAGCCGCCGCGGTGATGTCACGCAGGCACGCCGCCCCGAGCGGATTGAGCTTGGACGGGTTGTTCAACGTCAAGCGCCCCACGGCACGGTCAACGCTCACCGACACGGTCGGCAAAGACGGCACTTCTGTGCTGGTGCCCGAAGCAGTGTCGGGCGTGGTTCCTTCGCCGGTCATGGCACCTCGATTCTGTTGTCGCATCCGAGTTGGTTCGTCCGCGGGCCCGGCCCGACGGAAACTCTGTCCAACAACTGACAGTTTGTCCGATTGGCGCTGCAAGACAGGCGCAACGGTGCTGCGTCTCTCGGTTCGGGACACACCGCAGATGAGCCACTATTAGCAACAGCCCGCGGCGGGCGCGCTGTCACTGCGCTCGGCGCCGGCGGCGGCCAGGAGGCGGGCAGCCACGAGGCGAGCGGGGGAGCGTCGGTGGGTTGGGATCGGGCCTTGGCGCCGGCATGATGACCACTCGGCGCAGTGGCTCCGTGAAATGCTCCCTTAGCTCAGTCGGTAGAGCGTCTCCATGGTAAGGAGAAGGTCGTCAGTTCGATTCTGACAGGGAGCTCCCTCACCCCGTCGGCGCCTGCGAGCGGCACCAAGGCCGGCCACGCCCACAGTAGGATCAGGCGCCAATCCCGGTTCGCGGCACGCCGCGAATCGCTGTCCCGGCGACGTAGCTCAGTTGGTAAGAGCGCTCGACTCATAATCGAGAGGTCGACAGTTCGAGTCTGTCCGTCGCTACATGCCCGCCGCACCCCGACCAAGGCAACCTCGATCCGAAGGTAACCCATTGGCCGGAGGCGAGTCTCAACTTTCACCGGACACCGAGCGGATGGCCGCTTTGGTGAACCTGGCCAAGTCCGGTGATCGGAAGGCGTTCGACCAGATCGTGCGACTCACCCACAAAGATGCCTACACCCTTGCCCTGCGGCTCATGGGCAACTCCCACGACGCGCACGACGTGGTGCAGGAGGCCTACATCAGGGCCTACCGCAGCATCGGACGCTTCCGGGGCGACGCCCGTTTCAGCACGTGGATGTACCGCATCGTGGCCAACTGCGCCTCCAGTGCCCAAACCAAACGCCGCCGCCACCAGCACGAAGAGCTGCGATTCCACGACGAGAGGTTGGTGGATGCCGGCGCGGGCAACGACCCGGCGCAGCACAGCGCCCTGATCGACCTGCGTGAACGTCTCGATGCGGCAATCATGTTGCTGTCACCAAGGTTGCGATCCGTGGTGGTTCTGCGCGACGTTTACGGCTTGTCGCACCAGGACATCGCCAAGGAACTGGGCATCTCGGTTGCCGCGGCGAAGGTGAGACTGCACCGGGCCAGACTCCGTTTGCGCGAAGAGTTGATGCCACTTCCCGGCGAGGAGCGCTGAGCCCATGTCGAATACGGACTGCGCGGCGGTGCGTGACGCCCTCGGTTGCGAAGCCGACCCGGAGGCGCCGCAAATGCTCGGGCCCCACCAGCAAGCGCATCTGGCCTCCTGTTTGCGTTGCCAGGCCGAGCAGGTGCAGTACCGGCGCCTCGTGCGGTCGTTGCGGTCGCTGCGAGATTTCGAGTCGGATCCCGGGCGCTACCCGGGCGTGGATCCCGAGATATTCGACCGGATCGACCTCCACCAGCGGCTGCGGTCACAAAGAGGCATCCCCAAGGCAGCAGCCGCGGCCGGTGGCGTGGTTGCCGGCGCCGCCGCGGCGGTCGGCGTGATTGCGCTGGCATCGAGGCATCGCCGATCGCTCGGGCTTTCCTAGCGCCGGTTTGCCAACGCCCCGGGCGGCGCCACCTGCAGAGCCGAGGCATCCGCACCCCTCGCGCTGTAGCCGTTGGTGGGTGCTGCGGGTACGATTCAGTCCCTACCGAAGGGGCGTGGCTCAACTGGCAGAGCACCGGTCTCCAAAACCGGCGGTTGGGGGTTCGAGTCCCTCCGCCCCTGCAACTGATGTCCACGAGGCGATTCCACATGGCGATGAACCGACAACAAAAGCGGATGATGCAGCGGCAGGGCGAGGTGGACGCCGAAGGCGCACCTGTGCCACGTCGCCGCCAGGCGCCCCCCACCTCCCGGGAGCGCACACCGCCAATCCAGTTCGTGCGCGAAGTGAGCGACGAACTCAAGAAGGTCGCTTGGCCCAGCCGAGCCGAGACCGTCAACTACTCCATAGTGGTGTTGGTGACGGTGGTGATCCTCACATCGATGATCTACGGGCTCGACTGGGTGTTCTCCACGTTCATTCTTGAACTGTTCGACAATTGACCCGCGCCCGGCGCACCCGCGAGGTGACCGCACCAGGGTGACCCGGTGAGGCGGCCCGCGGTTCTGCCCGGGCCTCGACAAGGGCGATCCGCAGCGGAGAGGCCCGTCGCCCAACCGGCACGGTCACCTCATCGGGATCCGCACCTCACCGCTGGAAGTTAAGCGAGTAGTATCCCAAACAACAGGAAATCATTGAAAACAAGGGCATCCAATGAATTACGAATCTTTGAGTTCAGTCGAGGAATCATCGGTGGTAGACCACGACGTGATCACCGAGGACGACCTTTTCGCCGATGACCTGCACGACGAGTACACAAAGCCGAAGAGCCCCTTCGACAAGCCGGGCCGGTGGTTCGTGGTACACACCCAGTCCGGATACGAAAAGAAGGTGAAGCAGAACCTCGAGGCTCGCACGGCCTCGATGGACATGGAGGGCAGGATCCACGAGATCGTGATCCCCATGCGAGACGTTCCCGAATTCAAGAACGGCAAGAAGGTGGTCACCTCCAAGCGGCTCTTCCCCGGTTACGTGTTCGTGCGCTGCGACCTCGACGACACGGTGTGGCCGGTGATCCGCGACACCCCCAACGTGAGCGGCTTCGTGACCAGGGCAGGCAAGCCCGCTCCGCTGAGCCGCCGCGACGTGGAGAACTACCTCGGCGCCGAAGCCGACCGCAGCAGCGAGGCATCCAAGCGAGCCAAGCCCATCTTCGAGTACGGCGTGGGTGACACGGTTCGCGTCAAGGACGGGCCGTTCGCGGACTTCTCGGGCGAGATCGTGGAGATCAACGAGGACCAACTCAAGGTGAAGGTGCTTGTGAACATCTTCGGACGCGAAACTCCCACCGAGGTTGGCTTCGCCCAGGTGGCGCGCCTGTAGAGTCTCCGCTTCGGCATGGCGGTGTCGCGTGCCGGGAACTGCCAACATTGTCCGCTCCGGGCCCGCCGGCTTCGGTGGCGGCGAATCGTGGCCAATCCCGTCGCTGCAACACCGTCGAAGCAATGCCGCCCAACCCCCACGCCCAACATCGGTCCCACTGTCACAGAGATGAGCCATGGCCCCACGTAAGAAAGTAAGCGCGGTCGTCAAGATCCAGATTCAGGCCGGTCAGGCCACTCCTGCGCCTCCCGTTGGCACGGCGTTGGGGCCTCACGGCGTGGCCATCATGGACTTCTGCCGGGACTACAACGCCCGCACCGAAGACCAAAGAGGCCAGGTGATCCCCGCGGAGATCACCATCTTCGAGGATCGCACGTTCAGCTTCATCACCAAGACGCCGCCCACCTCGTACCTGCTGCGCAAGGCCGCGGGCCTCGAGAGCGGAGCGCTGAACCCGGGTCGCGAAACGGTCGGCAAGGTCACCGACGCGCAGCTCACCGAGATCGCCGAAGTGAAGATGCCCGACCTCAACGCCAACGACATCGCCGCAGCCAAGGCACAGGTGGAGGGCACCGCTCGCTCCATGGGAATCCTGGTGGAGTAGGGCCCCGCCCTACCTTCCAACCAGGCCACCGCGACGCGCAATTCGTCGTTGTCGCCCCGTGGTGCCTGTGTCCCAGCGAGCCTGAGTCAAAAGGAGCCGCAATGGCCAAAGGAAAAAAGCACGTCGATGCGGTGAAGCGATTCGACCGCCTCAACCTGCACAGCCCCGACGAGGCGGTGGGCCTGGTGAAGAGCCTGGCGCCGTGCCGTTTCGACGAGAGCGTGGACGTTGTGGTGCGCCTCGGGGTGGATCCCCGCAAGGCGGATCAGATGATGCGGGGCACCATCGACCTTCCCGCGGGCACAGGCAAAGAGGTGCGTGTGGCGGTGTTCGCGCAAGGCGAGAACGCCATGATCGCCGAGCAGGCCGGCGCCCACAAGGTGGGTGGCGAAGACCTCGCCAAAGAGGTGGAGTCCGGAGTGATCGACTTTGACGTTTCGATCGCCACGCCGGACATGATGCGCGTGGTGGGACGCATCGGACGCATCCTCGGCCCGCGTGGCCTGATGCCCAACCCCAAAAGCGGCACCGTCACCGACGACGTTGCCCGAGCCGTGGCGGACTTCAAGGGTGGCCGCGTGGGGTACCGCACCGACCGATTCGCCAACGTCCACGTGTCCATCGGCAAGGTGTCGTTCGACAGCGAGGACCTCATCAAGAACCTGCGTGCGGTGGTGGCCGAACTGCAGCGCGCCAAACCGGCCGCGGCCAAGGGCCGTTACGTGAAGAAGGTGGTGCTCAGCTCATCCATGGGCCCCGGCGTGAGGGTGGACCCGGCCGACATCGGCGCCAGCACCTGAGCGACGCGCCGCGGGTTGCTTCGCCCCAGGCGAGCGCTACCCTTGCCGGTCGCGTTTGTGGCGGCCCCAAGTTCGCCGTAACACAGTTTCGTCGCAACCCAGCCACCGCGGCAGGTAACCGCCGGCAAATCCGAAAGACGCTCACCGAAGACATCCGGTGCTCCCGCAACAGGGAACCAATGGGCCGCAGGGGCCCGCCGGACGAGGAAGGCAACAATGAAGAATCCCAGGCCCGACAAGGCCGCCAAAGTCGTCGAGGTGCGCGACCGTCTCTCGGGTTGTGACGCCGCTCTGCTCACCGAATATCGGGGCCTCGACGTTCCCACCATGGCAGAGTTGCGGCGCGCCCTGCGTGCCGCCGGGGGCGAATACAAGATCTACAAGAACACCTTGGTGAGGCTCGCCACCGCGGAACTCGGCCTCGACCTTGGTGACCTGCTCACCGGCCCCACCGCCATTGCCTTCGTGAGCCCGGCTGAAGACGGCACACCCGCCGACGCCGCCGCGGTGGCCAAGGTGCTGCGGGACTTCGCCAAGACCAACCAGTCGCTGGTGGTGAAGGGCGGCGTCCTCGACTCGGACATCCTCGCCGCCCCCGACGTGATCGCCCTGGCCGACCTGCCGTCGCGCGAAGTGCTGCTTGCACAACTTGCGGGCGCCCTGGCCGCGCCGATGACCAGGATGGCCGGCCTCATGGAGGCCCTGCCCCGCAACTTCGCGTACGCATTGAGCGCGCTCGTTGATCAACGCGGCGGCGCCGACGCCACTGAAGGCGACGCCACTGAAGCCGACGCCAACGCCGCCGACGCCGACGCCACTGAAGCCGACCACGCCGCCGACGCTGACGCCGCCGCCGACGACGCCGAAGCCAACGACGAACAACCCGCTGAGGCATAGCGAGGCAAGGCGGCACCCCGGCGCCCGACTCGGCCGCCCTCGCAAGGGCCGCCTCCAGCACACCCACCGGTTCGGAACTACCAATCAGACCCAGGCAAAGCCTGACACACAGGAGAAACCACCATGGCCACCAAGGAAGAAATCCTCGACTCCATCTCGAGCATGACAGTGCTCGAGCTGAGCCAACTGCTCAAGGACTTCGAGGAGCGATTTGACGTCACCGCCGCAGCCCCCGCCGCGGTCGCCGTCGCGGCCCCCACCGCAGCCGCCGCCGAGGAGGTGGAGGAAAAAACCGCCTTCGACGTGATGCTCACCGGCGTCGGCGAAAAGAAGGTTCAGGTGATCAAGGCCGTGCGCGGCGTCACCACCCTGGGTCTCAAGGAGGCCAAGGAAGTGGTGGACAGCGCCCCCAAGGCAATCCTTGAGGGTGTGTCCAAGGACGAAGCCGACAAGGCCAAGGCCGCAATCGAAGAGGCCGGCGGCACCGTCGAGCTGGTCTGAGTGAAAGCCGGGCGTCCGAGGCGCACCGGCCCACGCAGACCATCGTCCACCCAGTCCACAGCACTCGCCCTCCCAACCCGCCCTCAACGCAAAGGCGCCCCGCAACCACACGGTCTTCCCGACACTTCGTCCCCGTGGCACGAAGCCGGCAGCTCCCGCAGCCGGTGTCTCGCGGGATCGTTCATCACGGTGACCGACCGGCGTGGGTGCGCCGGCAGCCGCTTGCGACGCACATGCCTCGGCGTGTGCGAACAGCCGGGGTGGGGGTGCCGGTGGTGTGTCGACGGTTGGAGATGGCCTTGCCGGCCGGTAGCCTCAAGCCCAACGTGAGTGGAGTGGCGTCCGTGGCAGCGATTTACTCGCTGGCGTCGCGCGCTCATTTCACGGTTCTGAAGTGATCTAGCGCCACCAATTTGGAGATCGACGTGACTTCACGCGCCTCAACACGCGAACGCTACTCGTTCGGCAGCCTCAAGGAGATACTCCGGATGCCGGACCTGATAGCCATCCAGCGGGACAGCTTCGAGAAGTTCCTTCAGGAGGGCCTGGCCCGCACCTTCCGGGACATCTCGCCCATCACCGACTACTCCGGCACGCTCGAGCTCGACCTGGAGTTCGACCCGAAGGATCCCGACCTGCACCCCGAGCCGAAGTTCACGGTGGAGGAATGCAAGGAGAAGGACATCACCTACGCCTCCGCGATCTTCGTGAAGGCACGGTTCTACAACAGCAGCACCGGGGAGATCAAGGAACAGGTCGTGTTCATGGGGGACTTCCCCAAGATGACCGAGCAGGGCACCTTCGTGATCAACGGCACCGAGCGTGTGGTGGTGTCCCAGCTGGTGCGCTCACCCGGGGTGATCTTCCAGCCCGGCGAGCGTTACCGGCTGCGCAACTTCGCCAAGCACCAGCTCGTCACCGGCACCATCCACCCCTACCGGGGCGAATGGGTGGAGTTCGACGTGGAGGACAAGCCCCGCAAGGAGATCACCGCAGGGGTGAGGGTGGCCCGCAAGCGGCGCCTGCCGCTGTTCGCGCTGCTGCGCGCCCTGGGATACGACGAGGACACACATCCCGGTTTCCTGGAGCGCTTCGTGGAGCACTTCGACTTCCTGGCCGAGCAATGGGAGAAGCAGGGCCACATCGGCGCCACCCGCAACGAGGCCCTCGTGGAGATCTACAAGCGGGTGCGTCCCGGCGAGCCGGTCTCCGACGAGTCCGCACGCGGCTACTTCGAGAACGCCTTCTTCAACAACCGCCGCTACGACCTGTCCGCGGTGGGTCGCCACAAGCTCAACCGCAAGCTCGGCCCGGAACTCGAGTTCCTCAAGGACACCTTCGGGCTGGATCTTCGCAGGGTCGATCCCGACAACCCCGACGAGGTGCCGCCCGAGCTGCGCCTCCCCGAGGCCGACCAGTCGGTGCTGTCACGCTGCGAGATGCTCGCCGCGGTCACCTACATGCTCAACCTGGCCAAGGGCGAGCACGGATACCGCCTCGACGACCAGGACCACTTCGCCAACCGCCGCATCCGCAGCGTGGGCGAACTGATCCAAAACCAGGTGCGCATCGGCCTTTCGCGCATGGAGCGGGTGGTGCGTGACCGCATGACCACCCAGGACGTGGAGGCGATCACGCCCCAGTCGCTGATCAACATCCGCCCCGTGGTGGCGTCCATCAAGGAGTTCTTCGGCTCCTCGCAGCTTTCGCAGTTCATGGATCAGGTGAACCCGCTGTCGGGGCTCACCCACCGCCGGCGCCTCTCGGCGCTGGGCCCCGGTGGCCTCAGCCGCGAGCGGGCCGGTTTCGAGGTGCGCGACGTTCACTTCTCGCATTACGGCCGCATGTGCCCCATCGAAACCCCCGAAGGCCCCAACATCGGTCTGATCGGCGGCCTGGCGTCGTTCGCCAGGATCAACGACTACGGGTTCATCGAGACGCCCTACCGGGTGGTGCGAGACGGTCGAGCCACCGAAGAGGTGGTGTACCTGGCAGCCGACGACGAAGAGGACTACGTCATCGCGCAGGCCAACGCCCCGATCGACGCCGACGGGCGTTTCATCAACCCGCGGGTGCTGGCCCGCAGATCCCCCCAGGCGGCGTCGCTCAACGACCTGAAGCTGCAGCTCGAGCGTGACGTGTTCTTCGGGGCCACCACCGAGATCTCCTTTGTGCCTCCGTCGGAGGTGCAGATGATGGACATTTCGCCTCAGCAGATCGTGTCGGTGGCCACGGCGTTGATCCCGTTCCTCGAACACGACGACGCCAACCGGGCCCTGATGGGCGCCAACATGCAACGCCAGGCGGTTCCCCTGGTGCGCCCGGAGGCGCCTTACGTGGGCACCGGCGTGGAGGGCCGCGCCGCGCACGACGCAGCCGACATGATCATCGCCGAGGGTGACGGCATCGTCACCGACGTGACCGGCGATTACATCGACATCGACTACGACGACTGGGGCGCCTACCGGCTGCCGCTGCGCAAGTTCGAGCGATCCAACCAGGACACCTGCATCAACCAGAAGCCGCTGGTGAAGCTCGGCGACGAGGTGGCCACAGGCGACGTCCTCGCCGACGGTCCGTCCACCGACCAGGGCGAACTGGCGCTGGGCAAGAACTTGCTGGTGGCGTTCATGTCCTGGGAGGGCTACAACTTCGAGGACGCCATCATTCTGTCCGAGCGCCTCGTGCGCGACGACGTGCTCACGTCGATCCACATCCACGAATACGAGATCGACGCGCGGGACACCAAGCTGGGGTCCGAGGAGATCACCAGGGACGTGCCCAACCTGTCCGACGACATCCTGGCCGACCTCGACGACCTGGGAATCGTGCGCGTCGGCGCCGAGGTGGGCCCCGGCGACGTTCTGGTGGGCAAGGTCACCCCCAAGGGCGAAACCGAACTCTCCGGCGAGGAGCGCCTGCTGCGCGCCATCTTCGGCGACAAGGCCCGCGACGTTCGCGACAACTCGCTGAAGGTGCCCCACGGAGAGGGCGGCAAGGTGATCGACGTGAAGGTCTTCGACCGCAGCGACGAGGACTTCGGCGAGCTGCCCCCCGGCGTGAACCAGCTCGTGAGGGTGTACGTGGCCCAGAAGCGCAAGATCAGCGTGGGCGACAAGCTCGCGGGCCGTCACGGCAACAAGGGCGTGATCTCGCGGATACTGCCCGTTGAGGACATGCCCTTCACCGCGGACGGCACCCCGGTGGACATCATCTTGAACCCGTTGGGAGTGCCCTCGCGCATGAACGTGGGTCAGGTGCTCGAGGCCCATCTCGGTTACTGCGCCCGCTGGGGCTGGAAGTCCAAGAACGGCGCCGACGGCCCGGTGGCGCTCCCACCGGTGCGCGGCACCGAGAACAAGACCCGCCCGTCCACCCCGGCGTCGATTTCGATCACCACCCCGGTGTTCGACGGCGCCGTGTGGGACGAAACCGAACAAGCTGGTGGCAAGCCCACGATTGTGTCCATCCTTGGGGATCTCAACCCCGAGGCCGCCTCGGGCAAGCGTCTCATAGGCACCGACGGCAAGCAGGTGCTCTACAACGGGCGCACCGGCGAGCCCTACGACACGCCCATCATGACCGGCTACGTGTACATGCTGAAGCTGGCCCACCTCGTGGACGACAAGATTCACGCGCGCTCCACCGGGCCCTACTCCATGATCCATCAGCAGCCCCTGGGCGGCAAGGCCCAGTTCGGTGGTCAGCGTTTCGGCGAGATGGAGGTGTGGGCGCTGGAGGCTTACGGCGCCGCCTACTGCCTGCAGGAACTGCTCACCATCAAATCCGACGACGTGATCGGCAGGGCCAAGGTGTACGAGGCCATCGTGAAGGGCCGCAACGTGCCCGAACCGGGGATTCCCGAGAGCTTCAAGGTGCTCATCAAGGAGATGCAGTCGCTGTGCCTCAACGTGGAGGTGCTCTCAAGCAGCGGCGCCGAGATCGAGATTCAGGAACTCGACGAGGACAGCCTCAGAGGCTTCGACCACATGGGCATCAACCTGCAGCGACCCGAGCGGGGCAGCGACGAGGACGACGCGGCCCGCATCGTCGCACGAGGCTGAGCCCCACGAATCAACTGCGCAACGGCCACCCCCCGAGGGTCTCAACACACACTCGGCGGGGCGCCACCATCTGATCCGACCAAGCGCCGATCCAAACGGCAACAACCCAAACGGCAACAACCCAAACGGCAACAACACAGTGTGTTGAGTCGGATCACCCGAAACAAAACAGGGATGCAACCAATGCTTGACATCAACGATTTCAGCAACCTGAAAATCGGCCTGGCGAGCGCCGACAAGATCCGCACGTGGTCGAACGGCGAGGTGAAAAAGCCCGAGACGATCAACTATCGCACCCTCAAGCCCGAAAAGGACGGCTTGTTGTGCGAGAAGATCTTCGGCCCGGTGCGTGACTGGGAGTGCTCCTGCGGAAAGTACAAGCGGGTGCGCTTCAAGGGCATCATCTGCGAACGCTGCGGGGTGGAGGTGACCCGCTCCAAGGTGCGGCGCGAGCGCATGGGCCACATCGAGTTGGCCGCGCCCGCGGTTCACATCTGGTACCTGCGCGGAACCCGCTCGTGGCTGGCCTACCTGCTGATGGGCACCGAGCCCCGCGAGGAGATCAAGGCCAAGGATCTCGAGAAGGTCATCTATTTCACCGCGCACATGGCGATCTCGGTGGACACCGAGCGCCGCGACGCCGACCGTCCCGAACTGGAAGCCGACGTGCTCGCCGAGCTGGACGCCATCGAGGATTCACGCAGCCGGGAGCTCGACGAATGTCAGGCGCAACTCGAGGCCGACCTCGCCGAGGCCGAACAAGCCGAGGCCAAGGAGAACCAGCTTCGCGCCTTGCACACCCAAGCCGAGCGCGACCTTGAGGAGATCAACCTCCGCCACGACGAGGAACGCGAAGTGCTCGAGCGGGCCTGGGAGGAGTTCGACGGCCTGTTCAATCGCCAGATCATCGAGGACGCCGAACTGTGGGACGAGATGGAGCACCGCTGGGGTGAGTACTTCACCGGCGGAATGGGCGCGGAGGCAATCGCGCGGCTCATCGAAACCCTCGACTTCGACGCCGAGGAGGCGATCCTTCGCTCCCAGCTCAACCCGCCCGAGGGGCAGCGTCCCCTGTCGGTGCAGCGCCGCCAGAAGGTGATCAAGCGCCTGCGGATCCTCTCGGCGTTCAACCAGCGCGACAAGCACGGACGGCGCAACAACGACCCCAGGGCAATGGTGCTCGACGCCGTGCCGGTGCTTCCACCCGATTTGCGCCCAATGGTGCAACTCGACGGCGGACGTTTCGCCACGTCTGACCTCAACGACCTGTACCGCCGGGTGATCAACCGCAACAACCGGCTCAAGCGCCTGCTCGACATCGGCGCGCCTGCGATCATCATCAACAACGAGCGCCGCATGCTGCAGGAATCGGTGGACGCCCTGTTCGACAACGGACGGCGCACGCGTGCGGTCACCGGTGCGGGCAACCGCGCCCTCAAGTCGCTGTCGGATTCTCTCAAGGGCAAGCAGGGCCGGTTCCGCCAGAACCTGCTGGGCAAGCGGGTGGACTACTCGGGTCGCTCGGTGATCGTCGTGGGCCCCACGCTTCGCTTCCATCAGTGCGGGCTGCCAAAGATCATGGCGCTGGAGTTGTTCAAGCCTTTCGTGATGAAGAAGCTCGTGGACACCCACCGGGCGCCCAACATCAAATCGGCCAAGCGCATGGTTGAACGGCGCCGACCCGGAGTGTGGGACGTGCTCGAGGACGTGATCTGTGAGCATCCCGTGCTGTTGAACCGTGCCCCCACCCTTCACCGCCTCGGCATTCAGGCCTTCGAGCCGGTGCTGGTGGAGGGCAAGGCGATCCAGATCCACCCGTTGGTGTGCACCGCCTTCAACGCCGACTTCGACGGCGACCAGATGGCCGTACACCTGCCGCTTTCGGCGGAGGCCCAGGCCGAGGCCCGGCTGCTGATGCTGTCGGCCAACAACGTGCTGAGCCCCGCGCACGGGCGCCCGTTGGTGACCCCCACCCAGGACATGGTGATCGGGTCGCATTACCTCACCGTGATGCTCCCCGAGGCCAAGGGCGCGGGACGTGTGTTCCGCTCGGTGCAGGAGGTGCGCTTCGCGTGTGAGCGTGGCGACCTGAGCCTGCACGCCCCGATCGAGTTCCGAGGCGCGCCGGATCTGCTTGAGGCCTCCGGCAACGGCGCCGCGCCAAGCTGGGCATCCACCACCGCAGGTCGGGTGTACTTCAACCAGGCGCTTCCTGCCGGGTTCGGCTACCTCAACACCACCATCGGCAAGCGTGAGCTGGGCGAGATAGTCGACCGCCTGGCCCGTCATTTCAACACCGGTGAGGTGGCCACAAGCCTCGACGACCTCAAGGACCTGTGCTTCGAGTACGCCAGCCGCTCGGGTCTCACCGTTTCGATCGACGACGTGAAGACCCCACCACAGAAAACCAGGATCCTCGACCGCTACGAGCGTCAAGCCGAGAAGATCGAACGCAACTTCCAGATGGGCGTGATCACCGACGGCGAGCGGCGCCAAATGGAGGTGGAGGTGTGGTCCGAGGCCACCGAGCACGTCACCGAACAAATGAAGGAACTGCTCGAAGCCGACCCGCTCAACCCGATCAACATGATGGTGGGCTCGGGCGCCAGGGGAAACATGATGCAGGTGCGCCAGATCGCCGCCATGCGCGGCCTGGTGGCCAACCCTCGTGGTGACATGATCCCCAGGCCGATCAAGAGCAACTTCCGTGAGGGCCTCAAGGTGTTGGAGTACTTCATCGCCACCCCCGGCGCCCGCAAGGGCCTGGTGGACACGGCGCTGCGCACCGCCGACTCGGGTTACCTCACCCGGCGACTGGTGGACGTGGCCCAGGAAGTGATCATCAACGACAACAACCCGTTCGCCTCCGGCAGCCGTGTTAGGGGCATCTGGCTCGAGGACATCGAACCCGACACCCCCCGGCAGCGCACCTACCTTGAGACAAGGCTCTTCGGTCGTGTGCTCGCCGATGACGTGGTGCTGTCGGACGAGACGGTGATCCTCGCCGGCACCATGGTGGGCGACAACGAGCTGGCCGCTTTGCGCGACGATCCCGGGATCACCCGGGTGCGTGTGCTGTCGCCCCTCACCGACGACTCCTCGCAGGGCATCTCCGCGGCGTCCTACGGCATGTCGCTGGCCACCGGCAAGCTGATCGAACAAGGCGAGGCGGTCGGCGTGATCGCGGCGCAGTCAATCGGCGAGCCCGGCACGCAGCTCACCATGCGCACCTTCCACACCGGTGGCGTGGCCGGGGCACAGGACATCGCCGGGGGTCTGCCAAGAGTGGTGGAGCTGTTCGAGGCGCGCACCCCCAAGGGCAAGGCCACCCTGGCACGCCAAGCGGGTGTGGTGCGCATCCGCCAGGACGAGGCCAGCGGAGAACGCGAAGTGGTTGTGGTGGAGGACGACGGCACCGAACACAACTACAACATTCCCAGCGGCCCCCGGCTCGAAGTCGTGGACGGCACCGAGGTGGAGCCCGGCGACCCGCTGGTGGACGGGCCCCGCGACCCCAAGGAGCTTCTTGAGATTCGCGGCATGGAGGCCACCCAGATGTACCTGGTGGAGGAAGTCCAGAAGGTGTACCGCGATCAGGGCGTGTCCATTCACGACAAGCACATCGAGTTGATCGTTCGCCAGATGACCAAGCGGATCGCCATCTCCTCGGCCGGCGACACGGGTTTCCTGCCCGATGAGCGGGTGGACAAGGTGCTGTTCGAACGCACCAACCGCGAAGTGGTCAAGAACAACGGCGAGCCGGCCTCCGGTCGTCGAGAGGTGATGGGAATCACCAAGGCGTCGCTGTCCACCGATTCGTGGCTGTCGGCTGCCTCGTTCCAGGAAACCACCCGTGTTCTCACCGAGGCGGCGATCGAGTCCAAGCACGACGGCCTCGTGGGCCTCAAGGAGAACATCATCATCGGCAAGCTGATCCCCGCGGGCAGCGGTCTCACGCTGTACCGGGACGACTACGCCACCTCGGCGCCGGATTACATGCCGATGCAGTACTGGGTGGGTGACGAAGCCGACCACGGCGCCGACGACCTCGCCGAGCTCGACGAAGCCGATCTTGCCAGTCAGCTCGCTCAGCAGTTCCAGGCGATGCACGGCGACGCCGCCGACTTCATGCCCGAAGCCGGATAGCCGCAAAGGGGTACCGAGATGTGTGAATGTGTCAACAGCGTGGGTGCGATGAGGGCCCATCGGGTAGGCGCCGGGGCGGTTTCATGTCCGGCGCGGCGCCCGTAGAATCCCGCCGTGCCCACCATCCAGCAGTTGGTCCGCAAGGGCCGCAAGTCCAAGCGTCGCAAGGAGTCGACGCCGGCGCTCGCGGGGTCGCCCCAGCGCCGCGGCGTGTGTACCCGTGTGTACACCGCCACACCAAAAAAGCCCAACTCGGCTCTGCGCAAGGTGGCGCGGGTTCGTCTCACCACCGGCGTGGAGGTCACCGCCTACATTCCCGGTGAGGGCCACAACCTGCAGGAACACTCCATCGTGTTGGTTCGCGGGGGTCGTGTGAAGGATCTTCCCGGCGTTCGCTACAAGGTGGTGCGCGGCACGCTGGACACTTCCGGTGTTCGTGACCGTCGCAAGGCTCGCAGCCGCTACGGCGTCAAGAGGGAGTCCTGACATGCCTCGCAAAGGCCCTGCCGCTCGCCGGGAGTTGCTGCCGGATCCGGTGTACAAATCCACTCTGGTCACCCAGGTGATCAACAAGGTGCTGCTTCGCGGCAAGCGCTCCCTGGCGGAACGAATCGTGTACGACGCCCTCGCCACGGTGGCATCCAAGACGGGTACCGAGCCGGTGTCCACGCTCAAACGAGCGGTGGACAACGTGAAGCCCCAACTTGAGGTGCGCAGCCGTCGCGTGGGCGGGGCCACCTACCAGGTGCCCGTGCCGGTGCCGGGTCGCCGGGCCACCACTTTGGCTGTGCGCTGGATAGTCAGCTACGCCCGCGCCCGTCGTGAGCGCTCGATGGCCGAACGCCTCGCCAACGAACTACTCGATGCAGCCAACGGAACAGGCGCTTCGGTGAAGCGCTGCGAGGACATGCAAAAGATGGCGGAGTCCAACAAGGCTTTCGCCCACTATCGCTGGTAGCCCCGCGCATCTGAGCCGCCGTGGGCGCCCCGCGCCCACACGGCGGACGATCCGGCGCCGGCCCGGCCTGGCGCAACCCAGGCCAGACCTGCTTGAGAGCCCTGCCCGGTTCGCGGGCGGGCACAACACCATGCACGAACCACCACCCGTAGGAAACCACGATGGCACCACAGCGTTACCCACTTGAACACACCCGCAACATCGGGATCATGGCCCACATCGACGCGGGCAAGACCACCATGACCGAGCGCATCCTGTACTACACCGGCCGCAACTACAAGCTCGGTGAGGTACATGACGGCGCGGCCACGATGGACTGGATGGCCCAGGAACAAGAGCGGGGCATCACCATCACCTCCGCGGCCACCCATTGCGTGTGGAACGACCATCGCATCAACATCATCGACACTCCCGGCCACGTGGACTTCACCGTGGAGGTGGAACGGTCGCTGCGGGTGCTCGACGGAGCGGTTGCCCTTTTTGACGGGGTGGCCGGTGTGGAGCCTCAAACCGAAACGGTTTGGCGCCAAGCCGAACGCCATGGCGTGCCCAGGCTGTGTTTCGTAAACAAGATGGACCGCACCGGAGCGGACTTTCATCGGGTGGTGGATTCCATCAGGGAGCGGCTCACCCCGAACGTGGCGGTGGTGCAGCTCCCGATCGGCGCCGAGGCCGACTACCAGGGCGTTATCGACCTGGTGAACATGCAGGCACTCACATGGGACGGCGAGGACCTGGGCGCCAAGTGGGACACCATCGACATTCCCGCCGATTTGCAGGACGAAGCCGACCTGTACCGCCAGGAGTTGCTGGAGGTGCTGTGCGAACACGACGAAGCCCTCATGGAGCAATTCCTCGAGGACGAGGAGATCACCCCCGCTCAGATCTCCGCGGCTCTGCGGGCTGCCACGATCGCCGGTGAGCTGGTGCCGGTGCTGAACGGCACCGCCTTCAAGAACAAAGGCGTTCAGCCCCTGCTCGACGCGGTGATCGACTACCTGCCCTCTCCGTTGGACATTCCCGCGGTGAGCGGCATCAACCCCAAAACCGGAGACGAGACCACCCGAGAGGCCAGCGACTCCGAAGCCCCGGCAGCGCTGGCGTTCAAGATCATGACCGACCCCCACGTGGGCAAGCTCACCTACATCCGCGTGTACAGCGGCACCCTCGAAAAAGGCGCCCAGGTGCTCAACACCCGAACCGGACGCAACGAGCGCCTCGGGCGGATCCTGGAGATGCACGCCAACGAGCGAGTGGACCTGGCCTCGGCATCCACCGGCGACATCGCCGCGGTGATCGGCCTCAAGAACACCCGCACAGGCGACACCTTGTGTGCCCCGTCGAGACCGATAATGCTGGAGAATCTCGAGTTTCCCGCGCCGGTGATCGACGTGGCGGTGGAGCCGCGATCCAAAGCCGACCAGGACAAGATGTCGCGGGCCCTCACCGCGCTCGCCGAGGAGGATCCCACCTTCAGCGTGCGCACCGATCCCGACACCGCCCAGACGATCATCGCAGGCATGGGCGAACTGCACCTCGAGGTGCTCGTCGACCGGATGCTGCGGGAGTTTCGGGTGCAGGCGAACGTGGGCAAGCCCCAGGTGGCCTACCGCGAGACGATCACCGCACCGGTGTTGCGTCACACCTACGTTCACAAGAAGCAAACCGGCGGCCAGGGCCAGTTCGCGGTGGTCACCGCCACCCTGGAGCCCAACGCCGGTGGCGAGTTCGCCTTCGAGAACGAGATTCGTGGCGGGTCCATACCCCGCGAGTACATCAAACCCACCGAGGACGGCATCCGTGAGGCCATGAGCAACGGCGTGCTCGCCGGGTTCCCCACCGTGGACGTGAAGGTCACGCTTCTCGACGGACGCCACCACGAGGTGGACTCGTCGGAGATGGCCTTCAAGGTGGCAGGCAACGCCTGGTTCCGTGAGGCGGTGGCGAAAGCCAAACCGGTGCTGCTCGAGCCTGTGATGTCCGTTGAGGTGGTCACCCCCGACGAGTACGTCGGCGACGTGGTCGGCGACCTCAACTCCCGCCGCGGCCAGGTGAGCGGCACCGAGCGCAGCGGCGCCAATCAATCCGTCACGGCGCGGGTGCCGTTGTCTGAAATGTTCGGGTACAGTACCGATCTTCGTTCACGCACCCAGGGGCGCGCTACGTACTCGATGCAGTTCGATTCGTATCAGCCCACCCCCACAGGGATCCAGTCCGAGATCGTCGCGCGCGTGCGCGGCGCCTGAAGCCGATCCCAGCCTGAACGCCAACGAGTCAACGAACAGCGTCACAATCGTCAATCGAGCAATACAGATCTCCAAGTAAGCCCACCCCACAAGTCCAACCCAGAGGAGCACAATGGCCAAGGAGAAATTCGAGCGGACCAAGCCCCACGTCAACGTGGGGACCATGGGTCACATCGACCACGGAAAGACCACGCTCACCGCAGCGATCACCAAGGTTCTGTCCGACCGTGTCGAGGGCACCAGCTTCACCGAATTCGACAAGATCGACAACGCTCCCGAAGAGCGAGAGCGTGGCATCACGATCAACGTCGCCCACGTCGAGTACGAGACGGAGAACCGTCACTACGCGCACGTCGACATGCCCGGTCACGCCGATTACATCAAGAACATGATCACCGGCGCGGCCCAGGTGGACGGCGCCATTCTGGTGGTGTCCGCAGCGGACGGCCCCATGCCCCAAACTCGTGAGCACGTGCTTCTGGCCCGCCAGGTGGGCGTGCCCAGCATCGTGGTGGCCCTCAACAAGGTCGACATGGTCGACGACGAGGAGCTGCTCGAGCTGGTCGAGCTCGAGGTGCGAGACCTGCTCAGCGAGTACGGCTTCCCCGGCGACGACACCCCGGTTGTGGGCGTGTCCGCCCTCAAGGCCCTCAACGGCGACGCCGAGGCCGCCGAGAAGATCATCGAGTTGATGGACGAGGTGGACAACTACGTGCCCACCCCGGTGCGTGACGTGGACAAGCCCTTCCTGATGCCCATCGAGGACGTGTTCTCGATCACCGGTCGAGGCACCGTGGTCACCGGCCGCGTCGAGCAGGGCGTGGTGAACACCGGCAACGAGGTGGAGATCGTCGGGCTGCGCGACACCCGCAAAACCACCTGCACCGGCGTGGAGATGTTCCGCAAGATCCTCGACAGAGGCGAGGCGGGTGACAACATCGGCGCGTTGCTGCGCGGCGTTCACAAGACCGAGGTGCAGCGCGGCCAGGTGCTCGCCGCGCCGGCAAGCATCACCCCTCACACCGAGTTCGAGGCTCAGGTGTACGTGCTGAGCAAGAGCGAGGGCGGGCGGCACAAGCCGTTCTTCTCCAACTACCGGCCCCAGTTCTACTTCCGCACCACCGATGTCACCGGCACGATCAACCTGCCCGAGGGCACCGAGATGTGCATGCCCGGTGACAACACCACCATGCACGTCGATCTGATCAGCCCCATCGCCATGGATGAAGGCCTGCGCTTCGCGATCCGCGAAGGTGGCCGCACCGTGGGAGCGGGATCGGTTACGAAGATCATCAAGTAGTCGGTCATGGCAACCGCGCGGCACCTGGTGAGGATTCGGCTCAAGGCCTACGACCACGAGATCCTCGATCAGTCCACCAAGAAGATCGTCGAAACGGTCAAGCGCACCCAGACCGCGTTCAGCGGGCCGGTGCCTTTGCCCACCGAGAAGCACCGTTTCACGGTGGTGCGGTCGCCGTTCAAGGACAAGGACTCCCGCGAACACTTCGAGATGCACATCCACAAGCGCCTGCTGGACATCCACGAGCCTTCCAAGAAGACGGTGGACACCCTGCAGCGCCTGGATGTGCCCGCGGGCGTGGACATCGAGATCAAGATTCGCCAAACCTGACCCCCGAGGCCAGGGGTGTCAGCGTGACGCCCACCGCCGGGTAAAGGTTCAGCTCAGGAGTCGCCGGTGCTGACGCCCGGTGGCCAGGGGTCTCAGCGAGACGTCCATCGCCGCGTGGACACCTGAATCAGGAGTCGCCGGTGTTGGCGTCTCCGCCTTCGGTGTCGGGACTCCAAGTTTCGGGCCTCTAGGTTTCGGGACTCTCGGTTTCGGGACTCTCGGCGGCGGGGCCGTCGGGGCCGATGGCGGCGTGGCGCAGGCTGGCCAGAAAGGCCTGCACGGTCGCGGCGAAGGGCAAGGCCAGCAAGGCGCCCACCACGCCGAACAGCGCGATCCCGGCGATCACCGAGCCGAACGCCAGCGCCACGTGGATGTCCATGGTGTGCGCTGTCACCCGCGGCGACAGCAGGTAGTTCTCCAGCTGCTGGTACACGATGATCACGATCGCCGCCCAAAGCGCCGTGCGGGGGTTGTGCAGCAGCGCGATCAGCAGCGGCAGGGCTCCGGCCACGTAGGTGCCCACCGCCGGCAGGAACTGCGACACCGCTCCCACCCAGATCGCCAGCGCCAGCGGCGACGGCACGTCGAGCAGCATGAACGCCACGCCGTGTACCACTGCCGACATCGCGGCCAGCACGCTGCGGGAGTAGAAGTAGCCGCCCGTTTTCTCGATGGCCAGCTCCCACACCTGCACCGCCACCTCACGGCGGTGCCCGCTCAGCACCGACAGCACCAAACGGCGAAACTTCGGGCCGTCGGCCACCAGGTAGAAGGTGAACAGCGCCACCGTGAACAGGTGGAACAGGATCCCCACAGCGGTCGCTCCCAGGTTCACCACGTCATCCGCGAAGCTGGTGAACAGGCTCTCCACCCCGCCGCCGTCCACGAACTCCTGGCGAAGGGTGTCGAACTCGATGTTGGTGTCGAAATTGCGGTTGATCCAGTCCTCGGCGTTGTCGATGTAGCCGGGGAGGTTGTCGGCCAGGTCGCGCACCTGCTCGGCGAGGGCGGTGGCCACCGCGGCGATCATGGCCACGCCTGCGATGGTGGTGACCACGAACACGATGCCGGTGCCGTATCCGCGCCGGATGCCTCGACCCTCCATCCAGTTCACGGCCGGTTCGATGGCAAAAGACAAGAACAGCGACACCACCAGCACCAGGGCCAGGCTTCGCAGCGCGTGGATCATTCCCACCGCGTAGTACACGCCGAGCGCTCCCAGCCAGAACCACAAGATGGCCTTCTTCACCCATGGCGGCATGGGCTGCGCCGACGGTGGCCCGCTCTGTAGACCGCCCGGTTCGCTGGATTCCACCACCGCCGCCAACAATACCGCGCCAACCCCCGGTGGCCTTCGAGGATCACTAGCGACGTGTGTTGTGGACGACGGCGGCTCAGGTTGCGCTTGGTGCCGGCGCCGCTACACTTTCGTCTTCGTGCTCGCAGGCCGGGGATGATCCCGTCGGCCCGAGCCGTTCGAATCGACGTCCGCACAGGCCCGTCGGGGAACCGTGTGGCACAACCAGGAAAGTCGCTCCGCGGGGCGAGCCCATCAGGGGCCCACCCGGCGGAGCGTTTGTGTGAGCAGGCTCGCTCCACCGGCAGTTCAGGAAGCAACGCACATGTCCTCAAAGGCGATAGTGGGCTCCAAACTGGGCATGACCCAGATCTGGGATGCCGACAACAAAGTCGTCCCCGTCACCGTGCTGCGGGTTGAGCCCTGTCGCGTCGTGATGGTGAAGACCCCCGACAATCACGGCTACAGCGCCATTCAGGTCACCACCGGAATGGTGCGCGCCTCCAAGCTCACACGTCCCGAAGCGGGCCACTTCGACTCGGCCGGCGTTGAAGCCGGCAGCAAGCTCCTGGAGCTGCGCCTCGACGACGTGAGCGACTACAGCGTGGGCCAGAGCATCGGCGTTGACGTGCTCGCCAGCGGTGAGCGGGTCGACGTCACCGCGGTGTCCAAGGGCAAGGGCTTCAGCGGCGTGATGAAGCGTCACGGCTTCAAGGGCCAGCCCGCCAGCCACGGCGCCCACAAGGTGCATCGCAAGCCGGGGTCGGTGGGCCAGTGCGCCACCCCCTCCCGGGTGTTCAAGGGCAAGAAGCTCCCGGGTCGTGCCGGTGCGCAACGGGTGACCACGCTCAACCTCGAGGTGGTGCGATCCGACGCCGAGGCCCAGCTGTTGCTGGTGAGGGGATCGGTTCCCGGGCCCAAGGGCGGCACCGTGGTGGTGCGCAACGCAGTGAAGGTACAGCGGTGAGCGCCATGGACGTTGTGGATCAAACCGGCTCAACGGTGGGTTCGGTGGAACTCAGCGAGGCCACCTTCGGGATCACGCCCCATGTGGGGGTGATGCACCAGGTGGTGAACGCGCAGCTCGCCGCCAGGCGTGCCGGCACTCACAGCACCAAAACCCGCTCCGAGGTGGCCGGCGGCGCCCGCAAGCCCTGGGGCCAGAAGGGAATCGGCAGGGCCCGTCACGGCTCCACCCGTTCACCGCAATGGCGAGGCGGGGGAGTGGCTCACGGCCCCAGGCCCCGCAGCTACGCCCAACGCACCCCCAAGAAGATGAAGCGCCTGGCGCTGGTGTCGGCCCTTTCGGATCGGGCCCAGTCCGGCCGGGTGATAGTGGTGAACCGCTGGGGCTTCGACCAGCCCCGCACCAAAGCGGCCCGCACGGCCCTTGACGCGGTTGGCGCTACGGGCAAGGCGTTGGTGGTGCTCGACGATTCCGCCGAGGATCTGATCGCCTGGAAGAGTTTCCGCAACCTGACCGCGGTTCACTGCCTGCAGGTGCGTCAACTCAACACCTACGACGTGCTCAACAGCGACGTGGTGGTTTTCACCGAGGCAACCCTGGCGGCCCTCACCGCCGGAACCGCCCCCGAATCGGAGGCCCAGAACGGTGCGTGACCATTCCAAGGTGATCCTGCGACCGGTGCAGTCCGAGAAGAGCTACGAGCTGCTCGCCGAGAACGTCTACACGTTCGTGGTCGCGCCCGACGCCACCAAAACCGAGGTCCGCACAGCCGTGGAGGCCTTGTTCGACGTTTCGGTCACCAAGGTCAACACGCTGCGCCGCAAGGGAAAGCGTCTCAGGCGCTACCGGCGGGGGTCGATGGTCACGGGGCGCCGCGCCGACACCAAGCGGGCCTATGTCACCTTGGCGCCCGGCGATTCGATCGACTTGTTCTAGGTTTCATCATGGCAATTCGCAAACGCAAACCAACCAGCCCCGGCCGCCGCTTCCAGACGGTTTCGGACTTCTCGGAGATCACCCGGTCGAAGCCCGAGCGAAGCCTCGTGGTGAAGCAGACCAGCACCGGTGGGCGCAACAACTACGGGCGCAGAACGGCCCGCCACCGAGGCGGAGGCCACAAGCAGCGCTACCGCCTGATCGACTTCACCCGCCGCAAGGACGGGGTTCCCGCCACGGTGGCGTCGGTGGAGTACGACCCCAACCGCACCTGCCGCATAGCCCTGCTGCACTATCACGACGGCGAGAAGCGCTACATCCTGGCGCCTCGTGGTGTGGAGGTGGGTGACGTGCTCCACTCGGGTCGTGGCTCGGAGGTGCGCCCCGGAAACGCCATGGAGTTGCGCCACATTCCGGTGGGAACGGTGATCCACAACGTGGAGTTGCGCCCCGGCGCCGGTGGCCGACTCGGGCGCAGCGCAGGCGCGAGCGTGCAACTTGTGGCCAAGGAGGGCCGTTTCGCCACGTTGCGCCTACCCAGCACCGAAATGCGCAGGGTGCCGATCGATTGCCGCGCAACCGTGGGGGAGGTCGGCAACTCCGAGCACGAACTCGTGAAGATCGGCAAGGCGGGAAGAAATCGCTGGAAGGGTGTCAAGCCACAAACCCGTGGCGTGGCGATGAATCCCGTCGACCATCCGCTCGGCGGTGGTGAGGGCAAGTCTTCGGGTGGCCGCCATCCGGTGTCGCCCTGGGGCAAGCCCGAGCGCAGAACCAGGTCTCGCAAGAAGGCATCGAACGCGATGATCGTCCGTCGTCGTCGCACACGCGGCGCCCGGAGGTAGAGCCAATGCCCAGGAGCATCAAGAAGGGTCCCTTCGTGGACTCGCATTTGCTGAAGAAGATCGACACGCTCAACGACAAGAACGAGAAGCGAGTGGTGAAGACGTGGTCGCGTCGTTCCACCATCATTCCCGACATGGTGGGGCACACCCTTGCGGTGCACGACGGTCGCAAGCACGTGCCGGTGTACATCACCGAGTCGATGGTGGGTCACAAGCTCGGTGAGTTCGCCCCCACCCGCACGTTCCGGTATCACGCCGGCCAGGAGCGAGGAACCCGGCGCCGATGACCGGTCCCAAGACAAACGAACGGCCCGGCACGAGGGCCACCGCCAAGTACGTGCGCTGCTCGGCGTTCAAGGCGCGTGTGGTGCTCGACCTGATCCGGGGTCGTAGCTGCCACGAGGCGGGCGCCATTCTCGAGCTTTGTGAGCGCGGGCCTGCGCTGCCCATATCCAAGGTGCTGTTTTCTGCGATGGCCAACGCCGAGCACAACGACGGCCTCGACGCGGACGAGCTTTACGTTTCGGCTTGTTACGCCGATGAGGGCGCCACGATGAAGCGCTTCCGGCCTCGGGCTCGGGGCCGAGCCACTCGCATTCGCAAGCGCACCTGTCACATCACCGTGATCGTGAGCCGTTACGACGCGGAGGAACTCGATCGCAGAAGGGCAAGGGGCGCCCTGTCGCCCACATCCGCCGCGGCCTCGGCGGACCGCAGGCGTCGGGTTGCCCGCTCCAGGGGCGAGGCCGATCCTGTCGCCACCGACGCCGAAGCCGACACCGAGATCACCGATGTCGCCGCGCCCGCCGAGTCCGATGGGCCCGCAGATGACGCAGCGCCCGAGCAACTCGACGATGTTGCAGGCGATGGCGCAGAAGCCGTCGAGAGCACAGACGAGTCCGCGGATGCCGCTGAGGAGCCGGCCGAGGCCGTCGATGCGGACCAACCGGCTGACGCTGAAGAAGCTGACACCGAAGCAACTGACGCCGAAGCGGCTGACACCGAAGCCGACGAGTCGACCACCGACGATGCGGACGCGGCCGCAGGCGAAGAAGCAGAACCCACCGGCAAGGCCAGGAAGGACGACTGATGGGCCAGAAAGTAAACCCCTACGGGTTCCGGCTGGGTGTCACCACCGACTGGAAGAGCCGCTGGTTCGCGGATCGCCAGGAGTACGCCGACAACGTGATCGAGGATTGGAAGATCCGCGACTTCTTCAACACCGAGCTTCCCCACGCGGCGATCAGCAGGGTGGAGGTTGAACGCACACGGGATCGCCTGCAGGTGGACGTACACACAGCCCGTCCCGGCATCGTGATCGGACGCGGCGGAACCGAAGCGGATCGCCTCCGAGCCGGGCTCGCCAAGATCAGCGGCAATCACCGGGTGGCGCTCAACATTTTGGAGATCAAGCAGCCCGAGCTCGACGCGGCGCTGATCGCTCAGGGCATCGCCGATCAGCTCGCCGGCCGGGTGGCTTTCCGGCGTGCCATGAAGCGCGCCGTGCAAAACGCCACCAAGTCGCACGCCTTGGGCATTCGTGTGCAGTGCTCGGGACGGCTCGGCGGCTCCGAAATGGCTCGCACCGAGTGGTACCGCGAGGGGCGGGTGCCGTTGCACACCCTGCGCGCCGATGTGGACTACGGCTTTCGCGAGGCCCGCACCGCCTACGGGCGCATCGGTGTGAAGGTGTGGCTCTACAAGGGCGACATCCTGCCGTACCGCACTGTGTCGGAGGACAAGGCCACCAAGGAGGCGGCCATGGCCGCGGGCGCCACCACCGGCCCGAGCTCCCCGGCTGCCCGTCAGATCGTTTCGTCCACCGCGGCACGCCGCAAGGACTTCGGCGAGGAGGAGCCGGCCCCGCTCATCGGCCTCGCCGACCCCGAGTTCGAGAAGCTGCTCGACGAAGAGGCGGCCATCGAGGCTTCCACCAGGGAGCACCACGAAACGCCGCACTTCCGCCCGGGAGACGACTGACCCCCATGGCCACGACCACCCCGAGGTGCACAGCGATGCCCCAACACACACCCGAAGGGAACTAGCGCAATGTTGATGCCACGCAAGGTCGCGCACCGCAAGCATCATCGCGGCCGCACCAAGGGAAACTCCAAGGGCCTCACCGAGGTCACCCACGGCGACTACGGCATTCAAGCCCTCGAACCGGGCTGGGTCACGTCCCGCCAGATCGAGGCGGCCCGTGTTGCCATGACCCGTCACATCAAGCGCGGCGGCAAGGTGTGGATCAACATCTTCCCCGACAAGCCGGTCACCCAGAAACCCGCGGAGACGCGCATGGGTTCGGGCAAGGGCAACCCGGAGCGCTGGGTGGCGGTGGTGCGACCGGGACGAATCCTGTTCGAGTTGTCCTATCACGACGAGACCATCGCCCGTGGCGCGATCAGCCGCGCCATCCAGAAGCTGCCGATGAAGGCCCGCTTCGTTGCCCGTCGAGAGGGGTTCTGATGGCCCGCTCGAAAGCAATAGTCGACCTTGGCGACACCGACCTGATCGAGGCCCTCGCCGACGCCCGCCAGGAGTTGTTCAACCTGCGGTTCCAGTTCGCCACCGGCCAGCTCGACAATTCGGCCGGTTTGGGCGAGGCGCGCCGCAACATTGCCCGCTTGCTCACCGAGCTGCGGTCACGTGAGATCGCGGCGGCCGAGAACGCCGCCAACGGAGGTGGCTGAAATGGCCGACACACCGACACCCACGCCTACGGCTAGGCCCAATCCCCGCAAGGTGCGTGAGGGAGTGGTGGTGTCCAACGCAATGGACAAGACCGTGATCGTCGCCACCTCGGATCGGGTGCGTCACCCTCGCTACAACAAGACCGTGCCGCGCACCACGCGCCTGGTGGTTCACGACGGCGACAACGACCTGAACCTCGGTGACCGGGTGCGGGTCGCCGAAACCAGGCCCCTGTCCAAGACCAAGCGCTGGCGGCTTGTGAAGATCCTGGAGCGTGCCAAGTGATCCAGCAGGAAACCCGGCTGCGGGTGGCGGACAACTCCGGTGCCAAGGAGGTGCTGTGCATCAAGGTGCTGGGCAGCTCACGCCGCCGTTACGCCTCGATTGGTGACATCTTCGTGGCCACCGTGAAGGACGCAATCCCCGGCGCGGCGGTGCGCAAAGGCGACGTGGTTCGCTGCGTGGTGGTGCGCACCCGCAAGGAGAAGCGCCGCACCGACGGCAGCTACATCCGTTTCGACGAGAACGCCGCCGTGCTCATCGACAACAACCTCCAACCGAGAGGCACCCGCATCTTCGGCCCGGTGGGGCGCGAGCTGCGGGACAAGCGCTTCATGCGCATCGTGTCACTGGCGCCGGAGGTGTTGTGATGCCCAAACGAAATCGCAGGCGGGCCGCCTCGAAGGCCAAGCAACCGTCCATGAAGATCATCAAGGGCGACAAGGTTGTGGTGCTATCGGGCAAGGACGCCGGAGTCACCGGCACCGTGGAGCGGGCCATTCCCGCCACCCGCAAGGTGATCGTGGAGGGCGTCAACGTGGTGAGCCGCCATCAGGGCCCCACCCAGCGTGTGCAGCAGGGCGGCATCATCGACAAGACGATGCCGGTTGACGTTTCCAACGTGGCGGTGGTGAGCCCAACCGACGGTAAACCCACCCGGGTTGGCTACCGGTTCACCCCCGAGGGCGCCAAGGTGAGGATCTGCCGCCGCACAGGAGCCGACCTGTGATGGCCACCGCCACCGACACCCGTTACCGTCCCCGGCTGCGCCAAAGCTACGACGACGAGTTCCGCGCGAGCATCCAGGCCGAACTGGGTCTGCCCAACGTGATGATGGTGCCCCGGCTCCACAAGATCGTGCTCAACATGGGCGTCGGCGAAGCCCTTGGGCGGGCCGCCGCGCTACAGGGCGCCATGGCCGACCTCACGGTGATCTCGGGCCAGAAGCCGGTGATCACCCGAGCCAAGCGTTCGCTGGCCAGTTTCAAGCTCCGCACCGGCAACCCGATCGGTTGCAAGGTCACCTTGCGCGGCGACCGAATGTACGAGTTCTTCGACCGGCTGATCTCGCTTGCGATTCCCCGCATTCGAGACTTTCGGGGCCTGTCGCCTCGATCTTTCGACGGCCACGGCAACTATTCGATGGGAATCTCCGAGCAGCTCATCTTTCCCGAGGTCGACTACGACACCGTGGACGAGACCAGAGGCATGGACATCACCATCGTTACCACCGCGAAAACCGACGAAGAGGGCAGGGCACTGCTCGACGCCTTCGGTTTTCCGTTCCGACGCTAGGAAACAACCACATGGCAAAGAAAGCACTGATCGAGAAGCAGCGGCGCAAGCCCAAGTTCACCACCCAGGCCTACACACGGTGTCGGCGTTGTGGTCGGCCGCGCTCTGTGTACAGGAAGTTCGGCTTGTGCCGGATCTGCCTGCGCGATCTTGCCCACGCCGGCGACCTGCCCGGCGTGAAGAAGGCGAGTTGGTGACGCCATGACCATGACAGACCCGATCGCCGACATGCTCACCCGCATCCGCAACGCCAATGTCGTGATGCACGACGAGGTGTCGATGCCCTCGTCCAAGCAGAAGCGGGCCCTTGCGGAGGTGCTCCACCGCGAGGGGTACATCGCCTCGTTCACCGAGAACGACAACACCGGCAAGCCCGGCAAGACCCTGGTGATCGAGATGAAGTACTCCCCCGAGCGTGACCGGGTGATCTCTGGGCTCAAGCGGGTGTCCAAGCCGGGGCTGCGGATCTACTGCAAGCGCAACGAGATCCCCCGCGTGCAGGGCGGGCTCGGCCTGGCGGTGCTTTCCACCAACAAGGGCCTGATGAGCGACCGCGAGGCCCGTCGTCGGAGAACCGGCGGCGAGATTCTCTGTTTCGTTTGGTGAGGTCACAGACATGAGTCGCATAGGTCGAATCCCGGTGTCGCTGCCCAACGGTGTGAGCGCGGACATCACCGGGCGCACCGTCACCGTCACCGGCCCCAAAGGCACCCGCAGCCGTGACCTGCCCGGTGAGATCACCGCCGACCAAGCCGACGGGCAGATCCATCTGCGCCGCCCGGACGATTCGGCCACCAGCAAATCGCTTCACGGTTTGTCGCGGTCGCTGGTGAACAACATGGTGATCGGCGTCAGCGAGGGCTTCGTGAAGGAGCTTCGCATTCACGGCGTGGGTTACCGGGCCCGCCTCACCGCGCCAGGCGAGCTTGAGTTGTCTCTGGGTTTCAGTCACTTGGTGTCGGTCTCGGCGCCCGAAGGTGTCGACTTCGAGGTGCCCCAGCCCACCCAGATCCTGGTGAGGGGCATAGACAAGCAGCTCGTCGGCCAGGTTGCTGCCGACATTCGCAAGTGGCGCAAGCCCGAGCCCTACAAGGGCAAGGGAATCCGCTACGCCAACGAACGAGTCCGGCGCAAGGCCGGGAAGGCGGCAAAGAAGTAGCCATGGTTGATCAATCCCGTGTGCGTCGCAGGGGCCGGATTCGGCGCCATCGGCGTGTGCGCAAGAAGTTGCACGGCAACAGCGCCCGGCCCCGCCTGTCGGTGTTCCGTTCGTCGCGCCACATTTCGGCTCAGCTCATCGATGACGACAGAGGCGTCACCATCGCCGCGGCGTCCACCCTTGAGAGCGACCTGCGGTCGTCCTTTGGCGGCAACGTCTCGGCCGCGTCCGCGGTGGGCACGCTGATCGCGCAGCGAGCCGGCGAGGTTGGAGTCTCCACGGTGATCTTCGACCGGGGTGGCTACCGGTATCACGGTCGGGTCGCCGCCCTCGCGGACGCTGCCCGAAAGGCAGGACTGGAGTTCTGATGGCCAAGGAATCAGGCGCAGCAATGGTTGCGCTCAGAGAGTCGCGGGTGATTCACATCAACCGGGTGGCCAAGGTGGTCAAGGGCGGGCGTCGCTTCTCGTTCTCGGCTCTGGTGGTGATCGGCGACGGCGCCGGGCGTGTCGGCCTGGGCTACGGCAAGGCCAAGGAGGTGCCCCTGGCCATTCAGAAGGGCACCGAGGAAGCCAAGCGCAGCGTGTTCGAGGTGCCGATGGCCGGCAGCACGATCATCCATCCGGTGATCGGGGCAAACGGCGCGGGCCGTGTTCTGCTCAAACCGGCGGCGCCGGGCACCGGCGTGATCGCCGGTGGGGCGGCCCGGGCGATCCTCGAGGAGGCCGGCATCCATGACGTGTTGTGCAAGTCGCTGGGTTCGCCCAATCACATCAACGTGGCCCGGGCAACCATCGACGGCTTGCGAGGTTTGCGGCGTCCCGACGAGGTTGCCCGCCTGAGGGGCCTTGATCCGGTTGAGTTCGTGCCCAAGGGCCTTTGGGAGGCCTACCGCAACACGCAGCGTGACCGCGCCGAGGCCGCCACCGCAGCCGCCGAGGAGGAGTGATGGCTTTGCGTGTCACCCAGGTTCGATCCGCGATCGGTACCAAGCCCAAACAGCGCGGCACCCTTCGCGCGCTGGGGCTGGGGCGGATCGGTCGCAGCAACACCCTGCCCGACAGGGGTGAGATTTGGGGAATGATCCATCGTGTGCCTCACCTGGTGAAGGTGGAAGTGGTCGACGGTGACGACGCCGCGGACGGTTCCGGGTCATCCGAGCGCCAAGAGGTTTGAACATGATCAAGTTGCACGACCTTGTGCCCGATCCGGGTTCCCGCAAGCGGGCCAAGCGCACCGCCCGGGGCATAGGCGGCAGAGGCGGCAAGACCGCGGGCCGCGGCATGAAGGGTCAGCGAGCCCGCAACAAGGTGCCGGCCGGTTTCGAGGGCGGACAGATGCCGCTGGTGAGGCGGGTGCCGAAATGGCGGGGGTTCACCAACCCGTTCCGGGTGGAGTACCAGCCGGTGAACCTCGACGACATCGACGCCTCGGGACTCACCGACGTTTCGCCCGACACCTTGTTGGAGCACGGCCTCGTTTCGAAGGGCGCGCTGGTGAAGGTGCTCGCCCGTGGCGAGATTTCCCGGGCGGTCAACGTGAAGGCGCACGCCGTTTCGGCCGCCGCCACTCAGGCGATCACCGACGCCGGGGGCAGCATCGAGATCATCCCGCTGCCCTGGGGTGACCGCCGCCCGCCGCACGGCAGCTTCAACCAGCACACCAACCGCTGACACCCCGTTCGGCTGCGTCTCGGATTTGCACATGCACAAGCCCGAAGCGCAGCACCGATCCCGGCCGAATCCGATCAAGGAGTAGTCCAAGATGCTGAATCGCGTGTTCAACATGTTCCGCATCCCGGACCTGCGCAACAAGATCCTGTTCATGTTGTTCATCATCGGGCTGTACCGGCTTGGGGCGTTCATTCCCGCGCCGGGGGTGGACATAGACGCAGTGCAGCTGCTGCGTGACCAGGCCAATCAGTCCGGCGGGATCCTGGGGTTCATCCAGCTCTTCTCGGGTGGCGCGCTCACCCAGTTCGCCATCTTCGCGTTGGGCATCATGCCCTACATCACGGCGTCGATCATCATGCAGATACTCGGCGTGGTGATCCCCCGCATCGAGCAGTGGCAACAACAGGGCGCGGTGGGTCAACGAAAGATCACCCAGTGGACACGTTACCTCACCGTGGGCATCGCCTTGGTGCAGTCCACGAGCTTCGCGTTCTTGTTCCACAGCGGCGCCCTGGTGGGTGGCATCGACTTGTTGCCGCGTTTCACGGTGTGGACGGTGTTCGTGGTGGTGCTCACCCTCACCACCGGCACGGCGTTGTTGATGTGGATGGGTGAGCTGATCACCCAGCGCGGCATCGGCAACGGCATGTCGCTGCTGATCTTCACAAGCGTGGTCTCCACCCTGCCGGCGCAGCTCTCGGCGGTGAATGCCAACAACGGCACGCCCGCGCTGGTGGCGTTCGTGGCGGTGGCGATCGTGTTGCTGGTGGGGATCGTGTTCGTGGAGCAGGGCCAGCGCCGCATTCCGGTGCAGTTCGCCAAGCGTGTGGTCGGCAGGCGCATGTACGGCGGCCAGAGCACGTACATTCCGCTCAAGGTCAACCAGTCCGGGGTGATCCCGATCATCTTCGCCAGCTCGGTGTTGTATCTGCCCACCCTGATCGGGGCGGCGATGCCCGACGGCGGCATCGGTGGCGCCATTCAGCGTTTCGTCAACGACAACCTCACCTCACCCACCAGCCCGGTGTACATGTTCTTCTTCGGGTTGATGATCATCGGGTTCGCCTACTTCTACACCTCGATCACTTTTGACCCGGTGAAGCAGGCCGACACCATCCGACGCCAGGGCGGCTTCATTCCTGGCATTCGTCCCGGCCCCCAAACGGAGCGTTACCTGGCCCGGATCCTGTCGCGCATCACCTTGCCAGGGGCGCTGTTCATTGCGCTGGTGGCCCTGGTTCCGTCGATTCTTGTGGCGCTCACGATCGGCACCGACGTGGGCGTCGGCCAAGGTGGCGGCGCCGGAGGTTTCGCCTTTGGCGGCATTTCGCTGCTGATCGCGGTGGGTGTGGCGCTCGAGACGATGAAACAGATCGACAGCCAGTTGATGATGCGCAACTACGAGGGCTTCCTGCGATGAACACTCGTTTCGCGGCAGCCGGCCGAGCCCGCGGAGTGGCGCCACGATGACGTTGCTGGCGGTGATCCTGGGGCGTCAAGGTTCGGGCAAGGGCACGCAGTCGCTGCTGATAGCGGAACGCTTCGGGTGTGTTCACGTGTCCACCGGCGACGTGCTGCGCGCAGCCGTGGCCGAGGGCACCGAACTTGGGCGTGCCGCCAAGGCGATCATGGACGCCGGCCAACTCGTGGGCGACGACATCATGGTGGGAATCGTGGCCGAGCGGCTCGGTCGCGCTGACGTGAAGGCCAACGGGGTGCTGCTCGACGGCTTCCCCCGAACGGCCGAACAAGCCGACGCGCTCGAGGCGATCCTCGCCGAGTCGGGTCGAAGCCTCACGGTGGCCATCAACGTCGATGTGCCGGTTGACGTTGTCACCGAGCGGATGATGGAACGTGGCCGCTCCGACGACACCGCGGAGGCCATCGCCTTGCGCCTTGAGCTGTACGAGAAGCAAACCGCGCCGCTTCTTCACTGGTTCGCGGCACGCGACCTGCTCGCAACCGTAAACGGGGTGGGCACCGTCCACGCAGTGTTCGAGCGGGTGGCGCAAGCCATCGAGGATCACCAGGCGGCCAGGTGAGGCCGTCGCTGGGCCCGCGGCTCGGCGCTTGCGGCGCGGTGGTGACGGGAACCCAAGGCGTTAGACTTGAAGGTCCTGTTTGCGGCATGTCCGGCGTCCGCGAAGCTCGCAGGATCACGTCTGCAGACAAAATCCACCTGCATTACACGTAAAGGAGTGAACGCTGCCGAAGTCGAAGGAAGATGCGATCATGATGGAGGGAACCGTTCGCGAGTCCCTTCCCAACGCAATGTTCCTTGTGGAGCTTGTGAACGGCCACGAGATGCTGGCCCACATTTCGGGCAAGATGCGGATGCACTACATCCGGATACTTCCCGGAGATCGCGTCCAGGTGGAGATGACCCCGTACGACCTCACCAGGGGACGCATCACCTACCGATACAAGTAGGCGTCCCATTTTGCGAGGCGTCACCGTCGCTTCGCCTGTGCTTCGACAGAGCCCACACCGGCGAATCGTTGCGCGGCGAATCAATCGTCTTGAGCAGTCGAGTCCATCGAACCAGTTCCCAAGAAGACCAGTTCTCAACCAACCGAGTTCTCAACCAGCCCAGTTCTCAACCAGCCCAGTTCTCAAGCAACCCAGCCCGGCGAGATGCATCGAGTTGCCAGTCAGGAGTGCCCGTGAAGGTCAGACCCAGCGTGAAGAAAATGTGTGACAAGTGCCGCGTGATCCGTCGACGTCGCCGTGTGATGGTGATCTGCGAGAACCCTCGACACAAGCAAAGGCAAGGCTGACATGGCACGCATATCCGGTGTGGACATCCCCCGCGCCAAGCGGGTGGAGATCGCTCTTTGCTACATCTACGGGATCGGGCGCTCAACCGCTCAGAAGATCTGCGAGATGACCGAAATTGATCCCGACACGCGGGTTCACAACCTCACCGACGCCGACGTTGCCCGCCTGCGTGGCTGCATCGACGCCAACTTCCGGGTGGAGGGCGACCTGCGCCGTGAAGTCGCTCAGGACATCAAACGCAAAATGGAGATCGGCTGCTACCAGGGGCTGCGCCACCGTCGTGGCCTGCCCGTGCGTGGTCAGCGAACCCACACCAACGCACGCACCCGCAAGGGCCCCAAGCGCACCGTGGCGGGCAAGAAGAAGGTGAAGAAGTAACAAGCAATGGCCAAGTCCTCATCTTCCAGACGACCCCGTCGCCGCGAGCGCAAGAACGTCGCGCATGGCGTGGCCCACATCAAGAGTTCGTTCAACAACACGATCATCACCATCACCGACAAGGGCGGGAACGTGATCTCGTGGGCGTCCGCCGGCAACGTCGGTTTCAAGGGTTCTCGCAAGTCCACCCCGTTTGCCGCGCAAATGGCAGCCGAACAGGCCGCACGCAAGGCCATGGAGCACGGAGTGCGCAAGGTGGACGTTCAGGTCAAAGGCCCGGGATCGGGACGCGAAACGGCCATCCGCTCCTTGCAGGCGGCAGGCATCGAGGTCACCGGAATCAAGGACGTCACCCCGATGGCTCACAACGGCTGCCGGCCACCCAAACGGAGAAGAGTCTGACATGTCCCGATACACCGGCCCACGGGCGCGCGTCTCGCGCCGTTTGGGCGCCAACGTTTTCGGCACCCAGGGCGAGGTCAAGGCACTCGACCGGCGGCCCTACCCGCCCGGCGAGCACGGCCGTGACCGTCACCGGCGGCGCAACCAGTCCGAGTTCCTGGTGCAGCTTCAGGAGAAGCAGAAAGCCCGGTTCACCTACGGGCTCACCGAGCGTCAGTTCCGCAACGTGTTCCGTGAGGCCACCCGCCGTCAAGGTGTCACCGGCGAGAACATGCTCCGCTTCCTGGAGTTGCGTCTCGACAATTTCGCCTACCGCGCAGGCTGGGGCGCCACCCGCCCTCAGGCCCGGCAGCTCGTCAACCACGGCCATCTCAACGTGAACGGCAGCCGGGTGAACATCCCCTCGTATCGCCTCAAGAAGGGCGACGTGGTGGAGTTGCGCGAAAAGGTGCGCAACTCGCCCACCATTCAGTGGAATCTCGACGTGTTGAACCGTGAGCCACCGGCCTGGATCGAAATGGGCGCCGAGTCCTTCCAGGCCACCGTTCGTGAACTGCCGCTGCGCAATCAGATTGATGTCGGCGTGCGCGAACAGCTCATCGTCGAGTTGTACTCAAAGTAGACCTACCCCCTTCGTTCCCCCAGCGAACCCAGGAGTTCGTCCATGCTCGTCATTCAGCGTCCCACGATCGAAGCCCTGCCCAGCAAGGCCGATCACCGTTTGCAGACCTTCGCGATCGGGCCGCTCGATCCCGGTTTTGGTCACACGATCGGCAACTCGTTGCGTCGCACGTTGTTGTCGTCGATCCCCGGCGCGGCAGTCACACAGGTGCGGTTCGATTCGGCCATTCACGAGTTCGGAACCATCCAGGGTGTGGCCACCGACATCACCGACATGATCTTGAACCTGAAGGATCTTGTGGTGAGAGTGCTCAGTGATGAGCCGGTCACGCTTCGTCTCGACATTCGCGGCCCTGCCGATGTGACCGCGTCGGACATTCTTCCCAATCCCGACGTGGAGATCATCAACCCCGAACTGGAGATCGCCACCATCAACGGGCCCGACCGCCTGGCTTTGGACATAACCGTTGCGCGTGGCCGTGGTTACGCCTCGGCCACCGATGAGCAGGATTCAACGGTGGCGATCGGGGTGATTCCCGTGGATGCGATCTTCTCGCCGGTGAGGCGGGTGGCGTTCAACGTGGAGGCCACGCGGGTGGCTCAGGCCACCGATTACGACATGTTGATGCTGGAGGTGGAGACCGACTCCTCGATCTCTCCTCGTGAAGCTCTGGCGTCCGCGGCTGCCACGCTGAGGTCGCTGATCGAGCTTGTGGAGGCAATGAGCGAAGACCCGATGGGTCTCTCTCTCAGCGACAACACCGCCGCCATGCCCGTCGATGAGACCTCGGAGATCTCCATCGACGATCTCGGCTTCACCGAACGCCCCCGCAACTGCCTCAAGCGGGTGCAGATCAACACGCTCAACGATCTGCTCACCTGGAGCCGTGACGATTTGCTGGCCATCAACAACTTCGGTGACAAGAGCCTCGAAGAGGTGATCGCCGTGCTCGACGAGCGTGGATTGTCGCTGCGAGGCGACGACGAGGAGGACGAGTGACATGGTTGCCCGACCGCGCAAGGGTCGCCGTTTCGGTGGCAGCAGCCAGCACCAGAAGCTGATGATGGCGAACCTGGTGGCGTCGCTGGTGGCCGCCGACATCCAGGCTCGTTTCGAGGATCCCACCCGCACCGGTGGCATCACCACCACCTTGGCGAAGGCCAAGGCGATGCGCCCGATAGCGGAGAAGATGATCACCAAGGCCCGCAAGGGTGGCGTTCACAATCATCGCCAGGTTGTGAAGTTCCTCGGTGATCGCGAAATGGCCTCGGAGTTGTTCGCCGAGATCGGCCCCCGCTACGAGGACCGCCCGGGTGGTTACACCAGGATCCTCAAACTCGGCCCACGCCACGGCGACAACGCGCCGATGGCACGCATCGAACTGGTCTGAACCCCAAGGATCAACACTCAAAACGCACCGGCTCGAAGCCCCGAGCCGGGGTGGCCGGCCCGCCTGAGGGCCATATGCGAATCCGCATGAGCGTGGCCTACAACGGTGTCTCGTTTCACGGATTTGCCCGCAACGAGGGCGTCGCCACCGTGGCCGGTGCGCTTGGTGACGCGCTGGCCCGAGTCCTCGGCGCCGGTGACGGCAACGAGGTGGCGTTGACGTGTGCGGGTCGCACCGACCGGGGAGTTCACGCAGCCGGTCAGGTGGTGTCGTTCGACGCGCCGCTCGGGCGTATCAATGCTGATGACCCTGCTGCGGGGCTGGCCCGTTTGCAGCGTTCGCTGAACCGAATTTGCGGGCCCGACATCGCCGTGCGCGACGTCGCCGTGGCACCCGACGATTTCGACGCGCGCTTCTCGTGTACCGGGCGGATTTACCGGTACCGGGTGCTGGACTCGCCGGTTGGTGATCCGCTGGCCGCCGGGTTCAGTTGGCACACCGGCGCGCCGCTCAGCATTCAGGCGATGCGGCTTGGCGCCGATCGGCTGCTGGGAACCCACGATTTCGCCTCGTTTTGTCGGCGGGCCGACCCCGAGCAGTCGCTGGTGCGCACAGTGCGCCGCGCCGAGTGGTGGCGTGAAGGCCCTTTCGCCGTGTTCGAGATAGAGGCCAGGTCGTTTTGTCATCAGATGGTTCGCTCGGTGGTGGCGCTGCTGGTGGCAGTCGGTTCGGGCCGCCGCCAAGCCGTGTCGGTGGGCACAGCCCTGGCCGCCCGAAACCGCAGCAGCGTGCCCTCACCGGCGCCACCCCACGGCCTGATCCTGTGGAAAGCCCTCTACAACACCCCGCCTCCAGAACCCCCCCAAAACCCAACCAACAACCTCCCTGCCCGGTGATTCCCGAGGCCCAATTTGCCGATACATCGTCAGGCCGATCAGAAGACGTCGACAAGGCGATTTCGGTTTGTCGCTGGCCGCTCGCGTCGTTCGGACCTCGGTCTTGCGCTTTGCTGCCTGGTGTGGTCTAGGGGGTGTAGGAGGTGTTTACCAAGACGTTGGTGGTGGTCCAGGGGCCACCAACGATGCGACCGTTGAGTTTGGTAGTTGCGATGGTGCGCGCAGACGCGGTGAAGGTTTGGTTTACGGCGTCGCTGTCGACGATTTGGTAGCTGCACCATCCTCCGCCGGTGAGACAGCTGTCTTTGTTCTCTACGAAGCGCACCCACTGGTCGAAGTGGGGATGTGGTGCGAATGCCCATTGCCAACGCGTGACGTGATGCCCGCCGCATTCGATGATGCGTGGCCGTTCCGGGATGCGGTCACCGGTTCGTGTGTCGATCAGATACATCGTGGACGCGCGGGTGGCGTCGATCACCTGCGTAAGCCCAACGGAGTCCTTCGCCGCGCCCGCCACTGATCCTGCCATGACGTGAACATGGTCGGCGTGCGCGGCGAGCGCGGCTGCGCAACTGAGGCCACAGGTGATGGTGACGGGTTCGCTCGGGGCGTGCCGCTCGGCGCTCACGATAACCTGCACCGCTCGGGGGTTGGTGCCGAAATGAGTGTCGAGCGCGGGAGTGTCGAAACTGATTTGAGCTGTCGGGCCGGTGATGGTGACGCCGGTGGTGTTGTCGAGGTCTGGGTGTGGTGGCACGTATTGGTAGGTGAGGGTCCACGTGTCGGTAGGAGTGTCGGCCCAGTCGACGGTTGCTGCGTCTCCGTGTCCTTGGAACCCGTCAGCGCCACAACGCACATCGGGAGGGGTGGCGGGGTCGCACACGAAGTAGTGCCACAGGTGCAAATCACGGTCGGCTTCGGCGTGAACCTGATACGCCGCTCCGTTGGGCCACTCACACTCCGCCGGTCTGCAATGAGCATGCCACAACGTGCCGGTGTCGCTGTCAGCGTCGGGATGGTCGTGCTGGTAACACGGCTGTTGATCCACCGGTGCGGTTTCGTTTATCCACAGGCCGCAATGATCGGCGTCAAAGAACGTCACCCGTTCTGATTGGGGGCCCACGCCGTCACGGTCACACCACGTCCTGCGCAAAATCACGCAATTCCCGCTGGGTTCGTCTGCCCACGGGGAGCACTTGTGATCCGCAGGCCGGTTCACATGCCCCGGTGGTGCGCCCAAGGCGGTCCAGTGAATCCAACAATCAAAATGCCCCCGAACCGTGATCACACGCTCAGGCGCCAAAGGCGGCGGATCGTTCACACAATTGTTGTAGTCGTACAAGCCCTCACCCACCTGATTCGCCGGGCCCACCAAGTGCGTCCAGCCGCCGGTTTTGGCGTGTACCCCGAAGCAATCCCCGTACTCGCCTGCGGGGCACTGATCCGCGTCGCCACCCAAATCAGCCAAACAATGCCCCAACCCCGAACGAGCACCCCCAGGAATCTCGCACTCCAACAACCAAAGATGCCCTTGCGACCTTAGGTGCTGCCTTTCTTCGCAGCCGCTGGGCTGCTCGCAACTCCACATGTCGAAGTGCAATCCACCGGGCCAATCCAACACCTCACGATAGGCACCCGGGTACCACTGATGATCGCCACTGGGCGCAGGCCCGTGATCCGCCTCCACGGGCCCGGGCCACACAGATGTCAGGGCCATCAGAGCCACACCCAGCCACAGCCCGAACCGGCACCGTTGGCGGTGTGACCGTCCTCGGGTCATCAGGCATCCGGTTCGTAACCGCAAGGCACGACTGGCCGAGCGTTGCTCCATTCAATGCGGAACCGTCCGTCTGGTTCCCGAATGGCCCAAGATCCGTACTCCCAGGAATCGCTGAGACTTCGAGCCTCCCAACATTCGTAGACGCGGTACCAGTCCCAACCCCACAAGTCCCGGTCAGGTCGGGGCACGATGTCCACGATTATGCCGCGAATGCCGGTTGGCCCGTAAAAGGCATTGCCCACCTCCAGGTCGACAGGGAACGTCATCGCGCTGGGTCTCACGTTGTCCGGGTCGCTGTTGCGGTACGTGTAGTGATCAGGGTCTGGTGGCAACGGCAGCAGGCGCGGTTCACCCACCGGTTCAGGGATCACGGCGCGGCAGTACCAGGTCGAGTAGTCCTCGCGTTGGTAGGACTCCAGCGTGCGCCCCCCGCTGCAAGTGTCCTCCGGCTTGGGGGGTAACGGCTTCAACACGGGCCCCTGCTCTGGATCTGGTGCTGGCTCCGGCTCTGGTGCCGGTGCGGGTTCGCTGGTCGGTGGCGGTTCCGGGGTCGGTTCCAGTGTGGTGGTTGGTGGCGGCTCAGGCTCCGGTTCGGGCTCGGTGGCGTCCACCCGTGTGGGTTCGGGTGGGTGTTCGTGGGTGGTGTCGTCGTGGAGGCGGGCTCGTTCTGCGGCTCGCTCCCTGGCTTGTTCGATGGCGGCCCGAATAGCCAAGGCTTGTTCAACGAGTTCAGAGTGACTCGGGTCTTCTGGGTCGTCTGGGGTTGTGACGGTGGTGGTCACGGTCACTGCGGTGCTGGTGGTGGTAGCGGCGGAAGTGGTGGGCGGGGGTAGGGATGCTTGGGTGTCATCTGTGGGTTGAACACTGGTGGCGCTGGGGTCGAGCGCGCGTTCTGGGGGGAGTGTGATGATGGTCGGCGGTGTGGCGGTGGGGGTGTTGTTGCCCGCAGCTATGAGCGCGACGACGATGGTGCCGATTGCGACGAGCGCGACCAGCAACCAGATGACGCGTTTGGTGGCCGGTTTGAGGGTGCGGTGCTTGGTGATCATGGTGACTCCCAGGGCTTAGCATGCATGGTGTTGCCACACCAATCCACTTCGGCTCCACGCACTGCTGGAACCTTTGTCACAGGACCCCGACGGAGCTTCAAAGGCCTAGTCCAAAGTCAAGGACGCGTTGACGGGCAATTTGCTTACCCGTGAAGGGGTCAGTGAGTGGCGGAAGGACTGGACGCATCCCTCTGAAGTAGTCCGCAATCGACCAGCATTGGACTCGTGGATATTCGGTCACACCCATGGTGACCATTCCTGCTTGTCGCACATCGGCTTTCCATCTGTCCGGAACGTCCAGGAGAGTGACGAAGATCCCGATTGACGCATTCTCACGCTCCACCACGTGAAGGAAGTCCCGCAACTGGGTTGCTGAGGGCTTTCCTCCCTTCACTTGCGCAAGCACAACATTGCCGTCATGATCATCAGGCTTGTAGGCAAGGTGACCTCTTCCGTCGATCCCGCGATCTCCTCGCTGCTTCTGATTCGGAACAAGTCCTTCAATTCTAGTGATCGCCCACTTCTCGAACTCGAACGGGTTGGAGTCGGATAGCAGTTTGGCGGACTCGAGGTCAGCCGGCATCCCGTGGCAGCTAATCGCTCGTCCTTCGCCCAGTCGAGCGTTCATTAGATCTACTGCAAAAGGGGATATGTCGATTCCGACCCAGGCGCGGCCTAGGTTATCGGCAGCCTTTAGCGTAGTACCACATCCACAAAATGGATCCAACACCAGATCCCCTGGGTTGGAGGATGCACCAATTATTCTCTCAAGAAGGGCCTCTGGCTTTTGAGTGGGATAACCCATCTTCTCCTTTGAGAAGCTCTGAATCATGATGGAGTGTAATACATCACCCTGACTGCAGTTCCAGGTATCCTCAATCGGTATTCCCTGACCAGTAGGCTTCTTTCCGTCCCGCCGCACGTAACCTTCAGGGTAGGGAAGAAATGCCTTGTTGAACCTAGATATGGCCTGCGGTGACTTCAAATAATATAGCAGAGTATCATGATTCCTGATCCACCCCTCCTTTTGCGTTTTGAATCCACTAACCCATCCAATTCTCCATATGATCTCGTTCCTGAAATTGCCTGCACCAAAGACTGAATCCATGACAATCTTCAGATAGTGTGAAGCGGTTGGGTCGCAGTGGAGGTACACGCTGCCGGTGTTCTTGAGCACTCGGTGGATCTCGGTGAGGCGTTCAGCCATGTATGCCAGGTAGGCGAGCATGCCAGATGGCCCCAGGATGGCCTTGAGTCCTTGAATGCAGGTTGCGCGTTCGGGAAACGCGGCGGCCTTGGTGAGGCGTTCAACTCGATCAGCGGCGATCTCGTTCCATGTCCACGTATCTTCAAAGGCTACCAACTGTGCTGGCTTGTCATCAGATGATGCATCACTGAAGAGTAGGTTGTAATCAGCCTTGGAATTGAACGGAGGGTCAAGATAGCACAAGTCGATGGTGTCCGCTGGCCAGGAACTCAGAACGTCCAGACAGTCACCGTAATACAGGCTGTTCGGTTCAGGATGTTGCATGACGGGGACGGTAGTCGCTGGGTGCGACATGGCCTGTGACGACCGCGTGCTCAAGCGCCGAGCCGAGATCGAGGCTCTTCGGTTCACCGACGAGCCCTTCGTCTGCGGAGGGGTGGCGTTGGTGGGGTGGGGGCGTAGGCTGGTTGGTCGGACCAAGCTAGTTCAACGGGAGCGCAGCCGTGGCCACCTACAGCCCCAAAGTCACCGAAATTCGCCGCGACTGGCATCTCGTGGACGCCGACGGCATGGTTCTGGGCCGTCTCGCCACCGAGGTCGCCCGCCTGCTGCGAGGCAAGCACAAGCCCACCTTCACCCCGCACCTCGACACCGGCGACCATGTGGTGATCGTGAACGCTTCCAAGGTGGTGCTCACCTCAAACAAGGCCGACTCGAAGATGGTGTACCGCCACTCGGGTTACCCGGGCGGTCTGCACAGCCAAACCTACGGTCGCAAGCTGCAGGCCCGACCCGAGCAAGCCGTGCGTGACACCATCCGGGGCATGCTCCCCAAGACCCGCCTGGGCAGCGCCCAGATCCGCAAGTTGAAGGTGTACGCGGGCCCCACCCACCCCCACGCCGGTCAGAACCCGCAGCCTTACAGCGTCGAGCACGCCAAGGCCCGCTGACCGCACAAGAACTGCCGATACTCACCCGAGGTTTACCCACATGAGCGCTCCATTGGTGCAGGCCACAGGCCGTCGCAAGAGATCGGTGGCACGGGTGCGGTTGCGCACCGGCGTGGGCATCGTCACCGTCAACGGCCGCAGCATCGACGACTACTTCCCGTCCAAGACGCACCGGATGATGGTGGTGGAACCGCTCACGGCCACCGCCACCGAGGCGTCCTTCGACGTTGACGCCACCATTCACGGTGGCGGCGTGAGCGGCCAGGCCGGTGCGTTGCGCCTCGGCATCGCCCGCGGCCTCACCGAAGTGGCGCCGGAGCTGCGCGACACCCTCAAGCGGGGCGGCTACCTCACACGGGATCCTCGCAAGAAGGAATCCAAGAAGTACGGCCTCAAGAAGGCCCGCAAGGCGCCTCAGTACAGCAAGCGCTGACACGGCGCACACCTGCGTGTCGCTGAGTTTCGGTACCGACGGGGTACGGGGCGACACACGCACCACCCTCACCGGCGCCGCGGTGCATCTGCTTGCACGAGCAGGCGCCGAGGTGCTCGGCCCTCACGGTTTCGCCGTGGGGCGCGACCCCCGAGAGTCAGGCGCAGCGCTCACAGGCGCGATCCTCGACGCCGTGGCCGCCACCGGTGGCGTGGGGGTGGACCTTGGCGTGGTGCCCACACCCACCGTTGCGCGCTGGTGCGCCGATCACGACACCGCCGGGGCGATGGTGTCGGCTTCGCACAACCCGTGGCACGACAACGGCGTGAAGTTCTTCGCCGCGGGCGGCCGCAAACTCGACGACGCCACCCAAGCCCGCGTGGAGCGCCGCCTCGCGGAACTGTTCGAGGCCACCAAGGGGCAACCCGAATGGCCCGCCGATGCCTCGGCCCCGAACGGCGAACCACTGGTGGCGTCGCCGCGGCCCGAGACGTGTGGCGAGCAGGCCGAGCGCAGCCACCTCGAAGCCGTGGCCGCCGGCATCGCTGGCCGCAACCTGGCCGGGTTGCGTGTGGTGGTGGACTGCGCCAACGGCGCCGCCTCGAGAATCGGGCCCGAGTGCTTGCGGCGGCTGGGGGCCGAAGTCAGCGCCATTCACGCCCACCCCGACGGGCGCAACATCAACGCCGGATGCGGTTCGCTTCACCTTGGCGACTTGCAGGCCGCGGTGGTCGCCGAGGGCGCCGACGCCGGTATTGCCTTCGACGGTGACGCCGACCGGATGCTTGCGGTTGACCACACCGGCGCCGCAATCGACGGGGATCAGGTTCTGGCCATTTGCGCCATCGACCGTCACAGCCGGGGCCGCCTCACCGGCAACGCGGTGGTGGTGACGGTGATGGCAAACCTGGGATTGCTGCAAGCGATGGCATCCCACGGCATCGACACGGTGCGAACCCCGGTGGGCGATCGTCACGTGCTCGACGCCCTGGAAACCCGCGGCCTCACCCTGGGTGGCGAGCAGTCCGGGCATTTGATCTTTCGTGACCTGGCCACCACCGGCGACGGCCTGCTCACCGCCGTGCAACTGCTCGACGTGGTGAAACGCAGCGGCGTGCCGCTGGCTCACCTCGCCGAGCAAGCCATGGTGAAGCTGCCTCAGGTGCTGGTGGGGGTGCCCCTGGATGGGCCGGCGCCGCCGGAGGTTGTGGACGAGGCGATCTCCGCCCAGAGCGCCGCTGCGGGCGACCGGCTCGGCGACACCGGTCGGGTGCTGGTGCGCAAATCGGGCACCGAGCCCCTGGTGAGGGTGATGGTGGAAGCCCCCGACGAGCCCACAGCCCGCGCCGAAGCCAATCGGGTGGCCGCCGCCATCACCGAAGCAGTCCGCACCCCCGAGCGGAGCTGACATGTCTGTTCAGGCCACGAGTCGCGCGCGCTCTTGGCGAAGCGGGGTGGGCTGATCATGTGCGGAATCGTTGCTGTTGTTCGCAACCCGGTGCGCAGGCCCATCCCCGACCGCCGGCGAGTCCTCGGCCTGATCACGCCACTGCCGGAAGTCCTTACCGGGATCGGCACGGGCAACGGCCAACTGCTCCTACAAGACGGCAGCGACCTTCCCGAGGCACTGTCTCAGGCCGCCGAGAGTCTCGAAGACGCCAACGGGATGCTGCGAGGAGTGGCAGGACTGCGCTTGTTGCTGGACTCGCCCCGCGTTGTGGATTCCTTGCGCGAGGCGGTGGCGGGATGGAACCAATCGTTGCGCACCTTGGAAACCGCCGTAGACCGGGCCGCCGACGCCGGGGCACCAGCGGCCTGGCTCGAAGGGGTGAGCCGCGGTTTGATCCGTGTGCGTGACGCACTTTGGGCGATCGGGCGTGACCGGATCGGAGCGGCCCGCTCGGTGGACGGACTGCTCGGTGGCGCCCGCAGCGACTCCGCGGTGGAGACCATGCTGTCGGTGCATCAGGTGCTGGCCGGCATAGACCGCCTCGAGGTGCGAGGACGGGACTCGGCGGGCATTCACCTGATGATTCGCGATCCGGGCGAACACCTGCACTCCCCGGCGATGGCCGAGGCATTGTGCCGGCGAGGCTGCGACCCGGCTTTCGGTTCGGGCACGGCCAGGCTTGTGGACGGGGTGTTGAGCATCGTTCACAAGACCGCTGCGGAGATCGGCGAACTCGGCGACAACACCGCGGTTCTTCGACACGCCATCGCCACAGACGAACTGCTCGCAGCGGCCCTGGATTGCGATCACGCAACCGCAACGGTGCTCGGTCACACACGCTGGGCGTCGGTGGGGATCATCTCGGGCCCCAACGCGCACCCGCTCGACAGCACCAGAACCGAAACCCCCGCCACCGTCGCCTCGGCGGCCCACCCCCACAACGCCATCTCCCCGGCCCCGCCCCACCAAGCACCCACCAACAGCGAAGCGCACCACACCCAACAACAAGGCACGAACCGAAGCCTGCATCTGCCGTACGTGGTGGCCGCAGTGAACGGCGACGTGGACAACTACAACGAACTTTTTCGCAGCGAAGGCGTCGTGCCCCCCGACAGGGTCACCACCGACTCAAAGACGGTGCCCACCCTCACAAGCCGTCGCATCAACGAGGGACATTCGCCGTTGCAGGCGTTCCGAGAGGCGGTGGCGGTTTGCGAAGGGTCGGTGGCCGTTGCGGCGGTGGCCACCGATGCGCCCACACGAATGATGCTGGCATTGCGCGGCAGCGGGCAGGGCCTCTACGTGGGGTTGGCCGACGATGCGTTCGTGGTGGCCAGCGAGCCTTACGGCGTGGTGGAGGAAACGTCCCGCTACGTCCGCATGGACGGCGAAACCCCCGGCCCCGACGGCGTGCGGGGTCAGATCATCGAGATCGACGCCACACACGCCGGCAGCATCGGCGGCATCAACAAACGCACCTACGCCGACACCGCGATGGAGGTGACCCCCGCCGATGTGGTCACTGCGCAGATCACCACCCGTGACATCGACCGTGGCGACCACCCCCACTTCCTGCTCAAGGAAGTATCCGAGGCGCCGGGATCGTTCCGCAAGACACTGCGCGGCCGGATCGTCCCCGCAGAAGCCACACCCGCAGAAGCCGCAACGGCAGACGACCCTTCCGCCGGGTCACCTCAGCCGCGCTGGCGGCTCGTGTTGGCTCCGGAAGCGGTGCCCGAAGATGTGCGACACAAGCTGCGAACCGGTGAGATCCGCCGGGTGGCGGTGATCGGCCAGGGCACCGCCGCGGTTGCCGGGGCGGGCCTCGTGGACGCCCTGCGGACACTGCTCGACCGCGCCGAAGCCGGAGCCGGGTCCGGGTCCGAGGGCCGGGCCGGGGGCGGCCAGGTCGCGGGCCTGGAGGCGAGGTCTTTCGTGGCCACCGAGTTCTCGGCGTTCCATTTGCGCCCCGACATGACCGACACGCTGGTGGTGGCCATCTCGCAGTCGGGCACCACCACCGACACCAACCGCACCACCGACCTGTGCCGAGCCCGTGGCGCCGCGGTGATAGCGGTGGTGAACCGGCGCAACAGCGACCTCACCGAACGCGCTCACGGCGTGCTGTACACCTCCGACGGTCGTGACGTGGAGATGAGCGTGGCGTCCACGAAGGCGTTCTACTCGCAGGTGGCGGCGGGCTGGCTGCTGGCCCTGATGATCTCGGCGGAGGTGTGCGAAGGCGCAGGCGTGGCCATCGACCACCAGGACAGAAGCCAACTCATGGAGGCGCTGCTGCACATGCCCGGCGCGCTCGAACAGGTGCTGGCCCAGCGAAACGCAATCGCAGACGCCGCCCGCAGCCTCGCCCCGAGCAGACGACATTGGGCGGTGGTGGGCAGCGGCGCCAACAGCGTGGCCGCCCGCGAGATCCGCATCAAGCTCAGCGAGCTGTGCTACAAGTCGATCCCGCAGGACATCACCGAGGACAAGAAACACATCGACTTGTCCTCTGAGCCGCTGGTGGTGGTGTGCGCCGCGGGGCTGCCCGCCGGCATCGCCGATGACGTGGCCAAGGAGGTGGCGATCTTCCGGGCGCACCGGGGCGAACCGGTGGTGGTCACCGACGACACCGAGGGCCGCTTCGACGCCGCGTCGGTGGTGCTCACGGTGCCGCAGGTGGATCCCAGGCTGGTGTGCGTGCCGGTCACCATGGTGGGGCATCTGTTCGGCTACGAGGCTGCCTTGGCGATCGACGCCGGCGCTGCGCCGTTGCGGCGAGCCCGCGCCGCCTTGGAAGCCTCCGCCGGCAATCCCGGCGAAACAGCCGAAGGGGTGCTCACCTCCACCGAGGCCATCCTGCGTGGCGCCGCCGGCGAGTTCCGTGCGGGGTTGCGCAACGGCAACTACAACGGCGGCCTCGAAGCGTCAACGGCGGTGCGAATCGCCACGGCTTTGCGTTACGCGCTGGGGTTGTCGCCGTTGGAGGCCTACGAACTTGAGGTCGGCCGTCAAGGCACCCCGTCGGTGGTGCTCGAAGACCTCCTCGAGGCCCTGTCGTTGGGGATCGACGAACTCACCCGACCGGTGGACGCCATCCGTCATCAAGCCAAGACGGTCACCGTGGGCATCTCCCGCTCCGACGAAACGCTGGCACAAAGCACTCTTGCCCTGGCGGTTGCCGCAGCCGGCGTTCAACGAGATCGCCTGTCCTACGCCACGCTGCGCACCCTGGACTCGCTGAGCCCCGCGGTGCAGCAGGTCACCGGCCACACCCGGTACCGCATCGACGGCTTGGAAACCACCGGCGAGGGTCAGCCGTCGGCAGTGGTGGTCGCACGGGGCGGCATCGCCGAGTCGATCCCGTCTCGCACCGAGAAGTCGCCGCTGCTGGTGGGCACCAAGCATCGCGTGGCGCTGGAGCGTGAGGTGCTCGCGGCCAGGGGCCGCCACGACGGACGCAGCGTGATCTTCGTGCCCGAGGTGACGTCCGCCACCACCGTTGGGATCACCTTGTTGCACGTGAACTTCGTGTCGCGCATGTCCGCACAGGCCGCGGCAGCGGTGTTGCAGGGCTACCGAAGCCGCTACATGCAACTGCGAGCAGCGGTAACCGAAACCGAATCAGCCTTCAACGAAAGCCTGCTCGCCGGCATCGAAGCCGTCGATCTGCTCACCGCCCCAATAGGAGAACTGTCAGACCGCTGGCGCGCCCACTAACCCCCCGGTTGGTCTCGGGGCGCCGGGTACTGTGATCGGGTGAGCGCTGGGGGTCCCGACTTGGCGGGTGCGGTCGATGGCGTGGTGGGTTTGGGGGTGGACATTGTGGACATCGAGCGGTTCGCGGGCTTCCTGGAGCGCCGCAAGATTGCAGCTACCCGCCTGTTCACCGAAGCTGAGATGGCTCACGCTGCGCGCAGAACGAACCCTGCGGCGTTCCTGGCGGCACGCTTTGCTGCCAAGGAGGCCACGCTGAAGGCTCTGGGCTTGGGGCTTGGCGAGATGCGCTTCGCCGAGATCGAAGTGGTGCGCCACGAAAGCGGTCGCCCCGAGCTGCGCTTGCACGCCAAAGCCGCTGCCACCGCCGCCTCGATGGGCGCACGGCGCTGGCTGGTGAGCCTCTCCCACACTCACAACATGGCCCAAGCCACAGTGCTGGCCCTCTCCAACTAACCGCCAACCGGTTCGGAGTCGGGATGGTGGCGGTAGAACCGGTGACGTGATTCCGGTTGTGTCCCCGGAGCAGATGGCGGCGATCAACGCAGCCGCGCCCGAACCGGTGGACATGCTGATCGAGCGAGCAGGCGCCGCGCCGGCGGAAGACGTAGAGGCGGTCGGCGGGTGTTGGCTGATCGAGGACTCGGACATTGCAGCGCTGCCCGCGGGCACCGGCGCCACCCACAAGTGGAATGCGGCGATGCTGGTGGTGGCCGGATCTCCGGGCATGGAGGGCGCCGCGTATTTGAGTTGCGCAGCGGCGATGCGTTCCGGGGCGCGGATCGTGCATCTCAACGCTCCGGCAAACGTGCGGGCGCCGCTTGAGGTGGTGCGCACCGATCCACCGATACGACCGGAGGGAAGGCGATTCCACGCCTGCGCCGTGGGGCCGGGACTGGGCCGCGACGACACGGCCTTTCGGAGGCTGCTGCAAGCCCTTGAACTCGACTTGCCCACCGTGATCGACGCCGACGCAATCCGTCTCGTCGCATCACCCGACCTTGCCGAAGTGCTGCAACACCGCCGTCGGCACGCCATCCCCACCGTTGTCACCCCCCACGACGGCGAGTTCCAGGCGTTGACGGGCACACGCCCCGGCAAGGATCGAGTCGCCGAGGCCCGTTCGCTGGCCGCCACCCTCGGGGCAACAGTGCTGCTCAAGGGCGGCCCCACCGTCGTGGCCGACCCCGGCGGGCAAACCATGATCGTGGCCAACGGAGATCACCGCCTGGCCACCGCAGGCACCGGTGACGTGCTCACAGGAATGATCGCTGGCCGCCTGGCAGCCTTCGGCGACCCGTCGCGCACGCTGCGAACAGTCGCCGAAGCCGCCCACCTCCACGCCCAAGCAGCAGCAACCGTGCCCGGCGCTCGCCTCGTGGCCGGCGACCTGCTACCAGCACTGCAGTCTGTTACCCCTTGAGATGATGCGCCCCACTGTTGCTGTTGTGGACGAGGCGGCTCTTGTGGCCAACGCCGCCTTGTTGACCGACATGGCCGGGCCGTCGGCTCAACTGTGTGCGGTGGTGAAGGCCAACGGCTACGGCCATGGCGCCACCACAGCAGCCCGAGCCGCCCTGCGTGGGGGAGCGTCATGGTTGGCGGTGGCAACCCTGGAGGAAGCCCTTGAGATTGCCGAGATCGCGGCTCGGCGGGGCGCTCACGGTGAGGGTGTTCCGGTGCTGATCCTGGCGGAGCTGAGTCCGGAGGCGGCCGTTCATGCGGCACGCACCGCGCCGGACTTCGTGCGGTTCACAATCGGATCGGTCGCCGGGATCGAAGCGTTGGCAGCAGCAGAAGTCACCCGGCGGGTTCACCTAAAGGTGGACACCGGCATGCACCGGATGGGCGCCATCCCCGAGGAGTTGCCCCGTGTGGCGGCAGCCCTGCGTCGAGCCCCCACCCTGCTGTTCGAAGCCGCTTACACACACTTCGCCGACGCCGACAACCTCACCGGCGACACCCAAAACGGCGGGTTCACAGCGCAGCAACTGCGGCGCTTTGGTGCGGCTCGCGCGACGCTGCGTGAGCACGGGTTGCCGCCGCCTGTGGTGCATGCGGCCAACTCCGCGGGGTTGCTGGCCCATCCCGAGTCACACATGGACTTGGTGCGGGTGGGGATCGCGCTATACGGCGTGCCCCCGGCGCCATCGCTCACCCAAACAGCCACAGCCATCGGCCTGCAACCGGCGCTGAGCGTGGTGTCGGCGGTGTCGGCTGTTCGCACCGTGGATCCCGGTGAGAGCGTGTCCTACGGGCGTCACTGGCACGCGTCGGAACCCACAAGAGTGGCCACGGTGCCGATGGGTTACGCCGACGGCATGCGCCGTCACAGCGGCCCCGCCGGAGTGGAAGTGCTCATCAGGGGCAAACGCTGCCCGGTGGTGGGCGTGGTCACCATGGATCAGTTCATGGCAGCGCTGCCACAGTCGCTGGAAACAGAAGTAAACGTGGGCGACGAGGTCGTGATCCTGGGGCGCCAAGGCCCACACCAAATCACCGCAACCGAGATAGCCGAACGCCTCGGAACCATCGCCTACGAAGTGCTAACCGGCCTGTCCTCAAGAGTCCCCAGAACACCCGCTTGACCCATCCACGGAGGCCCGCACGGCGCGTGGCTAGAGTGCTGGCCGTCAACAGGAATTGAACTGAAAGGAACATACCGTGCGTGGTGGAATGAACAGTCATGAGATTGATTATGAGATCTTTGGCGATGACATGCAGTTCGTGGAGATCGAACTCGATCCTGGTGAGGTGGTGATCGCCGAGGCCGGGGCGATGATGTACATGGAGCACGACATCTCCTTCGAGGCCAAGATGGGGGACGGCACCGAACCCGACGCCTCGGGCTGGCGCAAACTCAAAACGGCAGCCAAGAGGGCCATTGCCCAGGAGTCGATTTTCCTCACGCACTTCACCAACGCGGCGCCGTCGGGCAAACGGCGGGTGGCGATGGCCGCGCCCTACCCCGGCAAGATCGTGCCGTTCGACCTGGCCGAGGCCGGCGGGCAGATCCTGGCTCAAAAGGACGCCTTTTTGTGCGCGGCGTCGGGCACCAAGATCGACATTGCCTTCAACCGCAAGATCGGCACCGGCCTGTTCGGTGGTGAGGGTTTCATCCTGCAGAACATCACCGGCGACGGCAAGGCGTTCCTGCACGCCGGCGGCACCATCATCGAAAAGCAACTCTCCGGCGAGACGCTGCGAGTGGACACCGGCTGCCTCGTGGCCTTCCAACCACAAATCGAGTACTCCATCGAAAAGGCCGGCAACCTCAAGTCGATGGTGTTCGGCGGTGAGGGACTGTTCCTGGCCACCCTGCGAGGCCACGGCAGGGTTTGGCTTCAGTCGCTGCCGTTCAACCGCATAGCGGACAGGGTGGTGGCCAACCTGCGACCAGGCGGCTCACAAGGCGAAGGCTCGGTGATCGGCGGCTTCTCCAACCTCTTCGAACGTTAACCCTCAACCTCAACTTCGGGCGCGCCCACGCTGGGCCCGTCAGATGATCAAAAGGTTGAACGCCCCGAACGCCGCCCCGAAATCGAAGCGGAACTCGTCACCAGGGCGGGCGATCATCGGCCTGGTGAAAGACCCGGCCAGTATCACCTCGCCTGCCCGCAGTGGGTCAAGGCCTTGCTCGGCGTGGCGGCGGGCCAGCCACACGATGCCGTTGGCGGGATGGTCGAGCACCGCCGCGGCGAGGCCGGTTTCCTCCACGGTGTGGTTGCGGTAGGCGAGAGCGCCCGCCCAGCGCAGGTCAAGGTCACGAGGCCCCACCCAGGCGTCGCCGCTCACGATCCCCGCGCAGGCGGCGTTGTCGGCGATCGTGTCCACCACGGTGCGTGTGCGTCCACTGTCGGGGTCGGTGCGGTACGAGCGGGCGGCGATCAACTCCACCGCCCCGGTCACGTGCGCGGTGGCGTCGAGCACGTCTTCCACCCCCAGGCGTGCGCCTGCCAAGTCCTCGCCCAGCACGAAAGCCAACTCCACCTCAAGGCGCAGGTCGCAGAAGTCGCCGCCACGCACCGATGAGTTCGGCTCGAACACCATCGCGTCGGTGAGAAACCCCGAATCGGCGGTGTCTATGTTCATCGCTAGCTGCATCGCCCGACTGGTGAGGCCGATCTTGTGGCCCACGATCCGCTCACCCCGCCCAAGGCGAATGTCTCGCCACGCGGCTTGCACTTCGTAAGCCTCGTCGATGGTCATGTGCGGGTGAACGCTCGTGGTCTGTCGCACCTGGCGCCTGTCGCGCTCGGCAAGGTCAAGCAGCTCAGCCTCGGCCAGAATCGCCTGCCGGTCAGTGGTCACGATGGTTCAACTCGGCTCTGGTCGACGCACAAGAAAGGCATTTGCGGGCGCCTTGATTGAGTCCTGCTTGCTGCCTCAACAGTCTCCCGACAGTGGTCACGGCACCAACAGGATCTTGCCGGCGGCTTTGCGGCTGGTCAGCAGCCGATGGGCGTCTGCTGCTTCGGCGAGCGGGAACCGGGCGGCGATGCGCACCTCCAGGCGGCCCTGTGCGGCCCAGCCGAACACGTCGGCGGCGCGGCGTTCCAGGTCGGCCCGCTCGGCCACGAAATGGCCCAGCGTGGGCCTGGTGAGCCACAAACTCTTGGCGCTGAGATGCAACGGCGCCATCGGCGGCACCGCACCCGACGCGTTGCCGAAGGTCACCATCGCCCCCCGGGGGCGCAGCAAGGCAAGGCTGTCGTCGTACACCGCGGCGCCCACACCGTCGTACACCACGTCGATGGCGTCGGGCCCCACCAGGGCCTCCACTCCGGTCACGAGGTTGGTGGTGTTGTAGTTCACCACGTGATCCGCGCCTGCAGCCACCGCGATCTCGGCTTTGGCGTCGCTGCCCACGGTGGCCACCACCTCAGCGCCGAGAATCTTCGCCATCTGCACCAACTGCCTTCCGGTGCCACCAGCGGCGGCGTGGATCAGGCACCGGTCACCGGGCTTCAGCGGCGGGCAGTCGGTGGCCAGGTAGTGGGCGGTCATTCCCTGCAGCATCAACGCCGCCGCAGTCTCAAGGTCAACCTCGTGGGGCACCGCCACCGCCAGGCGTGCAGGCATCACCACACGCTGCGCGTAAGACCCCATCGCCGTGTTCCAAGCCACCCGATCACCCACCGCGGGCCAGTCCACGTCGCTGCCCACGGTGGCCACCGTGCCCGCTCCTTCCATGCCGATCACCAGCGGCAACTCCAGCGGGTAGAGCCCGCCGCGGTGGTAGGTGTCGATGTAGTTCACCCCCGCCGCTGCAACCTCCACGGCGATGTCGCCCGGCCCCGGCGCGGCGGCAGCCAACTTCACCGCTTGCAGCACTTCGGGGCCACCGGTCTCCTCGATGCGCACCGCCGTGTACTCGCTGGTGCTGGTGGTGTCGCCCATGAGTCCTCCCGTGATCCTGCGAACGCTGCGAGCACCGGTCCTTGCGAGCACCGGTCACCGCGGCGGGTGGCCACGGCTCCGCTGCCTGGGCAAACCTCGGGGTGCAACTCGGCCAAACGTTCGTTGATTGCGCAGCCGATGGTAGTTGCGGATGCACGAAGGCTCGGGGGTTGTGGGGGCGGTTCTACACTTGGCCCTCTCCAACCCAAGGACTCGAAATGGCGGCACCGGCGGCAAGCCTCGAAGCGAACCTCGCGCACCTGCAGCCCCTGTTGGCCCGCTTCGGCGACGAACCGTTAGGCCATCACATCGCCGGTCGCAACACGCCGAGCGCATCGGGCGCCACCTTTGTGAACGCGTCACCGGTGGACGGAATGACCCTCGCTCAGGTGGCCTCCGGCGACACCGCGGACATCGACGCAGCCGTGGCCGCCGCCAACGAGGCCTTCCACTCCTGGAGCACCACCCCGGGCACCGAACGCAAACGCATCCTTCACGCCGTGGCCGACGCCATCACAGATCGCGCCCGCGAGATCGCCCTGGTGGAATCAATCGACACCGGCCAAGCCATCCGGTTCATGTCGGGCGCGGCGTTGCGAGGCGCCGAGAACTTCAGGTTCTTCGCCGACCGGGCGCCCTCCGCGGCCGACGGCCAGGCGCTGCCGTCGGCTCATCACCTCAACTACACCACACGCCACCCCATCGGCCCGGTGGGGGTGATCACCCCGTGGAACACGCCGTTCATGCTGTCCACCTGGAAGATCGCCCCCGCGCTGGCCGCAGGATGCACCGTGGTACACAAACCCGCCGAGTGGAGCCCGCTCACCGCGGCGATGCTCGTGGAAATCGCCGAGTCGGCGGGCCTGCCGCCAGGGGTGCTCAACGTGGTTCACGGCATGGGCGAAACCGCGGGCAAGTCGCTCACCGAACACCCCGACATTGCCGCCATTGCCTTCGTGGGCGAATCCGCCACCGGCTCCGCCATCCAAGCCCAGGGCGCGCCAACCCTCAAACGAGTCCATTTCGAACTCGGCGGCAAGAACCCGGTGATCGTGTTCGAGGACGCCAACCTGAAGCGGGCGCTCAACGCCGTGTTGTTCATGATTTACAGCCTCAACGGCGAGCGTTGCACCAGTTCAAGCCGGGCCCTCATCCAAACCGGCATCCACGACGAGTTCTGCGAACGGCTCGCCCAGAAGATGCGCAACATCAGGGTGGGTCACCCTCTCGATCCTCAAACGGTGATCGGTCCGCTTGTGCATCCCAATCACTGCCAGAAGGTGCGCGGCTACATCGAACTCGCCGCCGAAGAGGGCGCAACCGTGATCACCGGCACCCCACCCGAGGCCGGTGCCCCACCCCCCGGTGGCGGCGCCGGCAACTACGTGACCCCTGCGTTGATCACCGGCGCACACAACCAAATGCGCGTCGCCCAGGAGGAGATCTTCGGCCCGGTGCTCACAGCGGTCACTTTCTCAGACGAAGCCGACGCCATCGCCCAGGCCAACAACACCCAGTACGGCCTCGCCGCCTACCTGTGGACCGGCGACGTCGGCCGAGCCCATCGTGTGGCCGCCGCGCTCGACGCCGGAATGATCTGGGTGAACTCCCAAAACGTCCGCCACCTGCCCACACCGTTCGGCGGCACCAAACGCAGCGGCATCGGCCGAGACGGCGGCGACTGGAGCTTCGACTTCTACATGGAAACCAAGAACATCGCCATCGCCTACGACACCCACACAGTGCCCGACCTGAGCAACTGACCGCCACGCTCGAGCGCTCGATCGCGCCCGCACCGCCAGGGCCACCCCAGGGCAACCCAAGGAGGAACAACTCATGCTTCAACAACAAAGCGACGCACACCTGCCCACGGTGGACATGTCACGCATGCCAACACGTCTCCTCATCGACGGCCAGTGGCGACCCGGCGCCGACGGCGGCGAGATCATCGTCACCGACCCCGCCACCACCGAACCCATCACCGCCGTGGCCGCAGGCACCCCAGCCGATGCCGTGGCCGCTTGCGAAGCCGCCGCCGCTGCGCAACCCGGCTGGGCGGCCACCCCACCACGCGAACGCTCCGAGATACTGCGCCGCTGCTACGCCATTCTCATCGAGCACACTCACGAGCTCGCCGACCTGATCACCCTCGAACACGGCAAACCCCGCGCCGACGCCGTTGGCGAAATCGTGTACTCGGCCGAGTTCTTCCGCTGGAACGCCGAGGAAGCGGTGCGCATCAAAGGATCACTGGGAGTGGCCCCCGGCGGCGCCAACCGCATCATCGTTCACCACCCTCCGGTGGGTGTGGTGGTGATGGTGACCCCGTGGAACTTCCCCGCCGCCATGATCACCCGCAAGCTCGCCCCGGCGCTAGCCGCGGGCAACGCCGTGGTGATCAAACCCGCCCGCGAAACCCCGCTAACCGCGCTGCGTATCGGTGAACTGCTCGGCGAGGCCGGCGTGCCGCCCGGTCTGGTGAACATCGTGCCCACCACCACTTCCGGTGAATGGTTCGACGCCGCTGTTTCTCACCCGGCGGTGCGCATGGTGTCTTTCACCGGCTCCACCGAAGTGGGAAGACTGCTGCTGCGCCGCAGCGCCGACCGTGTGCTCAAAACCGTGATGGAGCTTGGAGGCAACGCCCCGTTCGTGGTGTTCGCCGACGCCGACCTCGACGCCGCCACCGAGGGCGCCATGGTGGCCAAAATGCGCCACTCCGCCGAAACCTGCACCGCGGCCAACCGGTTCTTCGTGGAATCCTCCGTACACGACGAGTTCACCGAACGCCTCGCCGCGGCCATGGGAGCCGTGGTGGTGGGCAACGGGTTCGAACCCTCCGTCACTTGCGGGCCGATGATCAACGGGGCCGCCGTGGCCAACATCGGCTCGTTGGTGTCGGCAGCTGTGGACTCGGGGGCTCGCACCGTTGTCGGCGGTGGCGCCCTCGACGGGCCCGGTCACTTCTATTCGCCCACCGTGCTTGCCGGGGTGGACGCCGCTTCGCCGATCACCCGTGAGGAGATCTTCGGGCCCGTGGCGCCGGTGATCCCTTTCGATTCCACCGACGCCATGATCGCTGCCGCCAACGACACCGAAATGGGTCTGATCGGTTACGTGTACACCGCCGACCTGGCCCGTGGGCTTCGTGTGGCCGAGCGAATTCAGGCCGGCATGATCGGCCTCAACCGTGGGGCTGTGTCGGATCCGGCTGCCCCGTTCGGCGGGATGAAACAGTCAGGGCTCGGCCGCGAAGGCGCAAGCGAAGGCATCTACGAGTTCTGCGAAACCCAATACATAGCCGCCTCCTGGTAACTTCCGCTTGCTTGATGAGGACTTGGCGGATGGGTGGTTGGCGGATGGGTGGTTGGCTGCTGCGCTGCAAGGCCCTTGGGGTGGTTGCCCTGGCTGTGTTGGTGGCCTTGATGTCGGGCTTGGGTTGCAGCAAGGCTCCGGCTTCTTACGCGGCTTCCGAGCAGGTGGGTGCTTCTGGGCCGCCTGACAGTGAATCTGCTGCTCACGACCGTGACACGACGCCGTCGGGCTCCTCTGACGGGGACGGCAGTGACGATGGCGCCGGTGAGCTTGCCGAGTTGGATGCTGATGAGAGTCAGGATTCTGCTGTTGCGCCCATTGCGACCTCCCCTTCGGCTGATGATGCTGACTTGGCGGACCGGGCTGGGGCTGATGACGGCGATGTGTCAGATGAGCCGGCAGGAAAAGACACCGGCGAGGGCGCGCCTTCGGGAACTGTCGCTGGTGCGGATCGTGGGGAGGACAAGAGCGATTCGCGGGATGACGCTGGGGATGGCACTTTGGGGTTGACGGACGGGGATGGTGGGGTCGGGGATGGTGGGGCTGGGGACGGTTACGGGTCGGGGTACGGGGCCTCGGTGGAGGAACTCCTGCTGGTTGGGCTTCCTGACGATCCAGAGGGCTTGCTCAGCTTGCTTGACGGGTCGGACACTTTGGTGCTTGAGGGGTCGCTTTCTTCTCGGGGAGGTCGGCGCACTTACACGGTGGCTGCCGGTGCGGGGCAGGCTTTCACCGCCACGCTGGATGCTCCTTTTGGTGCTTGGCTGGATGTGCGACTTGGCGATCACGTGCTGGTGGCGGCTGAGGATCGCACTCGCATCGCCACCGGTGAACTGCCGGCTACCGGCAACTGGAAGGTGTCGGTGGTGTCCTCAAGGCAAAGTCCCATCGATTACAAGCTCACCGTGGTGGCACGCTCCCCGAGCGGTCACGAGATGAACCTGCCCGGTGATCCGATCCCGGTGGTGCCGCTCGAACTGCCGCACAACACCGGCCAAAACGTCATGTACCTCACTTTTGACGACGGCCCCAACCCCGTGTACACGCCCCAAATCCTCGACGTGCTCGCCAAGCATCAGGCCAAGGCCACGTTCTTCGTGCTCGGATCGTTGGTGGAGGCCCATCCTCGTCTGGTGCAGAGAATCGTGGACGAAGGTCACACCATCGGCAACCACACCTGGAACCACGAAGACCTCACCCGCCTGAGCCGTGAAGACTTCGACCGAACCGTTGGCAACACCCAAACCCTGCTAGGCGACAAGGGCACCCCGTGCCTCAGACCCCCCTACGGCGCCCGCAACGCCACCACCCGCCAGTGGGCCGCCCAACACGGACTGGGCCTGGCCTTGTGGAACGTAGACCCCACCGACTGGCGCCAACCCCCCGCGCAAACCATTGCAGACCACATAGTGCAACGAGCCCAACCCGGAGCAGTCGTTCTGCTGCACGACGGTGGCGGCTTCCGTGACGAAACCGTCCAAGCAGTAGACCTCGCACTCCAAGCCCTAGCCGACAGCGGCCTGAGCTACGAATCCCTCTGCACCTACCCCAAAGCCCCCGCCTCAGTCTGACCAAGACGCCGGTCGTAACGATCCTGGCCATCCTCCAGGATGCTCCCTTCGGGTGACCCTGGTCGGATCCTGCATGGGCGTTGGGCCTTGAGTGGATGTTGACATGTCTGAGCAAGGGGACGCTGTAGGTGTCCGTTGAGGCACCGAGAGCACGCAGCGTGGTTGGTGTCGCAGTGCAGGAACTCTCCGGGGTGGTGGCTCGTCCTAGGGTGAAGTGACGGATGCAGGTAGGAGGCCTGGCGTGAGTACCGGATTCATGGACACCGACGAGCGCTCGGGAACTGGGGCTGGTGTGACCGGGCGGCTCGGGCGACTTGGTGGGTGCTGGCTGCCTGTCGCGGTCGTCGTGGTTGTGGGCTGGGTCGTGGCAGCTTGTAGCACTGAGGGAGGTTCTGAGCGCCTGGCGGGCGATCCTGAGCTTCGGGGGTCTGAGGGTGAAGTCGTGGATGCGCGCGAGGAGCCTGAGGATGCGTGTTGGGATGGGGCGCTGGACGGGGAGCCTGAGGCGTGCTTCGTGCTGGAGCAGGCCGAGGCTGACGGGGCGCTGCAGGTTGAGGCTGTGTACGAGGCGCCGAGTGGCCCGTTGTATGTGATGTTGGCTCAGTCTGAAGAAGTTGATGAAGACCTGCTGTGGGTGCTCCGGGAGAAGTTCTTCGATTATGTGGTGACGCCTGGAGGTGCCGCGGCATACAACATGGATGCCAAGTGCGACGGATATGTGGACCTTGAATCTTGTGCGGTCGATTTATTCGGAGAAGATCACATGTACTTCCGCGCGCGACAGGGGGCGAGTTTGTTCTCCATACCCACGAGCACACACGATGATGTGCTGTTGTTGGCTGGAGGGTTTGAAGGTCGCAAGATAGTTCCTGGATGGGGGTCATGGTCACAGCGGTGGCCCAAGACCGATGGAGCTACGGGTCTTGCTCGACCTGCCAGCACTGTTGGGCCGCTGGATGTATCTGATGTCGACACGGTATCAGGACTTGCGGATGAGGATTGCGAGTCTTATCCCCACACCGTGCCGGCGGGGGCATGCGCGGTGTGGAGGAACTTCCGTGAATGGGGCTACGTCGGCAGGAAAGGGCCAAGCGTCTGGCTACCGGGAGAGCGCAACGTGGTTTACGTGCAACTCAAGGGTCCAATTGTTGATATACCAGGATTTGGTGAAGAAGGACATCGAGAATTGGAACTCAGTTTGATCGGTCAAGGTGCCATGGACGCTTATGGGTCTGGAGAGTTGGCATTTGAGTATATCGAAGTGAAGTACGATTTGGGTGAACTGTGGCGGTGGGCGGTGATACTTGACCGGTTCACGTACTCACAGGCCAATACGGTGGGTATCACGAACGCGGAGCTTAGGAGTAACGGTGTTGGTCCGGAGCGGCCTCAGGACTATCGAGTGGCGATTGCGATCTGGGCGTTGGATCCTCAAGCCGCGCGTGCCGCCCTGCCGGAGATTCTGCCGGCTCTGGGAATCCCAGTTGACGCGGTGGCTGCCACGTATAGAGCCGACACTGATTTGCGCCAATATGTGGACGTGCAGCCCGCCCCGAGCGAATAGGTTGACTCCCCGGAACCGGTGCAAGAGCCAGAACAGGCTCCACTACCGGAGGCTGATGAGGCCGAGGACGCCTTGCCTGCGACTCCCTTCATCGAGGAGACCAACGACGATCAAGGTGTAGTGCGATCATCGGACGAAGCGGCGACTCCCACAACATCCGCGCCACCCGTCGCGGTCGAGGACTCGGATGGCGGGGAAACAGGTGGCCGAGTCGAGGCGGACACAGCGGTGCTGACCCCAGTGACCCTCAGGACGGTGAGGTGAGATCCGCTGAACCCGGCGAAGGTTCGAGGACCACGAGTGCGGGATTGTCTCCGGGCACCGGTGGCGAGGATCAGCAAGCTGCACCGGAAGATGCAGTTGGCTCGACTGCCGTTGCCAACGAGGAGGCGGAAGACCGAAGTCCCGAGATCTCGAGTGAAGTGGAGCAAGCGGCGGTGGCGCAGGCGGCCGGCCAGGTTGGTTCCGGTGGTGTGGGCGTGCTCTTGGTGGTGACAGTGGTGGTGGGTGCGCTGCTCGTGGCTGGGTTGGCCATGCTTGGGGTGCGGCGGATGCGTGCCGGTGGTGGCCTGGCGCAGTCTTGAGTGTGACCGTTCTCCTCGGGATCATGACGGAGGGCTGTCTTTCTGTTGCGTGTGTTGGCTTTCACGCGTTCCTGGTCTTGCGCCCATGAGTTGGGTTGACAGGGCTTTGGAAGGTGTGTGGCTCAGCACGCTGGGTGCGCGTCGGGTCGGGAAGGAGTGTCCCCGCTTCCGGTTGCGCATGGGGTGGAGATTCTCAAGGCAGGGGTGCGTGTGGTCGTGGGCGGCGGGGAACTCTTTTGGGTGGTGGTGCGTCTTAGGGTGAAGTGATGGATGCACGGAGGGAGCTTGGCGTGAGCACAGGTTTGATGCGCAGCGAGGTTCGCCCGTGGATTGTGGGGTCGGGATTCTCAGTGATGGGCAGGCGACGCAAGGGCGGTGAACGCTCTCGCCTGCTGCTGGCTGTGGTCGTGGTGGGGTGGTTTGTGGTGGGCTGCGGTGCCGGGGCCACCGCCGAGGTGCTTGCTTCGGGCCATGGGGATGGTGACTTGGGTGACGTGGGTGGTGGCGAGTGTTGGGGTGGGGCGCTGGACGGGGAGCCTGAGGCGTGCTTCGTGCTGGAGCAGGCCGAGGCTGACGGGGCACTGCAGGTTGAGGCTGTGTACGAGGCGCCGAGTGGTCCGTTGTATGTGGTGCTGGCTCAGTCTGAGGCTATTGATGAGGCGCTGCTGCGAGTGTTGAGCGAGAAGCGGGTGGAGTTTGGGGGAACGCCTGAGGGAATCAAAGCGTATGGACTGGATTCTGAGTGCCATGGCTTCGTGGACATGGCCTCCTGTGTGAACGACTTCTTCGGCACGGGCCCAACATACTTCCATGTGCGTCACGGCGCTAGCTTGTTCTCCAGAGCCACCAGCACTCATGACGATGTGATCATGGTGGCAGGTGGGATGGGGGCTCGTAAGCAAGTTCCTGGTTGGGGGTCGTGGGTGCAGTTGTGGCCCAAACCGGAATTTGGTGCGAGTGAAGCTAGTGCCGACGGCGCTGTTGTGAGGTTTGATGTTTCTGATGTGGACATGGTGTCGGGATTATCAGACGACGACTGCGGATCCCACGAGTATGTTGTAGATGAGGGAACTTGCAACATTGTGAAAAATTTCGCTGACTGGGGCTATGTCAATATGCACGGGCCAGTCGGCTGGATCCCGGGTGAGCGCAACGTCATCTATGTGCAGATGACGCCTCCGATGCCCGATGAAACGAAGTTACTCGAATTTGAGTTGAGTGTATTGGGTCAGAGTGACATGGAGGTCTACGAATCAGGCGAGTTGGATTTTGAGTATATTGAGGTCAAGTATGGTTTGGATCAGTTGTGGCGGTGGGCAGTGATCCTGGACCGGTTCAAGTACTCCAAAGCCAATACTGTGGGATTGACGGCGGCCGCACTTTGGACCAATGATGTAAGCCTGAATCAGCCTCAGGACATTCGTGAAGCCATTGCGATCTGGGTACTGGATCCACAGACGGCGCGCGCAGCGTTGCCGGACTTGTTACCGGCGTTGGGCATTCCGGTCGACGCGGTGGGCGCCGTATACCACGATGACACTGACCTTCGCCGGTACCTCGACCGCTGGCCATCAGCACATGAGGGGACGGGACTTGAATCCCGGACGGTCGCGGCGGGTGGGGTCACAGTGCCGGTGCCGGAGACCCTCGAGGACTCCTCACCGTCAGGTGGGTCCAGCGGGGCCGCCAGCGAGGATGGGGTTGCTTCGGGCTCATCGGAGGGATCGGCGAGTCCGGGACCAGCCGATCCCATGGAAGAAGGCGAGGATTCGGGAGTGGCAGCGGCTCACGGTGAAGCGCAGGCGACCGCGTCCGAGGATGCATTGACGGGCGTGGCGCAGGCTGCAGGTCAAGATGATTCCGGGGGTTTGAGCGCGCCTGTGGGGGTGGCGGTGGTGGCGGGAGCGCTGGTCGTGGCTGGGTTGGTGATCTTTGGTGTGCGGCGGGTGCGTGCCGGTGGCGGCATGGCTCAGTCTTGATTGTGTCTGTCACTCTCGGGATCACGACGGAGGTTGTTGTTTCTGTTGCGCGTGTTGGATTGCACGCCTTCATGGTGCTGCGCGGGTGAGTTGGGTTGACAGGGCCTCGGAAGGCGTATGGATCATGGTGTTGGGCGTGACCGCCGGGTTGGTTAGCAATGTCCCCGCTTCCGGTCGCGCATCGCGTGGAGGCTCTGAACGGCAGGGGGTGCTGGAGGTCGTGGGGGCCGGGGAACTCTCTTGGGTGGTGGTGCGTCCTAGGGTGAAGTGACGGATGCAGGTAGGAGGCCTGGCATGAGTACAGGATTCATGTGCACCGACGAGCGCTCGGGGAGTGAGGGGCTGGTGTGACCGGGCGGCTCGGGCGACATGGTGGGTGCTGGCTGCCTGTGGCGGTCGTGGTTGTGGGGTGGATGGTGGCGGCTTGTAGCACTGAGGGAGGTTCTGAGCGTCTCGCGTCCAACGCTAATCTCCGGGGGTCTGAGGCTGAAGTCGTGGACACCCGCGAGGAGCCTGAGGATGAGTGTTGGGATGGGGCGCTGGACGGAGAGCCGGTGGCGTGTTTTGTGTTGGAGCAGGCCGAGGCTGACGGGGCGCTGCGGGTGGAGGCGATCTTCGAGGCGCCGAGTGGGCCGTTGTATGTGGTGCTGGGCCAGTCTGATCCCATCGATGAGGCGTTGCTCCAGGTTCTACGGGACAAGTACTTGGAGTTTGTGGTGACTCCAGACGGAATCAAGGCCTACGACATGGAATCGTGGTGCAGCGATTACGTGGATTTGGGATCTTGTGTAGACGATCTCTTCGGGTCAGGACCATGGTATCTCGGTTCGGGCGAGTCGCTCAGCATCTTCTCATTTGTGACGAGCACTCACGATGATGTGATATTGCTTCCTGGTGGTCCTGAGGGGCGCAAGCGGGTTCCCGGGTGGGGGTCGTGGACACAGGTGTGGCCTGCACCGGACGTTGGTGCGAGTGAAGCTAGTGCCGACGGCGCTGCTGAGAGGTTTGATGTTTCCGACGTGGACATGGTGTCGAGCCTAGCAGATGAGGATTGTGACTCATACGAATATGTAGTGGGCACGGGGACTTGCGGGTTTTGGCGCAACCTTGGCCATTGGGGTCTTGTAGGCATAAATCATCCCGACTTGTTTGTCCCAGGGGCGCGAAATGTGTCGTATGTGCAGCTCAAGGGTCCGCTTCCTGGCGAGCTTGAGTTGCACGAGTTAGAGTTAGGATTGTTGGGTCAGAGTCATATGGAGTTTTACGAATCAGGCGAGTTGGACTTCGAGTACATTGAGGTAAAGTACGATTTGGGTCAGTTGTGGCGGTGGGCTGTGATCCTTGATCGGTTCAAGTACTCCCAAGCCAACACCGTGAGTTTGACTTCGGCCGCGGCTTGGACCATTGGATTGGGCGAAGGTCAGCCTCAGGACATTCGTGACGCCATTGCGGTCTGGGCATTGGATCCGCAACAGGCGTATGCGGCGTTGCCGGATCTGTTACCGGCGTTGGGGATTCCGGTCGACGCGGTGGGTGCTGTTTACCATGACGATACTGACCTGCGCCAGTACCGGAACCCCTTGCCGCTGGTAGCTGAGGTGAATGGTCTTGAGGCTCCGACGCTGGCACCCGATGAAGTCGCAGTGCCGGGTCCGCTAGCTCTAGACGATTCCCCAGCCCCGAGTGCGTCCACTGAGGAGGCCAACGACGATGGGGGTGTAGTGCGATCATCGGACGAAGCGGCGACTTTGGCAACATCCGCGTCAGCCGTCGTGCACGAGGACTGGGATGGCGGAGAGGCTGGTGGCCGAGTTGAGGTGGCCACAGGAGAGGTTGACCACAGTGATCCTCAGAACGGTGAAGTGAGAGCTGTGGAAGCGGCCGAAGCCCCGGTAACAGGTTCCGAGGATGAGCCCGCCCAATCGGAAGGTGTAGTTGGCTCGAATGCCGTCGGCAACGGGGACGTGTCAGACCGGAGTCCCGAGATGTCGAGTGAAGAGGAGGAAACGGCGGTAGCCCAGACGGCGGGACAAGACAGTCCTGGAACATCAGGTGAGCTGCTCGTAGCGACAGCGGTGGTGGGTGCGCTGCTCGTGGCTGGGTTGGTGATCTTTGGTGTGCGGCGGGTGCGTGCCGGTGGCGGCGTGGCGCAGTCTTGAATGTGTCCGTCCCTCTCAGGATCATGACGGAGGGCTGTCTTGCTGTTGCGCGTGGTGGCCTTCACGCGTTCCATGTGTTGGGTGCATGAGGGTGACTGAGAGGGCGTTGGAAGGTGTGTAGATCATGGTCTTGGGCGCGCCTGTCGGGTCGGGCGGGAATGGCCCCGGCTTCCGGTCGCGCACCGCGTGAGGCTCTGAACGGCAGAGGGTGCTTGAGGTCGTGGGGACCGGGGAACCTTCTTGGGTGGTGGTGCGTCCTAGGGTGACGTGATGGACGCACGTGGGGAGTTTGGCGTGAGCGCCAGGTTGATGAACACCGATGAGCGCTCGGGGAGTGAGGGGCTGGTGTGACCGGGCGGCTTGGCCGGTACGGGCTGTTGGTGGCGGCGGTCGTCGTGGTTGTGGGGTGGATGGTGGCGGCTTGTAGCACTGCAGGTGGATCAGAGCGTCTTGTGGCTGATCCCGAAACTCGAGGGTCTGAGGGTGAGGTCGAGTACACGCGCGAGGAGCCTGAGGATGAGTGTTGGGATGGGGCGCTGGACGGGGAGCCGGTGGCGTGTTTTGTGTTGGAGCAGGCTGAGGCTGATGGGGCGTTGCAGGTGGAGGCGATCTTTGAGGCGCCGAGTGGGCCGTTGTATGTGGTGCTGGCCCAATCTGAGCCCATCGATGATGTTTTGTTGAGCGTGTTGCGGGACAAGTTCTTGGAGTTTGTGGTGACACCGGATAGACTCGAAGCCTACGGCATGGAATTGGAGTGTAGGGAATATGTGGATTTGGGATCTTGTGTGGATGATGTATTCGGGTCAGGGCCATGGCATCTCAGTTCGGGTGATTCCCTCAGCATCTTTTCGTATGCGACGAGCACTCATGATGATGTGATCTTGATTCCTGGTGGTACCGAGGGACGCAGGCGTGTTCCCGGGTGGGGGTCGTGGGTACAGCTGTGGCCCAAGCCGGAAGTTGGTGCGAATCAGGCCAGCGGTGCTAGCGCTGTTGAGAGGTTTGATGTTTCCGATGTGGACACAGTGAATGGCCTGTCTGACGAAGATTGCGAATCACACGAGTACGTAGTGAACACGGGTTCTTGCGGCGTATGGCGGAATCTTGGCGAGTGGGGCTATGTCGGAATGCACGGCCCTCACTTCTGGATTCAGGGTGAGAGAAATGTAGTCTATGTTCAACTCACGGCTCCGATCCCTGATGAATCCCAGTTGCGCGAGTTCGAGTTGGGCATGATCGGTCAGGCTGCCAGGGAGGTGTACGAGTCCGGTGAAATGGACTTTGAGTACATTGAGGTCAAATACGGTTTGGGTCAGTTGTGGCGATGGGCTGTGATTCTCGATCGATTCAAGTACTCTAAGGCCAACACAGTGGGGATAGTGTTCGCTGCGTTGAGCACCAATGGAGTGCCTCCAAATCGGCCTCAGGATATTCGTGAGACTATTAGTGTTTCAGCGTTGGATCCAGAATTGGTGCGTGCAGCTTTGCCAGAACTCTTGCCAGCATTGGGCATTCCGGTAGACGCGGTTGGCCGGATACGGCATCGTGACACTGATCTCCGCCGGTACCGAGACCGCTGGCCATTAGCAGATGAGACGCCTGGACTTGAGAATTCAACGCAAGCGCCCGAGCAGGTCGCAGCGCCGGTGTCGAGGACTTTCGAGGATTCCCCATCTTTGGGTGTGTCCGACGAGGCCGACAGCGACGACGAGGCTAGGTCGGGCTCGTCGGAGGGAGCGGCGACTCCGACGACTGCCGAGCCTCTAGTCGTGGTCGAGGACTCGGATGGCGGGGAAGCAAGTGGCCGAGTCGAGGGGGATACAGGTGAGGTTGAAAGCAGTGACGCTGAGGACGCTGAGGTGAGTTCTGCTGAGGCTGTCGAAGCTCCGGTGACCGCGAGTGAGGGATTGGCTCCTGGCGCAGGTGGTGAGGATCAACCTGCCCTATCGGAAGGTGCAGTTGCCTCGAGTCTCGTCGGCAACGAAGACGCGTCAGACCGAAGTCCCGAGATCTCGAGTGAAGAGGAGGAAACGGCAGTCGCGCAGTCGGGGGGACAAGACAGTGCTGGAGCTTCAGGTGTGCTGCTCGTAGCGACAGCGGTGGTGGGTGCGCTGCTCGTGGCTGGGTTGGTGATTCTTGGTGTGCGGCGGGTGCGTACCGGTGGCGGCGCGGCGCGGTCTTGAGTGTGACCGTTCTCCTCGGGATCATGACGGAGGGCTGTGTTTCAGTTGCGCGTGTTGACCTTCACGCGTTTCTGGTGCTGCGCGGGTGAGTTGGGTTGACAGGGCCTTGGAACGTGTTGATCATGGTGTTGGGCGTGCCCGCCGGGTTGGTCAGCAGGAATGTCCCTGCTTTCGGTCGCGCATGGTGTGGAGGCTCTGAACGGCGGGGGGTGCTTGTGGTCGTGGGGGCGGGGAACTTTGTGGGGTGGTGGTGCGTCCTAGGGTGAAGTGACGGATGCAGGTAGGAGGCCTGGCATGAGTACAGGATTCATGTACACCGACGAGCGCTCGGGGAGTGAGGGGCTGGTGTGACCGGGCGACTTGGTGGGTGCGGGCTGTTGGTGGCGGCGGCCGTCGTGGTTGTGGGGTGGATGGTGGCGGCTTGTAGCACTGAGGGAGGTTCTGAGCGTCTCGCGTCCAACGCTGATCTCCGGGGGTCTGAGGGTGAAGTCGTAGACACGCGCGAGGAGCCTGAGGATGAGTGTTGGGATGGGGCGCTGGACGGGGAGCCGGTGGCGTGTTTTGTGTTGGAGCAGGCCGAGGCTGACGGGGCGCTGCGGGTGGAGGCGATCTTCGAGGCGCCGAGTGGGCCGTTGTATGTGGTGCTGGGCCAGTCTGATCCCATCGATGAGGCGTTGCTACAGGTTCTACGGGACAAGTACTTGGAGTTTGTGCTGACTCCAGACGGAATCAAGGCCTACGACATGGAATCGTGGTGCAGCGATTACGTGGATTTGGGATCTTGTGTGGGCGATCTCTTCCGACCAGGACCATGGTATCTCGGTTCGGGCGATTCGCTCAGCATCTTTTCGTATGTGACGAGCACTCATGATGATGTGATCTTGATTTCTGGTGGTACCGAGGGGCGCAAGCGGGTTCCCGGGTGGGGGTCGTGGACACAGGTGTGGCCTGCACCGGACGTTGGTGCGAGTGAAGCTAGTGCCGACGGCGCTGCTGAGAGGTTTGATGTTTCCGACGTGGACATGGTGTCGAGCCTAGCAGATGAGGATTGTGACTCATACGAATATGTAGTGGGCACGGGGACTTGCGGGTTTTGGCGCAACCTTGGCCATTGGGGTCTTGTAGGCATAAATCATCCCGACTTGTTTGTCCCAGGGGCGCGAAATGTGTCGTATGTGCAGCTCAAGGGTCCGCTTCCTAGCGAGTCTGAGCTGCAGGAGCTTGAGTTGATTCTGCTGAGCCAGAGTGCCATGGAGTTTTATGAATCAGGGGAGTTGGACTTTGAGTATGTTGAGGTGAAGTATGATTTGGGCCAGTTGTGGCGGTGGGCTGTGATCCTTGATCGTTTCAAGTATTCCCAAGCCAACACCGTGAGTTTGACTTCGGCCGCGGTTTGGACCATTGGATTGGGCGAAGGTCAGCCTCAGGACGTTCGTGATGCCATTGCGGTCTGGGCATTGGATCCACAAGCGGCGTATGCAGCGTTGCCGGACCTGTTACCAGCGTTGGGGATTCCGGTCGACGCAGTGGGTGCCGTTTACCACGATGACACTGACCTGCGCCAGTACCGGAACGGATTGCAATAGGCGGCTCTTCGGATTTGAGCGGCTCTTGAGTGGAGGTGGGTGGATTGTAGCTGTGTCAGGGGGATGGTGCTGGTGGTGGTGTTGGGGCGTTCATTTTTTGGGGGTGGTTTGGCTTTGGATTTTGGCCCACTCGTCTCTTAGGCCTACTGTTCGGTGGAAGAGCATCTTCTGTTTGGGGTCTTGGGCGAAGTAGCCGAGCCTTTCGAACTGCACCACCTCGCCGGGGGGCACATCGGCCAGGCACGGCTCGCCCTTGGCGTCGGTCACCAACTCCAGTGACTCCGGGTTGTAGCACTCCAGTGGATCGCCACCGTCGGCGCCGGGCACGGGGTCGGTGAACAGGCGCCCGTACAGCGCGGCGGTGAGGTTCACGGCGTGTTCGGCTGACACCCAGTGGATCGTGGCCCGCACCCGGCGACCGTCCGGGGCTTGACCGCCGCCGGTTTCGGGGTCATACGAACACCACAACCGCTGCACCTGGCCGTCCTCTCCCAAGTCCACGTCGTCGCAACGCAGGAAGTACCCGGCCCGCAACCGCACCTCGCGTCCAGGCGCCAGGCGGTAGAACTTGCGGGGCGGGTCAACCATGAAATCGTCACGTTCGATCCACAACCGCCCGCTCATCGGCACCTGCCGGTGGCCAGCGTCGGCATCCTCGGGATTGTTCACCGCAGAACGCCCCTCGGTGTGACCTTCGGGCCAGTTCGAGATCACCACCTCAACAGGCCGCAGCACCGCCATGCGCCGCAAGGCGTAACGGTTGTGATGTGTGCGCACGAACGACTCCAACAGCTCGATCTCGTGAACGCCGTTCACACGAGCCACCCCGATGTGGGCACAAAAGTCCCGGATCGCCGAAGGCGGATAACCCCTGCGGCGCACACCTCGCAACGTCGGCAGGCGCGGATCATCCCAGCCACTCACCAGGCCCTCATCCACCAGCCGCCCCAAGCCGCGCTTGGAGGTGACCGTGTGAGTGAGGTTCAAACGAGCGAACTCGGTTTGGCGGGGCTGATCCCCCTCCAAGGGCAGCTGCTCCAGGAACCAGTCGTACAACGGGCGGTGCGCGTCGAACTCCAGCGTGCAAAGCGAATGCGTGACCCCTTCGATGGCGTCGCTCTGGCCGTGAGCCCAGTCGTAAGTGGGGTAGATGCACCACCGCTCACCGGTGCGAAAATGGGCCGTGTGGCGGATCCGGTACATCACCGGATCGCGCATCAACAAGTTGTCGTGGGCCATGTCGATCTTGGCTCGCAGCACCCTGGAACCATCCGCGAACTCCCCGGCCCGCATCCGTCGCAGCAGATCCAGGTTCTCCTCGGGGCTGCGATCCCGCCACGGACTGTTCACACCCGCGGTGGTGAAGTCGCCACGCCCGGCCGAGATCGTCTCGGCATCCTGGTCGTCCACGTAAGCCAACCCCTCATTCACCAGATGCTCGGCCCACTCGTAGAGCTGCTCGAAGTAATCCGACGCGTAAACCGGCCCACCCGCGGCGCCGCCACCGGGCCTACTGTCACCTTTGGCAGCCGCCTGCGAGGCCGGGGGCGCTTGCCGATCTGCGGCGTCCCGTGGGTGGGTGCCTACCTGCGAGGCCGAGGTCACGTGCGGCTCCTTGACGGTCTGTGGGGAGGCGGCTGCCTGTAGAGCGCCGGTTTGCTGGTGGGACGCGGCGGGGCCGAAACCCAACCACCCGACGTCTTCCACTATGGCTTGCGCGTAATGCTCGCTTTCGCCCTCGGGGTTGGTGTCGTCGAAACGCAGCACGCACAAGCCGCCGTTGTCGGCGGCCACGCCGTAATCCAGGCAGATCGCCTTTGCGTGACCGATGTGCAGGTAACCGTTGGGTTCGGGCGGAAAGCGGGTCTGCACCCGACCCCCGAAAGTGCCCTCCGCTGTGTCGGCCTTCACCAGCTCCCGGATGAAGTCCAACGGCCGCCGACGCTGCGACGAGTCCTCTTCGGCCGGGTCGGTTGACTCCGGCTGATCCTCCCTGTTCATGCCCGGTTGTCTACCGGCCAACCCCTCCCGAACCCCGCCTCACGGCGACCCGGCTCAGACGCTGGGGTTGTTGCCGCGCCCCAGTTGCGCCTCGGTGGCCTCCGCAAGCAGTTGCTGCCCGCCACGGACCCGGTCGGAAGGGCTCTCCCCACACCATCCCGCAGATCGAGTCGAGACCGCCTTCCGGGACCGGCACGCTCAGTCTTTACTCGCCCAGGTAGGAGGCTCGCAGGTCTTCGTGGGCCAGGAGGTTCTCGGCGGTGTCGTCGAGCACCACCCGACCGGTTTGCAGCACCCAGCCCCTGTCCGCGATCGACAGGGCCATGTTGGCGTTTTGCTCCACCACGAACACCGTCACCCCCGCGGCGTGGATTTGTTGGATCAGCTCGAAGTTCTGTTTCACCAGCGCGGGCGCCAAACCCATCGACGGCTCGTCCATCAACAACACCCTGGGCCTGCACATCAACGCCCGGCCCATCGCCACCATTTGCTGCTCGCCACCCGACAGGGTGCCCGCCTTCTGGTTGAGGCGCTCCTTCACCCGCGGAAACAGCTCGAACACCCACTCCAGGTCATCACGTATCTCGCCGGCGTCGTTGCGCAGATAAGCGCCGAGTTCCAGGTTGTCTCGCACCGTGAGGCGTTTGAACAGGCGACGGTTCTCGGGCACCATCGTGAGTCCGCGCTGCACCCGGTAGCTGGTGGGCCGGTCGTTCACCACCTCACCATCGAGCACAACCTCCCCACTCGACGGCGCCACCATCCCCAGCAGCGTCTTTAGGGTGGTGGACTTGCCGCTGGCGTTGCCACCCAGCAAACAAACCAACTCGCCCTCGCGAATGGCCAGGTTCACATCTTTCAGGGCGTGAACGGCGCCGTAATGGGTGTTCACCGACCGCATCTCCAGAATCGGCGCGGCCTGCGCGGCGGACTGGCTCATGTGACGGGCTCGCCGGTGGCGCCCGCGGGCGCGGGGGTGCGGTCGTCGTGGCCCAGGTAGGCCTCCACCACCCTTGGATCCACCGACACCTCGGCGTAGTCGCCCTCGGTGAGTTTGTGGCCGCCGTCGAGCACCACCACCCGGTCGCTCACCTCCTGCACAACGGCCATGTGATGTTCGATCAACACGATCGCGAAGCCCCACTCGTCGCGCAGCCGACCCACCAGCCGGGTGAGCTCCGCGGATTCCACCGGGTTCATGCCCGCCACCGGCTCATCGAGCAGGATCAGCTTCGGCTGAGTGGCCATTGCGCGGGCGATCTCCAAGCGGCGACGGTTGGCATAACTCAACGTGGACGCAGGCTGGTCGAGACGAAACCCGATCAACCGGCTGCCGAAGAACCCCAAAATCTGCTCGGCACGCTCACGAATCTCGGCTTCCTCGCGCCGAAACGCACGAGTGCAAAACAGCGCACCGAACACGCCGCAGTGGGTGCGGCAATGCTGGGCCACCATCACGTTCTCCAGCACCGTCATGTTGGCAAACAGCCGCACGTTCTGAAACGTGCGAGCAATGCCACGAGCGGTCACATGGCTGGGATCCACCCCACGCAAACTGCGACCCTCCAGGAGAATGTCGCCCGATGTCACCGGCACGGTGGCGGTGATGGCATTGAACAAAGTGGTCTTGCCGGCGCCGTTGGGGCCTATCACGGCCACGATCTCACCGGGGTACACCTCGAAGTTGAGGTCGCGCAACGCCTGAAGCCCGCCGAAGCTCACCGTGAGGCCACGGGTTTCAAGCAACGCAGCCCCGGTCACGTCGAGCGCCTTCCCGCGCTGTCGGCTGCTCCGTCGGCCACCCCGTCCGCCGCGGTCTCGGCCAACACGCCCGAGTTGCCACCGTGGCCGGGCGCGGCGTCGGTGTCGAGGTGGCCTTTCAGCCAGGCGTCCTGCAGAAACTCGTCCTGGCGCAACTCGCGGGTGCGGCGATGGCTGGGGATCAGCCCTTGAGGCCGTGCCAGCATCATCCACACCAGCAACGCCCCGTAGATCAGCAGCTTGAACTCGGAGAACTCCTGCAACAGCCCGGGCTGTTTGGGCCCGCCGAGCACGCCTATCAGCACCGCCGCGCCAACGATCACCCCCACGATGTTGCCCATGCCGCCGAAAATCACCACCACCAAAATCACCATCGACACCAAAATCAAGAAGCTCGACGGGAACACCGATCCAACCTTCGCCGCGAAGATCGCACCGCTGAAGGATCCGATCACCGCCCCCACCACGAACGCCAACAACTTCACGTTCACCGTGTTCACGCCCATGGCCTCGGCCACGGTTTCGTCTTCGCGCACCGCCATCCAGGCCCGGCCCAGCCGGGAACGCTCCAGGCGCCACGAGATGTAAATCGCGATGGCGCAAAACACCAGCACCAGGTAGAACACCGCACGAGGGTCGGTGCCCGCCACGTTCGCCAGGCCGAACACCTCCACGCCACCAACGTTGGTGATTCCCTGCGCCCCGCCGAACCACCCCGACAACCAGTCCGACAAGAACAAAATGCGGATGATCTCACCAAAGCCGAGGGTGACGATCGCCAGGTAGTCGCCGCGCATGCGAATCACCGGCGCCCCGATGAACAACCCCACCAGCCCGGTGATCACCACCACCGGCACCAGCGCCACCAGCCACGGCAACTCCGGCGAAATCCTCGGAGCGGTCGCCGATGTGAGCACCGCCGCGCTGTACCCACCCACCGCGAAGAACGCCACGTAACCAAGATCAAGAATCCCCGCCAGGCCCACCACCACGTTGAGCCCCAACGCCAGCAGCACGAACAGGCCCACATTGGCCAGCAGTTCGTTGGTGAGTTTCCCCACCAGCAGCGGCACCACCACCAGCACCGCGCCGCACCCCACAATCAGCGCAGTGTTCGCCCATGTGCGTCGGGTGCCCTCCAGGCCTTCAACCGCGGCCCTCGCCCGCCGCACCCGGCCCCGGCCCACGGTGGTGAACAGACCCGCCACCAGCGCCACCACCACAGCTCCACCCACGGTGAGCCCGCTTCGCCTGTGATACAGCCAATCGGCGATCGCCTCGCCACCAAGCCCCTCGATCAGCTCCGAAACGATCTGCTCAAGCACCGCCCCGACGGCCACCCCAACGGCCATCGCCAACACCGCCCGGCGCACCACCGACCCAAGCAGGCGCATCGCCGCACCAGCCAAGCCCAGCACCGTGCCCAGCACCAGCCATGCCACCACCCCGAAGGTGGTTCCACGCCCGAAGCCGAGCAGGTCGGCCAGTTGCGGGCTCCAGTTCACCAAGGGGTCACGCAAATCGAAGTTGGCGATCAACACGCCCAAGATCGAAAGCCCCAACCCGGCCGCGGCACCGGCGAGAGCGCCACCTACCAGTTCGTGCGCGCCCGCCGCGTGGACGGTTGACGTTGGGGTCTTGGCCTGATGACCGGCCCTGTAACCGGCCACCAGCGGTATCCACACAAGCGCCGCGTAACCCAGGCTCAGCACCGGCGACACGATCATCCGCTCATCCAGAGCCACAGGCATTCCAGCCAGCGCAATGAAAATCTGCGCGCCGGCGGCGATCAGAGCGATGCGCCCCAACCGGGCCCACTGCTGATCAAGAGCAGGCCTCGGCGGCCCAAGCTGAGCAGAGGCCACCGCGCCCGCCACCGGCGACACCTCCGGCACAATTGCAGTACCCGAAGTTGCAGCACTCGAAGTGGCGGTCACGTGCGATCCTCGGTGGACAGGTGCTCGCCGAACAGGCCGCTCGGGCGCAACAACAACACGGTGATCAGCATCGCGAACGCCACCGCGTCACGCAGCTGCGAAACGCCGCGCACCCCGAGCGGTTCCAGGATCATCAGCGGCCCCAGTGATTCGGCCAGTCCGATGGTGAGCCCGCCTGCCATGGCCCCGCCGAGGTTGCCGATTCCGCCCACCACAGCAGCGCTGAAAGCCTTGATCCCCGGCAGGAATCCGGTGGTGTGGATCACGCTGCGGAACAGGATCCCCCACAGGATTCCGGCCACCCCGGCCATGGCGCCACCCACTGCGAACACCTTCACGATGGTGCGGTTCACGTCTATGCCCATCAACGCCGCTATCTCGGCGTCCTCGGCAACGGCTCTCATCGCCTTGCCTGTTTTGGTGCGATCCACGTAGTACCACAAGCCCACCATCGACACCGCGGCCACGATGATCACCAAAATCTTGGCGCCCTCGATGTCGAGCACGGCCACCTTGTTCTTCAGCCAGTCGGGCACATCGGGGTAGCTCTTGGTGCCCGGCCCGAGCAGCACCACCGCCACGTTCTGCAACAGAAACGACACCCCGATCGACGTGATCAACGGAATCAGCCGGGGAGAGTTGCGAAGCGGACGGTAAGCCACACGCTCCAACAGCATCGCCGTGAGCGTGCAAACCGCGATCGACACGATCACGATGAACACCAGCGACGCGAGGAAGTTGGATTCCCACGCCCCGGCATCCGCGAGCTTGTTGGCGGTGATCATGCCGGTCATGGCGCCCACCATGAACACCTCGCCGTGCGCGAAGTTGATGAACCCCAACACGCCGTACACCATCGAATAGCCCAGCGCGATCAGGCCGTACATGGCGCCCTGTGACAGGCCCGACACCACCAGGCCCTGGATTTGTTGCGCGGTGAGTCCCGTGGCGCCCGGATTGGCCCAACGGGCGAAAAGGTTGTCGTTGTCGATCTGCTGAGCCACAAAGCCCAGCAGCCCGACGGCCAGCAGCGTGGCCACCGCCACCCGCAGGCCAAGAAGGAACCAGTCGACCCCCGTCCGGTGCTTCCCACCCAAAAGGCGGGACCGCACCGGATCAGGGGTCGACATTGGTTTGTGGTTGCGTTGCGCCAGTGGCGACGTGCCGCCGTTACGCGCCGACGGTCAAGTGCCGACGGTTGCGCAACGCCGCTTGCGTGCCGATGGCAACGCCGCGGTGAGGTGACTGCCTACGGCGCGTACTCGAACACCACGTTGGCCTTGCTGGTGTCGAGGTCGTCGCTGCTTTCGTGGTGGATCACCGTGATCTTCTGCGAACCGCAGTCGCCGAAGTCGTCACAGGTCAACAGTCCGATCAGGCCCTGATATCCGCTCACGCCGTTGAGGTATTCGCGCACACCGGCCCGGTCGATCATCAAGCTGTCGCCGTCCATCCAGGAAGCGGCCTTGATGGCTTCGAGCAGCAGCGTGGTCGCGTCATAGGAGTGAGCCCAGAAAGGCGCCTCGGGCGCACCGCCGTGCGCGGCTTCGTACTCGGCGAGGAAGTCGTCGGCGGTCTTGCCGGTGCTCTGGTTGGTGTTGGTGCCGTAGCGCACGTCGGGGCCCGAGAAGTGCATGCCCTCGCTTTGGGACAGCTCCATGAAGCCGTTCACCAGCAGCCCGTCCGCGGCGAGCAGCATCGTGTCTTCCAAACCAGAAACTCCGGGCGCCTGCAAGGCCACCAAATCGCCCGCGGGCTGGAAGATCGGGAAGAACAACGCGTCGGGGCTTCCCGAGGCGATCTCGGTGAGCACCGGCACCATGTCGGTGTCGTCCTTGTTCACGCCAACAAAACCGGTCACCTCACCGCCAAGGCGCTCATAGGCGTTGGCGAACGCCTGGGCGAGGCCCTGTGTGTAGGGGTCGCCGTCGTGAATCGCCGCGGCGGCGGACAGCCCGAGCTGGTTGTACACGAACTGGGCCATGGCCTCGCCCTGGTACAGGTCGTTGTGGGCGGTGCGGTAGTAACCGGGGTGGTAGTTGTCCCCGGCGGTTCCGGCCAGATCCGAGGTGAGAGCAGGCGAAGTGTTCGACGGCGAGATCATCACCATTCCCGCTTCGCTGATCAGCGGCGAGGCTGCGGTGGCGGCACCCGAACAAGAGGTGCCGATCACGCCGATAACGGCCTCGTCGGCCACGATTGTTTGAGCCGCGGCCTGTCCGCCGTCTGCGGAGCACAGGTCGTCGAGGGTTGTGCCGAGATCAACGTCGAATCCGTGAATCGGGCCGAAATGGTCGATGGCCAGCTCCACGCCCCGCTCGTTGGGCAGGCCCAGGAAGGCCACGTCGCCCGTGATGGCGTTCAGCGAACGAATCTGGATGCCGTCACCGGCTTCCACCTCAACAACGCCAAGTGACCCGTCACCGAGATGATCCATCATCTCTTCGTCCATGCCGTCTTCGGGGTCTTCCTCGGGCATGGGTTCGTCTGTGGCGGGTGCTGCGGTTGTGGTGGTGGCCGCCGCGCCGGTGGATGTGTCTTCGTCATCCTCACCGCAACCTGCGGCGAACAACGCCAAGGCCGCCAGCAGGCAAAACGGCACAAGCAACAGTCTCAAAGGATGTGATTTGGACATGGTGTTCCCTCCTTGGGATTAGTGGTCTCACGGGGGTATTGAACTTCAGGTGACAATACGCCCCCCGTGGCGCCCGAGCGCGGATTCCGAACGGCCCGGCCCGCGGCGCACCACCAAGCCTACGGCACCGGTACGACTCAACCGGAGCGCCGCGGCGGCTTATCTGGAGCGCAGCAGCGGCCAGGGGTCGGGTTCGTCGCGGATGTCCACCACCACCAGGCTGGGGCCGTCATGCTCGAAGGCCTCCACCAGAGCAGACGGCAGGTCGTGTGGGCTTTCGGCGCGCCGAGTGTGTACGCCCATGCTTTGGCCGAACGCCACCCATTCGGGGTTGCGCAGATTCGAGGCGATCACCCGGCCCGGTCCGTACATGGTGCGCTGAATGCGCCGCACGTTGCCGTACCCGCCGTTGTCGAACAACAACACGTTTGTGGGGATGGAGTACTGCACCGCGGTGGCCAACTCGGTGGCGGTGAACAACATGCCCCCGTCGCCGATGATCGTGAGCTGAGGACGATCCCCGCCCAGGGCCGCGGCCACGCCGATGCCGTGAGCCACACCCGCGCCCAGCGTGCCCGCCGCGCCGGTGGACAGGTAACACCCCGGTGTGCGGTGCTCGTAGGCCAGGTGCGCGGCGAATGCCACCTGGGTGACGTCCTCCACGATCACCCCGTTGTCGGGCATCACCGAGCGAATGGCGCCCAGGTAGCTGATCTGAGGTTCAAGGTAGGCGATTTGTTGCTGGTATTCGGCACGGCGCCGAGCCATTTCCGGGCCCCGATCGGCCCGGGGGCGGTTGTGGGCGCCCAGAGCGTCCAGCAGCATCCCGCAGGCCTGCGCCGCGTCGGCGTGAATGCCGAAATTGCCGGCGCTGTACAAGTCGAGCGCTTCGGGGTCGAGGTTGATCTCCACCACAAAGGGCGGCTCGGGCTGGCGCCATTGAAGGTTGGGGAACTCCATGCGGGTGCCGATCCCCAGCACCACGTCGGCCTCGGCCCACAGCGGCCGGGCCATCGGCAGCCAACAGTGCAGCGGATGATCCACCGGCACCACCCCAAGCCCCATCCGTCGTGAGAACACCGGCGCCTGCAAGGCCTCGGCGAGCTGTTTCACCTGCTCGGAGGCGCCCTGCGCGCCGCCGCCCACCATGATCAGTGGACGCTCCGCCCTGCCCAAAATGCGGGCGGCCTCTTCGATGCGCCCGGCGTCCACCGCGGGCATGGTGGCCGTGGGGGCCACCAGGGCCGCGTCGGTGGGTTTGCGCCACACGTTCACCGGCACTTCCACGCTCACCGGGCGGGCAATGTCGGAAACCAGCCGGTTGAGCGCGTCCTGCCACATCTCGCCCGCCACGTCGGCGGAGTCGATGTACGCGGCGTGTTTGGTGAGCTGCCCCAGGATCGCGGTGGGGTCGCGCAGGTCGTGCAGCACCCCGGTTTGGCGGCCCCGCAGTTTGGGGTGAACCGCCCCCACCAGGGCCAGCACTCTGGCGTTGCCCCAGTAGGCGCTGCTGAGCCCGGCCGTGGCGTTGAGCATCCCCGGCCCCGGCACCACGCAGAACCCTGCCGGTTTGCCGGTTGCCTGGGCTGCGCCCATGGCCATGTAAGCGGCGCCTTGTTCGTGGCGGGTCACCACCGGCGTGATGTCCGGCGCGTCCACCAGGGCGTCGAAGAAGTCGTCGTTTTGCACGCCCGGCAGGCAGAACAGGGTGTGGATGCCTGCAAGGCGAAGTGCCTCCACCGAAAGGTGGGCCACATTGTTCTGCCCGATTTGATTCATGTGTTCACAGTAAGCGCGCCGCGCCAAGCCGTTCACGGGAATCGTCACGCGCCACCCGTTGGGCGGCGGGTGCGGTTAGGCGATCACGCAGGTGTTCACGAGTTCTCCCAGGCCTTCCACCCAGGTGCGCACCACGTCGCCTGGCGCCAGCCACTCCGAGGGGGTGCGGGCCATGCCCACCCCGGCGGGAGTGCCGGTGGCGATCACGTCGCCGGGGTCGAGGGTCATGATCGTGCTCAGATCCGACACCACCTCAGCCGGGCCGAACACCTGCTCGGAGGTGTTGCCCGCCTGCTTCACCACGCCGTTCACCTCGCAGCCCATGGCCAGGCCCAGGCCGTCGCCCACCGCGTCGGCGGTCACCAGTGCGGGGCCCAGCGGTGTGGCGCCCTCGAAGGTTTTGCCGGCCAGGAACTGGGGTGTGCGTTTTTGCCAGTCCCGCACCGACACGTCGTTGAGCACCGCAAACCCGGCCACCCCCGACAGCGCCTCGGCGGGGGAGGCGTGGCGAATCGGCCTGCCGATTATCACCGCCAGCTCCACTTCCCAGTCCACCATGGTGGACACGTCGGGTTTTGGCATGTTGATGTTGTCGCGTGGCCCGGTGAGCGCCCTGGCGTACTTGGCGAAGTACGACGGATACTCGGGTCGCTGCGACTTGGTTTCGATGATGTGATCCTCGTAGTTGAGGCCCACGCAGATGATCTTGGACGGGTTGGGGATCAGCGGGGCCAAATCGGCGCCCTCTGCTGCAACGGACTCGCCCGTCTCGGCCACGGCAACGCTGCCGCCGGTGACCGGCCCGGCTGCCAGCACTGCACCCACGTCGGGCGCGTCGAGCAGAACTATCTCTCCGTCGTGTACCCGGCCGGCCTGGGTGGTGCCGTTGATGCGAAGGGTCACCAGTTGCATTGCAGTCTCCTTGTGATTGTGAGGTCGTGGCACCGGTTGGCTGGGCGCGGTGGCCCGTGGAGCCCCGGTGCGCTCAAGCGGACGATCCTATGTGAGCGCTCAGCCCGGAGAGGGTACCGGCGAGGCGCCCACCGTCGAGAGTGGTGTGCCCACCGTTGAGGGCTGCGTGCTCGCCGTCGCGAGCGGCGCGCCCAGCGTTGAGAGGAGCGCGGCGCCCTACAAGTTCAGTTCGGCCACGGTGCAGCCCACCGCGAAGATCGGGATGGGGCAGTAGTGGTGAACCACACCGGGTGCGCCTCGCCCTGCCGCGGCCACCGCTATGAACGTGCGGATCTCGAAGCCGCCCTGCCCGGCGTTGAGGTACACGTCGGTGTCGGTGTAGTCACACAGGCCGGCGCGGTCGCCCTGGCACCAGCGCGCCAGGAAGTCCCGGTCCCATTCCTCGTTGATTCGCCCGGAGTCGGGCGTGGCGGGCCAGTGCGAGATGCCGCCGGTGCCCACCAGCGCCAGCCGTTCGGGCATCGCGTCCGCGGCGCGCCGCACCGCCTCGCCGAAGGCCCACACCCGGTGAAGCGGCACCAGCGGCGGCCCTTGACAGTTGATGTTCACCGGTATCACCGGCAGGTCACAGCGCGGCGCAAGGAAGTGCAACGGCACCGCGATGCCGTGATCGAAGCGCCATTCCTGTGCGTAGGACACGTCGCAGGTGTCCATCACCGCCTCGATGAACCGCACCGACACGTCACCGGCGCCGGGAACGGTCACCTTCGGGATGCCCAGCCAGTCGGGATCCTCGATCGGGCCGGTGTAGGAGTCGGCCATGCCGATCGCGAAAGACGGCATGTTGTCCATGAAGAAGTTGGCGAAATGCTCAGCGGCGATCACCACCAGCACATCGGGACGGGCCGCTTCAAGACGCTCCCGCATTTCGTCCATCGCCGCGTAGAGGGCATCACGGGCTTCGGGTTCGGCAAGGTGGGCGCGCCCGGTTATGCCCGGTGCATGGCTGCAAACCCCGGCGTACACAAGTGGCATGGTCAACCAACCGTAGAAGTCACGGCCCCGTCGTTGCGGGACTCGGCGCTGGGGGCGCCTGCTTCGCGCGCGCCCGCGCCTTGGTGGAGGCGTCTCGTGTGGGCCTCCACGCCCTCGTAGCCGGCCAGCGCGTACACGCCTTCGCGAACCGGGCCGTGGCGTTCGATTCCCTCACGCATCAACTGCAGGTAGTCGCGCCATTCGACGCCGCGGAACGCCGCGAAGTGCATCAGGATCTGGCCGTTCACCCCAAGGTGAAACAGCAAGCCGATGTCCGCTGTGATCAGCGCTTGGGTCTCGGTGTCGGTGAGTTCGTAGTCCGCCAGCGCTGCCTGTGGATCCTCAAGGTAGGCGCGCTGGGCGCGTTCGCTTCGGTTCAGTTCGTACATGAACTTCTGGGTGTAGTAGAGGCTCACGACACGCTCCGGCGCATCCAAGGAGCCTAGGCACACCAAGGCCCCCGATACCCCGAGCACATGCGTCGCGACGCGCCGGGTTGCCACAGCAGCACAGCGATCACCTCGGGGCATTTGATGCCCGATCCACCGACGGAGCCGGTTCACATGGGAACCTTCGGGTAATCTTGATGGCTCGGGAGGCAAGGCAAACGGCATTGAGCACGCTCGAGTTGTCGCCTTGAGCTTCCGCATGGGCCACGGGCGACTGGAGTTGCCGGCGGCACGGAATCCGAACAGCCGACAAGCCCGGCCAAGCGATTGGGAGGCTGAGAGTGTCAAGGGGGAGCACGCAGCAGCCATCGCCGTCGGCGCGCCTCGGCGGCGCCCGGCCTGTGGGGGTGAAGCGATTGGGTTGCGCCCTGGTTGTGGCGGCAGCTTTGGCTCTGGGGCTTTCGGTTGTGCCGAGCGCCGGGCTCGCAGCGTCCCCGCAACCTGCCGAGCGGCCTCAAGCAGCGGCGAATTCGTCCATCCCGGTCGCCACCCAGGCCACCGAGCCATCCTTTAGGGATCACAAGGTTCGAGCCGCCAAGACTGCCCGAACGGCGCTTTATTTCCCAGGTTGGGAGATAACCATTCCCGCGGGCAGGGCGCTGTGGGGAATACGAGTTGAGAGCCTCCCCTCGCACGGAACCCTGAAGCTGGTGAGATCCTCGAAGATCAACCCTGGTGAACGCGACGTCATCGCTCCCCGTGATGTTGTTCACCCTGAGATTCAGAACATCGCCGCCCGGGAGATCCTCACTTTTGTTCCGGGAGACACCTTCACAGGACGCGACACGTTCACGTTCCGTGTGATAGACCGCTCGCCGAGCTCGTACTCCAAGGGAATCGTCTCTTCCGGCTTGTACACGCTCACCCTGGCCTCGGATTCGGTGCCGTCATTCGCGGGCGGCACTTCAATCTCCTCACTGTCGCTCTCACAGGGAACACCCTTTGCGGGTGTCACGCTGCCGGCCGCGTCAGGTGGCGACGGAACCATCGCCTATTCGGTGTCCCCCGATCTGCCGTCGGGGCTCTCGTTCGATGCGAGCACCCGGCGCTTGTCGGGCACTCCCACCGCGTTCGCGGCGAGGTCGTCGTTCACTTATTCGGCCACCGACAACGACAACGACACCTCCGACGACGCCAGCGACACCGCCACGCTGGGTTTCACAATCGAGATCGCTGCTGCCACCCCGACTTCTCCCACGCTCACCACCAACGTGGGCTCCGGGTTTGTGATCCTCAACTTCACCGGAAGTGGCCCCCATGTCACCGGCTGGGAGTACGCACAGTCCACGCGTTCGGGCACCGTGGGCCCGTGGCAGCCCATTGCGGGCAGTGACTCGTCCACCGACCGTCACCTGGTGTCGGGCCTCGCCAACTTCGTCACGTACTACTTCCGGGTGAGGGCCACCAACGGGGTGGGCAATGCCATCAAGGGCGCGCCGTCGGTGCAGGTGGCGGCCAGGCCCGACCCGGCAAGGGCCGTGCCGGGAGCGGTGAGAAACTTCAGAGCCGCAGTGGAAAGCCCAACCAGCGTGAGGCTCACCTGGAGCCCGCCCGCACTCGGCGGCGATGTGGACCGCTACGAGTTCCGGGTGAAGTCGGGCAACGGCAGCTACGGCAACTGGCTGCCGGTGCCGGGCAGCGTGCCCACAACGTCGACCTACACCGTGGAAAGATTGACATCCGGCACGCCGTACACGTTCAGGGTGCGTGCGGTGAACATTTACGGGCCGGGCCTGGAATCCATCGAGGCTTCGGCAACACCGGGCTCGCCGCCCCCGGTGGTAACCCCTCCGCTGCAGGTGCCGCAGGTGCCCACGCCCGATGCGGCCTTGTGCCCGCCCGGGTTGCCCTCGGCTGGATTCACCGACATCGACGGCTACCCGCCGGAGTCACGCAACGCAATCAACTGCATGGCCTGGTACGGCCTCACCAAGGGCACCACCCCAACCACGTTCTCGCCCAACCGTCAGCTCACAAAATCCCAGTTGGTGCTGTTCCTCGAACGCCTGGTCACCATCGTCACCGCGGCAAAGATCGACTTCCAGGCCAGCACGCACGCCGAGCTGGTGGACGCCGCCGCCACCCGACTGTGGGCGTTGAGCGTGTTTCCGAGCGCCACCTACGCGTCCGGATCGCGCACAGTCGAGGGCGTGAACCGCGGTGAGTTGGCCTTGCGGCTGCAAACCACCCTGGAGGCGCTGGGGACCGACTTCGGGGACAGCCCCATCAACCCGTTCAACGACATGGGTGGCGCCGATTCGCTGGTTCGCATCGCGGCCATGCAGTTGGCCGAGCGCGGGGTGATGATCGGCGCCGCACCCGGATTCTTCGAGCCCGAAGAGCCGGTCACCAGGGCCCAGGCAATGCTGATGCTGGTGCGCATACTCACCCTCCCCGAAATAGCAAGCCGACCCCTCCTCTTTCTCTAAAACCGGCCCAAGGCGCCTGGCCGCGCGGGTACGCAGGAATATTGGGGGGTGTTATTGTTGGGGGGTTCATCGGCTGGCGCGTTCGGGGAGGCTGTTGTGAGGACTTGGTTGCGGATTTTGGTGGTTTGGGGGTTGTTTGCTGGGTTGTTGGGGGTTGTTGGTGTTGGTGGTGCTTCTGGTGCTGTGGGGGTGGTGGACGCTCCTGCGGTTGGGGTGGCTTGCGCGGATGTGCCTTCTCGGGGGTTTGTGGATGTTTCTGATGGCAACGTTCACAAGGGATCCATTGATTGTGTGGCGTTTTATGGTGTTTCGATAGGTTGTGGGTCGGGGGAGGGGTTTTGTCCCGATGATCGGGTGACGCGCTGGCAGGTGGCGTTGTTCTTGGCGCGTGTTGCCGATTTGGCCGGGGTGGTGCTGGGAACGGGATCGGGCAGCGCGTTCGAGGACTTGGACGGGTTGCCTTCTGAGGCTGTCACCGCGGTGCGGCGGTTGGCTGAGGCTGGGGTGATCAAGGGCAGCAGCGAAACGGTGTTCAACCCTTACGGGCTGGTTTCGCGTGGGCAGATGGCGTTGTTGTTGGTGCGGTTCTTGGCGTTGGTTCCCACCTCTGGGGTGTTTGTGGGTGCTGATGGCACCGTGAGCGTCAACGGCGTGGAGCCTGACGATTTCTTCGAGGATGTGAGTTCGTGGCCTGTGGAGTTTGACCAGGCCGCGGGAGCGCTGTTCGAGCTGGGCATCGCCCGTGGGCGTGCCGGTGGCGGGTTCGGGCCATCTTTGAGGCTCACCCGCGCGCAGATGGCGTCGTTCTTGGCGCGCATGTTGAACCACGTCGACCTCTCCGGCGGCGGCGGCGCACCGATTGGCGGCCCCGGGGCGCCGCTCGGCCCTGTGGGGCCGGGGCCTGGGCCCGTGGTGCCACCGCCGGTTGTTCCCACGCCGCCCACCGACGAGGTGCCTCCGGTGGCCGCGTCGGGAAGGTTGAGCAACTTGTTGCTGAATGAGCGTCAGGTTGCGCGGGTGGACTTGGCCAGGCCGGGCGCCGAGGTGTTCGAGGGTGGCGACAGTCGCGGGTTGACTTACCGGGCGTCGTCGTCGAACTCGGGTGTGGCGTCTGTGAGTCTCGATGGGCCGGTGGTTGAGGTGTCGGCGGGCAGGGTTGGAACTGCCAACGTGACCGTGTCGGCCACGGGGTCGTCGGGGTCGGCGTCGAGTTCGTTTTCGGTGCGGGTGACCGCCGGCGTGGACTATGACGCTGATGGTGACGGCTTGTTGGAGATCTCCACTCTGGCGCAGCTTGACGGGATTCGGTTGGATCTCAACGGTGACGGCAACGCCGATGATGATTCCAACAAGGAAACGTTTGACAAGTTGTACCCGGATGCGATTGAGGCGAAGGGTTGCCCGGCCACTGGTTGTGTGGGTTACGAGTTGACCGCGGACTTGGATTTTGACACCAACGGTGACGGTGGGGCCGGTTTGGGTGACGACTATTGGAACGACGGTAAGGGTTGGGTGCCGATTGGGCCGTTCCCTGCGACCTTCGACGGTAACAACCACACAATCTCGGGGCTGTTCATCAACGTGTCGAACGGTTCGACGGATAGCTGGGGTTTGTTCAGCAAGGTCACCTCTGCTGGTGAGGTGCGTGGTGTGCGCTTGTCGGAGGCTGCGGTGAGCGTGAACATCAGCCGCTCAAGTGTGGGTTTGTTGGTTGGTGAGTTGAACGGTGTGGTTCGTCGCAGTTCGGCTGCGGGGTCTGTTGACAGCGACAAGGCCGACGCCCTGGTTGGTGGTTTGGTGGGGTTCGTGAACAAGGACGGCAGCGCCGATCCGTTGCTGGCGGACAGTTGGGCGTTGGTGATCGGCACCGGTGGTGGCATCTGCGGTGGGCTGGTGGGCCGCCTCTCCGGCGGTGTGATCGAACGCAGTTACGCCGTTGGCACCTACCACACCACCGTGGGCTCCTCCAGCGCCCCCGATGTTGGCGGGCTGGTGGGTTACGTGGGATCGGGCACGTTGCGCCAGGTGTACGCGGTAACAGACGTGTCGGTGGCGCCCGCGAGCGCTTCTGGTGAGGTGGGTGGCCTTGTGGGTGCCTTTGCCGGCGGCACCGGCGGTGAGGCTTTCGCGGCGGGAGCGGTGCTTGGCAGCAACGCAGATGCGGGCACTCAATCGAAGTTCGGAGGGCTGGTTGGTATCACCAGCGGCGGAGGCATAGCCGCCACCGGGGTGTATTGGGACACAGAGGCCACCGGCCAGGCCATCGCCGGGGTGGATCGCAGCGACAACCCCACCAACGGCACCGGCTTGACAACCGCGGCGATACGTGCCGACACCGAAACAGACGTGAGCGCCCCCGGCTATGACGGGGTGTTCAAGGATTGGGACAACTCGGTGTGGGATTTCGGAACGTCGTCGCAGTATCCGGCGTTGGTGGCCGATTTCAACGGTGACGGGGTGGCCACCTGGCAGGAGTTCGGCAACCAGCGCCACAACGGCGTGCGCAAACTGCGCAACCCACCCGACGTGAACATCGATCGGGGTGAGGAGCTGCTGGTGGGGCCCACAGTGTTCCAGGCGCCCAACGCCGAGGGGCTCACCTTCTCGGGTAGCGCTGTCAACACCTCGATAGTCACCGTGACCCAATCAAACACCGGGATCATCGTTACCGGCGTCGCCGCGGGCACCACGAAGGTCACAATCACCGCGAGGGATGCCACTGGTGAGGAATTATCCGAGCCGTTCGATGTGACGGTGTCCGCCATGGTGGATTACGACTCCGACGATGACGGCCTCATCGAGGTGTCGTCACTGGAGCAACTGAACGCGATTCGTTGGGATCTGGACGGCAACGGCCAGCCGGGTGCGGCCAATCAAACGGACTACACCACAGCGTTCCCGTCGCCGGTTTCGGGGATGGGTTGCCCGTCCTCGGGATGTTCGGGGTATGAGCTCACTGCGGACTTGGACTTCGACACCAACGACGACGGCGAAGTCGGTGAAGGGGACACGTATTGGGACGGTGGCAAGGGATGGGTGCCGCTGGGAGACCTGGCGAGCATCTTCGACGGCAACGGTCACACGATCGACGGGTTGTCGATGAACGTGGGGGCAACCGGCAATGCGGGCAATTGGGGGTTGTTCGAGTCGATCACCACCAGTGGTGTGGTACACGCCGTGGGCCTTACCGGTGTTGACTTGTCGGTGGCGCAGGACAAGGCCAGGGTTGGGGCGCTCGCGGGTATCAATCAGGGTTTGGTGCAGCGAGTGTTCGCGCAAGGCAAGGTTGTGGTCTCCGGGGCTGATGAGCCTTACGTGGGTGGTTTGCTGGGCGCCATGGACGGGTCGGCGCCGGAGGTGAGCGACAGTTACTCAACGGTGAACGTCACCGCGTCGGTTGGCCGCGCGGGTGGGCTGCTGGGCCACAGCGACGGCGGCAAGGTCGTTCGCTCCTACGCCACCGGCGACGTGTCGTCACCGGCTTCCACCACGACAACTTTCCGCTCGCTTGGCGGGTTGTTGGGTTACATTCGTGGCGGGTCGTTGGAGTACGTGTACGCGTCGGGCGCGGTGAGCGTGCCGAACAACGCCGGTGCCCACGCGGGTGGCCTGGTGGGGCGTGCCAGCACTGGTGATGTGCATGAGAGCCTGGCGGTTGGCGCGATTGGCGCTGCCGGTTCCGTGAAGCGACTGGCCGCGTTGGGTGGTCTGATTGGCACGAGCACCAACAACGTTCCTGAGTTGGACTTCGATGCCTATTGGAACTCCACCACCCTGGTGCGGTCCGCAACGGTGCAGGGAGGCACCCCCAAGACCACCGCCGAGCTGCAAGCCGATTCCAACAGTGTCGTGGCTGGGGCGACCTACAGCGGCATTTACCGCAGGTGGGATCACAGCGTGTGGGATTTCGGCACGAGTTCGCAGTACCCGGTGCTGGTGGTGGACTTCGACGGTGACGGCACCGCCACTTGGCAGGAGTTCGGCGACCAGCGTGCGTCCACCACCGTGGAGGCGTACGGCGAGTTCGACGACCTTCAGATGGACTTGGGCGAAATTGTGGTGCTGTCACCGGCGGGGGTGTTCCGTGATCGTGACGGTGGCGCGCTCACCTTCTCCGCATCGGCCACCGGCACCGCCGTCGGCGTGAGTGTCGATGGAGCGCTGGTGAGCGTCACCGCAAGTGCGGCCGGTGACAGCACGGTGCAGGTCACGGCGCGAGACCGGTCGGGCCGGACGGCAAGCGATTCGTTCGACGTGACCGTGAGCGCCAAGACCGACTACGACGCGGACGGCGACGGCCTGATCGAGGTCGCCAACATGGCTCAACTCAACGCCATTCGTTGGGATCTGGACGGCAACGGCAAAGTGGCAACGGGAGACCAAGCAACCTACGACACCGCGTTTCCGAACGCGGCCAACGAGATGGGCTGCCCACCGGTTGCGTGTTCTGGTTATGAGTTGACCGCGGATTTGGATTTCGACTCCGACGGCGACGGCGACGTTGACGGCGACGACCATTCCGGCTCGTACTGGAACACCGGCAAGGGTTGGTCACCGATCGGGCCGATCTACACGGCGACGTTTGACGGCAACAACCACACCATTTCCAACTTGTTCATCGACGTGGATTCGTTGCCCGCTGGGGGTTACGGGTTGTTCGCAGAGGTGTCCCACACGGGCGCGATCCGCGGCGTGCGCCTGGAGAAGGTATCGATCACGGCTAAGGGATCATCTCCAAGTGTTGGGTCGTTGGCAGGCATCGTGAAGGGCTCGGTGACACGCAGCTCCGCCGCCGGCACCGTTTCCTCGGGTGAGTCTCGGGGCAATACCGGGGGGCTCGTGGGCGTGCTGGAGCAGGACACTGCCAACGGCGGGGCGGAGGCCACCATCGAGGACAGTTTCGCATTGGTGGACGTGTCCGGCAATGGTGTGATGGGCGGTCTCGTGGGCCGAACCACCCGCACCCAGATCAGGCGTGTGTACACAAACGGCAATGTGACCGTTTCGGGAGATCCAAGCAGCACTCCAAGTGCAGGCGGGATTGTGGGACACTTCGAACGCACGCAACTACTTCACGCGTACGTGCTGGGTGACGTGGACGGCACAGTTGTGGACAAGTTCGTCAATACGGGCGGCATTCTCGGTTACTTGGATCGAGGCGATGTGAAAGAGGCGTTCACCGCAGGTTTCGTCACACCAGAACAGGCCAGCATCAGCAACACCATCCTCACCGGGGGTCTAGTTGGCCATGTGCGGAGAACAGGCATCTCCCGTGACGACACATATTACGACCTGGACGTGAACAACCAAATTGACCGACTCTTCCTTAGCCTTGGTGAATCGAGTCTTGGTCGCGGTGCCACCACCAATGACCTGCGTGTGGCTACCGTCAACACGTCGGAGGGTAGGGGCGTTTACGAGGACTGGACTCCGGAGTTGTGGGATTTCGGAACGGCACGCCAGTATCCCGTGCTGGTGGTGGACTTCAACGGTGACGGCGTTGCATCCTGGCAGGAGTTCGGCAACCAACGCGACGACAGGACAGTGCGCAAAGTCCGTGACGCGCCGGACATCACCGTGGACACAGGCGAATCGGAGCTGGTCGGCCCGGAAGTGTTCCACGCCCCCAACGCCGAGGGCCTTCGTTTCTCGGGCACCAGCGAGAGCAGTGCTGTGGCAAGGGTTCGATCAACCACGGCCGGTATTGTTGTGACGGGTGTGGCCGCGGGAACCACGAACGTCACGATCAGCGCGACCGATTCCCAGGGCACGAGGCTCACCGACACTTTCGCTGTGACCGTAACAGCAACAGTCGCATCCGCTACGATCGACTATGACACAGACGGGGACAGACTGATCGAGATCTCCAACTTGGCTCAGCTTGATGCCGTACGCTTCGATGTGTCTGGCATTGGTTATGCGCCGCCGAGCAACACCGCTGCATATCAGATCGCCTTCCCGAACCCAGCTTTCCGGATGGGTTGTGAGAACTTTTGCCTAGGGTATGAACTCACAAGAGATTTGGATTTTGATTCCAACAGAGACGGCCGAATCACTGCCACAGACAATGGCGGCGATTACTGGAATGACGGGAAAGGTTGGGAGCCTATAGCCAGTTACAATGGTGTGTTCGAAGGTAACGGTTACACGATATCCAACCTGTACATCGACAGAACCGCTTCGGAGGCTACCGGGTATTTTGGCCTGTTTGCAAGACTGATAAATCTTGCCAGGGTGCGTGATGTGGGTGTGGTTGATGCGTCTGTGACAGTTACTGCCTCGGGTACCGCAATCCATTACGTGGGCGTGCTGGCGGGAGGCAGCAGCGCAAGCATTCAAAGGGTCCACACCACAGGAGCCGTTGAGGGGTCAGGTGCAACTATGGCAGTCGGAGGGCTCGTCGGCACCAGTTTGGCGTCAACCGCCGCATTCATCGAAGATTCATATTCCACGGCCTCCGTGACTGCCACAAAATGGGGTGGTGGCCTGGTCGGTGTCGCTCGTAGGGCCAGGATCGTGGGAAGTTACGCCACAGGCACGGTCACCGGCAAAGGCAGCACACTTAGCGGTTTTGGTGGTTTGATAGGAGAAGCTCAAGCGTATTCGAACTCTGGTGAGCTGGTGGTGGAGTCGTCGTACGCGACGGGAACCGTCACCGGCTCCGAGACCGCTGATGTGTCAATCGGTGGCCTTATCGGTAGTGCCAACCTGGTCACCGTGAGAGAATCGTATGCCTTGAGTCCATTGATCTCCCGTTTCGATGACACCAACGTCGGAGGGTTGATTGGCCTCAAGACGTCCGCCACCGTGGTGGATTCGGACCTGTACTGGAATCCCGACACTACCCGTGCCGACACAAGCGCCGGTGGCACAGCCAAAACAGCACGGGAGCTGCGTGCCGACACCCTTGAGGAGATCGAATATCCGGGTTACGACGGCATCTACAAGGATTGGAACAGCACCTACTGGGACTTCGGCACTTCACACCAGTACCCGGTGCTCAAGGCCGACACCGATGGCGATCTAACGGCGACGTGGCAGGAGTTCGGCGATCAGCGCCCCACCACCCGGCATGCCCCAGTGGCGATCAGGTCACTGCCCAAGATCACGATGCTCCCCGCGGGGAGTCGCACAATCCGGCTCGGCGGCTCAGAGGCGGTGTTCGCGGATGCCAACTTTGATCCGCTCACCTACACGGTCACCTCGTCTGAGCCGAGCATGGCGGCGGCCACGCTCAGCAGCGCCGGCACGTCGGTGGTGGTTGCCGCCGGTGAACTGGGCAAATCGTTGATCACGGTCACCGCCACGGATCCCGGCGGCCTGTCGGCGTCGGTGGTGTTCGAGGTGACGGTGCGCAACCCGATCGATTACGACGCCGATGGCGACGGGCTGATTGAGGTGGGCAGCGTGGCTCAGCTTCACGCCATGCGCTGGGATCTTGACGGCAACGGCGTGGTCGGCAGTGGCGACCAGGATGCCTACGCGGAGGCGTTCCCGTTGGCCGCCGCGGCCATGGGGTGCCCGCCGGGGGGTTGCTCGGGTTACGAGCTCACCGTGGACTTGAACTTCGATTCCAACGGCGACAACGTGGTGGATGAACAAGATCATGACGGCGCCTACTGGAACAGCGGCGCCGGTTGGGCTCCAATAGGCGGCACCTACAACGCCACCTTCCAAGGAAACGGCCACGCAATCTCGCGGCTGACGATAAACCGTACATCGAATCCGTCACCCACTAGCGTTGGATTCTTTGCGGAGCTCGGTGCGGACTCCAGAGTTCTGAACTTGGGCCTGGATAAGGTGGACATTCAAGTGCGAACTGGAACGAGGGTGAACACCAGCATCGTGTTCGTTGGTAGCCTGGCTGGGCGACTACTCGGCGTGGTGGATCAAGCGTTTGTCACAGGCCGCATTAGGGGCACACAAGAAGGGCGGTACATCGCATTGGAGGTTGGTGGCCTTGTAGGTTTTGTACGAGACGCTCATAGTCCCCGCGGAATCTATCGCAGTTACGTGCTCTTGGACGTCGTGTTGACGACTGGCTACAGCATTGGCGGATTTGCTTCCACAGCGAATGGTGTCAGCATTGAGTCGAGCTATTCGTTGGCAAATTTGCTGGCTCGGGATGTTACTCGCATGGGAGGGATTGCTCCCGCGTTCTTCTCGAGCCAGAATCGCGCGTCCAGCAGTCGTGCTTCTTGGGTTGCGGGCACATTTGATCACGATCTGACTCCAACGGCAACCAACCCGGGTGGCTTGGCAGCTTCCGTCAGCGTCATCAACGTCCCGACAGTCACCGACAGCTACTGGGACACGGAAAGAACCGGGGTGTCAGGCAGTCGCATAGGTGAGGGGAAGACCACTTCGGAGTTGCAGACGGACACCAACTCGCGGGTCCGGTCGTCGTCCTATGAGGGGATCTACAAGGACTGGGACACCTCGGAGTGGGACTTTGGCACGTCGTCGCAGTATCCGGCACTGAGCGTGGACTTCGACGGTGACGGCACCGCCACCTGGCAGGAGTACGGCGATCAGCGCTTCCGGCAGCAGCCCCAGGTGGTGAACCCGATGGCGGACATCACATTGGACATGCGCGAGCCGGCAGATGTTGCTCTGCTGACGACCGGGAACCGGGTGTTCTCGGACTGGACCGGTGACGCCTACACCTACTCGGCCACGTCCAGCTCCACGAGCACCGCAACGGTGAGCGTGGATCGCGACACCGCAGTGATCACGGTCACCGGTGTGCGCACCGGCACTGCCACGATCACCGTGACGGCGCGCAACTCGGTGGGCCTGTCCGCTTCGCACACCTTCGACGTGACAGTCAGCGACAAGGTGGACTACGACAGCGACAACGACGGCCTGATCGATGTCTACTCGGTGGAGCAGCTCGACGCCATTCGCTGGGACACCAACGGTGACGGCGAACTGCATCGGGGCGTTGACCCCGCGCCGTACCGGCAGGCGTTCCCCGATCCCACCACCGACATGGGATGTCGATCCGGTGGATGCAACGGATACGAACTGATCGCAGACCTCAGCTTGGACACGAACCGCAACGGACGCGCCGACAGTGGCGACACGTTCTGGAACAACGGCGCAGGCTGGGCTCCCATCGTCACCTTGTCCTCGGGGGCCATCTTTGATGGCAACGGTCACACCATTTCTGATCTGTTCATCAACCGGTCGGTGGGCAGGTTCACCATCCAGTTTGGTCTGTTCAATTCACTGGGGGGCGAGGTGCGTGATCTCGGCTTGGTGGATGTGGCGATCACGGTCAGCGGAACGAGCAATATTTCTGGTCCGTATGTAGGTGCTCTGGCGGGATCCAACTTCGGGGTGATCCGTAGGGTGTTCAGCACCGGGTCGATCACGGTTAATGGCCTCAATGACACTCGTGCGGGTGGTCTGGTGGGTGAGCAGTACAAGACGCCGAGCGCGTCGGTGACCCCGACCATCGAGGACAGCTACTCCACGGTTGCGTTGCGCGCCCGTGGGCGCGCCGGAGGCCTCGTCGGCCGCACCTTCGGCAGCAGAATCATCCGCAGCTACGCCACCGGTTCGATCACAGCGGTCGACGCCACCGCCACGCGTTACTGGTTTGGCGGTGTTGCCGGCTTCATCGGTGGCGACACGCTGGAGTCGGTGTGGGCATCCGGCTCGGTCACCGTGCCGAAGGTAGGCAATGGTCATGGTGGTGGCTTGGTGGGTCACGCCGAGGGTGGCACCATCAAGCAGAGCTTCGCGGTTGGTGCGGTGAGGGCCACCGGCACCGACGGAACCGGTGGCGGGCTTGGTGGGCTTGTCGGCTCGAGCAACACCGACGTGCCAACCATCTCAGCCGACGTGTACTTCAACAGCACAACCACCGGCCAAACCGAAAGCCTCGGCAGGTCCGATGCCCAAAATCCCAATGCCGGTGGCACCGCCAAGACCACAAGCGAACTCCAATCCGATACCGACACCGCGGTGAACGCCGACGGTTACACCGGCATCTACAAGGACTGGACCCACACCACCTGGGACTACCGCGGCAGCCGCCAGTACCCAGCCCTGAAGGTGGACTTCAACCAAGACGGCACAGCCACCTGGCAAGAATTCGGAAACCAACGCTAACCCGAGCGCGTCGGGCCATGCGGCCCGGTCGCGCCCTCCGGTGGGCCGGCTCATTATGTTGTGTGGGGGGCTATATTGATTGAGGTACTTGGCGTTGGGCTTGGAGGTCTTGTTGTGAGATTGCGGGTTTGGATGCGGCTTGTGGTGGTGCTGGGGTTGGTTGGGGGGTTGCTTGGTGTTGGTGCTGGTGGGGCTGGTGGTGTGGTTGGGGTTGTGGATGCTCCTGCTGCGCCTCGGGCTTGCTTGGATGTGCCTGAACGTGGGTTTGTGGATGTTGCCGACAGCAACGTTCACAAGGATGCCATTGATTGCGTAGCTTTTTATGGCATTACGATTGGTTGTGGTTCTGGTGAGGGGTTCTGTCCCGAGCAGCGTGTGCCTCGCTGGCAGGTGGCCTTGTTCCTTGCGCGGGTGGCGGAGCTTCCTGGGGTGTTCCTTGGCCCCGGCTTGGACGACGGGGCCGGGTTTGACGACTTGGGTGAGGCGTTGCCGGTGGATGCTGTGGCTGCGGTGAATCGTCTTTCGTCGGAGGGTGTGATCAAGGGGCGAAGCGAGACGCGGTTCGATCCTTACGGGTTGATCACTCGTGGGCAGATGGCGTTGTTGTTGGTGCGTTTTTTGAAACTGGCACCCTCATCGGGGGTGCTGGTGGACACCGAGGGTCAGGTGAACATCAACGGCGCCGGTCCCGACGATTTCTTCCCCGATGTGGGACCGGTGCTGCCCAACGAGTTCGACCAGGCCACCGGCGGTTTGTTTGAGCTGGGCATAGCCAAGGGCCGCACCGACGGTGATTTTGATCCCTTCGATGGTCTCACCAGAGCGCAGATGGCGTCGTTTTTGGCGCGCATGTTGGACCACATCTACCAACTCGACGGGGGCAACGTTCCGGTTGGGGGGCCTGTGGGGCCGGGGCCTGTGGTGCCGGTGGTGCCCCCAACCACATCCCTGCCGCCGTCGCCTCCAACCACGACGATTCCTCCGGTGGCCACCGCCAGCAGGATGACCAACCTGATAATGCACGAGCGCCAGGTGGCCCGTGTGGACCTGGTGCGACCGGAGTCCGAGGTGTTCGCGAACGCAGACCGCCGTGGGTACTCCTACCAGGTGTCGTCCGCGAACCCCGATGTGGCATCGGTGCGCCTTGACCACACGGTCGCGGAGGTCACCGCCGTGAGCCCCGGACGCACAAAGATCACCGTCACCGCCACGCTGGACGACGATTCGCTGTCCAACGAGTTCACGGTGGCCGTTCAGAAGGGGATCGACTACGACCGTGACGGTGACGGCCTGTTGGAGATTTGGAACCTGGCGCAACTCAACGGGATTCGCATGGATCTTGATGGCGACGGCAACGCCGACTCGGACTCCAACAAAGCCACCTATGACCGGCTGTTCACCGACGCCGTGGACCGCAAGGGCTGCCCGGTGACAGGCTGTGTCGGTTTCGAACTGGCTGCGGATCTCGACTTTGACACCAACGGCAACGGCGAGGCAGATTCCGGCGACACGTACTGGAACAGCGGTGCGGGATGGTCTCCGATCGGGCCGCTCTCAGTGCCCTTTGACGGAAACAATCACACGATCTCGAACTTGTTCATCAGCGTGTCCAGCAGCTCAGATTCCGATTGGGGCTTGTTCAGCAAGGTCACATCTGCCGGTGAGGTTCGTGGTGTGCGTTTGGTGGACGCGTCGGTGAGTGTCAACATCAGCCGCGCGAATGTGGGTTTGTTGGTGGGCGAGTTGAACGGGACGATGCGTCGCAGTTCGGCTAGGGGGTCGGTTTCCAGCGACAAGGCCGATGCCAACGTTGGCGGGCTGGTGGGGTCCGTGTCCCAGGACGGCAGCGTCAGTCCGCTGTTGGTTGACAGTTTGGCGTCGGTTGTCGGCACCGGTGGCGGTGCGTCCGGTGGCTTGGTGGGCCGGCTCTCTGACGGTGTGATCGAGCGCAGTTACGCGGTCGGCACGTATCACACAACGGTGGGTGCGTCCAGCGCGCCCGATGTTGGGGGGCTGGTGGGTCACGTGGCGTCGGGCACGCTGCGCCAGGTGTACGCGGTCACAGAAGTGTCGGTGGCCCCGGCGAGCGCTGATGGTGATGTGGGTGGCCTCGTGGGTTCGTTCGCCGGCGGCGCCGGCGGTGAGGCGTTCGCCGCGGGCCTGGTGGATGGCAGCAATGCCGATGCGTCCACTCAGTCGGAGTTCGGCGGGTTGGTTGGCGTCACCAGTGGTGGAGGGATAGCCGCTTCGGGGGTGTATTGGGATACCGAGATCTCACGCCAGAGCGTCGCCGGGTTGGACTCCAGCAACAACCCCACCAACGGCACAGGCCTGACCACCGCCGAGATACGCGCCGACACCGAGGCTGGGGTGTCCGCCGACGACTATGACGGCGTGTTCAAGGATTGGGACAAGTCGGTGTGGGATTTCGGCACGTCGGCGCAGTACCCGGCGCTGGTGGTGGACTTCAACGGTGATGGGGTGCCCACTTGGCAGGAGTTCGGTGATCAGCGCGGCGCCAACAAGGTGCTCAAACTGCGAGACGTACCGGACTTGACACTGAGCCTACGTCAGCAGTTGCTGTTGGGCCCTGACGTGTTCGCCGCGTTCAACGGCGAGGGACTGACATTCTCGGGCAGTTCCAATGACACCACAAAGGTCACCGCGAGCGTGGGCGCCCACGGCGTGCTCCTCACGGGCGTGGCCGCGGGCGAGACTCAGGTCACAATCAGCGCCACCGATGCGGCCGAAAGCTCCCTGCAGCAGACATTCAAGGTGACGGTCACAGCCCTGTTGGATCACGACATCGACGATGACGGACTCATCGAGGTGGCGAACCTGGCGCAACTGAACGCGATCCGCTGGGACCTCGACGGCAACGGCGCGGTGGGCTCGGCTGATCAAACCAACTACACCACCGCGTTCCTAACGCCGACGAGCGGCATGGGATGCCCCGCCTCGGGGTGTAAGGGCTATGAGCTGGTGGCGGACTTGGATTTCGACACCAACAGCGACGGATCCGTCGGCCAGGGGGACACCTATTGGCACGGTGGCGCGGGCTGGGCGCCATTGGGGACCTTCACTGCAACTTTCGACGGCAACGGTCACACGATTGCCGGTTTGGTGGTGAAACCGTTGCCGGGTGACACAGGCACGCAGTGGGGCTTGTTCTCTTCACTGTCGAACACCAGCGTGGTGCGCGGGGTGAGCCTCACGGGTGTGGACATGCGGGTGAGCCAGGCCTCGGCGAGGGTTGGCGCGCTTGCGGGTGTGAGTTCGGGGTTGGTGCAGAGGTCGTCTTCTGTGGGCGAAATTGTCACCTCAGCCGGTGGCGCGGTGTATTCGGGTGGCCTACTGGGTGAGGTGGACAAGGTTGATGCTGTGATCCCCGAGGTGGCCGACAGCTACTCGGAGGTGAACGTCACTTCTTCCGGCGGTCGCGCGGGTGGGCTCGTGGGCCAAGGTGACGGTGGTCGGATCGTGCGCAGTTACGCCACCGGCAATGTTGTGGTTTCGGCTTCGGGCACGACCGGTTCGGTTAATCATGGCGGATTGTTGGGTTACAGCCGTGGTGCTGTGGTCGATCAGGTGTACGCGTCGGGCGCGGTGAGCGTGCCCAACACCACCGCCGGTCACGGCGGAGGTCTTGTTGGCCGTGCCAGCGTTGGCACTGTTGGTGAAAGTCTCGCTGTGGGCGCGGTGGGGGCAGCCGGCACAACCGAGCCTGCCGGCGCGCTCGGTGGCATTGTGGCCAGCGCCAGCGGTGGCATTGCGGTGGACAGCGACGCCTACTGGAACACCACCACTTTGGGCCAAACCACCAGCGTGCGCGGCGGCACCCCGAAGACAACGGAGGAATTGCGCGCCGACTCGAACGCTGATGTGGCGGGGCCTTACTACGGTGGGATTTACCGCACCTGGGATTCGGATGTGTGGGATTTCGGCACGGGTTCGCAGTACCCGGTGCTGGTGGTGGATTTCAACAATGACGGTGTGGCCACCTGGCAGGAGTTCGGCAGCCAGCGCCGCGCCGGCACACTTGCGGTGTACGGCGCGTTCGCCGACCAGTCTCTCGACATGAACGAAGTGGTGGAGCTTTCGGCGGCGGGAGTGTTCCACGATCCTGACGGCGATGCCATGGCCTTCACCACCAGCGTCACCGGCGAAGCAGCCGAGGCGGCTGTTGACGGTGGTGTGATTCGTGTGACCGCCAAGGCCCCCGGCACAGCCACGGTCACTGTCACCGCCCAGGGCACATCGGGCTCGGAGGTTTCGGATTCGTTCACGGTGACCGTGAGTGCGGTGAACGACTACGACGCCGACGGTGACGGCCTGATCGAGGTGCGCAACTTTGATCAGCTCGCTGCGGTGGGCTTGGATCCCGACGGCGACGGCGCGGTGGACAGTGGCGTTCAAACCAACTACAGCGAGGCCTTCCCCAACGCCGCCACCGGTATGGGCTGCCCCACAGCAGGCTGCGACGGTTACGAGCTGGTTGCGAATTTGGATTTCGACACGAACGGCGACGGGCGCACCGACATTCCGGGTGACAAGTTCTGGAACGGCGGTGAGGGCTGGGCGCCGATCGATGAATACGCAGCCGTGTTCGAGGGCAACGGCCACACAATCTCAAACCTGTTCATCAACGTGACCGGCGGTTCCGAAGGTGATTTTGGCTTGTTCGGCAAAGTGCTCTCCACTGGGGAGCTGCGCGGGGTGCGTTTGGTGGACGCCTCGGTGACGGTTTCGCGTCCTCGTGTTGGTGTGGGTTTGCTGGCGGGAGAGCTGAGCGGCGTTGTGCGCCGTAGTTCGGCCACCGGTTCGGTGTCCGGGGCTCTTTCGTCTGCGTCGGTCGGGGGTCTGGTGGGTTACATGAACAAGGACGACAGTGTTGTGCCGCTGGTGGCCGACAGTTGGGTGTCCGTCGAGGGCACCGGGGGCAATCAGCTTGGCGGCATCACCGGTCAGATGCTTGTGGGTGGGGTCATTGAGCGCAGCTACGCGATGGGTTCGTTGCACACCACGGTGAGCACCCCTGGCGGGCCCGATGTTGGAGGCCTGGTGGGGCTGGCGTCCACGGGTGCGGTGTTGCGCCAGGTGTACGCGGCGGTGGACATGTCGATCAAACCCGACGCTGCCACCGGCAAAGTGGGGGGCCTGGTGGGCCAGTTCGCCGGGGGATCAGCCGGGGAGGCCTTTGTTGCGGGAATGGTGCTTGGCAACAGCGCTGACACGTCAACGAGTTCGGTGTTTGGTGGCCTCGTGGGTGTCACCAACAGCGGCGGCGTAGCGGCCACAGGCGTGTACTGGGACACCCATGTCACCGGCCAAACCGTCGCTGGTGTGGATTCCGGCGGCAACCCCACCAACGGCACAGGCCTGCCCACTTCGCGGTTGCGTGCGGCCACGAACGTGTTGGTGGCCGACGTGATGGACGACGGGGTGTTCGAAGACTGGGATCCCGCGGCGTGGGATTTCGGCACGGCGTCGCAGTACCCGGCGCTGGTGGCGGATTTCGACGGTGACGGTGTGGCCACCTGGGAGGAGTTCGGCAACCAGCGCGCCGACCGTTCGGTGCGCAGACTCAAAGACGCCACCGCGTTGACTCTCCATCAAGGCGAACGGGTGCTGTTGGGACAGGATCTGTTCAACGCCTTCAACGGTGAGGGAATGTCCTTTAGGGGATTCTCGTCGAACAACTCGACGCTGGTGGTGCAATCTTCGTTTGCGGGTGTGTTGTTCACGGCGCTGCGCCAAGGCAGCGCCAACATCACCGTCACCGCGGTGAGTTCGACCGGTTCTCGCCAGTCGGCAACGTTCACGGTCACGGTCAGCGGCTCGGTGGCCTACGACACTGACGGCGACAACCTGGTGGAGATCAGCAACCTTGCTCAGCTCAACGCCGTGCGTCACGACCTTGACGGCAACGGATCAGTGTCCAACACAAACGAGGCTGCCTTCGCCGGGGCGTTCCCGAACCGGGCCACGGACATGGGATGCCGCCCAAGCTGCCAGGGATACGAACTTTCTGCCGATTTGGACTTTGACACCAACAACAACGACCAGATCGACAGCGGCGACACCTACTGGAACAACGGCGCCGGTTGGGTGCCGATTGGACCTTACGAGGCCATCCTTGACGGCAACGGCCACACGATCTCCAATTTGCACATCGACTCCACCGCCACCACCGGTGACTTCGGGTTGTTCTCAGTGCTCGAAGAGGGTGCGCTGGTGCTCGGCCTGGGCATGGTTGACGCATCGGTGAACCTCACCAGCGCGAGCACCACCTCCCAGCACCTCGGCGTCATTGCCGGGCAGAACCGAGGCCGGGTGCGTCACTCGTATTCCACTGGCACGGTCACCGGCGCCGGGGCCAACATCATTGCCGGTGGGCTGGTGGGCGCCAACAGCGGCGCCGGGCTCACCCACAAGCCCAGCGTGGAGATGTCCTACTCCACGGCCCAAGTCACCGGCGGCAAACACGTCGGTGGCCTCACAGGCAGCCACTACCAGGCCCACCTCACCCGCTCTTACGCAACGGGGGCGGTCAGCGGCACCGGCAGCGGCCCCACCGACATTGGTGGCCTGGTCGGGTTCGCCGACGCCGCGTCGGATGAAACGGCCACGATCACCGACTCCTACGCCACCGGAGCTGTCAACGGCCAAAATGTCACCGCCGTGTACATCGGTGGTCTGGTGGGCCGAACCGACAGGGCCACGATCAGCGCGGCCTACGCCAACGGCGCCGTGACGGCCCGCCGGACCGACACCACCGTGGGCGGGCTCATCGCCACCACAACGGCCAACACCACGGTGAGCCCCAACGCGCACTGGAACACCGTCACCACCCGCGTTGCCGCCACCACCGGTGCTGCCGGGAGCCCCAAGACGTCTCGGGAACTCGCAGCGGAGACCAACGCCATCAAGGCACTCAACAACTACGGCGGCATCCACGAAGACTGGGATCACGCGGTGTGGGATTACGGAAACGCCCTTCAGTACCCGGTGTTGCTCACCGACCTCAACCGTGACGGCACCTCCACATGGCAGGAGTTCGGCCAACAGCGCCCCACCTCCACGCTGCTGGAGGTCAACCCCATTCCCAAGACCTACATGCAGCCCGCACGAGACCTCACCATTCCCCTCGAGGGCGCGGCAGTGGTGTTCGGCAAACCCAATGTCGAGCCTCTCACCTACACCGTGGCCTCGACGACTCCCAGCGTCGCAACGGTTGCGGTGGACGACTCGGGGGCGTCACTCACGATCACCGGCGTCATCCACGGCACGTCTGTGATCACCGTCAACGCCACCGACTCCGGTGGCCGCACAGCGTCCACCATCTTCGCGCTGAGGGTGCGCGACCTTGTGGACTACGACGGAATCGGTAACGGCCAGCTTGAGCTGGCCAACATCGCCCAACTCGACGCCATCCGCCACGACCTCGACGGCAACGGTGTGCCCAGCAGCGGCAGACAATCCACCTTCGACAGGGTGTTCCAGCTAGCCGAGCCAAATCTGGGATGCCCACCAAAGGGATGCAGCGGTCACGAACTGATTGCAGACCTGAACTTCGACTCCAACGGCGACAACAAGGTCGACGCAACGGACCATGACGGCCGCTGGTGGCGTAACGGCAGGGGCTGGGCACCCATCGGACAAGGATCATGGTACAGCACCCTTTTCGAAGGAAACGGGCACAAGATCTCACATTTGACAATCCTCGGCAACGTCGGACCCGGTGAAACCAATATTGGACTGTTCCACATCCTCCACATCTACGCCGACATCAGAAACCTTGGCCTCGAACATGTCAACATTTCCACTAAGACGCGTTCGGGCAGGTCAAATACCTACCTCGGAGCTCTGGCAGGACGATCGGGTGGCGGAGCGGTTGACGGCGTGTACGCCACTGGGCGTATCGTGGGTGTGGGCATCAGGGGAAACCACTGGAACCAGACACACATTGGTGGTCTCATTGGTCAAATGAACGTATCGGTGCATGCTGCGACAGTTCACCGAAGCTACACGCTTCTCGATCTTGGCGCCACCAATGTGAAGTATGTGGGGGGAATAGCCAGTCAGGTCAGCGGAGCCCATGTCAAGACAAGCTACTCTCGTGCCAATTTGCATTCAAGCGGTTTGGTGGAACTGACGGGCGGGATCGCCGGTTCGGTGTTCAGACACACCATTAGCTCTGATGTCGAGGATGCCTACTTCGCCGGCACCATTTACAAGGAACCCGGCACGGTGTACAGAGTGGTGGCCGGGTTTGCGCAAAACGACAGTTGGGGCGCAAAGCAGGACAGGGACAGCTACTGGGACAGCGAAACATCTGGCTGGACCACTGGTAACGTGGCTGAGCACAAGACCACCAAAGAACTGCAAACCGACACCAACGAAACGGTCGCCGCCAACGATTACACCGGGATATACGAGAACTGGAATGCACCGGATTGGGACTTTGGCACGTCGTCGCAGTATCCGGTGTTGTCGATCGATTTCGACCGTGACGGCGTGGCCACTTGGCAAGAGTTCGGAGATCAGCGCGCGCAACGGCCCCCCCAACTGATCAACCGGATAGCAGATGCCACTCTGGCCCTCAATCAGCAACAGCGAGTGGAACTGACGGGCTTCGCAAAGCAAGTGTTCACGGACTGGACTGGAGACGGCTACACGTACTCGGCCACCTCCAGCAGCTCAGCCGTGGCAACGGTTGCGTTGGACGCCGGCACTCGGGTTCTCACCGTCACCGGCGCTGCCCCCGGCACTTCCACGATCACCGTAACCGCCACGAACTCCGCGGGCTCGTCCACATCTCATGCCTACGGCGTGACGGTGGGTGACAAGTTCGCATACGACGGCGACGGGGACGGTCTCATCGAAATCAAGACCCTCGCCCAACTCAACGCGATGCGCTGGGATCTGAACGGTGACGGTGTGGCGGACAATGCCGCCAACGCAGCGAGCTACGAGGCCGTGTTCCACACAGCGGTGCAGGGAATGGGGTGCCCCACCGACGGATGCACCGGGTACGAACTGGCCGCCGACCTCAGCTTTGACCGCAACAGCAACGGTCGTGCCGACAGTGGTGACCACTACTGGAACAACGGCGCCGGTTGGACGCCCATCGGCCCCTACACGGCCACCCTCGAAGGCAACGGTCACACGATCTCTGATCTGTTCATCAACCAGCAGTCGGGCACCGGCGGTGAATGGGGCCTGCTGTCCGTTATCGGCGACACCGGCGAGGTGCGTGGCGTGGGCCTGCAGGGCGTGTCGATCAGCGTGAACAGGTCCGATGCCACCGTTGGCGCTCTGGCCGGCAAGAGCAATGGCGCGATCCGGCGCGTGTTCAGTACCGGGTCGATAGCGGCCTCTGCGACCACGGAGTCAGGCAGCAACAACATTTCCGCCGGTGGTCTGGTAGGTGAACAGGCGCAGGCTTCGGGCTCGACGGTTACCCCGGTCGTCGAGGACAGCTACTCCACGGTTGCGCTGAGCGCCGTTGGGCGCAGCGGCGGGCTTGTCGGCTCCAGCGACAAGGGGCAAATCACCCGCAGCTACGCCACCGGTGCGGTCACGGCCATCAACAGCACCGTTGGCACCTTCTACGCCTTTGGCGGCATTGTGGGTTACATCAGTGGCGCCACACTGCAATCGGTGTGGGCGTCCGGCGCGGTGACGGTGCCAAGCCTGCTGCACGGTCACGGGGGCGCACTGGTTGGCCGCGCCAACGGCGGCACCATCAACCAGAGCCACGCGATCGGTGCGGTTAGCGCCACCGACAGCACCGGCACCGGTGGTGGGATTGGTGGGCTTGTCGGTTCGAGCACTGCAAATGTGCCAACCATCGCTGCCGACGTGTTCTTCAACTCCGCCACCACCGGCCAAACCGTGAGCCTGGGCGCGTCCAATGCCCAAAATCCCAACGCCGGGGGCACCGCCAAGACCACCAGCGAACTCCAGACCGACACCGACACCGAGGTGAACGCCGACAGTTACGCCGGGATCTACAAGGACTGGATCCACACAGAGTGGGATTACGGCACCGACAGCCAGTACCCCGCCCTAAAGGTGGACTTCAACAACGACGGCACCGCCACCTGGCAAGAATTCGGCACCCAACGCCCATCCCCCGAGAGTCAGGGTTAGTTGAGGTCGGGTTTTGTTGGGGGGTTGGCTCCTGGGCGTTGGCAGGTTATTGCTGCTGCAGCTACTGCTTGGGCGGCTATTTCTTGCCAGGCTTGGGGCGTTAGCTCCTTGAGGGCCTGGGCGGTGGTTGCTCCTCTTTGCCATAGGTTGGCGAGGGTTGCTCCTATGAAGGTGTCTCCTGCTCCTACTGTGTCTCGCACCTTTACATTGATTCCTGGGATCTTTACTTCTTCTTTGGGTAGGAATACCTTTGCGCCTTTGGGGCCCTCGGTTAGCAGCACTACCTGCACGGGGCTTTCTGGGGTGGTGAGGAGTTCTTGGGACCAGGATTCTGGGGGTCTTTTTGGCCAGATCCATTCGGCGTCTTCGTCGCTTACTCGGTAGACGTGGGTGTGGGCCAGCCAGCGGTTGTGGAACCAGTCCCAGGCGTCGCGGTCTTCGATCATGTGGGGGCGAATGTTGGGGTCCAGTGAAACCAGGCCGTTGTTGTGGTGTCTTTCGGCCAGGGCTGCCAGCGTGTGCGCTGTTTGGCCTCTGAACATTCCCCATGTGCCGCTGTGAACTATGTGGGGGCCTTCGCCGAGCGGGGCCAGGTTGGCGGTTTGCAGGCACTGGTCTGCGGTGCCCTGCGCCTCGAAGCGGAAAGTCAACCCGCCTTCTGTGCTCACGTAGGCCTTGGCGGTTGGCTCGTCTCCGCGTTCGGCGGCCGCGAGGTTGATGCCGTAGGCCTCCAGGTGCGCCGCGATCATCTCGCCGTGCGCGTCGGTGGATATTCGGCCCAGGAAAGCGGTTGGTGCGCCCATGCGGGCCGCGGCCACCGCGGCGTTCATGGGCCCACCGCCGGGCACCGGGTGGGGCACCATGTCCACCAGTGCCTCACCGCAACAAACAATCACCCCCTACACCTCACGTCAGGCGCGCTGGGGTGGGGGTTGGCTTATGCCTGGATGGCCTCGCGGGTGTCCATGTCGAAGAAGTACAGGTTCTCGGTGTTGATGGCGATGTTGGCTGTGTCGCCCAGGCGCACGGTGCTTCGGGGGCTGAAGCGGCCTATGCCCACGGTGCTGTCGCCGATGTCGTCTATGGCGTCGGGATCACCGGCGTCCACGTGGACGGCGTCCATCTCGAAATGCACCACCACTTCCGAACCGAGCGACTCCACCAGCGCCACATTGGCCTGAAGCACGTCGTTGGGATCGGCGTCGGTGGCCAGCGCGGCATCCTCGGCGTCCTCGGGACGGAAACCCACGATCACCGTGCGCCCGTCGTAACCGGCCAACGCAGGGCGTGCCTGGCGCACCGACTCGGGAATCGTGAGCGTGTGCGACCCGAACATCACACGGTCGCCTTCGATGCTGCCCTCGTAAAGGTTCATCGACGGGCTGCCGATGAACGCCGCCACGAACACGTTGGCCGGGTGGTCATAAAGGTTCTGCGGGGTGTCCACTTGCTGCAGGTGGCCGTCCTTGAGCACCGCCACCCTGTCGCCCATGGTCATCGCCTCAACCTGGTCGTGGGTGACGTACACCGTTGTCACCCCCAGGTCACGCTGCAGTTGCGCTATCTCGGCCCGCATCTGCACTCGTAGCTTGGCGTCAAGGTTCGACAGCGGCTCGTCCATCAAGAACGCGGACGGTTCGCGCACGATCGCTCGTCCCATGGCCACCCGCTGACGCTGACCACCCGAAAGCTGCGCCGGCTTCTTGTCGAGCTGTTCGGTGAGTTCCAGGATGCGGGCCGCTTCCTCCACCCGCTCCTTGATCTCGGCCTTGGCCACCTTCTTGAGCTTCAGCGAGAAGCCGATGTTCTGCTCCACGCTCATGTGCGGGTACAGGGCGTAGTTCTGGAACACCATGGCAATGTCGCGGTTCTTGGGTTCCACGTCGTTCACCACCCGGTCACCGATCTGCAGCTCGCCGTCGGTGATGCTCTCCAGACCGGCGATCATGCGCAGCGCGGTGGACTTGCCGCAACCCGACGGCCCCACCAGCACCAGAAACTCCTGGTCGGAGATGTCCAACGACAGGTTGTGAATTGCCTGAAACCCGTTCGGGTAAACCTTGTCAATCGAGTCAAGCTTGATTTCGGCCACGGTGGCCTCCTTTGGTGTTGTGATGCGTTTGGGTGTCGGGGGTCGAACTTGTGTGTGGTCGTGTTGTGTTGTGCGCGTTCGCGCTGGATCGTCCGTTTGGTGGTGCTGGGCTGTGAGCCGCCACACGCATCGCCGACACGTCGGATTTGGCTCCGTCCGCTGATCGCACCTGCAACCTCATAGCTTGCCACACATCCGGCCTGTGTGCAGTGCTGGTGTCGGCGCGCGCGGTGAGCGTCGGCGGACTGGCGGTGACGGGGCCTTGGGGTGTCACAGCACGCTCAGCTTCGTGTTGCCGCTGGTGCGCACCCACCAGTCCCGTCCCGGGAACACCAGGGCGCTCAGCGTTGCCCGCCCACCCCCTGCGAACACCTCCACCAAACCGTGATCCACGATCACCTGATGCTCGTGTGCCTGATGTTCGGGCGCCTGATGTTCCGAAAACTGGTGGTTGCCTTGACGCGTCTGGGGTTCGCGGGACGGCTGTGCTGACTGGGGCCGCTGCGGCTCGCCTTGATTTGCTGCGTTGGTGAGCGTCGGGGCCTCAAACTGCGTGGCGTAGTGCTGGGGGTGCCCTTCGAAGTCGGGGGAGTGGCGCGTGATGCTCGCAGCGCCATCGGCGATGTTCACTGTGGCCACCGTTTCGGTCTGGTTGACGATCTCCACGGTTGTGTCACCCACGGCGGTGATGTTCAATGCCTGGTCGGGCCGGGCTGTCCACACCGAATCGGGGTGAGGTGTGGAACAAGCGTGCAAATCCACTGCGGGCCTGCACAGCAGCCGGAGTTGGGAGTCCAGCGTCAACTGTCGGGGAAACGATTGCATGCCCCGGCGCCCTTCGCTGGGATGAGTGTTCGAGTAACGCCAACTGCTCGTCCAGCTCATCGCCACCGCTCGGCCGTCGGGCGCGGCGTGGAAGCTCTGCATGGCGTAGAAGTCGGGGCCGTGATCCACCCTGCGAGGCTCTGCGGCCGGGACGAAACCTGAGTCGTCCAACGATCCGGGCACGTACATCACCCCGCCGTGACCGTGAGGGCCTCCCATGCCGGGACAAAACGTCAGCACCCACCGAGACTCGCCGCCGGCCCGAAGTTCGCTGCCCGCCCAGAGTTCGCTGCCGGCCCCGACCTCGCCGGTCTCCCCGTTGCGGGATTGGTTGTGGGCGAATGCGCCATCCGCAAGCGGCACCTCGAACAGGTCGGGGCATTCGCAAACACCCCATGACGGGTCGGGCACGCTGTAGCTGTGGAACAACTCCCAGCTCATCAGGTTGTCCGAGCGGTAGAACTCCACCCGATCACCCACCGCCAACACCATCAGCCAGCCGTGTTCCCAGCGTGTCACCTTGGGATCGCGAAAGTCTCGCAGGCCGCCTTTGAGCACCGGGTTGTGGGCGTACTTCTGGAACGTGAGACCACCGTCGAGGCTGTACGCCAGCGACTGGTGTTGATGCCCGTGCAAGGAATGGGTGAACACTGCCACCAGAGCCCCCGCGCCGAACCCGGCGGTGTTGTGGGCGTCGATCACGATCGAACCGCTGAAGATCGCTCCCAGAGTGTCGGGATGCAAGGCGATCGGATGGTGATGCCAGTTGATCAAGTCCGTGCTGCTGGCGTGACCCCAGTGCATCGACCCGTGAGTGTCGGAGTTGGGGTCGTGCTGGTAGTAGGCGTGCCATCTGCCCCCGTGGTACACGAGTCCGTTGGGGTCGTTCATCCATCCCGTTGGGGGGCTGAGATGAACTTTGGGGCGCGACGGCGCCAGATGCGCAAGATCTGCTGCCATCAGCCCTTGACACCACTGGACGCGACGCTTTCAATGAACGCACGCTGGAATGCCAAGAAAATCACCAGAATCGGCAGCGTGATCAGCGTGAGGTATGCCATCACCTCACCCCAGGCAACGTTGAGCTGGAAGAAGTACGCCACGCCCAGCATCACCGGTCGTTTGGATTCCTGCTGCACCACCAGCAGCGGCCACAGGTAGCCGTTCCAGATCGGCAGGTAGGTGAGGATCGCCACGGTCGCAAACGCCGGGCCCGACAGCGGCAATGCCACCTTGCGGTAGATCTGGAACCACGAAGCGCCGTCGAGCCGTGCGGCTTCGTCGAGCGATTTGGGGATCGAGCCGAAGTACTGCGCGAACAGGAAGATCGAGAAAGCCCATGCCACGAACGGCAGGATTTGCACGTGGTAGGTGTTGAGCCAGCCCTGGGTGATCGAGATGCCTCCGTCGAAGGACAGGGTGGGCAGTTTGGTTACCACCATCAGCATCGGAATGGCGATTGCTTCGAGGGGCAGTATCAGCGTGGCGATGATCAGGCTCAGCAGGATCTTCTGGCCGCGGAAGCGGATGCGGCTCAGCGCGAAGCCGGCCATCGAGTTCACGATCAGGCCCAGGCCCACTGTGATGCTCGATATTGCCAGCGAGTTGATGATGAACCGTGTGGCGGGCACACGGTCGAACACCCCGGAGTAGTTGTCGAAGGACAGGTCGCCGTAGGGAATGAACGCCTTCATCGACGACGTGTCGCTCAGGAGCTGAAGGTCGGGTTTCAGCGACGACACGAACATGAACACGATCGGAAACAGGAACAGCACCCCGAACAAACACAACAGCAGGTATCGCGAGCCGCTGATCAGCGCCACACGCTGACGGCCGGTGAGTTCGATTCCGGTCATGTGAGTGACTGCTCCCGTGTGAGGAGGCGCTGCACGAGCGCCACTGCCAGCACCATCAGGAAGAAGATCAGCGTGATGGCCGATCCGTATGCGATGTTCTGCTGCCCCCAGCCTTGACGAACCGCGTAGAAGATCACCGACGACGTTGAATCGAGCGGGCCGCCGTTGGTCATCACGTCGACCTGTGTGAACAAGCCGAACGCGGCGATCGTGATGGTGATCAGGATGAACACCCTCGTGGCTCGCAGCCCCGGCCAGGTCACGTGCTTGAACTTGTCCCAGGTGCTTGCGCCGTCTATGCCTGCGGCTTCGTAGAGCACTCCGGGGATGGTTTGAAGCCCGGCCAGCCAGATCACCATGTGCAGCCCCACCGCCTGCCAGATCGACATGAACATCACCGCGGGCATGGCGGTGGTGGTGCTGCCGAGCCAGTCGTGGCCTTCGAACAGTCCGAAGGTCAACATGTTCAACATGGCGTTGAGCAGGCCGTTGTCTCCGTCGTAGATGAAGCGCCACAGCAGCGAGATCACCACCATTGAGATCACCACCGGCATGAAGTAGATGGTGCGGAAGATGTTCACCCCCCTCACCCGTTTGTTCACCAGCAACGCCAGCAGCAACCCGAAGGCGCTTTGCACCGGCACGATCACCGCGGCGAAGATGATCGTGTTGATCAGCGACTTGATGAACAACAGGTCGCCCACCAGGATGAACGTGCGCTTGTCGTCACCCCTGGGGATGCTGAACCACTCCCGCAGGCCGTCGAACTGTGGGTAGTCGGGGTTGTTGCGGATCGTTTCGCGCAGGGGGTATTCGAGGTTGCCTTCGTCGTCTCGCAGAAGGTTGCCTGCTTCGTCTGTGGAAGGCGAGAGGGTCACCCATTCGAACGACAGCAAGCGGTCGAACTGTTCGGCGCCCACGTACTCGGTGGGGTTGGGTGACGCCAGGCGCTGATCGGTGACACTGAAGTAGAAGGCCGCGAAGAACGGCACCACCAAGAACACGATCATCAACAGCACCGCCGGGGCCACCATCAACACGCCGGTGCCCCATTCCGAGCGTGAGATCTTGTCGCGGGGCGGGGGAACCGGGGCGGGGGCGGCCTTGGGCGTGGAGTTCTTCGGGGTGCGGGAATCGCCCGCCGGGGTCTCGGTTCGTTCGTCGATTTCGATGGTGCTCATCGCATTGGTGTTCCCACTCGCCCCAAGTTGTTCTTGCTCATCGCAACCCTGTCCTCGCTGGTCGGCGCAGCGTGGTGGGACGTGTCGCCCGTGCGCCATTGGGGTGCATTGTTGCCGACGCACCCCGTTTGGTTTTGATCGCGGCAGCGCGGCGCATCATTGCCGCTGCGAGGTGAGGGCGCCGGAGACCCGGGCGGGGGAGCGCCGGGCGGGGGAGCGCCGGGCGGGGGAGCGCCGGGCGGCACGGCGGGCTGGGTGAAGCCCGCAACGATCCATCGCCGGATCGCATTCGTGCCGCCCGAAACGCCCCATAGGAGGAATCAGCTGTAGCCGTTGTTGGCTTCGATGTCGGCGTCGATCGCGTCAACCGCCGCGTCCAGAGACTCCTGAACGTCGGCGCCGTTGGCGATGTCGGCGAGTGCCTGCTCGAACACGACCGCGGCGTTGAGGTACGCGGGTGTCGGCGGGCGGATCAGCGCCTGTTCGGTGCTGAGCTCGAAGAACACCTCCATGGGCCCACCTGGTGCGTAGTTCTCGGTGAGCGCAGCTGCCGAGGGGGTGGAGGGGATCAGGCCGATGCCTTCGGAGAAGGCAGCCAGGTACTCGTCGCCGATTGCGAACTCGATGAACGCGTTGGCGCACTCGGGATGTTCGCTTGTGGAGGACACGCCGAACTGCCATGACGCGCCACCGATCACGCCACCGGCGCCGAAGTCGGGCGCCGGCAGGAACAGCATGTCGTCACCGTAGGCGTCGAGTGCGGGCAGCGCCGCCCAGTTGCCGTTCCATTGCAGGGCGTAGCGGCCCTCCACGAAACCGGTCTCGCGGTCGGCGCCGTCCTGAGAGGTGCCGGGCACGAGTTCACGGTCGAACAGGCTCTGCCACCATTCGCCGAACGCCACGGCCTCGTCGCCGTTGAGGATTCCCTCGGCGGTCTGGTAGGTGGAGCGGTCGATCATGTCGCCACCGAAGCTCTGCAGGAACGGCGAGAAGGCGTACGGGTACCACTCGCCTGTCCAGGCCATGCCCACATCGAGGGCGTAATCGAACTCGCCAGTGTCCTGCAGGGTCTCCAGGGCGGAGTCGAACTCGTCGAGAGTCCAGGGGTTGTCGAGTGTGGGGATGCGAATGCCGTTGTCGTCGAGCACCGACTTGCGGGCGAACATCGCCTTGGCGGCGTCCCAGAGGCCCAGTCCGTACACCTCGCCGTTCCATTCGCCGATGGCGCCTGGCAGGAAGTCGGAGTAGGCCGACGGGTCAACGGTCAGCGGCTGCATGTAACCGGCCCACGCCCAGTTGGGCATGACCGGGCCGTCCACGTCGATCAGGTCGGGGAGGCTGCCGTCGAGCGCGGCTGCCACAACGGACTCGTTGTACGCCGCCTGTGGGAAGTCCTCGCGCTCCACGTGGCAGTCGCCCTGAGCGCCGTTGAAGGCGTCGATCACCATGGTGAGGATTTCACGCTCGGTGTCGTTGCCGGCGCCGTGGTACCACATCGTGACCGTGGTTGCCTCGGCCATTTCTTCATCCATGGGCTCGTCCATGGGCTCGTCCATGGGCTCTTCCATTTCGTCGTCCATGGGTTCGTCCATGGGCTCGTCGGCGCTGCCGGTGTCGGTGTCGGACGTGTCGGGGGCTGCGGCGCCTCCGTCATCGTCATCGTCGTCACCGCAGGCGGTGGCCACCAGCGCGAACACCGCCAGCAGGCAGACGAGCAGTCGCCAGGGCTTGGCGGTGCTCTTGAGGTTGGGTTTCATGAGTTGTCCCTCCGGGTTGTCAATTGTGTGGACTGGGCGCACAGACCGAGCCTCGCTCCACGAGGGGGCACGGCATGCGCATCGACTGCGGCGCGGTCTGTTGCTGAAGCTGGCTGATCACCTGCTCCATTGCCCATTGACCCATTTCCCCGTGCGGTAACTGCACGCTGGTGAGGCCCGGGTCCACGGCCTCAGCCAATAGCACCTGGTTGTCGAAACCGACAATGGACAGGTGGTTCGGTATGGACAGCCCCAGGCGGCGTGCTGCGATGTACGCGCCTACGGCTATGCGATCGTTGAAACAAAACAGCGCTGTTGGCCGCTCCGCCGCGGGGCGGTCGAGCAGCGTGGTGGCGGCGGCCACGTTGGCGGCCTGGTCGCCGTCGTCGGCGGTGGCCACTTCGAGTGTGTGCAGGCCACGTTCTTGCGCAAAGGCCCGCATGGCGTCGCGGCGTTCGACGGCGGCTGGTGGGTTGTCGGACACGTTCACGAAACCGATGCGGCGATGGCCGGTGTCGGCGAGGTGTTCCACCGCGGCTCGGGCGCCTGCGGCCTCGTCGGGCGCCACCCACGAGAAAGCCTGCTCGTTGCGGGGGCGGGAGTTGAGGATCACCAGGGGCAGGCCGGTGAGTTCGTCGGGCGGGTCGAGCACCTGGTGGCTCATGGTGGCGTAGATGGCGGCGTCGATGCGGCGGTCGAGCATTGCTTCGATGGTGCGCCGGTCGGCTTTGTGGTCGTGAACGGTGTTGCCCAGCAGCAGCACGTACTCGCTTCGGCTGGCCACTTCCTGTGTGCCCTGGATCATGGCGCCGGCGTGGGGGGTGGTGGCCACGTCGTCGCTGATGAACCCCACGGTGCCGGTGCGCAGGCTGCGCAGCGCCTGGGCGAGGACGTTTGGCCGGTAGCCGAGTTCTTTGGCGGCGTGGAGCACGCGGTCTTTGGTGCGGGCGCCGATCGAGTTGTCCTTGCCGTTGAGCACCATCGACACCGTGGTGCTGGAGACACCGGCGCGGGCAGCCACGTCACGCAACCGAACCCTCACCGCCAACCCCAACGGTGATGGCAGTAAGGGTGCTCGCTCGGCCGGCGTGCCGCGTGCGCAGGCCAGTTCACCGCTGGGTGGCCCAGCGGCTGCCTGGAGGACGGAGCGGGGATGGCGAGCACGACGTTTGTTCCTGGATGCCCTCGATGGTTGCGTTTGCCAGCGGTGGCCCTCGCCGGAGGATCCGGCTGGGGACGAGGTTTATCGATTCAGTAAATCGATTAACCCACGTGTTTACCAGAGGTCAACCAAAACCGCAACCGCCAACCCCATCCCCGCAACCCCCAAGCCAAGCCAGGCGTGCAATCCCGGCCGGAGGGGGTCGAGCGTTATCCGAAGTAGTGCGTGTACGCCGCGGCTGCCAAGTACGACACGAACAGGCCCGACCACACGATCGCCAACACGGCGGGCTTGATGAACGGGGTGTACCCCCTGCCACCAACCCGCGCGCCATCGCGGGGCCTGTCGGAGGTTTTTCTCACCACCAGCACCACGAACAGCACCAGGGTTTCCAGCGCTGTAATGGCCACAGCCACCAGCAGCCCGATGTAGAACACAACCCAGACCACACCGAAGGTGTCCGCAAGTGCGCTCGTCATGCTCACCACCTCCAACTCAACTGGTGCTTGGCAACTTAGCTGAGACGCTCACCCGCATCAAGCAAGAACTCGCTCATGTTGGCCTGAGCCGTGTAGTGAGCGCGTCCGGTGTTCAGGCCACGAGTTCGGCTAGGCGTTGGAGGGTTTCGGGGCTGCCGCTCACCAGCAGGGTGGTGGCCACTGATTCGTGCCAGCGTTGGAGGTCGTCGGCGATCTTGTCCCAGGAGCCGATCAGGGCGATCTCCTCGCACATTTGTGTGGTGACCTTGGCGGTGGCTTCCTTTTTGTGGCCTGCCAGGTAGAGGTCTTGGATTTCGTCGCATTCGCTTTCGTAGCCCATGCGATCGAACACGGCGCGGTGGAAGTTGGCGCCCTTGGCCCCCATGCCGCCCACGTACAGCGAGATCACGGGCCGCACCATGTCGGCGCAGGCTTCAACGTCGTCTCCGGGTACAACGATGGTGGACACCACCACCTCGAAGTCGTCGGGGCCGCGGCGAGCTCCGGGTTTGGCGAACCCGTCGGCGAGGAATCCCTTGTACATGTCGTTGTGGGCGGGGGAGAACAGCCACGCCAGCCAACCGTCGCAGATCTCGGCGGCTAGGGCCACGTTGCGGGGGCCTTCCGCGCCGAGGAAGATGGGAATGTCGGTTCGCAGGGGATGCACGGTGCTCTTGAGCGGCTTGCCCAGCCCGGTGCTTTGCGGCCCGTGGTAGGGGAGCTGGTTGAACTCGCCTTCGTATGCCACAGGGCCCGAGCGGGACACCACCTGGCGCACAATGTCCACGTATTCGCGGGTGCGTGCCAGCGGGCGACGATACGGACGCCCGTACCAACCCTCCACCACCTGCGGCCCCGAAGCTCCGATGCCCAGCACGAACCGACCACCCGAGAGGTGATCGAGGGTCATGGCAGCCATGGCGGTGGCCGCCGGGGTGCGAGCCGCCATCTGGGTGATCGACGTGCCCAGGCGCAACGATTTGGTGGAGGCCCCCCACCATGCCAGCGGCGTGAGACAGTCCGATCCGTAAGCCTCGGCAGTCCACATCGAATCAAACCCGAGCCGCTCCGCCGCGGCGATCTGTTCCGCCACGCCCACCGGAGGCCCCCCGGCCCAGTAACCAGTGTTGAGTCCAAGCTTCATCCGATGTCCTCCCAAATCTCGCCCGCGTACGGCACAGTGCCCCAGCGCCCTGCATTCTGGCCCCCCAACACCCCAATCACCCCCGGCGCGGCGGCTGGGACGTTGGAGCCTTGAGCGACCTGCTTGGATCTGTCATCTGGTTGACCACCCAGCGATCAACTCTGGTGCATGGCTGAGGAGTCTCCAACTACTAATTCACTACTAACATCTACTAAATTAGTAGTTAACTGGTCGCTGGGCCGTTGACCCTGCCACCGCTCTGAGGATCACCCCCCAAGAGCTTGGTGGTCAGGGGCTCAGCCTGAGAACCCGGTGATGGCGACGGTGTGGGGGTGATCTTGTGAAGAAGCCGCTTCAGCCTCCCGATTGGCGCCGGCATCTGTTTGGTGGCCAGGGTGCCTCGTTGGAGCGGACTCGGCAGATCTTGTCGGCTGGGTCGCCGGTGGATTCCAAGGGTCGGTATCTGCACTGGGATGAACTGCGCCATCGCCCACCACCGGAGGGATTCACGGTGGAGGACTGGTGGGCTGCAACCGCCGCCAGCCGTGCGGCCCATTTCCGAGAGTTCGGGATGACCGACGCTCGCGGCACCCCGTTCCGGTTCGCCAACATCGACCGGATTCAACAGATGGTGTACCGCATCGACCAGCAGGCCGCCGGGCAGGTTCTCATGGACTCGCCGGTGGTGGGCACCGGGTCGAGTGACCGCCAGTTGGTGTCGTCTCTCGTGGAGGAGGCGATCACCTCCAGCCTGCTCGAGGGTGCCGCAACCACCCGGCAGGCCGCCCTTGGACTCTTGCGCACTGGCCGCAAGCCGCAAGATCACGGTGAACGCATGGTGTGGAACAACTTCCATGCGATGCAACGCGCCGTGGAACTCGCCGGCGCCGGCGACCGGCTCGCACCGGCGGATGTTCTGGAGCTTCACCGGATCGTGAGCGAGGGCACCCTCGAACAAGAAGTGGACGCGGGCCGCTTGCAGCAGCCCGGCGAGCCACGTGTTGCGGTGATTTGGGATGAGGGCCAGGTGCTGCACATGCCCCCGCCGGCGGAGATGCTGCCCGAACGCCTTGAGCAGTTGTGCGCTTTTGCCAACGGCGAGCTGGGCGAGGGATTCCTGCACCCTGTGGTGCGGGCTGTGCTGATCCACTTCTGGGTTGGGTACGACCATCCGTTTGTGGACGGCAACGGGCGCACCGCCAGAGCGCTGTTCTATTGGTCGATGCTGCGCTCCGGTTACCGGTTGGCGCAGAACGTGTCGATTTCGAGCGTTCTGCGACAGGCGCCTGTGAGGTATGTGCGTTCGTATCTGCACACCGAGACCGACTCCAACGACGTGACCTACTTCGTGATTCACCAGCTTGAGGTGCTGCAGCGGGCGATCGACGCGCTCGGGGAGTACCTGGCCCGCAAGGCAGCCGAGATCGCCTCGGCCGAGAGGGGTCTTGAGGGGGTGCCGGGGCTGAACCATCGTCAGGTGGCGATCGTGAGCGAGGCGCTGAGGCACCCCGAACGTCGCTTCACGATCGCCGGTTGGCGCCAGTTGAAAGGGGTGTCCTACCAGACCGCCCGCACCGACTTGCTGGGCCTGGAGGCGGCGGGCCTGCTCAAGAGGATCGTGATCGGCAAACGCTTCGAGTTCTCCGCAGCCGACGACCTGTCGAGGCGGCTGAACATGTTGTCGCATCCGAGCAGCCAGGATCCGGTTCCGCCAGGTTCGACCTACTAATTCACTACTAATATCTACTAAATTAGTAGTTGGGTTGGTTGTGGGCGGGGGCTGGGGGGTTGAGCGGTCTGGTGCGTGAGGATGCGCCAGTGGGGGATTTTGGGGTTGCGGAGTTTGGGCTGATCGGACAGAGTTTGCGCAGTGGATTTCGACATGCCGCCCGCCGACGATCCCCGTCGTGTTGAGGTGCGTCGCTGGCTGGGCGAACATCCCAAGCCCACGGGGAGTCAGCTTGCGGAGGCGGGGTATGTGGTGCCGCACTGGCCCGAGCCTTGGGGCCTGGGAGCGGATGCGCTGACGCAGCTTGTGATCGACGAGGAGTTGAGCGCCGCGGGTGTGCGCCGCCCCGACAACATGATCGGTATCGGCTGGGCTGCGCCCACGATTCTGTTGGCGGGCACAGACGAGCAGAAGGCCCGGTATCTGCCGAAGATCTTCAGCGGCGAGGAGTACTGGTGTCAACTGTTCAGCGAACCCGACGCCGGGTCGGATCTGGCCGGGCTGGCCACTCGTGCGGTTCGCGACGGCGACACCTACGTGGTGAACGGGTCGAAGATCTGGTCGAGCGGCGCGCATCTGTCCAAGTTCGGGATTTTGATTGCCCGCACCGATCCGGACGTGCCCAAGCATCGCGGGATTTCGTATTTCATCTGTCCGATGGATTCGCCGGGTATCACGATGCGACCGATTGCGGACATGACAACCGCTCATTCGTTCAATCAGGTGTTCTTTGACAATGTGCGCTTGTCGGCCGATTTGCGTGTGGGGGCCGAGGGTGACGGGTGGCGTCTGGCGAAGGCCACGCTGGCCAATGAGAGAGTGGCGTTGTCGTCGGGGGGAGTGATCTGGAGCAACGGCCCCACAGCGCAGAAACTGATCGACTTGATCCGCGCCGCAAACCAGGGCAACGGCCAAGGCGGGTCGGACGGCGACGGGCGGCGGGGGCTGCATCCGGTGTTGCGTGATCGTCTTGTGGCCGCTTGGTGCGAGGCGGAGGTGTTGAGGCTCAACCAGTTGCGCACTATCAGTGCTCGCATTGCGGGCAAGGCGCCCGGCCCGGAGGCGTCGATTCAGAAAATCATGGCGGATGACCATGGTCAACATGTGTTGGAGTTGGCCAAGGAGTTGGTGGGTGCCGATGGGATGCTCACCGGGTCGGGCCCTGCGGGTGAGATTCCGCCTTCGATGCGAACCGGGGCCACCGAGATCAATTTCACCCGTGAGGACGGGCATTTTCCCGATGTTGATCCGGTTTGGCATTACGGCTTCTTGTTCTCACCGGCGCTCACCCTCGGCGGCGGAACGTTCGCGGTGCAGCGCAACATCGTTGCCGAGCAGGTGCTGGGCCTGCCAAGAGATCCGAACGCCGAGTCCGGCCTCACCTGGTCCGAAGCCCGAACCCGCCGCCCCGCCATGTCTCCCCCTCAGCCGTAACTCCAACAAGGAGGCGAAACGCCATGAAGACTGCCATTACCGATTTGTTGGGAATCGAGTTCCCGATTCTGGCGTTCAGCCATTGCCGTGACGTTGTGGCAGCGGTGTCCAAAGCCGGGGGCATGGGCGTGCTCGGCGCTGTTGCTCACACTCCTGACGCGTTGGAGACCGATCTTGCGTGGATCGAGGACGAGGTGGGTGACCTTCCTTACGGCGTTGACCTGATCATCCCGGCCCGTTACGGCGGTGACGCCGACGGTGGTTACAGCTTGTCCGATGTGCGGCAGCTGATTCCGGCGGCGCACGCCGATTTCGTGGACGACATCCTGGCTCGTTACGACGTGCCGCCGTTGCCGCCCGGTGATGCCAGTTCGTCGCTCACGGCGCCGGCGCCGATGGGCGAGGATGGCGATGATGTGATTTTTTCGGCGAATGCGGCGGGCCCGCAGCTGGAGATTGCGTTGGATCATCGCACGGCGTTCGTGGCGAATGCGTTGGGGCCGCCTCCGCCGTACATGATCGAGGCCGCCAAGGAGCGGGGCCGTCTGGTGGGTGCGTTGGCGGGGCGGGCCGTTCACGCCGAGCGTCACGAGGCAGCCGGGGTGGACATCATCGTGGCGCAGGGTTACGAGGCGGGGGGTCACACCGGCGAGATCGGTTCGATGGTGCTGATTCCCGAGATTGTGGATGCGGTGGACGTGCCGGTGTTGGGGGCGGGCGGTATTGGCCGGGGTCGTCAGATGGCGGCGGCGATGGCGTTGGGCGCGCAGGGTGTGTGGTGCGGGTCGGTGTGGCTCACCACAGCCGAGGCGGAGACTCATCCGGTGGTGAAGGAGAAGATGTTGGCTGCGGGATCTGCGGACACTGTGAGGTCGAGGTCGCTCACCGGCAAGCACGCAAGGATGCTCAAGTCGGCGTGGACCGACGAGTGGGACAGTCGTGACACGCCCGATCCGCTGGGTATGCCGCTGCAGCCGGTGCTAACCCAGGAGGCTCAGGCTCGGATTGCGAGGGCGGCGCACACTGCAGGTTCGGGCGCGGAGAAGTTGGCGAACTATTTCGTGGGCCAGATCGTGGGGACGATGAACAAGCCCAAGTCCAGTCGCCAGGTGGTGTACGAAATGATCGAAGAGTTCGTGGAAGCAGTCGAGTCCCTGGCCAACCGCCTGGAGGCTTAGCCCGGGATTGCTCACCGCCGGCGCCGTGCCACCAGTTCGGCCCCAAAGCCGAGCCGGGTGGTCGAGGGGATTGTTGCGGGTCGATGGAGCTGACGGCGGCCCGCCTGGAGGGATGATTCCGGCTCGAGCCGATGATCCTGGCTAATCGTGCGGGGGGTGGACCTGCCTGGAGCTACGACAATGGGTTGTGGATGACTCAGTCGGCGGTGGCTATGCGGGCGAGTCGGCGCAAGGGCGGTTCGGTGCGAGGCGGGTTGCGTCTCGGTGGCAGCGAGGCGAGAAGTTCGTCGGTGGCGGCAGCGATCACGGCCACGGCTTTCTCGAATGCTGCCTCGGTGTGTTTGGACACGTTGGCCACGCCGCTCACTTTGCGGGCGTACTGCCGTGCCGCGGCTTCGATCTCGTCGGGCGTGGCCGGAGGGGCGAGACCCCGCAAAGTGGTGATGTTTCGACACATGGTTCTGGGCTTTCTCCTAGTGGGTTCGCGTGGTGGTGTTCGTGTCGAACCTAACGGACAGGTTGCGCGCGGTGGGGTGGTGAGCGGCGAGACTGTGGGTGGAGACAGTGGTGGCAGGCGTGAGCAGTGGAGGTGACTGTGGGAGGGCGTGAGTTCGTTCACAATCCGGGGCCGACGAACATTCCCGATGCGGTGCTGGAGGCGTTCCGGCGCCCGGCGGTGGATTTTGCGAGCCCTGGTTTTGTGGCGTTGGTGGAGAGCATCTGGGACGAATTGCCCGAGGTGTTCGGGGGTGCGGATCAGGTGGTGGTGCTGACCACGGTGGGTCACGGCGCGTGGGAGTCGTCGCTAACGAACATCGTGGAGCCCGGTGAGAGCGTTCTGATCGGGATGTCGGGATTGTTCGGACGTCGTTGGGGTCAGATGGCCGAGGCGCTGGGTTACGTGGTGGTGCCGACCACGTTGGACATGCGCCACCCGGTTGATCCCGACGAGATCGAGTCGATTCTTGGGGACGACCGCCAACGGGGCGTTCAGATCAAGGCGGTGTGCGTCACCCACACCGAGACCTCCACCGGCACCGTGGCCGACATTGCGGCGGTGCGTGCGGCTATGGACGCAGCGGATCATCCGGCGTTGCTGGTGGTGGATGCGGTGTGCTCGTTCGGGTCGGAGGAGGTGGCCATGCGTCGTTGGGGTGTGGATGTGTTGGTGGTGGCCTCTCAGAAGGGGTTGATGATGCCACCGGGGTTGTCGTTTTGCGCGCTGAGCGACCGGGCGGTGCAGCACAGTACACAGGTGCGCACGCCGCGCTTTCACCTGGCATGGGGGCCCCGTTTCGAGCCGGATCACGTGTACAAGCGCTTCGGCGGCACGCCGCCCGAACAGCACATGTACGCGCTTCGGGCGTCGTTGGACATGCTCGCCGCAGAGGGCGGAGTGGATGCGTCGATTGCCAGGCACAGGCGTTGGGCGGCAGCGGTTCACGCGGCAGTGGAGGGCTGGGCAACAGGTGGCCCTTGGGAGATCAACGCAGTGGATCCAGCGGAGCGTGCTTCGGCGGTGACGTGCGTGCGCACCGGAGATCTCCCCGCCAACAAGCTCATAGCGGTGGCCAGAGACCAATTCCACACCAGCGTAGGCACAGGAATGATGGCCGAAATGGAGAACCTGGCCATGCGAATAGGCCACCTCGGCGACCTCAACGAGCCAATGCTCCTAGGCGCGTTAGGCGCCCTGGAAACCGCCATGACCACCCTCGAAATGCCCCACGGCCACGGCCTCCCCAAAGCAGTGGCCTCCCTAGCCGCCACCGCCCAATAGCAGCCTCCACCGCCTCACCCCCACCCCGCCAATCAAGTCCTCCGGCCGCCGATCCTGGCCGGCGGCCTGGTTCGGTGCCGAAGCACCCCGGAGCTGTGCAAACCAGACCCTCGGACCTGCGCCATAGCCAGGCCGCACACGTAGACTTGTCTGATGCAGCCGGACCTCATCCGTTCATCCATGACCCAGGCCATGGCAACCGCGTTCGACTTCTACGAACGTCGTCCCGGCAAGTATCAGCTAATCTTGCCAATCTGCCATGAAGATGGCGATATGGTGGATGTCTATTTGATGGAGAGCCCACGCGGTGATGGGTATGTCCGAATTTGTGATTTTGGGCTGGCACTAATGCGACTCTCATACACCTTCGAGGTGAACACTGCTAGGCGAGAACGCATCCTGCACGAGATCCTCATCAACAACGGGGTCCGTTATGACGACGGCAATCTGTTTATTGATGCGCCAATGGGCTCAGTCTTTGAGAACATAATGCAGTTCATCGGGTGTGTGCAGAAGGTTTGCAACATGACCTACTGGCCTGAAGAGGTGTGAGCCGTAATCCATGGCCCAAGCTCGACCTCCATGCCGAGGCGTTATTGTATGTACAGGTCATCCGGAGTTGAGTGGCTGAGGCATAACTCCTGACTGGGAGGCAAGATGACGTGTCCGGATAGCCGTTTAGGCTCAAGCCGTCTCAGATGACACTCTCCCATTCTGCGTGTATGTCGCAGGCGGTTAGTTTGATTTGTTTCACGGTGATCTTGGCGTCGGATCTGTCCAGAGACACACGAGCAGCCGCGCTGTCATCCCTAAAGCTGCAGTCAATGGTTGGCCCATCGGCTGCGAATGCAGACAACGGGGCGTCTTCGAGCGACTCGAAGATGGTCGTTGGTATTTCGATGAGTTGGTACCGGTACGGGATCGTGTTCGCTTCGCGTCGAAAGGCTCGAAGCATCACGATCGCGTCGACCGCGGCTCGGTATTCGGCAAAGAGTGCAAGGGTCTTCTCTCTGCGAGCGCGGGCCGAGCGCACGTCTTGAATCCACGCCGCCTCGGTCAGTTTCGAAATGTGTGCTGAGGCTTCGGACAGTCTCTGGGCCGCTGTGGATTTCAGTGACAGCTTGCGTGCCCACCCATCGGCGGTCTCCACCGTGAGGTCCACGAAGCGACGTGTGGCCGAGCCGGGAGGATCCAGCTGCCATGCGACGGCTTCGCATGTGCTGCGGAAGGCGCTCTCGAAACTGGACGACCCCAGGGCATCCACGGTGATGGCGTGATGGGCGGACACGACCAGTCCGAAGTACTCGATCCAGTCCGGATTTGAGGTGATCCACGTGGGCGTCGAGGCTGGCAGCGTTGCGTGGAGCGGATCGGCCAGTGATTCCACCATGCGCGCGACGAACCGTCTGCCCATCGGTGACAGGGCGTTGATCTGGCGGTTGAGGGATTCCTTGTCGTTCACTGCGCCAGGCGGCGTTCGATCAAGTCCACGAAGGCGGGCTTGAGTTCGATTCCGGCCCATTGGCGGTTCAGTTCACGGGCAGCGAGCAGTGTGGTTCCCGATCCGGCGTAGGGATCGAGCACCACGTCGCCGGGTTCGCTGGTGATCTTGATGCAATGACGGGCCAAGGTCATCGGCATCACCGCTGGATGGTCGTCAGCGCTGCAGTCGCTGGGTCGGCGTGGTTCGGTGTTGATGTCCCAAACCGTGCGGAGTCGTCGGTTGTTGGGGCCTCGCACGGCGTCGATGTTGTAATGGTAGTTCTGGCTCTTGGACAACAAGAAGATCGTCTCGTGGGCCTTGGTGGGACGGTCCTGCACCGACTCGGGGTGTGCGTTGGGCTTGTGCCAGATCACCTCGGAACGCAGCCACCACCCCGCATCCTGTAGCGCAAGGGCCAACCGCCACGGCACGCCTATCAGATCCTTGGGCTTGAGGCCCTCCGGCGTGGGCGGGCGAACCCTCATGGCCCTGGCCTTGTTCTTGCGATCCGGCGCGCGGTAGCGACGATTGCCCGACGTGTAGGTGTCGCCCACATTGAGCCAAACCGTGCCGTCGTCGGTGAGCACCCGGCGAACCTTGTCGAAGGTGGTCACGATGGCCTTCACGTAGTCCGCCAAAGCGTCATCGCGCCCGATCTGGCCGTCGGTGCCATAATCCCGCAGCGACCAGTACGGAGGCGAGGTCACCACCGTGCGAACGCTGCGGTCAGGGAGAAGGTCGAGGCCCTCCTGAGCGGGCCCGCAGATCAGCAGCGACTGGAGCATCTCGTGGAACGGGTCGCAGTCGAGAACGTTCACACGAACATGGCCCGCTTCGCGCTCAGGTGTGCGCCACAGCCTCATTGGCGTTGACCGTAGCCGCTGAGGTTGCACCCGCGGGGGCACTCCAAGCCCGTCGTCGAACAGACATTCGTTCACACGCCGAGACTAGGCAGCCGGTGTGACAGCCCCAGCCCGCAAGCTCACCCAGCCGAACCGCCGCCTGCGGCGCGGTGGGCGCCCTCAATGTGCCAGCGGGGTGGTAAGGCCTTGACTTCAGGCAGCGTGTAAGGCTGACGGTTGCCGGGTGAGGCGGCGGGGGTGGGGGTTGGTTACTGGAGGGCCCAGGTCTCGGACAGTAGTTCTGCTTGTTTTAGGACTGTGCGGGTGGCGTTTTCTGCTTTGTCGGGCGGGTAGCCGTGTTTGTGCAGGATGCGGCGCACCAGCACCCGTAGATGCGCTCGGACGTTCTCGCGAACCGTCCAGTCGATGGTGACGTTGCTGCGCACCTTGTCCACCAACTCACGGGCTATGTCTCGCAGGGTCTCGTCGCCCAGCACTCGTACGGCGCTGTCGTTGGTTTCGAGCGCGTCGTAGAAGGCCAGTTCGTCATCGGACAGGCCTAACTTCTCGCCACGCTCGTTGGCCTCGCGCATTTGCCTGGCCAGCTCGATCAGTTCCTCGATCACCTGGGCCGCCTCGATGGCCCGGTTCTGGTAGCGGCGAAGTGTGGTCTCGAGCATTTCGGTGAAGGAGCGGGCCTGCACCACGTTCTGGCGACGGCGCACGGAGATCTCGCCACTCAGCAGCTTCTGCAGTACCTCCACGGCCAGGTTGCGGTGCGGCATGCCCTGAACCTCGGCCAGGAACTCATCGGACAGCACCGAGATGTCGGGCTTGTCCAATCCCGCCGCTGCGAAGATGTCCACCACACCATCAGACGAGACCGCTTCGGAGATGATCTGGCTCACCGCCAGGTCGAGCTCTTCATCGGATCGTGCCGTGCTGTCCGCCCGCTTCGCCAGCGCCGCTCGCACATCCCGGAAGAAGCCCACGTCGTCTCGGATGCGGATCGCCTCGGGGTGTGGGACAGCCAAGGCAAACGCCGCGGCCAGCGCCCGAACCTCGGTGAGGAAGCGATCCTTGCCGTCGGGCTGGGCGAGGACGTGCTCCTGAGCGGGTGGCAACAACGCCAGGCGCTGCTGCGGTGTGCCGGTGGCCCATTGAGACCAGTCGAACCCGTGCAGGATGCCGCAGCAAACGTCGTGCTTCTCCAGCATCATCGCGGCGGCGTCCTCCTGGTTGAGCACCGCCGTTCCCTCGCCGCCGCTTTGGGTGTAGGTCACCAGGGCCCTTTTGAGGTCGTGGGCCAGGCCCAGGTAGTCCACCACCAGGCCGCCGGGCTTGTCCTTGAACACACGGTTCACCCGCGCAATGGCTTGCATCAATCCGTGGCCGCGCATCGGCTTGTCCACGTACATGGTGTGCAGGCTTGGCGAATCGAACCCTGTGAGCCACATGTCGCGCACCAACACCACCTTGAACGGGTTGTCGGGATCCCGGAAGCGCTTGGCCAGTTCCTCGCGCCTCGGTTTGTTGCGGATGTGGGGCTGCCAGTCGGTGGGGTCAGATGCCGATCCGGTCATCACCACCTTGATGGAGCCCTTGTGGTCGTGATCGTGGTGCCAGTCGGGACGCAGACGCACCAACTCGTCGTATAGATCCACGCAGATGCGGCGGCTCATGCACACCACCATGGCTTTGCCGTCCATCACCCCGAGACGCTGGTCGAAGTGGGCCACGATGTCCTCGGCCACTTGCTTCACCCTGTCCGGCGCGCCCACCAGGGCCTCCAGTTGCGCCCACTTGGTTTTGAGTTTCTCCTTGCGGTCGGCTTCTTCGCCTTCGGTCACCTCCTCGAAGTCGATGTCGATGGAAGGACGCTTGTCCTCGTTGAGGGTCAGCTTGGCAAGGCGGCTCTCGTAGTAGATGGGAACGGTGGCGCCGTCGGCCACCGAGCGTTTGATGTCGTAGATGCTGATGTAGTCGCCGAACACGGCCCGGGTGTTGGCGTCGGCCAGTTCAATGGGGGTGCCGGTGAATCCCACGAAGGACGCCTTGGGCAGGGCGTCTCGCATGTGCCGGGCGAAACCGTCGATGAAGTCGTACTGGCTGCGGTGGGCCTCGTCGGCGATCACCACGATGTTGCTCCGGTGCGACAGGGCGGGAGGGGTGTCGCCGCGTTCTTCGGGGAAGAACTTCTGGATGGTGGTGAACACCACGCCCCCGGCGTTCACCGACAGCTTCTTGCGCAGGTCGGCACGACTCTCGGCTTGGGTGGGTGGTTGACCCAGCAGATCCTGACAGCGCGAGAAGGTGGAGAAGAGTTGCTGGTCGAGGTCGTTGCGGTCGGTGAGAACCACGATCGTGGGGTTTGCCGCAGCAGGGTGGCGGGCGATGGCACCGGCGTAGAAGGCCATGGTGAGGCTCTTGCCCGAACCCTGGGTGTGCCACACCACGCCCACCCGTTGATCGCCAGGATCGCCGCCGGGACGCCCGGCATGCTCCGCGTGGCCGGCCTGGGCGGCACCTTTCTGGCGCTGTTGTTGAAGTGCGGCTGCTCGAAGCGTTTCGGTGATGGCGGTGCGCACCGCGTGAAACTGGTGGTAGCCGGCCATCTTCTTTGCGAGGGCGCCGCCGTCGTCCTCGAACACGATGAAGTGGCGCAGCAGGGCTGTCAAGCGCTCCGGTTGGCACACGCCTTCGAGCATCACCTGCAGTTCGGGTGTGGCGGTGTCGGCCAGCGCATCGCCGCCGATCGTGCGCCACGGCTTGAACCACTCCTTGCCGGCGGTGAGCGTGCCAAGCCGGGCCTGAACGCCGTCCGACACCATGAGCAGTTCGTTCATGGAGAACAAGGTGGGCAGTTCGGCCTGGTAGGTCTGCAACTGCTGCCACGCGCTCCAGATCGTGGCGTCCTCATCCGCGGGGTTCTTCAGTTCGATGATCCCGATGGGCAGGCCGTTCAGGAACAGCACGATGTCGGGACGCCGGGTGCTCTGGCCCTCCGACACGATGAACTGGTTCACCGCCAGCCAGTCGTTGCGGTGCGGCTTGTCGAAGTCCACTGCTTGCACCTGCGTGCCACGGATGCGACCATCGGCGGTTCGGTACTCCACGGTGATCCCGTCCACCAGCATTCGATGGAAGTTCCGGTTGCGCGCTTCCAGCGTGGCTCCCTGAGGCCGGGTGAGCCGCCTCCGCGCACCCTCCAGCGTTTCCTTGGGCACCTCGGGATTCAGTTGCGCCAGAGCAACCCGGAGTCGACCCACCAGCACCACGTTGCCGTAGTCGTCACGCTCCGCAGACTCTCCACCGGGCCCAATCTCCGGCCCCGAGGCCACCTCCCAGCCAAGGCCAATCAGCCACTCCAAAGCAGCCACCTCAACCTCAGCCTCGGTAAGCGAGGTCACGGCGTCGGTGCCCAGTTGTGTCTCACGCGTTCACAGCAAGCACCGTTGTGTCTCACAAAGACCGCCTCGGGATGCACAAACGGCAAAGAGCCTGCCCGAAAGAAGGCGTGAGACTGATTTCGCACAATCTCAGGCTATTCCAAGCCGTACACGCCAGAGGCAGTGCATCCAGTTTCACTGACTGCGTCCCTCCCGGTAGCGAATCCATACATCTTCGATGGACTCCACATCAAGTGCAGCCCGCATCGGCTCAAGGGCCGCCGGAGAATATCGAGCGTGCTTCACCTTGCCAACTTTGATCTCCTTGAAGCACTTTGGATCATCACGCAGGCCAAGTTGATCGACCAATGCACGAGATTTCGGTGGAGTAAGATCAAGCTTCTCGGCCAGTTGTGTCGGACTCAGACTATAGTAATCCAGTTCGTTCACCCTACGAACAGCGACAACTGCGGTGCTGTCACTAGATTCTGCCAACAGCTGAACAGGGATACCCTTGTTCTTTGTGAGCCGCAAATTCAACGCAAGCCCCTCGTGGTCAGGACCAATGTTGATGGAGGCGACTCCAGGAAATAGCGATGTCCATTCAGACCCCTGTGAGAGTCGGTCACACGCCTTCTTCAATTCCGAATCGCTGGGCTGCTCATAATCTCCATTTACCGCGCTCTCAAGCACGGCAAGGCTGCGGAGTTTCGCAATCGCATCCATCTTCTTTCTCGTACCCGGAGCCAAGAGACATCGTATTTCCTCAATTTGGGTATCGAACAATGTCGAAAGGTCTTTGGGAGCAGTTGTGGAAACAGGCAATACACGCTCTGGCAACTCCAGTACAAGCTTCGTGTCGAACACTTCGTCGTGAACGTCCCGAAATAGTGTCACGCCTGCCTGGGTGTAAAAATACAGCTCATGCTCTGAGACGTCAACAAGATAATGATGAGTGGCATTACGGAGCCCGTTAATCGCTTGAAGGGTTAGAACCTGTTCAGCGTCCAAGAACTGTAGGCTGGCATCGCTGTGGGCCCTCCGGACACAAGCTGTGAACCCGATGGTCTGCCTTGCACCTCGCGCGCGGATCCTTCCTCCCCGATGACGAATTGCAGCCTTCAGGAGCATTTCAAACGAATGGTCCATCAGGATGAGCACGGCCTGCACACGCCCGAAGTCCCAAGGGCGGTTGAAGTGTTCAATCGAAAGAACAAGAGCACTGATTGCTTTGCCACGGAGCTGGCGGACTTCCTTCTTCATATCTAAATCAGATCCGTAGCTTCGGCGAAACGCATCCTGCCACCAATCAGCTCCGGCAGCAGTGCCTCCCTTTGCAAGGATAGATGCTGACACTCAGCGACATTACTGGTGATCCGTTCCCTGGATGAGATCACGGCGTCAGAAAAGTGCTCAAGCAACGCTACGGGCGGAACAACGATGGCGAATCGTGACAGGACACTCGCATTGAGAGTTGCGCGTGTCGATCCTGCGCCTCGCTCATTTACAAGATCCCAGTACGGACTCGACCGGAGCCAGTACTGAAGGAACCTAGCATAATTGGGTATCCGCGGTCGAAACCTAATCAAGTATGACGCAAAGACCGCTCTGTGTTCAGATTCGACCAGACAACCGTGCCCTGGGTCAGCCATCCGAGCAACCAAAATGTCACCCTTGTCAAGTCGGAATTTGCGAAAATCCTCTATGTTGATGTGGCAGTGAGGTACGAGGGACCAGTCAATCCATGCGGACTTGTTGATGTCTGAAATTCGCAAGAATTTCGGTCCGTCAGGACCTTGAGTAGCCGATGCGGTGTATCCATACTGAGGTTTGGATGTCATGTCACCGAGTTCCATGATTTGCCAGGTTTGGGGGATTGGGCCTAGTTCTGAGTCTTGCAGATTGTTGGGGAATAGGGACCAGATTTCTTGGGGTAGGTAGGGTTCTTGGCCTTCCATCTTGGCGCGGACTGGGCCGAAGTCCACGAACCAGTCCTTGAAGATGGCTCTTGCAACCTCCTCCAAGGTTCGGTTCATTCTCCGGTTCAACTCAATCTTGTCATCCAACGCACCAAGAACCTCAGCAATCCGCCGCTGCTCCTTCAACGGCGGCAACGGGAATCGGAAGTCGCCGAGGGTTTTCGCATTGATATTGGGTTGAACTGCGCCTGAACTTCCGTATGCCTCGATGAAGTGCCAATATTCTGGTGTTTGCAGAACATACGAGAGATATTGTGGATCAACTGCGTCCAGGTGGAGGCGATGCCGGATCAAGTAGCTAGCGGGTACGGCACTGATGGGTTCACGGATGCATGTGGACACCCCAATTGTGCCCATCCTGGATATGAGAATATCGCCCACATTGAGTCGATGTCGCTCAGCATCCCGGGCGTTGATATGGCAGAATGGCACTGTCTTCAAATCGAAGTAATCCTGTGCGATATCAGTCACTCTGATGAAGTGTGTTCCGGTAGGTTCAGATGTAGCAGCTGCTGTGTAACCGTACCTTACATCAACGCAAACATCTCTCAGAGAGGTCACCTGCCACTGCCCGGAAGTCTCTTGGCATGGGCTCATGGCGCCGCACAGGCTTCTTCCGGTGTAAGGGACCGTGAGCAGAGTGCCACCAGTGTCACTTGAGTCTGATCCGCAGGATAATGGCTTGCATGGCGCAAAGAAATTGATGGCCACGTAGGGGGTGTCGTCCGATGCGTGTATGGATAGCTTGATCGCTTCGAGGTTGAGGGCCTGAGCGGGTTGCGACAAGGAGTCGGTGTCATCAGAAGTCAAGGTCGCGGAGAGCTATTGGGGTGCGTTTGAACTCTTCTTCGCCTTGGGGTACGGCGAGCAGATGATCTATGAAGGTGGGTGTGGGTTCGCCTGCCGTGTGGCATAGGCGTTCGTAGTCGTCCACGGACAGCACCACCACGGCGGGCTTGCCGCGGCGGGTGATCCTCTGGGGAACGCCCGTGAGGGCGGCGTTCACCACTGCGCTGAATCGCTTCCTGGCTTCGCTTAGTGCCCAGTCCTTCACGGCGCGTCTCCTGGGTGGCTGGCCTGGGTAGAAGGTAGTCGATGCCCATGCCGCACGGTCACAGGGCTCACGGGTTCTCCCCGAAGCCAAGGCGTTCCAGGTTTGCCGCGATCTTGGCGTCGAGTTGCGCAGCTTCGGCTTGCTGCTCGCGCCATTGGGCTGCGAGGCGGGTCATCTTCTCATTGAAGGGCTCTCCGTCGTCTTCCTGGGGCGGCACGCCCACGTAGCGGCCAGGGGTGAGCACGTGACTGTGGCGTTTGATGTCCTCCCGGGTGGCGCTCTTGCAGAATCCGGGCACGTCCTCGTAGGAGCCCGTGCCCTCCTTGCCTCGCCACGCGTGGTAGGTGCCGGCGATGCGCGCGATCTCCTCGGGGGAGAGTTCACGCAGGGTGCGGTTCACGAGGTGGCCTAGCTGGCGAGCGTCCACGAAGAGGGTCTCGTTTGGCCGTTGTTCTTGGGGCTTGCCCCGGTTCAGGAACCACAAGCAGGCCGGGATCTGGGTGGAGCGGAACAGTTGGCCCGGCAGGGCAACGATGCAGTCCACCAGCCTGGCCTCGATGATGTTGCGGCGGATGTCGCCTTCTCCGGACTGGTTCGACGACATGGATCCGTTGGCCAACACGAACCCGGCGATGCCCCGTGGCGCGAGGTGGTGTAGGAAGTGCTGCACCCAGGCGAAGTTTGCGTTGCCTGCCGGTGGTTGGCCGTACCGCCACCGCTGATCGTTGCGCAGGCGATCCCCGCCCCAGTCCTTCACGTTGAAGGGCGGGTTGGCCAGGATGAAGTCGGCCCGCAGGTCGGGGTGGCGGTCGTTGTGGAAGCTGTCGCCGTATGCGATCTGTCCCTCGATTCCGCGGATGGCCAGGTTCATTTTGGCGAGGCGCCAGGTGGTGTAGTTGGACTCCTGGCCGTAGATCGAGATGGCTGACTTCGCCCTGCCCCCGTTGCCATTGCCACTGGCGTGGGCCTCGATGAACTCCACCGACTGCACGAACATTCCCGACGAACCGCAGCACGGGTCGTACACCCTGCCCTGGTATGGCTCCAGCATCTCCACCAACAATCTCACCACCGACCGGGGCGTGTAGAACTCGCCACCCTTGCGCCCCTCGGCCAGGGCGAACTGGCCCAGGAAGTACTCGTAGACCTGGCCGAGCACATCGGTGGCCTGCGCCTCGGTGCCACCGACGTTGATGTTGCTCACAAGGTCGATCACCTGCCCCAGGCGGGTCTTGTCGAGGGCCACACGTGCGTAGTTCTTGGGCAGTACGTCGCGCAGCGCAGGGTTGTCGCGTTCGATGGCGTCCATCGCCTCGTCCACCGTTTCGCCGATGGTGGGCTGCTTGGCATCGGCCTGGAGCACGGCCCAGCGAGCCTCGAGCGGCACCCAGAACACGTTCTTGGCCCGGTACTCGTCCGGATCCTCGGGGTCGGCGCCTTGGGACACTTCGGTTTCGAGGTGGGCGCGTGTCTCCTCGAAGGCGTCGGAGATGTACTTCAAGAACACCAGCCCCAACACCACGTGCTTGTACTCGGCGGCGTCCATGCTGCCCCGCAGCGCGTCGGCCATCTTCCAAAGTTCCGCCCGGTAGTCGGTGTCGGCGGGTTTGCCGGCGCCCTTGCGTGGGCGTCCCTTGGGGGCCATCAGGACTGTGCCTCCTACTTCTCGCCTGGGCTCACGCGCCCCGGCCCGAGTACATGTGCTCCCTACGGAGGCTCGACCCTTCCGGCCAAGCACCAGCGGAGTGAACAGGCAGCAACTCCTCCAGCATCAGCGCCCCCGCACCCGGCGACGCCTCACGGTGAAACACCAACGTTTCGGAGTCCAGGTCCACCCAAGCCACCTCCCATCCGGCGGCGCCCCACCTCGGCGCCTCGCTGGAGTCGCTGCCACCAAGAGGAGTCGACCACCAGTCCCGATGCAACCGGGCCTCAGCCGGAAGCTCGAAACCAATGATGGCCTCCACCTCACCAAAGGACGTCCGCCATTCCCGACCGGCCAGGTCGCAGAGATGCCGACACAGCCGCCGCCACCCATCCCCGGCGTCCCCGCCGCGCCAAGAGCGCCCCCGATCCAGCTCCACCACGATCCTCCAATCCACCAGCCGACGCCAGGCCCGCTAGCACCAGAACCAACCAAGCTAGTCGGCGCCAGCCCCCTGGTGGGTGCCAGCGCCACCGGCCATGTGGATCAGTCCAAAGCGCTATGCACGTCGCCAGTGCAGAAGCCGCAACGAGTCGCGCCACACGCCGACGACCAAGTCGAAAGGGGTTGGTCATCTGGACGAGGTGGTGGGTTGGTGACCTCTACACAGCAACTGTGGAGCTTCATTGGATTCAAGGGTTGAGCGCACCAGAGCTTGATTTCACGGGCGCTGACGCATCAGTCACCGATCGCGCCCCGCCCATCTAATCCGGTCCAGAGCCGGTGGAATACGCGCGAGTCAGACAAGTGGCTAGCTGTTGATGAAGAGTCTTCCAAATAGACTGCGATCCGACCCAAGTTTCGGGTGTCCCAGTGATCGAGCTGCTCCCTGACCATTTTGTCGAGGATGTCCAACACAGTCAACGTGGGAGTGGTTCTCGTCGCTCGCCGAATAACTCGGTGCGCCTCTCGGGAACCGCATTTTGGACCGGCTGCGAGAGTAGCGAGCGTTAGCTCAGCCCAGACGTTGTCCTCCAAACCGGGAATCTGGGAAAAATACAGAAAGCCACTGACTGATTGTCCAGATTCCGACTCTAGACTCTTGCGCCAAAACTCCACAGCAATTTCGATAGGCTGGGACACCTCACCTTCGCCTCTGAGCAGAAGGCTAACCGACATGGCTGCTTGAGAGATCAGGCCGCACCCTCGAAGAAAGGAGATGACCTCCGCAACGTCATACCCCGAACAACCCCCTAACATTGCCCCCATGTAGTGGTACAGCGCCTGGTCAACGCCACCCTTCACTGACTCTTCAATCTCAGAACGAAAGTTCTCCAAGAGCCACGCGTCCGGGTGACCCCAGGTGAGCGTTTGATCTAGTGTTCGTTGGCCAAGATCTTGTGGAGCCTCGTCCCCGAACAGAAGGTCTTTGTTGTCGTCCATCCATTCCGGCAGCATGTTTCGCAGAAGAGGGAACAGCCAAGCAAGTATCGCTCGATGTTCCAAACCATCGAGGCCTTCCAGTCGGAGGCTCGATTCCAGCAGTCTTATGGCCTCTTGCCGAACGACTCCATTGCGATTGAACTCGCTGAAGACAAAATGCAGCGCAGACTCCAGAGCGCGAGTGCATGGCCTTGCTAGGGCTCTCGCTAATGCCCTGGACTCATCTTCCTCCAGAACTTCTGACGGTTGGGACTTGTCCCAAACTTGATTCTCCAGAAAGCTCCAAACATCGTCGCCCCGACCGCCGAGGTCAGATCTAGAGATGCACATCACCCTGAATAGATCAACTGCAGATTGCTCAGCTCCGCGCCAATCAGAGTCATAGTCAGACCTTATCAAACCGATCGCGTCCACTGGCCAGGGGTGGCTAGCCACAAGCATTACCAGGTCCAACACCTCGTCGCTGAGGAAGCGCTCGTCCTTAGAGAGGTCCGCAAGCGCTTGTAGGTAGGAACTAATGTAGGTGGGATGCCGCAACATGGTTGCAATACCGACTGGATCCTTCAGCCAGCGTGTAGAGTCTCCAATGACGCACTGTTTGAGGGTTTCCCCAAGTGCCCTACAGCCGATAATGGGATCTGGAGGCGTCGGTCTCCATTTCGAAACTAACCTGGCCGCCTCCAGGGGCTCTTTCTCGAGGAGCGTTTCGCGAGAGATCGGACTCAGAACAGTGCCCCCTCGTACTGTTGGTCTCTCGCGAAGCGCGTCATGAGACAATTGAGGGAGCACGCCTGCGAGTAGCTCGTAGGCGTGCTCCCAATCCGAAGCGATCCGCTCAGGCAGCAGTGTCAGCCAGGCTAGGACTCGCCTCCAGTCTTGAGGCACCTCCTTAGCCTCAAGTGCGGACCGTAGATGGTCAATGTTGGGAGCAGCGCCTAGCGCGTGGGACCACCGCGTGCTGGCATCATCAAATTCTTCTGCCTCAGCCTCGCGGTCGATCCGATCCAGGAGGGCGACATCGTCACCTGTTGGGTAGCGAGCGGAAATCGCACGCACGACTTCTCCAACCAGCATCGACACCTCCACGCCTGGAGACCTCGCGAGAATCCAAGATCTGAGTCGTCCCTGTAGTGACACATCTAGACCCTCAAGATGGTCGAGTAGTTCTGAAACGGGTAGGTGTAACCAGGCCTTTGGGAGGAGGGTCAGGAGGCAGTTCAACAACGCGGGAAAACGGTCGAGTGGATCGTAGCTGATCTTCTGGTCTTCTACCGAGCCTGCCAGAGACCACTTAATCCTCACCCAGGCTGGATCGTCGTGCCGTACCTTACGAAGCTTAAGGCATAGTAGCTCAACCCTAGAACTAGCATTCTCAGCATTGGTGCCGTTCACCAGGTGGTCCAACAGGGGTGCGCTATAGTGCAGCCTCCGCCAGCTGTCCTCGTTCAGCAGCACGTCCGCTAGATCCCTAACACGCTTGTCTTGGGGATCGGAGCACTGGACTGCCCGCAGACCCAGTTCGAGGACAATTTCCTGCTGTGGATGTTTCCTTACAGCACGCAACACCAGGTTGAGGGCTGCCACACCGCCAAGGTCAAGCGCCGCTCGACCGATATACCAAGCGTGTACTGAAGTCGTGCCGTACTCTTTGTACATCATGTCCAGCCAATCGGAGACCTCTAGAAGGAATTCTGATCCAAGACGGTCAACGGCTGAGAAGCCCAGCCATGGGCCGCCCACTTCGGGAGGCTCCAGAACACCGGCATCTGTGAGCGGTTCGAGCCATGCAGGGGATTCGAGCCTCCTAAGGAAGTAGCGGAGATGGACAGGCGAAACGACGAGTTCCAGGAGCTGTCGGACCTGTGTAGGAGTAGGCGCCGTGACTCCAGCCAGAGTGTCCAGTTCAGCATTACGTTCGTCGCGAGGCAGGAATAGTCGGTTGAGAAGTCTGATGCACTCGTCCCACAACTCTAGCGATTCGTCTCTCGTGCATTGAGTGTGGAGAGCACGATTCAATCGATTCAGGACATTCGTGTATGTTGGACCAAGGGCCGTGTCATCGGACAGGGGCGGGGATCCCGTTCGATTGATCAGGATGCCGATCAGACGATCATGGTAGGTCTCCGATTGCTCTGGGAGGGACTCAAGATCGTCGAGTGAGGTAAGTAAGGTCTTCAACGCAGGTTGCTCCTCGTCACCTCGTCCCTTGGCATTCCGGTACCCTTGATGCGCTCTGATGACGTCCTCCAAGATGTCTCGCCTTCGCGGCTTATCGCTCACATCCCCAGAGCGAAGAATCTCCGTCATTGCTTCCCGAAGGCAATATGCCGCGGATTCGCTCAACCGATGCCGTGTTGGGTTGGAGGACAACAGGAACTGGGCAGTTAGAATGAACTCCACAGCTCTGTGGCCTTCAGGGCCGAACTCTGCTACCAATTCCGCGGCAAGGTCATTGCTAAACGGAAGTCTATCGAGCCCAGGAGTCACACTGATCTCAGAACCGAACCCGATGTATTCTCGGCTGGATCCAGTGGGTGTACGATTGCGTGAATAAGTGTTGTTCACGTTAGGGTGTCCTGCGTCGGCTACTGGATCTTGGCTACACTCGACGGTTCCGCTAATGCTGGGAGCCTACCAGAGGCAACAACCAGGAACGAGGCCTCGTCACACGCTGGAGCAACGATGAAGGCGCGTCCCGGTTCCCTGCCTGCACTGCGAGGCAAGAGGCGTTCATCTGCTTCCGCATCACCCAGAGTGCGCTCAGCGTGTGCGCGCTTCCTAGGCCATGTCACCTTACTGGCCGGTAGTGCTCATGGCCCACAGGTCTTGGCTTCTGGGCATTTCGTTGTGTTGGTTGCCGTCTAGTTCTCGGACGTTGGCCTTGAGGGTTCTTCCGCCCCATTGCTTGAAGAAGAAACTCACCCCGGCGGCGCTGCACTGGTCACGGAGATCGCGCACCCATTCCTGTTGAGGTGGGCGGGGTTTGGCTCCGCTTTCGCCGCCGGCGATCAGCCAGTGGATCGAAGACAGATCGAGACTCGGCAGCGGGCCGAGCAGCGGCTCCGCGCTCACGAACCGCACCGCCGCACCCACCGACCTGAGGTGATCTACCCGGAAGGTGTAGCGATCCGTCTCGACGCTGACACCCATCCAAACGTTCGGGGGCCAGTGGAGGCTGGGCGCAGCGGCGGCCATGCGCTTTGATCGCTTGGTGAGCACCTGGTAGGTGTGCCGGGGTGTCTCGGCCATCACGGTGAACACCCGCTGAATGAAGTCCAGCGGCACGTCCGGGTGGAACAGGTCGCTCATGGAGTTCACGAAGATGAGCCTTGGTGACCTCCATCGGTAGGGCGCGTCCAGGGCGTCTTCGTGAAGGGTCAGCGCGAAACCAGGGCCGCTGGTGCGCGGGTCGCCGTCGTTCTGGTACTTGGCTTGGCCCATGGCGCGTAGGCGCTTGGCCATCGTGAGGGCGTAGCAGTTGTCACAGCCTGGCGAGGTGCGGTCGCAGCCTGTGGTCGGGTTCCAGGTGACCTCGGTCCACTCGATCCCCGACCGACCAGCGCTCACCCGATGCATCTGCGTCGTAGTCATTCGATGCTACGGCACTAGTGGATGGCGTCAGGGGCGCTAGCGATCGGTCAAACCCAGGCGTTCGGCTCGGTATTCTTCCAGTAGGGCGCGGTTGGGTTCGATGATGGCCAGCTCGATCTCGTGGAATACTTCGTCAAATCTCTTCGAGATGGGCGCAGTGCATTGGGCATACGCCACTGCCATGTCTTGCTCTTCTTGGCGAAGGGCGGCAAGAGTGTCCTGGTCCACGCCCTCCATCATGACCTCGATTGAGGCTGCGCGCGCTGCGTCAACATCGTCTGAAGAGGTTTCGTCGTATGATTCAAACAGGCCGCGTTCAGCGAGTTCATCCATAGTCCTCAGCATGTAGTCATCAATACCCAAGATTTCTCGACGGCCGTCTTGGAGGTACTCGTAGACCTCTTCTTGGAAGTCTTCTGGACTTGTGTAGTTGTATCCTTTGGTGGCCATACAATCTGACCATTCTACGTCCACATCACTTATGCGTGGATCTGATTCGAATTGCTGTTCTATGTCCCCAATCTCGAGCTGTTCTATGAGAGATTCCAACGATGCTACATCCCACGCCTGTGATTCGGCCTGTCCGGTGCAACCGGTGCCGAACTCCTCGTAGTATTCGTATTCTTCGCCGGTGTCGGGATCGATCTCGACTATTGGCTCTGCATCGCCCAAGTACTCCAAGTACAATCTGTGGCCATAGGCTTCCTGCTCCGATTCGGAGAGTGACTGAATTATCTCAATGTTCGCTCTGGCCCAGTCATACGACGGGTCATCCGTGTCCAATAGAGACTGATCGAGAAGTCGATCGATGGTGGGGTCCGTGGTGATACCGAATCCCTCTTCACGCGCCACGTCAGGGTCCAGCGATGGTCCTATGATGCTTCTGCTTGGAGGGCGAACCATAGGCACGTACTCAAATCCGCCTTCTGCCATGCATGCGGCGATGGACTTCTGACCCTGCTCTTGCACCTCCAAGTAGGCCTGTGCCATGCGCTCTGGATCAATCGACAGGACAAATAGAGGTCCAAGGTAGTACGCCAATGTTTCACGTGGATCTACGTTCTCGGTCGCGGAGAACAAGTCGCCGATGGGCGAGGACGTGGTGGTAGTGGAGTCGCTCGTACTGCAAGCCGACGCGGTTAGCAGGGCCAGGATGGCGGGCACTGCGAAGGTGGCTCGGGGGATCCATCGGCGCCTGCTTGGCGGGATCTGGTCCGTGTTAACTTTGGTCGATCGCAACAACATGGCGTAGCGGACTCCTTCGTCGTCACTCGGTGGTGGATCGCCTGGCTCGGTAGTCCTCCAGCAGGGTGCGGTTTTCTTGTACCAGTATTGCTTCGTACTCCCTGGAGATGCTGTCCGCCCTGTCCAGGATTGGGCTGGTGCATTGTGCATAGGCCACCGCCAGCTCCCGTTCCTCTTGCTGGAGGGCGTCTAGTGCGTCCCGGTCGACTGAAGACCATGGGTCCTGTTCCATGGTGTCAGCGTAATCGTCGGTGTCAGCGTAATCGTCGGCTTCACCGAAGTCTTCTCGCTCTCTGTCCTCCATCACATCAAAGAACCACGATATGTCTGAGATGGAGGGATTCGACGCTTCTTCCAACTCAATGAGGAGTTCCTCATCGGCGATAATATCCTGAACGCGGGAATAGATGTCCTCCGACGCCTCATAGAAGAACTGCTCGGGATCTGAGTAGCTGTATCCCTTCGTGCTCATGCACTCAGACCACTCTGCGTACAAGGCCACCATCCGTGGATCCGCGGTCACCCTCTCCGCCATGCCGCCAACATCCATTTGTCCAAGGACTTCCCCAACTGCCATCACTTGCAAGATGGCATTGCCCTGGCAACCTCCAAGACCACCCACATTGAGATCGTACTCCTCACCCGTTACGGGATCGGTTTCGGTGACTGGGTTAGGGTCATCGACGTTTTCGATCATCATTCTCTGGAAGTAAGTCATCAGCTCCATTTCCGATAGTGATTCCACGATCGCCTTGTTGGGGTTAACCCAGTCACTGGATGGGTGAGCCAGCCCATAGTTGGCGACGAATGTGGATATGCCGAGGCCGATCTCACTCGCCTCGTCCTCGTCCAGAGATGCGCCAATGTCTGCTGCACTTGAGGGAGGTACGGCGGGTATGTACTCAAATCCTGCCTCGGCCATGCAAGACGCCATGGACTGCTGAATTTGTTGATTCATCGCATCTGTGGCTGCCTGTTGAGCCTCGGGATCCAAGGAGAGTTCCAACATGGGCCCCAGGAAGTCCGACAGCGTCTCACCCTGGCCTCCTACCTGGTCCGAAGTTGCCCCGTCGTCGTTGCCCTCCGGCCCTTCCCCAGCGAGATCGGCGCCGTCGCCGTCTTGCGAATCTGCCTCCGAGCTGTTGGTGTCGTCGTTGTCGCCGGCGTTTCCGTCGCTGTCGGAGTCGCTGCTGGTGTCGTCAGCAGCCGGGGTGCTGGTGCCGTCGTTGCTGTCGCCGGTTGCCGTGCCCGCGTCTGGTGTGGAGGCATCCTCAGCGGAGGGAGCAGTGGCGGTTGTGGAGTCGTCTGTGGTGCAAGCCGTCGATGCCACCACCAGGGCCACCATGGCTGGCACAGCGAAGGCGGCGCGGAAGAGTCTGTGGCGTAGCCGCGGCGAGGCCCCCCGGGGGCCGACCGTGGATCCCGTGAGCGGACCCTGGGCCGGATGGCTCGGCGGGCAGGAGGACTTGCTCTTCCAGATCAACTCGATCATGTCAACTCCTTGGTCTCCTTCAGCGACTGGCGCTGCTTCTGTTGCAAACCCCCACCTTGCGGGAGCGGCCGCTCTTGGCGGGAGAGGTGCCACCTGGGTCCGGAGGATGCTTCTCTGGTGAAGATGAAGGTTAGACGCAATCGGGATTGCGGTTAGTTCCATCACAGGAGGGCCGAACGGTCGCCTCGATGTCCACCCGCAGTCCCCAACTTCACACTTGACGTATCTGGAGGCTGGCCATCAGGGCGGTCGAATGGTTGCTTGCCGAGGGCCTGTGTTGCTTGGCGACCAGGAAGTTGTTGCGCTACCCAAGGCCGCTGCCGATCACCTGGCCGATGCGCTTGTCGCGGAGAGGTTTGGCGGTTAGGGGGTTGGGGCGTTTAGTAGGGAGGTGACGTGTTTGCGTAGCTCTGGGACGCCGGTGTTGCGATGGGCGCTCACCCACAGCACCTCGGATCGTTGGGTGCCTAGCTTGGTGGCGAGTTCGGCTCGACGACGCCCTCTGCGAGACGACTTCACCTTGTCGGCCTTGGTGGCCACGTAGCTCACTGGCAGGTCGAGGCTCTGAAGCCACGTCACGGTTTGCAGATCAAGGCTGGTGGGGCCGATCTCGCCGTCGATCAAATGCAGCACCCCAAGCAGCGGCTCACGTTCCTCCAAGTAACCCTCGGCCATTGCGGCCCAGCGGCGCTGCTCACCCTTGGATGCCTTGGCGAAGCCGTAACCGGGCAGGTCGGCCAGCCACAGCCCCGAACCCTCCGCTCCCACCTCGTAGGCGTTGAGCAACCTGGTGGCCCCAGGGGTTTTGGAAGTGCGGGCCAGTTGACGACGCTGAGCCAACGCATTGATCAGCGACGACTTGCCCACATTGGATCGACCCACCAGCGCCAGCTCGCAACGAACCTGGGGCATGTCGTGTACCCGTGCGTACGACGCCACGAAACGCAAAGGCAACGGCCCGGCCATCACCTCAGGCTAGATCCGAGAGCCGGGGCGCCCCGCCTGCCCCGGCGTGCGGGTGATTGCCCTGGTTGGCGGGGCGGTGGACTGCCGCGGTCGCCACATTGGCCGGTGTGCGAGCCCAGCGTCCGAGTCCAGCGTCTGAGTGCAGCGTTCGAGCCGTGGAATCGGTGGTGGATGGTTGGTGAGCCAGTCGATGATCGCGGCGGGCGTGAGCCGCCACGTGCCGAAGCCACCGGTGGAAGGGCTTAGTTGGTGAGCCAGTCGATGATCGCGGGGCTGGCGGTTGGGGGTTCGGGTGGGGCCGCCGGTTGCGGGGCTTAGTTGCTGAGCCAGTCGATGATTGCGGCTGCTACCGCTGGGCCTTGGTCTTGTTGGATGAAATGGCCCGCCGGCTCGAACTGTGCGTGCGGTTGACCTTTGGCTCCGGGGATGCGCTCGGCGAACATGTGCTGCAAGTCACCCAGCACTGTGTCGCCTGGCGCCCAAAGGGTGAGAACCGGCTTGGTGAACTGTTCCAACTCGGCCCAGGCGGCCCGGTTGGCGCTCACCGCCGGATCATCCGGAGTGACTGGCACCAACAACGGGAACTGGCGGGCCCCGGCCATGTACTCCTCACCCGGGAACGGAGCGCGGTAGGCGTGGTAATCGGCATTGGTGAGCTTGGTGGCAGCCGTGTTTGCGATGAGCCTGCCGCAGTCCAGGAACTCCACCTCCTGACTGAACTGTCGCCAGAAATCGAACCCCGCACTCGGGGACTCACCCACCGGCAGCGCCGTGTTGGACAAGATCAGCCGATCGAACATTCCAGGGTTCTCCGCGGCGAGGCGCAGCCCGATCAGCCCGCCCCAATCCTGGCCGAACAACACCAACTCCGAGTCGCCGTGAACGGAATCGGTGGCTTGCACGAACCGCCGCATCCACTCCACGTGACCGGCATACGTGTACGCCTCACGCTGCGTTGGCTTGTCCGACCGACCGAAACCGAGCAGATCGGGAACGAGCACCTGGAAACCGGCCTCCGCCAGTGGCGGGATCATCTTGTGGTACAGGTACCCCCACGTGGGCTCGCCGTGCTGCAACAGCAAGGTGACCTTGGCGGGGCTGGGGCCGGCCTTCACGTACGCCATGCGCAAGCCGTCCACTTCCACGTACGCGGGCTTGTAGTCGAAGCCCTCCACCCCGGCGAAACGATCCTCCGGTGTGCGAACGAAGGGGAGTCCCTGCGGCGTGTAGCGGATCTCGGCGCTTGCGTGACTGGAGTCTTCCATTCTCCGACGGTAACCCGCACTGCCTGTTTGCCGCCCGTGTCGTGCTCGGTTGCGGTTTCGCCACACGGCGTGGTGGGGCGGCCCGGTGGGCCCGGCCCGAGCGCTCGAGCTTGAACAACCTTCCGGGTCGTCCGGTGGGTGTGGCTTGACTGTTTTCCGTTTGCGGAACGGCTTCGCTTCGCTGCCGAATCATTTTCTGAGTTGGCTGGCGGCCACCGGCCCACGTCGGGCTTGCGCTGCCCTCCTGCTTGCTTGCGGGGTGTGGCGTGGCGGAGTCGCTGGGTTGGCGGTGGCTTTCCCTTCGGCAGAGATTTGCCTTGAGATCATAAAAAAATTCTTGATATAAAGTTGTGTATGCGTACGGGTGTAGGTAACATGAGTTCATGCAGCAGACACTCAACCCGTCTGAGGGAGACCTCCGCCTTGGCGCCCTTGACCGCTCGTCACGCAGCGGCGCCGGGCTGGGCCGTGTCGAGCTGGCCGAGAAGGCTCGTCGGATTGGCGCCACGCGCGCTGCCGAACGCACCGCCGGCACCGCTGTTGGCTCGGGGCCCGCCGGTGGTGGGGTGGACGGTTCGGTGCTTGCTGAGGTTGATGTTCGCAAGTTGGACGACTTGGAGCTGGATGCCCGGGTGCAGGACTTGAATCGTGTGGTTGGCCGGGCGAAGGGTTTGATCGCTGAGGCTCTGGCGGAGAAGTCCCGGCGCACACACAAGGCGGCGATCCTGTCGGAATTGTGTGAAGGGGTGGGGATGTCGCCTCGCAAGGCGCGTGAGGCTCTCAATCAGGCCGAACAGCTTGACAAGCTGCCCGCGACGCGTGAGGCGTTGGTGAACAATTTGATCAACACCGAACACGCGGACATTCTTGGCAACGCCGCGAAGGCGGGGCCTGTTGATGAGCCCAAGATGCTCAAGGCGGCTCAGGCTCAGGCGCCGGACAAGTTCCGTGAGACTCTTCGTGAGCATCAGCGTGAACTTGATCGTGATGACGGCGCCGCGGAGTTGGAGCGTCAGCGCAAGAAGCGTTTCGCGAGTTTCACAGAGTGCGGTGACGGCATGTGGCAGTTGCTTGCCATGTTTGACCCGGTGACCGCGGCGAAGCTCAGGCGTTCTTTGGCACGCAGCGGCGCTGTGTGGGACAACCGTGTCGGTCACGCAGCCATCGGCGAACGTCACCGACGAGCCGACGTGCTCGCCGACATCCTCACCGGCTCCAAGCCCGCGCCGGCCAACCCGAACCCCGCAAGCAGTGGCTCTGCCAGCACCGGCACCGGCACACGCCCAGGCGGGCCAGGTTCAGAAGCGCCGGGCATCGACGCGTCAGACTCTGGCGCCCGCCAGCCAGAGGACGTCAACGTTTGCCGTTGCCAATCCTCTGAGCCCGAGCCGGGTGAGGCTCGCCGGGGTCGAGGCACGGGAGCGGCTGCTCGGCCGGCGGTGGTGGTTGTTGCCGACTATGACTTGATCAGCGGGGAGCTTGGCAATCCTCGTTTCAGTGACGGCTCTCCGCTACCGGATGACGAGTTTCACCGTCTTGCCTGCGAGGCGGACATCCTGCCGGGGCTGTTTAGTTCGGCCACTGGTGAACCGATGTGGCTGGGTCGTCGAAGACATCCCAGTCCTGCGTTGCGCGCTGCGCTTGAAGCACGCGACCGGGGTTGCATCGGCTGTGGCACCAGTCCGGAGTGGTGCATCAGTCATCACATCACGCCTTTTGCCGAAGGCGGGCCCACCCAGCCCGACAACCTCACGCTGGTGTGCCACGACTGCCACTACAAGATCCACCACAAGAACTGGCAGGTACACAAACCCCCAGACCAACCCCACCAACTCCGCCCACCCGGGCCGAGCCCCTGAAGTTGGCCGGTAGTTGCACCGACTGAACAACTCGGCCACGATGGTGGGGGAGGAAGGGCCGATCATCGTGACCAAACGCCGGCGGCATACGCCCGCTCAGATCAGGCGCAAACTCGCCGAGGGCCAGGAGCGCATGGCGAAGGGCTGCACCGTGAGCGAGGTGTGCAGCGACTTCGGGATCACGGAGACCATCTGGGTTCGGTGGGTGACCAAGCACGGCGACACGAAGGCCAACGACGCGCGGCGGATACAGAAGCTTGAAGCCGAGAACGCTCGCCTGAAGGAGCAACTCGCCGACGCCGAGTTGGACAAGGCGATGCTGAAGCACCTCGTTGAGGAGGACTGGTGACCAGGCCGGCTTAATCGACTGCCCGGTGGTGGGGGTTGGTTAGGGCTTTCGCTGGGTGGCGTTTACCCATACTTTGGTGATGTCTGCGGGTGTGGTTAGGCGCACCAGCTTCTCGAACACTTGGGCATGGTTGTCGAAGCCCTCCCACGCCCTTATGGGGCTGTTCGGCCTGGTGGTGTCCACGGCTATTGCGTCGAACTGGCGGCCTGGCTCCAGCAGGCCCACCGGCAGGTCGATTACCTGGGCGCCGCCCGCGGTTGCCAGCCAGAAAGCTGTCGTAGCGTCGATTCGGGAATCGGGCACCCCACGGTCTTCGGCGGCCAGGGCCGGGTTCACTCCGTCCTCCAGCATGCGTGAGGTTGTGACCGCGTGGTTGCACTGCGCGAGCAGGCTTGGGCTTGCGCCGCCGGAAATGTCGGTGCCCAGGCCAATCCGCACCCCGGCTTGAAGAACCGTTCTCACCGGTAGCGCTGCGTTGGCGAAATAAGCGTTCGACAGCGGACAATGGGCAATCCCGGCTTGGTGCCTTGAGATCAACGACATGTCCGCTTCGGTGATGTGGTTGGCGTGGGCCAGCACCGTCCTGGGGCGCAACAAGCCGAACTGGTTGAGCGCCTCGGAATCGCTACACGAGAAGCGCTGCAACGAGTAGCCGTGATGCCAGTCGGACTCCGAGCAGTGGGTCTGAACCCGCACACCCGTGGCCTCGGCCAACTCTCCCAGACCCGCAAGCAGAGCATCGGTACACGCCGGGGTGAACCGTGGGGTGATGATCGGTGACACCAGCGGATCGCCGAGCCCGCCGATCGCGTCGATGGAAGCCGCCGAGGCGTCCACACCCGCCGAAGCTGACGAGTCGCGATACCACGGCGGGGTTCCCTCGGGATGATCCATCGCCACTCGACCCACCAGCGCACGTTGACCGTGACGGGTACACGCTTCGGCCAGCGCCGTGGTGGCCTCCAGATGCACCGACGAGAAGTACACCGCAGTGGTGGTTCCGTGCGCCAACAGCGTGGGCACCATGTGATCCCACACCCCGGTGGCAAAACCGACATCGGCGAAGCGGGCCTCCAGCGGAAACGTGTACTCGAACAGCCAACGCTCCAAGGGCAAGTCCAAACCGGTGCCCAACTGCGGCCACTGCGGGGCGTGAATGTGCAAGTCCACCAACCCCGGCAGCAAGAAAACCCCCGAAGGCAACTCCACCCGACTGTCGGCCCGCCCGAAGGCAGCGTCGGCCGCGGCCACCGCCTCGGGGCCCGCATTGCGATCGTGAACCGCGGTGATCGTGCCGCTGTCGTCGGCGATCACCACGGCGTCGAGCACCTGGAGACGGTCGGGCGCCGGGGTCTGCATCAACACCCCCGAAACCGCCAAGCTCACCGCCCCAAAATACCTGGCACCGTGCCTTGCGTCTGCGAACGGCAAGTTCCGTGACGCACGCCTCGGGGAGCATGAAGGGGTGTGTCGCGAACGCCGAGACACGAAACGCAGGCATGTGAACTGCGGCCTGCGCGGACGTGAGCCAGTCCGAGCCGGCGAGGGATGTGGCTGGAGTGTGACCTTGGCCGGCGGTTGCTGCGGAACTGGACGGGTTGCCAAGGGGGGCTAGCGGGGTTGGGGGAAGCCGTGTTTGCCTATCAGGGCCACGAACCGCACCGCCAGCAGGCGTTCCACTGCCAGCGTGACATCGACGACACTCAGGCGGCGCTCTTGCGCGTGGGCCAGGGGCTGTGACTTGCTGATTCTTGTGTAGCGCATCAGGTGCTGATTGTGGGTTCGTGAACCGACCGGCATCACCAACCTGCCCCCCTCAGCCAGTTGCTCCACCAGAGGCGCAGGGGGGCTGGGCCCGGCCGCGGTCACAACAATCGCGTCGTAAGGGGCCTCGCCAGGCCAACCCATCGTGCCGTCACCCACCACCACCGTCACGTCACCGAACCCCGCCGCAGCCAACGCGGCCCGCGCCGCCCGGGCCAGCGACTCGTGACGCTCCACCGTTACCACACGCCCGGCCAACGCTCGCAACATCGCCGCGCCGTAACCCGAGCCGGTGCCGACCTCCAACACACGATCATCCGCACCAAGCCGCGCCGCCTCGGCCATCAGTGCAACCATCGCAGGCTGGCTGATTGTCTGACCCTGACCTATCGGCAGAGGCGAATCATCGAACGCGCTGTGGGTCAACCCCTTGGGAACGAACAACTCACGGGGCACCCGGCCCACGGCGTCGAGCACCACCTGATCGCGCACCCCGTGACGCCGGGCCTGCTCCACCAGCCTCGCACTCCCGGCCTCGCCACGACCCCTGGGCTCCGTGCCGCAGCCATTCGGCGAGACATTCACGTGAGCGCTTCTTGGAAGGCGGCTATTGCGGTGTCGATCTGGCTGCAATCGACGTCCAGGTGGGTTACCAGGCGGCAGCGCTGGCCGTGCCAGGTGGTGGCCACGCCCCTGTTCGCCAACTCCACGCTCATGGGGCTGGGGGCTGCGCTTGTTTCGGTGCTTCGGATCGGTTTGCCGGGATCCGCTGCATCACCGGGATCGCTTGGATCGGCACCGCCGCCGCCATGGCCGCCTTGGTCGGCTTGGCCGGTTGCGTCGGGGAGGCTTATGAACACCATGTTGGTGGCGCACGACTCCACCTTCACGCCGTGGATTTGGGCCAAGCCCTCGCTCAGTCGCAGGGCGTTGGCGTGATCTTCTGCGAGGCGATCCATGTGGTGCTCCAACGCGTACAAACCCGCTGCGGCGATCACTCCAGCTTGGCGCATCCCGCCCCCCAGCATCTTGCGCCACTTGCGGGCCTCGCCGATCAGCCCCTCCGATCCCACCAGCACCGAACCCACCGGCGCGCCCAAGCCCTTGGACAAACACACCGACACGGTGTGAAACGGCGCCGCCACCTCAACCGGCGGCACGCCCAGCGCCACAGCCGCGTTCCACAACCTTGCCCCGTCGAGGTGATGACCCAAACCGTGCGCAGCGGCAACCTCCGCTGATTCGGCCATCTGAGCCAGGTTGAGCACCCGACCATCCGCGGTGTTCTCCAAACACAACAATCGGGTGCGCGCAAAGTGGTGGTCGTCCGCCTTCACCGTGGCCCGCACAGCATCAAGGTCGATCATGCCGTCGGCTCCCCTGGGCACCGTCTGAGGCTGGATCGAGCCGAGCACCGCCGCGCCTCCACCCTCGTACATGTAGGTGTGGGCCCTGTCTCCAACGATGTACTCGTCGCCACGCCCGCAATGCGCCAACAGCGCGCACAGGTTTCCCTGAGTGCCACTTGGGGTGAACATCCCGGCCTGCTTGCCCAGCAGGCCCGCGACCGTTTCCTCAAGTTCGTTGACCGTGGGATCCTCGCCGTAAACGTCGTCACCCACCTCTGCTGCGGCCATCACCGCCCGCATGGCCGAAGTGGGTTTGGTGACAGTGTCGGAGCGAAGATCGATCACACTCCAACGCTAAGCCCACCACCCGGCTAGCGCTTCCCCGCCCCACGAGGCCACCCCTCGACCCTCGGACTTGGGCGCAACGCCACACGCCTTCTCACGCCGGGTGGCTTGTGTTGGCCGGTTAGGTCATCGATTCCTTGCTGACGCGTTGAACACGTCGATTAGGCGCGACTGCACCGGCGGGCGGGCAAACAGCGGCACCATGAAATGCACCGCAGGCCCGATCGCCAACAGCCAGTACACGGTGCCCCAGCCGATGTTGCCTCCCAGCAGCGTGCCGATCACGAACGGGAAGGCCTCAATGCAAAACCGCGCCAGCCACAGTGGCACACCCCGCTCGCTGAGCGCGTTCATGAAACCGTCACGTGGCCCCGGCCCGAAACGCACACCCAGATACAGCCCGGTGCCCAACGCCACCAACAACGGCCCCACCAGGGTCATCGCCACCCGTCCACCCATCGACGCGGGCTGATCCACCACAAACAGTGTGAGGTCGATCGCCACGCCGATCATCACCGTGTTGATCAGCGTTCCCAGCCCCACCGCCACACGGGCAAACACCAAGAACACCACCAACGCCGCGCTTGTGATGATCGCCACCGTGCCGATCGTGAGCGGCGTGTGCAACGACACCCCCTCGTGAAACACAGTCCACGGGCCCTGGCCGTTGCGACCCCGCACCACCAGACCAATCCCCACCCCAAAAGCCGTCACCCCCAACAGAGTTTGAGGCAACCGTCGCAACACCAGAAGCAAATCCGCCCTCTGAGGCTCGTCACCCTGAGGCTCGTCACCTTGAGGCTCGTCACCCTGGGGCTGTTCACCCCCGGCGGCCTCGGCCGCTGGTTCGGACCCGTCACCCGAACTCTCCGCAACAGTGCCTCCGCGCTCTTGAACACCCTCACCTTGACGATGCGAATCATCGTGCGGGCGCTCAGGAGACGAGTCGGGCATCGCCTGAAGCTACGCGCCCACACCCGTCAAGCACTGCCGCGGGCCGGCGACCCGCGAGTTGCGGTCAGCCGCCGGCGGCTCTCAGCGACTCGACCGGCTCCAGGCGGGACGCCTTCCAGGCCGGGTACAGGCCCGCCAACAAGCCCACCACCGCACCGAGCAACGGCGCGCCCAGCGGTATCAACGGATCAAGAACCGGAGACCAGCCGTTGGCCGCCGACACGGCAACCACCACCAGCACCCCGGCGCTGGCGCCCATCACCCCTCCGAACAGTCCAATCCCCGTGGACTCCACCAGGAACTGGGCTGCTATGTGGCGACGCCCCGCGCCCAAAGCACGGCGCAAACCGATTTCGCCCACCCGTTCCAGCACCGACACCAACGTGACGTTGGCAATGCCGATCGCACCAACCAGCAACGACACCCCGCCCAACACCAAGAACAAGGCGTTCACGTCGCTCTCCACCCTGGTGAGCAGGCTCTCCGGCGACGGCGGCGACTGCACCCTCACCAGGTCGGGATCGTTGGGCGACACCGCAATCGCGGCCTGCAAGGCGATCAACTCCGCCGCGCCCACCTCTGTGTCGATCTGCACCAACGACGGCGACTCCAACTCGTACAGGTCACGGGCGGTGCCCTCGGGCACGATCACCGCGTTGAGCAAATCCGACTGGCGCTGCACATCCGCGAGGATGCCGATCACCACGAAACTCAAGTCGTCCACGAACACCACCGGCTGCTGACCAACCCTGGTGATGTTGAGACGCTGCGCCGCGCCCAGGCCGAGCACCGCCACCGGATCGGCCCGCTCGGAATGGCCGTGATCGAACCACCTACCGGTTCGCAAACTTCCACGCACCGCCGGGTACAACCCCGGCGAGGCTGCGATCATCGGAAGCTGAAACTCGGTTTGGCCCAACGGATCGTTGAGCGGCACCGAACTGGTGAGCGCGTCACCGATGTTCACGTTGGCCATCGAACCCGCCGCGACCACCCCGTTTAGACGGCTGATGCGCTGCTCGGAATCCCAAGGAAGGTTCACCCGCGGCGCGTCACCACCAAAAAAGCCGCTCTCGTTGGTGACCACCACAGAAGTGGCAGACAGTTCGTTGAACGTGGAAATGATCTGATTGCCTGCCGTGTTTGCCACCCCCAGGGTGGCCACAAGCGAGGCGATGCCCAGCACCGCCCCCACCGCGGTGAGCAGCGACCGTCCGGGCCGGGCGAACAACCCGACAAGCGCCTCCGAACCCAAATCCCGCAAGCGCATCCCGGCCCTCGCAGCAACCGCGCCCGTCAAGACCTCACCTCGTCCGCGCTGGAGTGGCGTCGGGGAGCACCACGCCGTCTCGCACCCGGATTGTGCGATCGGCTCGGGCGCCCACGTCGGGGTCGTGGGTTACCACCACCAGCGTGAGACCGTCTGCGCGCAACTCGTCGAACAAATCCAGGATCGACTCGCCGGTGGAGCTGTCGAGGTTGCCGGTGGGTTCGTCGCACATCAACACGTCGGGGCGGTGCGCAATGGCCCGGGCGATGGCAACTCGCTGGCGTTCCCCGCCCGACAACAGCGTGGGACGGAAGTCCACCCGGTGGCTGAGCCCCACCCGATCCAGCGCCGCCAACGCCCGACGCCGACGCCGAGGCTTGCGAACCCGGTTGTAGATCATGGACAGCATCACGTTGTCGGTGACGTCACGATGCGCCAGCAAATGAAACGACTGGAACACGAACCCGATCCGATGGGCGCGCACCCCGTTGCGTTGCGCCTCGGTGAGATCACCAACGCCAACACCGTCGAAGCGATAATCGCCGCTGGTGTGCCGGTCGAGCAACGCCATCACGTTGAGCAGCGTGGACTTGCCGCTGCCCGATGGCCCCTCCACCGACACGTAATCGCCTTGATGCACCTGCAACGTGGCATCACGCAGGGCGTGAACCTCCGCAGGGCCCGAGCCGAACACCCGGCTCACGCCCCGCAAGTCCATCAACACAGACCTGCTCGGGCCGGCCTCGGGCCCGTCACTCACCGGCTGCGACTCCAACCACCACCAGATCGCCGGGTTCGAGCGCACCGTCAACCGGTTCAACCTCCACCCGGCCCCCGGTGGACAGGCCCGTGTTGACCGTGACCGTGCGGGTGGCGCCACCACCCTGGGACACCTCAAGATGGGTGGAACCGTCCGCAGTGGCCGACAGAGCCGCAGCGGGCACCACCAGCACGGCGCCCTCGGTGCCGCCAACGGGGATCCGCACCTTGATGTTTCGCCCCACCAAATCCTCGGGAATGCCATCGGCGACTATCTCGACGTAATGGCGGTCGGGCGCCACGTCACGAGTGCCGGCCCGGATGTCCACCAAACGGATCGTGGCAGCAACCGGCTCCGCCAGGGAGCGATCCTCGATGAACGCCTCCCCGCCCTCGACAACCCGATCGACGTCGCGTTCGGAAACGGAGCCCCGCACCGCCAACTCTGATCCGGTGACGGTCATGAACGGGCCACTCACCGTGGCGCCACGCTCGGCGGTGAGCCGATCCACCCGCACCGGCAGGCGCTTCAGGAAGATCACCTCACCGGCAGGCATCCAAACCCCCAGCGAGCCCTCCAGGTCGGCGAGGTCCTCAGCGGCACGGTCGCGCTCGGTCTGGGCTGCGTCCACCGCCTTGCTCAACTCGTCAAGATCCGGTGGCTCAAGCAGCTCTTCCAGTGCCTGCTCGGCGGACGCCAACCGGTCGGCTGCCTGCTGAGCGGACAGACCCGCCGCGGCAACCTGTTGAGCCACCTCGGCGTCGGTGGGGATCGCAGCCCGGCGACGTTCGATGTCGGCGCGTGCGTCCTCCACAGCCGCAAGCGACGTTTCAACCAAACGGTCGGCGTCGCTGACCGCACGCTTCGCGGCCTGCACACGCAACTCGGCGCCCTCCACCGCACGCCGGGCCTCGCCCTCGGCCCATTCGGCGTCGGTCACCGACCGCTCGGCTTGCGCCAACGCCCGCTCCGCGGCGGCCGCGGCGAGGCGTAACGACTCGTGCTCAGACGGTGAGGGCACCATGCCGGTGTCGGGATGCACACCCGACCGGGCGCTGCGATAGCGCTCCTTGGCCGAGTTGTGGTCGATGGCGGCTTGCTCTCGGGCCGCTCTGGTGATGGCGGTGCCCCACTGGGCGTTTCCCACGTCACGCCTGGCGGAGTCGAGGGCTGACTCGGCATCCCCGACCGCTCGCTGTGCCTCGTCACGGGCATGGGCGGCATCCTCGGTGGCCTTGCGTGCGTCCACAAGACCGTCCTCGGCGGCGCTCACCGCTCGCTCGGCGTCCTCTCGGGCGCCTTGAGCAGTTTGCGGGGCGTCCTGCTCGTCCATTTCCGCCTGGGTGAGGGCAATCCGGGCCGCGGAAAGATCGGTGCGGGCCTGGCGCAGCTGCAGGTCGGTTGGCCCCTCGGAGGCTTCGGTCAAGGTCTTGGTGGCGCGTTCCAAGGAGTCCTCCGCCGCCTTGAGACGCTCCCGGGCCGCCTCAAGAGCGGTTCGCTCCGAATCGCTCACCCCTGCGGCGTTGTACCCGGCTTCTTCGTACATCGCCTGCAGCGCCTCGCTGGTTTGGTGATCCCACAACCTGTCCGGCGTTGCGTCGAAATGCCCCAGCCGCTCCAGCGCCTCCTCCAACTGCAGCACATCCGGCCCGGAATCCTGGGGTCGCATGTCGCGGTACACCGGCACCGCTCCCACAAGCACGAACACCGGCCGCCCCGCGATCTCGATGGCCACCTCGCCCTCTGCGAGTTCCTGACCCCGTTCGGGCGCCGAGGTAACCACAAGCGCCGATTCGCGGTCTCCCAGGGCGCCGCCGAGGCCCAGAAGCTCGGGTTCGTCGTAGCCCACGTCGGCACGGGTGATCACATCGGTGTTCAGCTCGGCAAGCTCGACCCCCACGGTGATCAGCGACGCCGCCGGTGGCTCCGCCTCCAAAGCCACCTGCTCGGGCGATTTGATCCCACGACCCGCCAGCCATCCACCCCCCGCGGCCACGGCCGCGGCCCCCAAAGCCAAACCAACCGCCAAACCACGCCTCATCGCTCAACCCCCCGCCACAACACAAGCCGGTTGCGCGCACCCAGCACCGAACACGAACACCGCCCCCGCACGTGCCGGCCCACCAACGACAGCGCCAAGCGTCCAACCGGAATCGCAGCGGCTGAACGGCTGTTGCGGTGGCGCCCCGACACGCCCATCATGGACATCCCGAAGATCCGCGCTGCATGAGCGTCGGGTGTCCAAGAGGGCCCACAACAATCGGACGTGCCGGCTGCGGTCATTGCGTGCCCAAACGCTTGGCGCGGTATTCCTCAAGCAGGGCGCGATTCTCGGAAACGAGCTGGTGCTCATACTCCCTTCGGACGTCAATGGTCTTCGCGTAGGTGAGCCCTTCGCACTGAACAGTGGCCACGGCAAGATCGCGTTCTTCTTGTTGAAGAGCGGCGACCGCCTCCTGGTCGACGGCCAACACACGGTCCCGATAGACCTCTAGGATCATGTCCTTTAGGACGTCAAAGGAGATTTCCGACATGATCTTGTGCATCTCGAAATCAGAAAGGCCAACGAAGTCGTAGGGGAGCAAGTCCTCAGTTCCAACTATCGCAAGGAGGCGCTGCGAGAAATCGCCGTGTACCTCGTTGATGAGTTGCTCGCGGTCGGTGTAGTCGTAGCCCTTGTCGCTCATGCAATCGGACCACTCGCCGTTGGCGGCCAACACGCGGGGATCGGACAGGAACCGCTCGAACATTGAGTCGAAGTTGAGCGCGTCTCGGATCTCACTGCCCCACACCTGTGCGAAGGCCTCGTCGGCGCAGCCTTCGGGTTCGATATCGGTGCCGGGGTCCTGGCTGAAACTGGCCAACTCGGCGAGGTACGCCTCGAGCTCGGACTCCGACATCGAGTCGATGAGCTCCTGACTCGGCTCGGGCCAATCATCAGGTGCGATGTAGGTGTCTGGGCTGGAACCGTTCAACGCAGCGCGGTACGCCTCGAGCTCGGAGTCCGACATCGAGTCCATGATCTCCTGGTTCGGATTGATCCAATCATCGCCAAACAAGAAGGAGTCCTGGCCGTAAGAAGTGGTGATGCCGAAGCCGGTCTCGCGCGCATGCTCCTCAGCCCATAGCGAGCTGAGTTCTGCAGGGCTCAGTACGGGTATGTACACGAAGCCTTCTGCTGCCATGCACTCTGCAATGAGGTGCTGGTGTTCTAAGCGAAGCGCCCGCGTCGTCTCCGGCTCGTGCTCGATCTCGAAGGCAGGACCGAGATAGTCGGCGAGAACCTCGAAGTCGTCCTTCCGCGTGTCGATGGCGGCGGACTCGTCTTCCTTGTTCTGCGCCTGGTCGTGGTCGATTTCGTCATCGGTAGGTGAAGTGTTGGAGGCGGCTCCACTGGTGGGTATTTCGTCGCTGGTGGTGGGTGTGTCGTCGTCGGGTGCTTCTTCGCGGTTGGCTGTCTCGCTGTTGGTGGTCTCGGTGTCGGTGGTCGTTTCTTTGCCTACCGCTGCCTCTGTGCCGTCGGTCGTCTCCCCGCCGACGGTTGTTTCAGTGCCGATCGTTGTCTCGTCAGCGCCACCCCCTTCGGTGGTGGTGTAGATGGTGGCGTCGCTGGTCCCACATGCAGATGCCGCCACCAAGGTGAGGACGGCCGTGACTACAAGACCAGCCTTGGGGAAGCTTCGGCGCTGAGGTGGCAAGGAGGGCAGGAGAACCGGGCCGAGCGCCTCAGGTTTTGGGCGCAACCGACGATCAGTGATCTGGCGGAGCCGGCCGGACGCGTCCTTGGATGTCCTTCCGACGGGCCGCGCCGGGTTTGTGTTGGCGGGGCGCGGTGTTGGGGTCATGGGGTTGTTGACCTTTGGGCGTGGTACTCCTCGAGGATGGCGCGGTTCTCTTCGATGATCAGGGCCTCGTACTCCCTGGTGATCTCGTCGACCTTGTCGTTGAGGTCGCGCTGGCATTCGGTGCTGGCCACGGCGAGGTCTCGCTCTTCTTGTTGAAGCGCCGCCAGAGCATCCTGATCGACGGCCGCCATTGCATCCTCTTGCGCCTGGGCGTACAAGTCCCGAAGGGCCTCGGGAGAGGACTCCGCCAAGACCTCCTCGATCTCTTCAGGCGAGAGTCCCTCGAAAGGATCGGGGATCAGGTTCGCGTTTCCCACCAGCTGCTCAAGGCGTTGCGAGAAATCCTCCAACGCCTCCTCTATCAGTTGGTCGGGATCGGAGTAGTCGTAGCCCTTGTCGCTCATGCACTCCGACCATTCCTGGTTGGCAGCCACTATCCGAGGATCCGCCAGGAAGCGCTGGTACATGCTGTCGAGGTCGAGTGCCTCCATGACCTCCTGCTGAAAGTCCGCTTGCCACACCTCCTCGTAGGCCTCGCCCAGGCAGCCACCGCCGAAACCGTCGACCATCTCGAACTCCTCGCCGGTTTCGGGATCGATCTCGGTGACGGTGTTCTCACCGATGGCGTACAACGTGTCGTAGTAGGCCTCGCGCTCGGACTCGGACATCGACTCGATGATCGCCTGGTTGGGGTCGGTCCAATCCTCGGGGGCCAAGAAGAGTTCTTCGCTGCCGTACAAGGTGGTGATCCCGAAGCCGATTTCGCTCGCACGCTCCTCGTCGTCCATTCCCAACAGCGAGTTCACCTCCGATTGCGGCTGCACGACGGGGATGTACTCGAAGCCCTCGGATGCCATGCACGCCGCGATCAGTTGCTGCGCCTGTTGCTCTTGTTGCATGAACATCGCCTGCTGCGCCTCTGGATCGACAGTCATCGCGAAGGCAGGACCCAGATAGTCGGCAAGAGTCTCCAACTCGCCGTCGTCATCGGTGCTCTCATCCTGCTCGGCCTGTTCCTGCTCGGAGGCTTCGCCACCGGTGTCGTCACCGGATGAATCTTCCGCCTCGTCTTCGCCGTCGGACGTGTCGTTGCCGGTTGTGTCGTCGTTGCTTGCGGCGGCGGTGTTGGAGGTGGTGGCGTCGTTGCCCCCACAAGCCGACGCCGCGACCAACGCAAGCACGGCGAAGGCCACGAACGTGACTCGCACCAACCGTTGAAGCAGGCGCGGCAAGACAGGCAGCGAGGTTGCTTCGATCTTCGCAAGCGTTGAGCGACTCGCGGTTTCGTGAAGGTGCTCTTGCATCGGACGGGTCATGGTGGCTCCTCGATGTGGGGGTTGGGGATGTAGGACCGGAAGCGGCTGGGTGGGGATGTGGCTGGGCAGGGACGGGTTGGAGGGGGTCGGTTAGCGCCAGGTGATTGTGGTGCCGGCGGAGAGTTCGGATGGGCCGTCGTGGCGGCCGTTGGCGTTGCGATCCCAGAACACGATCACCGTTTCGGTCACCGACAGGCCGCGCCGTTCACGGAAGGGATTGCCGGGAGCGCTCAGCGTGAAGGTGACCCTGCCCGATCCGCCGGTGGTGCCGGACAGCGTGGTGCGGGTGGTGCCGTCGGCCGACGACGCCAGAAGCACCACGCGCAAACCGGCGGCGTTCGGCCCGCTGAGATGGGCACGCACCGCGGTGGACTGGCCGAGCACCGTTTGGAATGGATCCTCCAGCGCCATCTCGGTAGGAGGATCTCGCCAGCCGATGCGCACCTGCGCCTGGGCGTCCACGTCGGGGTGGTAACGATCGCCGAGCTTGCCCGCCCACACGTGAACCCAGCCGGTGGCCTGGCTTGCGTTGTGGGCCAGGCCAACCGTCAGCAGGCCTTGAGCGTCGGTGCGAGGGTCGCCGAGATCTATTCGGCAAGGCGACGACGTGCCCGCGCCGGCGCCGTTCACATGGGCCCCGTCGTCGAGGTTGCACACCCCGCCCGCGCCCACCGCCGGGGCCACGAACACGTCCACCAACAGGCCCTCGTAGGGCTCGCCGTTTGCTCTGACCGCCACGATGGTGGCCTCGGTGGATTCGCCGAGCAGCATCGAATCGGACTCCACGGTGACCGTGAGGCGGGCAGACTCGGGCCCGTCGCCCACCGTGGCAACCGGCGCGAGCAACTCGGCGGGCACGTTGTTGGGGTCGGCGCCGGCCAGGTCGAGAACCCGTGCGAGCATCAACGCCATCTCGTGGCGAACCACCGGCTCACGAGGCGCAAACGCCTCCGGCGTGCGGGGATCCATCACCCCCGCCGCGACCAGCGTGGCGATAGCGGCCCTGGCCTCTGCGGATTCGCCGCCGAGGTCGCCCAAGGCGGAACCCTCCGCTCCGGGCAGGGAAATCTCGGCCAAGGTGAGCAGCCGGTGCAAGAACAGCGCCATATGGGCCCGGGCCACCGTCTGTTGCGGTGCGAAGGTGCTCTCGCTGGTGCCACGAGCCACGCCCATGGCCACGAGCCGCGCCACGTCGGCCCGTGCCTCGGCGCTCACCGAGCCCATGTCTTCGAACTGGGCGGAGTCCCCGGCGAGGGCTTCGAGCTCGAGCACTGTTGCGGTGCGCACCAGGAACCGGGCCATCTGCACACGGGTGACCGCACGGTTCGGCCCGAAAGTGGTGGCCGTGACGCCTCGGGTGATGCCGAAATGGCTCACGCAGTCGATGGCGGCACGAGACTCCGCGGACAAGCCCGCCAAGTCGCTGAACCCGGCGCCTGCGATGTTCTCCGGCCTGCAAGCCCCCGGCTCGGCCTGCGCCCCAGCCTCAGGCGCCACCACCCCCGCAATGGCGGACAACAAACAAGCCAATACAACAAGAGCCAAGGATCTGAACCGGCCATTGAGGCTCGGCAAGCGGATACCGATGACGGCCATGACTCAGCCTAGACCTCATCCACGACACAAGGGGAGAGCACGAGACCCTGCGTGGGGACCAGAGCAAGTTGACTCCAAGCGCCACTGCAACCGCATCTGACCGGCCATCGGACAGTGGGTTGCACCTCACCGGCGTCCTCTTCGATTCTCCAACCGCCCGCGGCCGACGGGCTTGCGCTTGGCACAGCCTCAAAGCCGTTCGGCCACGCGGCTTGCCTGGCGGGACGTGCCGGACATGTGGCCCCTGGGCCGCGCGCGATGGTGGCCTTGCAGTGACCGCGACGCTCCTGACCGCTGTGGGCGGGAGCTCGGTGAAGTTTCTATGACGGCGTTAGTGTGCTGATTGGTGACGCACTTGGTTTCCTTGCGGCAGACGCGTGACGTGTGCAGCCTTCGGCGGAGGTGCGTGCTATGACCGGCGACTCGGCGACGAACCTGGTGGTTCCACACATGGGCGTTGTGGAGGAGGTGCTCATCGTGGAGTGGCTTGTGAGCGACGGCGCCACAGTTGCCGAGGGTGAACCAGTGGTGCTGGTGGAAACCAACAAGGCCGAAACCGAACTCGAAGCACCCACCGCCGGTGTGCTGCGAATACTCACACCCGCCGGTGACGACGAAATCCCGGTAGGGGAGACCATCGCCGTGGTCGAGACAAGCTGATCGGCGAAGGCAAAAGGTCGACCAGGATGAACTCCACCCCGATGAACTCAGGCACGGCGAACGCCAACGAGCCGAACGCGCCCGACCGCCACACCACCGCCGACGCCCAGGCGTCACCCGAACGGTTCGTGCCCGAGGCATCCGAGGCCAAGGCGTGGCTGGCGAAGATGGTGCAGATCCGAGTGTTCGAGACACGCATGGAGGAACTGTTCGCCCAGGGCAAACTCCCCGGTTTTTTGCACAACTACAGCGGCCAGGAGGCCATCGCAGTTGGGGTGTGCGGCGTGCTCGAACCCGACGACTACATCACCTCCACCCATCGAGGCCACGGACACGCGCTGGCGAAAGGCATGACCCCCGCCGCGCTCATGGCCGAGCTTTACGCCACCGTCGAGGGCCCGTGCAGGGGCCGGGGCGGTTCGATGCACGTGGCCGACTTCTCGCTGGGAATGCTCGGCGCCAACGGAGTGGTGGCAGGCGGCCTCGGCATAGCCACCGGCGCGGCACTGTCGGCCAAGTACCGCAACAGCAATCAGGTGGCGGTGAGCTTCTTCGGCGACGGCGGCAGCAACAAGGGCACCTTCCACGAGGCACTCAACTTCGCCTCGGTACACAACCTGCCGGTGGTGTTCGTGTGCGAAAACAACCGGTACGCGCAGTTCACCGCCAGCAGTCGCACCACCTCGGTGGACGACCTTGCGGTGCGCGCCACCGCCTACGACATGGCAGGCGAGAGCGTCGACGGAAACGACGTGGCCGCGGTGGCCGCAGCAACCCGCGCCGCGGCGACCAGGGCACGCGCCGGGCAGGGCCCCACCTTGTTGAACATGGTGACCTACCGCTTCGGCGGCCACTACCTGGGCGACGCGCAGGTGTACCGCGATTCCACCGAAGTGGACGAGCACCGCCCTCACGACCCGATCTTGCGCTGGGAGACCGAACTGGCCGCGGCCGGCCAACTCACCGAAACCGAGCGCGCCGCCATGTGGCAACAAGCCGCAGACGAGGTGGACCAAGCCCAGCGCCGCGCCGAGGCAGCGCCATTACCGGACGCGTCCACCGCCATGGACTACGTGTTCACCGACCCCCAACCCACGCAGCGATGAACGCCGCAACCGTCGAAACCAAGCGGATGACCTGGGGACAGGCAACCGTTGACGCCACCGCGCACGCCATGCGAGACCACCCCGGTGTGTTCGTGATGGGTCAGGACATCTCCTGGGGCGGCAACTTTGGCCAGTTTCGGGGACTTGCCGAAGAGTTCGGGCCTGAGCGCATCGTGGACATGCCCATATCGGAGGCAATCATCGTGTCGGTGGCGCTCGGAGCGGCCACCACCGGGCTGCGACCCGTTGCGTCGATGAGCTTCGTGGAGTTCTCACTTGGAGCGGTGGACGAAATCTTCAACCAGGTGGCCAAGTTCCGGTACATGTTCGGCGGGCAAACATCGGTGCCGATGGTGCTGAGAGCCTCCGACGGCGTGCTGCGCTCATCGGGTGCGCAGCACTCATCGAGCCTGGAAAGCCTCTACGCGCACATCCCGGGCCTCAAAGTGGTGACCCCGTCCAACCCAGCGGACGCCAAGGGTTTGCTGCGCACCGCCATCGACGATGACGACCCTGTGGTGTACTTCGAGAACAAGAAGATCGCCGCCCGCCGGGGGCCCGTGCCGGTGGGTGACCATCGGGTGCCGCTCGGGCAGGCCGCGGTGGTGCGTGAAGGTTCCGACGTGACGGTGGTGTGCTACTCGGTGATGGTGATGCACGCCATGGCCGCCGCCAAACAGCTAGCCGAAGAAGGCATCGACGTGGAAGTGATCGACCTGCGGTCGCTGGTGCCCTTGGATTTCGACACGGTGGCGGCGTCGGTGGCACGCACCGGACGAGCGGTGGTGGCCCACGAAACTTGGCGTTTCGGCGGTTTCGGCGCCGAGGTTGCCTCCCAGATCCACGAGCAGCTCTTCGGTGACCTTCACGCGCCGGTGGCAAGGGTGGGTTCGGCCTCGGCGCCGATTCCGTTCAGCCCACCGCTTGAAGCCGCGATCGTGCCAGGGGTGGACGAGGTGATCGCAGCGGTGAGATCAACCCTTCGCTGACAAAGTGGCCCTGGCTCGCGGGGCTCAGGCGTCGAGCACTCGGCTGCGTGCGCCTACGGGATCGATTATCGGTGGTTCTGTGGACCACGGGAAGTTGATCCAGCGGTCTGTGCGCTTCCACACGTACTCGCAGCGCACCAGCGACTGGGGCTTCTCGTAGAGCACCGCGGTGCGCACCTCGTTGACCTGTCCCTCGCACAGTTCTCGGATCAGTTTGATGGTGTGACCGGTGTCGGCCACGTCGTCCACTATGAGGATGTTGGACTGCTGATGGTCGATGATGTCCAGGTACGGCGGCAGCACCACCGGCATCGGCAGGCGCTCGCCCACGCCGGTGTAGTGCTCGCAGTTCATCACGTAAATGTTCTTGATCGACAAGGCGTAACCCAGCGACCCTGCGCAGAACAGCCCGCCACGGGCCACCGCCAGGATCGTCTCGGCGCGGTAGCCGTCGTCGGCCACCATCTGTGCCAGCTCACGTGCCGCTTTGCCGTACGCCGCCCAGTCCAGCCATTCACGCTCGGGCGGAACCTCGTCTGTGATGTTGGCGTCGGTGGTGGCCCCGGTGGCGGCCTCGGTGGTGGTGGTGTCGCTCATGATGTCCCCGCTGATCGTGGTGGCCGGCGCCGGATCGTGGCCGCTGCGGTGAACGGTAGTGGTGTCAGCCGTCCCAGTCGGCGAAGGCGTCGATCATCACCGCCGGATCCGGGCCCAACGGGTAAAGGATCGGCGTGGTGCAGCCGTTTTGGATGTAGTGACGAACCTTCGCGTGGCATTCGTCCACGGTGCCGGCGGCGCACAGCATCTGCACCACCTCGTCGGGCACCAGCTTCGACGCGGCCACCACCTGCTCGTGTGTGGCCGGCCAGGTGAGCACGGCGTTCACGTCATCAAGCAGCGACGACGGCACCCCGGACGCCTTCATGATGTGAGGCTGCTGACCGAGGTACTGGGTGACCAGCATCCGCGCGCCGTCGAGGGCTTCTCTGCGGTCGGCCTCGGAATCACTGGAGGACACCGAGCACACCACAAGCTGGGGACGGTCGAGGTCGTCCACGGTGCGTCCCGCCTTGGCGGCCCCCGCGGCGAGTTGTTCCATGGCGCGGGCGTTGTACTCGGGTGACACCAGGTAGTTGAACACCACCCCGTCGGCTATCTCGCCGGTGAGTTCCATCATTTGGGGGCCGGTGGCGCCGATGTAGATGGGGATGTCCTTGGGGCGGCGCTCCTGTTGCACGTAGTCGAGCTCCACCCCGTCGAACTGCACGAACTGGCCCGAGAAGGTCACGGTTTGATCTGCGAACAGCGCCCGGCACGCCTCCACGATTTCGCGCATCGCCCGCAGTGGTCGCACCCTTTGCACGCCCACCTTGGACGCCAGCGGCTCCCACCAGGCGCCGATGCCCAAGATGATCCGTCCGGGGGCGAGATCGTCGAGCGTGGAGAACGTGGAAGCCAGCCGGGCAGGGTTGCGCGTCCAGCAGTCCACCACGCCGCTGGCGACCTTCATGGTTTCGGTTGCCACAGCGAAGGCGGCCATCGGCACCACCGCGTCGCGCACCAGCCGCGAGTCGGCCTGCCACACCGAGTCGAACCCTTTGGCCTCGGCGTAGCGCACGTGATCAAGGTTCTCGGTGATCGAATGGGCGTCCTGCAGGTACAGCGCCACTGGCTGGGTCATGTCGTCTCCTTGTGGATGCTTCGGGATGGACTTGGGAGGGGTTTCGCCTGTGCGGGTGTGGGGGACAGACGATCAGAACGTTGGGTCGGCAAAGTCGGCGGGCCGTGGCGGGCGACCGATTTGCGGCGCTGGGGCGGTGTGCCTACATGTCCTCGAGGCGGGCCCACAGTTTGGTGGCTGCCTCGGCGGCTTTGGCGCGGATCTCGTCGGGGTCCACCTTGGTGGCGCGGCCGTCGCGCAGCACGGTCTCACCACCCACGGTCACGTCGATGGCTTTCACTCCGGTGGTGAAAGCCAACGACCACGGATCCATGCGGTCATAGGACCACACAACCGTGTCCTCCAAGGCCTCCGGGAACAGGCGCCATCCCGTTTCGAGCCAGCCCCATGCCGATTCGGGCGTGGCGGTTACGTCGTCCTCGCGGTGGCGCACGTAGCACAGGCGGAACTCGTCGAGCATGTTCGCCCCGATTCCGTCGGTGCCCAGCGCAACCGGATTGGGACGGGTGGCGGGCCGTGCGTAACCAACGGCGTTGTTCATGTTCGACCGGGGGTTGTGCACGATCACACCAGGCAGGTCACGGTCGAGGTGAACGGCGTGGACGATCAACCAATCCGGTCGCGCCAGGCCCTCAAGTCGGGCGCCCGCAGCAATGTCGGCGCGCCCTTCGGAAACGTGAATGTGAACTCCGGTGCGGTGATCGGCGGCGAGCCCGGCGGCTGCTTCGAGGGTGGCTTCGCTGCAGGTGAACGCCGCGTGCACACCAACGTGGCCTCGGCCCCCGGCACGAAGGAAACGGTCGTTCTCGGCCAGGCCCGCGGCGGCGCCTTCGGGCCCGTGACGGTCGGTGACGCCGTATGCGCAGTCCACCCGCACCCCCACCTCCGCGCAAGCCGCCGCGATCACGTCCAGTGAGCCCTCGATGGCGCGGGGCGATTCGTGATGGTCGATTATGGCGGTGGTTCCCGATTCGAGCGCTTCGAGCGCGCCCAGCTTGGCCGACCATTCGATGGTGTGAAGATCCAATGCGCAGTCCAGCCGCCACCACACCAACTCCAGGATTTCCAGGAACGACTGTGGCGTTGCCGGTGGTGCGGGCATGCCCCGGGCCAGCGCCGAGTACAGGTGATGGTGGGCGCACACCATGCCCGGGGTGGTTCGGGCCTCGGCGCCGGAGGCCTCCGCCGGGGCCGCTGGGGTCGCCGGGGTCTGCGTGGATGTTTCGCTCACGTGGCCACCGAGGCGTTGTGTGCCGCCGGCCGCCACGAAGGTTCGCTGGTGCGCAAGGCGGGTCGAGTGGGGCGGGTCACAACAAGCCGGTTGACGGGCTGCCGGTGCGAACTGCTACGTGCGGGGGGTTACCGGCTGGTGGGTGTTGATGGGCAGACGGTTGCGCCACACGCCGTCCACTTGCCGCAACGCCTCCGCCACCGCGGGAGCGGTGGGCACCAGTCCGATCTCACCCACGCCTTTGATGCCGTAAGGCGACAGCGGCTGGGGCGCCTCCACCAGGATCACCTCAACGGGGGGCATGTCCTTTGCCCGGATGATCCCAAGCTTGCGCAGCGTGTCGAACTGTGGGCGGCCCTCCTCGTCGCAGGGGAAGTCCTCGCTGAGCGCGTAACCGAGGCCCATGTGGACGCTGCCCTCAACCTGTCCTTCGCACATCAACGGGTTCACGGCACGGCCAACGTCGTGGGCGGCCACCACCTTTTCTATGGCGCCGGTGTCGGGGTCGGCTATCACCATCTGCGCGGCGTACCCGAAAGCGGAATGGATCACAGGGTTCTCCACACCATCGCCGATCTTGTTCGTCCAGTCCACGCGGTACTCGCCCTTGTAGTCCACCCCGGTGAGGCGACCACCCTCGATCGCCGCCCGGCAGGCGTCGGCCACCGAACCGGCGCCCATGAGCGTGCCACGCGATCCGGTGGTTTGACCGGCGCCGAGCTCGCGGCTGGTGTCCACGTACACCCGCACCTGGCCCGGTGACACGCCGAGCTCCTCCACCGCCACCTGCATGGCCACGGTGTGAACGCCTTGGCCCATCTCCGTCCAGCAGTGGCGCACCTCCACGATGGTGTCGTCGCCTGCGGGGGTGCCCGCGGGGTGGGCGTCGTCGGCCACGAAATGCACAACCGCCTGGCTTATCTCCACCAGCCCGTTGCCCAGGCCGGAGTTCTTCAAACCCAAACCGAGGCCCACCGCCTTGCCCGATGCCACCGCCTCGTCGTAGGCGGGGCGGATCTGGTCGAGGCACTGCCGGGCGCCGAGGCAGCCGTCGTCCATGATCTGGCCCGGGCCCCACACCGAACCCGGCGACACCACGTTGCGAGCCCTGATCTCCCAGCCGCTGATGCCCACCTCATCGGCGAGACGATCCAGGGCGCCTTCCATGGCGAACTGGGCCTGGTTGGCCCCGAAACCGCGAAACGCCCCGCACACGCTGTTGTTGGTGCGGGCCGCCACGGCTTCCACGTCCACAACCGGCACCGAATACGGGCCACAAGCGTGACCCGCGGCGCGTTCGAGCACCTTCATGCCCACCGACGCGTACGGCCCGGAGTCTCCCAGCATCCGGGCCCGCATCGCGGTGAGGCGCCCTTCGGGGTCGCAACCCACCGCCAACTCGATGCGGATCGGGTGGCGTTTGGCGTGAACCAGCAGCGACTCCTCGCGCGAGAAGGTGGTCTTCACGGGGCGGTCGAGCAGCCACGCCGCCAGCGCGGTTTGTGTTTGGTTGGAGCAGTCCTCCTTGCCGCCGAACGCTCCGCCGTTGGCCACCTGCTCAACCCACACATCGGCGGGATCGATGCCCAACACCGAGGCCACCTGGTTGCGGTCGTCCCAAACGCCCTGGCCCCCGGAGTACACATCGAGGCGACGGTGCGGGCCGCCGCCGTTGCCCGAGGCCACCGTGGAGGGCACCGCCAGAGTGGACTCCGGTTCCAGGAAAGCCTGCTCCACGCGTTGGGTTTGGAACGTTTCGCGCACCACGTGAGCCGACCCGGCGAGCGCGTCCTGAACGTCGCCGCCGCGGCTGTACGCCGACACGGACAAGACGTTGCCGTCAAGGCCCCACACGGCGTCCTCGGCGCCTTCTGCCACCGCCGCCGCGGGGTCGGTGATCGGCGCCAGGGGCTGATAGGTGATGTCGATCATCTGCGCCGCGGCACGAGCGGTTTCGCGGTTGTCGGCCACCACCAGGGCCATCACGTCACCCAGGTACGACGTGCGGCCCCCTTCGGGGATGAACACCGGCCAGTCGGTGTAGATGATGCCGATGTGAAGATCGCCGGGCACGTCCGCCGCGGTGAACACGCCCGCCACGCCCGGCTGGTTCTTCGCGCGGCTGGTGTCTATTGAGATCACGTCGGCTCGGGCGTGATCGGCGAGACGCACCGCGCCGTGCAGCATGCCGGGGGCGGTCATGTCGTCTATGTAGAGCTTGTCGCCGAGGGTGAGTTCGGAGGCCTCGTAACGCGCCGAGCGCGAACCCACGCCACGAGCGATCTCCACCGACGTGCCCGAAATGCCGTCGGCGCCGGTGGCGAGCATCTCCACCGCGTCGAGGATTTTCAGGTATCCGGTGCAGCGGCACAGGTGTGCGCCGAGGTGACGGGCCGCGGTGTCGCGGGTAAGGCGCGAGCCTTGGCGGTCTATGAGCGCCTTGGTGCGCATCACAATGCCCGGAGTGCAAAAGCCGCATTGCAGCGCCCCGGTGGCGCCGAACGCGGCTGCGTAACGCTCGCGTTCGTCGGCGCTGAGACCTTCGGGGGTGATCACCTCTGATCCGGCGACCTTCTCGAGGGGAACCTGGCAGGCAACACGGGCCTTGCCGTCGAGCAAAACAGTGCAACAACCGCACTGACCCGACGGCGAGCATCCGTCCTTGGCGGCTACCAGCCCGAGTTCCTCACGCAAGGCGGCCAGCAGGTGGGGATGGTCTCCCACCCGTACCGTCGTTCCGTTGCAAACGAACTCGGTGGCGGTGTCGGTGGATTGGGCGGAGCCAACGGCAAGGTCTGTCATTTTGCTGTCTTTCCAATGGCTGGTGTGTTGCATTCACCACGGCGAGGCGTGAGAGAACGCTTCGTGCCGACGCGCCCCGGCGGGACGCCCTGGTCACGTGTGGCGATCATAGCGCTGAGCCCCGTGCAGGTAAAGAGGCTCAACGGCCAGGCACGGGGGCTCAACCCCGGCCATCAAGGCAATTTGTTGGCGAGCGCGGCGACGAGCCGCCGGGTGGCGATCCTGGGACTCTGCTTTGAGCGCTTGTGGCCCGGTGGGTCAGGCGCTCACGCTCACGGTGATCGCGTGCCAGCCCTCGGCGCCGTTGGGGCGGGGCGACACAGGGCCTTCGGGTTGGGTGTCGCCGTTGCCGTCGGTGGCGCGCACCTGGATGACGTGGCTTCCGGACTGTTCGGGTGTCCAAGTGTGAACCCACTGCACCCAGCTCTCGTCGCCGACGGCCTCGCCGATCTCGCACGGCATCCATTCGCCCTCGTCGATGCGCACATGCACCGCGGAGATGCCCCTTGTTGGCGCCCAGGCGACACCGGCCACGGGGGTGGGCGCACCCACCGTGGGGGGGTCGTCGCCTGATCGGGGAACGTCGATGCGGCTCTGGGTTTTCATGGGGCCTTCCTTCGACCAGCCCCTGGGAACCCAGTAACCGTCGAATCCCTCCCAGGTGGTGAGCCGAATCTCCTCGATCCATTTCACCGCCGACACGTACCCGTACAGGCCTGCCACCACCAGGCGCGCCGGGAAGCCGTGACGGGTGGGCAGAGGTTCGCCGTTCATGCCCACGGCGAGGATGGCGTTGCGCCCGTCGTGGGCGACGGTGGTGGGGAAGCCCGCTGTCCAGTCGTCCACCGAGCGTCCCACCACTTGGGTGGCGCCGGGCTGAACCCCGGCCCGGTCGAGCAAACCCGACAGCGGCACACCGGTCCACACGGCGTTGCCCACCAGGTTGCCGCCCACCTGGTTGGACACGCACGACAACGTGATCACGTAGTCGTTGAGGTCCATCGCCAGGATCTCGTCGAAGGTGAGCTCGTAGGGGGACTCGACCATGCCGGTGAACCGCAGGCTCCAGTCACCGGGATCCACCTGAGGCACCGAGAGGGCGGTGTCGATGCGGTAAAACGAGTTGTTGGGGGTGACGTAGGTGGACAGTCCGTTGATCTCGTCGAGAGTGTCCAGGTTGGCCAACTGCTCGGCCACCGGCGGCTCCGGTGGCGCCGCGGCCTCCTCGGCGCCTGCGCCGGCTTGCGGCGTGCCGGTGGTGGTGGGAGCCGCGGCAGCGGACGTGGTTCCCGTAGAGGCGGTGGTGGTGGGCGACGACTCGGCGGGTCGCAGCGTGATCGACTCTCTGGCCGTTTCCGCGGCTGACTGTCCCCGCAGGGAACGTCCAATGCCCACCAGCGCCAACGCCGCGGCGGCGCCCCCGCCTGCCCAGCCGAAGAACGCCCGCCGAGGCGCAACCCTGCGCGCCGGTGGGGCCACATCGCCAGGCGAAGCAGCCGCCGACGCCTGCTCGGTTTCGGTTCCTTCGGTTGGTTCGGTTGTCTGCACTGTTGTGAGTTCCGGTGCGCCCCGAGCGGCCAGGCGCGCCAGGCCGAAGGTGACCACCAAACCAAGCGCGGCGGCGATCAGCGCGACCACCCACGATCCGAATGCCGGGCTGAACGGGTTTCGGGCCACGGCCCATCCTCCGATCAGGCCGAACAAGGCGAAACCCGCGGTGGTGATCCGTCCCCGGCCTCGGGTGGCCAAAGCGCCGAGCACTCCGCCGATCACCAGCGAGGTGATCGTGATGCCCGTGAGCAGCACCGTCTTCTGGCTGCTGCCGAGATTGGCGATGCTGGCCGCCACCACGTCACCGGGGGTGTAGTCGGCCACCAGTTCGCCCACGGCCACCACCAGCGACGGGACGCTCTCGGTGGCGCCCTCCACGAGTTCGCCGAAACCGAGAGCGGCCCCGGCGCCGACAATTCCCGCTACGGCGCCGGCCCAGGCGGGCGTGGCGTCTAGTGCCTGCGGCGGGGGCGTGTCGCTCGTAGTGTCGAGTGTTGTGGGATCCATGGGCACCACCCAATCCTCAGTTCGTGAAGTGGCGCAGCCCGACGGCCCGTCACTTTGACTGACGGTACCTCCCGAACCGGCGCCATGGTTGCCGCGTCGGATGCCGGTGCACACATGGGTGATCTCAGCGGTGCACACATGGGTGATCTCAGCGGATGGGGTTTGCGGCACTGGGTGACTGCTGCGGCGAGCCCCGGCGCCGAGATCGGCCGGGTGGTGAAGGTGGATCGTGGCGAATGTGACGTTGCGACCGCTGCCGGTCCGGTGAGAGTGCTGTCTGATTCCACACGTTCACAGTCCGAGATCGCGCCGGTCACCGGCGACTGGGTTGAACTGGACGTTCCGGCGGGTGCGGGCGCCGAGGCGCAGCCGGTGATCACCCGGGTGTTGCCCCGAGCGACCGCTTTGAGTCGACGGGATCCGGCGGAACGTCCCAGCGCTCAGGTGCTGGCCGCCAACTTCGACGTGGTCGGGATCGTGGCGGGGCTTGATCGTCCGCTTTCGCCGGGGCGTTTTGAGCGGTTGCTGGTGATGGGCCTCGACAGTGGCGCGTCGGTGCTGGTGATTCTCAGCAAGGCGGACTTGAGCCGCCGCGTGGACGACGCACTCCTCACGGTGCGCTCCGTGGTGGCCGACACCGCCGTGGTGACCACCAGCGTGGTGACCGGCGAGGGAATCATCGAGGTGCTCGGGCATCTGGGCGCGGGGCGCACGCTGGTGCTGGTGGGGGCCAGCGGTTCGGGCAAGTCGAGCATGCTCAACGCCCTGGCCGGCGCCGAGGTGGTGGCCACCGGCGCTGTTCGCGCGGGTGACGCCAGGGGGAGACATGTGACCGTGGCGCGCGAACTGGTGCGCCTCGATGGCGACGCCGGCTTGGTGTTGGACACGCCCGGACTGCGCTCGCTCGGCTTGTGGGAGGCAGAGGACGCGCTGCGCAGGGTGTTCGGCGACATCGAGGAACTCGCCGCCGAGTGCAGGTTCAACGACTGCGCCCATGACGCCGAACCGGACTGTGCTGTTAGGGCCGCGATCCAAGACGGGGTGATCAGCCGTCGCCGGGTGCAAAGGGCGACGGAGCTACGCCGCGAACTACAACGTCAACACAAACGGGCCGGACGCCGCCGCAGGTGATTCGTCGCCTATTGGGGTTGGGGGTCGAGGGTGGACTGGACTTGGGCGCTGATGCGGCCTCGGTCGATTTTGTGGCTGGTGTTGCGGGGCAGGGCGTCCATCAGCACCAGGGCTTCGGGCAGCTTGTGGCGGGCCAGCGAACTGGCGCCGAAGTCGCGCAGGGCCTCCAAGGTGGGCGGCTCGGCGCCGCGGGCGGGCACCACCACCGCCACACCGATTTGGCCCATCACGTCGTGGGGGTGGGCCACCACCGCCACTTCGGTAACCCCCGGAATGTCGGCGAGAACCGCTTCCACCTCCGCTGGGTACACGTTGTAACCGCCGCGTATGTACATCTCGCTGGTTCGCCCGGCCAGTCGGAACAACCCGGCTTCGTCCACCCAGGCCAGGTCACCGGTGCGCAGCCACCCGTCGTTGTCCAACGCCGCGCTCGTGGCCGCCGGGTTGCGCCAGTAGCCCGACATCGTGGCCGGCGACCGCAGCCACAGCTCGCCCACCTCTGTGGGTTCGCCGCCTTGGCCGGGATGGGCGTGGGTGGCACCTTCGGTGGTGCGGATCTGGGCTTGCACGCCTGGCCGTGGACGGCCCACGGTGAAGAACGCCTCGGTGTCATCGGCGTCGAGGGCGGTGGCCAGTCCCACCCCGCCGGACTCGGTGGACGAGTAACGGATCGAATACGGCGCGTCGAAGCAGGCACGGGCGGCTCGCACCAACTCCGGTGGTGACGGCGCGCCTCCGGCCACCACCGCCTTCACCGACGAGAAGTCGAGCTCTTGCGCAAGCGGGTGACGCACCATCAGCGCGATCTGGGGCGCAACCCCGGCTATGGCGCTGATGCGGTGCCGGGCGGTGAGTTCCAGCACCGGCGCGGCGGACCATCGCTGCAGGATGTGGGTGGTTTGGCCGGTGGCGAGCATCCAGGGGAGCTTGGTCATGAAACCCACGTGCGCGAAATGTGTTGACGCCACGGAGTGACCACCCCCGCCCCAGGCGCCTCCAGTGTCCATTTCGGCCACGGCGGTGAGCTGGCGCGAGGTGAACCATGCGCCCTTTGGGGTGCCGGTGGTGCCCGAGGTGAAACACACGCAAACCGGCCTGTGGTCGTCGCGGGGGGCCTCGGGGATCGCGCCGGGGCGGCGCAGCGCACCGCCGGCGCCTCGGGGTGTGCCCGAGGGTGCGGTTGCGTCGATCACCACAGGAGCGGGCAGCGCGCCCTTCGCGGGTTGCCGGCCCGTGGGCATCGCCGTTGCGGCGAGATCGGCACGGGCGGTGCTGGTGATCACCAAGTCGGGTTGCAACGTGTGCAAGCAGCGGGCCACTTCGGGCGCGGTGAGGGCGGTGTTCACTCCTGCGGTCACCGCGCCTATGCGTGCCGCGGCCAGGTACACCGCCACGTAATCGAGGCCCGAGTCCAGCACCAGGCCCACCACCGACCCGTCTCCCACACCCGCATCGGCGAGCCCTCGAGCGGTTTGCGCCACGGCGTCCTCGAGTTCGGCGTAGCTCATCGGCTCCCCCTGGGGCGTCACGAACGCGGTGCGCGAGCCGTGACGCTTTGCGGCGGTGGTCAGGGTTTGTGACAGCACGCTGGGCCTTGGAGCATGCGGTGCGCCCCACGGTTCACACTGGCCGCGGCCGAACCCCTGAGCACCGGGCGGGTCACCGTTGGGGGCGTGTCACTCCTCGATGAACGCACTCTCGGCGCCACCGGCCACCACGTCCTTGAGGATCTTTCCGGCGGCGTTGCGCGGCAACGGTTCGTGGCGAATCTCCCAATGCGCCGGCACCTTGAAATCTGCGAGCGCCTCGCCCACCCAGCCCGCCAGTTGCGCCTCCGTGACCGATGAGGTGGGGTTAAGCACAACCACGGCCTTCACCTCCTGGCCCAACTCGCGGTGGTCAACACCCACAACCGCAACCTCGGAAACGTCGGGATGCTCATCGAGGCGGTTCTCGATCTCGGTTGGGTACACGTTCTCGCCGCCACGGATGATCAGGTCGGAGCGGCGCCCGGCCAGCATGAGCAGGCCGTGGCGCATGTGGCCGTGGTCGCCGGTGCGCAGCCAGCCGCCGGGTCGGATCGTTGCTCGTGTGGCGTCGGGGTCGTTCCAGTATCCGGCCATCACCATCGGCCCGCGCAAACACACGTTGCCCACCTCGCCGTCGGGCAGCTGTTGGTCGTTGTCGTCACGGATCGACACCTCGGCCGTTGGGATGGGATGGCCCACCGTGTGGGGGTGTTCTCTGAGAATGTCATCAGGCGCGCTCACCGCCAGTCCGGCGCTCTCGGTGAGGCCGTAGCCGACGCTCACGGTGATCTCGGCGTGGGGGAGCCCCACCCTGCAGGCGCGTTGCAGCTCCGGTGACCACACCGAGCCGCCGCCACCCACCGAGTTCACCGACGTGGTGTCGTACTGGAGGCGTTTGGGATGTTCGATCAGTCGCCACACCTGGGTGGTGACCCCGCTCCAGCGTGAGATCCGGTAACGCTCGGTGAGCCTGAACACCTTCTCGGGATCGAAACGTCCGGTGGTCCACACATGGCCCATTCCGGAGGCCACCGCGGTCACAGCGCAGGCATGCAAACCGGACACGTGAAACAGCGGCCCCGCGGCCAGGCTCGGGCCCGGCGCCGCGAAAGCCGGTGACTTGGCGCCCGCGTCGCTCTCGTCATCGGCGGGTGCATCTCCGGTGGGTTCGGCAGGCGGCGCGGGCGGTGGCGGGCTCGGGAAGCGCACCGCGTCACGGGCGCCGATCACGAACGCGCACCCCAGGTAGGCCATGAAGTTGCGATGGGTGCAAATGGCGCCACGTGGCCGGCCGGTGGTGCCCGATGTGAACAAGATTGCCGCCGGGTCGTCCTCGTCGATCGGTGCGGTGTGGTCTTGGGGCAGGGTTGCGCCGGCGAAGCGTTCGAGCAGCGCGGCGAACTCGTCTTCCATCACGATCACCGGAAGGTCGCCCACCCCACCGGCGGATTCGAGGCGTTCCAGGCGGCGCCTGTCGGCGATAAGCACCTTGGGAGCGGTGAGGTCAAGGCCGTAGTGGATCTCGGGGCCTTTCCACCAGCCGTTGAGCGCCACCGCGATGGCGCCGAGGCTCACCGTGCCCCAAAACCCCTGAATCCACCCAGGCTGGTTGGCGCCCAGGATCGCCACCCTGTCGCCTTTGGTGATCCCGTACTCGGATCGCAGGGCCTCCGCGGCCGCGGCGGCGTGGCCGATGTTCTGAGCGAAGGTGGCCTCGGGACCGCTGTCGAACACGTAGTACAGCGACGACCCTGCCTCGCCGTGGTTCGCCGATGCGGCCAACAGTTGACGCAAATTGCGATGCCGGTTCGCGAACACGTCCATTTCGACGCCGTTCACCTGCTCGCGGGCCAACTCGAAGAAGCCGCCCGGGCCGGTGAGCAAGGCGTCCGCCTCGGGCACCGTCATCGTCGGCGCCACCGGTTGGTGTGTTGGCAACACGGCGGCGAGTGTAGGGCGACGCCGGGCGGGCCTGCCGCTTGGCGCACGGGGTGGCCCTTCGTGGCCTCAAAGAAGGCTGCGCGGCCTTGTCGGTGGTTGCCCCTAGAGTTCATTGACCGACTGTTTGGGGTTGACCAAAGGGGGAGCTGTGAGACGACTTCGCAACACTTGGAGCCTGGTGGGCACATCGTGGAGGGTGCTGAAGAAAGACCGGGAACTGCTGTGGCTGCCGGTGATTTCGTTTCTGGCTTGTGCCGGGGTGATGCTCGTGGCCCTGGCGATGGTGGCGATCACTCAATCCGGCGGCAACGACGAATTCGCTCTCGGTGGTGCGGCGATCCTGATTTTTGTGCTGGCCGTTCTGGGCATCGGCGTGGCGATGGTGTTCTTCAAGGGCGCCCTGGTGGCCGCCGCCTACGAGCGGCTCAGTGGTGGCGACCCGACCGTGGGCAGCGGCATCAGCGGAGCCGCGCGCCGCTTGGGTGGACTGGTGCCGTGGGCGATCATTGCCACCACGGTGGGGCTCGTTCTCCACGCACTGCAGAAGCGTGTCAGGGGAGTGGGCGGCCTCATAACAAGGTTCATCGGCGCCGCCTGGGACGTTGTGACCTTCCTCACCGTTCCCGCCATCGTCATAGACAGGCTCGGTGCTGTGGCCGCCCTCAAACGGTCGGCATCGCTGCTGCGCCAAACGTGGGGTGAGACCCTCTTTGCCCGGGTGGGTTTCGGCCTGATCGGCACTGTGTTTTCCCTGCCCGGTATTTTGTTGATGCCGGTGGCCGCCAACTCCGAAGGCGCGGTGGCCGCTGTGGCGGTGCTGTTGGCTCTTGCGTGGTTTGCCGTGGTGGCGGTGGTGATGTCCGCACTGAGCGCCATCTTCCAGACAGCGCTGTACATGTACGCCACTTCCGGCGTGCAGCCCGAGGGCTTCGAGGACGCCCACCTTGACGAGGTGTTCGCCCAAAGAGGCTGATCGGCGGCACCCCCAGGGGTGCTAACGCTGATCGGTGTCGCCGATCGGGCGATCGGCCAGGCCCAGTTGCAACGCTTGGGTTGCGGTGAGTTCGGTGTTGGTGAGCAGCCATTTGAGGGTGTTCTGACGACCGATCCTGGCGGGGATGCTGGTCATTCCGCCCACACCGCAGATGAGGCCCATCGACACCTCCGGCAACCGGAAGCGCGCATCGGGAGCCACCTCAACACGCCCGCACAATGCGGCCAGTTCCACGCCCGCTCCCACGCACGCGCCGTGAACCCGTGCGGTGACCGGATCGGCGATCGCGGCGAGCCAGGGCGCCACCGCGGCCCTGGAACGAATCAGGTGCGCGGTGACCGGATCGCTGACCGTGCCGAACTCGGCCGGGTCGCCCCCGGCGCAGAAGCTCCGACCGGCGCCGGTGAGGATCACCGCCCTGTCGTGGCGGGCCGCGTTGAGGGCCTTGAGAACGTCCACTAGTTGGTCTCGCATGGCGGCGTCCATGAGATTGTGCAAACGGGGACGGTCAAGGCACACCTCCACCGTGTGACCGCTGTCGATGACCGTCACCCTGGTGGCGTTGTGATCACGGCGAACCCGGCTGCCGCGGCTCGCCAGCCAACGGGCATGTTCGGGCCCGGCCTGCAAGGTGGCATACGCAAGGCTCTCCACAAGCCATGCGTCGGTGGGCGCGAGGCGGGTTGTGAGGCGAAGGGTTTGGGCGGCAACCACCGAGGCGTGCGGGTTGTTGGCCACGCCGCCGGTCACCGGTTCGGGGTCGTCGGTGACCACGTCCCACGCGTCGCCGCCGGCGCCAACCGCCACGGCCACCACCGGCAACTGCGACAGTGCAGCGCCCACGTCGTCGGCCGGGTCGTCGCCCACGTCCACCGCCACCACCGGCGGCCCGCCGCCCGCAACAACGTCGAGCACCAGCCGGTCGAAGTCCACCGACTCGATCACCGGCCGAGCTTCGTCCAACGCCCAGACGTTCACGGCCATGTCAGCTCCGGGGGTGGAAGCGGTCCTTGAGAACTCGGCGCAGGAGCTTCCCGGTGTCGTTGTAGGGCAACTCGTGAACGAAATGCACGTGAGCCGGGACGCGGCTCGATCTGAGCCGCGTGCGCACGTGCTCGCACAGTTCGGCTGCGTCGGGCCCGGCGTTCCCCTGGCGGTCGGCGGCTGGAGCGCCAAGCACGACGCACACGGCCACCTCCTCGCCCCACTCCTGGCTGGGCACCCCGAACGCGCCGGCGTCCACCACCTCGGGATGTGTGAGCAGCACGTCCTCGATCTCTCCCGGGGACATGTTCTCGCCGCCTCGAACGATCACATCGTCGCTGCGGCCCAGCAGGTACAGGTAGCCGTCGGTGTCAAAAAAGCCCCTGTCGCGGGTGTGGAACCAGCCGTCACGGTCAAGCGTCGGGCCGGTTTCTCGGTACTCGCCCGACACGTGCTCGCCCCGCACCCAAACTTCGCCCTGTTCGCCGGCTGCGAGTTCGGCGCCGTCGTCGTCGCGCACGGTCACCTCCAGAGACGGAAGCGGCACCCCCACCGACCCGAGACGCCGAACGGCGTCCTCGTGGCCCTCGCGGGCGCGCTGGTGGTCGTCGTGGCCGAGCACCGCCACTGTGGAGCTGGTCTCGGTGAGTCCGTACGCGTGAGAAAACGTTGCGTTCGGAAGCAACTCAAGGGCGTGCTGCACTGTGGCGCGGTGCGATTTGCCGCCGCCGTAGGCAACCGCCCGAAGCGACGGCAGCGTGACCGATCGGCGCTGAAGCTCGGCAACGATGCGGGTCATCATCGTGGGCACCAACATGGCGTGGGTGACGTTCTCGGCCACCGCCAGTTCCACCCACTTGCGGGCGTCGAACTGCTCAAGCGGCACGATCCGTCGCCCCGAGTAGATCTGGGACAGGTGCGCCGCCACCGAGGCCACGTGATAGGGAGGCACCGCCAGCAGATGCGCCTCGGCGGGTTCGGCACAACCGAAGTCCACGGTGTTGAACACGTAGGACACCAGGTGCCTGTGCCTCAGAATCGCCGACTTCGGGGCGCCGGTGGTGCCGCTGGTGTACAACAGCACGGCCACCTGATCGGGATCCATCGGCCAGTCCCCGTACTCGGCGGGTGCGCTGCCCGCGCCGGGATCGCGCAGCACCTCGGTTCGGCTCACCACCTGCACGCCGTCCATGTGGGCGAGGCGTGCGGCGCCGGCGTCGTCGGTGATCGCCAACGCCGGGGTGACCCTGCCGGCCAACGCCCGCAAGTCCTGGTCGGGGAGTCGATAGTTGAGCGGCACGTAGGGCACACCAGCCCAGGCCGCGCCAAACAGCGCGGTGAGCAGCGCCGGGCTCGACTGGTCACACACCACCAGGTGCTCGGCGTCGGTTTGGCGTATCCGACCCGCCAAAGCGCCCGCGTCGGCCATCAGCCGCTCGGTGGTGAAATCGCAGCCGGTGCGCCCCGAGGCCACCCGGTCGCCCATCGCCCCGCAGGACATCTCCAGCAACATCATCAAGTTCATCGCTCGCCCCCCGGCACGGTCATCAGGCTCACTCGGCGCCCCGCCGCGTCGTGAGGTTCCCGTTTTGGATCCCCAAGCGCGCGCGGGGGAGTGAGCGGCCTTTGTGGTCAGTCAGACGCGGGAAGGGTCTTGGGCGCCATCACCGCCAGCGGGGTGCCACCAAGGGCAAGGGAGCCCTCACCGGCCTTGGTACACAGCAACTCCACGGTGCCGTCGGGGTCGCTGTAACGCTTGCCCAGCACCGTGCCACCCGCCGCGTCCGGGCTCACCGCGTTCGGCTCGAAGTCCGTGCCGGCCGCCACCATCGGCGCTCCACCGCAGTCGACCTGGGTGTCGCCTGTGCCCTTCACCACGATCACCTCGGTGGCGCACGTCGTGCTGCGCAGTCGAGCGCCGGGTCGAAGCGTCACCATCGCAGCCTCCTTCCTCTCCGGTTGAGCCGGCCCTGACGGGCGTTGGCGCAGCGGATGCTTCCACAAACACCGCGCCAAGGCGTGCGCAGCGGCCGCCGGCGCGCAAGTTTGCCTTGGACGATCGGTTGGCGACACTCAACTACGTTGTGATCGCCTTCGGCATCATCAACGAACCACACCACGGGCCGGCACCCGTGAGGGACTGCCACACCAACACGAACAAGGCGGCACGAGATCTTGGACGACCACCCACAAGGCCACAAACAGGGCGGCGACTGGGCCGAAACGCTCGACGATCTCGATGATCGCCAGGCGCAGGCCCGGGCGATGGGCGGCGCCGAACGGCTGGCCCGCCGTCACGCCGAGGGACGTCTCGATGCCAGGGGTCGCGTCGCCGCGCTGGTGGACGACGGCACGTTCCGCGAGATCGGAACGCTGGCCGGGCCGGTGCCCGCCGACGCGATAGTCGCGGGTGTGGCCGCCATCGACGGCCGACCCGTGGCCGTGGGCGCGGAGGACTTCACCGTGATGGGCGGCTCCATCGGCCCCGCAGCCACCCGAAAGCGTTGGCGCCTCGCCGACATCGCCGCACGGGAACGCATCCCGTTGGTGATGCTGCTCGAAGGCGCCGGTCATCGTCCGCCCACCAAGGGCGACACTCGTGGCGGTGGCCCCAACGACCTGCAAGCCCAGGCCCGGCTGTCGGGGCGGGTGCCGATGGTGTGCGGGGTGATGGGCCCATCGGCGGGCCACGGCGCGATCACCGCCTTGCTGAGCGACTTCTCTGTGATGACCCCCGACGCGGCGATCTTCACCGCCGGGCCGCCGGTGGTGAAGGCTTCCCTTGGTGAGGACACAGACAAGATGTCCCTCGGCGGGCCCGACGTTGCGATCCCCGCGGGCACCGTGCACAACCTGGCCTCCGGTGACGCCGACCTGTTGGGGTTGCTGCGCCGCTACTTGTCGTATTTTGGGTCTTCGGCTTGGGAGCATCCGCCGTGGCGTGACACCGGCGACACCGCCGCCCGGGCGTGCGACGAGATCCTGGGGATCGTGCCGCGTGACAATCGTCGTGCCTACGACATGGGCGAGGTGATAGCGCACGTGGTGGACAACGGCGAGATGCTGGCGGTGCAACCCGGCTATGGCCCGTCGTTGCTGTGCGGGCTTGCACGCATCGGGGGCCACGCCGTGGGGGTGGTGGCCAACCAGCCGGCGGTGATGGCCGGCGCCATCGACACCGCCGCCGCCGACAAGGGCGCCCACTTCATCTCTGTGTGTGACAGCTTCCACCTGCCGTTGGTGTTCCTCACCGACAACCCGGGCTTGCTGTCGGGCACCGTCTCCGAGCGTGCGGGTGTGCTGCGCGGCGGGGGCCGAATGTTCGCCGCGCAAACACGGGCCACCACGGTGAAGGTTCAAATCACGATGCGCAAGGCGTTCGGGTTCGGAAGTTGCGTGATGGCCATGAATCCCTACGACGAACAAACCCTCAGCTTCGGGTATCCCGGCGCCACCCTCGGCGCGTTCGGCTCGCAGGGCGCGGGCCTCGCGGTTGGCGCCGACGAGGAGACCAGCAGGCAACTGCGCCAGGCCGAAAGCGAATCCTCATACCGCGCCGCGCAGGCGTTGAGCTTCGACGACCTGATCGACCCGCGCCACACCCGCAACGCCTTGCTGGACGCGTTGAACGCCTCGGCGCGTCGTCGTCAGCATCAGCCTGAGCCCAAATCCAGGGTGGGCATCAACCCCTGAACGCCGCCGCCCCGGCCCGGGGTGAACCCGTCGGGATTCCCTTTGGGGGCGGGTTGCGTTACCGGTGCCCGTGAGCGGTGGTGTGCCTGGCGCAGCACCGGTCCCGCCTGCGCCTTCGGAAACTCCAGGGGCGAGCGGAGTGCAACCTGGGAGGTTCGAGCGGCTCGCCGTCTCGGAGGGTGGTGGGCGCCGGCTTTGCGGGTGTCAGAGCAGCTGTGAGGCGATGTGGTCGAGGCAGGAGGTGAGGGCGCGAATGTCGTCGGGTTCAACCGCCGGGAACATGCCGATTCGCAGCTGGTTGCGGCCGAGCTTGCGGTAGCCCTCTGTGTCCACAATGCCGTTGGCGCGCAACACCTTGGCGATCACATCCGCGTCGAGGCGGCTGTCGAAATCGATGGTGGCGGTGACGTGGCTGCGCAGCACCGGGTCGGCCACGAACGGCTCGGCGATCTCGGAGTTGTCCGCCCATCCGTAAAGGATCTCCGCTGAGCGGGCACAACGCCCCGCGGCCCAGCCCAGGCCGCCGTTTTGGTTCATCCAGTCCACTTGTTGAGCGGTCATGAAAATCGTGGCCAAGGCCGGGGTGTTGTAGGTCTGATCCTTGCGTGAGTTGTCCAGAGCGGTCTTGAGGTTGAAGAACGCCGGAATCCACCGCCCCGACCCGGCGAGCCGCTCCACGCGTTCCACCGCGGCGGGTGACATCAGCGCGATCCACAACCCACCGTCGGAGGACAGGGCCTTTTGCGGGGCGAAGTAGTACACGTCGGTGGCGGTCGGGTCGAAACGCAACCCCGCGGCAGCCGAGGTGGCGTCCACGAGGGTGAGCACGCTGTCGGGCTTCGACCGGTTTGCCTCGGAGTCTCCGACGGACGGCCGGCGTGGTTCGATGGCCACCCCGGTGGACGTTTCGTTGTGGGGATAGCAGAACGCGTCCACGTCGCCGGGTGCGTCCATTGCCGGAGCGGTGCCCGGCTGCGCCACGGCCACCGACGGATCGTGAATGTGCGGGGCCGCGGTGGTGACGTCCACGAACTTGGAGCTGAACTCGCCGAGGGACAGATGATGGCTGCGGCGCTCGATCAGCCCGAACGACGCGCAGTCCCAGAACGCGGTTGCGCCGCCGTTGCCGAGCACCACCTCGTAGCCGTCGGGAAGGCCGAACAGCGCTGCCAGGCCTGCGCGCAGGCCGCCCACCACGGTGCGCACGCCGGTGCGTCGATGGCTGGTGCCCATGTAGTCCACGGCACGATCCGCAAGGGCTTGCACCGCCTCGGGCCGCACCTTGGACGGGCCGCAACCGAAGCGCCCGTCACCGGGCAGCAGGTGGTGGGGAATCACGATGCCCGAGTTGGCCTCGTTGCCCAAGGTTTCGGTGGGGGCGGCTGCGCGAACGCTCGCATTGGTCATGTGCCAAGTCTCGCACCCCGCCGCCCCCGCCGCGTCTGATAGCACGTGGAGTCGATCGGTACGCTCGCCGCCATGAGCGCGAATCGAATCTCCGCAAGGGTGGGTGCCATCACGCCGTCGGCGACGCTGGCCGTTTCGGCCAAGGCCCGCGAGCTGCGTGCCTCCGGCGTGGACGTGACCAGCTTTGGGGTGGGCGAACCCGACTTTCCCACGCCCGATCACATCGTTGAAGCAGCGGCGGCTGCGTGCCGTGATCCCCGCAACCACAAGTACTCGCCGGTGGGAGGGCTGCCGGAGTTGCGTGAAGCGGTGGCCGCCAAAACCGAGCGCGACTTCTCGTTTTCGGTTGACGCCTCGCAGGTGCTGATCACCAACGGAGGCAAGCACGCCGTGTACAACGCCTTCGCGGCGCTTCTCGATCCCGGTGACGAGGTGTTGTTGCCGGCGCCGTACTGGACCACCTACCCCGAGCCGGTGGCGTTGTGCGGCGGGGTGAGCGTGCAGGTGAACGCCGACGCCGATTCGGGTTACAGGGTGAGCGTGGATCAGCTCGAAGCGGCCCGCACCGAGCGCACCAAGGCGCTGGTGTTCGTGTCGCCGTCGAACCCCACCGGTGCGGTGTACCCCCGTGAGGCGATCGCCGCGATTGGTGCTTGGGCGGCGCGTCACGGCATTTGGGTGATCACCGACGAGATTTACGAGCATCTCGTGTACGGCCACAACGAGCATCACTCGATGCCCGTTGTGGCGCCCGAAACTGCCGATCGGTGCCTGGTGCTCAACGGGGTGGCAAAGACATACGCGATGACCGGATGGCGGGTGGGTTGGATGATCGGGCCCTCCGATGTGATCGCGGCGGCGCAGAACCTGCAATCCCATGCCACGTCGAACGTTTGCAACGTGGCACAGGCCGCGGCGTTGGCGGCGGTGTCGGGCCCCCTTGACGCGGTGGCCGAAATGCGATCGCACTTCGACCGGCGTCGCCGCACGATGCACGCCATGCTGGGTGAGATCGACGGGGTGGTGTGCCCCGAGCCTCAGGGCGCGTTCTACGCCTACCCAGACATGAGCGCCTTCGTGGGCCGAGACTTCGGTGGCGCAACCCCGGCCAACACGGTGGAACTCGCCGGGCTGCTGCTGGAGCGCGCCCGCGCCGCGGTGGTTCCCGGTGAGGCGTTCGGCGTGAGCGGCGGGATCCGGTTGTCGTTCGCTTTGGGAGACGAAGACCTCGTGGCCGGCGTGAACCGCATAGGCGAGGTGCTCGCCACATCCCTGTGAGCTCCAAGACGGTCGCGCCATACGGGAGTTGGGCTTCGCCGATCGGCGCGCACATGCTGGTGCAGGCCGCTGTTGGCATTTCCGAGGTGGTCGCCGATCCGGTGCGCCCCGGTTTGTTGTGGTGGGCCGAGAGCCGTCCCGACCAGGGCGGGCGCACCGCGGTGATGTGCTGTGAACTTGGAGGCGACGGCGAGCCCCGTGAGGTGACGCTACCTGACGCCAACGTTCGCACCAGGGTTCACGAGTACGGGGGAGGGGCGTGGTGGCCCCACGACGGCGCGCTGTACTACACCGAGTACGCCGACCAGCGCTTGCGACGACTCGATCCGGGTGCCTCCGAGCCGCTGATGTTGACCCCAGAGCCGAGCGTGGCCGGCGGCTTGCGTTACGCCGATGGGCGCTTGACTCCAGACGGCCGATGGGCGATCTGCGTGCGCGAGCGCCACGAGGCTCGCCACGGCGCGGAGCCTTCCCACGACCGGAAAGCCGCGACTGGGACAGCGCCCTCCGATGAGCGTTCCGAGGGGGAGGCGGTTGGGCATCCGGAGCCGGTGAACGAGTTGGTGGCTGTTGCCACCGACGGATCGCTTCGGGTGATTGAGTTGTGGTCGGGATCTGATTTTGTGATGAGTCCGAGGGTGTCACCCGACGGTTCGCTGCTTGCCTGGATCTCCTGGGATCACCCGCACATGCCTTGGGACAACACCCGCCTGCACGTAGCCAAGCTGGGTGACGCGGGGCTCGGCCGCAAAGTGCTGGTGGTGGGCCAACAAGGTGACCGCAGCCTCTGCGAGCCCGGCTGGGTGAACGGAGTGCCAACCCGTTCTGGTGAAGCGCCAGTCCCGGCGCGGCTGCTGGTGTGCAGCGACCACGAGGACTGGTGGCGGCTCTACGAGGTGGACCTGGCCCACGGCGGACTCACGCCGGTTGTGGCGGGGGATTTCGACGTGGCGACGCCGCCATGGGTGTTCGGCATGCAACGCTGGGCCGCCACCGGCCACACGGTGGTTGCCGTGGCGGGCCTTCCAACCGGAGACGAACTGATCGTTGACGGGCAGACTGTCGAAACCGGCGACTCGGCAATCTCGTCGCTGACGTTGATCACCGGCGCCGACGACGGCCGTGAAGGCTCCGACGGTCGGGAGATTGCAGTGGCGTACGCGGGCGCCGGATTTGACCACGAGACGGAGGTCGTGGTGGTGACAGTGCCCGCCGGGCCCGGGCCTTCCGAGAGTTCTCAGGGTGGGAACCCGCACGGTGCAGCCCGGCGCAGGGTTGTGCGCCCGGCACGCAAGCTGGGCCTCGACCCCGCACTGCTGTGCCGTCCCGAGGTGATCACCTTCGAAACGGGACCTCCGGCCGGCGAGGCAATCTCACCACACGCCACGAGTCCTGGTCGCACCGCAAGTGGTGACCCTTCACCTGCCGGCGAGCCCGGCACACGCCCCACCTCCGCGCAGCCTGACCCGCAGGATGCAAGCGGCGCCTCTGGTCCTCAGGCGCACGCCTTGTACTACCCACCAGCCAACCCGCTGTTCGACGGGCCGCCCGATGAGTTGCCGCCGTTGATGGTCTTGGCTCATGGTGGCCCCACCGCGGCGGCGCGACGCCAACTGCAGCTCTCGATCCTGTACTGGACTTCGAGGGGCTTCGGCGTTGTGGATGTGGACTATCGGGGCTCCACCGGCTACGGGCGCCGCTACCGGCAGGGCCTTCACGGACAGTGGGGCGTGGCAGACGTGCAGGACTGCGTGAACGCCGCCCGTCACCTCGCGGCGCGCGGCGATGCCGATCCGCAGCGCTTGTTGATCCGAGGATCAAGCGCGGGTGGGTTCACCGTGCTGGCCGCGCTCGCGTTTCACGACGCGTTCGCCGCCGGTGCGAGCCGCTACGGGATCGCCGATCTTGAGGTGCTCGCCGCCGACACGCACAAGTTCGAGTCGCGCTACCTGGACACGCTCGTGGGCCCGTGGCCCGAAACCCGGGCGCGTTACGAGGCCCGCTCACCAATTCACCACCTGGAGGGATTCGGCGCGCCGCTGATAGTGCTGCAAGGCCAACAAGACGAGATCGTGCCGCCCAGCCAAGCGGAGATGATCGTGGCCGCGCTGGAAACCAGGGGAGTTGACGTGGCCTACGTGTCCTTCGACAACGAACAGCACGGCTTTCGCCGAGCCGAGAACATCATCACCGCGCTCGAAAGCGAATTGGCCTTCTTCGCCGCCGTTCTGGGCTTCTCACCAGCAGATCAGCTACCAGAGGTACAAATTCGCGGCAACTGAGCGCTCAGTTCACGTGCGTGTTGACTGGTGGTGCGCCGACTCGTGAATCCTCCGGCGCTGTCGACCCGAGTGGGCCGTCTGTCAGGACTCGGACTTGGCCTTGGCGGGCTTCTTGGAGGCGGGCTTCTTCGTGGTCTTCTTCTCGGCCCCGCCAGCGTCGTCGGACTTGTCGGACTTGTCGCCGGCGTCGTCAGATTCGTCGCCGGAGTCCTCGGCCGCTGCTTCGCCTTCGGTTGCTGCCTCGGCGCCCGCGGAGTCGTCAAGGTTGCGCCCATCGGACGCCGCGGTCTCGGCGATCGTCGGCCATGACGACTCCGACGTGGTCTCGTCGTTGCGCCGGTTCATCACGGCCTTGACGATCCCGTACACAACCCCGCCGATGAATCCCAGCTTCAGCAAGCGGACCAAGCGTGACTTACGGCGTGCCATGACCCAGAGGCTACCGCCGAGCCACCCCCACCGTCACAGCCCCCAGGCCCCCCACCCAGGCCCCCACCGGCCCCGGTCAACGCCGTCGGGGCGGTCAAAGGTCGAGACGCACGAGCAACTCAAGCGACGAAAGCTCGTTGGCTTGCAACCGGGCTACACGGTCCCCCGTCGACCTGAGCCACGTGTAGCTGAGCGTCCAGAGATCGTCTCCGATGACGATGCTGCGCACGATCTCGCGATGTTCACGCGACGGCACGCACACCAAAACGGTCTCGTCGTCCGCGATTGGTTGTTTGGTTCCCGGAGCGGCGGACGGCTTTCCAACTCGAGGTGCCGAGGGGCGGGACGACCCAGCGCCGGGTCGTCCCGCCGACGGGACAGCCGAAGGGCTGCGGCGGTTACACGTCGAGGCGCAGGAGCCTTTCGTAGTTGGACAGGCTGTTCACCTGCAGTCGTGCCTGCTGGTCACCGAAGGTGTTGCCCCACATGTAGCTGAGCGTCCACAGGTCTTCACCGATGGCGATGCTCCGCACGATCTGGGGGAATCCACCCGAAGGCCAGCACACGGAGATGGTCTCGTCGTCGGCGATCGTGATGCCAAGCGGCTCGGCCTGCTCTCGCCAGTAGCCCGGATCGGGCAGCCAGCACTCGTCGTCGGTTAAGCCGCGCACCTCGCCGGGCGCACAAGCGAACACCCAGGAGTATTCGTCGGCGATCTGCCAGGCCAGGTCGGTGGTGAACGAATCCGGGTCGTCAGACGGGAGATCGTCGGGGCCGAGCGCGCGGCAGGTGACCTGCTCGGCGCCTTCGTCGTCGAGGTGGTCGACACGGCCCACCTCGGTGATCTCGTCATCGGAGATCTCCAACAGCACCGCCCCCGACCAGCCGTCCTGGCGGGCGTTGCCGTGAACGGTGACCGGTATCACCACCAGGTTCTCGGGCGCCCAGTACAGGAACGCCCGGTGATCCCAGCTGATGTCGCTCCACCCTCCGGGGGCTGTCCACACCGCAACCTCACGGGGATCGTCCAGGTTGCTCACGTCGAACAGCGACACCTTCGCTCCGGTGGTCATGCCCGTTTCGTCGGCGTCTGATCCCACCCCGAGCACGAGGTCGTCACTGATGGGGTGCAGGTAGCTGGAGAACCCCGGGATCTTCAGCTCTCCTCGTATCACCGGGTTGGTGGGGTCGCTGAGGTCGATGGTGTAGAACGGGTCGATCTGGCGGAAGGTCACCACGTAACCCACGTCGCCCACGAAACGCACCGACTGCACCGCCTCGCCCTTGCCGATGTCGCCCACACTGCCGACCTCGGTGAGGGTGCCCTGAACTTCGCGCATCACCCGCACCTGGCTGACCGTTTCGTTGCGTTGGTCGCCCCACCAGCCGCCGCCGGTGGTGGTGACCACCCGCAAGTGTCCGGCGTGATCAGACAGGGAAAACTGGTCGCGCACGTCGCCGGGCACCGAACCCGACGCCGTGTAAGTGGCGCCGTCTGCGCCGCTGATGTCGAAGCGGTGGATGCTGGTTCGCCGGTCATCCCAGGCGCGCTGGTGTGCCTCTTCGTCATCGAACACCGAGATTGGGAACCAGCCACGGGTGGCGGTGTACAGCGCCTCGGTGGACGCGTACACGAGATCGCCGGGCGCCAGCACCGTGGTGGACACCGAGGCGTCCAGCGCTCCATCCACGGGCATGCTCACAACGGTGGTGAGCCCGAAGCCCGAGAACTCGCTGGGTGCGTGTACACGATCACAAGACGTGAGGCGCTGCCACGCTGCGCCGTCATTTGTGGAGTATTGGGGCAGCCAGTCATCGAGGGTGCTGTTGAGAACCGCCGCGCGGTTGGCCTGCTCGGCGGTGTCCTCGCCAGTTTCGTTTCGGGGGTACACGAACGGGAACGTCCACTGCGGATCGAACTGCAACACGATCCTGGCCGTGCCACCGATGCTGCGTGCGCTCACGTAGTTGCCCTCAACGTGGGTGGTGGAGGTGATCCTTGGGACACCGTTTTCGATCTCGAGGCGCTGAATGACCGTGCGTGGGGTGTTCACACGCGGAGAGCTGGTGCTCAACGGCGCCGGAATTGCCGAGTCGAAGCCGCCGTTTTGGATCACCAGAACGCTGTCGCCGGAAAGGAACAACTCCGGCGACCACCCGTCTGCGATCTCCACCTCGCCGGTCTTGGCCTGCGTGGCCACGTCCACCACCGCCAGGCGCCCGTCGGAGATCACCAGGATTCTCCGGCCGTCGGTTTTCACCACGTCGGGCTCATCCGCGCCTTGCTCTTGAACGTTGGTCTCCGAGAACTCAACGTCGGCGCCGAAGGCCGGCACCGGGGCGGGCTCGGGGAGCGGCGTGGCGCTGATCGATCCGGAGTCGTCGAAAGACTCGGCCATGTCGGCCTGAACCATCATGGGCTCGACCATGGCCCTGATCGGCATGGGTTGGATCCAACCGCCGCCCGAGTCGAAACCCCACGGGCCCACACGAGCCGAGTACTCGGTGTGGATGTGATCCAACAGCGCGGCGCACTCGTCGAAACGCACCAGGCGAACGGTCAAGGCCACCTCCTCGGGGTCGAGGATGATCACCTCACCCTCGCCGTTGGTTGCGGTGCCCTCGCCGCTGCCGGTCGGGTCGTCGCCGCTGGTGCCGGGATCGGGGTCACCAGGATCAGGCGTTCCGGGAGTCTCACCGGAGTCCGCCGGCATGTCATCGGGTTGGTCGCCCTCCGCCGGGGCAGTGCCGGCGTCGGAGCTGTCGTCGCCTCCCGAGTGGGCGACGCCTCCGTCGTTGCCGCCGCTGCACGCCGCGGCAAACAAGGAGACGATCATCAGGACAAGCAGGATCTTGCGCATCGCATGAGCCTTTCTGGGTTGGGTGGTTCTGAACACATCCAAGCACCACACCGCAAAGCGTTGCTCGCCAAGCAGGTTGCAGGCACTCAAGATGTTGTCGCCATTGAGACGCCCTCGCCCGGCGATTGGTTCCCGAGGATTCCGCCGAGCCGCCGTAGGCAAATCGACAGGCGCGCCTTGGGCGTTGCGGTGGGTTTGGCCGGCGGTGGGAGGACGGATCGGAGGGGGCCGGTGTCGTCGGGACGGTGCGTAGGCGCACGGCCCGTGGGCGGGTGGGTTCTTGTTGGCGCGGGGCTTGGTTGGGGTTGGCGGGTGTGCCGCCAGGACTTGGGGTGTGTCAGCTCAGCGCGGGTAGCCATTGGCGCCGCTGCTGCTCGTAGGCGGCTATGGCGTCGGTGTGTTGCAGGGTGATGCCGATGTCGTCGAGGCCCTCGAGCAGTCTGCGCTGGGTGGACGGATCCAGCTCGAAGCTGGTCTCGAAACCGGCTGCGGGGGCTTCGATGCTCAATCGGGCCACGTCCAAGGTGAGTTCCAGGTCGGGGTCGTCTCGCACGGCGTCCATCAGGGTCTTGCCCGCGGCGGGCGACACGGTGGCGGCGAGCAGGCCGTTCTTGGTGCAGTTGTTTCTGAAGATGTCGGCGAAGCGGGGGCTGATCACGGCCTCGAATCCGTACTGCTGGATCGCCCACACAGCGTGCTCACGTGAGGAGCCGGTGCCGAAGTTCACACCGGCCACCAGGATCTTCGCGCCGGCGTGGCGCTCGTCGTTGAGCACGAAATCCCTGCTGTCACGCCACTCCGAGAACAGCCCTTTGTCGAAGCCGGTGCGCTCCACCCGCTTCAGCCAGTCCGACGGAATGATCTGGTCGGTGTCCACATCGCTGAGATCCAAAGGAACGGCGGTGCCGGTTACCACGTGGACGGCTTTCATAACGGCGGATCTCCTTGACTGGTCGGCTGGGGCCAGGTCGGCTGGGGCTCGTTGGCTGGGGCTGGGTCGTCGGCTGGGGTTACAGGTCGTCGGGCTGGGCGAAGGTGCCCGCTATGGCTGTGGCCGCCGCCACCGCAGGCGACACCAGATGGGTGCGCCCGCCGCGGCCCTGGCGGCCCTCGAAGTTGCGATTGGAGGTGCTGGCGGAGCGCTCCTTGGGTGAGAGCTTGTCGGGGTTCATTGCCAGACACATCGAACATCCCGGCTCGCGCCAGTCGAAACCGGCGGCGGTGAACACCTCATCGAGGCCCTCCGCCTCGGCTTGGGCCTTCACCGGGCCCGACCCGGGAACCACAAGGGTGCGCACCCCCGGCGCCACCTTGCGTCCCTGTGCCACCGCGGCCGCGGCCCGCAGATCCTCGATGCGGCTGTTGGTACACGAGCCGATGAACACGGTGTCCACCTTGATGTCGCGCATGGCGGTGCCCGCGGTGAGGCCCATGTAGGCCAAAGCACGAGCGGCGGAATCACGACCGGCGGGGTCGTCGAACGAGTCCGGGTCGGGCACCGCCGCGTCGAGGCGGGTGACCTGCGCGGGGTTCGTTCCCCAGGTGACCATGGGCGCGATCTGCGCGGCGTCAAGATGCACCTCGTGGTCGAAGGCGGCGCCGTCGTCGGTGCGCAGCGTGAGCCAGTCCTGCACCGCCGCATCCCAAGCGTCACCCACCGGGGCATGGCGACGCCCTCGCAGGTACTCCACTGTCACCTCGTCGGGCCCGATCAGCCCGGCCTTGGCGCCGGCTTCGATGGACATGTTGCACACCGTCATGCGGCCCTCCATCGACAACGCCTCGATCACCGAGCCCCGATACTCGATGATCTTGCCGATGCCGCCGCCGGTGCCGATTTGGCCGATGATGGCGAGGATCACGTCCTTGGCCGAGGCGGACTCGGCGAGTTCCCCCGTGACGTTCACGGCCATCGTGCCGGGCCTGGCCTGGGGCAGGGTCTGGGTCGCCAGCACGTGTTCCACTTCGCTGGTTCCGATACCGAAGGCGATCGCCCCGAACGCACCGTGGGTGGACGTGTGCGAATCACCGCAAACGATGGTCATGCCCGGCTGGGTGAGCCCCAACTCGGGGCCGATCACGTGAACGATGCCCTGATTGGCGTGACCCATCGGATAGTTGACGATGCCGAACTCCTCGGTGTTGCGCCGCAGCGTCTCCACCTGCTTGCGGCTGATCTCGTCGGCTATCGGCTTGTGAATGTCCGCGGTGGGAACGTTGTGATCCTCGGTGGCCACGGTGAGTTCCGGCCGATGCACACCACGCCCCGACAGGCGCAACCCGTCGAACGCCTGCGGGGAGGTCACCTCGTGAACAAGGTGCAGGTCTATGTACAGCAGGTCGGGCTCGCCCGAGTCCCCTGCGGTCACCACGTGACGATCCCAGATTTTCTCGCTGAGGGTTCTCGGCATGCTCACGACCCAATCCTAGAACCGCCGGACGGCCCCTTCTGTTGGGCCTTCTGGTCGGGTGGTTCTGTTTGGGTGATCCTGTTCGGGGCTTGCCTCAGGGGCGTCCGGTGATCACCACCGGGTCGGGATCGGCGCTCAGCGCTTCCCACACGAACAATCCCACCGCGGCACTCAACAACAGCGCTCCCACGATCATCGCCACCCTCGCCCAGCGCAGAACGCGCCGATCGCCGCCACCGTCGGCGGTGTGGTCGCCCGAAGTGAGCATCACCGAACGCTCATCGCTTCCGGCAGGTGCGGCGCAACCGACGGCGCCAGGGCCCAGCCACCACTCCGGCCAGCACGCCAGCCACTACTTCAGCCAATGCTCACCACGGTCACTTTCAGCATCCCCACGGGAGACTGGAACTCCACTTCGGTTCCCGCGGTTGCCCCGAGCAGGGCCTCTCCCATCGGGGATCCCGGTGAAACCACGTTCACCTCGCTGGACTGTTCCTCGATGGAACCCACCAGGTAGCGCTCCGTTTCGTCCTCGGGGTCGCCCTCGAAGCGGATCTCCACAATTGATCCCAGGCCCACCTCCGATGACTCCGCACTGTCGTCCGATTCGAGGATCACCGAATTGTCCAGAATCCGGGTGAGGTGCATGATCCTGCCCTCCATCTTGCCCTTCTCCTCCTTGGCGGCGTGATAGTCGCCGTTCTCGGACAGGTCGCCGAGTTCGCGCGCGGCTTCGATCTTGCGGGCGATGTCGATGCGGCCACGGGTGGTCAAATCGCTCAGCTCCTCGGTGAGCCGATCATGCGCGGCCCGCGAGAGCTTGTGAATGTCAGGCATCGCGAAAATCTAGTGCGCAGCGCGAATTGTGACGTGAGTGCGCAGGTGTTGTGATTGCGTGGACTTCGCCTCGACACGCCCGAGTGACACGGGCACCGCCGGCGGCGTTTGTGACGGGTCGCGCCGACGCCGAGCAATGTCGTGACTTGGCGTTGGTGGCGGCCCGCCCACAGGTAGCATTGGGCTCGTGGCAGCCTTCGGGGTGAGCATTCGAGACAAGTTCGACTCTGGCGTTCCTGTAATTCGTTAGGCGCGCCACACCGGCGCGCCCAAAGAACCGTCCACCCAAGGTGGGCGGTTTTGTCGTATCGGGGTGGCAACACCCACAGCAAACAGGCGGGGCCAAAGGACAGGCCCCGGGACAGGCACAAGGACAGGGCCACAGGCACAAGGACAGGGCCAAGGGACAGGGCCAAAGGACAGGTGGAGCAATGGCACACAGGGTTGGGGTGATAGGCGGCGACGGGATCGGCCCGGAGGTCGTGGCCGAGGGACTCAAAGTGATCGCCGCGGCGGGCGTGGAACTGGAGCTGACCTCCTATGACCTCGGAGGTGACCGTTACCTTCGCGACGGCACCGTGCTAGACGACGCCACCGTGGAACAGTGGCGCAGCCTCGACGCGCTGTACCTCGGCGCGGTGGGCACACCCGAAGTGCCGCCGGGAGTGATCGAACGGGGCTTGCTGCTCAAGATGCGTTTCGATCTGGACCTGTACGTGAACCTGCGACCCTTCGTGGCGCCCGGTCACGACTTCACCGTGATTCGTGAGAACACCGAGGGCACCTACGCCGGTGAGGGCGGGTTCCTGCGCAAGAACACACCCCACGAGATCGCCACCCAGGGTTCGGTGAACACCCGCCACGGAGTGGAACGCGCAGTGCGATACGCCTTCGAGCTGGCCAACTCGCGCCGTGGTCATGTGACGTTGGTTCACAAGACCAACGTGCTCACCTTCTCCGGAGACCTGTGGGCTCGCGCCTTCGACGAGGTTGCCGCGCAGTATCCGCAGATCGACACCGCCTACAACCACGTGGACGCCGCCTGCATCTATTTCGTGGAAGACCCGGCCCGCTACGACGTGATCGTTACCGACAACCTCTTCGGTGACATCCTCACAGACCTCGGCGGCGCCGTGTCGGGCGGAATCGGCCTGGCGCCCACCGCCAACCTGCACCCCGGGCAGGTGTCCATGTTCGAACCGGTTCACGGCTCGGCGCCCGACATCGTGGGAACGGGCCGGGCCAACCCCGTCGCAGCGGTGCTTTCGGGCGCGATGATGCTCGATCACCTCGGCGAAACCGCAGCCGCGGCCGCCATACGCGAGGCTTGCGCAAAACCAGAGAATCTCAAGGGAACCACCAGCGAGATCGGCGACGCCATAGTCGCCCGGCTGTAGGCAACCCCTGCCAATAGGCTCACCCTCAACGCCAAGGAGGAAGACATGACCAACCCCAGGGCGGCAACCAATCCGCATTCGATTGCAGTGACCAACAGCGTGTGGGTGAACGGCGACCTGGTGCCATTCGCGGACGCAACCACCCACATCCTCACGCATTCGCTTCACTACGGAACCGCAGTGTTCGAAGGGATTCGCGCATACGAAACCGACAAGGGCCCAGCGGTGTTCCGTCTCACCGACCACATCGTGCGATTCCACAACTCTGCGCGGATCATGGCGATGGACATGCCGTACTCGGTTGAGGAACTGGTGGAGGCGTGCAAGCTGGTGGTGCGAGACAGCGGGCTCAAGGCGTGTTACGTGCGCCCGATCGCCTACTACGGCTTCGGCCCGATGGGACTGTCCACCGCGGACTGCATCACCGAGGTGGCCATAGCGGTGTGGCCGTGGGGCGCCTACCTCGGCGACGACGCCCTCACCAAAGGCGTGCGCATGAAGATCTCGTCGTGGATCCGCCACGATCACAACATCATGCCGCCCGCGTCGAAAACCACCGGCAACTACGCAAACTCCACGCTCGCCAAGATGGAAGCGCTGCGCGCCGGTTACGACGAGGCGATCATGTTGAACACAGCGGGTTTGGTGTCCGAATGCACCGGCGAGAACATCTTCGCCGGGCTCGGTGACACGCTGGTCACCCCGCCCACCACCTCGGGCGCGCTGCCGGGCATCACCCAGGATTCGGTGCTGGCGATCGCCAAGGATCTCGGCATCGAGGCCCGCACCGCGGAACTGGCCCGCAGCGACCTGTACATCTCCGACGAGATCTTCGTTTGTGGAACCGCTGCGGAGGTGAGCGCGGTTAACTCGGTTGACGACCGGTCGGTTCCGTCATGTCCGGGCCCTCGCACCATGGCCATCGCCGACGCCTACGCAGAGGTGGTGCGCGGCGGCAACGACAAGTACAAGACATGGAACGAGTACGTCCACGAGTAGCCCCCGGTCGGGGCCCCCGCCCGCAGCGGCCAGCGTTCTCGGCGGGCGGACCTTGGCGCGCGCCGGGCAACCGCACCGTGGCACAGAGGGCGACATGACCGGCGGGCAGAGCGCCGCGCAAAGCCGGCGGCCCGTGGCGGTGGACATTTACGACACCACCCTGCGAGACGGCACCCAGCTTGAGGGCATCTCGCTGACCGTGAGCGACAAGCTTCGCATCGCGGCCCAGCTCGACCACCTCGGCGTGGCGTTCATCGAGGGCGGATGGCCGGGCTCCAACCCGAAGGACGACGAGTTCTTCGAGCGCGCCCGCAGCGAGCTGAGCCTCGAAACCAGCGAACTCGTGGCGTTCGGCTCCACCCGCCGCGCACGTGGCCGGGTGGACTCGGACATGACCCTGGCCAACCTGGTGGCCGCGGGCACCCGCTGGGTGTGCATCGTGGGCAAATGCTGGGACTATCACGTAACCGAAGCCCTGCAAACCACCCTCGATGAGGGCGTTGCCATGGTGGCCGACTCCGTGGCGTACCTGGTGGCCCAGAACAAACGGGTGATGTTCGACGCCGAGCACTTCTTTGACGGCTACCGCAACAACCCGGAGTTCAGCCTGCGGGTGTTGGAGGCCGCGGCCATCGCCGGCGCGGAGGTGGTGGTGCTGTGCGACACCAACGGTGGCACCCTTCCCCCCGACATCACCGAAGCCGTGACCGCGGTGGTGGATCACCTGGACTGCTCGGTGGGGATCCACCTTCACAACGACACCGGCTGCGGCGTGGCCAACGCCCTGGCGGCGGTGCTCGCCGGAGCCACCCAGGTGCAGGGCACCATCAACGGCTACGGCGAGCGGGTGGGCAACTGTGACCTGGTGCCCATCATCGCCAACCTCGAATTGAAGATGGACATCCGCGCCCTGCCCGAGGGCCGCTTGAACCGGCTTTCGTCGGTGGCGCATCACGTGGCCGAGTTGGTGAACTTCCCGCTCAATCCGCAACAGCCGTATGTGGGCGCCACCGCGTTCGCGCACAAGGCCGGCTTGCACACCAGCGCGCTGAGCCGGCGCCCCGACGCCTACGAGCATGTCGACCCGGCCGCTGTGGGATCCGAAACCAGGGTGCTGGTATCGGAAATGGCCGGGCGTTCGACGCTGGCGATGAAAGCGGCAGCGCTGGGCATCGACATCGACGACCGGGTGCTCGGCGAGGTGATCGACACCCTGAAACGTCTTGAGCACGCCGGGTACCACTTCGAGGCCGCCGACGCGTCGCTGGAGCTGTTGATGCGCGGCGCCGCGGGGTGGGAGCAGGACTACTTCCGCCTGGAGTCGTTTCGGGTGTTGGCCGACCATCGATCCGGGGCGGGGGCACGCGCCTGGAACGACGTGTCGGTGGACGTTGAGTCCGAGGCCACGGTGAAGCTGTGGGTGAAAGGGGAACGGCGCACCGCGGTGGGTGAGGGCAACGGCCCGGTGAACGCCATCGACTCGGCGCTGCGTTCGGCCATAGAGGACTGCTACCCGGCGGTGAACCGCATCTCGCTAACCGATTACAAGGTGCGAGTGCTCGACACGCACAACGCCACCCGGGCGGTGACCCGCGTGCTGGTGGACTCAACCGACCGCCGCCGCACGTGGACCACCATCGGCGTGTCCACCAACATCATCGAGGCGTCCTGGCAGGCCCTGGCGGACTCCCTGGTGTACGGCCTGCTTCACGCCGAGGACACCTAAACCACCGCGGCGGGCATTTCGCCTGAGTCTGGGGTGGGGTGGGCTCGCCTCGGCTGGTTCGCGGCCTACGCTGCGAACCCATGGCAGCGCCCAGCTACGTGCCCGCCACCGAGAACCCGCCCACGGCTTATCGCTCTGCGCCTTGGCGTGACGGTTCGTGGACGGCGGTTCGTCCCGGTGAGGTGGTCGGCGCACCCGAGGGGCCCGAGTTGGGTTTCCAAGGCCCCGATCAGGGTTACGCCCTCAAGCTGGCCGGTCGCTTCGCCGACCGGCTGGTGCTCGCGCCCGGTGAGCAAGCCGATGACGCCCTTGCCGGTTGTTGCGCGGTTGCGCTGCGTCGAGCCTCGTTGTTCGGCCGGGCGCCGGTGGTACACGACCTGAGACTCGCCCTTGAAGTGCTCGGCCTGCTCGACCAAGCCGACGACGAGCTCGTTGAGTGGCGCGGCCCCCTCCTTGCCGGCGCGGCGAGCCACCACGGTCATCACCAGCAGCACCACCTCGCCACCCAAGTGCCCGAATCGACCCTGCTCTCCACACCCGAAGCAGTAGCCGCCGCCCGAAGATCCAACTGGCGCACCCCCCTCGGCCTCACCTGACCCCAAGGGTCGGCTCGGGCCGCGTCGCCACCCGGCCCCGAAAGAACTCACGCAGGAGCGTCTGCGTGAGCCGCGCGACGGTGCGGGTTGGTTCCTTTGTCGGCGCTGTCGCGGCTGGTCAGACCTTTATCACCAGCGTGCGGCCCAGCATGTCGTGGTACCCCTGGCGCATCGGGTTCCACAGCAGCGAGAGGTACACCACCAACAACGCGACCGGCCCGGCGAACGGAACGAGCGCCAGCGCGGCCGGCAAACCCCATCTAAGCACCGACCGGCCCAGCCCGGGGGTGCCGCCTGCGTCTGAGGCCACGACTTTGATCCTGAGGGCCATCTTTCCGAGAGTTTGGCCCAGGTACGCGATCAGCAACCCTTCATAAAGGAATCCAACGATCAGCGATGCGACGATTTCTTCCTGGCCGGGGGGTTCGTCCATATCCATTTCAACGCCGGCGACTTGAAGAAAAGCGGTGAACGTCAAACCCATGATGAGGATGTCGATGATCCTTGCGAGCAGTCGACGTCCGGGGTGCGCGAGTTCGACCAGCTCACCGGTTCGAAGCTCTCCCCCTGACTTGTCGGGCATACCCGACCCCGGGCCCGTGGATCCCGGCCGAGCGGGAGGTGGCGGAGGAATGTTGGACATGTCGAACTCCTTTTCGGGCCGAGCACTTCAGGCCACACCCTTGCCGGGACTATGGAGACTGCGACGGACCCGGAGGCAGACGGTGCAGCGACCGCGACGATGCTACCGGTGAGCCTGGTCGCAGCTGTTCAGAGCTTGATCACCAGAGTGCGGCCCAGCATGTCGTGGTAGCCCTGCCGCATTGGGTTCCACACCATCGAGCCGAACATCATCAGCAACACCATGTGTTGGCTGGCGAAGGGGACAAGCACCACTACCAACGGCAGACCGCATCGAAGCAACGACAGGCCCAGCCCGGGAACGCCCCCTTCTTTTTCGGACACCACCTTTATTTCCATTAGCAGCTTTCCGAGGGTTTGGCCCAGGTATGCGATCATCAGCAGTTCGTAGAGGAATCCGAGGACGATCAGTGCGAGGGGCTCCCACCACAGCAAGCGTTCGTCAACCTGCCACCACAGGAAGCGTTCGTCGTCCGTGAGGTCAACTCCGACGGCGCCAAGCACGGTGAAGAAGATCACAGCTGCGAGGGGGATGTCGATGATTCGGGCAAGCAGTCGACGTCCGGGGTACGCGAGCTCCACCTGCTCACCGGTTAGAAGCCTGCCTACTGACCTGTCGGGACGGCCCCCAAGACCGGGCGATCTTGACGGGCGCGCGGCTTCCGGCAGAGGAGCCGCCGGCGGAGAAGGAACGTTGGACATGCGAAACTCCCTTCCTCGGCCGATCCGTTGCGCCGTGACCCTGCGGGGACAATCGAGACTAGGACGAACCCGAGGGCAGACGGTGCAGCGCCTGCTGGAATGCTACCTGTGAGCGGATTTGGGCTTCTGGTGAGCCGGTCGGGGATGGGTTGTAGCATCGACTGGTGACGACGCCGCGGGTTCGGTTTGCTCCTGCCCCCACCGGATTCCTGCATGTGGGCGGGGCGCGCACGGCGCTGTTCAACTGGCTTTATGCCCGGCATCACGCCGGCACGATGCTGCTGCGGATCGAGGACACCGACGCCGCCCTGCGCAGCGACGCGTACGTGAACGCCATCATCGAACCGCTGCGCTGGCTGGGACTCGACTGGGACGCGCCGCCGTGGTTCCAGTCCGACAACCGAGAAACGCACCTTGAGGCCGTGGAAGAACTGCTGGCTCAAGGCGCGGCCTACCGTTGCGATCTCACCCCCGAGGACATCGCGCGCCGTGCCGCGGAGGAGGGCAAGCCGCCGGGCTATCACGGGTGGTCCCGTGAGCGCAACGTCTCGGACGGGCCCGGGGTGGTAGTGCGCTTCCGCGTTCCCGACAGCGGCGTGACCGTGGTGAACGACATCATCCGCAAGTCGGTGACCTTCCCCAACGACAGCCTCGAGGATTTCGTGATCCGACGCGGCGACGGCACCCCAACCTTTCACATCGCCAACGCGGTGGACGACCATCAGATGGGCATCACCCACGTGATCCGAGGCGAGGACCTGCTCAACACCACACCCAGGGTGTTGTTGCTGTGGCAGGCGCTCGGGTACGGACCGCCGCCGGTGTACGCGCACCTTCCGCTGCTGGTGGACGCCAAACGCCGCAAGCTGTCCAAACGCCGCGATGACGTGTCTCTGGGCGACTACCGCGAGTCGGGATACCTGCCCGAGGCAATGGTGAACTACCTGGCCTTGCTCGGCTGGGGGCCAACCGACAACGTCGAGATCCGCCCGCTGAGCGAGCTTGTGGAACTGTTCGACCTGGACGCCGTGAACCCCGCGCCGGCGTTCTTTGACCGGGCCAAGCTCGACCACTTCAACCAGTCATACCTGCGAGCGCTGAGCCCGCAACAGTTCGCAACCCAAGCCGAACCGTTCGTGGCCGCCCGTCTCAACTCGTCAACCGACGATTCCGAGGACGGTGACGGTCGCAGTGACGCGACCGGGGACGCTTCGTCGAGGATGGCCGAGGTGCTGGAAGCCCTCGCCGAAGACATCGCGCCCAGGGTGAACACGCTCTCGGAGGTGGCAGGGTGGATCGACTGGATCCTCGCCGACACCGTGGCCTACCAAGAACGCGCCTGGAACAAGGCCCTGGTGAAAGGGCGCGCCGCGCGCGAGGTGCTGGAGATCGTGCTCTCACGCCTGAGCGAGGACGACTTCACCAACCCGGAGCGTCTGGAGGAAATCGTGATGGGAGTGGGCGCCGAGCTCGGCGAAAGCCTCGGCGCGAGGGTGATGTCACAAGCGCCCGTTCGGGTGGCCGTGACCGGCTCCAACGTGGGCCTGCCCTTGTGGCCCGCCCTGGTGCTGCTGGGCAAACAGCGAACCCTCGAGCGCCTGCAGCACTGCCTGGAACGCCTCGACCCCCCAGCCTGACATCCGGCTCACAATCGAAGGCGTGCCCTGAAGCACGTGTTGCAGATTGCGCCCGTGGCCAACACGCACTGTTTCAATATCTATTAGAGTTTTACATATGATATAAGTATTATCCGAGATTGCGTGCGGTGGGGACGAGAGTTCTCGGGCCCACGCGCATGCCCTCGAGAGTGTTGAGGAGGACCTTTCATGTGGAGAGCCCTCGCATTGGTCGCCACTGTCACCACGGCGGGCCTCACACCCAGCTTCCTCACCGCAGCGCCGTCACTCGACGTCCCGGCAGCCGCACGGCCCGCCACAACTGCGTCGGTTGCGGCCTCGGGACAACTCGCTTCGCTGCCAACAGGCATGGCAGGTTCGTTCGCAGGGCAGGCGACCCAGGCGAGGTCTACAAGCGGCACCCTTGAAAGCGGCACCGGCGACGGGGGTGCGCAGTTGGTGGTGCTTCGGGCGCCGGTGGACGCCGAGGTGTTCGATCCCTTTCGCAAGCCCGAGAACCCCTACGGGCCGGGCAACCGCGGCATCGAGTACGCCACCACGCCGTCGCAGCCGGTCCGGGCCGCGGCGTCAGGTGTGGTGAGCTTTGCCGGGCCGGTGGCCTCGGAGCTGTACGTGACCGTCGACCACGGCGACGGGGTGCTCACGTCCTACTCTTACCTGGGACGCCTCACGCAAAGCAAAGGCGATCTGGTGACCAGCGGTGACGTGGTGGGATTCACCGGCGAACGCAACCTGCACTTCGGTTTGCGGGTGAACGGCGAGTACGAAGATCCTGCGTTGTTCATGGCCGTGCGAGAGGTGCGCGTGCGCCTGGTGAGCCTCCGGGAGGACGCGCAACACCGGTGACGGCCACCCGATGTGGCCGGGTACACTGCTGCACTCCAGGCCGTGGCCGCTCACGAGGCACCGCCCGGCTCCGTTTGAGCGCTGCTGCGTTCACCACAACCAACAAATCCGCAACCCGCGCCTTCACCCGGTCGCCGCCCCGGCGGCGTCCCGCGCGGGCCATGAACAACCGGGAGAATCAACCACATGGCCGTTGTAACGATGAGCGAACTGCTCCAAGCCGGAGTCCACTTCGGCCACCAGACCCGCCGCTGGAACCCCAAGATGAAGCGGTTCATCCACGGCGAACGTTCAGGCATCCACATCGTGGACCTTCGCCAGACGCTGCAGCACATCGAACAGGCGTACGTGTTCGTGCGTGACCTGGTGGCAGACGGGGGAATCATCCTGTTTGTGGGCACCAAGAAGCAGGCCCAGGATTCGGTGCAGTCCTACGCGGAGCGCTGCAACATGCCCTATGTGAACGAGCGCTGGCAGGGCGGCATGCTCACCAACTTCAAGACGATCTCCAAACGCATCGGCAAGATGAAGGAATACCAGCGCATGCGCAACTCCGGAGAGTTCGCGGCGATGCCCAAAAAAGAGGCGCTGCAACTCTCACGAGAGTTGGAAAAACTGGAACGCAACCTCGGCGGAATCCGAGACCTCGAGCGCGCCCCCGACGCGGTGTTCATCCTGGACACCAAAAAAGAGGGCATCGCCGTAACCGAGGCCCGCAAGCTGCAACTGCCGATCGTGGCGGTGGTGGACACCAACTGCGACCCCGATCTGGTGGACTACGCCATCCCCGGAAACGACGACGCCATTCGAGCCGGGAGCCTGATGAGCCGGATCGTGTCCGACGCCGTGCAGGAGGGCAGGTTCATCCACTCCAAGCGCAACGACGCCGAAGTGCCGGTGCGAAGCGAAGCCGAGGAAGCCCAGTTCGCCGAGGAGCAAGCCCGGGCCCGCACCCAGGCCGCCGCCGAGGCTGCGGCGCGCGAGGCCCGATTGGCGTCCGCCAACACCTGAGCCCTGAAGTCCGCTCGCGGTGTCACAACCGGCGAGCGAAACCTCAACCAACCCCTCCGGTGGCCGCGCCCGGCTGCCCGCGGGGCCCAACCGAACAACTCGCAGATCACAAGAGGAACGAAAATGACCATTGCCGCCAAAGATGTGAAGGCATTGCGTGACGCCACCGGTGCGGGAATGATGGACGCCAAACGGGCGCTCATCTCCACCGAGGGAGACATGGAAGCCGCGCGCCAACTGTTGCGCGAGCAGGGACTCGCCAAGGTGGACGCCCGCTCGGGTCGCGACAACAACCAGGGAGCGGTGGCCGTGGCCGCCACCCCAACCGCCGCGGCCGTTGTGCAACTGAAATGCGAAACGGACTTCTCTGCCAAGAACGACGCGTTCACCTCGCTGGCGCAGTCCCTGGCCGACACGGTGCTCGAATCCGGGCCAGGGGCCGTGACGTCTCTGTCCGCGCAGGTGGAGGACTTGCAGATCGCGCTCAAGGAGAACGTGGAGGTGGGCGCCGTGGAGCACATCACCGCCGCGGAGGGAAACCTGATTGACACCTACCTGCACCGCCAGGACGGCAGGGGCGTGAACGCCGTGGTGGTGGAGGGATCCGGCGTGTCCGTGGAGGATCTTCACCAGGTGGCCCTGCACATCGCGTTCGCCAAGCCGGAGTTTCTCAGCGTTGACGACGTGCCCAGCCAACAAGCCGACCAGGAGCGCGCCGCGCTGTTGGAGATCACCAAGGCCGAAGGCAAACCCGAACAGGCCTGGGACAAGATCGTGGAGGGGCGAATGCGCGGCTGGTACGCGCAGCGGGTGCTGCTCGAGCAGGGCCTGCACGGCGAGAAGACCACGGTGCAACAAAGCATCGGCAAAGGCACCATCGAGCGGTTCTCACAAACCTTGATCGGGTAGCGATGCTCACTGGTCTTGACCGGGTAGAGACGCTCCCTTCGTGACCAGATGACCGAAGCGTCGGCGCCCGCCGGTGGGGAGCGCCGCAAAGCCCGCTGGGACCGGATCCTGCTCAAGCTCTCGGGCGAGGCGTTCTCCGGCGACGAGCCGATGGGAATCCACGCGGAGACGGTCCGCCAGATAGCGGACACCGTGGCCAAGGCCAACACGGACTATCGCACCGAGATCTCGATCGTGGTGGGTGGCGGCAACCTCTGGCGCGGCGCGCAGGGCGCCGGCATGGGCAGAGCCCAAGCCGATCACATGGGAATGCTCGCCACCGTGATGAACGCCCTGGCGCTTCAGGACGCGCTGGAGGCATTGGGACAGCCCACCAGGGTGCAAACCGCGATTCACATGGCCCAGATAGCCGAGCCCTACATTTCGCGCCGCGCCGTGCGTCACCTGGAAAAGGGGCGAATCGTGATCTTCGCCGCCGGCACCGGAAACCCGTTCTTCACCACCGACACCGCCGCGGCACTCAGAGCCGCCGAGGTGAACGCACAGGTGGTTCTGAAAGGAACCCACGGCGGCGTGGACGGGATTTACACCGCCGATCCTGCGGTTGACCCCCAGGCCACAAAACTGGAACGTGTCAGCTACTTGGAAGTGCTCAACCGCGGCCTGGCGGTGATGGATGCCACCGCCATAACGCTCTGCATGGACAATGACCTGCCAATCGTGGTATTTGATCTCATGGGACCCGGCAATCTGATATCCCTGCTTGAGGGAAGCCAAGCCGGTACCCTTGTGAGCCACGAGGAGAGCACCCCATGAGCGAGGAACTTATTGAAGTCGTGATCGCCGAAACCGGCGAGAAGATGGACAACGCCGTAAAGGCCGCTCGTAGAGAGTTCTCAATGGTGCGCACAGGACGAGCCAACTCGGCACTGGTGGAGCGAATCTCCGTTGAGGCCTACGGCACCACGATGCCCATGCAGCAACTCGCCAGCTTCTCGATTCCCGAGGCTCGACTGCTGGTGATCGCCCCTCACGACAAGGCAAACATCCCTTCGGTGGTGCGTGCCCTTCAGAAGTCCGAACTGGGCCTTTCCCCAAGCGACGACGGCACGGTAGTGCGGCTGGCGTTTCCGCCGTTGAACGAGCAGCGACGGCGAGAGTTGGCCCGGTTGGTCAATTCCATGGCCGAGGATTCCCGCAACCAGATTCGTGGCCTGCGCCGAGCTGCGCGCAAGGAGCTTGATGCTGTGGAAAAGGACGGGGGAGTCTCGTCGGATGCGATAGCTCGGGCCGCCGATCAGGTTGACACGATCACCCGCGACCACGAGCATGAACTGGAAGAAGCCAGAGTTCGCAAGGAGGAGGAACTCCTCGAAGTATGACCCTCATGATGCAGGATCGTGGCGGTCGCATCGCCGAAGTGGAGCCCAAATGAGCGACTACAACCCTCACGACACCGGTGAGTCCGCGCAACTTCCCGACGACGAGGGAATTGCCGCGGGCAGTTCCGTGTTCGGGGACGAGTACGAGGCCGTGGAGGATCCCGCCTTGACCGGGTGGCAGGCCACCGAGCTGGACCCAATGGGCACCGGCATGAGCGAACCGGTGCTGGTGGAGGCCGGATCCGGGGAGATGGAAGCCTGGTCGGATTACGCGGCGTCTCCCGAATGGGCCGACGCCGGCGAGGCGTTCCCCGCAATGGAGCCACAGGAATCGGTGGGCCCAAGCCACGAGGGCGAGGACTTCTTCGGCTACGACGACAGCGATCCCTACTCGGGCTACGCAAGCGACGCCCTCGCGGGCGGCGAGCGCGACATGCCCACCGCCGTTGTGGTCGGGCTGGTGATGGCCGCGGCGATATTCGTGGCGATGCGCTTCGGCCCCGCCGTGGCGCTCGCAGTGGCAGTGGTGGTGCTCGGCCTGGCGGCAGTGGAGTTGTTCAACGCCATGCGCATCGCCGATTACCAGCCTGCGGTGCTGCTCGGCCTCACCGCGGTGGTGATGATGCCCCTGGCGGTGTACTGGCGTGGCTCCGAGGCGATCACGGTGGTGTTGGCACTCACCATGGTGTTCGGGGCGCTTTGGTATCTCACCGGGGCTGGACCGAAGGGGCCGATGCGAGGGTTGGCCTCCACCGTGTTCGGTGTGGCCTACATCGGGGTGCTCGGTTCACACGTCGGGTTGATCCTGGCGGTCCCCGACCATGGCACGGGACTGCTCACCGCGGCCATTTTGTTCACCGTGGCCTACGACACCGGCGGGCTGTTGGTGGGCCGATCAGCGGGCCGCAATCCGCTCTCCGCGGCAAGCCCGAACAAGACCATCGAGGGGCTTGTGGGGGGATGCCTGCTGGCGCTGCTGGTTGGCGTGGTGATGGGTTTGCTGCAGGTGCCCGCGCCGGTGGCCGACGGGCCCGGTGACATTTGGTCTGCGGTGCTGTTGGCGCTCGCCGCGGCGGTGGCCGCCCCGATAGGCGACCTGGCCGAGTCGCTGCTGAAACGAGATCTCGGCATCAAGGACATGGGCACCATCCTGCCGGGCCATGGCGGGGTGCTCGACCGTTTCGACGGTCTGCTGTTCGTGCTGCCGACCATGTACTACACGGCGCTGGTGCTTGAGGTGATCTGAACCCGCACGGGCCTAGCTTGGGCCCATGAGCGCCACTACCGTTTCGGTGCTCGGATCCACCGGATCGATCGGCACGCAAACACTGGACATAGTGCGCGCCGCGCCCCACCGTTTCAAGGTGCGTGCGTTGGGGGCGCAGCGTTCGGTGGCCCAACTCGCCGAACAGGCCCGTTGTTTCGCCCCCGAGGTGGTTGCCCTGGCCGACCCGGCCGGCGCCGGTGAGCTTGCCGGGCTGCTGCCACCCGGTGTGGAACTGCTTGTGGGTGACGGCGCCTTGGCGCAAGCCGCCGAGTGTGGCGATGTGGTGATCAACGGTGTGGTGGGTTTCGCCGGGCTGCCGGTGACCCTGGCCGCGCTGCGAGCCGGCAAACGCCTCGGCCTGGCCAACAAGGAATCGCTGATCGCGGCCGGGCCGGTGGTTCGCGAGGCTCGAGCCACTCCGGGCGCGCAGATCGTGCCGGTGGACTCCGAACACTGCGCGGTGCATCAGTGCCTGCGCGCCGCCGGTGACCGAAGCGAGGTTTCGCGGGTTGTGCTCACCGCCAGCGGCGGCCCCTTCAGAGGCCGCAGCCGCGCCGAGTTGGGGGCCATCACCACCGCGGATGCCCTTGCGCATCCCACCTGGCAGATGGGCCCCAAGATCACCGTGGACTCGAGCACGTTGATGAACAAGGGCCTCGAGGTGATCGAAGCCCACGAACTCTTCGACGTGAACTACGATCAAATCGACGTGGTGGTGCATCCGCAATCGGTGGTTCATTCGATGGTCACGTTTTGTGACGGCGCCACCGTGGCGCAACTGTCGCTGCCCGACATGCGCATGTGCATCGGTTACGCCCTTGCCCATCCCCACCGGCTCGGTGTGCCCTATGGAGCGATCGACTGGACCCAGGCCACGTCGCTTCATTTCGAGCCACCCGACCGGGAGGTGTTCGAATGCCTCGAACTTGCCTACGCGGCCGGGAGGGAGGCCAAAACGGCGCCCGCGTGGATGAGCGCGGCCAACGAGGTCGCGGTGGACGCCTTTCTTGAGGGTCGCATCGGCTGGCTCGACATTGCCGCGACCGTCGATGAGACGCTGCAACGCTGGCCCGGACTCGACGCAACAGACGTGGAATCGGTGCTTCACGCCGACGCCGAGGCCCGCCGAGTGGCAGCGTCAGTGCTGAATCGCCGGGCATCCCGAAGCGGTGCCTCCAAACAACCGGCCTCCTCACACGGGGCCTCACGATGAGCACCGATCCCGCCCCCGACGCCGAAGGCCCCGCGGGTGACCGGCCGCGCCAAACGTCGGCGGACACGGCCGAAGCGTCGGTGGGCACGGCGATGACCCGCCACGACAACGCCGACAACCTCGATTCGGTGGATCGGCCTGACGAGTCTTCGCGGCTGGGCGCCTTGGTGCTTGTGGGCGCCGTGGTGTTGGTGTGGATGATGGCGGGTTGGCACTGGCTGGTGATCATCGCCGGGCTGGCCGTGGTGCTGTTCCTGCACGAGTTGGGCCACTACGTGGCGGCTCGCTCGGCCGGCATGAGGGTGACCGAGTTCTTCATCGGCTTCGGGCCGCGCCTTTGGAGCTTCACCCGTGGCGAGACCACTTACGGCATCAAGGCCATCTGGGCGGGCGCGTACGTGCGGATCCCGGGCATGAACAGCCTCGACAAAGTGGACCCGGCCGAGGAGGTGCGCAGTTTCCGCCGTCAGAGCTACCCGAAGAAGATGGCGGTGCTGCTGGCCGGGCCGGGAGTGCATTTCGTGCTGGCCGTGGTGTTGATGTTCGCGGTGTTCTCGGTGGCGCCAACCTCCGCCGCCCGAGAGGCCGGCCTGGAGACCGCGGAGTGGACCCTCGGGTCGGTGTCGCCCCACAGCCCCGCCGAGGCGGCAGGGCTGCTGGCAGGCGACCGGCTCGTGTCGGTGGGCGGCCTGCCTGTGGGATCGTTCGCGGATTTCCGCACGGCGGTGCTCTACCACCAGTCCGAAGAGGCAACCACCGTGGTGTTCGAGCGCGACGGCGCCGAACAAGTCACCACGGTGAGCATCGGTGAGCGCCTCACCACCCAGGGGGCAAGAGGCATCAACGGCCTCATCGCGGGAGACCGCATACTGCAGGTGGAGGGCCTCGCCTCCGACGGGCCGCCCCGCTACCAGCAAGTGGCCGCCTTCGCCGCCACCCGGTTGGGCGAGCCTTTGGACATCACCATTGCCAACGTGCAAACCGGTGAGCGTGAAGTGGTGACCGACGCGGCGATCACCGAACTGATCCAACCCGAGTTCGCGGTGACGGGATTCTTCGGGGTCACCGCCGAGTTGCAGCTAGAACCCGCTGGCGCCGTTGAGGCAGCGAAGCGCACGTTGGACATCTTCCCTCGGCTTGTGTGGACCATAGGCGTGAACTTCCCGAGGATCATCGTGCAGGGATTCGGTGACGCCCTGGGATGGGCCTTCGGCGGAAGCTTCGACGACCCCGACGACCTCGGCCTCACCGGACAGACCGAGTTCCTGCGAACCGATACCGGGCCGTCACCCGACGAGAACCGGATCCTTTCGATTTACGGGGTTGCGGCGCTCGGCGCGGAGGCGGCGTCGGCGGGTTGGGTGGAACTCGCCGAGTTGATGCTGCTGGTGAACGTGTTCCTGGGCTTGTTCAACTTGTTGCCGGTGCTGCCCTTCGACGGGGGACACGCCGCGGTGGCCACCTACGAACGGCTCCGATCCTTCCGCGGGCGCAGCCACGAGGCCGACGCCCGCAAACTGCTGCCGCTCACCTACGCGGTGGTGGGAATCGTGGCGCTGGTGGCAGCGGTGGCGCTGGTGCGCGACATAGTCGACCCCGTGAACCTGGGCTGAACGAGATGAAGGTTGCGTCCACGTTCCCGAGGCGGCCCACACGGCGCATCATGGTGGGTTCGGTGCCTGTGGGCGGCGGCGAACCGGTGAGCGTGCAATCCATGACGGTCACCAAAACCGCCGATCACGAGGCAACGCTGCGTCAGATTTACGCGCTGGCCGCCGCCGGGGCCGACATTGTGCGCTGCACCTGCAACCGCATCGAGGCCGCCGAGGGTTTGGCCCGGATCGTGCCCCGGTCGCCGGTTCCGTTGGTGGCCGATGTTCACAACAACCACCGCATGGCCCTCGCCGCGCTCGAAGCGGGAGTTCACTGCCTGCGGCTCAATCCGGGCAACATTCGCAAACCCGCGCACATCAAGGCGGTGGCCGCGGAGTGCCGCGACAGGGGGGTGCCGATCCGCATCGGGGTGAACGCCGGGTCGTTGGATCCCGACCTGTACGACCCCGAGCGAGGCGTGACCCCGCAGGCCATGGTGGAGTCCGCTCGGCGCGAACTCGGCTACTTCAACGACGTCGGGTTCGACCTGGTGAAGATCTCGGTGAAGGCGTCCAGCGTGCCCTTGATGATTGAGGCGTACCGCATGCTGGCGGAGGTCACCGACCATCCGTTGCATCTCGGCGTAACCGAGGCGGGGCCCCCACCTGCGGGCACGATCAAATGCACCGCCGGGATCGCCACGCTGCTCGCCGAGGGGATCGGCGACACGATCCGTTATTCGCTCACCGCGGATCCGGTGCTGGAGGCCAAAGCCGGCAGGCAACTGCTTGAGGCGATGGGGCTGCGCGAGCGCCGCAACGTGGACCTGATCGCGTGCCCGAGTTGCGGCCGCGCCGAGATCGACGTGTTCAAGGTGGCCGAGGAGGCGCTGGAGGCTTTCGGAGAGCGTCAGATCCCCCTGCAGGTGGCGGTGATGGGTTGCGTGGTTAACGGCCCCGGCGAAGCCCGCGACGCCGACCTGGGGATCGCCGCGGGCAATCGTAGAGGGCACCTGTTCGTGAAGGGCACCAACGTTGCGGTGGTTCCCGAGGACGAGATGGTGGACGCCTTGGTGGAATGGGCCGAGTACATCTGCGAACACGGCGCCGACGCGGCTCTCGAACGGGCCGGTTCGAGCCGTCGAGCGGCCCGCCGAGCCGCCGAGGAGGACGCCAGGCGCAACCTTGGCGAGATCGGCGCCGACGCCAACAACTCCGAGGCTGTGATCGCCTCCATAGGACGCCGCTCGGGTCGATAGGGCGCCTGCCCGGGAGCGGGTCGCGCCGCTACAATGGCGGTGGACGTTCGTTCCTGAGCGGGTCGGCGTGGGCGCTCGGCCCCACCCTTCCCGGTCGAGGACCGGGCTTCGGCCGCACTGTGATCACCACATTGCGACAACCGCACAGCGATCACCGCCTGTGGTGGTGGCGCCGTGAGTGGTTGCGCTGTGGTGGTGGTCCGGTGATCGTCGCGTCCCGGTGGCGTCACCGCGGCGCGTGGCGCGGCCCGGATGCGAAATTCGCTTCCAAGCCGGCGCCGAGAGGCGCCGAGCAAAAGGCGACGACAAGGCGAGCGCAAGGCGAGCACAAGGCGAGGAAACAAGGAGCACAGATGGCAGTCACAGAACGTGTCCGCGAACTGGCGGCCCCACTCGCCGAGGCCGCATCGGTGGAGCTTTACGACGTTGAACACGCAGGCGGCGTCGTCCGAGTGCTGGTGGACTCCGACGAGGGAATCGACCTTGACAAGATCGCCAAGCTGTCTCGGGCGCTGGGTCGTGTTCTTGACGATCACGACGTGGTGTCGGGTCGCTACACCCTTGAGGTTTCCAGCCCCGGACTTGAGCGTCGCCTGCGCACCGTCGAGCATTTCAAGGCTGCGGTCGGCACCGCGGTGAAAGTGAAGACGCTGCCGCACCACGACGGCCCTCGACGCATCGAGGGTGTGCTGTCCGCTGCCGGCGATGACTGTTTCGAGGTGTGCGACCCCCAAGGCGCCCCCCACACCGTGCGCTTCGACGATGTGGACTGGGTGCGAACGGTGTTCCGGTGGGGTTCGCAAAGTCGCAAGACAGGGGGCTCGACCTGATCACCACACCCGGCCCAACAACACACGCCGGTTTGATCACGACACCCAAAGGAGAGTGAACGACATGAATCCCGAGATGGTGGAGGCACTGCAAGCGGTGGCCGCCGACAGGGGCATCACCGTGGACGCCCTGCTCGGCGCGCTCGCCGACGGCTTGGAGGCCGCCTACAAGCGGCTGCCGGACTCCTACGAATTCGCCTGGGTGAGCATCGATCGCGACACCATGCAATACCGGGTACTGGCCCAGGACCTCGACGAGGAAGGCAATCCCGTTGGTCAGCCCTTTGACGTGACCCCCAGAAACTTCGGTCGGATCGCCGCCCAGACGGCGCGCCAGGTGATGACCCAGCGCATCCGCGAAGTTGAGCGTGAACTCAAATACGAGGAGTACGCAGGACGCGAGGGCGACATTGTCACCGGCATGATCCAACAAACCGACGCCCGTTACACGCTGTTGGATCTGGGCAGGGTGGAGGCGCTGCTGCCCAAGGCCGAGCAGGTTCCCTACGAGCGGCCCGAGTCCAACGCCCGGCTCAAGGCGTACATCGTGGAGGTTCGCAAAACCGACAAGGGCCCCCAGATCGTGGTGAGCAGAACCCATCCCGGTCTCGTGAAACGCCTCTTCGAGCTTGAGGTGCCCGAGATCGCCGACGGGATAGTGGAGATCAAGGCCTGCGCACGCGAGCCGGGTCACCGCACCAAGCTGGCCGTTCATTCCAACGACCCCAGCGTCGATCCCGTGGGGGCCTGTGTGGGGGCTCGTGGCGCCAGGGTGCGCCAAGTGGTGAACGAACTGCGCGGCGAGAAGATCGACATTGTTCCCTTCAGCGAGGATCTCGTGGACTTCGTCACCAAGTCGCTGTCGCCGGCGCGCATCAAGGATGTGCGCCCCAACGAGGCCACCGGCGACTGTGACGTGGTCGTGCCCGACTACCAGCTGTCGCTTGCCATCGGCAAGGAAGGCCAGAACGCCCGCCTCGCCAGCAGGCTCACCGGCTGGAACATCAACATCAAAAGCGAATCGCAGGTTGCCGAGGAGGCCGCTTACGGCGACGTGGAGTGGGCCGAGGGAACCTGGATGGTCAACCCCGAAACGGGCGAGCAGGAGTGGCGCCCGGCCGATGGCGGCGAGTCGGTGAGCGCCGAGGACTGGGCGTCGGCTCTCGCCTCCGACGACGCCTCCGATGACGCCGCCGATGATGCCGCCGTCCCGGTCGCCGAGGACTCCGCGGCGCAGGCCCAACCCAGCGTTTGAGGTCACCCGCGCATGGACTTGTGTGTTGCAATGATCGCCGCAGCGCCACCGCCGGCGCGGCGCGGATCAGCTTCACCCCAGACGGGTCCTGTGCCGAGTTCCGGGCATTTCGCGCAAAGGTGAGCCCTGGCGAGATCGCTGGGTAGGATTCGCTCCGGCTGGCCCGGGTCCGCCTAGCGCACGGCCACAGCAACCCGCCAAAGGGGATCCAACGTGCCGAAGAAGATCCGCGTCCACGAACTCGCGAAAGAGTTGGACATGCCCAGCCACGCGGCACTCGAGTTGTGCCAGTCGTTGGGCATGGACGTGACGTCGCCATCGTCGAGCATCGAGGAGGCGCAGGCAGACCGCGCCAGGCGCCGCGCCCAAAGCAACGAACGCGACGGCGCCGCTGGTGCGCCCAAACGCCCCCGTGGGGGGCGGCCCGCATCGCGGCGCAAACCACCGGGTAAGGCCGGCGACGGGGATGCCGCCCCGGCCAAGAGCGTCAAGGAGCAACGCGCCGAGAAGTTGCGCAAGGCGCAGTTGAACCGCGCTCGCAGCAGCGAGGAGCAAGCCGAGCAACCCGCCGCAAAGGCCAAGAGTCCTGCTCGGGGTTCAAGAGCCCCCGCGGGACGGGCACAACCGGCGGCCCGAAAAGCCGGCGCCGCCGCTTCGCAAAAGGACACAGGGGTTTCGAGCGCCTCGAAGCCCACCACCCAGGACCGGCCGAAGCGCAAGGCTGCCCCGGCGGCCGAATCCGGGTCGCCCGCGGCCGCAACGGCACCGGCAGCCGCGCCTGCGGCGAAGTCCGCACCCTCAAAGGCGGCCCGAACCACCGAATCGGACGACACCCCCACAACCGTTGACGCCGATGTCGCAGCCGCGGGCGCGCCCAGCGACACCGACAAGAAGCCCGGCCCAAGCGACACTTCCCAGAAGTCGCCTGCGAAGTCCCGGTCGCGGCGCCGCCCCGAGCAGCCAAGCGAGGACAGCGGCTCACGGGTGATCTCGTCAAGTGGCAGCGTCGCGCCGCTGAAGCGTCCCGAAGGGCCCGCCTCGGCGCCCGCCGTGGACGACGCACCCAAAGCGCCCGCCGCTGCGGACGCCGGCGATCGGCCCGCGGTGGCGGTGCCCGCAACCCAGCGCCCCTCGGAGCGTCCCGCACGCCAGGTTGCCCGCAAAGGCGCCCCGGACGCCGGCGCCGTTCCGGCTGCCGGAAGGCCTGCGCCGCCGGTGTCACGCACCGGCAAGCCGATTCCGCCACCGCCTCCACCGGCGCGGCGCATGCATCCGGGTTCGGGCCCTCCGGGTCGTTCCCGTCCCGGTGCTCCTGGCGCTCCTGGAGCACCCGGCGCCCCACGCCGACCCCCTGCGGGTCCGGGCCGAACCTCCGCGCCCTCCCGTGGCGCCGGGCCCGGCGGTGGATCCTTCAGAGGCGGCCCCCGACCGGCGTCTCCCGGTGGTGGCCCCCCGGGCCGGGGCAGACCTGGAGGTGGGCAGCGCCGCCCGCCGGTTCGGCGGCGCAGGCGTCGCAGCCGCAGGCGCGACGAGCTCCAACCAATGGACATTCCCGACTACACCCCGCGTCACGCGCCGGTTCCGGAGGGAATCGTGGTGGTCGAAAGGGCGTCCACGGCACTCGATTTGGGCCCCAAGCTCAACCGCACCGCAGCTGACGTGGTGCGTTTCCTGTTGCAGAACGGCGAAATGGTCACGGCCACCCAGTCGCTCAGCGACGACATGATCGAATTGTTCGCGTTGCATGTGGGCGCCCAGATCCGCCTGGTGGACCCGGGCGAGGAACAAGAGGCCGAACTGCAGAAGCTGCTCGGCTTCGACCCCACCGACGACGCGCCCGCGGACGGCGATCCGCGACCGCCGGTGGTGACGGTGATGGGCCACGTCGACCACGGCAAGACCCTGCTGCTGGACAGGATTCGCGACACCAACGTGGTGTCGGGCGAAGCGGGAGGCATAACCCAGCACATCGGCGCCTACCAGGTTGACCACAACGGCCAGAAGGTGACGTTCATCGACACCCCCGGACATGAGGCGTTCACCGCCATGCGAGCACGGGGCGCCATCGCAACCGATGTGGTGGTGCTGGTGGTTGCCGCCGATGACGGCGTGATGCCTCAAACCATCGAGGCGATCAACCACGCAAGATCCGCTGATGTGCCCATCGTGGTGGCGGTGAACAAGATCGACCGTCCCAACGCCGACGTGGACAGGGCGGTGGCCGGAGTGGCCGAGCACGGGCTGGTGCCCGAGGCGTGGGGCGGCGAAACGGTGTACTGCGAAGTCTCCGCGCTTGAGAGCACCGGCATTCCCGAACTTCTCGAGCAGTTGCTGCTGGTTGCCGAAGTGGAGGATCTTCGCGCCGGCGCCGAGGGCCGAGCCAAGGGAGTGGTGCTGGAAGCCAACCTCGACATAGGCCGGGGGCCGGTGGCCTCGCTGCTGGTGCAGGAGGGCACCCTGCGCGTGGGTGACCCTGTGGTTGCCGGCGCCGCGTGGGGACGGGTGAGGGCATTGCTCGACGACAGGGGCGCCGCGGTGCGCTCCGCCGGGCCGTCCACCCCGGTGCAGGTTCTGGGCATGTCCGAGGTGGCAGTGGCCGGTGACGAGTTCGTGGTGGCGCCCAACGAGCGGGTGGCGGCACGGGTTGCAGGCGCCCGTGAGCACTGGCAGCGCCTCGCCAGCCTGGGCCGTGAAGCGCATGCGCTCAGCGGCGGGGCACGCCTCGAGGACATCTTCGCCCACATTCAGCGCGGCGAGGCCGCCACGTTGAACGTGATCGTGAAAGCCGACGTGAACGGTTCGCTGGAGGCGGTCACCGAGAGCCTGCGCAAGCTTGAGGGCAAAGAGGTGCGCATCGGGTTCGTACACCGAGGGGTGGGCGGCATCACCGAGAACGACATTCAGCTTGCCTCCGCTTCGAACTCCACGATCATCGGGTTCAACGTTCGTCCCGACCGCAAGGCACGCGAGCTGGCGGACCGCGAGCGGGTGGAGATCCGCACCTACGAGATCATCTACAAGCTGATCGAGGACGTCACCTTGGCCATGGAGGGCCTGCTCGCGCCCGACGTGCAGGAGGTCGTAACCGGCGAGGCCGAGGTGCGCGAGGTGTTCCGCATTCCCCGGGTGGGCCCGGTGGCGGGCTGCTACGTGCAGAGCGGTTCGATCACCCGAGGTTCGCCTGTTCGTTTCCTGCGGGACGGCGCCATCATCTGGAAGGGCACCATCTCGTCGCTCAAGCGGTTCACCGAGGACGTGCGAGAGGTGAACTCCGGCTTTGAGTGCGGCATCGGTCTGAGCAACTTCAGCGACCTCAAGGCGGGCGACGTGATCGAGACGTACACCGAACGCGAAATCGCCCGCACCCTCGACGGCTGAGCAGTCTCGGCGCTCGGGCCGTGGACACCGTCGGCGCAGCCTGCGCACCCCAAGCCGCAAACCCGCCTGTGCTGAACGTCCGGTCTGGCGCTGCTTCGCCTGGCGCCGTGGGGTCGGCGACCGCCTCGGCTGAAATGCCGGGATTGGGGTAGTGCTGTGATGGCTCGGCGAGGCAGGCACGGCGGTGCCCGTTTCGACCAGCGGGTTTCGCATCGAACGGCTCGGGTGGGTGAGCTGATCCGTCGCATTGTGGCCGAGGGCATGGAACGCATCGGCGACGAGCGCCTGGACTTGGTTTCGGTGACCGACGTGACCGTCGACCGAGACCTCAACCGGGCCCTGGTGTGGTACACCACGCTCAGCGACGACGACGCAGCCTCGGTGGCGGAAGCCTTCGAGGAGCACGGCCCTCGTTTGCGGCGCAGCGTCGGCCAACAGGCGCACCTGCGCAAGACCCCCAAGCTGGTGTTCAAACCCGACGAGGTGATCCGCGCAGCCGAACACATCGAGGATCTGATCGCACGGTCCCGTGCCTCCAGAACCGGCTTGGGCGAGTCCGACGGTGACCGTTGACGGCCCGCACGGCGTGGCCGTGATCGACAAACCCCCGGGATGTACCAGCCACGACGTGGTCGGCGATGTGCGGCGTGTGCTTTCGACACGCAAGGTGGGACACAGCGGCACGCTCGATCCCGACGCCACCGGCGTGCTGGTGCTGGGCGTGGGCCGAGCCACGCGGCTGTTGCGTTTTGTGACAGGGCTGCCGAAGCGCTACGAGGCCGAGTTTGTTCTGGGGGTGGAAACATCCACGCTCGACGCGTCCGGTGAGGTGACAGCACGCCACGACATGGCTCACATCACCGACAGCGACGTGACCGCCGCGGCGGGCGCCCTGGTGGGCGAGATCTCACAAGTGCCGCCGATGGTGTCCGCGGTGAAGGTGGGTGGCCGCCGGTTGCACGAACTGGCCCGCGCCGGGATCGAGGTGCAACGCCCGGCGCGTCCGGTGACCGTGTACCGCTTCGATGTTGCGCCCCTTGGCGTCGCGAAGGACGCCCAAAACGGAACCCACAGCGAGCGCGGGGCCGACGCCGCGGCCACCGCAGCGGCAACCGCGCAAAGGCTGTGGCACGCGGTGGTGGAATGCTCGTCGGGAACTTACGTGCGGTCCCTGGTGGCCGACCTGGGCCACAGTCTGGGTGGTGGCGCTCACCTGACGCGCCTGCGCCGCAGCGCCGTGGGTTCGTTCACCCTGGCCGAGGCCCGGCCTCCCCAACAGGTGGAGTTGCAGCCCATGCGGCGCGCGGTGAGCCACCTCGAATCGGTGCGGGTCGGCGCCGACGTGGAGAAGATGGTGCGCCATGGCCGTGTGCTGAGCCTTGCCGGGCTCGGCGCCGGCGAAACGGCAGGCCCGTGGGCGGTGCTCGACCCCCAAGGCAACCTGCTGGCGGTGTACGAAGCTCACAACGACGGAGCGAAGCCTGCGGTGGTGGTGGCAGGTGCGGGGTAAAATCACCCCACCAACGGCGCGTCGGAGGCGTAAGTGAAACTGCTGCAGGACCGCCGTGATCAGCTTCCCGAGGCGGTGTCGGTGGCTGCCGCGGCTGGGGTTTTCGACGGGGTGCATCTCGGGCATCAGGAGGTGCTGATGCGCGTTCGGTCCGTGGCGGACCGGCTTGGTGTGGCCTCAGCGGTGGTGACCTTCGACGTTCACCCGGCGTACGTGGTGCGCCCCGAAAACGCGCCACGGCTGCTCACCACCCTCGACCAGAAACTGGAACTCCTCGAAGCCGCCGGACTCGACTACGCGTACGTGATCAAGTTCGACCACAGCCGCGCCGACACCCGCCCCGAGGAGTTCGTGGAGCAGGTGTTTTTGGACGCGTTGCGGGCCAAGGCAGTGGTGGTGGGCGAGGACTTTCATTTCGGCAAGGGCCGATCCGGCAACGTGGCCGAACTGCAACGCCTGGGACGGGACTGGGGCTTCGAGGTGGTGCCGTTGGAGTTGATCCGCCACCGCGCCGGGGCCCGCGAGCCGGTGTCGTCCACGGCGGTGAGACGGGTGCTCGCAGGCGGTGACGTGGCCCGGGCGGCGGCGCTGCTGGGTCGTCCCTACGAGGTGCGCGGCAGTGTGGTTCGCGGCGACCGGCGCGGCGCGTTGATCGGTTTCCCCACCGCCAACGTTCCGGTGCCCAAGATCATGGCCTGGCCCACCGACGCCGTGTACGCGGGTTACTGCACCCTGCCGGACTCCACCCGTCACATGTGCGCCATCAACATCGGGCGGCGGCCCACGTTTTACGAACACGCCGAGCAGTCACTGCTTGAAGCGCACCTGATCGACTTCGACGGCGACCTGTACGGCTGCGAGCTGCGAGTGGAGTTTGTGGACTTTCTGCGCAGCGAACGCAAATTTGAGGGCATCGAACAGCTGTCGGCTCAGCTGGCCCTGGATGTGAGCGAAGCCCGGCGGAGACTTCAACCGGAGTGAGCCCACAAAGCGAAAGATCCGCACCGCTGGTGGAGCATTTCGGGCAGGCCGAACTTCCAACCCGTTGGGGCACGTTTGATCTTCACGCGTATCGCAACAGCGGCGGCGACGAGCACGTGGCGGTGGTGCTCGGCAACGTTGACAGCCCACCGGCGCCGCTTGTGCGGGTTCATTCGGAGTGCCTCACAGGTGACGTGCTGGGTTCGCTGCGCTGCGACTGCGGCCCTCAGCTGCAGCGGGCGTTGGAGATGGTGGCCGCCGAGGGTCGAGGGGTTGTGGTGTACCTGCGCGGCCATGAGGGCCGTGGCGTGGGAATCGGTCACAAGATCAGGGCGTACGCGCTGCAGGAGCACGGGCTCGACACCCTCGAAGCCAACGCGGCTCAGGGACTGCCCGTGGACGCCCGCTCATATGACACCGCCGCGGCGGTTCTCGCCGATCAGGGCGTGAGCGAGGTTCGTCTGCTCACCAACAACCCGGCCAAGGCGGTGGCTTTGGCGGCTTGCGGCATCGCGGTCGCTCAACTGGTGCCGCTGGAGGTGGGGGCCGGGCCTCACAACGAGCGTTACCTGCACACCAAACGCACCCGCCTGGGCCATCGCCTCACAGGATCAACCGCGTCGTGAAGCCGACCGTGGTGGGGGCCGGGTGAACAGCACCGCCCGGTTGAAGACCCGGCCGCGCCGGGCGTGGTCAGCGCAACTCGCCTGAGAGGGCTTCGGCGAGCGCGCCTGTCGCACGCCGGCGCAAGGCGGTGTTCACCTCGAGGCGTTCGAGGTGTTGGGCGATCTGCTTGGCGCCCTGGGGCACCGGGTGATCCGCCAGGAATGCCGCCACCTGCTGTGCCAATTCCGGCCGGTCCAGGGCGGTGATGCCCGCCAGCATGCGCGAGATGGAGTTGCTGGGAAAGTGCCGGTCGATTTCTTCCCAGCGGCCGGTGACGAACCCCCACACGGCTTCGCCGACGCTTGGTTCGGGATTGGCCAGGGCGCGGCGCACCAGGTAGGGGCCGTCCTGGGTGCGCACCCCGCCGTCGAGGGTGCTTTCGAGGATCGACCCCACCAGCACCGGATCGCCGAAGTCCGCCAGCGCGGCCAGGTGACGCTGCTCGGATTGGGTGTCAACGGCTGTTTCGTAACGTTCACGCACCACGCGGAACTCCGCGGCGCCGCCATGGGCGGCGGTCACCGCCAGCGCAGCCGCGGCCACTGCCGGTTCGTGATGGTCGAGCAGCCCCCGGCATTCGCTCACCAGTTGAGGGTGAGCCGCGGTGGCGCCGCGCAGCCTGATCAACACGCCACGCAGCTCGCGGGTGCGGTCCGATTCTCCGGGCTGCGGTGTGAGGGTCAGCTCCTCGGCGGCGGCGCTTGTGGCTGCCAGGATCAACGCGTTCAACGCTGGTGCGTCAGCGGGGGCAACCAGCCGGTGAAGATGGTTCAGCGCAACCCCCAGGGATTGCCACACGTTGAGGTCGCGTTCGGCGCGGAAACCACCGGCGGCGAAATCCAGGAACTGCGCCACGCCAAGACGGCCCGACACGACCAGCGCCCAGGCGTCGTCGACGACGCCGCGACGCTCGTCGGGCCACCGCGACCATGCGTGTGCCCCGTTGCGAGCAATGCGCGCCAGGGTCTCAGGTTCAGGTGCTGTTCGGTAGAAGCCGGTGCCGGCAACGTTGGCGGTGACCACCTCGTCGGCTTGAAGCGTGAGGGTGCGAGCGGCGCTGTCCACGATCACACGGGTTTCGATTTCGGTGCCGCCAGCACGGGTGCGCAGACGCACAGGCACCGACCAGGTGCGCTGATCGGCCCGGTCGGGGTTCCAGGTGAAGTGCCGCTGGGTGATGCGCACCCCGTGGGCTGTGGGCGTGGCACTCACCAGCGGATGGCCGCCCTGGTGGATCCAGCGTTCCATCACCGCACGCACCGGCTGTTGCGACACCTGCTCCAACGCGGCCCACAAGTCCGAGGTGGAAGTGTTGGCGTAGGCGTGGGTGCGCAGATACGCCCGCACCCCTTCGCGGAACGTTTCGGGGCCCAGGTACTGCTCGAGCATGCGCAGCACAGCGGCGCCCTTTTCGTAGGTGAGCACGTCGAACATGTCCTCGGCGTCCGCGGGGGTGATCACCTCGTGTTCGATGGGACGGGTGGTGGCCAAGGCATCCACCGCGAAGGCGTGCGCGCAAACGTGCCCGAACGTCGACCACACCCGCCAGTCGGGCTTGTAAGCGTGGGTGCAGGAGATCTCCATGAACGTGGCGAACGCCTCGTTGAGCCAGATCCCCTCCCACCAGGCCATGGTCACAAGATCGCCGAACCACATGTGGGCCAGTTCGTGGTTGATCACGTCGGCCACGCGTTGCAGCTCGGCCTGGTTGGCGGTTTCCGGGTCTATCAACAGCAGAACCTCGCGGAAGGTGACACACCCGAGGTTTTCCATCGCCCCGAACGCGAAGTCGGGAATGGCCACCAGGTCAACCTTGTCCGACGGGTAATCCATGCCGTAGTAGTCGGCCAGCCACACCAAACCATGGGCCGCCGTCTCCAAAGCGAAGGCTGTTTGGTGGCCCCGTCCGGGGCGGTGAATCACCCGCACCGGCACGCCGTTCACGTCAACCGGTTCGGTGGCCTCCAGGGGGCCCACCACGAACGCCACCAGGTAGGTGGACATCACCATCGTGGTGGCGAAACTCACTCGCACCTTGTTGTGGGGATGGCCGACGCCTGCGGGTTCGCGGCCCACCTCGGCGCAGTTCGACACTGCGAGCAGGCCGTCGTCGATCACAAGGGAGATCTCGAAGGTGGCCTTCAGAGCGGGCTCGTCCCAGCAGGGGAAGGCACGGCGGGCGTCGGTGGCCTCGAACTGTGTGACGGCGATGGTGTGCGACGTGCCGTCGTCGTCGGTGAAGCTGGAACGGTAGAAACCGCAGAGCCGGTCGTTGAGCACCCCGTCGAACTCGATCCGCAAGCGGGCGGGCCCCGGCTCGAACACCTCGGATCCGGCGGTGAGCACAAGCCGTTCGTCCTGTTCGTGCAGGGTTGCGTCGAGCCTGATCGTGGATGCCTGCTGCTCATCCTCGGGCGTGGCTTTGGCGCTGTTGTCGCCAACGGCGCCGGAGTTCGACTGGTGGCCGCCGCGGGTGAGCAGGGCCCGGTGGATGGTGAGCTCTGCGGCGTTGCACACGATGGCCGGCACAGCTTCGGTGATTTCCACGTCGATTTCCACCACACCGCCGAAGCTGCCCTCGTCGAGGTCGGGGGCCATCTCGATGCGGTAGTGCCGGGGGATGACCCCACCGGGAAGCCGGGCGCTCTGGTGGTTGTCGGGCTCGGGGAGGGGTGCGTTCATGGGTTCATTCTCGCTTGATCTCCGCGGTCGGACTCCGTGCCGTGGAGTTGCTCATCGCCCGGCTCCGGCTGGGACGGGGTCGACGGGTGGGCGGGGCTGTCACGGCGTGATGTGCGGCGGTTCACTGTTCGGTTTGGGTGGAGGGCACAAGTGACCGCAGCGACCTGCGAGGGCGCGCTCCGATGTGGCCGATCACTTCTGCCGCGGCCAGCGACGCCAACTCGCCGCAACGCCGCAGCGAGGCGCCCCGGCTCAAACCCCAAAGGAAACCCGATGCGTACAGATCGCCGGCGCCGGTCACGTCCACCACCTCGCGCACCGCAACAGCGTCGATCACCTCCACCTGGTTGCCGGCCAACACCACCGACCCTCGAGCGCCGCGGGTGATCACCGCTGTGGGACACATGGCCGCCACTCGGCCACACGCCACATCGAAGTCGTCGGTGCCGGTGAGCGCCGCCAGTTCGGCCTCGTTGGCGAACACCAAATCCACGTGATCGGCAATCAGGTCGCTCCACTCCGCCAGGTGACGTTCGACGCAGTACGAGTCCGACAAGGCCAGCGACACCACCCGACCTGCGTCGGTGGCCGCATCGATGGCGGTGCGAATGGCCGCCTTGGCCACGTCCACGTCCCACAGGTAGCCCTCGCAGTAGGTGATCGCCGCGGACGCCACCACGTCGGTGTCGATGTCGGCCGGGGCAAGCAAAGCCGAAATGCCCAGGTACGTGTTCATGGTGCGCTCGGAGTCGTCGGTCACCTGCACCAGGCATCGGGCGGTGGGCGGCCCGCTCGGCGCGGCCGGAACGTCGAACGCGACTCCTGCGGCGCGCAGATCGTGAATGAACACCTCGCCGAGCTGATCGGCGCGCACCTTGCCCAGGTAGGCGGCCCGGCCCCCGAACGAAGCGACCCCGGCCATCGTGTTGGCCGCCGACCCGCCCGAAACCTCGATCCCCGGCGGCATCGCCGCGTACACCTCGGCTGAGCGTTCGGCGCTCACCAAAGTCATGGCGCCCTTCACCAGGCGGTGATCACCGATGAACGACTCGGGCACCGATGCGATCACGTCCACGATGGCGTTGCCCACGCCCACCGCGTCCAACGTCGGCGCCACCGCCATCAACTGCTCCCGAAGCTGTTCACACCGACGCCACCGATGAACGGTGTCCGCCGGTCAGCCGGTGTTCCGCCGACAGCGGGATGCTGCGGAGGCAAGGGCGACACGGGTGCGCCGGCGCCGTGCGTGGCGACGGTTTGGTCGGTCACCCCGAACGCGCCGCGCCTGGGCCGAGATGCGCGCTCTTTGGTGTGACTCAGGCAGGCACGGCCCTCAAGGCGTCGGCCATGGTGTCGATGATTCGCCCGATCTCGTCGTCGGTGATCACCAGCGGCGGGCACATCGCCAACGCGGTGTTGATCGGACGCACCACCACGCCGCGTCGCAGCATCTCGTTGCGCACGTCCATCGACAGGCGCCCCAGCTCCGCGGCGTGTACCGCCCCGCAACCCCTGTGCGATTCGATCAAACCGTCCGCGGCGAGCGCTTCGAGTCCTTCGGTGAGACGGTCACCGATGTGGTGGGCGCGTTGCACCAGGTTTTCGTCGGTCATGATCTCGAGGTTCTTCACCGCAGCTGCTGCGGTGGTGGGGTGCCCCGAATAGGTGTAGCCGGTGCGAAGGATGAAGTCCGGCTCCTCGAAGTTGTCCAGCACCTTGCGACCCACGATCACTCCGCTCACCGGCAAATACCCGGAGGTGACCCCCTTGGCGAAGGTGATCAGATCCGGGGTGACGCCGAAGGTTTGCGAACCGAACCAGCTTCCGGTGCGACCAAAGCCGGTGATCACCTCATCGGCGATCATCAACGCGCCGTGCTGGTCGCACAATCGGCGGATGCCCTCCAGGTAGCCGTCGGTGGGCGGGAACACGCCACCGGCGCCCTGCACCGGTTCGGAGATAACCGCGGCGACCTTGTCTCCGTGCTCGGCGAACACCGACGCCATCACCTCGATGTCGTCGGATGGCACCTCCACGAAATGGGGCACCAGGTCACCCCAGCCTTCCCGGTTCAAGGCGATTCCCTGAGCGGAGGTGCCGCCGAAGTTGGTGCCGTGATAGCCGTTGAAGCGTCGGATGATCACCTGGCGGTCGGTTCCGGTGGTGCGCAGCGCGTACTGGCGGGCGATCTTGAGGGCGGTGTCCACCGCTTCGGATCCCGAACATCCCAGGAACACCCGTCCGCCTTCGATGGGGGAGCGCTCCGCGATCATCTCGGCGGCCTTGGCCGCAGGGGGGTTGGTGAACGGATCAAAGGTGTTGTACGCGCACAGTTCGCGCATCTGCGCGGTCACGGCGTCGACCATCTCGGGGCGTCCGTAGCCGATCTGGCAGTACCACAAACTGCCCAGGCCGTCGAGGTACTCGTTGCCCTTGTCGTCCCACAGCAGGCAGCCCTTGGCGCGCACGAGGTTCACCATGTCGGATTCCGCTTTGGTGGGCGGCGTGAAGGCATGAAGAAACGGATGTGTCATGGATTGCTCCTGTGAATCACGGCGCGCCACACAGCGGCGCGATCTGACGGGTGTCGGGCTTGCAGGATCGGGCTTGGGACGTCGGGCCGGCTGTGTCGGGCCTGGGGTGTCGGCCCTGTGGCGGACCGGCCGGGTGGCGCGATCCTATTGCGGCGCAGTCAGGGCGTCGGAACGCCGGCCACCACCACCGGATCGCCGTCGAGGGTGATGGTGGTGTTGCGCATGGGCAGGTCGAAATGGCCCAGCGTGTGGCGCCCGGCGGTTTCGTTGGCGCCTGTGGAATAAAGGAAGTTCCCCGCGAAGGCTCGCAGTTCGGTGCCGTTGGTTTGGGTGCGGTCGTACATGGTCAGCGCATCCCATCTGGCCTTGGGGTTCAGGCCCCAACCCACGTGGGACACCGCGTACGCGTCGGGGTCGTTCCAGGCTTCGAGGTAGCTCGCCATGAGCGCGGCGTCTGTGCCGCTGCCGGAAATGTCGGTGATGTAGTCGTCGGCTATGCGCATGCGCACCGGTGTTTCCATGTAGCGCTTGAAGGTGAGGTTCACGTCGCCCACGTCGAGCACCAGGGTGCCGTTGGTGGTGCCCGCTCTGGGGAAGCAAAGGCACAACCCGCCGGGCCAGTGCGCGATCGTGCCGGGCTTGTCGGTGAAACCCCAACTGCCCGCGCTGGGTGCCTGCGCCACGTTCACCACAAGTTCGGTGCCGCTCGGAGAGGTCACCTCCATCAGCGACGCCTCGGCGAGCCTGCGCTGAGCGGCCTGCACCACGGGCACCAACCCGGGGTCGGGAACGAGGCGTTCGAGGATCTCGGGATGCTCGTTGGACACCATCAACACCTTCGTGCCGGCGTCGAGTATCCGCGGCAACTCGGGTGCGTGAAGCAAGCCCTCCACGGTGCAGTCCACCACGAACTCCGAAGCGCCAAGCGCCGCCAGCGCAGGTTCGAGCCCGCCGAGGGCGTCGGACGCGCCGGTTGAGCGCACCGGCACCGCCGTGGTCACCGGTGGGGTGGTCACCGTCACCCGCGCGACTCGCGCCCCGAGGCGTGCCAACGCCAGATCCGCGAGATCCACGTTCACCTGTCGGCTCTGGGACTCCGACAGCACGGTGGCGGTGGTGTGCCGGTTCACGCCGCACAACTCGAAGGTGCGCGCGAACGCCTCGATCCACTTGTGTTCGATGCGCTCAACCAGCATCGGCGCCTCCGGTGCTTGCCTCGCCGGCGGGGGGTGTTGCGGCGGCGAAATCGGCGCGCAGCGATTCGATCGACAGGCCCACCTCGGTCACGGTTCGCTCGAAGCTCTCCCAATGGGCGTTCAGCACCCGCACCGCCCCGCCCGCCGCGGCGTGGCGCATGCCCCGCTCGCCCGGCACGAAGATCTCGTCCACACCGGGTCGCCGTCGGGCGCCTTTGAGGTCGGCGATGTACCCGTCGGTCTTGGCGCGCACATCGTTTGGGTTCATCCAGTGCGACGGGTCGATCACCACTATCGCGGCGCCGCCTGTGAGCGCCTCGTCGCGGGGTTCCAGCCAGTACGACGGCGGTCCCGGGATTTGTGGCGAGGTGCGAGCGCCGGGAGTCATCAGCGAGGCCAGCATCTCGGTGATCACGTTGAACGCGTACAGCCTCGGCGACGAGAACACCGTGGCGGCCCGGCAATCCGACACCCTCCCGTACTGCTCCATGCGCACGAAGTAAGGGGCCGGGTCGTCGCTGAGCTCGCCGGTGTCGGGATCCACCAGGAACTCGCCGTGCAGGCGCCTGCCCGCGAAGTACGCCTCGGACAGGTCGCCGTCGTGGACTTCGATCGTTTGGGTGTCGCACAACAACGCAGGCAGCGGATCGGCATCGGCGTTGGGGGCCCCTGCGGGGATGCCGGCGCACAGCGGCGCGCCGGAGAGCTTGTTCTCCATTGCGCCCCAGGGCGAAACCAGCGGCAGGCTGTTGTTGGTGGCAATCGCGAAGCACCCGGCGTCGGTGGCTCGCCTCACGTAGTACCCGAACGCCCCGGCGTCGTTGAAGTCCCGGCACATTCCGAAAGCCATTCCGGTGCTGCGGGCCTTGGCGATCGCCGCGTCGGTGGTGATCGTGAAAGCCCACTGGCCCGAGGATCTGTGGGCGTCCACCAGCACCCAGCTCGGCCCTTGCGCCACCACCTCGGGCACTGCTCCAAGGTCGAGCGTGCCCGCCTTGGCGAGCAGCACCGGTATTTCGAACACTCCAAGGCCCTGGGTGAGTTTGCCCATCCGGTCGCCGTAGGACACCGCCTCGGCCATGATCTCGGCGTGGTCGGGGGATGCGCCCAACGCCAGCATCACCCGCTCGTAACAGAACCTCAAGAAGTCGGGATCCTCAAGGCGTGACAGGCCCGACTCGGCCGATTCGGTCACGGCACACCCCCTCGCACTCGTTTGCTCACAGGTCGTCGTTGGGCGCCTGGCACTTTTGGATCCGCTGGGATGCCGGGACGTCCGGTCAGTCGCGGCAGGCCACGCCGGGCAGCACGCACAACATTTCGTACACCAGGTTCGCCGCCACCAGCGACGTCATTTGCGACACGTCGTAGATCGGCGCCACCTCCACCAGGTCACATCCCACAATGTCGAGACCACGACATCCCCGGATGATCTCCAAGGCCTGGCTGGTGGTGAGCCCTCCCACCTCGGGGGTGCCGGTGCCCGGCGCAAAGGCAGGGTCGAGGCCGTCAATGTCGAAGCTGATGTACACCGGCCCGCCGGCCACCTGTTCTCGCACCTCGGCCATGAGCGGTGTCAGCGAGCGGTGCCAACATTCCTCCACTTGCACCACCCGGAATCCCTGTTCGCGTGACCAGTCGAAGTCGTCCGCCGCGTAGCCGGTGCCCCGCACGCCGATCTGCACCACCCGCGCAGGGTCGAGCAGTCCCTCCTCGGTGGCTCTGCGAAACGGGGTGCCATGGGCGATCCGCTCGCCGAACATCTCGTCGTTGATGTCGGTGTGCGCGTCCACGTGTACCAGGCCCACCGGGCCGTGACGGTCGCGCATGGCTCGCAGGATCGGCAACACGATGGTGTGGTCGCCCCCCAAAGCGGCGGTGATCACCCCGTGGGCAAGCAGCCCGGCGAAGTGCGCTTCGATGCGGGCCACCGAGTCGGCCAGGTTGTAAGGGTTCGTGGCCACATCTCCGGTGTCGTCGATTCTCAGGCTGTCGAAGGGAGCGGCACGGGTGGCCATGTTGTAGGGCCGAAGCAGCACCGACTCGTCTCGGATCCCGCGAGGCCCAAAGCGCGCCCCGGGCCGGTTCGAGGTGCCGATGTCGAAAGGCACACCCACCACCGCCACGTCCAGATCGGCGGGGGGTGTGCGCCCCGGCAGTCGCATGAACGTGGCAATCCCCGCGAATCGGGGCATGTCGTTGCCGCCGAGTGGTTGAGGGAACTGCGCCCCGTCCGCTGCCATGGCGAAACCCTAGGTTGGCCCGGACGAGCCGGAGACGGCCGAAACCATGCGGTCGATCAAGGTGTCGAGCACCTTCGTGGTGGTGCCGTAGTTGAGCCGCACGTGCCCGGCGCCTTCGGGGCCGAACGCGGTGCCTTCCTTGAGGGCCATGCGCGCCCGCTTGAGCAGAGCCTTCGACGGCGAATCGCCCAGTCCGCATTCCGACAGGTCAAGCCACGCCAAGAACGTGGAGTCGGGCCGGCGGAACCTCACCTGCGGGGCCTCTTCGGCGAGGCGGGCCGCCAGGTGGTCGCGCAGCGCGGCCAGGCGCACCACCAGCTCGTCGGCCCATTGCTCGGCCTCGGGCTCGGTCCAGGCAGCCACCGCGGCATCGGCGCCGGTGCGCGAGGCGTGCCCCAGCAGCAGCGGCGGATGAGCGGCCATCACCCGCTCGGCGAGGGCCTCGTCTCCGAAGGAGATCACCGCGCAGCGCAACCCCGACATGGCGAACGTCTTCGCCGGGGAGGTCACCGTCACCACCCGGCTCGCGGCGCCCGGGATCGCCGCCATCGGCGTGAACCGCTGGGGGGCGAACACCATGTCCGCGTGGATCTCGTCGGACACGATGTGAAAGTCGAATTCGTGGGCCAGTTCCACTACTCGTGTCATGGTGGCGGGGTCGGGAACCCAGCCGGTGGGGTTGTGCGGATTGCACCACAACAACACCTTTGGCGGCCCCTGGCCCGGCACCCGTTCACCCCGGGCCGATCGGGCGTGGGCGGCTTCGAGGTGCGCCCGCAGGTCGTCCGCATCGAAATGCCAGCGAAGATCGGCGCCGCGGCGAAGCGCGCAGTTCTGCTGGGCGCGGTGCGATTCGGGACAGATCCGCCAGAAAACGTCGTAAATCGGCGGCGTGAGGATCACCGCCTCGCCGGGTGCGGCCAGGGCGGTGACCGCGGCGGTAACCCCGGCAAGGGCGTCCACGCAGGTGTGGGTGAGCAACGGATCGGGTTGGTGCCCGTAGCGGCGTTTTGACCACCCGGCGAACGCCTCGGCCACTTCGATGTCACGCCCGTGGTAACCGAAATCGGCTTCGGCCACGGTGGCCGCCAGCGCCGAGGTGATCGCGTCCGGTGGCCGGTAGTCGTGCTCGGCGATCCACGCGGGGATCACATCGGCGCCGTACTCGCGCCACTTGCGGTTGTTCAGGCGCCTCCGCGCGTAGGGATCCACATGCGAGAAGTAGCGGTCCATCACAGGGTCGGGGTGGTTGCGCACTGCTCACACCTCCAGACGGATCGACGCCGGGTTGGTGAAGAGACGCGAAGCGTGGCCGCCGCCACCGCGGGAAAGTCCCGTCGCCAAATTTGGGCTGTTTGGAACTGTGGTCACGGCTAGGCGCTGAGCCCTGTGTTCACGATGGGCGTGGTTTGCTGTTCGCTTGTGAGCACCACGAGCAGGTTGGCCACCAACGCGGATTTGCGGTCCTGGTCGAGTTCCACCACCGACCGCTGCGACAGCAACTCGAGTGCTTCCTCCACCATTCCCACTGCGCCCTCCACGATGGCGCGCCTCGCGGCCACCACCGCGGCGGCTTGCTGGCGGCGCAGCATCGCCTCGGCGATCTCGGTGGCGTAGGCCAGATGGTTGAGGCGGGTTTCGATCACCTCCACACCGGCACGGGCGAGGCGATCCTGCACCTCCACCCGCAGCGTTTCGGCCACCTTGTCCGGATCGGCCCGCAGCGACACACGGTCGCCCTCGAAGTCGTCGTAGGGGTACTGCGTGCCGAGATGACGGATCGCGGTTTCGCTTTGCACGTGAACGAAGTCCTCGAAGTCGTCCACCTCGAACACCGCCCTGGCGGTGTCCACCACCCGCCAAACCACCACCGCCGATATCTCGATGGGGTTGCCCTCGGCGTCGTTCACCTTGGAAACGCTGGTGGTGAAGTTGTGAACCCGCATCGAGATCTTGCGCGACTCCAGGCGGGTGAACGGGTTGGCCCAATGCCAGCCGGGCTCGTCGGTGGTGCCGCGGTAGCGGCCGAACATGATCAACACCAGAGCCTCGTTGGGTTGCACCAGGTAATGCCCGGCCAGTGACAACCACACGATCACGTTCAGCACCGAGAACACCACACCCCACGCCAGCCACGGCGGCAACACGAGAACGGCGATCAGGGTCACCACCACCGCGGCCGGCACGATCATGATCATCGCCAGGCCCGAGCGGGTGTTCGCCTCACGGGTGGTCACGGCAGCCCTGTCGGCACTTGGGGGCGCAGGCGTTTCATCTGATGAGTTCATGTGCCAATCATGCCACCGTCGCCGGGCGTTCTCGATGCGTTCGTAGCATTGGGCGCCATGAAGTTCGGAATCACCTTCGCCAACACAGGGCCCTTCGTAACCGGGGAGGGCGCGGCGCTGCTCGGCCGCAGCGCGGAAGCCGCAGGGTTCGATTCGGTGTGGACGGTGGAACACGTGATCTACCCCGAGGGATACGAGTCCACCTACCCGTACGCGCCCGACGGGAAGATGCCCGGCACCGGCACCAACCCGATCCCCGATCCGCTCACATGGCTGGCTTACGTTGCCGCGGTCACCTCCGAGCTGCGCCTCGCCACCGGCATTTCGCTGCTGCCGGAGCGTCACCCTCTCACCTTCGCCAAGGAGGTGGCCACCGTTGACGTGCTCTCGGGTGGACGGGTGACCTTGGGGGTGGGGATCGGCTGGCTGCGTGAGGAGTTCGATGCGCTTGACGTGCCCTGGCCGCGCCGTGGCGCCCGCACCGAGGAGTACATGGAGGTGATGCGCAAGGTGTGGGCACAAGACGACGTCACCTTCGACGGCGAGTTCGTGTCGTTCAAGCGGGCCTCGTCCAACCCGAAGCCGCCCGCAGGTCGGGTGCCCATTCACATAGGCGGCCACAGCGAAGCCGCAGCCAAGCGCGCCGGTCGCGTGGGGGACGGCTTTTTCCTCGCCGGGGGCGACATGGCAGCTCTGATCGAAATCACCAGGGCCACCGCAGCCGACGCAGGTCGCGACCCGGCCGATGTGGAGATCACCGTCCTTCATCTCGGCTTGCTCAAGGGCGACCCCGCGGAGGCCGTGGAGGAGGCCCGATCCTGGGGGGTGGATCGCCTGGTGGTGCCTGCGTTCTTGTACTTCCGTCACACCGAGAAGCGCATAACCGCCTTCGGGGAGTCCGTCATCGCGCAAATGTCAAGCTCCGCCTAACCCGCGCCGCGTGGCCTGGGCCGCGGCGCACCGGCTGCGATGTCGCGGCGGCCGGTGGGTGTTGGCGGACCGGGGTCGTCGAGCCTCTGATGGCGGGCTTGATCCGGCTGGTGGCACCAAGCCGCGGTCAGTCCTGGATCGGCATCCTGTTTTGGGTGGCATCCGCGTCAACGGCGCGGAACTCCACGTCACGCTCCAGCGCCTTGGCCAGGAGGTTCACGCTGCGCCGAGCGGTGAACAACTCGATGCCCACGTCGGCTTCTTCGGTGCGCACCACCTCCACAACCACCCCGGTCGCCGAGCTGGTGGCATGAACGCGCTGCACGGCGTGCCGGTAGGTGCGATCCAGCGCAATTCCCACCCGCAGCAGCCCGGCGAGCACCTCAACCCGGCGACGGTCGGGTCCCGCCAGCGCAGACCATTCGGGGTGCGACGCCGACGGTTCGGCCTTGCGGTGATAGCGCGCCACCAGGGCGACGATCTCCAGTTCGTTCTCGGTGAACCCCGAGAGGTGTTCGCTGTGGCGGATCAGGTAGTAGGAGTGTTTGTGGTGCGCCGAGTGGGCCACGAAACGACCGATGTTGTGCAACAACCCGGCGGCTTCGAGCATTTCTCGGTCGGGTTCGCCCAGGCCGTGAACCTCGCTGGTGGCGTCGAAGAGTTCCAGGGCCAGGTCGGTGGTGTGCTCGGCGTGGCCGATGTCCTCGTTGCAGCTCTTGGCCAGGGCCAGGGCGCTTGACCGGCGCAGGTCGCTGAGGTGGTGCAAACCTCCCGCCGGGGTCTCGGCGAGCCGGTTGAACCGGTCGATCAGCAAGCCCTCGCGCAGCGCCCCAATTGACACCACCATCTCGGTGATCTCCAACGCCTTGAACAGTTCGCGCAACAGCAGGCAACCGGCCACGATCACGTCCACCCGTCCCGCTTCCAGGCCAGGCATCTCGGCCCGTTCGCCGGGCCGTTTGCGTGCCACCAAACCCGCGGTCACCTCGTCGAGTTCGGCTCTGGTGATCTTGGCGTTGTCCATCGATCGCTGCGGCGCGCTGCGTCGACGCAGGCCGCACATGGCCGCCAGCGCGGCGATCGTTCCCGAGCATCCCACCGCGGTGTCGAAGCCAACCTCGTGAACCTCCGACGCCACCGGCGCGATGAACGACTTCACGTGGCGGCGGCAAGCCTTCACCGCTCCCGATTTGATCACCCCTTTGGGGAAGAACCGGTCGGTGAGGCGTATGTGACCCAGTTTCACGCTGCGGGCCAGAACGGGATCGGTGCCGGTGGCCGCTATCACCTCGGTGGAGCCCCCGCCGATGTCGATCACCAGGTGGGGGCTTCCGGCCACCGCCACCGCGCTCAGCGCGCCCAGATGAATCAGCCTGGCCTCCTCAACCCCGGAGATCACCTCCACCGACACCTTGGCCTCACGGGCGGCCCGCCGCAGCAAGGTCGCCGCGTTGTCGGCTTCGCGCACGGCGCTGGTGCCCACCGCCACCACTTTGGCGTCGTAACCGTCGGCGATGTGGCGACATTCAACCAGCGCCGCCACGGCCCGGTCGATGGCATCGTCCTCAAGCACGCGCATGTCGCCGCCACCGGCGCCGAGGCGCACAGGCATGCGCTCACGCGCCAGGATTTTGGGCGAGCCGCCCGCCACGGGTGCGGCGATCACCATGTGGATCGAGTTGGTGCCAACGTCAATCGCGGCCAGCGTTGCGGTCGTTGTCAAGTGCAGGCTCCTTGTGCGGATGTGGCCGCGCCCTGATCCTGTGGCACTGTCGGTGCTGTGCGCGCGGCGGGTCGTGGGGTCAGGTCGGGTCGAAGCGGGCGTCCCGATCCCGCAGTTGCGGAAGGGACTCGCATCCGAGTTGATGCATCACGGTGCGCAGCTCGTCGTCGAGGATCGAACCCACGTGATCCACGCCTCTGGGGCCGAACGCGCCGAGTCCGTACATGAACGCCCTGCCGGCGAACGCGAAATCGGCGCCCAGTGCCAGGGCTCTGGCCACGTCGAGTCCGCTGCGGATGCCGCTGTCGAACAGAACCGGCACGTCAACGGCAGCAACCACCGCGCCCAGCGCGGTTATGGCGGCTGGGGCTGCGTCGAACTGGCGGCCGCCGTGGTTGGACACGATCACCCCGTCCGCGCCCAAGTCCTCGCAGCGTCGGGCGTCGTCGGGATGCAGTATCCCCTTCACCACCAGCGGCCCGTGCCACTGCCGGCGCAACTCGGCCAGGTAGTCCCAGTCCAGGGTGCCGCCCATGCTGATGCCCACGAAACCGGCCATTTTGGCAAGGGTGGCACGGTCGATGTAGGTCTCAAGCGTGCGGAAGCGGGGCAGTCCGTTGCGCAGCACGGCCAGGCTCCACGCCGGTCTGCGCGCGGCCTGGTACAGCAGACGGGGGCCCACCCGCGGTGGCACCACGATTCGGGCCTTGGTTTGGCGTTCGCGTCGTGCCCGGGCGGGCACGTCGGCGGTCACCACCAACACGGTGAAGCCGGCGTTGCGCGCCCGGTCCACCAGATCGTCGCGCACTTCGGGGTCGCGTGGCGGATAAAGCTGGAACCAGCCCATGCCCTGGGCCAGGGGGCCCACCTCGGACACCAGTCCGGTGCTCACTGTGCTGGCCACGTAGGGAAGCCTCATTCGTGCCGCGGCGGTGGCGAGAGCCTCATCCGCGCCCGGCCACACCAGGCCGGTGAGGCCCACCGGGGCGATGCCCACCGGAAGCGAGTAGCGCACCCCGAACAGTTCGGTGCCGGGGTCGGGTTCGATGGCGCCCTTGAGGTATCGGGGCGTGAACACCACCCGTGCGAGCGCGTCGGAGTTGCGACGCACCGTGGTCTCGGTGCCTTCGCCGCTGTCGAGAAACTCCCAGGCGAAGTGGGGGATCCGGCGTCGGGCCCGCCGTCGCAGGTCGGCCACGGTGGGGTACCGCGACATCGACGGCAGTCGCGCAGCCCCCGAGCGCGTCATCGTTGCGAGCGTAACGTCGAAGCCCTCTCAGCGTGGGCGCTGATCATCGACCACGCTTCGGCGAGTCTGCTTGTGTGCTGGGCAAGGGGTCTGCCTGGGCGTCGAGGCCTGGTCGGCGTGGCCGGGTTGTCGTGGCCCGGTCGTCGTGGCCCGGTTGTCGTGGCAAAGGGTCTGCCCGCTTGGCGCAGGGCCTTGCAGACGTGCGAAGGGCCTGCCTGCGCAGCCAAGGCCGGGTCAGGCGGGCTGGTTGATCTCGATCAGGTTGCCCGCCGGATCCGAGAAGAACGCCTGGCGCCCGGTGGTGCCCTCAAGGCCCACAGGATCGCTCACGTCCACACCGCGGTTTCGCAGCGCCGTGACCGTTGCGTCTATGTCGTCCACTCCGAACGCCCAGTGCTGACCGTTGGGCGGCACCCAATCCTTCACCTCGATCAGGTGAACCTCACCACCTCCGGGTGAGCGCAGCCAGCATCCTGCGAACGAGAAGTCCGGGCGGGGCAGCTTTCGCAGGCCGAGCACCTCGGTGTAGAACGGCTCGGCGGTGGTCACGTCGGCCACGTTGATCGAAACGTGATGAACGGGTCCGAGGTTTAGGTCGTCCATGTCCGCCGATGGTAACGCAAGCCCGCTGCCCGCTCGGCTCCCGGCCACGATGGCCCTCGGAAGCATTGGCCCTCGGAAGCATTGGGCCTCGCCGGCGTTGGCATCAGTGGAGTTGGCATCGGTGGAGTTGGCTCAGTGGCGTTGGCACTGCGGGCACCAGGTGGTGGAGCGAGCGTCGATCACCCGGCGCCGCAGCAGGGTCCCGCAGCGCTCGCAGGGCTCTCCGGCCCTCCCGTAGCAGTGCAGATGGTGCTGGTTGCGTCCCGGGTCACCGCTGGCGTTCACGTAGTCGCGCAGGGTGGTGCCTCCGTGGGCAAGCCCCGCCGCCAGCGCCACCTTGATCGCCTCCGCCAGGTGTTCGCAGCGTTGGCGTGACAGGCGGCGAACCACCGGGTTGATCCCGGCCAGCCACAACGCCTCGTCGGCGTAAATGTTGCCCACACCCGCCACCGGCCTTTGCGACAGCAACTGCGTTTTGATGTGGCGGCTGCTGGTTCGCACCGCTCGCCACAAGCTCTCGCCACCGAAGTCGGCGTCGAAAGGCTCGGGGCCGATGCGGCTGAGGGTGGCGATCGTGTCGTAACAGCCGGGATCCACCAGGTGTACGCGCCCGAAGCGGCGAATGTCGGTGAACGTGAACACCGCGCCGTCGTCGAGGCGCCACCAGGCCCGAAGGTGCCGATGGTGCAGGTCTGCGGTGTCGCTCACACTGAGACGCCCGGTCATGCCAAGATGCACCACCAACTCACGCCGCCGCACGCCGTCGGTGTCCAAGTCGGCGTGAAGGCCGAGGATCAGGTACTTGCCCCGGCGGCGCACCGAGTGGAAGCGATGCCCCACGGCGCCGGTGGCCGGTGCGAACTTTGCCGACGGGTGCGATCCGGCTCGGGTGATCAGCCGGTCAACCAGGCGTGGTTCGATCTGGGCGCGGATCGTTTCCACCTCGGGAAGCTCCGGCATCGCCGAGCACCCTAGGCGTTCGCATCGGCCTCGCCGGTGCCGTGTTTGGGTCGCTGCGGCGGCCCGGCCCGACCGGCGGGGCAACAACCCGGCGGGCAGAAGTCGGGTCGCACGCCCAGTGTGCCCAGCGCCCGTCGAGGTGTGCCCGGCACAAGCCGCTCCACCACAAGCTCGGCCAGCATGGCCACGAAGCGTTCGTCGGGTTCGGTGCCCGGCGCCACGGCCCGAACCATGCTCAACCCCAGGTCGGCTGCGGTGCTCCCGGCCTGCGTGTCCAGGTCCCACAGCACTTCCATGTGGTCGCTCACGAACCCCACAGGCGCAAGCACCACCGCGTCCGGCGGTGCGCTGTCACCCAGCGGGTTCTCGGCCAGGGCGCGCAGGTGGTCGTTCACGTCCGGTTCGAGCCACGGCACCGTGGGAGGGCCGCTGCGGCTCTGCCAGGCAACGCTGTGGCGCGCGAAGCCCGCAGTGTCGGCCACCAGCCGGGCGGTTTCGCGAATTTGCGTCTCGTAGTCGCACACGTCGGCCATTACAGATGGAATCGAATGCGCGGTGGCCACCAGGTGGGCGTCACCCCGGCTCGTCTCGGGCAGGCGCTCGCGGGCTGTGGCAGCGGCCTCGGCGAAGGGCAGCACAAAGCCGGGATGGTCGAAATAGGCGCGCACCTTGTGAATCGTCGGGGCCCGGCTTCCCACCGAGGCCAGCGCCCGGTCGATCTCGTCGAGGTACCTGCGGCATCCCGCGTTGGACGAGTACGCCGAGGTGGTCACCGCGAGCACCCGCCTGTGCCCCGCGGCGGCCATTTCCGCCACCACATCCGCGAGGAACGGATTCCAGTTGAGGTTGCCCCACCACACCGGCACGGGGTGACCGGCAGCGTCGAGGTGATCCGCGAGCCGGGCCCGAAGCCGGCGGCACTGCTCGTTGATGGGGCTCACCCCGCCCATTTGGTGGTACTGCTCGGCCACCTCGGCGAGACGCTCAACCGGCACGCCACGACTAGCGGTGACCCGCTGAAGGAACGGCAACACCTCGTCGGGGCTTTCGGGGCCACCGAAGGACACCAGCAGCACGGCGTCGTAGTCGCCGGATGCCTCGCCGTGCGCCCCTGTGCCGGGAGCCTGCGAAGCGGCCCGATCAGGCGGTTCGGTGCGCGATGTGAGCCCGGTTTCGCGAGGCTGAATCGAGGACTGCGTAGCGCAAATCTAGCCAAGGGTCACCTCGTTGGGCCTCGGCCACAGGCGCCGCGTGAGCCGGCCACGAGCACCGGCAGCGGCGGGTTGCACCCATGCACGCACCAGAGACTTGTCCACACATCCGCACAGGCGGGTTGTCCACAGCAGGTTTCGTGTGCCCTAACGGAGTCGGCCCGAGGGGCGGCATCGTTGCCAATGGGTTGTCCACAATTGGCCTCGACCGCCCGATGCGTGCAGCTTCGCTCACCGGGTGTGGCAACTCGGGGGTCACCAATGCTTGCAGTGCGGCGTCGCACCGCGTAGCGTTTGTGTTCGGATTTCGGCGGGCGGAGTTCGGTGGCGCATTCGCGTCCGGCGGATGCTGCCCGCAGTCTCAAACGATGCAGCAGCCCGTTCGCCATACCCACCCGCCCACACGGCGCTCTCGCGCCTGGGTTTGGTTCGGCGCGCTCGTGGCCCTCACAGTGCTGCTGGCCGGATCGGTGGTGGCCGCCGAGGACGCATCCGATCTGCGAGGCGACGTTCCCACCGGCGCAGTGGTGCGCGCACGGTTGGCAGACCTTGCCGAACAAAGAACGGCACTGGTGGGAGACCTGGCACGCCTCGAGGGTCGCCTGGACGCAGCATTTGGCGAACGCGCCGGTTTGAGCACCGCCGAACAGCTGCTCGCCGGCCAGATCGAGGCCGTGCGGAAAGCCACGCGAGAGTTCGCCGTTCACGTTTTTGTGACAGCAGGCCCCGAAGCCGGGCTTCGTGTGTTGTTGAATCTTGAGCAGGCGTCAGACCTGCAGTGGCGCCAGCACCTGTTGGACAACACTTTGAACCAGCCGGTGGACGCCAATCTGGCCTTGCTGCAGGAACTCGAAGCGCAGGCAAGCGAGGCGCTGCTGGTGATGATGAACCGCATCGAGGAGATCAACAGGGAAGTCCGCGACGTGAAGGCCCAGATCTCGCGGATTCAGGATCACGAGGTGCGCCAGAACGCCTTGCTGGTGGTGGCCGATGCCTGGGACAGGGCCGAGATCGCCATAGCCGAAGGCGACCACGGGTTTGCTCCCATGGAAAAGTGGTTGAAGCTCAGGGAGTGCGAGTCCACCCACAACTACCAGGCGTTGAGCCCAAGCGAGACCTACCGCGGCGCCTACCAGTTCGACTACAACACCTGGAAGACCGTGGGCGGTGTGGGCGACCCGGCCGCGGCGTCACCGTCCGAGCAGGACGCCAGAGCCCGCGAGCTGTACGCCCGCCGAGGCGCGCAGCCCTGGCCGGTGTGCGGCCGCTTCCTGAAATAGGCAGCCAAACCCCAAGCGAACCCGGCAGGGCGGCGCCGGGCCTCAGGGTCGCCACAACCGGTGTGTGACGCTTGGGCGTCCCCTGTTGCCGGGTTCGGTGACAGGTGCTTCGGGCCGGGCGTGGCGCCGGGCCGCAGCGAGACGGGTGTGCTACGGGTTGATGGCGAAGGACTTGAGGTCTTCGTCGAGCGTGGCCTCGATGTGGTCGATGGTGGCGCCACGGGCGGTGCGCCGGGTGAGCGCGAACCCGGTGGAGTTCAGGTAGTCGCCCAGCATCCGTGCCGTCTCCATGGCGGTTTGCTCCACGTCCTCGGGTGCCACCACCTCGTCGAGGAAGCCCGCCTGGGCGGCTCCGGCGGGGTCGTGGAGAGTGGCCAGCGCCGTTGATCTGGTGAAGTATCGAGGATCGAGACGATCGCGGGCCAGTTCAATCGCGAAGATCGGCAGCGACATTCCGATCGACACTTCGTTGAGCCCGATCTTGGCGTCGGTGTCGGCGCCGATGCGCACGTCGCTTGCCAGCAGCATGATCGCTCCGAAGGCAAGGGCGTGGCCGGTGCATGCTGCCACCACCGGCACCGACGCGCCGTAAATCCTCATGGCGGTGCGGGCGCCCGCGGCCACCAGGTCACGAGCCGCGTCGGGGCCCGAACTCACCACCCTCAGGTCGAAACCGGCGCTGAAACGTCCCGGTCGGCCGATTATCACCAAAGCCTTGGCATCAGAGCACGCCGACTCCAGTGCCGTGTCGATCGCCGCGAGCGTTTCGTAACCAATGGCGTTGGCCTTGCCGTCGTCGAGGCGCAACACCCCCACGCTGTCGATGATCTCAAAGGAGGTCGTCGCGGTGGGCGTGCTGGTGGTAGTCATGCCCGCACCGTAACGGGCCGCCACACGCCAAGTGCTGCTTGCAGCGCCCGGAGGCGCCGCCCATGCCAAAGGCCCGGCATCGTGGCGAGGGCGCTGCCTATGCTGCGCGCTGTGATCCTGGTGGACGCTCACGATCTGGGGGCCAGTCGACCGGGGCGGCCCCTGTTCTCGGAGGTCAGCGTCACCGTGTCCTCCGGAGACCGCCTCGGCATCGTGGGCATCAACGGCGCGGGCAAGTCAACCTTGCTGCGGGCGCTGGCCGGTGGCGCCGAGACCGAGCTTCACGCGGGAACGATCCGTCGGGGCCGCGACACGACGGTGGCGATGCTCGATCAGCAGGCCGCGCCGCCGCCGGGCCCGGTGAGCGCGGCCATCGGCGACTCCTGGCAGGCAATGGCCCTGCTTGACCGTTTGGGCATCGGCGGCGCGCTCGCCAACGCCGATGTGGGCACCCTCAGCGTGGGGCAGGCCCGACGTGTTGCCCTGGCTTCGGTGCTGGCCGCGCAAGCCGATCTGCTGGTGCTCGACGAGCCCACCAACCACCTCGACCTGGAAACAACCGAATGGCTCGAAGCCGAACTGGACAGGTTCAAGGGCGGCCTGGTGCTGGTGACCCACGACCGGCTGTTGCTGCACCGCCTGGCGGATCGAATCCTCGAACTCGACAACGGTGTGGCCTACCACCACGACGGCGGTTACGGGGCCTACCTACAGGCACGCGCCGCCCGCGAAGCAGGCGCCGTCGCAGCGGAACGCGCCCGGCGCAGCCTGGCCCGGCAAGAGCTGGCATGGCTGCGCAGAGGCGCCCCGGCCCGCACCCGCAAGTCCAAGGCCAGGGTGCGGTCGGCCACCGAAACGGTCAACGCCAGGCGGGCCCGGCCCGTGCGCGGATCGTCGCTCGATCTGGATTCGGTGTCGGGATCCTTCGGCCCGGGTGGGGCCGCCGACGCCTCGACGCCGGGGGGCGCGGGGCCGAAGCGTTGGGGCGCCGACTCGGCCCGAGCCGCGAGCGCGCCCCGGCTGGGCACCCAGGTGATCGAACTGCACGACGTGACCTTGGGTTACCCCGACGCATCGGCGTTGGTGTCGGGGCTGGATTTGATCCTCGACCGGCGTGAGCGTCTGGGTGTGGTGGGACCAAACGGCGCCGGCAAGTCGACGCTGCTTGACGTGATGGCGGGTCGCCGCGACGCCATGGAAGGGCGGGTGGTGATCGGCCCCACGGTGCATCTCGGCTACTACGACCAACGCCACCGGGACCTCGACCCGACCCTGGCCGTTTACGAGACGTTGTGCGGCCCGGGTGGCAAGCTCGAAGGCCCCCAGGCGGCTCTGCTGGAACGGTTCTGGTTCGACGCCGACACCCAACGGGCGCCTGTCGGGCTGCTGTCGGGAGGTGAGCGTCGCCGTTTGCAGCTTGTGGCCACGCTGGCGGCCCGTCCCAACGTGTTGCTGCTCGATGAGCCCACCAACGATTTGGATCTGGACACGTTGCGCGCCCTGGAGGACTTTCTCGACGGGTGGCCCGGTGCGGTGGTGGCGGCCAGCCACGACCGGGCGTTCCTGGAACGGGTGGCGCACGACGTGATCGTGCTCGACGGCGACGGGCGAGCCGTTCGTTGGCCCGGCGGACTTGAGCAGTGGGTGGAGCACCGTCGCAACCGCCAAGGATCCGGCTCGGCGGGCACACGACGCGTGGCTGCGTCGCCTCAGGCTCGGCGTGGATCACAGTCCGCGGCGCACGAGAAGTCTCCCGGCGCCGGAGCTGGTCGCGTGGGCCCGAAACGCCGGCGCACGCCCAGCACCGTGCGTCATCAACTGTCTCGGGCCGAACGCGAACTCGACGAGGCCACCCGCAGCGAGCAGCGCCGCCAGGCCCGCTTCGACGCAGCGCCCGGCGACGACCACGAGGCCCTCGCCGCCCTGGGTCACGAACTGGCCGAAGCCGTGGCTCGGCGCTCGGAGGCCGAACAGCGCTGGCTTGAGTTGAGCGTGGAACTGGAGGAACTGTCCAAACCGCACTGAACGGAGATCCTGTGGGGTCGCCGTGCGGCGGCCGGGTTTAGCCGGGATGCGAAACCGGGCGCGATCAGGCCCTTCGGCCGGTGGCGGTGGGTATCCTCTCGTTGTGACCGGAACTCAGGTGGCAGTGGACGAGGTTCTGATCGTCACCGAAGCGGCCCGTGCCGCGGTGCTCGACATCCGCGGCCGCGAACAGGACGCAGACACGCTCGGCTTGCGGGTGGAGGTGACCGGCGTGTCGGGAATCGACTACGCGTACGACCTCTGCCTGGACCCGATCACCGAAGCCGCCGCCGACGATCACGTTCACACCTCCGGTGATCTCACCGTGATCGTTCCCGCGGCCAGCGTTGGGATGCTTCGCGGCGCCACCCTCGACCTGCCAAGCGTCGCCGGGCAGGGCGGTCTGGTGATTCGCAACCCGAACCGTCCCAACCCGCTGGGCGACATGGGAGAACTCGACCTCACCGGCACCATCGCCGAGAAGGTCACTCAGCTTCTCGACCTGCGAATCAACCCGGCCTTGGCATCACATGGCGGTTTCGCCGGTCTGGTGCGAGTGGAGGACGACAACACCGTGGTGATCAACATGGGCGGCGGATGCCAGGGATGCTCGATGAGTCAGGCAACCCTGTCCCAAGGAATCCGTCAGGCCATCCTCGAGGCCATTCCCGAGGTGGTCGACGTGGTTGACGCCACCGACCACAGCGCAGGCACCAACCCGTACTTCTCCTGAGCCGGGTTTCGGGTGCCGGCTGTTCTGAGTCGGCTGTTCTGATTCGGCGCCGCTGAGCTAGCTCTACCGGCCCGCCGGACGGCGTGTCGGCACTGGGTGCCAGAGGGCGGTCAGCAATCCGAGGCCGGGGTGAGGGCCGCGCGCACGGAGGCAGCGATCCCCGGCCCGTCAAGACCGAGGTCGGCGAGAATGTCGTCGGCTTTGCCGTGGGCCAGGTACTGCCCCGGCACGCCGAGCACCACCACACGCGGCGCCGGTGAGCCCGGCGCGGCCATGGCGTCGAGCGCGTCCCGAATCGCGGCGCCGGCCCCGCCGGACCTCACGCCGTCCTCGGCGGTCACCACCAGGTCGCACTGCGATGCGTCGGCCAGCATCCGCGGGCACAACGGCTTCACCGCTCTCGGATCCCAAACCGTTGCGTCAACCGCTTCGGCAGCGGAGTCGTGAGGCGACGGCGAGGCGATCAGCTCGGCGGCGTGCTCGCAAGCCTCGAGCATTTTGCCCACACCAATCAAACACACCCGGCCACTGCCGCGGCGCACCAGACGGGCATGCAGGCCCGATCCCACCTCGTCGTCACCCACGCTGCGCGCCGCCGTTTTGGGCCAACGGATCGCCACCGGGCCTTCGGTGTGGTCGAGGGCGTCGCGCATCATCTGTTCGAGTTCCTGCAACGACGACGGCGCCAGCACCACCATGTTGGGCACCTTGGTCAACAGGGCCATGTCGAGGATCCCGTGATGTGAGGGGCCGTCGTCGCCGGTGATCCCGGCACGGTCGAGGCAGAACACCACCGGCTGGGCGTGCAACCCGCAGTCCAGGTTCACCTGATCGAACGCCCGGCTCAAAAACGTGCTGTACACCGCTATCACGGGCCGCAACCCGCCCATCGCCATGGCGGTTGCGGAGGTCACCGCGTGCTGCTCGGCGATGCCCACGTCTATGCAACGATCCCCGAAACGCTCACGGAACGCCAGCAAGCCGGTGGAGTCCGGCATGGCAGCGGTGATGGCCACCAGGTTGGGGTGCTGTTCGCCCAGCTTCACCAGCGTGTCGGCGAACATCTGCGTGTACGACCCGGCCTTCACCGATCCGGCGTCGTGCATGTGCTTGATGTGGTCGTTCTCCGCGGGTGCGTAGCCGCGGCCTTTCTGGGTGAGCACGTGTACCACCACCGGCCCGGTGAAACGGGTGGCGTTGCTCAGGGCCTCCTCGAGGCCGGCCACGTCGTGACCGTCGAACGGGCCGAGGTAGCGCACCCCGAGGTTCTCGAAGAACGCCGGGGGCTCCCACAGCTCACGTATCGCCGCTTTGGACATCTTCACGCCGCGCTGGATGGTCTCACCCACCCACGGAATGCGCTCGGCGATCTCCTCGAGGCGTGCCTGGCGTCGCATGTACACCGGGTTGGAACGGATCTTCACGAGGCTCTCGCCCAGCCTGGACACCGTGGGTGCGTAGCTGCGGCCGTTGTCGTTGAGCACCACCACCACGTCACGCCCGCTGTGACCGAGGTTGTTGAGCCCTTCGAAGGCCATGCCTCCGGTCATGGCGCCGTCGCCGATCACCGCCACAACCTTGCGGCGGGTGTCGGTGTGCGCGAACGCCGTGGCCAGCCCGTGGGCGTAGGAGAGAACCGTGGACGCGTGACTGTTCTCGATCCAGTCGTGAGCGGATTCGTCGCGTGACGGATACCCCGACAGTCCACCGGCTTGTCGCAGCGTGGAGAAGTCCGCCCAACGGCCCGTGAGCATCTTGTGTACGTACGCCTGATGGCCGGTGTCCCACAGGATCACGTCGTGAGGTGAGCGAAAGACGCGGTGCAACGCCACGGTCAACTCCACCGCTCCGAGGTTGGAACCCAGGTGCCCGCCACGGGTGTTCACGGCGTCGATGAGACGGGCTCGGATCTGTTCGCAAAGGTCTTCCAGCTCGTCGTGGCTGCGGTCCCGCAGGTCGTCGGGGCCCTGGATCGATTCGAGCTGCATCAGCGGTGTCCGTTCGGTTTGTGTTGGCAAAGGACTCCACCGGCGCGCCGGGTTGGCCGCCGTGGGATCCGACCGTCATTCTGGCACCGGCTCGGCGTTTCTCCTTACTGGTCTTCTTACGTGCTCGGCGTTCCCCTCGCGAAGGAACGGCGCCGCAAATCCCGGCCCGGTGAGGTGTCGCCCGGCTGGCTTGGCGCCGGTTCGTGCCTGGGCGCAATCCAGGTGGGCAGCACCCGCGAAAGGCTCTTGCCCACCCCGTAACCCACCGCCAGCACCGCCGCGCCGCCAACCGCGTCGATCCAGAAATGGTTGGCGCTCACCACCACCGCGAAGGTCGTGAGCGCCGGGTATGCGATCACCAGCCAGCGGGTGGCGCGCCGCCGCAGCACCGGCAGCGCCGCGAAGGCGCACCACAGCGCCCAGGCCACGTGCAGGCTCGGCATTGCCGCGTACTGATTGGAGATCTCAGCCATGGCGCTCTCGGCTCCGAAAGACCAGAACCCACCGGGATCGGCAAGGGTGTCCACGAAGGCGTAGGTGCTGTCGCAGGCGCCGAAGGGGCCGCAGTCCGGCAGCAGCCTTGGCGGCATCAGCGGGTAAAGGGTGAATCCCACCAACGCGAGCCCTGTAGTGGCGGCCAGAACGGTGCGCCACAAGCCGTAACGCACCGGGCTGCGACGATAAAGAAGCACCATCACCGTGATGGTCGCCGCGAAGTGGAATGTGCCGTAGTACACGTTCCAGAAGCGGATGAACCAACTCCAGTCGATGAACCACTGCTGAAGCTGCTCCTCGAAGAACAGTCCCATGGCCCGTTCGAGTTCGATCACCGCTCTGGCGTTGTTGATGGCCACATCCTTGGCGGTGGCGCCGAGTTCGGATCCGAACTGGTTGCGGATCAGCGTGTAGATCCCGTAAAAGGACAAGATGATGATGGCCTCGCCCCACCATTTGAGCCTTCCCCGTTCGATCCAACCCTCCGGGGGCCCGTCAAGTCTCGAAATGCGCGCGCGTGGCTTCTTCGCAGTGTGCTCGGGCGCTATCCCACGGGCCGAGTCGCGGGCAGCCTCGTGGGTGTTGTCACGAGACGGCGGCGGATGGTCGTTTGTGCCTGGGGTTTCGCTCCACTCCAAAGACGTGGACCCGAGAATTGGGCTCTCGGGCCTGGAGCCCCCGTGCTGCGGCATCCACAGAAAATAACAGCGTTGTAGGCTGCATCGCTGTGATTGATCTTGACGTTGTTGACGCAACTCTCGCCGAGGCGCTGCGCACCGGTGGCGACTTCGCCGAGGTGTTCGTGGAGGAAAAGGGGTCGTGTTCGGCGATTCTCGACGACGGACGGGTGGAGGAGGTCACCTCGGGACGCCACCGTGGTGCGGGCATCAGGGTGGTGTCCGGCGAAACCACCGGTTACGCGCACACCGCCGATCTGAGCGCGTCGGGGCTGCTGGCCGCGGCATCGGCCGCTGCTGCGGTGGCGAGCCGTGGAACCGGCGGCGCGGCCTCTGTGGCGATGACGCCGGCGGGCGCCGGGTCAGCCGGTGGGCGTGGCGACTCGGGTTCGTCCGCTGTTGAGCGGGGTGCGGTGCTGGTGCTTCCCTCCGAGGTGTCCAAACGCACCAAGGTGGAGTTGCTCACCACCGCTGATGAGGCGGCCCGATCAGCCGGGGATGCCATCACGCAGGTGTCGGCTCGTTACGGCGACAGCCGCAGACGGATCCTGGTGGCCAACAGCGACGGCTTGTTGGCGTCCGATGATCAGGTGCGAACCTTGTTCTCGGTGTTGTGCGTGGCCACCGGCGACACCGGAATGCAAACCGGACGAGAATCGGCGGGCCACACCATCGGCTTTGAGATGTTCGACACGTGTGATGTGGCCGACATGGCCCGGCGCGCCGCGCAGCGGGCGCTCACCAAGCTGGGGGCGCGCCCCGCGCCCAGCGGCGAGATGCCTGTGGTGGTGGGGCCCGGCGGTGGCGGGGTGCTGTTCCACGAAGCTTGCGGTCACGGGCTCGAAGCGGATCTTGTGGCCAAGTCGGCGTCGGCTTTTGCTGGGCGGCTCGGCGAGAAGGTGGCCGCCGATTGTGTGACCTTGATCGATGACGGCACCATGGCAAAGCAGTGGGGCCATTACGCCATCGACGACGAGGGCCTGCCCGCGGCTCGCAACGTGTTGATTTCCGGCGGGGTGCTCACCGACTACATGTGGGACCGCTTGCGGGCCGACAAGCAGGGCCGGGCCGGTTCGGGCAACGGCCGCCGTCAGAGCTACCAGTATCTGCCGATGGTGCGCATGACCAACACCTACATCGCCAACGGGTCCGTTGACCCGGCCGACATCGTGGCCGACACCGACGACGGCGTGTACGTGGCCCAGCTTGGTGGCGGTCAGGTGAACACCGCCACAGGGGATTTCGTGTTCGGCATGACCGAGGCGTATCGCATTTCGGGGGGTCGGATAGCTGAGCCGCTGCGTGAAGGCAACCTGATCGGCAACGGCCCGCAGGTGCTCACCCGCATCGACGCGCTCGGCAACGACTTCGCAATGGGATCTCCCGGCACCTGCGGCAAGGACGGTCAAGGAGTTCCCGTTGGTGACGGCACCCCCACGCTTCGGGTGACGGCGCTCACCGTGGGCGGAACCGCCGCCTGAGCGCCCGCCCCACGCCTGCCACAACCAGCTTGTTTGACGCTGTGGATCCAAGCGCAACCGAGCAAGCCTTGGCGGACATCGCCGAACGGGTGGTGGGCTGGGCCGAACCGGGCGCGCACGTGGAGGCGTTCGTTTCGCAACAATCCGAGACCGAGGTGCGCGCCTACCAAGGCGAGGTGGAATCGCTCACGGTTGCCTCTTCGCAGGGCGTGGGAGTGCGAGTCGTGCGCGACGGTCGCACCGGTTTCGCGTACGCCGGGTCGCTTGATGACCAAACAGTGCGCGAGGTTTACGACGAAGCGGTGGACAACTGCGGTTTCTCCGGCGCGGACGAGTTCGCCGGGGTGGCGTCACCCGACGGCGTTGCGGTGGTGGATCTCGACCTGTTCCGACCCGAGCTGGCCGAGGTTTCAACCGCGGACAAGGTGGCGATGGCCATCGAGTTGGAGCGGGCCACGCTGGCCGCCGATGATCGCATCGTGGGCGTTGAGACCGCCGAGTACGCCGACACGGTGTCGGTGGCGGCGGTGGCCAACTCGGCAGGGGTGTCGGGCACGTCACGCGAAACGGGGTGCTATGTGGTGGTGTACCCGCTGGCCGGTGACGGCGACGAAACACAAACCGGTTTTGGGTTCTCGGTTGGCCGCCATCCCGGTGAGCTCTCGGTGCACGAGGCGGCCACCAGCGCGGCCGATCGGGCCACCAGGCTGCTGGGCGCCACCAAGGCCCCCACGCAGCGGCTAACGGTGGTGCTCGACCCGTATGTGACGGCGCAGCTTCTGGGGATTGTGGGTTCCACGCTCAGCGGTGAGGCGGTGCTCAAGGGGCGGTCGTTGTTCGCGGATCGCATGGGCGAACAGGTGGCCACCGATGCATTCACGTTGATCGACGACGCCACCGACCCGCGGGCGTTTTCGGCTTCGTCCACCGACGCGGAGGGTCTCGCCACCCGACGGGTGCCGCTGATAGCCGACGGGGTGCTGCAGTCGTTCCTGTACGACAGTTACAACGCCCGTCGTGCCGGGGTGTCCTCCACAGGGTCGGCCGTGCGGGGCGGTTACGCGGGCACCCCCGGTGTGGGCGCGCTGGCTTTGCGTCTCACTCCGGGCAAGCGAACCCAGCCGGAGATGATCGCCGACATCGACGACGGTTTGCTGGTGCAGGGCGTGGTGGGCTTGCACAGCGGAGTGAATCCCGTGTCGGGAGACTTTTCCGCCGGCGCGGAGGGTCTGCGCATTCGTGGTGGCGAAACGGCAGAGCCGGTGCGTGAGGTAACCATCGCCAGCACCCTGCAAAGGCTCCTGCTAGACGTGATCGAAGTGGGCTGCGACGTGGAGTGGCTGCCAATGACCGCCGCCGGAGTAAGCCTCGCAATATCAGAAGTAACAATGTCCGGCGCCTAACCCCCTAATGCCCACTCCCGAGACGTCCAACTGGAGTCGGTGCAAACAAGCTCACCACTGACGGTGCAACACCAACTGTGGCCTGCTACCATTCGGCTTAACGGTTGACTGCCCGTAAGGTCGCAGCAACCGTACTACTACCCCCAACCCCCGGAGGAATTGTAGTCATGCTGACAAGACTACTCGCCGCGTCCATTGCAACAATACTAGTGTTCGCAACCCCTGCTCCAGCCTCTAACATCGACTATTCGGAGATCTTCTACAACGGAGACACCAATTACGGCACCATCCATGTGTCAAACTACTACCTGTCCAGAGGAGGCGAGGCTTCTGCTACACCATTGGTATACAGTTGGATCTGTGGCTATGCAGTAACCACAAACGAAGCTCTACAGCAAGCGCCAAGCCAAAGTGCACTTGGTCCCAACGCGCTATCGGGGCAGTATGGAGAGATCAAATGCAAGAGAAAGGCAGGCTGGAACAATCGCATCGAGTACGCTCAGCAGAATGCCTTTTCCACCTGCAAGCTCGAAGATAAAGGCTGGGGCGGTAACCAGATTTCACTCGCCTGTTACAAGGGGAAGTAGGCATTTCAATGCGCTCTTCGACTTGTGTAGCTGCCGTCCTCGCAATTCTGGCCTCGGTGTTGGTTGGCTGCGCATCAGACGAACAACCAAGTCGTAGCATGAGTGGTCTGCTAGTGGCTGAGAGTCACGCCCGAGATGAACTGGATGCAATACTGGATGATCTTGAACTCACAGAGTTGAAGCCGGGTGTGGCGGAGATGTTCGGTGACCCCCCCGAGATTGGCGCTCTACTGCTCTACGAAGTCCAGGATCAGGCCGAGTGGATTGTGTTCGATGGTCAAGATGTATGCACCATGGAGGTGCGAAGGAGTTACGGCTCCAAGGCGGAAGCATCCGTGTCCGAACTGGGCCGCGGTGATCTCACAGCGGGAATCGGCTGCGGATTCCTCCATGAATTCATGCTGAGGGGATCTGATTCGCTGGGTTGGGACGCGTACACATCCAGCGCCTCCTTCATTTTGCCGCCTTGGGTCTGGAAGGAGGCATGGACCCTAAGACACCCAGATTTGTATGATCCCTTGGAGATTGTGGTCACGCCTTATTCCGTACATCTCCTCGGTTCGCGAACGGATATGCGGGTGTGGCGACGTAGCCACGGAACAACACTTGAGATTCATGTCGAATGGGATGGAGGCGAATACGCAATGGAGACGACCCTGGGCTGAGATCGGGGGCACATTGACGGGGTCGAGGTTGCGCCACGGCTCAAGCCCGCTCGAAGCATCTGCCATCCACCGCTACCCCGCAAGGCCTGTAGCGCCGTCAAGCAAGTGTTCCCGCGCGGCTGAGGGCGGCCAACGGGGCTCAGCGCGCAGACCGCGCACGTGGGTTGGCATGGTCTCGAATAGTGAAGGCCTTCGGCCGTAGGATCGTTTGTTGGTGCCGATCCTTCATGCTGTTGTTCTTGGTGTGGTTCAGGCGCTGTCGGAGTTCCTGCCGATCTCGTCGAGCGGGCACCTGCGCCTCACCCGCTGGCTGCTCGGCTGGGACGAGCTGCCCCCCGAATCCTCCCAGGTGTTCGACGTGGCCGTTCACGTGGGCACGTTGGCGGGAGCGATCGCCTACCTGCGCCACGACGTGGTGAGCTACGCCAGGGGTGCGTTGGCGCCTCTGGTGACCAGAGCGGAACTCGGCGCCGACGGCCGGATCGGCTGGGCGTTGTTGGCGTCGGCGGCACCCGCCGCGGTGGCCGGTGTGGCGTTCGGCGACGAGTTGGCCGGGTCGGATCGGATATGGGCGATAGCGGTGGCACTGATCGTGTTCGGCGTGCTGCTGGGACTGTCGGATCGATGCCCCGAGCGCCGCGGCGTGGAGGACTTCGGCATGGGCAGGGCCTTGATCATGGGCGCAGCGCAGGCACTGGCTTTGCAACCGGGCGTGTCACGCTCGGGGGTCACGATCACAGCGGCCAGAACGTTGGGTTTCGACCGCAATGCATCGGTTCGTCTCGCCTTCTTGATGAGCCTTCCCGTGATCGCCGGCGCAGGCGTGTACGGCACGTTCGGCTTGGAAGTCCCCTCGTCGATGTGGCCCGCGCTCGCCTGGGGCGCGGCAGTGTCAGCAGTAATCGGCTGGGCAGCAGTGTGGGCCACAATCGCCGTCGTGAACCGCCTGGGCCTGAAGCCCTTCGTGATCTACCGAATAACCGCAGGCGCCGCAGTCCTAACCGCCCTGTCAACCTCCGCCACCTAACCCCCACAACTCCCACCCGTAACTCTCTCTGCGGGCTGGTGGATGGAGAGTTGTCGCTTGGCCAATCATCTCTCTGGCGCCCCCACGATCCTGGCGGTTGGGGGTCACTTCACCACCGATAGTGGCCAGCCCAATTCCTTGGAGTGCGTAGGGTGAAGGCGGAGGTGCTTGTTGCTGCCGCCAGACAACTTGGGTTGCGTGGCTTAGCCTCGGTCGGCATCGTTGCTGCTGAGCAAACCGAAGCGGACCTGCAGTGATCTGAGCATGGTAAACGCATCCTGCCGTTGCACCTCAAACTGTTCGCACACGTCGGGCAGTTTGATCTCGCTTCTGGAGTTCGGCGCGCTCTGTTCGTTGGTTACAACGACACAGTCATGAACATGCGCGTACGCCACTAGCCACCCGTCTGCACCGGTCGCAAACTTGGCTTTGGCCCGCTCGAAGTATCTCGCGTGTTGCTCAATCCAGGCCATGACTTGGCTATACGAGTCCATCACTGCCTCGCCATCTACTTGAAGGAAGAACTCGCTGGGCGCTTCGTCTCTCACCCAATGTACCAGGGTGTCCTCTTTGTGACCTGCGACAAGTTCGTTGCGAACCCGATCGATGCTGAAGACCTGGCCCTGTCGATGATGATATAGCAGGCTCTCCCAGAAGCCCGGACAGATGTCGAACGAGTAGTACAAGTTCTTTGCGGTAATGAAGACGTCCGAGTCTACGATGTAGGTTGGTGTTGTCCTCATGGAAGGAACACTCCTAGCCGTTCGGCGTATCGTTGGAAGGTGCCTCCGCGCAGCCCAGTAAGGTCGTAGGCCTCCTTGAATCCGATGCGCCCCTCAAGGGCTGCGTACAGCACCTGCTTGGCGAAGAGTTCGCCGACGCGCGTATTCTGATTGTTGTAGAAGTCACCTCCGGTGGATGATTTAGCTCCGTCGCGATCGAGATGCATGTACTGGTTGTAGAAGGTCGCGAAAGCTTCTCGAGCGATCAGATTCAGGTCGAGGGCTCGCCGGCAAGCCACGACTGGACTCACCTTGAAGGCTCGCGCGAGCGTCTCGAAACGATCTTCGTCAACCCTGACCTCCGTCCATCGAGCCCGCAACGCCCGTTCCGGAACGAGCACCTCTGCTGCTGCGGCATTACACCAACGCTCCACATCGGAACCGCCGGGGGACATGCCCTCAAAGCCGGACAAGCCTTCACTTCCGAGCCAAATGTGGGCCAACTCGTGAGCGAGGGTGAACATCTGCGCCGACTTTGCGTCCGCACCGTTCACGAAGATCAGCGGTGCGTGAGGATCGGCTAACGCAAATCCTCGGAATTCCTCCACCCTCAGTTTGCGGTGCGTGTTGTTGCCCACCACCCCGTTGATCACCGCCATCACACCAAGACGCTCAATGGATCGGCGCAACTCGCTCACCGCGTCCTGCCAAGTGTGAACTTCAGCCGCCCAACCGTCATCCATGCCGAGCGCCCGCCTCATCTCTCGCCCCACGCGTTGAGGGTCATCGGCGAGCCGAGCGCTTCCAACGAACGCCAGTGGCTCGGCATCGCATTCCACTAGATGCTCCCTCAACCAATCCTGACGGCGCAGCATCGTGTGGACCGTCTCAAGCAAGTCGGGGCTCGGTCTGCCTGAAGTGGCATCGCCCACCGTGCGATAGTCGGGAACGGGAAGGGCTTCCTCAGGAGGGTCGGACAGAAAGAGATAGCCGAGCGGTGTGTGTGTGGCCTTGGCCAGCTTCTCCAATTGCCTCAGAGTCGGTTGGCGTTCGCCTCGGATCCAGGCCGGGAGTTGTGGAATGCGCGCAGCGAGGTGCTCAACGTCGTGCCCGGCACGTTCGCATGCCCACCGGATCATGCGCGGAGGGACGGACACGCGAGTCACCGCCCCAACCCCAAACCATCCAGAATTACGACCCATGACCGCAGCGGGGCCTCCAGTCCGAAGGCCCTCGAAACGGGCAAGACAAGGCTCGGGGACATACGGGGCATACGCATGAGGCCTTCCTCCTTCTGCATCGGAACCCTTTCCTTTTGTTTCGCCTTGCTCGTGGTCTCTGGCTTGTCCGGCTGGAATGAGCAAACCCAGGCGCTCCGCGTTGCTCGCATTCTTCCACCACAAATGTCACCACGCGGAGCCCCCGGACCGGCAACGGAGTGATCGACACCCGCAAGGGAAGCCGATGAAGCTGCACCGATGAGGTCTATTGGGTTGGGGGTGGGGTTGGGACTAGGGTCATTGTTAGGCCTCCTTGGGTTAGGGCGTCCACTACTTGATGCACCAGGTGTGCCGGCACTGCCACGATGGTTTCTGTTTGGGTTACCTCCACCACCAGGGCTGATTGCACTACCAAGGCGCTTGTGCGCAGCTCGTGGAGGTCTACGAGGTCGCCGGGGGAGAGCGCGTCGCTTTGGGAGGCGACGCTCACGCCTCGAGTGTTGGCGGGCAGGCGCTGCGCGGCGGGCACCCCTTCGGCCAGGGCAGTGGATTGTGTGGCGGTGACATCGGCATTTGGTGGCTCCAGCGAGTTGACGAACGAGAACGCCACCACCCCGGCCAACGCGGCCAGCACCACCCGCACCGCGCGGTAGCGGTACAGCACCACCCGCACCCAGCCCGCGAGGATCCGTCCGCCTGAAGCCCTGGGGCGGCCTTGTTCCATCACATTCCTCCGATCAATCAAGGCGTCACAACACAAGCAACGCCGTGCCAACACATGGGTCGCACCGCGACGATCCCGGCACTCGACTCGTGCCAGTTGGCCGCCCGGGCGGCAATGCGAAGCTCAGCCTGCCTGTGGGGTCGAGGCTGCTTCTGAGGGTGGTGCGGCCCGCTCAGTGGGCTGTTGCACGATTCGGGCGTGTGGGTGGGCCCGCCCGGGGGCCGATCAGGACGAGCCGGTTCCTGCGGTGGACTTGCTCGAAGAAGATCCCTTGTCGGACTTCGACGACCCGGAAGACCCGTTGGACGAGTCGGACTTGCCCGAAGGCTCCTTCTTGTCGGACTTCGAGGAGCTGTCGGAACCCGACGACTCCTTGGAGGCCGCCTCTTTCTCCTTGCGGCGCTGCTTGGCTCCGGAGCCGTGGTCGGTCTTGTAGAACCCCTCACCCTTGAAGGCGATGCCCACCCCGCTGAACACCTTCTTCACCGGGCCCTCACCGGGCGCCTCGCAACCCACCGCCGGGCTCTGCGACGGGCACACGGTGAGCGTGGGGTCGCTGAACGACTGGCGAATCTCGAACTGGATGCCGCAACGCTCACAGCGGTAGTCGTAGGCGGGCATGGCCGGTGAGGATACCGGCGCTCACCGCCAAGGCTGCGGGCCCGCACCTACGCTCGGCGCACCGGTTCAGGCCCCGATGCACCCAGTGCGTACTATTCCGCCATGAGCGCAGTGGTCACGTCCGGGATCGTGGTGGTGGCGGCCTACCTGCTTGGCATGTTCCCCACCGCACGACTCGCGGGGCACTGGCTCGGACGTGACCCCACCAAGGAAGGCTCGGGCAACCCGGGCGCCAGCAACATCTACCGTCTCGCCGGGCGGCGGGCCGGGCTGGTGGTGATGCTCGGCGACATGGCCAAGGGCGCAGTGCCAACCATTGTGGCGCTGGCGATCTGGGGCCGTGGCGCAGCACTGGCGGCCTGGCTGGGCGCAGTGATCGGCCACATCTGGCCGGTGCTTCCCCGGTTGTGGGGACGGGGCGGCAAAGGCGCGGCCACCACCGGCGGCGGCGGCCTGGTGCTCGAACCCATCGCAGGGTTGCTGTGTTTGGCGTTGTTCTTCGCGGTGGCCGGATTCAGTCGCGTGGCAGCGCTCGGCACGTTGTCGGTGGCGGTTTCCTACCCGGCGTTGGTGGCCATTTTCGGGTGGCCGTTTCGCGAAGTGGCCGTGGCGGTGCTGGTGATGGGCCTTGTGACAATTCGCCACCACTCCAACCTCGCCAGGCTGTGGAGGGGCACCGAACTCCAAGTGCGAGACTGACCGACCCGCACGAGCCCTGCTCAAGCCCCCGCACACAAGGGACACACGCATGATCGAACTCGAAGAAGCCCGAGCCTGGGTGCTTGAACGCGTGGCCCCGCTGCCGGCGCGCCGTGTGAGCCTCGACGAGGCGTTGGGATTGGTGCTCGCCGAGCCGGTGTTCTCGGCCGAGGCGGTGCCGTCGTTTCACAACACGGCCATGGACGGCTTCGCGGTGCGCGCCGGCGACACCGACGCGGCGCCGGTCACCCTCAAGGTGGTGGGCACCGTCGCCGCGGGTGACACCGGTGACGTGTTCGTGGGTGATGGCGAAGCGGCCCGAATCATGACCGGAGCGCCCATGCCCGCAGGCGCTGACGCGGTGGTGATGGTGGAACGCACCAAGCCCGCCGGTGACCCTCCGGGCAGCCAGGTTGTGGTGGACACAACCGTGGGGCCGGGCAACCACGTGCGAGGCCCCGGCGAGGATGTCACCGCAGGCGAACAGGTGCTCAACGCCGGAGTGGAACTCAACCCGGGTTGCGTGGGCCTTCTCGCGGGGATCGGCGTGTACGAGGTGCAAGCCCATCGCCGTCCGGTGGTGGGTGTGGTGTCAACCGGCGACGAACTGGTGGACGAACCGGTGCCGCTGCGCCGCGGGCAGATTCGCGACACCAACAGGCGAGCCCTGCTCGGACTGGTGCATCAAGCCGGATTCGAGGCGGTCGACCTGGGCATTGCCCGAGACGACAAGACCCACATCGAGGACGTGTTCCGGCGTGGCGTGAACGAATGCGACGCGGTGCTGTCCTCTGGGGGTGTGTCGATGGGCGACTACGACTACGTGAAGGTGGTGCTCGACGAGATCGGCGACATGCGCTGGATGCAGATCGCCATCAAACCCGCCAAACCGTTCGCGTTCGGCGTCATCGACGGCGTGCCCGTTTTCGGGCTGCCCGGCAACCCCGTCTCGTCGATGGTGAGCTTCGAACTGCTTGCCAAACCGGCGCTGCGCGCCATGGCAGGGCACCCCGCAGACCGGCTCGGCCCGCAACTGCACGCCGCGGTGAGCCGGGATCATCTCGGCCACCGCCCCGACGGCAAAATCCACTTCGTGCGTGTGAACGTTGCCCGCGACGAGCACGCCGTTATGCAGGTTTCGCTCGCCGGGGGACAGGGCTCGCACCAGCTTGCGGCAATGGCCCGGGCCCAGGCGCTGGCGTTGTCACCCGACGGCGCCGAAACAGCCCCGGGCGACCCGGTGCAAGTGATCTTGTTGCAGTAACCGGCGGTACTCTCACAGCCATGGCGAGCGAGGCGCCAACCGAACTCATCGACGGCTTCGGCAGGGTTCACCGCGATCTGCGCATCTCGGTAACCGACCGATGCAACTTCCGTTGCGCCTACTGCATGCCTGAGGAGGGCCTCGAATGGCTGCCCCGAAGCGAGGTTCTCACCTTCGAGGAGATCACCAGGGTGGCCCGGATCATGGTGGAGCGCTACGGCGTGGACGGCATTCGCATCACCGGCGGCGAACCCACAGTTCGGGCCCGTCTGCCGCTGCTGGTGGAAATGCTCGCCGGGCTCGGAACCGACCTGTCGATGACCACCAACGGCATCTCGCTGCCCCTGATCGCCACACAGTTGCGCTCTGCCGGGTTGCGCCGGGTGAACGTGTCGTGCGATTCGCTGCGCGCCGACCGCTTCGCCCGTCTCACCCGCCGCGACGCGCTGCAAAGGGTGCTCGAAGGCATCGACGCAGCCATCGAAGCCGGTTTCGCGCCGGTGAAGGTGAACTGCGTGGTGATGCGCGGCATCAACGACGACGAGATCGCCGACTTTGTGGCATTCGGACGGGCCAAGGGCGTGGAGGTGCGCTTCATCGAGTTCATGCCCCTCGACGCCGACGGCATCTGGAACAACAACATGGTGGTTCCCGTCACCGAGATCGAACACAAGGTCAACGCAGCCAGCCCGGTGGTGGCAACCGCTCGCACCTCGGCGCCGGCCACCCGCTACCGGTTCACCGACGGCGCAGGCAGCGTCGGGATCGTGGCGTCGGTGAGCGACTCGTTCTGCTCAACCTGTGACCGGGTGCGCCTCACCGCGGACGGACAGTTCCGCAACTGCCTGTTCGCCACCTCCGAAACCGACTTGAGAGCGCTGCTGCGCTCGGGTGCGGACGACGAACAAATCGCAGCCGCCGTGGCCGCGTCGGTGGCCTCGAAATGGGCCGGTCACCAAATCAACAAGGTGAACTTCATCAGGCCGCGGCGTTCCATGTCGCAAATCGGCGGCTGATCTTGGGCTTCACCCACCTCGACGAATCAGGCCGCGCCCGCATGGTGGACGTGGCCCCCAAACCGGCCACCCACCGTGTTGCGGTGGCCAAGGCGCGGGTTGTGATGGCCCCCGAGGTGGCCGCCGCTGTTGCCGATCAGGCGGTGGGCAAAGGAGACGTTCTGGGCGTGGCCCGCGTGGCCGGCATTCAGGCCGCCAAACGCACCTCCGAGCTGATCCCGCTGTGCCACGCCATCGCGATCAGTTCGGTGGCGGTGGACTTCGCCCTGCGCGCCGACTCGGTGGAGATCACCACCAAAGTGGAGACAGTTGACCGCACAGGCGTTGAGATGGAGGCGCTCAGCGCGGCCACGGTGGCGGCGCTCACGATTTACGACATGTGCAAGGCGCTGGACCGCTCGATGACGATCGAAGGCGTGTGCCTTTTGGAAAAGACCGGCGGCCGTTCGGGCGCCTACCGCAGAGACGAACGCAACGCCGCCGGTTCGCCGACGCCTCAGGCGAAGCGCACCACCGCCCCCGGCAACACCGCCCCCGGCAATACCGCCCGCAGCACCACAGCGTGACATGAGCAAACCCGCCGATCGGCAGCGTCGCGCGCCCCGCATCACCACCGGCGCGAGGACCATCCCTGAGGGTGGTGGCATCTGTTGCGATTATGTGTCATACTTTGCGGGACCTTCACACAGGTCTCGTGAGCACCAACCCTTGAAAGCGCCCTCTGGAGGAATCTCTTGGTGACCATCGTTGTCGTTGGGGTGCTTGCGTGCGCCTGGGGTGGGTACTTCCTGTACTGCATCGCTGATCGGCGCAAGTCCTCCACCCGTCACCGTGACGGCGTTCGCAACTTCAGTGTCAGCCTCAAGGCGTTGGGCGCTTCGGCTGCGCCTGCGCGGCGGCCCGCGCTTGTGCAGCACGCCAACGGCGCCCCCGCACCACGACCGGGCACCGGGTTCGGGATGCCCCGCAGCCGCGAGGAAGCCAGCCGTCGCAGGCTTCAGGTGATGACGGTGCTGGTGCTGCTGGTGCTCGGTTCGCTGGTGGCCACCCCCAGCTTCGGCGCCGCTGCGTGGGCGGCGCACATCGTTGCCGACGTTGCCCTGGTGGCGTTCGGGGTGGCGGCGTTTCAGCACCGCCACCGTCGCGCCGAGCACGAGATCAAGCAACTGATCCTGAATCCCAGCTACGGGCTCGCGCCAGACCCGTACGGCGATCCCTTGGCCGAACCGGCCGCGCATGCACCCCCACAGCCTGCTCCCCGGCAACTGGCGCCCGCCCAGGCAGCTCCGGAGTTTCAACCCTTGGCCGCCGCGATGCCTTACGCACCTGTTTCGGATCCGTACTCGCATCCCGGCAACGGGCAAGCCCATGGTGGCGATGTGTCGCATGCCGAGCCGTACGCAGGCGCTCGGCTGCCAGCCGTCCACCACGATGCCGGTCTCCACCAGCAGGCACCGCATCTGGCGCCCGCGCCCGAGGCGCACCAACCGGCGCGTGCCGACAGGTCCGTTTCGCACCTTCGGATCGTCCCACCCGACACTCCCCGGCGCGCCACCGGCTAGGCGCCCCACGCGGCAAGGCCACACGGTCGGCCACCGCGCAAACCCAGAGGCGCAACCGCGGTGCTTCACGTGTTCTTGGGCACCAAAGCCCAGTACGTGAAGATGGCGCCTCTGCTTTGGCGCATGGACCGCAACGATGTGGCCTACCGGCTGATCGACTCGGGCCAGCACGGCGAGTTGTCGGCCTCGTTCCGTGAGGAGCTCGGCATCCGCCCACCGGACGTGTTGCTGGGCCGCGGAGAGGACGTGAACACGATCCCGCAGGCCGTTGGGTGGGCTGGTCGTCTGGGTTGGCGATGCGCCTCGCGATCGCGCTTGCGACAGGAGGTGTTCGGAGGTCATCACGGGATGTGCGTGGTTCACGGCGACACGCCCACCACGCTGATCAGCGCGTTGATGGCCCGCCGGGCCGGGCTGGGCGTGGCCCACGTGGAGGCCGGGCTGCGCACCTACCGCTGGTTTCATCCCTTCCCCGAGGAGATCGTGCGAGTTGTGGTGGGACGACTGGCCGACGTGCTGTTCGCTCCCGACGACGTGGCGGCGAGCAACCTGCGACGAAGCGGAGTGAAGGGACGCATCGTGGCCCAGCAGGCCAACACCGTGCTGGAGTCGGTGGTGGAACACCTCGGCCGCGCCCCGGATGCGAACGAGGCGGCCAAGTCCGACCACGACGGACCTCACCAAGAGGCTCACCCGGTGGTTGTGACGATGCACCGAGTGGAGAACCTGCACCGGCCCGCAAGGCGCGACGCCATGGTGCGAGCGGTGGAGGCTCTGGCGGCCACCACCAGGGTTCGTTGGGTGATGCACGGCCCCACCCAGAAGGCGCTCTCGGAACAAGTGCGAGGCCGTCTCGGCGCCTGTGGGGTGGAAGTGGTGAGCCTGATGAGTCACCGGGACTTTCTCGAGCTGCTGGCTCGTGCCCCGTTCGTGATCACCGACGGCGGCTCCATCCAGGAGGAGTGCGCGCTGCTGGGTGTGCCGACGCTGCTGTGGCGCGATCGCACCGACCGCAAGGACGGCCTGGGCCACAACGTGGTGCTCAGCCATTACCGCCCAGAAATAGTTGACGACTTTCTTGCCGATCCTCAGCGTCACCGACGCGAGATGCACCTGCCCGAGACAACTCCAAGCGAGCAGATCCTCAACGAACTCGAACCCTGGACGTGACCCAACTGCGCAAGGGCAGCCAGTGGTCCGGGCACTCAGCCGCCGCCGACACCCACCAACTCCTTGCGCTGACCGGGCGACTCGGATTGCGGCGCTCGCTCGGGTTGACCGACGAGACCCACCTGCATGAGCGCAGCCGCTGGTGACGGTTTCAGGACTCGGGTCGGTCGGTGCGCTTTCGCGATCGTCTGAGGGCGGTTTCGACACTCACCGCAACAACAAGGTCACGGATCAACAGCAGCAGCCGGTAGCCGCCGAAGATCACACCCAGGGTCACCGCGTCGGCGCCGGCGGGCGTCAGCAGCGCCACCAGTCCCGCTTCGGCCACTCCCACCCCTTGCGGGGCGAACACGGCGATGAACCCCACAGCCCACGACACCATGAACGCCCCGGCCGCTTCGAAGGCGCCGATCGGATCGGCAGGCCCGAACGCGGCCAGGTGAAGCGCGAACATCGCCGACGCCCACCCCCAGTACGCCCCGGCCGCCACAAGCAAGCGCACCCAACCGGCCCAAGAAACGGCGATGTCGACCGAGGCGGCTCGCCGGGCCGCGAGCTTGGCGAGCAGTCGTCCCCCAACCGGCGGGCACGTGGCCGGCAGCGCCACCAAAGGCAGCACCAACGCCCATGCCCACCCGCCCGGCAGCGCCCCGGCGGCGCCGAGCACCGCCAGGCCCGAAGCCGCGGCCACCCCAACGCTCATGCTCATCTCGAACACGGCCGCCGCGGCGAGCGTGGCAGGGGACAGGCCGGTGGCCGAGCGCACCAGCGCGGCTCGTGCCACAGGGAACCCCACACCGGTGGGCACGTAACGCGCAGGCAGCGCCCGAGCGGTGGCGGCCAACGCCTGGCGCAGAGTGATCGGCTGGTTGAGCATGCGCAGGCTCGCAACCCACAACGCGGAGTTGAACACCAACAGCACCGAAGTGCCCACCAGCGCCGCGGCCAGCATGGCGATTCTCGCGCCCGACACCAGGTCGGTGAGGTCGTTGCGCCTCACAACCAGCACCACCACGGCCGCCGCGACAAGCACCAACAGGTACACCCTCCGCCCCACGCGCACCAGGCCACGAGCCTTCACTCCACCAACCTCACAGGTTCAACCCCATCCGACCAACGCTCACGTGATCAGCAGCGGGCCGCGGCGGCGTCGACCAGCAAGTCCAAGGCGTTCTCGTTGTGATGCAGCCGTGCCCGCAACGCCGCCAACGCTTCGGCGATTCTCGACTCGCCGCGCCCCATGGCGTCGGTGGCGACGGCTGCCAAGGTGGCCGCGGTCAAACGGTTCGGATCAACCGTGGGCGCCCAGCCGTGGCCTTCCGCGGCCAACGATCCCATCTTCGGCGAGTAGTCCAACAGCACCGCCGGACGGCCGTGCAACAAAGCCCCGACCGCGCCGTGATATCGCATCGTCACCACGAACCGGCTGCGGCCCACCTCGCCGAGCACCGTTTCCACAGTGGGTGTCACCAACTCCACCGGCACCCGCAACCGCTGCGCCACGGCGTCGTGCAACACGCCGTCGCGGCTCGCCTGGAAGGCCACCAGCCGCGGCGTAAGTCCAGTGGCGGCGGCCACCTCGGCGACCGCTTCGGCCAAACCGGCGAGCCGAGCTTCGTAGGCGTCGCCGGTGCGTCCGGCCTTGGCGGCCGCGGTTCGAAACCCCCGACGGTTCGGCGGGCGCAAGACCACACAAAACGTGTCGGTGGGTGTCACCGGTTCCACCTCGCGGCCCAGCACCGGGTCGGCGCCCACCACCACACCTTCAACACCCAGGGCTCCCAAACGCTGCGCAGAGGGCCGATCCCGTACCACAAGCGGACTCACCGCCCCCAGAGCCCTGCGCGCCAGCAACCGCGCCACACGGCCCTGCAACTCGCCCACACCCAGCCCAACCGCGCCAACCGTCGCACCAGCGGCGTGCGCAGCCCGCAGGCGTGAAGTGTGGAACGGAACATTCCAAGGCGATGTCTCGTCCTGAATGATCCCGCCCGCAACTCCCATCGCCCCCACCCGGCGCAACATGCGCACCAGACGGCGGTCAACCACCGGGCGGTGCGCCATCGCCTCGGTGCCGTGAAGCTCACGAGTGGCCTCGGGTCGGATCGACACCGCCACCGCGTCGGCGCCCCGCACAGCCAGGGCCTCCACCAGCGCACGCAGTATCAACTCGTCACCGAGATTGTCCGAACCGAACCATCCCGTCAACGCCACGGTGGGGTTCATCGTCACGCAACCACCCGCTGTTCGGGGCGACACCGGCGCAAAAAAAGTACCCTGCCACCCGTGAAGTTGCCCCCCGCAGGAGCAGTGGCAGACCAGCGCGAAGCCGACGCCGTGGCCGAAGTGATGCGGCGCAACCCCAGCCTTGAGATCGGCGAGGCCACTGCCACACTCGAAGCGCGGGTGGCGGTGATGCTGGCCAAGAAACACGCCATGATGGTGAACTCCGGCTCGTCGGCGTTGCGCATCGCCATCGACCTGATGTCGCTCGAACCGGGCGACGAGATCATCACCTCCCCGCTCACCTTCTCCACCGATGTGGCCCCCATGGTGCAGTCCGGACTGGTTCCCGTGTTCGTGGACGTGGCGCCCGACACCCTACAGATCGACACGGACGCCATCGAAGCTGCCGTCGGGCCCCGCACGCGGGCGGTGCTGGCGCCCAACCTGTGCGGCAACTGCCCCGACTGGGACGCCATCGCGCAGGTGGCCCAACAGCACGGGCTGTGGGTGATCGAGGATTCGTGTGACGTTCTCGACAGCTATCAGCGTGGTCGGCGCACCGGTGAGCGAAGCCACATCAGCGTCACCAGCTTCGCCCGCTCCCACGCCATGACAGCAGGCGGCACCGGCGGGATGGTTGGAGTGAACGACGCCGACCTTTACGACCACGCCCTGTCGCTGCGACGCTGGGGAAGACGCAGCGAGTCGTACCTGTTCGGCTCACGCAAAGGACGCAACGACCGGTTCGGCCAACTCGCCGACGGCACCCCCTATGACCTGGTGTTCGTGTTCGACACCATCGGCTACAACTTCGAGCCGTGCGAACTGAGCGCCGCCTACGGGCTGGTGCAACTCGACAAGCTCGACCAGTTCAACGCCCAACGCCGCGCCAACTGGCAGCAACTCAGCGACTTCATGGCAACACGACCCGAGTTCTCCCAGGCAGGAACCACACCCCACACCGACACCACCTGGATGCGGTTCTGCTTCAGCGTTGCCGCCGACGCCGGATTTGATCGCACTCAGGTGCAGGAGTTCCTCGCCGACCGGGGCGTCGCCACCCGCATGGTGTGGACAGGCAACATTCTGCGCCAGCCCGGCTTTGCCCACATCGAATGCCGCATCGCCGATGGGGGACTGCCCAACTGTGATCGCATCATGGACGAAGCGCTGTCGCTGCCGATCCACCACGGCCTCAACGCCGAACACATGGACTTCATCTGCAGCCAACTCCACGAGCTTTGTGAGCACTACTCCTGAGCCCGGTAGCCCAGAACCCCGGTAGCATGGCGCTTCCCGCGGGGGTGTAGCTCAGCCTGGCTAGAGCGCCTCGGTCGCATCGAGGAGGCCAGGGGTTCGAATCCCCTCACCTCCACCCGCCCTGATTCAGTCCAGCCGACGATCAGTCCAGCCCAGCATCAGTCCAGCCGACGATCAGTTGAGTCTTGGATCAGTCAAGCCCAGGATCAGTCAAGCCCAGGAAAGTGATCGACCAGCGCCGGTTCAGCCGGGCGTCGAGGCGATGTTCAGCGAGGCGATGTTCAGCTTTGTGCTGTTGCAAGAACCTCGCCGGGGTGGCCGTTGGACGCCGCCTCTCCGGCGTTTTCGCTGGGTGACCCGTCTGCGGGCGGGGGATCTGACCGGTTCGCCGAGTCCTGGGGATACAACGGCGCGTAGAAGTCGCGGTGCGATTGAATCAATTCGAACACCGACTTGTCACAGGGCGGAAGCTCGGCGTCGCTGTAACCCAGCGGCGTCACTCTGTCACCCCAGCGGATCACCGTGGAACCCCACGTGACGCCACCACCGAAACCGGTTTGCACCACCAGGTCACCAGCAGAAATGCGCCCCTGATGCAAGGCGTCGGTGAGGGCCATCGGAATCGACGCTGCGGCGGTGTTGCCGTGTGTGGCGATGTTCACCATCACCCGATCCATGCCAAGGCCCAGCCTGCGCGCCACTGCCTCGATGATCCGACCGTTGGCCTGATGGGGCACCACCAGCGACACTTCGTCCGGTTCCACACCGGCCCGTGCCAGCGCGGTGCGCACAGAGCGTTCCATGCCCTGAACGGCGATCTTGAACACCGCCTGCCCCTCGAAATGCAGACGGTTGTCCGCCGGGTCGCGGTAATGGTGCAACCCGCCGCGAGTGCCAAGCGTGGGAAACACCATCGTGTTGCCGGTGGCCCCGTCGGCGCCAAGGTCGGTGCTGAGCACACCGTCGCCGTTGGTGGAAGCCTCGAAAACCGCGGCGCCGGCGCCGTCACCAAACAAGATGCAAATCGAGCGGTCCCAGTAGTCCACCACGAAATGCAGTTTCTCGGCGCCCACCAGCAGCACCCGCCGGGCCGCACCCGCGGCGATCATCGAAGACGTCGTGGCGGTGCCGTACAACCATCCGCTGCACGCCGCGTTCAGGTCGAACGCTCCGGCGTTGGTGGCGCCCAGTCGTTCCTGCAGCACGCACGCATTGCTCGGGCAGGTGATCTCCGGGGTGAGCGTGGCAAGGATCAACAAATCCATGTCGGTGGGTTCGTACCCGGCGGCGGCCAGGGCACGCCTCGCGGCCACCTCGGCCATGTCGGTTGTCTCCACGTGCGTGATACGCCGTTCGTGGATGCCGGTGCGACTCACGATCCAGTCGTGGTCGGTGTCCACCAACTTCTCAAGGTCGGCGTTGGTCAACTTCACCGGGGGCAGACACTTGCCCCACCCGGTGATCGTTGCTCTCGAAGTCATGCGAGGGTGATTGTAGTCGCTCCAAATGGCTGAAGTCTCAGCACGGCCCGCCACATGGCCCGGAAACAGGGCCCGGTCGGGTGCGGAAGGCTCAGTCGGGCGCCTCGGAAAGCGACACCATCGTGCGCAACAACACGTTGGTGCCGGCCACAAGATCGTCGCGGTCTGTGTGCTCGGCCGGGTTGTGGCTGATGCCGTTCACGCTGGGAACGAACACCATCCCCGAAGGGCACACCCGGGCCAGCATCTGGGCGTCGTGCCCGGCGCCCGAAGGCATTCTCCGCACCGACAGGCCCAAACCGTCGGCGTGGCCGGCCACCAAATCCACCACAGCCGGATCGAAGGTCACAGGATCGAAGCGAGCCAGAGAGCGCACCGACACCTCCACCCCCTCCTCGGTGGCGAGCCGGTCCAGCACCGCCATCACCCTGCGTTCGGTGCGGGCAAGCTGGGCGGCGTCCGTGTTGCGCAAATCCATGGTGAGCACCGCACGGGCGGCCACCACGTTCACCAGATCCGGATGGAGCCGCAAAGCCCCCACCGTTCCAACCTGATCGCCGCCAACGTCGTTGCAAATGCGGCGCACCGCCACCACAACCTCCGCGGCCACCCTCGCGGCGTCGTGGCGCAAACTCATAGGCGTGGTGCCCGCATGATTGGACTGGCCAACAATCGTCACCTCCAGCCAGGTGATGCCCTGCACGCTCTCCACCGCGCCGATGCGGAACCCCTCACGCTCCAGCACCGGGCCTTGCTCGATGTGCAGCTCCACGAAGCTGTGGGGAACCGGGCCCGGGCAAGGGGTCACACCCCGGTATGAGATCCGATCAAGTTCGTCGCCCACCGTGGCGCCGTCAACGCTGGTGGTGGACAGGGCCTCCTCAACGGTCATGCCGCCCACGTAACAAAGGCTGCCCATCATGTCGGGCGGAAAGCGGGCCCCTTCCTCGTTGGTGAAGAACGCCACCGCCATTGGCCGCTGCGTCACCAGGCCCGCCTCGGCGAGCGTCTCGATCACCTCAAGGCCGGCCAACACCCCCAGATTGCCGTCGTAGATGCCGCCGGTGGCCACGGTGTCGATGTGCGAACCGGTCATCACCGGCGCACCGTCAACCCGTCCGGCTCTCACTCCCACCACGTTGCCGATCGTGTCGGTGGTCACCTCAAGGCCCAGGTCACGCATCCACGCAACCACCAGGTCACGGCCCTGGCGATCCTCGTCGGTGAGGGCCAAACGGCTGCTGCCCCCGCCCGGGATCGGCCCGATCTCGGCCAGGTCGCGCAGGCGTTGCATCAGTCGATCACCGTTCACCTCAAGGCTCATCGGATCAATCGGGGCCACGGCGTTGCTCATTTGCGTGAGACTAATCCCACGCCCAACCAGTGACCGGCCCCTGCGACGGGTGGAACGCGCCCAAACAGGTGAAGTCCAACTCCACCGTCAGGAGCCAAGCGCGTAGCTTCACCTTTGATGGTCACACGGCGAAGGCTCGATGTGGAATTGGTGCGGCGGGCGCTGGCCTCCACACGCACCGAAGCCCAAACCGTTGTCGCCGCGGGCAAAGTGCTGGTGGCGGGAAGCGTGGCCACCAAAGCCTCACGGCTCGTACACCCCGCGGAACCCGTCGAGATCCTCGGGCCGCCACCGCGTTACGTGTCACGAGGCGGGCTCAAACTGCAAGCCGCGCTCGCGCAGTTCCACATCGACCCCGCCGGAATGCGAGCCATCGACGTGGGATCATCCACCGGGGGATTCACCGATTGTCTGCTGCAGCACGGCGCCCGCAGCGTGGTGGCCATCGACGTGGGACGAAACCAACTCCACGAACGCCTGCGTGCCGACACGCGGGTGACAGTGCTCGAACGCACCGACGTGCGCTCTGTGCGACCACAGCAACTGGGCGGCCCCGCGCCGCTTGTGACCGCCGATGTTTCGTTCATCTCTCTGCGCCACATAGCGGCCAACCTGGCACAACTCGCCGGCCAGCACATCGTGGTGCTCGTGAAACCCCAATTCGAGGCAGGCAAAGCCGAAGCCGGCCGGGGCCGGGGCGTGATCCGCGACCCTGCGGTTTGGGCACGGGTGCTTCACCTCACCGCCGTAGCATTTCGCGACGTGGGGGCAGCGATCCTTGCAGTCATGGCATCGCCGGTCACCGGCGCGGCCGGCAACACCGAGTTCTTCCTTCACATGGACATTCGGCCCGGGGTGAACGGGCTCGGCGAAGATCGCCTTGCCGAAGCCATCGACCGAGCCGTGGCCGGGGTGGAAACCGTCGCCGGCGCGGCCCGGGGGAGCGACTGATGGCCGCGGTTGGGCTCATCGTTCACCAGGACCGGCCCGAAGCCGCCGACGCGGCGCGTGACCTGTCGCAATGGCTCATCGACACCGGCCACGACGTGCGCATGCCACCCGAGGAAGCCGCCGCCGTTGGATGCGTCCACCTCGGAGTGAGCCAGCATGCCTTCTGCCACAACCTGCACCTGGTGGTTGCCCTTGGAGGTGACGGCTCCATCCTGCGGGCCGTGGAGTTGGTGGGAATGTCGGGCGTGCCGGTGCTTGGCGTGGACTTCGGAAGGCTCGGCTACCTCTCCGAAGTGGAACCCCACCAGGCCCGCCATGCCGTTCAACAAGCACTCGCGGGAGACTGCCGCCACGAGGAACGGCTGCTGCTCTCGGTGCGCACACGCCCCGCCGAATCGGGTGCGGGTGAGGGCGGTGGGCAGGGCGGGGAGACCTACCTGGCGCTCAACGAAGCCTTCGTGGAAAGAGGCGCTGCGTCCAACACCATCCGGCTCACCGTTCACCTCGACGACGAACTGTTCACCACCTACTCCGCCGACGGGCTGATCGTGGCCACACCCACCGGATCCACCGCTTACGCCTTCTCGGCCCGAGGCCCCATCATCGACCCCACCCACCGTGCGCTGCTGCTCACCCCGGTGTCGCCGCACATGCTCTTTGACCGCTCGCTGGTGCTCTCGCCGGGCACTCGGTTGAGGATCGTGGTGGACGGGCACCGGCCTGGGGTGCTTTCTGTTGACGGGCGGCGGGTTGGGGAGTTGGATGTTGGCGATGGGGTGGAGTGTTTGGCCGCGCCGTCTCCTGCTCGGTTCGTTACCTTCGGAGATCGCACCTTTCATCGTGTGCTCAAGGCAAAGTTCTCGCTGAACGGGCCGCTCATCCCTTCTTCCTGAACCCTGGCTTCGTCCGGGGCTGGTCCCGGCGGGGTTGGCCTTGTCGCGTGGTCCCGGCGGGGTTGGCTTTGTTGGGTGGTCCCGGCGTTGCGGGGGCCGTTGTCCGTTTGCGGAACGGCTTCACTTCGTTGCAGATTGTTCCGCAAGTCGGACATCGGCCCCCTTGCGCCTGGGTTTTACTCCCGCCTCGGCCTTTTTGGCTGGTCGCGTTTGGTTGGCCTTGTCGGCGGGTTGGCCTGGGTTGCTTGGCTGGGGCTGATCTTGGGCGCAGCCTTTTGGGGGGTTTACCTTATGTTTAGTGATATTTGGGGTTGGGGTTGGGTTTTGTTGGGGGGTAGGATTGGGTTGTGTTGACTGAGTTGGTTGTTCGAGACCTTGGGGTTATTGACGAACTTGAGTTGGTGCTTGGGTCTTCGATGACTGCTGTTACCGGGGAGACGGGGGCCGGGAAGACTTTGGTTGTTGGGGCGATCGACTTGCTCACCGGGGGGCGGGCGGACTCCACGATGGTGCGGCCTGGCGCTGAGAGCGCTGAGATCGAGGGGCGCTTCGTGTTGGCTGCCGGCGCGGGCGCGGCTGGGGATGAACCTGAGGAGGTTGTTCTGCGGCGGGTTGTTCCTGCTTCCGGACGGTCACGGGGATATGTGAACGGGCGCATGGCCACCGTTGCCGAACTTTCCGAACAAGGACGACGCCTGGTTGACCTTCACGGGCAGCACGCGCACCAGTCCCTGCTTCGCGCCGCCGCTCAGCGTGATGCGCTCGACCATTTCGCCTCGGTGGACACCAGCAAGCTCAAAGGGCTGCGCGCCGAGCTGGCCGAGATCGATCTGGCCCTCCAGGGTCTTGGTGGGGACGAATCGGCACGGGCTCGGGAGATCGACTTTCTGCGCCACCAACTGGCCGAAATAGAAGGCGCCCACATCGCCGACGCGTCGGAGGACAAGCGCCTCAGCGAAGAGGAGTTGGTGCTGGCCAACGCTGCCGCGCTGCGAGAGTCGGCACGGGTGGTGGTGGGACTGCTCGACGCCGACGGGCCCCTGTCCGACGGGATGGGCCAAGCCCTTGGCGCCCTGGCAGGTCATGACCCGTTCAAAGAGCTCACCGAGCGCATTGAGAACGCCGCCGCGGAGATAGCCGACATTGCCACCGAGGCCCGGGCGCTCGCCGAAACACTCCAGGACGACCCGGCCCGGCTCGCAGCGATTCGCGAGCGTCGAGACCTCCTGGCCGAACTGCGGCGCAAGTACGGCCCCACCCTGGCCGACGTTCTCCAATTCGAAAGCACCGCCTCGAAGCGGCTGAGCGAGTTGGAACACAGAGACGAACGCGCCGCCGACCTGGATCGCCGACGTGCCGAGACAATGGCCGCGATCGGTGAGGAGGAAGCCCACCTGCTGGGCCTGCGCTCCGAAGCCGCCCCACGACTCGCCGCCGCGGTGGAGGCACACCTGGGCGACCTCGCCATGGGCGGCGCCCGAATGGTGGTGAACGTCGAAGGCCGAGCCGGGCAGCGGGTGGAGTTCCAGCTTGCAGCCAACCCCGGTCACGAACCTCGACCCCTCGCTCGTGTGGCCAGCGGCGGTGAGCTGGCTCGGGTGATGCTCGCCTTGCGCCTGGTGCAAACAGCCGGGCCCGAAACCCTGGTGTTCGACGAGGTCGACGCCGGGATCGGCGGCGCCGCGGCGCACGCCGTGGGTCACAAGCTGGCTTCGCTGGCCGCGGATCATCAGGTGCTGGTGGTGACCCACCTGGCGCAGGTGGCCGCCAACGCCCATCACCACGTGGTGGTCGAAAAAACCGATGGCGCCTCGGCCGACGATTCCGACAACATCGCCGATCACGAGTCCTCGTCGGTCAGGTCTGCCGATGATCATCCGGAACCGGCTCGGGTGTCGGGAGTGCGCACGCTCAGCGAAGCCGAGCGTGAGGTGGAGCTGTCGAGGATGCTGTCGGGGTCGCCGCAATCCGAAGCCGCCCGCCGCCACGCGCAGGAGCTGCTGGCAGCCCCGAGGCGTTGACGTGAACCCCGAGCCCGCCTCGCAGGCGAACCTGCCAACCGCCGCGCTTGGCACACGCCGCCCGCCGCCTGCTCGCGGTCGGCCAGGAAGGGCTCCGGCTCGCACGCTCGGTGGCGGGTTAGCCTGAGGGTCCGATGACTGCGCACGTGTTCGTCACCGGCGGCGTGGTGAGCGGACTCGGCAAGGGCATCACTGCGGCGTCGCTGGGCCGGTTGTTGAAGTCCCGTGGCCTTCGGGTCACGATGCTCAAGCTCGACCCGTACCTCAACGTGGATGCGGGCACCATGAACCCCATCGAGCACGGCGAGGTGTTCGTCACCGACGACGGCGGCGAAACCGACCTCGATCTCGGCCACTACGAGCGCTTCATTGACGAGAACCTTCCCCGTTCGTCCAACGCCACCACCGGGTCGATCTACTCGGCGGTTATCGGCGCAGAACGCCGTGGCGACTACCTGGGCCGCACCGTTCAGGTGATCCCGCACATCACCGACGAGATCAAAAGCAGCATCAGCCGTCTCGAAGGTGAACACACCGACGTGTTGATCACCGAGGTGGGCGGCACCATCGGCGACATAGAAATCCTGCCGTTCATAGAGGCGATCCGTCAGTTCCGCCTCGACGCGGGCCGTCACAACGTGTGCTACGTGCACGTCACGCTGGTGCCGTTCATCGGCCCCTCAGGCGAGCTGAAAACCAAGCCCACCCAGCACTCGGTCACCGAACTGCGCTCCCGTGGTGTGCAGCCCGACGCGATCGTGTGCCGCTGCGAGCAGCCCATCGACGCCGACCTGGTGCGCAAGATCTCCAGCCTTTGCGACGTGTCCCCCGACGAGGTAATCACCTGCCCCGACGCGTCGAGCGTGTACGAGGTGCCGCTGCTGTTGCACGAGGAGGGACTCGACGAGGTGGTGTGCCGCCACCTCGGCCTCGACGCAGCACCGGTGGAACTCGATGAGTGGCGCGGGCTGGTGGAACGCATCCGGGGTGCCGCCACGCCGGTGCGCATCGGGCTGGTCGGCAAGTACGTGAGCCTGCCCGACGCGTACATGTCGGTGGTGGAAGCGCTCAAACATTCGGCGTTCCATCACGGCGTGGACATGCAACTCGAATGGATCCAAAGCGAGGACATCAACGAACAAACCGCACCGGCGCGCCTGCGTGACCTCGACGGAATGGTGATCCCCGGAGGGTTCGGCAAGCGGGGCATCGAAGGCAAGATCATCGCCGCTCGCTACGCCCGCCGGCAGCAGGTGCCGTGTTTGGGCTTGTGTCTCGGCATGCAGGTGATGACCATCGACTACGCCCGAGACGCTCTGGGTCTCACAGGCGCCCACTCCACCGAGTTCGACGCCGGCACCCCTCACCCGGTGATCGACCTGATGGACGACCAGCGCGACGTCACCGACATGGGCGGCACGATGCGCCTCGGCGCCTGGACCGCCCGCCTCACCCCCGGGTCGCAAGTGGCCAAGGCGTACGGCGCCGAGGAGGTGTCCGAAAGGCACCGCCATCGTTACGAGTTCAACCCCGACTACCGCAACCGGTTCGAGCAGTCCGAGGTGCTGCTCAGCGGAACCACTCTCGATGACCGGCTGGTGGAGTTCATCGAGTTGACATCGCACCCGTTCTGGGTGGGAACCCAGGCCCATCCGGAGTTCAAGAGCCGCCCCGACCGCCCCGCGCCGCTGTTCGTGGAACTCATGGCCGCGGCGTTGCGCCGCGCGGAGGGCCGCAACCCGCACCTGCCCGAGATGGGCCCGTACGCAGTGCCGCCCAACCCAACAGGCCCGCCCAGCACCGCAGGCCCGCCCAACTCTGGCGGCACCCCAACATGACACCCGCGGGCGCCACGGAGGGCTTCAACAAGACCGCCGAGCGCGAGGTGTACGCGGGCGAGGTGATCCGGGTGTTGCAGGCGTCGTTCACCGCGCCGGACGGGGAACGCTTCGAACGTGACGTGGTGCGCCACCTTGGGGCGGTGGCAGTGGTGGCCCTCGACGGCGACGAGGTGATCCTGGTGCGCCAATACCGATCGGCCGTGGAGCAGCACCTGCTGGAGATCCCCGCAGGCCGCCGTGACGTTCCAGGCGAGGCGCCCGAGGCCACAGCCCGGCGCGAACTCATCGAGGAAGCCGGGCTGGACTGCGAACACATCCACCGGCTGGGTTCGTTTTACAACTCGCCCGGCTTTTGCGACGAGCTCACCCACCTGTTCGTGGCCACCGGGCTCAGCGCGGTTCCCAACGACCCCGACGGCGCCGAGGAGAAGTGGATGAGCGTCACCAGGGTGGCGCTGGCCGACGTTGCGGACATGATCGAAAGCGGACGCATCATCGACGCCAAAACGGTGATCGGCTTGCAGGCGGTGCTTGCCCGCGGCGACACCCAAGGCCCGCCGAAGTGACCCTCAGCGACGGGCGCCGCCACACACGCCAGGGCGTCGCCGGGCCGCGCCCCGCCCGAGGGGTGCGCCACCGAGGCGCCTCGTAACGGTTCGCGCCGTTGGTGCCTGATGGTGGTGCCCGCTTCGGTGAAGGTGAGCGAACCACCGGTGAAGCTGTCTTCGGAGGCGGACGGCTTTCTGGGGTGGCTGGCCACCGAACGAGGCCGCGCACCCAACACGGTCGCTGCGTACCGGCGTGACCTGATCCGCTACCAGCGTCACCTGAACCTCACCGGCAGAGGCCCGTCGCAGGCAACCCCGGCAGACGTGGAGCACTTCACACGCCAACTCGAAGACGAAGGCCTGGCGGCCTCGTCGGTGGCTCGGGTGCTGAGCGCAGTTCGGGGACTGCACCGCTACTGCGCCATGGAGCAGCTGCGCGCCGATGACCCCGCCGCGGACGTGGAAGCCCCCGCGGTGCCAAAAGGCCTCCCCAAGGCCCTGTCGGTGCAGCAGGTGACCGCGCTGATCGACGCGGTTCAAGGCGACGACGCGGTGGCCCGCCGAGACCGGGCCGTGTTGGAAGTGCTTTACGGCACGGGCTGTCGCATCTCGGAGCTGCAGGCCCTGTCGATCAGCGATGTCGACCTGGTGGACGGACTGGCCCGGGTCACCGGCAAAGGCTCAAAGGAACGAATAGTGCCCCTCGGCCGTTGCGCCGCCGCCGCGCTGGAACGTTGGCTGGCCCCCGAAGGCCGTGGCGTGATGACACCCAAACGGTGGGCCCGCCGAGACGACGCCCAGGCCGTGCTGCTCAACCAGCGCGGTGGCCGTCTGTCACGTCAGGGGATCTGGCTGGTGGTGCGACATTGGGGCCGCCAAGCCGGCCTGGACGGCCTGTTGACCCCTCACGTGTTGCGTCACTGTTGTGCCACTCACATGCTCGACGGCGGCGCCGACATTCGCTTCGTGCAGGAACTGCTGGGGCACGCGTCGATCACCACCACACAGATCTACACCAAGGTGTCCACCGAGCGCCTTCATCAGGTGTACAAGGCCGCCCATCCACGGGCGGTCACGCCGTCAACGGGTCGCTGAGCAATGCGACGCACCCAACCACACCGCCAAACAGCCGTGAACAAGGCCGCCGCCAAGGCCAAGGCAGCCGCACGTGTCGGCCGGCATCTGGCGTCGAGGTTCGTGGGATCGTTGAAGCCCGGCGGGCCCTCAGCCTCCGACGAGCGTTGGGTGGCCTCGGTGCTGTCGGAGGCCGAGATGCAACTGTGGCGGCGCATGTCGGGCCCCGACCGGCGCCACGGCGTGACGGTTGCAAAGCAAGTGAGCAAAACCCTGCCACCCGAGTTGGTCACCCCGGCGGTGCAGGCCGCGGCGCTGCTTCACGACGTGGGCAAGATTTGTTCGGGGTTTGGCACCGCGGGGCGTGTTTGGGCCACGCTTTGCACGCTGGCGTTGGGTCACGCCCGCCTCACCGGCTGGCGTAACCGGTCCGGATGGCGTGGCCGGGTTGGCCGCTACGCCGCCCATCCCGAGATGGGCGCCGAACTGTTGCAAGCCGCGGGCAGTGATCCGCTCATCGTTGCCTGGGCGGCGCAACACCACGAACCACCCGGGGAGTGCGTCCTGGCTCCCGAGGTTGCAGAGGCCCCTCAGGTCACCCAGGCACTGCGTGCCGCCGACAACGACGCCCCAATCCGACGTTAGGGCTCCACCTCTGCTGAGTCGTGGCCACCGGCGCCACCCCAAGCGGCGCAGTGCCCAAAGGGCGCAAAACCCCAGTGGCGCAACACCGGAACTGCCCAGGCGCGAACCTCAACCCTGTGAAGGCGGCCCGTGAAGCCGGCCACCTGTGGTTCAGGCGGTGAGAATGCCGATGTTGCGTTTCGCTCTTTCCAGGGTGGCCGAGGCAATCGTGCGGGCCTTGTCCGCGCCTAGTCGCAGCAGCCGCGCCGTTTCGGCGGGGTCGGCTTCCAGGTCGGCGAACCGGGCCTGCACCGGTCGCAGCAATTCCACCACCGCCTCGGCGGTGTCGGTTTTGAGCGGGCCGTACATGGAGTAGTCGTCCGCGAGCGCGGCTGGGTCTCGGTCGGTACACGCCCCGAGGATCGACAACAAGTTCGACACGCCCGGTTTGGTGTCGAAGTCGTAACGCACCTCGGCGTCGTTGTCGGTGACCGCCGATTTGATCTTCTTCACGATCACAGACGCCGGGTCGAGCAAGTCCACCGTTCCCTTCGGCGATTGCAGCGACTTGGACATCTTGTTGGTAGGGGCCTGCAAGTCCATCACCCTTGCCCCCGCGGCGGCGATCGTGGCGGCCGGCACCACGAACGTGTCGCCGTAGCGCGAGTTGAACCGCTCGGCGATGTCACGAGTTAGCTCGATGTGTTGACGCTGATCTGCGCCCACGGGCACCTCGTCGGTGTCGTACAACAAAATGTCGGCGGCTTGCAGCGCCGGGTAGGTGAACAACCCCGCGGAGATGAACTCTCGCTGCGAGGATTTGTCCTTGAACTGTGTCATCCTGCTGAGCTCCCCGAACGACACGCTGCACTCCATCAGCCAGGCACACTCCGAATGCTCACGCACGTGGCTCTGCACGAAGATCGTGCAAACCTGCGGATCGAGTCCTGCCGCCATCAGCAGCTGCGAAAGCCGCAACGACGCCTCGCCCACCTCGCCGGGCGCCTTGGAGGTTGTGAGGGCGTGCAGGTCCACCACGCAGTAGACGGCGTGGGTGGTGTGCTGCACGGTGGCCCACCTGCGGATCGCTCCGAGGTAGTTGCCCAGATGCAGATCTCCCGAGGGCTGAATGCCCGAAAACACCCGTTTCACGGCCCGAAGCGTAGGCCCTCGGTTGCCTCGCGGCGGTCAACGAAACTGTGCCGGCCCCCGGCTGCGCCAACCGCGCCCCCGGGCGGAAACCCCTAAGCGCCGTCGTCGCCGATCATGGACTGCTGGTACAGGGCGATCCCAACGTCGTTCACCAGCGACTGTTGAGTTTCGAGCCAGTCGAGATGTTCCTCTTCGCCCACAAGCAGCCCTTCGAGCAGTTCACGGGTGCCGGCGTCGCCGTGTTGCAAACACAGCGTCACGCCTCGGCGGTAACGATCCACCGCCTCTTGTTCGAGCGCGACGTTGGCCTCCAGTTGCTCCGCCACGTCCTCGCCCACACGTATGTGGTTGAGGCGCTGCACGTTGGGCAGCCCGTCGAGCAGCAGGATGCGCTCCATGAGCTTTTCGGCGTCCTTCATCTCGTCGATGCTCTCCTCGCGGTACAGGCCCGCGAGTTTGGCGTAACCCCAGTCCTCGCACATCTTGGCGTGCAGGAAGTACTGGTTCACCGCGGTCAGCTCCGCGGTGAGAGCCTCGTTGAGAAACTCGACAACTTCAGGATGACCTTGCATGGGCTCATCGTACCCACCACCCCGCGCCTGCAAGGAGTGGCGCCCGAGCGTTTCGCGAGCCAGGTGCCGTGACCTGGATCAAACCGAGGCGGTGATCCTCGCCGGTGTCTCCCGGTGGTGTTCGAGCAGGGCCTCGATCGTGTCCACGCAGCCGCCGCAGTCGCGGCCCGCCCCGCAAAGTCGGGTGATGTCCTCCACGCTGGTGGTGTCGCTGATGAGGGCGCGGATCCGTCGATCGTTCACGACGATGCAGTGGCACACGATCATGGCTGAGGCGTCTCCTGGTAGTCCCAACCGGCGTCGAGCGCCGAGGCGGGCGTGTCGCAGCGACCATGTGACATTAGGCACACTTTACATGTGCTGGTTATGGCGCGCAACTCCGGCGCGTCGGTCTGTGTGTGATCCGGTTCGAGCCCCGCTCAACGAAGCCCCGCCAGGGGGTGGATGCGGCCGATTCCATGTGACTGCAATTCTGCGCGTGTAGTTTGCGCATTGATGGCGTGTGAAGTGAGCACCCCTGTGTTCTGCGGCCCCTTCGAGCAGTTGGTGGCTTTGATCAGGCGCGGCGAGTTGGATTTGTGGGCCGTGAGCCTCGCCGAGTTGGCGGCCGCGTTTTTGGCTGCTCTGGGCGCCGACCCGGAAACGGCGGTGGCCACGAACCTTGATGAGGCCACCGAGTTCGTGTCGACTTCTGCGGGGCTGATCGAACTCAAGGCTCGGCGCTTGCTGCCCGACGAATCCGACCTCGATCTCCACGACGATCTCCACGACGCTCACCAGCGCGACCTGCTGCTGGCCCGCCTGGTGGAGGGTCACACGTTCCGTGGCGTGGGTGGCGAACTGTGGCAGATGATCGGCCGGGCATCGAGGAGCCACGCCCGGCGGGCGGGCCTGGTGGAGGAGCGGTTCCTGCAACTCGCACCGGACCTGCTTCAAGGAGTGCGTGGCGAAGACCTCAAAGCGGCGTTCGTTCGTGTCACGGCCCCCCGTCCCGAACCACAGGTGGACGTGTCGCACCTGGCCGACATCGAACTCACCGTGGATGAGGCCGTGGCCGACCTCACCACCGAACTGTCCACACTGGGACGGATCTCCTTCGGGCGGCTCACCTCGGGCATCACGGTGCGAATGGAGGTGGTGGTGCGATTCCTGGCGGTGCTGGAAATGGTGAAGCAAGGCCTCGCCGATGTGCGCCAGGACGCCACCTTTGGAGACATTGTGATCGTGTGGACCGGTGACGATCACGGTCTCAGCCTCACCGCGTGACCGTGCCCGACGAAACAGTCGAACTTTGCGCGCAACTGGAGGCGCTGCTGATCGTCGCCGAGGAGCCCCTCGACGCGGACACGCTCGGCGCGCTGGTTGACCGCCACCCCAACGAGGTGGAGGATGCATGCGTGGGCCTTGGTGAGCAGTACCGATCTCAGCAGCGGGGTTTCGTGCTTGCCAAGGTGGCAGGCGGGTATCGCTATCAGAGCGCTCCCGAGCACGGCGACCTGGTGGAGCGTTACGCGCTCGTGGGCACCCCGCGGCGGTTGTCCGCGGCTGCGCTTGAGACTCTGGCGGTGATCGCCTACAAGCAGCCGGTTTCACGCCACCAGGTCACCGAGATTCGCGGTGTCAACTCCGACGCGGTGATCTCCACGCTGCGCGCCAGGGGTTACGTGCAGCCGGTGGGCCGGGTGGAGGGCCCCGGCAGGGCGGTGCTGTTCGGCACCACGTCGGAGTTCCTCGAAGGCCTCGGGATCGACTCCTTGGCCGACCTGCCTGCGCTGGGAGGGTTCGTGCCGTCGGGCGATCAGGTGGAACGACTCGAGCGTCGCTTGCGGTTGGTTGCCAATCCCGCCCCACAGGGCCCCGCCCCACAGGGCAACGGCGCCACCGCCGCCGCCGGCGTGGCTGCGGGTGCGCACGGAGATGCCGAACCGCTCGGATCCTGAGGCCCAACCGGCCTCGTCGCCGGCACCCCCCGAACCAGGCACACCTGCGACGGCCCCGCCCGAGGCGGGCGGCGTGACCGGCCAGGATCGAGACGATGCTCCGCAGCGCCTTCAGAAGGTGCTTGCCCGTGCCGGTCTGGGAAGCCGTCGTGCCTGCGAGGAGTTGGTGGCCGACGGCCGGGTCAGCGTGAACGGTGCGGTCGCCCGTCTAGGTGACCGTGTGATCGTGGGCCAGGCCGAGGTTGCGGTGGACGGGGTGGTTCTCACCGTGGCGCCACAGGTGGTGTGCTACCTGCTCAACAAGCCGGTGCGGGTGGTGAGCACCGCGTCTGATCCCCAAGGCCGCGCAACGGTGGTGCAACTCGTGCCGGCCGAGCCGCGAGTGTTTCCCGTTGGGCGTCTCGACTATCACACCGAGGGTTTGCTGTTGCTCACCAACGACGGTGATCTCGCTCACCGGTTGATGCATCCGTCCCACGGCATCGAAAAGGAATACCTCGCCCACGTTGCGGGGGCGCCCTCCGCGGCGGTGTTGCGACGCCTGCGCCAGGGCGTGCAACTCGACGACGGCGTCACCTCACCCGCGAAGGTGTCACAGCCACAGCGGGGAGTGTTGCGCCTGGTGATCTCCGAGGGCCGCAACCGTCAGGTGCGTCGCATGTGCGAAGCGGTGGGACACCCAGCCAAGCGCCTGGTGCGCACCCGCATCGGCCCGATCAAGGATCCGGGACTGGCGCCGGGCAAGTGGCGTCCGCTCACCACCACCGAACTCAGGGCGCTGGAACAAGCCGCGCAGGGGGCCGCGCGTGGCCCCAACCGTGGCACAACCGGCGTGCGCCGGGGGTGACCCGGCCGCCGGTTGGGTCTGCACCGGCGAAGGTAGATTCGAGTGTCGTGTCCGGATCGCGTCGTGCTTTGGTGGCCGGTACGGGTCTGATCGGCGGGTCGGTGGGAATGGCGCTGCGCCGCGCCGGTTGGCACGTCACCGGAATCGACACCGACCCCTCCCGTGCCGATGAGGCGCTGCGCCTCGGGGCGGTCGACCGCATCGGGCTGCCCGAGCCTTGTGACCTTGGGGTGGTGGCCACACCTGTGGGATCGGTGGCCGCCGTGGCGCAACAGCTCCTCGATTCCGGAGCGGCGGTGGTAACCGACGTTGGCAGCGTGAAAGGCCCCGTCACCGAAGCGGTCACCGCTGCCAATTTCGTGGCCGGGCATCCCATGGCAGGCAACGAACAGGAAGGCCTCGAAGGCGCCGACCCGGACATGTTCGAGGGTGCGCTCTGGGTGCTCACACCCACCGCCAACACCGCCGACGGGGCGCTCACCAGGGTGCGCGAGGTGGTGACCGGGTTCGGGGCGCAGGCGATCTCGCTGGATCCGCACCGCCACGACGCCCTGGTGGCGGTGGTGTCACACGTGCCGCACCTCGCCGCGGCGACCCTCATGCGAATAGCCCACAGACGCTCGTCGGAGCATCGGGCGGTGCTGCGCCTCGCCGCCGGCGGTTTTCGTGACATGACAAGGGTGGCTTCGGGCCATCCCGCGATCTGGCCGGGGATATGCGCCGAGAACCGCGCCGCTGTGGGTGACGTGCTCGACGAACTGGTGGCCGAACTTGTGGAGATTCGCAACATCGTCGCCCAAGGTGACCATGACGAACTGTTGAGCCGTCTCACCGAAGCCCGCCGCACCCGCTTGAACCTTCCCGCGACCGCCCCCGAACCCGACCGGCTCACCATCTTCAACATTCCCGTCCCCGACGAGAAGGGCCAGCTCGCCAAGATCACCACCCTGGCGTCCGATTTGGATGTGAACATTTACGACCTGGCCATATCGCACTCCGTTGAAGGGCCCAGAGGTGTGGTCACCGCGGTGGTGGACACCGACGTGGCGGGCGCGTTCGCCGCGGCGCTGGGCGAACTCGGCTATCACCCGAGCCACGTTCCGTTGCCGTGAACGCTTCCGGGGTGTCCGATCTGCGAAGGGTCGCCGCGCCCGCCGATGCGAGCCCGCCTGAGGCGCCCGAACTTGCGGTGAGCCCGCTGAGCGCGCCGCCACGAGCGATGGTGGCCGTGCCCGGCTCCAAGAGCATCACCAACCGGGCTTTGCTGTGCGCCGCGCTGGCCGGGGGCGCCACCCGCATCGAGGGCGCACTGTTCGCGGATGACACCCGGGCCATGGCCGACGCCGTGGCAGCCATGGGCGCAGGCGTCGTGGCCGACGAGCAACAAGCCCAGTTCGTGGTGACCGGAGTGGGGGGCTCGCCGCGCCCCGAGGGTGGGGTGGTGATCGACGCCCGCATGTCGGGAACCACAGGCCGTTTCGTGGTGCCCGCCCTGGCGACGGGCCCAACCGCTGCAACCGTGGACGGGCATGCGCAGCTTCGTGGCCGACCCTTCGGTGATCTGATCGACGTGCTGGCACACCTCGGCGTGCAAATCGACGCCGGACCCCAGGGCGGTTTGCCGCTGCGTGTTCGGGGGCCGATCACCGCGGCGGGCCCGGTGAGCGTGTCGGCGCAGCGTTCCAGCCAGTTCCTGTCGGGTTTGATGCTGGCCGCGCCGGTGGTGCCCGGCGGGCTCGAACTGGTGGTGGAAGGCGGCCTGGTGAGCAGGCCCTATGTGGAGATGACCGCAGCGGTGATGGAGGCGTTCGGTGCTTCGGTGCGAATCTCGGGCCGCCAGATTTCGGTGGCCGGGAGCGGCTACCAATCACCGGGCACCTACAGGGTTGAGCCGGACGCCTCCGCGGCGTGCTATTTCTGGGCCGCGGCGGCTGTCACCGGAGGCACGGTGGGGGTGACCGGCCTCGGCACAGGCTCAATCCAGGGCGACGTGGCCTTCGCAGGGGTGCTGGAGTCGATGGGCGCCGGCGTTGAGGAAGCACCAGGCGGGGAGATCGTCGTCACCGGTGGCGCCCTGGCCGGCGCCAATGTCGACCTGCGCCACATTTCCGACACGGCGCCCACGATGGCTGTGGTTGCGGCCCTCGCGCAAGGCTCAACCACCGTTGGGGGGATCGGATTCATTCGAGGCAAGGAAAGCGACAGGATCGCAGCGCCGGTGCGTGAGCTGCAGCGTTGCGGTGTGAACGCACGCGAGCTTCCCGACGGTTTCGAGGTGCATCCGGACGGGCCGGCGTCGGGCGCGCTGATCCGCACATACGACGATCACCGCATGGCCATGGCTTTCGCCGTTTTGGGTTTGGTGGTGCCCAAAATGCGAATCGAGAAGCCCGGTTGTGTGGCCAAGACCTTCCCCGGGTTCTTCCACACCCTCAACGCCCTGCGCGAGCGCCCGCCGGGGTCGGAGCCGCCGGGGTTGGAGCCGCCGGCGCCGACGTGTTCGCTCGACGGCAGCGGAGTGGCGCGGTGAGGGTGATCGCCATTGACGGGCCGGCCGGTTCGGGCAAGTCGACACTGTCCAAGGCGCTGGCGCAGCGGCTCGGTTTGGAGTATCTCAACACCGGTGCCATGTACCGGGCGGTCACCTTCGCGGTTCTGCAAGCCGGTGGCGACCCGGCCGACGAGGAGTTCGCGGCAACGGTTGCCCGCAATTCGCGCATCCGCATCAACGGCGACGAGGTCACCGTGGACGGCGTCGACGCATCGGTGGCCGTTCGTGGGCAGGAGGTGAACCTCGCGGTGAGCGCAGTGGCCGCGCACCGCGCCGTGCGAGATGAACTGGTGGCCCAACAGCGGGAATGGGTTCGGCGCCGAGGTGGTGGCGTGGTGGAGGGTCGAGACATCGGAACCGTGGTGTTTCCCGACGCCGAGTTGAAGGTGTACCTCACCGTCGAGCATGACGAGGGCGCGCAGCGCCGAGCCGCCCAGGACGCACAGCTCACAGGCCCACCACCAGCCGGATCGGACGCCGCGCCGGATGCATCCCCGACAATGCCGCCTGGCCTGCGCGACGTTCGCGACGCGAGCCGAGGCCTTCACCAAGCCCCGGATTCCACCAAGCCCGATGATCGGCCCGATCCAGTTGCCCCCGGCGGGGTGTCCGCGGCGGCGGCCGACCTGGCACGGCGCAACCACCTCGATTCGACCCGAGCGGTGAATCCCCTCAAGAAGGCAACGGACGCGATCCACGTGGACACCACGGCGAAGACCTGCGAAGAAACGGCCGACATGATCATCGGGTTGCTCGAAGACCCCGACGGGTAGGCACGTCAGTCGGACCAGCGACCGTCCCCGGCCGAACCACCCCACACAGTGCGTGCGCGCTTCGGCCTGTCGACCAACCTGGGCCCGCGGCCGTCAAAGCGCCCCTCTGATCAGTGCCGACCCGCCCACGCTCTAGGATCGATCACGGCAGGCGAAACGCCGCAACCCCCGTCCCAGAGAACCGCACAACACCGTTGCCGACCCGTTGCGATCGGCTTCACCCCGCCCCGGAGCAAGGATCATGAGCCGCAGCGTTTACGGCCGGCGAGGGCCCGGCAAGTCAGACCGCCCCGCCGACGCGAAGCGCCGCAGCCGCCAGTCGTGGCCGGGCAGGGTGTTTTACAAGACGGCGTGGTCAATTGCGTGGGTGTTGGCCAAGTTGCTGTTCCGGGTGCGGGTGGAGGGCCGCGAGAACTTCCCCGAGGGGCCGTTCGTGCTGGCGCCGGTACACCGGTCGTTCATCGACACGCCCATCGCCGGGCTGATCACAGGGCGGCGACTGCGTTTCATGGGCAAGGAGAGCCTGTGGGAGTCCAGGCTGCTGGGGGCGGTGCTCAACACGCTGGGCGGATTCCCGGTGGAGCGAGGCACAGCCGACCGGGTGGCCTTGCGGGCCGCTTCGGATGTGCTGGCGTTGGGTGAGGCGCTGGTGATGTTCCCCGAGGGCACTCGCCGGGCCGGGCCGAGGCTGCGTCGCAGCGACATGCACGACGGCCCTGCGTTCGTGGCGGCTCGGGCGGGTGTGCCGATAGTGCCGGTGGGTCTCGGTGGCACGGTGCGGGCGTTGCCGGTGGGTGCGAAGGTGCCGCGCCCTCGCCGTGTGGTGGCCGTGGTGGGCGACCCGCTGATACCCCCCGCGAAGGTTGGTGGTCGTGTGCCGCGCCGGTCGGTGAGGGAGTTCACCGACCGCTTGTACCTGGAGTTGAGAGACCTTTATGTGGAGGCCAGAGTGCTCGCCGGCGTCGAACGGCCACCCGAGGAAGCCCCTTCGGCATCGACCGGATCCGCCGAATCGGCCGGATCCGCCGATGCCGGCGAGGGTGAGCGCCCGGGCAGCGTGCGGTCACGATCCGAGATGGTCAGGCGGTTCAGAACCTCGCTGGCGCCGATGCTGCGGTCATTGAGAGGCAGGCGCCGGGCGTGATCGGTTCCCATGGTGATGCCCGCGGCGGTGTCCACAGCGGCCAGTAGTTCCCGCAGGTTGCGTGGCGGGGGGAAGTACTCGTCCTCGTCGGTCACTCGCACTTCGCGAACCCCTTTGGCGGGGGCGAGTCGTTCGATCACCTCACGCACCAAGTCCTCGGGCGCCGAAGCCCCGGCGGTCACACCCACTGTGCCGCTGAGATCGTCGGGCAGTTCCTGTGCGTTGTTCACACGGAACACTCGTGGGCAACCCGCCTGGCGGGCCAGGCTCGCAAGCGCGTTGGTGTTGGACGAGTTGGACGACCCGATCACCACCATCGCGTCGCAATCCGGTGTGATCTTCATCAACGCCGACTGCCGGTTGGTGGTGGCGAAACACAAGTCGCTGGTGCCGGGCTGCCACAGGTCGTCGTAACGCTCGGAAGCAGCGGCCAGCACGTCGGCCCAGTCTCGATGCGACAGCGTGGTTTGCGCGAGGAACGCCACCGGCGTGTCGAAGTGGGGAAGCTCGGCCACCTGTTCGGGTGATTCCACCCTGTGGATCGCCTCGGGCGCCACCGCCATGGTGCCCACCGCCTCCTCGTGCCCGTCGTGGCCCGCATAAACAATCTGGTAGCCCTTGGCCGCTCGGGTTTTCACCTCGTGGTGAACCTTGGTCACCAGCGGGCACACGGCGTCCACCACGTAACCGCCGTTGCGGCGCGCCTCCTCCACAACCTCGGGCGCCGACCCGTGAGCGGAGAGCATCACCGGTCGGCCCTTGGGCACGTCGGACATGTCGTCCACGAAGATTACGCCCAGCTCCTCGAAGCGTTGCACCACCGACTGGTTGTGAACAATCTCGTGGTAGCAGTAAACGGGAGGCTCAAACGCCTGAACCATCCACGCCAGCGCTTTGATCGCCATCTCCACCCCGGCGCAAAACCCCCGAGGCGCAGCCAAAAGCACCAACTCAACCATCCCCACCAGGCTACGCGCCCGCCCCAGCCCCCAAATCCCCCAAGCGCAACTCCCGCCCGCCAAACAAGCGCTCTCGAAGATGTCGCAGTACCGGTGCCGCAAGCCCTGGAGGAATCCTCACGCCGGGTGTGTCCATGGCGGACGGCCGCGACTCTGCGGTGGCACCAAAACCACCGGAAGGATCAGAGAGTCCGGCGCCAACCAAGCCTGCGGCCGTGGCTTGGCCTCCTGGTGGGGGCGCGTAGGCTTTTGGGGTGGTGGCCGGGTCGTTTTGGATGGAGACCTTGGGTTGCCCGAAGAACCAGGTGGACTCGCAGAAGCTTCAGGCGCTGCTTGCATCTCAGGGTCTTGAGGCGGTTGAGGCTGTTGGCGACGCCGACCTGGTGGTGATCAACACTTGCGCGTTCATCGAGGAGGCCCGTGCCGAATCGATCGAGGTGATCCTCGACGCCGCCGACGCCAAGCGATCGGATGCCGAACTGGTGGTCACCGGGTGCCTGGCCGAGCGTTACCGCAGCGAACTGCTCGAAGAACTGCCCGAAGTTGACCGGGTTGCCGGGTTCGGCCAGTCCCTCACGGCAGTGCCGGTGACGCTGGGGCCGACCCGGACGGGCTCGGCAGGCGCGGCGGGCATGGCAGAAAACCGAGCCAATGGCCGTGCCGCTGCGGGGAAGGGCACGTCACCCGAATCGGCATCGCAGCCGATCCCCGCGTTTGACCTGTTGAACCTTCCCCGGCCCGCGTCGGATCGACCTTGGGCTTACGTGAAGGTGGCCGAGGGCTGCGACCGGGCCTGCGGGTTTTGCGCCATACCGAGCTTCAGAGGCGCCCAGCGCAGCCGCAACCCAGCGTCGATCCTGGCCGAGGTGGACGCCCTGCAAGCACGCGAGATCGTGCTCGTGGCCCAGGATCTGGCCTCCTACGGGCGCGACAAGGCCACCCGCCCGGCCACCGCATCACAAGCACCGCCAACCCAGGGGCCGCCACACCGATCCGCCCCGATTGTGAAGCTCGTGCGAGACGTTGCACGTCGGGTGGATCGTGTGCGCCTGTTGTACCTGTACCCGTCGAACCTCAGCGACGACCTGATCGACACGATCTGCGAAACCGGGGTGCCCTACTTCGACCTGTCATTGCAGCACGTGTCCGCCACGCTGCTGCGCCGAATGCGACGCTGGGGCAACGCCGAACGCTTCCTCGAACGAATCCGCACAATCCGCCGCCGCGAACCCCAAGCGGCGTTCCGTTCCAGCTTCATCGTGGGATACCCCGGCGAAACCGAAGCCGACCAGGACATGCTGCTCGCATTCCTGCAGGAAGCCCAGCTCGACTGGTGCGGATTCTTCGCCTACTCCCCGGAACCGGGCACCTACTCCACCACCCTGGACGGCGCGGTGGACGCCGCCCTCGTCGGCGAGCGCCTGGCAGAACTGAGCCAAATCCAGGATCCGATCACCGCGCAGCGCCGCGACCAGCTCGTGGGCGCCACGGTGGAGGTTCTGGTGGACGAACCGGGCGTGGGCCGCACACACCGCGAGGCACCCGAGATCGACGGCGTGCTGAATGTGCCGACCACTCTCGAACCTGGCACGATTGTGCCCGTGACCGTCACCGCTTCACTCGGCTGCGACCTGCAGGCAACCCACCTCCAGGCCCCACGGGCAACACAAACATGACCGGACTTCACCCGGCGAACCTGCCGACGGTTGCGTTCCGCCGCGACGCTGCGAGAGGCATCTCGAGATGACCGGACTTCACCCGGCGAACCTGCTCACGCTCACTCGGCTGGTGCTGGCGCCGCTGCTGTTCTGGTTGATACTCGACGCCGAAGCCGACAGGGGCGTGTCCTGGGCGGCGTTCGGTTTGGGTTGGGCCATTGCGGGCACCGACTTCTTCGACGGCAAGCTGGCACGCCGCGCCAACCTCGTCACCCGCAGCGGCGAGTTCCTGGATCCGTTGGCGGACAAGGTGGTGGTGCTCGGGGCCGGGTTCTGCCTTGTGGCCGTGGAGCGCTACTGGTGGCTGCCGATGACAATCCTGGCGGTGCGTGAGCTGGGAATCACCGCTTGGCGCACCCGCTGGGCCGGCGAGGGCGTGTCCATACCGGCACGCCGGTCGGCCAAGTACAAAACCCTTGTGCAAGGCCTGGCTCTGGCCATGGCGGTGTTCCCGCCGCTTTCGGAAGCCGACGTGGCGGTGGCCTCGGGGCTTTGGGTGGCAGCAGTGTTCACGGTTCTCACCGGAATCCAGTACCTGCGAGACGGCGCCGCGGCGGCGTCAAGAAAACCACACCGAGACGAACCGTCCGAGCACCACGACCGCAGCGGAGACCAACTCCGGTGAAGTGCGAAGTGCTGGCCATCGGCACCGAACTGCTGCTGGGTCAGATTGTTGACACCAACTCTTCGTGGATAGGCGAGCAGCTAGCCCAATCAGGCATCGACAGCCACTTCCAAACCAAGGTCGGCGACAACCTCGACCGCATCATCGGCGCGCTGCGGTTGGCGCTCGACCGCTCCGACGCGGTGATCGTGTGCGGCGGCCTCGGGCCAACACCAGATGACATCACCCGTGAGGCAATAGCGGCGGTGATGGGCGTGGAGTTGCGCCGCAACACCGAAGTGGCCGAACGCATCCGCAAACGCTTCGCGGTGCGTGACAGGCCAATGCCCGCCAACAACTACCGCCAGGCCGACGTGCCCGTGGGCGCCACGGTGATGAGCGTGCAGCCCGGCACGGCGCCCGGTTTGGTGTGCCCGGTGGGATCCAAGGTGATCTACGCGGTGCCGGGTGTGCCATGGGAGATGAAGCGCATGGTGTCCCAATGCGTGCTCGACGATCTGCGCGCCCGAAGCGGAACCACAAGCGTGATCGCCAGCCGCACGCTGCGCACCTGGGGTCATTCCGAATCGGGACTCGCGGAGGTGCTCGACGACGAAATCCGCCGACTCGACGAGGCCGGTGAGGCCACGATCGCCTTTTTGGCCAGCGGCTGGGAAGGGCTCAAGGTGCGGATCACCGCCAAGGCGTCCGACGAGGAAACGGTGCAGCGGGTCCTCGCCGAGCAGGAACGCCGGGTGCGCGACCTGATTGGTGATGTGGTGTTCGGGGTGGACGACGACACCATGGAATCGGTCACCCTCGAACTGCTCAACGACCGTGGGCTCACCCTGGCACTGGCCGAATCAGTAACCGGAGGACTCATCGCCGCTCGTCTCACCAACGTCGCCGGCGCCAGCCGGGCGTTACGAGGTTCGGTGGTTCCCTATCACCGCGACATCAAGGAACGATTCCTCGAGGTTCCCCGCCCGCCGGTGTCGGTGGTGAGCGGCGAGATGGCGTTGGCCATGGCCGAGGGTGTGTGCCACAAGCTGGGCAGCGACATCGGCCTGGCCACAACCGGAGTGGCCGGCCCCGACCCTCACGAAGGGGTGGAACCAGGCACCGTGTGGGTGGGCCTGTGGTTTGCCTCTGGTTTCGAACCCCCCCAAAGCCCTCGCGGCGACAACGGCGGCAACACCCTCTGGGTAACCGGCCAACACCAAGAAGCCCTGGGCCGCGCCCAGAAGCTCACCTTCCCCTTCGACCGAGACAGGATCAGGCAGTTCACCACCATCACAGCCCTAAACCTCCTCCGAACCACCCTGCTCTCCAATTAGGGCGGCACAGCAAGCCTTCCGCCTATATGCTCAACCCAAGCGATCGGTCCAATGAGAGAATCTTGTCCTCAAGGAGTTTCTCTCGAAGTTCTGTCATTGTGCGTGTGCTTCCCTTGATGCTGTTGCAACTGTGGCAGAGCATCTGAATATTGTCATCGACATCCGGCCCACCCTTTGATCTCGGCTGAACATGGTCTAAGTCAAAATCATCAAAATACTTTGCCCGATCACATCCGACACAAAATCTTCTGTCCGGATCGTCGTGACGATCAAGTTGATCCCAGCGAATCTTGCGGAGAACACTATTCTTGGTTCTTGCCGGCCGATGAGGATCCGTTCGACGCGGTGGTGTTTCGCTAACGATTACACGTGGTGCATTCCACAAGCCTGTTGTCGGATCGAACTTCATTCCATCCATCTGCACCTGTTGATCCGACGCATTGACTCTTGTTGGGTCGCCGGTCACAGCATTACGTTCTTCCGCGACTTTCTTCAATCTATCGATCGTGACCTCAAGTGCCATGGAGTCAATGTCAATCCCGGCCCACTGGCGACCAAGTTGCTCGGCCGCAATGCACGTAGTTGCACAACCAGCGAATGGGTCCAAGACCATAGCGCCACGCTTGCTGCTCGACAGGATGAGTTTATGGAGCAGTTCAAGCGGCTTTTGTGTAGGCCATCCTGTCTTTTCTTTGGAGTTGCCCTTCAATATCGGAGCGTATATCACGTCCGATTGGATCTTGAACTCTGCGTTGAAGTTGAAGAGGATATCGCCGTCTGAGATTTGACGGCCAAGGCTCTGCTCAATCTTCTTGATCCGGCGTCGTATCAATTTGTCGTTGGAATGTTTCACGGATCCGTAGACCACATGGTTGGCAGAGTCAACAAACCGCTTGAATCGGTTACGGTACTCCGAGTCTTCTCCCTTTATGGGCTTGAAAAAAAATGAATCAGACTTCGAATACCGTAGAATCACATCATGGTTTCGAGGGAAGTTTCTGCTGGTATTGCTCATCTTGCCGTAGTGCCAAATCAGTTCGTTGCGAAAATGCCGTGATCCGAAGATCGAGTCCATGAGTTGTTTCAGGTAATGACTTGCGTGGGGATCACAATGCAGATAGACAGATCCGGACTGTCGCAGAATCCGACGGATCTCAACGAGACGAGGCGTCATGAAGATCAGGTATGCCTTCATAGCGCTTCCCGACGAGTCTCCTGCTCCTTCAATGGTGCGCCAGGCAGCAGAATTGAGATTCTCCAGCAGATCAGAGGCTTCCTGCTTTACGGAATCCATGGTCCATATATCGTTGAAGGTCGCTCCTGTGGCTTGTGAGCCAAGTGGTGCATGGTATATTCGCTTGGAATTGAATGGGGGATCAAGATAAACCAGATCAATAACGTCATCATCGATTTCCCGCAGTATCGGTAGGTTATCGCTGATCCAAAATGTGCGATTCTCGAAGTTTGGTGGCTTGACGTCATCGGATGCGTCACGTGTGGACAGAGACGCGTCACCACGTTGTATCTGAGACATGCTTGCCTCCGACCTTGTTCATCGCATGGAGGCCTATACCATACATCAGGGCATGCTGCTGGGCCATGGCATGGCCCCCAGGTGGGTGGCGTTGCGCCGATCGATCCGGAAGCGTGCGGGTTGTTGGAGCGCCGCTGTTGCATGGACTGTCCCGGGCTCGACGCGGTGGAGCTTGAAGCCTATTCGGAATGCCCGTGTAGCAGAAGGTGTATCAGTGCGAGATGACCGTAGTGCGTTTGAAATGTGATGAAACTCACTATCCAACGGTTCGACCGCAGGCGTTGCGCCCACCGTGGGATACTGGAAGAAGTGGACGGGGATGCCCGTTGACGTGCTGCGCGCGGTGGGTCTTGGTGTAGGGTCGGATTACATGGGGGCAAAGCTGCTTGACGGGCTGCGGGAACCTGTGGGTTGCACCATGTCGGTGGACTGGTGTGAGGCGGTGTTGGAGAAAACCGCCGACACTGGTGGCACGCTTGCGAGTGAGGCGTTGGTGGCGTGGGTCGCGGATCGGCCCGAGTCAGGACGGTGGAAGGGTTAGGGTTACGTATGAGCAACGGTCGCGGCTTGGCCGCTGTCGGGATCGTGGTGGTCTTGGTGGGTGCGGTTCTTGGTGGGGTGCTGTGGCCTGAACAGCGCCAGGTGCAGCAGACAGCGGTACTGGTGGCTGCGCAGAAGATACCGAGGGGTTCAACGGTCACCGATGCGGTGGTGGTGACCGCGGTGATCGAAGGTCCGGTGACGGTGCCTGTGATGGTGTCGGTGGGGGCCGCCGAAAGCCTGGTGGCGATGGTGGACATTCCTGGGGGAACGGTGTTGCACCAAGGCTTGTTCGCGAGCGCCGATGACGTGAGCGCAGCCGCGGGTCGTGCGACCGTGGAGATGGACAGCGAGTTGTTGCCGTTGCGGGCGACGGCTGGTTCGTGGGTGCGGCTAATGGAGGTGGCCTCTGCGGAGACTGAGGGTCTGTTGGAGGCGTGTGGTCGTTACTTGTTTGAACTGCAAAGGGTTTCGGTTGAGTTGACGGGGCTGCCGGAGGAGGTTCCTGTCGCAGGGTCGGCATCTGCATGTGAGGCCGCGGGTTCGTCGTGGTCGTTACCCGATCGTGTCGGCGAGGGCCCTCTGGTAGGTGGCCGGGATTGTTCTGTCGAGTCGGGAGCCGAAGTTGATGCGACCGTGTCACGGCGGTTCGCGCGGGTTGCGGATTTGAGCGCCGCTACCGCGGAGCGTGCAGTGGCTGCGGCTGAGGCTGGAGCCGATGTGGTCGGCAATGAGGATGCCGTCGCCGATCGACGGGCTGCTCTTGCCGCGGTTTCGGCGGAACTGGCCGACTTGGCCCTGGCTGACTTGCAGCAACGATGGCTGGAGGGGTCATGGGAGGAGAGTGCAGAGTTGGCGAGAGCGGCTCGAGACTTAATCGAGCAAGCCGAGGCTGATCGCGCTGCGGCGGTTGGCAGCGTGACCGATGTTGCGCAGATCGAGGACGCCTTGTTGGAGGTGGCCCGCGAAAAAAGTGTGGAGTCCGCAGTCGACGAGGTGGCGGCCGTGCCGCATCGGTGTGTCGAGGAGGATCCTGTGCCCTGGCCTGCAGGGATTGGTTCGATCGACGTTGAGGTGCTTGCCGTGCGGGGGGACGTGGCGGAGATCGCGGTGGATTCGGCGCATGTGACCGGAGTGATCGAAGCGTTGCGTGAGGGACGCGTGGTGGCCTACACGGCGAGCACGAGTCCGTGACCTGGTTCGGCTCGCGGCGGCGGGGTTTGCGTGAGCCGACAAGCCTGGGGCCTGTGATTGGAGTATGCAGTCTCGGCAAGACCAGGGGTTGCACGACGCTTGCGGTGGTCGCGGCCGCGTTGGCCGAGACCGAAAGCACCGCGCACGCCTACGTGGTGGAGTTCGATCCCGCAGGGGGTGATTTGAACGCGTGGTGGGGGCTGGGCGCGGCTCGTGCCGGGGCGGCCCTAACGGGCCACCTCAAGGCGGGCAGCGATTTGGGTGATGCTTTGAGAGCGACGGCGGCGGGTGGTGGTGCGTTGCCCGTTGTGTCCATCGGCAGCGACGGCGGAACCACGGTGGAGTCGTTAAAACGAGTGTGGGTGGCTCGGGGTGACAACGCCGAGATCACAGTGGTGGTGGATGCGGGCCGTTGGCACAGTCGTCAGCTCACCATGGACCGGGTGTCAGTGGTGGACACGCTCATTGCATTGGTTGATCCCTCTGTGGGAGGCATTGATCGGGCTCGTCGGACTTTGAAGGGTTTGCGTGACCATGTCAACGAAGTGATCGTCGCGCAGATCGGTTCGCGGCCCTATGGGCCCACGGCGGTGAGCGAAGAGCTTGGTGTGGATGTGACGGCGCTGCGCTTGAATGAGCAAACAACCCAAAAGGTCATGGAAGGGTCTAGTTCGTTGAGACTCACAAGGACACCCGCAGCGGCCGACTTGCGCAAGATGTTGTGGCCAGTGGCGCCGGACCCCGACGCTGCGCCCGACAAGGCCTTGAGAAATCGGTCGCGTTCTGAACGCCGCGGTCAGCGGGCGGGTTCTGAGCGGGCAGCGGGTGGTGTGTCGCAGAGGCAGAGCCGATGACGTGGGCAGGTGTCGGCTCGGGTTCGGTCGGCGAGGCGGCTGGGCCTGGCAGCGTCTCCGAGAACGCGCAGCGTCTCTCCGATGAGATTGTGCAGGACATGATGGTTGCCAGGGTGCAACAAACCCGACGTTGGCGGGATCAAGGTGTCGTGTTTGACGAGGAAGACGAACGCGCGTGGGCGATGAGCGAGATCGGTGGCCGGGTCGCCGATTATGAGGCGGATTGTTTCAGTGTGGGTCGAGCACCCTTGAACGAAACCGAAATGGACTGGGTTGTCAGCGACGCGCTGGGGCGTCTCTTTGGTGGCGGCAGGTTGATGCAGGTGTGGGCTGAGTATCAGGATGCCTTGAACATGGTGGTCATAGGCACTCAGAGATCGCGCTTCGAGCTGCCCGGAGGGCAGATCGTGCGCGGGCCCAGTGTGGCTGACAGCGACGACGAGCTGTTGCGTGAAGTGCGCGCCATGGCGTCGATCACCGGGATCAAGGAAGTGCAGTGGGACATAAGCCAACCTGAGTTGGAGTTGGTCACCCCCGAAGGCGACCGGTTGACGGCATTGCACTGGGTGACCGAACGACCTTTTGTGACTTTGAGGCGACCGACCTTGGCATCGGTGACGTTGGATGATCTGGTGGACAACGGCACCATGAGCCCGCGTTGTGGTTCGTTGCTCAAGGCGATCTCACGCAGCGAGGCTCGCTACCTTGTGGCGGGCGCGATGAATGCTGGCAAGACGGTCACGCTGCGAGCGATGGCCGCGGCTTTGCCTGGTGACGCCCATCTGATCACGGTGGAGACGTCGCGGGAGTTGCTGTTGCATCGTCGACCTGACGTGTATCCGTCGTGGACCACGTCGTTGGAGGCTCGTAGGCCGAACAGCGAGGGCGCGGGCGAGATCACGATGGCCAGCCTGATCGTGGGGATCCAGCGGATGAGCCCGACGGTGGTGCTGGTAGGCGAAATCAGGGGAGCGGAGACCGCTGCCTTCATCACTGCGATCAGCCAGGGCTACAGCGTCGCCGGCACTGTGCACGGTCATTCCAGTTTGGAGGCACCAGCGACTTTGGCGGGTTACTTTGAGGAGTTCACGGGCGGGGACTACGAGGCTGGAATGCGCCGGATCTGCATGTTCTGCGATTATGTGATCTTCATGCGTAACTATGACGGCCGAAGGGTGGTCGATTCGGTGCGGTGGTTGCAGGGTTACGACTCGGGCACCATTGTCTCGACCGAGCTTTGGGAACCCGACCCGCCGAATCCAGCACGCCAGTCGAACCAGCAGATCCCCGCCCGGGTTGAGCAAGGCTTGAGAGCCTGCGGCTTCGACCCGAGCTTGAGCGACACGGCGAGGGCTGTGTGATGGTGGGCATCTCCGTGGGGTTTGTGATGGCTGCCGGATTGATCCTGATCGCTGCGTCGGTGGCGGTCCGCCGGCGCAAGTCGGAAACGACCGCACAAGCAGCGGTGGCGGTTTCGGCCCGTGCTGCGGCCGTAGCTGCACGGCGACGGCGACTGGCTGTGCGAGCGAGGCTGCGTCAACGTTTGACGGGTCGTGACATGGTGCCGGTGGTCGTCGCCGCGGCGGTGGGTGCGGGCGGGCTTGTGGTTACGCGTTGGCCTGTTGTCGGGCTGGGGGGCGCGGTCATCGGATGGATTGTCGCGGTGACGCTCACCGGTAGCGGGGCCGGCAACGTCGCAGCTCGGGCCGAGGCCGTGGCGGTTTGGGTCGAAACGATGAGAGATCTTGTTGCCGGCGGTCAAGGATTGGAATCGGCAGTGCTCACAGCGTGTCGCAGCGCGCCGAAGGTGCTGGCGGCGGACATGGCCCGTGTGGTCTTGGAGGTTGATCGGGGCCGCTCTGTAAAGGAGAGCATCGCAGCATCGGCGGGCTGGATTGCGAACCCAACCGCCGACATTGCGATCGCGGTGGTGGTGTTGACCTTGGACGGAAATGCCTCCCGGCCTATCGCGGTGTTGGATCAGTTGGCGCAAGAGGCTCGCGCGCAGGTGGCTCGCATTGCAGAGGTCGAGGCGGCCCGGGCATCCGCGCGTACCACGATGCGCATGATCATGGCGGTGCTTGCGCTGGGCGTGGGGGCAATGTTCGTGTTCGGACGTGGCTACCTGGACGCCTACGGAACATTGATCGGTCAGTTGGTGCTTGGCGTGATATTGGCGATCATGGCGGTGGCGTTCGGATGGATGCGCACTCTGATCACGATCAAGGAAGACACCCGCGTATTGACACCTGAGACGATGACGTGACCTGGGGCTGGGCCGGTGTGTTGGTGGCCACGATGGTGGCCGCTGGTGGGGCGCTGATCGTCGCGGCGTGGATTCTCAGCCGACCGGTGAGGTTGGTGGACGCACTCGCGCAACTGGAGGAGCCTCGCAGCGCCACGGTCACATACGCAGACTTGATCGAACGCCTCTCCGCGAGCCGGATGCGACTCTTCCAAGACCAGGACCTTGAGATTCTGGGGATGCAACGAATCGAGGCGGTCACCTCCACTGTGGCAGTGGCAGCGGTTGCGGCCGCGGGCACCGTGCTCGCCGCAGCGGCGCTGGTTGGGGGAGTGCTGCCCCTGGGGATGATGACATTTCTGGCGGTGGTGATGTTCGCGGTTGCCACGGTGGTGGTGAAGGTTGCCGGGGTGCGGTCCGCGGCCCGCAAGCGTCGCGAAGAGGCCCGAGCCGCGATCACGGTGTGGTTGAATTTCATTGCGCTGGCGACAGCGTTCCATCCCATCGAGGGTTCGGTTTGGATTGCGTGCCACGCCGGCAACACGTGGACGTTTGAAGCACTGCGTGCCGCTCTGGACGAGGCCCGGCTGCGCAAGTTGCGGATTTGGGACGCCTTGGCGGCGCTCGGCAACCGGTGGGGGATCAGAGAACTCACAGACATCGGGATCGCGTTGGGTCACGCGTCAACCGAGGGCGCCAAGGTACGCGACGCGCTGTTGGCGAAGTCGGAGACGCTCACAAGCACCGCCGCATCTGCTGCGTTGGCGAGAGCCAATCAGGGCACAGCGAAGCTGCAAGGGCCGATCGCGTTGGTGACCGTCAGCATTTTCGGCTTGATGTTGTACCCGGCTATTGCACAGTTCCAGAACATCCTGTAAACAAGAGATCACACCAGGAAAGGAGTCACGATGATTTGGGCAGCGACGGCGGTGGCAATCTCGGCGTTGGCGATGACGCTGCTGATACGGCCACCGCGGCGTCCGGGCCGGGCAGAACCGGTGAGGGCTCGTAGCGGCATGGAGGCGATCACGTGGCTGATCCTGATCGGGGCAATACTGGCAGCGGTGATTGCCGCGGTGGCGTTGTACAACACCCTGTTGACCGACCAGGCCGACAAGGTCGAAGAACAGGAGATTCCCTGCGTGTACGAGGACGACGGCGAAATCGAAACGGGAACACTCCAAAGCGATGGCAGTTGCTCCTGATCGTGACGTTGGTCGGCCTGGTGGCACCGCAACGCGGCCTCGTCGTGCCCGGGCGAACAGCGCTGTGGTGTTCTTGATCATCGTTGCGGCCTTGACCGCCGCTGCATTCGCGGTCAAAGAACTGGTGGAACGAGTGGCCGAGGCGCAAACCTGCGAGCTGGACCACTTCGAGGCAAGCGAGAGTTGCCAGTGAACCACCATCGCGCACCAGATCGGCGTTCTCGGGCAGCGGAAGCGTTGACGTGGTTGCTTATCATCGCCGCGAGCGCAGCCGCGGCGCTGGCCGCTGCCGGGTTGTACGCCGCGCTTATCGACAAGCAAGCCGAACCGATCCAACAGATCATCTCGGACTCGGACCAGGATCCGGACTCGGGTTCGGACTGACGCAAATGGTGCGAGGCAAGGATCGTCGCACCCGCTTGCGAGCCGCAACCAACACCACCCGCGCTGCCAGGGCGTCTGGTGCGGTTCCGTTTCTGGTGGTGATCCCGATCCTGATGATCGTCGTGTGGATGATCGTTCAGATCGCAGTGTCGACCATCGCCGGCGTAGCCGCCCAGCACGCAGCGTCCACAGCGGCGCGTCGCCTCAGTGACCAGCGCAGCCACTTCGCGTCCGAACCGGAAGCGTTTTGCGAAGCGCTCGAGCAACTCGGTGGACGATACGGAAGTTTGGTTCAGGATTGGAACGTGACCGTCGCCGGCAACAACGCCACCGGTCAGGTCACCGGCACGACGTGTGCCGATGAGGTGAACGCCGCAGACAGCAACGGACGCGAATGTGACACAGCGGTCGACGGCTTCGAGGTGGTTGTGCAGATTGACGCCGCGCAGGTTCTGCCCGACGGCGGCGGGATCGGTTTGAGTGTGCTGGACCGGTTGCACGCCACCACCGCCGCGTCGTGTGCTCCGCTGAGAGCGATCCCGAATGGGCCTTGACCACCACCGCAGTCGGGGTCGCGAGCGGCGGGGCGATTCTTCGGTTGAGGCGCTGATCTTGGTGGCCGGGTTGATGGTGGTCCTGGCCGGAGCGGTGACTGTGACGGGCCACGCACGGCACTCGATGGCCATTCATGACACGGCCCGCAACGCCGGTTACGCGTCACTCGCGGACACCGCACCGACAGCGGCGGTGGCCGAACCAGCGGAACTAGCACCTACGGGAACCCTCACTGCACAGGTTCGTCAACGAGTGGAACAGGGATGGCAGGACCAGCTGAGCTGGCTCGGCACCCAGGCCCGCAACCGCAGCATCGCCCGGCGCTGTGCCAACACTGCCTCCGTCGGTGGCGTGGAACTGTCCCAGGTTGCTCTCAGCGACCACGAAACAGCCGCCCCGACCAGGACCGGGGTTCTGTTGGAGTTCACCTACCGCTGCGAGATCCCCGCTCCGCTGGGCCTCGACGCGGTCGTCGGCAACATGGTCATCACCGGACGATGGGCCGAAGTCTCGCCATGGCACACCACCGAATGACCATCCCGCCGGTCAACCCACCCCCGCGGAACGCTCAAGGCCAAATGGGAGTGCTGGTACTGATCGTCGTACCCGCGCTGGCGTTGCTGGTTGCCTTCGCGGCTGACGCGTCGGCGATCATTGCGGCTCGCGGCGCCGCTGATGAGCTGGCGACGAGTTTGAGTCGTTACGCAGCCGCTGATGCAACGCAACGGGCTTGTGACCCAGCGAACCCGCAGTGCACCGGTCGTAACCGGCAGTGCGCCGCCTCGGCGAGCGATTCCGGTGGCTACTACCTCGACGTGCGTGTCGTTGAGGAATACAACCTCGATGCGGGCCCCGCTGGTGAGGTCGCCTTCGCGGGCAGGCCTGCCGCGGCCGCGCTAGTGGCGCGCCTTCCTGCCAACGTGACGCTGCAACAGGTCACCGCCCGCACCGTGATCGGGGCCGCCAACACTGCCACCGCTGTGAGGGTCGATGTGCGGGTTCGCCGAACAGGGTTGCTCTCCGAGGCGTTGTTGGGGACGAACCGGCAGTCGGTGCTCACCGCTTCTGCGACAAGCACGACCTACGTGCCTGATCTGGGGAGCGGATCACTCCCACCGTCCCCACAACAACGAACACCGGTCAGCGGCCAGTGCCTGTGATGACCGTCATTGCGATTTGGGTGGCGGCGATGATCGGCGGCGCGGCCGCGGTGAGGTACGCGTCAACGCTGGACCGGCGGCCTCGGGCGGGCTCGGTGGTGTTGACGGGAGTGTTCGTGGTGGTGTGCGCCGCGGTGTCGATGATGGTGGCGCTGGGCGACGAGTTGAGATGGGCGCAGGGCGTCCTGTTGGTGGTTGTCACCGGGTTCGCGGTGTTCGCAGCGGCGAGTGACGCTCTGACATGGACGATCCCCCCTGTTGCGAACTGGGCCGCTGCCGCCGGGGTTGGCGTGACTGTCGCCGCGGACGCCACGACCGCGGACGGGCCGGGGCTTGGTCTCACGATCACAGCACTATGTGCAGGCGCGGCATGGGGGACGCTGATGGAGGTTGTGTCGAGAATCAAACCCGACGCTGTTGGTGGTGGTGACGCCAGGGCCGGGCTTTGGATTGTCGCAGTGGTGGTGTGGTGGCTGGGAATCACCCCGGCGTTGGCGCTGATCGCTGTGACACACCTAGCCGGAGCGCTGTCAGGCTTGATCACGAGACGTCGACAGGTTCCTTTCGGCCCGTGGCTGGCCGGTTGTGTCGTGATCGCACCGGTGCTGCACACTGCGCCTGGTGTGGGTTAGGGGGTGTAGGAGGTGTTGACGAGGACGTTGGTGGTGTTCCAGGGGCCGCCGATGGTGCGGTTGTTGAGTTTGGTGGTTGCGATGGTGCGCGCGGACGCGGTGAGGGTTTGGTCTACGGCGTCGCTGTCTACGATTTGGTAGCTGCACCATCCTGCGCCGGTGAGACAGCTGTCTTTGTTCTCTACGAAGCGCACCCAATCGTTGAAGTGGGGTTGTGGTGTGAATGCCCATTGCCAGCGTGTGACGTGATGGCCGGCGCATTCGATGATGCGTGGCCGTTCTGGGATGCGGTCACCGGTTCGGGTGTCGATCAGGTACATGGTGGACGCGCGGGTGGCGTCGATCACCTGGGTGAGCCCAACAGAATCCTTCGCAGCGCCCGGCACTGATCCTGCCATGATGTGAACGTGCCCTGCGTGCACCGCTAGCGCGGCGGCGCAACTGAGGCCACAGGTGATGGTGACGGGTTCGCTCGGGGCGTGCCGCTCCGCGCTCACGGTGACTTGCACCGCTCGGGGATTGGTACCGAAGTGGGCGTCTAGGGCAGGCGTGTCGAAACTGATTTGCGCTGTCGGGCCGGTGATTATGGTTCCGGTGGTGTTGTCGAGGTCTGGGTGGTTTGGCACGTACTGGTAGGTGAGGGTCCACGTGTCGGTAGCAGTGTCGGCCCAGTCGACGGTTGCTGCGTCTCCGTGTCCTTGGAACCCGTCAGCACCACAACGCACATCAGGCGGGACTGCGGGGTCACACACAAAATAGTGCCACAGGTGCAAATCACGATCGGTTTCGGCGTGAACCTGATACGCCGCGCCGTTGGGCCACTCACATTCCGCTGGTGTGCAATGAGCGTGCCACAACTGCCCAGTGTCACTGTCCGGATCGGGGTGGTCGTGCTGGTAACACGGCTGCTGGTCGGGGGGTGCGGTTTCGTTTACCCACAGGCCGCAATGATCGGCGTCAAAGAACGTCACCCGTTCTGATTGGGGGCCCACGCCGTCGCGGTCACACCATGTCCTGCGCAAAATGACGCAGTCCCCGCTGGGTTCGTCTGCCCATGGTGAGCACTTGTGATCCGCAGGCCGGTTCACATGAGAAGCTGGTGCGCCCAGGTTGGCCCAGTGAATCCAACAATCAAAATGCCCCCGAACCGCAGCGACACGCTCAGGCGCCACCGGCGGCGGATCATTCACACAATTGTGATAGTCATACAAACCCTCACCAACCTGGTTCGGTGGGCCCACCAGGTGAGTCCAGCCGCCGGTCTTCGCGTGTACCCCGAAACAATCTCCGTACTCACCCGCCGGGCACTGATCCGCGTCACCACCCAAATCAGCCAAACAATGCCCCAACCCCGAACGCGCACCACCAGGAATCTCACAATCCAGCGTCAGTACATGACCTTGCACACGCAAATCGTTCTTTTCTTCGCACCCGCCCGGGGTTTCGCAGCGCCACATGTCGTAATGCAAGCCACCGGGCCAATTCAGCACCTCACGATACGCGCCCGGGTACCACTTGTGGTCGCTACTCGGCGCACGCCCGTGATCAGCCTCAATCCGGCCGGGCCAAGCAGCGGTCAAGGCCATGACCGCTAACCAAACCCACAACGCGCAACTGCAACGCGGGCGCGGGGTTGAGCTTGTGGTCATTGGGTGTCGGGGTCGTAACCGCAAGGAACGACCCAGCGGGCGTTGTTCCATTCGATGCGGAACCTGCCGTCGGGTTCACGAATTGCCCATGACCCGTACTCCCACGAGTTGCTGAGGGTGCGGGCCTCGGCGCATTCGTAGATTCGGTACCAGTCCCATCCCCACAGGTCACGGTCGGGGCGGGGCACGATGTCAACGATGATGCTTCGCAGACCGGTGGAGCCGTAGAACGTGTTGCCGATCTCTAGTTCGACGGGGTAGGTCATGGCGCTGGGGCGCACGTTGTCGGGGTCGCTGTTGCGGTAGGTGTAATGATCCGGATCCGGTGGCAACGGCCACGCCCGGGGCTCGCCGACGGGTTCGGGGATCACTGCGCGGCAGTACCAGGTGGAGTAGTCCTCTCGCTGGTAGGACTCCAGCGTGCGCCCGCCGGAACAAGTGTCCTCCGGCTTGGGCGGCAACGGCTTCAACCCCGGCACCGGCTCCGGTAAGGGCACGGTGGTTGTTGGTGGCGGCTCCGGTGAAGGTGCAGGTTCCGTTGTTGGCGGCGGTGGCGGTTGAGTGGTGGGCGGCAGCGGTTGCAGTGTGGTCGTTGGTGATGGCTCGGGAACCGGTTCGGGTTGGGGGGCGTCGGGCGGTGCAGGTTCGGTAGGGAGTTCGTGGTCGTGTGTGGTGGCGTCGTGGAGAAGGGCGCGTTCCGCGGCTCGTTGTTGGGCTTGTTCGATGGCGGCCCGTGTGGCGAGGGCTTGTTCAACGAGGTCAGAGTGGCCCGGGTCGTCCTGGTCGGGTGAGGGCTCGGTGGTGGGTACCGGTTCAGGGGCGATGGTGGACGGCGCGGCGTCCGCCGTGGTAGGCGCAGGTACGGGCGCTTGGGTGTCCTCGGCTTGTTGAACGGTGGTGGTGCCGGGGTTGCCTGCTGGTTGTGGTGGGAGCGTGATGACCGTGGCTGGTGTGGTGGCGGTGTCGTTGTTGTTGGTGGCGATGAACGCGACAACGATCAGGCCTGTGACTGCGAGTGCGAGCAGGAGCCAGATGAAGCGCATTGTGGCCGGTTTGAGGGTGCGGTGTTTTGTGATCATGGCGACTCCGAACGGTGCCGTGGGTGAACGGTACTACACCCACCAGGACCGGGCGGATTGCTGTGACCTGCAGGCGTGAGGGTAGTTGGTCGTTCGTTTTGTGCTGGCCCCGTTTGCCCAGACCACAAGTTAGGGGGTGTAGGAGGTGTTTACCAAGATGTTGGTGGTGTTCCAGGGGCCGCCGATGGTGCGGTTGTTGAGTTTGGTGGTTGCGATGGTGCGCGCGGACGCGGTGAGGGTTTGGTCTACGGCGTCGCTGTCTACGATTTGGTAGCTGCACCATCCTGCGCCGGTGAGACAGCTGTCTTTGTTCTCTACGAAGCGCACCCAATCGTTGAAGTGGGGTTGTGGTGTGAATGCCCATTGCCAGCGTGTGACGTGATGGCCGGCGCATTCGATGATGCGTGGCCGTTCTGGGATGCGGTCACCGGTTCGGGTGTCGATCAGGTACATGGTGGACGCGCGGGTGGCGTCGATCACCTGGGTGAGCCCAACAGAATCCTTCGCAGCGCCCGGCACTGATCCTGCCATGATGTGAACGTGCCCTGCGTGCACCGCTAGCGCGGCGGCGCAACTGAGGCCACAGGTGATGGTGACGGGTTCGCTCGGGGCGTGCCGCTCCGCGCTCACGGTGACTTGCACCGCTCGGGGATTGGTACCGAAGTGGGCGTCTAGGGCAGGCGTGTCGAAACTGATTTGCGCTGTCGGGCCGGTGATTATGGTTCCGGTGGTGTTGTCGAGGTCTGGGTGGTTTGGCACGTACTGGTAGGTGAGGGTCCACGTGTCCGTGGCAGTGTCGGCCCAGTCGACGGTTGCTGCGTCTCCGTGTCCTTGGAACCCGTCAGCACCACAACGCACATCAGGTGGCACTGCGGGGTCACACACAAAATAGTGCCACAGGTGCAAATCACGATCGGTTTCGGCGTGAACCTGATACGCCGCGCCGTTGGGCCACTCACATTCCGCTGGTGTGCAATGAGCGTGCCACAACTGCCCAGTGTCACTGTCCGCGTCGGGGTGGTCGTGCTGGTAACACGGCTGCTGGTCGGGGGGTGCGGTTTCGTTTACCCACAGGCCGCAATGATCGGCGTCAAAGAACGTCACCCGTTCTGATTGGGGGCCCACGCCGTCGCGGTCACACCATGTCCTGCGCAAAATGACGCAGTCCCCGCTGGGTTCGTCTGCCCATGGTGAGCACTTGTGATCCGCAGGCCGGTTCACATGAGAAGCTGGTGCGCCCAGGTTGGCCCAGTGAATCCAACAATCAAAATGCCCCCGAACCGTAGCGACACGCTCAGGCGCCACCGGCGGCGGATCATTCACACAATTGTGATAGTCGTACAAACCCTCACCAACCCGGTTTGGTGGGCCAACCAGGTGAGTCCACCCGCCGGTCTTCGCGTGTACCCCGAAACAATCCCCGTACTCGCCTGCGGGGCACTGATCTGCGTCACCACCCAGATCAGCCAAACAATGCCCCAACCCCGAACGCGCACCCCCAGGAATCTCACAATCCACCACCCAAACGTGCCCCCGTGCGCGAAGGAGCAGGTTCTCTTCGCATCCAGTGGCGTTGTCGCAGCGCCACATGTCGTAATGCAACCCACCGGGCCACTCAAGCGCCTCACGATAAGCACCGGGATACCACTGATGGTCGCTACTCGGCGCACGACCGTGATCCGCGTCAACAGGCCCAGGCCAAGAAGCCGTCAGCAGCATCAGTGCCACTCCAAGCCACAGCCCAAACCTGCGCAGCCGAGCAGTCGTGGTTTGGCGCATCAGGTATCGGGGTCGTAACCGCAAGGCACCACCGGACGAGCGTTGCTCCACTCGATACGGAAGCGCCCGTCGGGTTCACGAATCGCCCAGGATCCGTACTCCCAAGAATTGCTCAGGTCTCGGGCCTCGGCGCAGTTGTAGACGCGGTACCAGTCCCATCCCCACAGGTCCCGGTCAGGGCGGGGAACGATGTCCACGATAATGCCACGAAGGCCGGTCGGGCCGTAGAAGGTGTTGCCGACCGCGAGTTCAATGGGGTAGGTCATTGCGCTGGGGCGCACGTTGTCGGGGTCGCTGTTGCGGTAGGTGTAATGATCGGGATCCGGTGGCAATGGCCAAGCCCGGGGCTCGCCGACGGGTTCGGGGATCACTGCGCGGCAGTACCAGGTGGAGTAGTCCTCGCGTTGGTAGGACTCCAGCGTGCGCCCGCCGGTACAAGTGTCCTCCGGCTTGGGCGGCAACGGCTTCAACCCCGGCACCGGCTCCGGTGGGGGCACGGTGGTTGTTGGTGGCGGCTCCGGTGAGGGTGCGGGTTCGGTTGTTGGCGGTGGTGGCGGTTGAGTGGTAGGGAGCGCCGGTTGCAGTGTGGTTGTGGGGGGTGGCTCGGGCACCGGTTCGGGTTGGAGGGCGTCTGCGGGTGCGGGGTCGGTTGGGGGTTCGTGGTCGTGTGTGGTGGCGTCGTGGAGCAGGGCTCGTTCTGCGGCTCGCTGTTGGGCTTGTTCGATGGCCGCCCGGGTTGCAAGGGCTTGTTCAACGAGTTCAGAGTGGCTCGGGTCGTCCTGGTCGGGTGGGGTTGTGACGGTGGTGGGTACCGGTTCAGGGGCGACGGTGGCTGGCGGCGCGGCGGCGGTCGTGGTAGGCGCAGGTTCAGGCGCCTGGGTGTGATCGGCCTGTTGAACGGTGGTGGTGCCGGGGTTGCCTGCGGGTTGTGGTGGGAGCGTGATGACCGTCGGTGGTGTGGTGGCGGTGTCGTTGTTGTTGATGGCGATGAACGCGACAACGATCAGGCCTGTTACTGCGAGCGCGAGCAAGAGCCAGATGAAGCGCATTGTGGCCGGTTTGAGGGTGCGGTGTCTTGTGATCATGGCGACTCCGAACGGTGCCGTGGGTGAACGGTACTAAACCTGTTGACGTGGTAGCACCGCTGAGGCCTAAACGGCGAGAGTGGATGATCGCCGCAATTGTGCGGCCGATGCCGAGGCGTTGTGGGACCGGGCGGCCGTCGCGTGGATCGATTATAGGCCTAATCCGGGGTCTTCGGCGAGTTCGGTTACACGGTGTCTTGATTTCAGTGCTTCCTTGACCATTGCCGACAAGTCGATCGCATCGCGGGTCAGTTCTTTTCGGACGCTGGTGCGTAGCCCTGTGCGTTTCTTTGAGTGGGCGCTTGCTGCTAAGCCTGCGGGGCCGCGTAAGTCTCGAGCCTTCCAGATCCGTTCATTGCACAGCAACTCTGGGTCGCCGGTCCACAACTCAGCGTCGTGACGAATTGCGGTGGCTGCTGCGACGCCGTCGGCCTTCGACATCCAGTACGTGTACTTGAATATCTCCGAAGCGTGCCATATTCCAGCGTCAACCGCGATCAAATCGACCATCTCGGTCCACGAGGCCCGGAACTTGTGGTGCGACAGTAATCCAACTCTGCGCATCAACGCAGGGCCCGCCTCCGAAGCATTCATTTCGTTCATGATCGGCCGAGGACCTGTCCTTCGGGCAAGCAGCGCCCCGACCATGGAGTGTGCTGGCTCCTTTCTGTCCAGATACTCAATGACGGCCCAGGAATCCAAGACCACCCTTGGTTCGCGGTCACTGAGGGTCATTATGCAACCTTCAGGATAATGCTCGTCTGATCATGGCTGACAAGTCAATACCATCCCGTTCGAGTTCTTGTTTGACACTACTGCGCAGCCCTACCGGCCCGGTCGGTGCGGTGTTGGCTGTCACACTGGCGGGATCGCGCAGGTCGCGAATCTTCCAGATCCGGTCGTTGCAGAGTAACCTTGGGTCACCGGTCCACAATTCCGCGTCATAACGCAGCGCGGTGACAACCCCGGTGCTTTCAGCCATCGACAGCCAATACGCGTATTTTATGATTGCCACGGCGTCGCCAATCTTGGAATCAAACTCAGCCAACTGCACAAACTCGCTCACCGACGTTTGAAATTTTAGGCCAAAACGCAACCCACCAACTGAAGCCAGAGAAGCAAATGTCTCCATGTGATTCGGTCCGCTTAGTACCGGAAGAGGCGCTACGCGCGCTGCGATCAGGGCCTCAACCGCAGAACGAGCGGGCTCCTCGCCCTGGTAGTACGCCACAATCGCCCAGGCGTCCAAAACCACCGCGGGCCGGTCATCACTCATCCTCATGCTCCGAACCTCCGCCCGCTCGGCGTCACCATCATCGTTCATCAACCCGACGACCCTAGACGGCGTTCTTCGTCCTCCATGTCCTCACGGCGCTGACGTTCCAACTCGCCCAACACATCACTGCCTGCGAGAGAACCACCAGCCTCCAGAAACCACTGTCGGGCCTCCTCGATGCTCGCGAATCCTGCCTGCTGCAGTCGTCCAAGACCTTCAGAGTCACCCATTTTCCATCCTCCTGCGTAGAGGCACCCGGACGTGTCGCAGCCGCCCTGGCGCCGTCGTTGGTCTCTAGCATGGTAGCACCAACCCGCGAACCGGTGCCGGGCGCCCTGGGCAGGTCAGCTTGCCTTCGTTGGTGAGGCCAGCAGCGGGGCTTGGGGTACGGGTTCCGGCCCGTAGCCGCGTCAGGCTTGATCACGAGACGTCGACAGGTTCCTTTCGGACCGTGGCTGGCCGGTCGAGCCGAGCTTGCGTCGGTGTTGCGCAGTGTGGGTTAGGGGGTGTAGGAGGTGTTTACCAGGATGTTGGTGGTGGTCCAGGGGCCGCCGATGGTGCGGTTGTTGAGTTTGGTGGTTGCGATGGTGCGCGCGGACGCGGTGAGGGTTTGGTCTACGGCGTCGCTGTCTACGATTTGGTAGCTGCACCATCCTGCGCCGGTGAGACAGCTGTCTTTGTTCTCTACGAAGCGCACCCAATCGTTGAAGTGGGGTTGTGGTGTGAATGCCCATTGCCAGCGTGTGACGTGATGGCCGGCGCATTCGATGATGCGTGGCCGTTCTGGGATGCGGTCACCGGTTCGGGTGTCGATCAGGTACATGGTGGACGCGCGGGTGGCGTCGATCACCTGGGTGAGCCCAACAGAATCCTTCGCAGCGCCCGGCACTGATCCTGCCATGATGTGAACGTGCCCTGCGTGCACCGCTAGCGCGGCGGCGCAACTGAGGCCACAGGTGATGGTGACGGGTTCGCTCGGGGCGTGCCGCTCCGCGCTCACGGTGACTTGCACCGCTCGGGGATTGGTACCGAAGTGGGCGTCTAGGGCAGGCGTGTCGAAACTGATTTGCGCTGTCGGGCCGGTGATTATGGTTCCGGTGGTGTTGTCGAGGTCTGGGTGGTTTGGCACGTACTGGTAGGTGAGGGTCCACGTGTCCGTGGCAGTGTCGGCCCAGTCGACGGTTGCTGCGTCTCCGTGTCCTTGGAACCCGTCAGCACCACAACGCACATCAGGTGGCACTGCGGGGTCACACACAAAATAGTGCCACAGGTGCAAATCACGATCGGTTTCGGCGTGAACCTGATACGCCGCGCCGTTGGGCCACTCACATTCCGCTGGTGTGCAATGAGCGTGCCACAACTGCCCAGTGTCACTGTCCGCGTCGGGGTGGTCGTGCTGGTAACACGGCTGCTGGTCGGGTGGTGCGGTTTCGTTTACCCACAGGCCGCAATGATCGGCGTCAAAGAACGTCACCCTCTCTGATTGGGGGCCCACGCCGTCACGGTCACACCACGTCCTGCGCAAAATCACGCAATCCCCGGACGGTTCGTCTGCCCACGGGGAGCACTTGTGATCCACAGGCCGGTTCACATGAGAAGCTGGTGCGCCCAAGCCGGACCAGTGAATCCAACAATCAAAATGCCCCCGAACCGTAGCGACACGCTCAGGCGCCACCGGCGGCGGATCATCAACACAATTGTGATAGTCGTACAAACCCTCACCAACCCGGTTTGGTGGGCCAACCAGGTGAGTCCACCCGCCGGTCTTCGCGTGTACCCCGAAACAATCCCCGTACTCGCCTGCGGGGCACTGATCTGCGTCACCACCCAGATCAGCCAAACAATGCCCCAACCCCGAACGAGCACCCCCAGGAATCTCACACTCCAACAACCAAAGATGCCCCTGCGAACGCAAATCAGGCCATTCGAGACATCCTCCCGGTTGGTCGCAGCGCCACATGTCGAAATGCAAACCACCGGGCCAATCCAGCACCTCACGATAAGCCCCGGGGTACCACCGATGATCGTGACTAGGCGCAACCCCATGATCCGCGTCGACAAACGCTGGCCAAACAGCCGTCAGAACCATGAGAACCAGACCCATCCACAGGCCGACCCGGCGCCACGGACGTGGCGCGCTGTGGTTCATCAGGCGTCCGGGTCGTAACCGCAAGGCACCACCGGACGCAAGTTGTCCCATTCAATACGGAAACGTCCGTTGGGCTCACGAATCGCCCAAATCCCGTACTCCCAAGAGTCGCTGAGCGTGGGTGCCTCTCCACACAGGTACACACGGTGCCAGTCCCAACTCCACAGGTCGTAGTCGGGGCGGGGCACGATGTCCACGATAATGCCACGAAGGCCGGTCGGGCCGTAGAAGGTGTTGCCGACCGCGAGTTCAATGGGGTAGGTCATTGCGCTGGGGCGCACGTTGTCGGGGTCGCTGTTGCGGTAGGTGTAATGATCGGGATCCGGTGGCAATGGCCACGCGCGGGGCTCGCCGACGGGTTCGGGGATCACTGCGCGGCAGTACCAGGTGGAGTAGTCCTCTCGCTGGTAGGACTCCAGCGTGCGCCCACCGGAGCAAGTGTCCTCGGGCTTTGGCGGCAAAGGCTTCAACCCCGGCTCAGGCTCGGGCGGCGGTGCTGGCTCAGGCTCCGGTTCGGGTTCGGTGGTGGGTGGCGGTTCTAGCGTGGTCGTGGGGGGTGGCTCGGGTTCCGGCGTAGGGGCCGGCTCCGGTGTCGTTGTAGGTGGTGGCTCAGGCACCGGCGCGGGTTCGGTTGGGTTTTCGTGGTCGTGTGTGGTGGCGTCGTGGAGCAGGGCCCGTTCTGCGGCTCGCTGTTGGGCTTGTTCGATGGCGGCCCGGGTTGCGAGGGCTTGTTCAACGAGTTCAGAGTGGCCAGGGTCGTCCTGGTCGGGTGGGGTTGTGATGGTGGTGGGTACCGGTTCAGGGGCGATGGTGGATTGCGCGGCGGCGGTCGTGGTTGGCGAAGGTTCAGGCGCTTGGGTGTGCTCGGACTGTTGAACGGTGGTGGTGGTGCCGGGGTTGCCTGCGGGTTGTGGTGGGAGTGTGATGACCGTCGGTGGTGTGGTGGCGGTGTCGTTGTTGTTGGTGGCGATGAACGCGACAACGATCAGGCCTGTGACTGCGAGCGCGAGCAAAAGCCAGATGAACCGCATTGTGGCCGGTTTGAGGGTGCGGTGTTTTCTGATCATGGCGACTCCGAACAGTGCCGTGCAAGAACGGTACTACACCCGCCGGACCGTGTGGGCTAGTGTGCGGCACAGGCGTGGACGTGGTTGCTGTCGGTGATGCGGGATAAACGGGCTCTTCGGATTTGAGCGGGGTCGGGGTGGTTGAGGGGTCGAGACGTGCTCGGAGCGGATCGTTCTGGACGGTGGAGACTGGTGAGTCTCCATCGTTTGGAGTTGGGCGATCGGTGTAGGTGAGCGGGTCCCGTTGATTGGTCCAGGTGTTATGCGGGTTGGGGTTGGTGTTGGTCGGTCCAGGTTTGGGCGAATTGGGTTGGTGTGAGGTTGCCGTGGGCGCTGTGGGGTCGGTTCTTGTTGTAGTCGATGCGCCAGTCCTCGATGAGCACTTGGGCTTCGAGCAGCGAGTCGAACTGCCACAGGTTGAGCAGTTCGTCGCGTAGGCGGCTGTTGAAGGATTCGATCCAGGCGTTTTGCCAGGGACTGCCGGGATCGATGAACACCGATGCGACACCAGTGTCGTCACACCACTGTGCGACGCTGTGCGCGACGAATTCGGGCTCGTTGTCGAAGCGCACAAACGCGGGTGGGCCACCCCGGCGCAGAGCGAGGTGCTCGAGGGTTGCCACCACGTCATCGGCGGTGATGGAGCGGTCCACGTTGGTGGCGAGGGCTTCGCGGGTGAACTCGTCGATCACGTTGAGCAGTTTCACCTGACGGCCGTCGATGGTGTGATCGAAGCAGAAATCCAGCGTCCACAGCGCGTTGGGAGCGATGGGTGACATCGGCCCCACATTGGCACCGATCCCGGTGAGCCGTTTGCGTTTGCGACCCTGAGGCACCTGAAGGCCCTCGTCTCGCCACAACCGTCTCACCCGCTTGTGGTTCACCACCCACCCCTGGTGGCGAAGGTGCGCCACGGCGCGGCGCCACCCCCAGCGTGGCCGGCTACGAGAGAACGATCTCAGCTCGGCGCGCAGCAACTCCTCGTCAGCGGGCGGCGGCACCCGCCGGTGGCGCTGCGTTGAACGGTGCTGGCCAACAACTCGACACGCTCTGCGCTCAGAAACCCCGAACACGTCCTCAAGGGCCACAACGGCTTGACGGCGACGGTTCGGGGTCACCATTTTTCCTCCGCGAGATGTTTCAGCATCGCCTTGTCCAACTCCGCCTCAGCGAGCAGCTTCTTCAACTGGGCGTTCTCGGTCTCAAGCTCCCTGAGCCGCTTCGCGTCGTTGGCCTTCATGCCGCAATAACGGTTCAACCACCTCGCCCAGGTCGACTCCGCGATCTGGAACTCACGACACACCTCCTCAACCGTGTAACCCGCCGCCAGGCGCTTCTGGCCCTCAGCGAGCTTGCGAATGATCTGCTCAGGCGTACGCCGCCGTCTCTTGGTCACGATGATCGGTCCTTTCTGCCCCACCCTCGTGGCAGGGACATTCAGACCGCATAACTACCGGACCAATCTCAGGGGCCCAGCCCATAGGCTAGGGCGTGTTGCAGTTCGAGATGGGGTGTCTGCCTCCCCGTTGAAGCGCTACGAAGGAGTATCTGATGACCAAGGACGATGCCATGGTAAGGTTGGAGCCTGAGTTGCTTCGATGGGCTCGCAAGAGAGCGAGTATGGAGGTGGAGCAGCTAGCGAAGAGACTCAACGTTGAGGCTGGTGAGATTAGGGATTGGGAGCGTTCTGGGAGCATCTCGATGCTAACGGTTGAGGATCTTGCCAGGCAGACCCACACGCCTATTGGGTATTTGTATCTCAAGACCCCTCCAGACGAGGTACTACCAATAGCAGACTTGAGAGTCCGGGACGAGGTGTTGTCTGGCTTTGCGAGTCCTGAACTTCTTGACACTGTGTATCAGATGCAGCGTCGTCAAGCTTGGATGCGCGAGGACTTGATCGAACAGAATGAGCCGCCGTTGTCGTTCGCCGGGGCATACGATTTGGACATGCCGCCAACGATCATTGCCGCTGGAATGCTGCAAGCATTGGGGCTAGGTACCAGTTGGGCTGAGAATGAATCGAGCTGGATCGATGCTCTCAGCACCTTGCGTGACTGCATCGAATCAGCAGGCATATTGGTGTTCTTCAATAGCATCGTCGGGAATAGCACAACTCGGAGATTAGATCCAGGGGAGTTCCAAGGGTTTGCTTTGGCTGACGATCACGCGCCGCTGGTTTTTGTGAACAGTGCAGATTTCAAGACCGCGCAGATTTTCACCCTTGCGCATGAACTTGCGCACGTCTTTGTTGGACTGACCGGTGTGTCAAGACTGGTTGCGTTAGAATCCACTCATTCTCGTGTAGAGAGACTTTGTAGTAACGTTGCCGCTGAGTTCCTTGTCTCGGAAACACAGTTGAGGAAGCTGTGGGATTCAGAACAGGACTCGTTCAGGCGATACCAAGCGCTTGCCGTGCATTTCAAGGTAAGCACGATTGTTGTTGCTCGGCGAGCTCTCGACCTGGGGTTAATTGATCGTTCGGAGTTTCTTGCACATTTTGAAGCGAACAAGACGAGAGCTTGGGGAGGGAAGTCGCCGACGGAGCCAGGCAGTGGTGATGACTTCTGGAGCCTTCAGCGATGGCGCGTCGGCCATCGGTTCTCAACAGCTCTGACTCGGGCGATCGCAGAAGGCCGATTGTCCTTCACAGAAGCGTATAGCCTGGCGGACCTCCGAGGCGATGACTTCGCTCAACTCTCCTCAGAGATGGAATCCAGGTAGTGGCAAGCCTGTCTTCGCCTAAACTGAGTCCCTATCGTACGTATCTGCTTGACAGCAACGTCCTCATAAGCGCGTGGACGACTACACACCCTGTGGACTCCGTTCCTGAGTTTTGGAATGTTCTTAGGGACTATGCACAACAAGGTATCATTCTGAGCGTGGACCAGGTCCACGGAGAATTGTCAAGAAAGCAAGACGCGCTGTTCCATTGGATTCAGAAGAATCTGAGCACAGCCTTTCGTTCGACGCGAACGCCGGAGATCGCAGCAAGATTTGGTAGACTACAACAATACGTGAACGAGAGCACCCAGTACACCCATGCGGCGAAGAACGAATTTGCTACTATTGCCGATGGTTGGCTTGCAGCCTATGCACTTGAACAGAACTGCACCTTGGTTACCCTTGAGAAGCACAATCCCAACAAGGAAAACAAGATTCCGATTCCAAACCTATGCGAGCGTTTCGGCATCGCATGTTGTGACACCACTGGAATGCTCAACGAGCTGCAAGTCAAACTCGAACGAGAGTGGTCGAACGATCGAGGGTTAGGATTGTGAAAATACTCCTAACAGTTCCCCCTCAACCACCATGAGGTCCGCTGAAAGCGGAAGAGTTCGACAGAGGGGCAATAGTCAGATATTTGACTTGAGTATCGGAAGGTTGTCCCTGGTGCTGTGCTGATCGCGGTCAGGCAGACCGCAAGTCACGGAGTGTAGGATCCACTGAACCTCAAGTGACACAGCGCATCGATACAGGATCATGCCGGAGTTCTAACGATTCTCGTCAGCGGGTGTCGAACGCTCAAGGCGTGTCTGATCTCCTCGACTGGTCGGGCATGAACCATTTGAGTTCCTATTGGGCTAGTCGGGTTGGCAGTGTTGGCGATGGCAACTTGCGGGGCTGAGGCATGGCATCCAGATCCGATCCTGCGAGGTGTGGGTTAGGGGGTGTAGGAGGTGTTTATGAGGATGTTGGTGGTGGTCCAGGGGCCGCCGATGGTGCGGTTGTTGAGTTTGGTGGTTGCGATGGTGCGCGCGGACGCGGTGAGGGTTTGGTCTACGGCGTCGCTGTCTACGATTTGGTAGCTGCACCATCCTGCGCCGGTGAGACAGCTGTCTTTGTTCTCTACGAAGCGCACCCAATCGTTGAAGTGGGGTTGTGGTGTGAATGCCCATTGCCAGCGTGTGACGTGATGACCGGCGCATTCGATGATGCGTGGCCGTTCTGGGATGCGGTCACCGGTTCGGGTGTCGATCAGGTACATGGTGGACGCGCGGGTGGCGTCGATCACCTGGGTGAGCCCAACAGAATCCTTCGCAGCGCCCGCCACTGATCCTGCCATGACGTGAACGTGCCCTGCGTGCACCGCTAGCGCGGCTGCGCAACTGAGGCCACAGGTGATGGTGACGGGTTCGCTCGGGGCGTGCCGCTCCGCGCTCACGGTGACTTGCACCGCGCGGGGATTGGTACCGAAGTGGGCGTCTAGGGCAGGCGTGTCGAAACTGATTTGCGCTGTCGGGCCGGTGATTATGGTTCCGGTGGTGTTGTCGAGGTCTGGGTGGTTTGGCACGTACTGGTAGGTGAGGGTCCACGTGTCGGTAGCAGTGTCGGCCCAGTCGACGGTTGCTGCGTCTCCGTGTCCTTGGAACCCGTCAGCACCACAACGCACATCGGGCGGGACTGCGGGGTCACACACAAAATAGTGCCACAGGTGCAAATCACGATCGGTTTCGGCGTGAACCTGATACGCCGCGCCGTTGGGCCACTCACATTCCGCTGGTCTGCAATGAGCGTGCCACAACTGCCCAGTGTCACTGTCCGGATCGGGGTGGTCGTGCTGGTAACACGGCTGCTGGTCGGGTGGTGCGGTTTCGTTTACCCACAGGCCGCAATGATCGGCGTCAAAGAACGTCACCCGTTCTGATTGGGGGCCCACGCCGTCGCGGTCACACCATGTCCTGCGCAAAATGACGCAGTCCCCGCTGGGTTCGTCTGCCCATGGTGAGCACTTGTGATCCGCAGGCCGGTTCACATGAGAAGCTGGTGCGCCCAGGTTGGCCCAGTGAATCCAACAATCAAAATGCCCCCGAACCGTAGCGACACGCTCAGGCGCCACCGGCGGCGGATCATTCACACAATTGTGATAGTCGTACAAACCCTCACCAACCCGGTTTGGTGGGCCAACCAGGTGAGTCCAGCCGCCGGTCTTCGCGTGTACCCCGAAACAATCCCCGTACTCACCCGCCGGGCACTGATCCGCGTCACCACCCAAATCAGCCAAACAATGCCCCAACCCCGAACGCGCACCACCAGGAATCGTGCACCACAACACCCAAACATCAGCCTGCGCTCGCAACTCGAAGTGGTCGAGGCAGCCGGCGGTTCGGTCGCAGCGCCACATGTCATAATGTTTCCCGCCGGGCCAATCCAGCACCTCACGATAGGCGCCCGGGTACCACTGATGATCACCACTAGGCGCAGGCCCGTGATCCGCGTCAGCGGGCCCCGGCCATGCAGCCGTCAACGCCATGAGCACCACTCCAAGCGACAGCCCGAACCGGCGCAGACGAGGCGTTGGTTGGGGCATCAGCCGTCGGGCTGGTATCCGCAAGGCACCACGGGACGGGTGTTGTTCCACTCGATGCGGAAGCGTCCGTCGGGTTCACGAATCGCCCAGTATGCGTACTCCCAGGAATCGCTCAGGGTCGGAGCCTCGCCACAGCTGTAAACGCGGTGCCAGTCCCATCCCCACAGGTCGTAGTCAGGGCGGGGAACGATGTCCACGATGATGCCACGAATTCCAGTGGAGCCGTAAAACATGTTGCCGACCTCGAGTTCGATCGGGTAGGTCATGGCGTCGCCGGGCACGTTGTCGGGGTCGCTGTTGCGGTAGGTGTAATGATCCGGGTCCGGTGGCAGCGGCCAAGCCCGGGGCTCGCCCACGGGTTCGGGGATCACTGCACGGCAGTACCAGGTGGAGTAGTCCTCGCGCTGGTAGGACTCCAGCGTGCGCCCGCCGGAACAAGTGTCCTCGGGCTTGGGCGGCAACGGCTTCAACCCCGGCACCGGCTCCGGTAAGGGCACGGTGGTTGTTGGTGGCGGCTCCGGTGAGGGTGCAGGCTCCGTTGGCGGTGGCGGTTGAGTGGTAGGCGGCGCCGGTTCCAGTGTGGTCGTTGGTGATGGCTCTGGCACTGGTTCGGGTTGGGGGGCGTCCGCGGGTGCTGGTTCGGTTGGGGGTTCGTGGTCGTGGGTGGTGGCGTCGTGGAGCAGGGCGCGTTCTGTGGCTCGCTGCTGGGCTTGTTCGATGGCGGCTCGGGTGGCGAGGGCTTGTTCAACGAGGTCAGAGTGGCCCGGGTCGTCCTGGTCGGGTGAGGGCTCGGTGGTGGGTACCGGTTCAGGGGCGATGGTGGACGGCGCGGCGTCCGCCGTGGTAGGCGCAGGTACGGGCGCTTGGGTGTCCTCGGCTTGTTGAACGGTGGTGGTGCCGGGGTTGCCTGCTGGTTGTGGTGGGAGCGTGATGACCGTGGCTGGTGTGGTGGCGGTGTCGTTGTTGTTGGTGGCGATGAACGCGACAACGATCAGGCCTGTGACTGCGAGTGCGAGCAGGAGCCAGATGAAGCGCATTGTGGCCGGTTTGAGGGTGCGGTGTCTTGTGATCATGGCGACTCCGAACGGTGCCGTGGGTGAACGGTACTACACCCGCCAGACCGGTATGGGCTGATGTGACCTACAGGTGTGAGAGTGGCCAGCTGCCACAAATGTGCGTCTGTCGAGGTGGTGGCGGTGGTGTGTCGGACAGGCTCAGTTTGGCGGTTGGTGGCTTCTGGGTGGTGTGGGATGGGAACACTGAGCGGTGTGTGGGCTTGTGGCTTGGGTCGGTATGTGGTAGACACACCGGCATGACCAGTCCGAGTTCTGAGGGTGTTGATTTTGATGATCCGGAGCAGGCGTTGGCGTGGTTGCAGGCTGCGGCTGCGCGGTCTCCGGGTTTGGTGGAGAGGTTGGAGGCCGCTCATGCTGCTGAGGTGATGGCCGATTACGCACACGAAGTCTCGGTTGATCAGCGAGCGTCGCGATCCGGTGATGACGGGACCGTGACGGGTCCGAGTTCTGAGGGTGTTGATTTTGATGATCCGGAGCAGGCGTTGGCGTGGTTGCAGGCTGCGGCTGCGCGGTCTCCGGGTTTGGTGGAGAAGTTGGAGGCCGTTCATATTGCTGAGGTGATGGCCGATTACGCACACGAGGACCCAGTAGATCCCCAGAACTCGGGAACGGATTCCTGAACAGGAGTGGATCGTCGGTGTCGTCTGTAGTAGTCCTCGATACGTGGCCATTCATCAGACTCTTTGAGAAGGTGGAACCGGCAGCCGTGCACATGAAATGGTTGTTGTCGGGGCAAGTTGATGTGGTGCCGGTGATGAGCGTGGTGAACTATTCGGAGTTGACCGACGCAATGGCTCGCGAGCATGGGCTCGACGCGGCGAGAGCCATAACGGGCTTGGCCAAGAAGTACGTTACGATTGAGTCGCCGAGTTTCGAGGCTGCAGAAACTGCGGGACTGCTCAAATACGCCTATCGGATGTGGAAGGCCGATTCGTTCGCAGCTGCAACGGCGCTTGTCCATGACGCACCTTTGTGGTCCGGAGATCTTGAGTTGATTTGTGATGACAGATTGTGGCTGGTTCAGGACCTGCGAACCGTGCAAGATCGTGAGCGGCATGCCGAATTATTGGCGTCGGGACGGGCTCGAATCGGTGTGCGGCCTGCAGTAGCCGCAGAAATGGGCCGGGACAGGCTACGGAAGATGATCATGAGCGGAGTGGGTGTTGACCGCGAGGGCACTGAACAGGACTTCGGCTTGGGTATGTGAACCTCGTGACGAGTGTCGGTCAACGAACAACAAGAGGCGCGCACCACCACCAGTCCTGCGTGCGGCATCGGGTGTGGGTTAGGGGGTGTAGGAGGTGTTTACCAAGACGTTGGTGGTGGTCCAGGGGCCGGCAATGGTGCGGTTGTTGAGTTTGGTGGTTGCGATGGTGCGTGCGGAGATGGTGAGGGTTTGGTCTACGGCGTCGCTGTCGACGATTTGGTAGCTGCACCATCCTGCGCCGGTGAGACAGCTGTCTTTGTTCTCTACGAAGCGCACCCAATCGTTGAAGTGGGGTTGTGGTGTGAACGCCCATTGCCATCGCGTGACGTGATGGCCGCCGCATTCGATGATGCGTGGCCGTTCTGGGATGCGGTCACCGGTTCGGGTGTCGATCAGGTACATGGTGGACGCGCGGGTGGCGTCGATCACCTGGGTGAGCCCAACAGAATCCTTCGCAGCCACCGGCACTGATCCTGCCATGATGTGAACATGGTCGGCGTGCACCGCTAGCGCGGCTGCGCAACTGAGGCCACAGGTGATGGTGACGGGTTCGCTCGGGGCGTGCCGCTCCGCGCTCACGGTGACTTGCACCGCGCGGGGATTGGTACCGAAATGGGCGTCAAGCGCGGGCGTGTCGAAACTGATTTGCGCTGTCGGGCCGGTGATTATGGTTCCGGTGGTGTTGTCGAGGTCTGGGTGGTTTGGCACGTACTGGTAGGTGAGGGTCCACGTGTCGGTAGCAGTATCGGCCCAGTCGACGGTTGCTGCGTCTCCGTGTCCTTGGAACCCATCAGCACCACAACGCACATCAGGTGGCACTGCGGGGTCACACACAAAATAGTGCCACAGGTGCAAATCACGATCGGTTTCGGCGTGAACCTGATACGCCGCGCCGTTGGGCCACTCACATTCCGCGGGTCTGCAATGAGCATGCCACAACTGCCCAGTGTCACTGTCCGGATCGGGGTGGTCGTGCTGGTAACACGGCTGCTGGTCGGGTGGTGCGGTTTCGTTTACCCACAGGCCGCAATGATCGGCGTCAAAGAACGTCACCCTCTCAGATTGGGGGCCCACGCCGTCACGGTCACACCACGTCCTGCGCAAAATCACACACCCCCCGGACGGTTCGTCTGCCCACGGGGAGCACTTGTGATCCGCAGGCCGGTTCACATGAGAAGCTGGTGCGCCCAAGCCGGCCCAGTGAATCCAACAATCAAAATGCCCCCACACCGTGATCACACGCTCAGGCGCCACCGGCGGCGGATCATCCACACAATTGTGATAGTCATACAAACCCTCACCCACCTGGTTCGGTGGGCCCACCAGGTGAGTCCACCCGCCGGTTTTGGCGTGAACGCCGAAACAGTCTCCGTACTCGCCTGCGGGGCACTGATCCGCGTCACCACCAAGGTCAGCCAAACAATGCCCCAACCCCGAACGCGCACCACCAGGAATCATGCACCACAACGTCCAAACATGGTCCCCGTGGTACAGTTCGGTGCTGAGGTCACAGCCAGTCGGGTGGTCGCAGCGCCACATGTCGTAATGCTTCCCGCCGGGCCAATCCAACACCTCACGGTATTCCCCCGGGTACCACTGATGATCACCACTAGGCGCGCGACCGTGATCCGCCCTGACGGGCCCTGGCCAAGCAGCGGCAAGAGCCATCAGCCCCACGCCGAGCCACAGCCCAAACCTGTGCCTGTGAGGCGCCGAGGTTTGGGACATCAGGTGTCAGGGTCGTAGCCACATGGCACGACCCAGCGGGTGTTGTTCCATTCGATGCGGAACTTGCCGTCGGGTTCACGAATCGCCCAGGATCCATACTCCCATGAGTCGCTGAGCGTGCGAGCTTCGGCGCAGGTGTAGACGCGGTGCCAGTCCCATCCCCACAGGTCGTAGTCGGGGCGGGGCACGATGTCCACGATGATGGCACGCATGCCTGTGGAGCCGTAGAACATGTTGCCCACCTCGAGTTCAACCGGGTAGGTCATCGCATCACCGGGCACGTTGTCGGGGTCGCTGTTGCGGTAGGTGTAATGATCAGGATCCGGTGGCAATGGCCAAGCCCGGGGTTCGCCGACGGGTTCGGGGATCACTGCGCGGCAGTACCAGGTGGAGTAGTCCTCGCGCTGGTAGGACTCCAGCGTGCGCCCGCCGGAGCAAGTGTCCTCGGGCTTGGGTGGCAACGGCTTCAACCCCGGCTCAGGCTCGGGCGGCGGTTCCGGCTCCGGTGAGGGTGCGGGTTCCGTTGTGGGTGGCGGTGGCGGTTGAGTGGTGGGCGGCGCCGGTTCCAGTGTGGTCGTTGGTGGTGGCTCGGGGACCGGTTCTGGTTGGGGGGCGTCTGCGGGTGCGGGTTCGTGGTCGTGTGTGGTGGCGTCGTGGAGCAGGGCGCGTTCAGCGGCTCGCTGTTGGGCTTGTTCGATGGCGGCTCGGGTTGCGAGGGATTGTTCAACGAGGTCAGAGTGGCTCGGGTCGTCCTTGTCGGGTGGGGTTGCGATGGTGGGCACCGGTTCAGGGGCGGCGGACGGCGCGGCGGCGGCCGTGGTTGGCGCAGGTTCAGGCGCTTGGGTGTGCTCGGCCTGTTGAACGCTGGCGGTGGTGCCGGGGTTGCCTGCGGGTTGTGGTGGGAGCGTGATGACCGTCGGTGGTGTGGTGGCGGTGTCGCGGCTGTTGGTGGCGATGAGCGCGACAGCGATTGCGCCCGCGGCGAGTGCGACGAGGAGCCAGGTGACGCGTTTGGTGGTGAAATTGAGGTTGCGGCTGTTGGTGATCATCGTGACTCCGACGGCTTCGGGGAGGAAAGACTACCACACCTTTCCGTGCGTGTGGTGCCATAACGATAAACAAGAGTGGAGTTGCTGTCTGTCGTAGATGACCCATCAGCATCTAAGTGGGGGCTGTGATGGAGCACTGGGTAGCTACTGGCTTCTGATAGGGCTGTGAGAGGAGTGGCCCGCTGGCACGGTGGTTTTTTCTGCTCGTGGTACTATCGGGAGTATGACCGACTCGGATGCTGACAACACCCATTTGGACGATCCGGAGCGGGCGCGGCAGTGGTTGCGAGACGAGGCTCAACGGTCCCCCGGGTTGGCCATGCTGCTGGAGGCGATAGATACTGCGGAGGCGATGGCCGCCGAAGTGGCGCAGGACATCATTAGCCGTCGGGTGTCTGCACCGGGTCCTCATCGACCCGTCACGCAGGAAGAGCTTGAGAGTATCGATTTTGATGATCCGGAGCAGGCGCGGCAGTGGTTGCGCGACGCGCGCGGGCGGTTTCCGGGTGCGATGGAAGAGCACGAGGCGTCGCGCGCGTCAGGACGGATTGCCGATCAAGTGGTGAGTGACATCGTTGACAGGGAGACGTCTGACGAAGATAGAGCCATGACGGATTCGGATTCGGCGGATGTTGACTTTAGCGATCCGGAGCAGGCACAGCAGTGGTTGCGAGAAGCATCTCGGCGGTTTCCGACCTTGACGGATATTCTTCAAGCGGAGCGTTCCGCGGAGGTGGCTGCCTACGAGGTGATACGGGACATCCTGGATCGTTCGCCAAATCCAACGGATGCGGAATCGGGACAGGAGTAGCAAGTGCCTCGAGTTGTGGTGTTGGACACATGGCCGCTAATGGATCACCACAAACGCAACGAACCAACCGCGAGTCGCGTGGACTGGTTGTTGTCCGATCAAATGGATGTGCTGCGGGTTATGAGTACGCACAACTTTGGCGAGTTTATTGGTCAAATGACTTCCAGGTTCGGGGACAGCGAGGCGGATGCGGCTGCAAGCTCGGCGCTGAGGGCCATTCACATTGAGCCTGAAAGCGTTGCGGTAGCAATAGCCGCGGGCAGATTGAAGTCCGCCTATCGCATGTCGATGGCGGATGCGTTTGCTGCGGCAACCGCGCTGCGTCATGGCGCGCCGCTGTGGACCGGTGACCTTGAGTTGCTCTGTGACGACCGGTTGTGGCTGGTGGAGGATCTCCGGACAGCGGAGGTTCGTGAAGAACAGGCCGAATTGTTGGCCTTGGGGCGGCAACGGGTCGGTCTTCGACCAGCGGTCGCCCAGCGTCTAGGCCGCGAAGGTGTGCGGAAGAGGATCATGGACGGTCTGGGTGGTGGTATCGATGGCGCTGGACACGACTTCGGGTTGGCTTTGTGAATCGTTGGCCCCAGCGGGCTCGGTGTCTGCCAGGGATCGTTGGGGCGTGCCTGGGGCGTAGTGGGTTGAGGTGCGGCGAGACATGGCTTCGATGACGATCCGGCGTGGGGCTGCAGGGTGTTGTCGGGTTGGGTGGACGCAGGCCGCATGGGTTCGGTGTGGACATCCGCCCTCCGACTCTGGTAAGACTTACCTTCGGGATGCCTAACGCATAACCGAGCGAGGGAGCAGGAGGAGCTATGAGGGGCAGCCGGTGGTCACGGTTCGGCTCGGCACTGGTCTTGGTGGCGATTCTGGTTGGTCCCCCGCTGGTGCTGGGCGGCTTGTGGGGGCTGCCAACCGCGGGGCGGGTGCGAGGATTGTTCGAGGCGGACTTGTGGCGTGGCGCCCCTGACGACGCGTTGGTTGGCGTGGTGGCGGTGCTTGGGTGGCTGGCATGGGCGTGGATGGTTGCTGCCTTGGCGATCGAGGCGGTGGCGTTGCGTCGGGGCAGGGCCCCAGCCGGGGTGGGCAGTGTCCGCCGGGGACTGAGGCCGTTGTTGCTGGCGGTGATGATGCGCAGCGTGGTGGCAGGGGGCGTGGTGAGCATGACCGGTCCTGGCGCTGCGTTCGCGGCGCACTTGCCCGACACCACAATTGACTCTCACGCATCTGAAGCGAGGTCGGATGCAGCGGTCGGCCAGGGTGGTTTGGCAGCGGTACGAGTGGTGAAACACGACACGCTTTGGGGAATCGCGGACCGGCTGTTGGGCAGCGGGATGCGCTGGCGCGAGATTCATGATTTGTCCAAGGATGGCGTTCAGGCCATTCGGGGAAAGATGACGGACCCGCACCTGATCTTCCCCGGTGACATCGTGTTGTTGCCGGCCGACGCTGCTGTGGTCGATGCGCCACCCGAATTGGAGGAAATCGCCGCGGTGTTCGGTTGGGATGTGGCGAACTCCACCCGGGCGGGGGTTGTCGATGAACTGTCTGAACCGGACGCGTCCCCCACCGAAGCCGCTGACTCAGCTGATGCTGAGGGACATGGGTTTGCGCCTGCCGGCGGTGCGGTTGCTGCGGCCGGCCGTGGGCTTGTCACGTCGGAGCCTGCGGACTTAAGCGTGACAGAGCCAACAGATGATGCAGTTGACTACGGCGCGGGGGCGGCGGTTGCCGCCCGGGTGGGGATCCCCGCAGGGCCGTCGGGGTTCACGGACACAGAGGCGGTGGATCGTGGCGATGCGGTGGCTTATGGCGGCGATGAGCAGCAAGTTGAACCGGAGCAGGTAGTCGATCATTGGATGACGGCGGGCATGTTTGTGCGGTTGGCGGTGGGTTCGGTTTCGGTTGCGACGATGGCGGCCTTGGGCGCCATGATGGTGCGTCGCCGCCGCTTGGCAGCAGCGGAGCGAACGGTTGGTGAGATCCCAGAGCCCTTGCGGCAGGAGTTGGCCGAGATCGAGCAAGCCGCTCTGGAACACCTCGAGGAGGCCGGGCCCTTGAGTGAGTGGTTGGGATACGCGCTGGGTGACTTGATGGCGAGGCGCCCAACTGGCGGTGTGCGGGTAAGTCTGGTTGAGGGTTCGGTGCGCGGCCTGGAGGTGCTGCTCACGCAGCGCTGCGACATGGATTGGGGGCCATGGCAGGGGGTACACGGCACAGCCGGCAGCGTGTTGTGCCTTCCGCCGGGAGTTGTGCCCGATTCTGACAGCGACATGGATGGCTGGGAGGCGTTGCCGCTGTTGGTGGGTGTGGGCCGGCATGTCGCGGTGAATCTCGAAGCTGCCGGGGTTGTGGCCGCTGTCGCCGCCGATGAGGGCGCTGGCGCCGCGGAGGCGGTGCGGGGCCTGTGTCGCGCTGTGGTATCGGAGGTGATCTGTAGACGCGGGGATTGTGATGTGAGGGTGTGGATGACCGAGAAGGCCGCAGCGGGACTCGGCGAGTGCAGCCGTGGTGACGGTGTTCGGGTGATGCCCACCACGCTGATCGAGGACGAGGTGCGCGTGAGTTGGGGTGATGTCTCGTCGTGGCGGTCCGAGGCGGCACTGGCAGGGCAGTTCAACGTCGACGATGATCGCAAGGCCGACCCAAACATCGGCGGGGTGCTTGTTGTCGCTGCCGGGGACGAGTTGGATGAACTCATCGAAACGACGCGACTGGCACAGCAATGCCAGCACAACTTGGCGATGTTGGTGATGGGGGCGTGCGAAACCCAGACACGCTTGGAGTTGTCCACTCCCGGAGGCGAAATGGTGGTTCATCCCTACGGGATCAGGGTTGCGGCTCTGTATGTGAACGATTCCACCGGTGGCGCTGTCGCGTCGGTTGCGAATGAACCGGTCCGGATGGTCAAACGCGATCCCGGTGCGGCTCCGGCCCCGGTACCGGTCTCCCCCGTAGTGGTTCCAGAGTCGTCGACTCCTGGGCCGGTGACGGGCTCCAACGGGTCGTCGCAGGACCGACTGGGCGCGCAGAACGGTGAAGTGCACCGAGCTACTGCGGAAGGCACCAGGGCGAAGACCGCTTCGTGCCCGGACGGATTGGGCGACACAGCGAACGTCGAGGACAAGCGGCCTGTGGAGCCCGAGCGAACGGAATCGCTGCTGGAGGTGGCGCAACCGGCAGGAGAACCGCAAGGTGTGTCCGGAGGTGACGTGCAGGCCGAGCCGCACCTCACCGACGCCGTTGCTCGCGTCGATGAAGGTGTCGGGGACGGTGTACGCCGGGGTCAACCGGTCGCTGCCGACGAAATCGTCGCCGAGGCACATCTCGTTGGTTCGGGCCAGGATCGGGCAGGGCACGAATCGGTGAAGGGAGCTTCAAGTGGCGGGGAGTCCGACGCGGACGGGAACCTCAAACCGGTGGGTTCGAACGGAAGCGCCGGCGGTGGGGACTCTGAGGCCTTGGCAGAGGTGGCGCGCGACGGGGATGAAGATGGGGAAAGCACTCTCTACGTCGAAGAGCTGTCAGACAGTTGGCGCAGTCCGCAGCTGAGTCAAGGAACACTCAGGTTGTCGTCCGACGCTGTGGACGCGTTGCGGGCTTGCGGGGACGGAGAGCTTCGTTGGGCTGTGCTCACGGCGGGTGCTGTGCGGATGGTTGCGATGACTGGACAGGACGCGGGTTGTCCCGTGGAGGGCTTGGACGACGCTGCGGCGTTGGCTGGATTGTTGGCCGCAGGTGGAGTGTCTACGATGGAGGAGGCCCAATCCCGCATGCGGTGGGGAGCGGATGTGGGCGTCTGGGATCGTGCGGTTGAGGCGTTGCGCACAGCCATGGGGTCGGATTTTGTTGACGACTCGTCTGGGATACGGCTTGAGGCGACGGTGACGGACTTGGCTTTTCTTGAGTCCGATGTGGATGCGAGCCGCTATGAGGCCGGGATGGAGTTCTTGCGGGGTGAGGTGTTCGACCACAGCGAGGAAAGCGGTCCTGTGATTTGGGCTTATGACGCTTTGGTTGAGCAGGCCCGGTTTGTGGTTGCGGACTGGTGTGTTCATCATGGTCGCCGGCTATTGCGGGCCGGGCAGGTCGGTGAGGCCCAAAGGGTGGTCAGGGCGGGGCTGTTGTCCCAGCCCTTGGACGGCGCGCTGTTGGAGGTTGATCTGGAGTGCGTGTTCCGCCAGGGCGGGCCGCAGGACGCGGAGCGTCGTGTCGCGGAGCATGGACGTTTGGGCGCCGACAATGCTCAGTGGGCAAGAGCGGCCCTTGAGCGGGTACTGGCGAAGTACGCGCCGGTGGTAAGGGCTTGATCGGTCTCCGGTGTTTCGTCAGGCAGCCTCGTGGTCGAATATCCCCTGATCCAAAACCAACCGAATCTCATCCTCGCATGGCACGCCTGCCATTGTTTCGTGGTCCTCGCGCATGTTCGGGAACGCGTTGTAATGTACATCGGCCGCTGGCGAGCACAGGTAAGCGCCCGAGATGTTGGAGTTGAACCAGGTGGCGAGGATGAGGGTGAGCAGCTTGGTGCTGGCATTGTCGGCGTGTATGTGTTCTGATCCAAACGCGGTGATTCGTAGTTCTCGGCTGGACAGGCTTTCGCTCTCGATGGGTGCTTCGGGGGGTCCCTCAAGGAGTTCGTCGATAGCCACGAAACTTAGGGTGTCCTCAAGGAATTCCAATTGGTAGGCGGTGGTGCCTTCGGGGTCGCTGAGGTCGCCTGCGTCCAGGAGGAGGGCCTTCGCGATGACCGTTGCGCCGTACATGATGGAGTTGTTGTATCCCAAGAGCGCTGCCCTGACGGCATCGCGGGGATCGTCGTGTGTTTCTCCGTGACGGCGGACGGCTTCGCAGAGTTTGGCGGCGACGGCTTGCGCAGCGTGTTCGAGGTTGTGCGGGTCCTTGCCCTGAAGTTCGTGGGTATCGACGGTAGTTTGCCAGGTGCCGGGCAGGAATTGCATGGGACCGAGGGCTTGCTGATGGGTGGCGTCGGGGGGCAAGCCGTACTCGCCTGCCCAGGGCCCGATGGGTCTTGCTCTGGTGCCTGGAATGGTGCCGTCGAGGACGGGGCCGAGGATGGGGGTGGGCCCGATGGTGAAGTCGTCGCGCACGTGACGGCCACCAACGGTACCGTGACGGGATTCGATGTAGCCTATGGCAGCGATCACAGGCCAGTTGACGGGTGTGTCGGCGCAATGAGCAGATGCGGCGTTGTCGTAGGCGACAAGGACACGGCTGGGAATCTCAGCCAACGCGTCCGCTGAAGGTAGATGGTCAAAGCGCATAAAAGGCAATAGAATGAACACCAGAGCTGTCATTGTGAGTGCGATCACTGCCAGAAATGGAAGGAAGATCATCCCGACGATACCGGCCAGCCACCAGCGTCGCCTTCTGGAACGTCTGCGGTTAAGGGCGCGCGCAACGCGCACATACCTCAGGGCGACGCGCGCACGTAACAGGGCTTTCCCGGCACCGGCTGCTACGGCTGCAAGAGGAGCGGCCATCAAGGCGATCGTAGTCGCCGAGCCGCATTTGGGGCCCGACAGCGGCTTACCTCATCTGGCAGGATGGTATCGGTGGAGATGCCCATGAGTGTGAAAATGGTTGCGGCGAGCGGGATCCCGGGGGGTGTGTGGGTGGAAAAGCTGATGAGTTGGACGTGGTGGCTGGCGTTCATGGCTTGCCTGCTTGCCTTGCTGGTCGGGGGCGCGAGTTGGGGTTGGTCAATGTGGTGGCAGAACGACACGGGCATGGTGAAGGGCGCACGGCTTGTGCGGGTTGCTGTGATCTGCACAGTGTTGGTAGGCGCGGCTGGAGTCTTGGCGAACACGTTGTTGGGACTGAGCCTGAAGTACTGGCCGCCGGAGTTTCTCTGAGCGGTGTTTGGGTGCTTGCACCAAGGCCAATGGCGTGTCACGATTATGCTGGAGCGATGAGGTTGGAGGGACAGGCGAGGCAGGTGGTTGTGTGAGTCGACAATGCAGGGGGATCAAGTGACGATGCAGGCCATGAGCCCGCCCGCGCCAAGCGGAACCGGTTTACCTGGCGGCGGCTTGGTGGAGGCTGTAGTGTCTTGGGTGTGGTGGCTGGCGATGTTGGCGGTCCTGGGGAGCGTGGTGTTGGCCGGTGGCGCTTACGGATTCCTGTACTGGTCTGGTCGCTCCGGGCGGGCGGGATTCGCCCTGAGGGTGTTGTTGGCCAGTTGCGCAGGTGGCGTTGTGGTGGGTGGCGCAGGGGTACTGGCAAACACGTTGTTCGGAATCGGGTATCGGATCAGTTGAAAGCTGAAACAAAGGAGCATGGAATGACACTCAAGTTGTGGCGAGGCTCGGCAGCACTGGGTGCCGGTGTCGGAGCGCTGATTGTAAAAGCGTCGATGGCTGGGGCGCAAGGCGAGGCGCCACAGGTGACGCCACCGAGCCCAGGACCGAGTGCCGGTGGGGAGACGTTGCCGGGCGCGGGTTTGGCCGAGAGTGTGGTGTCGTGGGTGTGGTGGCTGGCGATGCTGGCGGTGGTTGTGGGGTTGGTGGCCGCAGGTGCTGCCTACGGCTTCTTTTACTGGACGAATCGAAGCCGCGAAGCAAGCACGGCCTTGAAGGTGGTGGTTGGCATGGTCGTCGGCGGGATCGTGGTTGGTGGTGCCGGAGTGCTGGCAAACACCCTGTTCGGAATCGGGTATCGGGCATTCTGATGTCGTATCCTGTCAAGTGGAGATGGCGTCGCCTTTGGGCCGCGGTTGTGGTGGCGTTGGCGACGGCCGCCTGCGGGTCGAGTGAATCGGACTCATCAGGGCCGCAGGATTCGATCGGCGAGATCGTTGCGCAGGCAGAATCAGTGCCCGGTTCGTTCGGCAGCGAACCTGATCCCGATGCTGCGACGGTTGAGTCGGCGGTGTCACCGTTGCTCGCCAGCGCGGAGGGTGAGGCGGGTGTTGCGTCGGTTGGCTCGACGAGGTTAATGACGTTGGCTGACGCGGTGATGGCATTAGCTTGGTGGTTTGAGGTGGCGGCGACGGCCAAGACAAGTGAAGAACTCGCAACGGCCCTGGAGGCAATAGCAACGCCCCGTGGCTTGGCCGAGACGGAGGCCGCATTGATGAGTGACGTCGATTTCGTGACTCATCGTACGATGCTGGCCAATTCGGAGTATTCCGCGGCCGTAGATGCGATGATATACCTGGTACGGCCTTTGACCGTTGAGGTTGAGAATCTGGCACCGGATCGGGTCGCCACCACGGTATGGTTGACGGTGGTTACGGTGCTCCCCGAGAGTGAGTCAAGCTCAGGATGGGCTGAAGCGAGCTACGAGTTGCATCGCTTCGAGTTTGCGTTTGTGGAGGGTCGCGGTTGGTTGTTGGACTCCGCGGCGGGGGACAGCGTTAGCAAAGTTCTGCAACCCGCGCCGAGCCTTATCAGGGCCGCCGACAGTGTGGCGATGCCCGCCGATCAGATACTGGCAATTCTTGAGGGACACGTGTCAGTGCGGGGGCTGCAAATCAGCCAGGGGTGATCGCCTTGGAGTTGGCGCGGCCCGGAGGACTTGGTGTGGTTATGTTCGCGTTCATCCACGAGTTATGGAAAACGATTCAGCGGTTCATAGGTTGGGGCGTGAGTAAGGTTGGCGAGGCGGTCGTCAGCGCGCTCGAAGGTGCGGTGGAGGTGGTGTTCGGAAAGTTGATTGGAGCGGTGGTCGCGTGGATTTATGGCATTGTGTTTGGCATTCTGAACTTGGTAATGCAGTTTCTAGCGTCGGTGCTGGTCGAATCCGGCGACACCCTGCGGAGTTGTGGATCGACAGGGTTCAGTACGACGTGTCTGGGTTCAGCTTGGTTCATCAATGCTTATGAGGGATCGATCCGGGTCGGGGCGGTGCTGAGCTTCTTTGCGATATTGGTTGGTGTGATCGGCGGATTGATGAATCGGTCGAGTGGGAAGGACGAAGACGCGACCGCTATGGCAGTGATAACGGGACTGCCGAAAGTGGCGCTACTGTACGCGACAGTGGTTGCGATGACCGCGTACTTGGTGGCAGCGTTTGATGGGTTGGCATTCTGGTGGGCAGATTGGGCAGTGGGTTCGGGGCCATCCGGTTCGGGTACAGCCATTGAAGATGTGAACGATCTGTTGGGTGCAGTGACAGGTGCGACCATGGGAATGGGACGGTCAGATCTTGACACCGGCATTGATGTCGCTGTGCAGGTGATCCCGGGAACCAACTTCTTGGCTATGGGTAAGCTCATCTTGGTGGTGGTGGTGTTTACTCTGATGATTCTTGCCATGTTTAGCCTGGGTGTGATCCTGGTGATTCGGGCGGCGTTAATCCAGATTGTGCTCGTGTTTGCACCGATGGTTGCTGTACTACTGATGACGCGTTGGCGCCAGCCGGTGAAGTCATTACTAAACAAGTTATTGGGGTTGATACTGATTAAGCCAGTGATTGTGATTATTTTGGGGTTGGGAGGTGCAGCTCTGGGTGGCGGCCCGGAAGGTGCGCCGGGTGGTCGGCTCTTTGACCCGTCGGCCATCCTGGATGCGACTCTCCAGGACGGGGTTGATGGCGCTTTGGGGGTGTTGGCAACGTTGGTGGTGGGCTTGGCGACGTTGGTCATGGCGGTGTTCAGTCCCATGATGGTGATGAATCTGGTGGGCGGGTTGGGCGGCGGCGCAGATGCCGTGTCCGGTCCCCAGCGTGTAGCCGGCAAGGCGATGCAGGCCGGGTATTATGCGCGTCATCTCAGGGGGCGCGGACGCGGGGCGGCATCCGCGGCGCTGCGCACCGGAGTCCCGGGTAAGGTGTGAGGGCGCGATGATTGTTGGAGATCAGCGCATGTTTGTGCTGACACCCAAGGACCGCGAAGGCGTCGTAATGGGCCTGGGGTGGCCGCAGTTGTGTGTGCTGGGTGGGGCGAGTTTGTTGTCGATCCTCTTGCTGATGGCTGGGACAAGTTTGTTCTTGGCGGCTGTATTGGCTGCAATAGCGGCATTGGTTGCATACGGCCGGTGGCGCGGATTGCGGCTGGTGGAATGGTGTCCTGTGTTGTGGCATTTCCTTCGCCGGGTCCGCCGTGGCCGGGAATGGGTGGCAGGAACTGTCTTCGACGGGTCGGCGGGCGACTTGCCGGATTGCTTACGCGGGATTCGGATCGAGCGCGGGTTGTTGGACGGTCGTGAGGTGGGCGTGATTTCTGACACCCCGACAGGGGCACTGTCGGCGGTGCTTGAGGTGGAGGGAACTGATTTCAAGCTGGTTTCTGATGATGAGCAGGTGCGTTTGCTGGAGGGCTGGGGTCGGGTGCTGAGCGCTCACGCCGTGGAGGGTTCACCGGTCCGGTCGGTGTCGTGGACGCAGATAGCCACGAGAGGCAGTTTGGTCGATCACATGAACTGGGTGCGTTCACAGTATGGCGACGGCGGGGCCACCGAACCGGCTCGCAGTTACCGCCGGTTGGTGGAGGCAATGTCACCCCGCACGACTCGTCACAGTACCTACGTGACGGTGACTGTTGGCGGTAGTACGCCGGGGGACGGTTCTGTGCCAGACGTTCTCACGGACAGCTTGCGTGCCGTTTGGCGCAGTCTGGAGAACGCTGAGCTGAGGCGCTGGAGGCTGCTCGATGCAGGCGAAACGGCGGCGTTGTTGTTGGCATGTTGCGACCCGACAGCAAGTGGCGGCCTTGCGAGTCGGGTGGGGAGCCTGGCCGAACGGGTTGGGGTGCAACATGTCGCCGGGTGCGGGCCGAGGGAGGCTTGGCTGGCGTGGGCGTGGTTCGAGACCGACCGATGCGCGCATGTGACTTTCATCGTGGAAGACTGGCCGCGCTATCCGGTGGGAGCAGATTGGCTGAGCGCGTTCTTGGCGAGTGGCCGATGGGCGCGCCGGGTTCATGTGTGCTTCGAGCCGGTGAGTCCCCACATGGCACACAAGCGCATCGAGCGCCAAGCGTTCAAGCTCGACGCGGACGCAGCGCAACGCGAAGATTCGGGCAGACGCATCAGCGCGGGCTGGCGCCAGGCCCGCCATGGGGTGGATCAACGCGAAGAGGAACTCGTGTCGGGATACGCCGAAATGTCATACTACGGGCTGGTGACCGTGTCGGCGTTCGATGGAGAGACACTGGACGACGCCGTCGCGGGCATCTTGTCCGCGGCGCGCGCCTCGGGAGTTACGTTGCGACCGCTGGTGGGGTTGCAGGATGTTGGTTGGGCGGCAAGCCTGCCGGTCGGGTTGGTCGCCGGGAAGCGTCTGTTGAGTCGCTGACATTTGGGGGTTACGGTAATGCCGAGAAAGCCATCGAAAGGTCGTGGATCGCGAGCCAACAGAGACGGGCCTCCTTCGCATCGGTCGCGCGAGCGTGTCGTGCAAGAGGACTCGGCAAGTGGGGGCTACCGGCGGGGCCGGGTGGAGCGAGGCAAGCGCAGACTGCCTGGGGGGGTGGTGATTTCTCGCGACGAGGACTTGGCTCGCTCCAGGCCGCAACTGACTCGGCGCCGGGCACGCCAGCGGTTGCGCGTCGACCGGCACAACTCGACCACGGCGCATTGCTCGTCGTTGTATCCGTTTGGAGTGCATTCAACCTCGGGGTTCGAGGGCATGTATTTGGGCACCGACGCGCTGGCGGGAGGCGAAGCCTTCTTCTTTGATCCTTTCGTCGCATACCGGGATTTTTCGGGTGTGGGTGCTACCAACACGAACATGTTGATCGTAGGGCAGCCCGGAATGGGCAAGAGCGCCCTGGTGAAGACGCTGTTGTACCGCATGGCCGGCACTTACGGCCGGGAGCGGTTCCTGGCGATCATCGACGTGAAGGGGGAGTACGGCACCCTCGCCGCCGCGCTGGGGTTGCCCGTGGTTCGCTTGACCCCAGGCGGAACGACCAGGGTGAATCCACTTCAGCGCCAAACAAACACCAGGGGCACAGAATCGCAGGCTCGGCTGATGGCTGCATTGCTGTCGGCGGTGCTGCGCCGTCGCCTCGACCCGGTTGAAGAGGTTCTCTTGTGGTCAGCGGTCAGCGAATGCTGCGAGGGTGCCGAGGCGACTGTGGGTGACTTGCGGGCCGCGCTCGACCAACCCGGTCAGCAGATGTTGCGAGCCGCGAGGCTTGCGCTCCGCGAAGCGCATCAGGCGTCTCAGGAACTGATCTACGCCACAGACCGGCTGCTGGATAGGGATCTGCGGGGGATGTTCGACGGGCCTTCGACAGTCAGTGTTGGTATAGGCGAACCGGGAGTGGTGTTGGACATTTCCGACGCTCAGAACGACGCGGAGGTGCTTCCCTTGGTGATGACCGCGGCAACGGCCTGGCTTTTGGAACTGGTGAGCGGTCCGACGAGTTCCAAACGCAAGGTGTTGCTGCTCGATGAGTGTTGGAGAATGGTCAGCATGGAGGGCACGGCCCGGTTCTTGCAGTCGTGCTGGAAGCTGGGTCGCAGCTTCGGAGCGGCCAACGTGGCGGTTTTGCACAAGCCCGCCGACTTGGCCGCTCAGGCTGATGACGGCACCGCCACTGCAAAAATCGCAGCAGGCTTGGTGGCAGATACTGCCGTGCGGGTCAGCTTTGCGCAAACTCGTCATGATCTTGCCAGCCACGGCGACGTATTGGGATTCAGCGAGACTGAGCGATCCGTGATCACCGGACTGGGACGTGGCGAGAGCCTGTGGAAGGTCGGCAGTCACGCGGTGGTGTTGTCTCACCTGATCGCTCCTTCAGGCCCCGAGCGGCTGATCTGCGACACCGATCAGGCCCTCACAGAACCAGCCAGGTGACACTTGGCAAAGATGGGCACCTATGAGACCACACCGCCAGCACCGCTGCCTCGTCACAGGCCTAGGCAAGACTGATCTCGAGCGGCGTCCCCGAGTTTGACGCCGGCAAAATGAGTTGGGGGTAGAGGTGGACGACAGGCGTCCAGTGGTGGAGATTGTCATCATCGCTGTGTTGGGAGTGGTGGTGGCGGCCTCGAGTGTGTTGTGGGTGGCGGGTTGGGTGTCGGCTGCGGTCACTGGGGGCTCGTGGAGCGTCAGTCCTGCGGAGGCCGTTGTTGGTGCCGCTCGCCTGGTGCCCTCCGGGTTTGATCCGGGTGTCGCGTACGATCAGCCGGAGGGTCCGAAGTGGTGGGGGTTTTGGGTTTGCGCAATCGTGCTGGGGGTTGTGGCAGGGATCGCTGCGGTGAAGATCGTGGGTGCGGCGTTGGGTCGCCGGTGGGGATTGGAGAAACGTCAACGGCTGGGGTCTTCTCCCGAGGCAGCAATGGCCAAGGCGAAGGATCTCGCGCCGTTGCACGCGAAGCTTCCACTACGGGACCGGTTCTTGATAGGCCGGTGCGGCCGGCAGTTGCTCGCAACTGAGAATCGAGAAGCCACCGGACATGGCAGAAAACGAGGCGCGCTGGCGCATCGACTGGATCGCGGCGCTGTGATGTATGTGGGGCCGTCCAGGGTCGGCAAGACAACCGCTGCCCTTACCGGCATCTTGGAATGGTCAAACGGTCCGGTGGTTCTGTGCAGCGTCAAGGATGACCTGTTGGAGCCGACGTTGGCACATCGACGTCGTTTGGGCGAGGTTGCGGTATTTGATCCCACTGGCGATCTGTGCGCCGCGTACGCGGCTGGTCAAGGCATGGGTTGCTGGGATGAGCGACTAGTAGCGGGATGGTCACCTCTGAGTCGGATCAACAATATCGACGACGCGCAGCGTGCTGCGCGGGCGCTGTGTGATGCCGCACCGAAAGCGGGGGTCGAGGGCGGAGACTTTTGGGCTGCCCAGGCTGAGATACTACTAAGTGGCTTGTTTTGGGTGGCCGCCAATCATGAGGGTGAATCGTTGGGATCGGTTGTGAGTTGGGTACTCAACGGGGACCATCCGACTCAGACCGATCCCTTTCCCGAGCCCAAGAGGCTTCTCGAATCTCTGAAGCGCCGTGGAGATCTCCGAGTTAGAGAGGATTCGATACGAGCCGAAGAGTTCCTGCGGTCGGTGTGGAACAAAGAGCCCCGGGTGCTTTCAAGCGTGTATGCCACCGCTGCATCAACAGTGTGGCCGTGGACAACGAACTCGCTACGGAACTCAGCCTCTGTGGACAGTGTGAATCTCGAGTGGTTGCTCAGCGGAACCAATACGTTGTATTTGTGTGCCCCTCCGCAAGACTACCACCGGTTGACGCCAGTTTACGGCGGGCTGATCAACACGCTGGTGGAGGATTGTTTCCGTCATGTGAACACTCACGGGCCAATCAATCCACCCCTTCTGATGGTACTCGACGAGGCTGGAAACATGCCTCTGAAGAAGCTTCCCACCTACGCTGCTACGGTGGCAGGGTTGGGAGTGCAACTGGTCACCCTGTGGCAGGATCTGGCTCAAATAACCATGGCTTATCAGAATTCAGCGAACACAGTGATCAACAATCATCTCACCAAGGTCTTCTTTCCTGGGCAGTCCGGCAAGGACGGATTGGAGTACGTTGCTGCGCTCGCCGGCGAGGAGGAGGTTTCATCTGTGAGCCAATCACATCAAATGGGGTCGGGACCGGCGAGCAAGTCCATGAGCACTCAACGGATAAGACTGCTACCGGCGAACGTGGTGCGGATGATGCGCCCCGGCGATGCCGTCATGTTCCATGGCACGCTGCCACCGGCGCACATCTCGACGATCCCGCATTACAGCCAAACAAGATTGGCGCAACGTCAGCGCTGGACAACTGAAGACAACCCTGATTCGGGTGTTCCGGCATCGTTGCGAAGCGAGTTCAATGCCGGTTCATCAGGCTCTACTGGCGTGCCAAGAGTACAAGGGAGTGACGGCCAACGGGTCGCAGACACCAACCGCCCAAGGAGTGATGCCAAGCCTTCTGCGACTCGAAGTGGTCCGACGCTCTCCGAACTGGTGAACGGCACCTAACCGCCAGGCACGTAAAGCCACCTCCACTCCAACTTCGATGCGTTGCTCTCCTCCGAATCCCAGAGGCGGGTGACTGTGTCGCGCCGCTTTCTCGTAGAGGTTCACCACGGACAACATCGCCATCGGCGACGTACCCTCAATGTAGTCTGTCCACTTGGCTGGGTGGACATTCGCTGGTGGGCGCGGTGGCGACGAGACAGGAGTGGACGCGACGCGGGTTGCGCGAGAGCTTTCCGGACGCCCAACGTCCTGCAACCGCTGGTGACACACCGAGTGCCTGCGCGACGGCCTCTCGACCATGTCGCTGGTAGGCCGCAGACAGCGCCTCCTCGGCTTCGGCCGCGGCATCAACAAGCTCGGCGAACGCAACAAGCAGTTGGTGATGCTGCTCCGGGGTGAGGCCTGGCTGATGCTGGTGACCTGCCGCTTGAGGCGAATCAGAATCGCGCATGTTGGGAACCCTACAGATACAGCCTGAGTAGCGCAGAGGAGCTGAACCCGGAGGCCGCCCTGCTACAGACCGAGTTCATCGTGGCGGTGCTCAGGAGTGACCTGCTCGGTGGGAGTGACGTGGTGGAGAGGATCCCTGGCTTGATGGAGGTCGGGAGTTCGGGAGAGGCCATGAGACAGCGCGTCGATTGATGAGGTCGTGGGAACGCTGATGCCTTCACGTGCCCACTGCAACGCAGTGGGGTTCGATACTCCCAGGGCGTTGGCGACGGCCGCGCTTCCTTGCTCGCGCATCAAGTCTCCGATGGACTTCGATGCGTTAGCGGCGGCCGAGCCAAGGCGCGTAAACGCGGAGTGAAGCTCGTGGATGGTGGTCGGATCAAGAGACTCGTCGGTCATGGAACCACTAGTGTATTTCGAGGGAAGCCGTGCTGAGAAGCCGGGCGGAACGTTCGGCCATGTATCTGGGGGGATGCTGCCCGCTCACAGGCACGTCGGGTGTGTGGCACGGGGTGTAGGAGGTGTTGACCAAGACGTTGGTGGCCCAGGGGACACCAACAATGCGACCGTTGAGTTTGGTGGTTGCGATGGTGCGTGCTGAGAGGGTGAATGTCTGGTCTACGGCGTCGCTGTCGATGATCTGGTAGCTGCACCATCCTCCGCCGTTGAGGCATCCGTCTTTGTCCTCGACGAAGCGAACCCAATGGTCGAAGTGGGGTTGTGGTGGGAGTGTGATGACCGTAGGCGTGGTGGTGTCGGTGTCGTTGCTGCTGGTGGTGATGAGCGCGACAACGATCAAGCCCGTGGTGACCAGTGGCTACCAGGAGCCAGACGACGCGTTTTGTGGCCGGTTGAGGGTGTGGTGTTTGGTGATCATTGCGGCTTAGGACGGTGCCGTGGGTGAACGTTACTACACCCCCAGAACTTGTAGGGGTTCTGTGTGCTACGCGCGTGAGAGTGGCTGACAGCCGCAGTAGCGTGGTTGTCGCCGAGGTGGTGTAGGCCCGGGCGGCCGTCGTCTGAATTGACTATAGGCCTAATCCGGGGTCGTCGGAGAGTTCGGCGACACTGTGTTTGGGGGTAAGTGCCTGTCTGACGCTGGCTAAGAGGTCGATAGCATCGTGTTTCAATTCTTGTCGCACGCTGGTGCGTAGCCCTGTGCGTTTGTTGGAGTGGGCGCTTGCTGCTAGGCCTGCGGGGCCGCGCAAGTCCCGAACCTGCCAGATCCGGTCATTGCACAGCAGTTCTGGGTCACCTGTCCACAACTCGGCGTCATAATGTATTGCGGTGGCGACTGCAACGCTGTCGGCTCTCGACATCCAGTACGCGGATTTGATTATTCTCGCAGCAGCTAGAATCTCGGCATCAGGTTCGGCCACATCGACCGACTCGATCCATAAGTGCCGGAATTTGTCGCTGGCCTGAGAGCCAGCTCTGCGGTCGAGCACAGTGTCTACTTCCGCACAGTTCGCCGCGTTCATGACAGCGCGCGAGCCCTGACGTTGAGAAAGAAGCGCCCCGACCGTCGAGCGTGCGGGCTCTTCGCCATCTAGATACGCGATGACAGCCCAAGAATCCAAGACCACCCTTGGCTCAGGGGCACTGGCGGCCATTACCCGAACCCTCAGGACTCCGCATCGTCTTCGAGCGCGACCTCATCCTCGCGGTCTTCGCGTTCCTGGTCTTCGCGGCGCATTCGCTTTAGCTCTCCCAACAGGTCAAGCCCCGCAAAGGCGCCACCTGCCTCCAACATCCACTGACGGGCCTCCTCGGCATTCGCGAACCCGGCTCGCTCAAGGCGAGCTTGACGATCAGCGTCACTAGCGTTGGCCTCCAGCAGCCATCGCACGGCCACTTCGGCGTTAGCGAAACCTGCCTGTTGAAGTCGTTCAAGACGTTCAGCGTAATCCATCAGAGTCCTCCTGTGCAGGGCCATGGCAACGGTACCGCCGCCATTATAGCAATCACATCGGAAAATCCCCAAATGGCACCGTTTTGAACACTGGTGCAGCCCGGTTGGCGGACGATACTCCAGCGCTGAAGGAGTGCCACCAGCGGGAATGCTGGTATTGACCCCGACCGCGGCCGCGTCAGGGCTGACAAGAAGGCCCCGCCACGTCCGGTTTCGCTCTGTGGCTACCGGTTGTGTCGTGATCGCCCCGGTTCTGTGAGGTGTGGGTTAGGGGGTGTAGGAGGTGTTTACCAAGACGTTGGTGGTGGTCCAGGGGCCGCCGATGATGCGGTTGTTGAGTTTGGTGGTTGCGATGGTGCGTGCTGACACTGTGAGGGTTTGGTCTACGGAGTCGCTGTCGACGATTTGGTAGCTGCACCATCCTCCACCGGTGAGACAGCTGTCTTTGTTCTCCACGAAGCGAACCCAATCGTTGAAGTGGGGTTGTGGTGTGAATGCCCATTGCCATCGCGTGACGTGATGACCGCCGCATTCGATGATGCGTGGCCGCTCTGGGATGCGGTCACCGGTTCGGGTGTCGATCAGGTACATGGTGGACGCGCGGGTGGCGTCGATCACCTGGGTGAGCCCAACAGAATCCTTCGCAGCGCCTGCTACTGATCCTGCCATGACATGAACGTGACCGGCATGCACCGCTAGCGCGGCTGCGCAACTGAGCCCACAGGTGATGGTGACGGGTTCGCTCGGGGCGTGCCGCTCCGCGCTCACAGTGACTTGCACCGCGCGGGGATTGGTACCGAAGTGGGCGTCGAGCGCTGGCTGGTCGAAACTGATTTGCGCTGTCGGGCCATCAATGGTGACGCCGGTGGTGTTGTCGAGGTCTGGGTGGTTTGGCACGTACTGGTAGGTGAGGGTCCACGTGTCCGTGGGAGTGTCGGCCCAGTCGACGGTTGCTGCGTCGCCGTGTCCTTGGAACCCGTCAGCGCCACAACGCACATCGGGCGGCGCTGCGGGGTCGCACACGAAGTAGTGCCACAGGTGCAAATCACGGTCGGTTTCGGCGTGAACCTGATACGCCGCTCCGTTGGGCCACTGGCACTGCGCGGGTTTGCAATGCGCGTGCCACAACACCCCAGTGTCACTGTCCGCGTCGGGGTGGTCGTGCTGGTAACAGGGCTGCTGGTCGGGGGGTGCGGTTTCGTTTACCCACAGGCCGCAGTGATCGGCGTCAAAGAACGTCACCCGTTCTGATTGTGGGCCCACGCCGTCGCGGTCACACCAGGTCCTGCGCAAAATTACGCAATCCCCGGACGGTTCGTCTTCCCATGGTGAGCACTTGTGATCCGCAGGCCGGTTCACATGAGAAGCTGGTGCGCCCAGGTTGGCCCAGTGAATCCAACAATCAAAATGCCCCCGAACCGTGAGCACACGCTCCGGCGCCACCGGCGGCGGATCGTTCACACAATTGTTGTAGTCATACAAACCCTCACCAACCCGATTCGCCGGGCCCACCAAATGCGTCCACCCACCAGTCTTGGCGTGCACCCCGAAACAATCCCCATACTCACCCGCGGGGCACTGATCGGCGTCACCACCCAAGTCAGCCAAACAATGCCCCAACCCCGAACGAGCACCCCCAGGAATCTCACAATCCAACAACCAAACATGACCCTGCGTACGCAACTCAGGCCCAGTGTTGCATCCGGCCGGCCGGTCGCAGCGCCACATGTCGTAATGCAACCCACCGGGCCAATCCAGCGTCTCACGATAAGTACCCGGGTACCACTGATGATCACCACTAGGCGCGCGACCGTGATCTGCGTCAACAGGACCCGGCCACGCAGCCGTCAACGCCATCAGCGCCAGAGCGAACCACAGTTCGAACCTTCGCCACCGGCGAGGTTGGGTGTTGGTCACGGCGCGTCAGGGTCGTAACCGCAAGGCACCACCCAACGATGGTTGCGCCATTCCATACGGAACCGTCCATCGGGTTCACGAATCGCCCAGGACCCGTACTCCCAGGAATCGCTGAGAGTCTGAGCTTCCCAGCATTCGTAGATGCGGTACCAGTCCCACCCCCAGAGGTCCCGGTCGGGGCGGGGCACGATGTCCACGATTACACCTCGAAGGCCGGTAGAGCCGTAGAAAGTGTTGCCCACTTCGAGTTCGATCGGATGGGTCATGGCGCTGGGTCGCACGTTGTCGGGGTCGCTGTTGCGGTAGGTGTAATGATCCGGATCGGGTGGCAATGGCCGTGCGCGGGGCTCTCCCACCGGTTCTGGGATCACGGCGCGGCAGTACCAGGTGGAGTAGTCCTCTCGCTGGTAGGACTCCAACGTGCGCCCGCCGGAACATGTGTCCTCGGGCTCTGGCGGTAACGGCTTCAGCAATGGCTCAGGCTCCGGTAGGGGGACGGTGGTTGTTGTTGGTGGTTCCGGTGAAGGTGCAGGTTCCGTTGTGGATGGTGGTGGCTCAGGCGTCGGCTCGGTTGTGGTTGGTGACGGCTCGGGCACCGGATCGGGTGCGGAGGCGTCTGTCGCTGCGGGTTCGGTTGGGGGTTCGTGGTCGTGTGTGGTGTCGTCGTGGAGCAGGGCTCGTTCAGCTGCTCGCTCCCGGGCTTGTTCGATAGCGGCCCGGGTAGCCAAGGCTTGTTCAACGAGATCAGAGGCGCTCGGGTCTTCCTGATCGTCGGGAGCTGTGACGGTCGTGGTGGTCACGGTCACTGCGGTGCTGGTGGTGGGAGCCGCGGAAGTGGTCGGCGCAGCCTGGGGTGGTTGGGTGGTAGCGGTGGGCTGAACACTGGTGCGGAGGCTGCTCGCAGGTTGTGGTGGGAGTGTGATGACCGTGGCTGGTGTGGTGGTGGTGTCGTTGCTGTTGGTGGCGATGAGCGCGACAACGATCAGGGCCGTGACGACCAGCGCTACCAGGAGCCAGATGACGCGTTTGGTGGCCGGTTGGAGGGTGCGGTGTTTGGTGATCATGGCGACTCCGAACGGTGCCGTGCGCGAACGGTACTACACCCGCCAGATGGTGTAGGGGTGCTGTGCCTTATGCGCGTGAGCGTGGATGACAGCCGAAACTGTGTGGTTTCGCCGAGGCGGTGTTGGCCCGGGCGGCCGCCGTGTGGATTGTCTACAGGCCTAGACCTGGGTCTTGGGTGAGTTCGGCGACGCTGTGTTTGGGGGTGAGTGCTTTGTTGACCTTGTCTGAAAGGTCGATCGCATCGCGGGTCAGTTCTTTTCGGACGCTGGTGCGTAGCCCTGTGCGTTTCTTTGTGTCGGCGCTTGCGGCTAAGCCTGCGGGGCCGCGTAAGTCCCGAACCTTCCAGATCCGTTCATTGCACAACAACTCTGGATCGCCTGTCCACAACTCGGCGTCGTAGCGAATTGCGGTGACGACTGCAAAACTGTCGGCTCTCGACATCCAGTAGGCGTATTTGATTATGCTCGAGGCCTTCCAACTTTCAGCATCAACCTCGGCGACATCGACTGAATCGATCAACGCGGCTTGCAACTTGTCGTGCTCCTGCAATCCAACTCTGCGCATCAACTCAGTCTCCACCTCCTCGAGGTTTGCCTTGCTCATGATCGGCCGAGGATCTCTGCTTTGAGCGAGCAGCGCCCCGACCATTGAGTGTGCCGGCTCTTTGCCGTCGAGATACTCAATGACGGCCCAGGAATCCAAGACCACCCGTGGCTCACGGTCACTGAAGGTCATTACTCAACCTTCAGGATAATGCTCGCCTGATCATGGCCAACAAGTCAATACCATCCCGTTCGAGTTCTTGCTTTACACTACTGCGCAGCCCTACCGGCCCGGTCGGTGCGGTGTTGGCTGTCACACTAGCGGGATCGCGCAAGTCCCTAGCCTTCCAGATCCGGTCGTTGCAAAGCAATCTTGGGTCACCGGTCCACAACTCCGCGTCATAACGCAGCGCGGTGACAACCCCCGTGCTTTCAGCCATCGACAGCCAATACGCATATTTTATTATTGGCATCGCGTCTCCAATCTTGGACTCAAAGCCGACTAGTTGAACAAACTCGCTCATCGATTCCTGGAACTTCAAGCCAAGTCGCAACCCGCCCACAGACGCCAGCGTCGTAAAGATCTCCCCGTGATTCATTCCATTCATCACCGGAAGAGGCGCTGAGCGCGCCGCGACCAGAGCCGCTACCATAGAATGAGCCGGTTCCTCGCCTTGGAAGTACGCCACCATCGCCCAGGCGTCCAACACCACACTTGGTCGCTCGTCACCGGTGCTCATGTTCAGAATCCTTCTCGCGTTCGGCGTTGCCGCCCCCGTCTACCGTGCCCGACGACCCTAGACGGCGTTCATCGTACTCCATGTCCTCGCGGCGCTGACGTTCCAACTCGCCCAACACATCACTGCCCGCAAGAGAACCACCAGCCTCCAGCAACCATTGCCGGGCCTCCTCGACGCTCGCGAATCCTGCCTGTTGTAGTCCTTCAAGACGTTCAGCGTCACCCATTGGCCGTCCTCCCTTGTCGGGGCACTTCGGCGGTGTCGCAGCCACCGTAGTGCTGTCGTTGATTTCTTGCACGGTAGCACAATCCGCGAACGGGTACCGGGTGCCCTCGGCAGGTCAGCTTGTCTTCGTTGGTGAAGGCCACGAGCGGGGCTCCCGGTATGGGTTCCGGCCCGTAGCCGTGTCAGGGCTGAGCACAGGGGGCCGACATGTTCCTTTCGGGCCGTGGCTGGCCGGTTGTGTCGTGATCGCACCGGTCCTGCACACTGCTCCTGGTGTGGGTTAGGGGGTGTAGGAGGTGTTTACGAGGATGTTGGTGGTGTTCCAGGGGCCGGCAACGGTGCGGTTGTTGAGTTTGGTGGTTGCGATGGTGCGTGCTGAGATGGTGAGGGTTTGGTCTACGGCGTCGCTGTCTACGATTTGGTAGCTACACCATCCTCCACCGGTGAGACAGCTGTCTTTGTTCTCTACGAAGCGAACCCACTGGTTGAAGTGGGGTTGTGGTGTGAATGCCCATTGCCAACGCGTGACGTGATGACCGGCGCATTCGATGATGCGTGGCCGTTCTGGGATGCGGTCACCGGTTCGGGTGTCGATCAGGTACATGGTGGACGCGCGGGTGGCGTCGATCACCTGCGTGAGCCCAACAGAATCCTTCGCAGCGCCTGCCACTGATCCTGCCATGACGTGAACATGGTCGGCGTGCACCGCTAGCGCGGCGGCGCAACTGAGGCCACAGGTGATGGTGACGGGTTCGCTCGGGGCGTGCCGCTCCGCGCTCACGGTGATCTGCACCGCGCGGGGATTGGTACCGAAGTGGGCGTCTAGGGCGGGCTGGTCGAAACTGATTTGCGCTGTCGGGCCGGTGATTATGGTTCCGGTGGTGTTGTCGAGGTCTGGGTGGTTTGGCACGTACTGGTAGGTGAGGGTCCACGTGTCGGTAGCAGTATCGGCCCAGTCCACGGTTGCTGCGTCTCCGTGTCCTTGGAACCCGTCAGCACCACAACGCACATCGGGCGGAACTGCGGGGTCACACACAAAATAGTGCCACAGGTGCAAATCACGATCGGTGCCAGCGTGAACCTGATACGCCACGCCATTGGGCCACTCACACTCAGCCGGTCTGCAATGAGCGTGCCACAACTGCCCAGTGTCACTGTCCGCGTCCAGATGATCATGCTGGTAACACGGCTGCTGTTCGGGGGGTGCGGTTTCGTTGACCCAAAGGCCGCAATGATCGGCGTCAAAGAACGTCACCCTCTCTGATTGGGGGCCCACGCCGTCGCGGTCACACCACGTCCTGCGCAAAATGACGCAATCCCCGCTGGGTTCGTCTGCCCACGGGGAGCACTTGTGATCCGCAGGCCGGTTCACATGAGAAGCTGGTGCGCCCAGGTTGGCCCAGTGAATCCAACAATCAAAATGCCCCCACACCGTGATCACACGCTCAGGCGCCACCGGCGGTGGATCATCCACACAATTGTGATAGTCATACAAACCCTCACCCACCTGGTTCGGTGGGCCCACCAGGTGAGTCCACCCGCCGGTTTTGGCGTGTACCCCGAAACAATCCCCGTACTCACCCGCGGGGCACTGATCGGCGTCACCACCCAAATCAGCCAAACAATGCCCCAACCCTGTCCGATCGCCACCCGGAATGTCGCACCACAGCAACCAAACACGACCCTTCTCATGTGTTTCATGGCCTTGGAGGCAACCGCTGGGCTGGTCGCAGCGCCACATGTCATAGTGCTTCCCGCCGGGCCAATCCAACACCTCACGATAGGCACCTGGGTACCACTGATGATCACCACTGGGAGCAGGCCCGTGATCCGCCTCCACTGGCCCGGGCCACAGAGATGTCAGGGCCATCAGCGCCACACCTAACCTCAGGCCGAACCTGCGCCGCTGCTCAGGTGCCGGGGAGTGAGTCATCAGGCGTCAGGTTCGTAACCGCACGGCACGACCCAGCGGGAGTTGTTCCATTCGATGCGGAAGCGTCCGTCTGGTTCACGAATCGCCCAGAATCCGTATTCCCAGGAATCGCTGAGAGTTGGTGCCTCAATGCACTCGTACACGCGGTACCAGTCCCATCCCCACAAGTCCCGATCAGGTCGGGGCACGATGTCCACGATGATGCCACGAATGCCCGTGGAGCCGTAGAACATATTACCCACCTCGAGCTCGATGGGGTAGGTCATCGCATCACCGGGCACGTTGTCGGGGTCGCTGTTGCGGTAGGTGTAATGATCCGGATCCGGTGGCAGCGGCCAAGCCCGGGGCTCGCCCACGGGTTCGGGGATCACTGCGCGGCAGTACCAGGTTGAGTAGTCCTCGCGCTGGTAGGACTCCAGCGTGCGCCCGCCGGAACAAGTGTCCTCTGGTTTTGGCGGTAACGGTTTCAACACAGGCTCAGGTTCCGGTGGTGGTGCCGGCTCGGGTGCCGGTTCGGTGGTCGGCGGCGGTGGTGGCTCCGGCGTCGGTTCCAGTGTGGTTGTTGGTGGCGGCTCAGGGACCGGTGCGGGTTCGGGGGCGTCTGTCGCTGCGGGTTCGGTTGGGGGTTCGTGGTCGTGGGTGGTGGCGTCGTGGAGCAGGGCGCGTTCTGCGGCTCGCTCCCGGGCTTGCTCGATAGCGGCCCGGGTAGCCAGTGCTTGTTCAACTAGTTCAGAGTGACTCGGGTCTTCTGGGTCGTCTGGGAATGTGACGGTCGTGGTGGTCACGGACACTGTGGTGCTGGTGGTGGGAGCAGCGGTCGAGGTTGGCGCAGCCGGGGGTGGTTGGGTGGTATCGGTCGGCTGAACAGTCGTGCCGGGGTCGCGTGCGGGTTGTGGTGGAAGTGTGATGACCGTCGGTGGTGTGGTGGCGGTGTCGTTGCTGTTGGTGGCGATGAGCGCGACAACGATCAGCCCCGCGGCTGCGAGCGCGAGTAGGAGCCAGATGAAGCGCCTGGTGGCCGGTTGGAGGGTGCGGTGTTTGGTGATCATGGCGACTCCGAACGGTGCCGTGCAAGAACGCTACTACACCCGCCAGGTGGTGTAGGGGTGCTGTGCCTTACGCGCGTGAGCGTGGATGACAGACGAACTGTGTGGTTCTCGCCGAGGCGGTGTTGGCCCGGGGGCCCGTCGTGTGGATCGGTTATAGGCCCAATCCGGGGTCTTCGGCGAGTTCGGTGACACGGTGTTTTGATTTCAGTGCTTCCTTGACCATGGCCGACAAGTCGATCGCATCGCGGATCAGTTCTTTTCGGACGCTGGTGCGTAGCCCTGTGCGTTTGTTTGAGTGGGCGCTTGCTGCTAAGCCTGCGGGGCCGCGCAAGTCCCTAACCCTCCAAATCCTCTCATCGCACAACAACTCTGGGTCGCCGGTCCACAACTCTGCGCCATCACGCATGGCCGTGGCCACCGCGACGCTGTCGGCTGTCGACATCCAATACGCAGAACTGAGTATCAACACCGCTTCCCAAATGTCAGCATCAGGCTGGACCACATCGACCGACTCTGCCCACAATGCCCGAAGCCTGTGACGCGCCTGCAATCCAGCTCTGCGCACCATCTTCCTTCCCACCTCCATAGCATTCGTAGCACTGATGGCTGGCCGCGGGCCCTGATCTCGGGAAAGCAACGCCCCAACCATCGAATGTGCCGGTTCTTTCCCATCGAGGTACTCAATGATCGCCCAGGAGTCCAACACCACCCCTGGCTCATGATCACCGATAGACATGATCGGAACCTTAGTGTAACGCCTGTCTGACCATGACTGACAAGTCAAGACCATCCCGCTCGAGTTGCTGTCTCGCACTTCGGCGTAGCCCTACCGGCCCGGCAGCGCCGGTGCTGGTTGTTTCCCCAGCGGGGCCGCGCAGATCACGAACCCTCCAGATCCGATCGTCGCAGAGCAACTTCGGGTCGCCGGTCCACAACTCCGCATCGTGACGCAGCGCAGTAACCACCGCCATGCTTTCGGCCATCGACATCCAATACGCAGCCATTACCATTACCATCGCATCCGAAACACTGGCATCAAGCTCGATGACTTGCACAAACTCGCGCAACGGTGCATGGAACTTCCTGGCCAATTGTAGCCCGACCTCAGGCACCACCGAAGTGAATATCTCCATGTGGGCCATCACACTCATCGCAGGCAGAGGCACCGCGCGCGACGAAACCAGAGCCTCAACGGCAGAACGAGCCGGTTCCTGGCCCTGGTAGTACGCCACGATCGCCCAGGCGTCCAAAACGACCGTGGGCCGGTCATCACTCATCCCCATGCTCCGACTCCTCTTTGCGCTCGGGGTTGCCATCATCGCTTTGTGTACCCGCAGGCTCTTCTAGCGCTTCGTCGTACTCCATGTCCTCGCGGCGCCGTCGTTCCAGCTCACCCAACACATCAGTACCCGCGAGAACCCCACCAGCCTCAAGAAACCACTCCCGGGCCTCCTCGACGGTCACGAACTCCGCCCGTTGCAATCGCCCAAGACGCTCAGCGTCATCCATCGGCCGTCCTCCCGTGTAGGGGCACCTCGGAGGTGTCGCAGCCGCCTTGGCGCCGTCGTTGATCTTTTGCACGGTAGCACGACCCAGCCAACCGGTGCCGGGCGACCTGGGCCATCAAGGCTCCAGTGCCGCTGGTAGCCGCGTCAGGGCTGACAGGGAGGCACCAACAAGCCGCTCCCGGGCCGTGGCTACCGGTTGTGTAGTGATCGTCGCCTTGCGAGGTGTGGGTTAGGGGGTGTAGGAGGTGTTTACGAGGATGTTGGTGGTGTTCCAGGGGCCGGCAACGGTGCGGTTGTTGAGTTTGGTGGTTGCGATGGTGCGTGCTGAGATGGTGAGGGTTTGGTCTACGGCGTCGCTGTCTACGATTTGGTAGCTACACCATCCTCCACCGGTGAGACAGCTGTCTTTGTTCTCTACGAAGCGAACCCACTGGTTGAAGTGGGGTTGTGGTGTGAATGCCCATTGCCAACGCGTGACGTGATGACCGGCGCATTCGATGATGCGTGGCCGTTCTGGGATGCGGTCACCGGTTCGGGTGTCGATCAGGTACATGGTGGACGCGCGGGTGGCGTCGATCACCTGCGTGAGCCCAACAGAATCCTTCGCAGCGCCCGCCACTGATCCTGCCATGACGTGAACATGGTCGGCGTGCACCGCTAGCGCGGCGGCGCAACTGAGGCCACAGGTGATGGTGACGGGTTCGCTCGGGGCGTGCCGCTCCGCGCTCACGGTGATCTGCACCGCGCGGGGATTGGTACCGAAGTGGGCGTCTAGTTGGGGCGTGTCGAAACTGATTTGCGCTGTCGGGCCGGTGATGGTGACGCCGGTGGTGTTGTCGAGGTCTGGGTGGTTTGGCACGTACTGGTAGGTGAGGGTCCACGTGTCGGTAGCAGTGTCGGCCCAGTCCACGGTTGCTGCGTCTCCGTGTCCTTGGAACCCGTCAGCACCACAACGAACATCGGGCGGGGTGGCGGGGTCGCACACGAAGTAGTGCCACAGGTGCAAATCACGGTCGCCTTCGGCGTGAACCTGATACGCCGCGCCGTTGGGCCACTCACATTCCGCTGGTCTGCAATGAGCATGCCACAACACCCCAGTGTCACTGTCAGCGTCGGGGTGGTCGTGCTGGTAACACGGCTGCTGCTCGGGGGGTGCGGTTTCGTTGACCCACAGGCCACAATGATCGGCGTCAAAGAACGTCACCCTCTCAGATTGGGGGCCCACACCGTCACGGTCACACCACGTCCTGCGCAAAATCACACACCCCCCGGACGGTTCGTCAGCCCACGGGGAGCACTTGTGATCCGCAGGCCGGTTCACATGCCCTGGTGGTGCGCCCAAGGCTGTCCAGTGAATCCAACAATCAAAATGCCCCCGAACCGCAGCGACACGCTCAGGCGCCAAAGGCGGCGGATCGTTCACACAATTGTTGTAGTCGTACAAACCCTCACCAACCCGATTCGCCGGGCCCACCAAATGCGTCCACCCGCCGGTCTTCGCGTGAACCCCGAAACAATCCCCGTACTCACCCGCCGGGCACTGATCCGCGTCACCACCCAAATCAGCCAAACAATGCCCCAACCCCGAACGCGCACCCCCAGGAATCGTACACCACAACACCCAAACATGACCCTGCACACGCAAATCAGGCCATTCGAGGCACCCGATGTTCCGGTCGCAGCGCCACATGTCGAAGTGCTTCCCTCCGGGCCAATCCAACACCTCACGATGAACACCGGGGTACCACTGATGATCGCCACTCGGCGCAGGCCCGTGATCCGCCCCGACGGGCCCTGGCCAGCCAGCTGTCAGAGCCATCAGCGCCACGCCGAGCCACCCCAGGAACTGGTGCCGTCGGCAGTGTGACTGTTTTTGGGTCATCAGGCGTCAGGGACGTAACCGCAGGGCACCACCGGTCGCAGGTTGTCCCATTCCATGCGGAAGCGTCCATCGGGTTCACGAATCGCCCAAACTCCGTACTCCCAGGAATCGCTCAGGGTCGGAGCCTCTCCACACAAGTAGACCCGGTGCCAGTCCCAACTCCACAGGTTGTAGTCGGGGCGGGGCACGATATCCACGATGATGCCTCGCAGGCCCGAGGAGCCGTAGAAGGTATTGCCCACTTCGAGTTCGATCGGGTAGGTCATTGCGTCGCCGACCACGTTGTCCGGGTCGCTGTTGCGGTACGTGTAATGATCCGGATCCGGTGGCAACGGCCAAGCTCGGGGCTCACCGACGGGTTCAGGGATCACTGCCCGGCAGTACCAGGTGGAGTAGTCCTCGCGCTGGTAGGACTCCAACGTGCGCCCCCCGGAACAAGTGTCCTCCGGCTCGGGCGGTAACGGCTTCAACACCGGCTCAGGCTCCGGTAGGGGCGCGGTGGTCGTTGGTGATGGCTCCGGTGATGGTGCAGGTTCGGTTGTGGATGGCGGTGGTGGCTCCGGCGTCGGCCCGGATGTGGTTGGTGACGGATCGGGCACCGGCTCGGGTGCGGAGGCGTCTGTCGCTGAGGGTTCGTGGTCGTGTGTGGTGTCGTCGTGGAGCAGGGCTCGTTCAGCTGCTCGCTCCCGGGCCTGTTCGATAGCGGCCCGGGTAGCCAAGGCTTGTTCAACCAGATCAGAGGTGCTCGGGTCGTCCTGATCGTCGGGAGCTGTGACGGTCGTGGTGGTCACGGTCACTGTGGTGCTGGTGGTGGGAGCCGCGGAAGTGGTTGGTGCAGCCGGCGGTGATTGGGTGGTATCGGTGGGCTTAGAGTCGGTGCCGGGGTCGCTCGCAGGTTGTGGCGGGAGTGTGATGACCGTCGGAGGTGAGGTGGCGTTGTCGCTGCTGTTGGTGGCGATGAGCGCGACAACGATCAAGCCCGTGACGACCAGCGCTACCAGGAGCCAGATGACGCGTTTGGTGGCCGGTTGGAGGGTGCGGTGTTTGGTGATCATGGCGACTCCGAATGGTGCCGTGCGAGAACGGTACTACACCCCCTAGAACGTGCCGCTACCTTGACCCGCATGCGGTGAGGGTGTCTGGCCGGCGTTGACCGGGGATTAACAGCCGGGTGGCGGGCTTGAGGATCGCACGGAACGCGCCTGGAGATCCCGCTTTCCGGAGGTTGTTTCGGCGCGTTTTTGCAGGCGCCGTTTGCCCATCTAACCGATGCGCGATTTGTTCACAGGTGCTTTGGAACTGAGCGGAGTGCGGGGTAGGCGGGGTGCCACGCGGCTTTGGTCGCTGCGGACCGACCGCAGGCCCCGCATGTGGGCGTCCGGCTGGTGGGGTTAGTTCGGTGGGGAGTGGGTGGTGGTGAACAGGGTTGCTGTGGGGCTGCCGGTCCTGCAGGCGTCGGCGGCCAGCAGCACCGCCGCGGCGGAATAGGTGCTGCGCTCGCCGTCGGGGAACGTCACCTGCTGGGGGTACACCACACCTGTGTAGTAGCGACCGTCTTCGCAGCGCAGGGCTCTGGTGCATTCCAGCAGGCGTCTTGCCGTGGTGGTGTCGCCGGCGGCCAGGTGCGCCATGGCGCATTCGCTGGTTTCGGCGGTGGTCACCCAGTCCTTGTCGCTCACGCAGCGCACGCCGCGTCCTTCGATCACGAACCAGTCGCGGCGCTGAGCCAGCATTCGGGTGGCCTGGGTTCCCCGAACCACACCGGCCAGCACCGGGTAGTACCAGTCCATCGCCCAGCGATCCTTCGGAGCGAACGCGTCGCGCCGGTCACGGATCGTGCGGACAAGACGATCAAGTGCCTCCTGCCACGCGGGGCGCTCCCGGCCGAGGGCGGTGGCAAGGTTCAGGCCGCAGCGGAGGCTCATGCTGATCGACGACGACCCCGTGAGTAGCGCATAGGGCCACGGCGTGCCGTCGGCGTGACGGGCCCACAAAATCTCACCCCGTGGGGTTTGCAAGCCCAACACGAACTCCAGCGCCTCGCACACCACTGGCCACATCTGCTCGGCGAAGCCCCTGTCCTGGTGGCACAACCAGTGATGCCACACTCCGGTGGCCACGTAGGCGATCACGTTGGCGTCGAGCTTGTCCTGTGACACTCCGCCGGTGGTGTAGTACTGATGCCACGAACCGTCGGGGCGTTGCGTGTCGGCGAGCCACTGATAGGCCGCCTCCGCCTCGGCGCGTCGCCCCGCCGCGGCCAGGGCCATGGCTGCCTCGGTGTGGTTCCAAGGGTCGCAATGGCCGCCCTCGAACCAGGGAATCATCCCGTTGGCGAGCTGACACGCCGCTATCGAATCGGCGGTGCGCTGCGCCTCAGCCGCGCTAATCACCCCTTCGAGCTCACAAGGCGCCGCCGCGGCCGTAACGGGCGCTTCGCCATTGCGCGAACCTTGCGCGGCACCCGCGGCAGGAGTGTCGCCTCCCGCAGGGAGCACACCCGAAGCGGCGCCCGGGCCGTCGCCGGGGTTCACCGCCGCGTCGGAGCGCATCTCGGGCGCCACCTAGGCGCTCCTCGGCGCGACGGCTGCGGGTTCACCGTCAACGGTTCGTGGATCGGAGAATGACGACTCGGCCCGTTGCGCAGCGACGCCCGTGCCGGCATCGGTGGGCTTGTCGGCGTACATCACGAGACTCTTGCCCAGCACCGGATTGAGCGCCCGCTCCGCGGTGACCGTCACCCACGGACGCTTCATGATGTCCCACTCCAGCAGGCGGTGATAGGCCCGCACGCAGCGATTCTCGTTCACGTCACGATTCGGCCCCGTGGCGCAGCGCAACCACCAGTACGGGGAATGCAAGGCGTGCGCCCGGTGCCACCCCACCGGGACGAAACCAACCTCACGCAGGCAAGCCTCCATCTGGCGGCGGCGGTAAATCCGCACGTGACCGCCCACCGCGGCCGGTGCGTGATAATCGCTGGACAGCCGCCAGCACACCTTCTCGGGAAACCACGACGGCACCGTCACCGCCAGCCGACCACCAGGTCGCAGAACCCGCCAAAGCTCGCAGAACGCGGCGGTGTCGTCGTGGACGTGTTCGAGCACCTCCGAGGCGATCACCCGATCAAAGGCGCCGTCATCGAAAGGCAGACGCACAGCGTCGCCCTGAACGGCCGCCACCATCACCGCAGGATCTGTTTCGCCGCCGGTCACCAGAGCCCACGCCAACGCCAGCACCCCGTCGAGTTCGGCGCGGCCAAGGTCGCAGGCCACCACCTGAGCCCCACGCAGGAGCGCCTCATGGGAGTGCCTTCCAAAACCGCACCCCAAGTCCAACAGCCGGTGACCAGGAGCCACGTCGAGGCGTTGATAGTCGACGGTGAGCATCACCCACTCCGGCCCATCAGCGGCGCTTCGAAGCGACCCATCCGGACACCGCCGCCCCCCAAGAGCTTGACGCCAAGGACACTGATGGGGCGGCTTGTGACGCCCCGGATTGCGCCGGGGCGGAGGCTTCCCGCCCGGAATTCGCCGCCGCGGATGCTGCTCGCCCGGAATGCGCCGCGGGGGATGCCGCTTGCACGGCGCGGTACTGCTCCACGGTGCGTTGAGCGGTGTGCCGCCACGACCACTGGTTGATCACCCGTCGGCGGCCCGCCGCGCCAACCCTGGCACGGGCCTCTGGGTTGTCGAGCGCTTCGCGGATCACAGCCGCGAGCGCGTCGGCGTCACCGGGCGGAACCGAAAAGCACGTGTCGAGATGGTCACCGGTCACCTCCGGCAGCGCGCCACCGGTGGTGGCCACCAGCGGCACCCCGCAAGCCATGGCCTCAATCGCCGGAAGCGAAAAACCCTCGTAAAGAGACGGAACCACCGCCAGTTCCGCCTCGGCGTAAATCTCCACGATGCGCTCATCGGACACGTCGGACACGAACCTCACCGCGTCACCAAGGTTGAGTTCGGCTATCGCACGACTGGCCAACGAATCTGGTTTGGCCCGGCCGATCACGGTGAGCTCCACGTGACGTTCGGTGCGCAGCTTGGCCACCGCCTCAAGCAGATAACTGAGACCCTTCATGGCAACATCTGCACTGGCGGTGGTGACCAAACTCCCAGGCGTTCGACGCAGGTGAGGCAAAGGACGGAACGCCTCGGGATCCACACCCACCGGCACCACATGAATCCGCTCGAGGGGCACCCGGTGATCTCGGGCGATGTCGTTACGGGACGACTCCGACACGGTGAGCACCCTCGGCAGGCGTTGCGCCACCTGGGTTTGCATCTTCGTGAACGCATACCAGCGACGCTTCCCGAAGCGCTCCCTGCGAGTTTGGGCGTGGGCCAGTTCAAGGCGCCGATCCACGGTGATGGGATGATGGATCGTCTCAAGCAAAGGCCAGCCCTCGCGTCGCAACGCCAACAAACCCCAGCCGAGAGTCTGATTGTCGTGTACCACGTCGAACTCGTGGCGCCGATCCCGCAGGTAACGCCAGGCCCGCAAACTGAAAGCCATCGGTTCGCTGAAATTGCCGGTCACGAACGAGACGTGCTCGGCAACATCGATCCAGGATTTGAGCTCCCACGCCCTTGGTTTGCGCATCGGGTGTGGCGGCGCCCAAATGTCGAGACCGCCGAGCCTCACCAACGGCACCCGAGGATCAAGCTCGGGATAGGGAGGCCCGCTGAGCACCGTCACGGCGTGACCAAGGTCGCTGAGCGCCGCGGAAAGGCGGCTCACGTACACGCCCTGGCCGCCCACATGGGGTTTGCTGCGGTATGACAGCATCGCAACCCGCAAAGCGGCACCGTCACCGGCGCCTGGCCGTGTTGGTGCGTGCCCGCCGGCGGCGTGGACGGTTTCGGCGGTGTCGGCCCCCTGTGGTGTCACCGCGCTCTCCGATCAACAAGCAAACGAAATGCTCCCAGCGCCCAGGCGAGCACCAGAACTGCCACAACCGATGTCGGCCATGCCCCGAACCGCCCGGCGAGCGTATCGCCGCGCCGCATTTGAACGGTGGCCTCCAACACGCGTGTCTCGGACACGCCGGTGCGTTCGATCACCGTGCCACCGGGATCGATGATCGCCGAGAAGCCCGTGGGGGCGGCTTGCACCACCCAGCGGTCGGTTTCGATCGCCCGGAGGCGGCTGGCCGCCACTTGTTGGGACTGCACCACCGTGAGCCAGTAACTGGAGCCGTTGGTGGGGTTCAACAACACCTGGCCCTGGCCGTCGCGAATGGCGCTGCGGGCCCTGCCCGAGAAGAACACCTCCCAGGAGATCACCACCCCTAGGCGCCCAACGGGGCTGTCCACCACCGCCGGGATTTGCGCGTCGCCCGGCCGCACGTCACGTCCGGGGAGTTCGTCGCTGAAACGTTCCGCCCATGACCGAAGCGGCACGTACTCCCCGAAAGGCACCAGCCTGTGCTTGTGGTACTCGCCGGTGACCGTGCCGGTGGGGGAGTACGCCAACACGTAGTTGAGGTTGGCGTCACCGTCGGGGGCACGGTTGAAGAACCCCGCCACCAGCGTGGCGTTCTTTTGGCGGGCCACCGCGGCCAGAGCGGCCTCCGCTTCGGGTTGGGTCACCGGTGTTTGATCCGCGCAGCGTGACGGCGCCACCGACCCAACCGGGCTCAAGTGCACCACGTCCTCGGGCCACACGATCAGGTCCACATCGGCGTTCACCTGCGTGCGGGTTGCCGAGAGGTGACGTTCGAACACGCCACGCTGGGCGCACACATCGGCACGGGTGTTCTGAGGCCCGCCGCCTTGCACCGCGGCAACCCGAATGTTCACCGCCGAGCCCTCGGCCAACTCCCCGCCTTCTGCGGCGTTCGGCTCACCGGTGGACGCCAAAGAGCCCGCCTCGGTGTTCGGCGCCTCGGAGGTCACCACTTCTGCTCCGGGCGCGGAATCGGCCGCCAACGCCAAGAGGGCCACCAGCACCAGCGCCACAAGGCCCCCGGCCGGTTGGCGCCCAAACATGGCCGCAACGCTCACCCCGACAGTGGCGGCGAGCGCCGTCACAAGGATTGCCCCGCCGATGCGCGCTGTGCCGCCGAGTGGGCCCGCCACCTGCGCCAGCGACATCGTGGCCAGCGGCACCCCGCCGAAGGGAACAGTCCAGCGGAACAACTCCACCAGCGTGAAAGCGCCCACAAAACCAGCCCAGCGGCGGGTGTCGCCGGGAGTGACAGCGCCCGCGGCTGCGTGCATGGCGGCGAACCCGGCCAAGGTGAGCAGCCAGCCCACCGGTGAGAAGTCCACCATCCACACCGTGGCCGGGGCGATCCACGACACCGACACCAACGCCGAGACCGCCGCACGCTGGGTCCAGGGCGTGTCCGCCAGCAGTTCCACCCACACCGCCAAGCCCACAAAGCCCAGCGGCCACCATCCCCACGGCGGCACCGAGGCGGCCATCGCCAAACCGGCCACAAGGGCCCGCAACCAAACCGGGCCCGCCTGCAGCACACCGGGCGGCGGTGCCGAGCGGCGCATCATGGCACGCCGCCTGTTCGACAAAGCCACGGGTCAACCTGCCACGGGTCGCACCGCGGCGGTTCGCGCCTCGGCCCATTCGTGCGGCCACGTCAGGGCCGTCGACGCTCTCAAGGGTGCGCGGAGTTTTCCGGTTTGAGGAGGCTCACGCCGCCGATGCGGCCCACGCCTCGAATGTTCACCGTCACCCGGCCCAGGAAAGACACCCAATCGGGCAGTTCGTGCTCGTCGAGCACGGCCAGCATCTCTCCGCCCTTGGCCGACGCGCACAACTTGGCCGCAAGGTTCACCGGCTCGCCGATGTAGTCGTCACCCTCGAACAACAGCGCTTCACCGGTGGCCGCCCCCACCCTCAGTTGCACCGGCTCGTGGCTGTAACGGTCGATCATGTGCGCGCCCAGGGCCACCACCGGCGCAGGCCTTGTGGCCACCAGCATCGCGCCGTCGCCGAGCCATTTCGCAAGGCGCACCCCACGCTTCGCGGCGACGCTGCGCAGTATCCGGCGGAACTCCGCCAGCAGCGTCACCGCTTCGTGAGGCCCCCGCAGCCTGGTGAAAGCGGTGAAACCGCTCAGATCCACGAAACAAAACGTGCGCCTCACCGTGAGCTGCGGCTCGCCGTCGGGCAGCTCATCGGGATGAGCGGTGCCCATCGCCAGCCCCGCCTGGGCCAGTTCCTGCGCAGGGCCGGTGTCGATGGCCACCAGAGGCGCCAGCACCGGATCGGCGGTGCCGGCTATCGGGTCGGGATCGGCGCCGGTGCGCCGGTCCGCTGCGGTGGCCACGAACGTCGACGGAACCTCGATCAGAGCCGCGCCCGCGGAATCGGTGAGCGCCGCACCGGGCGCCGATGCCGTTTCGGTGGAGGCAGTGTCGGACGACGCGGACCCGCCGCGGCCTTGGGCGCCGCCGGTGCGTTCGCTGTTCTCCGATGCTGCGCTGGGGTGCAGGTTCACTACGACAAGACTCCGATTGGCTCCAACACGCGGCCCGGCACAGCCCCGGCGGGCCACCCACCGCGTTTTGTGTGGTTCAGTCTCCCACAAACTCCAGAGCCTTGACGGACGCAGACCTCCCTTGGCGCACACACGCCGGCAGCCCCAAACCTCGCATGAAGGCCCCCGCCACGAACACCCCGGGGGCGTGATCGGCGAGGCGGCTTTCGATTTCGTTGATCATGTTCAGGTGACCTGGCCGGTACTGCGGCAGCGAAGCGGGCCAGGCGTTCACCCGATGCGCGGCCCGGGCTGCAGCATCGGGGTGATCGGTGACACCGAAGGCGGCGAGCTCCGCGCTTAGCGCCCTCACCAGGTTTCCATGGCTCAGGGTGAGCCAGCGACGGTCGTCGGTTCGACCAGCCGACACTCGCAGCACCACCCTGTGGTCTTGGTGGTAATGCTCCCATTTGGAAGACGTCCACGAGCAGGCCGTGGTGAGCATTCCCGATGCGCGGGGCACCAGGAATCCGCTGGCGTCGAGCGGGCGCGCCAGGTGCTGCGCGTCCACCACGAAGGTCACCAGCACCACATCGGAGTAGCCGATTTCGCCAAGCAGGCTCGCGGCGGCGGGGCTTGTTTCGCCCAGAAGCGCGCTGAGCGCCCCGGCGGGCGCGGTGAGCACCACCGACCTCGCCCGAATCTGGCCCTTGTCGGTGCGCAGCCTCCACTGATGTTGCCCAAACGAGCGCCCAGCCGGTTGGCGACTCAACCCGCGCACCTGGTGGTTCAACTTGATCCTGTGTGCCAGCCGCTCCTCGAGGCGCCTCACCGCTCGGGTGGTGCCACCGCGGATCCCGGCGAACACCGGCCCGGGCGCCCCGCCGGATGCGCGGTTGGCGACCCCACCGGCGGATCGCAGGGCCTGCCCGAAGGGCCCGCCGAGGCGTGCGGCCTGGTGCAGAACCGGCGCACACGCGGCGATGCTCATCTCGTCGGCGGATCCGGCGTTGATCCCGCCAAGCAGCGGATCCACCAGCCGTTCGAACGCTTCGTCGCCGATCCTCGGGCGAAGCACCGACCCCACCGTGTCGTCGCCGCCGAGCGGGGCCCAGTCACGGGCCAGTCCCTGTCGCAGCGTTGTGATCCCGTGGGTTGAGAGGATCCCGCTGAGGCCCGGCGCGGCTGCGTCGTGGGGCACGCCAAGCACCGTGTTTGGCGGGATCGGCGCCAACGCGCCGTCGAGCCACACGAAAGCCCCCGCCGTGGCCGGCGACACCAGGTCGTCGCCGAGGCCGAGCTGTTCGCACAATTCCACCATTTGGGGCTCGCGCCGCAGAAAACCGTCCGGGCCGGAGTCCACAACCAGGTCACCCACGCTGGTTGCGTCCACCTTGCCCCCGGCACGGGAGTCGGCTTCGAGCACAACCACGTCCACGCCACGACGCTGCAACTCGAACGCCGCGCTCAGCCCGGTGATCCCGGCGCCAACCACCGCCACTTCAACCTCGTGGGCGATGGCGTCGGCGTTGCGGGGTTCCCCCTGGGGACTGTGCGAACGCTGTTGTTCCACCGATGACATGTCAACCGCGGGTTCAGGTGTTGCTCGGATCCACCCGAGGGCAGCCCTCAGGTCTGGGTTTGTGACGACGGGCCGCCCAGCACCACACCCTCGTCGTGAACCACCTGCACCACGTGGGCCAGCACATCCGGGTCGCTCGCGGGGAGCACGCCGTGACCCAGGTTGAACACGTGACCCCGATCACCGGCGTTCGCGGCCAGCACTTCCCTGGCGCCTGCGGCGGCGGCGTCGGCCCCCGCCAGGATCAGCGCAGGATCGAGGTTGCCTTGCAGCGCCCGGCCCGGGCCGACGCGTCGGCGGGCAACGTCGAGCGGCACCCGGAAGTCCACTCCCACCACCTCGGCGCCGCATTGGCCCATGTCGTGCAGAAGCTCCCCGGTTCCCACACCGAAATGGATGCGTGGCACGCCGGTGGCGCCCACCGCGTCGAGCACCCTGGCCGAATGCGGGGCGACCATTCGGCGGTAGGTGTGCGGCGGCAGCACCCCGGCCCAACTGTCGAAAAGTTGCACCGCGGACGCTCCGGCTCGCACCTGGGAAAGCAACGAATCGGCCGCAATGTCCGCGAGGCGTTCCATCAGTCGATGCCACAGCGTCTCGTCTGTGGCCATGAGCGCCTTGGTGCGTTCGTGGTTGCGTGACGGCCCGCCTTCCACCAGGTAGGTGGCCACCGTGAACGGCGCCCCCGCGAAGCCGATCAACGGCACGTCGAGCTCTTTGCGCAGGCGCCGCACGGTTTCGAGCACATAAGGCGTGTCGGTGGCCGGGTCGAGGCGCCGCAGCCGCTTCAGGTCGTCAGCGGAGCGAAACGGGTGCTCAACGGTGGGGCCCACACCGGGAGTCACGTCCACCCCGAACCCCACGGCGTGTGCCGGCACCACGATGTCGCTGTAGAGGATCGCGGCGTCCACGCCGTAACGACGCACCGGTTGCAAGGTGATCTCCACGGCCCGATCCGGATCGGCGATCGCGTCCAGGATCGAACCGGGGCCTCGCACCGAGCGGTACTCCGGCAGCGATCGCCCCGCTTGACGCATGAACCACACCGGCACCCGGCTGTGGGGCTGGTTGCGGCAAGCCCTGATGAAATCGGTGTGGTCGAAGCCGTTGCCGCTCACCGTCCCGACGCTAACGCTGCGCGCTGATGCGCCGTTGGCCCCCGCTTGTGACATCCGCCAACGGTGGAGCCGCCCTCGGGCGGGGCTGTGAAACCGAGTTGAGGCCCGGCCCGGCGCGACGGCGCGCCCGGGTTACCCGGCGGCTCTGGTGAGAATGCCCCGAACGCGCCTTGAGCGTTTGGCGGCGACGGCGCGCAGTGCCGCCTCGAAGCCCTCGGTGACGATCCTTGAGTGAACTTCGGGATCCGACGCGCCGCGTCGTGCGGCCTCGGTGTCGAGCCACTGCGAGAACTCGGCGTCGGGATCCACCACCAGCGTGGGGATTCCCTGGGCGCGCAACCCGGCGGCCTCATCGTTGAGCTTGGTGGACATCCACTGGCGGCGAGCGGCCCTGATCGCGCGCCCCTCGCTCCAGGCCTGCGACCAGGCCCGGCCCCAACGCTCATCGCAGAGCAATGAGCCGGCCGCACCGTCACGGTCCTGTCGGTCGGCGTTGCCGGTGGTGTCCCCATGGGCGTGGTCGGTGGTGGCCCCGCGGGCGCGGTCGGGTTCTCGGGTCACCGCGTCGCCGAGCGTTGCCCAGCCCGATTGCAAGCCGTCCTTCACGGCGCCCCAGCCGGCGTCTCCGGTCATCACCGATGAAACCACCACCGCGTCGAAACACGGAGGCCCGGCCAGATCGGCGTTGGTGCCCGAATGAACCCCGCCGTCCACGTAGCGGTGATCGCCGATCCTCACCGGCTGGTAGCGGTAGGGCACAGCGCAACTGGCGCGCACCGCACGAGCAGCGGTGGTGTCCACGTCGTCGCGCCCCAGCACGATCCGCCGGCCGTCGCCAAGGCGAACCGTGGTCACCCAAATCGGAAGCGACGGCCACGCCGCTGGGTGCATCTCCAACAAGCGCTGCTCCAGTGCGGGGGTGCTGCGTGTGCCTTCCGGCAGCATCCCCACCGCCGCGCTCACAGGGCTCGCCTTCCACGGCGGCCACAGCGCCCGCAGCGTGAGCTTCGGTGATTGCGGCGCCCAGTCACCCAGGTCGCTGCGCTCGCCTTCGTGTTCGCTGTAGGGGGTGACGATCCGGTCGAAGATCGCTTGACCCTCGTCGCTGACGGCCCCGCCGCTGTGGCGTGCGTGCAAATCCGCCGGAGGCACCCCCGCTCGCAGCGTGAGCCCGGTGATCGCGCCTGCCGATGTTCCCACGATCAGCGCGGAGGTCCTGGCATCCCAACCGGTGACGGTCTGCAAGGCGTGAACCACGCCACAGTGCCACGCCTGCGCGGCCGCTCCGCCCGCGCCCAGAACCAGCCCCACCTCTGTTGCGGCGACCAGATCCGCGCCGGGAGTTGCCGCTTCGGGGTTCACGCCTCAAATGGTAGATTCATCGATTCCCTTACCCACCGACGCCCCGTCCAGCCGCCGCTGCCCCCACCCTTGCCACGCCGCTGCGAACCTGCGCATCAGGCCGTGGTGCAACACGGATCTCTCCGTGCGGATCGAGACTCGACCATGACCAGCCGTCACCCCGACATCGAAGTCGAACAGGCATACATCGACGTTGCCTACGAGAACCTCGAAACGGCCCGTGAGCGCGCCGCGCTGGCAGTGTCGGCGTTTCGTGTGGGCCGCGGCGGCACCGAGCAGGCCCGCTTCGAGCTGGAGGCCATGCTCGACGGCGCCCTCATGCGCCTCACCCGGCTCGACATCGGTGACCGGTCGCTGGTGTTCGGACGAATCGACCTCAGCGGAGGCGGCGAACGCTTCTACATCGGACGGGTCGGCTTGTGGGACGCAGAGAGCAACCCGCTGGTGGTGGACTGGCGGGCGCCGGTGTCCGAGCCGTTCTACAGAGCCACCGGACGTGAACCGTTGGGCCTCGAGCACCGCCGGCGTTTCATGTGCCGCGGCCGCAGAGTGCTCGGAATTGAAGACGAGTACTTCGGCCATCAGGCCCGCATCGGCTTCGACATAAGCGACCGCAGCGCACCAAGCGCCGGTGGCGGCACCCACGGCGCTCACGAACACCACCCGGGGTCGTCCGAGGGCCACGCAGCCGCTCCCGATTCCGGCCCGGACGCAGCTCTGGGGGCCCAGGAGTCCTCCAGGGTGCTCGCCGATGCTCTCGACGCGCCCCGCACGGGCCGCCTCAGCGACATTGTGGCCACCATCCAAGCCGAACAGGACGAGGTGATCCGAGCCGACATGCCCGGCGTGCTGGTGGTGCAGGGCGGCCCCGGCACCGGCAAAACCGTGGTGGCTCTCCACAGGGCGTCGTACCTGCTGTACACGCACCGCTTCCCGCTGGAAAGCCAAGGCGTGCTGGTGGTGGCGCCCAACCGCCTGTTCCTGGCCTACATCGAGCAGGTGCTTCCCGCTCTTGGCGAAGCCGGGGTGGAGCTGGGGATTCTTGCCGATCTGTTGCGCCCGGCGGTGCGTGTCGGTTTGCTCGAAAGCGAGGACGTGGGCAGGGCCAAAGGCGACGCCCGGATGTCGGCGGTGCTGCGACGGGCGGTGCGCGACCGTCAACGCCCGCTTCGGGCCCCGCTCGAGGTGGGATACGGATTGCAGCGCCTCCGCCTCGACGTGGAGCAATCCGAACACATCGTCACGGAAGCCCGCCGCAGGCACCGCCGCCACAACGCCGCACGACGCTGGGTGGAGCGCGAGTTCTACGAGGCTCTCGCACAAAGCGGGCGCCGCAACACCGACCCCGACGAGCTGAAACAGACGATCAGCGGCGACCTGGCGGTGCGAGAAGCGCTGGAGTGGATGTGGCCGGTGCTGTCACCTGGCCATCTGCTCAACGACCTGTTGGGGTCGCGGGCGCTGCTTCGCTCAGCCGCTGCCTCGGTGCTGCCCGCCGAATGGCTCGAAGTTCTGTACCGACCCCGCCACGACAATCCCGCCGGCGCCACCTGGTCGTTTCAAGATGTTGCGCTGCTCGACGAGGCCCGGGCGCTGCTCGGGTTCCGACCGGGTCACCGCGAGGAGGACACGGTGTCCACCTTCGGCCACATCGTGGTGGACGAAGCGCAGGACCTGTCGCCCATGCAGTTGCGGATGCTGGAGCGGCGCAGCCTTGGCGGTTCGATGACCATCGTTGGCGACATTGCCCAGGCCACCGGCCCCTGGGCCCACGACGACTGGGATTCGGTGCTGGCCGGTCTGCCGTCGCGCCGTCCCGCGCGGCGCCGCGAGCTCACCATCGGCTACCGCATTCCCGAGGCCGCCATGACCCTCGCCAACCGGGTGCTTCCCCACGCCGCCCCCGGAGCGAAGCCGCCTGTCGCGATGCGCGCAGGCGGTGACAGCCCCCGGATCGTGAGATGTTCGCCCGGCGACGATTCGACGCCCGGCCCGGGCAGCGCCGACCTTGTGGAGAGCGGCGGGATGGTGGCGACCCTGGCCGAGGTGATCCACACCGAACGACACTCGGTGGGGGAGGGCAACGTGGCGGTGGTGGTGCCCCAGTCGCTGGCGTCGCAGCTGCACACAGGTCTCGCCGAGCGCGGCCTGGAACTCGGCGGTTCGGGCCGTGACGGTCTCAACAAGCAAATCACCCTGGTTCCGGTGCGGCTCGTGAAGGGCCTCGAAGTGGACGCGGTGATCGTGGTGGAGCCCGCCCGGATCGTGCGCGAGGAGCGCCGCGGCGTCCGCTCGTTGTATGTGGCGCTCACCAGGGCAACCCGTCGGGTGACGGTGGTACACGCCGAGGAGCTGCCCGGATTCCTGGCGACCCCCACCGGCACTGCCGGCTGACACCCGGAGGTTGTGAGATAGGCACAGCTAAGTTACAGTATTAGCCATGCCTAACACCAAGTCCCCTGATCGGTTTCTGCCCCGGCTCCGCCTGCCCCGATTCCGCCTCCCCCGGCTCCGCCTGCCAGGACTCCGCCTGTCCCGATTTCGCCTGATCCGACTCTGCGTGGCCGGATTGTGCGTGATGGTGCTCGCCGCTGCGGGTTGTGGCAACAGCAATGACGGCGGCGACACCGAAACGCTCACGGTGTACTCGGGGCGCAGCGAGGAACTGATGTCGCCGCTGTTCGAGGAGTTCACCCGCTCCACCGGCGTGAAGGTGGAGGTGCGCCAAGCAGACTCCGCCGAGCTGGCCTTGCTGATCGACACCGAGGGTGAGGCCTCACCCGCCGACGTGTTCATCTCGCAAAGCCCCGGAGCGCTCGGCTATCTGGCCGGGGTGCAGCGCCTCAGACCTCTCGGCGACGACCTGCTCGCCAGGGTCGCGCCCGGCTACCGAGCCTCAAACGGCGCCTGGGTGGGCATAACCGGACGGGTGCGCACCCTGGTGTACAACACCGAACTGGTCGACCCCGCCGACCTGCCCGACTCCGTGTTCGATCTCACAGAACCCACCTACCGGGGGCGGGTGGCGGTTGCGCCCACCAATGGCTCGTTCCAGGACTTCGTAACCGCCATGCGCCAAGAACTCGGTGACGATGTCACCGGCCAATGGCTGGCCGACATGGCAGCCAACGAGTCACCCAACTACCCCAAGAACTCAGCCATCGTGGAAGCGGTGGGCCGTGGCGAGGTTCACATGGGCCTGGTGAATCACTATTACAACCTGCGCGCCCTGGAGGTGGATCCAACGGTGGCAAGCAGAAACCACTACTTCGACGCCGACGACCTTGGTGCGCTGGTGATCATCACCGGCGGCGCAGTTCTCGACACCTCCGACAGTCCCGCCACAGCGGAGCGCCTGCTTGGGTTCCTCCTTGAGGAGGCCCAGCAGCAGACTCTCGTGTCCGAGACCCAGGAGTACGCGCTGGTGGCCGGCGTTGAGGGCCCGCCGGGACTGCCTGCGCTCAACGCCCTGGCTGTGGACACCATCGACTTCGGCCTTCTCGGCGGGGAGCTGACCGCCACCCAGGAATTGATCCGCTCAAGCGAAATACAACGCTGACGACCATCGGTTCCCGAAGTCCATGGCGTGGCCGGCCAAGCGTTGCGGCAACTGCCGGTTTGGCGCATGAGACTGCGGGTGCCGCTGCGAGTCTCGACTTTGGGCCCACGGATCTCCCCAATCCCGTCTCCCCAATCCCGGCTCGGGCGGTGCGCACCCAACCGGCGCTCCACACACTCAGCCAGGGCGATGCACACTCCGGGCAGCACACCCGGGCAGCACACCCGGCCGGAGCGGCACGCGCCGGGCTGAAGGTGGTGGGTTAGGCCCGCTGCCATTATTGTGTAAAGGATGCTTGATAGAGCACCGTCGGTGCGGGTGCGCCCGGCGGAGATGATCCGGGACGGGCACGACGCCGTGGCCGATGCTGCGGACGCCCCTCCCCAACAGGTCGCAACGCTCCACCAGCCTCCGCTCGGGCGATCCCCCTCGGCGTTTGTGCCGGTGCCGGCAGATTCCACAAACGGCGACTGTCGTGGGGTGACCGTCGAGGGTGTCACCGTCAACCTCGGCGGTGAGGCAGTGCTCAGAGATGTGACCGTTGCGGCCCGCGGCGGCAGAACCCTTGCGCTGTTGGGTCCCAGCGGATGCGGAAAGACCACTCTGCTGCGTGTGCTGGCCGGGCTGCAGAGAGTTCACAGCGGAAGCGTCGAGATCGGCGGCCGAACCGTCGCAAGCGAAAATCGCCATGTGCCTCCCGAAGCCCGCGGCGTGGGAATGGTGTTTCAGGACTGGGCCCTGTTTCCGCACCTGACCGTGGCCGCAAACGTTGCCTTCGGCCTTGAGCGCTCGCAGCGACGGCGTGGGATGGTGCGGCGTCGCCCCGTGCCGCCCAGGGTGACGGAGCTTCTCGAACTGCTCGACATCGCCGAGTTGGCCCACCGGTTGCCGGGTTCGCTTTCCGGTGGACAACAACAGCGGGTTGCGCTCGCACGGGCGCTGGCTCCAAACCCGTCGGTGTTGCTGCTCGACGAGCCGTTCTCCAGTTTGGACACGTCGTTGCGCCTCGAGGTGCGCAACGAGGTGGCGGTGATCCTGCGCGAGCTCGGCGTGACCTGCGTGTTCGTCACCCACGACCAGGACGAGGCGTTCGTGCTGGGCGACGAGGTGGCAGTGATGAGAAACGGCCGGGTCGTGCAACAAGATCCTCCCCACGTGCTCTACGAGAACCCGGTTGACCGCTGGGTGGCCGGGTTCGTGGGCGAGGCCGATACTTTGCTCGGCACCGGCCGAGGGGCCGTCGCAAGCACCCCTTTGGGAGACCTTCCGCTGGTGAGTCCCGCGCTGGGAGCGGTGGACGTGCTGGTGCGGCCCGAGGAACTCATCTTGGCCGAGGGCACGGACGCGACAGTGGATCACATCGAGTACTTCGGCCACGACACCCTGTACCACCTCAGAACCAACGGGGGTCACATGTTGCACTGCCGTGTGAACGGCGCTCCACGCTTCGCCATTGGTTCAGGCGTCAACATTCGCCACAGCGGCGCCGCCACGGTGGCCTATCCCACAGCCCCTGATTCCTAACGGCCCCGGCCCGGTGGATGGCATGACCGTTGAGGGGCCTCCACCTCACCCACAACCTCCGGCGCCGCGCTGGCTGTCGTCGGCGGCGGTGCTGGTGGGCGGGGCCTTCGCGGCGCCGTTCGCATATGTGATCTGGCGCAACATCGAGCTGGGCGCCGGTCGCTGGTGGGAAGAACTGTGGTCTCGGGCCACGCTGGAACCGCTCGCAAGGTCGTTGTGGCTGGGGTTCACGGTGAGCGCGGCCACGATGTTCACCGGGCTGATGCTGGCCTGGTTCAGCGTGCGCACCGATGTGCCCGGCGCTCGCGTTTGGCGTGTGCTGGCGCCGCTTCCGTTGGTGTTCCCGAGCTTCGTGGGCGCCACCGCTCTGCTGGCCGGTTTCGCCCCGGGCGGTTTGGTGGAGCAGTTGACCGCGCCGCTGGGCCTGCCGTCGGTGCCGCAGGTGCGGGGCTTCCTGGGCGCCTGGTACGTGCTCACGCTGTTCACCTACCCCTACGTGTACCTCCCCGCCGCGGCACGGCTGGCGAGCCTGCCTCACTCCCTGGAGGAGTCCGCACGCCTGCTGGGACGCAAACCGGTGGGGGTGTTCGTGTCTGTGGTGCTTCCCCAGGCGTGGGGCGCGGTGCTCGCGGGTGGACTGCTGGTGTTCCTGTACGTGATCAGCGACTTCGGCGCGGTCACGCTGCTGGGCTACGACACCCTCACCGAGCAGATCTACGCCGACCGGCTCTTCGATCAGCCCCGAGCCATGGCGTTGGCGTTTGTGTTGGCCCTGGCCGCGCTCGTGGTGGTGGCAGCGGAGCGACGCCTCAGCAGCCACCCACCGCCTGCCCACACGGCGACCGTGGATCCCCCGACCCTGGTGCGGCTCGGTCGCTGGCGCAGGCCGGTGTGGGTGATGCTGGCGGCCTTCTTGGGAAACGCCCTGATCGGCCCGCTGGCCGTGCTCGGATGGTGGGCGCTGCAAGGCTTGCGATCCCAGGTGAACACCATCGGCCTCAGCATCGACCTGGGCGCTCTGCTGGGCCCGGTGCTGAGATCGGCCGGGATCAGCGCAGCCTCCGCGCTGGTGGCCATAGCGGTGGTGTTGCCTGTCGCCTGGATCAGCGCCCGTCACAGAAGCCGCACCGCGGACTGGGCCAACACGCTCATGGTTTCGGGGTTCGCCCTGCCGGGCCTGGTGACCGCGCTGGCGGTGGTGTTCTTCGTGATCAACACGCCGCTGGTGAGCCGCTGGTATCAGACGCTGCCGCTGCTGGTGTTCGCCTACGTGATCCACTTCGGCGCCCACGCCGTGCGCGCGGCGCGAGTGGCCGTGGACGCCGACCCGGTTTCGCTGGGCGAGGCGGCCACCACGCTCGGCGCGAGCCGGTTGCGTCGCCTGGGGGCGGTGGACTTGCCGTTGATGGCGCCGGGGCTCGCCGCGGGGGCCAGCCTGGTGTTGCTGTCGGTGATGAAGGAACTGCCGGCCACGTTGTTGTTGGCGCCGATCGGCTTTGACACGCTCGCCACCGAGATCTGGGACGCCGCCGAAACCGGCGCCCTGGCACAAGCCGGCCTTGCGTCGCTGGTGCTGGTGGGCGTGGCCGCGGTGCTGACCGCCGCAACCGGCGCCGCAGGCAGGCTCGCCCTCAGCCGCCCCTCACAGCCTCAAGCCAAACGAAACCCAGCAGAAGGCTGACGCTTCGCCCCCGGATCGCGGTTAGGCGTCGGGGTTTGCCGCCGCAGTGGTCACGAGAATCCTCGACGACGCGTAGCTGCCCATGCCCACCGCGCTGCCGTCGATTTCCAGGGTGGCGGTGCCGTCAGGCGAACGGGCGGTGACCGTGCCTGTTGAGCCCGGCGTCACGTGGGACTGTTCGAGATATTCGAGCATTCCCGGTTCGAACTCGAGTTCCTCGGGGATGCGTTCAACGGTGAACTGCTGGCCCACGCCGAGCGTTTCCAACGACACCAGGTCGGGCGCCTCGTATCCCGAACCGGGGATCGGGTTGCCGTGCGGGCAGGTGGTGGGATCCTCCAACACCCGCGTCATCGCCATTTCCACCCGTGGCGAGATCACGTGCTCCCACTTGCCGGCCTCCTCGTGCGCCTCGGCCCAGGACAGGCCCAGCATGTCGGTGAGGAAACGCTCGGCGATGCGGTGCCGGCGCACGATTGTCTCCGCCAGGGACTGCCCGGTTTCGGTGAGCCTGATCACTCCCGGGCCTTGCTCCACGAGGCCCTTGGCCTGCATGCGCTTGATCGTCTCTGAAACCGCCGGTCGGGAGATGTCGAGCCGTTCGGCGATGCGAGCCTGGATCACGGTGAGGTCGTCCTCGTCGAGTTCGTAGATCGTCTCGCAGTACTCCTCGAACGCCGGATGCCATTCGGGCGATTCGTAGGGGTTCTCCATGGCCATGATCTAACCTCGCTCAGTTCGCTTCTGCCTCGGGTTGGTGTGTCTCCTGGCGTCGGCCGGTGCCCGCCGCTGATCCTAACACCTGCGCAAGCTCCACCCCAACCGAAGCGCCAAATGTCATGCTATTTCATTTGATCCCAGAGGGGGCGATGCCTGCCCTGCGGGGTTGCCGTGCCGGGGTTGCCGTGCCGGGGTGCGACGCGGGTGTAATGGGCCGCTCACTTGGCTTTGAGCAGGTTGATCACCTCGGCGAACGCCTCGTGGTCCACTTCGCTGGGCAGCGTGATGTAGCTGAATCCCCAACGCTCACGGCGACGCAGCAACGTCTCGGCCATCTCGGATGCAGATCCGATCAGCAGCAGCGGGCAATCGGCCACCTCGGCGGCGGGCATGCCGAAGAGCTCGGCTGTGGCTGCAACGGCTTCGGTGGTGGCGTCGCCACCTGGGGTGAACTGCACGCTTTGTTGCAACACGTTCAGTTCGATCCGGTCGAAACGGTCACCTGCTGCGGTTCGCAGGCGCTGGATCTTCTCGTCGAAGCGGGCCGGCATGGCATCGGCAATGGCGTCGGCGCCGATCTCGCCGGCGTGCAGGCTGGGGTTCACTCCCACGATGTCGGCGTTACGAGCGGCCAGCGCGAGCATTCTCGGCCCGCCTGCGCCGATGGCCAAAGGCGGCCTTGCCTGAACCGGCTTTGGTCGGCCGTCATGGTTGGTGATCTTGTAGTGACGGCCCGAGAAGCTGAACGGTTCGGGTCCGAGAAGGCCGTAGATCACCTCGATTGATTCCTCGAGCCGTTCGATGCGAACGCCGGGCCGGTCATATGCCATTCCGAGGCCTCGTAGTCGCTGCGCATCCAGCCCGCGCCGAGGCCGATCTCGAGGCGTCCTTGCGAGAGCACGTCGAGGGTGGCCAACTCCTGGGCGAGCACCATCGGATGGCGGTAGTCGTTGCCGTACACCAGCGCGCCGATGCGCAGCGTGGTGGTGGCCGTGGCCGCGGCGGCCAGCGCCGGGGACACCGCCAGCTGGTCGTTGAAATGGTCGGGCATTTGCAGCGTGTCGTAGCCCAGGGTCTCGAGTTGGCGGGCCATGTCTGTCCAGGTGCTGGTTTCGGTGGGGGCGCGCAAGTAAGCGCCGAAGCGGAAGGGTCGGCTCACAGGTGAACTCCTCTGTAGGTGTGACTGCCCCAAGGGTAGGCCCACACAATTGGGCGACCCGAGCGGGCTTGTAGTGTCACCTGCGGGTGCTGACGATCGAACTTTCCCAACTGGTGACCGCGTCACCGGAGGCGGTGTGGGCCGACCTGTCCGACATCTCCACTCACGCGCAGTGGATGTCCGACGCCGAAGAGATCATCTTCCACGGCGACCAGCGTCAAGGCCGCGGCACCCGGTTCGATTGTGTCACCAAGGTTGGTCCCATTCGGATGACCGATCGCATGGAGGTGATTCAGTGGGTGGAGGGCTCATCGATCGGCATCCGCCACAAGGGCATCGTCTCGGGCACCGGTTTCTTCGAGTTGCGGCCTCGTCCGCTTGCCGGAGGCGGGGAGCACACCGAGTTCGCCTGGATCGAGACACTGCGCTTCGGCTGGCACCTCGCCGGCCCTGTTGGTGAGGTTCTCGGCAGGCCGGTTCTGGTGTGGATCTGGAAGCGCAACCTGCGCGCCTTCGCCGACCGTTTCGCCTGACGATCCCCTGAGCCATACCGCGGCGCGGGCCACGCTGTGTCCCGGGCGGTCGGTGACGCCACGCTCACCCTCCCGGGGTTTGGCGGCAGCGCCACGGCGTGACTTGTAGCGTGGCATCACCGAGGCAAGGAGGCACGGCCATGACCCTCACCGATGCGAACGCAGCCACAGGCACGCCCGCAACCAGCAGGGCGAACGGGGATCACCCGGCCGGCTCGGGCAGGCGCGTGGTGCGCGAAGACCCCAACGACGTGGACGCGATCATCGAGATCTCGCAGTTCAACAAGGACGTGACATCGGTGATCCACGCCGTGCAGGACAACGCCGACGCCATCTTCACCTGGAACTACGGCAAGGGTGAGCGTGCCCGCCTCGACCGGCTCTACGAGAAGGCCAAGACCTCCCAGTGGAACGCCAGCACCGACCTGGACTGGTCGATCGAGGTTGACCCCTACCGGGTGCTCGACCTGCAACGTGAGATCGCCGTTCCGGTTGATTCCAAGGATCCCACTTCGCCGCTTTATCACTGGGGTGACAAGGAATGGTCGGAGTTCGCTCACCAGTCGGTGAAGTGGCGGCTGTCGCAGTTCATGCACGGCGAACAGGGCGCGTTGCTGTGTACCGCCAAAATCGTTGAGACCGTTCCCTGGATCGACGCCAAGTACTACGCCAGTACCCAGGTGATCGACGAGGCCCGCCACGTGGAGGTGTTCTCGCGTTACCTGGAAACGAAGCTCGACGGCGGTTATCCGATCAACCCGCACCTGCGGATGCTGCTCGACGACATCATCAACGACAGCCGCTGGGACATGACCTACCTGGGCATGCAGATCATGGTGGAGGGACTGGCGCTGGCGGCGTTCGGGTTCATGCACGACCTCACCGACGAGCCGCTGCTGAAGAAGCTGTTGCGTTACGTGATGAGCGACGAGGCCCGCCATGTGGCCTTCGGCGTGCTGTCGCTGCAGGAGGTGTACTCGCAGATGACCACCGCCGAGATCCGTGAGCGTCAGGAGTTCGCGTTCGAGGCGGCTCTGCGGATGCGTGACCGGTTCCTGCAACAAGAGGTGTGGGAGTACTTCGGGGTGGACGTGCGAGAGATGGTTCACCGCCTGTTGAACGCCCCCGAGGAGAACAAGCTGTTTCAGCGAATGCTGTTCTCGAAGATCGTGCCGAATTGTCGCAAGCTCGGATTGCTCGACGCAGGTCAGGGGTGGCTTCGCCAGAAGTTCACCGAGATCGGCGTGATCGAGTTCGAGAACCTCGCCGACACCGGCGCCGAGTTCATCGACTACGACATCAACGAAGGGTCACGCCAGGGCGCTTAGGGGCTGAGACGAAGGGTCGCGCTCGGGCGCCTGAGCGCCGCGGCGAGGGCCGCGCTCGGGCGTTAAGGGCTGCGCCCAGGATCGAACGGCAGTTTCAGGTCGCCGAGTCGCACCAGGGTCGCGGCGACCCAGCCCCCCAAGTCGGAGAAGTCCTGGTCGAGTTTGGTGCCGTCGGCGATGGCGTCCTCTTGGAGTTCGCGCATCCCCTCGAAGGTCGCCTCCACGGCGTTGTTCACGCCGTTGCCGTCCAGATCCAGCACCGAGATCACCACCGGGCTTCTGCGATCCAGCACTTCGTCGCCCAGGCGTGGGCCAACCTCGGGCAGCGCCGCCATCACCGCGGGTATGTCGGGCATCGCGGTGAGGTTCTGCAGTCGGAACACCACCTCCACCGAAATGTGAGGCGGCAATGTCTCGAAGTCTCCGTCGGTGATCCACGAGCGGTACGCCGCTTGAGACCACACCGACCAGCCCAGCGTCACATCGGCGCGCATCCTTGCCGGTTCGCCCTCTCCGGGCAGCCCGTAGGACGTTTCCCACGCGAGATCGCCGCCGAGCAGGTCGCTTTGGAGGCTCTCCTCGGTGGCGAGGCGTTCGAGGCGTGCGTCCTCCAGGCCGTCTCGCAACGCACCGATGGCGTCAAAGAAAACGTGGTCGATCACGCGCGGTGGGCCTGTCGAGCGGAGGCAACGGACGCAGTGGCGGGCAACAGCGACGCGCCGGGCGTGGGCAGGTTGGCCTAGTCGGCGTTGGGGAAGCCGAGGTTCACGCCACCGCTGCGCGGGTCGGGCCAGTTCTCGGTGACGGCCTTCATGCGGGTGTAGAAGCGAACCCCCTCGGGGCCGTGCATGTGATGGTCACCGAACAGCGACTGCCGCCACCCGCCGAAGGAGTGGTACGCCATCGGCACCGGAATGGCCACGTTCACGCCCACCATGCCCACCGGCACGTCACGCACGAACGACCGGGCTGCGCCCCCGTCGCGGGTGAACAGGGCAACGCCGTTGCCGTAGGGATTGGATCGAAGCAAGGCGATGGCCTCGTCGTAGCTGTCCACCCGCACCACTGACAGCACCGGGCCGAAGATCTCGTCGCGGTAAACGCTCATGTCGCTGGTGACCTCGTCGATCAGCGTGGGCCCAACCCAGTAGCCGTCGTCACAGCCCGGAGCTTCCACTTGCAGGCTGCGCCCGTCTCGCACCAGCGTGGCGCCGGCGGCTTCGCCCTGGTTGATGTATCCCACCACCCGGTCACGATGATCGGCGGTGATCAACGGGCCCATGTCCACGGTGGATCCGCTCGCGGCGGGGCCAATGTGAAGGCTGTCGATGCGATCAGCGATGGCTGATACGAGGCCGTCGGCGCAGTCGCCCACCGCCACCACCACCGACACGGCCATGCAACGCTCCCCGGCGGAGCCGTACCCGGCGGACACAGCGGCGTCTGCTGCAGTGTCGATGTCGGCGTCGGGCAGCACGATCATGTGGTTCTTGGCGCCGCCGAGGGCTTGCACCCTCTTGGAGGCCTTGGAGGCCACTTGGTGTACGTGACGGGCAACCGGCGTGGAACCCACGAAACTCACCGCGTCGATGCCGGAATGTTCCAGCAGGAGGTTCACCGTGGTGGCGTCGCCCTGGATCACGTTGAACACCCCGGGTGGGAGACCGGCCTCGGCGAAGAGCTCTGCGATCAGAAGCGACACCGAAGGGTCTTTCTCGGAGGGTTTGAGGATGAACGTGTTGCCACAGGCGATCGCCACCGGGAACATCCACATCGGCACCATGGCCGGGAAGTTGAAGGGCGTGATCCCGAGCACCACCCCGAGCGGTTGGCGCATCGAGTAGGCGTCGTGACCGCTGCTCACCTGCGCGGTGTGTTCCCCTTTGAGGAGTTGTCCCACCCCGCAGGCGAACTCCACAACCTCGATGCCTCGGGTGACCTCCCCGGCGGCGTCGGCGAGCACCTTGCCGTGTTCGGCGCTGATCGCAGCGGCCAGCTCCTGGCGGTTGGCGTTCAGCAGCGCACGGAACGCGAACATCACCCGGGCCCGTGCCGAGATCGAGGCGTCGCGCCAGGCCTCGAACGCCTTGCGTGCGCTCGCCACCGCGGCGTCCACCTCGCTTGGGCCGGCCACCTCCACCCGACCGGTCACCGCGCCGGTGCTGGGGTCGGTGACCGGCAGGGTGGGGCCTTGCCCGGATGTGGGCATGAGTTGGGAGTCCACCCAATGCGAGATCGTCTTGGGCGCAGTTGCGGTGTTGGTCATCTTCATCTCCTCAAGGCCGAGGGTCTTCACCGGTAGGGATTTCAAGTGGGCGACAAGCCGACAACGGAGGGAACCGGCCCGGTGGTGGAGCGCACCACGAGCCTTGGCGTGAGGGTATGCCTGATCGGGTCTTGGGGAGTGGGGTGGCCCATGCGTGCGAGCAGTGCCTCCACTGCGAGGGTGCCCATCGACTGGCGGGGCTGGTGGATGGTGGTGAGGGAGATGCGACCCAGTCGGGCCACCTGGGTGTTGTCGAAGCCAACGAGCGACATGTCCGCAGGCACCGAGATCCCCGCCGAGTGGAGCCGATCAAGCAACCCCGCCGCCAGCATGTCATTGAAGGCAAAGATCGCGCTTGGGGGGTGATCGGCTGCGCGTATGGCCTCGACGGCGCCGATCGCGTCTTCCTCGTCGTCGCCGCCGGCCACGATCTCGATGTGCTTGTTGAGCCCTGCTGCCTTCATGGCTTCGCGGTAACCGGCGCGGCGTTCGGGTGCGGACACGTTGGCCCCGCCGTCCACGTGGACGATGCGTTGGTGACCGAGGTCGATCAGGTGCTGCACCGCCAGCGCGGCGCCGCGACCACCGTCTGTGACCACCGTGTCCACCTCGGGAAGCGAATCCCCGGCTGCCACCACCACCGTTGGCACCGTTCGCCCGGCTCGGGCTATCTCGGTGTCGTCGAGGCGGGAACCCACCAGCGCCAGCGCCTCCACCTGGAACTGAAGGAGAGTCTCAACGGCGGAGCGCTCACGGCGGGCGTCACGGTGGCCGTTGAGGATCAACACCTGAAAGCCGTACTTCTCGGCAGCGGTTTCGATGCCCTCCACCATCTCGCCAAAGAACGGGTTGCGCAGGTCGTCCACGAGCACGCCCACGGTGCTGGTGCGGCGCTGGGCCAGGCTGCGGGCCATCAGGTTGGGTCGGTATCCGAGCTCCTCGGCGGCTTGCAGCACCGCTTCGCGCTTCGAGTTGGACACCTGGGGCGAGTCGTTCATCACCAGCGACACCAGCGCTCGCGACACCCCGGCCAGGTCGGCCACGTCCTGCATGGTGGGCCTGCTCATCGGCTGGGCGCCACCGGCATTACCGGCGCGTTGGCTCGCACACCGACCCGGCGGGCAGCCACCGAAGCGGCCACGGAGCGGGCGAACCCAAGCGGTGCTCGAGTTGCACTTGACAAGCGCATGTTCCATACATTAGAAACTTGGAGCGCTCCAAACCAGTCCGGCTCGGGTTTGGAGCGCTCCAACCAGCCGCCGAGGTTCGATGGGCCCGCACCAACAGGGGGAAGCAGCACCGAAATGGCCGTGAGCGTCACAGATGCACTCTTTGAGCGGGTTGCCGCCGCGCCCATCTCCTGGGGCGTGTGCGAGATGCCCGGCTGGGGGTATCAGCTTCCACCCACCCACGTGCTCTCGGACATGGCCGCGGCGGGCTTCACCCACACCGAACTCGGCTCGCTCGGGTACCTGCCCACCGAAGCCGACGATCTGCGCAGGACGCTCGACGGGCACGGCTTGAGTTTGCTGGGAGGCTTCGTGCCGCTGGTGCTGCACGACCCGGCGCACACCGACACCACCTTGCAGGCTGCGAATCGCTGGGCGGGCCTGCTTTCGGCCGCGGGTGCTTCGTTCTTCGTGACCTGCCCGATCAGTGACCCAGCCGACTGGCGCCAGGCGCCGCTGCGGGGCCGGCAGTGGAACCGGTTGTGCGCCTTCCTTGACCGCCTCGATGAGCTTTGCGCCACCTACGGCCTCACCCAGGCGGTTCATCCGCACGTGGGCTGCGTGGTGGAAACCCGTGACGAAACGGAGCGAGTGCTCGAGGGGTCACAGGCATCGATCGTGCTCGACACCGCTCACCTCACCCTCGGGGGCGTCGACGTGGTGAACCTGGCGCAACACCATTCGCACCGGGTGGCCCTGGTGCATCTAAAGGACGTGGACGAAGGCGTGGCCGGGCGCCATGACCGCGGCGAGGTTTCGTTCATGGAGGCCGTGCAGAACGGACTGTTTCCTCCACTCGGCGACGGTCACGTGCCGGTGGCCGACGTGATCCGCCTGCTGGAGCGCAACGACAGGGACCTGTGGTATGTGCTCGAACAGGACGCGGCGCTCACCGGACCCGAACCGCGCGCAGTGCAAGACCTGCGCCACAACATTGACAAGAGCATCAATTTCTTGCGATCGCACCTAGCCGTGCCCTTGGCCGGTTAGCAATACAGATCTCCCTGCTCGCATCCGGCGGGCAGGTAGGCAAACCCGACAACCACTCCAGGAGGGGTAAACACAATGAAAACAACACTTTGGAAGCTTCTGGCGCTGCTCTTTGCGGTGACGCTTGTGGCCGCGGCCTGCGGCTCCGACGACGACGAAGGTGACGCCGCGCCACCCGCGGATGAAGGTGGCGGGGCCGACCCGGCAGACAGTGATCCCGAGGACTCGGGCACCGACGAAGAGCCAAGCGACGTGATCGACGACGCCCAGGGCTGTGACCACACCTACCACGTGATCACCCACGGCGACTCAGGCGTGTTCTGGTCGGTAGTGGAGGTGGCCGTGCGTGACGCAGCGGCAGCGATTGGCTGTGATGTTGTGTACTTCGGCTCGAACAACGACGCTCTGGCCCAGTCACAGGAGATCGAGGCCGCCGTGGCAGCGGGATCCTCCGGAATCGCGATCTCGCTGGCCGACCCGGCAGGCGTGAGCGACGCGGCGGAGTCCGTCGTGGCTGCGGGCATCCCCCTGTACACGCTCAACTCCGGTGTGAACAACTACAAAGACCTTGGCGCGGTAACCCACGTTGGCCAAACCGAGACGGTGGCCGGCAACGGCGCAGGCGAGCGCTTCAACGCCCTTGGTGCACAGCACGTGCTTTGCGCCCGTCAGGAGCAGTCCAACGTGGCGCTCGAAGAGCGCTGCGCGGGCCTCGCCGAAACCTTCAACGGCGACGTGACCTCGGAATTCGTGGGCCTTGACGCCAACCCGGACGAGCAGCAGAACGGCATTGCCGCGCTGCTTCAGGCCGATCCGAGCATCGATGGTGTTCTCGGCGTCGGGCCGAACCTGCCGTTGCGTGCCCTTGCCGCCGGTGAGCAGGCCGGGCGTGAGTTGGTAATCGGCGGATTCGACCTTTCCGGCGATCTGATCGACGAGATCGAGGCCGGCAACGTGGCCTTCACCGTGGATCAGCAGCAGTACCTGCAGGGTTACCTGCCGGTGATCCTCATGCACCTGCAAGCCACCAACCAGAACACCGCAGGCGGCGGTCTGCCCATCCTCACCGGTCCCGGTTTCGTGGACACGGCCAACGCTTCCGTGGTGAAGGAGCTGGTTTCGGACGGCACACGCTGATCCGAAAGTGACACACCGGACGCCGTCGTAACGGCGACAGCGTCCAAGACGGCGAGTGCGGCCCGGCAGGGTGTCGGGCCGCACCAGCCGTCCCTCAGTACCGGCAGCCGTTCGTGAATGGCTCCATGAGTGCCAACGCTGATTCCGAGTCGCCGGCTCACCGCCGAGGGTGGGCTGTCACGGCCCATGCCCTCCCAGGGAGACAGCGTTGATCTAATATCCCGCCCGCAAGGTGTCTACCGCACGCGTTGTGTGCAGCCTTCACCAAGATCACAGGAGGACACCAGTGTCCAACACAGAAGCCGCCGCTGCTGCCACCCCGGCTGTGGAACCCGGCGGCGATACCGACGAGAGACTTGCCCACCGAGGGCCAATTCAGCAGCTACTGACACGGCCCGAGATCGGTGCCCTCATGGGAGCCGCCGCGGTTTGGCTGTTGTTCTGGCTGGTCTCTGAACCATTCGGAACCGTGGGAGGCACGGCCAACTACCTTGACGTGGCCGCCTACCTGGGACTCATGGCAGTGCCTGTTGCGCTGTTGATGATCGGAGGTGAGTTCGACCTTTCCTCAGGTGCCATGACCGGCGCGACCGCGATCGTGTTGGTGCTGCTGGCTAGTGACGTTGCCGGTGCCGGACTTGGGCTGCACCTGGCGGTTCCGCTTTCGCTTGCGTTCGCATTGGCGATTGGCTGGTTCAACGGCACCTTGGTGGAAAAGACCTCGCTACCGAGCTTCATCGTGACCCTCGGAACCTTCTTCATCCTGATCGGCGGAAAACTCGGATTCTCGAAACTCTTCACAAACAAGGTTCTCGTAGAGGGCTTGGACGAAGCCTCCGGATACGACTTCTGGAACGGAATATTCGGAGCCTCTTGGCTTCGCAACAGCCACATTTGGGAAAGCCGCGACTGGGCTTGGGCGGGACTGCTGATCGTCGGAGCCGTGGCGGTCTTGTTGGGCATGTTTGATCTCAGCTACGCGCGACGCAAGGAATCGAATCCGGCTGGGGCAATGGTTGGCCTCGTAGGCGCTGTCGTGGCAGTGGCCGGCTTCATGGTGCTGCTCACCGAATCTGATTCTGCGTCGGAATGGATCGGAGGGATCGGAGTGTCCGCGGGTGTGTTGGTCGGCGTGGGGGGCTGGTGTCGGGCGCGCTTCGAACCTGCTGCGCGGTCCGAGGCCGGCACCTCTCCGGGGCTGCTGCTGTACGTCGTCGGGGGGATTGCCGCCGTTGCGGCTGCGGTCGTCGTCGCATGGCTCATGGATTCCGGCGACTCATCGCAGCTTGGCTTCCTGGGTGGCTCTCCGGGACGATTCGTCTTTGCCATGGGCATCGCCGTTGTAGGAGTGTTGGCGGTGCTGGCCGCTCTCGGGCGGGTGACAGCGGGATATCCGCTGATTGGCGGAGCGTTGGTTGCGATCCCAACAGTGAGCCTGCTCATCACGGTTCAAGCAGCGCGCACAATTTTGTTTACCGGCTTGGCGTTGCTCGGGCTAATGATGTTCGTAGCAGCGGCTTCCCGGATGAAGCCGCCCATAGCGATATCGCTGCTCTCGGCGATGACGATCGTGGGGCTTGCGTTCTTCATACACGTCGAGTCCACGTCCCGCAAGCTGCGTGTGGAGTTGTTCACCGCGCTCTTGTTGGTGGCGCTGGTTCTGGCAGCGGTTGCGATAGCCCGACACTTGAGTGCGGACAGAACCGTGAGTGCACCGGCAATGCAGCTGGGGATCTGGGTTAAGGTCACCGCGGTGGCAGCAATCGTGGCTGCGGTCGTCTTCGCCACAATAGAACTGCTGGACGGAGACGCGATCCTTTATTCGCTGTTGACAGGTATTGCGAAAGGCGCGCTGGTGGCGTTTGGGTTCTATGCGTTGGCAACGATTGCCCGCACTCTGTTTACTCGTGACGAGGGAGTAGGCAGGGCGCTGGTAGCTGTGGGCATTGGCATGGTGCTTCTTGGTGTCGCATCGCGGCTGATGTTCGTTACCAGCGCCGAACTCGAGGCGATCTGCAGCGTTGGCAGCGACGGCGTGCTACTGTGTCCACGAACCCAGTTTGGTGTGGTTGTGTTGTCGTTCCTTGTCTTCGCTGCTGTTGGTTCGTGGTTGTTGATGCGCACGCAATTTGGCAGTTGGATCCTGGCTGTTGGTGGCAACAAGGATGCAGCCCGTTCGGTGGGTGTTCCCGCGGCGCGAACGAAGACGACGCTGTTCATGCTCGTGTCCGCGGCAGCTTGGATTACGGGAATGCTGATCGCGTTCCGTCTGACAGCTGTTCAGGCGGATGTTGGTGACGGAAACGAGTTCCGCTACATCATCGTGGCCGTGGTGGGTGGCAATCTGCTGACCGGTGGCTACGGCTCTGCACTCGGTGCCGGAATTGGCGCATTGATCTGGGGAATGATCGCACAAGGAATCGGGTTCGCACAGTGGAACAGCGACTGGCGCTTCCTGGTTCTGGGGGCTTTGCTGTTGATCGCCGTGTTGGTGAACAACTATGTACGAAGCCGAGCGGAGAAGGTTCGATGACGGGCCTGCTTTCACCAACAAGGATCCGAATCGTTACGCCGCAAACAAGGAGCACAAGTCATGGCTGATTTTCTGGAAATTCGGAACATCTCGAAGTTCTACGGCAACATCATCGCGCTCACCGGTGTGACCACCAGCGTGAACCCTGGTGAGGTCACCTGCATTCTCGGCGACAACGGCGCTGGCAAGTCCACCTTCATCAAGATCCTCGCCGGGGTACACCAGCACGACGAGGGCGAGGTGCTGCTCGAAGGTGAAGCGGTGAAGTTCAACTCTCCGCGTGATGCCATAGCGCGAGGCATCGCCACCGTGTACCAGGACTTGGCAATGGTGCCGCTGATGTCGGTGTGGCGGAACTTCTTTTTGGGCCAGGAACCCAAGAAGGGCGTGTGGCCGTTCCGTCAAATCGACATCGACCAGGCCAAGATGATCGCCAAGGAAGAGATGGCCAAGATGGGCATCGACATTCGCGACACCGAACAAAGCGTGGGCACGCTGTCCGGTGGCGAGAGGCAGTCGGTGGCGATCGCCAGGGCCAACTATTTCGGGGCGAAGGTGCTGATCCTCGACGAGCCCACCTCCGCTTTGGGGGTGAAGCAGTCCGGGGTGGTGCTGAGGCGCATCATCGAGGCCCGCAATCAGGGCCTCGCGGTGATCTTCATCACTCACAACCCCCACCACGCCTACCCCGTGGGTGACCGGTTCGTGATCCTCAACCGTGGACGTTCGCTGGGCAACTGGTCCAAGGAGGAACTCTCGCAGGCCGAACTCACCCAGTTGATGGCCGGCGGCGCCGAACTGGAGGCATTGCAGCACGAACTGGCCGAAGCCGGCGCGAGCTGACGGGAACGAGACCCGTCGAGTGGCCGTCAACGGGTGGCGCAACGGTTGCCGGTCGCATCGAGCCGACCATGGATGACGATCTGGAGTTGCTCACCATCGGGCGGGTGAGCGTCGATCTTTACCCTCAACAAAGCGGGGTGCCGCTGCGTGATGTGGTGTCGTTCGCGAAGTCGATCGGCGGCTCACCAACCAACGTGGCGGTGGCGGCGTCACGCCTCGGTGTGCGAGCCGCGGTGGTGACACGCGTCGGCGACGACGAGTTCGGTGAGTACATCCGGCGTGACCTGGCCGAACGCTTCGGAGTGGTCAACCGTTACGTGTCCACCGATCCCAAGCTGCGCACCGCGCTGGCGTTTTGTGCGCTGGATCCACCCGAGGAGCCGCCGTTGTTGTTCTACCGTGAGCCTCGAGGCCCCGACATGAACCTCACCATCGACGACATGCCCGTCGACGTTGCCAAGAGAGTGCCGGTGCTGTGGGTGAGCGGCTCGCGTTTCGCGCAGGAGCCGTCACGTTCGGCGGTGATGGAGGTGCTCGAGCACCGCGGGCGAGCCGATCACACGGTGATCGACCTCGACTACCGGCCCATGTTCTGGGAATCGTCCCACCAGGCCGGCACACACATCGGCAAAGCGCTGGATCACGTGACGGTGGCGGTGGGCAACCGCACCGAATGCGAGATCGCGGTGGGCGCCTCCGACCCCGACACCGCCGCCGACCGGCTGCTGGAGCGAGGCGTGAAGCTGGCGATCGTAAAGAAGGGCGCCGAGGGAGTACTGGTGGCAACAAGCGACAGGCGCACGTCGGTGCCGCCCCAACAAGTGCAGGTGGTGTGCGGGCTCGGAGCGGGCGACGCGTTCGGTGGCTGCCTCGCGGTGGGTCTCATCGCGGGCCGTGACCCGGTGGAAACCGTCACAAGGGCCAACGCCGCCGGGGCGATAGTGGCCGGCCGGTTGGCCTGCTCGGACGCCATGCCAACCCCCCGGGAAATCGACCACATGTTGGATCATCCAACCCCACCGCCGAGGTCAGCGCCATGACCGACCGCAGGTGGAACATTTGGATCGACCGGCCCGCCCCGCCGGAGGTTCAAATCCCACACGACGTGCAGCTGGTGGACGACGTTGCCTCAGCCGACGGTGCGGTGATCGGCGCCGACCGACACTGGGACGCCCATGCCTGCCTTGAGCTTCCCCGGCTCAAGGTGCTTGCCCGTTCGGGTATCGGTTTCGACAACGTGGACGCCGCATCGTGCGCCACGGTGGGAGTGGCCGCGTGCAACGCCCCCGACGCCCCCACGGTGTCCACCGCGGAGCACACCTTGGCGCTGATCCTGGCGGTGGCCAAGAAGGTCGACGTGGCTGCCCGCAACTTGAAGGAAGGCCACGCCGAGTACCGGTCGGGTCACCGAGCCACCGAACTCGACGGCCTCACCCTGGGTTTGGTGGGATGCGGGCGCATCGGAGGGCGTGTGGCCCGGTACGCCGCGGCGCTGGGAATGGACGTGATCGCGTTTGATCCCGCGCTCAGCGAGAGCCAGGTTGACAGCTTCGTGGAGCTGGTGGATCTGCCCGCCGTTTGGGATCGCAGTCACGTGGTGTCGTTGCACGCACCGGCCACCGAAACCACCCGCCACATGGTGAACGCCGCCACCATCGCCACGATGCGCCCCGGTGTGATCATCGTGAACTGCGCCAGGGGCGCGCTGATCGACCACGACGCCCTGCTGGAGGCGCTGGAGGCGGGCCGGGTCGCCGGGGCCGGTTTGGACGTGACCGAGCCCGAGCCGCTGCCGGCGGGCCACCCGCTGCTCGATCGTGACGACGTGATCGTCACCCCTCACGTGGCGTCGTCCACGGTGGTTGGCGTACACCGCCTGATCGGCCAAGCCCTCGAACAAGCCGTGTGCTGGTTGCGAGGCGACACCCCCGAACACCTCCTCGACCCGGCCGCCGCCGACCCTGCCGTTGACCGGCGTGAAGGCGCAACACCATGAGCGCCCGCAGCCCCAGGCGCCTCGGTATCGCGGTGATCGGGTTCGGCTGGATGGGCCAGGCCCACGCCCGGTCGTACTCCCGGATGCCGAGACTCTTCGACAACCGCTCCTACGAGCCGCAACTGGTTGTGTGCGCGGACACCCTGGCCGAGCGGCGCCGGCGCGCCCGCGACGACTTCGGGTTCGCCGAGGTGGTGGCCGACTGGCGCGAAGCGGTGTCGCACCCACAGGTGGACGTGGTGGTGGTTTGCGCGCCCAACATGTTGCACACACAGATCGCAACAGCCGCCGCTCAAGAAGGCAAGCACGTGTTTTGCGAGAAACCGGTGGGCGGCACCCCCGAACAAACCCTGCAGGTGTACAAGGCGTGCGAATCCGCGGGGATCATCACCGGCGTTGGGTACAACTACCGGTTCACGCCACAGGTGCGCCTGGCGCAACAAATGATCACCAGCGGCGAACTTGGCGAGATCACCAACTACCGGGGACGTTTCTTCTCGATGTACGGCGCCGATCCGCTGGGTCTGCTCAGTTGGCGATTCCTGCTCGACCAGGCCGGGCACGGCGCCTCCACCGACATTTTGAGCCACGTGATCGACATGGCCATGATGCTCAACGGGCCGATCACCAAAGTGGTGGGCAGCGGCGAAACGTTCGTGAAGCAGCGCCCGCTTCCGTCGGCCACCGGCACCCATTACGACCGGGGCGCACCCGATGACCCCACCGGGGAGGTCACCAACGAGGACTACTTCGCGGCGCTGGCCCGGTTCGCCAACGGCAGCGTCGGCACTTTCGAGGTGAGCCGCACAATCGTGGGGCCGCAAAGCCAAATGGCTTTCGACGTGTACGGCACGGAGGGCGCTCTCAGCTGGAACCTGGAAACGATGAACGAGATGCGCCTGTTCCGCCTCAAGGGCGAACCCCAGGGCTACACCACCGTGTACGCAGGCGCCGCGCAGCCCAGCCACAGCGTTTTTGTTCCCGGTGAGGCCAACCCGATCGGTTTCGAGGATGTGGTGACAATCCAGGATCACGAGTTCCTCACCGCGGTGGCCGAGGGGCGGCCGCACTCGGCGGGGATGCGTGAAGCTGTGAACTACACCAGCGTGCAAGCCGCGCTGCTGCGCAGCTGGGAAACCGGAGCATGGGTTGATGTGGTGTCACCGATCTGAGCGCCCGCCATTTGAGCCGCGTGCGTGCCGGAGGCCATGATGACCACAGCAAACACACACAGTGGAGGTCAGCGGCGATGACCGAAACCACAAGGCTCACCACATCGGGCGCGATCGTGCGCTACCTGGCCGCGCAGCACATATCCATCGACGGCGAGGAACTGCCGCTGTTCGGGGGAGTGTTCGCCATTTTCGGCCATGGCAACGTCACCTGTTTGGGCCACGAACTGCAAACCGTCGCCGACCGGCTGCCAACATGGCGAGGCCAAAACGAGCAAGGAATGGCCCTCGCCGCGGCTGCTTTCGCCAAGGCCAACCGCCGCCGCCGGATCATGGTGGCCACCAGTTCGATAGGCCCCGGCGCCACCAACATGGTCACCGCCGCGGCGGTGGCGCACGCCAACCGGTTGCCGTTGCTGCTGCTTGCCGGGGACACGTTCAACCATCGCATCGTGGATCCGGTGCTGCAACAGGTGGAACACTTCGGCGCGCCCTCCACCACCGTGAACGACGCGTTCAGGGCGGTGGTTCGCTACTGGGATCGCATCACCGCGCCCCAGCAGCTGATCCAGTCGCTGCCTCAGGCGGTTCACATGATGCTCGACCCTGGTGACTGCGGCCCGGCTTTCATCGGGTTGCCTCAGGACACCCAAGCCGAGGCATTCGACTTCCCCACGAGTTTCCTGGAGCGCACCGTTCACCGGATTCGCCGCCCCCGGCCCGACGTTCTCGAATTGCGCCACGCCGTGGCTTTGCTGCGCAGCGCCGAGCGGCCGCTGATAATCGCCGGTGGGGGCGTTCACTGGTCGGGCGCCGAGGGGCACCTGGCGGCCTTCGCGGACGCTCATGACATTCCCGTGGTGGAAACGGTGGCCGGGCGCACGTCGCTGCCGGCGCATCACCGGCTGAACTGCGGCCCGGTTGGTGTGACCGGATGCGTTTCTGCCAACGCCATGGCAGCCGACGCCGATGTGGTGCTCGCGGTGGGCACCCGCCTGCAAGACTTCGCAACCGGGTCATGGACAGTGTTCGCCGATCCGGGAGTGCGGATCATCGGCCTCAACGCCGCCCGTTTCGACGCGGTCAAACACCGCAGCGTTCCGCTGGTGTGCGACGCCCGTGAGGGACTGGTGGAACTCGGCTTCGCGCTCAGCGGATACAAAGCCCCCGAGCACTGGCCGGCGAGAGCCGCGACGGAGACCGCCCAGTACCACGCCTACATCGACAAGATCGCGGCGCCTTCGCTTGCGGTCAGCGGCGCGACCGGCGGCGACACCTCCGACGCCTCGCAGTCCGAGCCCGCAGGGCATCCGGCGGGTTTCGAGGATCGTCCCACTTACGCGCAGGTGGTGGGCGCCGTGGATCGTGCCGCTGGGGCCGACACTTATGTGCTGGCCGCCGCGGGAGGGTTCCCCGGCGAGCTGGTGAACGGCTGGCGGGCCGACACGGTGCATTCCTTTGACTGCGAGTACGGCTACTCGTGCATGGGTTACGAGATCTCCGGCGGTTGGGGAGCCAAGATGGCCATGCCCGAACGCGAGGTGATCGTGCTGGTGGGTGACGGTTCGTACCTGATGATGAACAGCGACCTGTACAGCACCGTGCTCACCGGTCACAAACTGATCGTGGTGGTGTGCGACAACGGCGGCTTCGCGGTGATCAACCGACTGCAGATCGCGCAGGGCGGGGTGCCGTTCAACAATCTGTTCAGCGACTGCCGAAGCGACACCGACACCGAAGCCCCACCTGAGGTGGACTTCGCCGCGCACGCCGCGTCCATGGGGTGCCTGTCCGAAACGGTGACCGACATCGACGGCCTGGAGGCGGCGTTGCAGCGCGCCAGGGCCGCGGATCGCACCTACGTGATCGCCATGAAGACCCATCCCTATCTTTGGACAGAGGGCGGGTCGTTCTGGGAGGTGGGCGTGCCCGAGGTGAGCGACCGTGCCGAGGTGACAGCCGCCCGTGGCGCCCTCGAAACCGGCCTCGCCGAGCAAAGGCTCGTGCTGTGATCCCGGAAAGGCCCGCCACCACCAGCCACACGCACACTGCCACGCCGTCTGATTGGAGGCCACGATGACTGCCGGCGCTGCCGAACCTCAAACCTTCGCCGGGGGAGTCGGTCTCGTCACCGGCGGTTCACAAGGCCTCGGTTACGCCGTGGCCGAACTGCTCGCAGCCCGAGGCGCAGCCGGGCTGATGATCTCGGGCCGTGACGAACAAAAGGGCCAAGCCGCCGCGGCGAGGCTCGGCGCGGACGCGCCGGGATGCAAGGTGGTGTTCTGCGCGGCGGACATGGCCGACGCCGAACAGTGCCACGGGCTGGTGGGCAGCCTCGATGCCGAGTTCGGACGCTGCGACGCGTTCGTGAACAGCGCAGCGGTCACCGACCGTGGCTCGGTGTGGGATGCCGGCGTTGAGCTTTGGGACATGATGCTGGCGGTGAACGTGCGGGCGCCGGGCCTGTTGTGCCAAGGCGTTGCCAGGGTGATGGCCCGCGAGCACATCGAGGGCGCCATGGTGCTGATCGGCTCGGTTGCCGGTTACGGCGGCCTGCCCACGCTGTTGCCGTACTCCACCTCGAAGGCGGCGCTGATCGGCATGGCCCGCAACCTCGCGTTCACGTTGATGCGGCACCGCATCCGGGTGAACCTGGTGTGCCCCGGTTGGATGGACACCCCCGGCGAGGATCGCATCCAGCGGCTCTACGACGACGCCGAAGACGGCTGGCTCGAACGAGCCGAAGCCGAGCAGCCGTTCGGCCGGTTGATCAAACCACACGAGATCGCCCGCACGATCGTGCATCTGGCCACGTCGGAGTCGTCGTTCATGACCGGAGCGGTGATCGACTGGGACCAAACCGTGCTCGGCACCGGTGACGCCCCCCGCCCAGGGGTGGAGCTGTTGGAGATGGGGCCGTGAAACCCGCCCGCGATTACGGCCTCACCGGCGCCGAGTCGGCGCTGGCCATCGAGCGTGGCCTGGTGGAAGCCGAATGGTTCCGCCCGCCCGTCAATCCCGAACGGCTGCGAACGCTGCAACAGCGCAACAACAGCCGGGCCGCGCGCGACACCATCTTGTGGCTGGCGCTGCTCGCGCTGTTCGGGTATCTCGCATGGGTTGCTTGGGGCTCTTGGTGGGCGCTGCCCGCGTTCGCGGCTTACGGCACCCTTTACGGCGGGGCGGGGGATTCGCGTTGGCATGAATGCGGTCACGGCACGGCGTTCAAATCGAAACGCCTCAACGACGTGGTGTACTACCTGGCGTCGTTCATGCTGCTGCGCCAGCCCACCTTGTGGCGCTGGTCGCATGTTCGCCATCACACCGACACGATCATCGTGGGCCGCGACCCCGAGATCACCTTCCCACGGCCGTCGTCGCCGGTGGCGGTGGTCGCCACGTTCGTGCCGGTGCGCAAAGTGCCGATGGCCTTGTGGCGCACCATGAAACACGCCGCCGGTCGCATCGATGACGACGCCCGGGATTTCATTCCCGAGGACGAACTGCCGAAACTCAAATGGGAGTCCCGTGCGTACGTGACGGTGATCGGCGCGGCGGTGATCTGGTCGCTGGTGGCGTGGACGCCGCTGCCGGTGCTGTACGTGGGCTTGCCAACCGTTTACGGCGCGTGGCTGATGGTGTTCTTCGCTCTCACACAGCACGCCGGGCTGCGTGAGGACGTGCTCGACCATCGTCTCAACACCCGAACCGTGTACATGAACCCGGTGCTGCGGTTCTTGTACTCGAACATGAACTATCACATCGAACATCACATGTTTCCCACGGTTCCCTACTACGCGCTGCCCGCCTTGCACGAGGAACTGAAGGACTACCTGCCGCCGCCGAAGAAGTCGTCGCTGGCCGCCTACCGCGACATCTGCTCGGCGATGCTGCGACAGTGGCGCGACCCCGCATATGACCGGCCCCGTCCCGACGTGCCGGAGGTGGGCGACCATCGCAGTCGTGTGGACACCGGCGTGGTGGCATGGGCAGGCCACACCCACGACGGGCTTGTCGACCTGGGCTCGGCCGAAATGGCCCGCGGGTCGTTGCGAAGAGTCGACCACGCGGATGACACGTACGTGTTGTGCCGCCTCGAATCGGCGCCCCACGGCGAAGAGTTCGTGCTGTGCGAGGGGATCTGCACCCATCAGCGGGCCCACCTGGCCGAGGGGGCCTTGGTTGACGACGTGATCGAATGCCCCAAACACAACGGACGTTTCGACCCGCGCACCGGTGAGGCCTTGCGCTTCCCGGCAAAGGCGCCGCTGGCCACCTACCACGTTGAGGTGCGCAACGGACGGGTGGTGTCCACCTTGGCCGAGAAAGCCCTTCAGGAGTCCCGATGACCGAATCGGGGCCGCGCAGCGAGCCTGTGCGGATCGGCGTGATCGGCTGCGGTCGCATCGGCTCAATGCACGCCGAGTTGACAGCGCGCCGGGTTCCCGAGGTTGCCCTCGCCGCGGTGTACGACCTTCATCACCCCACAGCCGCTGCGGTGGCAGGCGATCTGGGTGTGCGCCAAGCCTCCGGGGTGGCCGAGCTGATGGAAGCCGACGACGTTGACGCGGTGGCGATTTGCAGCTCCACCGACACCCACGTCGACTTGTTGGTGCAAGCCGCCGCGGTGGGCAAGCCGGCTTTCGTGGAGAAGCCGTTGTCGCTTGACCTCGCAGAGGTGAACAGGGGCATCGCCGCGGCGCGCCAAGCAGGAATCGGCGTGCAGGTGGGGTTCAACCGGCGTTTCGACGCGGCGCATCGTTACGTGCGCAACCGGGTGCGCAACGGCGACGTGGGCGACGTTCACCTGGTGCGGATCTCCAGCCGCGACCCGGCGCCCCCGCCAATCGAGTACATCAACGTTTCGGGCGGGATCTTTTGTGACATGACCATCCACGACTTTGACATGGCCCGCTTTGTGGTGGGAAGCGAAGTCACCGAGGTGTACGCAACCGGAGCGGTGCGAGTGGACCCCGCCATTGGCGAAGCCGGGGATCTCGACACGGCGGTGATCGTGCTCACCCACACCTGCGGGGCGATCACCACCATCGACAACAGCCGCCAGGCCGCTTACGGCTACGACCAGCGTGTGGAGGCGTTCGGGTCGGCGGGAATGGCGGCGTCGCACAACCCAACCGAGGCAACCGCGGGGTACTGGGGCGAGCAGGGCTCGTCGGGGCCGCCGATGCCGTGGTTCTTCCTGGAGCGTTACATCCCCTCTTACGTGCAGCAGTGGAAGGCCTTCGCGGCCACCGCAAGGGGAGAACCGTCACCGGTGACTCTCGAGGACGGTCGTGCGCCGCTGTTGATGGGCCTGGCGGCGGGCAAGTCGGCGCGCGAGGGTCGCCCTGTGGCCATCGACGAGATCGCCTGAGCGGGAGCGCCTGCTGATGAGGGCTTACGTCACCGGCGGCACCGGTTTTGTGGGGTCGAACGTCGTGAAGGTGTTCGCCGAGCGTCACGGCGCCGAGGTGTTGTGCCCGACGCATCGCTTCGTGCCCGCAGACGGGTCGCAGCCTGCCCGGGTGACCACAGAGAGCGTTGACCTGCTTGATCGGGAGGCAACCCGGCGAAGCGTGGCGGGGTTTGCGCCCGATGTGATCGTGCATTCGATGATCCTCAACGACTTCGAACGCTGCCTCGCCGATCGGGATCTGGCCTGGCGCAGCTACGTGGGCGCCACCGAAACGCTCGCGGATGCGGCCGCCGATGTGGGGGCGTTGATGATTCTGGTGTCCACCGACTGGGTGTTCGACGGCACGCAGCCAGGCGCGGATGAGACCACCCCTCCCAATCCGGTGAACTTCTACGGCGTGCTCAAAATGGCAAGCGAAATGGCCACCGTTGCCCGTGGAGGGGCGGTGGCCCGGGTGTCGGCGGTGAGCGGCATGCACTGGGCACGCGAGTCCACTCCACGCACCCAGGACGGCGGGTTCGGCTACCTGGTGACGTCGCTGGTGGAAGCGCTCGAGGGCGGTCGGCGGTTCGGGGTGTGGGAGTCCGACCGGATCAACATGGTGGCCTCACCGTCGCTGGCCAGCGAATGCGCCGAGGTGATGTGGAAGATCGCGGCCACCAAATCCACGGGCATTTTCCACGCGTGCGGCGCGGGCGCCACCAGCCGCATGGAGCTGGCGCTGCTTGCTTGCGACGTGTTCGACCTGGACCCCGAGCTGGTGGTGGCAACCCCGCCGGATCCCGAGCCTGGCTTTCCGATCCCGTACGACACGAGCCTGGCGGTGCGCCGCACCCGAGAGGTACTCGACTACGACCCGCCGACCATCGCCGAACTGCTCGTGAAGTTCCGCAACGAACGCGCCACCGGCAACCTGGCCTGACCGACACGCCACCCAACAGGGACCACCCAACGGGGCGCCAACCGGCAGTGCGTGGCTTCAGCAACGAGGCGAACCCGAACAACGAGGTGAGGAACTTGACAACCGACCTAGAAGGCACAAAGACACTCACGGTGATCGAGCGTTGCGGTTCGCGTTCGGGCCCGCTGCGCGCCGAAACCGGTTCGGGGTCGCTGAAGGTCACACCCGAAACGGCCGGCTGGGAGCACCTGGCCTTCGAGGTGTTGACCCTGGGCGACGGCGGGCCTGCTGGTTCGGAAGCGTCCGGGCGCTCCACCGACCGTGAGACCGCCATCGTGCCACTTGAGGGCGCCGGAACGGTGATCACCGGCGAGCGCGGTGACCGCATCGAGGCGCCGGTGAGCCGTTCGTCGGTGTTTTCCGAAATGGCTCGGGTGGTGTACGTGCCGCCAGGGGTTGCTTGGCGTGTGGTGGCCGAGGACGGCGGGTCGCTCACCGTGGCGGTGGGCTCGGCGCCGGCGGAGGGGCGCTACCCGGCGCGGGTGATCGAACCCACCGAGATGCGCAGCGAGATCCGCGGCGGCGGGCAGGCGCACCGGCAGGTGATCCATTCGTTGGCTCATCCGTTGCCGGCGGAGCGGCTGATCCTTTACGAGGTGTACGTGCCGCGTGGCACATGGTCGGGCTGGCCGCCGCACTGCCACGACGGTCGTGACGGCTCGCCTTACCTGGAGGAGGTGTACTGGTTTCGCCTCGACCGGCCCGAGGGTTACGCCATTCACCGCAACTGGCGCCACGACGAGGACTTCGACGAGGCGGTGGTGGCACACGACGGCGACCTGGTGCTGGTGCCCAAGGGGTATCACACGTCGGTGGCGTGCCCCGGTTCGAACATGTACTTCCTGAACTACCTGGCGGGGGAACTGATCGGCGACCAGCGGCGCACCCCGCCGTGCTTCGCGGCGGAACACACCTGGATCGAGTCCGACTGGACAGCAGGCGAATGGGGACTGCCCGTGGTGAGCGCCGAGACCTCCGTGACAGGTGCGAGCGGGTCATGAGCCTCGACGGAATCTCCGTGGACGACCGTTTCGCGGTTCTCGCCATCGACCATCGCGACTCGATGCGAGCAGTCCTCGCCCCCGACGCACCCGATTCGCTGTCGGCGTCCGCGATCACCGAGTTCAAGTTCGACGTGGTGGACAACCTCGCCGGTGACGCCACAGGTGTGATGCTCGACCCGGAGTACTCGATCCCAGACCTTGTGGATTGCCTGCCTTCCGGGGTTGGGTTCACCGCCGCGTTGGAAGCCCAGGGTTACGCCGCCAACCCCGAAACTGCGATCACGCGAGTGCTAGACGGATGGTCCGCGGCCCAAGCAGCCGAATCGGGCGCAGCCGCGGCCAAGCTGCTGGTGCCCTACAGGCCCGATCTGGCGAACGCGTCGTCTCAAAGACAAGCCGCCGCCGACATCTTGGACGAGTGTCGTGACGTTGGCCTGCCGTTGGTGTTGGAGCCGCTGTTCTACGGACTGCGCGACCCGTCGACGCGGCCACGCATCGTGTTGGACACCGTGGAACACTTCGCCGAGCTTGAGCCCGACTTGTTGAAGCTGCCGTTTCCGGTGGACGTGGCGCACGACACCGACCGGCGCCGCTGGGCCCAGGCATGTGAGGAGATCACCGCCCGCTGCGGTTGCGGATGGACGCTGCTGTCCGGCGGCGGAAGCTACGAGGCGTACCGGATGCAAGTGGCCGCCGCGGTGGACGCCGGAGGGTCGGGGTTCATGGTGGGTCGGGCGTTGTGGGGCCCAGCAGTGGCCGCCGAGCCCGAGGATCGTGTGAGCGTGCTGCGCGAAGTGGTGCGACCCCGCCTCGCCGAACTGCGCAACATCGTCTTCTAGCGCCAAGTCCTGAACCTGCGCGCCCCGGGCGCGTGGCCCGGGAGTTCGCCCGTCGTGATCCGGGTGTCGGACTGCGATCGCAGCACACCAAGTGGTGACCGTGCACCAGAGGCGGGGCGCGGTCAGTAGCCGGCTGTTACGTCCACTTCTCCGAGCATTGGCTCGCCTGCCAGCCACCGGCTCACGTTCTCTCGCACCCGTTTGGCGATGAGCGGCAACCCCATTTCGGGTGTGTTGCCGATGTGGGGGGTGATCACACAGTTGGGCAACTGCCACAACTCAGACTCGTCAGGCAGCGGCTCGGGGTCGGTCACATCCAGCACCGCGCCCGCGATCACACCGCTGCCCAAGGCCTGGGCGAGCGCCGCGTGGTCGACGTGACCGCCACGCCCGGCGTTCACAAGCCAGGCGTGCGAGCCCATTGCCTCCAACATGGCGGCGTTCACGATGTGGCGTGTTTCGCTGGTGAGGGCCAGGGCCACCACCACCGCGTCGGCGCCGGTGACGGCGTCGATCACATCGGCGGGGCCCACAGTGCGGTGAGCCCCCGGGAACGGTTCGGCTGATCGTCTCACCACCGTGAGGCGACAACCCCAAGGGCCGAGCAGGCGTGCCAGCGAGGTTGTGATCCCACCCCCTCCGAGCACCGTGATGTTGGCGCCCAACAGGTTGCGTCCGGTTTGCGCAGGCCAGCTCTGCGCCCGGGCGAAGGTGTGGAAGTCCCTGAAGCCCATCAGCAGGGAGGCCATTATCCACTCGGCAACCGGTTCTGCGTAAACGCCCTTTCCGCAAGTCCAGAGGCGCCGATGATCCAGGTACTCGGCGAAGGGTTCCACACCTGCGTAGGGGAGTTGCACCCACTCCACGTTGGGCGCCTCGGCAATGGTTTGCGGGTAAAGGCGCGGCGAAAGCGGATCGGCCCACATCAACGCCTTGGCCTCACCAAGCGGCGCGACCTGTGCCCCCGCCTCGGTGACCGCGGCAGCGAAGGCGTCGTACATGGCCGGGCGCGTGGCCGGGGCCACCGCAACCAGGCTCACAGCGAGGCACCCCCGGGCGTGGCGGCGTGAAACACTGCCCGGGCACTGCTGTGCGGCGCCGAGAGATTCACGGCATCGCCCCGAATTGGCGGTCGCCTGCGTCGCCGAGCCCGGGCACGATGAAGCCGTGCTCATCGAGGGACTCGTCGATGGCGGTCACCCATATGTGGTCGGCGAGGCCGAGGTCTCGCATCCGCTCGATCCCCGCGGCAGACGCGATCACACACAGCACGTTCACGGTGCCGCCGTTGCGTTTGCGCAGCATCTCGCAGGCATGACGGATGGTGCCCCCCGTTGCGAGCATCGGATCCAAAATGAGCGCGTCACGGCCTTTGAGATCATCGGGAATGGTGCTGGCGTAGCGGCTCGGCTCAAGGGTCACCTCGTTGCGGATCACACCCAGCAGCGCCACCGGAGCATCACCAAGCAAATCGAGCGCACCGTCGAGCATTCCTAGCCCGGCCCGAAGCACGGGTATCAGCAGCGGCGGCGCCTCAAGACGCACCCCCACCGCATTGGACATTGGTGTGACGATCTCCTCGGGCACCACCACTGCGTCGCGCATGGCCTCGTACACCAGCATCTTCCCAAGGTCTCGCAGCACCCTGCGGAACTCGGTGGCGCCGGTGTCCAACTCGCGCAGGCGTGTGAGCCGGGCCAGTGCCAGCGCGTTCTCCACCACATGAATCTCGGTCACGGTTCTGGAGTCTTGGGTTTTTTCGGCGGGTTGGCAACCCTGCGAGCGTGTGCCCACAAGGCCGGCACCGGGTAAGGGGTTGTGGCGACGTTTGCACTCAAGTAGCGGCGACACCTGCCGACATCTCACAACCCCGGAGTAGAGATGCCTACAATTGGTCATCGTGGGTGAGCCCATGAGAAAACCCCCGAATCGGGTGATCCTGCGCGCAGCGGCAGCCCTGATTGCGTGGAGTCTTCTTGCCGCCGGTGTAGTTGCGCCCGTTTCGCAGGTTGGCGCGGTGGTGGGAACACCCGACGCCTTGGCGACATCGGCATCGGTTTGCGAGGAAACCGACGTTCCTCGCGAGGTGTTCGATGATGTCCCCTTGGCATATGTACACGCCTTGAACATTGATTGTGTCGCCTTTTACAACATTTCAAAGGGTTCCGGTGCGGGGAATCTTTTCGCGCCGGAACGGCAGGTCACACGATGGGAAATGGCACTGTTCCTGGCGCGCACAGCGGAGCTGGTTGGGGTGCTGCTGCCTTCGGGAAGCTCGGCTTCCTTCAACGATCTTGAAGGCTTGCCCACCGAGGCAACCGAGGCGATAGGCAGCCTCGCCGCCGCGGCAATCATCAGGGGCAGAAGCGACCAAACATTCGACCCGTACTCGGTGGTGACCCGCGGCCAAACCGCTCTGCTGCTGGTGCGTTTTTTGAGCCTGGTGGCAACGTCGGGGGTGAGCGTGTCTGCCGACGGCAAGATTCTGGTCAACGCCACAGCGCCCGACGATTTCTTTGGTGACGTGCGCGGGCGTTTCCCCAACGAGTTTGACGCTGCCACCGGCGCGTTGTTCGAACTTGGAATCACCACCGGGGTGAGCGGCGCACGATTCCGTCCCGAGGCGGCGGTCACCCGGGCTCAGATGGCGTCGTTCTTGGCGAGGATGTTCGACCACACCACGTTGGTGTCCGACGTTCTTGCCTTGGCGCCCGCTCCTGCGCCCACACCCGCGCCGGGGCCTGTAACGCCCCCACCTGCGGATCTTCGACCCTTGTTCTTCGGCTCTCCCACGGTCTTCGTGTGGACAGAGGGAACCCAAGTGGACGCGGCCTTGCCGTCCGCTGTGGGTGGCGATCCGCCGCTCACCTACTTCATGGCGCCCGCGCCGGAACTGCCGGTGGGGCTGTCCCACGATCCCGGCGCCAACAAGATCACCGGCATCGCGCCACTTGGCGCGATCCCCGAGGAGTCCTACACGTTGAACGTGGTGGACTCCGACGGCGACGCGGCATCCACCGAGGTGCGCATCACCATCGCAGAAGACGTGGCGCCACAGTTCCACCGGAACAGTTCCAGCGTGGAGTTCGGCACCGGCGAGTCTGTGTCGTTGCAGTTGCCCTACGCCACCGGCGGCAACGGCGACTTGCAGTACTCGTTCTCGGGTGCCTCGCCACTGCCCGGAACGTTGGAATACGTGCCCGCCACGAACCGCATTGTGGGGGAGGCGCCCGACGCACGGGTGGGGGAGCGAACCTTCACCCTCACAGCCACCGACGCCGACGGCGACACCGCCAACTTCACGCTGAGAATCACGATCGACACCAACACCGAGCCGAAGTTCACCGAAACTCTGCTGCGAAGGGTTTACGCCACAGACCAAACAGTTGAACTCACACTGCCCAGGGCGCAAGGCGGCAACGGCACGGTGGTGTACTCGCTGTCGAACCAGTCGCAACTGCCCGGAACCTTGGCTTACACGGCCTCCACCAACACGATCGCCGGGGTGGCGCCTGGGTCACCGGTGGCGGAGCGGTCGTTCACTCTCACAGCCACCGACGCCGACGGCGACCTCGACACGCTTGATGTGCGCATCGAGATCGCCACCGACACAGCACCGTCGTTTGACGTCACAGAGGTGGTGCGCGAGTACGGCACCAACAAATCGGTGTCGTTGAGCCTGCCCACTGCCACCGGTGGCAACGGCACGCTCACCCACGCCCTGTCCAACACGGCGCAACTGCCCGGATCGCTCAGGTATTCGGCCGCCGGCAATTCGATCTCCGGAGTGGCGCCTGGGACACCTGTGGCGGAGCGCACGTTCACCTTGACCGCCACGGATTTTGATGGTGACACGGCCACGATTCTGGTGAGGATCACCATCGCCACCAACTCGTCGCCGTCGTTCGACGTCACAGAGGTGGTGCGTGAGTACGGCACCGGGAGGTCGGTGTCGTTGAGCCTGCCAACGGCTTCGGGTGGCAACGGCACTGTTGCCTACTCGCTGTCGAACACGTCGAACCTGCCGGGCAACCTCACCTACTCGGCTGCTACCAATTTGATCACCGGTCTCGCTCCGGGGTCACCGGAGGCTGAGCTCACGTTCACGCTGACCGCAACCGACCACGACGGTGACACGGCCACGATTCCGGTGAGGATCACCATCGCCACCAACTCGTCCCCGTCGTTTGATGTGCGTGAGGTGGTGCGCGAGTACGGCACCGGCAAGTCGGTGTCGTTGCGCCTGCCGACGGCTTCGGGTGGCAACGGCACTGTTGCCTACTCGTTGTCGAACGTGTCGAACCTGCCAGGCACTCTGGCGTACTCGGCTGGTTCCAACGCAATTGCCGGCACCACGCCTGGGGATCCGGTGCGGGAGCAGTCGTTCACGTTGACCGCCACTGATTCCGATGGCGACAGTGCCAGGCTCACTGTGAAGATCACGGTCGCCACCGACACGTCACCGTCCTTTGACGTCACAGAGGTGGTGCGCGAGTACGGCACCAACAAATCGGTGTCGTTGAGCCTGCCCACTGCCACCGGTGGCAACGGCACGCTCACCCACGCCCTGTCCAACACGGCGCAACTGCCCGGATCGCTCAGGTATTCGGCCGCCGGCAATTCGATCTCCGGAGTGGCGCCGGGAACACCGGTGGCGCAGCGCACGTTCACGTTGACCGCCACTGATTCCGATGGTGACACGGCCACAGTGGCGGTGAAGATCACGGTTGCCACGAACTCGTCGCCGTCGTTTGGGGCCACCAGCGAGGTGGTGCGTGAGTACGGCACCAGCAAGTCGGTATCGCTGAGCTTGCCCACGGCTACCGGCGGTAATGGCACGGTTTCGTATTCGTTGTCGAACGAGTCGCAGTTGCCGGGCACGCTGGCCTACTCCTCGTCGAGCAACTCCATCGCCGGTACCACGCCGCGTGATCCGGTGCCGGAGGGGACGTTCACGTTGACTGCAATCGATGCCGACGGTGACACCGCCACAGTCACGGTGAAGATCTCCGTTGCCACCGACTCGTCGCCGTCGTTTGCTGTCCGTGAGTTGGCCCGCGAGTACGGCACCAACAAAACCGTCACCCTGTCGCTGCCGACGGCTACCGGCGGCAATGGCACGGTGTCGTATTCGTTGTCGAACGCGTCCCAACTTCCGGGCACCTTGGACTATTCGGCGGCGGGCAACGCCATTTCCGGCAGGACGGGATCGTCAGCGGTGCCGGAGCGGTCGTTCACCGTCACGGCCACTGATTCCGATGGTGACACGGCCACGCTGGTGGTGAAGATCACGGTTGCCACGAACTCGTCTCCGTCGTTTGGGGCCACCACGGAGGTGGTGCGTGAGTACGGCACCGGCAAGACCGTCACCCTGTCGCTGCCCAGCGCTACCGGTGGCAATGGCACGGTCACCTACGCGTTGTCCAACACTTCGGCCCTGCCCGGAAATCTCACGTATTGGCCCGCCACCAACACGATCACCGGCACCGCCCCGGCCACACCGGTGGCTGAGAGGTCGTTCACGCTCACCGCAACCGACGACGACGGCGAAACCGACACCGTTGTGGTGAGGATCACCATCGACACGGACTCCTCTCCGAGCTTCACAACCGGCGAGATCAGCAGGGAGTTCGGCACCGGCAAGTCGGTGAGCCTGGCTCTTCCCGACGCCACGGGTGGCAACGGCACCATCACCTACGCGCTGTTGGCGTCCCCGGCGCTGCCTGAAGGGCTTGCGTACTCCGCTGATGACCATGCGATCACCGGAACCGCGCCACGGTCACCGGTGCCGGAGGCGTCCTACGTGGTGACGGCCACCGACTCCGACGGCGACATCTCCACCTTGACGGTAAAGATCGCAATCGCCACCGACTCCGAGCCCTCGTTCTCGGTAAACGAGGTGGTGCGCGAGTACGGCTTGGGCAGGTCGGTGTCGTTGAGCCTGCCGACGGCCTCGGGCGGCAACGGCACGGTTTCGTATTCGTTGTCGAACGTGTCGCAACTGCCGGGCACTTTGGCCTATTCGGACGAAACCAACACGATCACCGGCACGGCCCCCACCGAGGCGGTGGCCGAGAGGTCGTTCACGCTCACCGCCACCGACCACGACGGCGACACCGACACCCTCACGGTGAAGATCGCTATCGCCGCGGACTCCGCGCCTTCGTTCTCGGCCACCGAGGTGGTGCGCGAGCTTGGCACCGGGAGGTCAGTGTCGTTGAGTCTCCCCACCGCTTCGGGCGGCAACGGCACGGCCACGTATTCGTTGTCGAACGTGTCGCAGCTGCCGGGCACGTTGGCGTTCTCCGCCGCCGACAACGCCATCACCGGCGCGACGCCGTCCTCCGCGGTGGCGCAGCGTTCGTTCACGCTCACCGCCACCGACAATGACGGTGACACGGCCACGATCACGGTGAAGATCTCGGTGGCGGACAATTCCACACCGTTGTTTGCGAGGACGCGAATCGATTACTTGTTCGCCACCAGCGAAGCGGTGGATCGTCCCTTGCCGGGCGCGTCGGGTGGGAACGGCACTGTCACGTACACGCTCACCGGTGAGATGGCGCTTCCGCAGAACCTCGCCTTCTCGGCGGCGCTGAACAAGATCAGCGGCACTGCTTCGGCCACTCCGGTCGCGCAGAGAACCCTCACCCTCACCGCCACCGACGATGACGGCGAGACCGCCACGTTGGTGGTGACCGTGGCGGTGGTGACGCCGGTGGATTACGACACCGACGACGACGGCCTGATCGAGGTGAAGGACTTGGCGCAACTCAACGCGATTCGGTGGGATCTCAACGGTGACGGGCAAGTGAGCGACGCTGATCGTTTGGATTACGTGCTTGCGTTTGGGGCGGCCAAGCCGCGCATGGGTTGCAACGAGGACATCAACCAGCCGTCAGCGCAGGTTTGCGAGGGTTACGAACTGACAGCGAACCTCGATTTCGACTCGGACAACGACGGCGACGTGGACGCCGATGATCATCAGGGTTTGTATTGGAACAACGGTGCCGGCTGGCGCCCGATTGGCCCCTACGAGGCGATCTTTGACGGCAATCGGCGGTCGGTCTCGGGGTTGTTCATCAACATCACCGGCAGCCGCCCGGTGGCCAATGCCGGGTTGTTCTCGGAGATCTCCGGCACCGCGGAGGTTCGCTACCTGAGCGTTGATGACGTGTCGATCACCGTGGAGCGTGACCGGTCAGCGGTTGGTGCGCTGGCGGGTATCAACCGGGGCAAGGTGAGGTACGCGTCGTCGTCTGGTGAGATCACCGTCGGCGCCACTGCCACGGCCGGCTACTCGGCGCTGGGAGGCCTCATTGGATGGCAGGACCAGCGGGGCACGGTCACTCCTTCGGTGGTTGGCGGATACTCCTCGGTGGATGTCACCGGGGGGTCCTACAGCGGTGGGTTGGTGGGCCGGAACTCCGGCGCGAGGATCAACCGCAGTTACGCCACCGGAGCGGTGCGAACCAACGGCGTCGCCGGCGACCGGTACCTGGGCGGCCTCGTGGGGTACGTGTGGGGCGGCGGCAGCGCCGTGTCGGAGTCTTATGCCACTGGTTCGGTTGCCGATACGCGCACTCGTGGCTTTGTGAGTGTGGGAGGGATGGTCGGCACCCACGACGACGGCAGCCTCACCGAGGGCTACGCCACTGGAGCGGTGAGCGGAACCAACAGCGGATTGTCACGCAACTTCGGTGGGCTGGTGGGCCGAGGCGAGGCGAGCACCACTGATGCTGATGTGTACTGGGACAGCCAAGCCACAACGGCGGGCTCGCGTGGCATTGGCTTCGCCTATTCGTCTACCACCTTCGACGCGAAGGGTCTCACCACCGCCGAGTTGCAAGCCGACACCAACCAAATGGTGGCAGCCGCGGGTTACGACGGCGTGTACAAGGACTGGGACCACAGCATCTGGGACTTCGGTGGCACCAGGCAGTACCCGGTGCTGGTGGTGGACTTCAACGGCGACGGCACAGCCACCTGGCAGGAGTTCGGCACTCAACGAACCGACCGCGCCGCCACTGTGGCCAACCCGATCAGCGATGCGAGCCTGTCGGTGGGTGGCGCCGTCGCAGCGCAGTTGCTGACCCCTGGCGCCGAGGTGTTCGACGACCCCGACGGCCACCCCCAGACCTACAGCGTGGCGTCGAGCAACCAAACGGTGGCAACAGTGTCGCTGCACGCGGGCAATGTGGTGGTGGTGCGAGGCGTGGCCAACGGAACCGCCGACATCACCGCCACCTCCACGGGCACCGACAACCTCGCGGCAACCGACACGTTCACCGTGACTGTGGCCGCCAACCTGCCCAACGCCGCGCCCCAAGCCGCCACACCAATCGCGCCACAGCGGGTACACCCCGGCGACACGATCACCGTTGCGCTGGAAACCACCGGCAGCGAGGCGTTCACCGACCCCAACGGCGACACGCTCACCTACACGGCCACCAGCTCGGCCACCAACAACATCACCGTCGCCGTGGACGCAACAAACAAGGCGCTGAACATCACCGGCGTGCGCATCGGCACAGCCGAGATCACCGTCACCGCGTCCGACGGATCCCTCACCGCCACATCGGTGTTCACCGCGGCCGGTTACAACACGGCGCCGATCGTGCAGAACGCGCTGCCGGATCTAACAGCCCAACTCGACGGCCGATACGTGATCGAAATGGAACCCGGCACTTCCACCAGCAGCCACGTGTTTGTGGATCCCGACGGCGACACGCTCGACTACTCGGCCACCACCTCCAACGGCAATCGCGCCACGGTGATCGTGGACACGATCAGAAAGACCATCCAGGTGTCGTCGGTGTCGCAGGGAACCGCAGAGATAACCGTCACCGCGTCCGACGATTACGGCGGCTCGGTGAGCGACACGTTCACGGTGACAGTCGTGCCCGGCGCCAACCGGGATCCGTCTCTCACCAATCCGATCCCGAACCAGTCGGTGCGCACCGGGCGGCAAACCATCGTGCCTCTCGAAGCGCCCGGCAGTCCGGTGTTCACCGATCCCGACGGTCAGACACTCAGCTACCGGATCACCTACTCGCAGCCCCACAAGGCTCTCGCCACCATCGACGAGGCGGCCAAGACGATCGTCCTTACAGGGGTGAAGGCGGGCACGTCGATGCTGGTGATCGTGAGGGCCTACGACGGCGCGGGCGGCTCCAAGTCCGACGAGTTCACCGTGCAGATCACCAGCAACCGCACACCCGCATTCGCCGAAGCGTCGAAGCTGTACTACATCAAAACAGGCGCCACCACGCCGACTGCGCTGCCGTCGGCCACCGGTGGCGACAAGGGCCTCACCTACACGCTCACCGGTGTGAACGGCGTGACCCTTCCGGGGAGCCTCAGCTACGACGCTGCCACCAACACCATCACCGGCACCGCGCCCACCAGTCCGGTGGCGGAACGGTCGTTCACGCTCACCGCCGCCGACGCCGACAACGACACAGCAACCATGACCGTGAAACTGATCGTGGTGGACAACCTGCCGCCAACGGTGGCCAACCCGATCGCGGATCGACTCCTCGAAGAGGGTGGCAGCGCAACCATCGAACTCGAAACCGACGGCGCCGAAGTGTTCAATGACGCCGACGACGCCACCCTGACGTACTCGGTGTCGTCGGCCGATCCGACTGCTGTTGCGGCCACGCTCACCGGCACTTCGCTGGCGGTTTCCGCGGTGAGCCGCGGCAGGGTTGTTGTGACCGTCACCGCCACAGACTCTGCCGGCAACACCGCTGATGCCGGCTTCACGGTGCTGGTGGGCAACTCGGCGCCGGTGCCGGCGACGGCTGTGGAGGACGTGGCCGTAAACATCGGCGCCGCGGCGGTGAAGATCGATCTGGAGGCCTCCGGCAGTGAGGCGTTCACCGATCCCAACGGCGACACGCTCACCTACACCGCCACCCCCGCCAACGCCGACCTGTTGACGGTGGATGTGAACGGAGCCGAACTGTCGCTCACTGGTTTGCAACCCGGCACCACCGAGGTCACAGTGGTGGCCTCCGACGGCTTCGACACGGCGTCTGTGACCTTCTCGGTCGGCGTGAACGTGGAATGGCTCGACAGCCTTTACGGCACCAACAACGAGTGGAGCGTCGGCGGCAGCGGCAAGTGGACCTCTCAGGAAATGACCACCGGCAGTGTCGCGTCGCGACCGTGGGCCAAGTACCGCCTCGGTGAGATCTCCATGTTGGGCCAGCCCGGCAACATCGGCAGGCTCGACATTGCGGTGATGGGCGACGACGGCGACCGGCCCGACGAGAAGGACGTGTTGTGGTTCAAGGACTCGCCGTCCACCAACCGCCCTTGGACCGACTGGCGTTACAACCGGTACATCTGGCGGGCCTCCACCGAAGAGCCTGTGTATTTGGATCAGAACGCGCAGTACTGGGTGACCTTCATGACCACCAGCAACGCCGCGGTGGGCGCCAAACGCGACAACGGCGACCGCAGCAACGCCTCATGGTCGCTTCGCAACCGGGGCCTGCGGGTCAGCAACAACAACGGCGCATCGTGGCACTCGGTGCCGGACATTCCGCCGTTCTTTGCTCAGGATCGCAACCTGATGATCACCGTTGTGGCCATCGCGGTGCTGCCACCGGTGGCAGGATTCACCGCTGATGCGGGCATCGGCCAGGTGACGCTGAGCTGGCAGGATCCCGCCGTTTCGGACATTTCCGGCTATCAGGTGCAGTACAAGACCGCCGATGACGCCGACTGGGGTGAATGGACCGACATTTCCGGCAGTTCCGCAACCACCACCAGCCACGTGGTGACCGGCTTGACCAGCGCCACCGAATACCTGCTGCGGGTGCGTCCGGTGCTGCAATGGGACGGGATCACCGAGTACGGCGACCCCACCGCCGCGGCGAGGGTCAGTCCGTAGGCGTGGCGAGGGCGGCCTCGAGGCATACACGGGGGCTTGCCACACACCCATCCGATGAGACGGCGACACACGCGGAAAGGCCTGCCGGCGTGTAGAGGGCTACGATCGCTTGTCGTGTTTGAACCCATGAGCAAGGCCCCGAAGCGGGTGACCCTTCGGGCGGCGGCAGCCCTGGTTGTTTGGAGTCTTGTTGCTGGTGTGTTGGTTGCGCCGGCGTCACAGGTTGGCGCGGTGGTGGGCACACCGGACGCCCTGGCAACAACGGCATCTGTGTGCGAGGAAGCCGATCTTGCTCGCGAGGTGTTCGACGATGTGCCGGTGGCGTATGTCCACGCACTGAACATTGACTGTGTTGCTTTCTACAACATTTCAAAGGGTTCCGGCGCCGGGAATCTGTTTGCGCCCGAACGGCAGGTCACGCGTTGGGAAATGGCGCTGTTCCTGGCGCGCACCGCGGACCTGGTTGGGGTGCTGCTGCCTTCGGGAAGCTCGGCGTCGTTCGATGATCTTGAAGGCTTGCCCTCTGAGGCAACCGATGCGATAGGCAGCCTGGCCGCCGCGGGAATCATCAAGGGCAGAAGCGACCAAACATTCGACCCGTACTCGGTGGTGGCTCGCGGCCAATCCGCTCTGCTGCTGGTTCGCTTTCTGAGCCTGGTGGCAACGTCGGGCGTGAGCGTTGGCGCCGATGGCGAGGTTCTGATCAACGGCAACGCGCCCGACGATTTCTTTGATGATGTGCGCGGGCGGTTCCCTAACGAGTTTGATGTTGCCACCGGCGCGTTGTTCGAACTTGGAATCACCACCGGGGTGAGCGGCGCGCAATTCCGTCCCGGGGCGGCGGTCACCCGGGCTCAGATGGCGTCGTTTTTGGCGAGGATGTTTGACCACACCACGTTGGTGTCCGACGCTCCTGTCGTGGCGGCCCCGCCGCCGGCGGGGCCTGTCACGCCCCCGCCCGCGGATCTTCGGCCCTCGTTCTCCGGTTCGCCCACGGTGTTCGTGTGGATAGCGGGAACCGAGGTGGATGCGACGCTGCCGTCCGCTGTGGGTGGCGACCCGCCACTCACCTACTCACTGGCTGCTACGCCGGATCTGCCGACGGGGCTGTCCTACATTCCCACCGACAACAAGATCACCGGCACCGCGCCAAGTGGAGCGATCCCGGAGGAGTCCTACACCTTGAACGTCGTGGACGTGGACGGCGACACGGCCTCCACCGAGGTGCGGATCACGATCGAAGAAGACGTGGCGCCACAGTTCGACCAGAACAATTCCAGCGTGGAGTTCGGCACCAACAAGTCGGTGTCGTTGCAGTTGCCGTACGCCACCGGCGGCAACGGCGACTTGCAGTACTCGTTCTCGGATGCCGCGCAGCTGCCCCCAACCTTGGATTACGCGCCCGCCACGAACCGCATTGTGGGGGTGGCGCCTGGGTCACCGGTGGGGGAGCAAACCTTCACGCTCACAGCCACCGACGCAGACGGCGACACCGCCACGTTCACGCTGAGACTCACAATCGACACCAACACCGTGCCGGACTTCGCCGACACTCTGCTGAGAAGGGTGTACGCCACAGGCCAAACGGTTGAGTTGAAACTGCCCTCGGCGCAAGGCGGCAACGGCACGGTGGTGTACTCGCTGTCCAATCAGTCGCAGTTGCCGAGCGGCTTGGCTTACACGGCCTCCACCAGCACGATCGCCGGGGTGGCGCCTGGGTCACCGGTGGCGGAGCGCTCGTTCACGCTCACAGCCACCGACGCCGACGGCGACCTCGACACGCTTGATGTGCGCATCGAGATCGCCACCGACACGGCACCGTCCTTTGACGTAACCGAGGTGGTGCGCGAGTTCGGCACCAACAAGTCGGTGTCGTTGAGCCTGCCCTCGGCTTCGGGCGGTAACGGCACGGTTTCGTATTCGTTGTCGAACGTGTCGAACCTGCCGACCAACCTCACCTACTCGGCTGCCACCAATGCGATCTCCGGGGTGGCGTCTGGGTCACCGGTGGCGGAGCGGTCGTTCACGCTCACCGCCAGCGACGCCGATGGCGACACGGCCACGATTCCGGTGAAGATCACCATCGCCACCGATTCGTCGCCGTCGTTTGGGGCCACCACCGAGGTGGTGCGCGAGTTCGGCACAAGCAAGTCGGTGTCGTTGAGCCTGCCCTCGGCTACTGGTGGCAATGGCACGGTTGCCTATTCGTTGTCGAACGTGTCGAACCTGCCGAGCAACCTCGCCTACTCGGCTACGGGCAACTCGATCACAGGGCTCGCATCGGGGGTTCCGGTGGCGGAGCGCTCGTTCACGCTGACTGCAACCGACCACGACGGTGACACGGCCACGTTGACGGTGAAGATCACGATCGCCACCGACTCGTCTCCGTCGTTTGGGGCCACCACCGAGATAGTGCGTGAGTACGGCACCGGCAAGAGCGTGACCCTGTCCCTGCCGAACGCCACAGGTGGTAATGGCACGGTGTCGTATTCGTTGTCGAACGTGTCGCAGCTACCAGGCAGCTTGGACTATTCGGCGAGCGGCAACGCCATTTCCGGCGGGACGGGGTCGTCGGCGCTGGCGGAGCGCTCGTTCACGCTCACCGCAACCGATCACGATGGTGACACGGCCACTCTGACGGTGAAGATCACCGTTGCCACGAACTCGTCGCCGTCGTTCGGGTCCACCACTGAGGTTGTGCGCGAGTTCGGCACCGGCAGAACGATCAGCCTGTCGCTCCCCACGGCGTCGGGGGGCAACGGCACGGTGTCGTATTCGTTGTCGAACGTGTCCCAGTTGCCGGGCACGTTGGAGTACTCCGCGACCGGGAACTCCATAGCCGGTGCCACGCTGTTGTCGGCGGTGGCTGAGCGTTCGTTCACGCTGACTGCAACCGATCACGATGGTGACACGGCGACGTTGACGGTGAAGATCGGCATCGCCACGAACTCGTCGCCGTCGTTTGGGGTCACCACTGAGGTAGTGCGGGAGTACGGCACGAGCAAGTCGGTGTCGTTGAGTTTGCCGACGGCAACTGGTGGTAACGGCACGGTGTCGTATTCGTTGTCGAACTCAGACCGGCTTCCAGGCACTTTGGACTACTCCGGTACCGGAAACTCCATCGCGGGCACGACGCCGTCGTCGGCGGTGGCGGAGCGGTCGTTCACGTTGACTGCCACTGATTCCGATGGTGACACGGCCACGTTGACGGTGAAGTTGACGGTTGCCACGAATTCGTCGCCATCGTTTGGGGGTGTCACTGAGGTGGTGCGCGAGTACGGCACGAGCAGGTCGGTGTCGTTGAGCTTGCCAACGGCAACTGGCGGCAATGGCACGGTTTCGTATTCGTTGTCCAACGTTTCTCAACTACCAGGCACCCTGGAGTACTCGGCCACGGGCAACTCCATAGCGGGTACCACGCCGGGTTCGGCGGTGGCGGAGCGGTCGTTCACGTTGACTGCCACTGATTCCGATGGTGACACGGCCACGTTGACGGTGAAGTTGACGGTGACCGCGAACTCGTCTCCGTCGTTTGGGGCGACCACTGAGGTGGTGCGCGAGTACGGCACCAGCAAGAGCGTCACCTTGTCGTTGCCGACGGCGACTGGTGGTAATGGCACGGTGTCGTATTCGTTGTCGAACGCGTCGAACCTGCCGGGCAACCTGGCCTTCTCGGCTTCCGGCAATTCGATCACCGGGCTCGCACCGGGGTCACCGGTGGCGCAGCAGTCGTTCACGTTGACCGCAACCGACCACGACGGCGACACGGCCACGCTCACGGTGAAGATCACGATCGCCACCAACTCGTCTCCGTCGTTTGGGGCTGTCACTGAGGTGGTGCGTGAGTACGGTGCCGCCAAGACCGTCACCTTGTCGCTGCCGTCGGCTACTGGTGGCAATGGCACGGTTTCGTATTCGTTGTCGAACGCGTCGAACCTGCCGGGCACCTTGGCGTTCTCGGCGACCGGCAACGCCATAGCCGGCACCACCCCGTCGTCGGCGGTGGCGGAGCGGTCGTTCACGTTGACTGCCACTGATTCCGATGGTGACACGGCCACGTTGACGGTGAAGATCACGATCGCCACGAACTCGTCTCCATCGTTTGGGGCCGTCACTGAGGTGGTGCGTGAGTTTGGCACCGGCAAGAGCGTGACCCTGGCGCTGCCGAACGCCACGGGCGGCAACGGCACGGTGTCCTATTCGTTGTCGAACGCGTCGAACCTGCCGGGCACCTTGGCGTTCTCGGCGGCGGGCAATTCGATCACCGGGCTCGCACCGGCGTCACCGGTGGCGGAGCGGTCGTTCACGTTGACCGCCACTGATTCCGATGGTGACACGGCCACGTTGACGGTGAAGGTCACGGTTGCCACCGATTCGTCGCCGTCGTTTGGGGCCGTCACTGAGGTGGTGCGTGAGTACGGCACCGGCAAGTCGGTGTCATTGAGCCTGCCTGCGGTGTCGGGCGGCAACGGCACGCTGGCTTACTCGTTGTCCAACGAGTCGCAGCTACCAGGCACGTTGGTGTACTCAGCCGGGACCAACATGATCTCTGGCACGGCGCCTGCTTCGGCGGTGGCTGAGAGGTCGTTCACGCTTACTGTCACCGATCACGATGGTGACACGGCCACGTTCACGGTGAGAATCACCATCGCCGCGGATTCGTCGCCTTCGTTCTCGGCCACCGAGGTGGTGCGTGAGCTCGGCACGGGCAGGTCGGTGCTGTTGATATTGCCAACGGTGTCGGGGGGCAACGGCACGGCCACGTATTCGTTGTCGAACTTGTCGCAGTTGCCGGGCACGTTGCAGTACTCGGCGAGCACCAACTCGCTGTCGGGGGCAACGCCGTCCTCTGCAGTGGCGCAGCGTTCGTTCACGCTCACTGCCACCGACAATGACGGCGACACGACGACCATGACCGTGAAGATCTCGGTGGCCGACAATTCCACACCGTCGTTCGCGAGGACGCGAATCGATTACTTGTTCGCCACCAGCGAAGCGGTGGACCGCCCTCTGCCGGGCGCTTCGGGTGGGAATGGAACGGTCACGTACACGCTCACCGGTGAGTCGCAGCTTCCGCAGAACCTCGCCTTCTCGGCGGCGCTGAACAAGATCAGCGGCACGGCTTCGGCCACTCCGGTTGCGCAGAGAACCTTCACCCTCACCGCCACCGACGATGACGGTGAGACGGCCACGTTGGTGGTGACCGTGGCGGTTGTGACGCCGGTGGATTACGACACCGACGACGACGGCCTCATCGAGGTGAAGGATTTGGCGCAACTCAACGCGATTCGTTGGGATCTCAACGGTGACGGTCAGGTGAGCGACGGTGATCGTTTGGATTATGTGCTTGCGTTTGGGGCGGCCAAGCCGCGCATGGGTTGCAACGAGGACATCAGTCAGCCGTCGGAGCAGGTTTGCGAGGGTTACGAACTGACCGCGAACCTCGATTTCGACTCGGACAACGACGGCGACGTGGACGCCGACGACCACCAGGGCTTGTATTGGAACAACGGCGCAGGCTGGCGCCCGATTGGCCCTTATGAGGCGATCTTCGACGGGAACCGGCGGTCGATCTCGGGCCTGTTCATCAACATCACCGGTAGCCGCCCGGTGGCCAATGCCGGGTTGTTCTCGGAGATCTCCGGTACCGCGGAGGTTCGCTACCTGAGCGTCAACGACGTGTCGATCACCGTGGAACGCAACAGGTCTTCGGTGGGCGCGGTGGTGGGCGTCAACCGGGGCAAGGTGAGGTTTGCGTCCTCCTCGGGTGAGATCACCGCGGGCGCCACTGCGACGGCAAGCGACTCATCGCTGGGAGGTCTCATTGGATGGCAGGACCAAGTTGGCACGGTCACTCCTTCGGTGTTCGGCGCATATTCCTCGGTGGATGTCACCGGAGGGTCCTACAGCGGTGGTTTGGTGGGCCGGAACTCCAGTGCGAAGATCGCCCGCAGTTACGCCACTGGAGCGGTGCGAACCAACGGTGTCGCCAACGACCGGTATCTGGGTGGCCTCGTGGGGTACGTGTGGGGTGGTAACAGCGCGGTGTCGGAGTCTTACGCCACTGGTTCGGTTGCCGATACGCGCACTCGTGGCTTTGTGAGCGTGGGCGGGATTGTCGGCGTCCACGACGACGGCCGCCTCACCGAGGGTTACGCGACTGGATCGGTGAGCGGAACCAACAGCGGATCTTCACGCAACTTCGGTGGCCTGGTGGGCCGAGGCGAGGCGAGCACCACCGATGCTGATGTGTACTGGGACAGCCAAACCACAACGGCGGGCTCGCGTGGTATTGGGTTCACCTATTCGTCCACCACCTTCAACGCGAAGGGTCTCACCACCGCCGAACTACAAGCCGACACCAACCAAACGGTGGCGGCCGCCGGTTACGACGGTGTGTACAAGGACTGGGACCACAGCATTTGGGACTTCGGCAGCACCTCCCAGTACCCGGTGCTGGTGGTGGACTTCAACGGCGACGGCACAGCCACCTGGCAGGAGTTCGGCACTCAACGAACCACCAGCGCCTCCACGGCCAACAGGCCATCGGCGACGCGAGCCTGGTGGTAGCGGTCAGTCGGGGGCCGTGGCGAGGGCGGCTTCCAGGCGCTCACGGGGGGCCTGCCACACGCCCATCCGATGCGACGGCTTGAAGCCCATTTCGGTGTTGATGGCGAGCATTCCGGCGTTGCTTGCGGCGTTGCCGGTTCGAAGCATGGTCACCTCCGGTTCGGTGCGGCGCAGGCGCAGCCACATGGCCGCCTTCAACCAGCGTCCCACGCCGCGGCGGCGGTGAGGGCCGAGCACAACCGTGTTCCACTGCCACGACGCGCCGGGCCGGTAGCGGTTCACCAACACCTCGGTGAGCCCCGCCGCTTCGCCCACGGCGGTCAAGGCGAGCATTCCCCGGTAGTCCAAACCCATGGCGGCGCGGGCGTCGATCTCGGCTCTCACCATGGTGGCGTCCACGATCGTGTCGGCCACATCCAGGTCGTCGGTGGGGGCGTCGTTCATGGCGTTCACCGCGGCAACAAGCGCGTCGATGTGCTCTTCGGGGCACTGACCCGCCCAGGCGACGAGGCGCAAGTCGGTGGGGGCGCCTTCGATCCATCTGTCCATCAAGGCGGCGTCCACGTGTGGGACGTGAAGATCTGATTCCTGTTCGGTGTAGTTGAGCTTGGCGCCCAGAGCGGTCCAGAAGCGGTCGCGGTCATCGTTGTGGTCGTCCCACACCATCACCGATGTGCGCCCCGCAGCGGCTGCGCGTTGCAGCAGTTCCGCCACCACCGCCCTGGTAACGGCATCAGGCGCCGGCGTCACCTCGATCACGGCAAGCGACGCGTTGGCGGGATCATTGGTCAACTCGATGTGCCCAATGGCAAGCGCACGCAGGTGCTTGTGCCCGGCCCCGCCCGGGTCGAGGTCGGGCCCGTCTGCGTCCGGGTCGGATTCTCCTGGTTCGGGTGTGTCGTCAAAGGCCACGATGCGGTCGTGGCGTGCGAAGTCGCTGGCGTCATCCGCGAACAGGATCCGCAACTCGGCTGCCGGCATCGGCTCGAGTTCAGGATCGCGCACACTCTCGACGCGTCTTTGCAGCACCAGCGCAGCCTCGAACTCTGCGTCGCTCAGCGCCCGGGCGTGTACCAACCTCACCATGTGTTTCCCCTCGTGCGTCGGCGCCAGTTATCACGAGTCGCCGGGCAAGCCGCTACTCGAGTGTCCGTAGGCACGACCAGCGCTGGTCGAACCGCCGGCAGGCCGGCGACGGGGCTGAGCTTCAGGTGCGTTCGGGGTCAGCTGCGTTCGAGGCGCAGGGAGGCCGAGTTCATGCAGTAGCGCTCGCCTGTGGGGGCGGGCCCGTCGGGGAAGCGGTGCCCGAGATGCGCTCCGCAAGCCGCGCACACCGCCTCCTCGCGGATCATTCCGAAACTGCGATCGCTGCGGATCTCCACCCGCTGCGGGTCGATGGCCTCCCAGAAGCTCGGCCACCCGGTGCCCGAGTCGTACTTGGTGTCGCTTGAGAACAGCTCGACGTCGCACACGATGCAGTGGTAGGTGCCGTCGTCGTGACAGTTCCAGTACTCCCCGGTGAATGCCCGTTCGGTGCCTGCCCGCTGGGTCACCTCGTACTGAGCGGGCGTGAGCCTCTCACGAAGCTCCATGTCATTGTGTTTCGCTGTATTGGAATGCTTCATGGGTTGTCCTTTCGGGCGTGTGTGCCTACGCTAGGGCGTGCCGGCGGGCCTCATACGGTTCCGGGCCGATCCCACGGAATCGCCCGCCGTGCCTCGACCCGAGCGACTTCGGCCCGTTCGGTCCCTTGGCGGTGAAGGTGTTGCGAGGCCTCAGGGTGGCGCATCGGCCAGCCCGGATCGGAGCTCGCTGGACGATCCCTTCGAGCGTCGTGACGGTTCTGCGACCACAACCGGCCCGCCAGGTTGCAATGAACAACTGTTCGTAACTACACTAGTGTCGTGACCCTGCCCTATAGTGGCAGCCGTCACCGAACACGGCGGGGTCCCCGGCCACCGCCACCCAGTTCGAGCAGCCAGTCCGATCAACCGGCGAAAGCAGCCAAACCCACATCCACCGGCCACACGCCGGAACACAATCCGCCGGTGAGAGGCCGGCTCAAGGAAAGGACCACCAATGGAAGACCGAGACATCAAGGAGCGCAACAAGGTCATCGACTTGACCATGAGCCAGATCGACAAGCAGTTCGGCACGGGCTCCATCATGAAAATGGGGGAGAAGGGCACCATGGGCGTGGAGGCCGTGTCCACCGGCGCCCTGGCGCTCGACTTGGCCCTCGGGATCGGGGGCTTGCCCCGTGGCCGGGTCACCGAGGTGTACGGCCCCGAGTCGTCGGGCAAGACGACGCTGGCCATTCACGTGGTGGCCGAAGCCCAGCGCCAAGGAGGGATCTGTGCCTACATCGACGCCGAGCACGCCATGGATCCCGCCTACGCGAAGGCCATCGGTGTGGACATCGACGAGCTGTTGATCTCGCAGCCCGACACCGGCGAGCAGGCACTTGAGATCACCGACATGCTCGTGCGATCCAGCGCCATCGACGTGGTGGTGATCGACTCGGTGGCGGCCCTCACCCCCCGAGCCGAAATCGAGGGCGACATGGGCGACACCCACGTGGGCCTGCAGGCACGGCTGATGTCGCAGGCGTTGCGGAAGCTCACCGCCAACCTCAACAAAACCAAGACGATCTGCATTTTCATCAACCAGCTTCGCGAGAAGATCGGCGTGATGTTCGGCTCCCCCGAGACCACTCCCGGCGGCAGGGCGTTGAAGTTCTACTCGTCGGTGCGTCTCGACATTCGACGGATCGAGTCGATCAAGAACGGCATGGAGGTGGTGGGCAACCGCACCCGTGTGAAGGTGGTGAAGAACAAGTGCGCCCCGCCGTTCCGCCAGGCCGAGTTCGACATCATGTACGGCCGTGGCATCTCGCGTGAGGGTTCGGTGCTCGACCTTGGCGTGAGCGAATCCATCATCGCCAAGTCGGGTGCCTGGTACACCTACGACGGCCAGCAGATCGGTCAGGGCCGTGAGAAGGCCAAGGCTTTCCTCGAGGAGAACCCCGAGCTGATGACCGAGATCACCGACCTGGTGTGGCAGTCCGTGATGCCCGAACCCGAGCCGGAGGACGAGGCGGAGCCCGAGCCGATCATCAAAGCGGTACCCACCCCGGTAGCCGTCTAACCCGCACCCCGACCGGAGCCTCTGCGGCTCTTGTCGGGTGCGTAGCCTTGGGGCGTGGCACGGTCCTATTTGGTGCGCACCTTTGGGTGCCAGATGAACGAGCACGACTCCGAGCGGATCGCCGGTCTGCTCGAAGCCGACGGCTACGAACGCGCCGAGAGCGTTGACGAAGCCGATGTGGTGGTGTTCAACACCTGCTGCATCCGCGAAAAGGCAGACAACAAGCTGTACGGCGCGCTTGGACGCCTGAAGGCCGCCAAAGCCGCTCGACCGGAAATGCGCATAGCCGTGGCCGGTTGCCTGGCTCAGAAGGATCGCGACCTGATCCGCGAGCGTGCCGCGCACGTTGACGTGGTGTTCGGCACCCACAACGTGCATCGCGCAGCCGAGCTGCTCGACCACGCGCAGCGTCACGGGCCGATAGTGGAGATCCTCGACGAGGTTGTCCGAGAGGACGCCGAGGCGTTCCCCTCGGCGCTTCCGGTGCGTCGTGAGCACGACCATAGCGCCTGGGTGACCATCCAGGTGGGATGTGACAACAGTTGCGCCTTTTGCATCGTTCCCGCGGTGCGCGGCCCCGAGATCAGTCGTGCCTTTGGTGAGCTGATTGCCGAGGTGCGCGACCTTGCCGCCGGCGGGGTCACCGAGGTGACGCTGCTCGGCCAGAACGTGAACAGTTACGGGCGCGACCTGGCCTTGGCGCGCCGTAACGGTGGCGAGGCGACCATCGGCGAAGGCCCTCACTCGCTTGGCGGCGGGTTCGCCGAGGTGGGCGACGACGCCTGGTGGTGCGGGCCGGGGTGGACTCAGCATCGGCGTGCGCGTCCGTTGTTCGCCGATTTGTTGCGAGCGGTGGGGGAGGTGCCCGGCATTCGGCGGGTGCGGTTCACCAGTCCCCATCCCAAGGACATCCGCCCCGAGACCATCGAGGCGATGGCCGAGGTGCCGGCGGTGTGCGAGCACCTGCATCTGCCTTTGCAGTCCGGCAGCGATCGTGTGCTTCGGGCAATGCGCCGCGGTTACACCGCCGAGCGTTACCTGAAGCGGTTGGCCGCGGCCCGGCAGGCGGTGCCAGACCTGGCGGTGTCCACCGACATCATCGTTGGCTTCCCCGGCGAGACCGAACGCGACTTTGAACACACACTGGAAGTGGCAGCCGAGGCGCGTTACGACAGCGCGTTCACGTTCATCTTCTCGCCACGCCCCGGCACGGCCGCCGCCGACATGGAACACCAATTCGTGGAGCGTGACGTGGCCGTGGACCGCTACGAGCGTCTGCGTCGGGTGATCCGGCGATCAGCGAGAATGTCCAACGACGCCAGAGTTGGCCGCGTGGAGGAAGTGTCGGTGGAGGGCCCCAGCAAGAAAGACCCGTCGATCCTCACCGGTCGCACCCGTCGCAACACCCTCGTGCATTTCCCCGTCACGCCCTCAGGCTTGCATAACGCCCATTTCGAGGGGTCGGAGTCCAACGGGCGGATGTCGGTGTCGCATGCCTCTGGGGATCGCGGCGGGGAGTCGCTCGAGGTGGGCGCCTACGCGCAGGTGAGGGTGACCGCCGCCACCGACAACCACCTGCTGGGCGAACTGGTTGAGGTGACCAGCAGGCCCCGTCGTGGGCGCACACGGATACCGGTGGCCGCGGCCTGATCACCCCCTGGTGGGGGTGCCGTTGGTGGTGACGGGCGCCACTGCTTCGGGAAAGTCGAGCCTGGCGTTGGAGGTGGCTCGCCAGGTGCGAGGCGCGGAGATCGTGTCGGTGGATTCAATGGCCGTGTATCGCGGCATGGACATCGGCACCGCAACACCTGATGCCGACCAGCGTGGCGGTGTGGCGCACCACTTGTTGAGCTTCGTGGATCCGGGAGTGGAGTTCACCCTCGCCGAGTTTCAGGCACACGCCCGGGCCGTGCTTGATGACATGGCCGGCCGTGGCGCCCCAGCGGTGCTGGCGGGAGGCACGGTGCTTTACCTGCGGGCCGTGACCGATGATCTCAACATTCCCGGCCGTTTCCCTCAGGTGAGAGCCGAACTGGAAGCCGAGCCGGACACCGCCAAGTTGCATGGCCGCCTGGCGAGCCTCGACTCGCGCGCCGCGGGCCGCATGGAGCCCTCCAATCGTCGCCGGGTGATCCGCGCCCTGGAGGTGACCATTGGGGCGGGCCGCCCGTTCTCGTCGTTTGGTCCCGGACTTGACAGCTACCCGGATGTGCCGTTCGCAATGATCGGCTTGTGGCGCGACTACCACGACCTCGACACCCGCATCGAGGCCCGGTTCGCGGCTCAGATGGACGCCGGGTTCCTCGACGAGGTGCGGGCACTGTCGCAGCGGCCGCTGTCACGCACCGCGGCGCAGGCGCTGGGCTATCGCGACCTTCTCGCACACCTGCGAGGCGAAGTCACCCTTGATGAGGCATGCGAGCAGGCGGTTACGCGTATCCGCCGGTTCGCTCGTCGGCAGATGCGCTGGTTGCGACGCGATCCTCGCATCACCTGGATCGAGCATCCCTGGGATGTCCCAGAGGTGCTGGATGTGTGGGAACGCACCGCCGCTTCGCAGCCGCGAGTACCGTGAACGTGTTGAGACTTGAGAAATACCACGGTCTGGGAAACGACTTCCTGGTGGTGCTGCTCGCCGATGCCGATGCGCAAACCCCCGACGGGACTGCGGCGGATGCCGAGGCGTCCGACGGTTGCCTCGACGCAGCGGATCTGGCTCGTCGGCTGTGTGATCGCCGTCGCGGGGTTGGCGCCGACGGGTTGATCCTGGCCACGGTGAACCCTCCCACGATGAGGCTGTGGAACTCCGACGGATCAACCGCGGAGGTGTCCGGCAACGGCTTGAGATGCCTGGCCTACGCATTGGCCCGCCACCAGGGCGCAACCCAAGCCCAGTTCGACATTCTCACAGCCGCCGGACAACGGCGCGCAACCGTGGATGCAGGCACCGCCACGGGATCCCATGGCACCGCCGTGGTCACCGCCGAGATGGGCCAACCCAAACTCGGCCCAAGCCGAGCCACATCCGGCAACCCCGATCCAACAGGCGGATCCGACGCATCCGGCGACACCGAATCATCCGGGAACCGAGTGTCCATGGTGCTGGAATCCCTGGGGGTGGATGCGCTGCGTCACCAAAGCGTGAACGTGGGCAACCCTCACATCGTGATCGAGGTTCCCGAACCCGACCTGGTGCCCCTCGCCGAGGCCGGCTCCGCGGTGCAATCGCTGTTCCCCGAAGGCATCAACGTGCAGTTCGCCGCGCTCACCGGGCCGTCAACCGGCCGCGACGCTGCGGCGCAAGCCGGTCTCGACATTGCCTTGAGGCCCTACGAGCGGGGTGCGGGCGCCACCGAGGCGTGCGGCAGCGGCGCAGTGGCCACAGCCGCGGCATTCGCCGACTGGTATCCGGGCTCGGTGGCAGCGAAGGTGCGCATGCCCGGTGGCGACGCCTTGGTGCAGCTTCAGCCGGTCGTGACCTTGAGCGGCCCGGTTGCCTACGTGGCTGCGGTGCTGGTTTGAGCCGCGCAGCGACCGAGCCTCGCCCCGACGGGCCGAACCGGGGCCACGACTCGGGCAAAACCGTCGGCACGGCGAACCCCAACACCGCCGCCACCGCCAACACGGCCAACCCCACCACCGCTGCAAGACCCGACACCGTCGACCCCGAAGCGGCCACCGATCATGGCCACACCGTCGATCCCGAAGCGGCCGGCGATCACAGCCACACCGTCGACCCCGAGGCGGCCTCCCACCGGGGTGGGTTCGGGGAGTTCGGCGGCGACGGTGACGGCCTTGGCCTGATCGACCGTTCGTTCAGGGAGCGGATCGTGCTGGTGGGAGTGGCCCGAGGTGAGGACACCGCCGCGGTGGACGCCTCACTGGACGAACTGAGCGGCCTGGTGAGCACCGCGGGCGCGGATGCGGTGGCCCGTTTGTGTCAGCGCCGCAAGAGCCCCGACCCGGCAACTTTCGTGGGCAGGGGCAAGGCCCGTGAGATTGGCGACGTTGCCGAACGGGTGGACTGCGACACGGTGGTGTTCGACGACGAGCTGAGCCCGGCGCAGCAGTTCAACCTGGAACGCCTCGTTGGCCGCACCGCCATCGACCGCACCGCGGTGATTCTCGACATTTTCGCTCAGAACGCCAGCACCCCCGAAGGCAAGGCACAAGTTGAGCTGGCGCAACTGCGTTACCGGTTGCCTCGGCTGCGCGGATCGGGTCGGCGGCTGTCGCAGCAAGCCGGCGGTATCGGCACTCGCGGCCCGGGCGAGACGCAGCTCGAAACCGACCGGCGCCGTCTCGAGCGGCGGGTTCATCGCCTCGAGGCCGACCTGAAGCGCATCGCCGCGCATCGTCGCACCCAGTCCAAGGCAAGGCGTCAAAGCAGCCGCCACGCGGTGACGTTGGTGGGTTACACCAACGCCGGCAAATCGGCGCTGCTCAACCGTTTGACCTCCGCCAACGTGAGAGTTCAAGACCGGTTGTTCGCCACGGTGGATGCCACCACCCGGCGTCTGGTGATGCCCGGCGGCGAAACCGTTCTGCTCACCGACACCGTGGGGTTTGTGCGCAAACTGCCCCACCACCTGGTGGAGGCGTTCAAGACCACTCTCGACGTGGTGCGCGACGCCGACCTGCTGTTGCACGTTGTGGATTCCGCCGGCGCGGACTGTGAGGGCTCCATGGCAGCGGTGCGTGAGGTGCTGGCCGAGATCGGGGCGCAGGACGTGCCCGAGCTTGTGGTGTTCAACAAGTGCGACCTTGGCGGCGCCGGGCGTGGCCTGCCCCCGCAAGCACTGGATCACGAGGCGCCGGTGTTCGTGTCTGCCGAAACCGGCGAAGGCATCGACGAGCTGCTTGAGGTAATCGGTGACCGCGTTCGGGCGTCCACCAAAGTGGTGGAGTTGATGATTCCCTGGAACCGGGGCGACATCGCAGCCGGCATCCATCGTCGTGGCCAAGTGCTGGAACTGGCATCAGAAGAGCAGGGCCAACGATTCCGGGTGCGGCTGTCGCCCGAGGTGATCGGCGAACTACGCGACTATCTCGCCCAAGGCGACCAGCCTGTGCCCGCGGAGGCGAGTGGTGAGCGGTGAGTTTCGGCGGCCCGCGCGCGGTGAGCGACCGGGCCACGGCCGGCGACCGCTTGGTGAAACCGTGAGCGTCGTGCGGGCCTTGGGCCCCGGCGACGTTCCACCACGGCGCAAACGAGGGGAGTGGGTGACATGGCGGTGACCGCTTCACCTGCGGGTTTCGTGCCGCCTGCCTATCCCTACGAGCGGCTCGACTCCTTGCGAGCCATCGCTGGCGGGCTGCCCGGCGGTGCGGTGGACTGCTCGATCGGCACGCCCTGTGACCCCCCGCCGACGGCGGTGGTGGAGGCCTTGGGCCGATCCGGGCGAGAACGCGGCTACCCGCCTTCGATAGGCGCCCCCGAGTACCGCCAGGCCGCGGCCGGGTGGCTCAAGCGGCGCCTCGGCGTGGACGTGGATCCCGATGCGGGTTTGGCGGCCTGCATCGGAACCAAGGAGTTCGTGGTGTCGCTGCCGCATTACTTGCGGTTGCGCAACCCCGATCGCAACACCGTGCTGTACCCGGCGGTGTCGTACCCGTCCTACGAGATGGGCGCCGTGCTGGCCGGATGCCGGGCCGTGCCGGTTGGCGTGGATCACCGGTTCCGCATCGACCTGTCCCAAGTGAGCGACGCCGACGCGGCCAGGGCGCTGTGCTTGTGGGTGAACACGCCCGGCAATCCCGCCGGCGGGCTCGACGACCTGGCCGAGGTGGCGGCCTGGGCACAGCGGCGGGGTGTGCTGGTGGTAAGCGACGAGTGCTACGCCGAGTTCACCTGGCAAGGCCCACCCAGGAGCATTTTGCAACACAGCACCGACCCCGCCCACCGCGGCGTGCTGGCGCTGCATTCGCTGTCGAAGCGCTCCAACATGGCAGGAGTGCGAGCAGGGTTTTATGCCGGGGATCACCAGGTGGTTCACTACCTGCGCGAAACACGCAAACACGCCGGGGCGATGGTGCCCGGCCCGGTGCAAGCCGCGGCGGTGGCCGCCTGGCAAGACCAGCACCACGTTGACGCCCAGCGTGAGCTGTACCGGCAGCGGCTCAACTTGTTGTGCGAGATCGCAGCCGCCTCGGGAGCAACCGCCGAGTTGCCGGCCGGTGCGTTCTACCTGTGGGTGCCGGCGCCCGACGGTGACGCCTGGGCGTACGCCCGCCGCCTCGCCCGCGACGCCGGGCTGATAGTGAGCCCAGGCGACTTCTACTGCTCGGACGCCGCCGCGGGGCTCGGCAACGGTGGCGCGGATCCCACGAGTCATGTGCGCATGGCCGCGGTGCAACCCGAAGAACGCCTGCGCCTCGCACTTCAACGGCTAAGCAGCTGAGAGGTCTCCGGCGCCTGTTGCTGCGCGGCTTGCCCCCGGCCTGGCCCGCACCCGGACCGCTGGGCGGCTGAGTTGTGTCCGGGGCTGGCCGGTGACGCACCACCGGCGCTGAACGAACCGGGAATTAGCCTCGGCGCCATGACCAACACTGCAGATGTGAACCAACTCGCCGCACGCATCAGCGAGCTGTGGGAGGCGCGAGCCGACTTCGACAAGACCGATCCCGAGGTGATCGCCGACATTCACGCCGCCATCGACGCGCTCGACACCGGTCAGGCCCGAGTGGCCGAGGTGCTCGACAACGGTGAGGTGCAGGTGAACCAGTGGTGCAAGCAGGCCATCTTGTTGTTGTTCTCAGTGGCTCGCATGTCCACCACCGAGATGGGCCCGTTCGAGTTCACCGACAAGATCCCGCTCAAGTCCAACTACGCCGAAAGAGGCGTGCGGGTGGTTCCCGGGGGGTCGGCCCGTTGGGGCAGCTACCAGGGGCCGGGCGTGGTGATAATGCCCAGCTACACCAACATTGGCGCGTACGTGGGCGCCAACTCCATGGTGGACACGTGGGCCACGGTGGGATCGTGCGCGCAGATCGGCGCCAACGTTCACCTCTCTGGAGGGGTGGGTATCGGCGGGGTGCTCGAACCGCCTCAGGCCGAGCCGGTGATCGTGGAGGACGACGCCATGATCGGCAGCCGCTGCATCGTGGCCGAAGGCGCCCGGGTGGGCCAGGGTTCGGTGCTCGGCGCCGGGGCCATCCTCACCGGATCGATCCCCGTGATCGACACCGCCACCGGCGACGAAATCGCACGCGGCGAGGTGCCCTCATGGTGCGTGGCGGTGGCCGGAACGCGACCCCGCAAGTTTCCCGGTGGGGACTTCGGCCTGCCCGCGGTGCTGGTGGTTAAACGCCTCACAGAGGGCGAACGCCACGACAAGGCCGCCCTCAACGACATCCTGCGCGGCCACGGCGTCCCCACGTGACCCCTGCTCACACACGGCGGAAGGCCGCCGCGTGGTGATCGGAACGCTGCCGCCACCCGGCGATGTGTTCGCCCTGGCAGCGGCGCTGGTGGATGTGCCTTCCGAGAGCTTCCAGGAGGCGGCCATCGCGGATCTCATCGAGGCCGAGTTGCGCAGCGGCGCCCTGGACGTTCACCGGATCGGCGACAACATCGTGGCCCGCACGAACACAGGACGCCCCCGGCGCATCGTGCTCGGTGGTCACACCGACACCGTGCCCGCACAGAACAACGCCAAGGCTCGCATCGAGCGCGACGCCGATGGCGAGGTGCTTTGGGGGCTCGGTTCGGTGGACATGAAGGGGGGAGTGGCGGTGCTGTTGGAACTTGCCCGCACCCTCGGCGCGCAGTGTCCCGATGCGTCCGATGAGCCGATGATCGCCGCCGATGCCACGTTCGTGTTCTACGCCCGCGAAGAGGTGGCGAACCACCACAACGGCTTGCACGAGGTGCAAGCGGCCAGGCCCGACCTGCTCGAGGGTGACGTTGCGGTGCTGGCCGAACCCACCGGCGGAGCTGTGGAGGCCGGATGCCAGGGAACCATGCGCATGGAGGTGGCCCTGGCGGGGGAGCGGGCCCACACCGCCCGGGCCTGGATGGGCCGGAACGCCATTCATCGCCTGGCGCGGCTGCTTGAGTGCGTGAGCGCGTATGAGCCTCGCCGTGTGGTGGTGGACGGCTGCGAGTACCGCGAGGGCCTGCAGGCGGTGGGCGTGTCCGGTGGTGTGGCCGGCAACGTGGTGCCCGACGAGGCCACGCTCACCATCAACCACCGATTCGCACCCGACCGCACCCCCGCCCAAGCCGAGCAGCACGTGCGAGCCACCTTGAGCGACACGGGAGTTCTTGGCGCCGACGACACCTTGGAGATAGTGGACATGGCCCCCGCAGCCGCACCCGGCCTGGGCCATCCGCTCATGTCGCGACTGGTGACCCTCAGCGGCAAACCGGTGAGGGCCAAACTCGGCTGGACCGACGTGGCGTTCTTTGCCTCACACGGCGTGCCCGCATCGAACTTCGGCCCCGGCGACCCCACAATGGCGCACACCGCCGGCGAACACGTTCACCGTCACGAAATCGACGACGTGTACGCCGCCCTCCACGACCTGCTGAGAACCCCCACGACCTGATCGAGGACCGGCCGCCGCAAAGCCCGCCGAACCGGTCGGCGGGCCCTGCGATCAGCGCGGCTAGAGCTTGCGCATCAAGGTGACGACCTTGCCGTAGATGTTCACCTCGTCGGGCTGGAACCTGAGCGGCTCGATCATCTCGTTGGCCGGTTCGAGCACCAGGTGATCCACGGCGCGCCGCAGGATCTTCACGGTGGCCTCTTCCCCCGGTATGCCTGCCACCACGATCTCACCGTCGAGCGCGGTTTGCTGATGACGGCACACCACGTAGTCGCCCGGGAGAATGCCGGCGTCGATCATCGACTCGCCCCGCACTCGCACCATGAACAGGTCGCCCTCGCCGGTGAGGTCGGCCGGAAGGGGCACCAACTCCTCCACGTTTTGGGCTGCGAGCACGCCGGTGCCTGCGCCCACGCGCCCAACGAGGGGCACGTGTCGCACCGGACGCCGTGGCATCGCCGCGCCGCTGTTCTCGTCGTAGCAGACCTGGATGGACCGAGGACGGGTGGGGTCGAGGCGCACGTATCCGGCGTCCTGGAGCAAGTCCAGGTGAGTCTTCACCGAGGCGGGTGACTTCAGCCCAACCTCTGCGGCGATTTCGCGCATCGACGGCGGGTACCCGTGCTCTCCCTCATGGGCGATGATCATGTCGAGGATCTGCCTGCGACGTTTGGTGAGTGGCTTCATTGTTCTCCTCCGGTTGGTGTGACCCCCAGTGGGGGGATGGTGTGTGGACTTCTGTGGACAGCCGTGGATTCGGCGCCACCGTCAAGCCCGGGCTTGTGGATTGCTGTGGACAGCGACATCCGTGTGGTGGACAAATTTGTGGACAAGGTTGCAAACAAACATATGTATGCCATAGAGTGTCTTCCAACCTCGAACACAAGTTCATCGTACAGATGTTTGGAGCGAGATGCAACCACTCCCACAACCCCGCTGTTTCGCCTCCCCGGCGAGTCCGGTTGCCCCGACCGCGCCCAAGCCGAATCCCTCGATTGGGCGCCAGGCTCCGCGGCCCCGCGGCCGCATGCCCGCGGTGATCTACAGGCGGAGGCGCTGTGCGGCGCTGGGCACCATGGTGACCGCGCTCGTTGCGTCGCTGGCGCTGGTGGCCGCTCCGGGTTCGTCACGCGGCGCCTCGACGCCGGCGACCTCAACCTCTGAGGCTCACCCCGGCTCTGGGAGTTCCACAGGAGCGTCTGGCGCCGGCGATGCGGCCGTGTCGAACACGTCAGCCAACCACACAGGCGCAAACCACGCTGCCGCCGACCATGCGGGTGTCGATCGTCCTCAAGGCTTCTCACCCGGCGAAGTGTACATCGTTAAACATCATGACACACTATGGAATATAGCTAAAAGACTCGCACCTGGTCGAGATCCTCGACCTCTGGTGTACGAACTCACCGAGCAACTCGGCAACGATCGTTTGCAAGCAGGCCAGCGACTGGATCTGACCCGATGGCAGTGACGGTGCCTCGGGTCAGATCCCGGTCGTGACGGTGTCGCTTGTGGCCAGGTAGCGGGTGAACAGAGTGTCCTGTGCTTCCAGGACGTGGTCGAGTCGCATTGCCACTGGCGACTCGAGGTTTGATCCCGACGTCAGGCGCGGGCCTGCCCCGCCGGCGATTAGGGGCGCAATGGACAGGCAGAGCTCGTCGATCAAACCGGCGTCCGCGAACTGGGCGTTGAGCGTGGGCCCGCCCTCGCACAGCACCACTTGCGCGCCGCGGCGATGCAGTTCGCGCAGCATCTGCGCCGGGTGGGGGCGCACGGAGTCAAGGCTCACCACCTCGGCCACGGACTCCAAGCGGCCCACAGCGTCGGCCGGGGCGTGTTGTCCGGTGAGGATCAGCACAGGTTCCTCGCCTGGTCGCCGATCGCTGAACATCGGCAATTCCGGGTCGAGGTTGAGCGTGGCCGACACCACCGCGAGGCGCGTGCGTTCGGCTCGTCCGGCGGCCGCCCTGGCGCTGCGGGCTCGCCCCGACGGGCGGGGCAGGTCGTACCGTTCGATGCGTGCGGTTCCGGCGGCCACCAGGATCCAGTCCGGGCAGGCCCGGATTGCCGAGAACACGGCCTGGTCGGCGTCGTTGCCCAGCGGCTCGCTCAGCCCGTCCACCGCGATGGCGCCATCGGTGGAGGCGATCATGTTCACCATCACCCATGGTCGCCCGGCCGGCGCGGGTCGCGGCAACGTGGGGTACAGGTCCATCGGATCCACGTCCAGCACCGGCTGGGGAATCAACCTGAGCACGCCGCGAACCTACCCATGGGCCGGCACCGCCGGTCACCCGCCCCTCCACACTCACCGCCCACAGGGGCGATTTGTGGACTGTGGCAGCACTTGTCCACCGTCAAACGAAGATACCCACAAGCATCAACATATAATTGACAACGAAATATCCTAAAATGCTCAAGGTCAATGGCCGGGTCTCAAGCCCACAATGCAACTCAAATGACAGGCGCCACAGAAGGCGTCCCCAGTCCCCAGCACCGAAATCACAGCACCGGAGTCCTCAGCAACTGCATCCTCAGCACCGGAGTTCTCAGCAACTGCATCCTCAGTACCTGCATCGTCGGCAAACCGGCCCCCCGACACTTCAAGCCTCAGAACGCCGGCCCAAGATTCTCCAACCCGAAGCACACCAACCCGAGTCCCCAGCTCTCCCATCCAAGTCACTCCAACCCGAAGCACACCAGCCCGAGTCACACCAGCCCGAGTCTCCAGTTCTCCCATCCAAGTCACTTCAACCCAAATCACTCCAACAAGGTGATCGCACATGACCATGCTGTCCGAACCGGCCGGGGTCGTCCCGGCTGCGCAGCCCTCAACCCCCAGCGGCGCGGAGGCACCCGGCGCCGAGCCGCCCGTCTCCGAGACTCCGGCAGACGACGCGAGCAACGGCCACCACCGGCATGAACCGACCTCTCACGAGGCGCCCCAGGCGCTGGGGATCTCACGGCGGTTCACCACCGCCGGGGTGGATCCGGCCGACGGGTTCGATTGGGAGCGGCGCGACGCACGCCTGATCGACCACCGCGACGGCTCGGTGGCTTTCGAGCAGACCGGGGTGGAAGTGACGGTCGGATGGTCACAAAACGCCACCAACATCCTGGCTCAGAAGTACTTCCGGGGCACGCTGGGCACGCCACAGCGGGAGCGATCCCTGCGCCAGGTGGTTGCCAGGATCGCCGACACCATCACCGCCTGGGGTGATCGTGACGGTTACTTCGCCGACCGGGCCGAGCGGGACGCCTTCAACGACGAACTCAAGTACCTGCTCTACGCGCAGCGTGCCGCCTTCAATTCGCCGGTGTGGTTCAACATCGGCGTCGAAGGCGTTCCGCAGCAGGCCTCGGCGTGCTTCATCTTGTCGGTGGACGACACCATGGAGTCGATCCTGGATTGGTACGCACAGGAGGGAATCATCTTCAAGGGCGGATCCGGCGCCGGGGTGAACCTGTCACGTTTGCGGGCCGGGTGCGAACCCTTGCGTGGTGGCGGCACCGCTTCGGGGCCGGTGAGCTTCATGCGCGGCGCCGACGCGTCGGCGGGAACGATCAAGTCGGGAGGCAAGACCCGCCGCGCCGCCAAGATGGTGGTGCTCGATGCCGACCACCCAGACGTGGAGGAGTTCATCTGGTGCAAGGCACGAGAGGAGCGCAAATCCAGGGCGCTGGCAGCCGCGGGTTTCGACATGGGCATGAACGGCAGGGACGCCACCTCCATCCAGTACCAGAACGCCAACAACTCGGTGAGGGTGAGCGACGAGTTCATGCAAGCCGCCCTCGACGGGCGCGACTGGGAACTAACCGCCCGCACCGACGGCTCGGTGGTGAAACGACTCCCGGCACGCAAGCTGCTGCGTGAGATGGCCGAGGCGGCGTGGGAGTGCGCCGATCCCGGAGTGCAGTTCGAGTCCACCATCAACCGTTGGCACACCGCGGCGGCCACCGGGCCGATCAACGCCAGCAATCCCTGTTCGGAGTACGTGCATCTCGACAACAGCGCCTGCAACCTGGCGTCGCTGAACCTGTTGAGCTTCCTCGAAGGTGACGACACATTCGACATCGACGGTTTCCGTCACGCGGTTCAAGTGGTGCTGTTGGCCCAGGAAATCCTGGTGGGCAACGCCGACTATCCCACCGAGGCCATCGCCGGCACCACCAGGGCATTTCGCCAGCTAGGCCTGGGCTACGCCAACCTCGGAGCGTTGCTGATGGCCCTTGGCATGGCGTACGACTCCGACGCCGGTCGCGCCACCGCGGCTTGCATCACCGCGCTGATGACCGGCGAGGCGTACAGCATCTCGGCGCGCATGGCTGCCCGCATGGGGCCCTTCGCCGGTTACCACCTCAACCGTGAGCACATGCTGGGGGTGCTGCGCATGCACCGCGACGCGCTCGACAACCTGGAACGACCCCCTGAGGATGCCGGGCTGTTCGACGCGGCCCGACTGGCGTGGCAAACCGCCTGCGACGACGCCGGCCGTCACGGGGTGCGCAACAGTCAGGCCACGGTGCTGGCGCCCACCGGCACCATCGGGCTGCTCATGGATTGCGACACCACCGGAATCGAGCCAGACCTGGCCCTGGTGAAGCACAAGCGGCTGGTGGGCGGCGGCTCCATGGCGATCGTAAACCAGACCGTCGCCCGGGCGTTGCGCAGGCTCGGCTACCCCCAACAGGTCGCCGAGGAGGTGCTCGACCACATCGGCGCCCACGGCAACGTGATCGACGCGCCGATACGGCCCGAGCATCGCCCGGTGTTCGCCTGCTCGCTCGGCGAGGACGCAATCCACAGCTCGGGTCACGTGAAGATGATGGGCGCGGTGCAGCCGTTCCTGTCGGGGGCGATCTCCAAGACGGTGAACATGCCCGAGTGGGCCACCATCGACGACGTGGAGGACTTGTTCATCAACAGTTGGCGCCTCGGCCTCAAGGCTGTGGCCATCTACCGCGACAACTGCAAGCTGGATCAACCCCTCAGCGAGAAGTCCGCCGCGGATACCGGCGCTGATCCTGAGGTTGCCGGCGCAGTCGTTGCCGGCGCCGTCGGCGGCCTCGGTGCCGATGTGGCTCGTGGGGGGCCGGTGCGGGAGCGCCTGCCCCGGTCGCGGCGGTCACGCACCTTCGAGTTCCGGGTGGCGGACTGCAAGGGTTTCGTCACCGTCGGCGAGTACGACGACGGACGCCCCGGCGAGATCTTCGTTCGGGTGTCCAAGCAGGGCTCAACGCTTGCCGGGATCATGGACGCGTTCGCCATTTCGCTCAGCCACGGCTTGCAGTACGGGGTGCCGCTGAGCGCCTTCGCGGAGGCGTTCGTGGGAATGCGCTTCGAACCGGCCGGAATGACCGACGACCCCGACATCCGCATCGCGTCCAGCTTGATGGACTATCTGTTCCGGCGCCTCGCGGTGATGTACATGTCACCCGCCGAGCGGGCCGCCATGGGGATCTTCACCACCGGCGAGCGCACCCAGCCCACCCTGCCCGGAGTTGAGGAACAAGCCACCGAAACCGTTCAGGGCTACGAACTGCCGCCAGACCCGCCTTCGAGCGTGTCGGCATCGCAATCCGACGCGGCCGTGGCACCCGGCACTGCCGAAGGTGCCCTTGGGGGTGCTTTGTCTGACGGGGGTGCGCCGTTTTGCATGTTGTGCGGTGTCACCATGCAACGCGCCGGAAGCTGCTACGTGTGCGCCGACTGTGGCGCCACCAGCGGCTGCAGCTGACCGCCGCCCCGAGCCTTAACGCACCGATCTCCGCGGCCCACGGCGGATCCTCGGCGCTCCGGTCGGCCCGGCCCCCGGCGGCGTTGCGCGGATCTGGTTGATTCCCGGCAGGGGCAACCAACGGCCAGGGCTGTGGGCCGTTGCTGAGGGGCGCGTCCAACGGGGATCAGGAAGCGGCTCTTAGCATCCATCCGCGATGGGTTCCACACGGCGCGCCGCACAGGTGCTGGTGCGAACCTGGCGCCTGATCGGGGAGTTCCGCCGGGACTGGTCGAAGGCTCGTGTTGGGGGCCTTTCCGCGGAGATTGCGTTCTTTGCGATTCTTGGCCTGTTCCCGGCGGTTCTGGTGTTCTCGGCTGGTTTGGGTTGGTTGGACACCATGATCGGCGCCGACACCGCCGACTCGATCGAGCAGTGGGTGCTGGAACGCATCAGCGACGTGTTCGGCACCGACAACACCCTCCAGCAAACCGCGTCCGATCTGTTCAGCCGCACCAACGCCGGCCTGGTCACCGTGGGCGTGCTGATCGCCGGGTACGCCTCGTCGCGGGGTTTCACAGCGGTGGTGCGCGCTCTCGACGTGGTTTCCGACACCCAACGGCGCTGGAGTTGGTGGTCTGCGCGAATCGCCGGTTTGGTGATCACCTTCATCACCCTGGCGGTGGCGTCGCTGGTGGCCGCGATGGTGGTGGTGGGCCCTCTTCTGGGGGTGGGCGAGGAAGTGGTCGGCGAGGACGGCGTGAGGCTCTTCGGCGCCAGCGAGTTCGCCACGGCGGCCTGGGTTTGGCTGCGCTGGCCCCTGGTGGTGCTGGTGGTGGTGGTGTGGGCGGCGTCGGTGTACCGCTTCGTTCCCCGACGTGGAGCGCCGTGGCGCAGCGAAGTGCCGGGTGCGATTTTGGCCACCGTGTGGTGGTTGGCGGTGTCGCTGGGTTTCCGTTCGTACGTGACGGTGGCGTCACAAGGCGTGAACGCCGTGTTCGGCATTCTCGGCGGCGCGCTCAGCTTGTTGTTGTGGCTGTACCTGCTGGCCATGGGCCTGCTCGCCGGGGCGGTGCTCAACGGCGTGCTGAGCAAAGGCCAGGCGGCCCGATCCGCAGGCGACCGTCCCACCCCCGAAACCGAGCCGGTGCGGTAGCTACCATTTGGCCGTGAGCGACTTTCGACCCGACCTTCACGAGATCACCTTCAACCTGCGAAACGTGGCCGACCTTGACGGCCTTTGCGAACTGGACACGTTCGCGCATGCCGAACCCGACATGGTGGACGGGGTGCTCAGCGAAGCCGCACGATTCGCCGCCGAGGTGATCGCCCCGCTGAACCGCACCGGCGACATCGAGGGCTCCCGCCACACCGACAGCGCCGACGGTTACGGCAGCGTGACCACGCCCAAGGGCTTCCGCGAGGCGTACTCGGCGTACGTGCAGGCCGGTTGGGGGGCGGTGTCGCTTCCCCCCGAGCACGGCGGTGGCGGGTTCCCGCACCTGGTTGGTCTCGCCATCGAGGAGATGTTCGCGTCGGCTTGCATGTCGTGGTCTTTGTGCCCGCTGCTCACCCAGGGCGCCATCAACATGCTGGGCGCTCACGGCAGCCCCGAGCTGCAAGCCGAGTTCCTTCCCCGCATGGTCACCGGCGAATGGACCGGCACCATGAACCTCACCGAACCCCACGCCGGCTCCGATGTGGGCGCGCTCTCAGCCCGGGCGGTGCCCCAAGGCGACGGCACCTACCGGCTGCACGGCACGAAGATCTTCATCACCTACGGCGAGCACGACCTCACCGACAACGTGGTTCACCTGGTGCTGGCCAGGGTGCCCGACGCCCCGCCGGGCACCCGTGGCATCAGCAGCTTCCTGGTGCCGAAGTACCTGCCCGGCCCCGGTGGCGCCCTCGGGGCGCGCAACGACGTGCGTTGCGTGTCCATCGAGCACAAGCTCGGCATTCACGCCAGCCCCACCTGTGTGATGGCCTACGGCGACGACGACGGCGCGGTGGGTTACCTCATCGGCGACGAGAACGCGGGCATGGCCAACATGTTCACGATGATGAACTACGCACGCCTCAGCGTGGGCCTCGAAGGGGTGGCGATCTCCGAGCGGGCCTACCAGCAGGCCCTGGCCTACGCCCACGAACGTCGCCAGGGAAGAGCACTCGGCGCGCCCAAAGGCGAGTCCTCGCCGATAGTGGCCCACCCCGACGTGGCACGCATGTTGTTGGACATGCGCTCCACCACAAGCGCCATGCGGGGCCTGGCCTACCGCAACGCCGAAGCCATCGACCGCTCGCTGCACGAACCCTCCGCCGCGGATCGCCAGGCCGCGTCGGAGCGGGCCGCGCTTTTGACACCGCTCACCAAGGCGTGGGCCACCGACACCGGCTGCGAGCTGACAAGCGTCGGCGTGCAGGTTCACGGCGGGATGGGTTTCGTGGAGGAGACCGGCGCCGCGCAGCATTACCGCGACGCTCGCATCGCTCCCATCTACGAAGGCACCAATGGCATCCAGGCCGCTGATCTGGTGGGGCGCAAGCTGGCGATGCGTGGCGGCGCGGTGGTAAAGGAACACCTCGACGACATTCGCTCCACCATCGGCGCGGCTGGGGCGCTCGGCGGGCCGGGGGGCAACGGTTCGGGGGCCGGTCTTGGCGATGCGTGCAAGCACCTCGCCGCCGCGGTGGACGCAACCGAAGAGGCTGCGAGCTGGTTGCTCGGCGCCTCGCCGGGGGCTGCGCTGGCCGGGTCGGCGCCGTTTCTGAAGATGCTGGCGGTCACCACCGCGGGCGCCGCTTTGGTGGACGGCGCGCTGGCGGCGCGGGATCCGGGGCGTGGCCACAGCGCCGACTTGGCGGCCGACAGGGCGGTTCTGGCCCGGTTCTTCGCGTCGAGTCGTGTGGCGGGTGTCGCGGGTTTGTTGCCGGCGGTGACAGAACCCGCCGACGACCTCGCCGCAGCTTCCGAGCGGCTCTTGTCGCTGTAGGCGCCACTTTGGATGCGGACGCTGCGATGACTGTCACCTTCGGGCCCCCGACGACGCCTCAGCACCACCGGGGGAGCGCCACATGATTTCGGCGGTTGGGGTGACCGCGGCCATTCCGAGCCCGTCGCAGAACAGCATCAGCCTGGGCCCGCTCGAGTTGCGCGCCTACGGGCTGATGATCGCCCTTGGGGTGCTGGCCGCGGTGTGGCTGTCGCAGCGCCGCTGGGTGGCGCGTGGCGGCACCCGCGAGGAGATCAGCCAGATCGCGTTGTGGGCGGTGCCGGCCGGGGTGATCGGCGCACGGGCCTATCACGTGATAACCGACTGGAGGCGATTCCACTACGAGGACGGCTGGCTGGAGGCGTTCGCGCTGTGGAAGGGAGGCCTCGGCATTCCCGGGGGCATGGCCGCGGGGATTCTCACCGGGTTGTGGGTGGTGCGCCGCCAGGGACTCGACCGTGGCGCCGCGATCGACACGATCATGCCCGGCCTGCCCTTGGCCCAGGCGATAGGAAGGCTGGGCAACTGGTTCAACCAGGAACTGTTCGGATCGCCTTCGGATCTGCCCTGGGCTTTGGAGATCGACCCTTCGCGCCGTCCCGCCGCTCACCTCGACAGCGAGACCTTTCATCCCACGTTCGCCTACGAGGCGTTGTGGAACCTGGCGTTGTGCGCCGTGCTGATCGTGGTGGATCGTCGCCGCCGGTTGCGCCCCGGGTGGCTGTTGGCGGTGTACGTGCTGGGTTACGGCATTGGTCGCCTGTGGATCGAGAGCGTGCGCATCGACAACGCCAGCCTGATCGCCGGGGTGAGGGTGAACATCTGGATGAGCGCGGTGCTGATAGCCGGATCGGTGGGCTTCATGGTGTGGTCGCGCCTGCGCCACCGCGCCGATACCGCAAACCCACAAGAGGCGTAACCCTCACCCAACACCGCGGGCCCGGTTGTCGGCCCAGTCGGCTGTTCGCCCAGTCGGTTGTCGGGCCAGTTGGCTGTTGGCCCAGTGGCTGTTGGCCCAGTTGGCTGTGAGCCGGGCGGCCCTTCAGGCCCGGTGGGCCCGGGGTCAAACCGACGCTTGTGCGGCTACCGCCGGTCGAAAGCCTTGAAGGGGCAGCGTTGCGTCTCGTTGCAGCCAGTTGTCTTCGGGATAGACGGCGCGGCCGTCGATCACGTGCAGCGTGTAGGCGTGGCGGCTGCGGGGTGACGTGTTTGCGGCGCTGTAGTGGGGGAGCGTGCCGTGCAGCAAGATCAGCGTCCCCGCGGATGCCTCCAACGGCACGAGACTGTCGGTGGGGTAGGGCGTGGAGTCGAACACGTCGGTGGTGGTGCCCTTGTAGCGGTCCTGCGGGTCCAGCAGACGGAAACGCGACTTCACCGCAATGCGGTGACCACCTGGGATGGCCCACATGCAGCCGTTTTCGGTGGTGGCGTCCTCGATGGCGAACCAGAACCCCACCACGCTTTGTGGCTCTGTCCATAAGAACGTGTGGTCGCAGTGGCACACCACCTCGCCGCCGATGCCGGGCTGTTTGAAGATGTACATCGACTGCAACAACAGCGGGTCGCCGAAACCGATCGCCTCGGCCACCGAGGCCAACTCGGGTGTGCGCGAGAAGTCGCTGAACACCGGGTCGAGGTCGTGCATGGCGTGGCCGATCTTGTTCACCGCGGTCGGCATCGGGCGTGTGACCGACCCGTCCGGCGCCACCGCTCCGTCCTCGAAGAACCAGCGCACCGTGTCGCCCGACCCCAGGAACCACTCGTTGGCACCGTGGCTGGGGTCGGTGGTGGAAAACACGCACGCCGCCTGATCGCGTTGCCGCTGTTCGGTGGCGTGCAGCATTTCGTTCACATGGCGCCGCAATTCGGCGCAGCGCCGCGGGTCAACGAAGTCCTCCAGCACCAGGAATCCGTCCCGGCGCCAGTCGGCGATCTGGGCCTCGCTCAACATTGCCGCCAACCTACCCCAGGGTTGCGAAGTGTCTACGTTTCGCCTTTGCGGTAGGGCATTCCGTCGGCTCGTGGCATGCGCAGGTGCTGCGAGAAGAACACCAGCACCACCAGCACCGTCACATAAGGCAGGATGGCCGTCCACCAGTTGGGCACCGTGTCCGACAGCAGATACCACGCCGCCGCGCCCGCGCCGAGAATCCCCGCGAGGATCGCGTCGGTGCGGTTGCGTCTGCGCACCGCGGCGATCACCACGCCCACCAGCACGATCACGTTCACCAGCATCAGCCCGTGCGAGGCGGAGCCGTCGAGGTCTCTCAGACCGATCCCGAACGGGTACGCGAACAGCAACGATCCGGCCATCACCCCAGCCGGTTGCCAGTTGCCGAATATCAGCGCAGCCAAACCGATGAAGCCACGACCCTGGGTTTGGCCTTCCAGGTAGATGCCCGAGAGCTCGGGGTTGGCCATGAACGCGCCCCCCAGCCCTGAAAGGGCGCCGCTGATGATCACGCCGTAGTACTTGTAACGGTAGATGTTGATTCCCTGCGTTTCGCCGCTGAGGGGGTGCTCTCCGCAGATCCGCAGTCGCAAACCGAACCGGGTGCGCCAGATCACCCAGACGCTGATCGGCACCAGCGCGAAGGCGATCATCGTGGCCAGCGACAGTTGCGACACCAAGCCGCGCAGCATTCCGGCAATGTCGGACAGGAAGAACCAGTCGTGCTTGTCGATCCAGCCGAGCAGGTCGGGTGACCTCCAGCCGAACAGGTCGCCCCCGGCCACGAACGGGAACGTGAAACGGCCCACGCCAGGCACCCTTGGTGACTGGGTGATCGAGCCGCCCTCGTGGTTCACGAGGATCTCCGACGACAGGAACCGGGTGAGTCCGGGCGCGGTGATGTTGATCGCCACCCCGGAGATGATGTGATCCACGCCGAAGCTCACGGTGGCGATGGCGTGTACCAGGCCACCAAGGGCGCCGCCGAGAACGCCGATGGCCAAACCGGCCCACGCGCCGTAGTTGATCGCGCCCCACGCACCGAACCAGGTGCCCAGAACCAGCATTCCCTCCAGGCCGATGTTCACCACCCCGGCCCGTTCCGAGAACAGCCCCCCGAGGCCGGCGAGCATGATCGGCACCGCCCATTTGAGCATCGCCTGAAACGACGTGGGTGCGGTGAGCCGCTCGGTGCCTGCGAGGGTTTGCACCACGGTGAGCACGAACACACCCACCGCGGCGTAGATCATCCAGCGGGCCCAAACGGGAAGGCCGCCGAGCGTCGCCGACACCCGACCGGCGCCGGTGGGAGGCTGTGTGGGTGCGGTGGTCATGGGAGCCGAGCCTTGCCGGTCATGTGGCGACCGCCGCGCCGGTGGCGCCCATGGCCGCGGCTGCCGCGGCGGCCTCCTCGCGGCGTCGGATGCGGCGCACCACTTCGTAGGAGATCACCGCTGCCAGGATGATCACGCCTTGCATGATCACCACGATCTCACTTGACGCGGCGCCGGTGATCTGCAGGATCCCCGAGGACACGTCCAAGAACGCGAAAATCAAAGCCCCAAGCGCCACGCCCACCGGATGGTTGCGTCCCAGCAGCGCCACCGCGATCCCGGCGAACCCCAACCCGGATATCGGATTGGACGGGAAGTAGCCGGTGTTCATCATCTCGGTCATGCCCACAAGGCCCGCCACCGCGCCCGACAGCACCATGGCGTACACCACCATGCGCTTGGGGGGAACACCCCCGGCGTGCGCGGCGAGAGGGTTGGCGCCACTGGCACGCAGGTCGAACCCGAACACGGTGCGGTTCACCATCAGGTGGTAGCCGATCCCCACCGCCACCGCCACCAGCAGCACCCCGGTGAGGTGCTTGTTCTTGCCTATGTCACGGGTGAACAGCTCCACCAGGCCGTTGATGTCGGGCATGCGCCCCGATTCGGCCACCGGCTCGGTGCCCACCCGGCCCCCGGTGGCGCTTATCTCACCGCCGGACTGCCATTTCACCACAAACCACGCCACGAGCCCCGAAATGGCTATGGCGTTGAACATGATCGTGGAGATCACCTCGTTGAGCCCGCGGGTGACCTTGAGCACCCCGGCCACTCCGGAGTAGGCGCCCCCCACGGCCATGGCGGTCAACATGATGAACGTCACGTGCAGCACCGCCGGCAGCGTCACCAGCGACCCGACATGCGCGGCCACTATGAAGGCCAGCAGGTACTGGCCTTCCACGCCGATGTTGAACAGGTTCATGCGGAACCCGATCGCCGCTGCCACCCCCGACAGGTAAAGCGGCGTGGCCCGATTCCAGATGTCCACCTGGGTTTCGAGGCTGCTGGCGTGTTTGACCATGTCGGCGTAAGCGGCCACCGGGTTGCTGCCCGCAACCAGCAGCACCACCGATGAGAGCACCACGGCGATCACGATCGCTCCCACCGGTGCTGCCAGCACCAGCATCACCCCGTGCAACCTGGTGTGTTTCACGAGGCTTTGTCCATTTCCTCGGACGTGTCGGCGGCGCCGGTCATGTAGGCGCCCAGATCTCGGGGGGTCACCTCCGACGGGTCGACCTGTGCAACGAGGCGGCCTCGCAGCATCACCACGATGGTGTCGGACAAGCCGATCAACTCCTCGAGATCGGCCGACACCAACAAGGTGGCCATGCCCTGGGCGCGGGCGTCACGAATGTCGTCCCACACCGCGGCTTGTGCGCCGATGTCGATGCCCCGGGTGGGATGCGCGGCGATCAGCACCGTGGGTGTGGCCGACATTTCGCGGCCCACTATCAGCTTTTGCTGGTTGCCCCCCGACAGGGCGTGAGCGGCCACGTCCACACCGGGGGTGCGCACGTCGAAATCGGTTCGCACCTGCCGGGCGCGGTCGCGCATGCCTTCGGGCTTGAGCCAGAACCCGTTGGACATTGGCGGCCCGGTCTGGTGCCCGAGGGCGACGTTCTCCCACAGCGGGGCGGCGAGCATCAAACCGTCCTGGTGGCGGTCCTGGGGCACGTACCCGAGGCCCGATTCGCGTCGGCGGCGCACCGACACTCCGGTCATGTCGTTGCTCATCAAATGCACACGCCCCGACGCCGGTGGGTGCGTGCCCAGGATGGCGTTCACCAGCTCGATCTGGCCGTTGCCTTCCACACCGGCGACGCCCACGATCTCGCCGCGGCGCACCACCAGGTCGACGTTGTCCACCACGGTGCGGTTGTCGTCGTCGGTGACGGTGAGGCCTTCGACTTGCAATGCCGGTTCTCCCACGGCGGCCTTCTCGGAGATCTCCGGGGTGGGCAGCTCGGATCCGATCATCATCTCCGCCAGGTCACCGGCGGTCACCTCGTGTGGTTTCACCGTGCCCACGGTGCGGCCGTGGCGCAGCACCGTGATCGTGTCGGCGATCTCGAGCACCTCGTCGAGTTTGTGATCTATGAACAGGATCGTTGTTCCCGCGGCCACCAGTTCACGCATGTTGCGGAACAGTTCGTCCACTTCCTGGGGCACCAGAACCGCGGTGGGTTCGTCGAGCACCAGGATCTTGGCGCCTCGGTAGAGCACCTTGATGATCTCCACCCGTTGGCGTTCGCCAACCTCGAGCGTTTCCACGAGGTCGTCGGGATCCACGTCGAGTCCGTAGGCCTGGCCCACCTCGCGCAGGTGTTCGCGCCCCGCCGCGAAGTCGATCCGGCCAAAGGAACGCATCGGCTCCGCGCCAAGGATCACGTTCTCGAGCACGGTGAGCTGGTCGGCCAGCATGAAGTGCTGATGCACCATGCCGATGCCCAACTCGATCGCCTCCGATGGCGAGGTGGGGATCACCTCCTCGCCGAAGATCCGCATGGTGCCCGAGTCGGGCGGTTGCATGCCGTAGAGGATCTTCATCAGCGTGGACTTGCCCGCGCCGTTCTCGCCGCAAATGGCGTGGATCTCGCCCTGGGCGGCGCTCAGGTGAACGTCGTCGTTGGCCACCACCCCGGGGAATCGTTTGGTGATGCCGATCAGCTCGACCGCGGCGGTCATGAGTGGCCCGGCTTTGTGAACGAATGACGATTTGCGGGACGTGGCGCTGTGTGGCTCGCGTCACGCTGAGCGCCGCGCCCGACGACGCAAGCGCCGGCCGTCGAGGGCGCACCGGCGAGCCGAGATGGCATGCTCGTGGCCATCAAGGCTTCGCCGGTGCGGCTTCGAGTTTGCTGTTTGTCGGCTTAGGGCTCGGTGGGCACCACGATCTCGCCGGCGACGATCCTGGCCTTGAACTCGTCGAGCTGGTCGGCGATGTCGTCCACGAAACCACCCGAGCGGCTGTAGCCCACACCGTCAACGGACAGGTCATAGGCGGTGGGGCCCGCCACGGCGTTGCCCTCTATCACCGAACGGATCATCTCGAAGATGCTCACGTCCACACGCTTGAGCATGGATGTGAGCACGTACTCCTGCACGTCGGGATCCACGGTGTAGTACTGGTCGGAGTCCACGCCGATGGCCCACACCTTTGAGCCGGTCGCGTCGCTTTGCTCCTTGGCTGCCTGGAACAGGCCTGCGCCTGAGCCGCCCGCGGCGTGGTACACGATGTCGGCGTCGCTCTCGTACATGCTCAACGCCACTTCCTTGGCGCGGTCGGGGGCGTTGAAGCCGTCGAAGTCGGGGGCCTCGGTGATGTAGGCCGACAAGATGTCGATGTCGGGGTTCACCGCACGAGCGCCTGCCTCGAAACCGGCCTGGAACTTCTCGATCAGGCCACCCACGTTGGCGACACCACCGATGAAGCCGATCGTGCCGGTTTGGGTCTTCAGCGCGGCGGCTGCGCCCACCAGGAACGATCCCTCGTGCTCGGCGAACACCAAGCCGGAAATGTTGTCCCCGTAGGGCGCCGGCGGATCCACATTGAAGTCGATCATTGCCGTGTCCACCACACCGAACTTGGTGTCGGGGTTCTCGGCGCCCACTGCGGCGGCGTCACCCTCGAAGAGGAATCCCACCGCCACCACGATGTCGTGTACGTCGGCGGCGAGCTGCAGCAACTCGCCCCGGTTGGAGCCGTCGGCGTTGGGCGACGCCTCGGTGAACTCGATGCCCATCTCTTCGCGGGCGCGTTCGATGCCCGCTGCGGCGGAGTCGTTGAACGACTGGTCGCCGCGACCGCCAATGTCGAACACCAGCCCCACCGAGTAGCCCGAGCCGTCGGGCGCATCCATGGCTGCCGTGTCGGCGGGGTCGGCGGCCGCTTCGGTGGTCGCCGGGGCCGGGTCGTCCTCGGCCGGCTCCTCGGTGCCCATGCCGTCCGTGGCAGGCGCCGGGTCTGGCTCGCCTTCCACTTCAGGGGCGGCAGTGGTAGTGGTGGCTGCGGCGCCGGCGCCGTCGTCGTCTTCGTCGCCACCGCAGGCCGAGGCCAGCAGGGCGAATGGCAGCAGCAGTGAAAGCAAAAGCAGGACACGTGATCGCATTCTTGGTTTCCTCCGTGTAGATGTGCGTCGCGTGTGCGCAGACTAACCCACGGCGCGCCGCTCAGTAGAACGTGCAGCGGGTGCGGTGACGGGGCTGCGCCTTGTAGACGGCTTGGCCGCCCAGTCTCCAAAGCACACCGTCGAGGTCGCCTGCGGTGCATGGTCGCCCTTGTTGTGCAAGTTCCGCAACGAGCATCTCCACGGCGTGCAACCCGCAGGCCCGAATTTCGACCTCCTCGGGCGAGCCTGACGCGATGTGGTGTTCGGCTTCGATTCGTGCCACCAGGTCTGGATGAAACTCCAGCACGCCCTCCACGCGCAGCACGTGAGGCACGAGATTGTCGGCGAACATGGTGATCTCGGCCAGGTCGGCGAACCTTGCGGGTGGCCGGTTCTGAAGCGCGGTGGCCAGGTCGAAAGCGGTGATCTGTGCGCGCTTCAGCAACGCCACACGGCGACCTCGGTAGAGGTGAACGTCGTCGTAATACGGCATCCGGGTGAGCAAGCTCACCAGACGAGCCGCGGAGCCTCCCGCCGCGGCCACCGCGCCAAGCGCCGTGCCGTCGCCAACGTCGTCGATGAACTCGCCGAGCTGATTCCACGCAAGGGCAAAGTGGTTCATCAGTTCCCGAACCAACTCCGGAGCCGAATCGGTGCCGGCGCGCTGCGGGGCGGGGTCGGTGCCGGATTCGAGCGGCCCGTCGTGCGCGGGCGAGCCAGGCGCCGATCCAACCGCGCCGCTCTGTGTGAACAGCGGCCCCTGCTCGAACAGGGCGATCGTGTCGGCCACCGCAATGTTGCGCAGCCAAGTGGACGTGATCGGCCCGTGGGCAAGGGCGTGGTCGCGCAAACAGGACGCCACCGTGTGATAGCCCGACATGCCGGGCCGCTTCAACAGGTACGGGAAGTAGCCCGAACCGAAGTTCACAGCATCCAGGGCCAGCACGAACGCCGCGGTCGCCTCGTCGTCACCCACCGAGAAGTGCCCAGGATCGTCATCGGGCGCGTCCAGATCCAGCCCGCCGGCGAAGCGGCGCAGTTCCCCCAAGTTGATGCGCACCCAGCGCGCCTGCTCAACAACACGCGCAGCCGCCACCCGAATCTCATCGAAGACCCCCACCACCCCCCCGAATATAGGGGTCACCCGACGCTGAACTGTTGCACGATCCCACCGCTCAAGTCACCCTCTGGGACCGCCACCCCCACACCGTGGTATCGCCCGTCTCAACTTGGGCAGCCGGCCGGTGCCACCTGCGACGCTGGCCGTGACGAGTGGGACAACCTTGGGTGACGCTTGGAGTTGCTGGTGGTCCGGTGGCTTGGCGGGTGAGGGGCCGTTGATTGGCGGTGGGTGCCGGTAGCGTTGTGGGCCATGTCAAAGCGCACTCAGAAGAGGAAGGCCAAGGCCCGGCGCTCGAAGGCCAACCACGGCCGCAAGCCCAACGCAGGTCGTAACAGCTAGACCGCACACTGGCCGGCGCCCGCCAGGGGGCGCCTCACCGCTCCAGGTGTTCATCGGGACCAACACCGCATCAACACCACAGCGGACCGCCTTGTGCGCGCCCCAGGACTGCCGCTCGAGGCGGTAGGCGTCCGAGGGCTTCCGGATCCAGGCAGCAACCCCCGGCGGCGGGGGCACAACAACCAGCAGGAGAAGCTGTGGAACGATTCGGGCTTGTCGGGTTGCCCAATTCGGGCAAGACGTCGCTGTTCAACGCTCTAACCGGCGCCACGGCCTACGCGGCGCCTTACGCGTTCGCCACCAAAGGAACCAACGTGGGGGTTGCCAAGGTGCCCGACGATCGCCTGGATCGGCTCGCCGCGATGAGCGAGAGCCGCAAGGTTGTGGCCGCCACCGTGCAGTTCACCGACATCGGCGGACTCGTCGCGGGCTCCAGCCGCGGAGAGGGACTCGGCAACGCCTTTTTGGGCCACATTCGGGACATCGACGCAATCGTTTACGTGTTGGCCGCTTTCGAGCCTGAGCCCGCCGGGGCAACCAACATGGGCTGCGGAACCGACCCGGCGGAACAGCTCGGCTTGCTGGAACTTGAACTTGCCCTCGCCGATCTCGACAGCGCCACCCGTCAGCACGAAAAGCTGGTGCGCGCAGCCAAGGGCGACCCCACCCAACGCGACCACGCGGAAGTCCTCGCTGAGGCCATTGCCTTGCTGTCCGACGGCATCCCGTTGTACCGGGCAGGCCTGGAAGCCTCCCGGCGCCAAGAGCTGCGGCGCTTCTTTCTGCTCACCAACAAGCCGGTCATGGCAGTGGTGAACATCGGCGAGGCTGCCATAGGCGAGGCTGGCATCGGCGGGGCCGGCATCGGCGGGGCCACGATTGATGGGGCCGCGGCTGCAGCGGCGCCGGTGCAGGCCGAACTCGGCGACGACGCTGAGGTGATCACACTTTGCGTGCAACTCGAAGCCGAGGCGGCACAACTCGACGCCGAGGACCGCTCCGAGATGCTCGATGCGCTGGGCCTCGGTGACGGGGCCCTGGCCCGATTTCTGGGGGCGTCGTATCACCTGATGGGGCTGCGCACCTTCCTCACAACCAGCGAAAAGGAAAGCCGGGCATGGACGTTCCGCGCCGGCGCCACCGCCGCGGAGTGCGCCGGGGTGATCCATTCCGACATCCAGCGAGGCTTCATCCGGGCCGACACCATCGCCTGGCAGCAGCTTCTGGAGGCCGGTTCGTGGAACGCGGCGCACCGCCAGGGACTGGTGCGATCCGAGGGGCGTGCCTACCCGGTGAGCGACGGCGACGTGATGCTGTTCAAGTTCAACGTGTGAACCTGCGGGCGCCCCGCCCTGTCCGCCCGCACACCACCCGAATGACTAGTATCTCATTGTGGCTTGGCTGCTTTGCGGTGATCGAGTGGTGTCATCACTGGAGATTGCATCCACATGGCGCGAGCGTCGGCGAGGTTTGACCCGCCGTCGGGGGATCGACGGTGCGCTGCTTTTGGAACGCACCCGGTCGGTACACACCCTGGGCATGCGCTTCGCCATTGACGTGGCCCACTGCGATGCCAACATGACCGTTTTGAGGGTCACCACCATGGCGCCCAACCGGATCGGGCGTTGCGTTGTGGCGTCCCGCATGGTGATCGAGGCAGAAGCCGGATCATTTGAGCGTTGGGGCGTCACGGTGGGCGCAGTCCTCGAAGTCCGCCGCCAACCGGTTTGAAAGGCGCCACGATGAAGTCCAGCGAGGAGGCGCCGGCGCAAGGCCTGCTGATCCTTGTGGCCACCCCGATCGGCAACCTCGCCGATCTCAGCGGAAGGGCCGCCGAAGCGCTCGCCACCGCGGAGGTTGTGTGCTGTGAGGACACCCGCCGAACCGGCAGGCTCCTTGAGCACTGCGGGGCCGGCTCGGCCCGCCTGTTGCGCCTCGACGATCACACCGAAACGGCCATGGCGGCGCGGGTGTGCGCCATGCTCGAAAGCGGCGCCAAGGTGGCCCTGGTCACCGACGCGGGGATGCCCGGGTTGTGCGATCCCGGCGCTCACCTGGTGGCCACCGCCGCCGAGGCCGGTCATCAGGTGACGGTGATCCCCGGGCCCTCCGCGGGTGTGGCCGCGCTGGCGCTGAGTGGCATGCCCGCTACGCGTCACGCCTTTGAGGGATTCCTGCCTCGAAAAGGCGCCGCCCGGTCGAAACGCCTCGCCGAGATAGCCGCCGAACGGCGCACGGTGGTGCTCTTCGAGGCGCCACATCGCCTCGGGGCGTGCCTGGCCGACCTCGCCCGGGTGTGCGGCGCACAACGGCGAGCCGTGGTCGCTCGTGAGATCACCAAACTTCACGAGCAGGTGGTGCGCGGCACTCTCGACGAGCTCGCCGGGTGGGCCGCGGACGGTGTGCGTGGCGAGGTGGTGATCGTGATCGAGGGCGCCGCAGAGGTCGCTGCGGAACCCAGCGACGAGCAGCTTCGGTCGGCGTTGCGGGTGGCGCTGGAGTCGGGCCTGTCGGGTCGCGACGCCGTGCTGGAAGTGTCCTCGGTGTACGAGGTTTCCAGGCGGCGAACTTACGACCTGCTCCACAGCCAAAACTGAGGCTCCGCCCTTGGTGGTGTGCGAGCCGTCGTTGACCCGAGCCGCTGCTTGAACCCGAACCGCGGTTTGGGCAACGCGCCGGGGTGGCGTAGGTGACAAACCATGGCCGGCGCGGCTTGGCTGATCCCCTGGGGTGATCCGAAGGCCCGAGGGGGCGACCGGTAGCCTTCGGAACCCATGGGTGAGTTGTCGTCGACGGAGCAGTCCCGCCACGAAGCAACCAAACCGCCGACCGAGTCGGTTCCGGTGCTGGTGGCAGTGGCGTGGCCCTACGCGTCGGGAAGTCGCCACCTAGGGCACCTGGCCGGCGCCTACCTGCCGGCGGACATTTTCGCCCGGTACCAGCGACTCGCCGGAAACGAGGTGCTGATGGTGAGCGGCTCCGACGTACACGGAACGCCGATCACCGTGCGTGCCGATTCGGAGGGCGTGACACCCCAGGAGATCGTCGACCGCTACCACCACGAGTTCTGCCGACAATGGCAACAAATTGGAATCTCGTGGGACTTGTACACCACCACCGGCACCCCCAACCACGCCGCCGTGACCCAGGACATGTTCCTGCGACAGCACCAAAAGGGCTTCATCGACAAGCGCGTGTCGGATCAGTTCTACGACCCGGTGGACGAGCGTTTCCTTCCCGACCGCTACATCGGCGGCACCTGTCCCTACTGCGGCTACGGCGAGGCACGCGGCGACCAGTGCGAGAACTGCGGCCGCACCCTCGACGCGGTGGAGTTGATCAACCCGCGCTCCAAGATCAGCGGCGCAACACCGGTGCTGAGGGCAACCGAACACTTCTACTTCCGCTACTCCGACTTCACCGCAGACCTGGCCGACTGGCTGCAAACCCGTGAGGGTTGGCGACCTCACGTGCTCAACTCGGCTCTCGGCTGGACCGCCGAGGGGTTGCACGACCGGGCCGTGACCCGAGACCTTGACTGGGGCGTGGAGTTGCCCATCGACGATCTCGGCCCCGGCAAACGGATCTACGTGTGGTACGACGCGGTGATCGGCTACCTGTCCGCGGCCAAGGAATGGGCCTCCCACGCCGCTGATCTGAACGCCGACCCGCCCGGGGTGATCTACACGCCGCCGCTACGTGAACGTGCCCGTCCCGGTGACCTCGACCACTGGAGACACTGGTGGCAGAACGACGCGGCCCGGCACTACTACTTCATCGGCAAGGACAACATCCCGTTTCACACGCTGTTCTGGCCTGCGCAGCTGATGGCCTACGGTGAGCTGCACCTGCCCGACGACGTGCCCGCGAACCAGTACGTCACCTTCAAGGGACTCAAGGCTTCGGCGAGCCAGGGTGTGGGCATCACCATCGAACAAGGCCTCGACTGGTTCGAGCCGGACTCGTTGCGGTACGCGCTCAGCGCGGCGCTGCCCGAACACGCCGACACCGAGGTGTCGCTGGAGGAAATCGTTCGCCGGGTGAACGACGAGCTTGTGGCCACCTGGGGCAACCTCGTCAACCGGGTTCTCTCGCTGGCGCAGTCCGTTCTGGGCGGCACAGTGCCCGACCTGGGCGGCAAGCGCGCACCCGAGGATCTTGAAGTGCTCACCGGTGTTGACGAAGACCTCGCCACCGAAGCCGAACACCTGCAAAAGGTGGAGTTGCGAGCCGGGCTGCGGACCGCCATGGCCGCCGCGGCCCGGGTGAACGCGTACCTCAACGCCACCGAGCCTTGGCGCCTGGCGAAATCCGATCCCGACCGCGCCAAGGTGGTGCTCACCACCGCGGTGGAGGCGGTGGCGGGGGTGCGTGTGGGGTTCGCTCCCTACCTGCCGTTCTCCACCGAAACCCTCAACACCGTGTTCGGCCCGGTCGAATCGTGGGGTCGCCCCGAGGTGGTTCCGGGAACGGCCCTGGGTCGGATCGCGCCGCTGTTCGCCAAGATCGACACCGACGAGATCCTCGAGCGCGCCACAGGGTCTGCCTGAACCAGAAGGCCGCCGCGGTTCGGGGCCGCCGCGGTCGGGCCCGCAGCGCAACGAATCCGACAGGAGAACACATGGCCTGGGCCGATCAACACTGTCACCTGCCCCCGGACCCCCACGAGGCGCAAGACTGGGTGAACGAGGCACGCGCCGCCGGCGTGAACGCGATCGTGAACGTTGGCACAGCCTTGCAGTCCTCCCGTGAGGCGTTGGCCGTTGCGAGAGCGTGCCGCGGGGTTTGGGCAACAGCCGGGGTTCACCCCCACGACGCGTCCGACGGGATCGACGGCCTCGAAGAGCTGATCCGCAGCAGCGGCCCCGAACTGGTGGCGGTGGGCGAGGCCGGCCTCGACTACCACTACGACCACTCGCCGCGGGATGCGCAACGTGAGGTGTTCGCCGCGCAGATCGACATTGCGAACCGTCACGGCTTGGCGCTCGTGGTGCATTCCCGGTCGGCTTGGGAGGACACCTTCGACACGCTCGACCGTGAGGGAATGCCGCCTCGCACGGTGATGCACTGTTTCACCGGCGGCCCCGACGAAGCGTCCGCATGCCTGCAACGCGGCGCCATGCTGTCGTTCTCGGGGATAGTCACCTTCCCGAAGGCACCCGAATTGAGAGCCGCCGCGGCGGTGTGCCCAAACGACCGAATGATGGTGGAAACCGACAGCCCCTACTTGGCGCCGGTCCCGCATCGTGGCCGCCCCAACAGGCCCGCATGGGTGACCGTGGTGGGCGCGGCCGTGGCCGAGGCCAAGTCCGCGGACCTTGCCGAAGTGCAGCGAGCCACCTGGGACAACACCATGGCGTTTTACGGCTTGAGCGCCGACGGCTTGCAACGATCGGCACCATCGGGAGAAACCGCAGGGTGAGCACCCCTGCGCGCCGGTCTGCGCGCAGTGCCGCGCGCTGTGCTGCGCGATTGGCGCCGCTGGTGATGGCGGTGCTCGCCGCGGGAGTTCTGGGCGCACCCGCTCACGGCGACATTCGAAGCGCGGCCGCAACCAGTGTGGCCCAGGACAGCGCTTCGGATCACACAGCAGTTGTTGACGTGGAGTTCTTCTCCGACCGGGCCGACCGTTGGGTGCAGGCCAGGTCGCTGCTGCGACAGTCCTCAATATTGAAGGCCGAACAACTCGCCGCGGCCGCCCGCGTGGAAGGCGCCCCCGAACAGGCGCCCCCAGGTTCCGACGCGGAGGCTGAGGCATCGTTGTCGGCCGCTCCGACGACCACCTCCCCCCAGGCGCTTGCCTCCGGCACTGCCGTTGCCGCAGCCTCGGCTCTGTCCTCCAACATCGCCACGCCAACCACGACTGCTTCGCCACCAACCACGACTACTGGGCCACCTGCCACAACCGCTGCGCCGCCCACCACGACTTTGCCGCCCACCACGACCTTGCCACCAACCACGACTGCCGCGCCGACCTCCACCACCACTGCGTCACCTACCACCACTACGACTACGTCTCCGCCAACCACGACCACGACCGCGGAGTCGCCTGCCACCACAACGACCACGGTGGTGACCGAGATCGACACACCGGTGATTCCCGCGGGCACCACCGAGGCCCAGTGGCATGCCCTGCGGCACTGCGAGTCCACCAACAACTACCGGGCGCTCAGCCGCACCGGCCGCTACCGGGGCGCCTACCAGTTCTCTCGGGCCACCTGGGACTGGGTGGCCGGAAAGCACTACCCCCACCTCGTGGGCCTCGATCCAGCCGAGGCCGACCCGATTGATCAGGATCGCATGGCCTACAAGCTCTACGAAATGCAGGGCTGGAATCCCTGGCCTGTGTGCAAACGGAGGCTGGGCTGACTCACACACCATCACAGTTGCGGGAGCTGATGACCCGCTTCGGTGTTGAACCCCGCCGCTCATTGGGACAGCACTTCGTGTGCGAACCGGCAACCGTGCGCCAGATCGCCAGGCTCAGCGGTGTCGGCGCCGAAGATCACGTGCTGGAGATCGGCGCAGGCCTGGGATCGCTCACCCTCGCCCTCGCCGAAACCGGGGCTTCGGTGGTGGCGGTGGAAACCGACACCGTGCTGGTGGGCGCGCTGCGCGAGATCCTCCAAGGGCAACCAGCCGTGAGGGTGCATCACGGTGACGCAACCAGCCTCCACCTTCCCGACTTGCTCGAAGCCGCGCCGAGATGGCATCTGGTGGCCAACCTGCCCTACAACATCGCCATCGGGCTGGTGCTCGACATGCTGCGCCGCGCCCCGAACATCGTTTCGATGGTGGTGATGGTGCAACGCGAAGCCGCTGAGCGATTGGTGGCCCCGCCCGGGTCCAAGACGCGGGGCATTCCCAGCGTGGTGGCCGAGTTGCACGCCACGTCACGCCTGGTGGCTCGGGTGCCGCCGTCGGTGTTCATCCCCAAACCGAAGGTCACCTCGGCGGTGGTGCGCATCGATCGCCGCGTCGCCACATCTCCGGGTGCCGAGCAAGCTCCCGGCGATCCTCCCGTCTTGGGCCCCGGCGCCGGTGACGACGCCTCAGCGGCCGCGATGGACTCCGCAGCGGTGGAGCGATTCGAGAACGTGGTGCGCGCTGCGTTCGGTCAGCGACGAAAAATGTTGCGACGTTCCCTAGGCGCCTGGGTGCAACCTGCGGCCTTCGCCCAAGCCGGAGTGGACCCTCGAGCCCGCCCCGAGACGCTCACCTTGGCTCAGTGGATCGCCCTGGCCGAGGTGGCGGCCCGTCCCGACAGCTGACATCGGGCGCTGCTCAAGATCGAAGTCTCACAACTGGCGGTGCCCCACAGGTTGCCTCGGTGCCGGGCCGGTGTCAGGGTCAGCCCAGTGTCAGGGTCAGCCCAGTGCCAGGGTCAGCCCAGTGCCAGGATCAGGCGGCCTCGGTGCAGGCCCAGTGTCAGGGTCAGCCGAGTTTCAGGAGTTGGACTTGGCGTCACGCAGGGCACGCCACACCCGCTGAGGTGTGAAGGGCATGTCGAGGTGCCGCACGCCGTAAGGAGCGAGCGCGTCGATCACGGCGCTCTGCACCGCCGGGGTGGAGCCGATGGTGCCGGACTCGCCGATCCCCTTGGCGCCCAACGGATTGAGAGGCGACGGCGTTTCGGTGTGAGCGGTCTCGTAACGGGGCAGCTCCGAGGCAGCCGGGATCGAGTAGTCCGCGAAGTTGGTGTTGCGAGGGTTGCCGTCCTCGTCGAAGGTCAACTCCTCGTAGAGGGCTTGCGAAATGCCGGTGGCAACCCCGCCGTGTACCTGGCCGCGCACAAGCAGCGGGTTGAGGATCCTGCCGCAGTCGTCAACCGCCACGTGACGCACAACTCGGGTGTCGCCGGTGTCGGAGTCGATCTCCACCACGCAAACGTGCGCGCCGAATGGGTAGCTGGCCTCGCCCTGATTGAAATCGGTCTCCGCGAACAGTCCCCCCGCGTCACCACCGGCGTCATCGCCGTCGTCACCACCGGCAGCAGACGGGGCTGAGGCTGCGGCTTCGGCCAGTTCGGCCCAGGTGATCGTTCGCGCCGGAACCCCGGCCACCGCCAGGCCTCCAGGGGCGGTGACGATGTCGCCCTCGTCGGCTTCCAGCAGGCCCGCCGCGAGCCTTCGGGCCTGGTCGAGCACCTCGTGCGCGGTTGTCCACACGGCGCTTCCGCCGATCTGCAACGACCGTGACGCCACCGTGCCGGTTCCACGGGGCACCTCCGCGGTGTCGCTGTGAATCACCCGCACACGCTCCGCGTCCACGCCGAGCACCTCGCTCACGATTTGAGTGAACGCGGTCACGTGGCCTTGGCCGTGGGAGGCGGTGCCCACCCGGGCGGTGATGGTGCCGTCGAGTTCCACCGTCACCGAGCCGTACTCGGTGAACAACCCCACCGCGGTCACCTCCACATAAACCGACACGCCGATGCCCATCAGCACACGATCGCCGGCCTCGCGCCTGCGACGCTGCTCGGCCCGAAGCTCGTCGTAACCGGCGTTGCTCAACGCCAGATCCAATGCCCGCTCGTACTCGCCGCAGTCCATGTTGGCCCCGGTGGGAGTTGTGAGCGGGAAATCGCCGGGCGCCAGCAGGTTGCGTCTGCGCACCTCGGCGGGATCCATGTTCAGCTCCAGCGCCACCATGTCCATCATGCGCTCAAGGTTCACTGTGGCCTCCGGACGACCTGCGCCCCTGAACGCCCCTGTGGGTGGCTTGTTGGTGATCACCCCCACCGATCTGAAATCCACCTCGGGGATCTGGTAAGGGCCCGATGCCATGGTCATCGTGAAGAACGGCAGAAACGCGCCCACACCGGGATACGCCCCGACATCGGCGACCACGTTCTGGCGCATCCAGGCGATGCGCCCGTCTCCGGTGACGCCCATCTCGCATTCGTGCAGCTGGTCGCGTCCTTGGCACATGTTGGTGAGGTTCTCGCTGCGGGTCTCCACCCATTTGGCGGGCCGTCCGAAACGCTGAGCCACCCGGGCCGCCACCATGAACTCGGGGTAGTGGTACGCCTTGGGCCCGAATCCACCACCCACCGCGGGGGCTATCACACGCACCTTGTCGTGAGCAAGACCCACCGCATCGGCCACAGCCACCCGTGCCCCGTGTGGCGCCTGCGAGCTGCAGTACACGGTTAGTTCGTGCTCGTCGGCGCCTTGCCCGCCGGGAACGGCAAGCACGCAGGTGGGCTCTATCGGGCCTCCTGCCACGCGCTGGTTCACGAACCGCCCCCTCACCACCAGGTCGTAACCACCGAGCGCAGCCGGGTCGGCCTCCTTGTTGAACTCCAACGCACGGTTCGAGCCGTGAGCCTCGATGATCACCGGAGCGTCCTCAGCGAGCGCCTCGGCGGGGTCCACCAAAGCGGGCAGCGGGTCGTAGTCCACCACCACCAACTCGGCAGCGTCCACAGCCGCTGCCCTGGTTTCGGCCACCACAACGGCTATCGGATCACCCACATAGCGGGCCACGCCGTCCACAAGCGGTGGTCGCTTCAAGGTGGGTGGCAACAACACGAACATGGACTGAGGATCAAGATCGAGCTGAGAGGAGGTGAACACTGCGACCACCCCTTCAACCGCGAGCGCATCGGAAGTGTCGACCACGCTCACGGTGGCATGGGCCATAACCGACCGCACGAAAGCGAGATGCATGGTTCCCTCGGGGGTCATGTCACCCACATATCGTGATTCGCCCTTCAGCAAGGCGGGGTCTTCGCGGCGCATGACTGCGTTGCCCAACATGGATCCTGCTTGCATCGGTACTCCTTGGTGTTGTCGGGATTGTTGCCGGGTCACGCCCTTGAGCCCGGCCTGGTCGTGGAATGCCTTGCTGTTGCCTGGTTCGGTTCAGCGAGGCCTGCGCAACCCTCGTTTCGCCCGAGGCGAGGCCAAGCTAGCGAGTGTTGGCGCCCGGAAGCCTTGCGGGCCTGACGGCCGCCGCATCACCGGTGAGGGTGTTCGGTCGGCCCCCAGGCTGCGCTGGGTGGCGCAGGGGTTCGGCGGCGTCGCCCACGATCCGCCGGAATCGGCTCCACCGAAGCGCCGGTGGTGGGGCATGCTGGGCCGCCAGTCCGCACCGGACGGCCTGGACCTGACCCCACCCGAAACGGATACCCGAACCATGAACTCCGCGGTTGCCGCCACGGGCGCTGTTGAGATCACCGCCCCCGCGAAGTTGACGCTGTCGCTGAGGATCACCGGCGTGCGCGCCGACGGCTACCACCTCGTCGACGCGGTGATGACATGCCTCGATCTCGCGGACGAACTCACAATCAAACCCCTGCGGTCGGCGCCAGGCCGCACACCACGCAGCGAGGTGACAACAACCGACCCGCACGGGCGTCGGATTCTGCGGGAACTCCCAGCCGAGCACAACCTGGTGACCAAAGCCTTGAGCCTGGCCGGCGAGGCGGCCGAGGTGGCGGTGCGCAAACACATACCGGCCGGCGCAGGGCTCGGTGGTGGCTCCAGCGACGCCGCCGCGGTGTTGCGCTGGGCGGGCTTCGGGCCCGGCGACGAAAGACGTGCCGCTTCGATCGGCGCCGACGTTGCCTTTTGTTTGATCGGAGGCCGGGCCCGTGTGAGAGGCATCGGCGAGATCATCGAGCCGCTGGGATACGTGCAGGAGACGTACACGCTTCAGTTGGCGCCTCCGGCGTGTTCAACTCCGGTGGTGTACGCCGCCTGGGACGACCTGGGTGGCCCCACCGGCGCAGCCGGCAACGACCTCGAACCGGCAGCGCTCGCCGCGTACCCCGAACTCGCCCGAAGCCGCGACGCGCTCGGAGATGCCACGGGTGTCACTCCCCGGCTGGCGGGCAGCGGCGGCACCTGGTTCGTGCCCGGAGCCTTCCCGGGCCCGCACCGGCTGGTGTGCGCCACAACCGCAGCGGCCAGGTAGGCCGCGTCGGTGGGTGGGACGGGTCGCTTGAGAGAGAGTTACTTGCGGCGCTGGTGGCGCGTGCGGCGAAGCATCTTCTTGTGCTTCTTCTTGCGCATGCGCTTGCGACGCTTTTTGATGAGCGATCCCACGAGTCGGGCAGGCTAGCGGCCAGTTCGCCTCGTTGCGCCGCACCGACGCCGAACATCTCGTTTCGCCTGTCTCCGCCCGGCGGCCCACCCTTGGCAGGGCCGGTTGCCGGGGGAATGCTGCGCCCAGCGGCGCGCCCTGAAGTTCTGGGCGCTATAACTTGAGCGTCCCGCCTGGCGAGCCTTCGCCGTGGCGGGGCGATGGCCGGTAGTTCAATCGGTAGAACAGCGGACTTTGGCTCCGAAGGTTGCAGGTTCGATTCCTGCCCGGCCAGCTTTCCACCAGGTCGCCGAGGCGGACCGCGCAACGGGTTGGGCGCACCCGGCGGCGCCCGCAACGAATCGGCCACAAGGGCGACCGGCGCCGAATGCGATGGGGCATACAAGCGGAGGGCACATGAAGCAGCAGACCCACAAGGAACTGCGAGTGGTGGCTGGCCGCTCCAGCGAGGCGTTCGCCGCCAAGGTGTGCGCCGAGTTGGGCGTTCAGCTCGGAACGGCCTACATCAGCGACTTCGCCAACGGCGAAATTCACGTGCGCTACGGCGAGTCGATCCGGGGATGCGACATGTTCATCGTGGGCGCCCACGCCCGCTGGAACGGCATCTCGGTGAACGACGCCATCATGGAGCAGTTGGTGATGGTGGACGCAGCCAAACGCGCCTCCGCCAAGCGCATCACCGTGGTGGCGCCGTTTTACGGGTACGCCCGCCAGGATCGCAAGGCGTCGGGGCGTGAGCCGATATCGGCCCGTTTGCTGGCCGACCTGTTCTTCGCTGCCGGCGCAAAGCGGATCGTGTCGGTTGACCTGCACTCCGGACAGATCCAGGGGTTCTTCGACGGGCCCGTGGATCATCTCACCGCCATGCCGGTGCTGATCGACTACCTGAGCGGCCTCGACACCGACGACCTGGTGATCGTGGCGCCCGACGCGGGGCGGGTGAGGGTGGCCGAGCGGTACACCCAGCAGCTCCACGCGGGGCTGGCCATAGTCCACAAGCGTCGCAGCACCGAAGCCAACAACTCGGTGGAGGCACGAGGAATCGTTGGTGACGTGAAGGGTCGCACCTGCGTTCTGGTGGACGACATGATCGACACCGCAGGCACAATCGTGGCCGCGGCGGAGCTGCTCACAGCCCACGGCGCGGCCCGGGTGATCGCCGCAACCACACACGCGGTGCTGTCGGGCCCGGCGGTGCAACGACTTTCCGATTCGGTGATCGACACGGTTGTTTGCACCGACACGCTGCCGCTTCAAGACCACCAGATCTTCGACAAGCTCCAGGTCGTGTCGGTTGTGCCGATCGTGGCCCGGGCGGTGTCGGCGGTGTTCGAGGACACGTCGGTGAGCGAGATCTTCGGGGGCGACAACCTGGCCACCTGATCACCGGGTCGAGCCGTGCCGCGCCCGCGGTTTGGGGCCGTCTGATCGGTAGATTGCCGCCCATGAAGACAGAGAAAATCCACGCCGAGACGGGGCGTGTCACTGGCAGCGCCCCCAGCCGCAGGCTTCGGCGAACCGGTGTCGTGCCGGGCGTGATCTACGGCAAGGGACTCGATCCGGTTTCGCTGTCGGTGCAGTACGCCGATTTGCGGACGGCCCTCAGCGGCGACGCCGGGCTCAACGCCATCATCGAGCTCGACCTCGACGGCAAGTCACAGCTTTCGATCGTGAAGGAACTGCAACGCCACCCGGTGCGCCACGACGTGATCCACGTGGACTTCCTGCGCATCGACACCACCAGCGAGGTGGAGGTGGAGATCCCGTTGGTGCTCACCGGAGACCCAAAGCAGGTGACCCAGGCCTCGGGCATGGTCGACCAGGTGATGCACCACCTGCCGGTGAGGGCCAAGGTGGGCGACATTCCCGCCGAGATCAGCGCGGACGTGAGCAACCTTGAGGTTGGAGAGTCGCTGCGGGTGGCCGACATCGAACTGCCCGACGGGGTGGTGCCCGCCGGTGATCCCGACGCGCCCTTCGCTGTGGGCCTCATCACCAGGTCCACCAAGGAGTACCTGCGCCAGCTCAAGGCCGAGGAAGGCGAAGAGTTCGAAGGCGAAGAAGAGCCGGCAACAGAGGAGACCGACTGAGCGTCGGCGCCGGGCAAGGGCCACCCACTCGGTCATCTCCGGGTTGGCACGACTCTCGTCGTTGGGCTGCATCTGATCGGTTTGCTGCCGGTCGGCTGGGCCAGGACGCCCGTGCCCGCGGCCTGCTGTTTGCAGTCCTGGCGACCCGGTTCGGCCGATTTGTGCTCCAAGGAGGCCGGCGTTGAGAGCAACATCGCGGCGCCCGCGATCCTCCACCCCGGCGGACTTGCTGGTGGTGGGCCTCGGCAACCCCGGTGACGGCTACGCCGCAACCCGTCACAACGCCGGGCGCTGGGCGATAGACGAGTTGCTCACCCGCCACGGCGCGAAGCTGCGCAGATCCCGGCGCGAGCATGCCCTCACCGCGGAGCTGCGCATCGACGGCCGACGGGTGGCGGTGGCAGCCCCGACCGGGTTCATGAACGAGTCCGGCCGTTGCGTGGCGCCGCTGATGCGCCGGCACGACATCGAGGATCCGGGCCGTCTCGTGGTGATCCACGACGAACTCGACATTCCGGTGGGGCGCCTCAAGGTGAAATCCGGCGGTGGTCTGGCCGGGCACAACGGCTTGAAGTCCATTCGCTCGCACCTTCACAGCGCCGACTTCACCCGCATCCGCATCGGCATCGGACGCCCCGACAACCCCGCCGGATCCCTGGACGCCACCGGCGACATCCCGGAGCGATCGAACCGGGCCGGTGGGGGCAACCAGGTGAAGTACGTGCTGGCCAAGCCCGGCAAAGCCGAACGGGCCGAACTTCAACGGGTGGTTCTCCTGGCGGCCGACGCGGTGGAGAGCCTGGCGCAGCGGGGGCTCGAAGCCACCATGAACCTCTACAACACCAAGTCCTGAACGCGTCTGCGCAGTACCAGGCGAAGCGTGTGCCAACCATGACCATCGCGCCCCGAACCGGTCGCGACCAACAGGGCCTTGCGCCGCTGCTGGCCGCCGAACCAGCCCTGCGATCACTGATCGGCTCCCAGAGTGGCGCTGTGGTGGTGCCCGAAGCGGCCCGTGCCATGGCGGTGGCGGGACTGGCCACGGCGTCGAGTCGCCGGCCGCTGCTGGTGGCGGTGCCAACAAGAGCCGAAGCGGAAAGCCTCGCCGCGGATCTTCGAGTGTTTCTCGGCGCCGACGCGGTGGACGAACTGCTCGCGTGGGAGACGCTTCCCTTTGAGCGGGTGAGCCCGTCGGTGTGGGCGATGGGCCAACGCTCACGAACCCTGCACCGAATCACAGCCGCACAGCACCCCGAGGATGAGTCCGCCGACGCGTTGAGGGTGGTGGTGGCCTCAGCCCGTGCGCTGGTGCAAATGGTGGACGAAGCCTCGCTGGTGGCCCCCGTGAGGATCGCCCAGGGAGCAAACCTCCACCAGGAATCGCTGATCGAAACGCTGGCGGGTTTCGGATACCGCCGCGAACACCAGGTGGAGCACCGCGGCGAGATGGCCGTGCGCGGTTCGATCGTGGACGTGTTCGCCTCCACCGCGGAGGCCCCGGTGCGCATCGACCTGTGGGGCGACGAGGTTGACCGTCTCACCGAGTTCTCTCCCGACGATCAACGGGCCACGATTGGCCTCACCCACGTTGAGATCCATCCCGCACGCGAGGTGCGACCCGACGCGGCCATGCGAGCCCGAGCCGAGGCGCTGACCGGCTCCGCCGCGTGGGGCAAAGGTCACTGGGAGCGAGTCGCCGCCGGGGAAATGTTCGAAGGCATCGAATCGTGGTGGCCTTGGCTTGCCGAGCGTCCCGTGAGCGTGATGGACCTGCTCGGCCGCGGCTGCGCGGTGGCGCTGGTGGAGCCACGCCGCCTCAAGGACAGGGCCTCCAACATCGTCGACGAGGAGCACGACCTCGCAGAGGTGCTGGGCCGCTCATGGGGCTTGCAGGCCGCAGAAGTGCCCGGCCTGCACGCCGCGTTCGATGAACTGGTGGCCCCCGACGGGGTGGCCGTGTGGACGATGCCTGCCACCCCGGACCCGTCATGTGACCTCAACGTGGACGCTTCGGGGTGGGGCTCCGCTGGTGTGGGGCTGCCTGAGCGCGCCGAGCGCATCAAGGCGCTGGTCGCCGACGGTTACAAGCTGGCGGTGTGCGCCGACGGCGAAGCCGCGGCACGCCGCATTGAGGGGCTGCTGTCCGATCACGGCGTGAGCCTCGCCGACCGTCCCGCCACGCTCGACCTCGAACAAGGCGCCGTGATGCACTCGGTGAAGCTGGCGGTGCTGGCATCGGGTGATCTCACCGGTCGCCGGCGCACAAGGCGAAGCGCGGCGATGGCCGACCGCGAAGCCCGACGCGAAGCCGCCAGGGCACGGCGCGACGTGCAACGCTTCTACGACCAGCTCGAGGTGGGATCGTTCGTGGTTCACCACCAGCACGGCATCGCCCGCTTCGAGGGCATGGTGCGGCGCAAGGTCGGCGGCGCCGAGCGGGAGTTCATGCTGTTGGCATACCGGGGCGCCGACCGCCTGTACGTGCCCTCTGATCAGGTCGACCTGGTGCGCCACTACAGCGGCGGCGAAAGCCCCAAGCTGTCGCGCATGGGCGGATCGGACTGGGCCGCCACCAAATCCAAGGTGCGCAGGGCGGTCGCCGAGGTGGCCCGTGATCTGGTTGGCCTTTACAAGCGCCGCCTCACAGCCGAGGGTCACGCGTTCGGGGCGGACACCGTTTCGCAGCGCGAGCTGGAGGACTCGTTCGAGTACGTGGAGACCGCCGATCAGCTGCGAGCCCTCGACGACGTGAAAGCCGACATGCACAGCGCCTCGCCCATGGACCGCCTGGTGGTTGGAGACGTGGGGTTCGGCAAAACCGAGATCGCCGTGCGGGCCGCGTTCAAGGCCGTGCTCGACGGACGCCAGGTGGCCGTGCTCACACCAACCACGCTGCTCGCGCACCAGCACACGCAAACGTTCCTTGATCGTTTCGCACCGTTCCCGGTGAAGGTGGCAATGCTGAGCCGGTTCCTGAGCACCGCCGAGGCGCGCCAGGTGGTAAACGGCTTGGCCTCCGGTGAGGTGGACGTGGTGATCGGCACGCACCGCTTGCTGTCAGGCGACGTGAGGTTCGCCCGGCTGGGGTTGCTGGTGATCGACGAGGAGCAACGGTTCGGGGTGCGCCACAAGGAGTCCATCAAAGCCCTGCGAGCCGACCTGGACGTGCTCACCCTCACCGCCACCCCCGTGCCGCGCACCCTGGAGTTGAGCCTCACCGGCATCCGTGACATGTCGGTGCTGCACACCCCGCCGGCTGATCGTCAACCGATCCTCACCTACGTCGGCGAAAAAGCCGACCGTCCCATGGCCGAGGCGATCCGGCGCGAACTGTTGCGTGAAGGTCAGGTGTTCTACGTCCACAACCGGGTGGCCGACATCGACCACATCGCGCAGCGGGTGCGTCGCCTGGTGCCCGAAGCCAAAGTGGCGGTGGCGCACGGCCAGATGGACGAGAACGCCCTGGAGAAGGTGGTGATGGACTTCTCCGAGCACCGCTACGACGTGCTGGTGTGTACCACCATCATCGAATCCGGCATCGACATGCCCACCGTGAACACTTTGATCGTGGACCGCGCCGATCGGCTCGGGCTGGGCCAGCTTCACCAGATCAGGGGCCGGGTGGGGCGCTCGGGTCGCAGGGCGTACGCGTACCTTTTTCACCCTGCCGACAAGGTGCTCAGCGAAGCGGCCTACGAGCGTCTCAAAACCATCGGCGAGGCCACCGAGCTGGGTTCGGGCTACCGGATCGCCATGCGAGACCTTGAGATCCGCGGGGCGGGCAACCTTCTCGGCGAGGCCCAGTCCGGGCACATCGCCGCGGTGGGTTACGACCTGTATTGCGAGCTGGTCACCGAAGCAGTGGCCGAGCTCAAAGGCAAGAGGCCCGAATCGGCGCCGACGGTGAAGATCGAAGCACCCGTGGGAGCGCACATCCCGCTGGATTACATCACCGACGACGCTGCCCGCCTGGAGTCCTACCGCAAGCTTTCGGGTGTGCTCACCCACGACGAGGTGGACGACACCGCCTCGGAATGGGTTGACCGTTTCGGGCCTGTGCCCGGCCCCGCGGAGGCTTTGCTGTCGGTGGCGCGCCTGCGGGTGGATTGTCTGCGAGTGGGACTGTCGGAGGTCACCGTTGTGGCCACCGGCGCGGGCATGGGTCGAAGCGACACCGGTGGCTACCGCGCTCGGCTGGCCCCGGTGATGCTCCCCGCGAGCCGCCAGGCGCGCCTCAAGCGCCTGTACGGAACGGCCGCGGTGTACAAGCCCACCTTGTCGGAGCTGAGTTTGCGGTTGCGTACCGGCGACGGCCCGGTGATCGAACAAGTCCGGGCCGTGATAGCCGGAATCGTGTCCATCGACAGCGACGCCGACCCTGGGGCGAGTCGACCCTCCGCAACCCAGCCCGCCGCGGCCCGTCCCTCCGGCAGTGCCGGTCCGCAACGGGGCCGGCGGTAAGGTTCTGACTTCGTGACCTCGTTGCGCCCGGCCACCGTGCGCGGGTTGTGTGTTCTCGCTGTGGTGTCAGCCTGCTGGCTGCTGTCCTCGTGTGGCCTGGCGGCGTCTGAGGGTGCCGCCGCCTCCGTGGGCGATGTGGAGTATTCCGAAGCCGACCTGCGAGAGCACATGAGCGGCGCGGATTCAGCGAATCCCTCCGTGGTGCCCCGCGAGTTCGTGGCGCAATGGCTGAGCCGTTGGGTTCTGTTCACCGCGGTCGAGATGGAACTGCAACAGCGCGGCGTGCAGGTGACGCCCGAACACGAGAACCTGGCAATGGCGGACATCTCCGCGTCGCTTGATCCCAGCGTGCCCCGAAGCGCGGTGCTGATCTCCCAGCAGGCGGTGATCAGAGCGGCCGAGCGGTGGGCGATCGACTCGGTGCCCGACGTGACCGAAGCCGACATCGACCAGATCGGCCTTCCCAGGCTGCTGTGCTCGCGCCACATCCTGGTGATCGACAACGCGCAGGCGTCCGCCGTGCTTGAACGCCTCGACGCGGGCGAGGACTTCGGCGAACTGGCCACGGAGGTGTCGCTGGATCCAGGCGCCTCGCAAGGAGGCGATCTGGGTTGCCTCGAGGAGGGATCCCTCGTGGCGCCCTTCGAGGAGGCCGCTTACGCCGCCGAACCTGGCGTGCCGGTGCTGGCTGAGACCACCTTCGGTGTACACGTGATCCTCGTGGAAAGCGCGGGAGCACCCGACGCCGTGAACCATCCCCAGCTCGACCCCGAGTTCTTGCAACAATTCCGCGACGAGAAGCGAGCCGAAATGATTGCGCAGGCCAGTGGCATCGTCGAGTCGCAACGCAATGCGCTGCTGGTTGACCTCACCAACACCGCTCAGGCGAGGTACGGGTCGCAGGTGAGCGTGAACGACCGTTACGGCGTTTGGGATCCGGAGGAGTTCACGATCACGCTCGGGTCGGCGGGCCCCGGCGACGCCGAGGATCCCACGGGCTGAACGCCCCGGGCGCGCACCAAGGCGAACGTCACGGTGGGACGGGTCACCGTTGTGGGACTGGGGCCTGCCGGCGCCGAGTTGGTGACCGCCCAAACCGCTGAGCAGATCGCCGCTCACCAACGCCGCTTCCTGCGCACCCGGCGCCACCCCTCGGCCGCCGTGGTGGGCCAAGCCGAGAGCTTCGACCGCTGCTACGAAACGGCCGCCGATTACGACGAGGTGTATTCGCAGATCTGCGAGCGCCTGATCGACGCGGCAAGCGAAGGCGACGTGCTGTACGCCGTTCCGGGTTCGCCGAGGGTGCTGGAACGAAGCGTGGAGCTGCTCGAACGCCAAGCCGCCGACCGCCGATCCGCAACCGGCGGTGGCGACCGGCACGTTGAGGTGCGGGTGCTTGCGGCCATGTCTTTTTTGGAGTTGGCCTGGGACCGTCTCAACATCGACCCGGTGCAACAAGGGGTGCGTTTGGTGGACGGCCAGCGTTTCGCCACCGAAGCGGCCGGACAGGCAGGGCCGCTGCTGGTGGCCAACTGCCACTCCGCCTGGGTGCTTTCGCAAATGAAGCTCGCCGTTGACGGCGCGGCGCACTCACCGCCGGTGGTGGTGCTGCAGCATCTCGGCCTGCCCGACGAGTCGATCCGTCGGGTGGGGTGGGACGACCTCGACCGCATCGACGGAATCGACCATCTCACCTCGGTGTACGTGCCCGAGTTGGCCGAGCCGGTGGCAGCCGAGTTGGTGCGCTTCGACGAGCTGGTTCGGACCTTGCGCGAGCAGTGCCCCTGGGATCGTGAACAAACCCACGCCAGCTTGCGTAGGCACCTGTTGGAGGAGGCCTACGAAACGCTTGAGGCCATCGACGAGCGGCGCGACCTCGACGACGACCACCCCGACGACCGCCTCGACGGGCACCTTTGCGAGGAGCTCGGCGACTTGCTGTTCCAGGTGTGGATCCAGGCCCGGCTCGCGTCCGAGCGCGGGTCGTTCACCATCGCGGAGGTGGCCCGCGGCGTTCACGACAAGCTCGTGGCCCGCCATCCGCACGTGTTCGGCGACGCGGTGGCCGAGAACGTGGACTCGTTGCGCGCCGACTGGGAGCTTCGCAAGAAGCACGAGAAGAACCGGGCGTCGGTGATGGACGGAATCCCGGCCACACTGCCGGCGCTGCTGCGCGCCGTGAAGATTCTCAAACGTGCCCAAGCAGGCGGTCTGGCGCCGGACGCTCCCGAACCCGACACCGCCGGTTTTGAGCGTCTCGCGGCGCGGGTGGAGGCGTTGCGTGCCGAACCCGACGAGCAGCGACTTGGTGAGGCGATCCTGGAGGCGGTTGATCTGGCTCGTGTGCTGCGCCTTGATCCCGAGGACGCGCTGCGCACCGCCACCCGTCGCGCCGAGCAGAAGTTCCGTTTGGCGGAGGACGCTTAGCGCAACCTCGGGTGCGCCTCGGTGAGGTGGTTGCGCCGCGGCGCGCCGCGAGGTGTATCGTTTGCGAACCCATGGTGCCGGTGACAGGCGGAGCGGCGCCCGCATGCGGTTGCCCTTCGGCACCCGCAATCGTCCCCGGACCGGAGGTTCATCGTGAGCGCAATCGCCGTGTTGCGAGCCAGAGAGATATTCGACTCACGAGGCAACCCCACAGTCGAAGTTGACGTGCGCCTCGAATCGGGCGCGTTCGGGCGTGCCGCGGTGCCATCGGGGGCCTCCACGGGAACTTTCGAGGCGGTCGAGTTGCGAGACGGTGGCAAGCGCCTTGCCGGTCGCGGCGTTCGAGCCGCCGTGGACGGGGTAAACGGCGACATCTCCGAAGCTGTGGTGGGCCTCGACGCGCTTGATCAGCGCAGCGTGGACGCGGCGCTGCTGGAAGCCGACGGCACCACCAACAAGGCCCGCCTCGGCGCGAACGCCATTTTGGGAGTGTCGCTGGCCACCGCCAAAGCCGCCGCCGCGCACCTGGGGCTGCCGCTTTGGCGTTACGTGGGCGGCAGCGACGCGCACGTGCTGCCCGTGCCGCTGCTGAACGTTCTCAACGGCGGAGCGCACGCCTCCAACAACGTGGACTTCCAGGAGTTCATGCTGGCGCCGGTGGGCGCCGCGTCGTTCGAGGAGGCACTGGAGTGGGGCGTGGAGATCTACCACCTGCTGGCCGGGGTGCTTCGCGCCCGGGGGTTGTCCACCGCGGTGGGCGACGAGGGAGGCTTCGCCCCGGATCTCGACTCCAACGAGGCCGCAGTGGGTCTGCTGGTGGAAGCCATCGAGGCCGCCGGGCTCTCGGCGCCCACAGACGTGGGCATTGCCCTCGATGTGGCCGCCACCGAGTTCTACTCACAGGGCCGCTACGAACTCGCCGCCGAGGGCCGCACCTTGAACTCGGAACAGTTCGTGTCCGAGATGGTGAGGCTTTGTGACGATTATCCGATCGTGTCCATCGAGGACGCCATGGCCGAGGACGACTTCTCGGGCTGGGCTTCGCTCACCTCCGAGGCGGGCCACAAGGTGCAACTGGTGGGAGACGACCTGTTCGTGACCAACACCGACCGGCTCGCCCGAGGAATCGCCGACGGGCTTGCCAATTCGATCCTGGTGAAGGTGAACCAGATTGGCACCCTCACAGAAACCTGCGACTGTGTGCGCCTCGCCGTGCGCAACGGTTACACCACCGTCATGTCGCACCGCAGCGGCGAAACCGAGGACACCACCATCGCGGATCTCGCGGTTGCCCTCAACTGTGGTCAGATCAAAACGGGCGCCCCGGCGCGCAGCGACCGGGTTGCCAAGTACAACCAGTTGCTGCGCATCAGCGAACAGCTAGGTGATTCTGCGGTGTACCGCGGCTTCGCGGCTTTGGCAGGCGCCGACACGTCACAACAGTCGTTGGGCCTGGGAGCCCCGTGATAGTGGCCCGGCGATGGTGGCCCTGTGATCGGGCCCTGGGCGGGAGCCCCGGGTGGGAGCCCTCTGATGGTGGCCCGGTGATGGGAGCCCAGTGACGGTGGCCCTGTGATGGTGGCCCAGTGAGCAGCCCGGCCCGCGCCCCTGCGCGACCAAGCGCCCGGCCCGCCTCGCCGCGGACTCGGCCCGCCACGCGGCGGCTCCGGCCCGCTTCACAACGCCAACCCGCGAAGCGCGCCCGCAAGGCGTCACGTGCCGCGGCGAAGCCCAAGGCGCGCAGAGCGCTGTGGTCGCGGGGACTGTTGGTGGTGCTCGCACTGGCCACGTCGGTTGTGATCGTGGTGGTGCTTGGCGGTCCGTCGATTGGCGTGGCTTTCGAGCAGAGAGCCGAGATCCGACAGGCCGAGATTCTGGCGCAACAACTCGACGCGCAAATCGACGCGTACACCGCCGAGATCGAGGCGCGCAGCGGCGCGGCCGGGGCCCGGCGCGAGGCCTTGTGTTACGGGCCTTACGTGGAGCCGGGAACCGAGGTGTACTCGGTGCTGGGAGTGTCGGGTTGTGTCAACTGGGACCGCACATCGCCGTAGACCCGCCCGGCACGCCTTGTTGCCTCACCCAAGCCGGGCCGGCGTCCGAGTCGGCCTCGCGGGCGTGTGGCGTCGGTCGACTTGCTGAGAGTGCCGAGGCGACCCCGCGCCGAAGCGCACCGGCGGATCGTTGCATCCGGCGCCGAGCGGGACGACGCCTAGCCTGATCCGATGGCCCACCGCACAGATGTGAAGGTTCGCTTCTACGAGCTTGATCCCTACGGCCATCTCAACCACTCGGTGTTCGTCCAGTTCTACGAAACGGGGCGAGTGGAGCTGCTTGAGGAGATCGGCCTGGGTCTGGACAAGTTTCGTGAGATGGGCTACCAGTTCGTGGTCACCGGCATCGAAACGGAGTTTCTGCGAACCGTGCACGCCGGCGAGGTGATCACCGTGGAGACCGAGGTGCTGCAGCTTCGCCGGGCGTCGTCGATCTGGTTGCAGAGGCTCTGGCGGGGCGACGAACTGGTGTCGCGTCAGCGGCTGCGCGCCGCCATCACCGACCCGGCCGGCAAACCGGTGCGGGCCCCGGATTTCCTGGCCGGCAAGCTCGAACCGTTCTTCGCGGCGCCCTGAGGGCTGCGCAGGGCCCAAACCGGCCACGCCGGGCGGGCCGTATGCTTGTGGCCCATGCCAGTCGCTGATCCGCGAGCAGTCGGCTCGCCGGCCGAGGTGGAACAGGCGCTGCGACTCCACCGCTACCTTCCCGACGAGGGCCTCGCCACTGCGGTTTTTCTGGCTTTGCGGCTGCGCCGGCCGTTGCTGCTCGAAGGCGAACCGGGCGTGGGCAAAACCGAGGTGGCCAAGGTGCTGGCGGACTGGGTCGGCGGTGGGCTGATTCGTTTGCAGTGCTATGAGGGCATCGACGTTGCCCAGGCCGTGTACGAATGGGACTACGCCCGTCAGTTGCTGCACTTGCGCACCTTGGAAGCCACCGGCCAGGCACAAGGCGCCAACGCCACGGAGTTGTCCGACGAGCTGTACCACGAACGCTTCCTGGTACGCAGGCCGCTGCTGGCCGCCATCGGTTCCGCAGGAGGGGCGCCTCCGGTGCTGCTGGTGGACGAGGTGGATCGTGCCGACGACGAGTTCGAGGCGTTCTTGTTGGAGGTGCTGTCGGACTACTCGATAACGGTTCCCGAGGTCGGCACCTTCGAGGCGGAGAACCCGCCTGTGGTTGTGATCACCTCCAACCGCACCCGTGACGTTCACGACGCATTGAAGCGGCGATGCCTGTACCACTGGGTGTCGCATCCCGAGCCCACCCGCGAGGCCGAGATCATCGCATTGCGGGCCCCCGAGGCCGGCGAGGACCTGGCCCGGCAGGTTGCCCACGCCGCGGCAGCCGTGCGCAAAGTGGGCTTGTACAAGCCACCGGGGGTTGCCGAGACGATCGACTGGGCGAGGGCACTGAGCCTTCTCGGCGGCGCCACCCTCGGCGCCGCGACCGCTTCGGCGACGCTGGGCGCGTTGTTGAAGTACAGCGAAGACCACGACCGGGTGCGCGATCACGGTCTCGCGGAGATAGTCGGCGCCGCAACTGCCGCCGGGGGCTGACCGTGGCGCGCACCGTCGGCGTGGCCCCCAACTCCGGCGAGGCCGCCAACCCGGAAACCTCCACGCTCGTGGCCGGCGAGCATGTGGCTGCCGGCCCAGTGGCTGAAGGCCCAGCTGCCGGTGGGGACGTGGCCGGTGTGGCAGTGGGTTTCGTGTGCGCGCTGCGCCGGGCGGGACTGGAGATCTCGTTGCAGTCGTCGCTGCTGTACATGCAGTCGCTGGCCGCGGTTGACCCCACCGACGCCCACGCCGTGTACTGGGCGGGCAGGGCGCTGCTGGTACACCGCATCGAGGACGCCCCCGCCTATCACGACGTGTTCGGCGCGTTCTGGCTGGGCAGGCCGATGCCCAAAACGGCGGTTGTCACCAAGGTGAGCGTGCCGTTGATGCTGCAACTCGACGACCCCGACGTGAACGACGACGGCGACACCGAGAACCGCTCCGGCGAAGTGGTGACCGTGCGTTACAGCGCCCGCGAGACGCTGGCCACCAAGGACTTCGCCGAGTACAGCGACGACGAGCTCGAAGAGGCCCGCAAGATCATGCAACGCATCCGCTGGGCGGGCCCCACAAGACCCAGCCGCCGCCCCGAGCCGACCCGTTCGTGTCGGGGTGCGCTCGACTTGCGCCGCACCGTGCGCGAGGCGTTGCGCGCCGGGGCCGAACCGGTTCGCGTTCATCGCCGGGCGCCTGGGGTGCGCCCCAGACGGCTGGTGTTGTTGCTGGACGTTTCGGGGTCGATGGAGCGTTACGCCCGTGCGCTGCTGCGCCTGGTGCAGGCAATGGTGGCGGGCCGCAGCCGCGTGGAGGCGTTCACACTGGGCACCCGCCTCACCCGGCTCACCCGTGAACTGTCCACACGCGACCCCGACAGGGCGCTGCGCTCGGCTGCGCAGGCGGTGATGGACTGGAGCGGCGGCACCCGTCTTGGGGAGGGCCTGGGGGCTTTCAACGACCAGTGGGGATGCCGGGGAATGGCACGCGGCGCCACTGTGGTGATCCTCTCCGACGGCTGGGATCGCGGCGACCCCGAGGTGATGTCCGAGCAGATGCAGCGCCTGCGCCGTGTCGCTTACCGGGTGGTGTGGGTGAACCCGCTCAAGGCGTCGCCCGGGTATGCGCCACTGGCGCGGGGAATGGCCGCCGCGCTTCCGTGGGTGGACGACTTCGTGGAGGGCCACAACCTGGAGTCGTTGCAGCGCCTGGCCCATCTCGTGCTCAGCGACCACCGCGCCGCGCCCCGTGACGCGCACCACAGCGCCGCCACCGCGGTTGACTTGGCGTCATGAGGGAGATCCTCGGCGATCTCGATCGCTGGCAAGCCCAGGGGGCCACGATTGCGGTGGCACGGGTGGTCGACCTCGACGGGTCGGGCCCGCGGCGGCCGGGCGCGGCGATGGCGGTCACCGCGGGCAGCGAGGTGGCCGGGTCGGTGTCGGGGGGTTGCGTGGAGGGCGCGGTGGTGATCGAAGCCCTCGACGTGCTCGAAGCCGACGACCGTCGTATCGTCACATTCGGATACAGCGACGACGAGGCCTTCGCGGTGGGGCTCACCTGTGGCGGCACGATCCACTTGTTCGTGGAGCCATTCGACTGGGGATCGGTGTACTCACAGCTGCGAGAAGATCTGCTCGCAGAGCGTCCCGTGGCCCTCGCCACGGTCACCGAAGGCCCAAACGTGGGAGCGAAGCTGCTGGTGCGCACCGACGATCCCGCCCAGCCCCCAGATGATCCCGAGGCTTTGGTGATCGGTTCGCTTGGTTCCGAAGGGCTTGACCGGGTGGTTGAGCGTGACGCTCGGGCCGAGCTTGCGGTGGGCCGCTCGGGGATGCGCCATTACGGACCCGAAGGCGAGGCCCAGCAGCAGGAGGTGTCTGTCTTCGTGGAGAGCTTCGCGTCGCCGCCACGGATGCTCGTGTTCGGCGCGGTTGACTTCACCGCGGCTCTGGCACGGGTGGCGAAGGTGCTCGGCTACCGGGTGACGGTGTGCGACGCCCGTGAAGTGTTCGCCACACCCAGGCGGTTCCCGATGGCGGACGAAGTGGTGGTGTCTTGGCCCGACCGCCTGTTGGAGTCGGTGGGTTCGCGCCTCGGGCCCAACGACGCCGTTTGCGTGCTCACCCATGACGCCAAGTTCGACGTTCCGGCCATCGTGTCGGCGCTGGACACCGACGTGGGCTACATCGGGGTGATGGGCAGCAGGCGCACCCACCAGGACCGCACCGCGAGGCTCGTCGAGGCCGGGGTCACCCCCGATCAACTGGAGCGTCTGCATTCGCCGATCGGTTTGGACATCGGCGCGGTCACCCCCGAGGAGACCGCCATTTCGATCGTGTCGGAGATCATCGCCAAACGCACCGGCCGAGGCGCCCGGGCGCTGTCCGCAACGTCGGGTCCGATCCACGACTGACATGTCTGTCGAGGTCACCGAAGGTGGTGACGAGCTTGAAGAGTCACGACCGGCCCGGCCGCTGGGTGTGGCCGCGGTGGTGTTGGCGGCCGGCGCCGGCACCCGTTTCATAGGCGACCGGCACAAACTTCTCGAGTCCGTGGGTGGGGTGCCGGTGGTGCGCCGGGCGGTGGATGCGGCACTCGCCGCGGCTCTCGACGAGACAATCGTGGTGACCGGGGCGGTCGATTTGCTCGACGTGCTTCCCGAAGAGGTCACCGTGATCCGCAACGACGCCTGGGCCGAGGGGCAGGCCACCTCCCTCAACGCGGCCGTGGGTTACGCCGGTGTGAGGGGCCATCGCGCCCTGGTGTTCGGCTTGGGTGACCAGCCCGGAGTTCCCGCCTCGGCGTGGGCTGCCGTTGCCGGTTGCGAAGGCGACCTGGCGGTGGCCCAGTTCGGTCACAAGCGACGCCCCCCGGTTCGGATCGGTGCGGCGTTGTGGAGTCACCTGCCGCTCACCGGCGACGAGGGAGGCCGGGTGCTGATGCGCCGGTTACCGCACCTGGTCACGCCGGTACCCTGCGAAGGCGATCCCGACGACATCGACACCCTGGAGGACTTGCGACAATGGAGATCAGCAACTCGTTCGAGGTGACCAGCCCGCTGGACGAAACCTGGGCTGTGCTCACCGATGTGGAGCGAATCGCTCCGTGCCTTCCGGGAGCGAAACTCACCGGCGCCTCCGACGACGAATATCAGGGCATGGTGAAGGTGAAGGTGGGCCCGATCACGGTTCAGTACCGGGGCACGGCAACCTTCAGCGAGCGTGATGACAGCGCCCACCGCGCGGTGATCGTCGCCAAGGGCCGCGACACGCGCGGCGCCGGAAATGCGTCGGCCACCATCACCGCCCAACTTCAGGAGATCGATTCGGGCAGCACCAGGGTGAACGTTCACACCGACATGGCGATCACCGGCAAGGTCGCGCAGTTCGGCAGGGGCGTGATGGCCGACGTGAGCGCCAAGCTGATGGCCCAGTTCGCCGACAACCTGGCGGAGTTGATCGCAGCCTCAGGCGACCAAACCGAAGACGCCGAGGGTTCGTCGGCCCCGCAGGCCGCGTCGTCCACCGACGGTGACGCCGCATCACCGGCGCCCGCGACCCAATCGCAGCCCGCCGCGGATGGCGACGCATCCGCCGACGACGACGATGTTGAGGCGGTCGACCTCTTGAGCGTGGCCGGCGCCCCGGTGCTGAAGCGGCTCGTGCCCCTGGTGGCGGTTGTGGCTGTGATCGTGGTGGTGATCATCCTGGTTGCCGTCGCCTGAGCCTCGATCCGCCACCGTGGTGCGGCTTGCGGGTCGCTGAACCCGTCGGGCGGGCAGGTCACCACTCCGATGTCGGTGGCGCACAGGGCTGCCACCGCGCTCGAGGGTTGCGCCCGCGTTCAAGCCGTGCCAGGCATGAACGGCAGGCCTTGACCGCAGGAATCGACGGCAGGAATCGACGGCGGGCATGAACGACAAGTCGGGTGACCTGCTGCGGGTGACGGAGCTATTGGGCCGTTCACCGCAATGCTCGTTTGACGTGGTGGCGCGTGACAGCGCCGGCGATCCGTTGGTGATCCGCAACGCGCCTCTGCTTGAGGACGGACGGCCGATGCCCACCCGTTACTGGCTGGTGGGCGCCGAGGCACGCCTGCAGGTGAGCAGGCTCGAATCACAAGGCGGGGTGCGCGCCGCGGAGGCCGCGGTGAACCCGTCGGTGCTTGCCGACGCGCACCGCCGTTACGCCACCGAGCGGGACTCCGCGCTCCCCACCGGCCATGAGGGCCCGGTGCCCGCAGGTGGTGTGGGCGGCACGCGGCGGGGTGTGAAATGCCTGCACGCCCATTACGCCTGGCACCTGGCCGGTGGTGACGACCCCGTGGGCCGCTGGGTGGCGGACCGGCTCCAGGCGGCAAACCAGCCGGGAGTTGTGCCCGCTGCCGGCGAAGCAGGCAGAAGGGTGGAGCTGTGAGTCCGGTGGCGGTTGTCGACTGCGGCACCAACACCACCCGGCTGTTGATCACCGACGGATCCGACGGCGCAGGAGCGGAGAGGATCTCGAAGATCACCCGCCTTGGCCAAGGGGTGGACTCTTCGCGTCGCCTTCATGCCGATGCGATCAGCAGAACGCTGGACTGCCTGCGCGGCTATCGCGACATCATCGACCGCTACGAGGTGTCGGCGTTGCGAGCCACGGCCACCTCCGCGGTGCGGGACTCGTTGAACAGCGCCGAGTTTCTCGACGCCGCCGCCGAGGTGATCGGCAGCCCCTTGGAGGTGCTCTCCGGGGTTGACGAGGCGGCATTGTCGTTTGAGGGTGCCGTGTCCGATCTTGATCCCGACCACGGCCCTTACCTGGTGGTGGACATCGGCGGTGGGTCAACCGAACTGTCCTACGGCGCGGCTACGTGTGAGAGTGCCGTTTCGCTGGACATCGGCAGCGTGCGACTCACCGAGAAGTTCATCCACCACGACCCGCCCCTGGGCGAAGAGCTGTCGGACTGCCTGTCGGTGATCGGTTTGCACCTCGACGACGCAGTCGCGGTGCTCGGAGACCTCCACGAAGAGTGCAAGCTTGTGGGTCTTGCCGGAACGATCACCACCATCGCCGCAGTGGAGATCGGCCTGGCCACCTATGACCGTGATGTGCTGCATCATTTCGTGCTGTCCAAGGACGCCGCGGAGGACGTGTTCCGCAACCTGGCGGTGGAGGCGCTGCAGGACCGCCGTCACAATCCCGGCCTTGACCCCGGACGGGCCGACGTGATCGTTGCCGGTCTTTGCATCCTGGTGAGGATCATGCGCTACTTCGGATTTCAGGAATGTCTGGTGTCCGAACGCGACATTCTCGACGGTTTGGCATTGTCGCTGCTAAACCCGTAGGCCGCCACACGGCCCGGATGGCCCGGGCGCACGACTTCACAAACCTTGGGCCGTGCGGTTTCGGTCCGGAGCCCGCGGTGGGGGCGAACTAGGGTGCGTTGCGTGACGACGCTGCTGGGCCGCAGGGTCATGCTTCGCCCTCTCACCCCGGCGGACTTCCCCGGTTGGCGTGAGGTGCGGTTGCGCAACCGTGACCGCTTGGCGCGTTGGGAACCCAAATCAGCGCCGGGCGCGCCCGACGTGGCGAGGGATGCGTCCGCGTTCGCCGACCGTTGCGCTTCTCGGCGCCGCGAGCGCGAGTGCGGCGCCGGGTACGGGTTCGGGGTGTTCGTTGACGGCGCCTTTCGGGGCGAGATGAACTTGTCCGCGATTCAGCGCGGCGCGTTTCAGTCGTGCTACGTGGGCTACTGGATCGACGAGGCGGTTGCCGGGCAGGGTTACACGCCTGAGGCGCTGGTGGTGGCCGCCCGGTTCGGGTTCGAGACGCTGCGCTTGCACCGGTTGCAGGTGTCGATAGTGCCTCGCAACCGGTCAAGCCTCAGAGTGGTGGAGAAGCTGGGGTTGCGCAACGAGGGACTCGCCGAGCGTTACGTGCAAATCAACGGCGTGTGGGAAGACCACTACCGCTTCGCCATCACCATTGAGGAATGGCTCATGCGAGCAGATGACCTTCTCAGCCAGTGGGTGCTGCCGGTCATGGAGCGCCCCCAGCGCGCCTCTCTGTGGCGCCGCCGCTCAACCGCACCCACCAGGGGCTGACCGCCGCTCAAACCACCCGACGGCCACCCACTCCAGGCTGACTGCCCCTCACCCCAGGCTGACAGTCACCACCTTGGGCTGACCGTCGTACACCTTGGGCTGGCCGCCTTACGCGTTGGACTGGCCGGGGCTGATCTGGCCCCGGATGCTCCTCGCAGGCGCGTTGCGCGCTAGGCCTTGCCCGCGATCTTGGTTTGCAGGTCCTTGACGAGGGTGCGGAAGTCGGGCTGTTCCAGCGACCAGTGCTGCGGGCCGAGTTCGTGGGCGACAGCCGCGTCGGAGCTGCTCACCTCGTCGAGCGCCAGGATGGTGGCCTTGGTGCGGGCCACCAGTTCCTTGGGTTGCGCCGCGGCACGGGCGGCCAGTTCGTGGGCTCGGCCCAGCAGCTGGTCGTCGTCCACAACGTCCCATGCCAGGCCCACGCGGTGCGCGTCGGCGGCGGAGAGGCGCTGCCCGAACACCACCATGGCCATGGTGGCGGTTCGCCCGGCGATGTGATGCAACCGCCAGGTGTGGCCACCGCCGGGATGCAAACCGATTTGCAGGAAACGCGACTCGAACCGGGCGTGTTCGCGGGCGGCTACCACCAGGTCGCAGGCCAGCACCATGTTCATGCCTGCACCCACCGCGGCGCCGTTCACGGCGGCCACCGTGGCCAGCGGCGAGTGGGCAAGGCGCAGGAAGCCCTCGTAGAGCACCTCGATTCCGGCGATGGTTTGCTCAGACAGCAGATCCGACAGGTCCGCACCTGCGCAAAAGCCTTTGCCTGCGCCTGTCACCACCACCGCACCCACAGCGGGGTCCGCTTCGAGTTCGTCGAGCGCGGCCACGAGTTCGTCGTTCAAGGCCTTGCTTACGGTGTTGCGTTTGGCGGGATCGTTGAGGGTGATCTGCGCCACCCTGTCGTTGATGTCGACGTGTACGTAAGCCATGCCCCAATTATTGCCCGCCAACCCACCAAGGGCGCAGGTCCAGCGGCGTGGGTGGTACACGTGCAGGGTTCAGCAACCGTGGGGGCCTCACACCGCTACCGTGACCCGATGCCGGAACCGTGGCGGTCACCCTGGCTGGTGGCCGCGAACATCGTGAGCCTTTGACCTTGCCCGAGAGCACCGAGGAGGACGCCGGCGACCACCCCGCCAAGGGCTTGCGCCGAACGTTCGCCTCGCTTCGTTATCGCAACTTCCGGTACTTCTGGATTGGCGGGCTGATCTCCAACACCGGCCGTTTCTTTCAGGTGCTCACCTTGCCGGTGGTGATCTGGCAGCTCACACGCGATCCGGGCTGGGTGGGCTTCACCGGTTTCATGCAGTTCCTGCCGATGGCCTTGATGGCGCCGGTGGCCGGGCCGCTCGCCGATCGCTACCCGCGGCGAAAGATGCTGATGGTCACCCAGTCGATGATGATGGCAATTGCGCTGCTGTTCGCGGCGATGTGGTGGTCGGGGGTGCGCTGGCCGTTCGCGTACGCGGCGATGGCGGTGCTCGCAGGAGCGGCGGGCGGGTTGAACCTGCCTGCCTGGCAGGCTTTCGTGAGCGAACTCGTGCCTCGCCGGTTGATGCTCAACGCGGTCACCTTGAACTCGGCGCAGTTCAACTCGTCACGGCTGCTCGGCCCGGTGCTGGCAGGCGTCACCGTCACAACCGCAGGGCCCGGAACCGCTTTCGCTCTCAATTCGGTCACCTACGTGGCGGTGATCGTGGCGCTTTGGGCCATCGACGTTCCCGGCGTGGCCCGCGCGGCGAGCGCTCAGCCGTTGCGTCCGGTGCGCAACCTGGTGGACACGATGCGCTACATACGCCGGCGGCCCAGCATCGACATCGCCATCGCCACGGTGGCCGTGGTGGGCTTTTTTGGACTGTCGGTGCAGATTCTCAGCGTGGTGATCGCCGAGGACGTGTTCGGCAGGGGGCCCACCGGTTACGGGGTGATGCTCACCATGTTGGGTGTGGGCACCGTGTTGGCGGTGCCTGTTTTGGCCTCGCTCGGTGACCACTTGTCGCGTTCGGCCATTCAGGGCTTGGCCCTGGTGGTGTACGGGGTGTCGTTGGTGGGCCTCGGGTTGTCGCCAAGCTTCGGTGTGGCGTTGGTGGCCATGGCCGGTCTGGGCGCGGCGCACCTCACCTCCGCGAGCACCCTCAACACCACGGTGCAACTCCAGGTGGACGAAGAGCACCGGCGTGCGCAGGTGCTGGCCATCTACATGATGTCGCTGCTGTTCGCAGCGCCGCTGGGTCAGCTCACCCTGGGGCAGATGATCGAGGTGATCGGCCCTCGCCTCACCTTCGGCCTGTCGGGTGTGGTGATGTTGCTGGTCGCCGCCGTCCTTGTGACCACCGGCAGCCTCAAGCGTTTCGACACCGAGGTGGGCTCCTACGAGCCAGAGGTGCTCCCCGAGGTTCATCCAACAACCCCAGCCCCACCCCACCCCCACCCCTAACCCACCGCCCCCACCCCACCCGGTCCTGGCGGCTCGTGGAGTTCCCACTACGTGCGCAGAAGCCGAGTCCACGATGCTTGAGATCTCACATTCGGACTTCTCGCGTGGCCCACTCTGCGCTCAGTCTCGACGGATCTGAAGACTTGCACCTAGAGCCCGACAGCAGAGCAGCCACCAGACTCGAGCAACACGAAGCTGCCTCTGAGACAGCGCGGTGGGGTTTGTGGAATTGGCCGCTGACGATGGTCGCGGCTGCCTCTCGTGAGAAACGCGTCCTGGTGGGTGGGGGACTGGGGTGGTTTAGGGGTCGAGGCGGGTTTCGAGGTGGGTGGTGCCTGGTTCGCAGTCGGGTTGCACTGGGCACCACATGCAGGCCGGGCCTGGAGCGGTGGCGGGAGCGCGGTGACCTCGCAGGAGTTGGTGGTGGCGGTGGGCGGCATCCACCACACGGGCCGCGGCTGCTTGCAGCAGCGGCTCGTTCACGTGTTCGTGGTGAACGTCACCTGAGTCGATGTACACGGTGGCCAACATGCGCGGCGGAACACCGATGCGCATGGTCTCCAGCAGTGCGTACAAACGCAGGTCTTCGCGGTGGCCCGGGGAGAAGCCCCCGGTCTTGAACTCGATGATCACCTTGCCAGCCATCATCTTGGGGCCCGCCATCATTTGAGGGCCTGCCATCATTTGAGGGCCTGCCATCCTTTGGGGGTCTGCCATCATCGCGGGAGCGGTGTAGGGCGCCTCGGCGTGGGCCCTGCCATCACCTGGATCCCCAGCTTCATCGGGTGTGTCGGTTTCGTCGGGGTGGCTCTCGCCGGTCGCCGACGCGGTTGGCTCCGCAGGCTCTGGGGTTGCTTTGGCGCCCTTGCCCAGGGTGAGGTCTGTGGTGCCGAGCAACACGATGCGCTCCTGGTGGAAGCTCACCCGCAGCCTTCCCTCGGTGACCGGCAGCCATTGGGGTTTCAGCGGGGGGAAGCACTCCATGAACTTCGTGACCCGTTCGAGGGACTCGGCTCGCAGTTCGGCTCGTTCGAAAGCCGAGCAGGTTCGCAGGAACCCGGCGATGCTGCGGTCGGTCTCGGCGAGGCGTTCCATGGCGCCGTCCACCAGCTCTGCGGGGATTGGCTCGTCGTGCCAGTTGATCGCCAGTTCGATGGCCTTGTGACAAACCGTTCCACGGGCCAAGGTGGGTGACCACTCGAAGGGTGTTCCGTGCTCGGCGTGGAACTTGCGTTCGCATCCCAGCACTTCGCGGATCGTGTGCTTGCTGAGCACCATCGACGCTCTGGGGTTGGATTCCGATGCGATGTCGGCGGCCAGTTCCGCCAGCGACTCGGCCATGTCGGCCTTGAGCTCCTCGCCCAGCGAGGCGTCGAACAGGGGCCGCTCACGGCTCGGCGCGCCGAGCAAGCCGATCACTTTCTGCTGCAGCGGGTTGAGCATCACAGGCACCTCCTTGGGGGCCATTGTCACACCCCGGTGAGACACTTTGGGCCATGAGGACTTCAGCTGTTGACTTTGCCGAACTGGCCCGGACGCTGAGCGAGGCAGCCAGGCTCCGGGGCCTGGAGGCGCCCGTTTTCGCCAGCCCTCCCCGCCGCGACGACCTTGACAGATCGATCCGCCGCAGGCCAGGGTCGGCACTTGTTGCGGTGCGTATCGGCGGCCGTCCGTTGCACGCAGTGGCGGCGGACATGATTGAAGGAGTGATCGTGGCAAACGATCTCGGCGGCCCCCGGGCCGACAGGGTGCGCGCAGCCCTGTGGCTGTCGGTGGGCGGCGCCGACGACCAAGCCCCAAGCCCTGCGCTGGCCGCCTGACCGGAAGCGAGCGTCACCGATCCGCGGCCCGCTCGGCTCGACACTCTCTGTGCCCCGACTCAGCCTGGCTTGTTGACACGCCGTCGCCATTTTGGGGAGGCGCTTGCCCACAACTAGGTGCGGCGGGACTGAAACGGCCGGTGCCGAGGGGCGTCCGGGCCTGGGAACGGCGCTCGGCGTCGCATTAGGATTCGGGTCGAGGCCCGGGTGGCGGAAAGGCAGACGCGGCCCGCTTAAACCGGGCTGCCTAACGGCGTGTGGGTTCGAATCCCACCCCGGGCACTCCTTTGCTCCAGGGAGCCACCATGGGAGCCGGCGACGAGATCGGCGGGGCGGTCGCGCCCAGCCCGTGGGGGCTGCGTCCGGGAGGTGCGTTCGCGCAAGCGGGTCGCAGAACTCGTTTTGGGTCGGTTCGGCTGGGAACCCGGGCTCTATGAGGCCAGACTGTTGCGCGGCGTGGTCGCCGGAGCGACCCGCCAGGTTTGATTGAATTGACCGCCGGTTCGGAAGGGATGTGGTTTCGTGGCCAAGTGTGCGTTCGTGGGGTTGGGGGTGATGGGTTACCCGATGGCCGGTCACCTTGTGAGTGCCGGCCACGAGGTGACGGTGTACAACCGCACGGCCTCCAAGGCGCAGTCCTGGGTGTCCGAGCACGGCGGCACCTCGGCGCCACGGCCCGCCGACGCCGCCGCCGACGCGGAGTTCGTGTTCGTGTGCGTTGGCAACGACGCCGACGTTGCCGCGGTGTGTACCGCGCAGGGTGGTGTGCTCGAATCGATGCGATCCGGGTCGGTGCTGGTGGATCACACCACCGCGTCGGCTGATCTGGCGGCGGCGCTGCACGAGGAAGCCGGCCGCCGCGGGGTTGGGTTCGTGGACGCGCCGGTGTCGGGCGGTCAGGCCGGCGCCGAGAACGGCGTTCTCACGGTGATGTGCGGAGGCGACCGAGAGGTGTTTGATCGGGTGGAGCCGGTGATCGGCGCTTACGCCAAGGCGGTGACGCTGCTTGGTGGGCCCGGAGCCGGGCAGCGCACCAAGATGGTGAACCAGATCTGCATTGCGGGGTTGTTGCAGGGCCTGGCCGAGGGAATCGACTTTGCGCGGCGGGCCGGCCTCGATGTGGATCAGGTGGTGGACACGATCTCGCTGGGCGCTGCCGGTTCGTGGCAGATGGCCAACCGGGGTTCCACCATGGCCCGCCGTGAGTTCGACTTCGGTTTTGCGTTGGACTGGATGCGCAAGGATCTGGCCATCTGCCTCGCCGAGGCCGAACGGATTGGCGCCACGCTGCCGGTCACGGCGATCGTCGACCAGTTCTACGCCCGCCTGCAGCGCCAAGGCCGGGGCCGTTGGGACACCAGCTCCCTGATCGAACTACTCGTCGACGACTAACTCGCCACACGGTTTCGGCGCAGCGGCCTGGCCGCCTCCAAACCTCACTCAAAGGCACACAACCCGTGGACGGCGGCCTTGGGGCCGCGCCGGGTTGGGGAGGGTGTCAGGCGGTTATGGCCTGGTGGTTGGCGGAGGCGAACTCCCAGTTGAGCAGGTGCTCGCAGAAGGCGTCCACGTACGCGGCGCGGGCGTTCTGGTGGTCGAGGTAGTAGGCGTGCTCCCAAACGTCGATCGTCAGCAGCGCCGTTTGACCGTTGCGCAGGGGTGTGTCGGCGTCGTCGGTGTTCACCACAACGAGCCGGTTCGGGTCGCCGGGGTCGGTGGCGAGCCAAGTCCAGCCCGATGCGAAGTTGCCGAGCGCTGCCGCCTTGAACTGCTCCAGGAATCCGTCCACCGAACCGAAGCTCGTCTCCAAGGCCCCGGCCAGAGCGGCCGAGGGCGAATCGCCGCTCCCGGGCCTCATCGAGTTCCAGTAGAAGGCGTGGTTCCAGGACTGCGCCGCGTTGTTGAACAAGGCGCTGCCAACAGGAGCCGCGGCAACGATCTGTTCCACCGTTGAGCCTTCGTGTTCGGTGCCGGCGATCATCGTGTTCAGGTTCTTCACGTACCCGGCGTGGTGACGGCCGTAGTGGAAGCTGAGGGTGCGCTCGCTGATGTGAGGCGCCAACGAGCCCATCGGGTAGGGGAGCGGAGCAAGTTCGATGCTCATGGCGTTGCCTTCGTGTCGCCGGTGGCTTGTGCATCGAATCTATTGATCCCGACAACCGATTCCCGTCCGGCCAAAGCCCAAGACCCTGTGAACCCTGTCACAATCAACACCTGGTGCATCGCCATCGTCAGCAAGGCGGACATACGCCGGAAGGCCGTCTCCCGTCACCCGACCGCGAGTTCTCGCACAGTCGCCCTGCCCAGGCATCAAGCCCGGCAGCGTCACCGAGGCGAGGTGACGAGACTGCGACTACCGGGCTGCCTCCCGACCACCCACCCACGATTTCTGGCGACGCGGGTCGTGACGAACAGTTCCAACGATCGGATCTGGCATGGGTGCCGGGGGGCGCGACCGCGACCGCGCGCCGACCGTTGGAACTAGCTGCATCGTCATGCTGGACTATCGTCCACATGCCTCGAGGACACCGTGGACGGACTCCTCAACCGCTAGAGACACGAAGAAGAAGCTTCCAAACTCTGTGTTGCCTTCGTTCCAGACCTTGAATACTATCTCTTCACCCTCCGAAGCCAGAAGCTTGTCAACGAATTGCTGGACGGCATCTGCCGGGGCAAACACACTACGGTTGACTGAATCTTCTGATGGAAGCCAGTGCTGCGAAATCACACCACTGTCATCTCCGATGCGATAGGTGACTGAGATAAGACCAAAGTGTGGAGAGGACAAATCCTCAATCTGATCGATTCTGCCTGTCTCGATTCTGAAGTACGCTTCCAATGTTGACTGGTTTCTGCACTGAACAGTGATCCAAGCCTGATCATGTTGGAATGGTCTTCTACGAGTGTGACGTATGGCTGGTAGACTGGCAGAAGAGTAATCGGTGACCTCGTAGGTATAGATGTCTACATCGGTGGATCTTCGGTGCTTCCATCGAGGGTATACCTCGAGATTGGCCACGTTCACGTCGTATCCGCAAGCCTCAATCACAGGTCTAAGGTTGTTGTCCGCGCCATAGGACACAAATGTAAATGTTCCTAGTTCCAGGTCCGAGCTATCAAACACCCGAAAAACTATTTCTTCTCCCTCTGACGAGAAGAGCAAGTTGAAGAATTGGGGAAATCTACCGTCTGAGAGAAAGGCGTACTCATTCATTTCAACATTTGTCGACCTTGACCAATGTTCAGACACCACTCCAGTTCGATTACCGAACCTGTACGACACAGGAATTTTGCCACGATATGGTGAGGTTCTGTCTTCTAACCCGGCGAGGTGAGTGTTCCGCGTATGCAGGTACACATCTAGCTCTTCATTGTCACGGCAGCGCACTTGAAGAGTCACGTTCCAGGGGAACTTTACCTCGCTAGAGTCTACTTCTGTTGCCCTGAGGATTGCCCATTCGAATGACGTCGTGTCTAGAGTAAGCGGATCAACCTCCGAACGCGAAGCTGTTCGCCATGTAACATAGTTCGATGCGCCTAGATCAACAGCTGTGCCGCAAACTCCGGCATCAGCTAAATCCGCATAAGTCACATACAGATGATTGGCAACGCAACGGAAGAGATCACCATGCACACACTGATTGTAATTTGCTGCGGTACGACAGACATCCATATCGGTGGAATCAGCGATCAGGGCGTGAGCTAGTTCATGCAAGAACACTCTGTTGAATGCGTCCAGCCGTCGAATGTGATGGTCAGATGGAATGTAGCAGCCTACAACATCGACCGACGCGCATTCTGTTCCAGAGGGAACTATCTCCATGCTTGGAGGCGCCGAAGGCTTGCCTGGGGTGTCCACTTCGGCCCAGATTTTCTCCGCCAGGGTCTTTGCTTCCTCGTCGGTCACGACAGAGTTGTGGTCCCTATCCTCCAAATGTTCACGCCAGGCACAATGTTCCCAAGCGTAGGGGCCTGCAGGGATTGCGTATGCACACGAGCCAGAAGGTGGCGTAGTTGGAACTGCGATCTTGACCGAGGCTGTGCCCGGGGCTTTGGGGGCATCTGCGCGGGGCTGCGCACTCGTGAACGCCAAGGCTCGGGTGATGAACGCCGCCATCTGACCGCGAAGCACGGGCCTTTCGGGTGCGAACACCCCCGGGCTGGTGCCGTTGGCCACGCCCAGCTCGAACAACGCAGACGCAGCGAAGTGGACTTCCCGGGACACGTTCTCGGTGTCGCCGAAGAAGTCGTCGACCTGCACCGGAGTGCCGCCGGCCGAGACCAAGTTGATCGTGCCGTCGCCGGCAATGGTGACGTGCTCACCGGCCTTGTCGAGCAGGTGAAGGATGAACAACGCCATTTGGGCGCGGGTGACCGTGTCGTCGGGTTTGAACTCGGTGGCGGTGTGACCGTTGGACAATCCCGCCGCAACGAGCTGGTTGATCGCGTCCTTGGTGGACTGGGACTTGCCGCCGAGGTCGGTGAAGCCCTGGTCGGCAGGTGTGGGCAGAACCACCCCGGCGACCTTGGCCGCACGGGTCATGAACAGCGCCATCTGCCAGCGCAGCACGGTGTGAGAGGGCGAGTACACGGTGCCGTCGCCGGTGCCGAGGCTCACGCCGTGATGGGCGAGACAGTTGATCGCCACGCGATGGGTGTGACCTGCCGGCACGTCGAGGAAGCCGTAGTCGTCGCTCGCGTGGCCTGCGCACGCAGGGTTGTAGGACATGGCCGCGTCGGCCCGGTCGGGCGCGGCGGCGACCGGAGCCGCAACCACGAGACCGGCGGCGAACATCGCGGCGATCAGCAACAACAACACCAACCGAAGCGATGTCGCCGGCTGCTGCTTGTGGCCCGCGGCGCGAGTGGTGTGTGGCTGGGTGGAGGGGGAAGGTGTTGGGTGCATGTTCCTGCTTTCTTTGACGGTGGTTCTCTCGCAAGGTGCGCCGGCGGTGGTGATGCCGTCCGGCGACACCTTGTGAGGACCCGAGTTGCTAACCGGGGGGTGTGACACCGAGCCTCGGATGGCTCGCAGGCGCAAGGTCCGATGCGTCGATCACTCCGCCCGAAGCGCCCCTCGGCGTTCTCGTGGAATTCGCCGGGTTGCTCAGATGATCAGCCCGAGGTCAACCCGCTACACGCATCCGCGCCCACGAACCCGGGGCGCGAAACGTCGGTGAGGGGTCAACCGCAACGCGAGCCACCAGGAGTGGAGTGCAACCACCCTGCCAACGGGCTGGGGCCGAATGTCCCCGGCTACCTGCCTCGAATCAGGCGAGGAGTCGAACTCGCGTGGCGCTGCGTACCTGGCGTGAAGTATCGGGCCTTGGCCTGGATGGTGAAGATACCACCACCCCGGTCACCTGTCAAGTCACCGAACATTTGTTGGCTTTGCAGGGGTGCGGAGGCTTCCCGATTTCAGCCGAGACGGTGATCCCCCGTCGGATGACTGGGAGGCGACGCAGGGCCGTTAGTCGGGGGAGGGCCAGTTGCAGGTGTCCAGTACGGGTTCGAGGTGATGTGTGCGGCCGGTGGCCACCGAGAACACGAAATGGCCGTACTCGGCGTTCACCTGGTTGTACACGGTCATGGAGATCTGTTTGTCGTCGTGTTCGCGGAGGTTCTCGATGAACGTGGCCCGCTTCTCCCACGGCAACCAGATGATTGCGTTGTTGAAGCGATCCAGCTCCCACACCTCCACAATCAACGGCAGATCCCCGAACTGGTAATACACGGGAGTGCCGTTCAAGATGGCTTGATATCCGATGATGCCGGCTTGAGTGTCGAGGCCTATGTGAACGTGACCGTTGCGACAGGTCACCGTGATCCGGGAGTATGTGTCCTTGTAGGGGCCCTGACGGTTGTGGGCCGAGGCGTCCAGGCTTGCCTCGGACACCTCCCGCTGCAGTCCGGCAACCGGGTCGGCTTCGAGCCACGAGCGGCTCTTCCACGTGGCCAGCGCGGGTGCCGCTGTGCGCGGCGAGTCCACGGTTGGCGCATCCGGGCGTGGACGGGCGGTGGTGAAACCCAGGGCGCGGGTGATGAACGCCGCCATTTGTGCCCGGGTCACAGGCAGGCCCGGTGCGAAGTTGTCGCCTCCCACGCCGAGCGCGATGCCCAGTTCGTAAAGCGCGCTGGTGGCCTGCTGAATCGCGTAGGACAGATCCTCGGTGTCGTCGAAGCGGTCGTCCTTGGAGATGAACGCGCCGTTTGAGGCGCTGAGGGTCACCGTTCCCTGCAAGCCCACCTTCACCGTGTCGGACACGTAGCCCAGGAAGTTCACGATGAACTGCGCCATCTGGGCGCGGGTCACAACATCATCGGGTCGGTATGCCGACGCGGTGTGTCCCGCCGATATTCGCGCGGCCACCAGCTGGTTGATCGCGTCCTGGGTTGCTTGTGAAAGGCCGCCGATGTCCTCGAGGCCCTGATCACGCGGAGGTGGGAGCACCACCCCGGCCACGATGGTCGCCCTCTGCACGAACAGCGCCATCTGCCACCTGGGCACCGTGCGGTTGGGCGAGTACACCGTGCCGTCGCCGGTGCCGGTGCTGATGCCGTAATGGGCGAGACAGTTGATGGCGCTGCGGTGAGGATGATCGTTGGGAACGTCGGCGAAGCCGTAGTTGGTGAGCGCCGTGGACACGCAGGCCAGGTTGTGTTGCAGGGCCGCGTCGGGCGCACCCTGAGCGGCGCCCACCGGCGCCGCCCCCAACCCGACAAGCCCGGCCACCACAAACGCAGCGAGGAGTGGTTTCCAGCGCGAGCCGGCCGAGCAGCTTCGGCGGCCGTGGGACATGCGACTGGGGGAGTGGCGCTTCATGACAGCCTCCTGATCTTGGGAGCGAACCCGCCAAGCCGCCTCGCAGGCGCCACCTCGCGGCAGTTCGCAGGGTCTGCCGCTGCGATCAACCGGCGTTTGCCGGTTATCCGATGAGCGGGACTCAACGCCGCAACTCTGCCACGCCCACCGCCGATGCCGTGGGATGCCGCGCAAACCTCAACAGATGGGGCCCACTCTGCGCCGTGGCCGTGTGGGCGGCTTGGTGCGGGGGCCGGGCCGTTTGGCGCGGATGCAGGCCCCGCCGGTGGCCTGATGGCGCCTTGCGTACACTCGCTGCGAGGCCCGCCCCGACCAGCCAAGGCGGGCCACCCCGTCGACCAGGGAGCACACCCATGAGCACGAGTCAGCCTTACACGATCATCTCGTCGGATTGTCACGCCGGGGGCAACATGGCGATGTACGAGGAGTACCTCGACCCGGCCTGGCGTGACGAGTTCAAGGCATGGCGGGGCGGCTACCGCAACCCGTACCGCGACCTGCAGGACGACGGACGCTCCCGCAACTGGGACGACGACCGGCGACAACGCGAGTTGTACTCCGACGGGGTGGTGGCCGAGATCACCTTCCCCAACACGGTTCCGCCGTTTTACCCGACAGGCGCGCTGGTGGCCCGCCCGCCGAAGGACGCCACCGACTACAAGCGGCGCATGGCCGGCATCTGGGCGCACAACCGCTGGCTGCGCGACTGGTGCTCGGAGTTCCCCGATCAGCGCTGCGGGCTGCCGCAGATTTTCGTGGACGACCTCGACGACTCGATCGCCGTGCTGGAATGGGCCGCCGCTGAGGGTTTCCGCAGTTTCATGCTGCCTCACGTGCCACCCGATGTGGGAATGCTCGGCTACTGGGCGCCGCAGTGGGACAGGCTGTGGGCCGCGGTGTGCGACCTTGATCTGGTGGTGACCCAGCACGGAGGTGTCGGCGGCCCCGACTACGGCAAGACCCCCGCGGCGTGGCTGATCTTCTTGATGGAGACGCCGTTCTTCGCGCATCGCAACCTGGCTCATCTGATCTTGTCGGGAGTGTTCGAGCGCTTCCCCACGATGCGTTTCGTGATGACCGAACAGGGCGTGGCCTGGGCGGCGGAGGAGCTTCGCCGCATGGACGGCTACCACGCGCAGATGTCCAAGAGCGGCCGTGTGGGTGAACTCGGCTTCGACGCCGATCTGGTGCTGCCGCTGAAGCCGTCCGAGTACTTCGATCGCAACGTGTGGATCGGGGCGAGCTTCCCGTCACCGTCGGAGGCCGCGGCGATCCGCCAGATCGGCGTACACAAGGCAATGTGGGGCAACGACTACCCCCACCACGAAGGCACCTACCCGTACTCGCTGGAGAGCCTGCAGCGATCCTTCAGCGACTGGGACGAAGCCGACCTGCGCAAGGTTCTGTCCGACAACGCCGCCGAGGTGTACGGGTTCGACCTGGGCAGCCTCAGCCCGCTGGCCGCCGAGCACGGTTTCACCCCCCAACAGGTGGCCGAACCGCTCCAGGAGGTGCCCGCCAAGGCCACCAGCCCCGCGTTCTTCCGGGCGTGACCACACACGCAGGCACTGTCGGCGCCGAGGCCTCCGGGCCCGCCACCGGCGAACCCCAAGACCCGAACGCCCCCTACGCCGGGTTCGAGGGCACCGTCGGGAGGATCTTCTCCACGTCGCAGCCTTGGTGGCCGCGCCCCGCCACCGCCCCCGAGGGCGCACCGAACGTGCTGGTGGTGATGGCCGACGATCTCGGCTACTCCGATCTGGGCTGCTACGGCTCGGAGATCGCCACCCCTGAGATTGACCGTCTCGCCGCCGACGGCTTGCGGTACACCAACTTTCACGTCAACCCGATGTGCTCACCCACACGGGCTTCGCTGCTCACCGGGCTAAACGCCCACATGGCCGGAATGGGCACCGTCACCCATTCCGATCCGGGTTTCCCGGGTTACGCCCACGAACTGCGAGACAACGCCGTGACCATGGCCGAGACGTTCCGTGACGCCGGCTGGGCGTCGCTGATGGTGGGCAAATGGCACCTCACCAAGGACGCCCACCTGTCCGACGGAGCACCAAAGCGGAGCTGGCCCCTGCAGAAGGGTTTCGACCGCTTCTACGGAATCCTCGACGCGTTCACCAACTTCCACCAGCCGCACCGTCTCTACCAGGACAACCATCACGTCCACATCGACCGCTACCCCGACGGCTACTACTTCACCGACGACCTCACCGACCGGGCCATCACAATGATCGACGAGCTGCGCTCGTCGCATCCAACGAGGCCGTTCTTCATGTACTTCTCCCACGGCGCGGTTCACGCCCCGCTGCAGGCCCCCGCGGCGGACATCGCCAAACAGCGGGGCCGCTACGACGCCGGTTGGGACGAGTTGCGGGCCGCCCGCTTTGCCCGTCAGCGCGAACTCGGAGTGGTGGACGAGCACGCCGTGTTGCCGCGCCGCAACAGCGAAGCCCTCCACGAGGTGAAACCGTGGTCGGAGCTCACCGCCACAGAACGTGAGCTGTTTGCGCGTTACATGGAGGTGTACGCCGCCATGGTGGACAACGTCGACCGGAACTTCGGTCGGTTGCGCCGCCACCTGGAGGCCCTCGGCGAGTGGGACAACACGATCGTGGTGTTCACCAGCGACAACGGCGGCTCCCGGGAGGGTCAGTACATCGGCACGTCGGCGTACTTCCGCACGCTGCTCACCCAGGTGCGCCAAACCCACCTGGAGGTGCTGGAGGTGGATCACTCCCGCCTGGATCTTCTCGGCGGGCCCCAAACGTTGGCGCACTACCCGATGGGATGGGCGATGGTGTCGTGTACGCCGTTTCGTCTCTACAAGGTGAACACTCACCGTGGCGGCCACAGCGTGCCGTTCATCGTGCACTGGCCCGCCGGCCTCGGCGCCGGCGCGGGCTCGGGTGTGGAAGCCGGCACCGGGCGCGCTCGTGGCGCGAAGGGCCCACCCGGGGCGCCAGTGGTGATCGGCGGCGGGATCAGAAACCAGTACCAGCACGTCACCGACGTGTTCCCCACCTTGGCGGAACTCGCCGGGGTGGAGGTGCCCACCGGTCGTCACGGTGTGGCCGCGCCCGAACCGGCCGGGGCGAGCTTCGCGGCGACGCTCACCGACCCGGACGCACCGTCGAACCATCACCAGCAGTACTACGAGATGCACGGCCACCGGGGTTTGTATCGCGACGGCTGGTCGGCGGTCACCTGTCATCGCCCTCGCAGCGCTTTCAGCGAGGATCGCTGGGAGCTGCACAACCTCACCGAAGACCCAACCGAGTCACGCGACCTCGCCGAGGAGCACCCCGAAACGCTGGCCGAGCTGCGCCAGGCATGGGAGGACGCAGCGTGGGCAAATCAGGTGTTCCCCCTCGACGAGGGCAACTCGGTGAAGATGATCAACAGGCCTCCCTGGGACAACGTGATCATCGGAGAAACGGTGTTGCGACCCGGCACCCCCACCCTGGAGCGCTGGCGTTCGCAGCGGCTGATCTTCGCCCGGAGCTTCAAGGTGGTCGCGCACATCGACTGGCGCCCCGGTGACGAGGGGATCCTGTTCGCGCACGGCGACCAGGGCGGCGGTTACAGCTTGTACATCGAGGCGGACCGGCTCTATCACGCTCACAACGCGTACGGCGACTTGTGCCTCACCGATTGCGGCCCGCTCACCCAGGGCGCGGCCAGGGTTGAGCTTTCGGTGGCGAACGCGGGCAACCTGGTGTGGAACACCACCGTGAGCGTCGACGGAGAGGTGGTCGGCGAAACGCCCGGGCTGGTGGGGCTGATGGCGATGGCGCCCTTCGAGGGCATCGACGTGGGCATCGACCGCCGCTCCCCGGTGAGCTGGGACATTTTCGAACGCCACGGCCCGTTCGCCTACACAGGGACTCTGCATTCGGTCACGTACCAGCCAGGCGACCCGGCGCCCGACGCCGGTCACTTGTTCCTGGAGTACCTGAAAGAGGCGGGCACCCGGTTCGAGTAGTAGCCGCGTGCGGGCGGCACTGAGAGGAAACATCACATGCATTTGGGCTACACAGAGGATCAACTCAAGCTGCGAGACGAGCTCCGGGCGTACTACTCGGTGCTGATCACCGACGAGGTGCGCGAGGCGCTCGCAGCCGAGGACGGCATCGGCCCCGTTCACCGCCAGATCACCCGACACATGGGCCGAGACGGCTGGCTGGCGGTGGGATGGCCCACCGAGTACGGCGGCAGGGGACTGTCCGCTGTGGAGCATTTCATCGTGTTCGACGAGTCCGTTGCGCTGGGTGCGCCCATTCCGATGCTCACCATCAACACCGTCGGGCCCACGATCATGCAGTACGGCACAGACGAGCAAAAGAAGTTCTTCCTTCCCCGCATCGCCGGTGGCGAGTTGGCTTTCTGCATCGGTTACTCCGAACCCGACGCCGGCACCGACCTGGCCGCTCTCACCACACGAGCCGTGCGAGACGGCGACACTTACGTGATCAACGGCCAAAAAACGTGGACGTCTCTGGCCAAGGGCTCCGATTACATCTGGCTGGCGGCGCGCACCAACCCCGACGCCCCCAAACACAGGGGCATCTCGCTGTTTTGCATTCCGATGGACACGCCCGGGTTGAGCATCGAACCGCTGAGCTTGCTGTCGGCGCACAACATCAACCACACGTTCTTCGACGACTGCCGGGTGCCGGCGTCCACGATGATCGGCGAGGAGAACCGCGGGTGGCGGCTGATCACCAGCCAGCTCAACCGGGAACGGGTCACGATTTGCTCGTCGGGGATGGTGAGCCGCCGCCTCGACGAGTGCGCGCAGTGGGCTCGCAGCGCCAAACGCGCCGATGGCAGCTACGTGATCGACGAGCCGTGGGTGCAGCGCAACCTGGCCGAGGTGGAGGCCCGCCTTGAGTTTCTGCGGCTCGCCAACTGGAAGGTTGCCTGGACGGTGGCCAACAAGATCGACGACGCCGAGCCCGACATGGACACCATCTCGGGATTCATCGCGGATTCGTCGGCTGTGAAGGTGTCGGGCACCGAGTTCTTCGTGGACGCCTACCGCAAGCTCATGCAGGTTTACGGGCAGCGTGCTTACGTGGTTGAGGGATCACCGGGGTATCTCACCCGCCTGGAGATGCTGTACCGATCCACGATCATTCTCACCTTCGGTGGTGGCACCAACGAGATGCAGCGTGACCTGATCTCGCAGTTCGGTCTCGGCTACCCCCGAGCCGATCGTTAGCGGTTCCGGATGACCGCGACTGCGACGGTGACCGGGACGGGGCACAAGGAGGAAACGTGGACTTCGCACTGAGCGAGGAGCAGGAGGCCATCCGGGATCTCACGGCCCGGATTCTCGAGGACAAATCCAGCCACGAGCGCCTCAAGGCGCTGTGCGCTGCAGGCGACAACGTTGACCGGGAGGCTTGGGCTGCTCTGGCCGAAACGGGTGTGGTGGGCGCGGCCGTGCCCGAGCGTTACGGCGGCCTGGGGCTTGGTTTTCTGGCGGTTGCGGTGGCGTTGGAACAGGTGGGCAGGTTCGCCTCGCCGGTGCCCTTGCTTTCGACCGCGGTGATGGCGGCCATGCCGATCGCCGAGTTCGGCAGCGAATCCCAAAAGCAGCAATGGCTGCCCGCGATCGCGGCCGGTGAAGCGCTGGCTTGCGCGGCTTTGGCCGAGGACGGCACCACACCCGCCGAGCCGCAAACCGTGGCCCGGTTGTGCCCCGACGGCAGCTACCTGCTTGACGGCGCCAAAACCCTGGTTGCGGGTGGGCTCGAAGCCGCGGTGGCGCTGATCCCTGCTCGCATCGTCGGCGCGGACGACCACGATCAGGCGCCGGTCGGGGTGTTTGTGGTGGCGACCGATGTGGAGGGGCTCACGGTGCTGCCGGTGGAGACCACCACAGGTGGCCGTGAGGCCCGATTCGAGTTGTCGGGCGTGAAAGCGCACGCCGACGCCCTCCTGGGAGACCCCGGCGGCGGGGCCGAGATTGTCGACTTCATCGAACTGCGCGCCAACGCGGGGATGTGCATGATGGCGGCCGGTTCGGCCGACAGCGCGATTCGCCTCGCCGCGGACTACACCCAGCAGCGCCGCCAGTTCGATCGTCCCATAGCGACCTTCCAGGCTGTGAGCCAGCGTGCGGGTGATTCGTACATCGACACCAACGCCATGTGGCTCACCGCGCATCAGGCCGCTTGGCGCATCGACGCGGGGCTGCCCGCGGCCCGCGAGGTCGCAATCGCCAAGTACTGGGCCGCCGAGGCCGGTTACCGGGTGGTACACGCCGCGGTTCACGTTCACGGCGGGGTGGGAGTTGATCGTGATTACCCGCTTCACCGGCATTTCCTGATGGCCCGCCAAATCGAGCTCACCCTCGGCCACGCCGAGGAGCAGCTGGGCGCCCTGGGCCGGATGATCGCCCACGCCTGAACCCCGCAGCGGCAGGCGGGCCCCCACAGGCAACCGGCGACATCTCCGGCGGGGCGGCAATGCCCGCCGTTGGGGCGTTGCCCAGCGCCCGGGCGCCCTGCGAGGCGGGTGGTGGGCGCCCATTACCATCGACAGGGTGACCGAGTTCTTCAACGACGTTCCCGAACCGATCCGCTACGCCGGGCCCCAAAGCGACGACCCGCTCAGCTTCCGCTGGTACGACAAGGATCGCATGGTGGGCGAGCGCACCATGGCCGAGCATCTGCGCATCGCGGTGTGCTACTGGCATTCGTTCAACTGGGGCGGAAACGACGTGTTCGGAGAGGGCACCTTCGACCGGCCGTGGCTGAACCCCGATCTTGAACCGGTCGCGGCCGCCAAGGTGAAAATGGCCGCCGCGTTCGAGTTCTTCGAGAAGCTCGGCGTGGACTTCTTCTGTTTCCACGATCACGACATCGCGCCCGAAGGGGCAACCTTCGCGCAGGAAAGCGCCGCGCTGGAAACGCTGGTGGACGAAGCCGCCGCCCACATGGAACGCACCGGGGTGCGACTGCTGTGGGGCACCGCCCGCCTGTTCTGGCATCCGCGTTACATGGCCGGGGCGGCAACCAGCCCTGATCCTGAGGTGTTCGCCCGTGCCGCGGCGCAGGTGAAGAACTGCCTGGACGCCACTCACCGTCTCGGGGGCGCCAACTACGTGCTGTGGGGTGGCCGTGAGGGCTACGACACGCTGCTCAACACCGACGTGGGCCGCGAACTCGACCAGCTTGGCCGCTTTTTGGCGATGGTGGCCGAACACAAGCACGCCATCGGTTTCGACGGGCCGCTTCTGATCGAACCCAAACCACAGGAACCGGTGAAGCACCAGTACGACCACGACACCCAAACGGTTCAAGCGTTCCTTCAGCGTTACGACCTGCTCGACGACGTGAAGGTGAACATTGAAGTGAACCATGCAACCTTGTCGGGTCACGATTTCGCCCATGAGGTGGCGATGGCCTCCGCCGCCGGCATTTTCGGCTCGGTGGACGCCAACAGGGGAGATGATCGTCTCGGCTGGGACACCGATCAGTTCCCCAACTCGGTGGAGCAAATGACTCTCGGCGTGTACGAGATCCTGCGCGCCGGTGGGTTCACCACCGGTGGTTTCAATTTCGACACGAAGCTTCGACGCCAGTCCATCGACCGCACCGACTTGTTCCACGGCCACATCGGTGGCATGGACACCCTGGCCCGGGCGTTGCTGGTGGCTCACGCCATGCTCGAAGACGGCGCCCTGGAACACTTGCGGGCCGCCCGGTACGCCGCCTGGGAGGGCCCGTTGGGCCGCCAGATAATGGCCGGTGAGCGCACGCTTGCCGATCTGCATCGTCGGGTGGCCGAAACCGAAGCCGATCCCCGGCCGGGCTCGGGCAGCCAGGAACGTCTCGAGAACCTCGTGAACCGCTACATCGACCAGGTCCGCTGAGAGGCGGTGTCTCGCTGAACCCGGGCGTGGCCGTGCGCTGGTGGGACCACCAGTCCGTCGGGGTCGTCGCTGCACATGTGATGGCCGTGCGCTGGTGTGGCGACAAGCAGGCCGTGGGGGTGCTTGACATGCTTACTGTGACTGTGCCGGCGATGCGCAAGGGCCTTCGCTAATGGCACTGGTGGCGGGGGTGGACTCGTCCACCCAGTCGGTGAAGGTGGAACTACGCCACGTGTCCACCGGCGCCTTGGTGGCCTCGGGGCGTGCCGCTCATCCCGAGGTGAATCCGCCTTGTGCCGAGCAGGATCCGCGCGTCTGGTGGCAGCGGCTGTGCGAAGCCTTCGCTCAGGCATCGCAACAGTCACAAGCCGCCGGCGCGGGCGGGCTCGATGATGTGGTGGCGGTGGCGGTGGCGGGCCAGCAACACGGCCTTGTCACCCTCGACTCGGCCGGCGAACCGGTGCGACCGGCGAAGCTCTGGAACGACACCACCTCAGCCGATGTGGCTGCTCGGCTGGTGGAATCGCTTGGTGCGGCGGGCTGGGCCGAGGCGTGCGGGTCGGTGCCGGTGGCGTCGTTCACGATCACGAAACTGGCGTGGATGGCCCAATGCGAACCGGAGCTGGTGCCGCGGGTGGCGAAGATGATGCTGCCTCACGACTATCTCACCTTGCGCCTCACCGGGGTCCATGTCACCGACCGGGGTGACGCCTCGGGAACCGGCTGGTTCGACACCGCCACAGGCGCATACCGAGCCGACCTGCTGGATGAGGTCGGGGGTCGCCCGGGGCGGCAGTGGCTGGAGGCGCTGCCCGAAGTGTTGGCCTTCGACGCACCGGCTGGCACGGTCACACCCGAAGCTGCCAACGCAACCGGCCTGCGCGACGGCATTCCGGTGGGTGCGGGCACAGGTGACAACATGGCAGCCGCGCTCGGGTTGGGATTGCGGCCCGGCGACGTTGCCGTGTCGCTTGGCACCTCCGGAACGGCCTACGCGGTGTCGCCCACACCGACCCATGACCCCAGCGGCCAGGTTGCCGGCTTTTGTGACGCAGGCGGCGCCTACCTGCCGTTGGTTTGCACCCTCAACGCCACACGGGTGACCGACACGGTGGCCGGGTGGCTGGGACAGGATCGTGAGACGATCGCAGCGCTGGCATTACAAGCGCCGCCCGGCGCCAACGGGGTGGTGCTGGTGCCGTACTTCGACGGTGAACGCACCCCGAACCTTCCCGACGTGACCGGCCTGTTTGCCGGTTTGCGCAACACCACCACACCGGCGGATCTGGCGCGAGCCGCGCACGAGGGTGTGATCGCAGCACTGCTGGCAGGGGTCAGCGCCCTGCAAGCCGCCGGCGCGGACGTGTCCGGCAGGTTGAACCTGATCGGCGGGGGCGCCCGCAGCGCCGCCTACCGCCAGGTGGCCGCCGATTGCCTGGGCGCCGCTGTGCGGGTGCCCGACGCGCAGGAAATGGTGGCCCTCGGCGCATGTGCGCAAGCCGCGATGCACGCCGAAGGGGCCCCTGCAAACATTGCCGAGGCGTGGAATCTCGGTGCCGGCCCCGACGTGGCACCCAGCAGCGAGGCCGCCGCCGACGCCTCACGAGCGGCCCGCGCAGCTGCAATGGATCACGTCACCCGAATAGTCCAAGCCGCTCCGCAGCACTAGGGAAGCATCCCTGCCGGCGTCGCCGACGGTGTTCCCACAGAGCCGGGAACGCCACCAGGCGCAAGGGCTGTTGCTCGACGGTCGTCACTCCAGCGGGAACGGCGACTGCAACCACCAAGGCCGTGCGCTCGGGTCGATCCGGGTCACCCACTTCACCCACCAGAACCCTCGCCGGTTCGGGGCCACCAGGCGCACCGGGCCGCCGTGACCGCGGCGCAGGGCCTGATCGCCGTAACCGACACAAAGGTAGAGGTTCGCCAGGTCCCGAAGCGGGAAGAGCCTGCTGTAACCGGTGGCGGAAATCACGTTCACACTTCTGGCCTGCGAACCGGACACGCCCACGTGCGCGAGCACCTCGTCGAGGGGCACAACCAGCCACGCCTGGCGGCTCCACCATCCTCCGGTGCAGTCAAGGTCTGCTTCAAGCGTCGTCGCGTTTGCCTGCAACCACTCCAATGGCACCTGGGTTCCGAGCACGGTCAGGTTCCAGGGTGACTGCCGAGCCGGTGCCCGGTCGTTGAGCCATTGCACCACCGGCATTCCGGACGGATCGAACGACGAGATCTCGTGTGAGCCGGTGGCCTTGCGGTCCGCTCCCGCTGCGAGTTCCTGACCCGTGTACGCAATCGCCGCCACCACGCTCACCGCGCCACCGGTCAGCAACGTCCGCCGATTCAAGTCGGTGCGCCTTGGCCTGCTGCGACGGCTCAGCACGTGCCACGCGGCCAGGGGCGCCACGACCGCGGCCAGCAGCACGTGGGTCCAAAGCGCCGACCAGTAACCCACGCCGTGCCAAAGCCCGGTGGCGTGAAGCAACCCCAAGATGATCACCGCAACCACAAGCAGTCCCATCAGCAGCGAAAGCCAACGTGTGATCCGGCGTCGCCTCATGCCGGTGCGCACCGATCCCCTCAGCTTGGCTGGGATCAGCACCACCACGCTCAACCCGGCCACCGCATGGGTAACCGTCACCACCCGAGCCCAACCGGTGCCGATTCCCCAGGACACCAACCCGGTAACCACCGCCACCAAGAGCGCGACCCCAAGCAGCGTGTCCACCCGCCGAGCATTCGACAGACCCAAGAACAGCACCAAACGGCTCATGCTTCCACCACCGGGGGTGGGCCAATTCTAGTAGTCACCCAATGGTGGCTCTGTGGAAGGCGGCCACAGCACTTTCGATCACAGCACTGATGCGCGGGCCGTCCGCGGCAAAGCGGCTCTTCGCGTTTGAGCGGGGTGCGGGGTGGTTGAGGTGCGCGCTGGCGCGGCACGAGGACTCCTAGATTCGGGGTGTCGTACAAGCCGAGTCTTTGGAGTCCTCGTGGAGGTTGAGCCTAGCCGTGTGTCTGAAATGTTGGTCGGGTTGGCCGATGTGGACGTGTTGGGAGCCGACGACTCGCCCGGGGAGCCGCTAGTGGTGACGGTGGCGCCTCGTGAGCAGCGCCCGCGCTGGTGGGGGTTGTGGTGCCGAGGCGCGGGTGAAGGATCGCCGCATGGTGGATTTGTGTGATTTGCCGTCGTTTGGGCGTTGTGTGGTGTTGCGGGTGCGGCGCACGCGTTGGTGCTGTCCGCAGGGTGTGCGCGGGGTTGGGTCTTGGACGGTTGAGCATCCTGAGATCGCACCGGCGCGTCACGCGTTGACCACACGGGCCGGTAGGTGGGCATCGGAGCGGGTTGGTCGTTGTGGCCGGTCGGTGAGCGATGTGGCTGGAGAGCTTGGCGCTGGGTGGCACACGGTGAACAACGCGGTGATCGCATATGGCGCGGCGCTGATCGACGCCGACACCAACAGGATCGGTGAGGTGGAGGCCGTTCCGCTAGATGAGACGCTGCTGGGCCGTGAAGGCGACCGCAAACACAAGCGTTGGTCCACCCAGATCGTGGACGCCCGAACCGCTCAACTGCTCGACGTTGTCCCAGGCAGAGATGCTGCTGGGCCCACCAGGTGGCTCGCGCAGCGGCCTCAGGGGTGGCTTGATGGGATCCGCTGGGCGGTGATGGACATGTCAGGGTCCTACAAGGCCGCCTATGACACCGTGCTGCCCCACGCGGCGCAGGTGATCGATCCGTTCCACGTCATAAGGCACGCCAACTCCAAACTTGACGAGTGCCGCCGCCGGGTGCAGAACGAAACGTTGGGGCATCGAGGCCGCAAGGCCGATCCGTTGTATCGCTGCCGCAAGCTTCTGCTCAAAGCCTCCGAGCGTCTCGACCCCGCCGGCGACACTCGGCTCATGGGGTTGTTGCGCGCCGGTGATCCCCACGGCGAGGTCGCATACTCGTGGCACGCCAAGGAAGCCACCAGGTTCTTCTACGACATCCCCGACCCGGCCATGGCCGAGCGCTACCTCGGTGAACTCTCAGCCGATCTGCGGCACCCCGAGTTCCCCGCGGAGGTCACCTCGCTGGGACGCACCCTGAGACGCTGGCACACCCAGATCTGCAACTGGCACCACGCGAAGGCCACCAACGGCCCAGCCGAAGCCGTCAACAACCTCATCAAACGCGTCAAACGAGTCGCGTTCGGATTCCGACGCTTCCACAGCTACCGAATCCGCACGCTGCTCTACGCCGGCGAACCCAACTGGGCCCTCCTAACTACCCTCAAACCCCGCTGAACTCCGAAGAGCCGGTAACGGGCACCGGCCCAAGATGATCTCCACGCCAACCGGTGACGTCGAGGTGGGGATCTCGAAGTTGCGCGCTGGCAGTTTCTTCGCGGAGTTTGTGGAACCGCGACGGCGGGCGGGGCAAGGCTCTGTGGGCGCTGGTCATGGAGGCCTACGTCACGGGAACCTCGACGCGTAAAGTGGATGCCCTGGCCAAAGCCCTGCGTTGTCGCAGCGGCGTGTCGCGCTCCACGGTGAGCCGCATCTGTGCCAACACCGACAGGTCGAAGCGTGCCGTGGTCGCAGGCTCGATCATCAGCCCTTTGTGTACGTGTGGGTTGATGCCACCAGTGTGCACGTGCGACAAGGCGGGCACCTCACCACCGTGGCAGTCGTTTGGCCACCGGGGTGCGTGGTGATGGCTACAGAGAGATTCTCGGTGTTGAACTGGGGGACTCCGAAAGCGAAACGTTCAGCGCGGAGTTCCTCGCAGGGCTCAAACAGCGCGGCTTGCACGAAGTGCGGCTGGCCATCTCAGATTGCCATGGGAGGCTCAGAGCCGCTATCGCTGGTCAGCTCCAGGGCGCCACCTGACAACGCTGCGGGGTGCATGCCATGCGCGACCTACCGGGGCGCGGCTCAACCCAACCTGCGGCGCCTCATCTCCACGCTGATACGCACCAAGTTTTCCTCAACCCGACGCCCCGGCAGCCAAACAACAAGCAGCCCACATCCCTACCCGCAGCACACCGCACATGACCAACCCCAACGCACGGAACTACACCACAACACGGGACGCACGCCTCCGACACACTTGGTGTGCAAGGTGGCATCCGCAATCGGTGATAGGGCTACGGTGATAGCGACTCGCCGGGGGATGAAGCGTCCGGTCGAGTTCTGCACTTCCAACTGAGGCGCGAGGCCCTCAGTTCATCGGACGGAACGGCCTGTTAGCCTTTCTACTACACACCGTCGGCCAGTTCCAACGGTCGGTGCCAATCTGAGAGAGCCATCAGATGCTGCCTTTCTCGAGTCCCGGCGACCGCGATCGAGGATCCAACTATACTTCATCGACTCAACGAACCTCATAGTCTCGACGAGCCGGTTCGAGCGGCACTGCAGCACGGGGTGTTCGAGTTTCGCCTTGGTCGCTCAGCTTGTCTGGGTCACGTGGACGATCCGCATCGGATTCGATTTGACCCCGCAACGATGCGGCCTCGGGATACACTCGCTGAGATGGCAGCCGAGTTCTTGTTGATTTGCCCCGGCGCAGTGACGCCGTGGGCATCTCCCGGGCCGAGAACAACGTTGAGGATCGATAACAGGCAGACGCTTCACGGTCGGTCGGCAGTCAAGAGGAGGGAGTCGCATCCTGCCAGACAGCTCGTGGTCAAGTGGCGAGATTCATGAGCCAACCGTACGACTACGAAGCGATATGGCTCAAGGCGAAGTCATTCGTCAGTCGCAGTTTCGACGCGTTGGACAGCGACGCGGAACTCGCGATGCTCTTCGCGGCCGTGGCGTTCGAGTTGCTAGCGAAATCAGCGCTCTGTCGAATTAGTCCGCTATTGGTGGCGTCCGCGGACCAGAAAGGCGAGAGCTTGCTGTTGGCGGCCGGTCTGTCTGGGGACAACACGCGATATCGCAGCATTTCAGCGCACGAGGCGTTCAGTCGGTGTGCCAAAGCGTTCCCGAAGTTCGACGCAAAGATTGCTGGCTGGATCGCCAGCAAACGCAACGCTGAACTGCACTCTGGAGCACGCCCATATGATGAGATCGCCGACCATGAGATCTGGTGGGAGCGGTTCTGGTCCGCCGCTGAGGTGCTAACTATCCACCAACACAGAACACTTGAGGATCTGGTGGGTCCGATGAGGCTCACTCAGGTTCAGTTGCACCTCGACCGCAATGCCAAGAACGTCCAACGTCGGGTCGAAAATCTTCTGGCGGCCGCTCGTCAGAGGCTCGACCTGGGTGAGGCGGCGCAGAGGCTTCACCTAAACTACGATTTCTCACTGGAGATCGAGTGCCCGGTATGCGACGATTTGGGTGAGATGTACGGCAACGAGATTGCCGAGAGCGAGGAATTCGACATGGACGATGACCTGTGGCCGATTGAAGAGATCAGAGTTTGGGCTGACGCCTTTGTGTGCGGCACGTGCGGGCTCGTGTTCGAGGGCAATTCCTACCTCACGGCGGCAGGCCTCGATGATTCGTTCTATCAGCAGCGACACATGGAAGTGTTCGACGACTGGTACTACTTCCGCTAGTACGGGAACGACTCATTGTGGCTCTTCGCGCCTGGGCGGGGTGCGGTGTAGTTGAGATTGCCGGTGGCGCCGCGCGAACAGCGCCCACATTGTGGGGGTTGGGGTACTGCGGCGCGGGTGAAGGAGCACCGCATGGTGGATTTGGTGGATCTGCCATCGTTTGGGCGTTGTGTGGTGTTGCGGGTGCGGCGCACGCGTTGGTGGTGCCCCCAGCGGCGCTACGGGGTTGGGTCTCACATGATTGCGCATCGCGACATGGCACCGGAGCGTCACACACTGAGGGCTCGTGGGGGGCGGTGGGCCACTGAACGGGTCGGTCGTTGTGACCTGCCGGTGAGCGATGTGGCTGATGAGCTTGGCGCTGGGTGGCACACCGTGAGCAACGCGGTGATCGCCTATGGCGAGGCGCTCATCGACGCTGATGAGGACCGCATCGGCGCGGTGGAGGCAGTTTCGTTAGATAAGACACTGCTGGGCCGCGAAGGCGACCGCATACACAAGCGCTGGTCCACCCAGATCGTGGCCCCGCGAACCATAAAGTTGCTTGACGTTGTGCAAGGTAGAGACGCTGCCGGGCCTGCCCGGTGGCTCACAGGGCGGTCACCGCAGTGGCTCGATGGCATTCGTTGGGCGGTGATGGACATGTCAGGCCCCTACAAGGCGACCCTTGACACTGCGGTGCCTGAAGCGGCGAGGTGATCGATCCGTTCCATGTCGTCATCCACGCCAACGCCAACAAGCCTGACAAGTGCTGCCGCAGGGTGCACGACGAAGCGCTGCGGTATCGCTGCCGCAAGCTGCTGCTCAAAGCCTCCGAGCGTCTCGACCCCGCCGGCGACACCCGCCTCATGGGGTTGTTGCGCGCCGGTGATCCCCACGGCGAGGTCGCCTACGGCTGGCACGCCAAAGAAGCCACCAGGTTCTTCTACGACATCCCCGACCCGGCCATGGCCGAGCGCTACCTCGGTGAACTCTCAGCCGATCTGCGGCACCACGAGTTCCCCGCGGAGGTCGCCTCACTGGGCAGCACCCTGGGCCGCTGGCACACCCAGATCTGCAACTGGCACCACGCCAAAGCCACGAACGGCCCAGCCGAAGCCGTCAACAACCTCATAAAACGCGTCAAACGAGTCGCGTTCGGATTCCGACGCTTCGACAACTACCGAATACGCACCCTGCTCTACGCCGGCGAACCCAACTGGGCCCTCCTAACCACCCTCAAACCCCGCTGAAATCCGAAGAGCCCGTAATGCGCACAACCTCGGGCCTACCTTGTGTGTTGGGCCCTTCGCTGGACGATCTGGAGTGACTCATCGCAGCCTTGCATGAGTGTCATGCCTTGCGCGCCCGAAGAACAACAGCGGCAATCCCCGCGACCGAAATCACAGCAGCCAATGCCATAAGCAACCACACCAAGTTGTGATCTTCGGGCAGGCTCTGCTCTGGTGAGGCTGCCTGGGCCAACTCTGGTTTCGGTCCTGGTGATTGCGGGCTGGACTGTTGCTCGATCTGAGTTGACCCAACGGCTGCCCGTCCGGAATCGCCTTCGGTAGTGTCCACTACCGGCGATGAGTCTTGACTTGGAGGGGTGTTGTCAACCGGCGTGACTGCGGTGTTGGGTGGTGCGACCACATCTGGGGCAGCGTGGTCGGGTGCCGCTGATCGCGTGGTCATCGTGAGTTCGCCAGTGGTGTCCGTGTCTATGATGATCTCGTCGGGTTCTTCAACAGTGGTTGTGGAATGTTCGGCGGTGCTGTTCAGGAACAGGAATCGTCGCCGGTCAGTGTTGTCGTGAATCACCCGTCCTACTGCGTCTTGTGGTATTCCCAGAGCGGGTAGCAGTTCTGGCAACGCGTCGGCAACCACCCATGGGTCCAGTCCTCTTGTATTGATGGTTATGCGAATGTCGGCAGGGTAATTTATGGCAACTCCGTTGGTGCCCACCCACGCGCCGGTCAATCCGATCGTATTGGCCTTTGAGTACTTGAAACGATCAAGGATCACCGCCCATCGCCACAATTCACCGAGGTCGTACTTGACCGGGATGATCTCGACGTTCAATTCTCCCGCTTGATACATAGCCTCGCGTCGATCATCCAACAGTTCCAGCTTGATTCTCTCCAGCTCCTGGGGATCGTCAGGTGGCGCCTTGATCTGGGCATAACGAGTAGGTATCATCTCCGGAAAATAATCTCCAGTGGAGCGCACACCCACCAATCCAAGGTGTCCGAATGCTCGCCACGTGGTGCATTGCCCGTCGCTTACTGGCAAGTCGTGGCTCTCGCATTCTTCATCAGCGAGACCAGACACCATATCTACGTCAGACACATCAAACCTCGCGCTTGACGCATCAACCTCATCCAGCGTAGATTGTTCTACAGGGTTCGTTTCCACCACAGAGTGGGCGGGCCATAGTTGTCTCCATGACGCCCAGCCTGGCACCAGTTGGCGCCCTGCGAGGCCACCATGTATCAACAACACGTCATCATTTGCGCTGGTGAGTGTCCACGAGAACAAGCTGACATAACCGCGCGCGGGCAAGAGCCATCTTGGTTCGTTTGTCCAGTCCTGCATACACACTTCACGACTCATGCCATTGGCACATATTGAGTCCCAGTCCACGGTGTGTTCCCCTTCCGGGCTGGTGACGTACTCATTGAACTTGGTCTCCATCACCCACAACAAGTCTTCATCGATGGGTTCATCCCGTGCCAAGATCACATACAATGGCCCGCTCGGCGCCAAGAAAATCGCCACCACTTCCAGAGCTCCCTCGTCTTCAGCGTGCTTCAACACGTAACACGCCATCGGCTCCAAGAGCAAGACTCCGCTCCAACAATCCTCCGACCCCATTCCAATCCTATCCGAGTCAGGCTCTGCGATCACGCCTTCGACACCGGATGCGGGTACAAGCGATTCCATCAAAGCCGATACCACGAGGGTGCCAGCTGCGCACCCCCTCCAAAATAAAACAACTGCAAGAGACATCGTAACCTCCCTCTGCTCGTCATCCAAAGGCGCGGAGCGCCACTGCCATCTGGACGGCACTCGCACGCCGAGCGTTGTTCCCTGGAGTCATTGAATCTCCACCTGCCCTACCAATATCGACGACAAGGTCATCATCTCGTTCTTACTTGCTATCGCCCGGTGGGACCGTAGCCTGGACTCGCCCGCAAGCAGGCATGTACGCGGTGTAAGTGGATGACCAAGCGCCCGTTTCCTTGGCGTAGCCCTTCCCATCACCGAGCGCGGCGACTCTAAACCGATATGTCTGGTCACATTCGAGCGTTCCGAGCGTCATCTGTGATGCCGGTGCGGTGTCTGGAGCGTCTCGCACAACCCTGCTCTCGATGGCCGCACTCCAGTCTCCGTGGGTGTATTGGATCGAACCCGGGAAGGTTCGCAACGCGTGACGCGCCGGTGCTATCTCAGGATGCTCAAAAGTCCAGGACCCAACCCCGCACTTGTGATCAGAGCAGCACCAACGCGTGCGCCACACCCGCAACACCACACGACGCCCAAACGACGCCAAATCGCACAAATCCACCATTCGGTGATCCTTCCCCCGCGCCTCGGTGCGACAACCCACACACAGCCGGCGCTGCTGACGAGGCGCCACCGTCACCACTAGCGGCACCCCGGGCGAATCGTCGGCGCCCAAAACGTCCACATCGGCCAGCCCGACCAACATTTCAAACACACGGCTAGCGTCAATCGCCACGAGGACTCCCAAGACTCGGTTGCGTGACACAACGAATCCAGGAGTCCTCGTGCCGCGCCAGCGCGCACCCCCTCAACAACCCCGAACCCCGCTCAAACGCGAAGAGCGAAGCGAGTTCTTCGAACATGCGGGTTGTCCTGTATGCGCCGTGGGTACCTTAGGGCCGACGCCCGACCGGGGCAGACGCCAACAAGGGTAGGCGATTGCGGAGGCCGACATGGATTTTGAGTTCTCGGCGGAACAGATGAAGTTCGCGGCCGAGGTGGAGGCCTTTCTCGACGCCCACGACGACCCCGAAGTGTTCGACGTGACCCGCGAGAACATGGCCCAGATCGTGGACACCCCCAAGAGGCGGGCGTTCATGCGTGAGCTTGGCCGCAAGGGATGGCTTGGGATCACCTGGCCTCCCGAGTACGGCGGCAGCGACGGCGACGGCGTGTACGAGTACCTGCTCAACGAGGCCCTCGCAGCCCGGGGCGGGCCCCAGATCGGCAAGGGCGTGGGCATCATCGGCAAAACCCTGATCGCTCACGGATCCGAGGAGCTCAAGGCCAAGTTCCTGCCGATGATCCTCAACAACGACGTTGAGTTCGCAGTGGGCTACTCCGAACCCGAGGCCGGATCCGACGCCGCGTCGATGCGCCTGCGCGCCGAGCCGTTCACCACAGACGAAGGCGAACAGGGCTGGCTGCTCAACGGCCAGAAAACCTGGACCACCTCCGCGCACTTCGCGGAGTGGTACTGGCTTGGCACCCGCACCGACCCCCAGAACAAGCACATGGGAATCACGTTGATGCTGGTGCCCCTGGACGATCCGGGCATCACCATCAACGGCATCTGGACGATGGGAGACGAACGCACCAACGAGGTGTTCCTCGACAACGTCTTCGTGCCGGACTCCCACGTGGTGGGGGAGGTGAACCACGGCTTCCGTTACATCAGCCAGGCTCTCGACCTTGAGCGGTTCACCATGTTCACGTTCTCGCCGATCAAGCAGCGCCTGGACTTGCTCACCGATTACGTGCGCTGCACCGAACGTGACGGTGAGGCGCTGCGCGACGACCCGCGAATTCGTGCCCGCTTGGCCACGTTGCACACCGAAGCCGAGGTCGCCAGGGTTCTGGGCTTGAAGTTCGTGGCCGAAGCGGTGAAGGTGGAAGCCGCCACCCGGGCGGGGCAAAGCGGATTTCAGCCGCCGACGGTGGCCGCGTCGCAGTACAAGCTGTACGCCACAGAGCTGTCGCGGCGCATCGCGGACGCCGCCATGGACATCGCCGGGCCCGGGTCGCAGTTGCGGGTACACACCGAGGATGCGCCCATGGCCGGCCGTTCGGAGTCCACTTACCGCTACACGGTGATCGACACCATCGGCGGCGGGTCGTCGGAAATCCAAAAGAACATCATCGCCCGCCGGGGACTGGGACTTCCCAAGAACTTCTGATGACCAACCGCTCCCAGGGCGCCGCCGAATCCGCAGGCGCCGCCGCCGGTGGTGTGGGCGCCCTTGATGGGGTTCGGGTGCTTGACCTCTCCTCGGTTGGCCCGGGGGCTCGCGCCACCAGGATTTTGGCCGATTACGGGGCGCAGGTGGTGAAGGTTCTGCCGGTGCCCCGCGACGGTGCGGTGATGATCAAACCGCCCGCTCACGCTTACAGCGGCAACCGGGGAATGCGCAAGGTTCACCTCAACCTGAAGGCCCCCGAGGGCAAGCAGGCCTTCCTGGCGTTGAGCGTGAACGCGGACGTGATACTTGAGAGTTTCCGGCCTGGTGTGGTGGAACGCCTCGGCGTTGGCTACGAGGCGGTGCGCGCCGTGAACGAGGCGATCGTGTACTGCTCAACAAGCGGCTACGGCCAGAGCGGACCGCGGGCACGGTGGGCCGGGCACGATCTCAACTACCTGGCCGCCTCGGGGTTTCTTCATTGCAGCGAACGCAGCGCCGACGGCACACCCGCCCTGCCCGGCGCGACTGTGGCCGACATCGCCGCGGGTGGCATGCATGCTGCCATGGCGATCATGGCGGCGCTGCTGCGACGTGGGCGCACCGGGGCCGGCGAGTACCTCGACGTGTCCGCCGCGGACGGGGCGCTGGCGATGATGTCGTTGTACGCGGATGAGCACCTCGCAACCGGCGCCGATCCCGGGCCGGGGCATTACATCCTCACCGGGCGTTACGCCTGCTACGCAACCTACGAATGCCGCGACGGTGGTTTCGTGTCGGTCGCGGCAATCGAACCGGCCTTCTGGCGCAACCTGTGCCGAGAGTTGGACTTGCCCCAGTGGGCCGATCACCAAACCGACGACACCTGCCAGGACCAGGTACGGGCCGCGTTGGCTGAACGTTTCGCCACCGCCACCCGAGACGAATGGGTGGCGCGGCTCGGCCCCGCCGATTGCTGTGTGGCTCCGGTGAACACAGTGGTGGAGGCGTGCGCCGACGAGCAGTTCCGCCACCGTGGCCTGTTCGCGCAGGCCGTTCACCCAACCGAGGGCAGCTTCGAACAGCTCGGGCCGATCTGGGCCGGGACGAGGGTCAACGATTCGCCGTACCGGCTTCCCGACGACTCGGAGTCCCATGTCGCCACGCTGCTTGGCGAAGCGGGCTACGCCACCGACGAGATCGCCGACCTCACCCGGCGGGGCCTGATCGCCTGAGGCGCCGCTTGGGCCCGACTCTCGGCTGGCGGCACGCAAGTGAGCCGTCCCTCGATGCCGCGCAGGGCCGTGATCTCGGTCGGGGGCGCGTAGCGTGAGCGCCGAAGCCAACGGTGATGGAGGTGGCGAACCTTGGCCCAAACCGCCGAAGCGACACTCGAAGCGATCTCGGATCTGATCGGCAAACCCCGGTACCCGGCGGTTGCCGACTTCCCCGCCGAGATGGGATACGGGTGGAACACCCTCGCGGCCACCGAGAACGGCAACCCGCTGCACTGGGACCCGGGCGTGTCCGAGGCTCTCACCGCAGGGCCGATCCTGCCTTTGAGCACGCTGTCGATCTGGATGCGCCCGCATCGCTGGTCGCCCGGCGCCACCGGCGAACAGAAAGCCCTCCAAGCCCATTTCGACCTCAAGGAGGCGCTGGGTTTGCCCGAGGCGATCATGAGCGACAATGCGTGCGAGTTCCACGAACCGGTTCGTCCAGGTGACGTGATCGGCCACCACCAGGTGTTGCGCTCGATCAGCGAACCGAAGACCACCCGCCTGGGAACGGGCCGCTTCTGGGTTATCGACGTGGAGTACCACAACCAGCAGGGTGCGCTGGTGGGTGTGGAGTCCTACACAGGCTTCGGCTACAGCCGCCCGCACGGCGCACGATCAGCGGCGGACGCGTCCCCAGCAAGCCCGTCTACGGGACGCGCGGCCAATGACTCACAGGCAGGTGCCCCGCCGTCCACGGATGCCGCCGCGGAGACCCCACCCGACGGTGGGTGGGCCAAGGCCGACCCCACACACGATCAGGTGCCTGTTGGCGCCCGACCTGCACCGCTTGTTCACGACGTGACCGCCACCACCGTGGTGCTCGGCGCGCTGGCCAGCCGCGACTGGCGTCCCATGCATCACGACTACCGCTTCGCCACCGAACGCAACGGCACCCGGGACATCTTCCTAAACACTCCCAACCAGGCGGCATGGTTCGAGAGGGCGGTCACCGACTGGACCGGGCCCAAGGGACGCATCGGCCGCATGAGGTTCCGTATGCGGGATTCGGTGTTTCCCGGTGACCGGATGACCATCACCTCAAAGGTGACCGGCACCCAACTCGACACCACCGGCTGCGGGTGGGTGGACCTCGACTTGACCTTGAGGGTCGGCGCTGAGGTGCGCAGCACCTGCCAGACCCGCGTGGCGATCCCAACCAGCGGCACCGACAATCCGTGGTCACGCACCGCCGAGCGGTGGCGGCCACCACCATGGTGACCCGCACGAGCCCACGGGTAGCACCGGGACGGCACTGAGATGACACTGAATCTGGACTTCACCGAAGAACAGGACATGTTGCGCCAGATGGTGCGCAGCATGTGTTCTGAGATGGTGCCCCTCGACAGGGTGCGCGCTCTCGAGGACGACCCGCACGGGATCGCCGACGACTTGTGGGCGAGCTTCGGTGAGTTGGGGTTGTGCGCGCTGATGACCGACCCGAGCGCGGAGATGAGCCTGATCGACGGGATCGTGATCTACGAGGAACTCGGACGCACCCTGGCGCCGCTTCCTCATTTCGTGGGGTGCGTGCTGGCAGCCGGTGCGATTCGCGCCGCAGGTTCACCCGAACAACAAGGCCGCCTGCTTGAGGCGATCGGTTCGGGAAGCACCGTCGCCACCGTTGCCTGGCACGAACCCGGAGGCGGCTTCAAACCCCGCGGCGTGCAACTCGCTGCCCGCCCGCACGGCGACGGTTGGGTGCTCGACGGCACGAAGATGCATGTGGCGTTCGCCACAGCCGCAGACGTGATGGTTGTGCTGGCCCGAACCGGCCCCGAGCCCACACAGATCGGCCTGTTCGAGGTACCCACATCCGCCGACGGGCTCAAGTTGGATCAGCGAATGTCGATCTCGTCCGACACTCAGTACCGGGTGGACTTCAACGCCGTGGAGGTTCCCGAATCGGCCTGCATCGGAGACCCCTCAGGAGGCTGGGCGCTGTGGGAGCAGGTGATGCAACCCGCGGCGATACTGGCCGCCGCGCAGGCCACCGGCGGGGCGCACTACGCGTTGGAGATCACCGCGGAGTACGCCAAGACCCGTCGCCAGTTCAACAAGGCCCTCGCCGAGTTCCAGTCGATCTCTCACTACCTTGCCGATGCCCACACCGCCCTCAACGGGGCCCGCCTGCTGGTGCAGGAAGCCGCATGGGCCTACTCCAACGGGCGTGACGTTGCCCGGCTCGCACCGATGGCCAAGCTCTTCGCGTGTCGCACCTTCCGCGACGTCACCGCCATGGCCCAACAGGTCTTCGGCGGGATCGGCTTCACCGTGGAGTACGACATTCAGCTCTACTTCCGGCGAGCCAAGCAACTCCAAGTGTCCTGGTGGGACACCCCCACCTGCGAAGACCAAATAGCCAAATCCCTCCTCCCCCCATCCTGACCATCAACTTTCTCAGGCAACTGAATGCCTGGCCGGCAAATACGAGGGTGGTGCTGGGTGCATGATCGTGACTCGCAGGCTCGGCGACGGATCGTCACCATCTGACTCCGGGGCTGGGGTTAGAGGACTCCCTGGTGGTGTAGATCCTCTAGTTGCTCTGGGGTGAGGTTCAGTTCGCTGGAGAGCACTTCGTTGGTGTGTTCTCCGAGCCATGGGGGGCGGGTTTCGGGGCCTTGGGCGGTGCGGCTCATCTTGATCGGGTTGCCGGGCACGAACACCGGCGGTCCGCCGTCTGGGTGGGGAACCTCCACGATCATGTCACGGGCCGACACGTGTGGGTCGTCGCACACCTCGGCACTGGTGAACGACGGCCCCGCCGCGATCCCCGCCGCGGCCAGTTCCTCAGCGGCTTCGAGGTTGGTCTTCGACGCCGCCCAGCGCTCCACTCCCGGGCGGATGATCTCCTGAAAGTGCTGCGACCATCCCTCACGGCGCGCCAGGCGGGTGTCGGTCAGCCATTCGGGGTTGCCGGTGATCTCCGCCAGTTTGGCGAACTGATGCTCGCGCACCACCTGCACCACGAAATGCCCCTCACCCGCCGCGAAGGTTTCCACGATGCCCACACCGGCCGATGCCTCGTCTTCCACGCCCATCGAGGCGAAGTTCACCACAAGGTCGGTCATGGCGATCGTTGCGTCCAACATGGCGATGTCCACGTGCTGGCCCTCGCCATCCCGGTCTCTTTGGCGTAGCGCGGCCAGCACTCCGATCACCCCGAACAACGCCGAGGAGATGTCGCCCAGCGCCCCCACCGGATTGGCCACCGGCGGCCGGCCCGGTTTGCGTTTGAACTCGTAAATGCCGGTCATGGCCTCCACGATCGACGCGTACGCGGGTCGGTGAAGGTAAGGGGACGCCGAGTCGTTGCCGAACCCCGACACCGACAGGTACACCACCGAAGGATTCACCGCCCGAACTGCGGCGTAGCCGATGCCGAGCCGATCCGCGGTGCCGGCCTTGAAGTTCTCGCACACCACGTCGAAACGTTCGGCCAAGCGCAGGAACAACTCCACCCCGCGGGGGTGTTTCAGGTCGAGTGTGACGCTGCGCTTGCCCAGATTGCTGCGCAAGAAAGTGGCCCCCACGCGGCGTCCCTGCGGGTCGGTGATGAACGGCTGCGAACCGCGGCCGCTGTCACCGGTGACGGGATGTTCCACCTTCACCACATCCGCGCCGAGGCGGGCCATCAGTTGAGTGGCGAACGGCACCGCCGCCATCTGCTCTGCGCTGAGCACCCGCACGCCCTCAAGGGGCCGGGGTTGGTCGGCGAACGCCTTGTTGGCGACCTCTCCAAGCTTCATCGCAACGTTCCGGTGTTGGTGCTACAGCCGCGAGCGCAAGTGTCGGCGGTGTCGCCGAATTCCGTCAACGCACCCCGCCAAGGCCGATGGGAAGTGGCGCCGGCGGCCGGGGTAACGATGCGGGGTCCGTCCGGCGGGCATCGGGTGTGATCGCGCTAGTAGATCGCCCCGCTTGAGGACGCGGCAGCGGCGGCTTCGGGAGCGGGCGGCCGGGCGGTGGTGACCGCTTGTTGAAGCGCCCCGGTGAGCGCGACGGCATCGGAGGTGATGGTGATGAGGCGAAAGCCTTGCTCCATGCGACGTTCGCAAAGCTCCGCGGTGGCGTGGCATCCGGGGATCACACCGTGACGGTTGCAGCCGGCCACGATCGTGGCGTACGCCTCGTCGAACGCGGCGATCCCGTCGTTGTTGGCGGGGAGCAGCCCGAGGCTCACCGACAGGTCCGAGGGCCCCACGTAGATGGCGTCCACGCCGGGCACCGACAAGATCTCATCAAGGTTGGAGATGGCTTCGACGGTTTCGATCATCGGGATCACCGCAACGTCCGCGTTGGCGTGTTGGTAGTAGTCCGGGCCCTCCTGGCGCAGCACCCGGGCGGGCCCGTAGCTGCGTCCGCCTGCGGGCGCGTACCGGCAGGCCCGCACCGCGGCCTCGGCCTGCTCGCGGGTGTTCACCATCGGAACCACAACGCCCCTGGCGCCCGCGTCGAGGCTCTTGCCGATGATGCCGGGCTCGTTCCACGGCACCCGCACCAGCGGGGTCGCCGAGCCAAGGTTGATCGCCTGCAACATGGCCCACGAGTCGCTGTAGTCCACGATGCCGTGCTGGGTGTCCACGCAGATGTAATCGAAATCGCAGCGGGCCATGATCTCCGCCGAGAACGAGTTCGCAATCGCCAGCCACCCACCGATCGCCGTTTCGCCCGCCGCCCAGCGTTCCCGCATTAAGTTCGTCCGCATAACCATCAAGGCTAACCACCCCCACCCCACCCAATCCGCTACCCACCCGCCAAACTGAACGGCCGACCGCGCGCTCCTGCGTCAGTCCATCGAGGCAACCTGGGATGCGAAGGCACGACTGCAACCGAGGAAGGCGAAAGGAGGCTGTGGTGTCCGAGCAGGTGATTCCATACGAGCCCGACTATGCCGTGCCCCCGGGCGAGACACTGCTGGAGGCGTTGGAGGAAGCAAGGCTCACTCGCGAGGAACTCGCTCGACTGGCGGATCTGAGCACCAAGCATGTGAGCCGCCTTGTGAGCGGCCATGTGGCCTTGACGCCTGAGACTGCCGTGCGTCTGGAGTGGGTCCTTGGCATTCCCGCACGCTTCTGGAATGCCAGAGAGGCCAACTACCGTGCTCGGCTGGCCAACAAGGAGGAACACGCCTGAACCTGTGACTGCTCAACCAGACGAGTCGAGCTTGTGGCTGGAGGGTTCGGTGTTGGTTTTGATTGTTTGCCAGAGGTTCTCTACTTGGGTTTGGGTACACCAGGTTGAGCCCACAGCGACCCTTATGTAGGGATGGCCTTTGGTTTCGGACACTGTCAGGTGGAATCGTCCTGTGGCGTTGACGGCTTCGGCCAAGGCGCGGGTGGCGTGGTCGCCTTCGGTGTTCACGAAGCACACCAGCGAGAAGTCCACCGGCGCCACCCTGCGCAGCCTCGGATGGGCGTCGATGCGCGCAGCCAGATCCTGTGCCCAACTCACGTGGTGGCGGATCATTGATCGCAGGCCCTCCGCGCCGAAGCGGCGCAACACGAACCACAGCTTCAACGCCCGGAACGGCCGGCCCAGCGGCAGCGTCCAGTCGCGGTAGTCGATCACCTGGCCCGATTCGGAGGCCTCGTTGCGCAGGTAGGCGGGGTTGATGCTCATCGTCTCGATCAGCGGCGCACGATCGGCCAGCCACAGCACCGAGCATCCCATGCCGGTGGCCATCCACTTGTGCGGGTTGAACACGTAGCTGTCCACCAATTCAAGGCCGTGCTGGTGGTGGCGGAACTCGTCGCAGATCATCGCCGAACCCGCATAGGCGGCGTCGCAGTGATGCCAGAGCTGCTCGGCGCGGGAGATCTCGCCGATCGCGCGGATCGGATCCACACCGGTGGTGCCGGTCGTTCCCAGCGTGGAGGTCACAACCGCCGGGATCAGGCCCCGGCGAAGGTCGTCGGCCACGGCCTCGGCCAGCGCCTCGGGCGTCATCGCGAACCGTTCGTCCACCTCAAGGGCCCGGAAATGGCCGAACCCCGCCACCCGGGCGCCCTTCTGCACCGACGAGTGGGCCTCGACGGACGCGTAGGCAACCATCTGCTCAGCACTCGCACCGGTTCGCCTCCTGCACTGCTCGCGGGCGGCCAGCAAGGCGATGAACGTGGACTCCGACGCGCCCGAGTTGATCACCCCGCCACCGGGCCCTGCGGACTTCCAAGCCTGTGGCACGCCGGTGAGGTCGACCAGCCAGTCCAACACGTGAGCTTCGAGCTCGGCAGCGGCGGGGCCGGTGGACCACATCATGGTGATCACGTTCAACCCCGCGGTGGCGATGTCTCCCAGCACCGCCGGGGGAGAGGACATGGCGGGGAAGAAGCCGAAGAAGCCGGGGTGTTGCCAGTGCATCAACCCCGAGGCGATCACATTGTGAAAGTCGTCGAGCACCTCGCTGAACGGCTCCGGTTCCTCGGGCGCCACATCAGGCAGCTGCGCGCGGACCGCTCCGGGTTGAACCGGATCGCACACCGGTCGCTCACCGAGCCCGGCGAGGTAGTCGGCCACCCAGTCCACCATCTCGTGGGCGTCGCGACGAAACTCCTCAAGATCCAACGCGTCCGCGGGCCCCACCTCCGGCGCCTCGGCCCTCGTGTCATCCCCAGCCGACTCTGCGCCACTCATGGCACAAATCTACGGACAGGCCCGCTCAGGGCAGGCTCGGCGCCGAGGCGATCGACATGGTGGTGCTGTCGCCCACTGAGACCTCTTTCGGGCGGGGATCGTCGCGGCACGCGTTTCGATCAACCAGGTCGGGCCACCGTGTCCGCCAGGCCACACGAGTGGTAAGGCCGCCCCGGTCCACCCAGAATCGAGGGTTGTAGGCTCGGGTCTCCAAGAGCGGGAACCGAAAGGAAACGAACCATGGCTCAAACTGCACTGCGTGGCAATCCCATCAACACCGGCGGTGATCTGCCCGCGGTCGGATCGGCTGCGCCTGCCTTCAGCCTCACCGGCAGCGATCTCGGCGAAGTGTCCTCACAGTCACTCGCCGGCAGTCGTGTGGTGCTCAACATTTTCCCGTCGGTGGACACCCCCACCTGCGCCACCAGCGTTCGCAAGTTCAACGAACGCGCCGCCGGGCTCGACAACGCCACCGTGGTCTGCGTGTCGGCCGATCTGCCTTTCGCCGCCGGTCGCTTCTGTGGCGCCGAGGGACTCGATCAGGTGAAGACTGGCTCCACTTTCAGGAGTCCCGACTTTCTCGACGCGTACGGCGTGGGAATGGTGGACGGGCCACTCACGGGACTGTGCGCCCGAGCGGTTGTGGTGATCGACACCGACGGCACCGTGTTGCACACAGAACTCGTGGGCGAGATAGCCGACGAGCCCAACTACGACGCAGCCCTGTCAGCGTTGGGCTGACACTCCTCGGCCCGGGCGCTGATCGCGTCTGGGCCCTCAGGCGGCGCTCAGGTACTGGTCGCAGCGGCCGAGCGCGAAGTCCACGAAGGCTCTGGCGCCGGTGTCGTCGTAGGTTCCCTCCGAACCCATCGCGCCCGCGGCGTGGCGAACCCGCACACCTTCGATGATGCACGCAAGGCGCCAATACTGAAACGCCGTGTACCAGTCCAGGTTGGACAGGTCACGATCCGAGGACGCCGCGTAACGCGCCAAAACGCTCTCGGCGGTGCCGAACCCGTCGACCGCGGTGGGCACGTCCCGCAACCGGCCGGCAGCGGCCGCATCCTCGCCCCACCACATCACCAGACCCGCGAGGTCCGACAGCACGTCACCCAGCGTGCAAAGCTCCCAGTCGAGCACCGCCGCCACCGATCCGTCGGCGGACATGATGCAGTTGTCGAGTCGGTAGTCGCCGTGAACCAGTCCGGTGCCCTGCTGGGCGGGGATGTCGGCCACCAGGCGGTCATGCAGAGTGGCCACCAGCGGCAGGTCACGATCCGAGCCCTGGTCGATTTGGCGTTTCCAGCGGTGAAGCTGACGGGCGCAGTAACCCTCACGCCTGCCCAGGTCACCCAGTCCCACGTCGTCGGGATCCACGGCGTGCAGCGCAGCCAGGGCGTCCACCAGCGAGTCGGTCATCTTCGGTCGGATCTCGGGCGCAACGGCCTGCCCGTCGGCCCGGTCGAACACCACCGACCCGTCCACGAACTCCATCACGTAGAAGTCGGCGCCGTTCACCTCGGCGTCGGTACACAACCCCAAAGCCGGGGGCACCGGCACCGCTGTGGGGGCCAGAGCCGAAATCACCCGGTGCTCGCGTTTCATGTCGTGCGCGCTGGCCAGCACGTGCGAGATCGGCGGGCGTCGCAGCACCACTTTGCGCTGGGTGGCGTCGGTGACACCGAAGGTGAGATTGGACGCTCCGCCGGTGATCAGGTCGAACCGCAACGGCGCGGTGACGCCCGTGTGGGCGACCAGCCAGCGGGTTACCGGTTCGGGATCGATCCCCGGCGGGACGGAAGCGGCGGCTTGCATGGGATTGGCGTCACCTCCCGGCGCAGGTGGTGGCATCATCATGGCCCGGCCAAGCGGTATCTGGAGGCACTGTCATGAAGGTGGGATTCATCGGACTCGGCAATGTGGGTTCGAAACTGGCGGGAAGCCTGCTGCGCAACGGCTTCGATCTAACCGTACGTGATCTCGACGAGGCCGTTGCCGCGCCCCTGATCGGCGCCGGTGCGCGCTGGGCGGACAGCCCCGCGCAAATGGCCGCCGAAGTTGACGTGATCATCACCTGCCTGCCGTCCCCGGCGGCATGTTCGGCTGTGATGGAAGCCGACGACGGGATACTCGCGTGCTTCGCGCAAGGCGCCGGGGGCGGGGCCCCCACCGATCCGGATGGGAATGCCGGCGGTGGCGCCTCGGGTGGCACGGCGAAGATCTGGGCCGAGATGAGCACCACCGACGAGAGCGAGGTGCGCCGCATGGCCGCCCTGGTGCAAGCCACCGGCGCCGCGGCGGTTGACTGCCCAGTGTCGGGAGGATGTCACCGGGCCGCCACCGGCAACATCTCCATATTCGCCGGGTGCGAAAGGGCGGTGTTCGAACGGGTGCTGCCGGTGCTCACCGCGATGGGACGCCACATCCTGCACACCGGGCCCGTGGGATCGGCGTCGATTCTCAAGGTGGTCACCAACTACCTGGCCAGCGCCAACCTGGTGTCGCTGTGCGAGGCGCTGATCACCTCCAAGCTGGCAGGCATCGACCTGAACGTGGCCTACGAGGCGGTGCGGATCTCGTCGGGCAACTCGTTCGTTCACGAAACCGAGAGCCAGGTGATTCTCAACGGCAGCCGTGACATCAACTTCACCATGGATCTGGTGGTGAAGGACATGTCGCTGTTTTGTGAGGTGGCGCAGCGCAGCGGCGCGTCGCTGGAACTGGCCCCGCTGTTGTTGGACATATTCCGCGACGCCGCCGAACGTTACGGGCCCAGGGAATGGTCACCGAACGTGATCCGCCGCCTCGAGGAGTCAACCGCAACGACGGTGCTCGCGCCGGGATTTCCCGATCAGATGATCGACGACGAACCCGAGCAGCCCGGCGCGGAAGTGATCGTCAACAGCGGCCCGCGAAGCTGATCAGCGATCCGGGCCGAACGCGCCCGACTCTCTGAGGTCTGCGATCTTGTCGGCGCTCAGGCCGAGCACGCCGGTCATCACCTCGTCGGTGTGCTGGCCCACCGTGGGCGCCATCGACGGCGCCGGGGGCGCCTCGCCGTTCACGAACACCGGCAGCGGCAGCTGTTCACAGCCCACCGCGTCGGTGGGGAAAAAGCCGATCCGGGCTTGGAACTGGGGGTCGTCGCCGATCGTGGCCGGCGTGTTGAACCCGGCGATTGGGGTGTTGGCGTCGCGGCCCAGGTCGAGCCATTCGTTCACCGTTTTGGTGCGGAAGATCTGTTGCAGCTCTCGTTGCAGTTCGGTGTTGCCACGGGCGTGGTCGGCGTAACGGCTGCCCGGCCACCGCTCGAACAGGTCGATGCGGTCAACCGCCTCACAGAAGTTGCGCCAGAACGCCTGCTCTGACGCCATGAACAGCACATGCCCGTCGGATGCCTCGTAAGCCTGGTAGCGAACCCCTTCCCACATTCCGGCCAGCCCGGCGGGACGGCGCACGTAATCGTCGGCCGGGTTTCCGGTGACCTCGTCCTCAGGACGCAGATAGGCACGTTCGGTTTCGATGCGGTACCAGTCCATGTAGGCCGCCGCGTCGGACTGGGCCACCTCAAGTTCGCAGCCTTGGCCGCTGTGGCGTGCCTTGATCACCGCCGCCAGGATCGCCACCGCGGTGAGCATCGGGCCCACGTTGATGCCGACGTTGGGCATGTTGGGCGGAATCCGCGAGAAGCCCTCGTCGTCCACCACGGGCTGCACGATCCCCGACCACGTGTCATAGGCGATGCCGTGGCTGGGCATGTTCTTGTAGGGGCCGGTGGCGCCGTAACCCGAAAGCGTGGCGAACACGACCTGCGGGTTCACCTCGGCCAGGTCTTCGTAACCGAGCCCGAGGCGGGCCAGCGCGCCCGGGCGCATGGCCTCCACCACCACATCCGCTGTGGCCACCAGATCCTTGTAAAGGCGGCAGCCCTCGGGGGAGTTCAGGTCGAGCACCACGCTGCGTTTGCCGCGGTGGGTGTGCAGGTGCAGCAACGAAACGCCGTTCACGATCGGCCAGGTCATGGCGCGGATGTAGTCACCGGCGGGTGACTCCACCTTGATCACATCAGCGCCAAGGTCGGCCAGGAAAGTTCCCACCTGGCCCGGCCCCAGCAGGCTGGACTCGATAACCCTCACACCGCTCAGCAAGGCTGTCTGACTCACCGATCCAGTGTAGGAGGGCCTTGTTGGCCAAACGGCCCGTCCCGAACCTGGCAGCGTTGGTGGCCGGCGGCAGTTGACCACCGCGGTTGACAGCCGCGGCCCGGTGGGTGGCATAATGCCCACATGACCGATAACTCACCTGTTGTGGAACCCAACGTCACGCCGACTGGCGCCGATGTGTTGACCGTGCCCGAGGTGCGAGTGCCGGTGTGGGCGTGGTTCTGTGCCGCCGCGGCGGTGGTGGTGATGTACTTCGTGATGCTCGAGAACGGCGCAGTGTTGGGGCAGGCCGCGGGAACGCTGCACGAGTTCTTCCACGACGGGCGCCACTTCGTGGGGGTTCCCTGCCACTGAGCTTCGGGCCGCGGGGCGTCAACCGCGGAGTTTTGTGTCGGCTTGATCCTTGCAACATCACTGATGTCAACCGAAGCTGAGCTGTCACTTCACGGCCGCGTGCAGCGTCAAGCGGTTGACTTGTCAAGCGACCGTTTCGCATTGCGGGCGCCCGAACTGCCCCGCCAACCCTCGGTGAGGCGGTTGGGGTGAGACGGTTCCTGATTGTCGGTGTGCTGTCCGGGGCGGTCGCCGGAGTGGCGATGGCAGCGTTCGTTGCGTCATTTGGACGGGGGCCGATCAGGCGGGCCATCGACTACGAGGAGAGCCTTGGCGGTCACCACGACAACGGCGCCGCCGCCCATGAGGACCTCTTCAGCCGGGGTGTCCAGGAGATCGGAGGGGCGCTGGGCCTTGTGATCTTCGGGGTTGCGTTGGGCGTGGTGTTCGCCGTTGTGTTCGCGCGGCTCGGTTCTCGCATGGGAGCGGCGTCGGTGGTTGGCGCCACTTCACGGCTGGCGCTGGCCGGTTTCGTCACGTTGGTGCTGGTGCCGTTCCTGGCCTACCCGGCCAATCCGCCCGCGGTTGGCGACCCCGACACGGTGACTCGGCGCACGGTGCTGTACTTCGCGGCGGTGGCCTTGTCGCTGGCTCTCACCTTGGCAGTGCGACAGCTTTGGCACAGGGCTGCCGGGTGGCCGCCGGGCCGCCGGGCCTGGGCTGTTGCGTGCGCCTACGCCGCGGGGCTGGCGGTGATGCTGCTGGCCCTTCCCGGGGCGGACATCGAGATCGAAGCACCCGCGGATCTGGTGTGGTCGTTTCGTCTGGTGTCACTCGGGGCGCAAGCCGTTGCCTGGACGGTGCTCGCCCTCACCAGCGCCACTCTGTTGACCCGCGCCCAAAGGACCCACGGACCCGACTGATCGCCTGCGCGGGGCCCTCAACGGCTGTCGCTGGCCGAGCCGTGGATGGCCTGGTGCTCAAGGTCGATCACCTGCCGACGTGATCAAGGTGTAACGGACTCAGCGCTCGCTGACGTGGCCCGCCATGTCAGCACTGGTGCATCGGGTGGTCAGCAGAAGGTGGAAGCGACCCTTTGGTAGAGGGCTTCGTGCTGGGACGCGGTATGGGCCCACGAGTACCTGGCGGCCGTTTCAGCGCCGTTTGTGCGAAGCCGATCAGCGAGCGCCGTGTCGTCGCGGACGCGGGCCATGGCGTGGGCCAGCGACGACGCATCGGCAGTGGTGGCGAGCAAAGCGTCGTGTTCGTTGGTGAGGAACTCCCCGAACACCTCGATGTCTGAGGTCACCGCCGGCAGGCCCGCGGCGAGGGCTTCGAGCACCACCAGGCCCCAGCCTTCCTCCACGGAGGGGAACACGAAAGCGTCCGCCGCCGCGAACCAGGCGAGCAACTCCTGATCCGAAACCGTGCCGAGCAGCACCACGTCTCGGTCCAGAGTGAGTCCGAGCTCGCCCATGGAGCCAAGCACCCGCTCGCGGTACTCGCGGTAATCCTGAAAGGAATGCCCGCCGATAACAGCGAGCGTCACCTCGCGCGCCGGTTGGGCCGAACCTGGTGGCACGAGGCGTTTCGTGTGGCGCGTGCGCAGCAGCGACAGTGCCTGCACGAGATGCTCGGAACCCTTTCTGGGTTCGATCCCACCGATGGTGAGGAACAGAAACCGGTCGCCGGCGCCGATGCGCTCACGCAACGCCTGCGTGGCGAGTCCAACCCCACCGGCGAACCGTTCGACCCGAACCCCGTTGGTCACCACCTCGGCGTGAACGTCGTAGTCGTTGCGCAGCCGTCGCTGCCAGGCCCGGCTCACCACAAGCAGATGGTCTGGTTCGAAAATCGCCGCCTCCTGGCAGTCGATCAGGGCCCGGGTGGTGAAGTCGTCAACATGATGCACCGTGCGCACCACCCGCATCGGCACGCCCGAGTCGCGCACCCGGCACGCCGCCCGTGCCGAAATGCAATCCTGAGTGTGAACGATGTCGAAACCCGCCCCGTCGGGGCCGCACATCTCGGCGAGCCCGTCGGTGAGGGCGTCGATCCAGCGAAACACCCGCTCGGTGAGCGAATCCACCCACGCAGGTGCCGGCACTATTCGCACCGGCGCCCGCACCTGCCGGAAGAACCCCACTTGTGGGTCGCCCATGCCCACCACCGTCACGTCGGCGCCCCCGCTGTGAAGCTCCTCGGCCAGCTCCAGGGTGTGAACCACCCCACCACGGGGCTTGGTGGAATACGTCACCAGCGCCACACGCGCGCCGGCGCCTCCAACGCTTTCGCCGTTCACCGATTCACCCGCGGTGTTGCGTGACGGCCTCGACGTCACCGCTCATTGTTCTTCCCACACCGGTATGAGCCCGCAGGATGAAAGCGTCGCACGCTGCTGCTCCCCGTCGGCTGGTGAAACAAGTGCACCCGCAACCGGGGCGCTGCCGCGATCACAGGGTGTGAACGAGCGACGGATCCCGGTTCACCAGGGCCGCCGCGGCGAGCGCTGCCCTGGCTGAGGTGCGGGGCACGATGCATCCCGCTTCGCGCAGTTGCTGTTGCTGGCCGCTCAGGGTCTGTGGGTCGCGTTCGGTTCCCAGAACGTACGCCACCACCGCAGCGCCAGACTCCACAACCTGCGCGGCGACAGGCGCGAGCACGCCTGCGGGGTCGTGATGGGATCCGTCGCCGAGCACCACATCGAGGATCACCACCGCCACGCCGGGATCGGTGGCGGCTTCGGCGAGCAGGTCTAGGCGTGCGGCGGGGTCGATCATCGGATGGGGCCGCCCCTGGGTGTACTCCTCCTCGCCGAGGTCGAGGCACACATGGGCGCCTTCGGGGGCGGGCAAACCCCAGCCGTTACGCAACGGCGTGTTCGAGTGGATCGTTCCGATGTGGCGCGACGCCACGGTCATGGCCTCGTAACAGAGGGTTCCGCCGCTGAACAGCCCCACCAGGCGTGAGCGCCTGTTGGTTAGCCGTGATGCTTTGGCGGCCACTTGATCCTCCAGCAAGCCCACCCGATCGGGTTTGGACGCCTTCAGGTTCTCAAGGGTGAGGGTCACGCCTTGCTCGAGGGTGGCGCAAACCTTGGCACCATCGACGGGGGACTCGGTGGTGTCGATCCCCATCAGCGCCGCCACGAGGGGCTTGTTGCGGGGGACGTCAAGCAGCCGTGCGGCCACTTCGGGCGACGGTGGTTTGGACACGAACAGGATCGTCTCGGTGCCGGGGTCGAGGTCGAAGGCACGCAAACCTTCGGCGGCCATCAGGCCACCCACGGCTTCGGACACGTCGCGTCCGCCCACGCCGACCACTCCCGACACGCCAACTTGGGCCTGTTCGAGCAGGCTCATCACCTCCTGGGCGCCGGTGCCTGCCGCGGCCACCACCCCCACCGGGCCTGCGGACACCCGGTTGGCGAATCCCAGCCCCACGCCGCCGAGCATCGCTGTGCCCGCGCCGGGGCCCATCACCAGCAGGCCCAGCGAGCGCGCCCGGCGCTTCAGGTCGATTTCGTCTCCCAGCGAAACGTTGTCGCTGAACAACAGCACATGGCAGCCACCGGTGAGCGCCTTGTGAGCCTGCAACGCCGCGTACTGCCCCGGCAGGGAGATAACCGCCAGGTTCGCACCGAACTGGGCTACCGCCGCGGCGATGCCGGCCGCGGCCTGTTCGGGTTCCTCCTCGCCGCCTCCGCCGCCAGGGGCGGCACTGGTTGCGAACAGCACCGAGCGTCCTGCGTCTATGGCGTTGCCGGCCGCGGTGACGTCGGTTGCCCGAGCCGCCAGCACCAGATCATTGGCCTTGGCGTCCCGAAGCTGTTGCAAGCCCGAATCGGGCTCGGTGTCACCTGCGGGCGCAGCGCCCGGGGTGAATCCCTCGGCTGCCAAGGCCTCCAGGTTGGCTGGTGTCGCCATCAGCGCAGTGGCCCACTGCACGCCGTCGGTGTCGCGCATGGATCTGGCGGCTTCCAGGAGCCGCACACTGTCCCGGTAGGTGTCGGCCAGGACCTCAGCGGCAAGGAACGACCCGTTCGCGGAGGTCATGGTCGAACCCGCACAAGAGGCGACCCGCAAGAGGGGAGCGAAGGCTTGCCAGGCAAAGACGGCCGAGTTCCGGGAGTGATGGTTGAGCCCGTGGGCGGGCTCTTGGGATGCGTCAACTCGGTTGCCTTTCTCGCTGTGCGTCGTCCTCCGAGACGGAGCCATCGTCCAAAGCGGAACGGGAGGTTGGGGGAGAGGCGTGGCCGGGGCGGGAGTCGTGCTCTGAGAACAGATCGGCGGGCGGGGCCATGGGATCGAGCCCCACTATGCGGGTGCCGCGCCTTCCCAGCAGCACCCATTCGGCGTCGTCGAGGGTGGCGTACACCAGCTCCGGGGTGGTGATCGCCGACACCCGTCCGGGTCGAGTGAGGAACTCCACCGCGGCGGTCACCTTCGGCCCCATGCTGCCCTCGGGGAACTGGCCGTCGGCGAGGTGTTGGCGGGCGTCTGCGGCTGTCATCTCTGAAATCTCACGCTCGAGCAGTGTGCCGAAATCGAGACGCACCGCGGGCACTCCGGTCACCATCACCAAGGCGTCAGCGCCCGCGGTGTGAGCGATGCGCTCCGCGGCGAAGTCCTTGTCGATCACCGCATCGGTGCCACGCAACGCGCCGTCCTCGGAGCGGGCCACGGGAATGCCGCCACCACCGCCGGCCACCACGATGTAACCGTCTGCCACCAGCGAGGCGATCGCGTCGGACTCAACCGGAGCGATCGGTCGAGGTGATGGCACCACCCGCCGGTAGCCCCGGCCGGCGTCTTCGATCATCTTCCAACCCCGTTCGTCGGCGAGGCGTTCGGCTTCCTCGGCGGTGAAGAACGGGCCGATGGGTTTGGTGGGACGCCTGAAGGCGGCATCGGCGGGATCCACCTCCATGTGGGTGATGATCGAAACCGCGCCGGAGATCTCGTTCTGGCAGGTCTCCGACAATGCCAGACAGATAAGGCTGCCGAGCGCGCCCTGGGTCATGGCGCCCAACGCGTACAACGGCAACGCCGGCACCAGCTCGGCGGCCTCCTCGTGCTGGATGGCCAGGTTGCCCACTTGAGGGCCGTTGCCGTGAACGATGATCACCCGCCATCCCTTGCGGATCAGCGACCGAACCGAGCGAGCCATCGCCAGCGCGTTGTCGTACTGCTCGTCGAGCGTGCCGCGCTGATCCTCGCGCGCCAGGGCGTTGCCCCCAAGCGCCAGCACCGCCAAAGAGGTCATCACATCAACCGCTGTTGGCGGACGATCCTCCGCCGGGAGCGTCGCGGAAGCCTGGCACTGGGGCGTGAAGGCAGAAACTCAAGATTCAACTGTAGGTGACCCAAAGCGCGTAACGAGAATCGGTGCCCACCGCCGGCGGTATGTTCACCGGGTGCTTGCGGGATGCCACGATCTCAAGTCGCCAGGGCGCAGGCCGAACTCTCGGCGATCCCATCCTTTAGGACGGTGCTGTGCCTGACGCGAACCCAGCGGCGTCGGTGGAGGTGCTGTCGGCTTACTGGGCCGAATGCGAGCGACGCATCTACCCGCTGGCGGCGAGCAACCCCGACGGCTACATGCGAGCCGTGCAGCAAGTGCGACAGGTGGCCGACGCTCTACGCGACGTGGAGGGCCTCGCTGCCTTGGCCCAAAAGTGGGAGCAGCGATCTGTGTTGGCACTGGAGTCTTCCGACGCCTCGGGAGGAAACCCTGGAACGCCCAGCCCTGCCGCTGGCCCAAGTGGGGGTTCGGCGCCCGGCGCCCATAGCCGATGCAGTGTTAGGGGCGGGCTTCTCGCTGCGCGCCAACGAGATCCGAGCCGAACAAGCCGAGGCCGACCGGCAGGCTCGCATCGCCGCCGCCAAGCGCAACGGATCGGCTTGGGTGGTGCTGCACCAACAAGGCGACCTGCACGCCGGGCTGGCCGACCCCTACCAGCACATGGAGCTTCACATCCCCACCGGACTGGGCGTGGTGTGTGCCACCGAACCCGACCCGTCCACCATGGCGCCGCTGTGGGTGGTGACGGTGATGGCGCTCGAAACCCCCGACCCGGCAGCGCAACCTCCCGACCCGAAGGACTTCACCGACCGCGAATCCCACGCCCCGGCCGATGTGGCACGCCTGCGCGACGAGGCCAAGGCGTTCGTGGTCGGTCGGCTCGCCTAGCGGCGTTTGGGCTGTGACCTGTTAGGAATTAGAGCCGTGAGCGACCTGGCCGGCCTCATCGTGGAACTCCAGTCCAAGGGGCTCAAGGTGAGCGTCCCGTTTGAGCGTCGCCCCGGAGGCGCGGGCCCGTCGGATGCCGGGATGATCTGGATCGAGGGCACCGCGGTGACCGTGCCGGTGAACGCGGCCTTCGCAGCCGACTCGCCCTACACCCTTGAGGCCACCGACACAGACGGCGGTTACGGCATCTTCGCCAACGGTGAGTACCTCGCCTCGGCGGCGCCCGCTGACCGACCCCGGTTCTACGACCTCACCACCGAAGACGGCATCCCGTACTGGAAGCTGGCGCTGATGCACCTGGACTCGTTGGCGAGCACCGTGTTGCAAACCTGCGCCTACTGGGGCAACGAAGACCAGTGCCGATTCTGCGGAATCGGCGTTTCGCTCTCCGCCGGCCAAACGGTGATCACCAAACGCCCCTCGCATCTTGCGGAGGTGGCGGTGGCGGCCAAGGAACTCGACGGTGCGGTTGACATCACCCTCACCACGGGATCCACCTACGGACGCGACAAGGGCGCCTTGTACGTGGCCCGCTGCGGCAATGCCATGAAGGAGGCGTCGGGTTTGCCGGTGGAGGTGCAGTTCGAGCCTCCCGATGATTTCGAGGTGATCGACCGGGTGGCCGATTACGGCATCGACTCGGTGGGAATCCACGTGGAGACCTTCGATCCCGACGTGCTGGCATGGGTGGCGCCCCCCAAGTTCCGCACCGGAATCGAGCGGTACTTCGAAACATGGGAGTACGCCGTTTCTCGCTTCGGTGAGGGCCAGGTTTCCACCTATGTGATCCTTGGCATGGGCGAGGATCCCGACCTGATCGTGGAGGGCTGTCGCCGTGCGGCGGATATTGGCGTGTACCCGTTCATCGTGCCGTTGCGCCCCGTTCCGGGTTCGTTGATGGCCGACGAGTTGCCCCCACCGCCGGATTACGTGGAACAGATCGCCCGCAAGGTTGCTCCGTACCTGGTGCAACGGGGCCTCACCGCAGACAAGGTCGCCGCCGGGTGTGCCCGCTGCCAGGCCTGCTCCCCGGTGGGCGCCATGGAACAAAACCGCCAAATCACCGCCCCCGGCGCAGCTGCCCAAAACGGGCGCACCCTCATCCCGGTTCGGGGCTGACCTCATGGCCAGAGCCGTGTGCTGGCGGGCCACCACCGCGCAGGACCGAAGCTGGCACATGGCGATCCGCCACCGCGTGTTCGTGGAGGATCAGCGAATAATCCCCTTCACCGACGTGGACGACCACGACCGCCACGCCGCAACGGTTCACGTGCTGGGAGGCAACGGCCCTGCCGCGGTGGGAACGGTGCGCTGCTACCCGACCAACGCCGGCGTCGCCCACCTGTCCCCAAGCCCAGAACATCAACCTGGCAGCGGTTCGCCATGGGCGTCCGGCGGGCGCTGGACCGGTGATCGCCTCGCCGTGCTCAAGGGTCACGCCACTTCGCTGATCGGCGCGAGGCTGGTGCGCTTCGCGGTGGCCTGGGCAGCCGCCTGTGGCGGCGAGGTGATGGACGCCAAGGTTCAGCTCCCCAATGTGAGGTTCTTCGAACGCCTCGGCTGGCAGCAGGACGGCAACCAGATCGACTACTACGGCCTGGCTCACCAGCCGATGATCATCGAACTGGCCACAGCCCGCAAGGTGAGGTTCGAGACATGCCCCTCCGACGCCCATCTGGAGTTGCCCGCCCCCCGCAACGCCCCAAGCGCACTACTAACCCAACCCCTGCCAACGGCCGTATAACCGCCTGGGGAAGGGGCCTTCCCGCAGGGTGACTGCGCAACTCAGTGGGGCCAGAGGCCGGTGATCTTGTTGGTGGACAGGTTGGCCACTTCCGCTTGTTGGGATCGGTGGCGCAGTCGCAGTAATGGGTCTTTGGTGATCTGTCCCACTTGGGCGGCGCTCAGCCCTTCTGTGGTGAAGGTTCGCACGCATCGGTCGGCGCCGTCGGGTGGCGCGGCGAACCAGAACGCGAAGCTGGGGAACGCCGTCAACCATTGCCGCCACGTGACCCCTGAAGGTTTGGGCATCGCGCCCAGATCGACTGTTGCGCCCAGGCGGCGATACTCGAGCAGCATCGCCAGCGAACCCACAATTCCGGCCATCGAAACGTCGCGGGCGGCCACGGCCGCGCCGGGGCCCAGCGCCACCGCCGGAAGGCGAATGTGGTCGCGCAGGCGAGTGCCCTGCGCAGCAATCGAGGAGAACACGTCGAGTCCCTCGCGCATTGCGCCGTCCAAACAGCACGCCAACACCAACACCTGCCCCGCCTCCACCTCAGCGATCGACCCGTAGTGACCCGGCGTGGCGTTGCGCCCCAGCCCGAAAGCGGACACGGCGGCGATCTCGTGGTGATGGGTGAGGTGGCCGCCCATCAACTTCACGCCGTAGAGCCCTGCCGCGACCTTCAGGCCTCGCAGCACCTCTGCGGCCACATGCTCGGGAGCGACGATCGTGTTGACGATGCCCACGGGCACTGCCGCCATGGCTGCGATGTCGTTCACGTTGGCCACCACAGCGGCCACACCAGCGGCGAACGGATCGGCGGTCACCAGGTCCGGATGGATCGCCTCGCCGCACACGATTGCCTCACCCAAAAGGCCTCGGGCCACAGCACCGTCGTCCCCGAAGCCCTCGAGCACGCTCACATCCGTGCCCCGCAGGGCGGCGATCAACTCGCTGCTGTCCTCGCCGAGCTTCCGCCCGTCATTGTCACCAACGTCGCTTCCAGACACGGGGTTTCCCAGCACCTCGCCGACGAGCGAGATGGCCTTCTTGCCGGTGAGACCGGCGTGGGATCTCACATGCCGGGCCAGAGCATCAAGATCGGGTTCGGCCAGCTCGGGTATCGCCGGGTCCGGGTTGGGCAGGTTCGGCTCGGGGTAGGGGAGGCTCATCGGCTCGTTGCGAGACTCCGGGTGGCGGCGCTGGGCGTTTGACTCGGTGCGCCGCTGGTCACCTTCGTATCGTAGGAAGCGATGCAAGCCGGAAATCCTTCGGCCCCGACCACACCGGCCCCGAACCATCCGGCAGCGCCGGTGGCTGCGGTGACGCTGCCCGAGGCCGTGACGGTGGCCAATCTGGGGTTGGCGCACTTCGAGCAGTCCGTGCTGTCCCAAGGTGCGCCGGCGGTGCCGGTGGACTGGAGGATTCCCGCGGGTGGCGACGAGGCCGCCGTGGCTGCGCTCACCAGGCTGTTCGGGATCCACGCCGACCGCATCGACACGGCCAACGCCGAGGTGCTGCGACGACTCGACACGGGCGTGGCACGCCTGCACGCCGTTGACACCGCCAACGCGGTGGTGGAAGGCCTACGTGAGCGCACCGTGTTGCATTGCGGCCCGCCGATCACCTATCAGCGCATGTGCGACCCGCTGCGGCGCTCGGTGCGGGCCGCGGTGATGGCCGAGGGCTGGGCGTCCACCCCCGAAGCCGCCGACGCGATGGCACGATCCGGTGACCTGCACCTGGCCTCGGCAAACGAACACCACGTGGTGGTGCCCATGGCCACCGCCATCGGCCCATCGGCGCCGGTTTACGTGGTGCGCAACGACACCTTCGACACCACGGCGTACGCCGCGCTCAACCAGGGCTCGGGCGAGGTTGCGTGGTTCGGGGTGGACTCCGAGGCCGCCGTGGCAAGGCTCGTGTTTCTGCGTGACGCCGTGGCCCCGGTGCTGGCTGCCGCGGTGGCGGCCGGGCCGCCGACCGACGTGTTCTCGCTGGCCGCTCAAGGCATCACCATGGGCGACGACGTACACATGCGAGTGCAGGCGTGTACCAACCTGCTGCTTCGTGACCTGTTGCCCCGCCTGGTTCGCTCCGATCACCCCAGCGCCGCCGACGTGGCCGACTTTCTCAGCGGAAACCATTTGATGTTCCTCAACGTGGCCATGGCCGCGGCTAGGTCGCTCACGCTGGCCACCACCGGCATCGACGATTCGAGCATCGTCACGGTGATGGCCCGCAACGGCACCGACTATGGCGTGAGCCTCCCCGGCGCCACCGCAGGCCCCGCACACGCAACCAGCGGCGGCGACGCCGAGACGCACATCGGATGGTTCCTGGCGCCGTCCCCACCGGTGCAGGACGCCTTGTACAACCCCGGCCAGGGGCCCGAGACCAGCGCCCCCGACATTGGTGACAGCGCAGTGCTGGAACTGGTGGGGCTGGGAGGCCCCGCCGCGGCCAACTCCCCGGCGGTCGCCGGGTTCCTGGGCGGACGCATGTCCGACGCGATCGCGGCCACTCGTGCCATGCAGCAGATCTGCGCCGGCGAAAGCACCCGCTTCCGGTTGCCCATCTTGGACAACATCGGCACTCCGCTCGGGGTGGACGTGCGCCTCGTGGTGGAAACGCAGATCACTCCCAAGGTGAACACCGGCATAGTTCACGCCTTCGACGGGTCGGGTCAGGTGGGCGCAGGCGTGGCGCACGCCCCGCTTGGCTGCTTCCTTGAAGCCATGTTCGACCTCGACGCACGTCTCGGCGCCTCACCCGAAGGCGCTGCCAAGCCATGAACGCGCATCCGGCCAGCCCGTCAACACCGACCACAGCCCCCGGCCCGGGCCTCGCAGCGTCGTGAGAACGTCACCGGGTGGGCAGTCCCGCGCGGCCTCGGTTCGGTTGCCGCCGGCGTCATGAGAACGCAACGGAACAAGCCCGACACAGGCGTACCCGGGTCGGCGCCCAAGGCGTCGCACGAAGCGCTCTCGGCGCTGCTGGAGCACGCCTCGGCCTTGCCGGATTCCTTGGCGTCGCCTTCCGCCGGTGCAGCAACCAGTCCGCAAGGCACGGGCCCGCAAGCCGAGTCCGTGCTAGCCCCGCCCGCAGGCCCGGGCCCCAACGCCAGGTTCGCTCCACGCCTGGGCGACTTTCTCGACCTGCCGGCCCGAGCCTCCAAACCCAGAACAACAGGCATCACCCACGTGTTCGACAAGGGCACCCCCCGGGCGGACGTGGAGGCCAGGCTCGCCTCTGCGGGCGCCTACGTGGACGTGTGGAAGCACGGCTTCGGCACCTCATACCTCGATCCACAAACCGCAGCAAAGAACGCGGTGCTGCGCCGCTACGGGGTGAAGTCGTGTCCAGGTGGCACGCTCATGGAGGCCGCCTGGCTGCAAGGCCGAGTGGACGCCTTCCTGCAATGGGCGACAGCCGCGGGCTTTGATTGCGTGGAGGTGTCCTCTGGTTCCACGTGCCTGCCCGCCGATGTGAAGGCGCGCCTCATCAGGAGGTCGTTGAGCCACGGTTTTGAGGTGTTCGCCGAGGTTGGAAGCAAGGACCCGGAGGCTGCGGTGTCACCTGAGGACTGGATGGGTGAAGCCAGATCCGATGCCGAGGCGGGCGCCAACTGGATCGTGGCCGAGGGCCGAGAGAGCGGCAATGTGGGCCTGTACAACCCTGATGGCTCGGTGCGCCAGGACGTTTTCGAAGCCCTCGAAACAGTCTCGGCAGCGACCGGGGTTGCCGTTGTGTACGAAGCGCCCAGGCGGTCACAGCAGGCGTGGCTGATCTCCAATGTCGGCCCCGACGCCAACCTCGGCAACGTCGCCCCAAGCGAGGTGCTCGGCCTCGAGGCGCTGCGCACCGGCCTACGAGCCGACACGATCACATCGCTGAACCCGGCTCCGCATCCCGAAGCCCCGCCCCGGCGCAGGCAATGACACCCGCCCCGCAACGAGCTTGATCTCGACGGCGCCAGTCGTGAACTCCGAAGCGTTTCCGTCGGCTCCAACGGGTGCAGCAGGTCGCATCGGCTCCGGCCCCACCGGTGACGATGGTGATGCGCCCCACGGCAACGACGAGCCGGGTCACGGTGTCGCCAGGGAAACCGTCGGCGCAGACCCCGACGAGTCGAGAGGCGCCACACGCTCCGGGCTCGGATCGGCGTTCGAGGAACCCGGGCCGGGATGGATCGTGGACTCGCGCTCGGTGAACGTGACGCCCCGCCGCTACCGCCAGGTGTCGCTGTCCGAGGCGCCAAGCCTGGATCCAGCCGACCTCGTGAACCACTTCACAGGCCGCGAGGCGTACAAGCACACACACTTCGTGGTGGCGCGCAAAGGCGCCCGACACGCGCTCGTGGAGCTGGCCCGCAAACCCGAGGATCCCGCAACAGCCCCGCTGTTCTCACCGCCGGTGGCAGCTCGAGTGCTCGCCGGCGCCGATGAGTGCGTTTACGTGCGCGACGCCTCGGTCGACACCGGGATCGTCTCACAGTTGGCCGCCGTGGCTTGGCGCACAAGCCCTTCGGCTCGTTGTGTGATCGTGGAGGGCTTGTACCGCCATGTGAGCTTCATCCTCAATCCGTCACCCGTCGAGGTTGAGGTGGTGGACGAGGTGCCGCCCGAACCGGCCAAGCTCGCCGATCAGGTGCGAAGGGTGCTTGCAACAGACGAGACACTGCCCGCCATCGTGGTCGACGAGAACATCATCGACAGCAGGGCCGTGTTGGCCGAAAGCTCGCAGCGGCGCCGAGGAGAAGCACCCGCCACTGTTCTTGTGCCCTGCCAAGGCGGCGGTGGCGAGATCAACGACACGCAAACCCACTACCTGGATCAACGCCCCGAGCAGACCGACTGGACTTTGCTGGGTTGCGAACGGTCACGCAGCATTCACAGATGGTTCTACGACAGCGAACCCCCAGAGGTGGTCGACATCTGCCCCCGCAGGTTCGTCACCGCCGCCAACGATGCCGACGGCGAGCCACGGTTGCGCCTCAGTCGGTGCTGCATGCTGGAGGAGGGAATCGAGTTTCACGACGGAACCGCTTGGGTGCCCTGGGGCGCCACCCTGGGCGAAGTGAGCCAGGCCCTTCACCTGCTCGCCACCGCCGGCAAGAGCCCCCGCCTGTCCACGCCAAGCTGATCGCACGGGCTGGCTCGTGGACGCGCACCTGATCGACTCGGCGATCTTCGGCCATGGCTGGTCCACCCCCGAATCACGGGAGGTGTTCAGCGAGGCCGGTCGCACCGCCCGCTGGCTGACAGTCCTCAAGGCGCTGGCGTCCGCCCAGGCCGACATGGGCATCATCCCCGCCTCGTCCGCGCAAGCCATCGAATCGCTCGACGCCACCAAGCTCGACTTCGGGCGCATCGCCGAGGGCACCCGCCGAACATCGCATTCCACGCTCGGATTGATCTCCGAACTGCAGCGCCACCTGCCCGAGGCTGCCCGCGAGCACGTGTACTACGGCGTCACCGTGCAGGACATCACCGACACGTCCGCGGCGCTGGAGATCCAAGAAATCACCGGCGCGGCTTGGCGTGATCTCTGGGCCATCGAAGGCGCCCTGGTCGACCTGGCCGAGGCACACGTCCACACCCCGATGCTGGGCCGCACCCACGGCCAGCCCGGCGCCCCGATCACCTTCGGCTTCAAAGCCGCCTGCTGGGCAGACGAGGTGGCACGCCACCTGCAGCGCCTCACCCAGGCCGCCCCCCGCCTGCTGGTGGCACAGCTTGCGGGAGCGGTGGGAGTGCTCGGATTCTTCGGCAACGACGGATTGGAGTTGCGCCGCCGCTTCAGTGCCCGGCTGGGGTTGGGCGAACCGACCGCTTCGTGGACCAGCGCCCGTGATCGCCTCGCCGAGCTGGGATGGTTGGCGGCCACGATCACCGCCACCCTGGCCCGTGTGTGCAACGAGGTGTACAACCTGCAACGAGGCGAGATCGCCGAACTGGCAGAGGGCTCGTCGGCTCATACCGTGGGCAGCATCACCATGCCCCACAAGAACAACCCCGAAAGCAGCGAACAAACCGTGGTGCTGGCCCGGCTTGTGCGATCAGCTGCCGGGGTGCTCACCGAAACGATGGTGGCCGACCACGAGCGTGACGCAAGGTCTTGGAAGGCCGAATGGGTGCTGCTGCCCGAGATCGGGCACTACACGATGACCCAAACCGCGATGGCGCGAACCCTCGTGACGGGCCTTGAGGTGAACGTCGCCGCAATGGGCGCGAACCTCGCCCGTCACGGGCATTTCGAGTCCCAGGAGTTGTTGCGACGCCTGTCGGCAAGGATCGGCAAGCACAACGCCCAGGCCCGCCTGCAGGAGCTGTACTCCCAAGCCCGTCGCAACGCCGTCGAAGTGGCCGACATCGTCCGCGGCCTGCCCCCCGACGATCCCGTGGCAGCCGCGGCGCGCCACGGCGGCGACGTGTTCGGCCAAAGCAGCGCTCCGGCGCTCGGCCAGGCAGCCGAAATGGCCACCGCGGTGGTAACAGCGGCTCGCACCAGACGCCAAGGCGAATCGCAGCACTGGCCGGCGCTTCCCCTCAAACGATGAACTCCAACGAGCGTTCCTCTGCGGGCGCCAGAGTGGCGGGTCCCTCCGACGCGGCACCGGCGCCCGAATTGATCGACGCCGGTTTCTCCTGGGAGATCGCGGATGCTCCGCTGTTGCATCACGGCCTGAACTTGGCCGATTTGGCGCACGTGCTCGACCTGCGAACTCGGGGCCTCGTGCCCGACGATGCCGCCGCGGCGTTGCTGGGGGTGCTTCTCGAAGCCCACCGCACACCTGCGGAGGACTTCGGCTACCAGCCCGACTACGGCGAGGTGTACAACTCGCGTGAGCGCCGCTTCGTTGTACAGATCGGCGACTCGGCCGGGTGGCTGCACGCAGGCCGCCCCAGGCGGGAGGCCGCCCGCATTGCGCTGAGGTTGCTGCTGCGACAACAAAGCACCCGACTCATGGCCACATGCGCGGATTTCGCCCGCAGCGCGGTGGCCACCGCCGCCAAGCACGCCGAAACGTTCATGCCCGACCAGACCTACCTGCAGCAGGCCCAGCCGTCCACGTTCGGCCATTACCTGTTGGCGTTCGTTCCACCGGCGCTGCGCGACGGCGACCGGCTCACCGCCGCTCTGGCCGAGGTGAACTCCAGCCCCGGCGGCGCCGGTTGCGTGAACGGCTCAAGGCTGTTGCAGGACCGCGATTTGATCGCCGAACGGCTCGGTTTTGACGGGATCATCCGTCACACCCGCGACGCAATGTGGCAAACCGACGTTTTTGTGGACTTGCTTGCCACTGCGGTGAGCATCGTGGCGAACCAGTCCAAACTGGCAGAAGACCTCGAGATTTGGTCGAGCCAAGAGTTCGACTACGTGGAACTCGACGGGCCGTTCACACGGTCGTCGGTGCTGATGCCCCAGAAACGCAACCCGTACTCTCTGTCGATCATCCGGGGTGCAAGCGGTGTGCTGATCGGTCGCATGAGCGGTTTCCTGGCGGTGGTGAAGAGCCCATCGGCGCGCAGCGACAACCTGATCTTCGCCTACGGGGAGATTCCACGCGCCCTTGATCTCGCCACCCGTGTCGGTGCCTTGGCTTCCGGGGTGGTTCGCACGCTCAGCGTGAACGAGTCCCGCATGTGGAGCGAACTCGAACGCGGTTTCAGTCAGGCAACCGACCTCGCCGAGCACGTCATGGTGGAGGCCGGCCTCGATTACCGCACCGCCTATCGAATCGCGGGCGCAACGGTGAAGGAGGTCAGCCGCCAGGGTCGTCGGGGCTGTGACATCACCCCCGAACTGTTGGATCGTTGCGCCTTGCAGGTGTGTGGCCGCGAACTTGGCCTCGACGCCGCATCTCTCGCCGCGGTGCTTGACCCGCGACGGATTGTGTCCACTCGGCAGGCCGCCGGTGGCGCCGAGCCAGGCGAGGTTCGGTCCATGGCCGAACGCTTCGATGAGGGGGCTCGCCGTCTGGCAGGTGTTGCGGAGCGGGAGTCGGCCCGGTTCGAGAAGTCCGAGCAGCGCCTCATTGCCGAGGCCGAGGCTTTCGTGGCCTCCCGCCACCGCTAACGCACCGCTGCCGGCGCCGCGCGGGCCACGTTGCGGTGGCCTGGGTCGCTCGTCGAGGCTGGCGGATCCGCCGGGAGTTGATTGACACCACCCGGGTGGTGCTAGACAATTCAACTATGGACGGCATACACGACATGGGCGGAATGCAAGGCTTCGGGTCGGTGGTGATCGACGCCGACGAGCCGGTGTTCCGCGAGGAATGGCACAGCAAGGCTTTCGCCATGGGGGTGATGTCGATGGGCCTGTCGGGCACCAACCTCGACGCCTTCCGTCACGCCATCGAACGGCTTCACCCCTCTGAGTACCTCGCTGACGGCTACTACGGCCGCTGGCTGGGATGCGCCGAAACGCTGCTGGTGGACAGCGGCGTGCTCGCGCCGGGAGCGGTGGACGCCAGAGCCCGGGCCCTGATGGGCGAATCGGTGCAGGAACCCCCGGGCACCGAGGAGAACAAACCCTCCTACGAAAGGGGAGGCCCCGGTTCGCTGCGCCAGATCGACGACCCTTGCCGTTTCGCAGTGGGTGACCGGGTGCGGGCATCCGAGCACGGCGCCGAGGGCCACACACGCCTGCCGCGTTACGTGCGGGGTCGCCGTGGCACGGTTGTGGCGGTGCGCCCAGCGGCGGTGCTGCCTGATTCCAACGCTCATTTCCAAGGCGAGAATCCCCAGCACACCTACACCGTGGAGTTCACCTCAACCGAACTTTGGGGTGAGGGCTCCGAGCCCAGCACCCTTCGAATCGACCTTTTCGAGAGCTACATGGAGGCCGACTGATGACTGAGCATCCCCACAGCCCTGCCCGACCCCCCGCCGCGGTGAGAGCAGAAGCGCTCGAATCGCTGCTCGTGGAGCGCGGCCTGGTGAAGAGCGAGGTTCTTGACGGGTTCATCAACCGTTACGTGAACGACGTGGGCCCCATGAACGGCGCCAAAGTTGTGGCCAAAGCCTGGACCGACGACGACTACCGGGCCAAGCTCCTCTCCGATGGCACCGGCGCCATCGGCGAACTCGGCTTTGCGGGCCCACAAGGCGAGCACATCGTGGTGGTGGAGAACACCGACGACGTTCACAACGTGGTGGTGTGCACGCTGTGTTCGTGTTACCCGTGGCCGGTGCTGGGCCTGCCGCCTGAGTGGTACAAGGACCCTGCCTACCGCAGCCGCATGGTGCGCGAACCCAGAACCCTGCTCGGCGAGATGGGCCTCGATCTCGACGAAGGCACCGACGTGCGGGTGTGGGACTCCAGCGCCGAGAACCGCTACCTGGTGCTGCCACAGCGCCCCGCCGGAACCGAAGCCCTCAGCGAAGAGGAACTGGCCTCTCTGGTCACCCGCGACGCCATGGTGGGCGTCGCCCGGGTGAGCGCAGGCTGACGGCCACACCAGGACTCGGGTCACCCACCCGCTCGACAGCCGGCGATTTAGCCGGTTGTGCTGGTCGCCGAACCTTGCCCCGGAGGCACTGATGGCCCAAGTTGAAACATCCGCACCCCAAGGCGAGTCCTTGGCAGCCTTCGAGTTGCCTTCGCTGGACGTGGAGGGTGCCGCGGCGCCGCCCCGACTCAACGGCGAGCTTGTGTTCGCCGCGCCCTGGGAGAGCCGCAGCTTCGCCATGGCCTTCGCGCTGGTGGAGCGAGGCGACTTCACCTGGGACGAGTTTCGAGACCATCTGATCGACTGCATCGCTCGTTGGGAGCAACAGCACGCCGGTAGTGGCGCCAAGACGGCTGAACCCGAGGCCGGATCGAGTGGCACAGACGACTTCGACGCCGAGTACCGCTACTACGAATGCTGGCAGCAAGCCCTCGAGGAGATCGTGGCGGCGCGTGCGATCCTGGGCGCCGATGACCTAGCCGAGCGGGTTCAGGCCTTCGAGGCCCGCCCACCGGGCCACGACCACGGCGACGACCACGATCACGACCACGACCACCATCACGGCCACGACCACCACCACCATCACGGTTGATCCCGCGACAACGGTCGCCGGCGAGGTTCACGCCTAGGCTCGTGAACTTGATGGTGCAACCAACAAGGATCGTTCAGTGAGAATCATTGTCATCGGAGGTGGCGCAGCCGGACTCGGCGCGGCGGGAGCAGCCAAGGGCGCCGCTCCCGACGCCGAGGTGGTGGTGTTCACCGAGTACGAAGATGTGGCCTACAGCCCGTGCGGCATCCCGTTCGTACACGGCAAGGAGATCGATTCGTTCGATCGCCTGTTTCTGGCCACCAAGGAGCAGTACGTCAACACCGGCATTGACGTTCGTTACGAAACCTCGGTGACGGCGCTTGATCCCAAGGCCCGAACTGTCACCGTCGACGAACGTGCCGAGCCTTATGACCGCCTGGTGATCGCCGCGGGTTGGAACTACGCACCCATCGGCGTGCCAGGCGCAGACCTTGACGGCATCTACGAGGTGAAGAACATCCGCCGGGCCATGGAATGGGACAAACGCCTCGACTCGCACAAGTCCGCGGTGGTGATAGAGGCTGGCCCGGTCGCCATGGAGATGGTGTCCGCGCTGGTGCATCGCAACATTGCCGTAACCGTGGTCGACCCGGCGCCGTGGCCGATGGCCGACGTGATCGACCCCGACATCGTTGAACCGATCCGACAGGCCTGGCAGGACGACGGCGTGGACATGCAGTGGGGCAATCGCGTGACCGCCCTGCACGGCGACAACGGCGCCCTGAGCCGCGTGGAAACCGAAAAGGGCGCATTCGACGCCGACCTGGCCATCGTCGGCACCCACAAGGTGGCCAACAACTCCCTCGCCGAGCAGGCCGGGCTCAAGATCGGCGCCACCGGCGGACTCATCGTGGATTCACGCATGACCACGTCGGATCCGAACATCTTCGCCGCGGGGGACTGCACCGAAATACCTCACGGCGTCACCAACATTCCCCTGCAGGGCCTGTCTGGTTCGCACGCCTACTCGCAGGGCAAAACCGCGGGCACCAACGCCGGGGGCGGCAACCGTCACTACGAGCCTGTGTTCGTGCCGTGGGGAATGCTCGCAGGCGAATGGATGATCGGTGGCGTGTCCTTCGGCGAGACCCTCGCCACGGCGTTGGGCATGCGCTTTGTGGTGGGCAAGGCCCAGGGCATCACCAGGGCCCGCTACTACCCGGGCGTGAGACCGATCACCGTGAAGCTGCTGGCCGAGCCCGGCACGGGAAAGCTCGTGGGCGCCCAGATGATCGGCGGCGAAGGCATCAAGGAACGCGCCGACTTTCTGGCCATGGCCGTGCGCTGCGGAATCGGCGTGAGCGAACTGGCCACCATGGAAAACGTGTACTCCCCGGCGATTGGGGCGCTCAACGAGCCGATCGCCATCGCCGCTCAGAACCTGCTCGCCAACCAGAACGCCAAGTAGGCAAGGCGCACCACTGTGAGTTTCTCTGGCTGGCTTCGCAGCAACTCCGAGCACTACCTGCTCATCGACGCCCAACGCCGGGTGGCGGCCACACACAACGCGCAAGCCCCAACCCCACCACGCGGGCTCACCGAAAGGTTCTGGCGGCAGGTGTTCGTGCCGGTTTACCGGCTGTTGCCCTGGGGACTGCGCCGTCGCATCATTTCGTCTCTGCCCGGGTCGCATCGCCGGTCGTGGCCGCAACCCAAAGCGGCTTCACGTGAGGCGGCGGTGGGTTCGGCTTGGCCGAAAGGTTCATGATCGTGCCATGATCGTGTTTCGCTCTCAGCCCGGCTGCCGGTGGTGGCCAGGGTTGGCCACACAACCAACAACAGCAATCCAGCCAACAACAAAGGAGCACAAATGCCAAAGACAGTGACCATCGATGCGCCCCAGCCGGGCGACGTGATGCACAACATCGAGGAAAAGGTCTTCCCCGACTATCAGGCTGAGCCGGGCCAAAAGGCGTACGTGTTCATGCACACCGTTCCCTTCGAAGGTTCGGTGGGCCTGGTGAACATGCTCACCGCCACCCGCTTGCAGCGCAAGGGCTTCGAACTCACCTTCGTGCTTTACGGCCCGGCGGTGCTGATGGGCAACGCCGCACGCGGCTACCCGTCGGTGGGCCAGGAAGGCTTCCCCGGAAACCTGGGCTACAACCGTCAGCTTCAAACGCTGATGGACGAGGGCGCCACCGTTTACGCCTGCCGGTTCGCCATGGGCGCGCTGTACGGCATGCGCGAGGACGACCTCATGCCGGGCATCAAGGCCTTCAACCCGCTCGACGTTCTCGACTGCAACATTCAGGCCTGGCGCGAGAAGGCGCTGGTGCTGTCCACCTGGACTCTGTAGCAGCCCCAGTTTCGAGGGGCCCAGTTTCGAGGGGCCCAGTTTCGAGGGGCCCAGTTTCAAGGGGGCCCAGTGCCCCGCAAGGCGGGTCGGCCGGGCAGTGTGTCCGGCCGACCGGTCACCTCAAGTGAACTTTCACACGAGCGGTATCCGGTTGAGTGGAGCTAAGGGGAATTGAACCCCTGACCTCTTCCATGCCATGGAAGCGCTCTTCCAACTGAGCTATAGCCCCTGGTAACGGACGAGTCTACCGGTCGCCCCAATCTCTTGGGCGCCCCCAGTCTCTCGGGCCGCAGATGTGCGCGTGCGGCCCGGCCGGGTTCAGATGGTCTTGATCTCCTCAAGGATCGGCGCCCACAGTTCCGGGTCGTTCACACCCGCGTAGAACTGGATCCGGTCCAGCGTGCCGCCGAATCGCTCCTTGAGACGCTGCGGCACATCCGGCGGGTCGGCCACTATCGCGAACTCGGCGAGCATCGAGTCGTCGATCACGTGGGCCATGTCGTCCCAGCGGCCCTGCTTGGACAGGCGGTTCAGTTCGTCCTGGGCGTCTCCCCATCCGTGATGCTCAAGCACAACCCGGTACGCAGGGGTGGAACCGTAAAAGGCGATCTGCTTGCGGGTGGCGGCGTCACGAGCGGCCACGTCCTCCTCGCGGAAACCGGAAACCACGAACACCGGCATGGAAATCTCGAAGTCCGACCTGTCACGCCCCGATTCGGCCAGCCCGGCGTTGATGTTGGGCATGGTCACGTCCTTGAGGTAGTCCGCCGTTTGGAAGGCGTGCGACACGAAGCCGTCGGCCACCCGGCCCGCCACCCTTGTCATCAGCGGCCCCACCGCGGCAAGCAATATCGGCGGCGTGTCCAGGCCCATCGGGCTGGGGCTGAACATCGGGGTCATCAGCGTGTGGCGGTAGAAGCGGCCCCGGAACGCCAGCCGTTCGCCGGTTTGCCAGGCGTGCCAGATGGCACGGATCGCTTCGATGTACTCCTGCATCCGCGCCGCCGGTGAGGTCCATTCCATCGAGTAGCGCTTGGTGATGTGCGGCTTGATCTGGCTGCCTAGCCCAAGCCAGAAGCGGCCACCCGAGAGGATTTGCATGTCCCAGGCGGTGTGGGCGAGCACCAGCGGGCTGCGCCCGAACGCAACGGCGATGCCGGTCATCAAGTCCAGGCTCGGGGCGTGCTGCGCGGCCAAGGCCAACGGCAGGAAGGCGTCGTGGCTGGTCTCGGCCGACAGCAGGCCGCTGTAGCCCTCCTCTTCGAGGCGCCGGGCCCGTTCGCCGATGTCGGTGAGCACCGACGGGTCGCCCGCTTCGGGGGTTCCGATCCAGGCGTCGATCTTCATCGCATGTCTCCTTTGTTCGGGTGGCGGGGCGCCGGGGGTCAGTTTGTCACCGGCGCCCAACGCTCGCACCAGCCTCCGCGGTGTGTCCCATCGGGGCGCCTCGGGCGGCAAGCACCCGCGGGCGCGTTAGTTTGCGGGGCGCATGGCTGACGTAACCGACGCCACCTTCCAAACCGACGTGGTGGAACGCTCCAAGACCGTTCCGGTGATAGTGGACTTGTGGGCCGAGTGGTGCCAGCCGTGTCTGCAACTCGGGCCGATCCTGGAACGGGTGGTGGCCGCCACCAACGGCGCGGTGGAGTTGGCCAAGGTGGACATCGACAGCAACCCCGGCGTGGCTCAGGCGTTTCGGGTGCAGTCGATCCCGGCGGTGTACGCCATGGTGGACGGAGCGGTGGCCGACGGCTTCCTCGGCGCCCAGGGCGAGGCCGCCGTCACCGAGTTCGTGCGCCGCTTGGTGCCCGAGGCTCCCCCCACCGAACTGGAGCGCCTGCTGGCCGCCGGAGACGAGGCTTCGCTTCGCGCCGCCTTGGAGATCGACGCCGACCACGAGCAGGCACTGCTCGCGCTGGCGGAGCTGCTGATCGGTGACGGCCGCGCCGACGAGGCCGCAACGCTGCTTGACCGGGTTCCCGAGAACCCCGAGGTTCGTCGTCTTCGGGCCTTGATTCGCCTCGATGCCGATGGTGACACCTCCGCGTCGCAAAGCGACGTCGAAGCCGAACTTGAGGCCCTGCTCACCAAGGTGAAGTTCGACGAGGAAGCCCGCGGCCGGTTCGTTGACCTTCTCGAATTGCTGGGCCCCGACGATCCTCGCACCGCCGACTGGCGCAAACGGCTCTCGTCACACTTGTTCTAGACACAGCTCGTTCTGGACACAGCTCGATTTCGGCGACCGACTGCCTGCCGGGCAGCGACTCGCCCCGCGACATACGGGCATCCCGTCGCGCCGGCACAAGCTGTTTCCCCCGCCCTTCTCGCGCCCTTCCTGCGGGTGACACTGTTGTAATTTGTTATATATGAAGACTATATGAAATAACTCAGCACTCATCCTATGATGGGTGCATGAGAGTCGGTCATGTCGCCTCAGGGGTGGGTTGACCCACCCATGGCGGAATCCACCGTTGACCGCTCTGGGCCGAGCCTGCGGATGCCGCGTCTGAGCCCGGTGACTTTGGCAGATCGCCTCGGCGTGTCGGTGGCCGCGGTGGTGTTCGGCCTTGTCGGGATTGTTGCGGCCGCCGTGGGGGGTTGGTGGGCGTTACGGGCGCCGCCAGGGCCCGACCCCGCCGACGTGTTGCCGGTGGTTGGCGAGGTGTCGGTGTCGCTGCCCGAGCCGGAGCCCACCGAGGCGGCGAGCTTGGTGGTACACGTGGCGGGCGCGGTGAAACGACCGGGGGTTCATGAACTGCCGGCCACCAGCCGCGTGATGGACGCGGTGTGGGCCGCCGGTGGGTTCTCGGACTCAGCCGACGAATCGCGGCTGAATCTGGCCGAGCCTCTCAGCGACGGCGCCCGGGTGTGGGTTCCCAGCGTGGGTGAGGTCGAGGTGCCCTCCGTGGTTTCGGTCACCCCGGCCCGTGTGACGGGCGCCAACGGCGGCCCCCTCGCCGATGGTGCGAAGGTCAACGTGAACACCGCCGACGCGGCGGGCCTGGAGGCCCTGCCGGGAATCGGGCCGAGCCTGGCGGGCGCGATCGTGGAGCACCGCACCCGCTTGGGACCCTTCGCCAATGTTGAACAGCTCAGCGAGGTGCCCGGCATCGGCGCCGCCAAGGTTGAGCAACTGCGACCCCACGTAGAGGTGTGACCGGCCTGTCGGCGCCACGCCACGGTGGCCACGACTCGGGCGGGCCGTCGAGGGCAACCACCCCGAACGCGGGCCTGTGGGGTCGCGCGGACGACGCGGCGCTCGGGCGCCGCATGCGGCCTTACGGAGCGGCGTTGGGCGCGGTCACCGCCGGGTGGCTGGGGTTCGGGTTCTCGCTGGTCGCCGTTGGGCTCACCGCAGCCGCCGTGGCGCTGTTGGTGGCCGGTTGGCGGGCAACCATCGGGTTGTTCGTGGCGGCGCTGGCCGTAGCCGGGGTGTCGTTTCGTTGGGCCGAGTCGGGGCTCACCGTTCCCTCCGGGGGCCGCATCGACGCGTGGGTCATGCTGGTTGACGACCCTCGACCGCTCGGAACTCACGGTTTGCGGGCAACGGTGCGCGCCCAGGGCAAGCGCTTCGAGGCCCGCGCCTATGGCAGGGCCGCAGGACGGTTGCGTGACGTGCTCGCCGGTGAGCGAATCCTGGTGTCAGGCACAGTCACACCAACCGACGGCGACTGGCACAGGTGGCGGCACGTCGTGGGCCGCATCACCGTCAACGAAATCCACGAAACCGCGCCCGCGTCACCGGTGGCGTCGCTGGCCAACACCGTGAGGCGCACACTGGCCAACGGCGCGGCCGGCTTGTCCCGCGACGATCGTGCCTTGTTCACCGGCATGGTGTTCGGCGACGACCGTGAACAGTCCGATCGCCTCGCCGATGACTTCCGCGCCGCGGGTTTGGGACACCTGCTGGTGGTGTCGGGCCAGAACGTGGCCTTCGTGTTGGCGCTGGCCTCGCCGCTGGCGTGCCGGATGCGACCCGCGGGGCGACTGCTGGCGTTGCTGGGGGTTCTGGGAGTGTTCGCCATGCTCACCCGCTTTGAGCCGTCGGTGCTGCGCGCTGTGGCCATGGCAGCGGTGGGGGTGGGTGCCGCCGCGCTGGGCCGTCAGGAAGCCGGACGACGGGCCCTGGCCTGGGCGATCGCGCTGGTTGTGATGATCGACCCCTTCCTGGTGCATCAACTGGCGTTCCAGCTTTCGGTGTGCGCCACAGCGGGGATCTTGTGGATCACCCCCCGTCTCAGCGAGGCAATGCCGGGCCCGTTGCCGTTGCGACTCGCGGTGGCCACCACAGCCGGAGCCCAAATCGCGGTGATGCCGCTGCTGATCGCGGTGTTCGGCACGCTGCCGGTGGCGTCACTTCCCGCGAATGTGCTCGCCGGCCCAGCCGCGGGTCCGATCATGATGTGGGGCCTAACCGGAGGTCTCGCCGCCGGAATTGTCGGAGGACATGCGGCGTGGCTCGCCCATCTGCCCACCGAGGCGCTGATGTGGTGGGTGCGCACCGTGGCGGCGGCCGCGTCGGGGTTGCCTCCGGCGGTGCTGGGCAAGGTCGGCGGCTTGTTGCTGGGCATCGGCGTGGCGATGATCCTGCTTGCCGGTTCGGGCGCGGTGGCGCGCCTTCGTGGCGGGCGCAGCCTGCGCCTCGGCGGAATTGTGGTGGTGGTCGCTGTGCTCGCGCATTCGGTGCTCACCGCGGCTGCGCCTCCTCAGGGGCCGTGGCAGGTTCAAGGCGCGTCACTGTTCACCCACCGCTCAGAGACGGTGGTGACCCTGGACAACCCCGGAACGCCGCGCAGGCTGCTGGAGGCACTTCGTACGGCCGGGGTGCGCGACGTGTTGCTGATCGTGGCCGCCGACGGTGACGTGGCCGACGCCCACGCCGTGCTCGCGCTGCTTGACCGTTACGGCCCCACGCCGGTGGTGGCTCCGCCACTTCATCGGGTGCCCACCGCACGAACCGTCACCGCCGGCGCCGTCATCGACCTGGGTGACTTCACCGCCACGGTGCTCAGCGACACTCCCCGCCTCGAAGTCCAGATGGAACCGGCGGTGCCCGTGGCCCAAGCCGTCCACTCGTAACATGCCCCGGTGATGCCGCACATGCGCCCCCAAGCCCCTCGGCTGGGGCCGTCGACTTGCTCGGTTGTCAGCTGCGGTCCCCGGTTTGGGCACTACTGCGTCCGCAGTGTCGGGCACTGCGAAGGGTCGATGTGGGCGTTCACCTGATCAGCGGAGACGACCCTGTTCTGGTGTCAGAAGCGGTGTCGAAGCTCGTCGACCGGCTGGTGGGCGAGCGTGACCGGGCCCTCACCTTGGCCACCTTCCAGGAAGAGGACATGCGCCTGCCAGAGGAGGGATGGAGCCCGGCCGCGCTGATCGACGCGGCGCGAACGCCGCCGTTCCTGTCGGACAAGAGGGTGGTGGTGGGGCGTCACCTTGCCCGGTTCAGCCGGGCGGAGCTCTACAAGCCGCTGGTGGAACTCGCAGCCGAACCGATGCCCACCACGGATCTGGTGTTGGTGTGGGAGCGAGGCCAGGATCCCGCCATGACCGGCCGAGTGGGCACCGTCCCCAAGGCGCTCAAGGACGCGGTGACCGCGGCCGGGGGAGAGATGCTCAACGTGAACGCCCCCACCCGCAAACGCGACGCCGGGGTGTGGCTGCGCGAACAAATCAAACAGTCCGGCTTGCGCTTCGACGCCGACGCGTCACGGGCACTGGCCGACCTCGCCGGACAGGACGGAGGCCTGGTTGTGGGCACGCTGCGCACCCTCACCGGCGCCCTCGGATCCGGCGCCAAGGTCACCGCCGAGGATGTGGCCACCTACGGCGGCGAGCCGGGATCGGTGGCGCCATGGGATCTCGACGACGCCATCGACAACGGCGACATCGCCAAAGCGTTGGACGTGTTGCACCGTCAGATGCCGGCGCGGCATCCGTTCCAGATTCTCGCTTCGTTGCACGGCCGCTACCAGCGGATGCTGCGCCTCGACGGATCCGGCGCAACCGACGAGAAACAAGCCGCGCAAGTGCTTCAGATGAGCGGCTCCACCTTCCCGGCGCGCAAGGCGCTCTCGCAGGCACGCAAGCTCGGCTCGGACCGGGTGGTGCGAGCCATCAGGCTGCTGGCCGAAGCCGATCTCGCCATGCGCGGCACCCTCGCCTGGTCGCCCGAAATGGTCATGGACGTGCTCGTCGCCCGTCTCGCCGCCCTGTCACGCTGACCCTGCACGTCCGTGCGCCGGCGCGCCCGGGGGCTCAGCGGCGGAAACGGCGGTGAATGCTGCGACGGCGTGCCCGCAGGGTTGCGTCTCGCTGCGACGCTGTGATCACGGGATGATCCTGTGGCAGGTGCTCGCCCAGCGACACATGCCGCACCACCTCGCTGTGAACCCTGGGCGAGTTGGAGGCTCCGATCCACCGGTACAGGCAGATGCCCACCTCGCGGCCCTCGGTGTCGATCCAGTTGGGCACACACGGGTCGGTGTGGCTCACCACCACCCGCACCTTGTTGTCGGCGTCGATGTGGATCTGGGTGTTGTTGAGGCTGATCTGAGCGTGGGCAATGTCACCGGACTCGAACCACGGCCAGGTGTGGGCCTGGATCGACCAGTTGAACGCGTCCGGGGCGTCGAAGGTCACAAGCAGCGCCTCGTCGGGGTCAAGTCGCCACCACGCCCCGCCGTAGGCGATGTTGTGCGCGCCTCCCTCAGCCGAACGAGCCGCTATGAACTGGTTGTCCTCGGCGGCGTTGCGGGCGAACTCCACGAACCGCAACCAGAACGGCACCGACGCATCCAGCCACTGTGACGCCAGCTGCAGTGCCCCGGTGGCGTCCTCGATGCTCAACGCCGAGGGCCGGGTGGCGGTCTTGTCGAGGCGTTCGATGTAGAAGTGGCCGTTGGCGTCGTGGTTCCAGTCCGAGAAGTACACCCTGATGCCGAGAATCGTGGCCAAGGGATCCACGGGCATCCGATTCGCCGGAACCCGGTCGGGGTTCTCCAGCGGCCACGGGTGATCGTCGGGCGCGATCAGCAGCTCCAGGCGGCTGTCCGTCACTTGGAGGTCACGCAGGAAACTCTCCGCGAACACCTGTGACTTGCCCAGCTGCATGTCGCCCTCGCCAAGCGAGATGATCGCATCATGGACCCCGGCCACATCCGCGGTGACCATGTAGGCGCCCTCAGGTGAGATGCGACAGCGCAGGTACTGGTTGTCGGCGTTGGGGCCGCCCCATTTCACAACGTCGTCGTCGAAACGGTGAAACGCCGGGAAGTCCGTGTCGCTGAACTCGATCGAGTCCTGCAATGCGAACACCACCATCCGGGCGACATGCCTGAGCCCCTCGGCCTGGTTGCGTTCGCCCTGCGCAAGCGGATCCGCCAGGATCGAAGCGCCCGCCTCGCTCAACTCGGCGCAGAACCGCCGCCACGCCTCAGTGGCCACGCCAGAAGGATCAGCCACGCCAGAAGGATCAGCCACGCCAGAGGGATCGGCCGCGCCGGAAGACTCCGAAGGCTCGGCAGTCATCGCTGGAACCTGCGCCTGGACGGCCTGCGCCACGCAAACCTGTGACCGGACTGGAGTTTCGACACCTCGGTGCTCACTCAACCGAGGCGCATACCGAAGCAGAAGGGGTTAGCCGGCGTCCTGGAGTTGGCGGATGCGGGCCACGAGGCGGCTTTTGCGACGCGCCGCGGTGTTGGCGTGGATCACACCCTTGGCGGCGGCCTTGTCGATGCGCTTCACCGCCAGGCGGAGCTTCTCGTCTGTGTCGTCGCTTTGCTCGGTGGCGGCTTCCAGCGCCGACTTGGTGCGGGTGTTCATCTCGGAGCGCACCGCCTTGTTGCGCAGGCGCCGCTTCTCGTTTTGACGATTCCGCTTGATCTGAGACTTGATCTTGGCCACGAGTACCTGCCGGGTTGTCCTAGGTGATCCCAACGCCCTTCGGGGCGACCCCGGAGGCTACCTCCACCGAGTGCGCGTTCATCTCATGGCCGCGTCCATTTCACAGAGCCTGCTCGCTCCCACAGAGCCTGTTCGCGCCCACAGAGCCTGTTCCCGCCCACAGAGCCTGTTCCCGCCCGCAAGGCTTGTTGGCGGCCACAAGGCCTCCGGCAAACCCGCAGGGTTTCCGCCGAGGGCGCCGCGGTATCCTGTGACGGGCGCAAACTGCGAGGGTTTGTCGCCAGTCTTTCTCCTCGGGGTGTGCGCAACGTCGGTGTGCCCCGGCATCGTGCGCCTCGGAGGGCCCGAAACGCAAATGGAACTGCACCGAATCCGCAACACCTCCATCATCGCTCACATCGACCATGGCAAGTCCACGCTGGCTGATCGCATGTTGGAGCTAACCGGCGCCGTCAACGCCCGCGAGATGCGCGACCAGTACCTGGACTCGATGGACCTCGAACGCGAGCGTGGCATCACCATCAAGCTCCAGTCGGTGCGGCTCAACTGGCGCGACCATGTGATCAACCTGATCGACACTCCGGGCCATGTGGACTTCTCCTACGAGGTGAGCCGGTCGCTGGCCGCGTGCGAGTCGGTGATCCTCGTGGTGGACGCCGCGCAGGGCATAGAGGCCCAGACACTCGCCAACTGCTACCTGGCCATGGAGAACGACCTCGAGATCGTGGCCGTGCTCAACAAGATCGACCTCCCCGCCGCGGATCCCGAGCGTTGCGCAGCCGAGATCGAACAGGTGCTGGGCATCCCGTCCGCGGAGATCCTGCACATCTCGGCCAAGACCGGCGAGGGCGTCGCCGAACTGCTCGACGCGCTGCTGGAGCGAACCCCGCCACCGGAAGGTTCGGCCGACGAACCGCTGCAGGCGCTGATCTTCGACTCGCATTTCGACCAGTACCGCGGTGTGGTGTCGTCGGTGCGGGTGGTGAACGGCGAACTCAAACGCGGCGCCCGGTTGCGGTTCATGCAGGCCGCCACCACCCACGACGCCGACGAGATAGGCGTTCGCACCCCCTCCGATGCCGTGGTTGACCGGCTCACAGCGGGCGAAACCGGGTACCTGATAGCCGGGATCAAAGACGTGGGCGAGGCCCGCTCGGGCGAAACCGTCACCGAGGATCGCCGCCCCGCGCAGGCGGCGCTGGCGGGCTATTCCGAGCCGAAGCCGATGGTGTTCTCCGGGTTGTATCCCACAGAGGGCGACGAGTTCTCGGCTTTGCGGGTGGCGTTGGAGAAGCTCCGCCTCAACGACTCGGGCTTCACCTACGAACCCGAAACGTCAGGTGCGCTCGGCTTCGGCTTCAGATGCGGATTTCTCGGCTTGTTGCACATGGAGATCGTGCGTGAGCGCCTCGAACGCGAATTCGGCCTGTCGTTGATCTCCACCGCACCGTCGGTGGAGTACAAGGTCACCAAAACCAGCGGCGAGGTTGTGGTGGTGTCCAACCCGTCACAAATGCCCCGCACCGCCGAGATCGACTCGGTGGCCGAACCCCGCCTGCGGGCGTCGATAATCGCCCCCGCTGAGCACACCGGCACGCTCATGGACTTGTGCCAGTCCCGGCGCGGCGACCTGCTGAAAATGGAGTACCTGTCCCCCGAGCGCGTGGAGTTGCACTACCGGCTTCCCCTGGCGGAAATAGTGCTGGACTTCTATGACCAGATGAAGAGCCGCACGCAGGGTTTCGCCAGCCTCGATTACGAACCCGCCGGTTACGACACCGCCGACCTGGTGAAGGTGGACGTGCTGTTGCACGGGGCGCCCGTTGACGCATTCTCCACGGTGGTTCACCGCGACAAGGCCTACTCCTACGGGCGGTCCATGACGGTGAAGCTGCGTGAGCTGATACCACGCCAGCAGTTCGAGGTGCCCATCCAGGCCGCCATCGGTGGTCGCATCATCGCCAGGGAGACGGTTCGGGCCTACCGCAAGGACGTCACCGCCAAGCTTTACGGGGGAGACGTCACCCGGAAACGCAAACTTCTCGAGAAGCAAAAGGCCGGCAAGAAGAAGATGAAGAGCATCGGGCGGGTGGACATCCCCCAGGAGGCGTTCATCTCGGCGCTCACCCTGGACTGAGCCGTGCCGGGCCGCAGTTGATGCCAGGGGGCGGCGGGTCACCCCCGAACGTGCGCCGGTAATATCGCGCCATGCTCGACGACCGTAAGGCTGCGATTCTTCACGCGGTGGTGCGCGAGTACATCTCCACCGCCCAGCCGGTGGGTTCGAGCCGAGTGTCCGACGCCCCCGGCGTTGAGGTGTCCTCGGCCACGGTGCGCTCAGAAATGGCCTCCCTCGAGGACGAGCAGTACCTGATGCAGCCCCACACCAGCGCGGGTCGGGTTCCCACACCGAAGGGTTACCGCTTCTTCGTGGATCAGATCCGGGGCATGACCCCGTGTTTGGACATGGCCGACCAGCGCCAGGTGAGCGAGTTCTTCTCCGCGGCGTACGGCGAGATCTCCACGATGTTGAGCCACACCAGCGGTCTGCTGTCGGACCTCACCGACTGGACCGGTCTGGTGGTGGGTCCCAGCCCCGCGCATGCCACCGTGAGATCCGCGCAGCTCGTGGACATCGCCGGGGGCCGGATTTTGGTGGTCACGGTGATGTCGAACGGCGTGGTCGAAAGCAGCGCAATCGAGGTGGCCGCGGGCACCACCGCCGATGCGGTGGCCGAGGCGTCGGCCCGGCTGGCGCGACGACTTGTGGGCCGCACCCTGGTTGAGGCCAAGCAGTCGGCAACCGACGAGGAGCCCGACCCGCTGGTGGACGCAGCGGTCGCCGCGCTCGGTGAGAACATCGACCATCACGAGGTTTTCGTGGGTGGTGCCGCCAAGCTCGCGGCAGCGTTCGACGCAGCCGAGAAGCTCAAGGAGGTGCTCGACGTTCTTGAGCATCAGCTGGTGGTGGTGTCGCTCATTCAAGAGGTGCTCGACCGGGGCAAGCGGGTGGCGATCGGCGCCGAGTCGGGCTTGTCGTCACTGTCGGACTGTTCTTTGGTGCTGGCGCCTTTCGGGGCGCCGGGGGGCGCAGGCGGCACGATCGGCGTGCTCGGCCCCACCCGGATGGACTACCCCCAAGCCCTGGCAGCGGTGGCGGTGGTGAGCGAACGGCTCAGCAACGCCCTGGGCGACGGTCGGGGCGAACCCGTCCAGTGACCGCCAAGCTGCCTCGAACATCGGTGCCCACACGCCTGCTAATCACCGGGCATTCGCTGTTGACGTGCCTGCGGGCGGGCGTGTAAGCCTCGGAGACCTGCACCCATGGCCGATCATTACGAAACGTTGGGCGTGTCGCGTGACGCCACCGACGAGGAACTCAAGCGGGCGTATCGACGGGAGGCCCGCAAGCATCATCCCGACGCCAACCCGGGCGATCCCGGCGCCGAGGCGCGCTTCAAGGAGGTGAGCGCCGCCTACGAGGTGCTGTCGGATCCGGACAGAAGATCGCTCTATGACCGTTTCGGCACCGACGACCCGGCGGCGGCCAGGGCCGCTGATCCCTTCGGGGGTGGGCTGGGCAGCATCTTCGACGCCTTCTTCGGTCAGGACTCGCCATTCGGCGCCGGCGGGTCGGCGCGCCCGTCGGGGCCGCCGCGGGGTGAGGATCTCGAATCGCACGTGGATCTCGACCTCGAGGAGGTGGTGTTCGGAGCCACCTGCGAAGTGAAGGTGCGCACCGCGGTGCGTTGCGAGGACTGCGACGGCGCCGGAGCAGAGGCGGGCACATCGCCGATGCGATGCGACGAGTGCGGCGGATCGGGCCAGGTTCGCCGGGTGCGACAGTCGCTTCTGGGTCAGATGGTCACAGCCGCGCCTTGTGGGCGCTGCAACGGGCTCGGCGAGAGGATCGATCGTCCGTGTCGAAGCTGCGAGGGGCAGGGACGCCAAGTCGAGCAGCGCACCTACACCGTGGAGGTGCCGGTCGGTGTGGATGACGGCACCACGCTGCGGCTCACCGGCAGGGGAGCGGTGGGGCCTTGGGGCGGCCCGCCCGGAGACCTGTACGTACACATCCGGGTGCGCCCCCACCCTCGCCTGCACCGCCACGGCGACGACCTCCTTCACGAACTGCACGTTCCTTTCACGCAGGCCACCTTGGGGGCACAACTGGAGTACGAAACCCTCGACGGCGCCGAGTCGATCACCATCGCCGCGGGAACCGAAACCGGCACCGAGGTGAGGTTGCGGGGCCGGGGCGTTCCCCATGTGCGCGCCCGGCGTCGCGGCGACCTGATCATCCGCGTGGTGGTGGACACCCCCGATGACCTCACCGCGGAGCAGGAGGAACTGGTGCGCAAACTGGCCGAACTGCGAGGCGAGGAGGTCGCCGAGCCCCGCGAGGGCCTACTGGGCAAACTCCGCTCCGCCTTCCGCTAGCCACCCCTCACGCGGCGCACCTGTCGGCAACGGCCCCCTCGGCGAGTTCCGTTCCGCTTTCCCCCAGGTGCGCCGACCGCCCCGGTGCATGACCGCCTCCATCCTCCACTCGGCACGTTCCGCACGGCTTGCTCGGGGCATGGTGACCGGCGATTGGATTTCAGGAGGCGCCCGCGCGGTCTTGGAGCCATGTCGTTCTGGTGATGCCTGGGGCGCGCAACTGCGGTCGGGTGGCTGATTGCTAGGGGGCTGGGGAGGTTTCGGGCAACAGCAGCACCTGGCCGGAGAAGATCAGGTCGGGGTTTCCGTTGAGACGGTTGGCGTTCACGTCGATCAGCTCCAGCCAGTACTGCAACACGCTGTGGGGTTCCATGGCGCCGGTTCGCTGAGCCACCGTTTGCGCGGCGATGCCCCAAAGGTTGTCGCCCGGAGTCACAACCCAGGTGCCCTGATGCCCGCCAACCTGTCCGCGGATCGCACCGCTCGGGTCGGGTGAAGTGGTCGCATCATTGCCGGTTGAGGCTCGTGCCGATTCCGGTGCCGCTACCCCAGCATTGTGTGCGCCCGTGGTGGCGACGCGGGTGAGCGTGTCCACACCTTGCCTGTGCCCGGAGATCACCTCGCCGGGTGTTTGCGCCTTGCTGGGTGTTTGTGGCTCGCTGGGTGTTTGGGGTTCGTCGGCCGGTCCGAAGTCGGCGACACTCAGGAGCGTCTCAGCCTGCATCACGCTGCCAATGTCGGTCACAGAGAAGTTGGCTTCCCGCGCGCCAAGATCACTTGCGGTCACCCCGCCGGATCGCAGGTGTTGCGTCGGCAGCTGCACCGCCGCGGCCGCGGATCCGAGGTCGGTCACGGTGAACGCGGTCGTCGCCGCGGCGGTGGGCGCCGCCTGGGCTGTCAAAGCCACCGCCAGCCCGCCACTCAGCAGCACACGGCGCAGAACGGGCGTGGCAAGAGCGTGGGTGATGCCGCAGGCCCAGCGCCAGCGGGTCGCCGCGGCAACCAGTGCCAGCACCGCGATCAGCGCCAGGTAGGCGCACATCACCAACCCGGCCAACCGCACCAGCGACAGCGCGGCCACTGTGGTGCCGGACGCTTCCCACCAGTGCCCGAGTTGTTCGGGATCGCCGATCGGCGGGCCGGGAAGCCTGTCACCCATCCAATGAAAGACGGCGGCGCCGGCCAGCGCAGGCGCCGCAACAGCCAGAGCATTGCGAGGTTTCATGTTTCCTCCAAGTCGTGAATCGCAGGGTCTTGTGTGGCGAATGGCAGCGTTTGAATTGCAGGGTCTTGGGTTTCAGGGTTGTGAAACGTGAGATTGGATTCAGCCGGAGAGCGGGTCGAGCAGACGCGATCCGGTGGCTGTGTGAACGCGGATCAGGTCGCAGCCGCCGTGGGTTTCGGTGAGCGCGTCCAGCGGGGAGTCCACCCGCCACCGCACGGGCATCGAGATCGACTCACCAGGTGCCGGCCAGGTGTCGAACACCACCACTGCGCCGCTGGTGGGACGCACAATCGCCGGTGTGGGCTCACCGGCGCAGTCCCAGTCCCCGGTGAGCACGATGTCACCCGATGCGCCGATGGCATACCGGCGACCGGCGTGCTCAAGGATCGCACCCGCCGCCGTGGTCGCCTGGCTGCCCGTGCCGGCAACAGTGCCGTCCAAGCTGTTGCCGGGTCGCGCCGACGCCGACGCCTCGAACCGGCCGGAGTCGTTCACCTGCGGTTCACTGCCGCTCGACGAACCGCCACCCCCAGGGTCGCTCGCGCCCCACTCGACGCCCGCCGCCACGGGATCGCCGACAGCCTGTGGTGTGGTCTGCACCCCGGACGCCCCTGCCGACCCGGTTGCCGCCGCCCGGCCAGCGGCGCCTGTCGCACTGGTCTGCTGTGTCCCCAGTGTGTGATCGGCGCCACCGGCGGGTGACGCCGGCTGCTGTCCCTCGCCAAACTGACCCAGTTGCGCCGAGGCAGCCTCCGCCGGGGAAGGTCCTTGCTGAGGGCCCGAGGTGAGGCGCGCAGCCACCGCCACACCTCCCACGACCACACCCACCGCGCCCGCCACGAGCAGCCCCCACGACAAACCGCTGTGGCGCTTCGTGGTGTTGTCGGCCCCCGAACCTTTCCGCCAAACCTTGCGTCGCCGGATGAGTTGGCTGCGACGGTCGCGCCGTTTCAACAGCAGATCCACCCGGCTCGCGAGCTGGCGTGCGCTGAGGTGCCCGGCCCGGGTGGCGGCCGCCAGCGACTTCAACTTCTGCGCCGGCGCCTGCGACCCGAGATCCTCGTCATGCATCAGGTCGGCCAAGGCGTCGAGGTCCGCACGCACGTTTTCGGCGCTGTCGTCTCCCGCATTGCCGAAGCTGCAAAGCACCGGGCGGTCACCCTCGGCGTGCAGCACGTGGCAGGCCCGCAGGTTGCCATGGGTCACCCCCATGTCGTGAAGGTCGGCCAACACAGCGGCCAGCGCAGCAACCGCGGCTGCCCTGTCTGTGGGATTCACCAGCGGCCGGGTGGCCCAGGTGTCCGAACTCACGAACAGCGTGTGAACGTGCCGCCCACCGTCCTCGGCGTCGGTCACCTTGATCAGCCGCACCACGCCGGGATGGTCGACCCGCTCAAGCGTGCGAGCTTCTCGGTCTGCCTGAGCCGCGCGTGCGGGCGGCACCTGCTTCACGGCGATGAGACGGTCGCCGGAGCGGCTCACGGTAACCGCGGTCATCAATGCACCTCCTTGCACAGCGGCGGCGTGGTCGGTGGCCAAGAAGCGCCCCACGGGAACCCCAGGCGATATCAATAAGCACTGTATCACATTGAAACAACATTAAACCAATCACCAAATCATACATTGCACCGGTGTGATGCTCCAATGCGGGATTTCGGACGGCATAGGAGGCTGCGTGGGTATCCTCATGTGGTGACAGGGGCCAGGATCGTTCATGTCGAACCGGGCTCCCCGGCCGACCGGGCCGGCCTGATCGCCGGAGACGAGGTGATCACCGCCGCCGGTGAGCCGGTTCGTGACGTGATCGCCTGGCAGGTTCTCACCGACGCCAACCAGGCGCCGCTTCAGGTGAGCCGTGGTGGCCGCGGGCTCAACCTGCTGGTGCAGCGAGACTTCGGCGAGCCTTTCGGCGCCGAGCTCGACGCTGCGGTGTTCGACGGCGTGCAGACCTGCGACAACCACTGCGAGTTCTGCTTCATCCACCAGCTCCCCAAAGGCATGCGTCGCTCGCTTTATCTCAAGGACGACGACTACAGGCTGTCGTTTCTGTACGGCAACTTCACCACCCTCACTCGTTTCACCGAGTTCGACTTCGAGCGGGTGGTGAGCGAGGGCCTGTCACCTCTTTATGTTTCGATTCACGCCACCGACCCCGAGGTGCGTGCCGCCATCCTTCAGAACCGGCGGGGCGCATTGTCGTTGCGCTGGCTGGGGCTGCTGCTCGACGCGGGGATCGAGATTCACGGCCAGGTGGTGGTGTGCCCCGGCGTGAACGACGGCGAAGTCCTCGAGGACACCCTCATCGGCGTGCTCGACAAGTTCCCGGAGCTGCATTCGGTTTGCGTGGTGCCCCTGGGGGTGTCGCAGTTCAATCGACAGGCCCGGATGCGTCCGCACACCAACGCCGAGTCCGCAGCGGTGCTGGAGTTGGTTCACCGCTGGCAGCACAGGTTCCTTCAGTTGGTGGGACGCCGCTTTGTGTACGCCGCCGACGAGTACTACCTGCACTGCAACGAGCCGTTCCCGCCGGCCGAGCACTACGAGGGCGTGGACATGCAAGAAGACGGAATCGGCATGGCAACCACCTTCAGCGGTGAGTTCCACAGCACCGGAGCGAAGGTCACCGCGCCGCGTGCGGGTTTCTTTGCCTGGGTGGACGGCGCCCCGGCCTACGGCTACCGGGCGCCACGCAACCCGTCGCTCGTGGCGGAGCCCGCCCCCGCCGGAGGTGGCGGCGAGCCGGTGGTGCTTCGGCCCCCGGTGCGCCGAGAAGCTCCTGTGGGGGTGCTCACGGGCCACCTCGGTGCGCCGGTGATCGAGCCGCTGGTTCGGTCGCTGGGCCGTGACGATGTGCGGGTGATCCCGGTGGACAACCAGTTCTTCGGCGGCAACATCGGGGTCACCGGGTTGCTCACCGGTGCGGATCTTGCCCGCACCCTCAGCGCCGAACCGCCCGAGCATCGCTACCTGCTGCCCGATGTTTGCCTCAGCCGCGGTCGTTTCCTTGATGGCATGTCGCCCGATGATTTGCCACGCGCCGTGGAGGTGGTGCCCACCCACGGCCGCGCCCTGCGCGAGGCGCTGCAACCGTCGTGATGTCCTGCCGCCCGCCCGGCGCAGCGGCCCGCGCACTCGTTGGCGCATCAGTTGGCCCGGCTCCGTGCCGCCACGTCAAGGAGCGGCGGCGATGAGCAAGCCACTGGTGGCGGTGGTGGGCCGCCCCAATGTGGGCAAGTCCACGCTGGTGAACCGGATCATCGGCCGCCGTGAGGCCATCGTGGAGGAACGCCCCGGGGTCACCCGAGACCGCAAGACCGTTGAAGCCGAATGGTCGGGCCGGGAGTTCACCTTGGTGGACACCGGAGGGTGGACCACCGGCGGGGACGCTCTGGACGACAAGGTCGCCGCGCAGGCAGAGCTGGCGGCCCAAGAAGCTGATGTGGTGTTGCTGGTGGTGGACGCCACAGTGGGGCTCACCAGCGAGGACGAACTGGTGGCCAGGGTGCTTCGTCCCGTTGAGGTGCCGGTGATAGTGGTGGCCAACAAGGTCGACCATTCACGCCAGGCCCACGCCGTGTGGGAACTGCTAGGCCTCGGCCTGGGCGACCCCTTCGCTGTGAGCGCCTTGCACGGTCGCGGCACCGGCGACCTGCTCGACACAATCGTCGCCCACCTCGACGAAGCGGCGTCTCTCTCGGTGGCGCCCACCGGCGAGCACACCGCGGGAGAGTCGGCCGACACGGACGCTCCGGGCGAGCCTGCCGAAGCCGGGGGCCACCGGGAGCTGCCGTCGGGGAAGCCGTCGAGCGCTTCCGCGGGCGGCAACCACTCGGCAACGCCGAACGACCGGGCTTCGGAGATGTTCTCGGTGGCGCTGGTGGGAAGGCCCAACGTGGGCAAGTCCACCTTGTTCAATCGGCTGATTGGCGAGGACAGGTCGATCGTGCATGACCGGCCGGGCACCACTCGGGACACCATCGACACAGTGGTTCACACCGAGGCCGGGCTGATCCGCTTCGTTGACACCGCCGGAATGCGCCGCCGGGCACGCATCGATTCGGGCACCGAGTACTACTCGCTGGTGCGGGCGTTGCGAGCGGTGGACACTGCCGATGTGGCGTTGCTGGTGGTGGACAGCGAGGTGGGGGTCACCCATCAGGATCAGCGCCTCGCCGAACGCATCGACGCGGCGGGCAGTCCCATAGTGATACTGCTCAACAAGTGGGACCTGCCCGGCACCGAGGCTCGTCTGGAGCTAGGCGAAGCGGTGGAACGAAAGCTCGGGTTCCTTGGGCAGGCGCCGGTGCTGCGCATCAGCGCGCTCAGCGGCAAGGGTGTGCAGCGCTTGTGGCCGGCCTTGCAAACCGCGGTCACCGAATACCGAACCCGCATCCCCACCCGCCGCGTGAACGACGCGATCCGCTTGGCTCAAAGCGCCCAGCCCGCGCCCGGCGGCACCCGCATCCTTTACGCCACTCAGGGCGCCACCGACCCGCCCACCTTCACGCTGTTCGTCAACCGGGAACTGCCTCGCACCTACCTTCGCTACATCGAACGCAAACTCAGGGAGTCCTTCGACCTTGGCGCCACGGCGGTGAAGCTGAGGGTGCGCCGTCGCAGTGACTGACAGCACCGCTGTGACTGACACAGCCTCTTTGACTGACAGGGCCGCTTTGACTGAGAGCACCGGCGTTGGCGTTGCGGCAGCCGCTGATGTGGCGACCCCAGCGGCGGAAGCAGCGGCGGACAACTGTGGAGGGCGACAGCGGTGGACAGCGGAGGACAGCGGCGGGGGACAGAGCGGCGCTGAGGCCCATGTTGGCGACGGGCCGGGGCTGATCGGACTGTGCTGTGTGGTGCTCGGGTAGTGTTGAGTCAAGTCCGCCTAAGCGCCCTGTTGGCGTGTTGATTGCCTGCCGCCGGGAGGAATCACGATGACATCGATCGTGCTTTATGTCCTGGCGGCGGTGTCCGCTGTGGCCGCGGTGGTTCATCTGCGTTCGTTGAGGCATCGGCGGCAGCTTGTGAGCATGGTGGAATCCATGCCCGGTGAGCACGTGGAGGCTCACGCCCTGGCGTTGGCGTCGTACCGCAAGGAAATGCACTCGGCGGTGCTGTACATGATGGTGGCGCCGGTGGCGGTGGTGATCGGGTTCTTCGGCGAGTTCGACCTCACCGTGGTGCTCGGTGTGCTGATCGTGCCCGCGGCGGCGTCGATCTGGTGGTCGCGCAACTCGCTGCGCGAGGCTCGCATGGCTCGCAGCCGTTTCGACATCGAAAGCCGCTACCAGGACACCCTCGCCCAAAAGGATCTGGCCCCCAAGGCGTGGGCGGCCCGGCTGGCGCCCGAGCAGGTGCCCGACTTCACCGGCTTCGAGATCGGGCGGGTGTACGAGGCCGGTTCGGGTTTGATGTCGGGCGACTTCTTCGACGTGTACCGCTTGAGCCCCACACGGGTGGCGGCGGTGATCGGCGACGTGGCCGGACACAACATCGAGTCGTCGCTCACGGCGTTCCAGGCGAAGTACCTGCTGCGAGTGTTCCTGCGCCAGTTCCGCGATCCGGCCCAGGCCTTCGAGCAGATCAACACGCAGCTCGCCACCGGAAGCGACCGCCAGGAGGAGTTCATCTCGGCTTGCGTGGTGGTGTTCGACACCGAGGCCGCCACTCTGCGTTACGCCTCGGCGGGCCATCCGGCGATCTTCTTTTTTCAGCAGGCGGGAGTCACGCCGTTGCGTTCAACCGGGCCGCTGCTGATGCTCGATCCGGGCAGCGAGTACTTCTCTCGTGAGCTGCCCATGGAGTCGGGGGATCTGGTGGTGATGTACACCGACGGCCTGTCAGAAGCCCGAGCCGGTGGCGGCGGCAGCCTCTTCGGCGAGACGCGCATCATCCGCGCCGTGGAGCGCGACCTCAACGCCGCCCCCGACGTGTTGTGCAAGGCGCTGCTCGACGCCGCCAAGGACTACGCAAGAGGCACTATCGGCGACGACGCCGCCATCATGGCGGTGCGCCGGGACTAACCGAGTCGCCGCCTTAGGCCCGTTCGGCCCGTCACGGCGCCATTGCCGGCACCAGCGCAGTTGATCACATGGCCTGGTGCGCCCCCTGCGAGAAGTACCTAACCCCAGCGGGCCTCGATGACCGTGGCCGCTGCCCGCTCTGCGCAGGCCCAGTCCAGCACCGCCATCCCACCCCAGCCGCCACCCCCCACCACCAGCCTGAGGAAGAACCGGCCCCCAACCAAGCTCCAACCCAACGAGAAGGCACATTCTTGCCGGGCTCGCAAGCGTCGGATGGGGCGAAGCCGGCACAGGCGGGAGGTGTGCCCGCTCTTTCTTCGCAAGAGGCGCCGTCAACCTCACCGAATTCAAGCCCCGAGCGCATTCCGTGGCACTTCTGGCTGCTTCTAGTGTCCGCCGGCGTGTACCTAGCCTGGCGCCTAGTCCAAGGCATCTCCCTACTCCTAACCCTCGGCTAACCCACCCCGCCGGCCGCCACGCCTCCTGAAACTACCAACCTCGCCACGTAGAAGCGGTCTGCGGTTCGCAACCGCGAAGTACCGCAGGTGTAGTTCCTCAGGCGCAGTTCTCTGTCGTACAGTACAGTAATGTCTGTTCTATACAGGGAATCCTGTATAATTATGACAATGAGATCAGTGACACCAGCAGTTGCGCCGGTTCTTGAGCGCCTTGAGCTTGATCAGCCTGTTGTCGTCAGCAGGCAGGATCTCGATGCGGCCCGCCACGCAACCGGATCTTCAACCACGACCCGTTACCTCATCGAGGAACTCAGGACACAGGGATGGCTGCTTGCGCTGCGCACTCGTGGCTACTGGGAGTTCGCTCCGGCGGCTCGGGCCGGCGCCATTGGCGCGGGCGATCCCCATATCGAGCTTCGAGCCGCGCTGCGGAAGTGGCCCGATCTGCCGGTTGCGCTGGCTGCGGAGTCTGCTGCATGGTTGCTCGGCCTTTCGGCTCGATCCCCGAATCGGCACGCGATAGCGGTTCCGGCCTCGTTTCGCGTGCCACCGGCTCTAGGCGAGTACCGAGTGATTCGACATGCGCCACGTCTCGACCCACAGGTCAGCAACGGGCTGCCGATTTGGAGCGTCGCGACACTCTTGGCCGCCATGAGTCACCGTCCATCGGGTTACCGAGATTGGCCGAACGTGGCGGACTGGCTCAGCCAGGCCGTTTCCGAAGTACGCCACGAACACCTGCAAGTCGAGTTGGTCGACGCACCACGCTCCACGTGGATGCGGCTCGCCTACCTAATCGACCAAGGAGGTCGCCCCGACCTGGCAGCCGCTATCACAAGAGCCGCACCCCCAGGCAAGGGCCCGTACTACCTAGGCCCCCGAAGCGCACGGGGCGTTCACAACAACCAGTACAACGTGATCGACTCCACCCTAAGCATTTCTCCTCAATGATCACCGAAGGCCACCTCAGCCGTCACTACCAGGGTCGCAAGGGTGGGCGCACCCCGGCGCTGATCGACATCGCACAGGACCACGCGCTCGCACTCATCAGCCAAGCAGGAGTGTTCGAACTCGGAGCCGTGCTAAAGGGCGGCACCGCCCTGCGCAAGTACAGAGCCGGCACCGGCACCAAACCACTGGGTCCCGGACAGTCACGGTCTCGGCACTTTGGCGGAGGCTGGTGTGCCGGGGCGGGTGATGTGCGGTAGTCTCGCCGTTTCACGGGCTGTGGCGCAGCTTGGTTAGCGCGTCGGTCTGGGGGACCGAAGGTCGGGAGTTCAAATCTCCCCAGCCCGACACACCACACAGATCGCCCAAGCCTCGCGAGCCAATCGGGGTTGTTGACGATCCCCACAGCATGAGCCGGGGCCAAGGGGTCGGAGGCCTCGCCCGCTGCGTGGTGGTCGAATGCGTGACCGGGGACCACATAGCGCCGATGGCGGTTGCGGTGCCGTCGGCCGAAGGTCCGCAACACGCCCGCCTCTTCAGCCCGCGAGGCATGGTCGGGACGGCTCAGGTGGTTCATTTCCGACCGGAAGGCAACCAGGCCCCCTCACAGTCCATGTCCGCCAAGCACGCCTCTGGAGGCCTGACAGGCTGAACTCCGTGGACACCGGAGCCAGCCAGCGCCACCATCCACAACTAGATCCGACCGCGGTCGGCACCACCCGCCACCATAGTGAATCGGAATCATCGTAAGCCGAAGGCGCATTGGTCGTCACGGCGGATCATCATCCAGGAGAGCGTGACAAGGCGGCATGGGAGGGGTCGCACCGTGCCCACAACGCCCAGAGCCTCCAGATCAGCAGAACACGGCTGTCTTCGCACGCAATTGCCCGTGAGACCCTTCCCGGACCAGGTGCGCTCCCATTTCAAGCATCCAGCACTGGCGCTGGCGACGGGCGTCACCTGAGTCACGCCAGTTCTGACAAGACTGGATCTCAGCCGAGCAACTGGACGGCGTGGCATAGCCGGCGTGTGCACCAGACGATGACACGGGTGCCGGAACCGTTGTACAGTGACCGCTGCGATACCGAATCAAGCAGTTGGCGGAGGCGATGGACCAGAAATTCACGAGCACCACTGTGCCGCTAGGAGACCTATTGAAGATGGCCGGTACTGGCCAGCTGCAACTTCCAGATTTTCAGCGCGGCTGGGTATGGGACGATAGGCACATCGTAAGCCTGCTTGCCTCCATATCACTTTCCTATCCCATAGGAGTAGTCATGACGTTGCAACAGGGCAATCCGGAAGTCAAGTTCAAACCACGACCCTTGGAAGGCATACAGCCATCCATATCTCACAGACCAGAGCTGATGTTGCTTGATGGACAGCAACGATTGACATCGCTCTACCTGTCGCTCTACTCATCCGACCCTGTTCCAACCCGCAACGCCAAGGGTAATGAAATCCATCGACATTATTTTGCTAGCATTGACAAGTGCATCGATGACAATGCAGACCGTGAAGATGAAGGAATAATTAGCGTACCAGCGGACGGGTTTGTCCGAGCTGACTTTGGGCGGCAGGTGATCCTCGATCTCTCGACAACGGAAGGACAAATACATGCCGGGCACTTCCCTCTGAGCGTAGTCCTTGACTCCGATAGCACCATGGACTGGTTCCTCCAATTCATGGAACAAGGACCCGGGACTCATGAGGAGCTGAGAGACAAGTGGAAGCGGTTCAAAGTCGCAGTGATAGAGCCATTCACAAAATACCTTGTACCAGCCATCCAGTTGGACAAGTCGACACCGAAGGAAGCCGTGTGCCAGGTTTTCGAAAAAGTGAATACCGGAGGGGTGTCGTTAACAGTCTTCGAGTTACTTACCGCCACCTATGCCGCTGATGACTTCAACCTGCGTGAGGACTGGGAGACTCGAAGGAATAAGTTTCAAGACTTCAGTGTGCTCCGCCAGTTCTCTGCGACAGACTTCCTCCAGGTCACTACGCTCCTAGCGACGTGGTCGGCACACACAGATCACGTAGGCAAGGGTGAAGAAGGCGATCGGGTTCCAGCAATCTCTTGCAAACGTAGGGACATTCTGCGGTTGGCCCTGAAAGACTACATAGAATGGGCGGATGTCGCTGTTGAGGCTGTCCTGAGAGCCGCAAGGTTCCTCCACTCCGAGTATGTGTTTTCTGATCGTCACTTACCCTACAATACGCAGCTCGTGCCACTCGCGGCAATCCTAGCCGCTCTTGGCCATGAGGACGATGGGTGGCAGACGAGCAATAAGCTGCGGCGCTGGTACTGGTGTGGTGTGTTCGGTGAGATGTATGGCCGCTCCACAGAAACACGTTTCGCTCTCGATTTGCACGATGTGGTTGCTTGGATTGGCAATGAGGGCCCATTGCCGCGCACCATTAGTGATGCTCAATTCCAAGCTGACAGGCTGTATACGCTCCAAAACCGGAACAGCGCAGCCTACAAGGGATTGTTTGCGCTGCAAATGCAGGGTTTGGCAGCAGATTTTAGAACTGGCAAACGCATAGACGTTCATGTCTACGTAGACGACCGGATTGACATTCACCATATCTTTCCACGAGCATGGTGTGTCAAACACGCTATCGATCGAAGACGCTACAATTGTGTCGTAAACAAGACTGCGATTTCGGCGAGAACAAATAGGATTATTGGGGGCAATGCCCCAAGCAAATACTTGGCGGAATTGGAGGCATCGGGAGCTGTTAATGGACAAAATCTTGACGCCGCTCTAATCTCCCATGGTATTGATCCAGCCGCCTTGCGTGCTGATGACTTTCAGAGGTTTTTTGATTCTCGCTTTGAGAAGCTAATATTTCAAATCGAAGAGGTGATGGGGAAGGAGGCAAATCGGACTTCGACTGACTCGGACTGATGGGCTGAGGCAGTGCAGATCGAAGTCACGGAGATTCATGAGTCAGTTACCGACACAGATGTAGGGAGATTCGGTTCTTGACGTCTGCCTACGGCTGCCGCGGTCGATAGGTACAGCAAATTGCAAATATCGGTGCGTGGTTGGGGCATGATGTCCTGTGCCCTTCCCAGCGCCGACCGTTGGAACCGGTTTGGTCTGGCTTGTGGTGACTGGGAGGCTCGGGCTGGGAGGGGGCTTGGTTAGCATGCTCGGATGGCTTCTTTTGATTCAACGGATGCTGTTGGCGTGGCTGGCGAGTCCGGTGAGATGATTGACGACGAATCGCGGCGGGCTGTTCGTGAGGCGCAGGCGGGAGCGATGCCTGCAGCCGACGACCACTTCTACCTGCCGAAGTTCGACACCGTGGAAGAGGAAAGACAGCATCGCAAGCAGCGTCTGGCCGTGGCCTACAGGATCTTCGCTCAACTCGGTTACGAGGACGGGGCGGTGGGCGCCGCGGGTCACATCACCGCCCGTGATCCCGAGCATCCCGAGACGTTCTGGGTGAACCCTTGGGGCGTGAACTTCGCCCACATTTGCGTGTCGAACCTGATCCGCGTGAATGAACACGGCGAGATCATCGAGGGCGAAGGCGCATTGCTCAACGGCGCCGCTTTCGCCATCCACTCACAAATCCACGCGGCCCGCCCCGATGTGGTGGCCGCCGCGCATGCCCATTCCATGTACGGCAAGACGTTCTCAACACTGGGACGTGTGCTGCGCCCGCTCACTCAGGATGCCTGTGCATTCCACGAGGATCACGACGTGTTCGACGGCTACAGCGGCGTGGTGACCGAACTCGACGAAGGCAAGCGGATCGCCGCCTGCCTGGCCGACAACAAGGCTGTGATCCTCAAGAACCACGGCCTGCTCACCGTGGGAGCATCAGTGGACGCAGCCGCCGCGGCGTTCGTGTGCATGGACAGGGCCTGCCATTCGCAGCTTCTGGCCGAGGCCGCCGGCGAGCCTCACGACATTCCCCAAGACGTGGCTCGCAGCACCTACAACCTGGTCGGATCACAGCTGGCCATGTGGTTCACCTTCCAGCCGCTCTACGCCCAAGTGGTGAAAGAACAACCCGACGTACTCGAATAGCGCACTGCGCACCCGCCGGAGTTCTCCCCGCCAACAATCATCACCTCACCGGCGCGGATCTCTCCCTGGCCGAGGATTCCGGCCGTTCAGGATGCGGTGTGTGGGGATGCGGTGTGACCGGTTGCGGGGATTGCTTGGGCGCTGCGCTGACCGGTGTTGCGGGCGACTCAGGATCCGGGGTGACCGGTGTCGGGGGAATGCAGATGCGTCTACGGGTGTAGGACGATGCGACCGGCGCCGGCTCGAACTTCGCCTATGACAGCGGCCTGATGACCCGAGTCGTGCAGTTCGGCGACTGCGGCTCTTGCGGGGCCCGGGCCCACGAACCCAACCAGCAAACCCCCTGAGGTTTGCGCGTCGGCCAGCACGGTCACGTCCAGATCTTCAACCCCTGGAAGCACTTGCAGATGATCGGTCACCCAAGTCAGGTTGCGCCTGCTGCCACCGGGCACAAAACCGGCTTCGGCCAGCTCGGCCACACCGTCGATCACCGGCACCTCGCCGGTGGTGATGTGCAACTCCACCCCGGACTGGCGGGCCATCTGCAGCCCGTGGCCCAGCAAACCGAACCCGGTCACGTCGGTGGCGGCCGTGGCGCCGTGACGCAATGCCGCGCCCGCCGCGGCAGCGTTGGTTCTGATCATTGAGGCCACCGCCACCTCCACCGTCTCCGCGGGTGCGGCGCCCTGTTTGAGTGCGGTGGTGATCACCCCGATGCCCAGCGGCTTGGTGAGCACCAGCGTGTGTCCGGGGCGCAAACCGGAATTGGCCAGGATGCGATTCGGGTCCACCTCGCCCACCACCGCCATGCCGTACTTGGGTTCGGGGTCGTCGGTGGTGTGACCCCCCGCAACCACGAACCCGCACTGCCGGGCAATGTCGTCACCGCCTGCGAGCACCTCGCCGAGAAGCTCCCGGGGCAGTTCGTCGGAGTTCCAGCACACCAGGTTCAGTGCCAGCAGCGGTCGGCCGCCCATGGCGTACACGTCGGACACGGCGTTGGCCGCGGCGACCCTGCCCCAGGTGCGTGCGTCGTCCACCACCGGGGTGATGAAGTCCGCGGTTGCCACCAGGGCACGTTCATCGTCGAGGCGCCAAACGGCGGCGTCGTCGGCGGTGTCGGCGCCTACGAGCAACTCGGGTGTGTCAACGGGTGTGAGGCCGCGCAGAACCTGCGCGAGTTCGCCGGGGGCGAGCTTGCAGCCTCAACCAGCGCCGTGGCTGAACTGAGTCAAACGCTTTGCCATGGTTCACCCCCCTTCGCACCGGTCGTGATCGGGCCTGGCATGGCGATCACCTCCAGGTGTCACCGAGCGGGCGTCACACAGCAGGAGTCACCCAGCGCAAGGATAGGGACCGCCAACAGCCCGCCTGCGCACCAACGGCACCCCAACCACAGTCATCCGAGACCGCCCTGGGTCGTGTCGCAGTGCTCGGAGGGAGTTGCCCGCCGAGGCCAGCACACCCAAGCCCAAATCAACAGGCGAATCCGCCGGCGAGCTGCGCGGAGCCGCACACATCCACAAGTACCGCACGTGGACGACGCCCAGGTGCCGGGTGCGTCAGTCGACGAGCACCACGGATCAGCCCGCCGAGCGCCGGTAGCTTGAAAGGGTGACGGTTGACCCCCGACTCGCCACCAGGGCCACCAAGATCTTCGGGGTTGACTATCCGATAGTCCAAACCGGCATGGGCTGGGTGGCCGGGCCTTCGCTGGTGGTGGGGACCGCCCAAGCCGGAGGCCTCGGGATTCTCGCCGCGGCCACGATGACGCTCACCGAGATGCGCTCGGCCATCGCCGAGGTTCGCTCTCGCACCGACAAGCCCTTCGGGGTGAACCTGCGACCCGACGCAGCCGACCTTGGCGACCGAGTGCAATGCCTCATCGACAACGGCGTGAGAGTGGCGAGCTTCGCTGGCCCGCCCTCTGCCGACACGGTGAAGCGCTTACAGGACGGCGGCCTGGTTGTGATGCCATCGGTGGGCGCGCACCGCCACGCCCAGAAAGTGGCCGACCTGGGGGTGGACGTGGTGCTCTGCCAAGGAGGTGAGGGCGGCGGCCACACCGGAACGGTGCCCACGTCGTTGCTGTTGCCTCAAGTGCTCGACGCGGTGGACGTGCCGGTGATCGCAGCGGGAGGCTTCCACGACGGACGCGGCCTGGCCGCGGCGCTGGCGTGGGGCGCGGACGGGATCGCCATGGGCACCCGGTTCCTGCTCACCGCGGATTCCAAGGTGCCCGACGCCACCAAAGCCGCCTACCTGGACACCCCGGTAACGGGCACGGTGGTTTCGAGCCGAATCGACGGGGTGCCACAGCGAGTGATCCGCACCAAGCTCGTGGACTCGCTGCACTCCGCCACGATCAGCCGATGGCCCCGGGCCGCGCTGAACGCCTGGCGTTTCCGGCGCTTCACCAACCTTTCGATGCGCGACATGCTCAGCGAGGGCCGGGCGATGCGCCGCAGCCAGGGGCTCACCTGGGCTCAGATCGCAATGGCGGCCAACGCCCCGATGCTCACCAAGGCCACCCTGGTGGACGGCAACCTGCACGCCGGGGTGCTGCCAACCGGCCAGTGCGTGGGGGTGGTGGACGACCTTCCCACCTGCGCGCAACTCGTGGAGCGCACCGTGGCCGAGGCCGTCGCCGCGCTCGACCGCCTCTGCGGGTAGGCGTCCCCCGGGCTGGCGCGCCACTGGCCTCGCCTCGGAGGCTCACGGGTTAGGTTCGGGGACATGTGCGGCAGATACGTGGCTTCGTCGTCGCCGGATGAACTGGCTCAGTACTTCGGCGCCGTGCCCCCACCCTCTGACATCAGCCACCATCCCAACTACAACGTCGCCCCCACCCAAAGCGTGTACGCCGTGTACGAACCCGACGGCACCCGCCGCGTCGACACGTTCCACTGGGGCCTGGTGCCGTTCTGGGCAAAAGACCCCAAAATCGGCAACCGCATGATCAACGCCCGAGCCGAGACGCTCGCCACCAAGAACTCATTTCGGGTGCCGCTGTCGCGGCGACGCTGCATCATCAGCGCCGACGGCTTCTACGAATGGAAAAAGCTCGAAGGCACCAAACGCAAACAACCGATGTTCATCAGCCGCCCCGACGGCGAGCCGTTCGCCTTCGCGGGACTGTGGGAGGTGTGGAAGGACAAAGCCAACCCCGACCCCGACGGCGAGCCCACCGAGTTGCACTCCTGCACGATCATCACCTGCGACGCCAACACCAAAATGTCCGAGATTCACCACCGGATGCCGGTGATCCTGCCGCCGTCGGCGTGGGACGGATGGCTCGACACAGACATCCTCGACTCGGCCGCTGCCTCAGCGTTGCTGGTGCCGGCCCCCTCCAGCATCATCCGCTTTCATCCGGTGTCCACCGAGGTCAATAACGCACGCAACAACGCCGCCCACCTAGTCGACAAGGTAGACGAGGTAGCCCCGCCGCCTTCCTGAAACTCCCCTTCGTGTCCCCCGGCGGGCGGAGTAGCCCTTGGTCACTACGGCGGACGGGGCCTGACCGTTGGCCCCTTCCGAAACGGCTTCACTGCGTGGCAGATTGTTCCGCAACCCGGCCACCGGCCACCCGCCCGCATTGGCCTTTGGCGGTCGCTGCGGCTATTTCTTCAGGGCGGCGGATAGTTGGTTGGCTAGTTCATCTTGGTCGGCTTGGTCGGGGCTGGGGTTGGCTTGGGCGAAGTCGAGATGGGCCATTTCGTCAACTGGCACCACGTGCAGGTGGGTGTGGGGAACCTCGAAGCCGGCGATCATCAACCCCACCCTGGTCGGCTTCAGCACCTCCATTTGCGCGGCTGCCACTCGCTGCGCCACCACGAACAGGTGCGCCATCGTTTCGGCATCCAAGTCCACCCAGTGGTCAACCTCGGCTCTGGGCACCACCAGCACGTGACCACGGTTCAGGGGTCGCACATCCATGAACGCCACGCACACTTCGTCTCGCCAGATGAACCTGCCGGGGATCTCACCGCTGATGATTCGTGTGAAAATGGACGCCATGGCCGCAGCGTACGCGCACCCATGACCCTCACCGTGTTCCAAGACCGGGTGCTCACGGTGCCCAACCTGGTGTCGGTGGGCCGCATCGCGTGCATCCCGTGGTTCTTGTGGCTGCTGCTCGGCGCCGACGAGCGATGGTGGGCGGCGGTGCTGTGGGGCGCCCTCGGGGCCACCGACTGGGTGGACGGCTGGTGGGCCCGTCGCTTCAACTCGGTGAGCGAAATGGGCAAGCTGCTCGACCCGGTGTCGGACAGGGCCGTGCTGATCGTGGGTATCTTCGCCGTCGGCCTCGACGGGGTGGTGCCCTGGTGGCTGGTGTGGCTCACCCTGGCACGCGAAGGGTTCATCGCCGTGGCCGGAATCGGGCTCGGCGCTTTGGGGGTGCGGCGTCTCGATGTCACCTGGTGGGGCAAGTGCGCCACCTTCGGGTTGTACTTCGCGTTCCCTTTGCTGCTCGCCGGTGCGTCCGACATCGCCGTCGCCGACGAGTTCCGGGTGGCGGGATGGGTGTGCGCGGTGCCTTCTCTGCTGTTCAGCTACCTGTCTGCCGGTCAGTACATTCCGATGGGGCTCAGAGCACTCAAGGAGGCACGCCATGGCTGATCCCAACGCTCGCACCCCGCACAACTTCGCCGCGGGCAACGACAACGGCGTGCCGTGGGGTTTGTGGATGGAGCCGATCCAGCCGGTGGCGAGGCTGGTTGAGCTTGCGCGCCTCGCCGAATCGCTCGGCGCATCGGCGTGTTTCATAGCCGACGAGGGCACCGAACGCGACCTGTACGTAGCTCTCACCGCCGTGGTCACCCAAACCGGGCTCACTGTGGTGCCGGCGATAACGAACCCGTTCAGCCGCCACCCGGTCACCACCGCCGCGGCGATAGCCACACTGGCCGAACTGGCCCCCGGCAGGGTGTGGCACGGCCTCGGCGTGGGCGGCAGCCGGGTGCTCGACCCGCTCGGCATGGCCCCCGAGCGGCCCTACACGGCGTTGCGCGAGGCCCTGGAGGTGAACCGGCGGCTCCTGTCGGGCGAGGCTGCCGGTGAGGCGTCGCTGCCATGGTTCAAAGGCGATGTGCCCGTAGCCATCGCGGGTCGGGGCCCGAGGGTTCAGCGGCTCGCCGCCACCGCATCCGACGGCGTGATCCTGTCCGCCGTGGCCCCGGCTGATCTGCCCGACGCCGCGGCCAGGATTCGTGCCGCGGGTTCGGCCCGCATCATCTGGTCGGCCTACCTCGCCTACAACGAGGTTGAGAGGCGCAGGGTGCTCGGCCATTTCACCTACATGGCGCTCGATTCGCCGCCCGAGGTGAAGCAAGCCGCCGGCCTCGACGCCGCCACCGAAGCCGAACTGCGCCGCCTGATGCTCGCCGGCCACATGACGCAAGCAGCCGAGCTGCTGCCCGAGTCCCTGGTGGACATCTACGCCCTCGCAGGCACCCCCACCGAAATCGCCGCCAAGATCGCCAACTACCGAAACTGCCACGACATGTTCGCCCTGCCCCTAAACGACACAGCCAACGCCGAAGCCCACATCCAACAAAGCGCAACCATCCTCCAATCCGCCAACACCACCCCCGCCCCACCCTCATCCCCCCAAGGGGCTTGAGCACCCCGGTCCGCCAGGCCCCGTCCGCCAAACCCAGGCCCCCAAGAACACCCGCCGCCTGCCATCTTCCGGCGCGCACACCCCCCACAGCCGTGCGCTCTGGCAGAACGCCGCGCCAGCGCGCCTGTCACCCTGAACCCTTGGTGGGGGAGCGCCGACACATGCTCATGGCTGTCTCAGGCCCCTGGTAAGTTCGCTGCGTGAGTCCAGTCGCCTGCCTCCGAGCCGCAATCATGACTGAGGTCCGGCATGTGGCGCCGAGCGGTGAAGTCCCTTGTCCGGAGCGCTGCCCATGACTCTGGCGGAGGCGCAGCCACTCACGCAACAAGACAAAATAGCCACCCGCTTCCCGATCTCACGGATTGCAGCGGCGAACGTATCGCAGGTCCCGCAGCGAAGTCCGCTGCGGTATCCCGGAGGAAAGACATGGCTCATACCTCACGTGCGAGAGTGGCTCACTCAAAGGAGTGCGCCGGCTTCGCTGCTCTTTGAGCCGTTTGCAGGTGGTGGGATCGTGTCGCTCACCGCGGTGATGGAGGGCCATGTCCAGAGAGCGATGATGGTGGAGCGAGATCGTGACGTCGCAGCCTTTTGGCATGCTCTCCTGGAGCACGGCAAGGAACTGGCGGCCCGTGTTCGCGACTTCCAACTCACCCCAGAGGGCATTCAGGAACTGCTTGAAGGATGCTGTGCCGATGTTGTGGATCACGGATTTCGCACCCTTGTATTGAATCGCACACGCCGAGGTGGGGTCCTGGCAGCCGGCGCTTCCTTGATCAAGCACGGCGAGAACGGCAAGGGCCTCCAGTCGCGTTGGTACGCAGCAACCCTCCAACGTCGAATTGAAGATATCACACAGTTCTCCGACAGTATTTCGTTTCTTGAGGGTGATGGTGCCGCTCTGCTGGAGGCTTTGGGCACGGGAACGCCTGATCTGTGCGTGTTCGTGGATCCCCCTTATACCGCTCGGGGAGGCAAGCGAGCAGGAAGAAGACTCTACAGCCATAATGGCGTGGATCACGGTCGTTTGTTCGACTCACTGGCACGGAGCGGTGTCGACTTTTTGATGACCTATGATTGTGCGGAGGAGATTGCCGATCTCATAGATCATCACGGGTTCTTTGCAGTGGTCGTGATGATGAAGTCAGGCCACCATGCCAGCCTGCCCGAGTTCGTAATCTCAAGAGACCCAATCTTCCAATGACCAGATACGCCATTTTCGAATGGTACGGCCAACCTCTGCAGTCCTTACCGGTGGAGGAGCGCCATGCTCTGGCCATGAGCGCGCTGGGAGAGGCCGATGTTCCGGTATGTCCATTCCGCCCTGGCTTGTGCTCCAAGAAGGGCGGCGTGTGCTCCATGCGAGCATACGAAAGGGATGGGGAAGAAATCGGACCAGCGGTCGGGCACCCGGTCATCATGTGCCCGAGCAGATTTGATCAAGACATGGTGCTAGTGGAGTGGCTCTCTGAACTTGTGGGCTTCCCCCTCAATGAAGTTGAAGTGGCGCGTGAGGTTCCGTTCATGCGGAATGCCAACACCCAACGTCACGCAGGAAAGATCGATCTCGTCCTGGCAAAATCGTCGGGACGCCTGGAGTGGATTGGCCTGGAGATCCAGGCTGCGTATTTCTCTGGTATGGGTATGCAGCTGGAATTTGAGCAACTCCTGTGGTCGAAAGGATCATCCCTTCCGTATCCGGTACACCACCGGCGACCAGATTGGCGCTCCTCAAGCGCTAAGCGTCTCTTGCCGCAACTGCAGGTCAAGGTACCGACGTTGGTTCGTTGGCAGTCCAAGATGGCAGTCGCTGTGGACAGACCGTTCTTCGAGGCAATCGGTGGACCATCTCTGAACCCATCGCATGATCTCGACTCCGGAGATGTGGTATGGCTCGTGCCCGAACTTGTCAACAACGATTTGCGTAGATGGCATTGGGAGGTTCTGACGCTTGAGGCCTCTGTCAAGAAACTACTCTCGGCAGAACAGGTGAGCAGAAAGGACTTCGAATCACTCCTGCGAACCAGACTGACACCACTCCAATCCCACCAAAATGATGCGCAATAGCGCGATTGACCCCCGACCCGCGTCGACGGGTCACTCCGAAGTGGGGGTTTTGGGGGTTGGGATTGCTTGGTAGGCGGGGAAGTTGGGATCTACTACTGAGTGAATGCCGAGGCCCATGGCCACCCGGTTCACGTAGTTGAGGTGGGCGCACTGGGCGTTGGCGTCGAGAATGTCGAGGTCGTCGAACCCGACTGCTCGTAGCGCTTCGATGTCTTCCTCGGTTACCGAACCCGGATCGCGGGTGAGTTTCACCGCGTAACCCACCACCGCCGCGTCCGCCGGCGACAAGCCCAGGTCAACACCATGGAAATTGTCGGGGTCGCGGGCCAACGCGGCGATCTGGTGGTCGTCGAGCCCGGTTTCGCGCAGCTTAATCGTGACCTGGCTCATGCAATGCGCGGTGGAGTTGATCGCCGACGTCACGAAGCTGATCAGATTGCGCTGATGGGGTGTGAGGCGCGAAGGACACTTCTCGGTGGCCGCGTACAGGTCGAGGCGTGCCGCCACCAGCGCCGGGTGCAGCGACCCGGCCATTGTCATCTCGGTGGGCGCGCCCAGCGCTCGTGCCTGCCGGTCGTAATGCGAGCGCAACTCGTCGCCGGCGTCCTGTTGGGAGATCGTCGAAATCCACATGAGCGGTCCTCTCGGTGTGAGCGGGTCGCACCTCACCGGGTTGCCGGTCTCGGGCGACGTGTGTGTCGGTCTCGTGTGCCGGGGTGCCCGACGCCTCGCTGCGGGCAGGATCAGTGTCGGCAGTGGCACCGTGCGATAAACCTAGGCCCGATGGCAGCGGGGCGTTCAGCGGAGCGGGGGAGTGTGGCGTGAGCGAGTTTGCTGGTCTCGGGTTGTCTCTGTCCAACGAGGACAGGGTTGGCGCCACGCTGGCCATTGCCCGCCAGGCTGATCGTCTCGGTTTCGACGAGGTGTCACTTCCCGAAAGCCGGCTGTTCAACTCGGTCACCTCGGTGGCGGCTGCCGTGCTGCACAGCACCGAACACATCACCGTGCGCATTGGTGTGGTGAACCCGGTGTTTCGCAACCCGGTGCTGCTCGCTTTGGAAGCTGCCACGCTCGCCGAGATCGGCCCCCGGCGGCTGCGTTTCGGCATCGGCGCCGCCGAATGGACGGTGAGGCGTTTCAAGATGGCCCCACGCCGCTGGCGCCCCCTCACCCACACAATCGAAGCGGTCAAAGCGGTGCGCCATCTCACCAGCGGCAACGAACTGGGCTTCGAGCCAACCACGTTCGACGCCTCGCCACGCCTGCGCCTCGACAACCCGCCCCAGGCGCCAATCCCGGTGGACGTGGGCGCGGTGAGCGAGAAGATGATGGAAGCAACCGGCGAACACGCCGACGGCGTGCAACTCGGAGCTATCACCAGCGTCGGCTACACCCGCTGGTCATGCGAACGCCTCGCAGCAGGCGCCGCCCGAGCCGGTCGCAGCCTCGATCACCTGCTCGTGAGCGCCAACGTGCTCACAAGCGTCGGCGGCGACCGCACCGAGGCCCGCAACGCGGTGAAGCAGGTGCTGGCCTACTACCTGGCCCGAGTGGAGGGATGCGTGGTGGACGAATCCGGCGCCGATCCCGACCACATCGCGGTGGTGCGATCAGCCGTGGCCCAAGGCGGCGAACAAGCCGGGGCCGAAGTGGTGAGCGACCATCTCGTGGACGTGTTCGCCGTGGCCGGCACCGTCAGCGATGTGATCGACGGGCTGGCGCCGTTCGCCGACGCAGGGCTGCAGTTGCCTCTGGCGTGGTACACGCTGGGCCCCGACCCCGCAGAGGCCCTCGACCTGCTGGCCCGCCAGGTGCGCCCCGCCATCACCCCATGAACGCAGGCCGGCACTCGCCAAGGGAGGCCACATGACAACTCAAACCCGCACCGACCCCAGCCGCCCGACAGTGCCCGGAGGCGGGCCGCTCGTGTCGGTGCAGTGGCTGGCCGAAAACCTTCACCATCCGGGCGTGCGGGTGGTGGACTGCCGCTGGTACCTGCGTCCCTTCGACATGCGCAACGGCGACGACGAATACCGCAAGGCCCACATCCCCGGGGCTGTACACGTGCGCTGGGACACAGACATCGCCGACCCCGAGCGTCCCGACTTGTGGATGCTCGCCGGGCCCGAGCGTTACGCCGAGGCCATGGCCCAAAGAGGCATCGGCGACGACACGCTCGTGGTGGCCTACGACGATCAGCACGTGACAGTGGCGGCACGCCTGTGGTGGTCGTTGCGGGTGTACGGGCACACCAACGCCTACGTGCTCGACGGCGGCATCACCCGCTGGGCGGACCTCGGCCATCCGCTGGACTCCGAGATCCCCGAGCACTCCCCGGCGGTGTTCACGCCGCGTTTCAACAAGTCGCTTTATTCCACCCTCGAAGACGTGCGCAAGGTGACCCACAGCGGCGGCGCCCGGCTCGTGGACGGTCGCATGGGCCCCGCCCGGGCACAGGACGGTGGCGCGATACCCGCAAGCATCGTTGCGCCCGGAATCACCTTCACCGATCCCGCCACCGGAACCTGGGCCGACCCCGGCACGGCTCGGGCGCAACTGGAGTCCGCCGGCGCGCAACCGGGCGAGCCAACCATCGCCTACTGCCGTGGTGGTGTGGGCGCGTGCGGCACCGCCCTGGCGTACGCCATAGCGGGGTTCGACGATGTGGCCGTGTACGACGGATCGTGGACGGAATGGATCACCGACCCCACCACACCCCGCGACCTCGACGCCGTGGACTGATCTCCACGTTGTGGGTTCATTCAACGCCGTTGCTTGAGTTTGACGGTGGGTGCTGAGGGACGCCAATGAGCCGGGTTGTGGTGGTGACCGGCGCCGCGGGAGCGATCGGCGCCGCGGTGTGCGCACGCTTCGCCAAGGCGGGCGACACGGTCGTGGGCCTCGACCTGGCCTCGGCGACCACCGCGGCACCAACGCCACCTCCGACACCCAAGACAGACGACGCCACCACCGCCAACACCGTCGAGGGCGCCTCGGCAGACGCAACGGTTCACATGGTGGGCTGCGACGTGTCCGACGAGGTGTCGGTCGGCGAGGCTTTCGGCCTGATCCGAGGCGCCCACGGCGACCCGACCGTGCTGGTGAACAACGCCGGGATCACCGGAAGTGGAGGCATCGAGGACGAAACCCCCCAACAGTGGCGGCGCATCCTCGACGTGAACCTCACCGGCGCCTACCTGTGTGCACGCGAGTGCGTGGCCGCTATGCGCGCCCATGGCGGTGGTTGGATCGTGAACGTGGCCTCGGTGAACGCCCGTTTCGGCGGGTCGGCGCTGTCGGGCCCGGCCTACGCGGCGTCCAAGGGCGGACTGCTCACACTCACCCGCTTCCTGGCCCGTGAGCACGCCGCTCACAACATCAAGGTGAATGCGGTGGCGCCCGGCCCTCACGACACCCCAATGTGGGCGGCGCTCGACCCGGTGTTGAGGCAGCGGATCCTCGCGACCGTTCCCGGCCCGGCGCCAGGCGACCCCGATGATCTCGCTGCGTTGGTGGAGTTCCTGTGCCACCCGAACGCCGCGTACATCACCGGCGCCACCATCGACGTGAACGGAGGCCAGTGGATGGGCTGACCGTCCCGGCCGGGGCCTGCCACCAACCGATTACCCAAACTGGCGTGGTGCTGGGGTAACTTCTCTCACATGGACACTCCTGACGAACTGAGATACTCCTCAGACCACGAGTGGGCCCGACTCGAGGGAAACAAGGTGAGGGTTGGCATCACCGACTACGCCCAGGACGCCCTCGGTGACGTGGTCTACGTGGAACTCCCCGCACCCGGAGACACGCTGTCCCAGCACGACGTGTTCGGCGAGGTGGAGTCCACAAAGTCGGTCTCAGAGTTGTACGCCCCGGTGAGCGGAACCGTGGTGGAGGTGAACGAGGAACTCTTCGGCGCGCCGCAACGCCTCAACGAGGATCCCTACGGAGCGGGCTGGATTTGTGTGGTGGAGGTTGACGACCCCGCAGAGCTCGAGAACCTCCTCAACGCCTCCGCCTACAAGGCACTGATCGAGGACTGAACCCATGACGGGGCGGGTCGGTCGCGGCGACACCCACGAAAACCCCGGCGCCCGAACGGGTGGCGAGCCCAGCAGCGAAGCGTTCGCGCACCGAAGCGAACCCACCATGGAACATGCCGTGGTGCCAGGCGAAACCTGGCAGGGCGCGGTTGCGGTGGACAGGTCTGCGTTCCGGCGCAGCGAGGGACTGTTCGTGGTGAACCAGGGCCCCAAAGCAGGCGCCCGCTACGCGCTGGACACCGACCCTGTGACCCTGGGACGACATCCCGACAGCGACATTTTTCTCGATGACATCACCGTGTCGCATCGCCATGCCGAGGTGCGCCGAAGCGGCGACGACTACCTGATACGTGACATGGATTCGCTCAACGGCACGTACCTCAATCACCGCCTGGTGGACGAAGGCGAACTCAGCGAGGGAGACGAAGTGCAGATCGGCCGGTTCAAGCTGGTGTTCGTGCACGGAACAGCGCCCTGATGGCCAGGGATCATCATTCGATCGGCGAGGTTCTGGCCTTGCTGCGCGAAGACCATCCCGACCTCGCCGCATCGAAGATTCGCTACCTGGAAGCCCAGGGCCTTGTGGTTCCCGAGCGATCCGAGTCCGGTTACCGACGTTTCCACGACGCCGACGTGCGGCGCCTGCACTGGATCCTGGATCAGCAGCGCCACAGTTACCTTCCGCTCAAGGAGATCAAACGCCTCCTCGACGAGAATCCCGAGCTGATCGAGGAACCCCAGCCCGGCGAGGAAGCCCAGCCCGGCGAGGAGCCCCAGCCCGGCGACGCCTCCCTTGACAACACGGGCGAAGATCTTCCCGGCGGAGACCGCTCGGGCGAGGATCACACAGGCGTGTACCACGAGGGCGAGGATCACTCGGGCGAACACAGCGAGGCCGATTCGGCCGCGGCGAAGCGTCCGTCTTTGTTCGAGGCCGCCGAAGCCGAACGCCACGCAGGCTCCGGCAACGGCAGCGGCAGCCCCGTTGGGGTGGAGGGATCGGTGAGTTTCAGCGCGGCGGAGTTGGCCGAAGCCACCCAAAGCGACATCTCCCAAATCAGCGAACTCGCCAGGATGGGTTTCATCGTTCCGATCAAGGCTGGCTACGTGGGAGGGGTAACCAGCCGAGACAACATCCACGACGCCGTGTTCGACCACAAAGCCGTGCTGATGGTTCGAGCCGTGCAAGCCTTCGCCGAGCGTGGAATGCCCTTGAGGGTGTTGCGCATGTACAAGGTGGCCGCCGATCGAGAGGCCGGCATGTACGAACAGCTGGCCGCCGCGCTGATCGCCCGTGGTGACAGGATCCGAATACGCGCCGAGCTTGAGGAACTGATGGACCTCGCCGACGGAATCCGCAGAGAGTTCCTGCGCCTGGCCTTGACGCCACACCTCGACTGACACCGCCTGGCCCCAGGTTCGCCCGGCCTGCGGCTCGGCGCAGTCCGCAAGGTTCGCTGTCTGTCGACTTCGACCGGCCCACGAGGTTCGACCGAGCCCAAAGGTTGCCGGCGGCGGTCGGGCAGCGCCTGGGCGCGGGGCACTGGCACAAGGGTGCTGGGTAGGATGCGCTCATGCTTGAGGTGGAGGTCGTGGGCGTGCGAGTGGAGTTGCCGTCCAATTCCCCGATCGTTTTGCTGCGCGAAAAGGAGGGCTCCGAGCGCTTGTTGCCCATATTTGTGGGACTGCCCGAGGCGACCGCCATAGCCATCGTGCTCGACGGCAAAACCACCCCCCGGCCCATGACCCACGACTTGATGCGAGACGTTCTCGTGCAGTTGTCGATCAATCTCGAGAGGGTGGTGGTGACCGAATTGCGTGACCGCACCTTCTACGCCGAGCTTCACCTCACCAGCGCGGCAGGCAACGCGGTGGTGTCGAGCCGCCCGTCGGACGCGATCGCCTTGGCGGTGCGCACCGGCGCTGCGGTGTACGTGGAAGAGTCCGTGATCGCCGAAGCGGGCTACCGGGCAGGCGCACAGCCCGTCGCCGAGGAGCAGGCCGAGGAAGTGGTGGAGCAGTTCAAGGAGTTCATCGACTCCGTGTCCCCCGAGGACTTCGACACCCGCTGATCCCGGCGCTCGCCTGGCGCCCCGCAGGCCCCCCACACGCCGAGTTGTTGATATGCGCGCAACCCGGCGACTAGGGTCTTCAACCGACAAACGGGTAATTTCTCAGGTGTCGGTTGGCGACACCCCTGAGTCGTGCAAAAGCGTGGATTGAGGCGTCGGCGGCTGGTCCGCCCGCAACCCACCACAAAGAGGGGATCCGATGAGCGAACCAACTCACCTTCGGCAGGAATTCGGCAGCATGAGCGCCATCCGAATCGCGGGCATCACCTACAGGCAGTTGGATCACTGGGCCCGCATGGGCCTCGTGCGGCCCTCACAGACCGAAGCGTCCGGCAGCGGAAGCCGCCGACGGTACAGCTACAGCGACCTTGTTCGCCTGCGGGCGATCAAGCGCCTCCTCGACGCCGGTTTGAAGCTGCGAAAGGTGTGCGAGGTGATCGACAAGCTCGACGCTGAGTTCGGCGCCGACCTGGCAGCGTCGAATCTGGTGATAGACGGCCAGACACCGGTGCTGGTCACCAACAACGCAGAACTCTTCGACGTGCTCAGCAACGGTCAGGGAGTGCTGAACGTGCTGCCGATGGCGCCGGTTCAACAAGAAGTGGACGCCGCGATCGTGGAGCTGTTCCCTCCCCCCACACCGGACCCCACAGAAGGCGAAGATCCGGGCGGCCAACACTCGGACGACTCTCACTCCGACTCGCCCCAGGACTCGTCACCGGTGGCCGATGACACCGATCCCGCAGACGATTTCCCCAACGCGCGAGCTGTTTGACCTTCGCAGCATTGCCTTGATCTGATTGCCTCGACCTGACCCGGAGGGCGGCCCTGTGAGCAACCGGCAGTCGCCCTTGCACGCTCAGCACGTGTCCGCCGGTGCGAAGCTGGTGGACTTCGGCGGCTGGGACATGCCGCTGTGTTATGACACCGGCACGGTGGCCGAACACCTGGCGTGTCGAAACGACGCGGCCATGTTCGACGTTTCGCACCTGGGAACGGTTCGGGTCAGCGGCGCGGCGGCCCACGAAACGTTGCAATGGGCGTTCACCAACGATCTCAACCGCATCGGTGCAGGAGCGGCGCAGTACACGCACATGTTGGATCCCGACGACGCGTCGGTGCTCGACGACATCATCGTGTGGCAGATCGCCGAAGACGTGTTCGACGTGATGCCCAACGCCTCCAACACCGATCGAGTCACCCAAGCCCTGCACGCCGCTTCCGGGGACGGCAGCGGCGGCGACCGGGCCGGCGGATCGTTGCACGTGGCCGATGTCACCGCCGGGCGTGCGGTGATCGCCGTGCAAGGCCCCCAGGCCAGAACCAGGCTGGCCCGGGTGTCCCCAGAGGCTGCAGCTGTTGGCCGTTTCAAGGTGATCTCAGCGGAGGTGTGCGGCGCCACCGCGACAGTCGCGGGCACCGGTTACACCGGCGAGGACGGCGTGGAAATGGCCGTGCCAGTGTCAAACGGGGCCAAAGTGTGGGCGGCGTTGCTCGAAGCGGGTGTGGTTGCCGCAGGACTGGGGGCGCGCGACACGCTGCGCCTCGAGGCGGGGCTGCCCTTGCACGGTCACGAACTGGGGCCGGGGATCACGCCCCTGCAGGCAGGCCTGGGTTGGGTGGCCCGCTTCGACAAGGGCGACTTCCGAGGCCGCGCCGCGCTGCTTGCCGAGAAGGAAGCCGGCCCGCATCGGGTGCTGCGTGCCTTGCTGGGTCACACTCGTCGTCCGTTGCGTGACGGTTGCCCCGTTCTGGCAGACGGCGAAGTGGCCGGTGAGGTCACCAGCGGCAACTACTCACCAATCCTGGGCCGGGGAATCGCCCTGGCGCTGGTGAGCCCTCAAGTCGTGCCCGAAGACGAAGTGGCCGTTGACGTGCGAGGCCGAGAAATGCCCGCAACAGTGGTGAAGGGCCCGTTCCACAAGTTGAACATCTGACCCGCAGACGCCTGCGGGTGCTGTCCCGCCAACGCCTGCGGGTGCGAAGCAGCCAACGCTGCGGGTTTGCCGGCTGAGTGCTGCCGGGTTGGTGCAATCCGCTGGTGCGAACCTGTTGGTGCTGCGGGTTCAGGCCAGTTCGCCGCGAGCCGCACCTGTCGGTGGCGTCGCTTCAGGGCAGCTCCGGTAGTGGCGGCAGCACGTCCACTGCCTTGTGACGCAGCCACAGGTCGGCCAGCACCAGCAGCGCCATTGCTTCCACCATCGGCACTGCGCGTGGCAGCACGCACGGGTCGTGACGCCCCCGCGCCGCGAGTGTGGTGGCTTCCCCGCTGCGGGTCACGGTGTTCTGCGCGGACGCGATCGTGGAGGTGGGTTTGAACGCCACCCGAAACACGATGTCGGCGCTGTTGGAGATCCCGCCCTGCACGCCTCCCGAACGGTTCGACGCGGTGCGGATCTTGCCGTCCTCGCCGGGCTCGAACGGGTCGTTGTGAGCCAGGCCGGTGAGACGGGTGCCGTCGAATCCGCTGCCGATCTCGAAACCCTTCGCCGCGGGCAGCGACAGCATCGCCCCCGCGAGCCGAGCGTCGAGCTTGTCGAACACCGGCTCGCCCAAACCGGCGGGCACGCCACGGCAAACGCATTCCACCACCCCTCCCAGCGAGTCGCCACGCCGACGGGCGTCCTCGATGGCAGCGGTCATCGCCTCAGCGGCGGAAGGGTCGGCGCAGCGGGTGGGGTCGGCTTCCACATCAGCGAGGGTCACCAGCGAAGCGTCCGCGCCGGATTGGATCTCGTGAACCGAACGCACCCAGGCCAATACCTCCACGCCTTCGGCCACGCCGAGGAGTTTGCGCGCCACCGCGCCGGCGGCCACCCGCCCAACCGTTTCGCGCGCCGAGGCCCGGCCCCCGCCTGTCCAGTTGCGAAATCCGTACTTGGCGTCGTAGGTGAAATCGGCGTGCGACGGGCGGTACACGTTGCGCAGGTGTTCGTAGGCGCCGGGTCGGGCGTCTTTGTTGCGCACCAGCACGGCGATCGGGGTTCCGGTGGTGTGACCGTCGAACACACCCGAGAGGATCTCGGCGGTGTCGGACTCCTTGCGAGGGGTCACCAACCGGCTCTGACCGGGCCGGCGCCGATCCAGGTCGTGTTGCAGGTCTGAAGCCTCAAGGGCCAGCCGGGGCGGGCATCCGTCGATCACCACGCCCACGCCTCCGCCGTGGGATTCCCCGAAGGTGGTCACCGCGAAGGTGTGCCCGAAAGTGTTTCCCATCGTCACGATCCTACGATCGCCGCCACGGCCCCTACCGCACTGCGCCGCCGGGCCGCCGCGAGGTCAAAGCTCCAGCAGGGCTTGCTCCACCACCTCGGGCAGCGCCGGGTGGATGTAGTACTGCTCGCGGGCCATTTGATCCACCGTGAGGCCGAAGTGCATTCCGGTGATCAGCTGCTGGATCAGCGTCGACGCCTGCGGGCCGATGATGTGCGCGCCCAACAGCAGGCGTGTCTCGGGGTCGGCGATCACCTTCACCACGCTTGCGGTGTCCTCCATCGCCCATCCGTACGCAGCGGATCCGTAAGGCTGCACGTGGGCCTTGTATGCGAGGCCCGCGGCTTGGCATTGCGCTTCGGTGAGCCCCACGCTCGCCACCTGGGGGTGACCGAACACGGCGTGGGGGATGAACCGGTGATCCACGGTGGCCGGGTCGTCGGGGTGTGTGAGGTTGTGACGAACCACTCGGGCCTCGTGGTTGGCGACGTGTTTGAGCTGCACCGGGTTGGCCACGTCGCCGAGTGCCCAAACGCCCGGGGCGGTGGTGGCGCACTGATCGTCAACGGTGATGTAGCCCCGGTCGTTGGTGTCGATGCCCGCCGCGGCCACGTTCAGCTCGTCGGAGTTGGGCACCCGTCCGGTGGCCACCAGCAGCACATCGCCTAGCAACTGTTCCTCGGGGCCGTCTTCGGTGCTCACCGTCAGCATCACCCCCTCGCCAGCGGCGCCGGTGGTTCGGGCGGCGCGCAGCACCTTGGTGTTGAGCCGCACGTCGTGCTTGTCGCTGTAGGCGGCGGTGAACCGGGAGCGAATGTCTTGATCTTCTCGGCGCAGGAACGTGTCGCCGCGCAACACGAATGTCACCTTGGTGCCGAGCGCTCCCATCACCCCGCCCAGCTCGGCTGCGATGTACCCACCTCCCAGCACCAGCAGGCGTTCGGGGAGCGTGTCGAGTCGCATGATCGTGTCGGAGGTGTGATAGCCGCAGGTGTCAAGCCCGTCCACCGGCGGCGCGACCGCTCTGGCGCCGGCGGCCACCACTACACGATCAGCGGTCACGGTGCGGTCGCCGACCTCGACGCGGCGGGGTCCCACGAAGCGTGCCGTGTCCTCGAACACGGTCACGTTGCCCAGGCTGTGCCGGTACTGGCGGCCCCCCTCGGCGATCGGGTCTATTCGCCCGAAGATCCGGTCGCGAATGGCGGGCCAGTCCGCGCCCTCGAAGCTGGTGTGAACACCGAGACGTTCCCCGTCGGCGGCGAGTTCGGCCACCTCGGCTGCGTACACGAACATTTTCGACGGGATGCAGCCAACGTTCAGGCAGGTCCCGCCGAACAGTCCGCGCTCCGCGATCGCCACGTTCCAGTCGTCGTGTTCTTCGCCGATGATCGAGTTGCCAGAACCGGAACCGATGATCAGCAGATCAAAATGCTGCACAACCCCGCAACCTAGCCCCCCGAAACCAACCCCCACCCCCGGGGTCCGGATGATCTTGGCGCCTGCGGTGTCGGCCCGAGTCTGCGGGTTGATCCCTCACCGGCACGGTGGGGGGCCGGCTCCGCGGGCGGTTGTGTTCACCTCCCCGGCTCGATGCGGTGGCTCGCTGAGTCGGGACGTTTCTGTCAAGCAGGCCACTGTGACCGGCGCGTTCTTTGCGCTGTCGCAACACAAGCTGGACGGGTTGGTCAACGGGTTGCGCGCGCACGGCGGGCCGAGAGGCGATACTGGAGTTATGCCTGTGGACGAAGCAACCGACACCGCCCGTTTGGGCCTCCCGCCGATCTATCAGGTCGGGTACGTGGTCAACAGCGTGAACGACACGGTTGACCGCCTCGATGCGCTGTTCGGGCCGTTCAACGTGTTCGACGTGGACATGACCATCGACTACCACAATCAGCCCACGCCGGTGCAGCTTCGCATCGCCATCGGCCACAGCGGCGACCTCGAGATGGAGTACATCGAGGTGCTCGGCGGCGACTCGCCCCACAAGGCGTGGCTGGAACAGCACGGCGAGTCGATCATGCACGTAGCGGTGAAGGTGCAAGACGTGGACGCCGAGTTGGCACGCCTTGGGGATTTGGGTTTCGACACGGTTTGGTATCACCGCATGCCCGAGATCCCGTCGATCGTGTTCGCCTACGCGCAACACAAAGGCGGCGGACACATCCTCGAGCTCACCCAGGGCTTCTAGGTTTTCGGGTCAGGCTTCCGGGTTGTCGGGCTGTGGCCACGCAGGTGATGTTCGAGTCGGCGGGGCGAGCGCAGCATCTCGAACGGCTCGTTTCGGGCCGGTTCGACGTTCTGGTGGTTGGCGGGGGGATCAACGGTTGCATTTCGGCGCTTGCGTTGACCCGTCACGGCCTGCGAGTGGCGCTCATCGAGGCAAACGATTTTTCCTCGGGTGTCAGCCAGGAGTCCTCCAATTTGATATGGGGTGGCATCAAATATCTGCAAACGTATGACTTCGCTTTGGTGGCGGAGCTTTGCAGGTCACGCAACCGGTTGGCGCGTGCCTATCCGAGCTTGGTGAAGCAGGTGCGGTTCCTGGCGGCGCTGGGCCAAACCGCTCCCTACAAGCCGGCGTACGCGGCGATGGGCGCTCACGCATATTGGGCGCTCGGGCGGTTCGCCACGGATCGCCCGACCTTTTTGACGGCGGCGTCGGTGGAGTCCCGAGAGCCCGCGATTGACCCCTCCGGCGTGACCGGCGGGATTGAGTATTCGGACTACCTGCTGGTGGACAACGACGCCCGCATGGTGTTGAACTTCCTGCTCGACGCGATCGACTCGGGTGCCACCGCGGTTTCCAGGGTGCGCCTGGATGGCGTGGCACGAAACGCGCAAGGTTTGACGGCGCAGGTCACCGACGAGGTGTCCGGGGTTCAACATCAGGTGTGCGCGTCGATGGTTGTGAACGCCGGCGGGCCACGAGCCGCGGAGGTGGCGCAGCTTGCAGGTTCAACGTTGAAGTCGTCGTTGATGCTGTCCAAAGGGGTTCACGTGGTGGTGCCCCGGGTTACCGACACCGAGCGTGTGCTCACGTTCTTTGACGACGACGAGCGCTTGTTCTACGTGATCCCGATGGGGTACCGCTCCCTTGTGGGCACCACCGACACTCCGGCTGTTGGCGCCGACGTCACAGCAGACCCTGGCGACATTGATTTTCTGTTGGATCAGGTGAACCACCGCTTGCGGCTGGGTCGCAAGTTGGAGCATGCCGATGTGATCTCGCACCGTTGCGGGGTGCGTCCGCTGGTGGTGGGCGCCGATGAGCAGGATCGTGACTGGATCAACTTGTCGCGGCGTCACGTGGTGGAGGTTGACGACGATGCGAGGGTCGTTTCGATCCTGGGCGGCAAGTTGAGCGACTGCATCAACGTGGGCGCCGAGGTGGTGGAAGCCGCAGGGGAGTGCGGTCTCACGGTTCAAGGGGCGCAGCGAACGTGGTTCGGCGAACCCCCCGAGGAGCAGCGTTCCGCGTTCGCCCAACGAGCCGAGGATGCCGGCATCGGCGCGGCCACTGCTGCGAGGTTGTGGCGTCGCCACGGACGCCGCGCCAATGAGGTGGTGGATGTGATCGTCACCGATCCCGAACTGGGTGAGGATCTGAGCGAGGTGGTCAACTACAGCGCCGCAGAGGTGACCGTGATGGCCCGCCACGAACAAATCGTCACCCTCGAGGACTTCCAACGGCGCCGCACAATGCTCGCCATGCTCGAACCCGCCGAGGTGTTGAGCAAAGACCCAGGAATGCAAAAGGTCGCCCAACTAATCCACTCCCAAGGCCAAAGCCTCCCCACCGCGTCCGCCTCCAGCGCCCGAACCGCCCCACACGGCGCCCACCCAATCCGCGCCGCTGAACCTCCCAACGATCCAGAGGCGTCTCGCCCTGATCCTGAAACCGCAGCGACCGCAACCCCCAACCCGATCACAAAATGGCGCAGCGTCCCGTGGCGTAGAAGTGACCGTGAAGCAGTCACCCGACCAGCCTGGATGCGCAGCCCTCGCACTCGCAGCGCTTCCGGCGGGGCTCGGGCTGCCGGTGGTCGCGGGGAGGCAGTCGGAGGCTTCCAGAAGCGTGGCGCTCGAAGTCGCGTTTCTCGGGGTCGTGGTGGTCGAGGTCGCGTAGCAGGGTTCAGTCGTGGGACTGGTCGCCGCCGAGGTGGGGGCGGCGGGAGTGGTCTCGGACGGATGTGGACGCGATGACTGTTGTGCTGGCGATAGATGCGGGCACTACGAGTGTGCGCACCATTGCGTTCAACGAAGGCGGCGAGGTGGTGGCGTCGTCTCAGCGCGAGTTCACGCAGTACTTCCCCGAGCCGGGCTGGGTTGAGCACGACGCTTCGGAGATCTGGGATGTGGTGCAGCAAACGCTGGGGGAGGTGGTAGCGGGGTTGGATGAACCCCCGGCGGCGATTGGGATAACCAATCAGCGTGAAACGGTCGTGGCGTGGAGCCGGAGCCGTTCCGAGCCGTTGCACCGGGCGATTGTGTGGCAAGACCGTCGCACTGCGGCCAGATGCGCCGAGTTGACAGAGGCGGGGATGTTGTCATTGGTGCGTGAGCGCACCGGGCTGGTGCTGGATCCTTACTTCTCGGCGTCGAAGTTCGAGTGGATGCTGCAACACGGCGGACTGACCGCCGGCCCGGATTTGGCGTTGGGCACGGTGGACAGTTGGATCATCTGGAACCTCACTGGGGGAGCGGTTCACGCAACCGACGCCACCAACGCGGCGCGCACAATGCTGTTCGACATCAACAGTCTGCGCTGGGATGCGGATCTGTGTGACCGTTTCGGCGTGCCAATGGAGTGCCTGCCGCAGGTGCGCCCGTCAAGCCACGTGTTCGGCCATACCACCGCGAGCGCAGCCTGTGGCGCGGGCATTCCGATAGCGGGTGTGGCCGGTGATCAGCACGCCGCCCTGTTCGGCCAAGCAGCGTTTGAGCCGGGCGACGCCAAGAACACCTACGGAACCGGTTCGTTCGTGTTGTTGAACGTGGGCAACAAGCCACCTGCCCCCGCACCGGGCCTGCTGACCACGGTCGCATGGGTATTGGACCGGCCTGATGGTAAAGAAGTTTGTTACGCCCTGGAGGGTTCGATCTTCGCCACAGGAGCAGCAGTGCAGTGGCTGCGCGACGGCCTGGGAATCATCCAAGAGGCAGCCGAGTTGGAGGGCCTGGCCAACCAGTGCGAATCAACCGGCGGGGTGTTCTTCGTCCCGGCCTTCGCCGGTCTAGGAAGCCCCCACTGGGATCCCCTGGCCCGAGGCACCATCATCGGACTCACGAGAGGAACCGGCCGCGCAGAAATCGCCCGCGCCACGATCGAGGCAATGGCCTACCAAACCCGTGACGTAGTAGAGGCCATGACTGCCGCCACCGGCACCAAGCTACGCAGCCTGAGAGTCGACGGCGGCGCCGCAGCCATGGACTCAATGCTCCAGTTCCAAGCCGATCAACTAGGCGTAGAGGTAAGCCGCCCCCACCAAAGCGAAGCCACAGCAGCAGGCGCCGCCCACCTAGCAGGCCTGGCAACAAAAGTATGGAACTCCAAGTCCGATCTCCAAACCCTCTGGAAAAAAGAATCCACCTTCACCCCAACCAAACCCCCCACCAACCAAAACGCCCAATACGAAACCTGGAAAAAAGCAATAGAAAGATCCAAATCCTGGCCCACCCCCTAACCCCACCCTTACGATCAAGGCCTCGCTGCCATCGCCATCTCGAACAGAACCGCCGGATTTAGCGGCGCGTTCACGCGCAGTCTCGATCCGCTGAATTAGACATATGTCGCGGTGTCAAACCCATTCCCGTTGAATCAGGGTAAGACGACGATGTACCGTGAAGGGTTCGAGGTCGACCGTGGGTGTGATGCCAGGATCTCCACGAACACCTAGAAGAGGAACTGTTGCATCTTATCGCAGTAGCGTTGCCGGTCCTTGTCCAGATGTGATGGAAAGTTGTAGCCAACGGTCACCCTGAACACTTTTCGAGGATCAAGATCGGCATTTTCCGGCGAGGAAAGCGTCCATTTCGCCACACCACCGGGGGGCAGAAAGGACTTCGAGGGTAGGCTAGTACCATTGTCTAACAATTCAGGATCAAAGTCTACCGTGATGTCCTCTGCTGGCACTGTTCCATAGTTCTTGATCTTGGCTAGGAACCTTGTGCCGGTCCGTCCTGAGCTATTTCCCTCGGACTCCAACACCACATACGGCCGAAACTGGACATCATGTTGGCTTGTATTGCTCTTGAGTGCTCGGCGCGCAATACAGGCTGAGTATGTCGCGATGCTGGTCGAGACAAGAACTGCAAGCACGGAAATGATTTCGAGCGCATCCATGTGGTGTAGAGTATCGCCCTTGGTCTCCCTTGTGTGACGACGCCCTTGTCCTGGCAGTCCTCAATTTTCGCACATCCACGTTTAGGGTTGCGTGGGCTCCGGGTGGGTGACCCTGGTTGGCGGGGCTAGGAGGTGTCGAGGGTTTGGACCATTTTGGGGTTGTGGGTGGTTGTCCAACTGCCGTCGGGCTGGCGGTGCAGCTTTAGTTGGCGATTGTGGACCTTGCTGTGGTCTTGGTGACAGACCAGGGCGAGGTTGTCGATGTCGGTGGGCCCTCCGTTTTGCCAGGGCACGATGTGATGGGCATGGCAGTGGTGAGGATTGGAACCGCAGAGCACACATCCTCCGTCACGTGCGACTAGAGCCTTGAACTGCGCGTCGCTAACGGAACGCCGCCGCCGTCCCAGCCACAAAGGCTCACCGTTGCCGTTGAAGAGCAGTCCCTGCAGATCGGCGTCACAGGCGAGGCGTTCAAGTTCTGACCGAGAAATCGGCCCCGTGCCGGGGATCAGCGCACCCAAGGTTCCCTCGTTGTCGCCGGCTAGATCGTCAAGCTGAGCAACCACCACGATCTGGTTGCGCTGGCTCAGCTTGCCCCCGCCACACGAGCATTTCTCGCCGGGCCAATCAAACGCCCCGGCACCGGCGAGCGAATCCTCATCCGCAGCCGCCAATTCCGAGCCGTTGCCACTGGTACCAGCACTACCACCGGGGTTGTCATCAAGACGCAACTCAAGATCATCGCCCGCAACACCCGAGCCGTTCCTGGTGGCGGTGCGAGAGTTGTGAGCGCGTGCAGGCGACGGGAAGGGTTCGATGCCCATGGCGATCAGCATTGCGTCGTAGCGGTACTGGGCCCAGCTGCGCTCGTGGTTGGGGTTGTCTCGCCCGCCTTGGGAGTGGTGCAGGCGTTGTGCCGTGTCGAGCACCTTGGCCTGGATCATGGCCATGGTGGTGTTGTCACCGGTGATGGAGGCTCGCAACATGTCGTCCTCACCAGGGAAGAAGTCCACCCTGCGCTTGGCACGTGCACGCCGGTGTGCGGCTTCGAGGTCTTCGGGATTCTGGCGCCGGCGGGTCCAATCGGCGGCTTGCTTCCCCGCCTTGTCTGCGGGTTGCTTGGAAACCTGGTCGAGCAGCGTGGTGTCGGCGTCCACCGACGCGGGATCGGTGTGCTTGGCGGCCTTCACCAGCGCGTCGGCGTGCTCGGTTGTGATGAGGCCCTCGGAGAGCGCCTCCGCGGTGTTGGGCATGTCCTCCAGGGCTTTGGCCTGCTCGGTGCGTCGTCGAGCTTCTCGCCTGGAACATCCGGTGGTTTCGCGCACAACCTCAATGGCGCCACGGCTCCCCACCCTCGATTCGAGCGCAGCAGCGAGGCGATTGTCGCGGGCGTCAAGGGCGCCCCGCAGTCGAGCGAGGCCGGCGATCTCGTCACGCAGGTCACCAGCGGTAAGCCCAGGCGTGAGGGGCTTGTTGAGCCAGGTGATGGTTTCGTTGAGCATGGGCTCCAGTGTATCAGCACCTGTGACACTAACAACACCTGTTCACAGAATAAAAGTATGTATCCATGTTAAACAAGCCTTCCAATGGGAGGGTGCGCAACCGTTCCACGCCTCTCCTCAGGCAGCCGACCCCCGGATCACCAGCGGGCCGCAGGTAGGGAAGAGTCGATGCGCGCCTCCATCCAGCCTGGCCCCAGGACCTCGGGAACGTGACCCGCCGGATGCGGGTGGGACTGTGAACGTGGCGTCATGGGGTGTGTTCCCGGCGCAATGCCTCGGGAACGTCACACGCCGACTGCGCAGTCACGCTTTGTCGCCGACCTCAGCGACGGTTAGTCACCGCCCGGGCTCAGAGCACCGGCATAGGCAGGCCTCCCTGCGCCAGAGCGCTCAACCCCTCAACTGCCCCGCACCCGCTCCAATCCGAAGAGCCGCCAAGGCGAGGATCATGCGCGCTTGAGCTACTCCGGTGGCATGGGTGGTACAGCCTCCTAGACCTTCACCAGGTCTACTCCTGGGTACGTCTGTTGGGCTGCGTCGATGATGCAGGACCGATGGCATTCGCCGTGGTCGCGCTCATAACAGAGGAGGGCGACACGGACGCTTCGAGCGAGCGCCACCAATTCTTCGTGGGTGGCGGACGCTCCGTTGCTGAGGTGATGAAGGTACCGCTCGCGGGCGGCGGGCACACCTTCACGAAAGGGGTCGCGGTTGCCCTTCGGGTTGCCCAGTGTCCGCTCGTGGCGGTATTCGATTCCCGCCGCGCCGAGCGCGGCAGCGAGCGCAGTCTTGGAGAAGCCCTTCTTGCGCGAGATGGCGTTGAGCCTCACGTCAACCAACACGTCGACGCCCGCCCCCACCAGCAGCGCAACCAGTTCATCGACGCTGCGGCCCTGGTATCCAATCGACACGAACGTGGCTCGGTCAACGGCGGAGGTCACCCAGCGGATCCTACGCTTGCGCCGGGGTGCGATCGTGGGTGGCGGTAAGCATGGCGTTGGGGGTCTTGGGGGTGGTCTAGGTTGGGGGTGGGTGAGCTTGTTGCTTGCCGATTGGTGAATCTGGAGTTGTTGTGCGCGAACCGAACTTGGATCCGTCAACGGTGCTGCGTGCTGATGGCTTGGCGCATGGGTTGGCGGGGGAGCGGGGCCCTGGCGGGGAGCGGTCTGGCCCACGGCCAGCACGGAGCATCACGACTATTGACTTGTTTGCTGGGGCTGGTGGGTTGAGCTTGGGCTTGCACCTTGCCGATGTTGGGTTTGTGCCGGTGTATGCGGTTGAGCACGAGCATGCCGCGGCGCGCACATTTGAGCGCAACTTCGGGTGTGAGGTGTTTGCCGGCGACATCGAGGACGGCCCGGTGTATCCGGAGGCAGACGTGATCGTTGGTGGTCCGCCGTGCCAAGGGTTCAGCCCGCTTGGTCGTGACCGGGACGATTTCAGCCGGGCTCAGCTCAACGGCCTGTGGAAGCACTTCCTCGACGCGGTGCGCACCGTGCGGCCGAAGGCGTTTGTGATCGAGAACGTTCGCGAGTTCCAGACCTCGGCCGAGTTCGCCGAACTGCTGCACCTGCTTGACACGGACTCGGAACTGTCGGCGTACACAGCGGTATACGGGGTGCTCAACGCGGCCGACTACGGCGTTCCACAGACCCGCTTGCGCGGCATTCTCGTGGCGGTACGTGACCACCAAGCCGACCTGCCCTGGCCGCCTCCGGTGGAGCGAGGCCCGGCGTCACCCGGCCAACTTGTCCACAGCACTGTGCGCGAAGCAATCGGTGATCTGCCCGCAAGCACAACCGGCTTCGATCCTCTCGTGGCCGAGGATGGCATGCAGCATTTGCACTTTGGGCGTCGACCCACACGAAAGTCGCTGGAGCGCTATCGAGCGATACCGCCTGGCGGGAACCGTTTCGATTTGATGAAGAACCGCCCCGACATCACACCCCAGTGCTGGGCCAACAAGCCGACCGGTACCACCGACGTGATGGGACGGCTGTGGTGGGATCGCCCAGCCGCCACGATTCGCACCGAGTTCTTCAAGCCCGAGAAGGGCCGCTACCTGCACCCGAGCGAGGATCGGGTGATCTCTCATCGTGAGGCTGCCAGGTTGCAGTCTTTCCCCGACTGGTTCGTGTTCGAAGGCACCAAGGTCGAGATCGCCCGCCAAATCGGAAACGCCGTCCCCCCACAACTAGGCGCCGCGATAGCCCGCCACATCCACACTCACGCCTTCACCTGACGCTTTGCACCACACCCTTGGGGGTGGGAGCATTGGGTTGTGGAGCGGCCGATTGCTTCCAGCCGTGGGGTTAGTGAGCGGATGAGTCGGCAGGCCACCCGTGACACGGCTCCGGAGCTGGCCTTGCGCAGGAGGCTTCACGCGTTGGGGTTTCGCTACCGGGTGGACATGGCCCCAATCCCGGGACTGCGCCGCAAGGCTGACTTGGTGTTCACCCGGCGCCGGGTGGCGGTGTTCGTGGACGGGTGCTTTTGGCATCGCTGCCCTGAGCACGCGACGCTGCCGGCGGCCAACCGCGACTGGTGGGAAGCGAAACTCGCCCGCAACGTGGAGCGGGACACCGAAACCAACCACCTGCTCACCGAAGCCGGCTGGACAGTCCTCCGAGTGTGGGAGTGCGAACCCCCCGACATCGCCGCCCAGCGGGTGCGCCAAGCCGCGGAGAACGCCCTCAACTGCTGACGTAGCCGGGCTCCGCTAGCTCGTCGCACTCACCGGGCCGGGCGGCACAAGCGCGGTTAGGTGCCGGTGAAGTTGGGGGTTCTTTTTTCGGCGAAGGCCCTTGGGCCTTCCTTGGAGTCGTTCGACTTGAACACTGCCTGGCCGTAATCCCATTCGTGGCGCAGCGCGTCGTCGAGGGTCATGCCGTCGCATTCGTGAAGGGTGCGGGTGATCGCCGCGGTGGCCAGCGGCCCACAAGCAGCAACCTGGCCCGCCAGTTCGAGGGCCTTGTCCAGCGCCGAACCGTCCGGCACCACGTGGCCGACCAAACCGATGCTCAACGCCTCCGCCGCGGTGATGTGTTTGCCGGTGAGCAGAATCTCCGCCGCGTGGGTGTACGGGATCTGCCGGGGCAGGCGCACCGCCGATCCACCCATCGGATACAGCGACCAGCGCGCCTCGCTCACCCCGAAACGCGCCGACTCGCCCGCAACGCGCAACTCCATCGCCTGAAGAATCTCCGTGCCACCGGCGATCGCCACCCCCTCCACCGCGGCCACTATCGGCTTGGTGGGCCGGTAGTGGCGAAACAGCGCCTTGTACACGATGTCGGGATCCTCGGCCATGCGAGCCCGAGTGTCGAGCGGATCGGCGTTGTCGGCGTCACCGGCCATCGCCCGAAGATCAGCACCCGCACAAAAGTTGCCCTCCGCTCCGGTCACCACGATGCAACGAATCTCCGGATCGTTGGACGCCTCCTCGTAGGCGTCGTACATGCGGATCAACATGGCGCCGGTGATGGCGTTCATCCGCTGCGGACGGTTCATGGTGATCACCATCACGTGACCGTCGCGTTCCACAAGTGCGTCAGGCATCGCCAACACCTCCCAAACAGTCCATCAGCACACAGTCAATCGCCGGCGTTCCACAGCCCCGCCAAACCGCAGCGGGGTCAGCTGAGGGCGGCTAGTTCCTCCATTGGCGGACAGCTGCACACCACGTTGCGGTCGCCGTATGCGCCGTCTATTCGACTCACCGGAGACCAGTACTTGTTGGGCTGCCGGCTCCCCGACGGGAACGCCGCCTCGCTGCGCTTGTACGGATGGTCCCACTCGTCGGCGGTCACGTCCTCACAGGTGTGCGGCGCGTTCACCAGCGGGTTGTCATCAGCAGGCCAGTCTCCGGCCCCAACCCGTTCTGCCTCCGCGGCAATCGCCAGCATGGCGTCACAGAAACGGTCGAGTTCGGCTTTGCCCTCGGATTCGGTGGGTTCCACCATCAGCGTGCCCGGCACCGGGAAGCTCATCGTGGGCGCGTGGAATCCGTAATCGATGAGACGTTTGGCGATGTCGTCCACGGTCACGCCGTGCAAGTCCTTGAGCACCCGAGTGTCGAGGATGCACTCGTGCGCCACGAAACCGTTCGCTCCGGTGTACAAGATCGGATAGGTGTCACGCAGCCGGGCCGCCACGTAGTTGGCGTTCAAGATGGCGGTCTCGGTGGCTCGCACAAGCCCGGCGGCGCCCATCATGCGGATGTACATCCACGGGATCGCCAAGATCCCCGCAGATCCCCAAGGCGCCGCCGAAATGGGCCCCGGGCCGGTGGGCGGCCCCGCCACCGGCGCCAGCGGATGATTGGGCATGAACGGCGCCAGATGCTCGGCCACGCCAATCGGCCCCACTCCGGGCCCGCCACCACCATGAGGAATGCAGAACGTTTTGTGCAGGTTGATGTGGCCCACATCCGAACCGAACCGGCCAGGGCGTGCCACCCCCACCATGGCGTTCAGGTTGGCCCCGTCGAGGTACACCTGCCCGCCGTGTTCGTGTACCACGTCGCAAATGTGACGCACCGCCGTCTCGAACACGCCGTGTGTGGACGGGTAGGTGATCATCAAGGCGGCAAGGTTCGAGTGATGGTCATAAGCGAGACGTTTCAGGTCGTCCACGTCGATGTTGCCGCTGTGATCGCAAGCCACCACAACCACACGCATTCCGGCCATCACCGCGCTGGCGGCGTTGGTGCCGTGAGCCGACGACGGGATCAAACACACATCCCGGGCGGTGTCGCCACGGCTGTGGTGATAGGCCCGAATAGCCATCAGCCCGGCTAGTTCGCCCTGGGCGCCGCTGTTGGGCTGCAACGAAATCGCCGCGTAGCCGGTGATCTCGGCCAGCCAGTTCTCGAGCTGGTCGATCATCAGCTGATAACCGGCGGTTTGAGACGTGGGAGCGAACGGGTGAATGTCGGCCAGCTCGGGCCAGCTCACCGGTTCCATTTCGATGGCGGCGTTGAGCTTCATGGTGCACGAACCCAGCGGGATCATCGACCGGTCGAGGGCGATGTCACGGTTCACCAGGCTGCGCATGTAGCGAACCAGGTCGGTTTCGCTGCGATAAGCCGAGAAGATCGCGTGCTGCAACGGCGGCGTCGCACGCCGGTAACCCGCCGGGATGGATTCCTCCACAACCTCGTCGAGGCTGTCCACGTCGGCGCTCACGCCGAAGGCTTGCCACACGGTGGCGATCTCTTCGGAGGTGGTGGTCTGATCAAGGCTCGCCGCAACGGTGTCGGCGTCCACTCGGCGCAGGTTGATGCCCTCGGCCAACGCCAGGGCGATCACCTTGTCGGCACGCCCCGGCACCCGCACGCACACCGTGTCGAAGAACTCCCGGTGAACGAGCTCCAAACCGGCGTCGGTCAAGCCACGGGCAAGAACCGACGCCAGGCGATGCACCCGCCGAGCGATGCGCTGCAACCCGCCGGGCCCGTGATACAGGGCGTACATGGAGGCGATCACCGCCAGCAGCACCTGAGCGGTGCAAATGTTCGACGTTGCCTTCTCCCGGCGGATGTGCTGCTCACGGGTTTGAAGAGCCAGTCGCAGCGCCCGGCGGCCCTTGGTGTCCACCGACACGCCAACCAGCCGTCCAGGCAGCGAACGTTGAAGCTTTGTTCGCACAGCGATGTAAGCGGCGTGAGGCCCGCCGAAACCCATCGGCACCCCGAAACGCTGCGTTGAGCCCACCACCACATCGGCGCCCAGCTCGCCGGGCGGCACAAGCGCGCACAAAGCCAACGGATCCGCGGCCACCGCCACGAGCATCCCCGCGGCGTGGGCTCGTTCGATCACGGCGGCCAGGTCACAAATCGACCCGGTGGTGCCCGGATACTGCACCAGCATTCCGTAGGCGCCGTCGAGGTCGGCGGTCGCCGGGTTGTCCACGGTCACCTCAAGGCCGATCGGTTCGGCACGGGTGGCCACCACCGCCACGGTTTGGGGGTGACATTCGGAGTCCACGATGAACCGGTCACCGTTGCGACCCCTACCGGCGCGGTGCAGCAACGTCATGGCCTCCGCGGCGGCGGTGGGTTCGTCAAGCAGCGAGGCGTTGGCGATGTCCATGGCGGTGAGTTCGGCCACCATCGTCTGAAAGTTGAGCAGCGCCTCAAGGCGCCCCTGTGAAATCTCGGGCTGGTAGGGCGTGTACGCCGTGTACCAGCCGGGGTTTTCCAGCACGTTGCGACGGATCAGCGCAGGGGTGATCGTCTCGTGGTAGCCCATGCCGATCATCGAGGTAACCCGACGGTTCTTGTTGGCCATGGCGTGCAACTCGTCCTGCGCGAATTGTTGACGACAAGCGTCGGGCAGGTTCAGCGGGTGACGATGACGCACATCGTCGGGAACGGTCTTGTCGATCAGTTCCGCCAGGCTGCCCACTCCAACCACTTCAAGCATGGCGGCCACCTCGTCGGCGCCGGGGCCGATGTGACGCCCCGAGAACGTGTGCCGGGCATGAAGATCGTCAAGAGTGGGCCGGGATTCCCCGGCCGCAGATGCTGCAACCATGGAGGGCAAACTACCCAGCACCAACAGGCGCCACCCGCCCGGGCCACCTGCCGAGCGCCAGGCCCGCGGCTCAGCGCAGCACTACGACCACCCTGAATGGGAGACCCAAGGCCTGCCCGGTCAACCGCCCAGCGCACCAGGCCAACGCCCGGCGCGGCGAATCAGGCGAACAGGTCGCCCCGCTCGTGCAGGCCCAGCTTGGGGAACGGCCCAAAAAAGCCGTGCTCGTACAAGCCGTAACCCTCCTGTGGGCCACGCCGGGGGTCGTTGTAGGTGTAACGGGCCGCCGAGTCCACGGTGCCGTACTGACCAAGGCCGGCAATGTCGGCCACCTTGTAGGTGCGGGCCTGCTCCACGAGTTCCTCGCCTTGCCACATTCCGTGACGCCAGTCCTCGTCGAGGCCGTAACCGGTGCCCACGCTGATGAAGTTGGTCACCAGCGGCTCGCAGTGCATCGTGAACGCCCCCTCGGGGGCATCAGGGAACGTGATCCGTGACCCGGCCAGCAGCCTGGTGCCGCTGATCAGGTCGTGTTCCCATTCGGGGCGGCCCAGCCATTCCACCCGGTCGATCGCCCCGGAGGGCCCGGCCCACACTCGCACCGCTTCCTCGAAGGTGCGGTTGCCGTCGGGTTCTTCCTGGCACATGTACAACAGCATGTGATCACCGAAATCGGCGGGTGTGTTGTTCCACATTCCGGCCATCAACGAGAACGTCTGACGGATCCCGTCGGTTTGGCGCTCCCCAACGGGACGCACCCCCCAGGAGCGGTCACGGGTGCCCCGGCAAACCTCGGCGCTCACCTCGATGTCCTCACCGTTCACGCAAAGGGCGCCCTGCCAGCGTCCGAACTGCACGAAGCGTTGCGTGTCGAACACCACCGTGCCACGCCGGCGCAGATACTGACGGGGCTCCTCGTGAGCGTCCATGGTGGAAGTCCAGGTCACGTCCATGGCGATAGTGGAATCGTCGGGACGGTCGGGTTCAACGATCACTCGCAGCACTTTGAGCGGTTCGATCACCTCCACTCGCACCGGCCCCACGGCGGTGTCGGCACGATCAACCAGCGGTCGGCTCGCCCGCACCACGTGATGCTCCCCGCCTCGTGACACCGCGCAGTAGGCGTCGGTGACGCCAAGGTTCGGATACTGACCAAGGCCGAAAATGGCGAAGTAGTCGTCGCTGCAGGCGTGCAGGTTGAAGTAGTAACGGTCATAGAAGTTCCGATCAGATGTGGCCGCGTGGCGCACGTACTCGGATGTTTGGTGGACGGGATAGTCGTCCCATGACGACACCGCCTGGCGTGCTGACATGACCCCGAGGCTAAGGCACCCGCCGTCACGCCCTGGCATCCCCGCCGATGCGCCTGCCCGTGGCGGTCAGCGGCCCCACCGGTGACCGTTAGCCTCAAGGCCATGGCCCCAACCCAAGCGCCCGCGGTGGAAGGGCTCTACGGATATGACGAACAGGGCCGGCCGCACCTGATCGGCGCAAGGGCGCCGGGCACCGAGTCGTACTTCTTCCCGGCGCATCTCGCCGGCGCCGACCCGGCTGTTGGCCCGGTCGAGCTTGAACAGGTGCCTCTCAGCCGCCGGGGCAAGTTGTGGTCTTACACCACCAGCAACTACCGGCCCCCGCCGCCGTTCGTGGCGGCAACCGAGCCTTTCGAGCCGATCACCATCGCCGCGGTGGAGCTGGAACACGAGAAGATGGTGGTTCTCGGTCAGTGCCCGGCAGGGATCACACCCGACGATCTCGAGATCGGCATGCAGATGGAGCTGGTGATCGACGTGCTGCACAGCGACGAGGACCACGAGCACATGGTGTGGAAATGGCAACCCGCAGCCGAAGGCCACAAACCCGCACCGGCACAACAGGAAGGGTGACAGTGGAAGAGATCGCCATTCTGGGCGTGGGAATGCACCCCTGGGGAAAATGGGGCCGCAACTTCACCGAGTACGGAGTTGCCGCCGCCCGCCAAGCCCTGCAGGACGCCGAAGTTGCCTACACCGACGTGGGGTTCGTGTCGGGAGCGGTAACGGTGCGCTGCGGCTACCCCGGTTACGTTGCCGGTTCCACCTTCGCAAGGGCGTTGGGCTTCACCGGCGCTCAGCTCTCCAGCAGCTACGCAGCGTGCGCTTCGGGCACCACCGCCTTGCAAGCCGCCAGAGGCCAGATCCTCTCGGGCGCGTGTGACGTTGCGCTCGTGGTGGGCGCCGACACCACCCCCAAGGGTTTTCTGGCGCCAAACGCCGGGGATCGCCCCGACGACATCGACTGGCTCCGATTTCGCCTCGTGGGCGCCACCAACCCGGTGTACTTCGGGTTGCACGCACGCCGCCGCATGGACCTATACGGCGCCACCACCGACGACTTCGCAATGGTGAAGGTGAAGAACTCCCGCCACGGCGCGCAAAACCCGATGGCACGGTTCACCAAGGAATACCAAATCGAGGACGTTCGCAACAGCCCGGTGGTGTCTGATCCGCTGCGACTGCTCGACATTTGCGCAACCTCCGACGGGGGAGCGGCCATGGTTGTGTCGTCGCTGGAATGGGCCCACGCCCACGGGCACGCCAACCCGGTGAGGGTGGCCGGCATTTCCACGGTGTCGCCCACCTACCCCGACACCACTGTGGACTTGCCGTACCTGGCTTCGGATGCTGCGGCGGCGCTCAACGGCGGCGAGGCGGTGTCGTTCAAGGACTCGATCGCCGCGAGGGCCTACACCGAGGCAGGGCTGGGGCCCGACGACATCGACGTGGCCGAGGTGTACGACCTGTCGTCGGCTCTCGAACTGGACTGGTACGAACATCTCGGTTTCTGCGAGCCAGGCGAGGCCGAGAAGCTGTTGCGCGGGGGCGACACGTCCATCGGGGGGCGCCTGCCGGTGAACCCCAGCGGCGGGCTCGGCGCGTTCGGCGAGGCCGTGCCGGCACAAGCCATCGCGCAGGTGTGCGAACTCACCTGGCAGCTTCGTGGCGAGGCCGGAGCCCGCCAGGTTGAAGGCGCGAATGTGGGGATCACCATAAATCAGGGATTGTTCGGTCACGGGTCTTCGGTGGTGGTGCGCCGCTGAGCCGGCGCAGGCCATAAACTCGCTGTTTCGCCAATTTCGGCGATCCGATCTACGGCGACATCCGCACAGGGCGGAAGTCGCCCAAGCAGCTTCAGAAAGGAGCGGGAAGATGAACAAAGGTGAACTCGTCGCGGCCATGGCGACACGTTCGGATATCAGCCAGGCCGAGGCGGGCCGGGCGTTGGACGCGTTCTTGGCGGTGGTGTCCGAGGAGGTCGCCGCAGGGCGTGACGTGAACGTCACCGGCTACTTGAAGTTCTCCCAGGTGGAGCGCCAGGCTCGCACCGCCCGCAATCCCAGAACCGGTGAGACGGTCGCCGTTCCCGCTTCCAAGGCCATGAAGGTGCAGGTGGGTTCCAAGCTCAAGGCAGCAGTAAAGGGCTGACCTCCGGCCTCCGGATGCGCGCTGTGGTGCGCCCAATGAGGACGACAACCGCACGCGCGCTAATCGCTTCGGCACGCTTCGCGTCGACTCGGCTGACGGTCGCACCACCGGCGGCGCCAACCCCCGAGCCCACAACATGAGCTTCCCCGCGCCTGGTGAGGTGCTGCCACATCGCGAACCGTTCCTGTTCGTTGATGAGGTCACGGACATGGTCCCGGGCAAGCGAGCCGCCGGTGTGTGGCGTCTCACTGGCGACGAGGCTTTCTTCGCCGGACACTTCCCGGGCCGCCCCACCCTGCCCGGGGTGCTGATGTGTGAGGCGATCGCCCAGCTCGGCGCGGTGGCGGTGCTCGCCGACGAGCGCTACGCGGGCCGCCTGCCGCTGTTCGGTGGCATCGACCGGGCCCGCTTCCGGCGCCAGGTGGTGCCCGGCGACACGCTTCAACTCGAAGTGGAAATGACCCAGCTCGGCTCCAGGGCCGGGCGCGGCGAGGGGGTCGCCCGTGTGGGTGGCAAAGTCGCAGCCGAGTGCCGCCTTATGTTCGTGATCGCCTGACGCCACTGCGGGCTCAGGCGGCGCCGCCGAGGGTTCAGGCGGGGCCTATCACCACCGTGCCGTTGTGGCCACCGAACCCGAACGAGTTCGATATCGAAATTCCAGGCGTCCACGCAGCAGGATCACCGGCCACCACCCGGATCGGCGGAAGGTCGGGGTCTTGTTGCTCCAAACCGGCGGTGGGCGGAATCAGCGCCTTTTGGATGGACAGCACCACCGCCACCGCCTCCAGCGCCCCTGCGGCGCCAAGGCCGTGACCGGTCACGCCTTTGGTGGAGGTCACAAGCGGCCCTGGTGAGGTGCCGAACACCTTGGCGATTGCCTCTGCCTCGGCGGCGTCGTTGAGGTCGGTGGACGTGCCGTGCGCGTTCACGTGTACAACCTGGTCGGGGCTCACCCCGGCATCGTCGAGAGCGAGTTGCATGCAATGCACCGCTCCGCTGCCTCCGGGCGCGGGTGCGGTGATGTGGTGCGCATCGGCGGTGGACGCCGCCCCGAGCACCTCCGCCAGCACCGTCGCCCCACGTTCGAGGGCCCGGTCGCGTTCTTCGAGCACCATCACCGCGGCGCCTTCGCTCATCACGAAACCGTTGCGGTTCACGTCGAAGGGCCTGCTCACCCCATCGGCGGAGAGCGCGGTCATGTTGGTGAAACCGGCCACCGCGGTGGGCGTGAACGGCGCCTCGGAACCACCGGCGATCATGGCGTCGCAACGACCGTCGGCCACCAGGCGCGCTGCGTTTCCCACTGCGTGGGTGCCCGCCGCGCACGCCGTCACCACGTTCTCCGACGGGCCGGTCCAGCCGTAGCGCATCGACAAGGTGGCGCTGCCGGCGTTGGCCATCATCATCGGCACCAAAAAGGGCGACACGCGTCGCACGCCTTTCTCGCGCAGCACCTTGATCTGCTCCTCGAGGGTGGTGATCCCACCAACGCCGGTGCCGATCATGGCGCCGCAGCGGCTGTGATAGGCGCCGATGTCACCCGCCTGGGCCATCGCCTCGGACGCCGCCGCCACCACGAACTGGGTGAACGGGTCGGCGCGGCGAGCCTCCTTGGGACTGTCGAAGTACCGGCCCGGCTCGAAGTCGGTAACTCGCCGGTCACCAACGGGAGCGGCGCTGCAAAGCCCCTCGAAGTAGGCCTCCGCGCCGATTCCGGCGGACGACACCACGCCAACTCCGGTCACCACCACACGGCGCCGACCGGCACAGTTCGGCCCGCTGCCGGGCCCGCTGTCGCTCCCGCCGGGCCTTTCGGACTCCTCGGACATCGCGGGTGGCTAGAGCTTCGAGGACACCAGGTCAAAGGCGGCGGCCACGGTGGCCACCCCCTCAAGTTCCTCTTCGTCCACCTCGATGTCGAACTCTTCTTCGAGGGCCATCACCAACTCCACGATGTCGAGGCTGTCGGCATCAAGATCGTCGGCGAAGTCGGCTTCGGGAACCACCTGGGACTCCTCCACCGAGAGCACCTCCACGGTGCACTTCTTGAACCGCTCGAACATGTCGTCGCTCACTGCGTCCTCCTTTGACCCCTCACGGGTTGTGTCTTGGCGAATCGGGGGCGATTGGGCATTGCGCAATGTCTACCGGCGCAGCCCCCAAATGTTGCACGCCGATGCTGTCACCCTCAGATGCCGCGAACCTCTGGTGATGCCGTGCCCCTCGGGCCCAGCGGCCCTCACACGCATCAACTCTGGGGCCCGCGGCCCTCAGGCCATCGAGATGCCGCCGTCCACCGGCAACACCACGCCGGTCACGAAGCTCGCATCCTCGCTCACCAGGAACTCCACCGCGGCGGCGAGCTCGTCGGGTGTGCCCACTCGCTGCACGGGCACCAGTCCAACGATGGCGTCGCGCTGGGAGTCGTTGAGCGCGCCGAGCATGTCTGTTTCCACCGGCCCGGGCGCCACCACGTTCACGGTTATGTTGCGCGAGGCGAGTTCCTTGGCCATCGAGCGGGCCAAACCGATCAGCCCGGCCTTGGACGCGGCGTAGTTGGCCTGACCGGGCTGACCGCCGATGCCCGACACCGACGAGATGAACACCATCCGTCCCCAGCGGCGCCTGGTCATGGTGCGAGCCACACGGCGTGCGATCCGAAATCCTCCGGTGAGGTTGGCGTCGAGCACTTCGGCAAAGTCGTCGTCGGACATGCGCAACAGCAGCTTGTCGCGGGTGATCCCCGCGTTGGACACCAGGATCTCCACCGGCCCCAGCGCGGATTCCACCTCGCTCACGGCTTCGTTCACGGAGTCGGCGTCGGTCACGTCACACTTCACGCTCACCAACCCCGCGGCCACGGCCGCCTCGGGAGGCTCGCCACGGCACGTGATCGCCACTCGATGACCAGCCCGATGCAGGCGCAACGCCGTGGCCAGGCCTATGCCCCGATTGCCGCCGGTAACCAGAGCAACCCGCCCCGCCACGGCGGCCTCCGGCTGCGAGTCGTCGGTTCCGCTCACCAGCGCACCACGGTGGTGGCCCAGGTCATCCCCGCGCCGAATCCTGTCATCACCACGATCGTGCCCGGCGTGAGCGCGCCGCACTCATGCGCCTTGGCCATCGACAGCGGAATCGAAGCCGACGAGTTGTTGCCGGTGTACTCGATGGTGTTGTAAGTCTTCGAGAAGTCGATGCCGGTGCGTTTGCAGATCGCCTCGATGATGCGAATGTTGGCCTGATGGGCGATCAGCACGTCCACGTCGTCGGCGCTGAGTCCGGCGCGCTCAAGCGCCAGGAACACCGAGTTGGTCACGGCGCGCACCGCCACCTTGAACACTTCGCGTCCTTCCATCACGATCGTGGAGTCGTGCTCGCTGAACAGGATCGAACGTTGATGCCCATCCGCGCCCAGATCCCAGCCAAGCAAGGTGCGAGCGTCGGTGCGTTCCAGCACCACCGCCCCGCCCCCGTCGGCGAACAAGATGGCGGTGCCCCGGTCGTTCCAGTCGGTGATCGGCGACAACGCGTCCGCGCCGATCAGCAGCACCCGCCGCGGCCCGGCAACAGCGTCGATCATCGAGTTGGCCAGCACCCATCCGTAGGTGAACCCGGCGCACGCAGCGTTCACGTCCAACGCGCCACAGCTCAAGCCAAGCTCGGCGCTCACCGTTGTGGAACTTCCCGGTGTGCGCTGGTCGGGGGTGGTGGTGCTCAACATCAGCAGATCAATGTCGTCGGGGCCCACACCTGCGTTGGCCATGGCCTCACGCCCGGCTTCGATGCCGAGGGTTGTGGTGGGCCAGCCGATGCGCCGCTCACGTATGCCGGTGCGTTCACGGATCCACTCGTCGGTGGTGTCCATCATGGCGGCCAGGTCGTGGTTGGTCACCACCTTGGGAGGCAGCGCCGTTCCGATTCCGATTGCCCTTGCGCCCATGGTGCTGTCAGCTTGTTCGCAGCCAGGCGATCGGCTGAGCCGCCGAGACCCGCTCGCCGGTGATCGCCAGCACTCCCATCAACTCGCCGGCGAATGCGCTGCGCACATCGGTGGATCCCACCTGGCCGATCAGGTGACCCACCCCGATCTTCACCCCCGGCTGGGCGTCCTCGGCGGCTGTGAAGATCCCCGCCGCGGGGCTCACCACGAGCCGCTCGGTGGCGAACAGGTGCTCGCCCTCGATGGCCCCCGCGCCGTGGTGAGCGGCGTGTGAGTCGCTTGGAGGCGCCAGGGCTTCGAGCAGGCCGTCGAGGTCGTCGGGGGTTTGCACCGACAGCGGCTTGCGGCCCTTGAGGGTGCGTTTCACCAGCCCGCCGAGCACGTTGCCGGGCCCCAGTTCCACGAACGTGGCAAACCCGGCCTCGTCGAGGGCACGAAGAGTTTGACGCCACCGCACCGGGCTGGTGAGTTGCGCCTTCAACAACGCCGGCCACTGCTCCCCGCTGGGGTGATCACGGGCGTCCACGTTGGCGATCACCGTCCCGGCAGGATCACGAAACTCGGTGCGGTCGATGGCCTTGGTGAGCCGCTCACGCGCCGAAGCCATGAAAGACGTGTGGAACGCCCCGCCCACGCTGAGCGCCATGGCCCGCTTGGCGCCCAACTCCCGGGCCACGCCAATGGCAGCGTCGATGGCTTCGGGCTCGCCGGCGATCACCACCTGACCGGGCGCGTTGTGGTTGGCCAGCCACACATCACCACCGGCACGACTGCAGGCGATCTGCACGTCGTCGTCGCTGAGGCCGAGGATGGCGGCCATGGTTCCCTCACGCTCATCCGCGGCGGCTTGCATGGCGTTGCCCCGTTCGGTCACCAACGCCACCGCGTCGGCAAAATCGAGGATCCCCGAAGCGGTGAGCGCCGAGTACTCGCCCAGGCTGTGCCCCACATGCCCGGCGGCCTCGGCGCCCAGGCGGGACACACCGTCGAGGGCCACCATCGACATCACGAAAGTTGAAAGCTGGCTGTTGCGGGTTTCGGTGAGCTCGGAAGCGTCCGCGCTCAACAGCAGCCGCTCAACGTCACGCCCGGAGGCTTCGGATGCCTCGCCGACCAGTTCCCAGGACGGGTGGTCAACCCAGGGTTCGCCCATGCCGGGCCGTTGCGATCCTTGGCCCGGGTACATGAAGACGATCATCGGCGATTTCCCCTTGGTTGCCTACCCGCAAACTCTGCGGCATCCAGATTGAGCGTTGTCAACGTTGCGTAAGCGGAACATGGTACGCGTGGCCACGGTGCGTTGAGGGGTTCAGCCCGCGCGCCGGTGGCCCGGCCGTTCGCCGTGATGGTTCAGACTCACCGAACCCGCCGGAGGTTTCATACGCAACCCGCCGCGGCGCCCCGGCTGCCCGCCCAGAGCGCCCCGGGCAGCCCGCCAAGATGCCAAAGGCGTGCCGTGTAGAGCGTTGCCCACGCCCTGCGGCAGGGATAATCTGGCGGCTTCACCAAGCCCGGATGGCGGAATTGGCAGACGCAGCGGACTCAAAATCCGCCGCCCGTGAGGGTGTGAGGGTTCGAGTCCCTCTCCGGGCACCCACTCCGGCGCCTTCGGGCGTCACCGCTACACTCCGCGGCGGTGCCTTCAGAGCGTGACCGCATCGAGCAGCGTCTCCGCCGACTGAGCCGACTCCTGTCAAAGTCACGCGAGGATCTGCGTGTAGCCAATGAGCAGTTGGGCCCGCTGCAGGAGGCAGCGGAGGATTTGCGGGTGCGTGCCCTTGTGTCGGATTCTCCGCTGTACGGCCGCCTGCAAAAGCGCGCGGAGCGTCATGTGCAACGCCTTGAGGCCCACCGCAACGAACTGCGTGCGCGTGTGGGCAACTTCGAGGCCGAACAGAACGAACTGCTCGACAGGCTTCTCGAGGCCCGGCGGTGAGCGACGCGTCCACCAGGTGGGCAGCCAACGAGATCCGCGCCGGTCGCCTGCACCCCTGATCACCCCCAAGGGTCGCCCGGCTGGGCGGGAGCGGCCCATCACCGCAGCGGGCGCAACTGCAAGCCCGCCGCCGCCCTGCATTCCTGTGGCTTGTGGCTATTTCCCTGGCGCTTGTGACCTCTGCACACGGTGCTCCTGGGCGCCAAACGGCATCGGTGGCGTTCGCCACGACTCGTAGAATCTGCCGATGTGCCTGGTGTAGCCATTGCACGCCCAAAGACACCTCATGCAAACAAGCAACACAGCTTTTATTCGTCTCAATTCATAGGACACCAAATGATCCCACAGTCCAGTAGATCACTCAACCGGTTGGTGGTAGGCGTCATCCTCGCGCTCGTGGCGATGGTGCTCCATCCAGCGGCCGCCGGCGCCCAGGTGCGCACGGGTCCGCCTGTGCCACCGACGATCACCAGCGTGGTGCCGGGCGACGAGCCGCACCAGCTGATCGTCACGTTCGACTGGATGGCCTCCGATTGCCCCATCACAGGTCCCGGTTACGGCTATGAGGTCTTCTACTGGAAGAACGAGCCTGGTGTGGAGCAACGTTCCGTGTACGAGGTGTCGCTTCCTCCACCCTCGGGTCCCACCTCCAACCCGAATGGGGGCCCCAACGACTCAACCAGCGGCGCCTACGAGGTCATCAAGGACTTCGGGCAGAACTCCATCACCGGTGAGAGCTTCAAGATTCACGTCAATGGTGGTCGCATCAGGTATCCCAGAGACGGAGGCGCTCCGATTGTGTCGAACATCACCGGTCAGCTGGGCGTGAAGCTGGATCCGGTGGAGTACAACGTGGCCGTCCAGGTGTTTGGTGCTTGTGACTGGAGCCGCAGCGACAACAGCAACGTTGTCACCGCCACCCCTGTGGCAGCCGAGTTGGAACTGTCCGAGTCGAGTCTCGCGGTGGTTGAGGGCGCAAGCAGCGACCTCTCGGTGAACCTCAATTCCAAGCCATCACAAGATGTGACGGTGAGCGTCACCAGCAGCGACACCAACGCGGCCACCGTCAGCCCTGCCACAGATCTCACCTTCACGCCCGACAACTACAACACCCCACAGACGGTCACGGTCAGCGGCGTGAACGACACCGATCTCACCGACGAGAGCGCCACCGTCACCGTGGAGGCCTCCAACGGTCTCTTCGATGGGATCACCGAAACTGTGAGCGTCACGGTCACCGATGATGACGCTCCCAGGCTGGTGGTCACGCCGTCAACGGTCTCGCTCACCGAAGGCGGCGCCGGCAGCACGTTCAGCGTGGCGTTGGGCACTCAACCCACCGCTGATGTCACGGTGAGCGTGTCCAGCGGGGATGCAGGCGCCGTGACGGCTTCAACCACACCCACGCCGCTCACGTTCACCGCCCAGAACTACGCCACGCCACAGAACGTGACGGTTGCGCCGGTGGACGACACTGACGCGGCCGACGAATCGGTTGCGGTGACCTTGACGGCGTCCGGTGGGGACTACGCCGGCGTCATCGGCAGCGCCACGGTGAACGTCGCCGACAACGACTCTGCAGCCTTGACGATCTCTCCCACAATGGTCACCGTCACCGAGGGCAGCGCCACCGGGCCCACCTTCACGGTGGCCTTGGCCACACCCCCCACAGGACCGGTAACGGTGGGACTCACCAGCACCAACCCGGGCGCGGCGACCGTGAGTCCCGCAAGCCTGGCGTTCACCACCACCAACTATCTCACCGGCCAGACCGTCACGGTGATGCCCGAGGACGACATCGACGCAGCCAACGAGTACGTCCCGATCATGGTGTCCGCGTCCGGTGGTGAGTACAACGGCGTCACCGGCGCTGTGGGGGTGACGGTCAACGACGACGAAACCGCGGCCTTCACCTTGTCCGCCGACTCCTTGTCGATCACCGAGGGCGACACCGCCGGGGCGACCCTGTCGGTGAGCCTCACCTCGCCGCCCACACAGACGGTCACCGTGGACTTCACAAGCTCAGACGCCGACGCCTTGGCCTTCAGCCCCTCCACCCTCACCTTCACGCCCTTCAACTACTCCACCGCACAAGACGTCACCGTCACAGCACCAAACGACGCCGACGCCGCTGACGAAACGCTCACCGTCACTGTTGGTGCTTCCGGTGGTGAGTACGGAACGGTCACGGGCACCGTTGGCGTCACCGTCGACGACGACGAAACGGCAGGCCTCAACTTGTCCGCGTCGTCGTTGCAGCTCACCGAGGGTGGCTCCGCAGGCACGTTCACGGTCGCATTGACCACCGCACCCACCGGGAACGTCTCGGTGGACATCACCAATCCCGACGCCACTGCGGTCACGGTGAGCCCGGCCAGCCTCAACTTCACGAGTTCAAATCACTCGACAGCCCAGACGGTCACGGTCACACCGCTGAGTGACGCTGACGGCAACTCCGAAAACGTGGACATCTCGTTGACCGCGAGTGGTGGTGAGTACAGCGGCGCTACTGGCACCGTGGCCGTGTCGGTCAGCGACGACGACGTGGGTTACGAAGTCTCCGTGTCCTCCCTGACTTTGACCGAGGGCGGCACAGCAGCCACGTTCACAATCGCGTTGAACACCCAACCGACCACCCAGTCCGCCACCGTGAACCTGGCAAGCGATGACACGAGCATCGTCACCGTGAGTCCGGCTTCGGTGCTCTTCAACCAGTCAAATTACGGCACTCCTCGCACGGTGACGGTAACCGCCGTGAACGACCAGGTCGTTGGCGACAGGACGACAAGCGTTCGGTTGGTGGGAGTCGGCGGGAATTACGCCGCCATCAGCGGCAGCGTCGGCGTGACCGTCGAGGATGACGACGCCGCGCTCAACTTGTCCGCGAGTTCTGTCTCGCTCACCGAGGGTGGAGACGCCCAGACGGTCACTGTGGCGCTGGCGGCTGCCCCAACCGGCAATGTCACAGTTTCCCTGGCGAGCGACGACACGGACGCAGCCACAGTTTCGACCTCCCCGTTGACCTTCACCACCAGCAACTGGAACACCGCGAAGCCGGTCACGGTCACCCCGGTGGACGACAACGACGCCACCAACGAGACGGTCACGGTGAGCCTGTCGGCTTCGGGCGGCGGTTACGACGACGTGTCCGAAACGGTCACGGCAACCGTTGCCGACGACGACAGTCGAGGACTGACCCTCTCGCCAACGTCGCTGTCGATGAACGAGGGCGACACGGCGACCTTCACGGTGGCGTTGGCAACTGCGCCGACCGCGCCGGTCACCGTGAGTGTCACCAGCCCTGACCTGTTCGCCGTGCAGGTGGACAAGGCATCGCTCAGCTTCACCGCCACCGACTGGAGCACTCCACAAGTCGTTGAGGTCACAGCACGCCAAGACCTCGGCGCCGAGAACGAATCGGTGGACGTGAGCCTGAACGCCACAGGCGGTGACTACGCCGGCTTGACGGGCTCCATCACCGTGGGCGTCACAGACGACGACACAGCGGAGCTGGTGGTATCGGTGTCCACGCTGAGCCTCACAGAAGGCACCCCGGGTTCATTCACCGTGGACTTGAGCACCAGATTCGACGTCACGGTCACCGTCACGCCCTCAAGCAGCGATACCGGCGCTGTCACGGTGAGCTCACCGGTGGTGTTCGGGTCGGTTCTTTCCAATCCGAAGCTGATAACGGTCACTCCGGTTCACGATGATGACGCCACCGACGAAACGGTCACGATCACGCTCACCGCAAGCGGGGGCGTGTACGAAGGCGTGAACACCACCGTGAGCGTGATCGTTGATGACGACGACACGCCCGGTCTGAACCTGTCGTCCCCCGAGGTCACGGTCACAGAGGGTGGAGATGCCGGTGAGTTCACGGTGGCGCTGGCCACCGAGCCGACCGCCGACGTCACAGTGGCTCTCGCCGCCACAGGCGACACCGCCGGGGTCACCGTGGACACCACTCCGTTGACTTTCACCACCACCAACTGGAACACCCCCCAACAGGTCACCGTCGGCACCGTGGACGACTCTGCGGCCGGCGACAAGTCCGTCACCATCACGCTCACCGCCAACGGCGGCGATTACGTCAACGTCACCAGCACCGTCAGCGTCACAGTAAACGACGACGACGCCGAGCTGACCCTGGCGCCCGCCTCGGTGCCGCTCACCGAGGGGCACGCAACAAACGGCACGGGCACGTTCACGGTGGCGTTGGCCGCAATCCCCACCGGTGACGTCAAGGTCGCGTTCACCAGCGCCGACCCGGGCGCGGTCACCGTGTCTCCCTCCACGGACCTCACCTTCACCACCACCAACTGGGACACCGCCCAGACGGTCACGGTCACAGCGGTGAACGATGCCGATGCAACCGATGAGAGCGTGGCTGTGAACCTCACAGCCTCCGGTGGCACTTACGACAACGCGGCCGGTTCTGTCATGGTGACCGTTGACGATGACGAATCGGTCGGCCTGGACGTGTCGGCCACAACCGTGGAAGTCAACGAGGGTGGCGCCACCGGGTCGTTCACGGTGAAGCTCACCTCTGAACCCACCGCCGATGTGACCGTGGCGGTCACCAGTGCCGATACCGGGGCGGTCACGGTGTCCGCCGATGCGTTGCCGTTGGCGTTCACGGCTGCGAATTGGAGCACCGCCCAAACGGTCACTGTCACCGCCGTGGACGACGCCGACGCGGCCGATGAGACCGTGTCGGTGAGTTTGGCGGCCACCTCGACTGGCGATTACAGCGATATCACCGACGCGGTCACAGTGACCGTTGATGACGACGAGTCGGTTGGTTACGACCTGTCGGCGACGGCTGTGGACCTGACTGAGGGTGGCGCCACCGGGTCGTTCACGGTGAAGCTCACGTCTGAACCCACCGCCGATGTAACCGTGGCGGTGTCCAGTACCGACGCCGAGGCGGTCACCGTGTCCGCAGCCACGCTGCCGTTGCGGTTCACCACCGCGAATTGGAGCACCGCCCAAACGGTGACTGTCACCGCCGTGGACGACGCCGACGCGGCCGATGAGACCGTGTCGGTGAGTTTGGCGGCCACCTCCGCTGGCGACTACAGCGGTCTGGCCGGCTCGGTCACGGTGACGGTGGATGATGACGAGACCGCTGCGGTGAATGCGTCGGTGTCGTCGGTGGCTCTCGTTGAGGGCCATGCGACGGACGCGTCGGGTTCGTTCACGGTGGCGTTGGCGACTCCGCCAACTGTTGATGTGATCCTCACGGTGGTCAGCTCGGATGCGGGCGCGGTAACGGTGAGCGCGGCGTCTTTGACGTTTGCTGCCGGTGACACCGAGGCGAAGACTGTCACTGTCACAGCCACAAATGACGACGACGCCACCGACGAGTCGGTGAGCGTGAGCCTGTCCGCCTCGGGTGGTGAGTATGCCGATCTGAGCAGCAGCGTGGCCGTGACCGTTGACGATGACGAGTCGGTTGGTTACGACTTGTCGGCCACAACCGTTGAACTCACCGAGGGTGGTTCCACGGCGACGTTCACGGTGAAGCTCACGTCCGAGCCGACTGCAGATGTGACTGTGGCGGTGTCCAGTGCCGATACCGGAGCGGTGACAGTGTCCGCGGCCACGTTGCCGTTGGCGTTCAAGTCCGAGAATTGGAGTATTGCCCAGACGGTCACCCTCACAGCGGTGGCTGACGACGACGCGGGCAACGAGAGCGTGAGCGTGAGTTTGGCGGCCACCTCTACTGGCGATTACAGCGGTCTGGCCGGTGCCGTCACGGTGACGGTTGATGACGACGAGACGGCTGCGGTGAACGTCGCGCCCGCCACCGTGAGCGTGGATGAGGGCGATGCCACGGGCAGCACCTTCACGGTGGCGTTGGCCACTCCGCCCACCGTTGAGGTCACGGTCACCTTGACGAACCCCGACGCGGGCGCGGTGAGCCTGAGTGCGTCCTCGTTGACGTTCCTTGCCGGCAACAACGCTGCACAGACGGTGACGGTCACAGCGGTTGATGACGCCGACGCGGCCAACGAGAGCGTCACTGTCACAGCGACCGCGGCCGGCGGCGAGTATGTGAGTGTCGCCAACAGTGTGGCGGTGACCGTTGATGATGACGAGACCGCGGGTGTGACCCCCTCGAAGACCTCGGTTGATTTGAACGAGGGCGACACCGACTCGTTCACGGTGGTGCTGGCCACTCCGCCCACCGTCGAGGTCACGGTCGCGGTGAGCAGCCCGGACACGAACGCGGTGACGGTGGACAAGCCGTCGCTCACGTTTGATGCCGACAACTACAACCAGCCCCAAAGAGTCACGGTCACGTCGGTGCAGGACAATGACGCAACCGATGAGTCGGTGATTGTGAGCTTGGCGGCGTCCGGTGGCGAGTACGCCGATGTGGGCGCCAACGTCACGGTCACCGTCGATGACGACGAAGAGGTCGGCCTCACCTTGTCCCTCACACCGCCGGCCTCGTTGAGCCTCACCGAAGGTGGCGACGATGGAACATTCACGGTGGTGCTCACCTCGGCGCCTACCGCTGATGTCACAGTCACGGTCACCAGCAGCGACTCCACCACGGCAACCGCCTCACCGGGGGAGCTGACCTTCAGCGCGGCCAACTACAACCAGCCGCGGACGGTGACCGTGTCCAGCGTTGAGGATGCCGTTGTTGGCGCTCGCACCGCCACGATCACGCTGGATGCGTCCGGTGGCGATTACGGCGACGAGAGCGCAACGGTGGCGGTGTCGGTGTCAGACAATGACGCCGCGCTCACAGTGTCGGCGACGTCGCTGACCGTTGGCGAAGCCGACAGCGATGGCGACACGTTCACGGTTGCGTTGGCAGCAGCGCCGAGTGGCACGGTCACGGTGACGGTTGCGAGCAGCGACACCGCTGTGGCCACCGTGAACCCGGGTTCGCGTACTTTCACCACCGAGAACTGGGACATCGCTCAGGACGTGACCGTCTTGCCCGTCGACAACGCAGCCTTGGGCAACGGCGCTGCCACCATCTCGCTGACCGCGTCGGGCGGTGACTACGGCGGTGTGACCGGAAGCGTGAGCGTCACCGTCACCGATGACGATGCCCGAGTTGAGGTGTCCACGTCGAGCCTTTCGGTCACCGAGGGCGGCTCTGCGGGCACCTTCCGGGTCACCTTGAAGTCTGCGCCAACCGGGGACGTGACGGTGACTGTCAGCAGTTCCAACACCAGCGCGGCCACCGCAACCCCCGAAACGTTGACCTTCACCGCCGGCGACTACACAGAGGCACAGACCGTCACTGTTGAGGCGCCCGAGGACGCCGACACGGCCAACTCCACGGTCACGATCACCTTGGCGCCCACTGGTGGCGGTTACGGGGCTTCCAACACCACGGTGAGCGTGACGGTTACCGACAACGACACGCCGATCATCGGCGGTGGCGGTGGCGGTGGCGGCGGCGGTGGTGGTGGGGGCTTCTTCCCGCCGGCGGCGGGGCCCTCAGCGTCGGCTGCTTGTGACGATCCCACCCTCAGTGAACCGAACTTCAGCGATGTGGAGTTGGCGAACGTTCACTATCCGGGGATCCGTTGCGTGTTCCATTACGGAATTAGTAGGGGAACCGGTGACGGTTCCACGTTTGATCCGTGGTCCACGGTCACACGCTCACAGATGGCGTTGTTCGCGGTGCGTCTCGCGGAGGTCACCGGTGTGGTGCTCACAGAGGGCTCCGCTGATGATTTCGAGGATCTCGACGGTGTGTTCGACGAGGCCCGCCAAGCGATCGGAACGCTGGTGGCGTCCGGTTTGTTGCGGGGACGGACCAGCACAGCGTTTGATCCGTATTCGCCGATGACCAGGTCTCAGATGAGCATCGTGATGGCCCGGCTGTTGCAAACCCAGGCGGACTACGTGGTGGGCAGCACTTCGGGCTTCGGTGATGTGGACGGTGTGGTGCCAGACGAGCATCAGCGATCGATAACGCTGCTGTTCCAGCAGGGCATCGTGCAGGGCCTCTCCGGTGGAAACAACTTCGGCCCGTACCAGCCGGTCACCAGAGCCCAGATGGCCACCATCATGGGCCGCATCCTCAACACCGAACTCCCGCCAATCACCACACTCGGCTAACCCCGAGGCCACAGCCACAGTCGCCGGCGCCTCCAGGCACCCGCTCCGGCGGGTCCGGGCGCCACGACTACACTCCGCGGCGGTGAGCGACGCGCCCGCCCAAAGCGAAAGGTCAGCCCAAAGCCACACGGCTCTCCAAGGCAACATGTCTGCCGAAGCCCCGCCGCGGGACAGGGTGCGGGTGGTGGTGGCCGAGGACGAGGCACTGATCCGCCTCGACCTGGTGGAGACGCTGCGCGAGGAGGGCTACGAGGTGGTGGCCGAGACCGGCAGGGGCGACGAGGTTCTGGATCTGGTGGAAACGCACCGGCCCCACGTTGCGATCCTCGACGTGAAGATGCCCGGTCTCGACGGCATCACCGCCGCCCACCAGATCTGCGCTGAGCGTCGGGCGGCGGTGGTGATCCTCACGGCCTTCAGCCAGCGTGACCTGATCGAGCGGGCACGCGAGGCCGGGGTGATGTCATACCTGGTGAAGCCGTACCGCCGAAAGGACTTGGCCCCTGCGGTGGAGCTGGCCTTGGCACGCTTCCGCGAGCTGGGAGCGCTCGAGGGCCACATTGCCGACCTTCAGGAATCCCTGGAGACCCGCAAGATCGTGGACAGGGCCAAGGGTGTGCTCATAGACGATTGCGCCATGAGCGAAAGCGACGCGCACGGGTTCATCCAGCACACCGCCATGACCCAGCGACGCTCCGCCAGGTGGGTGGCCAACGAGATTCTCGCCGGTCGGCTGCACCCCTGAACACCGCCAGGGGCCGCACGGGTCGGCAATCATGGTGGGTTGTACAATCGCCCGATGTGCCCGGCGGCGCCCTCCCTGCGCGCCCCGAAATACTGCACACAATCAAACAACCCAGCTCTTAGTCGTCTCAACTCATAGGACACAACATGCATCCAACGTCCAGTAGTTCTGTACCTCGGTTGGTGGTAGCGGTCATCCTCGCGCTCGTGGCGATGGTGCTTCACCCCGCCGCCGCCGGCGCCCAGGCCGAGACGGGTACGCCCGTGCCGCCGAAGCCCGCCAGCAACCACTGGGACTTCGTGGTCTCGGCGTCCTCGGTGACCTTGACCGAGGGTGGGACAGCCACGTTCACAGTTGCGTTGAACGCTGCGCCGGGCGTCACAGTCTTTGTGAACGTCGGCAGCAACGACACGAGCGTGGTCACAACAAGTCCGCCATCGTTGAACTTCAACAGCACAAACTGGAGCACCGGCAAGACGGTGACGGTTACGCCAGTCAACGATTCTGTCGTAGGCGACAGGACAACGAGCATCAGAATATTGGGAGTGAATTCCGGCTTCTCCGGCGTGGAAGCCAGCGTGGGTGTGACCGTGGAGGATGATGACGCTGCGCTCACCTTGCCGGCGGATCCCGTCTCGCTCACCGAAGGTGGAGGTTCACAGACGTTCAGTGTGGCGTTGGCGGCGGCGCCGACCGGCACGGTCACAGTGGACGTTGCGAGCAATGACACCAATGCGGCCACGGTCTCGCCCTCCTCGTTGACGTTCACCACCAGTGACTGGAGCACCGGGAAGGATGTGACGGTCACCCCGGTTCACGACGACGACGCAACTGACGAGACCGTCACCGTGACCTTGTCGGCCGAGAACGGCGACTACGACGGCGTGACCGGCACCGTCACGGTGAACGTTGACGATGACGAGACTCAGGGATTGGTGCTCTCGCCGTCGTCATTGTCGATGAACGAGGGCGACAAGGCGCCCTTCACGGTTGTACTGGCCTCTAAGCCGACCGCGCCGGTCACGGTCACTGTCACCAGTTCTGATACGGCAGCGGCAGCCGTGGACAACACATCGCTCAACTTCTCCACCACCAATTGGAACAACGCACAGAGCGTCGAGGTCACAGCACTTCAGGACGCGGGCGCAGAGGACGAATCGGTGGCGGTGACTATCGCAGCGACCGGAGGCGACTATGAGGGTGTCACGAACTCGGTCTCGGTGGTCGTTGATGACGACGAGACACCAGCGCTGGTGGTGTCAGCTTCCACGCTGAACCTCACAGAAGGCACCACGGATTCGTTCACGGTGGATTTGGCCGTTCCCTCCGAGGTTGCGGTAACCGTGACGCCCTCAAGTAGTGACCCGGGCGCCGTTGCGGTGAGTGGAGCGGTGCTGTTTACACCTGGGCTTGACGACCCCCAGTCGATCATGGTCGCACCGGTTCAGGACGATGACCCAACCGACGAAACGGCCACGGTCACCCTCACCGCCAGTGGCGGCGTGTACGAAGGCGTGACCACCACCGTGAGCGTCAACGTCGAAGATGACGAAACGCCCGGCTTGGACCTGTCGCCGAACCCGCTCACGGTCACCGAGGGTGAGACCGGGACGTTCACTGTGGCGTTGGCAACGGCGCCGGCCGGCACGGTCACAGTGGCCGTGGCCAGTGGTGACATGAGCGTGGCCTCGGTGAGTCCGTTGGCGTTGGACTTCACGCTCACCAACTGGAGCACCCCCCAAACGGTCACCGTGACTACGGTGGACTACCCGTTTGTTGGCGACAGGTCCGTCAACGTGACGCTCACCGCCATCGGCGGCGGCTACGACTCCCTCGTGGACACCGTGGCCGTCACGGTGGACGACGACGACGCCCAGTTGACCTTGACGCCGGCTTCGGTGTCGCTCACCGAAAGGCACGAAACAAACGGCACGGGCACCTTCACGGTGGCGTTGGCCGCCGTTCCCACCGGTGACGTCACGGTCGCGGTCACCAGCGCCGACCCGGGCGCGGTCACCGTGTCTCCCTCCACCGATCTCACCTTCAACACCACCAACTGGGCCGCGGCACAGACGGTCACGGTCACAGCGGTGAACGATGTCGATGCATCCGATGAGAGCGTGAGCGTGAACCTCACAGCCTCCGGCGGCGATTACGACAACGTGGCCGGTTCCGTCACGGTGACCGTCACCGACAACGACGCGCCCGGCTTGAACCTGTCGGACACCACGGTGGCGTTGAGCGAGGGCGCGGCCAGTGGATCTTTCGTGGTGTCGTTGGACACCGAACCAAGCGCCGAGGTCACCGTCACCGTCACCAGCGCCGACCCCGACGCGGTCGCCGTGGCAACCACCACACAGTCGCTGACTTTCGGCACGGGCAACTGGAACATTCCCCAGTCGGTGATCGTGTCACCGGCGGTTGACGCCGACGCAGCCAATGAGAGCGTGGTTGTGACCTTGGCGGCGTCCGGCGGCGACTACGGCGAAGTCACCGGATCTGTCACGGTCACCGTTGATGATGACGAATCAGTTGGACTGGACGTGTCGGCCACCACCGTGGCGGTCACCGAGGGTGGCGCCACCGGGTCGTTCACGGTGAAGCTCACCTCGCAACCCACCGCCAATGTGGTGGTCGCGGTGGCCAGCGCTGATCCCGGGGCCGTCACCGTGTCCGCCGACAGCTTGCCATTGCAGTTCAACGCCCAGAATTGGAACGCCACCCAGACGGTGACAGTCACACCGGTGGAGGACGCCGACGCCGGCAACGAATCGGTGACAGTGAACCTCACCGCCGCCGGTGGCGACTACGTGGGCCAGACCGGCTCAGTCACCGTGACCGTGGATGACGACGAAACAGCGGCGTTGACCGTCACCGGGTCGCCGGTCGCCCTCACCGAGGGCCATGCCACAAACGGCACGGGCACGTTCACGGTGGCGTTGGCCACTCCGCCAACTGTTGAGGTGACTGTGACGGTGAGCAGCGCGGACACGGGCGCGGCAACGGTGAACCCCGCGTCGCTGAGGTTCGCCATCGGCGAAAGCGCTGCGCAGACGGTCACGGTCACAGCGGTGAACGACGACAACGCCACCGATGAGTCGGTGAGCGTGGCCTTGTCCGCGTCTGGTGGCGAGTACGCCGATGTGAGCAGCAGCGCGACCGTCACCGTTGATGACGACGAGTCGGTCGGTTATGACCTGTCGGCCGGCACCGTGGCTATCACCGAGGGTGGTTCCGCCGGGACGTTCACGGTGAGGCTCACCTCTGAGCCGACCGCGGATGTGACGGTGGCTGTGACCAGTGCCGATGCCGGGGCGGTCACCGTGTCCGCGGACACGTTGCCGTTGACGTTCACGACTTCGAATTGGAACGCCACCCAAACGGTCACTGTCACCGCCGTGGACGACGCCGACGCCGGCAACGAGTCGGTGAGGGTGAACCTTGCCGCAACCTCCACCGGCGACTACAGCGGCCTCGCCGGTTCGGTGACGGTGACAATCGATGATGACGAGACCGCCGCGGTGAACGCATCGGTGTCGTCGGTTGCTCTCACTGAGGGCCATGCGACGGACGCGAGGGCTTCGTTCACTGTGGCGTTGGCGACTCCGCCAACTGTTGATGTGATTCTCACGGTGGCCGGCTCGGATGCGGGCGCGGTCACACTGAGCGCGTCGTCGTTGACGTTCACCGCCCGTGAAACCGCGACGAAGACGGTGTTTGTAACAGCGGTGAACGACGACGACGCCGCCGATGAGTCGGTGACCGTGACCCTGTCCGCTTCTGGTGGTGAGTACGACGATGTGGGCAGCAGCGTGACAGTGACCGTCGATGACGACGAGTCGGTTGGTTACGACTTGTCGGCCACCACAGTGGAGCTCACCGAGGGTGGCGCCGTGGGCACGTTCACGGTGAAGCTCACTTCTGAGCCCACCGCTGATTTGACGGTCGCGGTGACCAGTGCCGACACCGGCGCGGTGGCCGTGTCCGCGGCCACGTTGCCCTTGCGGTTCACTGCCGCCAACTGGGACACCGCCCAGACGGTCACCCTCACCGCGGTGGCCGACGCCGACGCCGGCAACGAGACGGTGAGCGTGAGCTTGGCGGCCACCTCCACCGGCGATTACAGCGGCCTCACGGGTGCCGTGAGCGTGACCGTTGACGATGACGAAACCGCCGCGGTGACTGTGGCGCCCGCCACGGTGAGTGTTGACGAGGGTGACGCCACAGGTTCGACGTTCACGGTGGCGTTGGCAACTCCGCCCACCGTCGAGGTCACGGTCGCGTTGGCCATCTCGGACGTGGGCGCGGTGGCGCTGAACCCAACCTCGTTGACGTTCGATGAGGGCAACAACGCGGCGCAGACGGTCACGGTCACAGCGGTCGATGACGCCGACGCGGCCAACGAGAGCGTCACGATCACCGCCACTGCGACCGGCGGCGAGTACGCGAACGTCGCGAACAGTGTTGCTGTGACTGTGGATGACGACGAGACCGCCAGCGTGACCCCTTCCAAGACTTCGATGGCGTTGGCCGAGGGCGCCACCGATTCGTTCACGGTGGTGCTGGCAACTCCGCCCACCGTCAATGTCACAGTCGCTGTGAGCAGCGCCGACACCGGCGCGGTCACGGTGGACAAGCCGTCGCTCACGTTCAATGCCGACAACTACAACCAGCCCCAAACGGTCATGGTCACTTCGGTGCAGGACAATGACGCAACCAACGAGTCGGTGAGCGTGAGCCTCTCCGCGTCCGGTGGCGAGTACGCCGATGTGGGCGCCAACGTCACGGTCACCGTCGACGACGACGAAGAGGTCGGCCTCACCTTGTCCCTCACACCGCCGGCCTCGTTGAGCCTCACCGAAGGTGGCGACGATGGAACATTCACGGTGGTGCTCACCTCGGCGCCCACCGCTGAGGTCACCATCTCGGTCACCAGCAGCGACTCCACCACGGCAACCGCCGCTCCCGCAACACTTACCTTCACCGCGGCCAACTACAACACGGCGCAGACGGTGACCGTTTCGAGCGTTGAGGATGCCGTTGTTGGCGCCCGCACCGCCACGATCACTCTGGATGCGTCGGGTGGCGATTACGGCGACGAGAGCGCAACGGTGGCGGTGTCGGTGGCAGACAATGACGCCGCGCTCACGCTGTCGGCGACATCGCTGACCGTTGGCGAGGCCGACAGCGATGGCGGCACGTTCACGGTTGCGTTGGCAGCAGCGCCGAGCGACACGGTCACGGTGACCGTTGCGAACAGCAACACCACTGTGGCAACAGTGAGGCCGGAATCGCTCACGTTCACCACCGATGACTGGACCACAGCTCAGGAAGTGACCGTTGAGCCAATCGACAACGCGACCTTGGGCAACGGCGCCGCCACGGTCTCCTTCACGGCGGCGGGCCCCGACTACAACGGTGTCACCGCAAGCGTGAACGTCACCGTCACCGACGACGACGGCAGGTTCATACTCTCAGACGACTCGTTCGCTCTCACCGAGGGCGGCGACGGCGAAACCTTGGATGTGAGGCTGAGCGCCGAACCCACAAGCGACGTCATCGTCACCTTCACCAGCGCGGACTCCGGTGCGGTGACGGTCACTCCTTCCACGCTCACGTTCACCACCGGTGACTGGGCCACCGCCCAGGGTGTGACGCTCACCGCGGCACAGGACGCCGACGCGGCCGACGAGTCGACAACGGTGGCGCTGAGCGCGTCGGGCGGCGGTTACCACGACGCCACCGCGAGTGTCACGGTCACGGTGACCGACGACGATCAGGTGGCCATGACAGTGTCCGCGCAATCGTTGTCGCTCTCTGAGGGTGGCGTTGCCGGGTCGTTCACGGTCACGTTGTTGACCGCTCCCACTGCCAACGTCACGGTTTCGGTCAGTGCCGACGATCCGGATGCCGTCACGGTGAACCCGGCACAGTTGACCTTCACCCCGGCGAACTACAGCACCGGACAACGGGTGACGGTGGCGGCGGAGCACGATCTTGATGCCGTTGACGAGAGCCTGTCGTTGTCGATAACCGCCTCCGGTGCCGATTACGGCAACGTCAGCGCATCGCTGAGCGTCACCATCACAGACGACGAAGAAGCGGCGTTCACCTTGGCGCCGGCCACGCTGTCGCTCACCGAGGGCGGCGCCGTTGGATCCTTCACCGTGGCGTTGGCAACACTGCCCACCCAACCGGTCACGGTGAGCGTCACCAGCGGTGACACCGCCGCGGTCACGGTGAGCCCGGCGTCGTTGAGTTTCACCGCGGCGAACTACACCACGCCACAAACGGTCACGGTCACAGCGGTGCAGGATCCCGACGCGGCCAACGAGGAGATAACCGTGGCCCTGGCCGGCTCCGGCGGCGAGTACGGCACCGTCACCGGCTCGGCCACGGTGAGCGTCACCGACGATGACACCCCTGGTTTGACCGCAACGCCGGCGACTGTCACGGTCACCGAGGGTGGTGATCCCGGTTCGTTCACGGTGGTGCTGATCACCGAGCCGATCAGCCCGGTCACGGTGAGCGTTGCCAGTGCTGATGCGGGCGCGGCCACGGTGGCTCCGGCGGTGATGGTGTTCACCGCGGACAACTGGAGCACCGCACGCCCGGTCACGGTCACCCCGGTGGACGATGCCGACCTGGCCAACGAGTCGGTCACGGTGTCACTCACCGCGTCCGGCGGCCTCTACGGCAGCGTCACAGGCGCCGTCAGCGTCACCGTGAATGACGACGACACCGTGCTTGTGGTGTCGGCCTCGGAGGTGTCCATCGTGGAGAGCGGCACGGGCAGCTTTGACGTGACGCTGCCCGCGGCGCCTTCGGCGAACGTCACCGTTGCGGTGTCCAGCGCAGACACCGGCGCGGTGACCGCCGCACCGGCGTCGCTGTCGTTCAACGCCACCAACTTCAGCCAGGCCCAGACGGTGACGCTGACCGGCGTTGCCGACGACGACTCCAACAACGAGACCGTGAGCATTTCGTTGACCGCCACCGGCGGCCAGTACGAGGGCGAAACCGCAACCGTGAGCGCACGCGTCACAGACGACGACACCGCGGCCATCGGCGTGTCGGCGTCGTCGCTGAGCCTCGCCGAGGGCGCCACCGGCACCTTCAACGTGGTGTTGACCACCCAGCCCACGGCCAACGTGACGGTGGCGGTGAGCAGCGACACCGCGGCAACAGCCACGGTCACGCCCACCGAGCTCACCTTCACCGCGGCGAACTACAACACCGCACAAACGGTCACCGTGACCGCAGTCCAAAACACCGACGCGGGCAACAGCGCAACGATCGACCTCAGCGCAAGCTCGGACGACACCTCTTACGCCGATCTGGAGGCGGAGGTCTCCGTGAGCGTCGCCGACGACGACGCCTCGTTGACCTTGTCCGCCACGTCGCTGTCGGCCACCGAGGGCGGCGCTGCTGCAACCTTCACGGTGGCCCTCGCGGCGCCACCGTCGGGCAACGTCACGGTCGCCATCGCCGGCAGCGACCCCGATGCGGTGAGCGTGTCGCCGCCGACCGTGTTGTTCACTCCCGGGAACCATGACACCGCACGAACCGTGACTCTGATTCCGCAAAGCGACGACAACGCCGACAACGAGGCGGTCACGATCACCTTGACCGCCTCCGGTGGCGGCTACGACGGCCAAACCGGTGAGGTCGCCATGACCGTGACGGATGACGACACCGCCGGGTTCACCCTGTCCGCCGATGAGCTGAGCGTCACCGAGGAGGCTTCCACCACGTTCACCGTGGCGCTGGCCACCCCACCGTCAACCGATGTGACGGTCACGATCACCAGCCCCAACCCCGATGTGGCAACCGTGAACGGCGAGAGTTCCGTGGTGTTGGCGTTCTACGCGGACAGCTACTCGGTGGCTCAAACCGTGACCGTTAGCGGCCTGCCCGACAAGGACATGGAAAATCTGGTCAACGAGTCGGTAGCGCTGGGCCTCACCGCTTCGGGCGGCGGCTACGGCAGTGCCACGGGCAGTGTCAATGTCACGGTCGTCGATGACGATGCCCAGATTCGGGTGTCCACAACCAGACTTGCGGTCACCGAGGGCGGCGACGCCGTCACCTTCGGGGTCACCTTGAAATCGAAGCCAACCGGGGACGTGACGGTGACTGTCACCAGTTCCAACACCAGCGCGGCGACGGCATCCCCCGAAACGTTGACCTTCACCGCAGCCGATTACACGGAGGAACAAACCGTGACTGTTGAGGCGCCCGAGGATGCCGACACGGCCAACACCACGGTCACGCTCACGTTGACGCCCACTGATGGGGGTTACGGGGCTTTCAACACCACGGTGAGCGTGGCGGTTACCGACAACGACACGCCGGTCATCATCGGCGGCGGTGGCGGGGGCTTCTTCCCGCCGGCGGCGGGGCCCTCAGGGTCGGCGGCTTGTGACGATCCCACCCTTAGCGAGCCGAACTTCTCCGATGTGGAGTTGGCGAACGTTCACTACCCGGGAATCCGGTGCGTGTTCCATTACGGGATCAGCAGGGGAACCGGTGACGGCACCACGTTTGATCCGTGGTCCACGGTCACACGCTCACAGATGGCGTTGTTCGCGGTGCGTCTCGCGGAGGTCACCGGTGTGGTGCTCACTGAGGGCTCCGCGGACGATTTCGAGGATCTTGACGGTGTGTTCGACGAGGCCCGCCAAGCCATTGGGACGCTGGTGGCGTCCGGGTTGTTGCGGGGACGGACCAGCACAGCGTTTGATCCGTATTCGCCGATGACCAGGTCTCAGATGAGCATCGTGATGGCCCGGCTGTTGCAAACCCAGGCCGCCTACGTGGTGGGTGACACCTCGGGCTTCGGTGATGTGGACGGTGTGGTGCCCGATGAGCATCAGCGATCGATAACGCTGCTGTTCCAGCAGGGCATCGTGCAGGGCCTGGCCGGTGGGAACAACTTCGGCCCGTACCAGCCGGTCACCAGAGCCCAGATGGCCACCATCATGGGCCGCATCCTCAACACGGAACTCCCGCCGATCATCACACTCGGCTAACCCCGAGGCCACAGCCCCCGGCGCCGGGGCAACCGGCAGGGGCCGGCGAAGCCACCACAGCGACCGGCCCCGCGAGGGTGCGCAACCAACTCGGCCACAGGCACCCTGCCGGCAAATGACTGGCAGGGTGCCTGTCGTGGCCTGTAGTGTTTGGTACCCACCCTTTTGGCGAAGCGCCAAACGCACACACCTACCCCACAACACGACACGCACGAAACACAAGTGCAGTTCGGCCTTCCCAAACTGGTGAACACTCAAACCGAGTGAGGCCAGCCATGGCAGCGCAACACCAAACCAACCAATTCACCGCACCGGTTGCGACACTCACCAACGGCCCACTCCCAGGGATTATCTCACTGACAATATCTCATTCGGTAGTCAGTTCGCAGCACTTCAGAGCGCAGAGAGGCAACTCTCGATAATGCGTAGACGCCCTGTGAGCTTGCCGAAAAAGTTGGCGGTGGTTGCGAGCTTCGCGCTTGTGGCCACACTGCTTCAACCGGTCACCGTGGGCGCCCAGGTGTCCCCGGAAAGCAGCCACGCGTTGGTGTTGTCGCCCACCAGTCTCACGGTGAGTGAAGCCGGAACTGGCACGTTCACCGTGGCTTTGGCGGTGGCGCCAAGTGGACCTGTGTCGGTGAGTGTCACCAGTGATGACACCACGGCATTGTCGGCGCCCGCGACGCCGCTCGCATTCGACACGAACAACTTCGCGAACGCGCAAACGGTCACCGTTACGGGTGTGGACGACACCGACACCATCAACGAAACAGTGCAAGTCACCTTGGATGCGTCGGGTGGCGGATACGACGGCGTTTCCGGCACGGTGACGGTGTCGCTTGTTGATGACGACAGGGTTCCGAACGCGCCGACGATTGATTCGGTGGCGGCAGGCACGTCGAAGTTGGTGGTCACCTGGAGCTGGACCGACACCAACTGCTACATAACCGGCGCCTCCGCGGGTTACGAGGTGCAGTACTGGAAGGTTGGTTCCACTCGTCGGTCTTCGGTGCAGGTCGGCCCGGCCGGGAACCCCTCCGGCTTGCTGCCCAACAATTCCGACAGCGGCGCGTTTGTGGTGGCCAAGGACTTCGGCACCGCTGCGATCACTCAAGAGGCCTTCGAGATCGACGACCAGGCTTCGGGGGCGCCTAACAGCGGCCAGGTCGGCGTGGCGCTCGATCCGGTGGCGTACAACGTGGCGGTGCTGGTCACGAGCGGCACCGGCAACGCCGTCCATGAGTGCGGAAACTCAAGCGCGTTGAGCACCTCTGTGTCGGCCACCCCCACCGCAGACCTCACACCGAATTTCGGCGCCGCCACCATTGCGGACTTGTCGCTCATCGTTGGCGTGACCATGACCTCGGTCACCCTTCCTGTGGCAACCAGCGGCAACGGCACCCTCGCCTACAGCATCACCCCGCCCCTGCCCGACGGGCTGACCTTCAACGCCACCACCCGGGAGCTGTCGGGCACGCCCACAACGTCTCAGGCCGCCGCCACCCACACCTACACCGTCACAGACGCCGACGGCGACACCGACACCATCGACTTCGACATCGCCATCGCCCAGGCTGTGCCCGCCGCGCCCACCGGGTTCGCCGCCACAGCGGGCGTGGGGCAGGTCGATTTGAGCTGGGACGCCTCGTCCAACTCAACGATCACCAAGTATCAGGCCCGTCACAAGCAAGGCTCCACGTTTGCGCCCGGTGATGCGAGCTTGTGGGCCGACATCGCCAACAGCGGCGCATCCACCATCGCGCACACCCTCACCGGGCTGACTGCGGGCATGCAGTACGTGTTCCAGGTGCGCGCTGTGAACTCCACCGGTGAAGGGGCCGGATCGGCGGAGGCCACCGCCACACCGACCGGGGCGATCGTGGTCACGCCCTCGTCGTTGTCGGTGACCGAAACCGGTTCGGCCACCTTCACGGTGGCTTTGGCGGCCGTGCCGTCGGGTTCGGTCACGGTGAGCGTCACCAGCGGTGACGCCTCCGCCTTGTCTGCGAGTCCGCCGACGCTGAGCTTCGGCACCGGCGACTACTCCACCGCGCAAACGGTCACCGTTTCGGGCGTGGACGACGCCGACGGGGCCTCCGAGGTTGTGGCCGTGTCGGTTTCCGGGTCCGGCGGGGGATACGCCGGTGCGAGCGCCACGGTGTCGGTGACACTCGACGACGACGACCCCGCGCTGGTGTTGTCCACCACGGCGCTGGCGAACGTCGATGAGGGTGGGACTGGTTCGTTCACGGTGGCCCTGGCCGCCGAGCCGGGTGGCACGGTCACGGTGAGCGTCACCAGCGGTGACACCACCGCGTTGTCGGTGAGCCCCCCCACGCTCACCTTCACCGCAACCAACTACGCCACCACGCAAACGGTCACCGTCACCGGCGTGGACGACATCGACACGATCAGCGAAACCACCCAGGTTGCGCTGGCCGCGTCGGGCGGCGATTACGACGGCGTGTCCGGTGCGGTGTCGGTGTCGCTTCTCGACGACGACAGGATTCCGGCCACGCCCACGATCGATTCGGTGGCGGCCGATCCGCATCCGTCGAAGCTGGTGGTCACCTGGAGCTGGTCGGGCACCGCCTGTTACGTCACGGGCGCCTCGGCGGGTTACGAGGTGCAGTACTGGAAGGTCGGCTCCACCCCTCGGTCATCGTCACAGGTAGGCCCGGCCGGAAACCCCGGCGGCTTGCTGCCCAACAACGCCGACAGCGGCGCGTTTGTGGTGCTGAAGGATTTCGGCACCGCCGCGATTTCTCAAGAGGTGTTCGAGATCGACAGCCAGGCTTCGGGGCCTGCCAACACGGGCCAGGTCGGGGTGGTGCTCGACCCCGTGGCGTACAACGTGGCGGTGCTGGTGAACAGCGGCACGGGAACAGCGGCCCACGAGTGCGGCAATCCGAGTGCCTTGAGCGCCTCCGTGTCGGCCACCCCCAACGTGGACGTCAGCCCGGATTTCGGTACCGGCACGGTTGCGGATTTGTCGCTCACCACTGGGGTGGCGATGAGCGCGGTCACGCTTCCTGTGGCCACTGGTGGCAACGACGCCCTCACCTACAGCATCACTCCGGCGCTGCCCGATGGATTGGCTTTCGACGGCGCCACTCGGGAGTTGTCGGGCACGCCCACGACGTTTCAGGCGGCCGCCACCTACACGTACACGGTCACCGATGTGGACGGCGACACCGACACCATCGACTTCCAAATCGACGTTTCCGTTCCTTTGCCTGGTGCGCCCAGCGGGTTCACCGCCACTGCGGGCATGGGGCAGGTGAGCTTGGGCTGGGACGATCCGTCCAATACCACGATCACCAAGTATCAGGCGCGCCACAAGGCGGGTTCTGCGTTCGGTGCCGGTGATGAGACCTTGTGGGCCGACATTGCCACCAGCGGCTCGTCCACCACCTCTCACACCGTCACCGGGTTGACCATTGGGGTGCAGTACGTGTTTCAGGTGCGGGCCGTGAACGCCGGCGGTGAGGGCGCCGGATCGGTCGAGGCCACCGCCACACCCACCGGGTCGATGGTGGTGGCGCCTTTGGCTTTGACGGTGGCCGAGGCCGGGTCCGCCACGTTCACCGTGGTGTTGACTGCTGCTCCGAGTGCTTCGGTGACGGTGGGCCTCACCAACAGTGACAGCACCGCGTTGTCAGTGAGCCCCGCGTCGCTCACCTTCAACGCCGGCAACTACGCCACGGCGCAACCGGTCACCGTTGCGGGTGTGAACGATGCCGACGGTGTTTCTGAGGTTGTGACCGTGTCTGTTGCCGCCACAGGTGGTGGCTACGACGGCAGCGCCGGCACGGTAACGGTGACGTTGGACGATGACGATGACGGGTTGGTGTTGTCGCCTGCCAGTTTGACCGTGCTTGAGAGTGAAACCGGCACATTCACGGTGGCCTTGGCGGCCGCACCGGCGAGCCCGGTCACGGTGAGCGTGACCAGTGGTGATGCCACGGTGTTGTCGGTGAGCCCGGCGTCGCTGAGCTTTGACACCTCCAACTACTCCGCGGCGCAGACGGTGACCGTGTCGGGTTTGGACGACTTCGACTCTCTTGACGAGACCGCGCAAGTGGTGGTGGCGGCCTCGGGGGGCGGCTATGACGGCGTGTCCGGTCAGGTCACGGTAACGGTGATCGATGATGACATGGTTCCTCCGCCGCCGACGATTGATTCGGTGGCGCCGGGATCCGCGTTGTATCCCGGTGAGTTGGAGGTCACCTGGAGTTGGACGTTCTCGCAGTGCTACATCACGGGCGCATTTTCGGCGTACGTGGTGCTCTATTGGAAGGTGGGCGCCGTTGAGCGTGCGCCCTCCGAGATCGGTTATCCGGATCTCAACGGCCTTCAGCCCAACAATGTCACCAGTGGTGCCTTTGAAGTGTTGAAGGACTTTGGGGAAAATGACGTGTCCGGTGAGACGTTTGCGATCGGGGAGCGCACTGATGTAGGCAGGGCATTCCTCGGACAGGTGGGCGTGGCTCTGGATCCGGTGCCGTACAACGTGGCGATGTATGTGATCAGCGGTCGCGGCGACGAGGAACATGAATGTAACGCCGGTAGCGAGTTGAGCGCGCCGACTGTGGCAACGCCGTTGGTTGACGTGGCGCCCGACTTCGGCACGGCCACGGTGGCGGACATGGTGCTCACCAGGGGAGTGGCGATCACGCCTGTCACGCTGCCCGCGGCTACTGGCGGGAACGTCTCCCTCACCTACGGCATCACTCCGGTGCTGCCCGCGGGACTGAGCTTCGACGCCGACACCCGTGTGCTGTCGGGCACGCCCACCGCTTTGCACGACCTCACCACCTACACCTACACGGCTTCCGATATTGATGACGACACCGACACCATCGAGTTCGACATCACGGTGCTTCCGCCTCCACCTGCCAAGCCCACCGGGTTCACCGCCACCGCGGGCCCCGAACGGGTTGTGCTGAGCTGGACAGATCCGTCCAACGACACGATCTCCAAGTATCAGGTGCGCCACAAGCAGGGATCCACCTTCGGTGCGGGCGACACGGGCTTGTGGACAGACATTGCCAACAGCGGCGCCACAACCACCACCCACACCGTGAACGGGCTCACCGTGGGGGTGCAGTACGTGTTCCAGGTGCGCGCCGTGAACGCCGGTGGCGACGGTGTGGCGTCCGACGAGGCCACCGCCACACCCTTCGCGGGGTTCGTGCTGTCGTCTTCGGCGCTGGGTGTGAACGAGGGCGAGTCCTCTTCTTTCACCCTGGCTTTGGGCGGGGCGCCCACGGGAACGGTCACGGTGAGCGTGATCAGCGCTGACACCGGCGCGGTCACGGTGAGTCCGGCGTCGTTGACGTTCACCACCACCGATTGGGGCACCGCACAAACCGTCACCGTGAACGGGGTGCAAGACGCCGACGCGAGCGACGAGAGCGTGAGCGTGGACTTGGCCGCCTCCGGAAGCACCTTCGCAGGTGTCACCGGCGCGGTCACGGTGAGCGTTGACGATGACGAGATCGCGGCGTTGAGCGTGTCGGTGTCGTCGTTGAATCTCATCGAGGGCGGCGGCACGGATTCGTTCACGGTGGCGTTGGCCACACCACCAACCGAAACGGTCACGGTCACCGTCGCCAGCACCGACACCGGCGCGGTCACGGTGGACAAGGCATCTTTGACGTTCACCTCCACCGACTGGGACACCGCCCAGACCGTCACGGTCACACCGGTCGATGACCCCGACGCCGCCGATGAGTCAGTCGCGGTGAACCTCACCGCTTCGGGTGGTGAGTACGACCCGGTGAACGGCAGCGTGGTGGTTGCCGTTGACGATGACGAGATCGCAGCGCTGGTGGTGTCGCCAACTTCGGTGCCGCTGGTGGAGGGCGGCGCCACCGGTTCGTTCACGGTGGCGTTGGCCACTCCACCAACCGGAACGGTCACCGTGGCTGTTGGCAGCACCGACACGGGCGCGGTGTCGGTGGACAAGGCGTCGTTGACCTTCACCGCGGCGAATTGGAACGCCGCTCAGGCCGTCACGGTCGCGGCGGTGGACGACGCGGACGCCAGCGACGAGTCGGCAAGTGTGTCGCTGTCCGCAACCGGTGGTGAGTACGCGGGTGTCACCGGCAGTGTTGCCGTGACCGTTGACGACGACGAAACCGCCGCGCTGGTGGTGGCCCCGGCTTCGCTCACGGTCACCGAGGGTGACCTTGCGGGTGGCGCGTTCACGGTGGCGTTGGCCACCCCACCAACCGAAACGGTCACGGTGAGCGTCACAAGCGGCGACGCCTCTGTGGTCACGGCGTCCCCGGCGTCGTTGACCTTCACCACAACGAATTGGGCCGCGGTTCAGTTGGTGACGGTTGTGGGTGTGGACAACAACGAGTTGGGTGACACGTCCACCACAGTCACCCTCACCGCCGCGGGTGGCGAGTACGCCACGGTCACCGGCAGCGTTTCGGTGAGGGTGGACGACGACGACGCCGTGTTGGTGTTGACCCCGGCGTCGGTGCCGTTGACCGAGGGCGGCGGCACGGGGTCGTTCACGGTGGCGTTGCGAGCACAGCCGACAGGCCCGGTGACGGTTGCGTTGACCAATGGTGACACGGGTGCGGTGTCGTTGGACAAGACGACGTTGACGTTCACCACCACCGATTACGCCACAGCGCAGACGGTCACGGTGACTCCGCTCGATGACCCGACGCCAAAGACGAGAGCATAAGCCTGTCCTTGACGGCGTCCGGTGGGGGTTACGGAACTGCCGATGGGGTGATGCCGGTCTCGGTGGATGATGACGAGACAGCCGCGTTTGTGGTGTCGCCAACGTCGTTGACGGTGTGGGAGTGTTGTTCGATTTCTGCTGTCGACACGTTCACGGTGGCGTTGGCGACACCGCCTACCGAAACGGTCACGGTGAGCGTCACAAGTGGCAGCACCGCCGACTTGACGGTGAGCCCGGCGAGTCTGACCTTCGGCGCCGGTGACTGGGACACCCCCCAGACGGTGACCGTGACCGGTGTGAACGATTCGGCTTATGGCGACGCCACGGTGACGGTGTCGCTGCTGGGGTCCGGTGGGGAGTACGGAGGCGTGACGGGTGCGGTGTCGGTGCTGGTGGACGATGATGACGCCACCATTACGGCCTTCCCGAGTTCGTTGTTGATGTGGGAGAACTCCACTCAAGGGAGTGATTTCCGTGTCCGTTTGAACAGCCAGCCGACCGGGACGGTCACCGTGAGCGTGACCAGCGAGGATCCGGGGGCGGTGTTGGTGGACAAGTCGTCGCTGACGTTCACTCCGCAGAATTACTCCACCCGGCAGCAGGTCACGGCGTACCCGGTGCAAGATGACGACACTCTCTTTGAGATCGCGACCATTCGCCTGTCAGGCTCTGGTGGGGGCTACGACGACGCGACCTTCCCGGTGAGTGCGTACGTGTACGACGGCGACGTGAACGCGATAATCGTGCAGCTTTGGCCGCCGGTGCAGGTGGCCGAGGGCGACCCGGTTGGGGCTTCGTTCCCGGTCTCGTTGACGTTGCCACCGACGGGCCCGGTCACGGTGAGCGTCACCAGCGCGGACACGGGCGCGGTGTCGGTGAGCCCTTCATCGCTGACATTCACCACCACCAATTACGACACGGTGCAAATGGTCACCGTTGTTGCTGTTGACGACCTCGACGCGGGCGATGAGAGGGTGCTGGTCGATCTGGCGGCTTCCGGTGGTGACTACGACGGGGTCACCGGTGCGGCCACCGTTGACGTTGACGACGACGAAACCGCCGCGTTGGTGGTGAGCAAGGCTTCGTTGGCGCTTGCCGAGGACACCCCGGCGGGGGACACGTTCACGGTCGCGTTGGCCACGCCGCCCACCCAAACGGTCACAGTCACGCCCACCAGCACCGACACAGGCGCGGCAGCGGTGAGTCCGGCGTCGTTGACTTTCACCGCCACCAACTACAACACCGCCCAAACTGTCACCGTCACCCCGGTTGACGACTTGGACGCCGCGGATGAGACGGTCACGGTGAACGTGGCCGCGGCGGGCGGCGAATACGACGCGGTGAGCAGCAGCGTCTCGGTGGCCGTCGATGACGACGAAACTGCCGCGCTGACCGTGTCACCGACTTCGCTGAGCGTCACCGAGGGCGGCGCCGCCGGGTCGTTCACGGTCGCGTTGGCGACGCTGCCCACCGAGACGGTCACAGTCAGCGTCGCAAGCGCCGACACGGGCGCGGTGTCGGTGAGTCCGGCGTCGTTGACCTTCACCGCCGCCAACTACAACACCGCACAAACCGTAACCGTCACCGCCGTTGAGGATCCCGACGCCCGCGACGAATCCGTGAGCGTGTCACTCACCGCCGCCGCCGGGGAGTACGCCGGTGTCACCGGCAGCGTGTCGGTTGCCGTTGACGACGACGAAGGCCCGGCACTGGTGGCAACCCCGGCGTCGTTGACGGTGCCCGAAGGCGACGCCGCGGGTGGGTCGTTCACCGTCGCGTTGTCAACCCCGCCAACCGCAACGGTCACCGTCGCCGTGGCCAGCGGCGACACCAGCGTGGCCACGGTGAACAAGTCGTCGCTCACCTTCACCACCGCCACCTGGAACATCGCGCAGTCGGTGACCGTGGTCGGTTTGGACAACACCACTCTGGGAGACACCACAACAACTGTCACCCTCACCGCCGCCGGTGGCGAGTACGCCGCGGTCACCGGCAGCGTGGCGGTGACCGTCGACGATGACGACGCGGTGTTCGTGCTGTCACCCACGACGATCCCGGTCGCCGAGGGCGCAGCCACCGGCGGCACCTTTGATGTGAGCTTGTTGGCGCAACCAACCGGCACGGTCACCGTCACCATCACCAGCGGCGACACCGGCGCGGTGGCTGTGAGCCCGGCGTCGTTGACGTTCAGCACCACCAACTACAACACCGCCCAAACGGTCACGGTCACCGCGGTCGATGACGCCGACGCCGCCGACGAAGCGGTTAACGTGTCGCTTGCCGGTTCCGGCGGGGGATACAAGGACGCAACCGGCAGCGTCGCGGTCACCGTGGATGATGACGAGATCGCTGCGCTGGTCGTGTCGCCCGCTTCGCTCACGGTGGGTGAAACCGACCCCACCGGGGAGTCGTTCACGGTGGCGTTGGCCACACCACCAACCCAGGCCGTCACCGTCGCCGTCGCGAGCGCCGACAGCTCCTTGGCCACGGCGAGTCCCGCGTCGCTCACCTTCACCACCACCAACTGGAACACACCACAATCGGTCACCGTGGTGGGTGTGAACAACACCGCGTTGGGTGACCAATCCACCACGGTCGGCCTCACCGGCAGCGGCGGCGAATACGCGGGCGTCACCGGCACCGTCGCGGTGACCGTTGACGACGACGATGCCGCTTTCGTGCTGTCACCGCAGACGGTCACCGTCACCGAAGGCGACCTCACCGGCAGCAGCCTTGGTGTGAGCTTGGCCAATGCGCCCGCCACCACGGTCACTGTCACGATCATCAGCGACGACACTTCGGTGGTCACGGTGAGTCCCTCCACGTTGGCGTTCACCACCGCGAGTTGGGCCACACCCCAGTCGGTCACAATCACCGCCGTTGACGACCCCGACGCCGCGGACGAATCGACAAGCGTGTCGCTGTCCGCTTCGGGTGGGGGCTACGACAACGCAACCGGCTCCGCCCCGGTCACCGTGGACGACGACGAGACAGCGGCGCTCACCACAACGGGTTCCCCTGTTGGCCTCAGCGAGGGCGGCGCCACCGGATCGTTCACCGTTGCGCTGGCAACCCCGCCCACCCAAACAGTCACCGTGAACGTCAGAAGCGACGACCCCGGAGCGGCCACGATCAGCCCGGCGTCGTTCACGTTCACAGGATCGAATTGGAACACGCCACAAACCGTCACCGTCACCCCCATCGATGACGCCGACGCGCGTAACGAGTCGTTGAGCGTGGGCCTGGCCGCCACCGGAGGCGAGTACGCAGGCGTGACCGCTTCGGTGGCCGTGACCGTTGCCGATGACGAGACCGCAGCGCTCACGGTGTCGCCCACAACGCTGAACGTGGACGAGGGCGACACCACCGGCGCCACCTTCGGCGTTGCGTTGGCCACGCCGCCCACCGTTGCTGTGACGGTGACGGTCACCAGCGCCGATGGGGCAGCGGTGGCAGCGACCCCGGGATCGCTCACGTTCACCTCCACCAACTGGAACACCGCGCAGTCGGTCACGGTGACAGGCGTTCAAGACGATGACGCCACCGACGAGTCCACAACCGTCGATCTGGCAGCGTCGGGTGGCGAGTACCAGAGCGTCAACGGCAGCGTGAGCGTGACTGTTGACGATGACGACACGCCCGCGTTGGTGCTGTCGAACCCCTTGCTGAACCTGGACGAGGGTCGCGACGGCTTCGTCACGGTGAGGTTGGCCACCATGCCCACCGCTCAGGTCACGGTGAGCGTCACCAGCGCCGACCCGGGGGCGGTGTCGGTGAACAAGACGTCTTTGACGTTCACCACCACTGATTGGGCAACCGCGCAGCAAGTGGGTATCGCCGGGGTGCAAGACGACGACGCCACCGACGAGTCCACAACGGTCGACTTGGCGGCGTCCGGTGGCGACTATGTGGGAGTCACCGGAGCGGTCACGGTGAACGTGAATGATGACGACTCGGTGGCGTTGGTGGTGACGCCGGGCGCTTTGAATGTGGATGAGGGTGACACCACAGGCGATTCGTTCACGGTGGCGTTGGCCACCGAACCCACCGCCACCGTCACGGTGAGCGTCACGAGCGCCGACACGGGCGCGGTGGCGGTGAGCGCATCGTCTCTCACGTTCACCGCGGCGGACTGGAACACGGCGCAGTCGGTGACCGTCACCGGGGTGGAAGACGCCGACGCCGGCGATGAGCGAGTGACGGTTGACCTGGCGGCGTCCGGTGGCGATTACGCCTCGGTCACCGGAAGCGTCACCGTGAACGTGGACGACGACGAGACAGCAGCGTTGACCGTGTCGGGGTCGCCGGTTGGTTTGGTTGAGGGCGGTGCCGGCGGGTCGTTCACCGTGGCGTTGGCTACTCCGCCCACGCAGACGGTCACTGTCACCGTGACAAGCGCGGACACGGGCGCGGTCACGGCGAGTCCGGGGTCGTTGACGTTCACGGCGGCGGATTGGGACACGGCGCAGACCGTGACGGTTGCTGCGGTGGATGACAGCGACGCCGGTGACGAGTCGGTGAGCGTTGGCTTGGCCGGGTCCGGTGGCGAGTACGCAGGAGTCACCGCCGCCGCGACCGTGACGGTGGACGACGACGAAGCCGCGGCGTTGACCGTGTCGGGGTCGCCGGTTGGTTTGGTTGAGGGCGGTGCCGGCGGGTCGTTCACCGTGGCGTTGGCTACTCCGCCCACGCAGACGGTCACTGTCACGGTTACAAGCGCGGACACGGGTGCGGTCACGGCGAGTCCGGGGTTGTTGACGTTCACGGCGGCGGATTGGGACACGGCGCAGACGGTGACGGTTGCTGCGGTTGATGATGCCGACGCGGGTGACGAGTCGGTGAGCGTTGGTTTGGCCGGGTCCGGTGGCGAGTACGCAGGAGTCACCGGCGCCGCGACCGTGACGGTGGACGACGACGAGACGGCGGCGTTGGACGTGTCTGTTGCCGGTTTGGTGTTGCCTGAGGGTGGCACGGGTTTGTTCACGGTTGCGTTGGCCACTCCGCCCACCGGAACGGTCACGGTGGACGTCGTCAGTGCCAACGCGGGAGCGGTCACGGTGGACAAGCCGTTGCTCACGTTCACCGCGTCAGATTGGAACACGGCGCAGACCGTCACGGTCACCGCGGTGAACGACGACAACGCAGTGAACGAGAACGTCAACGTGAACCTGTCCGCGTCCGGTGGTGAGTACGACGGCGTGACCGACAGCGTGTCGGTGCGCGTCAATGACGACGACACGCCGGCGTTGGAGGTGTCGGTCACGTCCTTGACTGTCACCGAGGGCGCCACGGATTCGTTCACGGTGGCGTTGGCCACCGAACCCACCGCGCAGGTCACCGTGACCGTCACGAGCACCGACACCGATGCGGTGTCGGTGGACAAGGCGTCGCTCACGTTCACAACATCTGACTGGGACACAGAGCAAACCGTGACCGTCTCCGGGGTGCCCGACGACGACGCCCTCGACGAGTCGGAGTGGGTGAGATTGGCGGCGTCCGGTGGCGACTACGCCGGTCTGACCGGAAACGTGAGGGTGGGGGTTGATGATGACGACACCGCCGCGCTGGGGTTGTCGGTCACGTCCTTGTCTGTCACCGAGGGTGCCACGGATTCGTTCACGGTGGCGTTGGCGACACGGCCGGGGGCCGCGGTGACGGTGAGCGTCACCAGTGCCGACACCGGTGCGGTGTCGGTGGACAAGTCGTCGTTGATGTTCACCACCACCAACTGGAACACCGCGCAGTCGGTCACGGTGACCGGCGTGCCCGACGATGACGCGGTGGACGAGTCCGTAAGGGTTGATCTGGCGGCGTCCGGTGGTGATTACGGGGGTGTCACGGGCGTGGTCACCGTGAGCGTTGATGATGACGAGACGGTGGGGTTGGTTGTGTCGCCGGGATCGTTGAACGTGGATGAGGGTGACACCACCGGCGATTCGTTCACGGTGGCGTTGTCGTCCCAGCCGACCGCTCAGGTCACCGTGGCCGTGTCGAGCGCCGATCCGGGTGCGGTGGCGGTGAGCCAGTCGTCGTTGACCTTCACAGTGGCGAACTGGGCCACGGCGCAGTCGGTGACCGCCACCGGGGTGCAGGACGCGGATGCTGCTGATGAAAACGTGACGGTGTCCTTGTCGGCGTCCGGTGGTGACTACGGGAGTGTGACCGGCGCGGTGACCGTGGACGTTGACGATGACGAGACAGCAGCCCTGAACGTGTCCGTGTCGACATTGGCTTTGGTTGAGGGTGGCGCGGCTGCTTCGTTCACGGTGGCGTTGGCGACGCCCCCCACGCAAACGGTCACGGTGGCCGTGTCCAGCTCCGATGTCGGCGCGGTCACGGTGGACAAGTCGTCGTTGACGTTCACAGCCGCGGATTGGAACACCGCCCAAACGGTCACGGTGACCCCGGTGGATGACGCCGACGCAGGGGATGAGCGAGTGACGGTTGACCTGGCGGCCAACGGTGGTGAGTACACGCTTGTCACCGGCAGTGTGGCTGTGACCGTTGATGATGATGAGACAGCAGCCCTGAGCGTGTCGGTGTCGTCGTTGGATCTCGATGAGGGTGGCACCGATGGTTCGTTCACGGTGGCGTTGGCGACTCCGCCGACGCAGACGGTCACGGTGGCGGTGTCCAGCGCGGATGTGGGTGCGGTGACGGTGACGCAGCAAACGTTGACGTTCACCGCAGCGGATTGGAACACCGCCCAAACGGTCACGGTGAGCCCGGTTGATGACGCGGACGCCAAGGACGAGTCGGTGAGCGTGGGGTTGTCTGCGTCTGGTGGTGAGTATCAGGGTGTTACTGCCGCCGTGACGGTGAATGTGGATGACGATGAGACGGCGGCGTTGGTGTTGTCGACGACCTCGTTGACGGTGGATGAGGGTGACGCCACGGGCGCGACGTTCACGGTGGTGTTGGCGACGCCGCCGACTGAAACGGTGACGGTCACGGTCACCAGCGCGGATGTGGGTGCGGTGACGGTGAGGCAGCAAACGTTGACGTTCACGGCTTCTGATTGGAACGTCGCGAAGACGGTGAGGGTGATCGCGGTCGATGACGCGGACGCGGTGGATGAGAGCGTGAAGGTCGCCCTCACGGGGTTTGGCGGCGAGTACCAGGGTGTGACCGAAGATGTGTTGGTGGACGTCGACGACGACGAGACCGCTTCGTTGAGCGTGTCGGTTCCGTCGTTGACGGTGCCTGAGGGTGGCAGCGGGTCGTTCACGGTGGTGCTCACGTCGGAGCCGACTGATGAGGTGACCGTGACGGTGAGCATTGGCGACACGAGCATCGCGACGGTGTCGCCTGCGCGTTTGACGTTCACCACACAAGACTGGAACCAGGCGCAGACCGTCACGGTGCGCGGGGTTGAGGATTCGGTGGTGGGTGACCGCACCGACACGGTGAGATTGGAAGCCGCGGGTGGTGATTACGCGTTGTTGAGCGCATCGGTGCCGGTGACGGTCACTGACAATGACGGCGCGTTGGTTGTGTCACCGGCCGCGCTGACGGTGGTTGAGGATGATCCGACCGGGGAGCAGTTCACGGTTGCGTTGGCGGTAGCGCCCAGCGGCACCGTCACGGTGAACTTGGCGGTCACCGACAGTGCTGTGGCGACGGTGCGTCAGGCGTCGTTGACCTTCACCACCACCAACTGGGCCACCGCCCAGGAGGTCACAGTTGTCGCGGTGGACAACTCCACGCTTGGTGATGTCACCACCACTGTCAGGTTGGCCGCGTCGGGTGGCGACTATGACGGTGTCACCGCAACCGTGAGCGTCACGGTTGATGACGATGACGCGGCGTTCTCGTCCAGTCCGGCGGAGTTGACGTTGGTTGAGGGTGGCAGTAGCAGTGTCTTCCTCTTGCGTTTGAGCAGCAGGCCGACGGGCACCGTGACTGTCAGCGCCAGCAGTAGTGATGCGGGTGCGGTGACGGTGAGCCCGGCGTCGTTGACGTTCACCACCACCAATTGGGCCCTGTCGCAGCAGTTGGCGGTGGCTCCGGTTGATGACGCGGACGCCGCGGATGAGACGGTCACAGTGTCGCTGGTGGGGTCCGGTGGGGGTTACGGCAACGCCACCGGAGACCTGACGGTGAACGTGGACGATGACGAGATCGCGGCGCTGACCACGTCGGGTTCTCCGGTTGGTCTCACCGAGGGTGGTGGCACCGGTTCGTTCACGGTTGCTTTGGCGACTCTGCCGACTGAGACGGTGACCGTGAGCGTCAGAAGTCCCGATACGGGTGCGGTCACTGTGGACAAGTCGTCGTTGACGTTCACTACCTCGAACTGGGACACGGCGCAGACGGTGACGGTGAGCCCGGTTGACGACGCGGACGCCAAGGACGAGTCGGTGAGGGTGGGCCTGTCGGCGTCTGGTGGGGAGTACTCCGGTGTGACCGGCAGCGTGACCGTGAACGTGGATGATGACGAGACAGCAGCCCTGAGCGTGTCCGTATCGTCGTTGAATTTGGTTGAGGGTGTTCGCGGCGACCGGTTCTCGGTTGAGTTGGCCACTCCGCCTACTACCACGGTGACCGTGGATGTGACCAGCGCGGACACCGGAGCGGTGACTGTTGACAAGGCCCAGTTGAAGTTCACACCCACGGATTGGGACAAGGCCCAGGTTGTCATGGTCACCGCGGTGGATGACAACGACGCTGCTGATGAGACGGTGAGCGTGGACCTGGCCGGGTCTGGTGGCGAGTACCAGGGTGTCACCGCTGCTGTGACCGTGAACGTGGATGATGACGAGACGGCGGCGTTGAGTGTGTCGCCGGGTTCGTTGACTGTGATCGAGGGCGATTCGAGGGGTCGGTCGTTCACTGTTGCGTTGGCGACTCCGCCAACGGAGACGGTGACGGTTGGGGTGTCGAGCGCGGATACCGGTGCGGTGAGGGTGAGTCAGGCGGCGTTGACGTTCACGGCGTCGGATTGGTCAAAGGCGCAGAGGGTGACGGTGACTGGTGTGCAGGACGATGACGCGTCTGACGAGTCTGTGAGTGTGGATTTGGTGGGGTCTGGTGGCGAGTACGCGGGTGTGACCGGCAAGGTGACCGTGGACGTGACCGATGACGACACACCGGAGTTGGTGGTGTTGCCGACGTCGCTGGCGTTGGTTGAGGGTGGCCCGTCCGGTTCGTTCAAGGTGTCTTTGGCCACTGAGCCGACGGGCGCGGTGACGGTGGGTGTGACCAGCGCGGATCCCGGTGCGGTGGCGGTGGACAGGCGCACGTTGAGGTTCACCACGGCTGATTGGAGCAGCGCGCAAACCGTGACGGTGAACGCGGTTGATGACGTGGATGCCGCGGATGAGAACGTGAGGGTGGAACTGTCGGCCTCTGGCGCCGATTATGGCGGTGTCACCGGCAGCGTCGGGGTGAGGGTGGATGATGACGAGACGGCGGCGTTGAGCGTGTCCGTTACGTCGTTGGATCTGGTGGAGGGCGACGGCCTTCGCGGGCGGGGTTCGTTCACGGTTGCTTTGACGTCTCCGCCGACGGTGACGGTGACTGTGGTGGTGTCCAGCGCCGATACGGGTGCGGTGACGGTGGACAAGCGCACTCTGGTGTTCACGACGTTTGATTGGGCCACGCCGCAGTCGGTGGTCGCGACCGCGGTTGATGACCCCGACGCGGGTGACGAGTCGGTGAGAGTGAGTTTGGGTGCTGTTGGTGGCGAGTACACGGGCGTCACTGCTGGTGTGACGGTGAATGTGGACGATGACGAGACGGCGGCGTTGAGCGTGTCGCCGGGTTCGCTGAATCTCGTTGAGGGTGGCGGCACCAACGGCAGAGGTTCGTTCAGTGTGGCGTTGGCAACTCCGCCGACTGAGACGGTGGTGGTGCTGGTTTCCAGTCCCGATACGGGTGCGGTGTCGTTGGACAAACGCACGTTGAACTTCACCACCTCGAATTGGGACACCAAGCAGTGGGTCACCGCCAGCGCGGTTGATGACGCTGACGCGGTTGACGAGAGCGTGAACGTGTCGGTTTCGGCGTCGCGTGGCGAATACCAGGGCGTGACCGCCACCGTGACGGTGAACGTTGACGACGACGACACGGCGGCGTTGGTGGTGACGCCTGGCTCGGTGGACATCACCGAGGGTGACTCCACCAGCGGGACGTTCACGGTCGCGTTGGCGACCCCGCCTTCGGAGACGGTCACGGTCACACTGTCGAACCCGGACACGGGTGCGGTGTCGGTGGACAAGTCGTCGTTGACCTTCACGGCTTCGGATTGGAGCACCGCGCAGGCCGTGTCGGTGTCCCCGGTTGATGATTCTGACGCCAAGGACGAATCGGTGAGCGTGTCGCTGACGGCGTCTGGTGGCGAGTACCAGGGTGTGACCGCTGCGGTGACGGTGAATGTTGATGATGACGAGGTGGCGCGGTTGGTTGTGTTTGGGGATTCGTTGAGTGTGGATGAGGGTGACAGCACGGGGGCGAGCTTCAACTTGTGGTTGGGATCCCCGCCCACCGAGACGGTGACGGTGACCGTGACGCCCGATGATGTGGGCGCGGTGGCGGTGAGTGACGGATCGTTGACCTTCACGGCGTCGGATTGGAACAACGCGAAGACGGTGAGGGTGACCGCGGTTGATGACGATGACGCGGTTGATGAGAACGTGAAGGTCAACTTGTTGGCCTCCGGTGGTGAGTACACGGGTGCGTATGAGACGGTGACCGTCGCGGTTGACGATGATGACACGGCTTCGATGAGCGTGTCGGTTTCGCAGTTGACGGTGCCTGAGGGTGGCAGCGGGTCGTTCACGGTGGTGTTGACCTCGGCGCCTACTGATGACGTGACGATTTCGGTGGGCAACAGTGACATCACCACCGCAACCGTGTCGCCCAAGGCGCTGAAGTTCAGCGCTGCCAATTGGAACCAACCCCAGACGGTGACCGTGTTCGGGGTTGAAGACACTGTGGTGGGTGACCGCACCGACACGGTCAAGCTGGATGCGTCGGGTGGCGATTACGCGTACATGACCGAAAAGGTCGACGTGACCGTCACAGACAACGACAGCGGCCTGGTGGTGTCGCCGGCGTCTCTCACGGTGGCCGAGGGCGACACGGTCGGTGAGAAGTTCACGGTCGCCTTGGCGGTTGCGCCGAGCGGCCCGGTCACGGTGAACGTCACGGTCGCCGACCCAGGGGTGGCCACTGTGAGTCCGGCGTCGTTGACGTTCACCACCACCAACTGGGCAACCGCTCAGGAAGTGACGGTTGTGGCGATCGACAACTCCACGCTTGGGGATGTGACCACGACGGTCAACTTGGCCGCCTCCAGTGGTGGTTACGACGGCGAAACCGCGACCGTGAGCGTGACCGTGACCGACGACGACGCCGCGTTCGTGTTGTCGCCGCCGACGTTGACGATCAACGAGGGTGACACTCCTGGTGGCAGTGTCGGGGTGAGCCTGGCCAACGCGCCAACCGCCACCGTCACCGTGAGCGTCACCACCGACGACACGACAGTGCTAACAGTGAGCCCGGCGTCGTTGACGTTCACCACCACGAACTGGGCCACCGCACAACAGGTGAGCGTGACCGCTGTTGACGACGCCGACGCCGCGGACGCATCGGCGACAGTGTCACTGGCCGGGTCCGGCGGCGGCTACTCAGACGCCACCGGCAGCTTCTCCGTGACCGTGAACGACGACGAGACCGCGGCGTTGACCACGTCGGGTTCCCCGGTTGGTCTCATCGAGGGTGGCGGCACCGGTTCGTTCACGGTGGCGTTGGCCACTCCGCCCACTGAAACGGTCACCGTGAGTGTCACCAGCCCGGACACCGGCGCGGTCACAGTGAGCCCGGCGTCGTTGACGTTCACGGCCGCGGATTGGGACACGGCGCAGACCGTGACGGTTAGCCCGGTTGATGACGCGGATGCCAAGGATGAGTCGGTGACCGTTGGCTTGTCTGCGTCTGGTGGTGAGTACCAGGGTGTGACGGGCAGTGCGACGGTGAATGTGGATGATGACGAGACGGCGGCGTTGGTGTTGTCGACGACCTCGTTGACGGTGGATGAGGGTGACGCCACGGGCGCGACGTTCAATGTGAGCCTTGCGACGCCACCGACTGAGACGGTGACGGTCACGGTCACGAGCGGTGATGTGGGTGCGGTGACGGTGAGGCAGCAAACGTTGACGTTCTCGGCGGCTGATTGGGACACGGCGCAGTCGGTGACGGTGACTGCGGTTGATGATGATGACGCGTCTGATGAGTCGGTGAGCGTGGGCCTGTCGGGGTCTGGAGGCGAGTACGCAGGCGTGACCGGCAGCGTGACCGTGAACGTGGATGATGACGAGACGGCTTCGTTGAGTGTGTCGGTTTCGCATTTGACGGTGCCTGAGGGTGGCAGCGGGTCGTTCACGGTGGTGCTCACGTCGGAGCCGACTGCTGAGGTGAACGTGACGGTGAGCATTGGCAACACGAGCATCGCGACTGTGTCGCCTGCGCTTTTGAGGTTCACCACACAGAACTGGAACACCGCTCAGGTCGTCACGGTGTCAGGGGTTGAGGATTCGGTTGTGGGTGACCGCACCGACACGGTGAAATTGGAAGCCGCGGGTGGTGATTACGCGTTGTTGAGCGCGTCGGTAGCGGTGACCGTCACAGACAATGACGGCGCGTTGGTGGTGTCACCGGCGTCGCTGACGGTGGTCGAGGATGACCCGGCAGGGGAGAAGTTCACGGTTGCGTTGGCGGTCGCGCCCAGCGGCACGGTCGCGGTGAACGTGACGGTCGCCGATGCCGGGGTGGCCACGGTGGGTCCGGCGTCGTTGACGTTCACCACCACTAACTGGGCCACGGCCCAGGAGGTCACGGTTGTCGCGGTGGACAACTCCACACTTGGTGATCTGAGCACGACTGTCGCGTTGGCCGCGTCAGGTGGCGACTATGACGGTGTCACCGCAACCGTGAGCGTCACGGTGGATGACGATGACGCGGCGTTTGTGGTGCCACAGACGGTGACCGTCACCGAGGGCGACGTCACTGGTGCATCGTTTGGGGTGAGTTTGGCGAACGCGCCCACCGGGGCGGTCACGGTGACGCTGAGCAGCGGCGACACGGACGCGGTGGCGGTGAGTCCGGTGTCTTTGAGGTTCACCACCACGAATTGGTCCACCGCGCAGCAGGTGACCGTGGTCGGGGTTCAAGACGCGGACGCGTCTGATGAATCGGTGTCGGTGTCGTTGGCTGGGTCTGGTGGGGGTTACGGCAACGCCACTGGTGCTGTGACGGTGAACGTGAACGATGACGACACGCAGGGTTTGGTGGTGTTGCCGACGTTGCTGGGGTTGGTTGAGGGTGGCCGGTCTGGTTCGTTCAAGGTGTCTTTGGCCACACGGCCGACGGGCGCGGTGGCGGTGGCAGTGTCGAGCGCGGATCCTGGTGCGGTGGCGGTGGATAGGCGCACGTTGAGGTTCACCACTTCTGATTGGAACCGTGCTCAGACCGTGACGGTGGACGCGGTTGATGACCCGGATGCCGCGGATGAGGACGTGAGGGTGAAGCTGGTGGCCTCCGGCGCCGATTACCGCAATGTGCCCGCCGGTGGTGTGGACGTGACCGTCGATGATGACGAGCCGGCGGTGTTGAGCCTTTCGGCGTTGTCGTTGGATCTGGTGGAGGGCGACTTCATTCGCGGGCGGGGTTCGTTCACGGTTGCTTTGGCGTCTCCTCCGACGGTGACGGTGACGGTGGTGGTGTCCAGCGCCGACACGGGTGCTGTGACGGTGGACAAGCGCACTTTGACGTTCACGACGTTTGATTGGGCCACGCCGCAGTCGGTGGTCGCGACCGCGGTTGATGACCCCGATGCTGGTGACGAGTCGGTGAGAGTGTCGCTGGGGGCTGTTGGTGGCGAGTACACGGGCGTCACTGCGGGTGTGACGGTGCGCGTGGATGATGACGAGACGGCGGCGTTGAGCGTGTCGCCGGGTTCGTTGGATCTCGTTGAGGGTGGCCTCAGTGATCGTAGGGGTTCGTTCAGCGTGGTGTTGGCAACTCCGCCGACTGGAACGGTGACGGTGTTGGTTTCCAGTCCCGACCCTGATGCGGTGTCGTTGAACAGGCGCACGTTGAACTTCACCACCTCGAATTGGGACACCAAGCAGTGGGTCACCGCGACGGCGGTTGATGACGCGGACGCGGTTGACGAGAGCGTGAGTGTGTCGATCTCGGCGTCGCATGGCGAATACCAGGGCGTGACCGCCACGGTGACGGTGAACGTTGACGATGACGACACGGCGGCGTTGGTGGTGACACCAGGTTCGGTGGACATAACCGAGGGTGACTCCACCGGTGGCTCGTTCACGGTCGCGTTGGCGACCCCGCCTTCGGAGACGGTCACGGTCACCCTGTCGAACCCGGACACAGGCGCAGTGTCGGTGGACAAGTCCTCGCTCACCTTCACGGCTTCGGATTGGAACACCGCGCAAACCGTGTCGGTGTCCCCGGTTGATGATTCTGACGCCAAGGACGAATCGGTGAGCGTGTCGCTGGCAGCATCCGGCGGGGAGTACCAGGGTGTCACCAACAGCGTCACGGTGAACGTGGATGATGACGAGGTGGCGCGGTTGGTTGTGTTTGGGGATTCGTTGAGTGTGGACGAGGGCGACAGCACGGGAGCGAGCTTCAACCTGTGGTTGGGAGCCCCGCCCACCGAGACGGTGACGGTGACCGTGACGCCCGATGATGTGGGCGCGGTGGCGGTGAGTGACCCATCGTTGACCTTCACAGCGTCGAATTGGAACAACGCGAAGACAGTGAGGGTGACCGCGGTTGATGACAACGACGCGGTTGATGAGAACGTGAAGGTCAACTTGTTGGCCTCCGGTGGCGAATACACAGGTGCGTACGAGACAGTGACCGTCGCTGTTGACGATGACGACACTGCGGGTATCAGCGTGTCGGTGTCGACTTTGACGGTGCCTGAGGGTGGCAGCGGGTCGTTCACGGTGGTGTTGACCTCGGCGCCGACTGATGACGTGACCATTTCGGTGGGCAACAGTGGCGTCACCACAACCGTGTCGCCCAAGGCGCTGAAGTTCAACGCACAGAACTGGAACACCGCTCAGACGGTGATGGTGTTCGGGGTTGAGGATTCGGTTGTGGGTGACCGCACCGACACGATCAAGCTGGATGCGTCGGGTGGCGATTACGCGTACATGACCGAAAGAGTCGAAGTGACCGTCACAGACAACGACAGCGGCCTGGTGGTGTCACCGGCGTCGCTGACGGTGGCCGAGGACGACCCGACCGGTGAGAAGTTCACGGTCGCGTTGGCCGTCGCACCCAGCGGCACGGTCACGGTGAACGTCACGGTCGCCGACCCAGGGGTGGCCACCGTTAGTCCGGCGTCTTTGACGTTCACCACCACCAACTGGGCCACGGCTCAAGAGGTGACGGTGGTGGCGATCGACAACTCCACGCTTGGTGATGTGACCACGACGGTCACCTTGGCCGGGTCCGGTGGCGGTTACGACAATGAGACAGCAACCGTGAGCGTGACCGTGACCGACGACGACGCGGCCTTCGTGCTGGCGCCCGAGACGTTGACGATCAATGAGGGTGACACTCCCGGTGGCAGTGTCGGGGTGAGTCTGGCCAACGCGCCAACCGCCACGGTCACCGTGAGCGTCACCAGCAACGACACGACAGTGCTCACGGTGAGCCCGGCGTCGTTGACGTTCACCACAACGAATTGGGCCACAGCTCAGCAGGTGAGCGTGACCGCAGTCGATGACGCGGACGCCGCGGACGCATCGGGGACAGTGTCACTGGCCGGGTCCGGCGGCGGCTACTCAGACGCCACCGGCAGCTTCTCCGTGACCGTTGACGACGACGAGACGGCGGCGTTGACCACGTCGGGTTCTCCGGTTGGTCTCATCGAGGGTGGCGGCACTGGTTCGTTCACGGTGGCGTTGGCGACTCCGCCGACTGAAACGGTCACCGTTGCCGTGTCCAGCCCGGACACTGGTGCGGTGACGGTGGACACGGCGTCGTTGACGTTCACCGCCACCGATTGGAACACACCACAGACCGTGACCGTCAGACCGGTTGACGACGTTGACGCCGGTGATGAATCGGTGAGCGTGGGGTTGTCGGCGTCTGGTGGTGAGTACCAGGGTGTGACGGGTGCGGTGACGGTGAATGTGGATGATGATGAGACGGCGGCGTTGGTGGTGTCGACGACCTCGTTGACGGTGGATGAGGGTGACGCCACGGGCGCGACGTTCAATGTGAGGTTGGGCACGCCGCCTACTGAGACGGTGACGGTCACGGTCACGAGCGGTGATGTGGGTGCGGTGACGGTGAGGCAGGAAAGGTTGACGTTCTCGGCGTCTGATTGGGACACGGCGCAGAGCGTCACGGTGACTGGGGTTGATGATGATGACGCGTCCGACGAGTCGGTGAGCGTTGACCTGTCGGGGTCTGGTGGCGAGTACGCAGGCGTGTCCGGCAGTGTCACGGTGAGAGTGGATGATGACGACACGGTGGGGTTGGTGTTGTCGGCGACTTCGTTGAGCGTGGATGAGGGCGACAGGACCGGCGATTCGTTCATGGTGGTGTTGGCATCGGAGCCGACGGCTGATGTGACGGTGAGCGTGACCAGCGCGGACACCGGTGCGGTGGGGGCGACCCCGGTGTCGTTGAAGTTCACGACTTCTGATTGGGACACTGCGCAGTCGGTGACTGTGTTTGGGGTTGATGACGCGGACGCCAAGGACGAGACAGTGCAGGTGAACCTGGCGGCGTCGGGTGGTGATTACGCGGGTGTGACCGGCAGCGTGACGGTGAGCGTGGATGATGATGAGACGGCGGCGTTGAGTGTGTCGGTGTCGTCGTTGGATTTGGTTGAGGGTGGTGGCGGAGAGTCGTTCACGGTGGCTTTGGCGACACCGCCGACTGAGTCGGTGACGGTGGTGGCCACCAGTGGTGATAGGGGTGCGGTGTCGGTGGTGTCCAGGTTGCCGTTGACGTTCACGACCACGAATTGGGACACAGCGCAGACGGTGAGTGTGAAGGCGGTTGATGACGCGGACGCCCGTGATGAGTCGGTGAGCGTGAACCTGCGGGCCTCTGGCGGCGAATACGCGGGTGTTGCCACCGCGGTGACGGTGAGCGTGGATGATGACGAGGCGGCGGCGTTGGTTGTGAGGCCTGGTTCGTTGGATGTCACCGAGGGTGATTCGAAGGGCGTGCCGTTCAGTGTGGCGTTGGCGACCCCGCCGGCTGGGCAGGTGACGGTGGCGTTGTCGAATCCGGATCCGGCTGCGGTGGCGTTGGACAAGCTGTCGTTGACGTTCAGCACCTCGAATTGGGCCACCGCGCAAACGGTGACGGTGACTGCGGTTGATGATGCTGACGCCAAGGATGAGTCGGTGAGCCTGAGCCTGTCCGCGTCTGGTGGCGAGTACCAGGGTGTGACCTCCGCGGTGGTGGTGAGTGTGGATGATGACGAGACCGCGGCGCTTGTGGTGTCGCCTGTTTCGCTGGATGTGGATGAGGGCGACACCACGGGCGCGACGTTCAGTGTGAGGTTGGCTACGCCGCCGACTGAGACGGTGACTGTTGGGGTGGTCAGCGGCGATCCGGAAGCTGTGTCGGTGAGTGTGGGGTCGTTGACGTTCTTGGAGTCTGATTGGAACGTCGCGAAGGCGGTGTGGGTGACCGCGGTTGATGACGCGGACGCGGTGGATGAGAGCGTGAAGGTCGCCCTGACGGGCTTTGGCGGCGAGTACGCCAAGGTGACCGAAGACGTGTTGGTGGACGTGGATGATGATGAGATCGCGTCGTTGGGTGTGTCGGTTTCGCAGTTGACGGTGCCCGAGGGTGGCAGCGGGTCGTTCACGGTGGTGCTCACCTCGGAGCCGACTGCTGAGGTGAACGTGACGGTGAGCATCGGCGACGAGAGCAAGGCGACTGTGTCGCCTGCGCGTTTGAAGTTCACCACACAGAACTGGAATCAGGCGCAGACCGTCACGGTGTCAGGGGTTGAGGATTCGGTGGTGGGTGACCGCACCGACACGGCGAAACTGGAAGCCGCGGGTGGCGACTACTCGTTGTTGAGCGCGTCAGTCGAGGTCACGGTCTCGGACAATGACGGCGCGTTGGTGGTGTCGCCCACCGCGTTGACGGTGGTTGAGGGTGACGCGACCGGGGAGAAGTTCACGGTTGCGTTGGCGGTAGCGCCCAGCGGCACGGTCGCGGTGAACTTGGCGGTCTCCGACAGTGCTGTGGCCACGGTGAGTCCGGCGTCGTTGACGTTCACCACCACCAACTGGGCCACCGCGCAGGAGGTCACGGTTGTCGCGGTGAACAACTCCACGTTGGGTGACGTCACCTCCACGGTCGCTCTGGCCGCGTCTGGTGGCGATTATGACGGTGTCACCGCAACCGTGAGCGTCACGGTTGATGACGATGACGCGGCGTTTGTGGTGCCACAGACGGTGACCGTCACCGAGGGGGACGCCACGGGCGCAACGTTTGGGGTGAGTTTGGCGAATGCGCCCACCGGGGCGGTCACGGTGACCCTGAGCAGCGGCGACACGGACGCGGTGTCGGTGAGTCCGGTGTCGTTGACGTTCACCACCACGAATTGGTCCACCCCACAGCAGGTGACGGTGACTGGTGTGGATGACGATGACGCGTCTGATGAATCGGTGACGGTGTCGTTGGCTGGGTCTGGTGGGGGTTACCACAACGCCACTGGTGCTGTGACGGTGAACGTGAACGATGACGACACGCAGGGTTTGGTGGTGTTGCCGACTGTGCTGGAGCTGGCTGAGGGTGGCCAGTCTCGTTCGTTCAAGGTGTCTTTGGCCACACGGCCCACGGGCACGGTGACGGTGCGTGTGACTAGCGCGGATCCTGGTGCGGTGGTGGTGGACAGGCGCACGTTGAGGTTCACGACGGCTGATTGGAACCGTGCTCAGGAAGTGACGGTGGATGCGGTTGATGACCCGGATGCCGCTGATGAGAACGTAAGGGTGAAGCTGGTGGCCTCCGGCGCCGATTACCGGAATGTGGCCGGTGGCGTGGACGTGACCGTCGATGATGACGAACCGGCGGTGTTGAACGTCTCGGTGTTGTCGTTGGATCTGATTGAGGGTGATGCCAACCGCGCCAGGGGTTCGTTCACGGTTGCTTTGGCGAGTCCTCCGACTGTGACGGTGACTGTTGGGGTGTCCAGCGCAGACACGGGCGCGGTGACGGTGGACAAGCGCGCGTTGACGTTCACGACGTTTGATTGGAACGTTGCGCAGTCGGTGTCGGTTGCGGCGGTTGATGATCGCGATGCTGGTGACGAGTTGGTGAGAGTGGGTTTGGGTGCTGTGGGTGGCGAGTACACGGGCGTCACGGCCGGTGTGACGGTGAATGTGGATGATGACGAGACGGCGGCGTTGAGCGTGTCGCCGGGTTCGTTGGATCTCGTTGAGGGTGGCCGGGGTTCGTTCAGTGTGGCGTTGGCGACCCCGCCGACTGAGACGGTGGTCGTGCTGGTGAGCAGCCTCGACCCCGACGCGGTGTCGTTGAACCGGCGCACGTTGAACTTCACCACCTCGAATTGGGACACCAAGCAGTGGGTCACCGCGTGGGCGGAGCACGACGCTGACGCGGTTGACGAGAGCGTGAACGTGTCGGTTTCGGCGTCGCGCGGCGAATACCAGGGCGTGACCGCCACCGTGACGGTGAACGTTGACGATGACGACACAGCGGCGTTGGTGGTGACACCGGGCTCGGTGGACATAACCGAAGGCGACTCCACCGGCGGGACGTTCACGGTCAAGTTGGCGACCCCGCCCTCAGAAGCGGTCACGGTCGCACTGTCGAACCCGGACACCGGCGCGGTGTCGGTTGACAAGTCCTCGCTCACGTTCACCACCACGGATTGGAACACCGCGCAAACCGTCACGGTCACCCCGGTTGATGACGATGACGCCAAGGACGAGACCGTGAGTGTGGGCCTTGCGGCGTCTGGTGGCGAGTACCAGGGTGTGACCGCTGCGGTGACGGTGAATGTTGATGATGACGAGACTGCGCGGTTGTGGGTGTGGCCGGACGAGTTCAGCTTCAACGAGGGCGACACAAGCGGCGGGACTTTCAACGTGTTGATGAACGGTCCGCCGACTGAGACGGTCACGGTGACTATCACCAGTTCCGATCCGGGGGCTGTGTCGGTGGACAAGTCGACGTTGACGTTCAGCGCGGGTCGTCGCGGCAACGCGCAGGTTGTGAGAGTCACGCCCGTTGATGACGATGACGCGGTTGATGAGAACGTGAAGGTGAACTTGTTGGCCTCCGGTGGCGAATACACGGGCGTGTACGAGACGGTGACCGTGGCGGTTGACGATAACGACACTGCGGGCATGAACGTGTCGGTGTCGACTTTGACGGTGCCTGAGGGTGGCAGCGGGTCGTTCACGGTGGTGTTGACCTCCGCTCCGACTGATGACGTGACAATTTCGGTGGGCAACAGTGGCCCCACCAGAACCACCGTGTCGCCCAAGGCGCTCAAGTTCAGCGCACAGAATTGGAACACCGCTCAGACGGTGACGGTGTTCGGTGTTGAGGATTCGGTTGTGGGTGACCGCACCGACACGGTCAAGTTGGACGCGTCGGGTGGCGATTACGCGTACATGACCGAGAGGGTCGACGTGACCGTCACTGACAACGACAGCGGCCTGGTGGTGTCGCCGGCGTCGCTGACGGTGGCTGAGGACGACGCGGTCGGTGAGAAGTTCACGGTGGCGTTGGCCGTCGCGCCCAGCGGCCCGGTCACGGTGAGCGTGACGGTCGCCGATGCCGGTGTGGCCACCGTCAGTCCGGCGTCGTTGACGTTCACCACCACCAACTGGAACACCGCTCAGGAAGTGACCGTTGTGGCCGTCGACAACACCACGCTTGGTGATGTGACCACCACCGTCAACTTGGCCGCCTCCAGTGGTGGTTACGACGGCGAGACCGCGAGCGTGAGCGTGACCGTGACCGACGACGACGCCGCGTTCGTGCTGTCGCCCGAGACGTTGCCGATCAATGAGGGTGACACTCCTGGTGGCAGTGTCGGGGTGAGTCTGGCGAACGCGCCAACCGGCACGGTCACCGTGAGCGTCACCAGCGACGACACGACAGTTCTCACGGTGAGTCCGGCGTCGTTGACGTTCACCACCACGAACTGGGCCACCGCGCAGCAGGTGAGCGTGACCGCAGTTGACGACGCGGACGCGTCCGACGAAAGCGCGAGCGTGTCACTGGCCGGGTCTGGCGGTGGTTACGACGACGCCACCGGCAGTTTCACCGTGACCGTCGACGACGACGAGACCGCGGCGTTGACCACGTCGGGTTCTCCGGTTGGTCTCATCGAGGGTGGCGGCACCGGTTCGTTCACGGTGGCGTTGGCGACTCCGCCGACTGAAACGGTCACCGTTGCCGTGTCCAACCCGAACACCGATGCGGTCACTGTGGACAAGTCGTCGTTGACGTTCACCGCGTCTGATTGGAACACACCACAGACCGTGACCGTCAGACCGGTTGATGACGCGGATGCCAAGAACGAGTCGGTGAGCGTGGGCTTGGCGGCCTCTGGTGGCGAGTACCAGGGCGTGACCGGCAGCGTGACGGTGAATGTGGATGATGATGAGACGGCGGCGTTGGTGTTGTCGGCGACCTCGTTGACGGTGGATGAGGGTGATGCCACGGGCGCGACGTTCAATGTGAGCCTTGCGACGCCACCTACGGAGACGGTGACGGTGACGGTCACGAGCGGTGATGTGGGTGCGGTGACGGTGAGGCAGCAAACGTTGACGTTCTCGGTGTCTGATTGGGACACGGCGCAGTCGGTGACGGTGACTGGGGTTGATGATGATGACGCGTCTGACGAGTCGGTGAGCGTTGACCTCTCGGGGTCTGGCGGTGAGTACCAGGGTGTGACCGGCAGTGTGACGGTGAGAGTGGATGATGACGACACGATCGGGTTGGTGTTGTCGGCGACTTCGTTGAGCGTGGATGAGGGCGACCGGATCGGCGATTCGTTCACGGTGGTGTTGGCGACTGAGCCCACGGCCGAGGTGACGGTGAGCGTGACCAGCGCGGACACGGGCGCGGTGGGGGCGACCCCGGTGTCGTTGACGTTCTCCAAGTCTGATTGGGACACTGCGCAGTCGGTGACGGTGTTTGGGGTTGATGACGCGGATGCCAAGGACGAGTCGGTGAGTGTGGCTCTGGCAGCGTCGGGTGGCGATTATGCGGGTGTGACCGGCGCGGTGACGGTGGACGTGGATGATGATGAGACGGCGGCGTTGAGTGTGTCGGTGTCGTCGTTGGATTTGGTTGAGGGTGGTGGCGGAGAGTCGTTCACGGTGGCTTTGGCGACACCGCCGACTGAGTCGGTGACGGTGACGGTCACGAGTGGTGATAGGGGTGCGGTGTCGGTGGTGTCCAGGTTGCCGTTGACGTTCACGACCACGAATTGGAACAGCGCGCAGACGGTGAGTGTGAAGGCGGTTGATGACGCGGACGCCCGTGACGAGTCGGTGAGCGTGAACCTGCGGGCCTCTGGTGGCGAGTACCAGGGTGTTACCGGCAGTGTCACTGTGAATGTCGATGATGACGAGGCGGCGGCGTTGCTGGTGAGGCCTAATTCGTTGGATGTCACCGAGGGTGACACCAAGGGCGAGACGTTCAGCGTGGCGTTGGCGACCCCGCCGGCTGAGCAGGTGACGGTGGCGTTGTCCAATCCGGATCCGGCTGCGGTGGCGTTGGACAAGACTTCGTTGACGTTCACCACCTCAGATTGGGCCACCGCACAGACGGTGACGGTGACTGCGGTTGATGACGCGGACGCCAAGGATGAGTCGGTGAGCCTGAGCCTGTCCGCGTCTGGTGGCGAATACGGGGGTGTGACCGGCGCGGTGGCTGTGAGTGTGGACGATGACGAGACAGCGGCGTTGGTGGTGTCGCCGGGTTCGTTGGATGTGGATGAGGGTGACACCACGGGTGGGTCGTTCAGTGTGAGGTTGGCGACGCCGCCGACTGAGACGGTGACTGTTGGGGTGGTCAGCGGCGACCCGGGAGCTGTGTCGGTGAGTGTGGGGTCGTTGACGTTCTTGGAGTCTGATTGGAACGTCGCGAAGACGGTGTGGGTGACCGCGGTTGGTGACGCGGACGCGGTGGATGAGAGCGTGAAGGTCGCCCTGACGGGCTTTGGTGGTGAGTACGCCAAGGTGACCGAAGACGTGTTGGTGGACGTCGATGACGACGAGACCGCGTCGTTGAGTGTGTCGGTTCCGTCGTTGACGGTGCCTGAGGGTGGCAGCGAGTCGTTCACGGTGGTGCTCACTTCGGAGCCGACTGCTGAGGTGAGCGTGACGGTGAGCATCGGCGACGAGAGCAAGGCGACTGTGTCGCCTGCGCGTTTGAAGTTCACCACACAGAACTGGAATCAGGCGCAGACCGTCACGGTGCGCGGGGTTGAGGATTCGGTGGTGGGTGACCGCACCGACACGGTGAAGTTGGAAGCCGCGGGTGGCGACTACTCGTTGTTGAGCGCGTCAGTCGAGGTCACGGTCTCGGACAATGACAGCGCGTTGGTGGTGTCACCGGCGTCGCTGACGGTGGTCGAGGGTGACGCGACCGGGGAGAAGTTCACGGTTGCGTTGGCGGTAGCGCCCAGCGGCACGGTCGCGGTGAACTTGGCGGTCTCCGACAGTGCTGTGGCCACGGTGAGTCCGGCGTCGTTGACGTTCACCACCACCAACTGGGCCACCGCGCAGGAGGTCACGGTTGTCGCGGTGAACAACTCCACGTTGGGTGACGTCACCACCACGGTCACTCTGGCCGCGTCTGGTGGCGATTATGACGGTGTCACATCGAGCGTGAGCGTCACGGTGGATGACGATGACGCGGCGTTTGTGGTGCCACAGACGGTGACCGTCACCGAGGGCGATGTCACTGGTTCATCGTTTGGGGTGAGTTTGGCGAATGCGCCCACCGGGGCGGTCACGGTGACGTTGAGCAGCGGCGACACGGACGCGGTGTCGGTGAGTCCGGTGTCGTTGACGTTCACCACACAGAACTGGGCCACCGCGCAGCAGGTGACGGTCACTGGTGTGGAAGACGACGACGCGTCTGATGAATCGGTGACGGTGTCGTTGGCTGGTTCTGGCGGGGGTTACGGCAACGCCACTGATGCTGTGACGGTGAACGTGAACGATGACGACACACAGGGTTTGGTGGTGTTGCCGACGTCGCTGGATTTGGTTGAGGGTGGCCAGTCTCGTTCGTTCAAGGTGTCTTTGGCCACACGGCCCACGGGCGCGGTGGCGGTGGCAGTGTCGAGCGCGGATCCTGGTGCGGTGGTGGTGGATAGGCGGACGTTGAGGTTCACCACTTCTGATTGGAACCGTGCTCAGGAAGTGACGGTGGATGCGGTTGATGACCCGGATGCTGCTGATGAGGACGTGAGGGTGAAGCTGGTGGCCTCCGGCGCCGATTACCGCAATGTGCCCGCCGGTGGCGTGGACGTGACGGTGGATGATGACGAACCGGCGGTGTTGACCGTCTCGGTGTTGTCGTTGGATTTGGTGGAGGGCGGAGGCAACCGCGCCAGGGGTTCGTTCACGGTTGCTTTGGCGAGTCCGCCGACGGTGACGGTGACTGTTGGGGTGTCCAGCGCAGACACGGGTGCTGTGACGGTGGACAAGCGCGCGTTGACGTTCACGACGTTTGATTGGAACGTTGCGCAGTCGGTGGTCGCGAGCGCGGTTGATGACCGCGACGCTGGGGACGAGTTGGTGAGGGTGGGTTTGGGTGCTGTTGGTGGCGAGTACACCGGCGTCACGGCCGGTGTGACGGTGAATGTGGACGATGACGAAACGGCGGCGTTGAGCGTGTCGCCGGGTTCGCTGGACCTGGTTGAGGGTGGCCGGGGTTCGTTCTCAGTGGCGTTGGCGACTCCGCCGACTGAAACGGTGGTCGTGCTGGTTTCCAGTCCCGACCCCGACGCGGTGTCGTTGGACCGGCGCACCTTGAACTTCACCACCTCGAATTGGGACACCAAGCAGTGGGTCACCGCGTGGGCGGTGCATGACGCGGACGCGGTTGATGAGAGCGTGAACGTGTCGGTCTCGGCGTCGCGCGGCGAATACGCCGGTGTGACCGCCACCGTGACTGTCAACGTTGACGATGACGACACCGCGGCGTTGGTGGTCACACCAGGTTCGGTGGACATAACCGAAGGTGACTCCACCGGCGGGACGTTCACGGTCGCGCTGGCGACCCCTCCCTCAGAAGCGGTCACGGTCGCACTGTCGAACCCGGACACCGGCGCGGTGTCGGTTGACAAGTCCTCGCTCACGTTCACCACCACGGATTGGAACACCGCGCAAACCGTCACGGTCACCCCGGTTGATGACGATGACGCCAAGGACGAGACCGTGAGTGTGGGCCTTGCGGCGTCTGGTGGCGAGTACCAGGGTGTCACCAACAGCGTGACGGTGAATGTTGATGATGACGAGACGGCGCGGTTGTGGGTGTGGCCGGACGAGTTCAGCTTCAACGAGGGCGACACAAGCGGCGGGACTTTCAACGTGTTGATGAACGGTCCGCCCACTGAGACGGTGACGGTGACCATCACCAGTTCCGATCCGGGGGCTGTGTCGGTGGACAAGTCGACGTTGACGTTCAGCGCGGGTCGTCGCGGCAACGCGCAGGTTGTGAGAGTCACGCCCGTTGATGACGATGACGCGGTTGATGAGAACGTGAAGGTCAACTTGTTGGCCTCCGGCGGCGAATACTCCGGCGTGTACGAGACGGTGACCGTGGCGGTTGACGATGACGACACTGCGGGCATCAACGTGTCGGTGTCGACTTTGACGGTGCCTGAGGGTGGCAGCGGGTCGTTCACGGTGGTGTTGACCTCCGCCCCGACTGATGACGTGACAATTTCGGTGGGCAACAGTGGCCCCACCAGAACAACCGTGTCGCCCAAGGAACTGAAGTTCAGCGCTGCCAATTGGAACACCGCTCAGACGGTGACGGTGTTCGGTGTTGAGGACTCTGTGGTGGGTGACCGCACCGACACGATCAAGTTGGACGCGTCGGGTGGCGATTACGCGTACATGACCGAAAGAGTCGAAGTGACCGTCACAGACAACGACAGCGGCCTGGTGGTGTCACCGGCGTCGCTGACGGTGGCCGAGGACGACGCGGTCGGTGAGAAGTTCACGGTGGCGTTGGCGGTTGCGCCGAGCGGCACGGTCACGGTGAACGTGACGGTCGCCGATGCCGGTGTGGCCACTGTGAGTCCGGCGTCTTTGACGTTCACCACCACCAACTGGGCCACGGCTCAGGAGGTCACGGTGGTGGCGATCGACAACTCCACGCTTGGTGATGTGACCACGACGGTCAACTTGGCCGCGTCCGGTGGTGGTTACGACGGCGAGACCGCGAGCGTGAGCGTGACGGTGACCGACGACGACGCGGCGTTCGTGCTGTCGCCGCCGACGTTGACCATCAACGAAGGCGACACTCCTGGTGGCAGTGTCGGGGTGATTCTGGCCAACGCGCCAACCGGCACGGTCTCCGTGAGCGTCACCAACAGCGACACGTCAGTGCTCACGGTGAGCCCGGCGTCGTTGACGTTCACCACCACGAACTGGGCCACCGCGCAACAAGTGAGCGTGACCGCTGTTGACGACGCGGACGCGTCCGACGAAACCGCGAGCGTGTCACTGGCCGGGTCCGGTGGTGGCTACTCAGACGCCACCGGCAGCTTCACCGTGACCGTGAACGACGACGAGACCGCGGCGCTGACCGTGTCGGTGACGTCGCTGGATCTGAACGAGGGCGGCGCCGGGGATGTGTTCACGGTTGCGTTGACCGCGCCACCAACAGAGACCGTGACTGTGACCGTGTCCAACCCGGATGCGGGCGCGGTTTCAGTGGACAGGTCGTCGTTGACCTTCACCGCCACCGATTGGAACACACCACAGACCGTGACCGTCGGCCCGGTTGACGATGCTGACGCCGGCGACGAGCGGGTGATAGTGGGATTGGCGGCATCCGGTGGCGAGTACCAGGGCGTGACCGGCAGTGTCACCGTGAACGTTGATGATGACGAGACAGCGGCGTTGAAGGTGTCCGTGTCGTCGCTGGACCTCACCGAGGGTGCCCGCAGCGGCGAGTTCACAGTGGCGTTGGCGACTCCGCCCACCGAGACGGTCACAGTGGCGGTGACCAGCGAGGACACCGGCGCGGTGTCGGTGGACGAGGCGGAGTTGAAGTTCACCGCCGAGAATTGGGACAAGGCCCAAACGGTCACGGTCAGCGCGGTGGATGACAAGGACGCGGGCAACGAGTCCGTGACGGTTTCGCTGGCCGGGTCCGGTGGCGAGTACCAGGGTGTGACCGGCAGCGTGGTGGTGAACGTTGATGATGACGAGACGGCGGCGCTGGTGGTGTCACCGGGTTCGTTGACCGTCATCGAGGGCGGCCGCAGCGGTGAGTTCACGGTTGCGTTGGCGACTCCGCCCACCGCGACGGTGACGGTGGCGGTGTCGAGCGAGGACACCGGGGCTGTGTCGGTGGCCCCCACGACGTTGAGGTTCACGGCCGCGAACTGGGACACCGCTCAGGCCGTGACGGTCACCGGCGTGCAGGACGACGACGCCACCGATGAGTCGGTGCAGGTTGATTTGGCGGCGGCCGGTAACGAGTACCGGGGTGTGAACAGTCGGGTGACTGTGCGCGTGACCGACGATGACACGGTGGATCTGGTGGTGTTGCCCACGTCGGTGGCGTTGGTTGAGGGTGGCCAGTCTGGTTCGTTCAAGGTGTCCTTGGCCACTGAGCCGACCGGCACTGTGTCGGTGGCTGTGACCAGCGCTGATATCGGTGCGGTTACCACCAGGCAGCGCAGGTTGAGCTTCACCACCGATGATTGGAACCGCGCGCAGACAGTGACCGTGGATCCGGTTGATGACGCGGATGCCGCCGATGAGGACGTGAGGGTGAAACTGTCGGCCTCTGGTGCCGATTACCGGGGTGTGGTCGGCGGTGTTGACGTGACCGTCGATGATGACGACCCAGCGGCGCTGAGCCTTCCGGTGTTGTCGTTGGATCTGGTCGAGGGTGGCAGCACCGACGGCAGGGCTCCATTCTCGGTGGCGTTGACCACTCCGCCCACCGGAACGGTCACCGTCACGGTGACCAGCGAGGACACCGGCGCGGTGTCGCTGGACAAGCGCACGTTGCACTTCACCGCCGCTGACTGGGACACCAAGCAGTGGGTCACCGCCACCGCGGTAGACGACGCAGATGCGGGTGACGAGAGCGTGAAGGTTTCGCTTGCTGCCACCGGTGTGGAGTACGAAGGTGTGTCCGGCAGCGTGCGGGTGCGCGTGGATGACGACGAGACCGCTGCGTTGAGCGTGTCCGTGTCGACTTTGCAGCTCACCGAGGGAGGTACCAGGGCCGCGTTCAGGGTGGCATTGGCAACCCCGCCCACTGAGACCGTCACGGTCGCGGTGACCAGCAGCGACACCGGCGCCGCGGTGGTGAACAAGTCGTCGTTGACCTTCACCGCTACGGATTGGAACACCGCTCAGTCGGTGTCGGTGGATCCGGTTGACGACCCCGACGCGGGTGACGAGTCGGTGACGGTGTCGCTGGTGGCCGCCGGAGGCGAGTACGAGGGTGTGAGCGGCAGCGTGGCGGTGACCGTCGATGACGACGAAACCGCAAGGCTGCGGGTGTTCCGTGATTCGTTGAGCGTGAACGAGGGTGACACCACCGGCGCCACCTTCAACGTGTGGTTGTCGAACGTGCCCACCGAAACGGTCACAGTGACCGTGACCCCAGGCGACGCGGGCGCGGTTGCGGCGGCCCCGGCGTCGTTGACCTTCACGGCGTCTGATTGGAACACAGCCAAGACCGTGAGGGTCACCGCGGTTGACGACGCGGACGCCGCGGATGAGAACGTGAAGGTGAACCTGGCCGGCTCTGGTGGTGAGTACACGGGCGTGGTCGAGTCGGTGGTGGTGGACGTGGACGACGACGAGACGGCCTCGTTGAGCGTGTCCGTGTCGTCGCTGACGGTGCCCGAAGGCGGCACCGGTTCGTTCACGGTGCAGCTGACCTCCGAACCCACCGAAGATGTGACCGTCGCGGTGGCGAACGGCAGCAAGGCCACCGCAACCGTGTCACCGGCGGGGTTGAAGTTCAGCGCGCAGAACTGGAACCAACCGCAAACCGTGACCGTCACCGGTGTTGAGGATCCTGTCGTGGGCGACCGCACAGACACGGTGAAGCTGGACGCCTCCGGCGGCGATTACGACTTCCTGAGTGCCAGGGTGGAATTGACGGTGACCGACAACGACGCCGCGTTCGTGGTGTCACCGGCGGCCCTCACCGTCACCGAGGGCGACGCCACCGGTGAGACGTTCACCGTTGCGTTGGCGCTCGCGCCCACAGGCGACGTCACCGTGAGCGTCACGGTCGCCGACACCAGTGTGGCCACGGCGAGCCCGGCGTCGCTGACGTTCACCACAAAGGACTGGGACACACCACAGCCAGTCACAGTCACCGCAGTGGATGACGCGGACGCCGCCGACGACTCCACCACCGTGTCGCTGACCGCATCCGATGGCGGTTACGACCACGCCACCGGCACCGCGTCGGTGACCGTGGATGATGACGACACAGCCGCGATAGTCGTGTCGGTTCCGTCGCTGGACTTGGACGAGGGCGGGCCCGCGGGCACGTTCACGGTGGCGTTGGCGACCCTGCCAACCCAAACGGTCACGGTGAGCGTGACCAGCGTCAACCTGAGTGCGGTAACGGTGAGCCCAACGTTGCTGACGTTCACCGCGGATGACTGGAACCAGCCGCAAACCGTCACAGCCACCCCGCTCGATGACCCCGACGCCCGCGACGAGCCCGTGCTGGTCACCATGGCCGGATCCGGTGGCGAGTACCAGGACGTGATCGCCAGCGTGCAGGTCAACGTTGACGATGACGAAACCGCGGCGCTGACCGTGTCGGTGTCGTCGTTGAGTCTTGTGGAGGGCGGCGCCACGGGTGAGTTCACGGTGGCGTTGACCTCGCCGCCGACCTCCACGGTTTCGGTGCGTGTCGAGAGCTCCGACACGGAGGCGGTAACGGTGAGCCCCTCGCCGTTGACGTTCACCGCCGATGATTGGAACACCGCCCAAACCGTCACGGTCACCGCCGTTCACGATCCCGACGCGGTGGACGAGTCGGTGACCGTGGGCTTGAGGGCAGGCAGCGGCGAATACGAGGGCATCACCGGCAGCGTCGCGGTGAGCGTGGACGACGACGACACAACAGGACTGGAACTGTCCACCACCACGGTGTCCGTGACCGAGGGTGGCGCCACCGGTTCGTTCACGGTGGCGTTGAGCACCCAACCCACCGCCGAGGTGACGGTGAGCTTGAGGAGCGACGACACCACCTCGGTGACGGTGAGTCCAACATCGCTGACATTCGACGCCGACACATGGGACACCGCCCAAACGGTCACGGTCACCGCCATCCAGGATGACGACGCGGTGGACGAGTCGGTGAGCGTGGCCTTGTCCGCCAATGGTGGCGATTACGAGCGTGTCACCGGCAGCGTCACGGTGAGCGTGACCGACGACGACACCCCGGCCCTGGAGGTGTCGCAGGACTCGTTGAGGGTGGACGAGGGCGACAGAACCGGCGAGTCGTTCACGGTTGCGTTGGCGACAGCACCCACCGCCACGGTCATGGTGAGCGTCACCAGCGCCGATGCCGACGCGGTGGCGGTCAGTCCGACGGCGTTGATCTTCACCACCACCAATTGGGCAACGCCGCAGTCGGTGACCGTCACCGGGGTGAGCGACCTGGACGCTGTTGACGAGAGCGTGACGGTCACATTGTCGGCGTCCGGCGGCGATTACGAGAGCGTCACCAGCAGCGTCACCGTGACCGTTGACGATGACGACACAGCCGCGATCGTCGTGTCGGTTTCGTCTCTGGATCTGGTGGAGGGCGGCCCGACGGGTTCGTTCACGGTTGCTTTGGCGACCCTGCCCACCGAAACGGTCACGGTGGCGGTCGCCAGTGCCGACACCGGCGCGGTCACGGTGGACACCAGGTCGTTGACCTTCGACGCCACCAACTGGGAAACCGCACAAACGGTCACCGTCACCACCGTGGGCGACCCCGACGCCGGGAACGAGTCGGTGGCGGTGTCACTGCGCGCCTCGGGTGGCGAATACGACAACGTCACCAACAGCGTCACCGTGAACGTCGACGACGACGAAACAGCGGCGCTCACAGTGGCGCCAACCACGCTGAGCGTTGACGAGGGTGACACCACCGGCGACACGTTCACGGTGGTGTTGGCCACCCCGCCCACCGTTGAGGTGACGGTGAGCCTGACCAGCGAAGACGCCGAGGCGGTGGCGGTGACCCCGGCAACGGTGACCTTCGACGCCGACAACTACAACACGCCACAGACCGTCACCGTGACGGCGGTGGACGACGCCGACGCCGGCGACGAAACCGTGCAGGTGAACGTGACCGCTGCCGGTGGCGAATACTCCGACGTGTCCGGCGCCGTGACGGTGACCGTTAACGACGACGAAACCCCGGCGCTGACCGTGTCCAAGGCCACCGTGTCGTTGACCGAGGGTGGCGCCGACGGGTCGTTCACCGTGACGTTGGCGACACCACCAACCGAAACGGTGACCGTGACCGTGACCAGCGCGGATGTGGGCGCGGTCGCAATTGCCGCCGGGTCGTCGCAGTTGACATTCGACGCCGACACCTGGAACACGCCACAAACGGTGACCGTTTCCGGTGTGCAAGACGACGACGCCACCGATGAGAGCGTGACCGTCACCGCCACAGCCGCCGGTGGCGAGTACGCCGCTGTGACCGCGGCTGTGACAGTGACCGTGGACGACGACGAAACCGTTGATCTCGAATTGTCGGCCGACACCGTGGCGTTGACCGAGGGTGGCGCCGACGGCTCGTTCACCGTGGCGCTCACATCCGAACCCACCGCCGAGGTGACCGTGACGGTGACCAGCACCGACACAGGCGCCGTGACGGTGGCTGCGGCCTCGTCGTCTCTGACATTCGACGCCGACACCTGGAACACCCCGCAGTCGGTGACCGTGACCCCCGTTGACGACGCGGATGCCCGCGACGAGTCGGTGAGCGTGAGCCTGACCGCCTCCGGTGGTGACTACGCCACAGTGACCGGTGCTGTGACGGTGACCGTCGACGACGACGAAACCGCAGCGTTGACCCTCTCGCCCACGACGTTGAGCGTGGACGAGGGTGACACCACAGGTGACACGTTCACGGTGGTGCTCGCCACCCCGCCCACCGTTGAGGTGACCGTGACGGTGACCAGCGCGGATGCGGACGCGGTCACCGCGAGCCCCGCGACCCTCACCTTCGACGCCGACAACTACAACACGCCCCAGACCGTCACCGTGAAAGCGGTCGACGACGCCGACGCCACCGACGAAAACGTCACGGTCACCGCTAGCGCCGACGGCGGCGAGTACAACGACGTGACCAGCAGCGTGACCGTGGCAGTAAACGAAGACGAAACGGTCGGTTTGAGCCTGTCACCGGACTCGCTGCGCATTGTCGAGAACGGCGCCGACGGCTCCTTCACCGTGGCGCTCACCTCGGCGCCCACAGCCGAGGTGACCGTGACGGTGACCAGCGGCGACACCACCACGGCGACGGTGAGCCCGGCAGAGCTGAAGTTCACCGCGCAGGACTACGCGACACCCAAACCGGTTACCGTGTCCCCCGTTGACGATTCGGTTGCCGGTGACCGAACCGCCACGGTGACCATGGCGGCTTCCGGTGGCGACTACGAAGCCGTGAGCGGCACCGTGACCGTGACCGTCGGCGACGACGACGCCGCGCTCACCGTGTCACCCGAGGCGCTGACCGTCACCGAGGGCGACGCCACCGGCGAGACGTTCACCGTTCGCCTCGCGGCCCTGCCCAGCGGCACGGTCACCGTCACCTTGACGGTCGACAACACCACCGTTGCCTCGGTGAACCCCACAACGCTCACCTTCACAAACGCCAACTTCGCCGATCCGCAAACGGTGACCGTCACAGGCCTCGACAACACCACTCTCGGTAGTGGCGCCGCCACGGTCACCCTCACCGCAGCCGACGGTGGTTACACCGGTGCGAGCGCCACGGTGGCTGTGACCGTGATCGATGACGACGCCGCGTTGATCTTGTCCACCGACACGCTGACCATCGACGAAGGCACCGAAGGCGCCCTCAACGTGAGGCTCAGCACCCAGCCCACAGGCACGGTCACGGTCACGTTGACCAGTTCCGACACGGGCGCGGCAACGGTGAGCCCGGCCACGTTGGCGTTCACCGCGGACGACTACCAAACCCCCAAGCCGGTGACGGTCACCGCGCTGCAGGACAACGACGCGGCCGACGAGTCGGTGACGGTGTCGCTGAGCCCGTCGGGTGGCGATTACGGCAACGCCCGAGCCGACGTGAGTGTGTCGATCACCGATGACGAAACGGCGGGCATCGCCGTGTCGGTGTCTTCGCTGGCGCTCACCGAGGGTGGCACCAACACGTTCACCGTGGCGTTGACCACCGAACCAACCGCTGAGGTGACCGTGACGGTGACCAGCGGCGACACCGGCGCGGTGACGGTGAGCCCGGCGCAGTTGACGTTCACCACCACCAACTGGGCCACCGCGCAAACCGTGACACTCACCGGGGTTCAAGACGACGACGACACCCACGAAACCGTGACCGTTTCGATGAGCGCCACCGGCGGCGACTACCAGGGTGTGACCTCAACGGTGACCGCTCGGGTGGCCGACGACGAAGCCGCCGCGATCGTCGTGTCGGTGCTGTCGCTCACCTTGGCCGAGGGCGCATCGGACACCTTCGACGTGGTGCTCACCAAGCCGCCAACAGCCACGGTGACCGTGGCCGTCACCGTCGCCGCCGACGACGACAACGACAACGCGGCCGCCACGGTGACACCGGCGCTGTTGACCTTCACCACCGCCAACTACAACACCGCGCAAACGGTGACCGTGACCGCCACCGAAGACGCCGGCGCCGGTGACCGCAACACCATGATCGACCTGGCGGCAACCTCAACCGACAGCGACTACTCCGGGTTGACCGCGCAAGTTGCCCTCACGGTCACCGACGACGACGCGGCGCTGGTGGTGTCGGCCACCACCGTGCAGGCAACCGAGAACCGGCCCGCGGAAACCTTCACCGTGAACCTGGCGGCCCGGCCCACAAGCAATGTGATTGTCACGATCACCAGCAGCGACCCCGAATCCGTGAGGGTGATCCCAAGCACCATGACGTTCACGCCGCTGGCCCACGCCAGAACCCAAACCGTGAACCTGGTGACCCCCAACGACGACGACGCCAACGACGAAAGGGTCACGGTGACCCTCACGTCCTCCGGTGGCGGCTACGACGGCCTCAGCCGCACGGTCACCGTGAACGTCACCGACGACGACACGGCCGGTTTTGTGCTCTCCGATGACGACCTCACCGTGCCCGAGGGCACCTCCACCACCTTCACGGTGGCGTTGGCCACCCAACCCGACAGCACCGTGACCGTCACGGTCGCCAGCGCGGACACCACCGCGGCGTCGGTGAACGAGCAAACGCCTGGAGATCCAGTGGTGTTGACGTTCAGTCCGGACTCCTACACCCAAGCCCAGACCGTGACCGTGACCGGCGTGTCCGACACGAATCTGGGCCACAAGTCCACAACGTTGAACCTGACCGCTTCGGGAGGCGGCTACTCAGGCATCACCGGCACCGTCAACGTGGCCGTCACCGACGACGACGCCGCCATAGAGGTGTCCACCGCCAGTCTCACCATCATCGAAGGCGAGACAGCCACCTTCGATGTCACCTTGAAGTCGCCACCAACCGGCCAGGTCACGATCAGCGTCGCCAGCACCAACCCGTTCGCCGCGATAGTGCTGCCCGAGACTCTGACGTTCAGCGCCGACAACTCCACCGTTGCCCAAACCATCACTGTGGCGGCCCTTGAGGACACCAACACCTCCAACGCCGTGTTGAGGGTGACCCTCACCGGATCCGGCGGCGGGTACGGCGCCATCACCAACAGGGTGAACGTGACCGTGCTCGACAACGACACCCCGGTGCTCCCCCCGATAGGTCCGCCGCCGCCGATCTTCGGGCCGGCGCCGACACTTGAGGCTTGCGACAGCCCCGCAATCCCCGATCCAGGATTCGGTGACGTGGACCCGAGGGGCGTTCACTATCCGGGGATCCGGTGCGTGGCCTACTACGGAATCACCAAGGGAACCGGTGACGGCACCACGTTCGATCCGTGGTCTTCGGTGAGCCGCTTCCAGATGGCGTTGTTCATGTTGCGTCTCGCTCAGGTGACCGGCGTGACACTCAACGAAGGCTCAGCCGACCAGTTCGAGGACTTGGGCAACTTGTTCGAGGAGGGCCGCAACGCCATCGGAATGCTGGTGGCGTCGGGTCTGCTCAGAGGACGAAGCGAAACCCGATTCGAGCCGTACGCGCCGATGACTCGCTCGCAGATGGCGATCATGATGGCCCGACTGTTGCGACGCCAAGGCACCTACACCTGGAGCGACAGGTCGAACTTCGTGGACGTGGACGCAATCGTTCCCCAGGAACACCAACAAGCCATCACCTTGTTGCACGAACTGGGAATCGTTCAGGGCTTCGTGGGGCGCACCCACTTCGGCCCCTACCAGCCGGTGACCAGAGCCCAGATGGCCACGATCATGGCTCGACTGCTCGACTCCGAGCTCCCACCAGTCACCAGGCTGTTCTAACTCCGCGCCTGACCCTGCCGGTAGCCCCGCCGCGCCGCGGGATTCTCTGCCGCATTGGTTGAGGGTGGCGCTGCGCGGCGCGGTGTGAGTCTCAGACGAAGCGCGGCGCCTGGACCTGTGGCGCCTGGCCCTGCGGCGCCTGGGCCTGCGCCCGTGAGCGTCGGGGCGTAGATTCGATGTGATGTCCAAGGTGATGCTGATAGACGGCCACTCGCTGGCGTATCGGGCTTTCTTCGCGCTGCCCACCGACATCGCCACCGCTTCGGGGCAGGTCACCAACGCCGTGTACGGGTTCACGTCGATGCTTTTGAACTTGTGGCGAGACCACGACCCGGACCGGATCGTGGTGGTGTTCGACCGGCCCGAACCGACGTTTCGTCACGAGATCTTCGGCGAGTACAAGGCGCAGCGCGATTCGGCGCCGGACATTCTGCGCCAGCAAATGGGCTTGCTGCGCGAGATGGTGGACGCCCTCGGGCTGCCCACCGCGGAAGCCGCAGGGTTCGAAGCCGACGACGTGATCGCCACCCTGGCCACCCAGGCACGAGACGCCGCCGACGACGTGATCGTGGTTACCGGCGACCGTGACTCCTACCAGCTCGTGGAAGACCCCCACGTGAAGGTGCTCTACAACCGCCGAGGAGTGTCCGATTACGTGCTCTACGACGAGGCCGGGATCCTGGAGCGCACCGGGGTTCGGCCCGTCGATTACGTGAGCTTCGCGGCGCTTCGTGGCGACACCAGCGACAACCTGCCCGGCGTTCCCGGCGTGGGGGAGAAGACCGCCGCCCGCCTCGTGAACGAAAAGGGCGGCGTGCCCGAAATCCTCGAAGCGTTGGACGACTACACGCCACGGTTGCGCGAGAACCTCGCCGCGAGCGCCGAGCAGGTGAAGGTGAACGCCGAGGTGATGACCCTCGTGCGAGACGTTCCCCTCGAACACGGCCTAGGCGACCTGGCCATGCAAGCCCCCGACACCGAACAGGTGCGCAAACTGTTCGACTTCCTGGAGTTCCGCAGCCTGCATCCCCGGCTGGCGGAGATACCCAGGGGAGTGTTCGACGATGTGGGCGCACCGGCGGACAGCGCAGTGCTGCCCGAACCGAAAGTCACCGTGTGCGACACCGGCGATGAGGCCGCTGCGGCGTTGCGCACGCTCGCCGAACAGCCCGCCGACACGCCCCTGGCCGCTGCCACGCCCCACGAAGGGCTCGACGCCGGCCTTGCTTTGGTGGCCGACCAGGCGGACGCGAGCGTGGTTTTTATTGGTGGGACCGTGCTTTCTCAGCCGCCGGTGATGGAGGCTCTCGGGGAGCTGGTGCGACGGCCCCCTGATGGCGAGGGCGTCCGCGACGCTGCCCGGGCAGGTGAACGAACCGACATCGCCGGGCCGGCACGCAGGTTGGTGTTGCACGGCGCCAAGCCGGTTATCCGCGGACTGCTTGATCGTGGCATCGACATGGCCGACCCGCTGCTCGACACACGCCTCGCCGCTTACCTGCTGGATCCAGCCGACACGCGCTACGAGCTCGAAGTGCTGCTGATGCGCTACGCCGGGATCGCAGTGGACTCCCAGCCCGCGCCGCAAGGTCAACTCGATCTCACAGCCGAGGAAGCAACCGACACCCCAACAGAAACCGCGCGAGCGGCACTGGCGGTGAGCCACCTGGCGGGGCCGTTGCGTGAAGCGCTGCAAGACCAAGGCCTGGCGCACCTCAACGACGACGTGGAGGTGCCGCTGGTGCGGGTGTTGGCCCGCATGGAGCAAATCGGCATCGGCGTGGATCCGGCAGTGCTCACCCGCATTCGTGACGAGCTGCGCGTGGCGGCAGCGGAGATGCGCAGCCAGGTGATCGCCGACGCCGGTCACGACTTCAACGTGAACTCGCCCCAGCAACTCGGCAGGGTGCTGTTCGAGGAGTTGGGCCTCACCCCGCTCAAGCGCACCAAAACCGGTTACTCCACCGACGCACGCTCCCTGGAGCGGCTGCGAGACGAGCATCCCATTGTGAGCAACCTCATGGAGTACCGGGAGTTGGAGAAGCTGCGCTCCACTTACGGCGAGGGCTTGCTGGCAGAGGTGGGCCCCGGTGATCGCATTCGGGCCACGTTCAACCAAACGGTTGCCCGCACCGGAAGGCTCAGCTCCGACGCCCCGAACCTGCACAACATTCCGGTGCGCAGCGAACGAGGACGGGTGTTCCGCACAGCTTTTGTGGCCAGGGACGGCTTCCGCTTGCTGGTGGCGGACTACAACCAGATCGAGCTCCGCTGCATAGCGCACCTGGCCGGCGATCCTGGTCTGATCGCCGCGTTCGAGGCCGGTGACGACATTCACACCGCCACAGCGGCGCAGGTGTTCGGCATCGACCCCGACGAGGTCGGCACAGCCGAACGCTCAAAGGCCAAGATGGTGTCCTACGGCCTGGCCTACGGAATGGAGGCCTACGGGCTCGGTCAGCGTCTCAACATCGCCACCTCTGAAGCCGCCGAGATCCTCGACGCGTACTTCGCGGCGTTCCCGGCGGTGCGCGAGTACATGCGCAACACCGTGGACGAGGCCCGTAGCCGGGGCTACACCGAGACGCTGTTCGGTCGGCGCCGCCAGATCCCCGAACTCGCGAGCCGCAACGCCCGCATCCGCCAGGCAGGGGAACGTCAAGCCATGAACGCGGGGATTCAAGGCCTCGCCGCGGACATTTTCAAGGTGGCGTTGGTGCGTCTCGATCGTGGGATTGAGGCCACCGGGTTGGTGTCGCGCATCGTGTTGCAGGTTCACGACGAGATCATCGTGGAGGCCCCCGACGCGGAAGTGGAAGAAGCCATGGCGCTCACCCGTGATGTGATGAGCGGCGCGTTCGAGCTGCGGGTGCCCCTTGAGGTGAACTTGAGCGTGGGCCGCACCTGGGCTGACTCCAAAGGCTGACCCGCGGGCCTGACGAAAAACGGCGGCAGGGCAGTAGCCTCGTCTTGTTCAAACTGCGCCACGCGCCCCCGGCGTGCGCCGCCGTGTCCTGGCCGTCAAACAATCGAGACTAACCGTGACCGACACTGCCCTTTCTGATGTAGCTGCGCCTGAAGCTCCTGCCGAGTCTCTCGCTGAGGCTCTGGCTGAGAGCCTCGCCGAGACTGCCTCTGAGGCGCCCCCTGGCACACCTTCTCAGACACACACTGTGCCTGAGGTGGCCGACATGGGTTCCTTCGCCGAGGATGGAAGCTACATACCCCGAGAGATCGTGTCCTATGACCTGGGCGACGCCGATCTCGACGAGGTTTACACCTCGTCGATGGTGACCGTTGTTGACGGTCAGATCGTGGAGGGAACGATCGTGCGCATCGACCGTGAGGAGGTGTTGCTCGACATCGGTTACAAGTCCGAAGGGGTGATACCGGCCCGCGAGTTGAGCATCCGACACGACGTGGATCCTTCCGAGATTGTCGCCATGGGAGACAACGTCGAGGCGCTGGTGATTTCCCGTGAGGACAAGGAAGGCCGTCTGATCCTGTCCAAGAAGCGGGCCCAGTACGAACGGGCCTGGGGCAAGATCGAAACTCTCAAGGAAGAGGGCACCCCGGTGGATGGCCAGGTGATCGAGGTCGTGAAGGGCGGGCTGATCGTGGACATCGGCCTGCGTGGTTTCATGCCCGCGTCGCTGGTGGAGCAGCGCCGAGTGCGTGACCTGCAGCCGTATGTGGGCATGGAGATCAAGGCCAAGATCATCGAGTTGGACAAGAACCGCAACAACGTTGTGCTCAGCCGCCGAGCCTGGCTGGAGGAGAGCTTGCGTGAGCAGCGCGAGACTTTCCTGGACAACCTCAAGCCTGGCGAGATTCGTGACGGCAAGGTTTCCTCGGTGGTGCATTTCGGCGCGTTCGTGGACTTGGGAAGCATGGACGGCCTGATCCACGTGTCCGAGCTGTCCTGGAAGCACGTGGATCATCCCAGCGCGGTGGTGTCCGCCGGTGACGAGGTGCGGGTGCAGGTGTTGGAAGTGGATCGTGGGCGTGAGCGGATCAGCTTGTCGTTGAAGGCCACCCAGCAGGATCCGTGGCAGGAGTTCGCCGCCACTCACCAGGTGGGCGAGCTGGTTTACGGGCGGATCACCAAGCTGGTGCAGTTCGGTGCGTTCGTGCAGGTGGGCGACGGCATCGAGGGCCTGGTTCACATTTCGGAAATGTCCGCGCATCACGTGGAGATGCCCGAGCAGGTGGTCACCCCCGGTGAGGAGCTGTGGGTGAAGATCATCGACCTTGATCAGCAGCGCCGCCGGATCAGCTTGTCCATCAAGCAGGCCGCCGAGGGTGGCGTGGTGGCCGCCGAGTATCAGGAGCACTTCGGGGATCACGCCTTCGACGAGGAGGGCAACTACATCGGCGTCGCCACAGAAGGCCGCCAAGCCTGGGAGGAACTCTTCGACGACCCGGACGCAGACTCCGACCCCGACGCGGATGCCTCCTCCGCTGAAGCCGGCGAAGACCAGGACGAAGAACCCCAGTCCTAGCCACTCTGAGCCTTACGCTCTCGCTCGTCCTGCGGGCGAATCCGACAACTGTGTCTACGTGCTGGGATCACTTGGGCGCTGATGCCTGAGATTGGGCTGACGGGGGGCATCGGCTCGGGCAAGTCCACTGTGGCGGCCGGGCTGGTGGCCCGGGGCGCGCTGCTCATCGACGCGGATGTGATCGTTCACGATCTGCAAGCACCGGGCAAGCCGGTGTTCGAGGCGATGGTGCAACGCTGGGGCCCGGTGGTGGTGGCCGACGACGGCACCCTGAACCGGGGCGCGGTGGCCGAGATCGTGTTCGCCGACGCAGAGGAACTGGCGGCGCTCAACTCGATTGTGCATCCCGCGGTGGCCACCGAGATGAAAGCCCGCCGCCAGGCAGCATCCGAGACGCTGGGAGACAGTGGGGTGGTGGTGCTCGACATTCCGCTGCTGGTGCCCGCCGACGGTGAGCCAATAGCAAAGCGCTACCGAGACCTGAGCGGAATAGTCGTGGTGGACGCCCACCCCGAAGTGGCGGTGGAACGCCTGGTGGCAAACCGCGGTTTCAGCGAGGAAGACGCCAGAGCCCGCGTGGCCCGTCAAGCAAGCCGCGAAAGCCGCCTGGCAGTGGCCGACTTCGTGATCGACAACAACGGCCCGGTAGAGAGCCTCGAACCCCAACTAAACGCCTGCTGGCACTGGGCCCTGTCACTGAACTGACCCGCCAACGCATCCGGAGATCGCAGCACTCTCCGAGCGTCCTGCTTCGGAGTCGCAGCCGGTCGAGTGATCGTTGCTTCAGGCGCCGTGGGGTGGGTGCGGGTAGGTGATTTGCTGCCACTGGGCGGCGTCTGCGTCCAGCATCTCTTCGATCGTTTCGGGTGCGGGGAGTTCGCCCACGTCTGTCGGGCAGCCGATCGAGCTCATCGCCACTATGTGCCCCAGTCGAAGGCATCGGTTGAGTTGGTCCGGGTGTCGCAGGATTCCGCAAAGGAGTCCCGCGGCGAAAGCGTCACCGGCGCCTCTGGGCACCACGACCGGGCCGCGCAACGACGGCTCGAAGCACTGGCCTTCCCTGCTGTACGCGTAAGCGCCGTTGGCTTCGTCCTTCACCACCACAAGGCCCGTGCGGTCAAACACCGACCGCAGCGCCGCCGGATCGGCCACTCCCCAGATCTCCTCGGCTTCGTCACGGCCCACCAGAACAACGTCCGCGAGGTTGCCAAGCTCGGCGAACAGTTCCGTCGGGGGGCCGTCTGGCCACAAGGCAGGCCGCCAGTTCACATCGAAGGACTTCAGCGCGTCCGACGGGGTGGAAAGCAAGGCACGCACCAGCTCCAGACATCCCTGCGACAAGGCAGGAGTGATGCCGGTGAGGTGCAACATGCGGGTGTTCAAGCACGCCTCCACCGGCACCGTCTCCGGACTCATGAACGAAGCCGCCGAGCCGCGGCGGTAGTACTGCACCCGGTGTTGATGCTCGGCCGAGTCCCGCAGCATCACCCCCGTGGGAGCGCTCTCGCTGAACTGAACCGCGGAGGTGTCCACGCCGCTGTCGGCGATCACACCATGAACCAGCGACCCCGCCATGTCACGCCCCAGGCGGCTGATCCAGCCACTGCGAAACCCCAAGGCGGCGCCGTAACGGGCCACGTTGGACTCGGCACCCGCAATATCCGAACCGAAAGTGTGCTCCGCCAAATCGGAGCCCAAGCCGTCCGCCGTCGGCCCCGACCCCGAAGGCTGCCGGTAGAGCGCCAACATCGTCTCACCAACAGCGACCAAATCAAACCGCCCCACCATCACCCCCACGCCCTTCGCTCATGTCCGCCGTGGGTTCCAGAACCGCCTCTGGTGCAAGGCCCGACGTTGCGTGCGGGCGGCCTGTGGCTCGCTGTTCGTCCGTGGTGAAGTGCCAAAGGCGGGTGGCGTTCCGAGGCGGTCGTTCGGTCAGTGCTTGTCACTGGCCTCCGCTTGTGTCTCTGGCTCAATGCCTGCACCGGTGCCATGTCGGTGAGATCGGTCGATTGGCGCCAGTTGGGCCGCAGGTCGTGACGTTCAGGCGTCGGAGGGCTGTTGCGGGGCCTGGAGGACGCTTAGGAGGTGGCGCCCGGACACTTCGATGAGTTCGGTCATCACCCTGGCGGCCTCGTTCTCGTCGCGGCGGCCTATCGCGTGTGCCACCTGGGCGTGCAGATCGAGGGTGGTGGCGGGGCCTCCGGGCACTTGAACGGTTACGTGGCGGCTGCCTTCTAGCGCCACCCGGATCGTCTCGGCCATGTGAGCAAGCACCGGATTGGCGGCCGCACGAAAGATCGCCTCGTGAAAGGCCAGGTCGGCCTCGATGTAGCGGGCGAAGTCGTCAACACCATCAGACATCGCCCGATGCAACTCGAGCATCTCCTGCACCGAGTCGTCGCTTCTGCGCAGGGCGGCTCGGCGTGCCGCTTCGGGTTCGATCACCAGGCGCACCTCTGCCACGTGGCTCAGAGTGGTGGGCGCGGAGTGCGATGCGATGCTCCAACGCAGCACGTCGGGGTCGAACAGGTTCCAGTAGCGCTCCTCGGCTACCGCCGTTCCGGCCCTGGGACGGGACTGAATGAGGCCCTTGTCGCGCAGCAACCCGAGAGCCTCGCGAACCACGGTTCTGGACACCCCCAACTCCGCGGACAGTTCGTCCTGGCTGGCGAAACGATGCCCCGGCGGGTAGGTGCCGTCGATGATGCCCGAGCCGATGTGTTCCACCGTGCGCTGGCGAAGGCCGGTGCCAAGGCGGGCGTCAAAGTCCACTGCCCGGACCCTACCAACCCCTTGACACGGGCCACTTGACACGACTATTAGTAGTATGATAATACTAATGATCTCAGCGACTGGCTGTCCGGCGTCCCAACCCTTGGAGCGATGAAGATCACACGAATCACCCCCTACGTCATCGGAAACAGCTGGAAGGACTGGCTGTGGGTGAAGGTCGACACCGATGAGGGCATCCACGGCGTGGGCGAGGGCACCGTCAACGTGTTTGCCGCCACCGTCGAGGCGGCGATCCGCGAACTTGAGCCACGGTTGATCGGTCACGATCCTCTCGAGGTCGAAGCGCTGCTGCTGGCCACCCGGCGCGACGTGTACACCGACGGGGGACAGATCCACGGCGCCGCGGTGGCGGCGGTTGAAATGGCCTGCTGGGACATCATCGGCAAGGCGCTGCAAACGCCGGTGCATCGCCTGCTCGGGGGACGCCTCCACGACCGGGTGCGGGTGTACGCCAACGGCTGGTACACCGTGGATCGCACCCCTCAGGCCTTCGCCAAAGCAGCCCGAGAAGTGGTCGAGCTCGGCTTCACCGCCATGAAATTCGATCCGTTCGGCGTGTCGTGGCAAACCCAGACCGCCCACGAACAGGACCTCGCCATTTCGCTGGTTGAGGCCGTGCGCAGCGAGGTGGGCCCCGGCGTTGATCTGATGATCGAAGCCCACTCCCGTTTCGGGGTCGCCTCCGCCTTGAGTGTGGCGGAGCGTCTTGCGCCGTTCGCGCCGGCGTGGTTCGAGGAGCCCGTTTCGCATCACAACATCTCGGCGCTCACCAGCGTGGCCGAACGCTCACCGGTGCCTGTGGCAACCGGAGAGGGCTTCAGCAGCTTGCACCAGTTCGGCGAGCTTCTCGCGGGTGGCGCGGTGGGAATCGTCCAACCCGAGCCGGTTCATCTGGGAGGGATTTGGCGCACCCGCCAAGTGGCCTCCCTGGCCGAGGCGCACCACGCCGTCGTGGCGCCCCACAACGCTCAGGGGCCGATTTGTTCGGCGGTGAGTTCGCACCTGGGTGCTTGCGTGCCGAACTTCTACATCCAGGAGTCCTTCGACATTTTCAACGAGGCATGGACGAGAGACCTTGTGCATCCCCGTTTCGAGGTGGTGGACGGCTTCGTGGATGTTCCAACCGGCCCCGGCCTGGGAATCACCGTGGACTGGGAGCAGGTCGCAAGCCACGCAAGTCGGCGCCGCCACTCCCTGGAGTTGTTCGCCGAGGGCTGGGAACGACGAAACATCACCCCGCCCGGTGGCGCATAGCCGTCAACCCGCCACGCCCAATCGCCGCGCCCGGTCGCCACGCCCAGTCGTCAATCAAGCAATCGCCAACCGCCAACCACCAACAGAGTCCGTTGGGCCATCGATCTCCTGTACAAGCAACATAGTCCTAGGAGGGATCATGACAACCAAATCCACTGACACATCCAGGCTTCATCTGCCTGGGGTGAGCAGACGCAAATTCGTGGTCGGCGGAGGCGCCGCCGTTCTGGGTGGCGCAACGCTGCTCGCGGCTTGCGGCGACGACGATGACGATGCCGCTTCGGCTGCCACAACAACCGCCGCTCCGGCAACCACCGCTGCTCCGGCCACCACCGAGGCCGCCGACATGGGTGTGGGCACGGTCACCATGGGCTCCAACTACTCCGACGAGAAGCCCAGAAACGCCCTCGCGGCAGCAATCGCGGCCACCGGCCTCGACGTGGCGGTGAACACCATCGACCACAACACCTACCAGGAAAACTTCAACACCTACATCCAGCAGCCCGACGACGTGGTCGCATGGTTCGCCGGTTACCGCATGCGAGCCTTCGCAAGCAAAGGCGTTGTGGGTGACATCTCCGACGTGTGGGCAGATCTCGACGGCATGTCCGAAGGTTTCCGCAGCGCCTCTTCGGGGCTCGACGGCAAGCAGTACTTCGTGCCCTTCTACTTCTATCCGTGGGCGGTTCACTACCGCAAGAGCGTGTTCGCCGACGCCGGTTATTCGATTCCCACCACCTGGGACGAGTTCATGGCGTTGTGCGAAACGATGACCGCTGATGGCGTCACCCCGCTGTGCGCCGCCAACGACGGTCGCTGGCCCCAGATGGGCATGTTCGACATGTTGAACCTGCGCGTGAACGGCTACGACTTCCACGTGAGCCTCATGGGTGGCCGCGAGAACTGGGAGAGCCCCGAGGTGAAGTCGGTGTTCAGCACCTGGGAGGAACTGCTTCCCTACTACCAGCCCGACCCCAACGGGCGCACCTGGCAGGACTCCGCCAACGCGCTTGGCGACGGGTCGGCCGGCATGTACCTGATCGGCACGTTCCTCACCAGCAACTTCGACGGCGAAACCCAGGCCGACATCATCGACGACATCGACTTCTTCTTGTTCCCCGAGGTCGACCCGGCCCACGGCCAGGACGCCATCGAGGCGCCGATAGACGGCTTCATGATGGCAGCCGAGCCCGCGAACACCGACGGCGCCAAGGCGCTGCTTGGTGGTCTCGGTGGCGCCGCAGCGATCGACGCGTACATCTCGGTGGATCCGTCGGTTGTTGCCGCCAACAGCAACGCCGACACCAGCGGTTACAACGCCCTTCAGCAGAAGTCGGCTCAGGCGGTGAGCTCCGCGAAGTACATCGCCCAGTTCCTCGACCGTGACACCGACCCCGATTTCGCTGCGAACGTGGTGGGCGTGGGCATCGCCGACTTCCTTGCCGAGCCAGGCAACATCGACACAATCCTGGCCGACATCGAAGCCAAGAAGCAGACGTACACCTTCGAGTGACCTGCCACGTGACGTGCCTCACTAAGTTCAGGCAGTGAGTTCAGGCTGTGAATCTCGGCAGTGAGTCTCGACGGAAGCAACCCGAGTCGGCGGCGTCGCATGAGCCGCCGCTCGCTGCCTGCATGAATCGAGTCACGCTGTGCTTGGCACATAGTGATGATCACTCAACGTTGGTCACGCAACGTTGGTCACGCTGTGCTTGGCACACAGGGCTTGGCACACAATGAGAGCCACACAATGAGAGCCACACAGTGAGAGCCAAACAGTGATGGTCTTGCGGCGATCTGCGGGAGCTGTTGACGCTTCGGCGGCGCCTGACGGTCGCCTCCAGCGCAGGCGCGGCCGAGCCAGGCCCCGCAGACGCCGCGAGTCCACCACCATGAGCCGCGCCGACAAGGTGCTGTTGGGGTTGATGGTGGGTGTGCCCGCGGCGCTTCACGTGGCGCTGGTGTGGATCCCGGCGTCGCTCACGGTGGTGCTGTCGTTCTTTGAGTGGGACAACCTCGCCCCGCTCACCGACATGCGAGACGTGGGTTTCCGCAACTACTGGTTCATCTTCACGGTGTTCGACGCCGACCTTTTCGGGGCGTTGTTCAACAACTTCATCCTGGTGTTCTGGCTCACGTTCTGCTCGGCGGTGGGGATGCTGTTCGCGTACTTGCTGGACAAGCAGCTGCGAGGCGGACGGGTCTACCAGAGCGTCTTCTACTTCCCGGTGGTGTTGTCGCTGGCGGTGGTGGGGTTCATCTGGAAGTCCACCATGTTCTCGCGTGACCGGGGGCTGCTCAACGCCATCTGGCCCGGCGGGCCGGTGGACTTCGTGGGTGACGGCACGAAGATCTTCTCTTTCAGCATTCCGTTCCTGGATTATCCGCTGGGCCTGTCCAAGAACTTCGCGGCGTTGCTGCTGGCCATGGCGTGGCGTCACATCGGCTACATCATGGTGATGTACCTTGCCGGTCTCAAGGCGGTGGATCCCGCGCTTCGGGAGGCGGCGTCGATTGACGGCTGCAACGAGTGGCAGTCCTTCAAGCGGGTGGTGTTCCCGTCGTTGAAGCCGATCAACGTGGTGGTGGTTGTGATCACCGTGATCGAGGCGCTTCGGGCTTATGACATCATCGCCGCGCTGAACGAGCCTCGTGGCACCGACGTGATGGGCACCTTGGTCACCAAGAGCCTGCTTGGCGAGGGCGGCGGCAGGGTCGGCTTCGGCTCGGCTTACGGGGTGGTGCTGTTGGTGCTGTGTTTGGGATTCATCGTGTGGTACGTCACCAACCACTACCGGGAGTCGGCGTGAGCGACACGCGCCTCGATGCCGGCGCGAACACCGGCGCGGCGCCTGCTGGGCCCATCTCGGCCGCTGAGCGGGAGGCCGCTGCGCGGGGGGCTTCCGCTCGGGGGCGGCGCACGTTCTCGGTGAAGCCGGCGCGTGTGGTGCTGCAGGTTTTCCTGCTGGTGATGGCGGTTGCGTGGCTGATCCCTGTTGGCACGGGGGTGTACAACTCGTTTCGCTACTACGAGAACGACACGCAGGTGAACGGGCCGTTCTCGGCGCCCGAGACGCTCACCTTGGACAACTACCGCGACGCCTGGAACGTGGGCGAGATGGGCAAGACGCTGGGCAACACGGCGTTCATCGTGATCCCTTCGCTCATTTTGATTCTGCTGCTGGCCTCGATGGTGGCCTATGCGTGTACGCAGTACAGCTGGCGGTTCAACATCGCCTTCTTGGTGCTGTTCACCGCTGGGAATCTGATGCCCCAGCAAGTGCTGTTCCAGCCGCTGTTCCAGTTCTTCAAGCGCATTCCCTGGCCGGATCTGCTGTCGGACACAGACACCGGCAGCTTGCTGGGCACCAAGATCGCGGTGATCCTGATCCACGTTGCGTTCCAGATCGGGTTTTGCACGTTCGTGCTGTCCAACTACATGAAGACCATTCCCAGCGAGATCGGCGAGGCCGCGGCTGTGGACGGCGCGGGTGTGTGGCGGCGGTTCTTCAAGATCATGCTGCCGTTGTCTCGTCCGGCGCTGGCGGCGCTGGGCACGTTGGAGTTCACCTGGCTGTACAACGACTTCTTCTGGGGCGCGGTGCTGTTGAACCGGGGCGACGAGAGGCCGATCACGTCATCGATAGCGGTGCTCAACGGCCAGTGGGCCAGCGACTTCAACCTGATAGCGGCGGCGTCGCTGCTGATCGCGCTGCCCACCCTTATCGTGTACCTCATCCTTCAAAAGCAGTTCATTTCCGGTCTCACACTTGGCGCCACCAAAGGCTGAACTGATCCACCTGGCCGGCGACGCCACCGACGTAATCGTCGATGTGGCCAACGGCGTGCCAGTGCTATGGCACTGGGGCGCCCCCCTCCGCCACCCCGCGCCGCTTGGGGAGTCGGATGCACCTCCGGTAAACCGGGCCGCGCCACCGGGCGACTCGGGTACGTCGCTGGGGGAGAGCATCGAGTCGCGGGCGAAAGAACAGGCTGGTTCGCCGGGTGTGTCGCGGGAGATGCTGCGCGGCTTGTTGGAGCGGCCGCCGGCGCCTGCGTCGCGTTCGGTGACGGCCCCGGTTTCGGTGGTGCCCGAGCACGGATCGGGTTTCCCTGGCAGGCCGGGCTTGCTCGGTTGCCGTGCCGACGGGCGGGACTGGGCGCCCCGGTTCGCTCTCGCCGAGCACAGCATCACCCACAGCGTCACCGGCAGCGTTACTGGCAGCGTTACAGGCAGGGTTACCGGCAGCGTTGACAGCAACGTTGGTGGCGGCGCTGAACGCGGCGTTCTTGGTGGCGTGATTCGCGTGGTGGCGCGAGACGCTGTGGCCGAGTTGGCACTCACCACCACGATCACGATGGACGATCCGCCCGGTTCCGGGATGTGCGTGCAGGTCGAGCTAACCAACGAGCACCCCACCGACGCGTACCACTTGCAGCAGCTGAGCGTGACGCTGCCGGTGCCCGAACATGTCGGCGAACTGTTGACGTTCTCGGGACGGTGGAGCCGCGAGTTTCAGCCCAACCGCAGCGCTTGGCCGCACGGAACTTGGACTGCTGAGAACCGCAGCGGGCGCACCTCGCACGCTCATCCGTCGCTGCTGTTCGCCGGCACGGCAGGGTTCAACGAATGGTCGGGCAGCGTTTGGGGTGCGCATTTGGCGTGGAGCGGCAATCACGTGCTGTGGGCTCAGCGGCTGCCCAACGGGCGGCGTTACCTGCAACTCGGCGAGCTGTTGCACCCCGGTGAGTTGGTGCTTGCGCCCGGTGAGTCGTATGTCACCCCGCAGGTTGTGGCCGTTCACAGCGAGCACGGCCTCACCGCAGCCACCGGACAGTTCCATCGGCGTTTGCGCACACGAGCCGAGCACCCCCGCGATCCAAGACCTGTGCTGCTGAACACTTGGGAGGCCGTGTATTTCGACCACGATCTCAACAAGCTCAAGCGCCTGGCCGACGTTGCGGCACGGGTGGGGGTGGAGCGTTTCGTGCTGGACGACGGCTGGTTCGGTTCGCGGCGCAACGACACCTCGGGTTTGGGTGACTGGGTGGTGTCGGCCGATGCTCATCCCCAGGGCCTGGTGCCTCTGATTTCCCACGTGAAGTCGCTTGGGATGAGCTTCGGGTTGTGGGTTGAGCCCGAGATGGTGAGCCCTCGAAGCGACCTGTACCGCGAACATCCCGAATGGGCGCTCGCCGCTCACGGTTACGAGCCGGTCACCGCCCGCAATCAGCTTGTGCTGGATTTGGCACGCCCCGAAGCGTTCGAGCATGTGCTGTCACAACTCGATGCCCTGTTGGGCGCGCACGACATTTCGTATCTGAAGTGGGACATGAACCGTGACCACATCGCCGGTGCGCACCTGGGCGCGGCTGCGGGCACTCATGTGCAGACCCGTGCCGTGTACCGGCTGATGGACATTTTGCGTGAGCGGCATCCGCATGTGGAGATCGAGAGCTGTTCGTCGGGCGGGGCGCGCATCGACCATGAGATTCTGCGGCGTTGCGTGAGGGTGTGGACCAGTGACTGCAACGATCCGCTCGACCGTCAGTTCATTCAGCGTGGCGTGTCGATGCTGGTGCCTCCCGAGTTGATGGGTGCGCACATAGGCCCTGCCCGGTCGCACACCACAGGAAGAAGTCACGACCTGGCCTTCCGGGCCGCCACGGCAATGTTCGGTCATCTGGGCATCGAATGCGACCTGACAGTGCTGTCTGATGCGGAGCTTCGTGACTTCGCGGAGGTGATAGCCGTTCACAAGCGCTTCCGCGAGTTGCTGCACACTGGCAACGCGGTGCGCTACGACACCGATCCCGCGTACGTTGCCCACGGAGTGATCGCGCAAGATCGCTCCGAGGCCCTGGTGAGTTTCGCCGTGGTTGCCTCGCCGCCCAGCCTCACACCCCCACCCCTGCTGATCAAGGGACTGCACCACCACCGCCCCTACCAGGTAGCGCTACTACGCCTGCCAGGCGCCGGCCCAGGCCCGCAACAAGCAGGCCCACCCTGGATAGAAGCCCCCGCAACAACAACCGGCGCAGTGCTGGCAAACCTAGGCCTACAAATCCCAGTAATGCACCCCGAAACCGCCATACTGGTCCACCTAGCGTCCACCTAGCGCCTACCTAACAGACCACCCCAAACGCGCCTCCCACGAGCCCACCCCCGCGTCAGCCCATCAAGCCACGAAGCCTCCGCCGGGCGGGTTGCGGGCCGGGGTGAGGCTCACTCGGTAGCTGAATGTGTACTGCCCTGGGTTGATGCGGTGGCGGGGGAGCACCCCGGGACCGCAGCTGGCGGTGCCAAGGCCGCGGTGCGCGGTGTCGATGCACACCACAAGGCCGGGGCGACGGCGCAACTCCTGCTGGTTGGCGGCGCGAAACAGATCCTCGGGCCGGTGATGAGTGGCCGAAGCGTGGAACACCGCCGGGTTCACGGCTTCAACGCGGAGGGCCTCTTGGCGTTGCGGGTCGATGAGCTCAAGCCGGCGACAGTCGGTGCGTAGCCCGAACTCCTGGGGCACAAGGTACGGCAACTCGTCGGGGTCGGCCTCCCAGATGCCCACGAGCGCGCTGCGGTTGCGGTCGGGGTAGTTCTCGTGAGGCCCCCGCCCGTGCCATCGCAACCGCGAGAACCGCGCCGGCAGTTCGAACATCACCCCAATGCGCGGCAAGTCCCCCAGCGACGCGGGGATTTCCACCACGTGAGTGAAAATGCTCCCGCCCGGGCCGTGCTCCACGGTCATCTCATGCGTTACCAACTCGTCGGCAGGCACCCGGTCAAGCCCCGCGTCGATCCACCGCCGCAGAGCCTTGCCTCCGATCCCAAGCCGCTCACCAAGGCCAGGCATCAACTTGAAGCCGTCATTGTCAGTAGCCGCCCGCCAAAGATTCAGCCGCGGCCGCACCAGCCCCTCAACCCCCGCCTGCAACTCCCTCCCATCAACCTCCAAGTCAGAAAGCACCCCAACCGCACCCCTCCGCGAACCGGGATCTGCCAAATCTTGAGGTGTCTCGACCAACAGGGCGCTGTCCGCCTCAGCATCAACCGCCCGAGAAGTGCGAGTGCCCAACACCTCCCGCTCGTTCCCTTCCGAGATCGAGTCCCTGTCACCCTGGCACAAAGCGGATGATGCGTGATCAGCGGTTGGTTGGGGTGTGGCCGGTTGCGTCTGTGGTTCCGTGTGACCGTCGAAAGCACCAGGTGGAGCGTGCGTGCCTGACAGTTCCGCCGCGCTAGGCGTTGGGCGTGAACCCGACTCCGGCGGAGCAGGCGCTGCGAGTTCGATCTGGTCCCAGGCGACCACGTGGCCGGCGGGAGCAAACCAGGTGTCTTTGCGGGTCTCGAAGGTCACGGTGAGGTGAGATTCCGAGCCTGAGGGCGGCTCGAGGGCAGCCTCGGGCAGAGCCACGACTACCGCTGATTGTGCGTCGACGTTCAGATCCGGCAATTCGCCGGAGTGAGCCACCGCACCATCGAGGAGTAACTGCCAGCGGCACATGAGGTCACTCAAGTCGAGGAAGCTGCGTCGATTCTGAACCAGCAGGCCGTCCGGGTGTCGGCTCACGGCCACGGGACGGTGAACCCAGGCGACCTCGGCGAGCGCCGGGTGCGGTTCGAGGTCGGCGGACACGAGCCCGTCGGCCACGAAATTGCCGTCGTTGGGCGTGTCCCCGAACTGCCCGCCCCAAGCCAGTCGTGTGCGCCCATCGGGGTCGGTCTGCCGCAGGGCCTGGTCTTTCCACTCCCAGATGAACCCGCCTTGCAGTCCTGGCGTGGAGTGGATCACGCCCCAGTAGTCGGCGAGAGATCCGTTGCTGTTGCCCATGGCGTGGCTGTACTCGCACATGATCAGCGGCCGCCACCCCAAGCCCGACTCGCCGTACTCGCGTATCGCCTCAACCGAGGGATACATCGGACAAACCACGTCAGTAACCCCCTCACCCCCACCAACCCAGCCAAGAAGAGTGTCCTCAAGTTGCGCACCCGCCCCCAGCGTCGCCGCCCCCGGTGCCGTTGCCTCCAGATCGGTGGCCTGTTGCGTGGCTTCTCCCGGTGCGCCTGGCGCCTGCGGGGTTGTCTGCCGCCCCGAGGCCTGCTCGCCCGACTCCTGTTGCGGTCTCGCCCTCTGTGCGGTTGCCTCTTGCGCAGTTGCTCCCGGTGCTGTTGCTCGCGGCGCTGATGAGGCCTGCTCGGCGCTTGGCTGTCGCGTTGTGATCTCCCGGGCGGCTGCCTCCTGCGTCGGGGCCTGCTGAGCGGGAGAGTCCAGCGCGGGGGAGTGCGCGGCGATTGCCTGTTCGTAGTGGAGCGGTCGGGTGGGATCGGCGCGGCGCATCAGAGCGGCGAGGTCGACGTGGTTGGCGCCGAAGCCGCTTTCATTGCCGAGGCTCCACAGGATCACACACGGGTGGTTGCGATCCCGTTGCACCATGCGGGCGCCCCGCGCCAGGAAGGCGTCCCGGTAGGAGGGGTCATCGCAGAGGGTGTCCCGGTGGGCGTGGCATTCGATGTTGGCCTCGTCCACCACGTAGAAGCCGAGTTCGTCGCAAAGGTCGTAGAACGTGTCGTCGTTGGGATAGTGCGATGTGCGAACGGCATTGATGTTGTGCGCCCGCATCAGCATGAGATCCGCGCGCATGTCATCCGGGGTAACAGCCTTGCCCCGGTCGGGGTGATGATCATGCCGGTTCACGCCACACACCGTGATCGCCTCACCGTTCACCAGAAGCTGCCGCTCACGCACTTCCACCCGCCGCAACCCCACACGCTGCCTCTCAGTGTGACCAGCCCGCCCGCCCGCATCAGTAAGCGTCGCAGTGACCGCATAAAGCCAAGGAGTCTCAGCACTCCAACACAAACCCCCCGCAACCCCCCACTCAGCAACCACTCCAACCCGCCCCGCGTCAGCCCCCAAAGCAGCCACAGCCAACGCAGCATGCGCCACCGGGTTGGATGTAGCAGCCCCCACCTCGCCGTCTGTCTGCCCACCCCTGCCCAGCTCAACTTGAGTCCGCCCGGAGTCACCCAGCCCAAAATCAGCCCGCCCGGCGGCCACCCCATGCACTCCGGCTTGCGACGACTCTCGTTGCGCCAGGAGCGGCACCAAGAACTCGCGGCCGACTTGTGCCCCGGCGGGATCCTCCAGCTTGAAGCTCACCGACCACCCTTCAGGCAAGGCGTCGCCAAAGTCCACGGTCGCGGTGGCGGCCACCATTCCCTCACCGGTGGAGGGATCGAAGTCCGAGTCCACCACAAGGTCACAGATGTGAACGGTGGGCCGCGCCTCGATCCAAACCGACCGGTGAAGCCCCGCCATCCACCACTGATCCTGGTCTTCGATGTAACTGTGAGCGGAGTAGCGAAACACCACAATCGCCAACTCCAGCACCCTGCCCTCAAGCTGCGGGGCTGCCCCGGCGTTGTGCGCAGGGCGGAGGAATGGCGCGAGGTCGTACTCGCTGGGCAGGCGGCTGTCTGTGCCGTAACCCACGAAGCGGCCGTCTAGGTACACAGCGTGCGCGCTCTCGGCTCCGGCAACGTGCAACACGATCCGCTTGTTGAGCCAATCATCGGGAAGCTGCACTGTCCGCCGGTAAACGCCGCACGGATTCCGGTCCGGCAACCGAGGCGGCGGCCCAGCAAAGGGCATCTGCACGTTGGTGTAGTGCGGGAGATCCACAAAGGTCTCCCCGAGCGAGTCGGTCAAGTCCTGCATGGTCCAGTTGCCAGGCACATCCACCACCCCCGCACCCACCCGCACTTCACCCCGCCGCGCTGCACGCGACCGCACCGCACCCAACCGCGCCCAGCGCCACCGCTCCCAACGCTGCCGCGCCCCACGCCACCGCTCCCAACGCTGCCGCGCCCCACGCTGCCGTACCCCGCCGTGGTGCGCTCCGCGCCACCGCTCCCAACGCTGCCGCAGCGCCGCACGCGACGGCGCCGCACCAGACCTTTCCCCGCCCAACGCCGAGGCGGGCACGTCCTCGGGCCGGTCAAACATCTCCAGCGACCAAGCCCCGTCCAGCACCATCCGAGCAAAGCCACGCAGCGGCACATGCATCCCCATCCGGTTGATCTCCACAACCGAAGGATCCCCCCAAGCCTCAATCCCACCCACCCCCGTCAGCCCACTCGCGGCGTGGCCATGCGCCGCGTCACCGAACTGCGCGTCACTGAGCGCCGGGTGACCAGCGGTGCCGTGAACGGCTGCGGTGTGACCGGCCGAGGAGACACCTGCTGCGGTGTCACCCCGCGGGGTGTGACCTGCTCTGGCGTCACCGGGCATGGCGAGGCCTCCGCACCGGCGAGAAGTTACACAACCTTGCCGGGCCGCGTTCGGGGAGCACACTCTCTGCCTCAGCCGTTGAGCACCGGTCGGTGTTCGGGACGGGGATCGGGGCAGTCATCCCGGCGGTGGTCATGGCACTGCTTCCTTCGCTGGGTGGGTGGTCCACTTGCCGTCGGGGTGGTGCTTGAGGAAGAGGTCACGGTCGTGGATCTTGTTGTGGTCTCGGTGGCACACCAAGGCCAGGTTGTCGATGTTGCTGTGCCCGCCGTGCTGCCATGGCACGATGTGGTGCGCATAGCAGTGCTGGGGGCTGGTTCCGCACAGCACGCAACCTCCGTCCCGGGCCAGAAGCGCCTTCCATTGGGCGTCGCTGGCGCTGCGTCGTCGCCTTCCGAGCCAAAGTGGCTGCCCACGGGTGTCGAACAACAATCCGTACAGGTCGGCGGTGCAGCCGATCCGTTCCAACTCCTTTCGGGACACGGGACCGGTTCCGGGTATGTGCCCTCCCGAGTCGGGATCCTCACCATTCAGCGCGTCGAGTTGGGCAAGCACCACGATCTTGTGACGCTTGCTCAAAGTCCCAGCAGTACCGGCAGTACCACAAACGCATCCCCGCCGTACCGACCCGTTCGTCCGTGGATGGCTTGCGCCCTCCTTGGGCAAATCTGCATCGTCCACAACCTGACTGGCCTCACCACCCGGCACCCCTTCAGGAGTGTCGAGCAGACCCGACTGCACGGAATGCGTCGCCTCATGATCGCTCCCGCCAACCGGCGCCACTCCAGGCAAGTCCGGCACACCCGGACTACCGGGCAAGGAATCCACCGTCCCAGGCACACCCTCCATCAATGCATGCGCCCCGATCACTGGATCGTCCCCGTCAAGCACAGCGCCCTCAGCTTCACCGAACAGTGAGGCCGCCACCGCACCAACAGGCTCCAGAACCGGAGTCCCGCGCCCCCCGCCACGGCCTGCATCGACATTCCCGTCATCGTTTGCGGCCTCTGGTGCCGCTCTGGGTGCGCTCACTGGTGCTGCGCCGCCATTCGCGCCTACAGGTATGCCCTCCGGAACCGGGTATGGATCTGCGCCGCAGGGTGGGGCACCACCGCTCCTTCCCCGGGCGGGGGAAGTGCCCGCAGCCATGGCTCCGGCTCCGTCCACAGCCGCAGCCCCGGTTGCGCCGAACAAGTCACCGGCCTCGCCTGCCGGAACGGGGTTGCCGGCGCAGGTGTCGTCGTGGGCGGGTGGCGGAGGCACGGGTTCGATCCCCAGGAGCACCAGGAGGGCGTCGTAGCGGTATTGAGACCAGGTGAGTTCGTGGTTGGGGTTGTCTCGCCCGCCGTTGGCCGTGTGGAGCTTGGTGGCCATGTCGTTGATCACGGCTTCGATCTGGGCGCCCGTGATGAGATCGCCCTGTGCGATGGCTCGGATCATTCGGTCGTCCGTGCGGAAGATGCGCAGGCTGCGAGCCGCACGGGCCCGTTCGTGAGCGGCTTGCACGTCGTCGTCGTCCTGATGAAGGCGAGTCCACTTGGCGGTGCGGTGACGGGCAAGGTCTGCCGGAGTGTCAACTATCGCGTCCAACAGCGACGTGTCGGCGTCCACCGCTTGCGGGCTGGTGCTCTCAGCCGCTCCAGCAAGCGCATCGACATGTTCGGCGGTGATGCGCCCGTCCGACAGTGCCTCCGCGGCGTTTGGCATCTGTTCGAGCACGGCGCCACGCCTGGCACGGCGCTTGGCCTCGGCACGGGAACATCCGGTGGCCTCGCGCACCGCCTCGGCGGGATCCCGCCGGGTGGCCGTGGCGATCGCCGCCGCAATGCGTGCGTCCCGTGCGTCGAGCGCACTCCGCACACGGGCCATCTCGGCAGCCTCGGTGCGCAGGTCCCCAGCGGCAAGCCCCGATGTGAGCGGCTCGTTCAGCCACCCAACTATGGTGCGAGTTCGAGATTTCATGTGTAAAACCATATCAATTCCCTGTGACACTACCAACCAGTGTTCGTAAGAAATCTCCAGCCGGAGACCCCCACCAACACCCCTATCCGGTGGACCTCCAGTCAACCACCACCCTGTGACACCCTCCCAGGATCCCCCGGGTCGGCACCAGATGGAACGCCTGCCGTGCCTCCCATCCAACCACCACCCTGTGACACCACCCCCACACGCTCGGCGCCTCGCGGCTGCCCATCCACCATCCGGACTACATCAGTCTCACCCTGCGCACCGGCCCGGAGGCTGAAGTAGCGCTCGACAGCGCACGTTGGCTGCCCGGCCGCCACTTCGAGTTCGAAGGGCCATCCAGCGAAGCGGTGGGTGCTCGGGGCAGGTGCTGCGGTAGGAGCCTCCAGGGCTTTGGCGCCGGAGAGCCGACCGCCGAACGGCACCGGGCCAGAGACGCCCGCAGTGCCCAAGCCGTCCGTCCCAATGCGGGGAGGCGAAGAGGTGGGCGCTGGGAGGGGAAGTTGGGGGGTGGGTAGCATCGGATTTGATGGCGCCGGTTACTCAACCTAGTGACCGTCGTCCTTTTGAGGTGGTGGCGCCCTTCGAGCCGGCAGGCGACCAGCCCAAGGCGATCGCAGCGCTGGCCGAGGGGGTGGCCCGGGGCGACAGGTTCCAGACCCTCCTGGGGATCACCGGGTCGGGCAAGAGCGCCACCATCGCCTGGACCATCGAGAAGGCCCAGCGGCCCACCATCGTGCTGGCCCCCAACAAGTCCCTCGCGGCGCAGCTCGCCAACGAACTACGGGAACTGCTGCCCAACAACCGGGTGGAGTACTTCGTGAGTTACTACGACTACTACCAGCCCGAGGCGTACATGCCCGCCAGCGACACCTACATAGAAAAGGACTCGTCGGTGAACGACGAGATAGACCGCCTCCGCCACTCGGCCACGTCGTCGCTGCTCACCCGGCGAGACACGGTGGTGGTGTGCTCCGTGTCGGCAATTTACGGCCTCGGCTCGCCCGAGGAATACGAAACCCAACTACTGGTGCTGCGCTGCGGCGAGGAATACGACCAACGGTCGATGCTGCGACGCCTGGTGGACATGCAATACGAGCGCAACGACATGAACCTCACCAGAGGCAAGTTCCGAGTGCGCGGCGACACCATCGAAATCCACCCCGCGTATGACGAAACGGCGGTGCGGGTGGCCATGTTCGGCGACGAGATCGAACAAATCACAGTGCTGGATCCCGTAACCGGCGAACGCCTCGAAACCCTGGAGGATCTGGTGGTGTTCCCGGCCACCCATTACGCCACCTCCGAGGAGACAATGCAGCGCGCCATGGAGCGCATAGAGGTGGAACTCGCCGAGCGCCTCGCCTTCTTCGAGCAGGAGAACAAACTCCTGGAAGCCCAACGCCTGCGAATGCGCACCACCTACGACCTCGAAATGATGAACGAACTCGGCTTCTGCAACGGCATCGAGAACTACTCGGCCCCCATAGACGGCCGCGGCCCCGGCGAACCGCCGTACACGCTGCTCGACTACTTCCCCGACGATTTCCTGATGGTGATAGACGAGTCGCACGTGGCGGTGCCCCAACTGCACGGCCAGTACGAAGGCGACCGCAGCCGCAAGGAAACCCTCATCGATCACGGCTTCCGACTGCCGTCCGCCGCGGACAACCGTCCCCTGCGGTTCGACGAAGTGATGTCCAGGCTCAACCAGGTGATCTTCATGTCGGCCACACCAGGCAACTTCGAGATCAGCGTGTCCGACCAGGTGGTGGAACAGATCCTGCGCCCAACCGGGCTGGTTGATCCCGAAGTGGTGGTGAAACCCACCAAAGGCCAGATCGACGACCTGCAGGAACTGATCAAAACCCGCGTGGACGCCGATCAGCGGGTGCTGGTGACCACACTCACCAAGAAAATGGCCGAAGACCTCACCGACTACCTGCTCGAACTAGGCCTGCGGGTTCGTTACCTGCACAGCGAGGTGGACACCGTGCAGCGCATCGAGATCCTGCGCGACCTGCGCCTGGGGGAGTTCGACGTGCTGGTGGGAATCAACCTGTTGCGCGAGGGACTCGACCTGCCCGAGGTGTCACTGGTGGCGATCCTCGACGCAGACAAGGAAGGATTCCTGCGCAGCGAAACCTCGCTGATCCAAACCATCGGCCGGGCCGCCCGAAACGTGGAGGGACAGGTGGTGATGTACGCCGACCAGCTAACCGAAGCCATGCGGCGGGCGATCGCCGAAACGAACCGCCGCCGGGCGCTGCAAACCGCCCACAACGAAGCCCACGGAATCGACCCCACCACCATCCGCAAAGCCGTCACCGACATTTTGGCGATGATCCGTCCCGAGCGTGAAACGGTGCCCGCACCAGAGGCAGGCGTGGGAGGCGGCGGCACACTCGCACTGAAACGCCGCCAAGCCGCCTCGGCCTCCACGCTCACCACAGTGGAGGGATTGCCCGACGCCGAACTGGAGCGCCTCATAAGGGTGCTCGAAGAAGAAATGCAGGAAGCCGCCGCCGAACTTCGCTTCGAGTACGCCGCCCGCCTGAGAGACGAAGTGAAAGACCTCCGCCGAGAACTCAGAGAACTCCGTTGAGCGGCAATCACCGTCGTGTCGGTTTGGCGGGCCGGCACGCAGCCGCCTAGGAAAGCAACACCCACGAAGCACGCCACACGCCGCACGCCACACGAAGCACCGCACACGACACGCCGCACGAAGCTGCACACACGAAACGCCGCCGTCAACATGCCGCACACGAAAGGACTGCGATGACCTCTGTCGACCTTGAAGTGCTCAAACAGGTGGAGCAACGCGTGCTGTGGTTGTCCACCCGAATCGTGGACGCCGCCAACAGCCGAGACCGAACCGAGGTGAAGGTGGGCGGCCACCAGGCCTCCAGCGCGTCGATCGTGTCGATAATGACGGCGTTGTGGTTCGGTCACATCGGCGGCGACGACAAGGTGGCCGTGAAGCCCCACGCCTCGCCGGTGTATCACGCCATCAAATACCTCACCGGCGAACTCGACGCCTCGTACCTCACGTCGCTGCGCCGCCGCGGCGGCCTGCAGGCCTACCCGTCACGCACCAAGGATCCCGACGTGGCCGACTTCTCCACCGGTTCGGTGGGGCTCGGCGCGGTGGCGCCACTGTTCTCGGCCCTCACACGCCGCTACATAGACGACCACTTCGGAGCCCTGCCCCCAGCCCGTTTCATCGCCCTGGTGGGAGACGCAGAACTAGACGAGGGCAACGTGTGGGAGGCAATAGCCGAGCCCACCACCCAAGGCCTCGGCAACTTCACGATGGTGGTTGACCTCAACCGCCAAAGCCTCGACAGGGTGATCCCCGGCATAGCCGCGCTGCGCCTCAAGAAGTTCTTCGCGGATGCCGGATGGCACGTGGCCGAAGCCAAGTACGGATCGAAACTGGCCGAGGCGTTCGCCAACACCGGCGGCGAAGCCCTGCGAGATCACATAGACGCCATGTCCAACGAGGCATACCAGGAACTGTTCGGCCTGAACGGCAAGCAGTTCCGCAAGGCGTTCCTGGAGGACTCCCTCTCCGCCGACAAAGCAGTAAGAAAACTGGCCGCCAACTACGACGATGACGCCCTGAAGGAACTGGTCACCGACCTCGGCGGCCACGACCTCGGCTTGCTGTTGGACACGTTCACACGGTGCGACAAGGAATCCGACCGCCCGTCGGTGGTTTTCGCGTACACGATCAAAGGCTGGGGACTGCCAATAGCAGGTGACCCGCTCAACCACGCCGCGCTACTGAGCGCCGAACAAATCGACGAACTGCGCAGCCGTGTGGGCCTCGACACCACCACCGAATGGGACAGATTCGATCCCGAAACCCCACCCGGACAGTTGTGCAACGCGGTGGGCGGAGACATCAACAACCCCCGCCCCGTGCCCCGGCCAACACCGGCCATACCCATGTCGGCCCGACCACCGGTTGCCAAGGGAAAGGTGTCCACCCAGGAGGCGTTCGGCAGGGTTCTCGCCAGCCTCGCCGACGTTGAAGGCATCGGCGACCGCATAGTCACCACCGCGCCCGACGTGTCGATCTCCACCAACCTGGGCGGCTGGATCAACAAGACCGGCGTGTACTCACATGTCGAACGTGCCGACCACGGCGGCGCCGATCGTCTGCTGCGCTGGGTGCCCCAACCATCGGGCCGTCACATCGAGCTCGGCATCAGTGAGATGAACATGTTCATGCTGCTCGGCCAGCTCGGCCTGAGTCACGACCATCACTCACAGCAGCTGTTCCCGATCGGCACCGTGTACGACCCGTTCGTGCTGCGCGGCCTCGACGCGTTCATCTACTCGCTGTACAACGACGCCAGGTTCATCGTGGCCGGCACCCCCAGCGGCATCACCCTCGCACCCGAAGGCGGCGCCCATCAGTCCACAATCACCGCCTCGGTGGGTTCCGAACTGCCAGGCCTGCGTTACGCCGAACCGGCCTACGCCACCGAGGTGGACTGGCTGCTGTGCGACGCCATCGGCCAGATCAGCGCACCCGACGGCACCAGCACCTACCTGCGCCTGTCCACACGGCCCATCGACCAGGCCCCCTTCGCGCAGGCCATGGAGCGCTACGGGGAGAACGTGCTTCGCCGTCACGTGGTGGCCGGCGGTTACAGGCTGCGAGAGGCGCCCAACGACGGACGCCCATCGGTGACCATCGTCACCACCGGAGTAACCGCACCCGAGGCGCTGGCCGCCGCCGCCGAGCTACACGACGAGGGAGTGTCGGCATCGGTGATTCACCTCACCAGCCCCAACCGGGTGTACCACAGCTGGCGCGCCCGTTACGCAACAACTGTGATGACCGGCGCCGCGGTGCGTGAGCCAAGCCAGCTGCACCGCATGGTGCCCACAGCCGAGCGTCGCTACCCGGTGATCAGCGTCCACGACGCCGCAAGTCACAGCCTGGCGTGGATCGGCTCCGCGCTCGGCACCCGCCAGTACACCCTCGGCGTTGACCGGTTCGGCGAGTCCGGCACGATCTCCGAGCTGTACGAGGCCACCGGAATCTCCGCCGGCAACATAGTGAACGCCGCGCTGATAGCAATCAACGAAACCGAAATGCCTCACTAACCCACCACCCACGCCGCACTGGGCGGCTTCACGAACGACTGTTCGCAAGCGGTGGCGCGGTGGGCGCTAGAATCCTGGCTGTGGCGGACCGGCTTGTGATCTCGGGCGCCCGCGAGCACAACCTCTGCAACGTCAACCTTGATCTGCCCCGTGACCGGCTGATCGTGTTCACCGGCCTTTCGGGGTCGGGGAAGAGTTCGCTGGCGTTCGACACGATCTACGCCGAGGGTCAGCGCCGCTACGTGGAGTCCCTCTCGGCGTACGCCAGGCAGTTCCTGGGACAGATGGACAAGCCCGACGTTGACTTCATCGAGGGACTGTCGCCCGCGATTTCGATAGATCAGAAGAGCGCGTCACGCAACCCTCGCTCCACGGTGGGAACGGTCACCGAGGTGTACGACTACCTGCGGCTGCTGTACGCCCGCATCGGCGTGCCGCACGACCCCGAAACCGGCGAGCGGCTGATCCGCCAAACACCGCAGCAGATCGTCGACCGGATCCTGGGCCTGCCGGAAGGCACCCGATTCCAGGTGCTGGCCCCGGTGGTGCGTGGCCGCAAAGGCACCTATGACACGTTGCTGGCCGATCTTGGCCGTCAGGGGTTCGCCCGTGCGGTGGTGGACGGAGAGCTGGTGGAACTGGCCGACATGGCCGACGCAACCGGCCTGTCCGGCGGCGCCGACGGCATGGCCCTCGCCCGTTACGAAACGCACGACATTGCGGTTGTGGTCGACAGGCTGGTGCTGCGCCCCGGCATTGAGCGACGCCTCACCGATTCGGTGGAAACGGCGCTGCGCCTGGCCGGAGGAATAGCCGAAATCGAGATCGTTCCCCGACCCGGCGCTTCGACCGCGACCCCGAGCGACGCCGATTCCCCAAATCCCGACGCTTCCCACGCTTCCGATACCGACGCTTCCCCCGAGCCCGACGCTGGCCACAACGGCGCCTCCGCCAACCCCGCCAACCCCGCCAACCTCGCCAACACCACCGACCTCACCGCGAACACCAAGATCGTGTTCAGCCAGCATCTCGCCCGCCCTTCGGACGGCAAGAGCTTCGAGGAGCTCGCCCCCCGCAACTTCTCGTTCAACTCGCCCTACGGCGCCTGCGAGCACTGCGACGGCCTCGGCACCGTGTTCGAGGTTGACCCGCACCTCGTGGTTCCCGACCCCGACAACACCATCAACGGTGGCGCCATCACGCCATGGTCAGAGAGCCGCTCCCGCTACTACCCACGCCTGCTCGCCGCGGTGTGCGACAAGTACGACATCCCCCGCAACGTGGCCTGGCGCAAACTCACCGAACGCCAGCGCGAAATGCTGCTTTACGCCAAGGGGGTCACAGGCAGGGTCACGGTGCGCTACCGCAACCGTTACGGACGCTCCCGCGCCTACGAGGCCGGGTTCGAGGGCGCGGTGCCGTTCTTGATGCGCCGCCACACCGATTCCACAAGCGACGCCGCCCGCGCCCACATCGAGGGGTACATGCGCACCGTGTCGTGCCAAACCTGCCGAGGCGCCCGGCTCAATCCACTGTCGCTGGCGGTGACCATCGGCGGGCTCAACATTCACGAACTGTGCGCCAAGTCGATCTCGGAGGCCACCAAAGCCCTGATGGAGCTCGAACTCGACGACCGGGACGCCATGATCGCCGAACAGGTGCTCAAGGAGATCCGGGCACGCCTCGGCTTCCTGCTCGACGTGGGCCTCGACTATCTCACCTTGTCCCGCAGCGCCGCCACCCTCGCCGGGGGAGAAGCCCAACGCATCCGCCTGGCCAGCCAGGTGGGATCGGGACTGGTGGGTGTGCTGTACGTGCTGGACGAGCCGTCCATCGGCTTGCACCAGCGCGACAATCAGCGCCTCATAGACACGCTCGTGCGCATGAGAGACCTCGGCAACACGGTGCTGGTGGTGGAACACGACGAGGAAACGATCCGAACAGCCGATCACGTGGTGGACATAGGCCCCGGCGCGGGCGCCCACGGCGGGCAGATCGTGCATTCGGGCCCGCTGGAAGGCCTGCTCACCAACAAGGAGTCCCTCACCGGCCAGTACCTGTCGGGCAGCAGAACCATCCCCGTGCCCCCCACACGCCGCCCCGGCGACGGCACGAAGGTGATCGTGCACGGCGCCCGTGAGAACAACCTGGCCGAAATCGACGTGGAGATCCCCCTGGGCCGGTTCGTGTGCGTGACCGGCGTGTCCGGTTCGGGCAAGTCGTCACTGATCAACGAGATCCTGCTCAAGGCGCTGATGCAGCACGTCTACCGATCCAAAACCCCACCCGGTCGCCACACCAGGGTCACCGGCATGGAAAACCTCGACAAGGTGATCGCCATAGACCAGTCACCCATCGGGCGCACCCCCCGCTCCAATCCGGCCACCTACACCGGGGTGTTCACCCATGTGCGAAACTTGTTCTCCCGCACCGCCGAGAGCAGGGTGCGTGGTTACATGCCGGGCCGGTTCTCGTTCAACGTGAAAGGCGGCCGCTGCGAGGCCTGCCAGGGCGACGGCACGATCCGCATAGAGATGCACTTCCTGCCCGACGTGTACGTGCCGTGTGAGGTGTGCAAGGGCAGGCGCTACAACCGTGACACCCTGGAGATCACCTTCAAGGGTCGCAACATTGCCGAAGTGCTCGACATGTCCTGCGCGGAGGCGCTGGAGTTCTTCGCCAATCAGCCCACGATCGCCCGTCACATGCAAACAATCACAGACGTGGGCCTCGGTTACGTGCGACTGGGCCAGCCCGCGCCCACACTTTCGGGCGGCGAGGCGCAACGGGTGAAACTGGCCTCCGAGCTGGCCAAACGCTCCACCGGTCACACCCTGTACAGCCTCGACGAGCCCACCACCGGCTTGCATTTCGAGGACGTGCGCAAGCTGCTCGGGGTGCTCGACCGCCTGGTGGACGCAGGCAACACGGTGGTGGTGATCGAGCACAACCTGGACGTGATCAAGACCGCCGACTGGATCATCGACCTCGGCCCCGAGGGCGGCTCCGGCGGCGGCCGAATAGTGGCCACCGGCACCCCCGAGCAGGTGGCCGAAGTGCCTGAAAGCCACACCGGCCGCTACCTGCGCACAATGCTGTGAACCCAGCGAGCCCCGCCGCGAGCACCCCAGTGAGCCCGCCCCTGTGAACCCCGGGCCCCCAGCCGCGAGCCCAGCCCCCGAGCGCCTGGAGCGGCCACCGGCGGGTTCGATCCCTCAAGGTCCGGGCTGCTACCAGTTCCTCGACGCCGAGGGACGCATCATCTACGTGGGCAAGGCCAAGAGCCTTCGGGCGCGCCTGTCCAACTACTTCGGATCGCACCTGCCGCTGCGCACCCGCCAAATGGTGGACGCGGCGCGTTCGGTGGAGTGGATCCAGGTGGACGGCGAGGTGGACGCCCTGATGTTGGAGTTCTCGCTGATCCAACGCCACCGGCCCCGGTTTAACGTGCGTTACACCGACGACAAGTCCTACCCGTTCCTGTGCGTGACCTTGTTGGACGAGTGGCCAAGGGCGATGGTGATGCGAGGCCGCCACCGCAAGGGCAACCGCTACTTCGGCCCTTACGGCCACGCCTACGCAATTCGGGAGACCCTCGACTTGCTGTTGCGCACCTTTCCCATACGCACCTGCACCGACGGCAAGTTCCGTCGTTACGCCGCCCTGGGCAAGCCGTGCCTGCTGTACCACATAGAAAAATGCTCGGCGCCGTGCGTGGATGAGATCTCCAAGGCCGAATACCAGGAACTGATCGGCGAGCTGCTGCGCTTCCTGGAGGGTGACACCGAACCGGTGCTCGCCCGCCTCGCAGAAGAGATGCAAGACGCCGCCGGCGAGCTGGATTTTGAGCGGGCCGCTCGGTTGCGTGACCGGCTCGCCTCGGTGAGAAAGGCCGTGGAAACCCAGCAAATGGTGGGCGCCCGCAACGAGAACTTCGACGTGGTGGGCGTGGCCGATGACGAACTGGAGGCCGCGGCGCAGGTGTTCTTTGTGCGCAAGGGCCGGGTGATGGGCCGCCGTGGGTTCATTGTGGACAAGGCCGAACAGCTCGACACTCCGCAACTGATGGGCCGGGTGCTGGAGCGGCTGTACTTCGACGACAACCCCCTCGGGTTCCCCAAACAGGTGCTGGTGCCCGCCATGCCCGACGATCCGGTGCTGTACCAGCAGTGGCTGGGCGCCCGCCGGGGCACCAGTGTGACGTTGCGTGTTCCTCAGCGGGGCGCCAAGAAGGCCCTGCAGGAAACCGTGGCCCGCAACGCCCGAGAGTCCTTCGAGCGTCACCGCCTCAAACGGGCCACTGATCACAACAGCCGGGCTAGAGCCCTCAACGAGCTTCAACAGCACCTGGGGATGGGTTGGTCGCCGTTGCGGATCGAGTGCTTCGACATGAGCCACCTGTCGGGCCGTGACTATGTGGGTTCGATGGTGGTGATGGAGGACGGCCTGCCCCGCAAGTCCGATTACAGGCGTTTCAAGATCCGCACAGTGGACGGCAACGACGACTTCGCCGCCATGGAGGAGGTGCTAACCCGCCGTCTGGTGAACTACATCAACCAGCGCTCACGGCCCGTGGACGAGCGCGACGGACGGTTCTCCTACCCGCCGCAACTGCTGGTGGTGGACGGCGGCAAGGGGCAACTCTCGGTGGCGGTTCGCGTGCTGCGCTCGCTGGCCCTCCAGGACGAGATCGCGGTGGCGGCGCTGGCCAAACAGTTCGAGGAGCTGTTCGTGCCCGGACGGGCCGAACCGGTGCAGATTCCCCGCCAGTCCGAGGCCCTGTACATGCTGCAACGCATCCGCGACGAGAGCCACCGTTTCGCCGTGGACTACCACCGCCGCCTGCGCGCCAAACGCATGACCCGCTCGGTGCTCGACGACATCGCCGGACTCGGCCCCGCCCGACGCACCCGCCTCATCAAGGAGCTCGGCGGCGTGGCGGCAGTGAAACGTGCCGAACTGCACGAACTGGAAGCAATTCCGTGGCTTCCCGATCAAGTCGCGCAAAACATCCACAACGCCTTACACCCCGCCTGAAACGCCATCGGATCCAAAGCGAGTGACCTGAGCAGGCGACCGCACCCAGCAATTGCCATAATGCAGCGTCGGGCTTGGATCAATGGCGATCCACCCACCCCGCTGTCCGCACCTAGCAATTGCTATAATACTGTCCTGGTTGGATCCAAGGCGAATGCCCCGATCCACCGACCATAACTACCAATTGCTACAATACTGTGCCGTTTTGGTGCAGAAGCGACGGCGCAGTAGGCCGCCTGCGCTGTGACGCTTCCATGTCACCCCACGCGTTATCGTGACCACCATGGCAAAGACTCTGAGTCGATTCATTGCACTGCTCACGGCGTTTGGCTTGGCGGTGGCCACCACGGTGGTTCATGCGCCGATGGCTGCCGCGCAGGTGTCCGTTCCCAACGCGCCCACGATTGATTCGGTGGTGGCGGGCACGGGCCCTGGTGAGCTGGTGGTCACCTGGAGTTGGACCGACACAAACTGCCACATCACCGGCACCTCCGCGGGTTACGAGGTGCAGTACTGGAAGACCACATCCACTCAGCGGTCTTCGTCAGACGTTGGCCCGCCCGGAAACGTGGGCGGCTTGCTGCCCAACAACGCCGACAGCGGCGCGTTCGTGGTGGAGCAGGACTTCGGCACCGCCACGGCGATAACACAAGAGGTGTTCAACATCGACTCCCAGGCCTCCGGTCCGGCCAACACGGGACAGGTCGGCGTCACGCTCGACGCGGTGGCGTACAACGTGGCCGTGCTGGTCACCAGCGGATCGGGCCTCACAGTGCAAGAGTGCGACGCCTCCAGCGACTTGAGCGCCTCGGTGTCCGCCACCCCCAACGCAGATCTCACCCCGGACTTCGGCGCCGGCACGGTTGCGGATTTGTCGCTCACCACTGGGGTGGCGATGAGCGCGGTCACGCTTCCTGTGGCCACTGGTGGCAACGGCGCCTTGTCCTACAGCATCACTCCGGCGCTGCCCGATGGATTGGCTTTCGACGGCGCCACTCGGGAGTTGTCGGGGACGCCCACGACGTTTCAGGCGGCCGCCACCTACACGTACACGGTCACCGATGTGGACGGCGACACCGACACCATCGACTTCCAAATCGACGTTTCCGTTCCTTTGCCTGGTGCGCCCACCGGGTTCACCGCCACTGCGGGCATGGGGCAGGTGAGCTTGGGCTGGGACGATCCGTCCAATACCACGATCACGAAGTATCAGGCGCGCCACAAGGCGGGTTCTGCGTTCGGTGCCGGTGATGAGACCTTGTGGGCCGACATTTCGAGCAGCGACGCGTCCACCACCTCTCACACCGTCACCGGGTTGACCATTGGGGTGCAGTACGTGTTTCAGGTGCGGGCCGTGAACGCCGGCGGTGAGGGCGCCGGGTCGGCGGAGGCCACCGCCACACCCACCGGGTCGATGGTGGTGGCGCCTTTGGAGTTGACGGTGGCCGAGGCAGGGTCAGCCACGTTCACCGTGGTCTTGACTGCTGCCCCAAGCGCTTCGGTCACGGTGAACATCACCAATGGCGACAGCACCGCGTTGTCGGTGAGCCCCGCGTCGCTCACGTTCACCACCTCCAATTTTGCTACGGCGCAAACGGTCACCGTTTCGGGTGTGAACGACGCCGACGGTGTTTCTGAGGTAGTGACCGTGTCCCTTGCCGCCACCACAGGAGGCGGTTACGACGGCGCCACCGGCGCGGTGACGGTGACGCTGACCGATGACGACACCGGCCTTGAGTTGTCGCCTGCCAGTTTGACCGTGGTTGAGAATCAAACCGGCACATTCACGGTGGCCTTGGCGGCCGCACCGGCGAGCCCGGTCACGGTGAGCGTGACCAGTGGTGATACCACGGCGTTGTCGGTGAACCCGGCGTCACTCACCTTCGGCACCATCGATTTCGCCACGGCGCAGACGGTGACCGTGTCGGGTTTGGACGACGACGACCCGTTTGAGGAGACCGTGCAAGTGGTGGTGACGGCCTCGGGGGGCGGCTATGACGGCGTGTCCGGTGAGGTCACGGTAACGGTGATCGATGATGACTTCGTTCCTCCGCCGCCGACGATTGATTCGGTGGCGCCGGGATCGGCGTTGTATCCAGGTGAGTTGGAGGTCACCTGGAGTTGGACGTTCGCGCAGTGCTACCTCACTGGCGCATTTTCGGCGTACGTGGTGCTCTATTGGAAGGTGGGCGCCGTTGACCGTGCGCCCTCCGAGATCGGTTATCCGGATCTCAACGGCCAGCAGCCCAACAATGCCACCAATGGCGCCTTTGAAGTGGTGAAGGACTTTGGGGAAAATGACGTGTCCGGTGAGACACTTGCGATCGGGGAGCGCACTGATTTCGGCAGGGCATTCCTCGGACAGGTGGGCGTGGCTCTGGATCCGGTGCCGTACAACGTGGCGATGTATGTGATCAGCGGTCGCGGCGACGAGGAACATGAATGTAACGTCGCTAGCGAGTTGAGCCCGCCGACTGTGGCAACGCCGTTGGCTGACGTGGCACCCGACTTCGGCACGGCCACGGTAGCGGACTTGGTGCTCACGAGGGGCACGACCATGACACCTGCCACGTTGCCCCAGGGCAGTGGTGGCAATGGCGCTCTCACTTACAGCATCGTGGAGGCGTTGCCTTCCGGGTTGAGCTTCGACGCAGATACTCGTGTGCTGTCGGGCACGCCCACTGTCTTGCAGGATGCGGCCACGTACACCTACAGGGTCACCGATGTGGACGGTGACACCGACACGCTCACCTTGGACATCACGGTGCTTCCACCGCCGCCCGCCAAGCCAACCGGGTTCACCGCCACCGCGGGCCCCGAACGGGTGGCGCTGAACTGGACCGATCCGTCCAACGACACCATCTCCAAGTATCAGGTGCGCTACAAGGCAGGCTCCAGTTTTGGCGCGGGCGACAACGGCTTGTGGACAGACATTGCCAACAGCGGCGCCACAACCACCGCTCACACCGTTACCGGGCTCACCGCGGGGGTGCAGTACGTGTTCCAGGTGCGCGGCGTGAACGACGGTGGCGAAGGTGCGGAGTCCGACGCAGCCACCGCCACGCCCTTCTCGGGGATCGTGCTGTCGGTTCCAACGCTGTCGCTCAATGAGGGCGCTTCCGGTTCGTTCACCGTTGCGCTGGCCACGCAGCCCACCGCCACGGTCACCGTGAGCGTCACCAGCGCCGACACGGGCGCGGTGACGGTGGACACAACGTCGTTGACGTTCACCACAACCGATTGGGCCACCACCCAGACCGTGAACGTGACCGCTGAGCAGGACGCTGACGCCGGCAACGAGAGCGTGAGCGTCGATCTGGCTGCCACGGGTGGCGATTACGGGGGCATGACCAATGCTGTGACGGTGAGCGTCGACGACGACGAAACAGCTGCGTTCACGTTGTCCGCGTCGGCGTTGGATCTGGACGAGGGTGGCGCCGCGGGCACGTTCACGGTTGCGTTGGCAACCCCGCCCACCCAGACGGTCACGGTGACCGTCACCAACTCCAACACGGCTGCGGTCACGGTGACCCCACCGTCGCTCTCGTTCAACGCGGGCAACCAAGCGGCTCAGACCATCACGGTGGCTCCAGTTGACGATGCGGACGCACGCGACGAGTCGGCGACTGTGAGCTTGTCGGCTGCGGGCGTTGAGTACCAGGGTGTTACGGGTGCCGTGGCGGTGAGCGTCGATGATGACGAAACCGCTGCGCTTGCAGTGTCGGTGTCGTCGTTGAGTGTGAATGAGGGTGGCGCCGCGGGTTCGTTCACGGTTGCGTTGGACGCTCCGCCCACCGTGCCGGTCACGGTGACTGTCACCAATTCCAACACGGCTGCGGTCACGGTGACCCCAGCGTCGCTCACGTTCGTCGCGGGCAACCAAGCGGCTCAGACCGTCACGGTGACTCCTGTTGATGACGCGGACGCGCGTGACGAGTCGGCGACTGTGGGTTTGTCGGCTGCCGGTGGTGAGTACCAGGGTGTGAGCGGCAGTGTTGCGGTGAGCGTTGACGATGACGAGACCGCGTCACTGACGGTGTCGGTGCCGTCGCTGACGGTCACCGAGGGGGATTCCTCGGGTGGTTCGTTCACGGTTGCGCTGGCGACCCCGCCCACTCAGACGGTCACCGTGAGCGTCACCAGCGGCGACACCGCTGTGGCCACGGTGAGTTCGCCGTCGTTGACCTTCACCACCTCGAACTGGGACACAGCTCAGTCCGTGACGGTGCTGGGTGTGGACAACTCCGCCTTGGGTGACGGCTCCACGACCGTGACCCTCACGGCGTCCGGCAGCGAGTACGGAGGCGTGACCGGCAGTGTTGCGGTGAGCGTTGACGATGATGACGCAGTGTTGGTGTTGACCCCGGCGACGGTGTCGTTGAATGAGGGTGGCGCAACGGGTTCGTTCACGGTTGCGTTGCGTGCGCAGCCGACCGCCACGGTGACTGTTGCGGTGAACAACAGTGATACGAGCGCGGTGACGGCGGACAATTTGTCGTTGTCGTTCACCACGACTGATTGGAACACCGCTCAGGCGGTGACGTTGACCCCCGTGGATGACGCCGACGCCAAGGACGAGAACGTGAACGTGTCACTGGTCGCCTCCGATGGTGGTTTCGGTGGCGTGACCGGTGCGGTATCGGTGTCGGTGGACGACGACGAGACAGCGGCGTTCGTGGTGTCGGCAACGTCGTTGAGGGTGTGGGAGTGTTGTTCGATTTCTGCTGTTGAGACGTTCACGGTGGCGTTGGCGACGCCGCCTACCGAGACGGTCACGGTGACTGTTACCAGTGGCAGCACCGCCGATTTGACGGTGAGTCCGGCGAGCTTGACCTTTGGCGCCGGGGACTGGGACAGCCCTCAGACGGTGATTTTGACAGGTGTGAACGATTCGGCATTTGGTGACACGACCGTCACAGTTTCCTTGGTGGGATCCGGCGGGGAGTACGGGGGCGTGACCGGCGAGGTGTCCGTGCTCGTGGACGATGATGACGCCGAGATTTCGGCAAGACCGGGGTCGTTGTTGATGTTCGAGGGCGGCATCGACAGCGAATTTCTTGTGAGGTTGACCAGCCAGCCGACCGGTACTGTAACTGTGAGCGTCACCAGTAATGATGTTGGCGCGGTCACGGTGGACAAGTCGTCGTTGACGTTCACTCCGCAGAACTATGCAACCCGGCAGCGGGTCACGGCTTCCCCGGTGCAGGACGACGACAATATAAACGAGTCGGTGACCATTTGGCTGGCTGGTTCTGATGGGGGCTACGACGACGCGACCTTCCCGGTGAGCGCGTATGTGCACGACGGCGATGTCAATGCGTTGATCGTGCCGAGCCAGCCGGTGTCGGTGCAGGAGGGTGACTCGGTTGGGGGTTCGTTCGCGGTCGCGTTGACCCTTATACCGTCTGGCGAAGTCACCGTGAGCGTGACCAGCGCGGACACGGACGCGGTGTCGGTGAGCCCCTCGTCGTTGACCTTCGACGCAACGAACTACAACACGGCTCAAACCGTAACTGTTGTTGCTGTTGACGACCTTGACGCCGGCGACGAAAGCGTAAAGGTCAACCTCGCGGCTTCCGGTGGTGACTACGACAGCGTCACCGGTGAGGTCACCGTCAACGTTGACGACGACGAAACCGCCGCGCTTGTGGTGAGCAAGGCTTCGTTGGCGCTTGCCGAGGCCACCCCCGCGGGGGATTCGTTCACGGTCGCGTTGGCGACGCCGCCCACCCAAACGGTCACAGTCACACCCACCAGCACCGACACGGGCGCGGTGTCTGTGACTCCGGCGTCTTTGACGTTCACCGCCACCAACTGGAACACCGCCCAAACGCTCACGGTCACCCCGGACCAAGACAACGACGCCGCCGACGAGTCCCTCACGGTGAACTTGGCCGCGTCCGGCGGCGAGTACGACTCGGTGAGCAGCAGTGTGTCTGTGTCCGTCGATGACGACGAAACTGCCGCGCTTACACTGTCGCCGGCTTCGCTGAGCGTCACCGAGGGTGGCGCCGCCGGTTCATTCACGGTCGTGTTGGCCACCCCGCCAACCGCACCTGTCACCGTCACAGTTGCCAGTGGTGACACGGGTGCGGTGTCGGTGAATCCGGTGTCGATCACCTTCACCGCCACGAGCAACACCGCCAAAACCGTCACGGTCACCGCTGTTGACGACCCGGACGCAGCCGACGAGACGGTCAGCGTGTCACTCACCGCCACCGGTGGCGAGTACCAGGGCGTCACAGGAGCAGTGTCGGTGACTGTTGACGACGACGACTCCCCGGCACTGGTGGTGACCCCGACCACGCTCACCGTCGCCGAAGGCAACGCGGCGGGCGGGTCGTTCACGGTTGCGTTGGCCACCCCGCCAACCGAAACCGTCACCGTGGCCGTAGCCGGCAGCGACTCCACGTTGGCCACGGTGAGTTCGACGTCGTTGACGTTCACCACCGCCACCTGGAACACCGCTCAGTCGGTGACCGTGGTGGGCGTGGACAACACCACTCCGGGTGACGCCAACGCCACAGTCAGCCTCACCGCAGCCGGTGGAGAATACGCGTCGCTGACCGGAAGCGTCTCGGTCACCATCGACGACGACGACGCAGCGTTCGTGCTGGCCCCGGCGTCGGTCACCGTCACCGAAGGTGGCGCCGCCGGCACCTTTGATGTGAGCTTGGCCGTTCAGCCGACAGGCCCGGTCACCGTGACGATCGCCAACGGCGATGCCGGCGCGGCCACCCTGAGCGCCTCGACGCTCAACTTCACCGCAGGCAACTACAACACCGCGCAGTCGGTCACGGTCACCGCGGTCGACGACGATGACGCCAGCAACGAGACGTTGAGCCTTTCGCTCACGGCGACTGGCGGGGGATACGCGGATGCAACCGGCACCGTCGCGGTGACAGTCACCGATGACGACACCCCCGCGCTGGTGGTGACGCCGGCATCGCGGGACGTGGACGAGGGCGACACCACCGGCGCCAACTTCAACGTGGCGTTGGCAACACAGCCCACCGCCGAAGTGACCGTGACCGTCACCAGCGCCGATGCGGACGCGGTGACCGTGAGCCCGGCGACGGCGACGCTCACTTTCACCACCTCGAATTGGGCCACCACGCAGCCCGTCACTGTGACAGGTGATGAAGACGACGACGCCACCGACGAGACGGTGCAGGTGAACTTGGCGGCCTCTGGTGGCGATTACGCCGGAGTGACCGGCACTGCGACCGTGAACGTGGACGACGACGACACGGTCGCCTTGGTGGTGTCGCTTACCTCGTTGCCCTTGTCCGAGGGTCGCAACGGTGGCATCACGGTGAGGTTGGCCACCCAGCCGACCGACACGGTGACGGTGAGCGTCACGAGCGCGGACACAGGCGCGGTGACCGTGAGCTCGACGCCGTCGTTGCCGCTCACGTTCACCACCGCCAACTGGTCCACCGCGCAGCCAGTGAACGTCGTCGCGGTGCAAGACGATGACGCCACAAATGAGGACGTGACCGTCTCGTTGGCGGCCTCGGGTGGCGATTACGCCGGTGTGTCCGCCGAAGTGGCCGTGACCGTCACCGACGACGACACCGCGGCGTTGACCGTGTCGCAGAGCACGTTGAGCGTGAGCGAGGGTGACGCCACGGGTGATTCGTTCACCGTGGTGCTGGCGACTCAGCCGACCGACACGGTGACAGTGACCGTCACGAACCCGGATACGGGTGCGGTGTCGGTGAGCGCCACGTCGTTGACGTTCTCCACCACCAATTGGTCCACCGCCCAGACCGTGACTGTCACCGGCGTGCAAGACGATGACGCCACCGATGAGACCGTCACGATTGGCCTGGCGGCCTCTGGTGGCGATTACGCCACCCTGACCGGCAGCGTCACAGTGATCGTCACCGACGACGACACCGCGGCGCTGACCGTGTCGCAGAGCACGTTGAGCGTGGACGAGGGTGACGCCACGGGTGATTCGTTCACGGTGGTGCTGGCGACTCAGCCGACCGACACGGTGACTGTGACCGTCACGAACCCGGATACGGGTGCGGTGTCGGTGAGCGCCACGTCGTTGACGTTCTCCACCACCAATTGGTCCACCGCCCAGTCGGTGACTGTGACCGGCGTGCAAGACGATGACGCCACCGATGAGACCGTGACTATTGCGTTGGCGGCATCCGGTGGCGATTACGCCACGTTGACCGGCAGCGTCACAGTGACCGTCGACGACGACGACACCGTCGGCTTGGCGCTGTCGGCAACGACCGTTTCGGTCACCGAGGGTGGCACGGCTGGTTCGTTCACGGTGGCGTTGACCACACAACCCACCGCCGAGGTGACGGTGACCGTCACCAGCGCGGACACGGGCGCAGTCACCGTGAGTTCTACGCCGCCGTTGCCGCTCACGTTCACCGCAACCAACTGGGCAACCCCGCAAACCGTCACGGTGACACCGGTGGACGACACCGACGGCGCGTCCGAGAGCGTGAACGTGTCGCTTGCCGCCACAGGTGGCGATTACGGCAGCGTGACCGGCACGGTCACCGTGTCGGTGGCCGATGACGACTCCGGTTTGGTGGTGTCACCCGCCACGTTGTCTGTTGGCGAGGCCGGGACCAACATCTTCACGGTGGCTTTGGCGGCCGCGCCCTCGGGTGCGGTCACGGTGACCGTGACCAGTGACGACACCACGGCGTTGTCGGTGAGTCCTGCGTCGCTCACTTTCACCACCACCGATTTCGCGACCGGCAAGACCGTGACCGTTTCAGGTGTTGACGACGCCGACCAGACCAACGAGGACGTGACGGTTGCCTTGGCGTCCACTGGTGGCGGCTACAACGGTGTGACCGGTGAGGCAACCGTGTCGGTGTTCGACGATGACCGTGTTCCGGCCACCCCGACTGTGGATTCGGTGGCCACGGGCACACCGACTCCGTCCCAGTTGGTGGTGACCTGGAGTTGGACTCACGTTGAGTGCTATCTCACAGGCACGGCGGCCGGCTTCGAGGTGAACTACTGGAAGACCACGTCCACTCAACGGAACTCGTCGCAGGTGGGCACCTCGGGTGGGTTGACGCCCAACGATGCCAACAGCGGCGCTTTCGTGGTGGCCAAGGACTTCGGCACGGATTCGGTGAGCGGTGAGACGTTCGTGATTGGCGCGAACAGCACCGGCACCGCCAACAGCGGTCAGGTGGGCGTGGCCCTCGACCCGGTGGCGTACAACGTGGCAGTGCGGGTGATCAGCGGTTCAGGCCTCGCAGCACATCACTGCGGCAATCCCAGCGCCTTCAGCACCGCCGTGTCGGGCACGCCACTGGCTGACGTTACGCCCGACTTCGGTACGGCTTCGGTGGACGACTTGACGCTCACCCTGAACGTGGCGATGACCGCGGTGACGCTGCCCACAGCCACCAGCGGCAACGGCACCCTGGCTTACAGCATCGCCGAGACGTTGCCTGCCGGGCTGAGCTTCTCAGCGGCCACCCGGGTGCTTTCGGGCACGCCGTCCGCTTTGCAGGCTGCAGCCACCTACACCTACACGGTCACAGATGTTGACGGTGACACCGACACGCTCACCTTCGACATCACCGTGCTCCCACCGGCGCCCGCCAAGCCTGCGGGGTTCACCGCTACTGCGGGCACCGCGCAGGTTGCGCTGAGCTGGAACGATCCGTCCGACAGCACCATCACGAAGTACCAGGTGCGCCACAAGGAAGGCGCCAACTTCGATCCGGGCGACACCGGCTTGTGGGGCGACATCGCCAACAGTGGCGCGTCAACCACCGCTCACACCATCAGCGGGCTCAAGGTGGGCTCGGTGTACGTGTTCCAGGTGCGCGCCGTGAACGCCGGTGGCAACGGCGCATCCTCTGATGAGGCCACCGCCATCCCCGCCGGCGGATTCAACGTGACGCCCTCCACGCTGACTGTGGCCGAGGCCGGGTCGGGCACGTTCACGGTTGCCTTGGTGGGCGAACCGTCCGGCGACGTCACGGTGGCCGTTACCAGTGGTGACACCACGGCGCTGTCGGTGAGCCAGGCGTCGCAGAGCCTCACCTTCACCACCGCCAACTACACCACCGCCCAAACGGTGACCGTTTCGGGTGTGGACGACGCCGACGCGGTGCCCGAGAGCGTGGCCGTGACACTTGCCGCCACCGGTGGCGGGTTCAACGGCTCCTCCGGCACGGTGACCGTGACGCTCACCGATGACGATGCCGCCCTGGTGGTGTCGCCCGCCACGTTGTCTGTGGGTGAGGCCGGGACTGCCACGTTCACAGTGGCCCTGGCTGCCGAGCCGTCCGCGGAGGTCACGGTGGCCGTGACCAGTGGTGACACCACGGCGCTGTCGGTGAGCCAGGTGTCGCAGAGCCTCACCTTCACTACCGCCAACTACGGCACCGCCCAAACGGTGACCGTTTCGGGTGTGGACGACGCCGACCAGACCAACGAGGACGTAACAGTTGCCTTGGCGGGTTCTGGTGGTGGTTACGACAGTGCCTCGGGTGCGGCAACAGTGTCCGTGTTCGACGATGACCGTGTTCCGGCCACGCCGACAGTGGATTCGGTGGCCACTGGCACACCGACGCCTTCGCAGTTGGTGGTGAGCTGGAGTTGGACCCACGCTGAGTGCTATCTCACGGGCACGGCGGCCGGGTTCGAGGTGAACTACTGGAAGGCAACGTCCACGCAGCGCAACTCGTCGCAGGTGGGCACTTCTGGTGGGTTGACGTCCAACGATGCCAACAGCGGCGCTTTCGTGGTTGCCAAGGACTTCGGCACGGATTCGGTGAGCGGTGAGACGTTCGTGGTTGGCGAGAACAGCACCGGCACTGCCGACAGCGGTCAGGTGGGCGTTGCCCTCGACGCCGAGGCTTACAACGTGGCGGTGCGCGTGATCAGCGGCTCAGGCGCCGAAGTGCATCACTGCGGCAATCCCAGCGCGTTCAGCGCCGCCGTTTCGGGCACGCCGCTGGCTGACGTTGCGCCCGACTTCGGTTCGGCCTCGGTGACGGACTTGATCCTCACCCAAGGCGAGGCGATGACTGCTGTGACGCTGCCCACCGCCACCAGCGGCAACGGCGCCCTCGCTTACAGCATCGTCGAAACGTTGCCGGCCGGGCTGAGCTTCGCAGCGGAAACCAGAGTGCTTTCGGGCACACCCACTGCTTTGCAGGCTGCAACCACCTACACCTACACAGCCACCGATGTTGACGGCGACACCGGCACGCTCAGCTTCGACATCACGGTGCACCCACCGCCACCCGCTGCGCCAACAGGTTTCGCCGCCAACCCGGGAACCGGCCGGGGGGTGCTCACCTGGAACGATCCGTCCAACGACACCATCACGAAGTACCAGGTGCGCCACAAGCAGGACACCACGTTCGACTCGGGTGACGACAACTTGTGGGCCGACATTGCCGACAGCGGCGCGTCAACAACCCAACACGAGGTCAGGAACCTGAAGGTGGGCAAGGAGTACTACTTCCAGGTGCGCGCCGTGAACGCCGGTGGCAACGGCGCCCCGTCCGCCGCGCTCCCAGCGAAGCCGACCGCCGGGATCACAGCGACGCCCGGCGTGTTGACCGTGGGCGAGGCCGGGTCGGGCACGTTCACCGTTGTGCTGGATGGCGAGCCGTCGGAGGATGTGACCGTGAGCGTCACCAGCGAAGACGTCGCGGCGCTGTCGGTGAGCCCCGAATCGCTCACGTTCACCACCACCGACTTCTTGACGCCGCAGACGGTGACCGTGTCGGGTGTGAGCGACGCCGACACCACCAACGAAACCGTCGTGGTGAGAATGGCCGGGTCGGCGGGAGGCTACGAGCAGGCAAGCACCTCGGTCACGGTGACCGTCACCGACAACACCGTGGTGACCTTGCCGCCGCCTGTTGCTGCGCCTCCTGCCGGGCCAACGTTGATCACAACGATTCGGGCGTGCGAACTGCCGGAGATCCAACCGGCCGGCTTCGTCGACGTGTCCCAAACCAACGTTCACTACGACTCGATCAACTGCATCTACCACTACAACATCACCAAGGGCACCGGTGACGGCACCACGTTCGACCCGTGGGGCAACGTGACCCGCTGGCAGATGGCGCTGTTCATCGCCCGCATGGCCGAAGAGGTGGGCATCCCGCTCACTGAAGGCTCCGCGGATCAGTTCGAGGACATCGGCAGCCTGTCGGACGAGGCGCAAGCGGCCATTGGAAGCCTCGCGGCGTCAGACTTGCTGAAGGGCCGCACCGCCACCCGTTACGAGCCGTACTCCAACATGACCCGATCCCAGATGACGCTGGTGATATCGCGTCTGTTGCAGAAGGTGGCCGTGTACGAGGCCTTCGGCGGCGCCGAGTTCGAGGACGTGGTGGGGCTGGTGCCAGACGAGCACGAGGCCGCCATTGCGCTGCTGCGCGAGCTCGGGATCGTGATGGGCTTCGGCGACGGCACCAACTTCGGCCCGTACCGCCCGGTGACCCGTGCGCAGATGGCGTCGATCATGGCCCGCACGCTCAACGAGCACCTCACGCCCCTGTCGGCGTTCTAACGGGCGACCTTGTTCGGTGCTGTAGCGGCCGCCCCTGTTGGTGTGAGCATCAACAGGGGCGGCCGCTGCGGTTGAGTGAGCGGATGCCGCGGTGGATGCCTTGGTGGTGATCGCCGGAATGTCCGGCGCGGGGCGCACCCAGGCCGCCAAGAACCTGGAAGACCTCGGGTGGATGGTGATCGACAACACCCCGCCGCCGTTGATGTTCGAGATCGTGAAAGGCACACGCAACCTGGGTGAGGGCCTGGGCGCGCCCGCGGCGGTGGTGATCGGAACGGGCCGCCACCCGGCCGATTTCGAGGCACTCGCACGTGACCTTCGCGAGCGGTTCGACGGCCTCACGGTTCTGTTCATGGACGCCTCCACGGACACGCTGGTGCGCCGCTACGAATCCACCCGCCGTCCCCATCCCAGCATCGACATGGGACGCACCGAATCCGCTGGTGTGCCTGCGTCGCCGCACGCGCCGCAGGGGCCGAAGGGTCTAGCCGAGTCCATCGAGGTGGAACGGGCTTTGTTGGCGCCGTTGAAGCAGGCCGCGGATGTGGTGATCGACACCACCGATCTCAACGTGCATCAGCTTCGCCTGCGCATGATGGACCTGTTCGGACGTGACGGCTCACGCTCGGCGATGGTCACCAGCGTTATGTCGTTCAGCTACGCGCAGGGCGTCCCCCGAGACGCCGACATCGTGATCGACTGCCGCTTCCTGCCCAACCCGCACTGGGTGGAAAGCCTCCGGCCCCTCAGCGGCCTCGACTACGCCGTGTCGGGCTACCTCAAGGCGCAAGCAGTCACAGTGGACTTCCTGTCGCATCTTGAGGGGATGCTCGAGTTTCTGATGCCCCATTTCGTAACCGAAGGCAAGTCGTTCCTCACGCTGGCGTTCGGCTGCACCGGCGGCCGCCACCGTTCGGTGGCCGTAGCCGAGCACGTGACCAACCTGCTCAACTCCTGGGGTTACGAACCATCAGTAACCCACAGAGACCTAAACCCCCACTAACCCCCCAGCCTCGCCGCCCGCGCCGATTGATGGCGCGTAGCCTTTGGCGCCATGAGCATTCGCGTTGGAGTGAACGGATTCGGTCGCATCGGTCGCAACTTCTTCAGAGCGGCACGATCCGGCGGCGCAGGGGTTGAACACACAGGCGTGGACATCGTGGCCGTCAACGACTTGGGTTCGATAGACACGATGGCCCACTTGCTGGCCCACGACTCCGTACACGGCCGCCTCGACGATGCGGTGACCGTGAACGGTGACGTGATCTCGGTGGGAGATCAGGAGTTGAGGGTGCTGTCGGTGCGCAACCCCGAGGAGTTGCCCTGGGGCGACCTGGGAGTGGACGTGGTGGTGGAATCCACCGGCATTTTCACGTCGCGTGACGCCGCCGCCCGCCACCTGGACGCTGGGGCGCCAAGGGTGGTGGTGTCGGCCCCGTCGAAGGGCGCCGACAAGACGTTCGTGAAGGGCGTGAACGACCAAGACTTCGAGCCGTCCACCGATTTTGTGGTGTCCAACGCGTCGTGTACCACGAACTGTTTCGTGCCGATGGTGAAAGTCCTCGACGACGCCTTTGGGGTTGTGAAGGGATTGATGACCACCGTTCACGGCTACACCGGCGATCAGGCCCTGGTGGACGGCCCCCACTCGGACCTGCGCCGAGCCCGCGCCGCGGCGGTGAACATCGTGCCAACGTCCACCGGAGCGGCACGCGCCACCAGCCTGGTGCTGGCCGCCATGGCCGGTCGCCTCGACGGGATCTCGCTGCGCGTGCCAATCCCCGACGGCTCGATCACCGACTTCACCGCAGTGCTGGAGCGCGACGTAACCGTGGACGAGGTGAACGCAGCCTTCGCCGCAGCGGCCGAGTCGGCGCCACTGGCCGATGTGCTCGATTACAGCGACGCGCCGCTGGTGTCGTCGGACATTGTGGGCTCGCCGGCCTCGTGCACGTTCGATTCGGGCCTCACCATGGCCATGGGCAACCTGGTGAAGGTGAACGGCTGGTACGACAACGAATGGGGATACTCCAACCGCCTGGTGGAAGTAGCCGCAATGGTCGGCGCCGCCAACCACTAACCCCCAGTCCGCCCCTAACCACCATCCCGCCACTCCTCAAGGCCCGGAGACGATGCCCCCCACCACGCCTCTGCCGGTGCTGGAGGATCTAGGTGACCTTTCCGGGCGGTCGGTGCTTGTGAGGGTGGACTTCAATGTGCCGATGGGGGACGGCGAAGTGGCCGACGATCACAGAATCCGCGCGGCGCTGCCCACGCTGCAATGGCTGAAGGATCACAACCCGGCACGCATCACCGCGATCACCCATCTGGGTCGCCCCGCGGCGTCCGACGTTGAGGCAGCGGCATCGCAGCACTGGTCACCCTTGAGCGGCGAACCTCCGGCGGGCGCCGACCAGCGGCTGTCGGTTGCTCCGGTGCGGCGCCGTCTCAACGAGTTGATCTCCGGCGTCGACCTGACCGAGAACTTGCGCTTCCATCCAGGCGAGAAGGCAGGCGACCCTGATTTCGCCGCGGCGTTGTGCGAAGGCCACGACGTGTACGTGAACGACGCCTTCGGGGCGTGTCATCGTGGCGACGCCTCGATCGTGGGGCCTCCCCGGCTGCTTCCGGGTGCTGCCGGTCGGTTGGTGGCCCGCGAGGTGGAGGTGTTCGGCGCGCTGCGAGCGTCCCCGAGGCGGCCTTTCGTGGCGGTGCTCGGCGGCGCCAAGGTGTCGGACAAGCTGGGCTTGATCGAGGCGTTGACCGCCACGGTGGATTCGCTTGTGATCGGCGGGGCCATGTGTTTCACCTTTCTCAAAGCCCAAGGTCACAGCGTGGGGGCCTCCCTTTGCGAGGACTCCATGGTGGACCACTGCCGGGCGCTGCTTGACGGCCCCGCACGGATACACCTGCCCTATGACATCGTGGCCCTCAGCCCCGAAGGCAAAGTGGGCGAACCCTCAGCCGGGGGCGTTGTGCGCCAGTCCGGCGCAAGCCTCCCGGCGGGCTGGATGGGCGCCGACATCGGCCCCGGCAGCGCCGCGGAGTTCACCGACGTGATCCTCGACGCCGGAACGGTGCTTTGGAACGGCCCCATGGGAGTGTTCGAGGATCCCAGGTTCGCCGCCGGCACAGGGGCAGTGGCCGCGGCAATGGCCGACACCAGAGCGTTCACCGTGGTGGGCGGGGGCGACAGCGCAGCCGCGGCACGTCGCTTCGGCATCGACCGCGACGTGGATCACGTGTCCACCGGTGGCGGCGCAGCCCTGGAGTTCATGCAAACCGGCGACCTCCCAGGACTGGCAGCCCTGCGCCAACCCACCTGACGCCCCGCCACAACCCTCAGCGCAACAGTGATGTTCACCCGAATCGTCAACAGGAGAAGCCAATGCGACGCAAGGCCAACAAGCGCAAACGCGGCGACGAACCCGACATGACCGGCGCAACGTCCAGCGCCGGCGCCGGCCCGCAGCCGCGCATGCCGTTGATCAGCGGCAACTGGAAGATGAACCTCAACCACTTCGAGGCGATCACCCTGATCCAGAGGCTGGCTTACACAGTTGTGCCCGACGACTACCGACACGTCGAAGTGTCGGTGCATCCGTCGTTCACCAATCTGCGGTCGGTGCAAACGGTGCTTGAGGCCGATGACATCCCCATGGCACTGGGCGCTCAGGACTGCCACCCCGACGATTCGGGGGCGTTCACCGGCGAGGTGTCACCAGTGATGCTCGCCAAGCTCAACGTGGGCTACGTGATCGTGGGTCACAGCGAACGCCGGGCCCTGTTCGTCGAGAGCGACCAGTTGGTGAACTCGAAGGCCCAGGCGGCGCTTCGCCACAACATCACACCCATCGTGTGCGTGGGCGAAACGCTCGACCAGCGCCGCGCCGGCCAGGCCGAACAAGTGGTGGCCACCCAGGTCGAGGGCAGCCTGGCGGGCATCGCCGGCGACACTGTGGCCGGCCTGGTGATCGCGTACGAGCCGGTGTGGGCGATAGGCACCGGCGAAACCGCCTCCGCGGCGCAAGCTCAAGCCATGTGCGCCCACATTCGGGGGCTGGTGGGGGAGCGCTGGGGCGATGATTGTGCCGAGTCGGTGCGCATCCAGTACGGCGGTTCGGTGAAACCGTCCAACGCCGCAGAGCTGATGAGCCAACCCGACATAGACGGAGCCCTCGTCGGCGGCGCAAGCCTCCAGTACGACGACTTCACCCGAATAGTCCAATACCGCCACTACACCACATGACCCCAGGTGACACCGCGTTGAAGGAGCGGTTGGATTCGATCCTGCTTGCCGGGGTGCGTGACGGAGTCGTTGCGGGTGCGATTGGGATTGTGGTGGATCGTGATGGGGTGATCTACTCGGGCGCGGCGGGGGAGCGGGTTCGGGGTTCTGGGGTGGCCATGAGCCCCGACACTGTGTGTGCGCTGCATTCGATGACCAAGCCGATCACCTCCGTTGCGGCGATGCAACTGGTGGAACGGGGTGAGCTGTCGTTGGACGCACCGGCGGCGGAGGTGTGCCCCGACATCGGCGATTCGCAGGTGCTCGAAGGCTTCGACGATCAAGGTCAACCGGTGCTGCGGCCCCCCGCGAGCCCGGTGACATTGCGGAACTTGCTCACCCACACGTCGGGTTACGTGTACGAACTGTGGAACCCCGACATTGTTCGCTTCACTGAGGTGACCGGCGGCCCTGGTATCACGTCTCGCGAAATGCGGGCGGTGCGGGTGCCGTTGATGTTCGACCCGGGCACCCGCTGGGAGTACGGAATCGGCCTCGAATGGGTGGGACTGATGGTGGAGGCCGCCACCGGCATCACCCTCGGGCGGTACGTGCAACAACACGTGACCGAGCCGCTGGGAATGACCGACACCGGCTTCACCGCAACCCCGGAAATGGCGGATCGCATGGCAAAGCGCCACACCCGCGGCCGCGACGCAACGCTCACTCCCTTCGTGCCCCCCGCACCCCCAGCCCCCGAGTTCGATTCCGGCGGGGGCGGTTTGCTGTCCACAGCGCTCGATTACGGGCGTTTCATGCGCATGATCCTCAACAACGGCGAACTAAACGGCACCCGTGTGCTCGACACCGCCACCGTGAAAGCCATGTGTCAAAACCAAATGGGCGACGTGCGGGTGGCCACCCTCACAACGGCCATGCCGGATTCCACCAATGACCTGGCGCTGTTCCCAGCCGAGGAGAGGAGTTGGGGCCTCGGCTTCCAAGTTCACGAATGCGCCGGAAGCACCGGCCGCACCGCGGGGACGCTCTCATGGGCGGGTCTGGCCAACACGTATTTCTGGATCGACCGCCATAACGGCATAGCCGGCGCCTGGTTCAGCCAACTCCTGCCCTTCGCCGACGCCAAAGCGCTGGCCACTTACACCAAGTTCGAGACAGCCGTCTACAGCCACCTCACCCTGACCGCGCCGCGGGTCAGTCCTCCAAGGGCAGGTTGAACAGCGAGATTGCGTTTCCTCGGGCGAGTTTGTGTACCAAGTCGCCGGGTAGGTGACCGAACAGTTCTTGGGCGACTTCGCGTGAGTGGGGGAAGGTGCCGTCGCTGTGGGGGTAGTCGGTTTCGAACAGCACGTTGTCGATGCCCACTTCGTCGAGCAGTTTCATACCGGCGGTGTCCTTGAAGAAGCAGCTGTACACCTGCCGGTGGTAGTACACCGACGGCGGTTCGGGCAGCCGGTTCTCGCCTTGGGCCCAGCGGTGCGTCTTGTAGTTGTCGTCGGCTCGTTCGAGGTAGTACGGAATCCAGCCGATCTGACTCTCGGCGTACATCAGCTTCAGGTCGGGGTGGCGCACCAGCACCCCCGAGAACAGAAAGTCGATCATCGAAGCGGCGCTGTTGGCCGAAATCATCGCCGCGGTCACGATGGTGGGCGCATCCGGTGAGGGTTGAACGGTGCGAGTGCCCGACCCGATGTGCATGCACACAACCGTGCCGGTCTCCTCGCACGCCTCGAAGAACGGATCCCAGTGCCCGGTGTGGATCGACGGCAACCCCAGCCAGGCGGGCAGCTCCGAGAAGGCCACGGCGTTCACGCCACGGGCGGCGTTTCGGCGCACCTCCGCGGCCGCGAGTTGCGCGTCCCACAACGGCACCAAACACAACGCCAGCAGACGGCCATCGGAGTCACCGCACCATTCGTCCACCATCCAGTCGTTGTACGCCTCCACGCACAGCTTGGCGAGCTCCCTGTCGCTGCGCTCGGCGAACAGCTGCCCGCAAAAGCGCGGGTAGTTGGGGAAGCAAAGCGACGCCTCGGTGTGGTTGGCGTCCATATCCGCGAGGCGGGCTTTGGGTTCGTAGCAGCCGGGGCGGATGTCGTCGTAGGTGACGCCTTGCATGGTCACCTCCTCGGGCGGGCGCCCCGCGCAGGCGATCATCTCCTTGATCTGGTAGCGGTGGTCTTCGTAATGCCACCAGGCCGCCATCTTGTGCCCGGTGCCGGGACGCTCAACCCAGGCGCCGTTGCTGAGCGTCATCTCGCCTTGTGGTGCGATCACGATGCGAGGGCCAACGTCCTTGTACTTGCGAGGCAGGCGGTCCTGCCAAACGTGCGGAGGCTCCACCACGTGATCGTCCACACTGATGATCCTCGGAAAGTCCCCCAAGGTGGCCTCCCCGTCACCCGCGAGCGTCGTGTCTGCAACCGTGGTGCCCTCAGCGCTCGGCATCGTCCCAGCCTAAGCAGGTGACTCGGGGCGGGTGATGGCTTCGGATTCGGCTGCGGCGGCTCGGTAGATGCTCTTGGACATGAGCGACGATTCGGCCATCCGCCGGGCGGCGTAAATCTCGGCGCGCACGGCGTGTGCCTGCCGGGATTCGGGATCGGCCCTCACGGCGAGTTCGATCAGGTGGCACGCCAAGGGCAGGTCACCGGCGTCGGCCACCTCGGATGCACGGGCCGCGAACGCCGCCGAGCCTCCACCGAGGGCCACCACTTCGGCCGCGAGCGCCGATCTGGGCGCGGGTTTGAGTTCGGCGGGGTCGAGATCCCACCAGCCACCGTAGAGACGCCAAATGTTGCGCACCACGAACTCGGGCTCGTCGTAGGTGGGCCGCATCCACGGGCGTGAAGTCCATTCGGTGGGCAGGCGCACCTCGTGGAGCACCTCGTCGAGGGTGGCCCCGGCGTTCATCATGTCGATCGTTTGGGTCACGAGCGATTCGAGCGCTTCGGCGAGGGTGGTGAGAATCTTGCGCACCCGCTTGGCGCCACGCACCGGCAGTCCGTGCGCGGGGAGCAGCAGTTCGGCGTTTAGTGTGGCCATGGTGCGCAACGCCGCTGCCCATTCGCGGGGGTAGCGCTGCACCTTCTGCGGGTTGCCGGCGTTGGGGAACACCCAGGCGAACAGGTCACCCACGCACAACGCCCGGTGCTGGGGAACCCACATCCAGGTGTGGTCGTCGGTTTCGCCCTTGTCGTGATGCAGGCGCATCTCCAGGCCGCCCACCTCCAGGGGCATCTCGTCGGTGTAGGTGCGGGTGGGCCACAAAATGTCGTCGCTTAGGTATCCGGGGCTGGCGCCGGCCACTTGCAGCGACGTGTTGGTGGGCATCCCGGCGAACTGGCGCAGGTTGATCACCTGATTGAACGTGCTGGTGGCCTGGTAGCGCTCGAAACGGGGTGGCAGGTTCTGATGTGCCACCACCTCGGGCCGGCGATGGCCTCGCCGGTCGGCGTCGGCGGCGAGCGGGCCGCTTCCGGCGACGTGATCGAGATGCCCGTGGGTGTACACCAGCGAGTTCACCGCGTCCGGTGTCCAGGTTCGCAGCGCTTTCACCACGTCGGCGCCGCTGAGCGGCCCTGAGGAGTCCACGCACACCAGCCCGTCGTCGGTGTCGAAGATCACCATGTTGGAAAACGACTCCACCACGGCCACGCCGTCGTCCACTTCGCACAGTTCGTTGCTCACCCGAATGGTGGGCTCGTCTGCCTCTTCGCTGTCGATCACCCGTGCGGAGAGTTCCAGCGGATCACGAGTGCGGATCAAGTGAGTGTCTCGAGGTGTCGGATGAAAGCTCATGAGTCTGCCGATCTCCTTGATGTGCGAAGGCCTGGTTGGCTCACATTGTGGTGGCCCATTGTGCTTGACGATCTTCGCAGCGTGCGGTTGTGGTCGAATCTGGCAGGATGTTTGGTGCTGCTGCTAATTCGTGCCGGTTGGGTCGAGTGCATCGCGGCGAGTCGATCTCAATGAAAGGAACAGGATCATGGAAGCGACGTTTGAACTGCCGGGCCGTCTCGGAGATCCGAACATGAGCCTGGGCACAGACCCGAGGGCGGACAGTCGCATGGTTGCCGCTCTGGCGCCGCTCGGGCTGGGCGACAACGTGCCCGCGCCCGAGGTGACCGCGGATTCGCCTGTGGATCGGATCGTTGCGGACGCAACCCGTGACGAGGCCGCCATGAGCAAACTGCCGATGGCTCTCGGTTACGGCAACCTGCCGCCCATCGAGGGTGTGGAGTCGCACACCGAGGTGATCACCGGCGTCGACGGCAACCAGATCAACCTGTACGTGCATCGGCCTGACGGGTTGGAGGGCACAGCGCCGGGGGTGTTGCACATTCACGGCGGGGGAATGGCGATCCTGCAAGCCTCCGACCCGAACTACGTGCATTGGCGCGAAACGCTCGCCAGCCTGGGTTTGGTGTGTGTGGGGGTGGAGTTCCGCAACGCCGCCGGGGTGCTCGGGCCGCACCCGTTCCCGGCTGGTCTCAACGACTGCACCTCGGCGCTGTTGTGGATGCACGCCAACAAGGCCGAGTTGGGGGTGTCCAAGATTGTGGTGTCGGGCGAGTCCGGCGGCGGCAACCTCACGCTGGCCACCACCCTGAGGGCCGCCCAGGAAGGCAACCTCGCAATGATCGACGGTGTGTACGCGCAATGCCCGTACATCTCCGGTGCGTACGCCGACCCGCCCGCCGAGTTGCCGTCGCTGGTGGAGAACGACGCCTACTTCATCAGTTGCGCGATGATGGCGCCGCTGGTGACGGCCTACGACCCCAGCGGCACGAATCGTGACAATCCGTTGGCGTGGCCGATCAATGTGAAGGTGGAAGACCTGCCGGACATGCCACCGCACGTGATCTCGCTGAACGAACTGGACCCGCTGCGCGACGAGGGTTTGGTGTACTACCGCAAGCTCGTGGCCGCAGGGGTGCCAACCGTGGGGCGGATGGTGACAGGAACGTGCCACGCCGGCGACGTGCTGATGCCCGCACACATGCCCGACGTGTACGCCGCATCAGCAAGAGACCTAGCCGGCTTCGCCTCCAGCCTGTAACCCGCCCCGGCTCGCCTCGCCTGTCAGTCGCGGTGTGTGCTGCCACTGGGTAGTGGCGTAGTCCATCGTCACCGGCCAGGTGTTGCATCACCAGGTGCTCCACCTGGGTGACCGGTGCGGCGTGGCTGCCCAGCGTGCGCTTGTGCGATAGCACTAATGCCCCCAAAGCGGGCTCGGTTCAGTTGTGAGCGGGGTGCCGTGACGCCTCGGCAGGGCGGTAGCCTGACCGGGTGATTTGGTTCGTGGCGCCACTGCACATCCTGTCGGCGTTGCTGTTGGTGTTCCTGGTGCTGTTGCACAGCGGCAAAGGCGGCGGACTGTCCGACATGTTCGGCGGCGGTCTCGGCGCCCAAGCGGCCGGATCCACGGTGGTGGAACGCAACCTCGACCGCCTGACCATCTTCGCGGCGCTGATCTTCACCTTCTCCTCAGTCTCCTACGCCCTCATCTTCTAACCGGCGTCGGCTCACGCCCCCACCTTTGGGCCAGGTCAAGCTCTGACCCTCTGGCCGGGCCGCGTTCACAACCGCGTATCCGCATTCGACCGGCGCCGACCTGCGAAGGTTCGAACTCGCTGAGCAAGCCGCGAGAGGCAAGTTCCGCCGGTCGGGGGCCTTCCAGCAGGCTGCGGGAGGTCGGCGATCCGTGGGCGAATCTCTGGGTCGCGGGTGTGCGGCCACCACGAAACCTGGGACGCTCGGGGATGGACAGTGCCGGCCCGCCCCCTGTGCTTGACCCTCGGTTCGAGACGGGTTGTGGCCAGTCGGCCCGACTGTTGTCCTTGCTCTAGGGCTCGGGTGGTGCGGGGTTAGGAAGTGAGGGGTTTGGGGCCGCCTGATTGTCCGGGCCAGCGGGATCCGCCGATGGTGTCGGCGTAGGGCCAGAACGCCTGCGGGTCGAGGGTGCCGGCCTTGGTGATGCTGCGCGACTTGGACTCGTGGGTCACGAGCTGAGCCGACAGTTGCTCCCGCACCGGCAGGTAGTGCGAAATCGGATCCCACGGGCTTTCGAGCAGCTTGAGTTCGCCGTCAACATCTTCGAGGTGGTGTTGCTCAAACACGCTCTCCACGCGCACTACATGCGGCGCGAAGTCGTACCTGCCTTCGATCCCGCCGATGGCGCGCGAGTACTTCGTCCACCATTCGCGTTCGGTTAGCGGCTCGGCTGCCGGTGGCACCGACTGGGTGACCGAGCCGTTGAACTCGGCGAACGTGTACCCCTGATGTGTGGCCTTGGCATGTACCGACTGACCGAGCCGGTAGTAGGACACGTCGCAAGGAAACTTGGGCTGGCCGTTGCGTTCGATGCTCGAGAAGATCGCGGCTTCCTGGTCGATGCCGATGCCCAGCGTGTACACACCAGGCTCCCCGTTCCACGAAGCGGCCACCCGAACGCTCACCCCAAACTCGGGTTCCCCAAGGATCGGCACGCAGTAGAAGTTGAGGCTCACCTCCGGCGGGCCAGGCGTGAACCCCGGCGGCAACAACTCGGCCACGCCCTCGGGGTCGGTGCGGTACCGAACAACAAGTTTCGGCCAACCGGCCACTTCACCGGGCTTGCTCATGGGGGACTGCGACATGACAACTCCTTGATTGGTAGGTGTTCGTTCTACAGGCGAACTGCCTTCGTGGGTCTGCACTGGTGATCCGCCTTCACGACCATCATGGGCCCGTAGCCCGCTGCGCCCCCGCGTGACGACTGTTTCGCGGGCCGTGCGCTGGCCAGAAGCAGTGAGTTGCGTAGGTGACAGCTGTTGGCCGGCCGTCGCGCGTAGTCCTTCGCGGGCGGCGCGCAACGCTGGATCTGGTTGAGGGTGTCTACTGGACTTCCACGGTGGTGGCGTAAGACGGGGTGCGCCCAGGTACCGCGGGGATGCCGGGTTCGCCGTCGTAGTGCAAGATCCGAGGGCTCACCGGGCGAGGCGGATCGGCCGACAGCCACAGCCGCAACAGGTGCCGGGGCGGGTGGTCGGGGTGATTCGCAAAGCTGGAGCGGGCGTGCATCACGGTGAAGTTGTTGGCGAACACAGCTTCACCCGAGCGCAGCGTGAACTCGTGGTGGAGGTCGGGATCAGCGGCGAGCGCTTCGAGCATTTCGAACGCTTCGCGGTCGGTGCTGTCGAGGGTGATGTCGGGGTGCTCATCGGCGGCCACCTCGATGTACTGGCGCACGTACCGGCAACTGGGGATCCCGTCGCAAACGCTGAACACCGGCACCCGATGCGGGGTGATCGACGGGGTGCCCGGCAGGTTCTCACCAAGGCGGTGATACCGGTACCCCCGGTAGAGGCGCGCCAGCAGATCGGGCCGCTGTTTGCGCATTTCTTCGTGGATCGTCATGGCACTAACGAACCGGCTCACCCCGCCAACCGCCGCGGGATGAACGCACAGGAACGCCAGGTAGTCCGCAGGGTCGGTGTGCGGGGTGAGTTCGCTGTTGTTCCGATAAGCCCGAGCGTTGGGATCGGTGGCGGTCACATCACGAACATGGCCAAGCCGCTCGCCCATCACCGACTGCGACACCGGCCGCCCAAGTCGCAAACCCACACCCCAGAACACCCGCTCAATCTCCTCCAGCGACAATTCGCCCACAGGAAACCCGTCCACCAAAGCAAACCCCGAGCCGTCAGCCAGCTCACGCCCAAGGTCATCGATCGAGTCCGCCAAGCCCCCCAGCGGAAGGTCCTCAGAAGTGAGCGACTCCAAGGGCCGCTCCAAGCAAACAGTCCGCCGAGCCGCGTCAATCAGATGCCCAAGAGCGTCGCCAGGCAGAGAGAAACGAAACGACTCAAGCGACCTGTCACAGCTGCGCCACAGGTTCTCCACCGCCGCCCGCCCAAAGTCAACCGCCCCAAGAGAGTCCCGATCCCCAGCCATGCCACCCAGATCGTAGGCCACACCCACCGCCGGCATTCAGCCAGTCACCGCCATCCGACGCGAAATCCGATGATCGCCAAACGCGACTTCCGGTGATCGCTCACACTGCCGTGCCTCAGGCCGCGCCGCCCGCCATGGACCCCGCCGACCAGTGGCGCGAGTCGGCGTCGGGGTGGGTAGCAATCCGTGGGGCCATCGTTAGCCTTGGGTGGCCCTGGCAGTCGCCTGTGGCGCAAGTCGGAGTGGCGGAATAGGCAGACGCGCTAGCTTGAGGGGCTAGTGCCCGCAAGGGCGTGGGGGTTCAAGTCCCCCCTCCGACACCAACGGGCGTTCAACCAAGATCTCGCAGCGTCAAGGCTCCACAGTCGCCCGCCGCGAACTCACTATCGGTCGGGGTTGGTAGCTGCGGGTGAGATCAGGAAGCCTGCGTCGAGGATCACAGACCGTATCTCTCGGCCATGGCGGCGACTTCTTGGTCATCGATCGGCCCGTCCTTGCCGGCCCATTCGGCAACGAAGGAGCGCAGGGCGTGCAGGCGTTGCCGGTCGGCTGCGAGATGGCGGACGGCGTGACGGATTGCGCTCGAGCGTCCGCCGTACTCATCGGCAAGCATGTCGAGCAGGGCTTCGTCTTCGTCGTTGAGTCGAACGGTGGTGGCGCCCATGTCCGCACCGTAGCCCGAACGTGCTCACGCCAGAAGGCCGTGATGTCCGATGTTTCATGCGACCACGCCCAGCCGCTTCCAACGGCTGCGATGGCGGGGGTGAAGGGTCGTACTCGCCCCTGTGACACAAATCCGGCGGCAGCTTCTTCTGGTGGCTATTGGGCTAGTAGGCGCTGGTCGAAGGGGTAGTTGCTTAGTGGTTCGTAGCCGTCGGCGGTGACTCGGATCATTTGTTCGAGTTTGACTCCTTCGCCTCCTTGGTCTGAGCCGGTGAAGCTTTCGATGCAGAGCGTCATGTTCTCTTCGATCACGCCGTCGTAGCCGCCGTGATGCCAGTTGGAGTCGTATCTGATCATCGGCCATTCGTCGGTCATGCCGACGCCGTGCGCCATGCACACATAGCGGTGGGCCACGAACTCGGGACGCTCGAAGAACGCCCGGTCGCTGAGTTCTCTGAAGGTCACGCCGGGGCGCACCAGTGCCATGTTGTGATGTATCTCGTCGTGGGCGTGGCGGTAGAGGTCTCGTTGCGCCTGCGTGGCGGGCTGGTCGCCGCACAGGAACGTGCGGGACACGTCGGCGCAGTAGCCGTAAGGGCCGACCATGTCGGTGTCGAGCCCCACGAGTTCGCCTGCGGCGACGACCTTGTCTGTGGCTTCCTGCAGCCATGGGTTGGTGCGGTGGCCCGACGCGAGCATTCGCCCTTCGAGCCATGAGCCGTCGTTGGCGATGTTCACACGGTGAATGATCGCCAGTAGCTCGTTTTCGGTGACGCCGGGAACGAGCGCCGCTTGGAGCCGATCCATTGCGTGCTGCGCGACGGCGATCGAGTGGCGCATGCACGCGATCTCGCCGTCGGATTTGATCGACCGGGCCGACTCCATCAACGGCTCGGCGTCGATCACCGAGACCACGGACGACAGGCTCGTGATGTCGGCGGTGTGCAGCCGTTCGATGGCAAGACGGCCACCTGCGGAGGTGAACTCGCGCGCCACGTCGGCCAACCCCTGGCGTGATCCGTCGGTTGCCTGCAGCCCGCGTTCGAACGTGTTGAGAGTGAGACCCGGCCGGTGCTGATCGGCCATCGGCACCCGATTCGACGCGCCGAACATCACAACGTCGCCCTCGGCCGGCACGACCGCCGCGTAGGTGGGGATCCGAGACTGGAACAGTTGATACTCCCGGAAGTCCACCGCGTAGCGCAGGCTTACCGGACTCGTGAGCAACACCGCATCCACGTCCTGCTCCTCCAGCTTCCGGCGGATCCGCCCCAGCCGGTACCGGCGCACCGCGTCAAGGTCGATATCCGGCCGCGGGAGGATGTCGGAGTTCACGACGACAGGGCCTCAGTGCTCAGGGGCCCCATTGCACTCTGCGGCGTCCCGCACTGCACCGTTGCTCATCGCCGCGTTCCACAGGGCATGGATCGAAGCCACGCCGTGCTCGGAGGTGGGGCCGCCGTCTGGATCCACAAGGATCGGTCCGGGCCCGTACGCCCGGCTCGACATCGAACGTTCGATTCTTTCGCGTAGCCGTCGATCCATCTCCGAGCGGTGCCACTCGTGAGCCCGATCAGCGCGTCCACTTCGGCCATGCCGTAGATGAGCCGATTCAGTAGCGACGTGGGCGTCATGGCGGGAAGCGTAGGACTCCACGGCGAGGTCGGTTGGTTGCGTCGGTCGTCACGGCGCCGTCGATTCGGTGGCGCGGGCTTCGGCCTGCAGTAGTGCCGCCTTGCGTTGTGGACCCCATCGGTAACCGGCGGAGGACCCATCGGCGCGCACTACTCGGTGGCAGGGCACTACCAAGGCGACAGGGTTCGCAGCGCATGCGCCGCCGACAGCTCGCGGCGCGGCAGGCCGACCCAGGCGTCTCGCGACTTCGCCGTAAGTGGCCGGCTCGCCGGGCCGGATTGTTCGCAGCGTCTCCCACACCTCCACCTGGAAGGCGGTGCCTCGCAAGTCGAGCGGGACGCCCTGAGTGGACACCTGCCGGCCGGCGGCCAGCTCCACAACCACCGAGGCGATGTGTGCGAGCGCATCGTTCGCCTCCACCAGAACAGCCCGGGAGAACTCTTGCTCCAGGTCGGCGCGCAGCTCGGACTCCGACTCGCCGATGCGGATCGCGCAGACACCCTTGCGGGTGGCTGCGATCAAGACCCTGCCTAACTCGGTGTCGACGATGGTGTAGGAAAGCGTGAGATCTGGAGAGCCCCGTCGGTACGACGAGGGTGAGCTTCCCAACCGCGGGGCGCCGTGTTCGTAGAACCCCCGCACCGACCCGTACCCGGCTTCGAACACCGCCTCGGTGACCGGAGTTCCATTTTGCAGAGCGGTTCGCGCCCGTTCAGCACGCTGGGCCCTGGCGTAGGCCGCGATGGTCACACCTGTCACGTCGGTGAACATGCGGCGTAGGTGGCGCTGAGACCAGCCAACCCGAGATGCGAGTTCGGCAGTGTTCGCTTCGTTGTGTGGATGTTCGAGCCATCGGCACACTGCGATCACCGAAGCAATCGCGGGATCGGTCACGCGCTCCCGATCAGGATGACAACGCCTACACGCCCGATAGCCCGCTGTCACCGCCTCGGCAGGTGTGGCGAAGAACTCGACGTTGTGGCGCAGCGGACGTCTCGCCGAGCACACCGGCCGACAGAAGATCCCGGTGGTGGCCACCGCGTACACAAACAAACCGTCCGCGGTCGCGGACCTCTCCTGCACGGCAGCCCAGCGAACCTCATCAAGAGAAGTCATGCGACGACCCTAAGGACGCATGTCGCCGAGTTCTATCCGATTCAGGACAACGTTGTCTGCGACTGGCCCCCCTTGGACCGTCCGGCAGCCGCAACCCCGCACGCTCGGAAGCACGGGCGCGCCGAGGCCTCTGAGAAGGTCTTGGCACTCGGCTGCGGGGGTGGGTCGCCGAGGGGGATGGATCAGGTGATGTTCAGCAGCCAGGACACGCCGAACGGGTCCTCGACCCAGCCGAAGCGCCGCCCGAACCCGTAGTCGCCGAGGGGCATGAACACCTTGCCGCCGTCGGCGAGCGCATCGAATAGCCGCTCCATCTCTGTGTCGCTGTCGCATTCGATGAACGGCGCGACACCGGGTGTCATGTCCCACTCGTGCTGGATTGGGGAATCGATGCACACGAACCTCTGCCCGGCCACTCGGAAGTCGGCAACCTTCACCTGGCCCGCCGGCCCGTCGCCTTCGCCCTCATAGAACTCGATGCTGTTGAGTTCGTAGTCGTCGAAGATCTCGCTGTAACGCTCCAACGCCTGTTTGGCAAGGCCGTTCTGAAAAAGGATGTGAAACCCAATTGACTTGGCCATGTTGATCTTTCCTTTCGCGGGAATCGAGGTCAGTACGTCCTTAGGAGGTCCCGCCCGGCATCAATGCGATGGCGGTGCCCGTCAGTGACGACGAGCTCTGGCGGGGTCGCGGAGGACAAGTCAGATCTTCTTGAGATGAAGCGGATCCGGGCCGCCGTGCTTCGTCACAGGCCAGTCCGCGAAGTTCACGCAACTTTGTGTGCCTGTTGGGAGGTCCAGTGGATGGCGTCGCGTACCGAGGCGACGTCCACGGCCCACATTTCGGCGATGTCGGCTGGGGTGAGTCCTGTGCGGTGTGCTTCTGCGAGGGTTTCTGCTCGAAGTGGCCGATCAGCGATCACAGGACGCCCCGACGCGTAGTCGGGGTCGAGCACGACCGTGTTGTGGAGCTTGATCCGCGTCGCCTCCTGTGTGGTGGGACAGTAGGTGGTCACGTCCTGGAACCTCCGCACCTCAGGTGCCACCAGGATGGTTTGCCCCGAGCGCACAACGAGCCGGAGTTCCTCAGCTAGTTCGACTTGCTCCTGGACTCGTAGAACGATCTCTCGGCCCTCGATCTCCAGGAACGGACGTGCGTGCGCCGGAGGGTGCTGGGTGTTGAAGATGCTCCTCAGTGCGGCGATGACATCGCGCAGGCGACCAACTCTGATCCCTTCGTCGCGGTACTCGCTGATCAGGCGAGTCTCCACGAACTCGCCCCAGGTGGCGATCTGATCGTGGGTCGGCTCTGGTCGAATCAGCGGGGGATAGCAGCGCTCGCCTCGCGTGTAGCCGTCGATCCATCGCCGCGCGGTGCCGCTCGTGAGCCCGATCAGGGCGTCCACTTCGGCCATGCCATAGAGCGGCCGATTCAGTAGCGAGGTGGGCGTCATGACGCGAAGCGTAGGGCCCCACTGTGCCGTGGCTGCGGCGCGGCGAGCCAACGAGCGGGTCGCCGCTGTGGGTCACTGGACCGGCCTCGTCTGTGGGTACAGGTGTTGTGCGGGCTGGGGTAGCACCCGGATCCAGCTGAAGCGAACCCGGGGTGACAGAGGTCGAGACGATGCGTCGCTCCAACTCGTTCGAACAGGTCGTCGCCAAGATGCAAGCGGTGCGAGACAGTGTCGGCCTGCTCGGTCTGTCGCCCGTCGGCAAGTACGAAGGTGTGGGCCCCGTGGGGTTGGTCGGTGACTCTTGGCTTCGGTTCTGGATGTTGGGCCGCTTGAGGATCGCTTGACTGGTTAGGGCTTCGACGTCTGTGGCCAGGAGTGGACTGTGGGGGCCGCCGGGCCAAGGACGGCACTGAGCGCTGAGAGGTCGTTCGCATCACCGGTGAGAATGTCTCGTCCGAGGCGCACCGCGGTGATCACCACGTGTGCGTCGACGACGTCTGAGGTGGCGGTCTGAGCGAGAAGCTGACCTACTGCGCGGCCGTCATCAAGAGGGTAAATCACGATCGTCTTGAGGAAGGCGGCGAGCCGGGCTTGGCGGGAACCGCCTCTCCACACTTGCGCCACCACCGGCTCGGTGGTGTATAGGGATGTCTCGGACCTGGTGGCCTCGGTCAGAAACGCGTCAGCGGCCCGCTCGCTGCGGTCGAGTGAGATCAGGAAGCCTGCGTCGAGGATCACAGACCGTATCGCTCGGCCATGGCGGCGACTTCTTGGTCATCGATCGGGTCGTCTTTGTTGGCCCATTCGTCAACGAAGGAGCGCAGGGCGTGGAGGCGTCGCCGGTCGGCTGCGAGATGGCGGACGGCATGACGGATTGCGCTCGAGCGCCCGCCGTACTCATCGGCGAGCATGTCGAGCAGGGCTTCGTCTTCAGCATCGAGTCGAACCGTCGTAGTGCTCATGTCTGCACTGTAACACGAACGTGCTATAGCCGGAACGGCTTGATATCCAGTGATTCATGCGTCCGCGTCGATGGCGAGCGCTAATGGTCGCACTCCCCATTCTCACGCGAACGGGTGTTCGACCAAGATCCCCGAGCTTCAGGGCTCCACAGTCGCCCGCCGCGAACTCACTATCGGTCGGGGTTGGTAGCTGCGGCCGGGGCCCAGGGTGAGGTGGCGGCGGGTGGCTATTGGGCTAGGAGGCGTTGATCGAAGGGGTAGTTGCTTAGTGGTTCGTAGCCGTCGGCGGTGACTCGGATCATTTGTTCGAGTTTGACTCCTTCGCCTCCTTGGTCGGAGCCTGTGAAGCTCTCGATGCAGAGCGTCATGTTCTCTTCGATCACGCCGTCGTAGCCGCCGTGATGCCAGTTGGAGTCGTATCTGATCATCGGCCATTCGTCGGTCATGCCGACGCCGTGGGCCATGCACACATAGCGGTGGGCCACGAACTCGGGACGCTCGAAGAACGCCCGCTCGCTGAGTTCTCTGAACGTCACGCCGGGGCGCACCAGGGCCATGTTGTGATGTATCTCGTCGTGGGCGTGGCGGTAGAGGTCTCGTTGCGCCTGCGTGGCGGGCTGGTCGCCGCACAGGAACGTGCGGGACACGTCGGCGCAGTACCCGTAAGGGCCGACCATGTCGGTGTCGAGCCCCACGAGCTCGCCCGCTGCCACGGCCTTGTCTGTGGCTTCCTGCAGCCACGGGTTGGTTCGGTGGCCCGACGCGAGCATTCGACCCTCGAGCCATGAGCCGTCGTTGGCGATGTTCACATGGTGGATGATCGCCAGTAGCTCGTTTTCGGTGACGCCGGGAACGAGCGCGGCTTGGAGCTGGTCCATTGCGTGCTGCGCGACGGCGATCGAGTGCCGCATGCAGGCGATCTCGCCGTCGGATTTGATCGACCGGGCCGACTCCATCAACGGCTCGGCGTCGATCACCGAGACAACGGACGACAGGCTCGTGATGTCGGCGGTGTGCAGCCGTTCGATGGCAAGACGGCCTCCGCGGGAGGTGAACTCTCGCGCCACGTCGGCCAACTGCTGGAGCGACCCGTCGGTTGCCCGCAGCCCGCGTTCGAACGTGTTGAGCATGAGCCCCGGCCGGTGCTGGTTGGCCATCGGCACGGGATTCGACGCGCCGAACATCACAACGTCGCCCTCGGCCGGCACGACCGCCGCGTAGGTGGGGATCCGAGACTGAAAAAGTTGATACTCCCGGAAGTCCACCGCGTAACGCAGGCTCACCGGACTCGTGAGCAAAACCGCATCCACGTCCTGCTCCACCAGTTTCCGGCGGATCCGCCCCCGCCGGTACCGGCGCACCGCGTCAAGGTCGATATCCGGCCGCGGGAGGATGTCGGAGTTCACGACGACAGGGCCTCAGTGCTCAGGGGCCTCATTGCACTCTTCGGCGTCCCGCTTTGCAGCGTTGCTCATTGCCGCGTTCCACAGGGCATGGATCGAAGCCACGCCGTGCTCGGAGGCCGGGCCGCCGTCGGGATCCACGAGGATCGGTCCGGGCCGGTACGCCCGGCTCGACATCGAGCGCTGAATGCTCTCGATCACCGGCGGATCCTCGGCAAAGGTGGTGGCCGCGTGCGAGTCGATCAGGTCTTGTTGCCATGGTTCGAGGTCGGTGCTCGGGAAGTACCAGTCCACCGTCACGTGGGTGGCATCGACGGCGATCGGCCGCCATGACCAGAAGTGCAGCACCCCACCCGGGTAGCTCTGCATGGCGAAATTCGGCCACATCCACCACACCCGGAACTCGTTGGCGCGGTCTGTGGCCGACGTGTCGAACGCGTAAGCGGTGTCGCCGTCTGTTCGAGGGGACGCCTCGTGGCGGTGCCAGCCTCCCTTGTCGATCACCCGGTAGCTGTTGGGGTCGGCGACGCCCGTAACGAAGGTCTTGTGGATCACGGTGCAGTGGTAGCACTCCGAGAAGTTCTCGATGCCGATCTTCCAGTTGGCCTTCACGGTGGTCTCGGTGCGGTGGACGAGCGTGTGGTGGGGGAGGTTCGGCGCGTACTCGCGGATGGTGGGTTCCAGCCAGGGCGCCGACTCCGACAGCGGGGCCGCTTCTGGGTCGAGGTTCACGAACACCATCCCGTGTGCCTCCTCCACCCGGCACGAGCGAAGGCTGTGGGATTCGCGGTCAACCGGCCCGAGGACTCGTTCGTTGGGAACGTGGGCCAGCGAGCCGTCCAGGTTGAAAGTCCACGCGTGGTACTGGCAGGTGATGCGACGGGCGCATCCGTCTTCGGTGAGCACCTCGGCGCCGCGATGGGAGCACACATTGTGGTGTGCGCGCAGTTCACCGCGCTCGTCACAAACGACGATGATCGACTCGCCGGCCACGTCGGTTACGACGCGGTCGCCGGGTGTGCGGAGCTTCTCCACGTGGCCCACCATCTGCCAAGTCGTGGCGAAGATCGACTCGAGCTCGGCGTCGAGGCTGTTCGGGTCGAGGTAGGCCGCGACCGGAATCGTGGACGGAACGACGGGCACAGCAAACTCCTCTCATCCGTCGGCGACGATGGCGTCGACCATCTCGGTATGGGCCGCTGCGGTGAGTCCTGCGATGGCGAAGGGTTGCGGCAGCGACTGTTGCTCCACGTTGACGGTGTTCGCCCTTCGGGCTCGGGTGGCACTTGACCATCCGCGCGAGATCCTATAGGAAACTCGGGTATGGGGAAAGACCATCCAAGCGCCCGGAGGCACCAACGATGACACAACCAGACCGTCGGGTTTCGAACGGCACAAGCCACCTCGGCGGGCTCCGCTGATGGATTCCGCTGCGCGCCTTCTCGACGATGCGGCGGCGTTCGTGTGGGCGCGTTCGGTGGGCGTGCCGCTGGTGGAGACGGTCGTGGTCGGAGCGGATGACGACCCGGTTTCGTTGGCCTCGCATCTCGGGTTCCCGGTTGTGGCCAAGACCGAGGTTGACAAAGGCTGCCACAAGACCGATCTCGGGGCGGTGCGCGTGGGGATCGCCACCCCTCAAGGGTTGCGGGAGGCGGTGCGGCACCTGCGCGCAATCGCATGCAAAACGGTGACCGTGCAGCCCGAACTGGTGGGCGTGGAGGCGATGGTCGGCGTGGTTCGCGACCGCAGCCTCGGCCCGTTCGTAGTGGTCGGGGTGGGCGGCACGCTGGCAGAACTCATCGACGACGTGGCTGTGGTTCCGGCACCGCTCTGCGAGTCCGACGCTCGTGCGGCCATCAACTCGACACGCCTGGCGTCGCTGCTCGCAGGTCTTCGTGGCGCGCCGGGCGGGTCGACCGAGGCGCTCGTTCACCTGATGGTCACGATCGGCGAGGCTGCGGGCGCCGATGCCGGTCTCGAATCGGTTGACCTCAACCCAGTGTTCGTGGGGCCCGATGGCGTGACCGCGGTTGATGTTCGTGTGCTGCGTCGCAACCAGGCCGGCGACCACACCCGCCACGACGGGGCCCGCCGCAACGCTCGGCACGACGGGGCCCGCCGCGACGCCCGGAACCAGGCTGTGACCGTCCCCCGAGACCTCACTGCGCTGTTCTCGCCTCGCAGCGTCGCGGTGGTGGGCGCCTCCCGTCACGGCGCCAAGCCCGGATCGCGAGCGCTTCGATATCTCCGCAATCACGGGTTCGGCGGTGACGTGATGGCCGTCAACCCGAAGGGGAACGTTCCGCATGTGACCACCGTGGCAGCGATCACCGATCTCGAACCCGGCACTGTCGATCTCGCCTGTGTTGCGATGCCCGCAAGGCACGTTCCCGACGCTGTTGTTGACCTTGCCGAACGTGGGGTGGGCGCGGTCGTCATCTTCACCGACGGGATGCCCGACGCCGACGCTGCGCACGTGGCCCGCGTTGCCCGCGAAACCGGCATGGTGGTTGTGGGGCCGAACTCCAGCGGGGTCGCTCACTTCGCCGATGGCGTGGTGGCTTCGATGGCGATGGTGTTCGACCTCGAAGCGCCCCCGGCGGGCACGATCGGCATTGTGAGCCAGTCCGGGGCGATCGGCTCGTGCCTGATCAGCCGTGGCTGGGATCTCGGCATCGGCTTCAGTGCCTGGGTGTCCACGGGCAACGAGATCAACGTCGGCGTGGCGGATTGTCTCGCACACCTCGCGGATGATCCGGCCACAAACGTCGTGCTGCTGTACCTGGAGACGATTCGTGACGGCGCGGCCACCGCTGCGGCACTGGCGTCGTGTCGGCGTCGCGGCACCACGGTTGTTGCGCTGCGGTCGGGAACTTCCGCGGCCGCCCGGCGCGTCAGTGAGACCCACAGTGGCGCCCTTGCCGGCGACGACCGCCGAACGGCTACCTGGCTGCGGCATCACGGGGTGGTCGAGGTGGACACGGTCGATGAGCTCCTCGTCGCCGGTGTCGCGGGCGCTGCGCACCGCCGCCGCCCCGGGAACCGGGTGGGGGTGGTGACCATGTCGGGTGGCGCGGCCGCGCTGGTGGCCGATGCCTGCGAGCGCCGCGGACTCGACATTCCCAAGCTCGCGCCGCCAACGGTGGCAGCGCTCGCCGCGGCAACCGGGATCGAAGACGTTCACAATCCCGTCGACGTGTCCGCCGACGCGGTTCTGTCACCCCAGGTCGTGTGCCGTTGCGCCGAGGCGATGAGCGCCGACCCCGCGATCGATGCGGTAATCGTGCAGCTGACCACCAACGCCGATCCGGCCGCGTCGGTGATGGCGGCTGGCCTGGCCGAACTCACGGCGCGATCACCGAAACCGATCCTGGTGTCACGGCTCGGGTCGCCGAGGCTTGCGCCTGGCGCGCTCGTGCGTTACCGCGCCGCAGGGATTCCCGTGTTCGACTCCCCAGGTGCGGTCGCCGTGGCGGCTCGCGTGATCCTCGACCCCAGGAAGGGAAACTGCGGATGAACTTCGACCTCACCCCCGAACAGCAACAGGTGAGCACTACGGCCGCCGGCATCGCCGCCCGATACTTCGATCCCCACACCAGCCCAGGTCCCGACAACCACCGAGAGTTCGTTCGCGAGCGGGCGACCAGACTCGCAGCGCTTGGCCTCACGGGCATCGCGTTCCCCACCGAGGACGGTGGCCAAGGCGGAAGCCTGCTCGATTCGATGCTGGTGTTGCGCGAGGTTGCAAGGGTGTGTCCGCGCACCGCAGACGTGGTGCAGGCATACAACTTCGGTGGCATCCGTCAGCTCCAAGCCGCCGGCTCGGACGAACTCAAGGCCGAGTTCCTCGCGCCGGCTCTCACCGGATCCACCCTCATCTCGCTGGCGATGAGCGAAGCCGACGCCGGGTCTGCGCTGAGCCGCATGCGAACGGTCGCCAGGTTCGACCGCGGCGACGTCGTCGTTGACGGTACCAAACTGTGGGCCACTCACGGAGTGGACGCCGACACCCTGATCGTGTGGTGTCGATTCACCGACACCAACGCAGCCAACCACGGAGAGGTCGGCGCGGTGGTCGTCCCGGATGACGCGCCGGGCTTCTCCCGAGGGGCCACCGAGCATTTCATGTCCGGTGAGCGGTACTGCGAAATGGTGTTCGACGGGTGTCGCGTGCCGGCACGCAACGTGCTGGTGGACCGTGACGGGTTCCGCAGGCTGTTCCCGGTGTTCAACATCGAACGTCTCGGCAACGCCACCCGCTCACTGGCGCTGGCAGCCGCGGCCTTCGAACACGCCAAGGACTACGTTCAGCAACGATCCGTGGACAGGGGGCTGCTGCGTGATCAACAGGGAATCCAGTGGAAGATCGCCGACATGCGCATGCGACTCGACGCAGCGGAGTTGCTGCTGATGCGAGCGGCGTCGGCTGAGGGCGGGCCGTCGGATCAGCAGACAGCGATCGCCAAGTGCTACGCCAACGAGACGGGGTGTTTCGTGGCCGACGAGTCGCTGCAAATCCTCGGAGCGGTGGGGTACTCCACCCAGTCCCCGGTGGAGTACATCTTCCGTCGCACCCGCGGCTGGAGGATCGCCGGCGGCACCAGCGAGGTGCTGCGCAACCGAATCGCCCGCAACGAACTCGGCCCCCGCCCGGCTCCCGCCCGGCCCACGCACCAGGGAAACCACGATGAGCGCCGCTGAGGACGCAACGCAACGAATCCGCGACGCGTTCGTGCGCGGCGAGTTCGGACCCGGCGACCGACTCTCCGCCGACGGCCTGGCTCGTTCGCTTGAGCTCAGCCACATCCCCGTGCGCGAGGCCCTGCAACGCCTCGAGGCCGCAGGCCACGTGGTACACGAACCCAACCGGGGCTACTTCGTGCCTCAACTCACATGGGCCGATGTGCAGGACATTTACCACTGGCGCACGATCCTGGAAGACGAGGCGCTGCGGTTCGCGGCGCCTGCCGCAACACCCGACGACGACGTCCGGATCGAGGCGCTCAACGAAGCCATGCGAGCACAAGTCGTGGCCGATGACCGGGTGCGGTTCCACGAAATCAACCGGCGATTCCACTTCGCCACGTTCGAGCCGGGCGCGTCGAGTCGTCTGCTAAGGATGTTGAACCACATCTGGGACGCCGCGTCGCACTACCAGTCGGTGCTCATTCGTGATCGTCCCGTTCTGCCGGATCTGCAACACGACCACGACGAACTGGTCGAGGCGTTCGTGGCGCGGGACGTGCTGCGCCTCCAGCAGGTGATGGCCGGGCACCGCAAGCAGACCCTCGACCGCATCCGGGCCGAGCTAGCGCAATTCCAGAGATAGGTCGGTAACAACGAGTAACCGGCGCGAAGCCCGCCGCACCCGGAATCCTATAGGATAATTCCTGGGTTTGGAGCGGCGCCAGGCCGGCTGTGTCTGGGGGTGAGGTGAGCAACAAAGAGCGTTATCGGGTGGTGGTGATCGGCGGCGGCATCATCGGCTGCGGGATCCTGTATCACCTGGCCGAACTCGGTTGGACCGACTGCGCAGTGGTTGAACGCATCGAGCTCACGGCCGGGAGCACTTGGCACGCCGCGGGTCAGGCGCCGACCACGTCGGCCTCGATCAACGGCATGCGAATGCTAAAGGAGAGCGTCGATCTGTACTTGCGGATCGAGGCCGAAACGGGCCGATCGGCGGGCGTTCACCGCGTGGGCGGATTGTCGTTGTGCGACTCACCTGCGCGGCTCGACGAGATGCGTCTCCAACAAGGCCGCGGGCGTGCCGCCGGCATGGACTACGAGATGGTCTCTGTGGCCGAGGTCGCCGACATGTTCCCCCTCGTGAACACCGAAGGCCTCCTCGGCGCCATGTATGACCCGCTCAACGGTTACGTCGACCCGTCGGGGGCCACGCACGGCCTCGCCGAGGCGGCCCGAGCCCGTGGCGCCACGATCCTGCGGCACCGACCCGTGATCGGCCTGCGCACCCGCCCGGACGGTGGATGGATAGTCGAAACCGAAAAGGGTCACATCGAAGCCGAGCATGTGGTGAACGCCGCGGGGTTTCGGGCCAGGGAAGTGTCCGCGCTCGCGGGGCATGACCTGCCGGTTGTGCCGATGCTGCACCAGTACCTGGTGACCGAGGCCATCGACGAGGTCGCCGCCGTCAACAAGACGCTCCCGGTGATTCGAGACAAACGCGGCCGTTACTACCTGCGCCGTGAGGGCGACGGACTGCTCCTAGGGCCCTATGAGTGGGACTGCAAGGCGTGGGGCGTCGACGGCATCCCGCCCGGCTTCGGCCAGGAACTCCTGGATCCCGACCTTGACCGCATCGAGGAGTTCCTGGCGGTCGCGGCGCATCGGTTCCCGGCGTTCGAGTCGGCGGGCATTCGCATGGTGGTCAACGGCCCCATCACCTACACCACCGACGACCGTCCGATCATGGGCCCCGTCGCGGCGCTGCCGGGTTACTGGATCGCCGCTGGGTTCACCCACGGCATAGCCATGGGTGGCGCTGCCGCGGGTCACATGGCGGACTACATGGTGAACGGCGACCCGAGCATCGATCCGATGCCGTGGCATCCCGACCGGTTCGGCCCTCATCTCACGAAGTCGTTCACGGTGCAACGGGTGAAGGAGACCTACCGCGAGCATCATCGCCTCGGCTACCCGGGCAAGGAGTTCACCACCGGGCGGCCCGCTCGCACGACGCCGCTGTACGAACGCCACCGCGCCGCCGGCGCCGTGTTCGGATCGGTACACGGCTGGGAGCGGCCATTGTGGTTCGCCGACGAACCCGGTGTTACCGACGCGGAGACGATGCGCCGCTCCAACTGGTTCGAGCCGGTCGTGGCGGAGATGCGAGCGGTGCGAGACAGTGTCGGCCTGCTCGACCTGTCGCCGTTCGGCAAGCACGAAATCCGTGGGCCCGGCGCCGCAGCGCTGCTTGATCGACTGTTCACCAACCGCCTGCCCGCCGCCGGTCGAGCCGCGGTCACCCTGATGTGCAACAACAGCGGCGGCATCACCGGCGACTTCACCGTGTGCAACCTCGGGCCCGATCACTACTACGTGGTCGGTTCCGGCGTTGGCGAGGGAATCCACCGGGGCATCTTTGACCGGCACGCCGGCGGCGACGTCACGATCACGTCGCGCACCAGCGAGATCGGCATCATGCACCTCGCCGGCCCGAACGCCCGGGCGGTGCTCGCCGGTCTGACCGAAGCCGATGTGTGCCACGAGGCGTTGGGGTTCCTCGACGTGGCCCGCCTCGATCTGGGTGTTTGTGAGGCGGACGTGATCCGCGTGTCGTTCACAGGGGACCTCGGCTACGAGATCCACGTGGCGCAGCCGTTCATGGGGGCGCTGTTCGATCGGATCGTCACCGTCGGGGCGGACTTCGACCTGGCCTTGGTGGGGTCGAGGGCGTTGCAGGGCCTCCGCCTCGAGAAGGGCTACAAGGTGTGGGGCAGCGATCTCACCACCGAGGTGGACCCTTACCAGGCAGGGCTCGGCCATCTCGTGAAGCTCGACAAGCCCGGCGGTTTCATCGGCCGGGACGCGGTGGCGGCCCGTCACCGCCGGCCAACCGGGCACCGGTACGCGACCGTGGCGGTGGACACCACCGACTGCGATCCGGGCCTCACCGAACCGCTGCTCGCCGGTGACGAGGTGGTCGGTTACACCACCGGGGGATCCCACAGCGTGATCCTGGGCCGGGGCATCGCCGCGGCGTGGATGCGCGACGACCACGCCGCGGTGGGAACACAGCTCGAGATCCAGATCATGGGCGAACGCCACCACGCTGAGGTGGTCGCCGACCCGGTGTTCGATCCTCACAACACCCGCATCCGCTCGTGACCACCAACTCGCCGGCGCTGCCTGCGTCGCCGCCTCGCTCGCCGGGATTGCCCCGGTCGCGGGCGCTGCCCCGGTCGGCGTCGGTTGTTGTGATCGGCGGTGGAGTGATCGGCTGCAGCGTGCTGTATCACCTGGCGAAGCTCGGAGTGACCGACGCCGTGCTGCTTGAGCGGGCCCGGCTCACCGCCGGCACCACGTGGCACTCGGCTGGTCTTGTCACGCCGTTGCGGGGATCGTGGGGGATGACCCGCATGGCGCGGCACTCCGCCGAGCTGTACGCGTCCCTCGAAGCCGAGACCGGTCAGGCCACCGGTTGGCGCACCGTCGGGCATCTCAATGTGGCCCCCACCCCCGAACGTCTCGACAACCTTCATCACACCCAGACGGTGGGCCGGGCGTTCGGGGTGCCCACCGAAATGCTCACCCCCGGCCAGGTGGCCGAACGTTGGCCGCCGGCCCGCACCGACGATCTCTTGGCCGCGCTGTACACCCCGTCGTCTGGTCGTGTGAACCCCGCCGATGTGACCGTCGCCTTGGCCAAGGGGGCACGAGCGGGTGGCGCGACGATCCTTGAGGGTGTCGCCGTCGAAGGCTTCGAGATCGTCGACGGCGCGGTCGGCGGTGTCAAGACCTCGGCCGGTGACATCGTGTGCGACGCGGTGGTGAACTGCACCGGACTGTGGGCCCGTGAGCTGTCGGCCATGGCGGGCGTGCATGCGCCGCTGTATGCGTGTGAGCACTTCTACGTGATCACCGAACCCATCGAGGGTGTGACGCCCACGCTTCCGGTGATGCGCGACGGCGACATCTACGCCTACCTGCGAGAAGAGGTCGGCGGTCTGCTTGTTGGCTGTTTCGAACCCAACCCCCGGCCGTTGCCGATGCATCGCCTGCCGGCCGATGCGGCGTTCGTGCGTCTCGACGACGATTGGGATCACCTCGCGCCGGTCCTTGAGAAGGTTGCCCAGCGGGTGCCGATCCTCAACGACGTGGGCTTGCGAATGCAGATGAACGGGCCCGAGAGTTTCACCCTCGACAACAACCCGCTGCTCGGTGAGGCGCCCGAGGTTGAGGGTTTCTGGCTGGCGTGCGGCATGAACTCGGCCGGGATGATCCTGGGAGGCGGGGTTGGCTGGTGCCTCGCCGAGTGGATCGTGAACGGCATCCCCCCGGTGGATCTCAACGCCGCCGATGTCCGCCGGTTCGACCCCTCCTTCGACAACACCCGCGCGCTGGAGGCCCGCATCCCCGAGGTGCTCGCCCGGCACTTGGAGATCCCGTTTCCCGGCCACGAGTACACCTCGGTGCGCGCCACCCGTATCACACCGCTGCACGGTCGCCTCAAGGCGGCGGGCGCCTGGTTCTCTCAGCGCGCCGGCTGGGAGCGCCCGGCGTGGGTGGCGCCCGGTGGCGTGGATCCCACGCCGGAGTTGAGCTACCACCGAACCAACTGGTTCCTATGGTGGAAGGCCGAACACGAGGCGGCACGCACCGCGGTGGCGATCTTCGATCAGAGCCCGTTCGGCAAGATCGAGGTGCGCGGCCCCGACGCCGCCGTGGTGCTGCAGGAGCTGTGCGCCAACAACGTCGATGTGGAGCCCGGCACCGTGGTGTACACGGCCTTGTTGAACGACCATGGTGGTTTCGAGTCCGACCTCACCGTCACCCGCATCGCCGAGGATGAGTACTTCGTGGTCACCGGTAGCAGCCAACGTTTCCGCGACCTTCACTGGATCCGTCGCCACATCCCTGGCTCTGCGCGGGCGGCTGCCGTGGACGTCACCACATGTTGGGTGACGCTCACCGTGGCCGGGCCGAACAGTCGCGACCTGCTGGCCACGGTCACCCCGGCCGATCTGAGCGCCGAGGCGTTCCCGTACGGAGCGGCGCGGTCGATCGATCTCGGATGGATCCGCGCCCGGGCCCTTCGGCTGTCCTATCCGGGCGAATTGGGATGGGAGCTGCACATCCCCAGCGAGTCCGGCTGCGCGGTCTTCGACGAGTTGGTCGCAAACGGCGGGCCGCACGGCCTGCGCCTCGCCGGAGCGTACGCTTACGGCAGTCTGCGCATCGAGAAGGGTTTCCGTTCCTGGGGTCACGACATCGGCCCGCTCGACACCCCACGCGAGGCGGGCCTGATGTTCGCCGTCGACTTCGACTGCGGCAACTTCATCGGCCGCGAAGCGCTTCTCGCTGCCCGGGAACGGCCGCTGCAACGTCGCCTCGTGAACCTCACTTTCGGAGACGCCGACATCAACCCGCACGGCACCCTTCCAATCCTTCACGGCGACAACGTGATCGGCTACACGACCTCCGCCACCTTCGGCCACACTCTCGGCACCGGCGTAGCGATCGGCGTGGTGCAAGCAGGTGAACGATTCGATGAAATCGTCCACGACGCGCGGCTAACGGTGGAAGTAGCAGGCATCCGCCACCCAGCAACAACCCACAGTCGCGCCCCCTACGACCCAACAGGCCAAAAAATGAGGTGCTAACCCCGCAAAACCCCCAACAATCCTCCGAAGAGACAACGCGCCGTCCCCACATACCACGCAACCCACCTCCACCCGCCGTGTCGCCGTGGGTTAGGGGTGCGGAACGTCGGGGCAGTGGGCGTGTCCCGGGTACAGGACTCGGTGTGGACGGCTGACTTCGTCGAGTGCCCGGCCCACCGGAAGCATGTTCTCGTCAACGAACAGTCCGCGAAGTTCACGCTACTTTGGGTGCCTGTTGGGAGGTCCAGTGGATGGCGTCGCGTACCGAGGCGACGTCCACGGCCCACATTTCGGCGATGTCGGCTGGGGTGAGTCCTGTGCGGTGTGCTTCTGCGAGGGTTTCTGCTCGAAGTGGCCGATCAGCGATCACAGGACGCCCCGACGCGTAGTCGGGGTCGAGCACGACCGTGTTGTGGAGCTTGATCCGCGTCGCCTCCTGTGTGGTGGGACAGTAGGTGGTCACGTCCTGGAACCTCCGCACCTCAGGCGCCACCAGGATGGTTTGCCCCGAGCGCACAACGAGCCGCAGTTTCACAGCTAGTTCGACTTGCTCCTGGACTCGGAGAACGCTCTCTCGGCCTTCGACCTCCAGGAACGGACGTGCGTGCGCCGGAGGGTGCTGGGTGTTGAAGATGCTCCTCAGTGCGGCGATGACATCGCGCAGGCGACCAACTCTGATCCCTTCGTCGCGGTACTCGCTGATCAGGCGAGTCTCCACGAACTCGCCCCAGGTTGCGATCTGATCGTGAGTCGGCTCTGGTCGAATCAGCGGGGGATAGCAGCGCTCGCCTCGCGAGTAGCCGTCGATCCATCGTCGCGCGGTGCCGTTCGTGAGACCGATCAGGGCGTCCACTTCGGCCATGCCGTATAGCGGCCGATCCAGTAGCGAAGTGGGCGTCATGGCGCGAAGCGTAGGGCTCAGCGACGCAGTCGTCGGCGAGGGCGCTCGGACCGTCCCTTGCGAGAAGTACGGCCAGTGCTCCTTCTCTCGTGCCTGCTCGTGTTGGTGTGGAGACCATCAGCGGTTCGTAGCGATTGCACGGTCCCGTGTCTCCCTGGCGCCGGGTGGCGAGGGGAGGCCTAGGTGTGCGGGGCGGGGGTGTGATCGAACAGGAAGGCTCTGAGTAGGGCGGTGCGGCCGCCGTGGTGGGCGATTAGTGCCTCCTGGCTTGCGAACGCGGACCGGTCGGCTGCCGTTGGATCGACTATGGAGTGCAGCACGTCTTGTGCCGATCTGCGCTCGTCTCGATAGGCCGGGTCGAGGGCCACGTTGTTGAGTTCGTCGGGGTCGGTGCTCAGGTCGAGTAGTTGGGGTTCGAAGCCTTCGTGATGGATGTATTTCATGTGGCCGAAGCGCACGGCGAACGTCCCTGTGATCGACCCGCCGTCGTGAAATTCGCTGAACGCCACCCGGTTGGGGTCGGGGCGCCGCGCCGACTCGACCAGGGAACGGCCGGGCCCCTCGTTTGCGGTGTCGGGGGCGACCACGCCGAGGATCGTTGGGTGGATGTCGGTGAGGTTCACCTCGGTGGTTGAGTCCACCCCGACCGGCACCCCCGGCCCGGCCACCAGCATCGGCACGTTCACCGAATCTCGATACATGTAGCACTTCCCCCACAGCCCACGGTTGCCGGTCATGTCGCCGTGGTCTGATGTGAACACCACCACGGTGTCGTCGAGGCGCCCGGCGGCTTCGAGCGCGGCAAGCACCCGGCCCACGTTGTGGTCAAGCCAGCTCACCAATCCCAGGTACAACTGTCGTCCGAACCTGGTGGCCTCGTCGCTGGTGAAGCCACGGTGGTACGCGAAGAAGTCCGCCATGGCCGCCACCGCGGGATGATCGAGCGGCTGCTCGGGTATCTCAAGTGGCAGATCGAGGTCGAGATACGGCGCCACGAACTCGTGCGGAACCGTGAGGGGGAAGTGTGGCGCCACCAGCGACACGAACAGCGCAAACGGAGGGTCGCCGGTGCCGTGTTGGTCGAGCCACTCGACGGTGCGGTCGGTGATCGCCTGGTCGTACTTCGTGTAGGGCGACTCGCCGATGGCGCAGTAGTCCGCCATTTCAGCGGCCTGGTCGTCGTACGGGAGAGGATCGCGCCGGGGGAGCCCCTGCACCCACCCGACGCCGTCAACCACGTGCATCGCAAGCAGCGATTCCGTCCAGCCGTAGTCGTCGGATTTGCTTCGGAAGTGGAGCTTGCCGATTGACACCGCCTCGGCGCCGGCGTCGCGGGCTTCGTGGGCCCACCCTCGAATCTCGCCGGTGTAAGGCTGCGCGCTGTCCCACGTGCCGAGTTCGTGAACCCAGCGTCCGGTTGCCATCGAAGCTCGTGCGGGCACACAAACCGGCGACGGCGTCCAGGCCCGCTCGAAACGCGTTCCCCGGGCGGCGAGCGCATCAAGGTTGGGCGTGAGCACGTGCGGGTGCCCGGCCACCCCGAGGCATCGGGCGTTGTACTCGTCGGCACAGATCACAACGATGTTGCGGGCGCAACCCCCGTGCATCCGCGGACCCTAGAGCGCGCCGCCACGCACAGGCCCAAGTTTCACACGAGCGGTGCGAGGGATTGTGTCCACACATCGTGGATGCACACCGTGACCCTCGAGTCCGGTGTATGGTGGGGGCCTAATTCCCCGGTGTCGCCAATGCCTTCGTGGCATGCGCCCGGGGTATTGCCTTTCTTGGCGGCAGGTGCCTGCGCCGATGTTGACGGGCGGCGCCTCTGATGGCGATTGGCGGGAGGCCATCGCGACTCGCGCACCATGTCGTCGAAAAGGACTACGTCCTGGGGTGGCTGCTCGCTGGAATCGCGCAGCACCAGCAAACTCGGTCATGGGCATTCAAGGGTGGTACTTGTCTGCGAAAGTGCTGGTTTGAGACCCATCGGTTCTCTGAGGACGGCCAGTTCCAACGGCCGGTGCACGGTTCGGCACACGGACTGATGCTCGGTGAGGCAACGGTGACGGGTTGGCCGAGACCAGCCCTCGGGGGTGGTGGCGATCAAGACCTTGCCGAGATCGGTGTCGACGATGGTGTGGGAGGCGTGATCTGGAGGCCCTGCCGGTGCGACGAGAGCCTCCCGGTTAGTGCTGTAGGAGCTGGATGAGGTTGCCGCAGCGGTCGTCGAGGACTGCGGTGGTGACCGGGCCCATCTCGGTGGGAGGCTGTGTGAAGGTCACCCCGGCGGCGCGGAGGCGGTCATACTCGGAGTGGATGTTGTCTACGGCGAAAGAGGCCAGCGGGATCCCGTCCGCGACCAGGGCCACACGATATGGGGCGACCGCTGGATGGTCGGATGGTTCCAGGAGCAGTTCGACGTCTTGCCCTGGGGCGCCGACGGTGAGCCATCGATGATCGTTTCCGAGCGGCACGTCGGCGCGCGGCTCGAAGCCGAGCACCTCGGTGTAGAAGCGGAGTGCTTCGTCCTGGTCATCGACGAAGACGGAGGTCAGGTGAAGGCGGATGGACATGGGTTGGTCTCCTTGTTGAGCCACCGAGCCAATGCGTCGCGTCGCGCATCTTATCGATGGTGCCTCTGATGGCGATTGGCAGTAATCCGGAATCAGGAATACGGTCTGAATAGCAGAACTGCGACCCACTGAGACCGGCCAGACCACAGGAGTCCGACCGCCCAGTCCGTGGGGGAAAGGGACGATTGACCAGATGAGCATGTTTGAGGGCAAGGTGGTGCTTGTTACGGGAGGGGCGTCCGGTATCGGAGCGGCCACGGCGTCTTTGTACGCCGCGTCGGGTGCTCGGGTGATGCTGGCCGATCGCAACGAAGCGCTGTTGCGGCAGGTGGCCGAGTCGCTCGGCGAACCCCACGACGTGGGCTTTCACAAGACCGACGTGACCGACGATGATGATGTGGGTCGGCTGGTGGAGGCGACGGTTGAACGCTTCGGTGCGCTGCACATCGCGGTGAACTCCGCGGGCGTGCTGGGGGACACGAACGATGTTGCCAATTTTGATCCCGAGGTGTGGCGAGCCGTGCTCGACGTGAACTTGACCGGGATGTTCCTGTGCATGCGTGCGGAGATTCCCGCGATTTTGGGATCCGGCGGGGGCAGTGTGGTGAACATCGCTTCGGGGGCGGGATTGGTGGCTGTGCCCGGCAGGTGCGCGTATGTGGCGTCGAAGCACGGCGTTGTGGGCCTCACCAAGGCCGCCGCGCTCGACTACGCCCGCCAAGGGGTGCGGGTGAATGCGATCTGTCCGGCTGCGGTGGACACCCCCATGCACCAACTCTCAACCGGCGGCGACCCCGAGGTTGACAAGGCTTGGGCCGAGGCGAACCCGATGGGCTACATCGCCAAACCCGAAGAGATCGCCGAGTGCGCGCTGTGGCTCAGCTCACCGGCTGCGAGTCACGTGAACGGCGTGGCGCTGGCGGTGGATGGTGGTTACACCGCGCAGTAGCCGCCCGCCACTACGTTGCCCGAAACCACCAAGCGCGGGGAGATGATTCATGGCTCTTGATTCCTATGTAACCGTTGGGCGCACCGGGCTGCGGGTGAGCCCGTTGTGTTTGGGGGCCATGACCTTCGGCACCGCCGAGGTGGGCAACACCGACGAGGCGACCTCGCATCTGATGATGGACACGTTCTTTGACGCCGGGGGCAACTTCATCGACACCGCCAACGGTTACGGCGCCGGCCGCTCCGAGGAGATCATCGGCACCTACCTGAAGGCGAATCCCGGTCGTCGTGATCGATGGGTGATCGCCACCAAGTTTTCGGGGAACATGCACCCTGGTGACCCGAATGCCGGTGGTGGCGGGCGCAAGGCCATCATCAGCCAACTCGAGGAGTCGCTGCGACGCCTCGGCACCGATTACATCGACCTGTACTGGCAGCACAACTTCGACCGTCACACTCCCATCGAGGAGGTGATGGCCACCCTCGATGACCTGGTGCGCGCCGGCAAGGTGCGCTACATCGGACTGTCGAGCTACCCGGGCTGGGCGGTGGGCAAGGCCGCCACCCTCGCCGAGTTCCGAGCCTGGCCCCCGGTGGCTGCGCTGCAGTTGGAGTATTCGCTGATCCGCCGCACCATCGAAGGCGAGTTGATCCCCGCGGCTGCGCATTTCGACATAGCCATCATGCCCTGGAGCCCCCTCGCCATGGGCGTGCTCAGCGGCAAGTACACCCGTGAGAACCTCAACCCCGACAGCGCCCGCGCCGCATGGGTGGCCCAATACGTGAACGACGACCTGTTCGACACGCTCGACCTGGTAGCCGAAATCGCCACCGAGCACGACACCACCGCCGCCAACGTGGCCCTCGCCTGGGTACGCCAACGCCCAGGAGTGACATCCACACTGATAGGCGCCAGAACCATCGACCAGCTAAACGCCAACCTCACATCCCTGGAAGTCACCCTCACCGAAGAAGCCATGACCCGCCTAAACCAACAAACAACCCCAACCCTAAACCACCCAGCCGAGTTCCTAGAAACAATAGCAATAATCTGGCAACAAGGCGGCACAAAAATAGACGGAATACAACCACCCCCCATGTAACGGGGAAGGCCTGGCACCAGCGCCCGCGCTGGACGGAGGCCAGCCTGACCCACAGCATCGACAAGCCTCCGCAGACCACCGTGTTTGGGGCAGGCAATTTCCCGGCCCAGCGAGCGTTGACCGCCCTCGGCACCACCCTCAGCGAACCGCCCACGATAATCCTGACGGGGAGCATGGATCGATCAAACTGACCGTCACCCTTGAGCAAGGCGATGATGGCGTCTGGATGGGCCAGTGCCTGTCGATCCAGGGCTGCGTCAGCCAGGGCGAGGCGAGACAGGAGGTGCTGGCCAACATCCGCGAGGCCGACGCCACATCCGTGGAGGTGAAGTCGGAATAGGGCTGGCTTGTAGCTATCGAAGCCAGGGAGATGGAGGTCGCCCTACAAGGGCTGTCTGGATCCGGCTGAGGAATCCACGACTGAGGTTGCCTGGCTGGACTGGCTGAGGTGGGTGCAACTTGGTTTGGATGCGTAGGGGCTGTGGAAAGGTGCGCAAGTGCTGCACATCGAAGATCTAGTTGAGCAGGAGCTTGCGGCGGCGTCGAGCGCTGCGGCGGAGGTGATGCCCGACGTTGTTGCCGCGCTTGACCGGCTTGTGCCTTTGCTGCTAGTTGGGGGAGATCGGGGTTCGGTGCGGCGTTACCGGGTGTTCGTTGACGAGGCGGTGCAGGTGCTGACCTCGTTGCCTGCGCGCGATCCTGATGCGCTTCCGCCGTCGGGTGTGGTGTTCGAGCTGCTGCGTCGTCACATGGCCGAGTTGCCCTGGGTTGCGCCTTTGGAGGACGGGCTCGGTGCGGTCACGGTGTTGGTCGACCGGCTTCGCGGCCTCATGGCTGGACTGCCGCAACAGTGCGTGCGAGTACGGGCGGACATCGATGAGCACCGCTTCCGCTGGTTCCTCAAGTCGATGGACGAGGCGGAGTATGAACAGGAGCGCGCTTCGCCGTTGAGGCGAGCGATGACAACCCTTCACCTGACGAGCAGCGACGTCGCCGGGCTGATGGGAGTGAAGCGCCAGGCCGTGGATAAGTGGCTGTTGGCGGGGCCACCCGTGGACCGCGCCGAGAAGATTGCCGCCATCTGTGAGATCTCCGACATTCTTCGCCATCGGCTGCGTGCCGGAATGCCCCCACTGGTCGCGAGGCGCCCCGCGGACGCATACGGCGGCCGAACCATGCTCGATCTGATCGCCGCCGACGACCACGAGTGGCTCCTGAAGTCCGTCAGGGAGAGCTTCGAGGTTTGTCGCCCTGGGGAATAACCCCTGCGCTCCGGGAGGCCTCGAAGCCGGGGGTACGGGAGTTGGACGGGTGTTGCTGAGAGCTGGATGATCTGGCTGGGGGGAGGGAGCGTGCTTGCCTCCTGTCGGTGATGAGTCCCCGGTGCCCGCTCGTGCTCACTGGTGGTCACCTGTCCTTCGACTCATGCTGGCCGGCAGGCGCGTCGTTCGAATGTTACGAATGTTTCTGAGAATGCACTCAGATTGAATATTGCGAAAACAAGGCCTCCCCGGTACTCTGGCTGGCAGGAGCCGCAACAACAACCAGGGGATGCGTTCGCCATGGCACGTGGATCAGTGCGGGAACTTGAGGTGCTGAATGAACAGGAGGCCGAGCAGGCTGCCAACGCTGTTGCGCAGCTGACGGAGTTCCTCCGCTCCCATCCGACCCCCACGACGCATGTCCAACTCGTGAGCGAGGATCCCGCCGGTGTCACCCAGATCGTGGTTCCCTCAATGGCGTTCGGGTTCTTCGTGGACGTTCTGGCAGAGCTGGCGAACGGGAACGCCGTAACGGTGGCGCCGGTTCATGCCGAACTCACAACACAGCAGGCCGCCGATCTGTTGAACGTGAGCAGGCCCTACCTGATCAAGCTGCTCGACCAGCGGGAGATCCCCTACCGGCGGGTGGGAAATCGACGCAAGGTCCTGTTGGTCGATGTGATGGAGTACAAGCGCCGAGATGAGGCGATGCGACGAGAGATCGCCGACGAACTAACCCGCGAGGCCCAGGACATCGGACTCAACTACTAGCAACGACCGCCTCCGAGCGTTGGCCTGCCGAGGTCTGCTGCGGCGATTCGGCAACAGCTCGGCCCACCGTGATCGAAGCGGCTCGCGTGCTGGGTGTTGATGCGCGATCATTGGAGGGCCAGGGAGGGGGGCCGGAATCATGATGGACACTGAAGGGCTGAGTGGATCCGAGCTGCTGTTCTTTTGGCGCGTTGAGGAGTGGTACCAGTGGTTCGGGCTGCTGGTGATCGTCGTCGTGGCGGGGTTCGTGATCTGGGAGTTCACGGTGCGCCGGCGACGGGGCGAGCCGATGAAGCCCTACACGCTCGACTCGCTCTCGTCTGGTGCGACGTTCTTCATGCTCGGCCTTGTGAGCGTGTTCACTTTGTTGGCCACGGCGGGGCGTCACATCCATGACAACTGGGCCATCTGGCAGACAGGCATGAACATCTGGGCGCTGATCGCGGTTTTCGTGGCGGCGGATCTGGTGTACTTCTTGATCCACTGGGCGTTTCACCGGGTGAACTTCTTGTGGGCCACGCATTCGGTTCATCACAGCTCGCCGTACTTCAACACGCCCATGGCGTTCCGGTTCGGTCCTTTGGACAAGGTCGTGAACGACATCGCTCACCTGCCGCTCGCGCTGTTCTTCGACTGGAGGCTGATCATCATCGCCTCGGTGTCAAACCAGGGATACCAGGCGTTCATCCACAACCCCGAGATCGGCAAGTTGGGCTTCCTGGAGAAGTTCATGAACACGCCGTCGCATCACCGGGTGCATCACGGTTCGGATCGCAAGTACCTCGACAAGAACTACGGCGGGATCTTCATCATCTGGGATCGCATGTTCGGCCAGTTCCAGGAGGAACAAGAAACCCCGATCTACGGGATCACCAAGCCGATCAACTCGTTCAACCCCATAATCGTGTGGTTCCACGGCTTCACCCGCCTGTGGACCAAGGCACGAACGGCGTCAGGCCCACGCGAGGTGCTCAACTGCTTCGTAAGGCCACCAGGCTGGCAGACCAGCCAACAGGCCCAAACCCAAGCAGCCCTAGAAGGAGCCCCAGTCGCCACCAGGTAAGCCTCGCCGCGGGGGGTTGCAAGGTCTGCCCGGCGGAACTATACTGAAAGCATGGGAAAGGTGCCTGGCCATACTGCAGACAGTGGAAGTGCATCGAAAAGTCTCCATGCCCATGTATGCGAGGTGGGGGAGCTCGCCGATGCGGTACTTCGTGGACACACCACGGCGAGCGCGGAGACGGCCCTCATGGATGGGGCACCATTTTGAGAGATGAAGGGGGAGAAATGAACCAATCCACGATTGAGACGGTTGCCGTGCTTGATGACAACGCTGTTGACCGTGAGATGATGATCACCGCGGTCGAGGACGCCGGGTTCCACGCCTTTGTGCTGGAGTCGATGGATTCAGTGGATGAAGCACTGATCCAGGTGCGCACGCATGCTCAAGCTCTGGTGAGCGGCCACCACCTGGAGTGCGCCGGTGGTGCGAGCTTCACGGGTGCCGAGATTGTCAGTCGATGCAACCAGGTGGAACGTATTCCTGCTGTGCTCGTCGCCGGTCACCGGGAGGCAGAGGAACGAACAGTTCGACGATTTTGTCGAGGCATTCCCGAGTTGGTCGCCAGAAGCGAACTGGACGCCGAACGCCTGGCCAGCGCCATCCACAATGCCCGCAAGGAGTTGCATGATTCGCCAACGAGAGAACGCAGGCCACACAGGGCGCTGGTGAAAATAACCCGTGTTCACCCTGACACCTCAGAGGTTGATGTGGTGGTGCCGCAGTGGGATCCCCACACGGAAGTCCGGGTGGCTATAGAGAACCTCGGAGACGCTGTTGAGCTGGACGATCCCACCGGTCTCCACGATGCATGGTTCCTCGGGTTTGTCAATACGGGCGCAGCGTCAAGCCGAGATCTCTACTTCGAGAATCTTGAGCCTGCTCCCGACGTGCCTGACGACTGGATGGCCGCATGAACGAGGTGGTCTTGCTTGATGTGGGTCACGGCAACTCCACCTTGATCACACATAATGGCGACGTGGTCGTAGTGGACGCACCGCGTGCGGGGCGGGCGGGGGTCAAGATGTGGGGAACACCGGCTACACAGGTGGCGAGATCCGATGACACCCTCCAGCGATCAGAGCAACCCGGAGCAGGCGGTTAGCGCTGGGGCGCACGGCGTGGGGCGGCGGGTTCGCTCGGCGCGAGGCGGGGGCGGGCCTTGGGATCGGCGTGGGTTCCTTACTGCTGGTGGCGCTGCTTTGGCGGCGATTCTTGGTGGGTGTGGTGGCGACTCCGGTAGTGGGGTGTCCGCGCCTGGTACCACTACTGGCGGATCGGGGGGCGCTCGGGATGAAACCCCGACTCCGACTGGTGGTGAGGACTCGTCGGGGAGGTCTGTGATCATTGTGGGGGCGGGCGCTGCGGGCATGTCGGCCGCGCATCTGTTGCGTCGAAACGGTTATGACGTGCGCATTCTTGAGGCGGCGCCCACCTACGGCGGGCGCATCAAACACGACCGAGAGTTTGCGGACTTCCCGATCTCTTTGGGCGGGGAGTGGGTTCACGTGGAGGAGCAAATCCTCGACGAGATCGTCGCCGACCCTGGCGTTGACGTGAGCACCGAACTGGTGCGCTACGGGCCTTCGGATCAGGTGGCGTTCGTTGAGGGCGACTCGATCGAACTGGCCCCGGCGGTGCCGAACATGTTCGGCGTGGACTCGAAGTTCGTGGGATCAAGCTGGTTGGACTTCTTCGAGGTGTACATCCTGCCGGGCGTCGCCGACGCCATGACCTTCAACACACAGATAGTGGAGATCGATCACAGCGGCGACACGGTGGTGCTCACCGACGCCGCCGGAGACCGCCACGAAGCGGACCACGTGATCGTGACCGTTCCGCTGCGAATCCTGCAACGGCGCGACATCACCTTCGTGCCGCCCCTCGACGCCGAACGTCTCGACGTGATCGACTCGGCCACGGTTTGGAGCGGCTTCAAGGCGTTCTTCGAGTTCTCCGAGGGCTTCTACCCGGCTGCCATCGCGTTCGATGACACCGACACACGAGAAGGCCAGCGCCTGTTCTACGACGCCGCGCACGGTCAACAAACCGACCAGAACATCCTCGGGCTGTTCTCGGTGGGAGTGCAGGCCGAGCGATACATCGCCATGAGCCAGGACGACTTCCTCGCCGATGTGCTCGCCGAGCTCGACGCGGCCTACGACGGGGCCGCGTCGCGCACATATGTGCGTCACATCGTGCAGAACTGGAACGACGAGCCGTTCATCGGCGGCGCATACCTCGCCGACTACGAGTCCTACATAACCAGTCGCCGCCTGGCCGAACCGGCAGGGGAGCGGCTCTACTTCGCCGGCAGCGAGTACACGTTCTTCCACGACTGGAGCTCGGTACACACCGCAGCAAGATCCGCGGCGGATGTGGTGAACCTGATCCTGGGCTGAGCCAGCGGTCCCAGCGCTGCCATGCCAGGCCCACGAACAACGCAGAGGGGCACCAAGCGGTCGCTCACGAACCGCTGACCCGGAGACCTCTGGTCAACAGCCCACAAGGGGTGACGTAACCATGGGCATTGCCTACGCTATGGATCCCGGCCCCGCCGCCAATCGATCGGACTGCAACCGTGAACACCATCGCCTGTCTGATCCAAACTGGAGGCTCCGCAGCAGAGTGCGAGGCCGAACTCGAGCAACGCCTGCGACAGAACCACGCCGATCAGCTCAACGGTGCCGAAGTTGCGGTGACTTGGTGGCGCATCGGACCCGGATTGATGTTCACCGGCGGGGAACCCAGCCGCACTGCGGTGCTCACCTGCACGATGGACGGGCCGATGCCTCTGCCTCAGCGGGAGTCCTACATGCGCGCGGTGTGCGATCTGTGGACCGAGATCACCGGATGCACCGACCACGAGATCGTGGTGTCAATCACAGAAACCGGCGGGGAAGATGCCCCGCACGACACGAAACAACGAAGCTGATGCCCTTCTACCTCGCACTAATCCGCCCCGATGTCCTGGCCGTGGAGCGCCGACAGGCGCTTGCGAACGACGTCACCACCCTTCACTGCGATGTGACCGGGGCACCCCGGACGTTCGTGCATGTGCTGTTCATGATCGACAACGACCGTCTGCCCCACGATGTCGATTGCTCATACCTTGCGAGGATCCGTTCGGGACGAACGCCGGAACAAAAGCAAGAAATCGCTGTCGGGCTTCGCCGCCTCACAGCGAATCAAGCAGACATCACCGAGGCGGCCATTGCCGTGAAGATCGAAGAGGTCGACGCATCGTTCGTGATGGAAGGGGGACAACTCCTCCCAGAACCGGGCACCCCTGAAGAAGAAGCCTGGAAAACCGGCGGCTGCTGAACATCCCGGCGGAACACAAGCAAGGTCGTGCTGTGAGCGCTGGGCGTTGCGGCAACTCCCGAACATCCCCGCGCAGCACAACCGGATCTGCGAACGGGCCAACCCGGCTAGGAACCCAGGATCGGTTCGAGCCGGTGGAACAGTGGGTTGGTGTCGTCGGGTTCGGTGCCCGCGATGAGCATGCATGTTCGCAGCATTCGTCGGTGCATGGCACCTGTCAACTCGGCGTCGTGGGCGGCATCGCCCTGCGCGATCACCGCGAGGATGGCGTCGTCGGCTGAAGACAAGTCGTGATGGGTCTCGCCGGTGATTGCCTCGATGTCGGCCACGGTCTCGCGTTCGAACCATGCACGGTGTCGCCCATGGTTCAACAAGAACGAGGGGATGCCCTGGAGCAGGTCGCGTTCCCACTTCTCGAACGCCGTCGATGTCGGGAGGCGTCCGATGTCGTTGACCAGTTTCCTCAGACCGGATTCCTCGATGGGGCTGATCGACCCGGCACCCATGGTGAGATGATGGTCAAGGGCCACACCCTCGTATTCGGCGACCGCTTCGAGCGCCCTTCGGGGAATGCTCGCGGATTCGAGCAGGCCCTCCATCCAGTCCGCGCCTTGGGTGTTGGCGTCCATGAACCACTTGCTTGCGATCCCTGACAGTTGCAGAAAGTTCGCGGTGTGGTAGCACACCACCCGGTGGTCCACCGGCTTCCCGCTTGCCTGCTCGTAGCGCCGATACAGCGCAGGGATGTCTCCCATGTTCTCGTAGGGATGGCGGCCCCGAAAGCAGGCGAGATCCCAGTGGGTGTCACCCACTGATGCGATCTCGAAGTCGGTTAGTGCCGCCACGTTGGGGCCTGCCGACATGAACTGTCCCGCATCACCGGCGATGAAGCCTCCCTCGGTGCGGTGCTGTGGGACGTTGCGCCGAAGCCACGACTGAATGAACGCCAATGGCGGGTCGATGACGTTGGTTGCCTCGCCGTTGCGGTAGTAGCGCTCGGTGTCTCGAAGCGCCACCTCCTGGGCTGACACCAACTCTCTGAACCCGCGAATGTGGGTGAACTCGCTCACCGGCACGGCATGCATCTGCGCGAGATGGTCCATGTAGCTGAGCATCGCCTGCCAGCGCTCGTCGCTCATGGTGGTGGGGTTGTGGATTGCGGTGTGGATGTAGCCGATGTCGCGGGCGTCGGTGTCGATGAACTCCATGACGATCGCCTTGGGTTCCTCGATCCAGCCGTACACATGCGGCACCCGGATGCCGTTGCGCTCCAGGGCCTGAAGGATCAGCATCTCGTTGTGCAGGATGAAGGGATTGGTGATGGGCCGATCGCCGCGAACGAACACATTGCTGGTCTCGCCGTCACGCTGGTAGGAGACCTTCCACTGCGGCCTCCAGCGCGCCTCACGCTGCATGTCGGTCACTTCACCGCCAAGATGCTCGCGTATCCAGGTACGTATTCCCGCGTGCTGTTTGGCCTCCACCTCATAGAGGTCCGGCTCGGGCGTGTGGGCTGTTGGCTCGTTCATCGGGTGTCCCCCACGGTGTTGATCTATGAGTTGACGTGCGTCGTAGTGCGCATTGTGCCTGAGTATTTCAGGCAGTGGCCAAGCATGGAACCTGGACCGCAACCGGCGCGCAGCGTGGTCGGCTCCCAACTCATCGTGCTAGCGGGGGACTTCAAGCAACGCCACGAGCAGCACACGTCGGCTTCGAACACGGCCTTCATCTGGAGTCTCAGCGGTCGAGGAATGACACCCATTTTCTGAAATGGCATGATTTGAGCGCGCATCGAGTGCTGCAAATCGGCTCTGTTCTGGGCGGGTGGTGGCGCATAGCATGACTGGGGTGGCTGGTTCGACGGCTTCTGTTCGCGCCTCGCGGCGTGGTCGCGGAAGGCGGGTGCGCGCTGGTGCCGGCAGCGGCCCGGCGGTTGCCGGCGAGCCGGTGGTGCTTCGCAATCGGTTGCCTGCTTATGAGCCGTTCAGCGAAGAACAGATCAGCGCCATTGAGCGCCATGCCGATCGGATCCTCGACGAGGTGGGCGTGGAGTTCCGTGGCGACGACGAAGCCCTGGAGTTGTTCCGGGCCGCGGGGGCTCGGGTGGATGGCGAGCGGGTGCGCTTCGAGCCGGGTTTGGCGGCGCAACTTTGTTCGACCGCTCCCGCGTCGTTTGACATGTGGGGCCGTGACGGTCGGCGGGTGCCGATCGGCGGCAATGCGGTTGTGTTCCTTCCGGCTTACGGGCCACCGTTCGTGACCGACCTCGACGCCGGTCGCCGGTATGCGACGCTCGAGGATTTCGAGAACATCGTGAAGCTCACCTATGCCACGCCGTGGTTGCATCACTCCGGTGGCACGGTGTGTGAACCGGTTGACGTGGCGGTCAACAAACGCCACCTCGACATGACCTACGCGCATCTGCGGTGGTCTACCAAGCCGTTCATGGGCGCGGTGACCGCACCGCAGCGGGCGCAGGACTCGATCGAGATGGCGCGGATCGTGTTCGGCGCCGAGTTCATGGAGTCCAACTGTGTGATCCAGGGCAACATCAACGTGAACAGTCCACTGGTGTGGGATCACGTGATGAGCGGCGCTCTCAAGGCTTACGCCCGCGCAAACCAGGGTTGTGTGATCTCGCCGTTCATAATCGGTGGCGCCATGGGGCCGGTGACCATTCCGGCGCTGGTGGCTCAGGCTCATGCCGAGGCGATGACCGGTATTGCGCTCGCTCAGTTGGTGCGGGCGGGGTCGCCGATGGTGTACGGCAACTTCTTGACGACGATGAATCTGCGCTCGGGTGCGCCCACCTTCGGCACCGCCGAGGGCACCCTGGCCACTTATGCGATCGGTCAACTCGCCCGCCGTCTCGGTTTGCCGTTGCGTTGCGGCGCTCACTACACGGCGTCCAAGGTTGGTGACGCCCAGGCGATGCAGGAATCCGCGGACGCGATGTCGGCGGGGATCCTGGCCGGAACGAACTACGTGATCCACGCCGCGGGTTGGCTCGAGGGCGGCCTCACGTTCGGGTACGAGAAGTTCGCCATGGACGTCGACCGGTGCGCAATGTTGCACAAACAGCTCGGTGGACTAACCGTGGACGACGAGCAACTGGCCATGGACGCCTACCAGGAAGCCGGCCCCGGCGGCAACTACCTGAGCTGTGCGCACACGATGCGCAACTACGCCACCGCCAACCACGAATCAACCCTCGCCGACACCAACAGCTTCGAACAGTGGACAGATGACGGCGCCCTTCACATGCAACAGCGCGCCAACCGCCAATGGCGCCAGATGCTGTCCGACTACGAACCCCCACCCATCAACGACGCGGTGGATCGAGAGCTGCAAGCCTTCATGGAGCACCGCAAGAACGCCACCCCAGATGCCTGGTACTAATGGGTACTGGCTGGTACCGGCTGGTGCTTTCTCGTGCTAATCGGTACTTCCTGGTAGGTACTGGTAATGAACGCTTGCGACTGAACCGTGACCACCGAGCAACCAATCGTCGCCCCCGGATCAACCGACCGCCGACACTCGCCAACCGACCTCTGAGCGCAGATCCACAGACCAAGAGCCGCTGACAGCGGGCAACCGACCACCAGCCGACCGCTGACAGAGCACAACCGACCAAGGAGCCGAAACCGATGACCGAAGAACTTTCCCGCACCTCAGCGCTGGCAGACCGTCACCGTGCCCTCGGTTCGGGTCTGGAGGACTGGAACGGCATGGGCACCGCCTGGGAGTACGACACCGACCCCAACGTGGAGCATGACGCAATCCGCGAGGCCGCGGGCATGTTCGACATGTCGCCGCTGAAGAAGGTGCGTGTGACCGGCCCCGACGCCACCGCGGTGGTCGACCACACCCACAGCCGTGATCTGAGCCGCCTCAGCGTCGGCCAGTCCGCGTACGGCGCCGTGCTCACCGAGGCCGGAACCATGGCCGACGACGCCATCGCGTTCAACAACGGCGCCGAGAACTGGCTGTTCGTTCACGGTTCGGGCGCCTCGATGGAACTTCTCGAAGACTCGGCCCAGGGCAGGAACGTGTCGATCGAACTAGACGACGATCTCCACATCATCTCCCTGCAAGGCCCCGCGGCTCTCGGCCTCCTCGAAGCCAACACCGACGCACACCTGCCGCCGGTTCGTTACTTCCACCATGTGGAGGCCCGCCTGTTCGCAAGGCCGGCGATGATCAGTCGCACCGGCTACTCAGGTGAGCGGGGATATGAGATATTCGTGTCGGCTGATGACGCCGTTGCCGTCTGGGATGCCATCCTCGTGGCGGGCGCCGAGGCCGGTGTGATGCCGTGCTCGTTCGCCGCGCTCGACAAGGTGAGAGTGGAAGCAGCGCTGTTGTTCTACGGATATGACATGACCGACGAGCACCACCCGAGCGAGGTGGGCCTCGGTTGGGCGCTGTCGCGCGGCGGCGCCGACTACCGAGGCAAGGAAGCCGCCCTGGCCGCGATCGGCAATGAGCGATTCGTGGGCGCAGGGATCGTGGTCGACCACCACGACATGATCGCCGGTGGCGAAACCCTCCAACTCAACGGCGCCAACGTCGGCACGGTCAACAGTCCCGCTTTCTCCCACCGCCTCAACAAGAGCCTCGCCCTGGTCCACCTGGCCCCGTCCGCGGCCAAACCCGGAACAGCCCTAACCGTGGTAGGCGACGACGCCGAGTACAACGCAACAGTCGCAGAGATCCCATTCTTCGACCCAAAAAAGATCCGCACCCACGCATAACGTCCAAATCTCACCGCGGCGAAGCTGCGTGCTGATCACCTGATGGAGCCGAGGCTGACTTGGAGAGACGTTTCGCTGGGACTGTCGCGCAGGCCGTTGACGTGGGTCGACGATCAGGGTGTGTGCCTCGGGCGCCGCTGACCAGACACCCTCGGAGCTGATCGTTCGTTGTTCCGGCGCAGCAGCGCCCTGGTGGGCGTGTCAACGGTTAGAGCGGTGAAGGAGTTCGTACACCCGGTGCCTATAGGCCAGGAAGTCGGGGTGCTCCTTGGTGGCGAGTTGGTCGCGGGGCCGCTCGAGGGCAATGTCGATCACTTCGAGCACTGTGCTGGGATGAGACGAGAGAGCCACGACTTGGTCTGCCAGATAGATGCTCTCGTCGATGTCGTGGGTGACGAGGGCTATGGTGATTCCGGTCTGGGCATGGATCTTGAGGATGAGGTCTTCGAGGTCTGCTCTGGTTTGGGCGTCAACGGACGTGAAGGGCTCGTCCATGAGCAGGATGCGCGGTTGCACGGCCAGGGCGCGGGCGATGGCCACCCGTTGCTGCATGCCGCCCGAGAGTTCCCAGGGGTACTTGTCGTGATGATCTTCAAGTCCGACGTCGGCGAGGGCGACGGCAGCAAACTCTTGGCGGGTCGCCTTGCTCAAGTGCTTGAGGGGGAATGTGACGTTCTGGCGCACTCTGAGCCACGGAAACAGTGACCGGCTGTAGTCCTGGAACACCATGGCCAGATCGTCGGGGACTCCGCGAATCGGATTTGCTCCGACGGTTACTTGACCCTTGCTGGAGGCCATGAGTCCTGCCATGATGCGCAGCAAGGTGCTCTTCCCACAGCCGGAGGGGCCGACAATGCATGCGACCTCACCAGGTTCAATTTCGAAGCTGATCTCGCCGATGGCGGTGAACGGAGTCTTGGTGTCGAGGCCGTAGGTGTGTCCGACTGATTCAACGCGAACTGCTTCGCTCATGAGTCCCTGCTTCGTGCTTCCCCGCGCTGCCATCTCAGTAGTCGGCCTTCCAACATCGACATCAGTCCATTCAAGATAAAACCGATGACGGCAAGGACGACCATCGTGGCCCACAGGTCAGCGAAGTTGAAGAAGCTCACGTCCTCCTTCAGCCTGAGGCCGACACCGTTGGTTGCCCCCGCGAATTCGCTGATGATCATCATGATGAGCGCGAAGCCGAGACTGATCCGCATTCCGCTGAGGATCTTGGGTGACGCCGACGGGAGATAGAGCCCCGTGAGTTGGCGTCGGAACGGAATCCCGAAGGCGCCCACGACCTGTTTGCGCTGCTCGTCAACCGCTGCGATTCCGTCGATCGTGTTGAGCAGGATCGGCCACACGACGGCAAAGGCGATGAGGTAGATCTTCGGATTGTCACCCAGTCCGAACACGACGATCCAGACGCCGAGCAGCGCGGGCGGAGGAATTGCCCGCACGAAGTTGATGACCCAGTGGCAGTACTCGCGGGCAGCGTTGCTCAGGCCTAGCAGCGTTCCCCCGCACACGCCGACAACGACTGCGAGCAGGTAGCCGCGGATCATCCGCCACAGACTGGGCACTACGTCGTCATGGAAGCCGCCACCGAGAAACAGCTCCGATGCCGACGAGGAGAGATACGACGGCTTGCTGATGCCCCCGAGACCGCTCCACAGGTGCGGCACCACATGTGACGGCGGCGGGAAGAACAGGGAGGTCGACGTTCGGGTTAGAACTTCCCAGATGAGCACGGCGGAGCCGATCGACGCGATCGCGCTCAGCACAATCCACAAGCGGTTTCGGCTCACGCGCCGAGTCCCTTTCGCCAGCCGAATACTCGGGTGTCCACAGTGTCGAGAATCATGTTCATGAGGATCGACAACATTCCGGCGACGAAGGTCGCCGCGTAGATGGTTGACAACTCGACGCCGCCGCTGCCGGCCTGCGCAAGGAAGCCACCGATTCCGGTGCCGTCGGGGATCAGGATCTCCACGGCCACCTCGACGATGATCGCGATCGAGGCGGAGATTCGGATTCCCGTCCAGATGAACGGTGAGGCCGACGGAAGGCTGATCCTTCCGATGACGGCCCACCTGGTTGCGTTGAAGCTTCGAGCGGTTTGCACTGCTACGGGATCCACGGCAGCGAAACCCGCCTGGGTGTTGAACAAGATCGGCCAAGTGCATGCAACAGCGACTGTGAAAGAGCGGCTCATCAGTCCCCGTTGGAAGACAGCGATGAGCAGTGGCGCGTAGGCAACGCCGGGCAGGGGACGGATCAACTCGATGACAGGCAGTAAGAGCCGCTTGGCGACGACCGAGGTGCTCACGACAACGCCGAGCACAACGCCGACGACGATCGCGGCGGCCAGCCCAATGGACGCACCCTTGAGGGTTGTCCACACTTCTGCGAGGAATCCCGAGTCCGTCAGCAGGCCGAATACCTCGCGGAAGATCTCCGAAGGTCGGGGAATCGACCCCACGTTGATGATGCCCGACCCGACGAGCACCTCGATCAGTGCAAAGAACGCCACGAACCCGGTGGCACCCCGGATGGCGTGCCGAGGGATCGTGACGTTCTTCAAGATGTTGGTGGTTGTCGCTCCAGCGCCACGACGGCGATCAGTCGGGGGCGACCACGAGTGGCGTCACATCAATCGTCTCGGGTATCACCCCGACCGCCGCGGTGAGGTCGATCGAGGGCTGGATGTTCGCGGCCTCGGTGGTGAGGCGGTACTCGCTGAGGGTGATGACTGATGCAAGCTCGGGCGTGAGTGCCGTGAAGGTCGGCAGGAAAGACCGGTACGCCTCTTCGTTGTCGTTGAACAACTGTGCCACCTCGGCCCACACAGCACGCGCACGCAGGATGGTGTCCTCGTTCTGGGCGGCCCATGGGGCCAGCGCAGCGAAGCCTCCGGAGCTGCCTTCGGCGATGCGCCCCCCGAACAGGTCGGCCTGGATGACCTTGAGGCCTTGGGAGATGCCAATGGTTGTGAACGGTTCTGTGGTGACGATGGCATCGACCGAGCCGGACAGCACTGCGGGGACCGCCTCGGTGATCGGAACGACGACCAACTCCGCAGCGTCTACTTCCATGCCGGCGTCTTGCAGCGCCGCCTTGAATGCGACTTCGAAGATGGAGCCAGGCGCGGCATTGGACACCGTCCTGCCTGCGAGATCGGCGAGGGTCTGGATGTCGGAATCCGCAGCCACCATGACGGCGCCCTCGGCGGGCTGGAGAACTGTGCCGTCGATCGCCACTACGAAGGGTCCGCCGTTCACCCAGATCGCCGAGAGCGGATGCCACGCGGAGATTCCCAGGTCGGCTTCGCCTGCGGCAATGAGCTGGGCTGCCGCCGGGCCATCGGATGCGGTCTCGGTCGTGGCGTCGAGTCCGTGCTTTTCGAAGAAGCCGCACTGGGCTCCGTACACAACCGGGGCTACCGAGACCACCGGTAGCAACACGATGCGTATCGGGGTCAGCTCATCCGCGACCTGGGTGGCGCGTCCCAACGGGCATTCGTCATCTGGCGGTGTGAGTTCATCACCGGGCTGCGGAGCGGATTCGTTCTCCGGTGCGGGAGCGTTCTCCGGTTCGGGTTCTGGGTCCGATTCGGGATCGCTCTCGGGTTCCGGTGCCGGTTGGGGTTCTGGTTCTTGTTCAGGTTCTGCTTCAGGCGCCGACTCGGCGGTGGTAGCCGGAGTCTGCATTGCCGGTTCGTCCGATGCGGATGTGTCGTCGTCGCCACAGGCAGCCGCTACGAGTGCGAATGCCAACATGACGCCGAGAAGCGAGAGCCACGTGGGGCGTGTCTTCATGGATGGTCCCCCTCTTGAGTTAGCCACGAGATCGCAGCCAGTCGGTTAGCCGAACGGTAAGTTATCTCGTGGGCGATTCGGGATGCAAGCGCGAGTTCTCCGAGATCTCGTTCGCTGCCGACCCTGGGCACCAGCCTCATGCAGCGATGGGTGGAGCGCGCCACTGCTACCGTCACCGCGTGGGCACAGAGAGGTGGCGTCGCGGTGAGAGCCGGGCGCGGGTAGCCGCGGCAACGATCTCCGCGATCGCCGAGGTCGGTCCCGGTGGCGTGTCGGGACGGTCCATCGCGCGCGAAGCAGCGGTCCACCATGCCCAGATTCAGCAGATGTCCGGATCGGTCAACCAACTCGTGTCCTTGGCCCTGTTGGAAGAGCGTGATCGCTTCATAGGGGAAGTGTTCGACGACTCGGGTGATCTTCCTGACCCGCTCGACATCGCCGATTACCCGCAGTTCTGGCGCGCCATCACTCAAGTCCTGCTCGACCCTGGCCCAGTCGAGCTGCGCGTTCTTGCCGATGGCGGGCCGGTCGAGTTGATCCGCAATCGACTCAGAGCGAAGAAGCCAGATCGGGACAAGGTGCTCGAGACCGCAATCGCTGCAACCTGGGCCGCCGCCCCATTGGGCGCGTTGATCTTCGCCGGTCCGCTCCGCAACGGACTCGGCATCGGTGACCACGAGTGGGACGCCTGTTGGGTGCGCCTCGGTGATCGGGTGAAGTCCTTGGCCGAGGTGGGAGATCTGCCGCCTGCCTCCGCGCCGGTTCTGCCGACTCGTGCGATCGAACGGATGCCGCCGGGCAACCGTGGGCGCGAGCGGCTTCTTCACGCCGCCGAACGGCTTCTTGAAACGCGTCTCGAAACTGCGATAACCGGGCGTGAGCTTGCCGCAGCGGCAGGGGTCAACTATGGCCTGGTGAACCACTACTTCGGCTCCAAGACAGCGGTGTTCGATGAGGCGCTCGTCGACCTTCACCGGCGCTTTCTGCAAGAAATCCTCGACACGGAAGATCCGATGGTGCACGGTGCCTTCGATGTGTTCTCAAGACATCGGGCTTTCCTTAGAGCTTGGGCAAGTCGGCTCCTCGGTGGTCGCCCCACACCCGAGTTCGAGCTTCGTGGCATGGAGCAACTCATGGCCGGAATCAGCACCGTTCGCAATATCGGCCAGCGCAACACCAAAGCTCGGCTCCGTGCTGCCGGCGACGCGCTTTCGTCTGTTGCCCTGCAGTTGGGATGGACGATCCTGCGCCCCTTGCCTTCGGCCGTGGACCCCCGAGGGATGGCCGAGATCGTGACTCACCTTCAGGCGATCAACGCGTGGTTGTTGCGCGAGTCGGAGTGTCACTGAACCTCATCGACAGGTCTTACCGGTCGGCTAACATTTGTGGGCTGTGATACTCACACCGCTGGTACACGAGGGAGCGCTGTTTGTGGGTGGTCTCGCGTGAGTATCGAGGTCGGCGCTGCAACAGTCCTGATCACTGCATTCGCGTCGTTCGGTCAGACGGTGGCCGGTTTCGGGTTCAGCCTGCTTGCCGTGTTGCCTCTCGGGCTCGTCATCGACCCAAAGGACGCAGTGGTGGTTTCGTGCTTATTGCTGGTTGCCAACAGTGCGCTCCTTGTGTGGGGCGAGCGCACGCACATCGATCGGAGAGCGGTCAGGCTGCTACTTCTGGGCGCGCTACCCGGCCTCCCGTTGGGACTCGCCCTGCTCGTGGTCATGCCGGTAGATGCGCTGCGCTTGACTCTGGCGCTGGCGGTGCTCGCAGCAGTTGGGATCCTGTCCTCGGGTCTGCAACTCCACAGCGGTCGTGTCTCGGTCGAACTCGGTGCTGGGTTCGCCACCGGGGTGCTGACCACAAGTCTCAACGCCAACGGACCGCCAACCGTTCTGGCCCTCCAGGCTCGAGGGTTGGCGCCACACGAGTTCCGCCCGACCACGAGTGCGGTGTTGGGTTTGACTTCGGTCATTGGGGCTGGACTTTTCGGCCTCGCCGGCCGGCTCACGAACGACGTCATTGGCGTGGCCGCCACTGCGATGCCAGCCATGGTGTTCGGATGGTCGATCGGCTTGCGGGCGAGAGGACACATCGCGCCTCTGGCGTTTCGTCGGCTGGTGTTCGCCCTGCTGGTGATCGTTGCGCTTGCCACGACGGTCGCAGCCCTTTTCTGACACGCCTGCCCAGACTCCAGGTTGACAGAATCTTACCGTTTGGATAAACACTGGGGATGGAACTTGGACTGCTGACACTGGGAGATCATCGTGCCGATCCGGTGACGGGCGTGCGCACCACTCAGGACGAGCGCCATCGCAACATCCTCGAGTACATCGACTACGCCGAACCGGCAGGGTTCGACGCAGTGTTCGTGGGGGAACATCACTTCAGCGACTTCATCACCGCGTCGCCGCAGGTGTTCCTTGCCTGGCTGGCGGGGCGGACATCGACAATCACCTTGGGGTCTGGCGTGACGCTGTTGCCGCATCACGACGCGGTGAAGGTGGCCGAGGACTTCGCCACGGTCGACGTCGTGTCGGGTGGACGGGCAGAGGTGTGGGTGGGGCGAGGCGTCGAACCCTACGCCTACACCTACTTCGGCCAGGACGCCCAGCGGGCCGTCGACATGCAACAGGAGGGCCTGGGGCTGCTCTTGCGGCTGTGGACAGAGACCGACGTCACGTGGTCCGGCGAGTTTCGTCCGCCGCTGAACGGCGTCACGTTGCAGCCCCGTCCGGTTCAGCAGCCTTACATCCCGATCAAGGTCGCCGTGTCTGCTGAACAGTCAGCGGCTGCCGCGGCGAAGCTCGGCCTGGGGATCTCGATCACCATGCTGTCCTTCGACCGCGACCGGCTCGGCCCTGTGGTTGACGCTTATCTGCTGGCGTTTGCTGATTCCGGCCACACACACGCTCCGTGGATTGACCTCCACGCGCATGTGGTGGTGGCTCCGACATCTCAGGAGGCCCGAGATCACCTGCGCGTTTATCAGGCGCCGTTCCAACGCTGGGTGTTCGCGAAGCGCATGGGAGTACACGAGGACGAGATCGAGTTGCCTGCTCGCATCACCGACTTCGCCAGCAAGGAATGCTCGGTGGTCAACGGCAGTCCACAGGAGGTGGTTGACCGCATCGGTGCCTTCACCTCGCTGGCCCCGATCGATCGCTTCACCATGCAGAGTGACTATGGCGGCCAGCCTTGGCCTCTGGTCATGCGCTCTCTCGAGTTGTTCAGCGGCGTGATGGATCAGGTTCGAGCGCTGGGGTGCGACGCCGCCCCCGCACAGGCACAGGGGGTCCGATGATGGATGCACTCGAGTTGCTGTACACCACCAGGGCGATGCGCCGCCTGGCGCCGGACCCTGTGGGTGATGAGACGATTGCCAAGCTGCTGGACGCCGCGATGCGCGGCCCCTCTGGCGGCAACCGGATGCGAGTCCGCTTCGTGGTGGTCCGCAACCCCGACGCGAAAGCCAAGCTCCAGCCGCTGTACGCAGACGGCCTGAATCAGCTCTACAGCGCTCCTGCGCCTCCCCCGGATCCCGACGATCCGGCTGGCCCGCCGAACCCTGCGGCTGTCAAGACCGCAGGCTGGTTGAGCGAACATCTCACGGAAGTACCGGTGTTGATCTTCGTGCTCGGACTCCCGGGGTTCGGCTCCACCTCCTTTCCGATCGCATGGCAGTTGTGTCTCGCAGCCCGTGCCTACGGCCTGGGCGCCACGCTCACCAACGTGTTGCGGTTCCATCAGGAAGAAACCGACCGACTGATCGGCATTCCCGAAGGCTCCGACTGGGAGTTCCACGCCATGATCCCGCTGGGTAAGCCGCTCGGGAATTGGGGTCTCGCCAAGCGCCCCCCGGTGCATCGTTTCGCCTACAGCGAGTCCTTCGGCAATCCGGTGCCCTGGATTTCCTGTGACCCGGCGTGGCCAGGCACCGCCGAATGATGGGCGAGATCTCCGGGTACCGGAACATGATGACCCGGTTCCGCTGGGCGTTCGCCTCAGCCGACCCGGAACTGCTCGACGCGATCCTCGCGCCCGGGTTCGAATGGCACGCCCACACGTTCTCGGCCGCCGAGCCGGTGCCAACCGGACGGGTGATCCATGGGCTGAGCGAAATGGTCGACGAACTCGAGTGGCGAAAACGAAACTGGCTCGGCGTGAAGTTCGAGGGGCTCAACGAGTACTTCGCCCCAGGCATGGTCACCCAGTCCTTCACCATTTCCGGTCTCGACCGCGGCACCCGGTTCCATGTCGCCGCAGTCGACCTGTACACCGTCACCACCGATGAACGCATCGTCAAGAAGGACACTTACTGGAAGTACGCGCAATGAGCACCAAACGTTTGTACCGCGACGATGCCGGAGTGCGTCCCGAGATCGACACCGCACACCAACGCCTGCTCGACCACCTCGCGGAACCAGGAGAGTGGTGGAGTTCAGCCGAGCGACTTGCCGTCGCGCAAGAGGTGCAACGGGCCCGCCTAGCCGAGCCGCTACCCCCGTGGGCTGCACCAAGCTCCGTCGAGGGTCTGATACCGGGCGAACATCAACTTGCGCGGTCGGTTGTGGACGTGACGTGGCGCATCGCGAACCATCCAGGAAGCCTCACCCACCAGTGGTACCGGGAGGTCATGGGGACGGGTATTGAACCGGCGGCCTACGTGGAACTTGTCGGCGTGGTGGCGATGACGGTTGCCCTCGTGGAGTTCTGCCGGGCTGTCGGCTGCCCATTGCCTGAACTGCCTCAGCCCTCAGCTTCATCCGCTCGGGGTGCGGGGGGCGAGGGCGCAGTGGAGGATCATTGGGTGCCGACGATTTCGACCGAGATGCCCAACGTCCGCAAGGCGCTGTCGGTGGTGCCTTCCGAAATGGAAATGCAGGGCGTGATTCTTGACGCGCAGTATGTGCCCGGGGGCGCGCTGGCCGTGGATTTGGCCGACGACATATGGTCGCTGGGGCGTATGCAGGTGGAACTGGTGGCGTCGCGGGTGTCGAGCGTGAACGAGTGCTTCTATTGAACCGCGAGTCATGCACTCCTGCTCGGTCTGAGTGGGATGACTTCGGGTGACGATGTGGACGTCGCAGCGGTCCAGGGATCGGTACACGGCGATGGCAAGGTTCCTGCCGGCGCTGAGCTGCTGCGCTTCACTGAGGCCAGTGTCAGCGACGACGATGCCGCGCTTGACGAGGCCCGTGCTGTGCTGGTCGAGGTGTTGAACCATGCGGCGATGGTGGACGCAGCTGGGATCATCAGCGCATTCCAGATGATGAACCGCATCTCGAACGCCACAGGAACGCCACTGGACCCCCCACTCGTGGCACAAACGGAGCCGATCCTCCACAAGATCGGTGTCGAGTCGTTCGCAAGCGCCCCGATGCGCGATTGACGGGGGCGCAGGGCCCAGGAGCAAGGAGTGCTAGTGGTTAAGAACGCCAACAAGTTCTATATCGACGGCGAGTGGGTGAAGCCTGCAGGTTCGACCACCCTTGATGTCATCAACCCCACCACCGAGAAGCCGGTCACCGCGCTCGCCATGGGAACTTCCGACGACGTAGACGCTGCGGTCGCCGCGGCGAGGCAGGCGTTCCCGTCCTACTCCACGACACCTGTCGAGGAACGAGTCGAGCTCCTCCGAGCGGTCGCCGCGGGAATCCGAGAGCGCGAACCGGAACTCGCAGAGGCCATCACCACCGAGATGGGTGCCCCCCGCGGGCTCGCGCTCGCGCTGCAAGCACCGGCGGGACGCTTCCACTTCAACACCGCGGCCAAAGTCCTCGCCAACTTCGAGTTCGAGCAACGGCTGGGGACGTCGCTGGTGGTGAGAGAGGCCATCGGCGTGGTGGCGATGATCACCCCTTGGAACTGGCCGATCAACCAAGCGGCCTGCAAGATCGCCCCCGCGCTCGCTGCCGGATGCACCATGGTGCTCAAGCCATCGGAGGTGTCCCCGCTGAGCGCCATTGTTCTCACCGAGATCATGCACGACGCGGGCGTGCCCCCCGGCGTCTTCAATCTCGTCCATGGCGACGGCCCAACTGTCGGACAGGCACTGGCAGCGCACCCCGAGGTGGACATGGTCACTTTCACCGGATCCACCCGGGCCGGCGCCGAGGTCGCCAAGGCCGCAGCACCGGGCGTCAAGCGTGTGGCTCAGGAACTGGGCGGCAAGTCGGCGAACATCATCCTCGAGGACGCGAACTTCTCCCACGCCATCAACCGTGACGCCTTCGAGATGTGTCTCAACACCGGGCAGTCCTGCAACGCCGGCACCCGGATGTTGGTGCCCCACCGGAGCATGGACGAGGCCGCGGAGATCGCGGCCGAAGCCGTGAACTCACTGAGTGTCGGCGACCCCGCCCAGCCCGAAACCAGTGTCGGCCCTGTTGTCTCGCAGGCGCAATGGGACCGCATTCAGGAACTCATCCAGGCGGGAATCGACGAGGGGGCCCGACTCGTGTGTGGCGGCACCGGTCGACCGGACGGCCTGGAGACCGGGTATTTCATCAAGCCCACGGTGTTCGCCCACGTCTCCAACCACATGCGAATCGCACGAGAGGAGATCTTCGGCCCGGTGTTGGTGCTGATCGGCTACGAGGACGACGAGGACGCCGTGCGCATCGCCAACGATTCGCCCTACGGCCTCTCCGGGTACATCTCCGGCAGTCATGACCGAGCCATGTCGGTTGCCCGCCGGATCCGCACAGGGGAACTCCACCTCAACGGAGCCGGCCCGGACTTCGACGCTCCATTCGGCGGCTACAAGCAGTCCGGCAACGGCCGGGAGTGGGGCGAACACGGTTTCGTCGAGTTCCTCGAGACCAAAGCGATCCTCGGCGCGTTCACCTGACCTGTGAGTATCCCTGTGACCCATGCGCGAACCTCTCCGCAGCCCGACGTTGGGCTGCCAAAGTCGACTCTCGGCGATTCCTTCCCTGCGCAGCCTGATCACCTAAGTTCAGCCTGATGATCATCCGATGCAACCCAGCCACAGGTGAAGTCACGATTCACGACCCGGACGTGTTCACCAGCTTCCAAGTGGAAGCTCCAGCAGCGACCACCACGGCGGAAGTCTCCAAGATGCTCGGAACCCCCGAAGCAGACCAAGAAGCCCACGTCTGGGTGCGCATCGATCAGATCCGCCAACTGGCAGGCCAATCCACCCCAGCCTGGAACGAGGGCTTCCAGGCCATGATCAACTACGCCTCCACCAAAGGCTGGACAAACCAGGCCGCCACCATGCTCCTAGCCCACATAGAGCCCATCTAGCCCACAACCGCCAGAGCCGAGGCCGCGAAGTCGAAGAGGCCACCCCGCTGCGCAAACTGAGATCCGCAACCAGGCCCAAGCGCCTCGGTGCGGTGGCGCGTGCCGGTAGGGGAGGCATACCTACTGCTCGGTGACAGCTCGTCGCGTTTGGCGATGGGGGTGGTGGGTGGTTGGTGTCAGGATTGGGGGGACAGGTTGACGTGGAAGGGAGGGCAGGCCGGTGGCTGATGCGGACGTGGATCTTGGGGTTGTTTGGGATGAGTATTGCGACGGGTTGCGGTTGTTGGGGCGGGCGGCGCTGGCGGAGGATCGGGACGGTGCCACTGGTGGGGCCGAGCGGTTGCGGCACTTGGCGCGCATGGTGGCTATGACGCTTGTGCAGCAAATTGACTTCATGGATCCGGCGGTGCCGCGGCTGTTTCGCAGCAATGACGACACTTGGCAGTGGGGTGGGCCCAATGCCGACAACGTGTATCTGGGCGCTGCGGTGGAGGCCGGGGGCACTTATCGCTTGACTGGTGACATTTCTTCGCAGCCGGGTGCGATCCTGCAGATCCTCGGTCAACCGTCCGCGGAGGATCCCATCGCTGTTCGTGTTGATCGCAGCCTGGAGGAGATCGCCGACACCGACGGACGGATCGACCTGCTGCTGGGGCCGGACGTTGACGAGGCCGCCGGCATTGCGCTTCCCGCAGACGCCCGGCGCCTGGTGTTACGTGAGTACGTGCCGTCACCTGCGACCCGCCGGGCCGGGTTCGTGATCGAACGGGTCGACGAGGTGGCCGAACCTGCGGTGCTCGATGACGCTCGCATGGCTCGGGCGCTGCGGTCGTCACAGCGATGGCTCGAGCGCAGCATTGCCTTCTGGGACGACTACACCTCCCGCCGCCGAGCCCAGGTGGGCGACAACCGCATCGAAGCGCCGGCGTCAGGTGAAGCGATGGGCTCCGACACCATCGTCTACAGCGCGGGTTTCTTCTCGTTGCCACCGCACGAATGTCTTCTGGTGACCCTCGAGAAACCGCAAGCCAGGTACTGGGCGCTTCAGCTCTACACCCTGGGGTGCTACGAAGCCATCGACCCGCACGTCCGCCAAAGCAGCCTCAACCACACCCAGAGCCACATCGACGACGACGGATTCGTGCGATTCATCGTGTCGTCCACCGACCCGAGAGTGCCGAACTGGCTCGACACCGCTGGTCACGCCGAGGGGATGATGCACCTCAGAGCCGTGTGGTGCGAAGCAGCCCCGACCGTCAACACCCAAGTCGTGACCAACGCGAACCTGCGCGATCACCTCCCGTCGAACCACCCGATCGTCACTCCGAGCCTGCGCGCCGAGGCGTTACGTGAGCGAAGACGATTCGCGCAACAGAAGTTCGTCCGCTGACTGCCTGAACAGCCCCACAACACAAGGCACGCTCGTGGTCATCGCGGTGGCGAGTTCGAGCATTGACGACATGAACAGCCCAACAAAGGGGTGCTGAGCGGGACCTTTCCCGCCGCTGGCTCTTGTCCCGCTGTGATGCCGTGGCCTCTGGCGACGACGCGATCAAGGCTCAACGGGGTGACGACGCCCTGGCAGATTGGCGGCGTTCATCAAGCAGCGCAGCCGGCGCGCCCTTGATCCGCTCACGCACAACCTCGGCGGTTGTCAGGGGAGTCAAGTGCAACCTCGAACGCTCCGCGACTACTCGTAGGGGAGGCCTACGTACTGCTCGGCGAAGGCTCTTTGGGCGTGGGGCGAGGACGCCAGGTGTGACAGTTCTTGTTCCTGGGCTTTCTGGTCGAAGGGGGTTTGGTGGGGGAATCGGTGCAGCAGTGACGTGAGCCACCAACTGAACCTGACCGCGCCCCACACTCGTCGCAACGCCATCTCCGAGTAGGTGTCCAGGTAGGTGTGATCGCCTGCGTAGTGCGCGATGAACGCCCTTGACAGGTAGTACACGTCCGACACCGCGAGGTTGAGGCCCTTGGCGCCCGTGGGCGGCACTATGTGCGCGGCGTCACCTGCCAGGAACAGCCTGCCCCAGCGCATCGGCTCGCTCACGAAACTGCGGATCGGGGCCAGCGACTTCTCGATGGAGGGCCCTGTCACGATTTGTTCGCTCTGGCTTGAGGGCAGCCGTGCGAACAGTTCGCTCCAGAAGCGATCGTCGCTCCAATCGTCGACCGTGTCGGTGATCGGCGCCTGCACGTAGTACCGGCTCAGCATCGGGTTGCGCATCGAGCACAAGGCGAAGCCGCGCCGGTGGTTGGCGTACAACAGGATCGGCAGCGGCGGCGTCTCCGACAGGATTCCCAGCCAGCCGAACGGGTACTCCTTTTCGTACTCGGTGCGGGCCGCCGCCGGGATCGTCTGCCGGCTGGCGCCGTGGAAGCCGTCGCACCCCGCCACGAAATCGCAGTCGATGCGCTCCTGGCCGGCGCCGGTGCCCCAGGTGACGAAGGGTTTGTCGCTGTCGATGTTGTGGATCTGCACGTCGTGAGCTTCGAAGATCACCTTGGCGCCCCGTGCGTCGCCGGCTTCGTAGAGGTCTTGTTGGATGCGGGTTTGGCCGTAGGCCATCATCTGCTTGCCGAGCAGTGCCTGGGTGTTGATGCTGAGCACGTCCTCGCCGCGCCAGGCCATGTTGATGGTGTCATGCACGTGGCCCTCGGCGTCCATGCGTGTGCCCAGCCCGGCTGAGCGCAGCGTCTCAACCGTGCCCCACTCCAGCACCCCCGCCCGGATCCGCCCCAGCACGTACTCGCGGGTCTGGCGCTCCAGCACCATGTTGTCCACCCCTGCCGCGTCGAGCAGGTGCGACAACAACATCCCCGCAGGCCCAGCGCCCACGATCAAGACCCTTGTGTCCATACTCCTCCAGTCTCGCAGGTGGCCGTCGCACGGTCAGCACGACTGCGCATGCGGAGCACACATGACAGGCTCACGGGTGCCTCCACGGGCTCTGGCGAGGGTCGGTCGTGGAGGCGTGGCAGTGACGAGCGGGGACCTTGTTCCTGGTGGGGTGGGTTGGGTGGCCCCCCAACGAGGGAGCCCTCCGAGCGCGGCGCCTCTGGCCTCGGTGAAGGGATTGTGGTGCTGATTAGAGGTGGCGGCGCAGCCACTGCAGTGTCACGCGGTTGAATTCCGTGGGGTTCTCCATGGATACGAGGTGGCCGCCGCCGGGGAATACGTGCAATTCGGCGCCACCGATGGCGTCGCGCAGTTCGAGCGAGCACGAGACGGGAAGCAGGTAGTCGAGTTCTCCGACCGTGATCAGGGTGGGGACACTCACCTCGCCCGCCCTGTGGCTGAGGTCGTGGGAGAAGTTGGCCTCCAGTTGTCCCAGCAGCCCGTCGTGGGTGGCGGGGTGGGATTTCATGTGCTGCAGGATGTTCATCAAGCCCTCGAAGTTGGTCTGCATGTAGGTGGGGCTGAACAGCAACGGGAGTGTGGCCTCGTAGTAGAAATCGGTGCCCCCAGCGAGCAGGAACTTCTTGAGCAGTCCCAGGGAGTACTCCGAGAACCCCCTGGTTGCGAGCCAGCTCGAGTGCATCTGGAGTGTGAGCACCCGATCCGGGTGCTGAACGGCCAGATGCAGCCCGATGGCGCCGCCAAGCGACGACCCCGACACGTGGGCGGCCTCGATCTCCAGGTGGTTCATCAGCGCGATGGTGTCGGCGGCCATTTGCTCCACCGTGTAGGGGGGCGCAGTGGTCGAACTCTTGCCCACCCCGCGCCCGTCAAAGATCACACACGGCACGTCGTCCCTGTACGCCTCGACCTGGGGCATCCAGCGGGTTCCGTCGGCGCCGGTTCCGCGAATGAGCACCACAGGGGCGCCGTCACCGTCACCGTGTCGCTCGTAGTAGATGCGGGCATCTTTGGATTCGGCGAAAGGCATCTGTCATCTCCCGTGGGTGGGGTTGGGGTCGGGGGCCGTGGTGATGGCGCCCAGGGCGGTTTGCAAGGCGGCGGCCACCGTCACCGCGGTGTCCTCACGGTGGCGTGCGGCGGTGAGTTGCACTCCGACGGGCATGCCGGCGCCGTCGAAACCAGCTCGCACGATGGCGGAGGGCAGGCCGGTGAGGTTCTGGGGGATCGTGAAGCGCATCACGAGGTCGCGCAAAGGGTGGGCGCCGCCGTTGAGGTGGCCGATGTCCGGGTCGTCGATGCTGCTGGGGGCGACCGCGGTGATCGGGCTGATGATGGCGTCGACGTCTCGCAGGCAGCGGTCGAAGGCGGCCCGGATCCGGTCGCGAGCCTCCCGGGCAGTGAGATAGTGCCCGATGTCCACTTCGGATGCGGCCTCGAGGCGGCTTCTCACGTCGGGCCCGTACAGGTCGGCCTGGCCGGGGTACAAGCCCAGCACGCGGTGGTGAACGTCGTGGGCCTCCGCCATCTGCAGGGGGACAAACGCCTCCAGCATCTCGCCGGCGGAGGGTAGGTCGACCTCGACGATCTCGGCGCCCAGCCCGGCCAGCGACTCGATGGCCGTGTCGTGGCAGCGGCCCACCGCCGCGTCGAGGTCAACGTCGATCAGGTTCGCTGCCGTGGCAACACGAAACCCTGTGAGATCATCGACCCGAACCGGCTGGGCACACCAGGTGCGTCCCGCCCAGCCCGGATCGGACGCATCCTCGCCGCACATGGCCCCCACGAGGGTGGCGGCGTCGGTGATCGTTCGGGCCAGCGCACCGGGCGTGTCGAAGCTGGGGGCGAGTGCCACACCGCCGGTGCGGCCCACGAGTCCGAAGCTGGGTTTCAAACCGGCCACGCCACAAAACGACGCCGGGATCCGCACCGAGCCTCCGGTGTCGCTTCCCACCGCAACCGGAACCATTCCCGACGCAACCGCCGCGCCCGATCCGCCGCTGGATCCCCCCGGCACTCTGGCGAGGTTCCACGGGTTGCGGGCGCCGCCGCGCCGGTGGTGTTGGGTGGTGATTCCCCACCCGAACTCGTGGGAGCAGGTGGTGCCCACGATCACCGCACCGCTCCGGCGCAGGTGTGTCACCAGCGCGGCGTCACGCTCGGCGGTGCGTCCCGCGAGCACGTCTGATCCGTAGTCGCCTGGTGCGCCGACCACGTCGAAGAGCTCCTTGACCGCGACGGGCACCCCGTGGAGCGGGCCGCGGCGATGCCCCCGGGCGAGTTCGTCGCTGCGTGCGCGGGCTTCCGCACGCGCCGATTCCTCCAGCACGCATCGGAACGCACCGATGGCGCCGTCCACCGCGGCGATCCTGGAAAGGGTGGCCTCCAGTGCCTCGGTGGGACTGGTCGTGCCAGCGTCGAAGCGCTGCGCGAGGGCGGCCGCGTCGAGCCGCCAAAGCTCGGTCAACGAAGTCGGGGCAGTTCGTCGACCGCTGCGTAGCCGGCTCGCTCAAGCGACGGCGCCCCGCCGAGTACCCAGACGATCACCATCGCCTCGCCGTCGTCGGCGCCGGCGGAGTGAGCGGCATTCGCGGGCACGTAGACGATGTCGCCGGGTCCGATGTCGTAGTACTCCGACCCCACCCGATGCCATCCCGTGCCGGAGATCACGATCACCACTTCCTCGGCGTCGGGATGCAGGTGGTGTTCGTGGGTCTCGCCCGGGCCGTAGATGGTTTGACCGACCATGATCTGTTCCGACTGCTGACGATCCTGCGAGACAAGGGTGCGGATGTCCAGGTGACCGAATGGCGTTCCCGACCAGTCGCCCGGCTCGGTGGTTTCGGCCCTTACCACGAATTCGGTCATCGCCGAAGCATGTTATAGCATCTTTGCGCGTGTGGCGAGGGGACCCGGGTGGCATTCTCGTTGACGTGATGAGGGCAATCAGCTTTCTCTGTGGCACCGGGCGCGTTTTGCACGTCTTCAGCGATGCGAATCTCGGGTGCCACCCAGCTGGGTCGCCGATCGGATCGACCGCGGGCATCAAGACCGATGCGCCGGTCCCGGTGGAAGACGCATGTGTGGCACGCACCTGGGAGAGCCGGTGGCGTCCGCGGCGTTAGCGGGCGGGTGGCCCCGCCACCACAACGTCACAAGCGCCGACCTGGCCTGGCAGTACAAGGGCTGGCCCAGTCGCCTGGGCGGCGCGGATCTGGCCTCGGTGGGCGAGGCCGGGCTCAACATCTTCGCCGATGATTTCATGTTCCCGCTGATGGTGCTGTCCGAACGCAGTCTCGAACACAACATCGTGACCGTCGCCAGATTCTGCGAGCGGCGGGGAATCTCACTTGCCCCCCACGGCAAGACCACCATGTCGCCCGAGCTGAGCCACCGCCAACTTCACCACGGGGCCTGGGCCATAACCGCCTCGACGACCAGCCAGGCTCGCATCTACCGGGCGTTCGCCATCCCGCGGATCCTGATCGCCCACCAGGTGATCGATCCGGCCGGGGTGCGCTGGATGGCCGACGAACTCGGCAGGAATCCCGACGCCGAGCTGATGTGCCTCGTTGACTCGGTGGAAGGTGTGTCCCTCATGGAGGAGGCACTGGCGGGCCGACCGGCGGGGCGGCCCATAGACGTGCTCGTCGAGCTAGGGATCATGTCGGGCCGCACCGGATGCCGCACCAGCGAGGAAGCGGTGCGGGTGGCCGAGAGGATCGCGGCATCAGAGCGGCTGCGGTTGATCGGAGTGGAGGGCTACGAGGGCATTCTCGGTTTCCGGGGCAACGACTTCACCGAGGTGGATGCCTTCCTAGCGTCGATGCGCGCCCTCGTCGAGCGACTCGAGCGCGCCGGTTTGTTCGAGCATCTCGACGAGGTGGTGATAACCGCCGGCGGCAGCATGTTCCCCGACAGGGTGGTTGCGATCCTTGGTGACCGGTGGGATCTGGGCCGCCCGGTGCGTCCGGTGATCCGCCCGGGGGGATACGTGAGCCACGACGACATCCTCTACGAGAAGGGTGGGCCGTTCGGGGTGCGGGCGCCGATGGCCGAGTCTGCGAGTCTGCAACCGGCGATCTCGCTGTGGTCCTACGTTGTGTCCCGCCCCGAACCCGACCTGGCGCTGCTCGGTTTCGGCAAGCGCGACGCCTCCTTCGACGTAGATCTCCCACTGCCGGTGGCGGTGAGGCGCCACGGCGCGGCCCGATCCCTCCAGGGCGAGTTGAAGGTGTTCGCGCTGAACGACCAGCACGCATTCGTGCGGATCTCCCCGGGATTTGACCTCGCCGTCGGGGATATCGTCGGTTGTGGGATCTCCCATCCGTGCGCCTCGTTCGACCGCTGGCGGGCAATGCCGGTGGTGGACGAGTCCTTCAACGTCACGGGAGCGATCAGGACATTCTTCTAGGCGAACCTGCTATTTCCGGCGAGGTCCCAACGGTGATCACCCTCGCCGACATCGATGCCCTCTGGGTCACGGCGCCCCGGCCGCACCGTCACAACGTCGCCGCGGGTCAACTTCACGGCGATCCTCGAACGTTGGGCCCTGCCGCAACGTTTGACCCTGCCGGACCCTTCGACCCTCCCGGAACCTTCAACCCTCCCCGCGAGATCATATAACATCCTGTGTGATGCGTAGGGAACTCCTGACCGGCGAGGAGATCCTCGAGTACTACCAGCGGGGCTACCTGCGCCCAGGACGCCTCTTCAACGACGACGAGGTGGCGGAGCTGCGCGAGATCGTCGAGTCGGTTGCGGCACGCGAAGCGGCCGAGGGCCGGCTGTATGACCTCGTGGACCCCGAGTTGTGGCCCGACGTCCAAGAAGAGGACATCCGCCGACGCGACGAGACCACCGGCCGCCCCGAGCACGTGGAGTTCCTGTTCAACCTGTGGCGGGTGGAGCCGCGAATCCGGCCCTTCGTGTTCGACTCCACGCTTGCCCGGTGGGCCACCCAGCTCATAGGCACGCCCGCAGTCAGACTGCTGGAGGACAACGCCCTGTGGAAGGAGCCCGGCGCAGGCGGGGAACTGAGGTGGCACCAGGACTTCCCCTACTGGCCTCTCGCTCAGCCCAACGCTGTGACGGCGTGGATCGCGCTGGATGACACCGACGAGGACAACGGCGCCATGTCGATGGCCATCGGCAGCCATCTCACCGGTGAGCGCCTGCCTGCTGTCTTTGGCACCGGAACCCCTTATCTGGCGCACCTGCGACCTGGCGTGGTCAAGGCGATCGAGGATCCCGCGACGATGGGATTCGACACCGAGGTGGTGAAACTTCAGGCGGGCGAGGTGTCGCTGCACTCGTCGCTGGTGTGGCACGCGTCGGGCCCGAACCGCAGCGACCGGCAGCGCCGGGCGATCGTCGCCCGTTTCGTTGGTGACGGCACCATCTGGCTGGGGGCGCGACGCTACGAGTACAACTACTCCGACGAGGAGGTTGGCTTGCGCATGGGTGATCCCATCGGGGGCGACTACTTCCCGCTGGTGCCCGCCTGATCAGGGAGACGATCATGCACCAAACGCCCGTGTTCGACGAGATCAAGGCTGCCGACTGTGTTCATCGCATCGACAACGCCCGGCTGTTGACCTGCGTCGACGAAACGGTGACAGCCGACGGCGCCGTGGTGATCGACAACGGCCTGATTGGCTGGTCTGGCCCCGCCAGGGAACTCCCCGCCGAATACGCACGGCCCGAGGTGACCGCCACCGACGTGGCAGGCGCAACCGTGATGCCCGGGCTTGTGGACGCCCACATGCACATCAGCTTCGGCGAACCTCAAACCGAGGAAGAGCTGTTCATCTACACCCCGTCGGCATACCGAGCCGTGCGGGCCGCCGCCAACGCCGAGAAGGTGCTCCTCGCCGGCGTCACCTGCGCAACCGATCCGGGAGGCCCGACCGGAATCGCCGCCGCGGTGCGCGACGCGGTGGATGCAGGGCTGATACAGGGCCCGCGCCTCTCTGCGGCCGGCCGTCAGATCACCACCCAGCAAGGCATAGGAGACACTTTGCCCAGATGGGTGGACATCGACGAGTCGTCCTTCGGGGCGCTGGTGCGCGGCCGTGACGAGCTGATCCAGGAAATCCGCAATGAGGTGAAGGACGGCGTCGACCTGGTGAAGATCGCGGGATCGGGTCCTGGCACCACCGAGCATGGTGCCTTTCGTCTCGACGAACTCGAACTGGCGGTGAACGAGACTCACCGGCTCGGCAAGCCCGTGGCGATGCACGCCCGTTCCCGCCAGTCGGTGGCCGACGCAGCCGCGGCCGGCATCGACTGGATCATGCACGCCTCTTACATGGACGCTCCCACCCTCGAGGTGGTGCTGGCTCAACAGACGCCGCTGGTGCCGGCGATGACCCTTCTGGTCAACTCCCTGGAGTTCGGCATCATGGCCCAAGCCGCCAAGGACGCCATGCAACGCGAACTCGACGCCGCAGTGGCCATCCTGTCGAAAGCCCACGCCCAGGGCGCCACCCTCGTGGCCGGATCCGAGACGGGTTTCGCCATGACCCCCTACGGCGAATGGCACACCAGGGAAATGGAACTGTTCGTCAGCCACCTGGGAATGACAGACATGGCAGCTCTTCTGTGCATGACCCGCAACGCGGCGGTAGCCGCCCCTCGCCACGCCCACATGGTGGGCACGCTCACCCCCGGCAACCACGCCGACATGCTCGTGGTGGACGGCCACCCCGACACCGATGTCACCATCCTGGCCGACCGTTCCCGCCTGCTGGCCGTGGTGAAGGGCGGTGAGCAGGTCACGCCGTGGCGCCCGGAGGGCCTCCCCACCACCAAGATGCCCTTCGAGCGGGCCCGTCCCTACACGGGCGGTCTGTACACAAGGAAACGCAAGTGATGAGCCGCCAATCAGAGTTGACGCCGCTGCCACAGTTGTGGAGCCTCAAGGGACGCACCGCTGTGGTGACCGGAGGCGCGCGCGGTTTCGGCGCCGCCATCGCCGGGCGACTAGCCGAGGCCGGCGCCACCACCGTCATTGCCGACCTCCGCGCAAACGACGCCGCCACCACCGCGGATCGAATAGCGGCCTCCACCGGTGTTGGTTGCGTCGCCATGGCTGCCGACATCACCGACGAGGCTTCGGTGGAGCAACTCTTCACAGGGGTTCGCGACGACCACGGACCCCCGGACGTGGTGGTGAACAACGCCGGAGTGTTCTCCAACCACTTCGCCACCGAGATGCCCGCGGAGGAGTTTCGGCGTGTCATCGACGTGAACGTGACCGGCACCTTCCTGTGCAGCCGCGCCGCTGCGCGCATCATGGCGCAGCGCGGAGCCGGTGCGATCGTCAACGTTGCCTCGGTGGACGCGCTGGCTTCGTCGGCGCAGGGATTGACCCATTACACCACGTCCAAGCACGCGATCGCCGGGCTCACAAGGTCACTGGCCATGGAACTCGCACCCCACGGGGTGCGAGTGAACGCGGTCTGTCCGGGCGCGGCCATGACCGAGGGCGCAGTGGAACTCATCACCGCCGGGGCGCCCGCGGGGATCGACCTCGTGGCTCAATGGGACGGCATCGTTGACCGAACACCGATGGGTCGGCTCTGCGACGTGGACGAAATCGGACGCGCGGTGCTGTTCCTAGCCTCCGACATGGCCGCCTTCGTCACAGGGGTACTGTTGCCCGTCGATGGCGGCATCCTCGTTCAGCCGCTAGAGGGCTACGTGGAAGGAAGCAGCACGACATGACGGTGGACAAGGATGCGCCCGAAACACTTCGTTCGACCCCGGCGATAGTGGCGGAGAAACTGCGCGACGAGATCGTGCGAGGCCACATCGGCCCAGGTGAGCGCATCAACGTGCGCGAGTTCGGTCGGAGACTCGAGGTTTCCCACATCCCGATCCGAGAGGCGGTGCGGCTGCTCGAGGCGGAGGGCTTCTTGGAGACCCGCCCGAACGTGGGCGCGGTGGCGGCCGGCATGTCGCTGCAGGAACTCGACGATGTGTACGACTTGCGCCGCATGATCGAGCCGGTGGTAGCCCGGCGGGCGGCCGAGTCCATGACCGAAGAGCGGGTGGCCCGGGTGCGACGCGCGTTCGCGGAGTTGAAGCTGTGTGAAAGCCGAGCCGACGGGCTCGACAGCGACATCATCGTGGCTCACCGCAACTTCCACTGGGAAATGCTCACAGGCAGTTGTTCGGCTCTCATCGAGAGGACCTTGATGGGGCTATGGCACATCTCGGAGCGTTACCTGCGCCGCACCCGCGGCGCAGCCCTGCCGATCGCCGACGAACAGCACGCCAAGATGGTGAAGCTGTGCGAGCAGCGCAACGGCGAGGCCCTCGAAGAACTGCTCACCGAGCACCTCCACCTCACCGCCAACGCCTTGCGCCTCCTTTACAGCGAGGACGCCCACACCTGAGGCGCCTTGGGGAGGACGCGGCTTGCACGAGGTGATCCTGCCCAAAACGGGCATGTACGAAGGCGACGTTGTCCTTGTGGAGTGGCTTGTGGCCGAGGGCGCCCGCGTCAGTGCCGGCGAGCCGATCTTCGTGATTGAGAGCGAGAAGACGGAGATGGAGGTGGAGGCCGACATCGACGGCTGGGTCCACATCGAGGCCGCTGCCGGATTGGAGGCCCCGATCGGCACCCGCATCGGGGTGATTTGCGACAGCGAGGAAGCCTTGCGCGCAGCTGTGGCTGAGTCATGACTGCCGGCGAGTTGAACGCCGGCGAGATCCTCGCGGCGGGACTGCGCACCATGACGCGGATCCGGGTGTTCGAGGATCGGGTGCTTCGCGAGTTCGCCAAAGGCGAAATGCCGGGCTTCGTTCACACCTGCCACGGCAGCGAACCGGTGGCGGCCGGCGTTTGCGCGCACCTCGGCGACGCCGACATGATCACCAGCACCCATCGCGGCCACGGTCACTGCATCGCCAAGGGATGCGAGTTCGGTCCCATGGTGGCCGAGCTCTACGGTCGAGAGACAGGCCTGTGCAAGGGCCGGGGCGGCTCCATGCACATTGCCGATTTCTCGCGGGGAATGCTCGGCGCCAACGCCATCGTGGCTGGTGGCATCGCGCTCGCGGTTGGGGGCGGCCTGGCTGCGGACGTGCTCGGCGACGGCCGGGTGGCGGTGGCGTTCTTCGGAGACGGCGGCGCCAACCAGGGGGTGCTGCACGAATCGCTCAACCTTGCCGCCATCTGGCGGCTGCCGGTGGTGTTCGTGTGCGAAAACAACGGCTGGGCCGAGTCCACACCCACGTCCTACTCGACGAGCGTCGCCGACATCGCGCTGCGAGCCGCCGGTTACGGAATCCCCGGTGTTGTGGTTGACGGCGCCGACTTCCTCGACGTCCACGACAAGGCCGGAGAGGCGATACGACGGGCGCGCGCAGGGCAGGGGCCAACGCTGATCGAAGCCAAGGTCACCCGGATGCGGGGGCACTACATCGGCGACCCCGAGCAGTATCGCCCACGCGAACAGCGGCGCGAGGCCCGCACCGCAGACCCGTTGAAGTCCCTTCGTGAACAGGTCGACCTCGGAGACTTCGAACAAGAGGTCACCGCGGAACTCGACGCCGCCTACCAGGCCGCGCTCGCTGCCCCGTGGCCCGACCCCGACGAGGTCGAGCGATACGTGCTCTCCGAGCCGCCCTCCGGACCCGAACCACCGTCGGATGTGCCCCCGACCGAGCGCGAGGGCACCTATCTGCTGGCGGTACACGAGGCTCTGGTTTCGGCGATGCGGCGCGACCCCACGGTGATCGTGATGGGCGAGGACATCGCCGGCGGGGCCGGGCTGGGTTCGCCCCAGCAGGGCGCCATGGGTGGCACGTTCGGAGCCACCAAAGGGCTCATCGAGGAGTTCGGCGCGGAGAGGGTGCGTGACACCCCGATCTCCGAGGCCGGATTCGTGGGCGCCGCTGTCGGCGCGGCGCTGGCCGGGCTGCGCCCGGTGGTGGACCTGATGTGGGCCAGCTTCAGCCCCTACTGCTTTGACCAGATCTTCAACCAGGCCGCGAAGATGCGCTACATGTTCGGGGGCCAAACCGACGTTCCGGTTGTGCTGCGCATGGCCATGGGTGCCGGCTTGCGGGCCGGGGGACACCACTCCGACACGCTGGGTGCGTTGTTCAGCCACGTTCCCGGGATCAAGGTGGTGGCCCCGGCCACCCCGGCCGACGCGAAGGGTTTACTGGCCAGGGCCATCATCGAGGACAGCCCCGTGGTGGTTCTCGAGCACATGAGCCTGTACCGGGCGTCGGGACTCCTGCCGGAGGCGGACTACGAACTACCGATCGGGCGGGCTGCGGTGGTGCGAGCCGGGGAGGACCTGACACTGATCGCCGCGAGCGCCGGCGTTGCGTTGGCCTTGCAGGCCGCGGACGTCCTGAACCGCAACCACGGCATCAGCGCCGAGGTGGTGGATCTGCGGACCCTCTCACCTCTGGACACCGAAACCCTCGCAGGCTCTGTGGCCAAAACCGGCCGTGCGGTGGCGATCGACGAGGGGCCACCGCAGTGCAGTCTGGCCTCGGAGGTGGCCGCGGTGGTCACCGAAGCCACCTTCGGGCACCTCCAGGCGCCCGTGGCTCGGGTCACGTCGGCCAACGCTCCGGTTCCGTTCAGCCCGCCGCTTGAGGACGCGCACGTTCCCACCGTCTACAAGATCGTCGCAGCAGCGCTTCGCCTGTGAGCTGTGATTGGAACCAATGGATGCCAACGCATGGAACGCCAAGCCTCGCTCACCGTTGCGGAACGGTCGCTGGATCTTGTGAGAGTCGCTGCGGTGGCGCGTTCGTCCACGACCCCATGAACTCGGGGCTCAGGCCACGGCATCGCGCAACAGGTCGAACAGGCGATCCACTTCTGTGGTGGTTTCCGGGTCGAGGCGAAAGCCGACGGGTCCGCGCACCCTTGTGCTTGTGAACACCCCCTGGCGCACCAGCAGGTGCTTCTCCACGGCGATGAACGAGTCCAGGCTGGTCTGCAGCGAGACGAGCGACGACAGCGGCCCGTTGATGGCGTCGATTCGCTGTTGATCGCCGGCTTCGAGGGCCTGCCACAGGGCAACGATCGCCCAGCAAACCTCGGCTCCGGGCATGGTTCCGGCGATGCCGCGGCGGTGGCTGTCCACCAGTGAGATCCCCCCGGAGCCCTCGAACACGCGGGCCCGACCACCGGTGGCATCGCGCAGCTCACTGAGCCGGGGTCCGATCGGAACGGCCTCGGGTTTGAACAGCACCCGGTCGGGGTAGTCGGCCAGCAGCCGGGCCTGCATCGTGATCGACATCGGCTGTCCGACATATCCGCTGGCGTCCTGCACCACCACGGGTATGTCGATCGCCTCGATCAGGCTCCTGTAGTACACCGACAGCTCGTCCTCGGCGACGGCCACCGAGATTGGTGGGATAGCCATCACTGCGGACGCTCCGACGCTTTCGGCGTGGCGGGCCAGTCCAATGGCCACAGCGGTGCTCTCCGCGCCGACGCTCACGATCACCGGGCCGTGCGGGAGGCCCAGCGCACAGGTGAGCGCGGCATACTCCCGGCGCTCGTCGGTGGAGAAGCGGAGCACCTCCGAAACCATGGCAAGCACGATCCCGTCGACGCCATGGCCGTGCATCCAGTCGATCTCGGCGCGAAGCACCCCGGCGTCCACCGCGTAGCTCTCGTCGAAGGGAGTCTGGAACACGGGGAACACTCCCGCAATGTGTGTGGTCATCGGCCTCTCCGATGTCGGTTGGCTCTGGCGGTGGTCACCGTCGTCGCCTCGGCGCCCGGGGCGACAGCCGAGCGCTGCCGGCGGCATGTTCCCGGTGGCCGGAACCCTTGCTGTCGGTCGGTTTCAAGAGCATCCGCAGATGTTATGTAATCTCGCGAACTCGACGAACGGGACCAGCGGGCATGGCATCAAAGCGCATCGGAATCGACACAGGCGGCACGTTCACAGATCTGGTGCTGTTCGACGTGGCCGACGGCTCGATCTCGTCGCTGAAAGTGTCGTCAACACCAAGCGAACCGCTGCTGGCCTTCATCTCGGCGATACGCCAATCGGGCGCACCACCAGACGAGATCGCCTTTTTGGTACACGGCACGACCGTCGCCACGAACGCCTTGATCCAGCGAGCCGGGGCCAAGGTGGCTTTTTGTTGCACAGCCGGGCATGAGGACATTCCCTACATACAGCGGGTCAACCGGCAGTTCCTCTACGACCTGGCCTGGGACAAGCCCCGCCCGTTGCTGGCGTCGCGCCGTCACTGCATCGGGGTCGGCGAACGTGTCGACGCCCACGGCGATGTGGTGGTTCCTCTGACCCGTCAGGTCATCGAGGCAGTTTGCGACCAGATCGCCGGAGGCGACTTCGAGGCCATCGCGGTGTGCTTGCTGTTCTCCTATCTGAACGTCAGCCACGAACAGCAACTTGCCGCCGAACTGCGACGGCGTTTCCCCGGGGTGCCCCTGTCTGTGTCCCATGAGGTGGCCCCCATCTGGCGGGAGTACGAACGGTCGAGCACCACCATCGCTGACGCCTTTGTGAAACCGCTGATCGGTAGCTACGTGAACAGCCTCGAAGCCGGCCTCAAAGACGCGGGCATCGACTTGAACTGGGCGATGATGAAGTCCAACGGCGGTCTCATGGACGCCCGGGCGGCTGTGCATCATCCCATCCACCTGGCAATGTCGGGCCCCGCCGGGGGAGCGGTGGCCTCGGCGCATGTGGCGGACCTTCTCGGCATCGACGACATGGTGACCATCGACGTGGGTGGAACCAGCGCGGACGTGGGGCTGATTCTCAACTCGCAGGTGGGTTACACCACCGAGTACGAGATCGAGTGGGGGATCCCGGCGTCGATTCCGCTCATCGACATCCACACCGTTGGCGCAGGCGGGGGATCCGTCGCCTGGGTCAACGCGGGTGGATTCCTTCAAGTGGGGCCCCGCAGCGCCGGCGCCGATCCTGGGCCGATCTGCTACGGCGCCGGAGGCGGCGAGTTGACTCTCACCGACGCCAACCTGGCTCTTGGCCGGCTCGATCCCGAGTTCTTTCTCGGCGGCAGGATGCAGCTTGACTCCGAGAAGATGCACAGCGCGATGAGCGCCATGGCAGGCTCGTTGAGTATGGGGGTGCCGGATCTGGCCCACTCGATCGTTGACATCGCCAACGAGAACATGGCCAACGCCATCCGCATGGTGAGCATCGAGCGGGGCCACGATCCCCGAAACTTCGCGCTGCTCGCCTTCGGCGGCGCGGGCCCTCTCCATGGGGCCGCCATCGCCTCCAAGCTGGGCATTCCCCGGATGATCGTGCCGCCGCTGCCCGGCAGCTTCTCGGCACTGGGTCTGCTGCTCGGCGACCTGCGAGTGGACAAGGTGTGGACCCAGGGTCACCGGTCGGATCTCGTCACCGCGTCGGAGGTGGTTGGCCGCTTCGACACCATCGCGCGGGCCGCTGTCGCCGAGTTGCGCTCCCAGGGCTTCGACGGCGAGCCCCAGCTCAACTACGCCATCAACATGCGCTATCTGGGTCAGAACTACGAGACGGAGGTGGAGGTGCCGCCGCTGAGTCTGGAGATGACCGACACCTCCGCCGCCGAGCAGCTCGAGCGAGCCTACGAGGCGTTCAACGCCGAACACCAAAAGATGTACGACTACGTGATCAAGGACGCGATCATCGAAATGATCAGCTTCCGGGTGACCGCCGTCGGCGCCATTCCCCACCCCGCGTTGGCTCGTGTGTCGGTCGATCGCCCCGACACGGGCCGGTGCCGCGAGGTGTACTTCGCGGGTGAGGGCGAGGTGCCCACCAGGCTTGTGCGCAGGCCGCTGATGCCGGTGGACGAAACGATTCCCGGACCGGTGATCGTCGAGGAGGAGGGCGCCACCACCATCGTGGAGCCGCACATGACGATTCGGCGCACCGATCGGGACGTTCTCATCGTGGAGGTCAACTGATGACTGCGACCACCGGCGACGCATCGGCGGATCTGACCGTCGACCAGGTCACCCTCACCGTGATCGACAACTATCTGGCCACCACCTGCCGGGAGATGGGCGTGGCCATGATGCGCACCGCCTACTCCCCGATGTTCAACGAGTCGCTGGACTTCTCGTGCGTGCTTTTCGACCGCCAGGGACGCATGATCGCCCAGGCAGAGTTCTGCCCGTCGCAGATCGGCACGATCAAGTTCACCGTCGAATGGATGATTGACGAACTGGGCGCCGACGTGTACAAGCCCGGTGATGTGATCGTGATGAACGACCCATACAGGGGCAGCGGTCACATCCCCGAGCACACCCTGCTCAAGGCCGTGTTCCACCAGGGCGAGATCGTGGGGTTCGTCGCCAATTGCGCCCATCTGGCCGAGCCCGGCGCCAAGGCCCCCGGTGGCCTCGCGGGCGACGCCACCGACATCTTCCAGGAGGGTCTGCGACTTCCGCCTTTGTGGCTCCGGCGGGAGGGCCGCGACCAGGAGGACGTTTGGAAGATCATCTTCGCCAACCATCGCACGCCGAAGGTGACCTACGGCGACCTGATGGCGATGGTCGGCTCGCTCAACGTCGCCGAGCGTCGCATCAACACGCTGATCGACAACTACGGCCTCGACACGTTCCACTCGGCAACCGACGACTTGATTCGCATCGCCGAGCGCCGCATGATGGACGAGATCCGCAAGATCCCCGACGGCGAGTACGCGTTTGGCGATGTGATCGAGGACGACGGCGTGGCCGAGGGTTCCTACGAGATTCGCTGTGACGTGGTGGTGGACGGAGATCACGTGACCTGCGACTTCACCGGCTCTTCGCACCAGGCCGCGGGTCCCATGAACGGGACGTACGCGGTGACCGCATCGGCGGTCTACAACGCCTTCATGCACATCACCGATCCGACGATTCCTCGCAACGAGGGCTGCTACCGCCCGATCAACGTGGTGGCGCCGCCGGGCACGATCGTGAACTGCGAGTTTCCGGCGCCGCTGGTGGGTGGCAACACCGAGGTGAGCCCACGGGTGACGGACATCATCTTCGGCGCTCTCGCCGACGCCCTGCCCGAGCGCATCCCGGCGTCGCTGGGGGGAACGTCATGCTGTTTCCTTTTCGGCGGGGAACACCCCGAAACAGGCGAGCTGTACTCCCACTTCCATTTCGAGGGAATCGGGTGGGGCGGCCTGCCCTTCAAGGACGGAAACAGTCAGATCATCGTGATCAACGGCAACTGTCGCAACACGCCCGTGGAGGTGCTCGAGAGCCGCTATCCGCTGCGGGTCGAGTCCTACCGGCTGCTCGAGGACTCGGGAGGTCCGGGTTACAACCGGGGCGGGCTCGGCATCGAACGGATCCTCACCGTGCAGGCCGACCAGATCACCGTGAGCGCCTTGTTCAATCGCATGACCGTGGATCCCTTCGGCATTCACGGCGGCAAGCCGGGCCACAACTCGGGCATTTTCGTGCGCCGGGCGGGCGACGACGACTTCCACACATTCTCGGAGATGTTCGGCACGCGCTCGCCGTCGAAGTTCTCCAACATCGTTCTGCGCCGCGGTGACCAGGTGAAGATCGTCGCGCCCGGTGGCGGTGGATGGGGCGACCCGCTGGACCGGGCGCCCGAGAGGGTGCTCGCCGACATCGAGGAGGGCTTGGTGACACCGCAATGCGCGCTCAGCCAGTACGGCCTTGAGGTCACCAACGAGCATGGGCACTGGACAGCCGTCGAAGCTCCCGAAAGGATTAGCCGTGGACGGTGAATGGATCGAACGGGAGCCGATGTACCTGTCCTTCGACGTGTACAACTGCGACTACTGCGGCAAGAACATTCCGCGCCACGTCTGGCTCGAGAACATCGACGGCGAGCAGCGGCCCTTTTGTGCGCCCGAGGTGGCAGAGGTGTACCTGCGAACAAGGGATCGCAAGGACCGCAACCGGCGACGCGGCGATTCCGACCTGGGACTAACCGAGCAGTTGCGGCTGATCCGCCAGAGCTGCGCCGCGCTGCGCACTGACGCCTGAGCACCGGCGCCCGATCACCTGCGTGTCGTACCGCCTTCGGCGATCCGAGGCTCGCCCCGGCGCGGACCGGCGCGAGCCCACCTCGGCGGTTCAGTCGCCCAGGTGGATGATGGCGTCCACCTCGATGCCGAAACCCGGCAGAGGGGTCTGGATGGTGGTGCGGGCCGGACGGGGCTCGGGAACGAGCTCGCGGTAGAGGGCATCCATCTCGTCGAAGGTCGCCATGTCGTGAAGGTAAACGCCGATGCGCACCGCGTCGGCGAGGCTCGCGCCGACCTCGGCCGCGACCGCCTCGAGGTTGGCGAACACCTGGCGCACCTGAGCCTCGAAGGTGTCGCTCACGAGGCTGCCGTCGGAGGCGAAGGGCCCCTGCCCCGACAGGTACAGGCGGTCGCCGGCGATGATCCCCTGGGAGTATGCGCCCGACGCGGCGGGCGCTGCGGAGGTTGACACTTGTCGCTTGGGCATGTTTGTTCCTGTCGGCCCTCTTGTGGATTTTGCTGTGAGATTTCCCTGAGCGGTGTGTCTGTCAGCGGAGGAACTCGCGCAGCACGTTCTCAGTGATGCGCGACACGTTGTTGTGGTAGTTGTCGTGGGAGAGGCTCCCCAGCCAGTTGATCGACCCCACCGAGAACACGGCGCCGTTGTTGGGCGTCTCGAAGTACACCATGTCGGCCCGCAGATTGGGGTTGTCGCTGCCGTGGATGGTGTCCATGGTCACAAGCATGTCCTCGTGGCACACCAGGTAGTAGTCCGAGTGCAGGCCCGCCGAGGTCGCCAGCAGCAGCGCGTGGGCGGGCGTGCCCAGGTCGTGGTCCATTCGGTCGAGTTCGTCTCCGGCGGCGCCATTCATGCACAGTCCGAACTCTCCGATCTCCTCGTCGTCGCCGATGCCTTCGAAGATGAACGCGGCGCGAGGATCGAAGCTGCCGGGCAGGCGGCGGTAGCCGGGGGTGTTGAGATCCCAACCCTGCCCGGCGAAGCCGATCCCCACCAGGGCGTTGGGTGGGCGGCCCAGGTGTCGCCAAATGCCGCATTGCTCTCCGGTGGCGGCCATCTGCTGCTCACCGGGATGTGACTGCCAGGCCCGCGTGCCGGCGATTCCCCGGCGCATCTCGATCAGCCAGGGTTTGTGCGGGTCCCACACGGTGTTCCAGTAGAAGCCGTTGCCGCCCAGGTACATCAACCGGCCTCCGAGCGCGAGGAACTCCTCGAGGGCGTCGAGCATCGGCGCCGACCAGTACTCGGGGTGGCTTGCGGTGACGAGCACCTTGTACGCCGACAGGCGTTTGATGCCGTCGTTGTGGATGTCGTCGTCGGTGATCACGTCGTATCTGAAGCCTTTGGCCTCCAGCCAGTCAATGCCGTACAGGTCGAATCCGTAGCCCCTGGGGCAGCCGGTCACCCAGTGGCGCTGGGTGGCCCTCATGGAGGTGATCGGGCGGCGGGAATGCGAGTAGGCCACCCCGCTGCCGTCGCTGTGGACGTCGTAGCAGGAACTGCCGTACTCGGGGTGTTCGCCCAGATACTCGTCGAGGGGATCCATTGAAATGGGGATGTTGGTGAGACCGCTGAAGTCGGTGCCGCCGCTGTTGAGCAGCACACGCTCGTTGGCGTAGGCCAGGTAGGTGGCGGTGGGAGCGATGTAGGCGATTTCGGCGTTGGCGCTTCCTGCGGCTGGCGTCACGAAGAATGGGACGTGGTCCTGTTCTCCTGCGCCTTGCAGATGAGCGGCGTAGTAGCCGCTGCGCGCATCGGCGGGGATCGCGAACTCGAAGTCGGCCTCCCAGCGGCAGTCGTCCATGTCGTCATCGTGGAAGTGGACCGCGCCGTAATGTTCGGGGGCGTCTTCCCGCCTGAAGGCGGTGCCGTCCCAGCGATGCCCGGTGAGGCCACGCATGGGATGGTTGAACAGGCGGCCAGCCACGGCGTTGGGCCCCGTGTCGGCCATGTCGCTGCCCGAGGCCGGCGACGCGGCGAAATCCCACGCCGCCACCAACCCCGTCAAGGCAGCAGGGTCGCAGTGGGCGGCCAGGTCATCGATCTCGCCGGCGCTCAAGGCGCGACCGAATACACGCGGTCGTTCGATTTTGCCGTTGAAACATCCGCTGGGGCGGGGCCGGTCGTCGTCGCTGTCGCCGGCCGCGGCGATCAGAAGTGGCAGTCCCTCCGAGGCAAGGTCACCGGCGGTGTTGCCGTGCCGGATGTGGGTTTGGCCCATGGGTTCCACGAGCCGGCTCTGCACGGTGGCCTCGCCGGAGGATGCGTCGTAGCTGCCTGCAACGAAATGCCAGCGCTTGGCCACGAGGCCCGGCGCAGTGGAGATCGTCTCTTTGCCGATGCGCAGCTTCACGGCACCGTCGTGTACGTACAGACCGTAGCCAGCGCCGTCGCAGCATCGTGTGACCACGCCCTGCTCTGCGTGAAGATCCGGTGTGGTTGGCCAGATCCACGCCTGGATGGTGACGCCGTCGATGAGGTCGAGCGTGTTGGCGGCCTCGACTCGCGCGTAGGAGCCGGTGTGGGTGAATTGGAGGCGCCCGGCGTACTCGCCGTTGACGGGCGTGGCTATTGCTTCGGCCTTGAAGCCGGGGCCTTTCGGGTTGGTGTCGCCGTGGATCAGGCGGACGATCTCGGCGTGGTAGGTGGGGGCCTCGGTGGTGACCATGATCTTCACCGTGTCGCCGGGGTGCACCACCATGGGCGTCGCGTATCCGAGCAGCTCCTTTCTTTGTGCCATTTGTTTGGGCCTCCTCGTCGGCTTTGGCTGTGATTGGTGGTCACGGCTCGGCTCTCGACCGGTGGTTTCCCGCAGGTCAGGTCACAGCGGCTCGCAGGTTGCGTTTGTCGCTGCCAAAGAGGTGGGCGCGGGCCACCTCGAATACCACGCGAACGTTGTCGGCCTGGCGAACCGCGGCCTCGGGTGGCATCCGCACCTGGAGGCTGCGGTCGCCCACTTCCACGGTCACGTAAAGGTCCGATCCCACCGGCTCCAGGAAGCGCACAACGCCGGGCAGACCGTCGCTTTGTGACGATGTGAGAGTCAGGTGCTCCGGGCGGACCCCAAGCGTGACCTTCCCCGTCGCAGAGTCGGCGCGGGCAGGTTCGATGTTCATCGCAGCCAGGTCCAGATCCAGGGCGTGGCCGTCTCGCACGAACCGCCGGCGGCCTTCCTGTGCGACCAGCTCGCCATCCAGGAGGTTCATGGGCGGGGCGCCCAGGAAGGTGGCCACGAACGTGGTGGCGGGTGCGCGGTACACGTCGGTGGGCGGTCCGATCTGTTGCAATTTGCCCGACTGCATCACCGCGATGCGCTGCCCCATTGTCATTGCCTCCACCTGGTCGTGGGTGACGTAAATGGTGGTGATGCCCAGCCGCTGGTGCAAGGCGATCAGCTCCATGCGGGTCTGGAGGCGAAGCTGCGCGTCCAGGTTCGACAGCGGCTCGTCCATCAGGAACACCTTGGGCTCGCGCACGATGGCACGCGCCAGGGCCACCCGCTGGCGCTGTCCTCCCGAGAGCTGCTCCGGCAGCCGGTTGAGCAGTTCGGTGATCTCAAGCAGCCCGGCCACCTGCTCCACCTTTTTCTTGACGGCGGCTTTGGGCATCCTGGCCGTCTCGAGTGGGAATGCCACGTTCTTGGCCACGGTCATGTGGGGATACAAGGCGTAATTCTGGAACACCATCGCCAGGTTGCGCTCGGTGGGGTCGGTGAAATTGATCAACTCGCCGCCGATGGCCATCTCGCCCGAGGTGGCGTCTTCGAGCCCGCACAGCAGACGCAGGATGGTGCTCTTGCCGCACCCCGAAGGGCCCAGCAGCACCAGGAACTCGCCCTCGGGTATTCGCAGTGACACGTTGTCCACCGCGGTCACGCTGCCGAACCTCTTGGTGAGTTTTCGCAGCACCACTTCAGCCATCAGTCGCTCTCCCCGTGTTTGTGTCTGCCACCGTCACGCCCACCTGCGGGGTCACACCCGCACTTCAGGCCCACTGCCTGGATCATCCTCGCACTCATGGTCACGTTCGCCGGTCGCTGTCGCTGCTTCGTTTGGTGGCCCGGTTGCTCACAGGTGTGGAACTACTGCTTGAGCGCACCGGCCATGGAGGCCTGCACGAACCACTTCTGGAAGAACAGGAACACGATGGTCACCGGCACGATGGTGAGCAGCGCGGCGGCGCCCATCACACCCCAGTTGGTGACGAACTGACCGTTCAGGGACTGGATGCCCACTGTCAACACCCGGTGATCGTCACCGGTGGCGGCCACCAGTGGCCACAAGTATGCGGCCCAGGTGATCATGAACACGAAGATCCCCAGCACCACAAGAGCAGGCTTGAGCAGCGGCAGGACGATCTTGCGGAAGATGCGCCATTCCGACGCGCCGTCGAGTTTGGCGGCTTCGTAGAGACCGTCGGGGAGGGTTTCGATGAACTGGCGCATCATGAACACCCCCAGCGGTGACACTGCACTGGGAAGGATGAGGCCGCCGTAGGTGTCGAGGTCGATGTAGTTTCCGATGATCGGCCAGGCGCCGATGTTGCGAACCGTCAGGTAGGTGGGGGCCAGCACCGCGGCCACCGGGATCATCAGGGTGGCCAGGATGAAGAAGAAGAGGATCCTGCGCCCCGGGAAACTGAGTCGGGCGAAGGCGTAACCGGCGAGGGTGTTGGTGGACACCGCGAGCACGGTCACACCGGTGGCGAAGATGAGGGTGTTCAACGACCATCGCAGGTATTCCGTGTTGCGGAACAGGAAGCGGTAGTTCTCCAGCGTCGGGTTGCGGGGGATCCACTCCGGGGGGTAGGCGAACAGTGAGACGCTGTCGCGAAACGCTGGTGAGATCAGGTACAAGGCGGGGCCCACGGCGATCACCACGAAGAAGCTCAGCGTGGTGTAGGCGCCGATCTTGCGAAACCGGTCCACTCGCCGACGACGGCGGGCCGCGGCCTCGAACGCCTCCCGGTCAAACTCGAAGTCAGGCCCTTGGGTGTGCATGGTGCTGATGCTCATGCTTCTCGCGCGCGCCTTTTTCCTAGCGCCCAAAAGGAGATGAGGGTGAACACCAGGATCACCATGAGCAGGCCGACGCTGGTGGCAAAAGCCAGGCCGGTGTCCTGGAAGGCGAACATTCGCTTGAAGATGAACCACACGACGGTGGCGGTGCCCAGTGCCGGTCCCCCGTCGGTGAGCACCTGCACCGAGTCGAAGAGCTGGGCGTTGAAGATGATCGCCACCACCAGTGCGAACAACAGCAGAGGGCGCAGGGTGGGAACGGTGATTCTGGCGAACCGTCGCACCTTCTTGGCGCCCTCGACCTTGGCGGCGTCGAGCAGTTCGGACGGAACCGCCTGGAGTCCCGCGAGGTAGAAGAGCACCCAGAATCCAAGACCACGCCACACCTCTACGGCCACGATCGTGAGCAGGGCGTTGGGGTTCTCACCGAGGAAGTTGATGCCCTCGCCGCCGAATTGACGCTTGATCAGGTTCAGCACGCCGAAGTCGAAGTGGGTCATGAAGAACCACATCATCGCCCCCAGGATCGGGGGTGCGAGCAGCGGGAAATACAACGCCAGCTTGAAGAAGTTGCTGCCTGCCTTGTGCTTGTTGAGCAACGATGCAAGGAATATCGCCAGCGCGAACACCACGAAGATGGCGACCACCATGTAGTAGGCGGTGTTCTTCACCGCTTGGCGCAGTTCTGTGTCCTCGAACGCCCGTTGCCAGTTCTCGAGACCGACGAACCGCCGGCTGCCGATGATGCCGCCAGTGTTGAAGCTCAGCCAGATGCCCCATGCCACCGGGAAGGCCAGAAACGTGGCCCAGATCACCACGTAGGGGGCCAGGAACGGGATCGCCCGCGAGCTGTTGCGCATCCGGTAGAGCCGAGCCTTGCGCCTGTACTCGCCGGGTGTGAGCGTGAGTTCGGCCCAGTGCTCGTCGGCTTGTGCGGGTGTGTGGTCTTCGTCGGGGGCGTCGCCGGGTGGAGTGAGCGTCGAGTCGAGGGTCAAGGGCAAACCCCCCAGGCGAAGGGCTCGGTCAGGCGCGAAGCGTAGCCACCGGGCTGCACGGGCATGGGGCTATCGGGAGCCACTGATGGGCGCCCGGTGTGGGGGCTCCCGGAGTGACCGCGTGGGCCGACCCACGGATCGCCCGGCGACGTCGGGTCGTTGTCGCCGGGCGACCCGGTGGCGTGTCTGTGATCAGCCTCGGGCCAGCATGTCCTCGGCTCGGCTCTGAGCTTCGTTCAGCGCATCCTCCACGGAGGTGTCACAGGTGGTCGCGGCCTCCAGCGCCTTCACGTACTCGTCGAGAAGCCCCGCGATCTGGGGATGCGTGACGAGACCGTCCCATGTGGTCATCGCCCATTCGAAGTTGCGGGCAAGCTTGTCGTTGCCGGCTGTCACGTCGGCGTCGGCGCGAGCGGGAACGAACGCGTAGCGCTCGTTGTAGGTCTTGGAGAAGTCCGCGGAACTCAGGTACTTCACCAGCTCCCAGGCGGCGTCGGGATTGTCGCTGTTCGCGGCGATCGACCAGTGGCCTGTGGTGGAGAACTGGCTGATGTTGCCGTTGTTGCCCACAGGCTGGGCGATGTCCCACTCGAAGGGCAGGCCCTCTTCCTCGAACACGGCCACGCGGAGTGGCTCGTCGAGCAGGAAGGCGAGCTTGCCGGCCTTGAACAGCTCGATGGCGCCCTCACGGTCGTACTGACCGAGGGGCGGCTGCACTCCATGGGTGCAGATCAGATCGACCGCGTACTGGGTGGCGTCGATCACCGGCTGGGAATTGACCGTTGCCGTGCTGAGGTCGTCGGAGATGATGTCGCCCCCGAAGTTGTGGACGTTCTGCAGGTTGAAGTACCAACCGAAATCGGCCACCGTGGTCGGCGTGTAGAAGCCCCACACGTCGGGCGGGTTCTGGATGGCCATCGCGGCGGCCACCAGTTCCTCGCCGGTGGTGGGGATTTCGGTGATGCCCGCCTCGGCCATCAGGTCGAGGTTGGCGAACATCGTGATGGTTCCGATGATGAACGGCACGCCGTACAGCTCGTCCTGGTAGACGCTGGCGTCAATGATGCTGTCGGGGAATTGCGCCCGGTCAGCGGCGAAATCGCCGCCCTCGATGAGCGGCGTCACGTCCGCGAAAGCTCCCAGCGACCCGAACAGGGTCAGGTGCGTGCTCACCTGGTAGGTCACATCGAAAGGATCACTGCCCGCGAAGTTGGCCGTGTATGTGGCCTCAAGTTCGTCCCAGGGCACCACGGTGTGCTCCACTGTGATGCCTGTCTCCTCCTCGAAGGGGGCCAGCCACTGCGCCATGTTGTCCTGCTCGTCCTCGCCGTGCGGGGCTTTGGCGAACTGCAGCGTCACGCCCTCGAACGGGCGCTCGTCGGCCGGCTCGGGATCGTCTCCGGCATCGCCGGGGTCGCTGGAGTCAGCGGCGTCGCCGGAGTCTTCCGCGGCCGGCGCCGTGTCGGCGGCATCGTCATCTGCATCGTCACCGCATGACGCGGCGACGAGCGCGAACACGAGTAGCACCCCGGCCCACAGGGCCAACGTGCGGTTTCGAAGCAATCTCATCTTGTTCCCTCCTGGTTGGTGGCCGGGCGCGTTGGCGCGATCCGGACTTTCCAGGATTGTATAACATCCGGATTGGCGGGCTTCCAAAGCGGCCACGCCCGAGCGGTGCGGGTTGTTGTGCGTAGCCTCGTTGCCCCGGAGTCGGACTTCTGACGGCGCCTCGAGTGCCCGGTGTCGGGATTTCCGCGGGTCAGAGGCGTTCGCCGGGTAGGAGGCTTGCCTGCTCGAACCATGACGCGAGTTGCGCTTCGTCCAGCTCGTGATCTTCGTGGATGTCCAGGTAGCGAACGTCGGGATGCTTGGAGGCCTTCGGCGGCTGCGGTTGCAGCGACGAGCCGTTGTGGAAGCAGATCTGCACGTACTTGGTGAAGCAGCGAAACGACGCGAACACCGTTTGCTGATCAACTCCGTAGAACGGCTGGTTCCAGCGGACCTTCTTGTACACGTCGGGCGCGGCCGCCACGATCAGCCGGTCGATCCGTTCACCCATCTGACGCTTCCAGCCCGGCATCTCCTCGATGTACGCCTGCACCGGCTCGTCGCCGTCTCCTTTGGGGATTTGCGGATTGCCGCCCGAAAGCAGCTTCACCTCGGCAGGTTTCTTCCACGTGCTCATGAAGGCGATCCTCCCTCGCGCCGGCGTTACCCCTGTTTGTAGCGCCTCCGGCCCGTCGAAACGGGCGACGCGCGCAATGCAGGCCGACACCGCGTCGGGATTTGACTCGGTTCTGTGCCCCTTCTACTGTGCAACCGGTTGCACCAATGGTGACCGAGGTTCGCGTTGAAGGAGGCGCTGGTCATGGGAAACAACAAACTTCTGCGGGTGCTTGCGTTGCTGTTCGCGGTGGCGCTGCTGGCCGCTGCGTGCGGCGGCGATGACGACGAGGCAGGTGACGCCGCCGCTCAGGAGGACGACTCGCCACAGGTGAGCGATGGTGGTGAAGGCGGCGGTGATGATCCCGCCCCTAGCGACGGGGGCGGCTCGGGACAAGAACCGGCCACCGACACCGAGGCCGACCCTGCCGCCGCGGCGTCGGGGACGTTCGTGATCGCCGTGAACCAGGAGCCCCAGGATCTCGCCGCTCAGGGCACCTACAAGGAGATCAACGCCCCTGGGTTGCGCAACGTGGTCGAGACGCTCATAGCGGTGGAGCCCGACGGCAGCTACACACCGGTGCTGGCCGAATCGTGGGAGGTGATCGACGATTCAACGATCCGGTTCACGATCCGCGACGGCATTTCGTTTCATGACGGCACGCCGCTCAACGCCGAGTCGGCTGCGTTCGCGGTGAACTGGGTGTGGAGCGCCGACAATGCGTTCACCATTCAGGAGTTCGCCGGGCCTGGTGAGATCACCGCCAGCGTCATCGACGACTCCACCATCGAAGTTGTGTCATCGGTGCCGGATCCTCTGTTGGAGTGGCGCATGACGCTGGGTGGTGTCACGTCGATGGCACAAATCGAAGACGACCCGGCGGCTCACTTCAACCAGCCGATCGGCACCGGGCCATACGTGTTCGACGAATGGGCTGTCGGCCAGTTCTGGGCCGCGGACATCAACCCCGACTGGTGGGGTTGGCAAGCCGACGACGTGTACGGCGACTCGCTGCCCATGTTTGAACGGCTGGAGTTCATCTTTCGAGCCGAGGACGCCGTGCGTGCCGCAACCGCTCTCACCGGCGAGGCACACCTGGCGATGTTCCCCTCCGCCGAGGAATGCGCCGCCGCGGGTGACGGCGTGACCTGCATTGCCGGCCCGTCGGACACTTACCTGTACGGACGGCTCGACCATTCGCTGTTCTCGATACCCGAGTTGATGGATCCCAGGGTGCGAGAAGCGGTGTTCGTTGCGATCGACGTGGAAGGCCTGGTTGATCTTGTTGGCTTGGCGTCGGTGCCTCAGGGCCAGCTCGGTGCAGCCGGGTCGGTCGGGTTCAACGACTCGCTTTCTGCTTATGCCTATGACCCGGATCGGGCTCGTGCGCTGCTCGACGAGGCCCGCGCCGATGGTGTGAACGTGGACGCTGTGAACATCGAGGTCGTTGGGCGTGACACCACGCCTCGCATTTCGTCGGTGGTTGAGGCCATCGGTGGGTTCCTGAGTGAGGTCGGCATCAACAACTCGGTGGCGGTGCAGGTGCCCGACGTGTTCAACCCGCGGGTGCGCATCCAGGGCTACGCCGATGAGGCACCCCGCCAGATGATGCAGGTACACGTGCGAGGCAACCCCTCGGGCGACTTCGGTCTCACCCTGCAGGCCAACTACGCGTGCCCGAGCCTGGACGACCCCACAGGGCCGAGCCGTTCAAGCGTGTACTGCAACGAACAGTTCGACGCCGACCTGGCAGCCGCTTCCGCGATGACAGGCCAGGCCCGAGCCGATGCGCTTGCCGCGCTGGTGGAGTTCGTACACAACGAGCACCTGATCGTGCCGCTGGCGCTGGTTGACCGGGCGTACCTGGTGGACGACGCCTACAACTTCCGATTCGGTGTGGATCATCGCATCCTGGCGGTGTACATAAGCGCCAACTAGCACGCTCGCCACGCCGCTCAGCCGGGGCCGCACGGCCGGGCTCACGCGGCAGGTGGTGGGCGACGATTCGGTGATCGTCAACATCGCAGCATGGTCGCCAGGCCACACGGCCGGGGCCGCACCCCTCTTCTTCGGGGTCGGCCCCGGCCCGGCGCCCGCATCGTGTCGGTCGGTGGCGTTTCGGACGGTTGTGCGCAGGTCGTCTGCGTGCGGTTTGGCTGTGTGACCGTCGGCGATGTGCGGTTTGGCCGTGTGTCGGTCGGCCCGGCGAGGTTCCGCGTTGCGTGAAACTGCCTCTCCTGGCGCGACGAGCACCACCGATCCACACCAGGCGGGTCACACGGAACTCCGGTCAGTCGGGCAGCTGGTCGCACGGGTCGCACGGACAAGCGCTGCGGGCGATCTGTGTTCTTGCGGTGATCCTGCGTTGATCTCGCTTCGCTAGCTGCTCGGGAATTACCGGAGGATTCAGGCATGGGCTACTTCCTGCGGCGCCTGGTGAACTCGCTGGTGCTGCTGTTGGCGTTGATCAGCTTCGTGTTCTTCGCCGGTCGGCTGATCGGCGATCCGGCTCTGAACATCCTCGGGTTGAACGCTTCGGACAAGGCCTTGGAGAACTTCCGGGAGAACACCGGGCTCAACGACCCGCTGATCAGCCAGTACGGCGACTACCTCGCAGACGTTGTGCGCGGCGATTTCGGGGTGAGCTACCGGTTCGGTTTCTCGGTGTTGCCGTCGGAGGACTTTCGGGATTCCGGCACCGAGGTGCTGCCGATAGCGCTTGAACGTCTGCCCAACACGTTTCGACTGGCCGGCACATCAATGGCGATAGCTGTGACCTTCGCCATGGCCATGGGCATCCTGGCCGCTCGGCGACCCGGGTCGGTGCTCGACAGGGCCATAAACGTGGTGGCGCTCGCCGGGGTGTCGGTGGTGCAGTTCTGGCTGGGGTTGCTGTTGATAACGGTGTTCGCGGTGAGGTTCGGGTGGTTGCCAACGTCGGGTTCGGGCGGGCTCGATCATCTGATCCTGCCGGCGGTCACTTTGGCCATGCGCCCGATGGGTCGAATTGCTCAGGTGGTGCGATCATCGATGCTCGACGAGTTGGCGAAGCCGTATGTGATCGCCGCTCGGGCCAAGGGCGCCGGTGAGCGTCGAGTGGTGTTCGTGCACGCTTTGAAGAACGCAGCGGTGCCGATCGTGACGATGATCGGAGACGAACTGTCGGCGCTGCTCACCGGAGCTGTCCTGGTGGAGACAGTGTTCGCCTGGCCCGGCATCGGCTTGTTGTTGTTCGACTCGCTGCGCCGGGGCGACCTGCCGCTGATCCAGGTGTCGATTTTCGTGGTGGGCGCGTTGGTGGTGATCGTGAACTTCTTGGTGGATCTCAGTTACGGCGCTCTCAATCCAAGAGTGCGAATAGCCGGGGACGCCCAGTGAGCTCCGCGCACCCGCCCGCGGCGCCGCAACAGCCGGGCGCGGATGTGGACGTGACCGCTGAAGTGCCGCAAGCCGCAGACGTGGGGGTGGCCGGTGATGTGCGCATCGCCAGGGTTGGCGTGGGGACTTACGTCCGGGCGTTGCTGCGCGAGCCGGTCACCGCGGCAGCGGCGGTGTTCTTGTTGTTGCTGGCGGCGTCGTCTTTGGGCGCTGATTGGGTGGCCCCGTACGAACCGACCGATCAGAACCTGCGGAACCGGCTGCGGCCGCCGCTGTCCTCAAACGAGGAGGGCGGCTTCATTCATGTGCTCGGCACCGACGAACTCGGTCGGGATGTGCTGAGCCGGATCCTGCACGGAGGCCAGGTTTCGATTGCTGTGGGACTGGTGGGTGCGTCGGTTTCGGGCGTGATCGGTGTGGTGTTGGGACTGTTCGCCGGCTATCGCCGCGGGCTGGCCGAAACGGTGATCATGCGACTCGTTGACGGCATGTTGGCGTTGCCGTCGCTGCTGATCGCGCTGATAATCCTGTTCCTGGCCGGGGCGGGGTTCTGGAAGCTGATCCTGGTGTTCGCACTGTTGCGGTGGATGGTGTACGCCCGCATGACCCGTGGGCTTGCGTTGGCTTACCGCAACGCCGAGTTCGTGCGCGCCGCCACCGCGGTTGGGGCGAGGGGCCGTAGGGTGATGTTCCGTCACCTGCTGCCCAACTTCGCGTCGCCTTTGTTGGTGCTGGCAACACTGGAAGTGGCGTTCCTGATCCTGTCGGAGGCGTCGCTGAGCTTCCTGGGTTTTGGCATTCAACCACCGAACCCGTCTTGGGGGTTGATGATCGCCAACGGGCGGGAGTACCTGCAGCAGGCATGGTGGATCGTCACGTTCCCCGGCGTGGCAATAATGCTTTGCGCGCTGTGTTTGAACCTGGTGGCCGTGTGGTTCCGCAGCGCAACAGACCCGCAGCATCGCTGGCAGCTACTAAACCCCACCGGTCGCCGCCGCCAGAAGTCCACCAAAGCCAATGATGTCGCGGCGCAGGCTGACTCTGGGCCGGAAGGAGCGCCCAGTTCGGAGGAGGGGCGCAGGTCGCATGAATCCCGCGTGCAGCCCCGGCCCCTTGTTGTGTCCGTGGCGGATCGCCCGGGTGCCGGCCCAGCGCCGGAGGCTCTGCTGGAGGTGCGGGACCTTCGTGTGGATTTCGAGACCCCAACGGGCCGGGTTCGGGCGGTTCGTGGTGTTGACCTCACAGTGCATCGGGGCGACACGATCGGCATTCTCGGCGAGTCGGGTTGCGGCAAGAGCGTCACGATGCAGGCGATCATGCGCATCCTTCCCGAACCCCCGGCGCGACTTTCGGCCACAACGCTGCGCTTCGGCAAGGTGGACCTTCTGTCGGGCGGGGCCGCGGAAATCGAATCGGTGCGCGGCAGCGGCATGGCGATGGTGTTCCAGGACGCGCTGACCTCGCTGAACCCTGCGCTGCGGGTGGGATATCAGATCAGCGAGGTGTACCGCACTCGCACGGGCGCCTCCCGGGCGCAGGCTCGACGCCACGCCATCGATCTGATGGAACGGGTGGGAATCCCTGCGCCTGATCAGCGTGTGGACGACTATCCGCACCAGTTCTCGGGCGGGATGCGACAACGAGCGATGATCGCCACCGCGCTGGCTCTCGAACCCGAGTTGCTGATCGCGGATGAACCCACCACGGCGCTCGATGTGACGGTGCAAAGTCAGATCCTGGAGTTGCTCAACGGTTTGCAGAACGAACTGGGCATGGCCCTGGTGCTGATCACTCACGATCTTGGTGTGCTGGCCGAGGTGGCCGACGAGATTCATGTGATGTACGCGGGAGAGATCGCGGAATCGGGCCCGGTGGGTGAGGTGTATCGGCGTCCCTTGCACCCGTACACGTCGGCGCTCATGGCATCAAACCCTCAACTTGACGACCCCGCCGCCCACCTGGTGCCGATCGAGGGCACACCCCCTCAACTCATGGCCGAACCAGTCGGGTGTCCGTTCGCACCCCGCTGCGAGCACCGCAAGGATGACTGCGGGGTGGTAACGCCGGTGTTGCGCGAGGTGCGTGATCGTCACAACAGTGCGTGCCTGTACGCAGAGGATTTGGCCGATGTCTGATCCAGCCGCTGCTCAAAAAGCCGGCGGCGCAGGGTCATCGGCGGGGACTCGTGCTTCTCTGGGCCTGACGCCCGATCCGGCGAGTACCGAGCAGACTCCACTTCTGCGGGTGACCGACCTGAAGAAGCACTTCGTCGGCCGGCGTCGTCTGTGGCGGCGTGATCAACCGGTGCGTGCCGTGGACGGCATCAGCTTCCACATCGAGGAGTCCGAGACGCTCGGGTTGGTGGGGGAGTCGGGATGCGGCAAATCCACCGCAGGTCAGGCCGTGCTGCGTTTGATCGAACCCACCGCGGGCACAATCGAGTACGACGGTCGGGACATCACCAACGTTGGTGGCGGCGAACTGCGCCAACTCAGGCGTGAGTTGCAGATCATCTTTCAGGATCCCTACGCCTCGCTGAATCCCCGGATGACCGTGTTCGAGATCGTCAGCGAACCGTGGCGGGTGTTTCGCGAGATCCGGCCTCGTCGTAGTTGGCGCAGCGCCGCGGGTGACTTGTTGGAGCGGGTTGGTCTCAATGTGGATCACGCGAATCGTTATCCGCATCAGTTCTCGGGTGGTCAGCGTCAGCGTGTGGGGATCGCAAGGGCGTTGGCGATGCAGCCACGTCTGATTGTGTGCGATGAGCCTGTTTCGGCGTTGGACGTGTCGGTGCAGGCCCAGGTGATCAACTTGTTGCGCCGCATCCAGGCCGACACCGGGGTGGCTTACTTGTTCATCTCCCATGACTTGTCGGTGGTGCGTCATCTGTGTTCGAGGGTGATGGTGATGTACCTGGGCAAGTGCGTGGAGATCGGCCCCACCCACGAGGTGTTCGGCGCGCCCACCCATCCCTACACGAGGGCACTGATCGACGCGGTGCCGGTTGCTGATCCCAACCGGCGGGGCCGCAAGCGAATCGTGTTGACCGGCGAGGTGCCCAATCCCAAGGATCCGCCCTCGGGTTGCGGATTCCGCACCCGCTGTTGGAAGGCGGACGAGCGCTGCGCAACCACTCAGCCTCCCCTGGAGGTTCGACAAGGCGGCGTAGCTGGCGCATGCTTCCACCCAGAACCCGCCCCAATCCGCCCCAGCCGGTAACGGGGACTGTGCAGTGACCCACGCCGCGCCGTTCGCGAACAGGCCTCCCGGCCCGCTCCACTGCGCCCGGTGACGAGGTTCGTGCCGTGAGCGTCGCTGCACCGTTTGTGAACGGCGCCGCCCGATCCGTGGCGCGTCAGCCGACGAGGGGGACTGTGCTGTGACTGACACGGGTCAGGCTCCGGCGCGGCGTGGAGCTCGTCCTTCTAGAGGGGTCACCGCTGCCGATGTGGCGAGGGCTGCGGGGGTGTCCAAATCGGCGGTGTCGCGGACGTTTTCTCCCGACCGGTCGAATCTGGTGGCAGAGCAAAGACGCAGGGCGATCCTGTCGGCGGCGGCGGAACTCGGTTACCGACCGAACCGCATGGCCAAGAGCCTGGCCCGTGGCGGGCAGTCGGGCCTGGTGGGCGTGCTGATCGGGAACTTCGAGAATCCGATCTACTTGAAGATCCTCGGCGCGGTTGCACGAGAGTTGAAGGGTTGCGAGCTTCACGGGATTGTGTTCAACACTGAGGATCCCGACGAGGTCAACGACGCCGTGCGATTGGTGCTCGACTATCAGGTGGACGGCCTGCTGGTCACGTCCACGGCGCTCACCTTGTCGGTTGTCACGGATTGTCGGGCTTTTGGCGTGCCGATCGTGTCGATGTTCGGCGCCGAAACAGCCAGCCGGGTCACTGGAGTGGAGTCCGACAACGAGGCCGCGGGTGGCCTGGTGGCCGAGCACCTGGTGGCCCGTGGCGGGGCACGTTTCGCTTTCGTGGGTGCCGATGTGCTCACCAGCAAACCGAGGCTCAGCGGCTTCCGCCGGGTGCTGGAGTCCCACGGCTGCACTGTGGTGGCCGAGGTCGAGGCCGACCACTACTCCTATGAGAGCGGAGCCGACGCCATGCGCCACCTGCTAGGCGACAGCGGCTGCGAAGTCGACGCCGTGTTCTGCGCCGACGACAACCTAGCGCTGGGCGCAATGGACGTGGCGCGCTACGAGTTCGGCCGCGACGTCCCGGGCGACCTGATGATCGCAGGCGTGGACAACATCGCCGCCGCCAGATGGCAGAGCTACGACCTGACCACCGTCACACAGCCAGTAGGTCGAATAGTGTCATCCGCGGTCGCCCTGCTGGCAGCACAAATCAACCAGGACTCCGTGCCCCCCGCCACCTCAGAAAGAGTCCAAGGCCAACTAATCCCAAGAGGCTCAACCCTCCGAACCCGCTAAACGCAAGGCAAGCCCTGCGCTCTGGTGCCACAGGCCAGGGCGGGTCTCCGGGCCGAGCCAATCACAAGACCGGCCGCCACCCCACGCGGCACTGCTTGGTACGTTGCTTGCGTTGGCTCACGTGGAGGTTGACATGGCTGGGATCGTTCCGAACTTGTGGTTCGACACCGAGGGGTTGGAGGCGGCGGAGTTCTACGTGTCGGTGTTTCCGAATTCGCAGATCACCAACGTTTCGCGGTACGGCGAGGGCGGCATGCGCGAGGAGGGCACCGTGATGACGGTGGACTTCGTGCTCGACGGCCAGCCGTTCACGGCGATCAACGGTGGGCCCCAGTTCCACTTCGACGAGGCCGTGTCGTTCATGATCCCGTGCGCCAACCAAGCCGAGGTCGACCACTACTGGGAGCGGCTGTGCGACGGGGGAGAGGCAAGCCAGTGCGGCTGGCTCAAGGATCGTTACGGATTGTCGTGGCAGGTGATCCCCACCGAGTTGGGCGAACTCCTAGGCGACCCCGACCCCGAACGAGCCGGAAGGGCAGTGCAAGCAATGCTGAACATGCAAAAGATCGACCTAAACGTCCTAAGAGCCGCCGCCGAAGGCCCCTAAACCTAACTCCCTCGGGAGGTCCGAATCCCGCCCGAACCACTCCAGACTTAGCTTGGGTTCAGAGGCACTATCGAGCGCCAGGTGGTGCCACAGGGTTTCCGCTCACAGGCGCCGTCACATGAGGTGAGGCCGAGCCCGAGGGCTTGCTCACAGCAACACTTGTAGAGCGGTGCGGATCGCCGGTTCTGCCGCAGGAAAGTGACGCGCTATCGAGAGGAGTTCTGACGATTGGCTGCCGCGCCTTGTCAACCAGCGCTTCAGGCCGTTGATGGCTGGTTCGGTGCCGTAGAGGTGGCGGAGTCTGTAGGCGTCGACGATGGTTCGGGTGGGGGAGTAGATCCCAAGAGTGAGATTGCCGATGAGGGGCAGTTCGGTTCGGCCGATCTCGAAGGTCTCCTCGTCGAACCGGTGCCAGGTGACCGGCGCCTGGGTGCGCGGAGCCCGTCGCGATCTCGGTAGGGCGGCGTCGATGGTGAGAGGAAGCTCATCGGTCAGGTCATGATGCGTCAACGCGGAGGTCAGGCAGATCGTGGCATCGGGTGCCCGGATGGCCACCTCGACGAGATCGAAGTCCAAGTGAAGGCCGGGTTGGGCATAGATTCCCCGCGCGACGCGCTGGATCTCGCCACGGTCGCGTGCAGCGTAGAGAGCGCGATCAGACCAACCCGCCCTCCGAGCATCGGCATGCGTGAAGACCACAGCAAGATCCCGCGACGGAGCCGCCGGAGTCACGAATGAAAGTGTAGCCGGCTAACCCACAGGTGGCCACATATTCATACGGAAGGGGAGGCCCACTGGCGCTCAAGCAGCATGCCCGACGTTTGCGGGGCAGGCGTCTTTCGGGTGGGTTCCCTTTGGGATCGTGTGCTGAAGAACTCCAGTCGCGCCCAGACATGATGGCCAATACCCGAGCGGCCAGAGAATGCAACAACGCCTGTGGCCCTCGCATGGCCGTGGCGCTAGTAGGTTGAGACCGGACCTTGACACGCTGGTGTCGGTCACCGACTACACGGGAGGAGCCGCCTTCGGGCCGCTCCTCCCTTTACCCTTAACGGTGCGGCGCGTGTTCGAAGCAATTGGCGCTGAGCGCTACAGGGAGGTCGTCGGCTCTCACGTGTGAGGGATTCGCCCGGTGCTCACCCCGCACACCGCCGATGGTGCTGGCGAGCCTCGAAGCTTGCGAAGGGCTGCGGTCTTTCCAACGGAGGCTGCTATAGCGTAGATGCTATGATGTGGGGCGAAGTCGAACGCGAACCAGAGGTTCGAGACTGGTACCTCAGCCTCGATGACGATGCTCAAGGCCGGGTGGGGTTCCACATTGACCGACTCGCACAGGAAGGACCACTGCTCGACGAACCCCACACCAGACAGCTCGACGGCAAGCTCAGGGAACTGCGGTTCCACCTGAACCGACGAGCCATTCGGATCACGTACTGGATCGCGCCGGAACGCCGAATCATCTTGCTGACCGTGTTCCCCAAGAGCCGCTCCCAGGAGTGGCGAGAGGTGAACAGGGCGAAGAAGGCCATGGAGCGGTGTATCGCCGAGGAACACACCACCGGGGATGACGATGACTGAACGAACCAACTGGAAGGATCTTCGCAAGCCGGGATCGCAGGCCGCCCAGCGCGCTTACCAGGACGAGGCGGAGATCAGCGAGTTCCGTGAATTGGTGTACCGGCTGCGAACAGAGGCCAACCTCACCCAGGCGGAGCTTGCCAGCCGGATGGGCACCACCCAGTCGGCGGTCGCCCGCATGGAAGGGGGCGGTACACGACCGACGCTGGCAACACTTGAGAAGCTCGCCAAAGCGGTCGGCCAGGATCTAGTGGTCGGGGTGGGAAAGCGCTTGAGCGGGAACCGTTCGATAGCCAAGTTGGTGAGTGACGGCCACGCAGTGATCCGCAGGGCTGGGTAGGACAGCCACGGAGCTGACAGACCGGCTGCGAACCCGGCCCGCGAGCCTCCCCGGAAGGAGCACTCGGCCGGTTCGGGATGGCTGCGGGCGCCGCCTCGTCCTGGGCGGCGCCAGCGCCTTGCTACCCGGACAGGCGATTTGAGACGGAGAACGTTCAGCCGGTTGCGGAGGCGCCGAGGTCGGCCCGGAGCTGACTCACGAACTGGTCAGCCGCTGCAATCTCATCTTGGGATGGCTCTCCCACCTCGTCGATCAGTTCGCTCAGGTATCGGTCCGCCTCATCGATGAGCGCTTGTCGGCGCAGTTCGGCTCGGATCGCGTTTTGCAACAACTCCGACGCTGACCACCGGTGCGCCTTCACGGCGTTGTACAACTCATCGGGCAGGTACACACGCACTCTGGCCATGCACTATGTCTACATGTTCCCCGAGTTCCTGGACGCCTGTGCGCGGGCGACTCGCCAAGAATCTTCGAGATGTTGTTGACATAGCGGCCTCCAGCGTTCCTTTGTGACTATGGGCCGACTCTTCGGCGGAAGGCTCCGGCCAAGACGAGCGCGGTCGAGCGTGAGATGCAATACGGGAAGGGGCCAGAGATGGACGTACCTCGCGGCGTGGCGGCTGCGGCCCGTGCCCACCGGCCCGCAAGCTGCACAAGCCCGCTACCGCGGTCGCCCCTGAACCGCACTGTCCGCCGGGGAGATCTGCGACTGATCGTGCCGCCGCACGAGGCGACGGGAGAAGCCCGCCTAGGACTCGTACTCAACGTTGATCCGACCCTGCCGGACGTTGAGATCGCCCTCGTCCATACATGCCTCGAGTTGGCGACATCGATGGACGGGGTTGTGTCGAGTGCCCGTGCGGGCACGCCCTTCGATGTGGTCGTGCAGTCGGATCTGCGTGGCGTCGTATGGAAACAGGCGCAGGTATCAGAACTTGTCGGCAGGCTCCTTGAAGAGACTCTCAACGAGATCTCGGATCTGATCGAGTTGGGACGACCTGGCTCGACGGACGGTGTGCGCATCGGCACACCGATCGCAGGCCCCAACGACCGACGCTGGCCCTTCAAGGTGGCCGAAGGAAAAGCCCTGGATCGACTCACCTCCGATTGCGCCAGCAAGGTGATCGACTGGTGAACGGAAGACTCACAGATGGTGACCGCCCCGCTCCTCTGGACATCTCGACCAACCGAACATCCAGAAAGCCAAATGGCGAGAGTGCATAGACGAGAATCAGGTTCGGCTCAACCGATGGCACAACGTCTGCCCCGCACCAAGGCACGCAAGCAAGCGTCGCGCACGATTGGTTGACAGCTGGTCTCGGTGACAGCGGGCCGGTGAGGGATTCAACCAGATGTCCATGACCCCCCTCGCAATCTTCCCGAGACCGCAGAGCCGCCTGACGGATCCGATGCCGAGGAACCCGCAACTCCTCGCCACATACCCAAGGCCAACGATGTCCCTTGCCTGAGCTCCCTGCACTGTGGCGGCTAGACTCTGGGCGTGCCCGATCAGGTAGAGAACAAGCCGCTCAACGCGAATGAGCGCATCGTGCTGGGGGATCAGAGGTGGGGCCCATGTGATCCAATTCCCCGGCGAGCGGAGGTCGAGCCGTACATCGCCGCGTTGCTTCAGGTTGACCATCTCAATCTGTTGATCGGCTCCGGCCTGAGTACGGGCCTCGAAGTTAAGGCATCGAAGGAGGGTGATCCCAAAGCAAGCCTCATGGAGCAGAGGCTCGTCCTGCGCCGTTCCAAGCTGAGCGCTGCCATTGAGGAGGCGGCAAAATGTCGCGCTGCGAAATCAAATCGCGCCCCTCCCAATCTCGAGGACTGGCTGAGCGTAGCCATAACTGCTGTTGAAGGGTTGAAGATCGCTGGCCACGAGCGGACGGACAAACTGTCGCATGCCATAGAAAGCGCTCTAACGGAACTTCGGCGTGGGGTTGAACGCATAGAGCAGGTTATTCGGGATCCTTGTGAGGAGCACGCAGGCAAGGGCATGTCGGTTCAGCACACCTTGGTGTCCTTTCTCAGTGCCTTCGCAATGCGGACACCAACTAGGAGCCGGCTTCACGTCTTTACGACGAACTATGACAGAGTTATCGAGTGGGGCGCTGAGCTCGCTGGCCTTAGGGTGCTCGACCGCTTCGTGGGATCATTGGAACCCGTCTTTCGTTCCTCACGGCTCGAAATCGACTATCACTACTCGCCACCAGGTGCCGTCCAGGACCCGCGATATCTGGATGGCGTGTTTCGTTTGACGAAACTACATGGATCCCTCGATTGGAGATTCGACCAGAAGGCGCGCAGTGTCGTCCGGCTACCGATGCCATTCGGTACTGCAACCTCCAACGCCGAAAGCCCACGAGATCGATCGAATGAGATTTTAATATATCCAATAGCAGTCAAAGACTTTGAAACTACTCATTACCCGTACAGCGAACTTCACAGGGACTTTTCCGCGGCGCTCTGCAGACCCCACAGTGGTTTGGTGGTGTACGGGTACAGTTTCGGCGACGCCCACATAAACCGTGTGATCAAAGACATGCTCACTATCCCAACTACCCATCTCCTTGTGGCGAGCTACGACGATAGGGGGGGTCGCATCGGCAATTTCGTCAAGGAATCCGATCGACGTGGTCAAATCAGCTTGCTTATCGGCGAGTCGATTGCTGACCTGGACACAATGGTCAGCCGGTGGTTGCCAAGTCCCGCGGCTGATCGTCTCCATCTAAGCCAAGCCCGGATTAGTCGAGCTCGGAATTCAGGAGGACCTACAGCCGTAGATAAGGATGGTAATGCCGGGCGAGCAACGCCTCCAGATAGCGATCGCGACGCTGAGAGCCCTCCAATGCAGAAGAGACGACCATAGGTAGCCGCGATGACTGAAGCTCGCAACCCTACGCACCTTGCAAGACACGATCGTGAAGGTTCAACCATAGGCGTGGTTGAAGCAGTCTCGCCCAACGAGATCAAGGTTGGGATCTTCAGCGAGGCTCCGCACGGAACCGGTCTATTCGACGGTGAACTTCACCGGTTTCCACACGTCAACGGTCACATCGTCGTCCCTTCGGAGCAGGGCAGCATTCTGGCTCGGGTGGTGTGGGTTGGAATAGACCTGGATCGCTCCCAAGTGAACCCACGTGACGATCAGATCGGTCTGCCACATCCACGACGAAGACTACATGCTGTGGCTCTTGGTGTCCTCAAACAGACTATAGACCATGCGAACGGATCGAAAACGCAATGCACTTTGGATCGCGGTGCACTCACGTTCCCAACGATCGGGGACCCTGTGCGATTGCCCACCCGCCGTGAGCGGCGGGCCGCAGTACCTGGCTCGAGTCTGGAGTCTTGGAACGTAGATATAGGCATCGCTCCGGATTTGGGCAACCTTGCTGTTCAGGTCGATCCTGATCGGCTTTTTGGTGGTCATCTCGCCGTGCTGGGAAACACCGGTAGTGGCAAGTCGTGCACTGTAGCTCAACTACTGCGGTCAAGTGCGAACACATTCGAAAAACACCTAAGCGGATTCAGAGTCATCATTATAGACTCAAACGGGGAGTACGTTCAGTGCCTCGACGACCTTAGTCCCAACGTGATGGTTCGGAAGTTCAGTGCCAGTCCCGAGGCAGATGGCCAGGAGCAGCTTCGAGTACCCTACTGGCTTTGGAACGACCGGGAATGGCTGTCCTTTGCGAACGCTAGCTCTAGAAGCCAGGCACCTCAACTCCAACGTGCTCTTCAAATGGCTCGGCAAATCGGATTTAGGGAGATACATCCTGCTGTCATTTCTCTGATATTTGGAATGAAGATAGTAGAACAGTTTAGCTCTCGAGCGTTGGACAACAAGACGATTAAGGACAAGCTGTTAATCCTAATGGACGCGCAGCATGCATGCAAAACACTCATGTCTATTTATGACCTTGAGTCCGAAGAGAAACCGTTGCTCGATCGCCTCTGGAAATGCCTCAAAAACGTCCTGGACAGTCGTCTCGCCGACGACAATGGAACCTTCCTCTTCAAGCCACACGTTCTACCACTAGATGACAAAGAATGTGACATCCTTAGGCCACTGTTTAGCGGAACAATAGAGCACGTAGCTGAATGGTTTTTGACTGATCCTAGGACCAACCCCCATGCACCGATTCCGTTCAACGAGGACAACCTCATGGCGGTTCTTCCACTCGTTGCAGGGTATAGCGATTCTAGAATCATTGATTGGCTTCAACCGATGCTTGAGAGACTACGTACCAAAATGTCGGATCAACGTTTGCTGGCGGTTGCAGGACAAAATGCCCAGTCCGAATGTCTGTCGGAGTGGCTATCGAGCTACATGGCAGGTCCCGAAGGCAATCAGATTGCTGTTGTAGATCTGAGCCTTGTATCGAATGGCACAAGGCAGCTCATTGTGGGAGTTTTGAGCCGCGTGCTGCTCGAATCACTTGAGCGACACCGAATCCTGTACTCCCAAAGAAAGGTTCCTATGCTGCTGGTGGTCGACGAAGCCCACCTGCTAATGCAGCAAGCCTCACAGGTTACGAAGGATGATGTAGCGGTGTCACCTTCGCAACTCTGTCGAGAAACGTTTGAGCGGATCGCGAGGGAGGGAAGAAAATTCGGACTGTCGCTCGTCGTGTCGTCACAGCGTCCAAGCGAACTTTCGCAAGCAGTTCTTTCCCAATGCAATACTTTTCTTGTCCATCGTGTCGTGAATCCCAATGATCAAAATCTAGTGATGCAAATGTTACCGGATCGTATGAAGTCTCTTGCTGCGGATTTGTCAAATCTGCCTGCGCAGACCGTGCTTGGAACGGGTTGGGCATTTGACCTGCCAGGAATCGTGAGAATCGCGTACCTTCCACGGAAGTGGCGTCCGAACTCAGCAAGTCCAAGCTTCCGGTCATCGTGGTCAGGTGAGGAGTCGGTGGAGGCTGATTGGGGCACAGTTGCATCGAAGTGGACATCATCGAGTGTAAAGACGCATGCTCTGATGGACAGGTTGCATCAGCTGAGGATGGTGAACGAGGCGCCTGCGCGGCGCAAGTGTATCGCCTCGGCAATTGAGGCAGGTGCCAGCTGGGCAGAGGTTGCAGGTAACATTCGCCTTTGCCCGCAGGAGACAAGAGAGTACTATACGAGGCATGTTCGCAAGAGGATCGAACAGGCACTGGCGGGCTCTGATCTGACGGAGGATCAGGCTCTTCAGCTTGTTCAAGACGTGGTCACGCCATCCGCACTGACTAGAATACCCACTTCTGCATTGGCAAGGGTACCTGAAGGTGGCGGAGTGAGAATTCTCCTGGGCGCGGATGTCCTTGCGTTGGCAGTCGTGTGCCAGGGGCCTTCTCATGAGCTCGTCATGCGTTGGCTCGAAACGGGAGACCCCGATGTCCTGAGCTGCGCGCCGATTCTCGACAAGGTGGAAGCCATGGTTTCGTCAGATTGCTTGAAGGATCGGATAGACGTGACGCTAGTTGAAGAATATTTGGCTACAGTACGGTGTGTTGTCGGTATTGACGATTCAGTCGGAACTGGATTCGATTCGACGTCCGTAACTGCTGACGATTGCGATCTCCTGGCTCTAAGTGATGATTTGGCTGTGAAGCCTGTCGTAACTTACGATTTGGGCGTGGCAGAGGCAGCGGAGATATCCGGGTTGGTGATGCGTCCCGCTGAGGTTTTGGAAATGATCGACCGTGATGTGGCGGATCTGCTTGATGAGCTGGAATGACCTGACGTTGGGCAGATGGAATTTGAAATGAACGCATGTCGTCTGATCCAAGAGATGTGATCAGACGTGCGTTGGTGGTTTGGTTCCTCTCATCTGACAGCGACTGGGCCGCGGAAGTGATTTGTAGTGTGCGGCGTGAGCTGTGTTCGAGATGTTCAAACATGCGGTGGGTTCGTCTCGCGCGCATACTGAGACGCCTGGTGCAGAACGCGAGGAAGAAAATGGGGAATGTTTGCTAACTGGACATGATTGATGGAGACCTTGTGTGAGGCGCACGTAGACGAAGGAGTCGATTCTTTCTCAATGGCGGTGCGATGAAGTGGGTGAAGGCGACGGTTGTTGATCGGGTCCAGGAATGGCTGTTCCAATTTGGAAGATGAGCCACGCGTGTGGAGGCGTTCCCGCTAGGGTTGGAGGGAAGGTTGTCGTAGGCTGCGCTGTCGGCGAGGGAAGGGGCTACATGGCATCAGGGGCGGCTTCGGGTGTTGTTGAGGAGATCGTGGTTACGACGATTTTGGTTGCGCGGCTGGGTGAGGCTGACATGCGCGGCTGGTGGGGATCTCGGGCGTTTGGGGTTGCTGGTCGCGTGGTGCTGGAGCCGCGGCTTCCTCGGACTTGGCGGATGGCGGCTGTGGAGCTTGATTTGGCCTCGGCGGTGAACCGGCACAACCGTGTGATCAGCCGTCCGAACGCAGTCCACCTCTTCAGCGACCGCTGGCCGGTGCGCCGGTGGACGGCGGCTTGGGTCGCTGAACAGAAGACGGAGGACGAGCCGTCGGAGATCTTCGAGTCACTGGAGACAGCCACGCTGCAGGACATCGAGGACCGTCTGCATGGCACCGAAGAGCAGGAGGCCGACTCTCTTGGCGATGCGCTCCGAGTCGGCATGATCGACCGATCCGCGCTGGCGGATCCGATGATCGTGGCGGACTCCGTCCGTGCGCTTGCGCGCGCCTACGTCGGTCTGGAGGTGTTCGCCGCGCCGTTCCTGGAGGTAACCGATTGACGGCGATGAGTTCGAACATCTCCAAGCGGGGCGCCCTCCTCAACGACACACGCCGTTTTGTTTCGATGTGGGACGATGAGTTGTCCAATGAAGCCAACCTGGCGATCTTCTACGAGCGGAACTTGCTTGGGCTGCCGTCGCAGTCGAGGGCCGCTGACGTGACGATGTACGCGTTGCGTCCCCGGTTTGTCGACCCGGGCACCGAGGTGGTCCGGGCCCTTCGAATCCTCATCGACAATCCCACTGCCTTCTCTGACGCCTGCTACTACGAGGCATCCAGGGTGGATCCGTTGCTCGCCGCCTTCGCTGAGGGTCCACTTGCCAAGTGGTACGAAGAGGGTCGTCTCGGATTGAACGCCCAAACCGTGGAGCAATGGGTGGACGAATTTGAGGGGGCCGGAATGGTTCCGTCGTGGGCCCCGTCGCTGAAGCGACGGGTCGCCCAGGGGTTGCTGGCGACCCTCCGCGACTTCGGACGACTCGAGGGTGTGAGGAAGTCGCCCAGCAAACGGATCGCCAGCCGCAGCATCTCCCATGGTGGATTTGCCTATGTGGCATATCGCCTACACCAGGGCGGTGTCACGAGCCGTGGCCTGCTGACGTCACCTGTCTGGCGCCGCTGGCTGCTCGATGGCGCCCGGATCGACCAGCACATGTACCGCCTTGCAGAAGAGCGACTCGTCTACTATTCCCAGGCTGGATCAAGTCTCCGCATCGACTGGCGGACCGAGAGTCTCGAGGAGGTAGCCCATGCCGTTGCCTGAGCCGCTCGACAGCATCGCCCGCCGCATTGTCAGCTACTACGAGACGCAGGCGACTCCGCCCTTCCTCATCTATCAGTATGCGCCCAAAGACGAGTACGCCGTACGGTTGGAATTGAGAGACCTCCGCTTGTGGCTCGAGGCAGATCCCCGGAACATCCGCTGCCACAAAGTCTCGTTGGCCGAGATCTTCTGGGCAACGCTGCAGGAGAACGGACAGCTCGACGAGATCATCAATCTGGAGCGATCCGGAAACTACGAAGATGCACATCTCGCCGTCCGCCAGATCTTGAGCACACGCCCCACCCTGGCCGAGCGGGTGGTGCATCGTGTCCGATGCAATGAGCATCCCGAACCTTCGGCGGTCTTTCTCTACCGGGCTGGCGCGCTCTACCCGGCGCATCGCACGAGTACGCTCCTTGACGAACTCAAAGATCGCATTGATCGCCCAGTCACGCTCCTGTACCCAGGCCAAGTCGAAGGCGATTACGCGCTGCGGTTCATGGGTGAGACAGAACCGACCTACGGATACAGGGCACTAATCGTGCCTCGGAGAAAGTCATGAAGATCCAAGAACTGTTTAGTAGGCAAATCCACCGCAAGATAGAAGAGGTGATTAAGGTCGACGATGAGTCAACGATTCTCAGTGAGGTAGAGGAGTATATTCCTACCGATCACATCATGGAGGAGCTCACGGCAGTGCTGGAGAACTTCCAGGAAACGATTATGAACCCGAGTGAGACGGTCAACATCTGGGTGTCCGGGTTCTTTGGCGCGGGCAAATCGTCGTTTGCGAAGGTGCTCGGATATCTCATTTCGAATCCGGAGATCAATGCCAGGCGCCTCGCCGATCACTTCTTCAAAATCAATCATGCTCCCGTTGTCCGTCAACTCCTCAGTACCATCCATTCGCAGGTGAGGACCGAGGTTGTGCTTCTCGATCTAGCTTCCAGCCTCGACCTTACTGCCGAAGGCGAACCAGTGGTTCTCCCAGTCTATCGGGCCCTGCTGAGGTCACTCGATTACAGCACAGATGTGACACTGGCCGAGCTTGAGTACGCGCTCGAAGAGCCTGGTGCTAGGATCCCCCTAGACCAGTTCGAACAACGCTATGAGTCCTTGTACAAGGGGTCATGGAGCAGCAAGCGCCATACAATCCTAGCAAAGAACCATGCCAGTCGAATCCTCCATGACCTCGACCCGCACACGTATCCGATGGCCGATTCCTGGTCGAATGCTGCGCAAGCGCCCCCGATCAACCCCAACTGGTTCGCAACCCGTGCGCTGGGCATGCTGGCGCGACGCCGACCCGGTATGGAACGCCTACTGCTCATTGTTGACGAGGCCGGGCAGTACGTTGCTCGCTCTGCCGAGCGAATGCTTGGCCTCCAGGGCCTCGCCGAGGCATGTCAGAAGAAGAAAGGCTCGCTCTGGTTGTTGGCGACGTCGCAGGAGAAGCTCACAGCGGTCGTTCGTGGTCTTGAAGGAAGGCAGACCGAGTTGGCCAAGGCAGTCGATCGTTTCCCAATCCGTGTGGACCTGCTCCCCTCCGATATCGACGAGGTAACTGGTCGTCGCGTTCTCGATAAGACATCCGACGGATCGGCAGCCGTCCGGAAAGTTCTCAACAACGATCGGAACCGGCTATCCACATCTGTCGCACTGCAGTCGACGCGGTACCAGTCTTTCAGCGAAGAGGACTTCGTGCGCCTCTATCCACTGGTGCCCTACCAGCTCCAAGTGCTAATCGACGCAGTATCAGCTCGGCGTGCACAGGGCACACAATTCCAGACGATGGGTGGGTCCAATCGCACAATCATCAAGCACACCCAGCAGCTGATCACCAACCCTGCGATTGGCCTCGCAGATCATCAGGTCGGTGAGCTTGTGACGCTTGATCGGTCATACACGCTTCTTGAAGAGGTGATTCCAACTGCCTGGCGTCACGAGGTCGACCAGGTTGCAAGCGCACACGGGGATGCCAGCCTTCACGCCAAGATCATGCGAGTCGTAGCCCTTTGTACCGACGTTGCGGGGATGGATCTCACATCACGGAATCTGGCCGTACTCCTCCATCCTCGCACCAAGGCCGATCCTCTCCATGGAGAAGTCAGAGCTGCACTCACTGATCTCCTGAACGAGGACCGCCTTGCCGAAGGAGAAGACGGCTACCGACTTCAGTCACGAGAGCAGAAGAGTTGGGAAGAGGAGCGCAGGCAAATCGACATGGGCATGCGACACGTGAAACTGCGTAAGGAGCTGTTGAGCGAACGGCTAGGCGCTGTCACGGTTGACATGGGCCGGTCATTCAAGGTCGAGTTAACTGTTGAGAGGGAGAAGCTCACCGACGGTGCCATCAGTCTCGACATCCGAGAAGACAGCAAGCTGGACGGGCTACGTGTCACCTCCCGTGAGGAAGGCAACGACAACCGGATCTACTGGGCCTATAAGACCGAGAATGACACGTATATGGCGCTGGCCGAATGGTACCGCAGTGAAGAGATGATCAACCGTCATGTTCACGACCAAGGCGAGGCCGGGCGCAGCCTCTTGCAGGCGGAACGTAAGCGGCAAGACAGCCACCGACGAACGGCAGGTGAACTTCTGGCACGGGACTTGACCAACGGGACCATCGTGTTCAACGGCACTTCCACGGAGGCGCCCGGCGGAGACTTGGAACCGGTTGCTCGCGCAGTTCTCATCAAGCATCTTGACAAAATCTATCCCCGACTCGACGAGTTCAGGGCAACGGTTAAGCCAAACGACCCGGTGCAGGTGTTGATGGCGGACACTCTTGAAGGGCTGCCTGCCTGCTGTGCCACCGACGGCTTGAGCCTGGTGCACATGACAAAGGACGGTCCGGAACTCCTAACGGACAGCGGACCGATCAAGACTGTGGTCGACCACATCAAGGGACGCAGCCAGTACAAGGAGGATCAAAGCGGTCTGCAGCTCGAGCAGCACTTCGCCCGGCCGCCCTTCGGCTGTTCGACCGAAGCGCTTCGAGTGATTGTGGCTGCCGCGATGCGTGCCGGTCTCATTGAGGCTGTTTCGCAGACAGTGCGGATCAAGTCGCACGCCGACCCTCGCCTGAGGCAGGTCCTGGAGAAGTTGCCCACCTTTCGGGCAGCGTCCTTCGCCCCCGCCGAGGATGATGGCCCCGACGTTGACGCCCGCAGTGAGGTGGCCCTGTGGCTCCATCAATTGACGGGAGAAGCGGTCGGCCTTGATATCGGATCGCTCGCACAGCACGGGCGGGCGCAGTTCTCGCCCTTTCAACTGCCATGCACCGAGGCCAGGGCGACGCTCCGGGGTGCACGCCTTCGTGTGCCTGCGGAACTTGACCTGATGGACGAACTGCTTACACGGGTGATGGGGCCCGAGGATGACGTCGTGGTGAAGACCATGCATGAGCGACGCGCCGACCTCGAGACGTGTCGGGCCGCGGTGCTGGGAACTGCGACTGTTGTTGGGAGTGAGATGGGCGCATTGCGGGCGGCCGTCGAGGCGCGTGGCAACGCCTCCCAGCTCAGCGACCCAAGGATCGAGGAGGTAGCCGAAGAACTTGGCGAATTGCTGGACCGCGCTCGCTATAGCGACGACATGGCCAAGATCAAGAGCAACACGACCCACATCGAATCAGCGATAGACGCAGAGGAGTCTCAGCTTCGGGAAGCTCTCAATAGGAACATATCGAAATCAATTGAAATGCTGCGTAACCGATATTCTTCAGTCGCAAATGACGCCTTCGAGCGAGCGGTCGCGCCACTTGCCCGACTCACAGAGGGTGACTCAATTCCTGTGTTGCAGGCGAACATTCGTGGAGTTGAATGGTTCGGCCAGAAAGTGGCCGCTAAGTTGGATGCACTTGCGACCACTCGCCGGGTGCGCCACGTACGCGCTGCAGAGGTTTGGAGTGGGGCGATCACCTCGGAGGTCGAGCTCGACGAGGCCTTGGAACGACTTCGGGTGGCAGTACTCGGTGAACTCAATGACGAAACCGCGGTTCGATTCCAATGACCGCATCACTGGATGGATCGCAGCGAGCCGCGCTGAGCAACCTCATTCAGAACGCGAGATCATTGCTCGAGGTGGACCTTGCTTCGCAGTTGGAAGGCGACTTCGGCATCCACCGCAGCGACGGACGGATCGAGGATGGGGAGGCGTTATCGCTTGATGCGGCGAGGTTAGCGGTTCGGGTAGACCTGGTGGACATCGTTGGCTTCCTGCGCAGCGAGGGTGACTCGGAGCCCGCGGCTGTGGAACGCCTGGTCCGTGAAGCAGCGTTCACTCACCTCAACCGGCTTGTAGCGCTGCAAGTTGCTGAAGGACTTGGTATGCTTCCTGAGACGATCGGCAATGGTCTGTTGTCTCAGGGGTTCAGGGACTTTGCTGAGATTGCGCCAGCGAGCGCAGATGAAGAGTGGGAGCGCTTCCGCCTCTGGGTGCGGATCTGTGCTGACGAACTCTCATCCGAGGTACCAGCGTTGTTCGACCCCCGAAATCCGCTGCTTGAACTTGATCCCTCCACAGCTGCCTTCTCCGAGCTGATCGAGTTGTTCGTGTCAGCAGATGGGACAATCTGGTCTGCGCCAGATGCACTCGGATGGTCGTACCAGTTCTTCAACTCGACGGACGAACGGCGGAAGATGCGCGAGGAGTCAGCGGCGCCCCGCACATCACGTGAGTTGGCAGTCAGGAATCAGTTCTTCACGCCCTCCTACGTGGTTGACTTTCTCGTGCAGAACGGTCTCGGCTCGCACCTCGCAGCGTCTTATCCGGCGCTCGCAGATGAACTGCCGTCTCTTGTGGAGGCACCTGAGCCCTCCGCCGACCCGATCGACCTGTACGAAGTGAGCGTGCTCGATCCTGCGTGCGGATCTGGCCACTTCCTCCTCGGCGCGTACGACGTGCTGGAGGCAGCGTGGAAGCACGCGGGTGTCGAGCCGGAAGAGGCGGCGCCTCACATCGTCCGGTCGCTATGGGGAATAGACATCGATCCTCGTGCAACCCAGATTGCGCAGGCTGCAGTCATCCTGCGGGCCCGACGGCACTGCCGCGAGCCACTCCCGAAGCCGAACGTGATTTGTGCTCGCTCACTACCAGTGGGCCCCAAGACGAACGACCTGATCGCAGAGCTACCGCCAGAGGTCAGACGGATTGTACGATCCCTAGCCGACGAACTCGCCTTGGCACCACTGCTCGGCCCTCTACTCAAAGTTGAACAGCGCCTCGACCGAGAGACACGCGATGTGTTCGGGACAGGGCAGATCCATGGAACCCTCTCCGAATCTTTGCCCGAGAGCACCGCCGCCGAAATAGAGACACTTGTACTAAAGGCCCTGAACACCGTAGCTCAAGAAACGACATCATCCCCATCACAGAGACTCTTCGCAGCCGAGGCACACGACGCCGTTCGTTTCGTGCATGCCGTGAGCCGGCGCTACACGGCAGTCCTGATGAATCCACCATTCGGTTTGTGCGTGCCCGAAACCCGTCTCAAGCTGAAGGCCAAATACAATGGCTGGACAGACCTGTTTGCTTGTTTCTTGGAGCGAGCATCAGAGTTTCGTGAGTCACCTGGAACGATTGGCATCCTAATGCCTAACACCTTCTTCAATACTCGAAAAATGAGAGCAACGCGCAAAACGATCATTGAGCGCCGCGACCTGCGTTACGTCCTTGATCTCGGCATTGGCGTCTTGGAAGGCGCTGCCGTCGAGGTGGCTGCCTTAGTTCTTGGCCCGTCGCGGCAGTTTCTCTATGTTGATGGAGTTGACACTCCACACGATGCACGGCCCTCCTTGGTCAGCCGCTTCGCCCAATTTGCCCAAGCCAGAAGAGTCGACGACTATTTGAGCAAGGACTACATTCTGGCCTTTAGGCGACGCCAAAGAGAATCTGAGTTGACGACGGCGTTGGAACCGTCTTATGCTCTAGTCCGTAAAGGCGGTACTACTTTTGACAATTTTCGGTTTGTGCGTCTCTGGTGGGAAAGAGAATCGATTGACTCATGCAATTGGCCCGTATACTTCAAGGGAGGCGATTATTTTCCATATTCCTGTGCTTCCAGGCTAGTGCTTGACTGGAAAAATGACGGTGAGAATCTACGAACACTCGGAAGAGTTCGCGGCGTCCTTCCGCAGGTGATGCAGAGTTCAAGATACTGGGGCTGTGGTGGGCTCAGGTATCCACACATAGGGAAGAGGTTGGGTGCACGCATCATGCCCCCTCATGGCATCTTCTCAGGGGTTTCTGTTGCCGTATTGCCGTTGGACCGTGATGATACAATGGCACTCCTTGGCCTCTTGAACTCAGCGCCAATGGCCAACTATCTGTCCGAAATCGGTCGTGGGAGAAAGGTCGAGAGTGGCTGGGTCAGAGAGGCCCCAATCGATGTGGCTGCGTTCCAACAAAACCGTAAAGCCTTGGGTGACCAGGCTCGCAAGCTGGTAAAGGTGTTTGCTGCGATTGACCAGCTAGACGAGACGTCTCCAGACTTCGTTGCGTTCCCGGATGCCATTTCAGCTCAGGCTATGGTGGGCGAGGCGCTTGAACAGGCCGAAGTTGCTCAAGCCAAGATCGATTCCCTGGCCGCTGGAGTGATTCACCGACCAGGGAAGCCCAGTCACCCCACGGAAGTCGCGGACGCACTTCGCTGCCTTGGTGATGGCGGGGATCTCGCATTTCGAGCCGTCTCGTTCACAGTTGGTCGCTGCTTTGGGAGGTATGGCGATGCCTGCGACTCGCGTGCTGTTCTGTTGCAACAAGCAGATGCGGAGCGGGACTTGGCTAATATGGTTTCGGTATACTTGGATGAGTCGGACTTCGGTGCGTCGCTTGTTACGCTGGGCTGTTCCGACTTCCTGGGGCGTGGAGGACTTCAGCGCTTCATGACGTCGACGTTCTTCAAAAGGCACTTGAAAATGTACTCCATGAGCCGGCGCAAGGCACCGATCTACTGGCAATTGCAGGTACCATCGAAGATATGGGGGCTGTGGTTGTATATGCCGCGGCTATGTCGTGAGATGCTGTTTGGCATCGTCAACGAAACGGAACAGCGGCAGTGGCAGGCGCAGCAGCGGATCGACGCGCTGGCGCGAGAGTACGACCGAGGCGGAGATGGTCGGACACTCACCATGGTGTCGAAGGAGTTGGCTTCTGAGAGGAGGCTTGCTCTCGAGCTTGTTGCCTTCCGGGATGAGGCAGCGAGGATCGCTAACCTTGGGTGGGAACCCGACCTTGACGATGGGGCTGTGCTCAACGCAGCTCCCCTCGCATCGCTGTTTCCTGCGTGGAAGGATGCCGCCAAGTATCGTGAGGATCTGCGGCAAGGCAGGTACACGTGGTCGACGGTTTCGAAGTTCGCGGATCAGCTATGACTGTGCTCCGAGACCACTTACGCGAGCAACTCGCTAGCAAGCTGCGTCGGTATGGTGTCGTCATCTGGGATGATCGGGAACAGTTCTACGCTTCGATCATAGGTGAGATCGTACCTGAAGGCGCTGCGCTAGCTTGTTTCGATGGGAGTTGGTTGGCCCTTCGGCGAGACATTGAGAGCCGAATTGCGGGCGACTCGCCGCCGCACCTGCTCGTGTATGTTCCAGCGCAGGCACCAACTCCTGATCCGCTCGGAGAGTTGCGGGCAGTAGGCACACGCTACTGCACACTGCTTCCTGCCGTCATCCGTGCTTCGCTGCGTGGTCAGCTCACCGATGGTCGGCTCGAGGAGCTGGGCAAGCAATGTCAGACGCTCGAAGAGGTGGAAGCGATGCTGGACGCGGGTGCGAGCGAGGCAGATGCGCGTCTAGTGGCGTTGGTGAATCAATCTGGTACTGCCCCCATCGCTCGGGAGTTGCTTTCGGGCGCATACGACGACCGGCTATCGGATCCGGTTCTCTTCGAAGTTGCTCAGCACTTTTTCCTCCAGGCAAGCGGTGTAGCCGCACGTTCCAGCGACGGAACCTCACTGCGGGAAGAGGTGTTTCGCCACTTCGTGCTGACGGTAGTGGAGGGCGCGACGGGTTCGCTGCCGGAGGAATGGGCGGGATCCTTTACGCCGCCGACTCCGTCACAGCGGAAAGCAGTTGCGGACACCTGGGCTCACCTCCGGGGACCCGATGCATCGTCGGTAGCGGTCGCCGAACTAGCGGAGAAGGCAGATTCTGTGCTTTGCACCGCAGCTGTTCTGACCTTCGGTGAAGGATTGGAGCACGTTGATCTCACTCCGGGATTGGAGGAGGTGGTGCTGGGCGAGGGCAAACGCAGCCTGACCGAAGGTGACTGGCAGGCAGCGCGTGATCTGGCCAGAATCCGTCTCAAGTCAAGTTGGTGGGCGTTGCAGAGCGGAATGGAGTTCAAGCGCTTCGATTCCCGGTGGCGTGCGATTGATTCCATCGCCGAGCTGAACGCTGCGTTGAGGACTAAACCGCCGAGCCCAAGGTCATTGGAATCCACCGTCGATTGGTACTGGTCGGCGGGCTGGGAGGCTGACAGCGCTTACCGCCGGATGGAGTTGCAGAGAGTCACGACGGGAGCAGACCTTGTCGACCTCGATGACCACTTCAGACGCAGCCGGAAACGCTACGAGGAGTGGCTCGATCAGGTGCTTCGCCACACAGCGGATGCGATCTCCGAAGACGCGCACGTTGGTGACGCCCGACAGCAGCGTCGAGTGCATCACCTCGAGGTCCAGGGCGGGGAGAACACGGCGTACGTGCTGGTTGACGCACTTAGGTACGAATTGGGGCGTGACCTGGCCACAAGGCTTGGGAGCTTGAACGCAGTCGTCTCCGATCGCGCCGCAGTTGCCGCTGCACCGACCATCACCCGGGTTGGCATGGCCGCCGTCACTCCGGGCGCCGACGAACGGTTCGATGTGGAACTCGACCCCGAGTCACGACTCGAGGTTCAGGTGCAGGGACGGGCCGTGCGCTCTGCTCCTGATCGGATCAAGCGCTTCGAGAAGACCCACGGCAAGGTTGCCGACATGCTTCTCGATGAGCTTGTGAATGACTTGAACATTGAAGAACTCAAGAAGCAGGTCAAGGAGGCGGCTCTCGTCGTTGTCAGGTCGACCGAGATCGACGCTGTGGGCGAGAACGACCAGCTTGCGGCGAGCTGGGGCACGTTCGACAACACGCTTGACCTTCTCCACACGGCTGTGGCTCGCCTGCTGCTCGCCGGGGTAAAGCGCGTTGTCCTAACGGCTGATCACGGCTTCCTGGCTGTCTCTCAGGTGGGGGAGGATCGCCGGATCGATCGGCCCCTCACCGGCAAGGGCGAGTTGCATAGACGGGCATGGATCGGCATCGGCGGCACAGCAACGGATTCCACCGTGAAAGTCCCGCTGGCGGACTTCGGCATTGGGGGCGGCCTCGACATCATCACCCCACGAGGACTTGGCGTGTTCCTTGCCGGCGGGGGCCTGCAGTTCTTCCACGGCGGGCTCTCGCCCCAGGAGCTTGTGGTGCCGGTAATCACAGTGGTGGCAGATGAACCGGCCGAAGAGCCCGAGTACCAGATCGACTTGTCCGTGGCGGGGGGACGAATCACCACGGGCATCCTTGCTGTCACCGTTCAGATGAGCGGCGACATCGACCTGTGGACTCAGCAGAGTTGTGTACGGGTGGTGCTCTCCCAGGAGGGCAAGCGCATCGCTCGAGTGGTCGGCGGCGACGGCTTCGATCGATCCACCGACACCATCAACGTGGCGGCCTACAAGGCCCACGTGATCACCATGCAGATCCTGCAGAATCTTGCCGCATGCTCGGTGGCCAAACTTGAAGTGCTGGACGCTTCCACCGGCATCCGGAAGGGTGATGCCGTGGAGGTCGAGGTGGCCGCGAACGTGATCGTTGAGGACGAGCTGTGACCGAGCACGATCGCCTGGACGAACTGGCCAATCGGTTCTTCCCAGGACGGGTTGTACGCAAAGACCTCGTTCGCCAGGTGAAGGTTGGCGCTTCGGTACCGGTGTACGTGCTCGAGTTCCTCCTTGGCAAGTACTGCGCCTCGCCTGATCCACACGAGATCGAGGCCGGCCTTGCGGTCGTGAACCAGGTGTTGGCGGACAACTTCATTCGCCCCGACGAGTCCGAACAGGCCAAGGCCGAGTTGAAGCGCAAGGGCAGGCACCGCCTGATCGACAAGGTCGACGTTCGTTTCGTGGAGTCCGAAAAGAAGTTCTGGGCGACGCTCGCGAACTTCGGGTCGAAATTCGTGAACGTCCCCGAAGACACGGTTTACAAGTACGAGCGCCTGCTCGGTGGTGGAGCGTGGTCGCAGATCGATCTGGTGTACAACGACCTCGACGACAAGGCACAGAAGACGCCCTTCTACATCTCGGGACTCAAGCCAATCCAAGTGGCCGCCTTCGACCTCTCCGCCTACGTGGATGCTCGGCACAACTTCAGCCGTGACGACTGGCTGAACCTTGTGGTGCGCACCGTGGGGCTTGAGCCCGGCGAGTATGACTTCCGCAGGAAGTTGTTGGCGCTCACGCGCCTGATCCCGATGGTGGAGCGGAACTACAACCTCATCGAACTCGGCCCCTGGGGCACAGGCAAGTCCTTCGTGTACCGGGAGTCCAACCCGAACGCGATTCTCATCTCCGGCGGCAAGGTCACCGTCGCCCAACTCTTCGTGAACATGGCCAGCGGACGCGTGGGCCTGCTCGGAACGTGGGACGTGGTGGCGTTCGACGAGGTCGCTGGTCTGCACATGGGGGACTCGACCGTTGTGAACATGTTGAAGGACTTCATGGAGTCCGGGTCGTTCGCCAGGGGCAAGGACGAGATCCCTGCCGAGGCCTCGGTGGTGTTCGTGGGCAACACGTCCAAGCCCCACGAGGAACTAGTCCGCACGGCGCATCTGTTCGCCGATCTGCCCGCCCAGATGATCGACCCGGCGTTCCTCGATCGTCTGCACTACTACCTGCCCGGCTGGGAGGTGCCCAAACTCGAGGCCAGGCACTTCACCGATCACTTCGGCTTCGTGTCCGACTACTTCGCCGAAGCCATGCGCCAGCTTCGCAAGTCCAACCAGGTTCGAGCGATAGACGCAGATTTCTCCCTGGGTTCGCACCTGTCGGCAAGAGACGAGCGCGCCGTGCGCAAGACCGTGTCCGGGCTCCTGAAGATCCTGCACCCTCACGGTGAATGGAGCCACGGCGACCTTAGGGAGTACCTCGAGTTCGCCATCGAGGGACGGCGCCGAGTGAAGGAGCAGCTCAAGAAGCTCGCCTCCTACGACTACGCCAAGACGGCCTTCTCATACGTGGAGAACGACACGGGACGCGAGATCTGGGTGGACGACCCGGAGCAACCCGACGAGGTCGTCACCGAGCCGGATGTCGACCCAGGCGAGGTCGAGCGCGACCAGCACCGCTCCACGGCGGAACTCATCGAGGCCGGCGAGAGCAAGACCGTGGAGTACAAGCAGACCGCGCGCTACAACATCCACACTGGCAAGGTCGACAAGAAGCTCGAATCCGAGGTTTTGAAGTGTGTCGCCGGCTTCATGAACGCACGAGGTGGCGTGTTGCTGATCGGCGTACACGACAGGAAGCACCCGACCGGGATGGCTGATGACTATGTGGCTACCGGCAACAGAGGTCGGGACGGCTTCGAGAACTGGCTGATCACCCAACTCGACCAGAAGATCGGCAAGTCGCCCACGGCCAACCTGGTGGACGTGACCTTCGACAAGTTTCCAGAAGGTGATGTCTGCCGGATCGATGTCCGGCCGAGCGCAAATCCGGTCTACCTCGGTGACGCCGCCGAGTTCTACGTACGGATGGGCAACTCAACACGGCTGTACAACACCAAAGACGCCATGGAGTACATCCAATCCCGCTGGTAGCCCCGCCACACCCTCCTGGGGTTGTGCAATTCACGCGTCGCAGCTGGTGACTGGAGTTGGCAGGGAACTGGCCAGGTGTCGGCAGGACTGCTACCGGAGCGCGCCCGGACCGAGCCGTACGGGTGTTACCAGCGTCCTTGTAGCGCAGGTCGGGCTAGGCGCTTCGGGAGTCGAGCAGTTCGCTCAACGTGGTGGCCCAGGAATCGTCGATGCGCTGGATCGCGCCGATCCTCTTCGGGTCTTGGCGCCACGGCATGAGGTCATTCGCCGACTTGAAACGGAATGTCCAACGCCCCGTCACCGAGAACATGCACGCAGCCAGAATGTCGAACGCGTCGAACGTGTACTTGCGCCCTGTTCCAGAATCTCGGGTCTTCTGAGTCTCGACCTTGGCGTCGCCGTCCTTGTAGGGCTCGCGCAGGGCGTTCTTGCACTCGACCGTAAGTTGCTCGCCGTCATGGGTCTCCACCCGGAAATCCGGCATTCCGTCCTTGTCGATCGGTATGCAACTGGCGACAGCTGCATCCGCCTCGAGCGCCTTCTGGAGGTGGTGTTCCGCGACGCTTCCGCGCACTGCTACGCCCAGCCGGAAGTTCGAGTCAACGATGTCAAGGATGGTCGCCGCGTCGATCCCGAACAATCGTTCCAGGTCGTGTCGGTTGGCACGGCCGCTCATCAAATGGTCTGCGAGGGTTAGTCGGAGTCCGCTTTCGAGGCCGAGGCTCGTGGCCAGCGCCTCGAACCGGGCGTAGTCCAGGAGGCGATCGGGGGTGAAGCCCACCATGGACTCCAGTCCTTCCCATCCCTCCCCCTGGGCGGTTCGCGGCCTCGACTTCTCCCTGGCCCATACAGCCCACCCGTTGCTGAGCACAGCTTCGGCGTTCTCATCCCGGTAGTAGCCGGAGATTCCCATCGGGAGTTCCTCGTACACGAGAGGATCCAGTCCAACCACGACCTTGAGGTCGGGATCCACTGCCAGTACAAGTGTGACGTCCACACCCGCCGGATCGTGAGCCAGCGGATTCGGCTCCGTCCGCACCCTCAAGGGATCCCCGAATCGAATCTGGAACCTGTGCTCGGTGAGTGGGCGGTTCTTGGTGACTCGACGCGTAGTGGTGAAGGGGTAGATCAGGAGTCCGTAGCGGTGACCGTCGTCGTCCTCGGCTGCGAGGAAGATCGGGGCAACCATCTGATCGGGGTAGCTGCACGAGATCAGCCGACCTCCGCTTGAGCCGACAGCGTCGCAGAGGAGGTCCACTATCGGGTTTCGGGAGCTGGAGATGCGGTACAGCTTTGGGATGTAGCTGCGCCCGGCTAGTTCGGTCATGGCTGATTGGTGGGGGTGCTCGGTGCCGTTAGGCGGTGGCTGTGACCGGTTCGGCTACTTGTTGGGCTAGGAGTGGGGGCACCGAGTTTCCTAGTTGTGACTGGATGGAGGCGCGTCGGCCTGCGAAGGTGAAGTCGTCGGGGAAGGTGAACAATCGGCGCAGCTCGGGCACTCGCAGCCGGCGGTTTTCCCAGTGGAAGGGTCCGACGTTGGGGCCTGGTTGGGCTTGGATGGTTGGTGAGGGCTTGTGGGGGTGGAGCTTCAACAGGAACGACCAGTAACGGGAGCGCCAATTGAAGACGGGCTGGGGATGGCCCCGCTCGGCGGTGAAGTGGAGGTAGTTGTCTCCTGGTGGGATCTGCGGGAGCAGGTGACCCCACGACCCTCGCACCACTTCCTCGGATTCGGGTTCGGTGACGAGACCCTCAAGAACGTCACCCGCGGTGACATGGGGAACGTGGCCTCCGCCGGTGTTGCGGCGTTCCCACCGGCCGAAGTGGGTGGGCGAGGGAAGTTCGGGAAGCTGTTCCTGCTTGCGGCTGCCCACGATGAACAGGCGAGGCCGAGCTTGGGGCACGCCGTAGTCAGCCGCGTTGAGCACATCCCAGCGGTATCGGTAGCCCGCCTGTTCGATTTCTTGCAGTAGACGGTTGAAGGCGGGTCGGCTCGCCTTGTTGTTGAACGTCAGAGCGTAGACGTTCTCAAGGATGAAGAAGCGAGGTCGGGCCTCGGCGAGCACCCGTGTGAACGCCTGCAAGAGGCTTGCGGCTGGATCCACCCCGGCGCGCTTCCAGTCGAGCCAGAAGCCGGACTTGGAGAATGCAACACATGGCGGCCCGCCGACCAGCAGATCCGGTGACTCGCGGCGCCCGAGGCCCGCGGCGCGCAGGATGTCGCGAGTGGACAGGCCCGTGGACTGGCCGGTCGCCAGCGGGAACAGGTCAGCCCGTACAACCTCTCGAAGCCCGGGAAAGTACGCAGGGGCGTTCTTCTCCATGGTGTCGGCGGCATCGTCGTCCCACTCCACGGCTGCGAGCGTGGAGAAGCCGGCGGCCTCGATGCCGAGGTCGAGTCCCCCCGCACCCGAAAACAGCGAGATCGCGCAACCGACAGTCACTCCATGATTGTGCACGTTCCAGCACCCTCCATCGCGCATCCTCCCCGAAGTGCGCTCATCCGCAGTTTGATCGGGGTGTGTCATCATGTGGAGTATATGGGAATAGACTGTGAAATTATGATATGGTGTTGCCGTGGAAGGATCTAGTTTGGCGGTGGGGGATTCAATGCGCGCAACGGCTGACGCAGTGGCGGTCTACGCCTCCGAGCCAGACAGGCCCTACTTTGCTCGAATCAGAGTTCGTGCCCGAGTGCGCTGGGGTCAGCGCATGCTCGTTGCTTAGATGAATGCCCACATATGACCTTCACGGAGGTAGATTCGGGCATAGAGCTAAGGAGTCTTCGAAATGAACGACGTCAGTGGCGGGTCGCGATCCGTTCCCAGGTGGGCTGCAGACCTTGTGGCCGCGTTGTCCCGGGATCGGCCGGCGGTTGTGACGCGACACGACCTTGTCTCCTACCTTGGCGCGCTTGGCAGTTCTCGTGATCCTGAGCGGACTGCGTTCGAACTGCAGAGGCTTGGGTGGTTCTCGACTCTGCGCATCAAGGGCGTGTGGGCGTTCGTGCCGGCGGGTGAGGCGGGCGTCACCGATCCGTACATCAATCTAAGGGCATGGAAGGCACGGGAACCAGATGCTGTGTTTGCGCTCGCCGGGGAGGCCGCCGCATGGCACCTGGGCTATGTGCCGCGAGCCTTCGAAGGGCGCACCGCGTTGTGGCTGCCACCCGGCAGACGCGCACCGCATGGCATCCGGAGTCGCGTCTCGCTTGTGCGAATCGACTGGGATGACACGGTGCTTCAAGAGTTGACACCGTCGACCAAGCTGCTACGCCGCAAGGGCTTGGACCTCACCGGGTGGGCAGGCGGGTTGCCCGCCATGGGCCCCGAAGCACTGCTTGTGCAGTTGGGAGCCCGTCCTGGGTCGTTTCGTGTCTGGGCGGACCTGGTTCCACAACTGGATCTGTTGGCGTCGGACTGCGAGATGGCCGCGGTGGAGAGGTTGCTCGTGGGCCAGTCGGCCTCCGCAAGGCAACGCGCCGCCTATCTCCTCCACCGGGGAGGCCGAACTTCCGAGGCCGCGGCCCTGCTCGAGAACCTCAGAGGTGGATCCATGCCCGTCGTCACGTTCGGAGGCGGTCGCGACGCGTCCTGGTCAACGCAGTTCAGAATCAACGACCAACTGGTGGCACCGCTCCAGAAGGAAACCGGAAAGGCGTAATGTCCCCCGGTGTGATTCTCACTCAAGCACTCGTGAAGCTGCTTGGCGGTGGGCGGAATCTGGGTGGGCGGGGGCCAGCAGCCTGGGCGGTGTGATTTAGTGTGGGCTGTGGATAACTCAAAGGAGGGGGCGTCGTGGCCAAGAATGGTGCCAAGGGTGGCGGCCGCATAGATGAGGTCGCCAGGCGGAGCCAGGTGACAAAACCAAAGACTGGAGAATGGACGAGGCGCAGCCCGTCATCGGGTCGGTTCCGTACGATGAAAGAGAAGGGCGGCGACTTCAAGGGCGTCCCCCGCGAGCGTTAGATCATCGCGGCGCTTACGGCTCACGGGCGGCCTTGGTCCATGGGGCCATGCGGCGTGAAGCCTCCACAGGGTCGTTGGCTCGACGGGTGTGGCGATCTCGCGGTCTAGACGTCACAGCGACTCCCAGCCATGCCGATGGTGGGTGCCGAGCCTCCTCGGGCGGTGGATGACCTGAGCGGGTGCTGACCCGGCCCACCTTCGCTTGAACGCTCTCTAGCTGCCACGACTGCTGAGCAGATCGCGGGGCCTGGCGCTTGCGCGACGCTGGTCCATCAATGCTGAGGTGATAGTGGAACATCTCTAGATATACTGTAATATCATGAACATGGCCAGCCAGCGGAGGTGTGAGCGTGACAGCTGAGGTGGCGATTCTCAACCGGGAAGCCGTGGCGATCGCAGCGGACAGCGCGGTCACCCTCGGTGGTCCCGTCGGCAAGATCTACAACACCGCGAACAAGCTGTTCGCGCTTTCCGCTACTGAGCCGGTGGCGGTGATGGTGTACGGAGCGGGTTCCTTCGGCCCCATCCCCTGGGACACAGTGGTGAAGGAGTACAGGCACCAACTTGGAGCGGCGACCCACCCGACTGTCCAGGACTACGCCTCGGCATTCGTGGGTTATCTGTCTGCGCTGGTGCCGCACGTACCCGAGCGCCTGCAACGCGAACGGGTGATCATGCATGCCCTCTGGGAATTGAGGATGCTTCAAGCCGCTGTGCGTCGGGCTGCCGACCGGACTGACGAGACCGGGACGCCACTCAATGGCGAGGGCCTACAGGCGGAGGTTCTTGAGCAGATCAACAGGCGAATCACCGACTTGCGGACGGGCGACTACATCGAAGGCTTGAGCGACCAACTGGCAGACCGGGAAATCCGAGCTGCGATCGACGACTGGTCGGCTTTCATGATCCAGGGCTTCCCTGAACTGCCGAGGAGTGCAGAGATCCAGGAGCGTGCCCTCGTCCTCGTGCGCACCTCGCTGAGACAGGCGCAGCAGTCTCCATGGTCAGCGGGGGTCGTCATCGCGGGCTTCGGTGAAGACCAGGTATTTCCTGCTCTGTCTCACTACCTGATCGACGGGGTGGTTGCGGATTGCGTCCGTGCGCGTCGGCTGAGCGGAGTGTCCATCGGCGGGGAGCACTCAGCCGGCATCTACCCGTTCGCACAGATGGACATGGTGCAGACGTTCATGGATGGCCTTCACCCGGAATATCGGTTGGCGCTCGGTAACTTCGTCTACGACATCGTGGGCCTCGTGGTAGATCACTTTTCCGAACACGTAAGGTCGTCGATGAGTGCGACGGCTCACGCCCGGCTGCTTGGCGAGATGGGCGAAGCGCGCTCTGCGATCGCCCTGGACTTTCAAGACCGTCTTGATCGTGTTCTCGAGTCCGAGCACGCAGCGTCGATCATGTCCATCGTCGAGCATCTGCCCAAAGAAGAGTTGGCGGACATGGCCGAAGCCTTGGTGAACCTCACGTCGCTGAGGCGCAGGGTCACACCCGACGCGGAGACGGTTGGTGGGCCGATTGACGTGGCCGTGATCTCGAAGGGCGACGGGCTAGTGTGGATCAAGCGGAAGCAGTATTTCTTGCCAGAACTCAACCCCCGGTATTTTGACCGGGACCGAAGTTCCCGCCTCGTGAAAACGCTGGGAGGTGCACAATGACTCAAACCCTTGACGAGGCAGTGCGGGAGGCTCTTGAGCGGGCGCGTCCGCCTCGGGAGGGGCCGGTTTTCAGGCCGGGGGATGATCCTGGTGAGTTTGGGCGCCGTGTGGCGGCTCATGTTTTTGAGGAGTTCTTGAGGTCGCGTGAGCGTTCCGGCGATGCTGGTGCGTGTGGCGAGGGTGAACGGCGTGGTGGGTGTTTGCCGGGGGGTCGTGGGTCTGGTGTGCGCCCTGGGATGGAGGTGATGGATCGGGAGTTCGCGGAGATGGTGCGGGAGGCTCTTGAGCGGGCGCGTCCGCCTCGGGAGGGGCCGGTTTTCAGGCCGGGGGATGATCCTGGTGAGTTTGGGCGCCGTGTGGCGGCTCATGTTTTTGAGGAGTTCTTGAGGTCGCGTGAGAGTTCCGGCGATGCTGGTGCGTGTGGCGAGGGTGAACGGCGTGGTGGGTGTTTGCCGGGGGGTCGTGGGTCTGGTGTGCGCCCTGGGATGGAGGTGATGGATCGGGAGTTCGCGGAGATGGTGCGGGAGGCTCTTGAGCGGGCGCGTCCGCCTCAAGAGGGGCCGGTTTTCAGGCCGGGGGATGATCCTGGTGAGTTTGGGCGCCGTGTGGCGGCTCATGTTTTTGAGGAGTTCTTGAGGTCGCGTGAGCGTTCCGGCGATGCTGGTGCGTGTGGCGAGGGTGAACGGCGTGGTGGGTGTTTGCCGGGGGGTCGTGGGTCTGGTGTGCGCCCTGGGATGGAGGTGATGGATCGGGAGTTCGCGGAGATGGTGCGGGAGGCTCTTGAGCGGGCGCGTCCGCCTCAAGAGGGGCCGGTTTTCAGGCCGGGGGATGATCCTGGTGAGTTTGGGCGCCGTGTGGCGGCTCATGTTTTTGAGGAGTTCTTGAGGTCGCGTGAGCGTTCCGGCGATGCTTCAGGTGCGACATCCGAGGAGAGCTTGGGTGCTGGGGGCTGACTGGCGCGTCGGCCTTCGAGCCTGTCTCGGAGTGTTTGCCGTTCAGGTGAAGGAGTAGCGCCAGGCACTGGCCGATGCCACGCCGGTTCTCGGACTTGGTTTCGGGGTGGGTTGCGGTTCGGGCTGCTGGCTGGAATCTCTTGGGTGCAGGGTGGTCAGGGTTTGGGGGTCTCTATGTGGTGTTTGAGGCCTTCTAGTTGACTCTTGTCGGCTCGGCGCATGGCGGCTCGCACTATTGGGCCGAGTATTCGCCAGGCCCCTTTGGTGATGCAGGTCGCGGTTAGTTCGACTCTGGTGGTGGCCTCGTCTGTTGGTTCGATCCGGTAGTGGTAGTCGGCGGTGACGCCGCCTTGAACTGATCGCAGCGTGATGGACTGGCCGGGCACGACCTCGGCAATGGTCGAGGGCCTTTCCTTGCCTCTCGCACGGAACGTCAACTCGGTGCCTGCCTGCGTTGGGCCCTCGGCTCGGAGCCATTCGATGTCACCCATCCACTGGTGGGCGTTGTCCCAATCGACCAGGGCGTCCCACACCTCGGAGGACGGTCTGTCGATGCTGGTTTGTGCGGTGAAAGCCACGGTCATGTGTCGTCTCCCCGGGTTGCGCTGACCACGAGTATGCCCACCACCGTTTGCTTCAGCTGACTTTGGACGATCCCGCTTCGTGTGGCTCGGAAGGTCAGTAATCGGGAACGAGGCTCGCGTCCCGATGGGGAACGCCCAGCCCGGCGGACTTCGGGTGAAGTGTCGCCGAACGTGGTCAGTCCAGCCATGGGGATTGTTCTTCTACGACTATCACTGTTGGGTGGTCCTTGGTCAGGGCGGCGGTTACTTCGGTGACTGTGTGATCCAGCGACTCGGCGATCACGCCGTCACATCCCATTGCCTCGGCTAGTTGCACGAAGTCGGGGTTTGCGCCGGTCACGCCCACCAGGGGGATTCCTCGGGCGTTCATGTCGTCCTGGATTTGTTTGAGACCGCCGTTGGCCCAGATCACCACCGGGATCCCGAGGCGTTGCTCGCTAGCGGTCATCAACTCCTGCACCGTGAACATGAACCCTCCGTCACCTGCGAGACACACCACGTCGGCCTGTGGACGGGCTTGCTTGGCGCCGATGGCGTTGGGCAGACCACACCCGAGGGTGCAGAAACCCGCCGGGTAATGCCAGGTGCGAGGGCGGCGGCGGTCCATGGCGAAACCGCCGGTGTACACCAACTGGCAGATGTCTCCCATAAGCACGGCCTCGTCGGACAACGCCTCACCGAGCGCGACGAGCAAACGGGAGTGTTTGGCCTCGGTTTCGGTGAGGTTGCCCATGAACTCGGCACGCACCGCGGCTATCTCGGCCTCACGGGCCGCTCGAACATCGGGGGAGACCTCGGCGCTGAGCGCGCCCGCTAGGCGCTCGGTGGCGTCGGACGCGTCGGCCACGATCCCAACGGTGCACGGGTACTGATCGTTCAACTTGGCCGGGTCCACATCGACGCGGATGATCGAACCATCCAGCGGCAGCCTGTCCACGAAGCTGTCGGTTTCGGCCAGTTCGGTGCCCACAGCAACGATCACGTCACGATCAGCCAACCAACGCTGAACCTCGGGTCGCACCGTCGACGCCGAAAGGCTCAGACCGTGATCGTCGGCGATGATGCCCTTGCCCGCAGTGCTGGCCACAACCGGGATCGCCAGTCGCTCGACAATCTCAAGCAGGGCGGCCGCAGCTTCAACCGCACCGCCACCAACCATCAGCACGGGCCGCTCCGCGGACTCCAGCAACGCCACCGCCCTCTCGATCAGCGCAGGGTCGGCGACCGGACGGCCCGGAGGTCGAACCGGGTGCCATTGCTCGCGCACCGGCATCGCCAGCACGTCCAACGGGATCGACAGGTGAACCGGGCGCGGGCGCGCACCGGTGAACACGCCGAACGCCTGGGCCAGCATCTCGGGAACGTCGTTGGGATGCCGGGCCCGCATCGACAGCGCGGTCAATGGCTCGGTGACCGCTCGCTGGTCGGGGATTTCGTGCAGAACACCCCAGCCCTTGTGCAACGTGGAGCTGTGCGCCTCGCTCGACAGCAACAGCACCGGCACCGAATCGGCCCACGACTGCCCGATCGCGGTGAGCGCGTTGGTGACCCCGGGCCCGGAGATCACCAGCGCCACACCCGGCCTGCCGGTGGCACGGGCGTAACCGTCGGCCATGAACCCGGCGCCTTGCTCGTTTCGGGCCTGCACGTGGCGGATCGAACTCGCCGCCAGTCCCCGGCAGAAGTCCAGCGTGTGAACACCGGGAATGCCATAAACGTGATCGACGCCGTACGCGGCAAGCAGGCGCATCGTCGCCTGGCCGCACGTCACGGCCCCATCGGCCGGCGCAGAACCCGGCGCCGAACCCGAACCCGGATCACCATGCAGCACAGTCACAAAAGCCTCCCTTCGGCCCTGCGCCTACGCGTGGGCCATTGCGCCCAGGCGCATCCATTCGTCGTCGCTTCCGGCGGCGCGCAAAGCGGCACGCAGCGTGGAGTGGTACTCGTCGAGTTCCACGTGGAAGCTTCGCACGTGCCGCCCAGACGACGGATCAAACGACCGCCGCCCGTGCAGAAGTCGATGGTTGTTGAACACCAACATGTCACCCGCGCCAAGCGCGATCTCCACCGTTTCCTCCTCACCGGCGATCACATCGAACAACACCTCCACCGCTGCGTAGAACCGCACCACATCCGCGGGCTCGGCGTCCACCGGCGCCATGCAGCGATCATTGAAACGGATCCCCGACACCCGGCCGGCCCGGTCACGAGGAAAGATCAACGCCTGCAGGTCGAAAATGTGACCGTCGTCGAGTTCGCGATGGAAACGGGCAGGGATCGTGCACAGCGCCTCAAACGCGTCCGGGGCCTCCGCCGCGAGCCGTTCGGCCACACGAAGGCCGTCAACCAGCGTGGACTCGCCACCCTCCACCGCTGGTTTCACCACCTGAAACAAGGTGATCGCGGGTGGTTCGAGGCGGTACATCTCGTCGGTGTGCGGATCGAGTGGCACGGCCATGTCGCCGGTGATTTCCGGTTTGGCCTTGGCCTCAAGGTCGTACACGCCGCCGCTGTAGTTGGTTACGCGGCGCTGCCCGAACAGCGCGGCGATCTCGTCGATCCGGTCGAGCTCGGAAGGCACACCGCTCATCAACGCGAAGCCACGGTCGCGCACCTGCAACAACAAATCGAGACGCACCGCCGCCTCGCCGAGCGCCGCCGCGAGCGGGATTGCCTCGGGCAGCACCACGTCGCCCGACCAGGTGCGCAACGGACGTTCACGAGCGCCACGCCCATCGGCGGACAAGCGGTGCCCGAACAGCCAACCCGCGCCGAAACGCGAACGATGTCCGGCGCCCCAGTCCAGCACCACCGCGTCGTCCACAACCCTCACCTGCGGGTCGCCGCTTTGGCCGGGGCGGTCGGCGAACCGGGGCCGCACACCCTTGATCGACACGCCACACCCGTCACAGGCACAAGCGTGCCGCAACCAGATGAACGGCCAGGAGTCAACGGAGCCGTCGGCCCAGGTCACCTCCACGCATCCGTTCAGGTGTCGGGCATCGATGATCGATGGGCTCATGATGCGATCTCCTTGGTGAGAGCTGCCGACTCCAGTGCGCGCAGCACGGCGTCGGTTGTTTCCACTGTTGAGGCCCGACCCCCGAGATCCCGGGGGCGCACCACCCTGGTCGCGTCGCCCACGGCGGCCTCCACCAGCAACGCCAGGTCGTGGCGGCCCAGGCCGTGGCGCAACAACAAAGCCACGCTGAGGATCATCCCCAGCGGGTTGGCCACACCCCGGCCCGCGATGTCGGGCGCCGATCCGTGTACCGGTTCGTAAATCCCCGGCCCGGCGTCGGGGCTCAGACCTGGAAGGCACGCCGATGCCAACATGGCGAGACTGCCTGCGAGGGCTCCGGCCTGGTCCGAGAGGATGTCGCCGAAGAGGTTGTCGGCGAGGATCACGTCGAAACGGCGCGGGTTGATCGCAAGCTGGTACGAGCAGTTGTCGGCATACATGTGCTCGAGCGCCACGTCGGCGAACTCGGCTGCCACCTCGGTTACCACCTCACGCCACAACACCCCGGATTCCATCACGTTGGACTTGTCCACCGAGGTCACCAGCGCACGCCTGCCACGGGCGAGTTCGAACCCGGCGCGAGCGTGCCGGGCAATCTCGCCTTCGCTGTAAGCGGCTGTGTCGAACCCGTAACGGCCGTCCTCGCCGCGGGTCACACCCCGGGGTGGCGCGAACATCACGCCGCCGCACATTTCGCGCAACACCACAAGGTCGACCCCGGCGATCACCTCGGGCCGGTACGGGGTACACCCGGCCAGGTGGGGCAGCGACACCGCGGGGCGGATCCCGGCGAACGTGTCGAGTTCGCGGCGCAGCCGCATCAGTCCGTCCTTCTGTTCGGGCGTGCCGTGCGCTATCAGATTGTCGTAACGGGGTCTGCCGACCGCGCCGCACAACACCCCGATGCTGGCCTTGGCGGCGTCCACCACGTGATCGGTGCAGAACGTGCCGTGGGTGTCCCAGGACTGGCCGCCGATCAGATCTTCGTCAATGGCCACCCGAAGGTTGGCTTCGGCGATCATTGCGTCGAGCACGCGCCGCGCCTGGTGGAGAACCTCCGGCCCGATCCCGTCGCCGCCCAGAAGCAGCACACGCGGTGTCACCAACCGAAACTGTGCCCTCTCGCGCACCGGCCGTCAACCCCCAATTCGGACACGATCATCACACGCACGGGTAATGTCGAAAGAATGAGGCACCTGCCGTCGCTGAGGTCGTTGCGGGCCTTCGAGTGTGCCGCTTCGACCACGTTGCCGAGATCACCGATGACCCCGCCGCAGGGCGCCCGCTTGAAGACGCTCCAACCCACGGCGCCTCCGCAGAAGTGAACACAACCCAAAGCACCCCGCCCACGGTGAGCCTTCCCCGACTCGACAGGGGGTGTGCCACCGCGGAGGTAATCGAAGCACTTGACACCGCCGGGTGTGCGGTTGTGAAGCAACTGGCCGACCCCGAAACCGTCGACGCCTTGCTTGGGCAACTCGACCCGCACATGGCGGCCACACCAACCGGCGACGACGAAATGTCGGGTTCGTTGACCAGGCGCACAGGAGCGGTGCCGGTGCGAGCCCCAGCGTCGTGGGACATGCTTCGCCACCCCACGATCCTCGACGTGGCCGGCCACTATCTGGCGCCGCCGGGCCAGCGATTCCACGTGTGTACAGCGGTCACATCGGACCTGCTTCCCGGCGCCGCTGCGCAACCCATTCACAGAGACCAGTGGACCTACGGGTACTACCCGTGGCCGTCGGGGTTCGAGGTGGAGGTGAACGTGTTGTGGGCGTTGCAGGACTTCACCGAAGTAAACGGCGCAACCCGTGTGATTCCCGGCAGCCACAAATGGCCCGACGGCCTCGAACTAGGCCAGGAACAAACCGTTGGCGCCGCCTGCGGGCCCGGGTCGGCGATCATCGTGTTGGGAAGCTGCTATCACGGCGCCGGCGCCAACCGATCCGACCAAAACAGGGTGGCGTTCAGCGTGGGCTATCAGCGGGCATGGCTTCGCCAAGGCGAGAACCAGTACTTGAACTGTCCTCCCGAAGCGGCCCGCAACTTGCCTGACGACATTGTTCGACTGCTCGGCTATCAGCGCGGCTCGGACGCTCTCGGCTACTGGCGTGACGGTGAGGATCCCATGACCGCGGTGCATCCCGACCGCAGCTATCACATTGGTTTAGCCATGGAACCCGACCCCGCCTAACCACCCGACCCGGCGCGCCGAGGCCCGTTTGCCTTCCGGCCGGGGGGCATTGAGACCCCGAAGCGTTCGTCACTCTCGAATAGCTAGGCGACACCCATCTCGCTCTTCGGCAGGGGTGGGGTTGAAACCTTCTTGACACGCGCCGATCGTGGCCCAATACTGCGCGTTCAACGGACTTGGACGGCTCGCCAAATCGGTGGGTGTGGCTCGGAGGGGGACACATGGTTGAGCCCGTTGCATCTGAAACCAGGTGGCATTTCACGCCGGATCTGCCGATCCGGAGCGCGCCGTTCCTGGATTGGCCGCTGCGCCCTGTTGTGATCGGGCGGCATTTGATCCGGAGTTGGAGTCCGTTGCGTTCACGGCTGGTGATGCTCGGCGCAGCGGCGCTGGTGGCCGGCTTCCTTATGCCCTCCCGTGAGGTCACCGCGACCTTTGCGCCGGGCTGGATGGTCGCCGTGTGGGCTCGCAATTTCGGGATCGTGTTGGCGGTGGCGGGCGGCATTCACCTGTGGCTGTACGTGTGGGGCCGCCAGGGAGACGACTTGCGCTACGACGCCAGGCCGCTGGGCCGCAACCGGCGCATCTTCTTGTTCAAGGACCAGGTGAAGGACAACGCCATTCTCACCCTGGGCCCGTCGGTTGTTGCCTGGACGGCGGTGGAATGCCTGGTGCTATGGGCGAGAGCCAACGGGCACGCTCCGTCTGTGACCTTCGCCGGGGCGCCCGTGTGGTTCGTGGTTTGGGTGCTGTTGGTTCCGTGGTGGTCGGTGGTGGCGTTCTCGATCGGTCACCGGGTGCTGCACTTCGGCCCGGCTTATCGTCACGTTCACTCTTGGCATCACCGAAACGTGAACGTGGGGCCGTGGTCGGGGCTGGCGATGCATCCGGTGGAGTCGCTGCTTCTGTTCGCCGATGCGCTGATCGTGCTGGTGGTGCCATCGGCGCCGCTTCACCTGTACTTCATCATGTTGCACCACGGGATGGGCGCACCCATGTCGCACACCGGCTTTCACGCCCTAAAGCTCGGGCGACGCTTCGTGTTCGATTTTGGCGACTTCCACCACCAGTTGCATCATCGTTTCGTGGAATGCAACTACGGCGGGATCGAGTCACCCCTCGACGACGTGTTCGATTCGTTCCACGACGGCACACCCCAAGGCGACGCCCATGTGGCCCGCCGTCGCAGAAAGCTGTCCCAAGCCCGCAGAGCACGCGCCACCCCCAACCCCCAGCCCTAAGCAGCGCCGCCAAGCCTGCGCCCTGGTTGGCTAGTAGTCGAGCCCCGGACGTTGAGCCTCGGACGTCAACTCATCGGCGACTGCCTGCCGACGTGCGTCGGTGGGGAGTTGCGGGGGAGTGTGGGGGACTGGGAGGACTGCTCCGTTGGCGACGCGGACATGGGTGCCGGGCGCCAGCCGGCGACAGTCGTCTTCGGTGAGCGCGACTATCGGGCAGGTGGTGTTGTAGAGCGCAGCTGCGACGGTGGCGCCTGCCACGAGGTTGATGTCGGGGTGGGTGATCAGCAACGCTGCCGGGCCGGTGCCTCGGCGAAGCGATTCGCCCAGCACGCCCGGAGTGCCCGACGAGCCCCGAGAACCGTCCATGGCAACCACAGCGCCCTGGAGGCTGAGCCCGGCTTGCGGGTGGGCTTGGTCGATGATGGCGCCGGTGGCCGGGTCGAACCCGCCCCAGAAGCTCAGCGTTTCGTCCAGGCGCACCAGCACGCCCGTGGCCGTGCCGGGGTGCAGCACCCGTCCTTGGATCATCGGTCTACACCCCCGGGTTCGAGGGTCACGATCCGCGGGGAGTTGCCGGGTGCGCGGCGACGGTCTTGGGGGATCATTGAAGGATCTCTCCGGCCACGGCCGAGTCCACGCATTGCTGCAGAGAACCGAACGCCACCTCCACGTTGAGGATGCCGGGGGCGTAGTAGGCCCACTTCGCCGAGTTGGTCATCACCACACCTCGCACGCCTGCGGGAACCGGCTTGAAGTAGGTGCAGGTGTCGAGCACGATTGTGACTCCGCCGTGGGTGAGGCGGGAGCGCCAGCCGCGAAGTTGCAGTTCGTGATCCACCGCTCGGCTGGTGGTGACCACGAAGTTGACCCGCCGGTGGGTGCGCCGCCCGTCGAGGGCGTCGAGCAGTGCCGCGAACTCGTGGATCGAGAAGTGAGGGGCGCCCGGGCACACCGCGTCGAGCGGCCCCGAGGTTCGCCGGGCGAGCCGGTTCCGCGCCTGGGTCAGCGCCGCCTCGTCGATCACCACTTCACGTGCAGGTCGGCGTCCGCCGAGGGCGTCGTCGAGGGTCGGGGCCTCGGGGGTCACACCCACCACATGGAACATTGCCACCGAACCCGCTGTGGCGCCCGCGGCAGCAATCGCCTTGAGGTCGTCCTCGTCAAGGGCTTCAAGGCCGGTCAGCACCGGCACCGCGGCACCGGCCTGTTGTCCGAGGATCATGCCGATCAGATGCGGGAGACAGGGGTCGCTGCGCGCCCTGTCACCCACGTGCAGGTGAAAGGCCTGAGTGGCGAGGCGTCCCTCGTCGGTGTGGAGCCCCGTGAAGGGAACCCGTCCTGTGATCGCAGCGGAAATGTCGAGCAGGTCGCCGTACTTGTTGGTGCGCGCACCGAGCACCGAGTTGAAAAACGCCACCGCGTTCGACTCCGAACCGGCGATCTGGGCACCGAATCGGGGCCGACCGTTGGCTTGTTGGTATGGAGCACAAGTCCACATCGACGAGCAACCGAGCTGTTCGTAGATCTCCATCAAGCGAGCCGCGCCCCTCACGGCTTGAGGATCGCGTGACTCGTCTCGCAGCCAAGGCTGAGAGCAGTCGATCAGGCTCGCGTTGGTGTGAGTCGGCACCACCGGCGCCGCGCCGTCGGCCAGCAGGAACTCGGCAAAGTCCAGCGACATCTGCCCGGAGTAGTGACACGAGTTGATGTGCGCGAACTCGATCGGCACAAACCTCTTGGCGCCGCTCACTTCAGCGGCGCCAGCCATGAGCCGCATGGCGAGCTGCTTCGCACGCCCGGCCCGGCCATCAAGCCAGGCTTGCTCCTCCGCTGTCAACCGCAAGGCCCGCCCTAGGGAATTGCGGCGTGGGTGCGTTTGGCGATGTAGAAGCTGTAGCCCACGTACGCCGAGAACCGCTGGTGGAGGTCGATTTCTTGTTGTTCGGCTTCGACGATGTGCTTGGCGGCGTTGGAGTGGTTGTGGCGTTGCAGGAACGCCGCGAAGCGTTGTTGCAGGGGCTGGTAGTAGTTGAGCGTCCAGCAAGTGTCGGGAAGCACGAAGTAGCCGACAGGGGAGTAACCGGCTCTCTCAAGGAGGGCGATCTTGTGTGAGGCCGTGTCAATCTCGGTGTATTCGGCTGTCCAGTGTTGTTGGATTTCGGCTGGACGGGTGGGGGTGAGCCAGGTGAGTTCGGACACTGCGAGCACTCCACCGGGTTTGAGCAAGTGCCGCCACGCTCTGATGCCGTTCGCGAAGCCGATGTTGTAGATGGCGCCCTCGCACCAGATCGCGTCCAACGACTCGGGCTCGAAGGCGAGTTCGTCCATGGAGGCGATCTGGGTGGTGATGCGCTCGGCGAGGCCGCGTTGTTGGGCGTTGCGGTCGAGTCGGGCCAGGAACTCCGGCACAAAGTCCACCGCGGTGATGTGGGCGTGGAGTTGCTCTGCGAGCACCAAGGTTGAGGCGCCCGTGCCGCAGCCGATGTCTGCGATGGCCAGACCCCGTTGTGTGTCCAGGCCGCAAAGGGCGATGGCCTCACGGGTCGCGTCGTCGCTGCCAGGGCCTTGTCGCTGGCCGTCGAGGTGCAGGTCGATCAGCAGTTCAATGTCGTCCACGGCACCAGTCTCGCCGGGGTGTCAAGGTTGCGGCGCTCCAGGGGTAATGCCTGCAGTGCGGTGGGGTTGACACGTAGTCGCCCGACGAACGACCCGATCACCCTCCGCTCGCTCGTGTGCGGGGCAGTGCTGCGGGCATGCCGGCGATGCCGCGCACAATTCGGGTGAGCCGGGTGGAGGAGCCGGGGAGTGTTCGGGGGTTGTGGTGGGTGGGGTCAGATCAGCACTCGGCTCTTGGCGCGGAGCGCGTCGGCGACCTCGGTGCAGCGGGCCGCCACCGAAGTGAGATGCTCGATCAGCAGGTGTTCGTTGGCGCCCACACGGATCTTGTCCACCGCCCCGGCGTTGATGTTGCGTTGCACTTCCTCAGCCGCGGCGAAGTCCTCTTCGGGGATGGTGACGCACACCCGTTCCCAGTTGCGATCCCACAGCTCGGTTTCGTCGGCCCGGTCGGCGGGCACGAGCATGGTGAGGCGAGCAGTTGTGCGGGCGGGGTCGGTGATGTCGGGCCGCAACGAGAACAACTCAACGTGACCGGCCTGCCACTGCACCACAGTGCCGGGCACCAACACGACGGCGCCGGTGAGATGGTCAAGCACCCGCCACTCGTCCCTGGGCATCTCCGTTAGTTGTTTCACCAGGCGGTTCTTGGGCAGCCAGTTCACGAAATGGTTGCCCAGGCGTTCACCCGTGGAGAGGTTCGCCGGGAAGTACGGGGCGATCGAGTTCCGGTGCAGGTACTTCAGGTGGTAAATCTCCAGAAAACCGTCGGTGAGCAGCTTCCAGTTGCAGCCCAGGTTGTATTCGACGGTGGCGTGGTGTGTCATCTCGGCCAGGCCCAGTTCGGTGAGCAGTTCGTCGGCTTCGTAGCCGAGCCACTCGCCGGTGGTGACCGTGGGGGCTTCGGGGTCGGGGATCACCCAGACGATGCCGTGACGTTCCTCGCATGGCAGGGGTCGCAAGCCTTGGGTGCATTCCTCAGTGGAGTACAGCGACGGGTTCGACACAGACCGCAGGGCACCGTCGAGCTGGTAAGACCACGAATGGAACCCACAAGAGAAGATGCGTGTGGATCCCGACGGTCGTTTCTCCACGGTGGCGCCGCGGTGGGAGCACACGTTGCGCATGGCGTGAACCTGCCCCTGGCGGTCGCGTGCAACGATCACCGGCACGCCCACGATTTCCATGGTGACGAAATCGCCGGGCATGGCCACCTCGCTGGAGGTCGCCGCCGCCACGGGCCCCGAGGCCATGGCCTCAAGCTCGCGGCTGTGTGTCTGTTGGTGGTTGTAGGTGGTCGGATCAACAAACGCAAAGGCCCGCGTCGCCGGCGCCGGCCCGGCGTTGATCACCGAAAGCAACCGGTCACCAAGCGCAAGCTCCAAATCACGTCTCATAGAGCCCATTATTCGCCCCAAAGCCCCAAAGGTCAACACCAACCCAACCCTCAACCCCGCCGCCCAAGCGTCGAGCGCCCATACCCGCTCAGCAAGACTTGAAGCAGCACCCGCAGGGTAGGAAGTTTGTACTACCATGTGGGCATGGTGGTTCGAAAGATGTCGGTGGCCCTGGAGGAGTCAGTTGCCGTAGATGCGATCGGGGCTGCCCGGCGGCATGGCCTGAGCGTGTCTGCGTGGCTGAATGCTGCAGCGGAGCGGGCGCTGGTTTTGGAGGCCGGGTTGGACGCGGTGGCAGCGTGGGAGGCTCAGCACGGAGAGTTGAGCGCTGAGGAACTGGCCTGGGCTGACGCGATCCTCGACCGTGTGATCGGGTCGTGAGCGATGGCGGGCGTCACCTATGACACCGGGTTGTTGATCGCTGCCGAGCGAGGCGATTCGCGCGCCTGGGCATTGCATCGCCGGGCGTTGGAGCAGGGAGTGGTCCCCACGGTTCCTGCTGGTGTGTTGGGTCAAGGCTGGCGCGGGGGCCCGCAGGCGCAACTCTCACGGCTCCTTGCAGGTTGTCGGGTCGAGGTGCTCGACGAATCCCGTGCTCGCTCGGCGGGTGCCGCGTGTGCAGCGGCTGGGACTTCTGATGTGGTGGATGCCTCGGTCGTGGTCGGTGCAAGTGCTCGTAGAGATCTGGTGCTCACCAGCGACCGAGGGGATCTCGTGTCGCTGAGGGAGGCGCTCGGCGTCGAACTAGACATCCAAGCGATTTGACCGCTGGCAGGTGGGTAGTAGTCGGTCGCGGGCGGGCCTGAGGGTCAGCCCGGCCCCAGTTCGTCGTCGTGCGTGGACGCTGTGACGGAGCGTGCTCTGGTGCTGGAGGGCGGCCTGATCGAGGTGGCCGCCTGGGAGGTCGAGCATGGCAGGCTCAGCGACGAAGAGCCGGCCTGGGCTTACTCAGTCCTCGGCCGCGTCACCGCAACCCGTGTCGAGGCGTGAGTGCGGCCACAAACCGCCCCAGCAAGAAGTTCAAGCCGGCAAGCCCCGCCGGAGCCCCGGTCCCGGATGATCTTGCCGCCGTTAAGGGCGTAACCCCGGCCGTTTGCCGAAGCAGGGACGGTTCCGGGGTATTCGTAGGGAAGCATACGTGGTAGTGGCTGGGATGTCAACCTTTGATCATCAGGCAATTGCCGAGCGTCTCACCATGGATCGGCTAAGGTCCTACCTGCTGGTGAGCGGTGGGGACTTTCGCTCGGCCATCGACCTATACGACTGGGGTAGCCAGATTGGCGCAGCCTTCCATGAGGACCTCGGGCGTCTGGAGGTGGTCTTTCGCAACGCCGTAGACACGACGCTTGTAGCTCACGGCCGTGCATGGTGCTGTGAAGGGCGTAACCCCGGCCGTTTGCCGAAGCAGTGACGGTTCCGGAGTCTACGGGGTTGAGTTTAGGGCCGCTGGTGTCGGGTTGGGGTTGTCGGCGACTGACGGTTGGGGTTAGGGGGTTGCCAGGGGGGCGAAGAATGTGAGCATGTCCTTTTGGAACAGCTCTGGCTGGCCGGTGATTCCGCCTATTGACGCTCCGATGGTGGCGTGGCCGTTGGCGAAGGCGGCTTGGAACATGTCGAGGTCGACCGTGTCGGGGTTGGCGATGCCGGTTCGGGAGTCGATCATTGCGCCGTCGTTGTCGATGAGCACTGTGGGCGCGGTGACGGCCACTGCCGCGTCGTCGATCAGATGGACTGGTTCTTCGCGGTCGAAGCTGTGATGGGCGCCGGGAACCACCCTCAGCGAGGCGTCGGCGCCGGTGAGGCCTATTGCGTGCGCCTGGGCTTGCACCTCCTGCACCGAGCACCATTCGTCGAGTTCGCCGATGATCGCCCGGTAGCGGGTGGTGCCGACCCGCGGGTCGGCGAACTGATGGCCGCACCACGGGTAGGCGGCGTACACGGCTGACAGTCGCACATCCGGGCCGATGATCGGATCGGCGAACCTTCGACACGCCGCGATGGTGACCGCGCTACCGCCGCGGCTGTGCCCGAGCGCCCCGATCCTCGACGAGTCCACATCCTCCCTAGCCGCCAGCACCCGCAACAGAGCTAGCACGTCGAACGCCGATGCGGCGAAGCTGTACTGGGTTTGTTCGGCCACCGTGGACTCCACCATCCGACCCCCGAAAGGGTCGAGCACACACACCGCGAACCCGGCCCCCAGCAGCGTCTCGGCATGGGCCTCATGGTTGACCGCCACGCCAAGACTGCCCGGAACAACCATCACCAAAGGCAGGGCATGGTCACTCGGCGGGCAGAACAGCTTCGCGTCAAGCGCCACGCCAGGGCACCCACCTGGATCGTTGATCGCCTGCCAGTAGTTGCGAGGATTCGCCGACTCGAAGTCGATCACCTCGCCAACAACCCCGCCCAGAACAGTCTCAACGTTGGAATATCGGACAAAGCCGTGTTGGTCGGTGCTCATGTCACCCGAGTCTGTACCCATCGAAGGAAAGTTGGCTCGTCGATGCTTCCGGCAGCCGCGCCCAGCATCATCTCGACCGTTTCGTCGCCGTCGGGATCGTCCAGAGGCTCACTCCAGTTCGCTCCGTTACGTTCAGCCATTTCGACCATCGCCAGGAAGGCAACCCGCTTGTTGCCGTCCAGGAACGGGTGATTCCGAACTAACCGATAGCCCAGTACACCCACCTTGCGCGCTAGCCCCGGATGAAACTCGAGGCCACCAAACGAGGCTGCGGGCGCATGGACAGCAGATTCGGTTCCGCTGATACGGCATGTGCGCACGAGCACCTCGTGATCGATTTGCAAAACCCTGGACGCGATGAAGATGATGTCGTCGAGCCCCAAGTAGTGCATCTCGCTACTGGGCGAGGCGATCGAGGATTCGCTTGTGACGTTGCATTGATGCCGCCAGGCGTTGCTGGAAGGCGTCATCCGCCCGGCGGGATTCGATGTGGCTTTCGATCGCGTCTCGAACGGCCTCGGAAACGCTGACTCGGTCCACCTCGGCGACGAACTCAAGGGTTTCCGCCTGCTCAGCTGAGAGTCGCAAGGTCATTGCCTTGTGGGTGTCGGCCATGGGTCACCTCCCCAAGTCGTCTTGACGGAACGCTATGCTAATGCAAGCAGCATCAGATACCACAGTATCTTGCTATCTGAGTTGCAGGTTGTCAATCGACAAGCGGCGTGGCGACCCAACTGGGATCACGCACGTGTCCGCCACCGCACTTGGCCCGCAATCTCTATCCCACGATGAGCGCAGTCACGCCTTGCCGGATCGGCTGATCGACCGCGGCGAGGTAGAGTAGGCGTGGGCTCAGGGGGTGTCCACTTTGTGGAGTTGGCCGTTGGTCACCTCGTACACGTAGCCGGTGATTTGGTTCTTGTGGAAGACGAACGGCGTTTCTCGGAGCCTTTGGATTGACAGTCTCACGTCCTGGTACGGGTCGTTGAACGCGCCCAGCGACCAGGGCGGCTCCACTCCCAGTTCTTGCTGGAGTTCGCGACGCAAGGCGGCCTCGTCGAGGTTTTGCATTCCGCACTGGGTGTGGTGAACCAGGATGATCTCCCGGGTGCCGAGCAGTCGCTGCGACAGGCACAGTGACCGGATCACGTCGTCGGTGATCACCCCACCGGCGTTGCGGATGGTGTGGGCGTCGCCGTTGCGGATGCCGAGAAGCTTCAGCGGATCGATTCGCGCGTCCATGCAAGCCACGATTGCCAGACGCAGCCGCGGCGGCGCCGACAGGTCGCCTTCGTCGAACGCCTGCACGTAGTCGGCGTTGTGGGCACCGAGCCGGTCAGCAAGGGGACGGAAGCTCATCGGCGCGTCGCCTCGTCGTCTCGACCGTCACCCACGTTCGGACTGTCGTTCGGACTGTCTTCCACGCTCTGGTTGTCCTCAACATCCCGGTTGGCCACAGCACCCTGCCTGTCGTCAACATCTAGGTCTGTCTGAACTTCTCGACTGTGGTCCGGGTCCTGGTTGTCGCCCAAGCTTTGGCTGTTGTCCGCGCCCTGCTTGTTGTCGGCATCCCGGCTGCCCCTGACGCCCCGAGCGGATCGGAGGCCTCGGATTCTCCGTCCGCCGCGGGCCTTGCGGGCTGCTTGCCGACTGGCTTGTAGGGCGCGATTCTCCGCCGGGGCGAGGTCGTCGGTTAGCAGATGACTGTTGTCGCCGGTGCGGTGTACGGCCCTGAACAGCAAATGCACACCGACGGGAAGGGTGAGGATCATGGCGGTGGCGGCGATCAGCAAGATGATGGCTCCGGCGGCCCCCACTTCGATACCAACCCCGATGGCCGCCACCAGAAACGCAACAGGGCTCGCCTTGCCGGCGGCGTGCAGGCGGGCGTAGGTGGTGTCGAAGCGCAGCACCCCGATCCCGGCGAGCACGGCGACAAACCCACCCGCCACGGTGAGCGCGGTGGCAACGACAGTCATCGCCTGCCCTCCGGGCGATCCCCAGACCTGCGCATGCTCTCCAGGTACTTGCTGGCCGCCACGGTGGCGGTGAAGCCGATGATGGCGATCACAACCAGGATCACCAGGTAGGTGTTGTCGTTGCGGCGCGCCGCGTCCACAGCGATTGCGCCCATTGCGCTTATCAGTGCCACGTCGAGGGCCATGATGCGTTCGGCCAAGCCGGGGCCCACTAGAAGGCGCCACGTTGCGCACAGCGCGGCAAACGCGAAGCAGCAGATTGCGAAGATCATCGAATCGCAGGCCCGGTGGGAGCCTCGGCAATCGCCTCCGAAATCACAGAAGCGGCCTGTTCGGGGTGGGGCACCGGCAGAGCCTCGGCTGCCAGCCGTGCCAGCTGGTGGACGTGTTCGATGGTGGCGGCGCGTCGGCGGTCGTGCAGCAGGTGCAGGTACAACGTGGCGCTGTCGGGGTCGGTGTCCACCACGGCGGTGCCCGGTGTGAGGGTGATGGCGATCACCAGCAACAACAGATGATCACGGCTCGCAAGCGACACCTCCACCCCGATTATCGACTCGTCGGTGCTGTCGACGGGGGTGATGATCTCAAAGGCCACGTTGAAGGTGGAACGAGTGAGATCGGCGGTGACCACCGCGATGAGCTTCAGCAGCGGCCACAAGCGCACTCCACCGGCGCCGGGCGTTCCCACCCCGATGGAACTCACCGCCACGGCCACCACCAACCCGGCAAGAACGCTTCCCACCGACAGGTCGCCCCACAGCCCGCACCACGCGGCGGTGAGCCCCACGATCGACACAAGGCTGCGAAGGCGAACCAGACGACGCATCACTCGGCCTTCACAGCGTCAACGGTCACAACCCTGAACGGCACGGCTTCCACGGTCGCGTCAACAGCGGTGACATCGTGGACGGCCTCAACGGGTACCACCTGTTCGACCTGTTCGACGTGTTCGATGGGCCCGGGTTCCCCGGCGGCCTGCACGGTTGTGACAGTGGCGGCAGCCTGGCTGCGCAGTTCGTCGGACGCCCGTTTGCTCAAGTCGAACAACATGCCCGCGAACAGTGAAATGGCAAGGGTGCCGGCCACTGCCAGGCCCGTGGCGGCAAGCATGGTGGAGCGATTCCCGGGCGGTTCCACGTCGGACGCATCGTTGTCGGTGTGCGCCACTGCCGTCGCACCTGCGCGTACCCCCTGGCGTGTTGTGGCCGTGGGCCGTGCCGCGGTTCGCTCTGCGGTGTTTGGTTTGGGGCCCCAGAACACACCCAGCCAGATCTTGGACATCGACAACAAGGTGAGCGCCCCAGCCAACAGCGCGGCAACCGCTACCAGGATCGAAGCCTCCGCCACCGCTGCCGATATCACAGCGAACTTGGCGACGAACCCCGAAAACGGGGGCATCCCCGCCAGGCTCAGCGCCGGAATCGCGAACAGCGCGGCGATGAGGGGTCGTCGGGTGGCCAGGCCGCTTGTGCGGTCGAGTGATCCCGTTCCCTGATCGTTTTCAATCAGGCCGCCCACCAGGAACAGCACCGTCTTCACAGGCATGTGATGCACCAGGAACAGGATCGCCCCGGCCAGACCGGCGGCGCTGAACAGTCCCAGGCCCATCAGCATGTAACCGATCTGGCTGATGATGTGAAACGACAGGATGCGCTTGATGTCGGATTGCGCGAGCGCCCCGACAGCGCCGATGATCATCGTGATCGCGGCGACGATCAGGATGACCGGGCCGAGTTCGTCCATGCCGGCAACGGTGTGGAATCTGATCAGCGAGTACATGCCGATCTTGGTGAGCAGACCGGCAAACACCGCGGTGATGGTGGTGGGGGCGGTGGGGTAGGAGTCGGGAAGCCACGTGAACAGCGGGAAGATCGCGGCCTTGGTGCCGAACACCACCAGGAGCCAGGCCCCGATGCCGAGTCGCACACCGTTTGGGAGCTCGCCGATTCGCTCCGCGGCGAGTGCGATGTTGACGGTGCCGGTGGCCGCGTAAACGAGCGCCAGCCCGATCAAGAACAGGGTGGAGGCCAGCAGGTTCATCACCACGTAGGTCATGCCCGAGCGGATCTGGTCGCGCTGGCCCTGATGGGTGAGCAGCACGTAACTGGACACCAGGATCATCTCGAAGGCCACGAACAAGGTGAACAGGTCGCCTGTGAGAAACGCCAGCGACACGCCTGCGGTGAGAACGCACAGCATGGGCCCGGCGAACTCGGGGTTGGCGCCCCAGGCGGTGCGGCGCTGCCCGACCGCGAAGATCTCCACCACCACGATGATCGTGAGCGCCACCGGCAGCACCAGCGTGGCGAGCAGATCGGCCACCAGCTCGATGCCGAGTTCGGGGCGCCAGGCGCCTACGCGCACAACGTGGGTTCCGCCGTTGGCCACGCCCACCAGCAGCCCGATCGCCGATCCGGCCGCTGTGAACAGCCCGATGATCACCGCCGCGTCGCGAAGGTGTGTGTGGGTGCGCAGCGCCAGCCCGATCGCCGCGCAGATCAGCGGCGCCACGATGGTGGCGGTCACCAGGGCGGTCACTGGTCGGTTCCCGTGTCGGCGGAGTCGGCGATGCGGCGATCCTCCAGGTCGTCCTCAACGAGGTCGTCTCCGGTGAGCGCCTGCTGACGGCCCGCGAGCGCCAACAAGAACAACGTCAACCCGAACGAGATCACGATCGCGGTGAGCGCCAGAGCCTGGGGGAGAGGGTTGGAGATCGCGTTGGCGCCGTCGGCGATAGGCGCTTCACCTCCAGGGCCGCCCGCCACCAGCAGCGCCAACACCGCGGCGTGCCCCAACATGGAAAACCCCAGCACGGTGCGGCTCAGTGACCGGGCGGTGATCAGGTACAGGCCACAAGAGGTGAGGCCCCCGATGGTGAGCAACAAGGCGAGACTCATCGCAACGCCTCGCTCTGGTGGACGTGGCCCGGGTGACTGTCTCCGGTGGGTTCGCCAGGCCTCGGGTCACTCTCGGCCCTCTCGCCGGTGGCACTGTCGCCGGTGGGACTGTCGCCGGGGTGGCGGTCTTGAACACCCTTGGGACGGGAGACGTCGTTGCCGTTGCCCGTGGTGGCGGTGAGGTCTTCCTCGGCGAGGCCGTTGAGCAGCGCAACAACGAGGCCCACCACGATCAGGGCGACACCCACGTCGAACACCAGCGCACTGCCTGACTTCACCTCACCGAACAGCGGCAACTCAACGGAGATCACTTTCTGGTCCAGCAGCGGGTCTCCCCACAGCACCGGCGCCACCGCCGTGGCAGCCACCACCGCCATGCCTGAGGCCACCAGACCCGAAACGTGAGTGGGTCGTTGCAGCCCGGCCACCGAACGCAACGTGAGCACCGCGCCGAACACCAACCCCGCGGCGAAACCACCACCAGGTCGGTTGTGACCGGCGAACAACAGGTAGGCGCCAACCACCAGAGCCAGCGGACTCGCGGCACGAATGCCGAGATGAACGATGGGAGACCGTGACCTGATCACCGGTCACCCCCAAAGCACGTCACCGGCCACCACAGACGGATCACCGGACACCGCAGACGGATCACCGGGCACTGCGGGCGGATCGCGAGAAAACCCAGGGGGCGCGTGGGACAGTCCCGAAGAACTGTGTGCCAGTCCGGGCGGATCGTGGGGCAGTCGGGGCGGGTCATCGGGCTCGCTCCAGGCGGTTGATGCGCGCCAGGGCGAGCACCCCCACCGCAACCGTGGCCAGCACCACAACCTCGCCGAGGGTGTCCAATGCCCGAATGTCGGTGAGGATCACGTTCACCACGTTCTTGCCGCCGCCTTCGTCAACAGCGGCCTCGGTGAGTTCGTCGACGGGGGCGCGGCCCGCGGAGCGAGCTCCCGCTGAGGCCAGCGACGCGGTCACCGCAAGTCCACCCGCGCCGGCTAGGAGGACTCGGATGGTGCGCCAGGTGTTTGTGGTGGCTGGGAACCGGCGGCGCAGGCGCCCGAGTCCGAGAACGAAGGCCACCACCACGATGGTCTCCACCAGAAGCTGGGTGAGTGCCAGGTCGGGCGCGCCGCGCACCACGAACAGCGCGGAGATGCCGAGACCCACCGCGCCCAGCGTGAGAGCGGCACCGAGACGGGAGTGCAGCACCGTTCCCACCGCGGCTGATCCCACCACCGCCACACCGATAACCGGTTCGAGCGGTTGATCCCACCACACCAGATGTCCGTCGCTAACCGACGCGAAGAACGGAATCGTGGCGATCAGCGCTGCAAGGCCCATGGTGGCCACATACACCGGCAGCGAGCCGTGCTGGAACAGTGCGGTGATTCGGGGCGACCAGTTGAGCACGCCGTCTATGAGTCTGTCGGCCCGATCCGCGCCAACCGGGGACGGTGCGGGTGCCACGCCACGGCGAACGACCACCACGCCCAGGGCGGCCCCGGCCAACAGCACCGCCACAGAGATCACGAACGCGTTGGTGAGTCCCGGCCATTGGATCAACTCGTAGGCATCGGCCTTGGCGTTGAGCTCGATTGCCGCGGGTGACACGATGCGATTCGCGCCGCTCACCACGAAGTAGCCCACGATCCCCCCGGCGGCGCACAGAACCGACGGCACCACCATCGTCATCCGCCGGGGCCCCACCGCGGTGCCGACAGGTGCGCCGCCCGAGCCAGGGCCGAACACGCCAACCAGCAACCGGGTGGTGTAGGCCACCGTGAGCACAGATCCGGCCACGATCGCACCGGTGAACATCAGGCGCTCCGTGCCGCTGAGGCCAAGTGCGGCTTCGATGGCGGCTTCCTTGGCCATGAAACCGATCAGCGGGGGCGCCCCGGCCATCGACACCCCGGCCGCAACCGCCACCCCGAACGCCACCGGCATCGAGCGCCAAAGCCCGCTCAGCACAGCGATGTCGCGGGTGCCGGTGCGAACGTCCACCTCGCCCACCACCAGGAACAGCGCCGCTTTGAACAAGCCGTGCGCCAACAGGATCGCCAACCCCGCAAATGCCGCCTTGGCGGATCCCACCGAGAACAAGGTCACCATCAGGCCCAACTGCGAAACGGTGCCCCACGCCAGGATCAGCTTCGCGTCGCGATGACGCAGCGCGCCCACCGCGCCCCACAACATCGATGCAACACCGAACGCCGCGCCGAGCGTCTTCCAAGCGGCGGTGTCGGCGAACAACTGGCCCATCAGCGCCACCACCAACACCCCGGCTTTCACCATCGTGGCCGAATGCAGGTACGCGCTCACAGGAGTGGGTGCAGCCATCGCGCCTGGCAGCCACACATGGAACGGCACCTGAGCCGATTTGGTGGCGGCGCCCACCAGTATCAGCACCGCGGCCAGCCACGCGGTGGTGCCGGTGGCGGGGTGAAGTTCGGTGAGGTTGGCGGTGCCGGCGTCGTTGGCCAGCACCAGCAGTCCGGCCAACAGCACCAGCCCACCGGCGCCGGTGATCATCAAAGCGGTGCGCGCCGCGGCGCTAACGGCAGGGTCGGTGTGTTTGTGGCCGATCAACAAGAACGACGTCACAGAGGTGAGTTCCCAGAAGATGAACAAAGTCCAGATCGACTCGGCCCACACCATTCCCAGCATCGACACCGAGAACGCCAACAGTGTGGCCGGGAAGCGCACCCCGCCGGCCACCTTCCCGAAGTAGCCGATGGCGTACACGAACACCAGCGCACCGATGCCCGACACCAGCAGCGTCATCAGTTCGGCCATTGCGCCCACCCGGAAACGCAACGACAAGCCCAGGCCCTCCACCCACATCAACTCGGCAACGCCCGGTTCGGCGCCGTCAACCAGGCGCCACGCCACCCACACAGTGGTGATCAGCGGAGCGACCGCCGCCACAGCGAGGGCTGCTCGCATGGATCGGCGACCCACCACCCCTGCCGCCACCACACCCAAGATGTGCGCACCTAGCAGGCCCAGGATCACGGGTCTTACGATATGGCCGAGATGAAATCTCCATGAGGTGACAAATCGCAATGAGGCACAGCAGCGAACGCATTCTCACCACCCACGTGGGGAGCCTGCCCAGATCCGAGGCGGTCACTCGTGGAGTGTTCGCCATCGAGAACGGCGATCCGGTTGACCTGCAAGCGCATGACCGTGAGATCACCGCCGCGGTTCACGACGTGGTGCAACGTCAGGTGGCGTCAGGGGTGGACGTGGTGAGCGACGGCGAGATGAGCAAGCTCAGTTACGCCACGTACATCAAGTACCGGATCACCGGTTTCGCCGGTGACAGTCCCCGCCGGGCACCCGCCGATCTCGAGGCGTACCCGTCTTTCTTGCAACGCCAGGCCGCCACGGGGGGCACGCCCACCTACACGCGCCCCCAGTGTGTGGGCCCGATCGAGGTGGCTGACATGGGCCCCTGCCGCCAGGACATTGCCAACTTCGCGGCGGCCGTCGACGCGCACGGCCCTCACGAGGGGTTCATGAACGCCGCCTCGCCCGGGGTGATCGCCTTGTTCCAACCCGACGCCTATTACGGCGACCACGAGGCGTACCTGTACGCGCTCGCGGAGGCGATGCGCCCCGAGTATGAGGCCATCACCCAAGCCGGTTTCGTGTTGCAGCTCGACTCGCCCGACCTGGGGTTGGGTCGTCACATGATGTTCAAGGATCAACCCGACGCCGAGTACGAACGCCTGGCCCGCACCCATGTTGAGGCGCTAAACCACGCGGTGCGCAACATTGACGCCGACCGGATGCGCCTGCACGTGTGCTGGGGCAACTACGAGGGCCCCCACACTCACGACGCGCCCATGTCGCAGGTGCTGCCAATAGCTCTGGGCGCCAAGCCTCAGGCGTTGCTGTTCGAGTCCGCCAACCCGCGCCACGCCCACGAATGGGTCACCTTCGCCGAGGCGGACATTCCCGAAGACAAGATCCTGGTGCCCGGCGTGATCGACACCACCACCCATTTCGTGGAGCATCCCGAGCTGATCGCGCAGCGCATCGAACGCTTCGCACAGATAGTGGGCCGTGAGCGGGTGATGGCAGGAACCGACTGCGGTTTCTCCACGTTCGCCGGGTACGCCGGGATCGACCCCGAGATTGCCTACGCCAAGCTCGCGTCCCTGGCCGAGGGGGCAAGCCTCGCCTCGTCCCGGCTCTGGTGACGCGGGTTGCATCAGGGGTCGGGGAAGACGGCAATGGTGGTTGCCGGTGCTGCGACCAAACCCGGCGGCGGCTGGTGTGAGGCCGTGACCTTTCCGTCAACCGACACCGGCTCACGGCCCGGCCGATGGTGAGACCGTCGTTCGGCCCGGAGCCGCTCACGCCAACGGCCTTCCTTGACCGCAGTGCCGTGGTGTGCGGCGACCGCATCGCGGTGGTTGACGGCGATGTTGAGTTCACCTACACCGAGTTGCGTGATCGTTGCGAGCGCCTGGCCGGGATGCTCAAGGCGAGGAGTGTCGGGCCGGGTGATCGGGTTTCGTTGCTTGCGCCCAACACCCATGCCGCGCTGGAGGCGCACTACGGGGTGCCGTGGGCGGGGGCGGTGCTCAACGCGCTCAACACTCGGCTGTCGGTGCCTGAGTTGGCTTACATCGTGGGCCACGCGGGTTCCCTGATTCTGATTTGTGACGTGTCGCTGGCCGATGTGGGGCGTGCGGTGGTTGACCGGCTCGACGCCCCGGTGGAGCTGATCGAGTGTGGCGAGCCGTCGTCAACCTACGAAACCGAACTCGCCCAGGCTGTGGCCCATCGTGTGGCGGTTGGCGACGAGTGGGGCTTGTTGAGCCTCAACTACACCTCGGGCACCACCGGGCTGCCCAAGGGCGTGATGTACGCGCACCGAGGGGCGTACCTGCAGGCGCTGGCAATGGCCACCCAGTCCGGGTTGGACTCCTCGGCGGTGTTTCTGTGGACGTTGCCGATGTTTCACTGCAACGGCTGGTGCTTCCCGTGGGCCGTGACCGCAGTGGGAGGCACCCATGTGGCCCTTCACGAAGTGCGACCCGACCTGATTTGGGACGCGATCCGCCATCGCGGGGTAACCCATTTCAACGCCGCTCCGACGGTGCTCACGATGCTCGTGAACCACCCCGAGGCGACACCCGCGGCCCGCACGATTCGTGTGGCAACCGGCGGTGCGCCACCATCGCCGAGTTTGCTCACCGACCTGGCGGCGTTGAACATGGACGTAACCCACCTGTACGGCCTCACCGAAACGTACGGGCCTGCGGTGATTTGCGACTGGCGCGCCGAATGGGACGCCCACGAACCGTCCGCTCAGGCGGCTCGCAAGGCCCGTCAGGGGGTGTCGAACGTGGTGGGAATGCCGTTGCGAGTGATCGACAACCACGGCAACGACGTGCCCGCCGACGGAGAGACTCGTGGTGAGGTGGTGTTGCGCGGCAACAACGTGATGATCGGCTACTACCGCGATCCCGAGGCCACCGCGGCTGCCACGGCCGAGCTGGACGGCGGCGCATGGTTCCGCACCGGCGATGTGGGGGTGATGCACCCCGACAACTACCTGGAGTTGCGTGACCGTGCCAAGGACGTGATCATCAGCGGAGGCGAGAACATCGCCTCGATCGAGGTGGAACAGGTGCTCGACAGCCACCCCGACGTGGTGGAGAGCGCGGTGGTGGCCGAACCCCACGACACCTGGGGCGAAGTGCCCGTGGCGTTCGTTGCGCTGCGCCCCGGCGCAGCGGTGACGGATGCCGATTTGATCGCGCACGTCAAGGATCGCATCGCCCGTTTCAAGGCGCCGAGGCGGATCGTGCGAGGCGACCTTCCCAAGACCGGCACCGGCAAGATCCAGAAGTTCCGACTGCGCGAGCTGCTGGCCGACCAAGCCCAGGGTTGAGAGCCCCAGGGGTTGGAACCAGAAGCGAGCGGCACGACCGCGCCACCGACACCACCAACTGAGCGGCTCGCTGCGAGGGTCCGCCCGACGGTGGTTGCCGCGGGGTTGTCAGCGCCGGATGTGAGCGCGGGTTGTCAGCGCTGAGTGTCAGCGCAGGATGAAGGGGTTGGCCACCGACGATTCCTGCGCCAGCCACACGGACTTGGTTTGCAGGTACTCCATCATTCCCTCGATGCCTGATTCGCGGCCCAGCCCGGAGCGCTTCCAGCCACCGAAAGGCGAGTTGAAACCCACCGCCCGGTAGGTGTTCACCCACACCGTGCCCGCGTCCACCGCGTCGGCGGTGCGAATGGCTCGTCCCAGGTTCTGGGTCCACACACCCGCGGCGAGGCCGAAGTTGATGTCGTTGGCGATGGAGATCGCCTCGTCGTCGTCCTCGAATCCAATCACCGACAGCACCGGCCCGAACACTTCTTCTTGCGCGATGCGCATGTCGTTGGTGACCCCGGTGAACACGGTGGGTTGCACGAAACGTGTGCCCGAGGCGCCGGGCCCGTTGTAGGCGCCGCCGCCGAGCACGCACTTCGCGCCGCCGCCACGGGCGATGTCGATGTAGTCGAGAACCTTGCGGAACTGTGGCTCTGTGGTCACCGGCCCCACGTGGGTGTCATAGGACATCGGGTCACCGATGGTGGCGGCGCCGGCCACCTCGATGAGACGTTCCACGAACCTGTCGTGGATCTTGTGGTGCACCAGAGCGCGTGACCCGGCAATGCACGTCTGGCCGGTGGCCGCGAAGATGCCAGAGATCACGCCCATCACCGCGGCTTCGAACTCGGCGTCGTCGAACACGATGTTGGGTGACTTGCCGCCCAACTCCAAGGTGACTTTCTTGAGGTGGCGAGCCGCTGATTCGTAGATGCGCTGCCCGGTGAGGTCAGAACCGGTGAACGCGATCTTGGTGATGTCGGGATGGTCGATGATCGCCTGGCCGCATTCGTTGCCGAATCCGGTCACAACGTTCACCACCCCGGGCGGAAACCCGGCCTCGGCGAACAGTTCGATGAACTGGATCGTGGACGTGGACGTGAACTCCGAGGGTTTGATCACCGCGGTGTTGCCCGCGGCCAGCGCCGGCGCCAGCTTCCACGCCAGCAACAGCAACGGCGAGTTCCAGGCGGTGATCAGCCCGACCACCCCGAGCGGTTCGTGTGTGGTGTAGTTCAACACGCCCGGGCGGTCCAGGGGGATCACCGAGCCTTCGATCTTGTCGGCGAGCCCGCCGAAGTACCGGTACCACTCGGCGGTGAGCACGGCTTGGGCGCCCATCTCGGCGATCAGCTTGCCGTTGTCTCGCACCTCGGCCACGCCCAGCCGTTCGGCTTCTCGTTCGATCAGATCGGCGAGCCTCATCAGCAGCTTGCCTCTGGCGGTGGGGGTGGTGGCCTTCCAGTTGGCGAACGCCGCTCTCGCCGCGGTCACCGCCCGGTCCACGTCGTCGGCGGTGCTGCGAGCCACCCGCGCCCACACCTCACACGTGTAGGGATTGTCGCTGTCGAGGTACTCACCCGACAGTGGCGCCACCATCTCGCCACCGATGTAATTCCCAAAAGTCTCCATCACCAAGTCTCCTTGCTTGGGTGGCAAGATAGTTGCTTGGGTGGGATGATTGATGCCCGCCTGTTTGGTGGCTAGGAATTGAGGATTGATGAGCGACACGGCTGTATGGCACAAGACGGCTTGCATTCTTTGCGAATCGGCGTGCGGCATCGAGGTTCGCCTCGATGGTGGACGCTTCGCGCGCATTCGTGGCAACAAGGCGCACGTGGACTCCAAGGGCTACACCTGTGAGAAGGCGCTGCGCCTCGACCACTATCAGAACAACCGGGGACGGCTCATCTCGCCGATGAGGCGACGCGCTGACGGCACCCACGAACCGATCGATTGGGACACCGCCATAGCCGAGGTGGCCACCGGGTTGGGGCGGGTTCGTGACACCTACGGCGCCGGCGCGATCTTCCGTTACGGCGGTGGCGGTCAGGCGAACCATCTTCACGGGATCTACGGCCAGGCGGTGGCGGACGGCTTGGGGGTGCTGTACCGATCAAACGCAATCGCCCAGGAAAAGACCGGCGAGGCGTGGGTGGAGGCGAAGCTGCTGGGCAGCCACACCCGCCCGGAGTTCGAGCGCTCCGAGGTGGCGATCTTCGTTGGCAAGAACCCGTGGCAAAGTCACGGCTTTCCCCATGCTCGCAAGACCTTGCGGGCGATCGCCAACGACGCTGAGCGGTCGATGATCGTTCTCGACCCGAAGCGAACCCAGTCCGCGGCTCTGGCGGATTTCCACCTGCAGGTTCGACCTGGCACCGACGCTTTCTGTGTGGCCGCGATTCTGGCGATCATGGTGCGCGACGACCTGATCGACCGCCATTTCGTCGAGAGTCACCTGGACGACGCCGCGCCGTTGCTGGAGGCGCTCAGGGCGGTGCCTGTTGGTGAGTTCGCCCGCCGCTGCGACATTGCGGTGCACGACTTGGAGGCGGTGGCGCACCGAATAGGGCGTGCCGAGTCGGTGGCCACCTTCGAGGATCTCGGTATCGAGCAGGCACCCAACTCCACGCTGGTGTCGTACCTGCAGCGCATGCTTTGGGTGCTCAGCGGCAGCTTTGCCAAGCCCGGGGCGAACCATCCCCATTCGTGGTTCAACGTTCGCGGCAGCCGCCGCCCGCCCACGCCCGAGCAGCGTTTCACCCCGGTCACCGGAGCGCAGGTGATCGCCGGGCTGATCCCGTGCAACTCGATCCCCGACGAGATCCTCACCACCCACCCCGACCGTTTCCGGGCGATGATCGTGGAGTCCACCAACCCGGTTCACTCCCTGGCGGATTCGGCCCGGTTCCGTGAGGCCATGCAAGCGCTGGATTTCAGCGTTGTGATCGACGTGGCCATGACCGAAACCGCCCGTCATGCCAACATCGTGTTGCCCGCGAGTTCGCAGTACGAGAAGTGCGAGGCGAGCTTCTTCAACCTGCACTTCCCCGACAACGCCTTCCATTTGCGCAAGCCGATCGTGGAGCCTCTTGAGGGAACTCTCGAAGAGCCGGAGATGCACGCCCGAATCGCCGAGCGGCTCGGCCTGTACCACCCCGACGAACTCTCCGGCTTGCACGAAGCGGCAGCGCAGGGCCGGGCGGCGTTCGGCGCGGCTTTCGACCGGCACATGGCCGAGAACCCCGAACACGTTGTGCTGGCGCCGCTGATCCTGTTCCGCACGCTCGGCCCCACACTTCCCGAGGGCTTGGCCGGTGCAGCTGCGCTTTGGGAAATGTCCCGAGTCGTTGCCGCGCTGTACCCCCGGCAGGTGCAACGCGCCGGGATCGCCCCCCAAGGCGACGAGTCGCTGGGTGACGCCTTGTTCGACGCCATCTTGGCGAGCGACGACGGCGTGATCTTCACCCGTCACACCTACGACGAGGCGTGGGACCTAACCGTCACCAAGGATCGGCGGCTGCGGGTGAACAACCCGAAGATGATCGAGAAGCTGCGTGAGCTGGAAGCGCAACCCACCGATTACGTGAGTGACGAGTTTCCGTTGGTGCTGGCGGCGGGGGAGCGCAGGTCGTTCACCGCGAACGTGATCATCCGCGACCCCGACTGGCGCAAAACGGATCGCGAAGGCGCCCTTGCGATCAGCCCCGCTGACGCGGAGCGTCACGGCCTCGTTGACGGTGATCGCATCCGCCTTGTAACCGCGGGTGGCGCCGCGGAGCCGACGGTCACCATCGACGACTCGATGCGCGAGGGGCACATTTCGCTGCCCAACGGACTTGGGGTGTCGTTCCCCGACGAGCAAGGCGAGCATCGCACGGTGGGCGTGGCCCCGAATGAACTCACCACCCTTGATTGGAAGGACGACATAGCCGGCACGCCGTGGCACAAGCACGTCCCGGCGCGTCTCGAACCCATCACCACCGCGCCCGCCTCTTAGGCAACCAGTAGTCCGCCGGGCGGGTGGTCAAGCCCTCTACGGTCGGGTGATCCAGCCCTGGACGGGTTGGCGCCTACCAGTTGATGCGTTGACGGTCGCGGAAGAACCCGCCTGTTGGGCCGCTGTCGGGAAGTGTCGCGGCCCACACCACCCCGGCGGCGCCCTCGGACACCGGACGCCCACCACCGCCGCCCATGTCGGTCGCCACCCAATCAGGGCAAACGGCGTTCACCAGCACTCCGGGCAGTTCCGCGGCCCACATGCAGGTGAGCGCGTTGAGGCTGACCTTGGAGATCCGGTAGGCGGGAAGGTGACCGCCCATGCCGTTGATCGCCCCGGCACCAGACGACACGTTCACGATTCGTCCATGCGCGCTCGCTCGCAGCATCGGCGCCAGGGCGCTGGTGAGTTGCCAGGTGCCATAGAGGTTGGTTTCCAGCGCTTCTCGGATGACTTCGAAGTCGGGGTTGATGGCGGTCTGCCAAGTGTCGTAGGTGATGGCGGCGTTGTTCACCAACACGTCCAGGCTCCCCAGGTCGCGCACCACCTCACAGGCCGCGGCTATCGAAGCCGGGTCGGAGATGTCCAACGCCAAGACCGTGCCCTCGCCACCCGCAGCGGTGATCGCGTCAAGAGTGATCGCACCCTTGGAGGGATCCCGCGACCCCACAAGCACAAAGTGCCCAAGCCCCCCAAGCTGAACCGCAACCTCCCGGCCAATCCCCCGATTGGCCCCAGTAACAAGCGAAACCGTCACCAGCCCAAGGCCAAACCGTCACCAGCCCAAGGCCAAGTCAAATCGTCCGATAGCGCGGGCATCAAGGACGATGGGGGGCATCATCCGCGTAGTCGGGCGCGTGCGGCATCCATTTCCTCCTGGGTGAACGCGCCGTGTTCCGCTTCCCACTCCGCAACCAGCTTGCGAAGCCTGCGCTTCCTGCCAACACGCCGAGCAGCTCTTGTAAGGCTCCCGAACCACTTCCGGACACGACCCGGCGCCGCGTCACGCAGGGCCTGAGCCAGCTTCTCGTCCATCGAGAAGGTCTTGTCCTTCGACAAGACCAGGTACACCAGCTTGGGCTCGTCCTCCTGGGGAATTTCATCCGATTCCGACTCACCGTGAGCCGACCCGAGTGTGGGTTCATCATTCATAATGAAACTATATCAAGTATTATGCAGATAGCCAACGTGCATTACCAGACTACTACGGCGGGCTGACCGCGCGTAGCCAGCGCCAATCGGTGCAGTCTGTGCCCTTGACCGACACAGGGTGCTCGTAGGATCCCATGCGTGTTCCACCCTCGGGGGTCACGACCAGGCACCGGACATGATCTTGGGATTGTTGATGTCCTGCGTGAGCCGTGCCAGGCGCTTGAGGTCGTCGAGCGAGACGGGTCGGGTGCCAACCCTGCTCTCGCGGTGCAACACCCGTAGCAGGTACTCGGATCGGGACAGACCCAGTCTCCGCGACCCAGCGTCGATGGCCGCAAGCACTTCGTCAGGCACGTCTGGGATCAGAATCTCAGCCATCGCAACCTCCATGGATATCAAGGAGTTCCGCCGCCGGTTGAATCGAAGGCTGCCACAGGCCGGGATTGGTCATTCGGCTACGCGATCGGTCGAGCCTGTGGTGCCTAGTGAAACGTGGGGGTGAACTTGTGCCTGGGGTTCAGCGCATCTGCGCCGACCACCACCACCCCGCACAACACCTGGACCACTCAATGGGACCCGCTCATGCCGAGTGCACGCCATGCGTAGCCTCCTCGGTGCAGTCCAATCCAACCTACGACCCGTCATCTCTGTGTTGATACGCGCGAAATCTCGCCTACCCCTACGCCCCAGCGGCTGAACAACAATTTCACAGTGTTGCGGACCAGCTACACCAGGGCCACCCCAAAGTCTCCGAACGACTCGCCGCGAGCGAAGCCGATAGCCAGCCTGCAGCGCATTCCTCCATGAGCACTGGTTCAAGATCTGCTCCAACGACCCCTACGACCGACTCCACCGATAACTCAAACAACGAAGTAACGTCGACCAAGTTTTCCCTAACGTCCAATCGACCACACGCCTTGTGGGCTCCCTGCTGATAGAAGTCACCGACCAACTTGTGACACACTAATGCCGATACATTTCCGCCGCGTCCCTAGTCCCGATCATCAACAACAATCCGCTCACTTCCTTAACCGCAGCACCGCGCACATGACCAACCTCAACGCACGGAACTACATCCGGAAGCGGGGCGCACACCACCGCACCACCACGGATCCTCAGACCCGCCACTGGGAAGCGTAGACCATGCTATAGTAGTAGCTTCATGGTGACCATCCCCCCAGCCTCCTCCCCAAACCACGACCATCCCCGCAGCGCAGCTGCGTTGATTCTATTGGCGGCAGCATCCTGGTCGACCTTACCAATGATCATTCACCTTACAGCTACCGACACCAACCCATTCATTTTCAATGCAATCGACCAAACTGCAATGGTTCTCCTGCTGTCCGTCATAGTAATAGCTACACGACGACAATGGAACAAGACACACATCTCTCAGGTTTCCGATACAGACAGCTTCCATCGCCCTCGCCTCCTAACCCAAGGGGTATTCTTTAGCTACCTCAGCCCTGCATCTCCGCAAGAGCTCAAGCCCATCACTCTCAGGACAGCCAGTAGATCAGATCCTATGGGATGGTTTCGGCTGCCGATCTTGTGGGTCGTGATCAGCGGACTGAACATCGGGGTCTATGCATGGTCTACACATTACATTGAAACGGCGATTGCCGCAATAATCTATGAAATGCGGCCGTTCTTTCTCGTGATCATGATGATGGCACACTATCGCACTCACCGTCTCTTTAGGTATGGCCCTGAGGCGGAGTCCTTTGAACTACAGCAACCGAAGGCGTCCAGGGTGATTTTGACATCGCTCGCAACCCTTGGCTTGTTCATCATGCTCATGAGTCAAGGAGAATCTGGTAGTCGCCTCATTGGAGTACTATCTCTTCAGGGAATCTTCGGGGCCTTCTTGGCCATGGTTGCGGCGGCGCTCGCCGCCGCGAATGTTGTTGCTAGCCTCAGTTTCGGCCGGATCGCCTCCTATCGTATCCGTAGGATTTCTCACGCGAAATATCCAGCATCTGACCTGGATCATGAAGATCGTCACCTGATAATCTGGTACACCCTGGTTGGAGTCATCGGTGGCAGAGTACTCGCTGCAATCCTAAGCAGCGCCCTCGGTATTTCGTTGGCAGGATCGTATGGTCCGATCGAATTGAACTCCATCACTGGCGCACTGATTCTTGGCGCTGTGGAGGCATCCGTCATCATACTCATTCGTATGGGTAATTTGCTCACAACCGAGCCTGCAGTCAATTCTATATCATATTTGGCGCCTGTGCTGGGCCTGATGTGGCTCATGTTGCTCGGCGTATCATTACCTAGGTTTGATTTGTTCATAATTGGTGCGTCTCTGATTCTTGCTGTGAATGTTCTTCTACAGATGGAGCCCGATAAGGAGAGAGATTTTTCACGCTTTGCTGGCGACCGAATGCGCGGTAGAAGGCTAGGGTTCACCGCCTTCATTATGTCGCTCTGGGCATTTGGCACGTTGATCTACCTGAGGGACGAGTGGCTTCCTTCAAGGTGGTTGTCTTGGCCTACGGAGGAATACTGGGGATTACTGGCCTTGGCAACCACGGTATTCGCATTGATCTTAGGATTCCGCGTGGCTCGCGTCACCGAGCGTGTGTCACATGAGGATGAGCTTATGTTCCGCCTGTTCCGTGAGTGTGAGCACCTTGAGCGTGAAGGCTTGCTTGATTCACAAATCAGAGACCGCCTATTGGAGCTTGACAGAGCTCGGCCGAACAAACTCCTTCAAGCCTACGTTGGTGCCCGGAACATGTTGAACGAGGGAGTCAAGGGGGCCTCCAGCGCTCAAGGAATTGAACCTGGATCTTCGCGTCGCCTTCTGGAGGCGGAGCAGCTTCTAGACATGGTGACGCATTCCAAGCAGCAGGGCCGCGACGTTGTGGAGTTGATGTCTTTGTTTGCGTTTGCACTGGTAACCGTACGTCTCGGGCTGTTTTCTCGACCGTTCGAACTAGGCGCGCCGGAGCACGCGTGGGGTGGGTTTGTCGCTGAAGTGTTTGTGCTGCTTCTAATCTCAACGGTGGCATTCCTGGCGATTAACTTGTTCGATGTGGGACGTGAACGGCAGATGCCCTTGCTAGTGCCCGTAAAGGAACAGGACATCGACTACGGATTGTTCTTTCGTTACAAACGTGATCGTGCGGTCGAGCACGCCATTAGCATTCTCATCAGTCTCACCATGGCAGTCGCTTTCGCGGTGTTGCTCTACAACAAGTGGCAGTGACCTCGCGGGGGGCCGAGCGGGTGGCTTGCCTTGTAGGTGGCCGTCCTCGCACTCGTGTTGATCGATCGTGCGCTGGAACGTGACGTGGCCTTGGTGCCACGTCGCAAGTAGTCGCGCGGCAGGCGCCTTGTCCGTCTCGTTGCCCGCTGGGACACTCTGGGACCACGAAGTTGGGGCAACCGGAGGCTGCATTGCGACTGGACTCGTGGGAAGGGTGAGGTGAGGAGATTGCCAATCGACCAGCGATCGGCCGCCGCACCACTCAAGCCGGCGCCACCGGCTGGTGAGGAGCTGCTGCGTGCCGAGAGGTGGACGTTACCTAGCGGCCGTCGACTCTCGGGTGGCGTCGAGCTTGCGGCGCCGACGCGTGAATCCCACCGGCAGGGATGCCACTGGCGCCAGTCCCCTACGGTGGCCTGCGCGGGGATGGTCGTGTCCAATTGGACGAACCGATGAGGGTGGCAGCGATGCGGTAGCCGCTAGGCGCTGTCAGTCGGTGATCACCTTGATGTCACCGATGTCTCCGGTGACCTTGGCGTGGGTGCCGGTTGCGTCGATGTGGATCACCCGTTCGCCCAGGCGGAGATTCTCCACTGTGATGCGCCGGCCTTCGTTGAGGATGGGACGCAGCCGGATCTCGCCGCGGTGCATCGCCGGTTGAAAGCCCAACAGCGAGGTGACTATCTGGAATGGCACCGCTGCGGCCCAAGCCTGAGGACGCGCCGACGCCGGGTAGGGGACAGGTTCGGGGAACTGCTCGCGGTCAAAACCGCCTAGCAGTTCGGGCAGCTGGTAGTTCACCGCGGCGGCGAGGTCCACGAGGCCGTCGGCCACTCGGCGGGTGTGGCGATCGAAGCGGCGGTGGGAGAGGCCCCGCAACAGCATTGCGGTGTCATGGGGCCACACGGTGCCGAGGTGGTACGCCAACGGGTTGTAGGCGGCCTCGTCGGCGCTCAACGTTCGCAACCCCCAACCACTGAACTCGGCGGCGCCGAGCAGCCGGTCAGCCAGCAGCGCAGCGAGGTCGTCGTCGATCATCGACGAGCACAGCAGATGCCCCACGTTGGACGCGGCCACCTTGATGGGCTCACCCGCCGCGTCGAGCACGTAGGCCACATGGGGAGCTTCGGCGAGCACGAAATGGCGGTGAAAGCGAGCCTGAAGCTCGTCGGCCTCGGCTCGCAGGGACTCCACCGCATCGCGGTCGCCCACCGTGGCTTCGAGCTCGGCCAGCGCCAACAGCGCCTGGTGGTAGTAGCCCTGCACCTCCACGGGGCTGGTGGCCTCGCACACCACCGCGCCGTCGGGGCGCACCACCGAGTCACCGGAGTCCTTCCAGTTCTGGTTGGTGATGCCACGGTCATGTGGCACCGAGTGAATGAACCCACGGTCGTCGCGGTGGCTGCGACACCACCCAACCGCGCTCCGGGCCGCCGGCAGGAGACGGCCGACTCTTTGGGGTGGACATCCCCAGCGCAGGCACTCCGCCAGTGACACCACAAACAACGGAGTGGCGTCGATGGAGCCGTAGTAGGGGGTTCCCGCTTCCAGGCCGAAAACGCCCATCTCCCCGATGCGCAACTCGTGCAGGATCCGACCAGGGGCTTCCAGCGTTCGCTTGTCGTGCGCGGTTCCCTGATGATGAGCAAGAACCTCCAGGGTGCGCATCGCGCCCAGCGGGTCGGCGATCATCGCCAACTGCGAGGCGATGAGAGAGTCCCGTCCGAACACCGCCAAGAAGTGCGGCGCCCCCACCGCCAGAAAGGGCCTGCCGGTGGCGGGTTCTGTCACCATGAGCGCTTCTAGATCCCAGACGGCGTTGTCCAACGAACGCTGAAGACGACGCGCCGATGTGCGCACCGTGGCGGTGGGGCGCCGGTCGGGATCGTCCACAGGCAAACGGATGCCCCACGAAAACGCTGCCGCCTCGCCGGGTTCGATGTGGAGCTTCTGGGTGATCCGCAGGTCGTCCAACGCGGCGTTCTCGGCCCACATCGCAGCGGCGAGGCGGCGACGGTCCTCCACGGTTGGGTCGTCGTCGGGAAGGTGGTACACGGTGGCGCCACTGGGGTCGAGCTGCACCTCCAATGCGATCGTGATCGGATTGCGAAAGCAGCGCACCTCGATCCGCTCCGTGTAGCCGCCGTCAAGCGAACGTTCCCGAACGATGATCGCCTGAGGGTCCGGTGCGTCGGTCCAGTAGCCGTAGGTGAGGCGGTCCTCGGCCGGGCCGATGCGAGACCCGCTGAGCTGTTCGGGCGGCGAGCCGTCCACCAAAAGCCGCAACCCGGCCACGAGTCGACGGTCACGATGGTAGATCCCGCCGGCGTTTTGGCCGCCGATGGTGCCGTCGGCTTCGGTGACCACCGCCACGCCTGCTCTGGTGAGGCTCCAGCCGTGTTTGGGTTGGGGAGAGGGCATGGGTTCCTCGTGGCAGATGATCTGGTTTGGTTCGGCAGCCGCAGGTGCCACCGCGCGCCGATGTTCGACCGGCCATTGTTGCACACTTCGGCAAGTTCTTGAAACGTTTCTTGAAACGCTTCAACGAAGTGTGTATTATGCAAGCCGTGGAGTCAGATCGGCGTCCCACGATTCGTGACGTGGCCCAAACGGCGGGTGTTTCGATGGCCACCGTGTCAAACGTGGTCAACGGGCACGCCCACGTGCGCCAAAGAACCCGTGGGAAGGTGCTCGACGCGATCGATCAGCTCGGATATCAGGCAAGCCGGGCCGCGAAGAGCCTGCCCGCGGGACGAACGTTCATGCTGGCGTACTGCCTGCACGACGACGCACGCCAAAACCCGGCGCTCGACGTGTTCCTCCACCAGATCGTGTCCACCGCCGCATCGGCAGGGCTCGAGCTCATTCTCACCACCCAGGCGGGGTCTGATCGGCTCGCCCCCTATGTGGAACTTGTGCGCAGGGGTGGCGCAGACGGTTTCGTGCTGTCGGGCATCGAATACCACGACGAACGGGTGACGTTCCTGCGTGAGCGCAACATCCCCGTCGCCTGTTTCGGGCGTGTGGCCGACAGCGGGGTGCCCTGGATCGACGTGGACGGCGCCGCAGGCGTGCGAGCCTCGGTGGGCCACTTGATCGACCAGGGCCGGTCGCGGATCTCCTTCGTGGGCTGGCAGCCTGGTCCGCCCGCGGGTGACGCCCGCCACGCAGGATTCACCGACGCCACCATCGCAGCGGGCCTGCGGGTGGGCACGGAGATTCGTGTTGCCAACGACTTCGACGAAGCCCGAAAGGCCGTGGCCGAACAACTAGAAGGCGTCGATGTGGACGCCCTGGTGTGCGTGAGCGACACCGTGGCGCTGGGAGCAATGGCAGGCCTGCGAGATCTCGGCCTGATCCCCGGCGCCGACGTTGCGGTGACCGGATTCGACGACGTGCCCGCGGCGGCGCTCACCGTGCCGGGCCTGACTTCGTTGCGCCAACCGATGGATCGGGTTGGCGCCCTGCTCGTGGAGCGAATCATCGCTCTATTGACCGGCGAGGACGCGCCGGAGTCGGTGCTCTTGGAGCCCGACCTCATCGTCCGTGAATCAACCACTGGCACCCCCCATACCGCTCCCGGTTCAGGGGTGCCCCTACCCAGGAGGGGAAACCCATGAAAAACAAATGGCTACGAATGCTGGCCCTGTTGTTGGCGTTCACTCTGGTCGCGGCTGCATGCGGCGACGACGACGATGACGACAGCGCAGCGGGCAGCGACACTCCCGCCGACAACGTTGACGACTCGGCCACCCCAGAGGAAGAACCCGAGGAGGAGGAAATGCCCCCGGCTGAGGAGGAGGAAATGGCCCCGAATCCTCTCGAAGGCGCCGAGTTGAAGCTGTGGGGCTGGGCATCATCTGAAGCCGAGGACACCCAGCTAACCGCCGTGGTCGACGCGTTCAACACCGCCACGGGCGCCAGCGCAGCCTTCGAACCGCAGCCGGAGTACGACACAGCGCTGCAGGCTTCGCTGGTGGCCGGTGACCCGCCCGATCTGTTCTACGTGGACTCGGGTCGGCTCCCGGACCTGGTCGCCTCCGGCGCACTCGCACCCGTGCCCGACGGAGCGATCAGCGATCCCGACGACATTTACGCCGCGTTGCGCGACGTGTTCACCATCGACGGCGACTGGTACTGCCCGCCGAAGGACTTCTCCACACTGGGTCTGATCTATGACCCGACCGCACTCGCCGATGCCGGCGTTGACGTGCCCACCACCTGGGACGAACTCGCCGCCGCAGCGGCGGCGCTCACCACCGATGACCGCGTGGGCTTGAGCTTCGGCCTCGAGTACGCACGCGCCGGGGCGTTCCTGTTCCAGGCCGGAACCGACATCCTCACCCCCGACGGCACCGCTGTGGCCATCGACTCCGACGGCGCCCGCGCCGCGTTGGGATTCCTGGCGGACATGTTCGCCGCCGGCCACGCCGCCAGCCCCCAGGCTATCGACACCGGCTGGGGCGGGGAGGCGTACGCCTCGGGCAACGCCGCCATGACCATCGAGGGCAACTGGATCGTCGGCTTCCTCAACCAGAACTTCCCCGACCGCGAGTGGGCAGTGGCCGAGCTTCCCAGCGGCCCCGAAGGCCCCGGCACCTTCGCGTTCACCGTGTGCTACGGCGTGGCGGCAGACGCCTCGAACCCCGACCTGTCGTGGGCGATGGTCGACTACCTCACCGGCGCCGAAGGCGCCGCCTTGTGGACTTCCGGCTTCCAGGTGATGCCGGCTCGCGCCTCGTTGCGTGACGGCTGGCTCGCCGACAACCCCGACCTCGGAGCGTTCGTGGCCGGAGCCGAGTACGCGTCCCGCTTCCAGTTCCCCACCGGTGTGGGTGACATCCAGGGCGTGTTCAACGACAACTTCCAGAAGCTCGTGGCTGGTGACGTGACCGTCGACGAACTCATTGCCGAGGTTGTCGCAGCAGGAGAAGACCTCCTCTAGCAACCCGAATCCACGATCCAGCAGTCGGGATCAACGATCGGTCGCCAATGGGCCCGACGTTGATTCGCACAAGCCGGTCGGGCAGGGATGAGTGTCCCTCCCGACCGGCTGACTGCGACACCCAAAGGCATGGCCTTCCGAGCCCGCCGCATGCTGTGAACGTGTCATCCAGCCAGATCACGCCATGAATGCGACCACCACGAGCAGGCCACTGAGGCTGCGGTTGAGCGCGCTGAGCAAGGCGAACCGGCCCGCCCCGGCGCGAATCTTCGGTGGTGAAGGGGTGTGGGGTTGGATCTTCGTTTCGCCCGCGCTGCTCGGGTTGATGATCTTTCTTGCCATCCCGGTGGCGATGACGCTGCTGGTGAGCCTGCGTGACTGGACGGGGATCACCCCGCCGTTCGACAGCGAGTTCGTGGGGCTCGACAACTACCGAGAACTGGTCACCGAGGACGGCATCCGCCGCAAGGACTTCGCCATCGCCTTGCGCAACAACCTCTACTACGTGTTCGGCGTTGTGCCCACACAAACCTTCATCGCCTTGTTTCTGGCAACGATCGTGAACCAGAAGCGACTCAAGGCCAAGAGTTTCTTCCGCACGGCCTACTACTTCCCGTCGATCACCAGTTCGATAGCGGTGGCGCTGATCTTCATGTTCCTGTTCCAAACCCAGGGAGCGGTGAACGCTCTGTTGCCCTTCAAGGACATCAACTGGCTGGCGAACTCCAACGGCGTCATCCACAACCTGCTCGCAGTGGTGGGCCTGGATTCGGCGCCGGGATGGATGAACGACACCGAAGTGATGAGCCTGTCGCTTTGGGAGTGGGTGAGCGGCCCGTCGGTGGCGATGCTGTCGATCATGATCCTCGCCACCTGGACCACCATTGGCACGTTCATGTTGATCTTCCTCGCGGCGCTTCAGAACATTCCGCAATCCGTTGAGGAGGCCGCGGAGCTCGACGGCGCCAACTGGTGGCAGCGCTTCAGGCAGGTGACCGTGCCGATGGTGAAACCAACCATCGTGTTCGTGATCACCCTCGGGCTGCTCGGCACGTGGCAGGTGTTCGATCAGATCTTCGCCATCAGCTTCGGCGGGCCCGAGAAGACCACCATGACGCCGGCATTTCTCACCTACTTCCAGACGTTCCAGAACGGCCAGGCCAGCCTTGGCGCTGCGATAGCAGTGCTGTTGTTCTGCATCATCATGGCGTTCACGCTGGTTCAGCGCCGCCTGATGCGAGACAGGGACATGCTCTGATGACCGCCTTCACCGCAGCGCAATCCGCAGCAGCGGGATTCTTCGAACGCGAGTCCACCCGTCGGTGGCTGCGACGGATCAGGATGTTCGTGTCCTACACCGTGCTTGTGGTGTTCGCCTTGGCGTTCGTGATGCCCTTTGTGCTGGCGGCGGTGTCGTCATTCAAGACACTTCCCGACATTGCCGGCAACCCCACGGGACTCATCCCTGATCCCGATTTCGGAAGCCCCACCCTTGAGGGAGTGCAACGCCTCAACAACGAGCGAATCCGCATTCCGCGTTGGGCGCTGAACTCCACCATCCAAACCGTGTCGGTCACGTTGGGGCGCATCTTCTTGGCCACCCTCGCCGGGTACGCCCTTTCGCGGCTGCGTTTCCGTGGGCGGTGGCTGGTGTTCGGCGCGGTGATCGCCGTTCAGGCAATTCCGGGGATCGTGCTGGTGATCCCCCGGTTCCTGGTGATGAAGGAACTCGGCATCCTCAACACCTACTGGGGTCTCACCCTGCCGCTGATGGCCGACGCGTTCGCGATCTTCATGATGAAGGGATTCTTCGATCAGGTGCCACGCGAAGTGGAGGAGGCCGCGGCGCTTGACGGTGCCAGCTTGTGGCAGACCTACCGGAAGGTGATGCTGCCGCTGGTGACCCCGGGGATTCTGGCGTTGACCATCCTCAGCGTGCAAGGCGTTTGGAACGAATTTCTCCACTCTCTGCTCGCAGCGCCGAGCAACCCCGACATTCGCACCCTGCCGGTGGGCCTGGCGCTGCTGAGGGGAGCGTTCGGAGAGTCCAACCCGTGGAACACGCTCATGGCCGCCAGTTTGATCACCACAATTCCAATGGCGATCATCTTCTTCACCTTCCAGCGTTACTTCCGTCAGGGCCTGGCCTCAGCCGGCGTGAAAGGCTGACCCCAGCCCGACACGGATCACCAACCCGCACCGATCTCAAATGAGCAGAGACTGCATGAGCGGCTTGACCTCTTGGGCGATACGTGTCCAGGAGTCGAGGATGCCCTCCACCCACGGCCTGTCGCTATAAGCCGGGCCCGGTCCGAGGATGGAATTGAAGATGACTTGGTCGATGCCGAGTTCCGCCTGAGCCACCAATTCCTCAGCGATCAATTCCGGAGGGCCCACAACCATCCGTTCGTAGTTGGCCACATAGTCCTCAAGATATGCCAGGCCGGTGCCGTAAATTCTGCTCAAGCGACGCAACTCTGCGGCCACATCAAACTTCTCATCAGTCACCCACACGGAGACGCACCGCGAGAACCTCAGGTTCGCCGGATCGCGGCCGCGATCGGCGCACAACTCCTGTACCTGTTCGATGGTGGCACGCACGTCGTCGTCGGCCTTCGCGTAGAAGTTGATGCCGTCGGCGTGGCGGGCGGCCACCCTCGGCATGATCTTGCGTCCGAAGACGAGCCCGATCCAGATCGGGGGATGGGGCCGCTGGATCGGCTTCGGAGCGAGCCCGGCGTCCTCAAGGCGGAACCGACGGCCGTCATAGGTGACCGATTCCTGGGTCCAAAGGGCCTTGATGATCTCGATCTCCTCTTCGAGGATGGCGATCCGCTCTCGTGGAACGGGAAACGGCAGGCCCCACGGCTCGTACTGATGGGGCTCGTCACCGGGGCCCATGCCCAGATCGAGGCGGCCTCCGCTGGTGTTGTCGAACGAGGCGGTCATCTTTGCGAAGACGCTCGGGTGGCGCCGCCCCATTGGTGTGACAAGCGGTCCGAGCCTGATCCTCGAGGTTGCCTCGCCCAGAGCGCCGAGCACGCTCCAGGCGTCGTAGCTGGCTGCCTGCGGCTTCCACGGCACTGGCCCCACGACATTGTCGTGTATCCACGCGGTGTGGAATCCGAGGGCTTCAGCCGTGATCGCCATCCTGCGCAGGTCATTCCAGCCGATGTCCACCGGCAGCAGGTACACGTCGAGATCGGGCATCCGGGTCATCGGAGAACCTCCGGGGTGTCGGGTCTTGTCCGGGACTGTTCCGACTGGGCGATCACGGTGTCGGCATCCGCTGGATCCGCGAGAAGTCCGCTCAACGCCGCGCGGGCCACATGGTGCGATGCGTCTTGAGCGGACACAGCACCCTGAGGGTCGAACCACATGGCCAGGCTCTCCACCAGACCGAATGTGGCCTCAACCGCCAGATCGAGATCAATGGGCGCCAACGCGCCGGACGCCATCCCCGCCGAGATCGTCTTGCGATAGATCGCCCGGAGTTGCTCCCGTCGAGCCCAGAAATCCGAGAACTCGTCGTCTCTCGTCTCGGGCAACAGCATCAGACTCGCCAGGTTCTGCTCTCCATAGGCCAGATTCGCGCAATCCGAACTGACGAGGATCCACAGCCTGCATTGAGGCGGCAGCGCAGGATCGAGATCCCGATCCGCGGCGAATGCCGGTTCCAGAGTGCGATCGAGCAGTTCGATGAGGATGTCCTTCTTGCGGGCGAAATAGTGGTTCAACGAGCCTTGCCGCAAACCCACGGCGGCGGCGATGCGACGAGTGGTGGTTGCGGTGTAGCCGTGCTGCACGAAGAGACCTGCGGCGGCGTTGAGGATCTGCTCGCGGACGTCCCCCTCGGGAACGTGGCCGTTCGCCCGGGGACGCCCCACTCGCTTGCTGGAAGTGCTCGCCTCGCTTGACATGGATCTATCCCCGAGTCTAGGGTTTAGTTTAATTCGTTCGCACGAAAGAAATTACGGAGGTTGCAATGACCGCGAAGAAGATCACGAGAATGCTCGTCGCCCTTGTGGCGGTGCTGGGGCTTGTTGCGTCGGCGTGCGGGGATGACGAAGAGGCCGCACCCGCACAAGCCGAGAGCCCCGCGCCTTCCGACGAGGCGCCGGATGCGGGTGATGAGGCCCGCCAGCCGGAGTCCAATGTCGCAGATGATTCCCTGGAACCGGTGACCATCGGATTTGACTCCCAGGAGGAGGAACTTTTCTCGATCATCGAGGCCCGCCGAGCCGCGGAGGCAACGGTGGCCTACATCAACGCCGAACTTGGCGGTGTGGGAGGACATCCCCTCCAACTCGATGTCTGCACATCGGGCGACGGGCCTGAGGGAGCTGTGGCCTGCGCGCAGCAGTTCGTGAACAACGAGGACATCACCGTCATGCTCACATCTAGCTTCTCCAGCAACGAGGCATCGGAGGTGACCGTCCCGGCCGGGCTGCCACTGATAGCACTCGCCAACCTTCCGGACGACTGGCAGCGCGCCACCGAATGGGTGTTCGATCCAGGCTTCCTCGGACTTGTTCAAGCGCCCGTCGACTACGCATCACAGACACTGGGCGCCTCGTCGATTGCGGTGATCTGTCTCGACGATCCGTTCTACCTCGAAGCTTGTGACGCTGCGGTGGACTTCGCCGAAGCCGCGGGAATGACGGCATCCGGTCCCACACCGGCGGGATTCGAGCAGGCGGACTTCACCGGTGTGGTCACCGCGTCGGGCGCCGCGGACGCCGACGCGGTGTTCGTGGTGGTCGACGGTTCTCAGTGCGCGCCACTGGCTGACTCACTCGCGGCATTGGCGGCGGACGCAACCATCCTCACCGTTGACACGTGCGCGCTTGAGGATGCCCTTGCCGGGGGAGTCCTCGATGACTGGCTGGTGTTCGGCGCGAGCGCTCTGCCTGTTGACCCGTCGGAGGCCTCGCCGGAGATCCTCGAGGCGCAACGCATCGTCAGCGAGTACGGCAGCGCCGAGGCCGAGCTGTTCGGACTTGCCGGGTGGGCGATCGCCAACGTCTTGGCCACACACAACGCCCTCGAACGTGTCGGACCGGCGAACCTGTCGCGGCAAGCCGTCAACGACGCGCTCGGTGAGACCCAACTGGACCTCGGCTGGTATGCGGACATCTCCTGCCCGGGACCCGAGGCCTTCCCAGGTGCTTGCGTGTCCAGCGTGATCGTGCTGAAGGTGGTGGGCGAGTCAATGGTGTTGGAAGGGATCGCACCAATCGACTTCACCCAGTTCGAGGGCATTGGCTGAACAAGCTGCGCGATGACGCCGGGCGCCGGTGATGGGCATCTACGTACAGTTCCTGCTGATCGGCATCGGCACCGGCGTCATCATCGGCGCCCTGGCTGTGGGCCTCACCCTCAGCTACCGGGCATCGGGCGTGATCAATTTCGGTCACGGGGCTATCGCCACGTACGTCACCTACGTGTTCATCGAGATGCGCCAGAACGGCGAGTATCCGATACCTCCGCTGCCGAATCCCGTGGCGATCCTGTATGGCATCCTTGGATGGTTCGGAGCGGACCTCGACGCGCCCGACATTCCCACCGTCATCGACGTGGGCGACGGAACCAGCATCGCCGTGGCCGTGGCTGTGGCGCTGCTCACGTCGATACTGCTCGGCCTCGGCGTTCACTTCTGCGTGTTTCGCCCGCTGCGTTACGGGCCACCAACGGCGAAGGTTGTGGCCTCGATCGGCATCCTGCTGACGTTGCAGGCAATCGTGGTGCTGCGTTTCGGATCCCGAGCCAAGCGGGCGGAATACCTGCTGCCCAACGACCCTGTCACCGTGTTGGGCGCCGATGTTCCACGCGACCGCTTCTTGCTGCTCGGTCTGCTGTTGGTGGTGACGTTTGCGCTGTGGGTGGCCTTCCGTTTCACCCGCTTCGGCATAGCAACACGCGCAGCCGCCGAAAACGAGGAAGCGGCGACACTGCTCGGGTACTCGGCCGATTTCCAGGCAGCGGTCAGCTGGGTCGCCGCAAGCGTCATCGCGGGCGGAGTCGGCATCCTCGTCGCGCCCATCACGGGTGTCACACCGGGGCGCATGACTCTGCTCATCGTGCCGGCGGTGGCCGCGTCGCTTGTGGGCGCGTTCGCGTCGTTTTGGACGTCTGCGCTTGTGGGCGTGGGGATCGGCATGACCCAAAGCCTGATCTTCATTCTCGAACAACGCCAAGAGTGGATGCCGGATCTCGATCTTGCACAGGTGTTCCCGCTGGTGGTCATCGCGGTGGCAATGTTCGTGCGGGGTGATGCGATTCCGGGAAGGGGAACGACCCCCGCGGAGCGACTCCCTGTGGCCTACGCCGACCCCATACGAGCCAAACTTGTGGCCTCGGGGATTGTGCTGACCTTGGCGGGAGTCGTCTGGTTGCCCTTCGAATACCGCAACGGGCTCAACAACTCGATGATCGGAATCCTGTTGGCGTTGAGCCTGGTGGTGGTGGTCGGCTACGTGGGTCAGGTGTCGCTCGCCCAGGTCGCCATTCAAGGGATCGCCGCGTTTGCCATCGCGTCCTACGTGGCCGAGGCCGGCATCCCTTTCGTGGTCGGGTTCCCCTTGGCGGTGGCGACCGCCTCGGGCTTCGGGTTCTTGGTGGGCCTTCTGGCGTTGAGATCCAGAGGCCCCAGTCTGGCCATAGTCACCCTTGCGGCCGGTATCGCAATCGAGGCGGTTCTGTTCCGACGTGACGGTTGGTTCGGCAGTTCCACACGGGCAGCGGCGGAGCCTCCGTCAATCCTTGGGCTCGAACTGGGACCGTTGTCGGGGTTCTTCCTGGGTGACGACAAGATCCCCTCGCCGTCTCTGGGGGTGCTCATTCTGGCTGTGACGGCCGCTGCGTGCTTGCTGGTGGCGCTGCTTCGTCGCAGCCCCCTGGGGGAGCAGATGCTCGCCGTTCGGGCAAACGAACGCGCTGCCGCTGCGGCTGGGGTGAATGTTGCCCGAATCAAACTGCTGGCCTTCACGCTCAGCGCCGCCCTGGCTGGTGCCGCCGGTGGGCTCAAGGCCGTGCAACTCGGATCGTTTCAGGCCGACAGCTTCGGATTCACCGCGTCGCTGGTGCTCATCGCGTACGCATACCTGGGCGGGATCAGCACTGTGAGCGGAGCGCTGTGGACCGGCACGCTTGTGGGTGCCGGAATCGGGACAGTGATCGGAGAGGAGTTCATCCTTCTCGGCCGATACGAGACCTACATCGCCGGGACGTTTCTGATTCTTGAGTTGGCGTTCGACGCCGACGGCATCGCCGCATCCACCCGTCGGTTCAACCGAGCCCTGGTTCGATGGTCGCACCGGTTCATCGACGCGCGCCGGTTCGGTTCGGGCGCACGGATGATGGCGTGATGACGACTCCGGTGCTGCAGAGCCGTGCACTTCGGGTGAACTTCGGTGGCGTGCGCGCCCTTGACCATGTCCAACTCGACTGTCGTGAAGGCGAACTCACCGGCCTCATCGGACCCAACGGTGCTGGCAAGACCACCTTCATCGACGCGGTCACCGGATTTCTTCCCAACAACGCAACCGGTGAAGTGCTCCTCGACGGTGTTTCGGTGCTGGGCCGGGCTCCCCACGATCTGGGACGTCGAGGTCTGAACCGAACCTGGCAGGCGGCAGAACTGTTCGAGGACATCAGCGTGGAATCCAACCTTTCGGTGGCTTGTGAGCGGCTCACCTGGAGCCGAGTCGCGACAGGTCTTTGGCGACGGCACCGCGATGCGCGCGTTGATGAGGCACTTGACCGGTTCGGTCTCCAAGATGTGCGCGGTCGCCTGGCGCGTGAGCTGTCCCAGGGTCAGCGCAAACTGGTCGGGCTGGCTCGGGCTGTGGTGGCCCGGTCCCGGATTGTGTTGCTCGACGAACCAGCCGCGGGTCTCGACCGCACCGAAACCGCCTGGCTGGGGCGACTTCTGCGCTCCATGGTGGACGACGGTGCAACGCTGCTACTGGTGGATCACGACATGGACCTGGTGCTGGCCGTGTGCGACCGGATTCACGTGCTCAACTTCGGCTCACTCATAGCCACCGGCACACCCGAGGAGATCCGCAACGATCCGCAGGTGGTGGCGGCCTACCTGGGCGGTTGGGGAAACCGATGAGTCCTGAGACGCTGATCGCCACGGTTGGGGTTTCGCTGCTGCTCGTGGCGTTCACATTGAACCTTCGCGGACTCCTTGCGGCCAGTTCAAGCCTTTATCAGGGCATGAACGCGGTGGGCGCGGCGCTGTCGTGTCTGGCGTCGGCCATGATCGGCTTCGTGCCGTTCGTGGTGCTCGAGCTGGTTTGGCTGGCGGTGGCGCTGGCAGCACTGTCCGGAATTGGCCGTCCCCGAGGGTCGTCGTGAGCATCGCCTTGCCCGTTGTGCGCAGGTGGTGGCATTCGCACAACGTGTCCGAAGAGATGTCGCACCTGTGTGAGCCTTACGTGGCCGAGGTGATGCGATGCAACGTCTGGCACCTCCGTGGCCGCCATAGCGATCTTGTGGTGGACAGCGGGCTCGGGCTGGCGCCGCTGATGCCGAACCTGCACACCGCAGCCGACACCGACCCGGTGCTGGTGCTCACCCACACCCACGCCGACCATTCAGGTGGCTGGCACGAGTTCGACCGGCGTTGCGTACACGCAGCCGAGGCGCCCTTCATGGAGCCCGGCACCGGCGCGCCCGACATGACCAGCCTCATGTCCTCAGACCTCGACCCGGCCGAGGTACGACACATGCGCGAGGTCGGCTACCACGTGCCGGACTGTTTCGTGACAGCGGCACCCGCAGAAGGATTCGATCCGAGATGTCTGAGCTTCACGCCTGCGCCGGCCACGCGTCGCCTGAGCGAGGGCGACGTGATCGATCTGGGCGACTTCGTGTTCGAGGTGCTTCACCTGCCGGGCCACTCACCCGGCAGCATCGGTTTGTTCGACCGGCGCAACAAGGTCCTGTTCTCCGGAGACGCCGTCTACGACGGGCCGCTGCTGGACGAACTCGAGGGATCCGACATCGACGCCTACCACAACACCATGCGCCGCCTGGCAACCCTCGACGTGGAAGTGGTGTTGCCGGGGCACGGCAAAATGTTCGGACGTGACCGGCTGCGCCGGATAGCCCTGGAGTACCTGCGACGGCGGGCGCCCACCCAGAAAGGGAGCACCACGTGAGATCTGTTTCCCACTTGCGTCAACCCGACCTGGTGGAGGCCTACCAGACGATGGAATCCGGCGCGTTTCCGGAGTTCATGCTCCACGACGACATTTGGAACCAGTGGTTTCCGTTGGTTGTGGAGACATTCGGAGACTTGCAGCTTTACCTGCTGGATGAAGAGGTCGTGGTGGGAGTCCTCAACACCGTGCCTATCGCTTGGGACGGCACCTTCGAGGATCTTCCGACTAGCGAACACGACGTTCTCCGCCGCGGGCCGACCGAAGCCGCCAACGGTGTGACACCCAACACGTTGGTGGGCATCCAGATCGCCGTTGCGGAAACGCACACCGGTACCGGGGTGGCGGCCTTCGCGATCGCGGAGGCTCGCAGGCTTTGCGCGCAGCGACATTACCGGGGTTTGATCGTACCGATCCGCCCCACGTTGAAGTGCCTCTATCCCACAGTGGCTTTCGAGCGGTATATCGACTGGACCCGCGACGACGGGATGCCCTTCGATCCTTGGATCCGCGCCCAGGTTCGACACGGCGCGCATCGCATCGGCGTCTGCGCCGAGCCCATGACCTTTGAGGGCACTGTCGCGCAATGGGAGCAGTGGACCGGTCTGGCCTTCCCCGAGTCCGGCGAATACGTGATCGAAGGGGCGCTCGACCTTCTGCACATTGACGTGGACGCCGATCACGGACGACTGGGCGAACTCAACGTGTGGTACCACCACGACATGAGGCATGCCCGAACATGACGAACCGGGACGAACTGCTTACCCCCGAGGAGATCGCAAGAATCCGGGCGCCGATCGAATCGGCTCGAACCTTGCCGCGTCGAGCTTTCACATCCGAGGCGTTCTTTGAGCGCGAACGACGACGCGTAGCCGAGCGGAACTGGTTGGCGGTCTGCTTCGAGGCTGAGGTTGCCCACCCGGGCGACGCCGTTCCGGTGGAACTGTGGGGTGTGCCCGTGGCGGTGGTCAGAGATCCAGCGGGCGAGGTGCGGGCGTTTCACAACGTCTGCGCCTACGACGGCTGCCCGGTGCTCGATGCGCCGGTGCTCGCCGCGAGCGACCTGGTGGCGCCATATCACGGGTGGCGGTACGCGTTGGACGGGAGATTGCTGGATGCGCCATTTTGGGCCGGGCCGCCGGGTGACGGAAGCGGAGCCGTGCCCTCGGATTTTCGCCGACTGCACGAGATACCCGCCCGGGTTGCCTTCGGGATTGTGTTTTGTGATCCGTTTCCCTCACAGGACAGGCCGGCATTCGAGGAGCATGTGGCGCCGCTGGCGGAGATTCTCGAGGAGTTCGACCTCGACAGGCTCGGCGCGGCACCTGGTGATGACGGCCGCGTCGAGGTGTTCGAGTCAGTTGTCGCCGGCAACTGGAAGACCTTCGTGGAGAACGACTGCGTGAACGTCCTTCACGAGTCGTTCACTCATGAGATGTATCGGGCCAGCCCGAACGTGCCCCGAGTTACCGCCCAGGGAACGGCAAGGTTCAAGGCCGAGATCGACCGCGACCTGATCGGATTCTCCTACCTCGAAGCCGACGCCACCGACACCTACCCCGTTCTCGACCTTCCGCACATCGGTAAGGGCACACCCCCGATGCGGGGACTCTTCGTCCAGTTGCACCCCAACCTGTCGATAGCGGCGATGAGCACGCTCCTGGCGCCGATCATCCAATTCCCTGAGGCGGCCGGACGCACACGGCTGCGTGGCGCCACGTTCGTGCACCGTGACGCCACCGGCCCGCAGTTCGCGCAGTCGCGGCGTGCTGCGGACGAACTGTTCGCAGATGCCGCCGCAGAGGACGCCGAGGTGATCGAGGCCATTCAGCGCAACCGCTGCTCGCCCGCTCGCGATCAAGGGTTCTTCTCGCCGTTTTGGGATCGCCCCCATCACGCGTTCACCAAACGCGTCGTGGACGATCTGGTCCAGGACGAGGCCTGACGTGCTGGCTTCCGTTCTGCTGGTCGGGTGGGGATGGACCGTCGAGGACTACCTCGAAGCGGTCACCGAAATCGAGCGTCTCGGGTATCACGCCTGCTACATCGGTGACGACCTGTTCGCACACCAAGCCGACGCCGACGTTGGCACCTTTGAGCCGTGGACGATGCTGCCGGCGATGGCGATGCGCACCAGCAGTCTGCGGCTCGGTTCGCTCGTGTCGCCTGTGGGGCGGCGCCACCCGGCCCTGTTCGCCAAGATCACCACCACCGCAGATCTACTCAGCGGCGGGAGAATCATCGTGGGAATGGGCGCCGGAAACACCCCCGAACAACAACGCTCAGCCGGCTTGCCCCACGGCCCCGCCGCCCAACGCGTCGCGGCCCTCGCCGAGGAAATGGAAGTCCTCCGCTCGTACTGGACCCAGCCACGCACCAACCACTCAGGGGCCCACTACAAGATCACCGACGGCATCTGCGAACCCAAACCCACAGGCCCCGCAGGCCCGGAGATCCTCCTCGGTGTCCAAGGCGATCGCATGGTGGAACTCGCCGCGCGCTACGCCGACCGCGTGAACATCCTGTCCGCGAACAACGAACGCATCAGGCGGGTTGTGGCAACTGTGCGCTCCGGAGCCGAACGTCACGGTCGTGACCCCGAACGGATCGTCATGAGCCGACTGGCGACTGTCATCCTCACCGATCACCCCGTCGATTCGCCCGAGGCTCGCCGTGAAGCGATCGAACAGCGCGCCATTGAGATCGGCATGCATCCACCCACCCTGGTTCACGAGGTCGACCATTGGATTCACTCCTACGTGGGACCCGTCAGCGGCGTGGCCCGCTGGGCGCACGAGTCGACGAAGGCGCTTGGCCTCGGTGAGATCATCATTTCGATCGACACCATCGACACCGTGGACTACGCCCACACCATCACGGGACTACGGGCCTTCGCCAAGGCAGCCCAGTTGGTTTGATCTGTTGGCGGCTCTTCGTGGGGTTGAGCGTCGCCGACCCGGGGGTCGGTGGCGGCTACTGCTCTGAGCGGTCGCTGCGAACGGATTGTTCCATCTCGGCGACCACGCACGCCGACACCGCCGTGTGGGCGATGTGTTCGCCGAGGTCCTTGTCGGTGTTGATGCAGCACATCACCACCAGGGTCACGCCGAGGCCCTCGTCGTAGATGAGGCTCACCGCGATCTGCTCGTTTCCGGTGAGAGCGGCCTGGGGCAGGTCCAGGTCGTAGTCGAGCGGGATCTCCGTTTGCATGTCGCTGATCACGTCGTCCACGCGAGCAGCCGGCAACAACGTGGCGAAGGCGTAGGACGTCACCCCGTCAGCGGAGATCTCGTACAGGCCGCTGCCCAGGTGGCGAACGCCGTCCATGGAGGTGGTGAGCGACAGTGTGGGCGAGGCCCCGAACGACGCGCCTCCCTGCTCGAAGAGCCGATTGCCCTCGTTGGTGTTGGTCACGATCAGGTCGCGGAACTCGGCAGGGTGAAGCATGCACCGTGGATCGGTGAGTGGCCCCACCAGACATTGAACTCCGTTGTCGCCCGACACCTCCAGGCGCGTACCGGGCAGGTGGAAGGCCAATGCGGCCGCCATCTGCAGGGATCCGTCTTTGTGATTAAGTGTGGTCATGACTGCTCCTTTGGATCCGATTTGGGGCTTTAGGGGCGATACAAACTAGTGAACCGCGCCAAGCGAGGTCGGACGTTTGAAACGAAGAGGCCGACGGCGGCCTTTTTCCGCCCTCGCGCGAGGGGTCGGCCAGCCACGGCGTGACCGCTGTGGAGGCTCGCTCGGACCTCTCGCTGAACACGGCCGCAGGACTGTTCCCATTCGGATTTCCAACCCAGTGGATCGGGTCCGGCTGTCCGTCATGCCGCATCACGAGATGCACTCTAATCACAAGTTCTGGGCTATTGCCACCAGAACATCTGTTGCTACATTAAAAGCACTTGTGCTTCAACAGAATCACTGTGCAAGAGAGTAAGATTACAGTAACTTTCGATTCATTACAATCTATTCGCATGTGGCGATGGCTTCGAATCGGGAGTGATAGCAGGCAGGCTGGTCGGGCTGCTGCGGATCGGCCTGCGACAACGGGCATCGGCCACGCCGCCTTTGTGATCAGTCGCCTGGGGCGTCTCGCAGTTCCCTCATTCCGATCAACTCGATGGGTTGATCGGCAAGCCATTGCCTCCACTGGTCTGTGCCGAACAGGGCGTACTCGTCGGTGCGCACGTGGTGCTGGTGGGGCTCGATCTGTTCGATCTCGGCTCCGCCGGGCGCGCACGGGTGGAACGCGCAGTACACCAGGCCGGGGTCGTCGCCCAGGTGGCCGAGCAGTGCGGGATAGTCGGCGTCGCGGCTTCGGGGCCGATCGAAGTCCGTCTCGATCACCTCGTCGAACACGGGCATGCCCGCGGCACGGGCCTGCTGCACCGCTTCGTTGTAGGGGCCGTCATCGGCGCCCGCGAGGTGCCTGATCGGCCCGTATGCGCCCATGGTTGGCGTGAGCAGCACCGGCAGGTTGTAGGCGATGCCGAGTTGCACGTAGCGGTCGCACCATTCCGGCGCCAGAGCCGCACCCATGTGAGCATCCAGGTGGGTCACGTCGATGCCCGCGTCGAGGGCTCGCTCAACCTGGGCTCTCCATTCGGCTTCCACCGCGTCGGGCTCCGCGTGGCGCCGCACCGAGGCCACGTCGGGCCACATGTAGCCGTCGTTGTCGATCAGGCCCGAGGCCTTGGTTGCCCGGGTGATCGGAGCCCATCGGTAGTAGCGCATCTCCGAGGTGATCGTGAGATGCACACCCAGATCCAGGGAACTGTCGCCCGCGGCCATGTCAGCCATTTCGCTGAACCAGGGGCACGGCACCATCACCGACCCGGCAGTGATCGTGCCGTGACGCGACAGTTCCTCAAAGGCCCGGTTGGCACCGTGACACATCCCCACATCATCAGCATGAACAACAACCCGAGCCACCGAACCCACAGTACCCAACCCAAACCCTCCCACCAAGCCCCAAGCCGACCATCAAGAGCAACGGCCAGGATGAACTGCCGCGCCTAGCTGCCCACCGCTGACGCCGCCAAGATGAACTGCCGCAAAGGCTCCAGGTCGTGAGCCCAGTACAGCGCAAGGCCATCCCGCTGAGCCTGTGGTGGCGTCCGAGGAATTGAGCCCACCACCGTGTCTGTGTGGGCGGTGCAATCGCCTGGCAGCGGCGTGGATTCCTCCAAGGTTTGGCAGGAGTTCAGCGATTGGTGGGTGGGGTTAGGGGGCTGCTGTTCGGCCTGATTCGTGTTCGGGGAACAGCTCTGCGTAGGTGTCGCCCTCCACGTAGCTGTGGCGCGCCAGGGCCTCCTCGTCGACGTGTACGCCCAGTCCGGGGCCGGTGGGGGCCACGATGACGCCTCCTGCGGTGTCACCGAGGGCGAGGCCCGGGTTATCGCCGATGTCGGTGATCATCGGCTGGTGGGGGTCGATGTCGTATTCGCAGAGGCGCACCCGTGCAGCGGTGGCCCAGTGCAGGTTGGCGGCGAGCCCGACCACCGTCGGGCCGCCCACATGGGGAATCACCTCCACCGCGGCACGTTCGGCCAGGGCGACAATGTCCATGCACGCCGAGATCCCGCCCACCAACGAGGCGTCGGGTTCGAACACCCGAGCCGCGTCGAGGCGGGCCAACTCGGCGTACGCACGAGGCGAGTACACCCGCTCGCCCACGGCCACACGGATCGACGAATTGCGCTGCAGACGTTGCAATCCCTCGATCTGATACTGCGGTATCGGCTCCTCGAAGAAGTGAATCCGGTACTGCTTGATGCGCTCGGTGAGCTCGATCGCGGAATCGGGATCATGGAACCAGTACGAGTCCACCCCCATCAGAAGGTCGGGGCCCACATGGTCGCGCACCGTGGCCACCACCTCTGTGTCTGCGTCCACCGTGCGACCAAGGCGCACCTTCACGCCCTTGTAACCCAAATCCACGCACTGGTCGAAGTAATGGGCATGCCACTGTGCGGACTCCTCGAACATCGTGGTGCCGGTGCCGTACAGCGGGATCGGGTAGGCCCGGCCTCCCAGCAGTTGATGAACCGGAGCGTCGAGAGACTTGCCGAGCAGATCCCAAAGAGCGATCTCCACCGCGCCGATGGTTTGGCTGGTGAGGCCCTCCCATCCCAGGTATCCGTCCAGCGCCACTTTCAGGTCGGCCACGCGGTCACGGATGGCGAGCGCGTCGCGGCCAACGAGGTGGCGGGCGCACACGTCGTCCACCACCGCTCGAAACACGGTGGGGTAGGAGTGCCCCCAGTTGGTGGACGACTCACCCCAGCCAACGAGGCCGGTGTCGGTCTCGATTCTCACCAGCGCAAAGCTGCGCTGCATGTCCGGGTCGATCTTGCGGTACCCGCCAAGCACCGCACGAGCGTCTGCAATTCTCATTTCTGCCCTCCCGTGGTTGAACCGATCGTTGAGTTCGAGTGCCATCGTTGAGCCGAGCCGGGCGGCGGGGCCACTGTGACACACCCTGATCCTCGGGGCCTCCCTTGGCTCAGCGCTCGCCGTCGCCCCTGCAGTTCTGCTCCATCACAACAACGCGGCCCGAGATCCGAGCCCCCGAAATCCCCAGGCCCGCAGCGCTGCCTGGCCAAGCCGGAAGATCGGTTTGAGCGAACGTTCAGCATTCGGACTCGGCGATCAGGCCTTCGCGGCCCAGGTCGGCCCACAGGTCGTCACCAACGGGCGCGCTCAGGGCGGCCAGGTTGTCATCGGGCTCATCGGGCGACGCCATCCCCACCACCAGTGCGCTCACCCCTGCGCGACGGGCCACGAAGGCGAGGGCCGCCTGTCGCAGTGTGACGTTGTGGCGGGCACAAACCGCTTCGATGGCGATCGCTCGCCGCAGAACTGAGGGCTCTGCGGGCGCGTAGTCGTACCAGGATCCTTGCGCTGCTCTGGCCAGAACGCCGCTGTTGAACACCCCGGCCGCCAGGAACGCCACACCCGAGGTTGCGCAACGGTCGATCACCTCGGCGGCGCTCTGGTCGAGCAGCGTGTAGCGGCCGGCGACCATCACGAGGTCAACCCCGCCGTGATCCAGGAACGCCTCGGCCACCGACACGGTGTTGGTGCCCACCGACACGGCGTCGATCACACCCTGGTCCCTCAACTCCAGCAACGCCCGCAGTGAACCCTCAAGCGCCTGTGGCAGATGATCGTCGGGATCATGCACGTGACAGATGTTCACCCGCTCAAGACCCAGACGCTCAAGGCTGGACTCCAACGAGCGGTGCGCGGCGTCGTACCCAAAGTCGAAGATGGCATCGGGCCCGCCGTCGGGGCCGGTAACGAGCAGGCGACCCACCTTGGTGGTCACCGTCACCGGCGCTCCACCCCCTTGGCGCCAGCGGGCCAGCGTGTCGCCAAGGCGCACTTCAGCCTCGCCAAGCCCGTAGAACGGCGCGGTGTCAAAGAACCGGAACCCGCATTCCAAACCGCGCCACACGGCGGCCATGGCGGTACCGGCGTCGTTTCCCCAGTAAATCGACGCCAATGGCGCGGTGCCGAAACCCAGTCGGGGCAGACGAAAACCCGACCGTGCAAGCTCGATGGTCTGAGAAGGCTCCGAGATCACAGGCGGGCGGCCGCTACGCCTCCGGGACATCAACAACACATTAGCTTTGACCACATCGAACATTGGCAGTGTGGTGGTGATCTGACCAGCGGCATCGGCGTTGTCGGCCTGCGGTGGCGATCAGTTCAACAAACGAGATCGACCGCCGCGCCCGGGTACCATCCCCGATGCGCGAACCAAAGACGGGTGTGGCTCCGAAACGGGTGTTGCCCAGGGACGGGTGTTGCCCAGCGCGCCGCACTGTGAACATGGCCGCGGTAACCTTCAAGCGTGAGTAAGACAAGCAATATTGCAGAGCACATAAAATCCGCCCCGGCGGAGACCACGGGACGGCCTGGTGGCTCTTCGGGTTCGGTCAGGCGCAACGACCCGAGCCATTGGCTCGCCCTGGCGCAGCTAGGGCGAGCAGTGAGGGATCGTCGCAAGGAACTAGGGCTCACCCAGTACGACGTGGCGGCGGACACGGGGCTGTCGGTGCCCTTCCTGAGCCAGGTCGAGAACAGCAACGCCGCGCCGAGCCTCGTGTCTTTGTTTGCCATCGCCAAGGCGTTGCGCACAACTCCCGAGCGCCTACTTGCGGGCCCAAGGTCCGATGAGGTCGTACACGTGCCCTGCACCGACGGCCAGCGTTACCGCATCAACGACTCCAAACAGGTGGCCTACCGTCGTCAACTCAGCGGCCTTCAGGAACCTTTCAGCGTTGCCGAGTACGTGCTGGAATCCGGCGCGGAAGTGGGCGGCTTCCAGGCATCCGCGGGAAGGGAAATGATCCACGTCACAGCGGGCTGCCTTGTGGTGGACCTTCAAGCCGAAACCGGTGAGACCAACCGCTACGAACTCAACCCGGGCGACACGCTCACCTACCACACCGCTGTTCCGCATCGCTGGACACCGACCGGGCCCAAGCGCACCCGCTTCGTACACGTGGCCTGCGATCATCCGAGCCCGGAGTCCGAGCACTAAGGCCCAACAGTCTGGGGCCTTCGCCAAGCCGGGGAGAGTGGCTACCCCCCAACCAGCGGAAAGTGATCGCAGGCGAGCCGGTCGCCGTCGCTCAGGCCGTGGGGGAGGGCCTGCCAGAAGATCGCGGCTTGTTCGCCGTGGTCGTGGTAACGGGCATCGGGATGGATCCAGCGCGTGGACAGTCGACGAAACAAGCCACGGCCGCTGGGCTCAGCACTCGTTGAGTGCAACAGACGAGAATCGAACGCCACTGCGTCACCCGCCACAAAGTCCCAAGACCTCACCTGGTACAGCTCCGGGTGGCCGTCGATGTTGGGCACGGCCGGCAGCGCAGAGCCACCGCCGATCGTGGATCTGTCCGACGCGAACTCCACCGGGGAGTAAAGCTCGCCTCGATGTGATCCCGGAACCACGCGCAGCGACGCTGAGGCGTCCACGTCATCGAGGGTCACCCAGATCGTGACGAAGGGTCGATCGACGTTGTAGTAGGGATGATCCTGATGCCAGGGGCTTCCGCTGGTGGCGCCCGGCTCGGAGAGGAACCACTGGTCCTCGATGAACACCACCGTCTCGGAGCCAAGCAGTGTTGTCGCGGCTCGGGTGAGCGGACTCGACCTGGCCAACTCGGCGAACGTGTCGTTGGTGAACCAGCAGAACAGGTCACTCTCCACCAATGGTTCACCTTCGGCCGACAGAACGCCGTGGAACCGGCTCGGGGCGTCGCGGCAAACATCGAGGGCTTGCCGGAGGCGCTCAACCCAATCCGAGCCGAGCAGCCCTCTGAGCACCACCACACCCTCGCTTCGCATCTGCGCGCGCAGGGCCTGCGCGTCGGCTGCCGGGCGGTGATCGACACCCTCACCCGCAGCACCAAGCGCAGCCCCAGGAGGCGGTGTCACCGAACTCATGGCGCGCTCATGTCCCGGAGTGCGCCCGCATCAGCGCGCAAGGGTGCGGGCGGGTGTGCGCATCAGCTGGGCGTATCGGGCGAGGTAGCCGCGTTGGGGGGCCTCCGAGGTGATCGGGCCGGGTTCGGTTGGGTCGTCGGCGCCGTCTGGGCCAATGCCTCGGCTCACGTCCACCCATTCCATTTCGGGGATGGAAAGGCCGCGTTGGGCCCGTTCGAACATGTCGAGGTCGTCGGGAGTGCCGAAACTCACGAAGTCCTCGTCGGCCCGCAAGCGCATCATGTCTATCTCGGGGGCCGCATCGGGCGCCGAGCACAGCCACAACCACAGACGGGTGCGCGTAACCGAGATCGGCTCCACCACCAGCAGCTGGTTGCCCACGAAGATCAAGTTCGGAAACAGCGACAGGTTGGCCATGCTGCCGGTGGCGAGATTCACCTGATCGGCGTTGCCGCCACGGGCGAGGGATTCGGCAAGTTGCTCCGAGAAGGGCGTTGGCCGCATCGTCGCCCAGGGGCCTTGGGGAATGCCAGGGCGCTGATCCACCAGCATGTGGCCGTTGCCCAGGCCCACCGCGAACATGTCGGTTTGGCCAGGGTCACGCGCCAGAACTGTTTCGGTGCTGGTGTGTTGGCCCAGCGTGTTGTAGGAGTGATGGGCGAAGGTGGCGTGCAAGCCGTCGGATGCGTTGTCCCATGACAGCTTCCAGTTCCCCTCGAACTCGAGCTTCTGGGGAGAGGGCAACACGGCCAGTCGGGATCCGGGATGGCGATCGATGATCATGTCGAACGGTTCGCGGGCCGCGCCCAGCCAGTCCTGCAGCGGTTCGGGGTCTGCATTGAGGGTGGCGAATATGAAGCCCCTGTAGGACTGCGCCAGCAACTTTCCCAGCGAAAGGGTGGAGCGGTCCTTTACCGGGTGGTTGGCAGGGAACGGCATTGCCACGAGGCGACCGTCGTTGGAGAACGTCCAGCCGTGGTAGGGGCACCGGAATCGTCTGCAGTTGCCGCCGTCGGATGTGTTGAGTTGTGTGCCGCGGTGGGTGCAACGGTTCAACAACACGTTGACGTCGCCGTTTGATCTTCGGGTGACAAGCAGCGGGCGGCCACCCAGCGTTGTGGTGGTGAAGTCGCCTGGTTCGGGGATTTGGCTCTCGTGACCCACGTAACACCACGACGCGGCGAACACGCAACTCATCTCCAGGTCAAATATGGCGGGATCGGTGTACAGGCGCCTGTGAACCCTGTGGGGTTGCACCAAATGGCGCACCAGTGCCTCAGGCAGACAGTCTGAGGTGACCGGCTGTGCCTCAAGTGTGGCTTCGGGAGGGTGGAGGGGTGCAGAGTTCATGGTTGGTGCTCCGGCGCGGCGAGGGTGTGACCGGCAGCAGCGGGCGCTCGCACGGTGCTCACAGGATGAAGCTCGGGTTGCGCACGCCCACCGTGAGTGGCGGAAGGATCAGGATCTTGGTGCGAATTTGCAACGAGGGGCCTGTGAGTTCGTGGATCTGGTGACCGGCAACCTGTTGGTGGCGTCCTCGGCGGAACTCGTCGATCAGGATTGAGGTGCGGGTGATCACGGTGTCGTTCAACGGCCAGGCCTCCACCGCCGACACCACTCGGGTTGTGCTCGACGGCGGGTTCTGACCCCAAGCGGCCGGGTCTCGCCGCCACATCACCCGTTCACGAATGCGGCGATGGTCGTCGCAGAACAGCGACTGATCCATCGCCGGGTGGAGTGCATCCCCGATCGGCACCCACAGCACCGCATCGGTGGCCCAAAGATCCAGCCACTCCTCGAAACGGCCCGAATCCAACAACCGTGCCTCGTAGGCCACAACGGGTAGCGCCTCGGCGGTGGCAGCCGAGTCCGACATGGGTGCGTTGCGGACGAACTCCACCAAGGCGGCCACCTCGTCGTAGCGGGGCACTGCCGGGAGAGCTGAGTTCACAGGTCGCTCCGCGCCGTGCCGAGCGGACATGCGAGGCGGTCCTGCGCCTGTCGGTTCGTGACGTTCATCGAGCCTTGAGGCGCGGCCCGGCGCTGACCCGGTGATCATCGCAATCGACCCGCAACCACGCGATCCCTGAACGTTTGCGGGGGTGGGATCACAGTGATGATCCTACGCATTGCCCTGTGTTCCTCACCGCAAAAGAACTGCGGGCGATATTTCTGATTGAGCCGTTGGGCGGCACCCGGACGCGGTGCCGGCGACATGCCGCTCATGCGTCCACCCGCGGTCATCGTGACGCTCCCGGTGCCACCCGTTCAACTGCACGCGATTCGAGCACCGACACGAGCCAGTATCCGATCACCGCGATGATCGTGAGCACCGCAACCGACACCCACAGCACCGAGTAGTCGTTGCGAGTGAAGGCGATCACCATGATCGCCCCGATTCCCTCACCGGTGGCCAACCACTCGGCAACGGTGGCACCAAGCAGCGACGCAGGCACCGCGATCCGCGCCGATGCGAGCAGCGCCGGAACCGACGTGGGCAGGTAGGCGTTGCGAATGTTCGCCCAGGGTCCGGCGTGGTAGGACTTGAGCACGTCCAGCACTCCCTGCGGGGTGCGCAGCATCGCGGCGTGGCAGTTCACAAGGGTGGGGAAGAACGACATCACCGCCACGATCGCGGTGGTTGTGAGCAGGCCCCGGCCCACGAACAAGATGATCAGCGGCGTGGTGATGATGATCGGGATCGACCGCAAAGCCACCGCGAGGGGCATCAGGGCGCGCTCCGCCCAGGGCAACACCACGAACACCACCGCGGCGGCCAGTGCGCCCACAAGTCCCAGCACGTAACCCAGCGACGTGGTCCACAACGTGGTGCCAAGCGCCCCGAAGATGTACTCGCGTGTCTGCGCCGCGTCCGCTGCGGTGAACAGCTCAGCCCACACATCAAGGGGCGTCTTGGCGAAGTACGGCCTCACCTGGAACACCCAAAGAAACGCCAACCAGAACGCGAACACCACCAGGATCGGCGCAACCAGCGCCGCCAGGCGGTTGAGCACCCCCGGATCCTGGCGCGGGGCCGGAACGGCGCCCACGTCGAGCGCGGGGGACCACGGACACAACCGGCGGCCGATCGCGCCCACCACCATGTGACCGCCTGTGGCGACGACAGTGGACATCACCGCGATCACCCAGATCCGGTCGGTTTGCAGCGCGCCGAGCGCCCGCACCGTGAGTATTCCAAGGCCTTGGCGTGCGCCGGTGAACTCACCCACCACCGCACCCAGAAACGCCGCGGGCGCGGCGATTTGAAGGCCTGCGAACACCGCGGGCACCGAGGCCCGCACCCGGATAGTGCGAAACGCCGACAGGCGACCCTTGCCGTAGGAGCGCACCACCTCCAGGGCGCTGCCTGGCGCCAGGTCAAGGCCGAGCAGCGTGGCCACGTAGGTGGTGAACACCACCGCCAGCGCCGAGAGCGCAATGGGGGTGCCGTTGCCGGGGCCGGTGATTATGCGCAAAATCGGAGCCACGGCGATGAACGGCAGGCAGTACACCGTGAGCACCACAGCAGAGACACTGCGACGCAGCGCCGGAAGCAGCGAGCTCGCCGCGGCGAGGGTGAGCGCGGCGAGGTTGCCCCACAGGAATCCCCAGGCCGCCGTTTTGGACGAATGCCAAAGGTTCCGCAGATAAAGGCCCGGCGTTTCGAAGAATTCGTCCACCACAGCGGTGGGCGCCGACAAGCGGTACGACCCGGCGTACACGGTGCGGGCCAGCAGCTCCCAGCCGAGGATCACGCCGATGGCCACCAACCCGCTGAGCAGGCCTGCCGGTGGACGCCCCGGGGTGGCACCCGTGGAGCCGCGAGATGACGCCACGGCGGTGCTCAGCCGGGGTTCGCGTCGGGCTCGGCGACTCCGCTCTCGAGACGGTGCAGGCTTGCCGACACTGCTTCGACCTTTTCGTGGAATGCGTCGCTTGTGAGCAGTTCTCGTGTGCGGGGCCGCTCGAAACCCACCGAGTGACGCGACACCACTCTGCCGGGCCGTGCCGACATCACCAGCACCTCGTCCGCAACGTAAACCGCCTCTGGGATCGAGTGGGTCACCAACAGCGTGGTGGTGCCGCGTTCGCTCCAGATGCGCTGAAGTTCGTCGTTGAGCTGCTGGCGTGTTAGAGCGTCAAGGGCGCCGAAGGGTTCGTCCAGCAACAACAAGTCCGGTTCGGTAACCAGCGATCGTGCGATGGCCACACGCTGTCGCATTCCACCGGATAGCTGAGCGGGCTTCGCCTTCTCAAACCCCTCAAGGCCCACCAGTTCGACAAGGTCGGCCACGGCCTTGGTGTCGTGGCGGCGCCCCGTGAGCTCCAACGCAAGGCGGATGTTGGTGGACACGTTTCGCCAGGGCAGCAGCGACGGATCCTGAAAGGCCACTCCGATGCGTTGACGCCGCCGCATTTCGTCCGGTGTTGACCCGTCGATGTGGATCGCGCCCTCGTCGGGATGGTCCAAAGCTGCGAGGAGGCGCAACGCGGTGGATTTGCCGCACCCGGAGGGGCCGATCAACGAAATGAAACCCCCGGCGGGGATGTTCAGGGTGAAGTCCCTCAGGGCGGTCACCGAAGTGTCGCCCAGGGCGAAGGTGCGCCCAACACCGGCGGCTTCCACCGTGGCGCCTTGCCGCATCACGGGTCAGCGGGAGTCATGGTGGCGGATTGGGCGTGCCCTGAGGCGCCGTCAGCGTGGTTGGTGACCCGGATGCGCCGCTGGAGCGTCGCAGTGGGAAGGGTCAGGCAAGCACTGGCCCGTCTGCGTAGATCTCCTCCAGCAGGGAGCGGTCCCAAAGGTCCTCGGTGACGCTCACCTCGAGTGCTTCGAGCACGCGGATGTTGTCCTGCACCGATTGGTCGGTCCACCACAGGAACCCCGATGCGTCGGTGACGTCGCTGAACATCAACTTGAGGAACTCCGAAGCCTTGAGTGTCTCGGTTTCGAGATCCATGCCCGCGTCGGGGAACCGGCTCACCGTGAGTTCGGCCGCCGCGGTGGGGTCGGCCTTGTGGTCCTGCCAGCCGAGGATTTCGCCCTTGAGCATGGACACCACGGCGTCGCGGTTGTTGGCCAGCGTGTCCTCGGTCACGATGTAGGTCTGGCTGTGTACGGCGTAGCCGTAGTCGGCGAACAGCATGGTGGTGTTGTCGATGCCCTGAACGGTCATCGCCACCGGCAGGTCTGTGAGCCAGCAAAGCAGGCAGTCCACCTCACCTCTCAGCAGGGGCGCCGGGTCGTAGTCGGTGGGGATCGTGGTTACCTGGGACAGGTCCACGTCGTTCAGCTTTGCGAGCAATTCCAGGTCGAGCAGGTTGTTGGGGGCCATGCCGATCCGCTTGCCCTCGAGATCCGTGGGAACGTTGACCGGGTTGGCCGACAGTGAGGCGATGGTGAACGGGTTGCGCTGCATGGCCACGCCAACGATCTTGAACTCGGCTCCTGCGGCAACCGATCTGCCGGCGAAGTTCGCTGCGGAGATCCCCATCAACGCCTGACCGGCTTCCACCGCTGAGTCGGGGGACACGCCCGGCCCGCCCGGCACGAGTTGCACGTCGAGGCCGAATCGCTCGTAGTAGCCGCGATCGGCTGCGATGTAGGACCCGCCGAACTGCACCGAGTCGAACCAGCTCAGCTGAAGGTTGGCGGCTTGCAGCGGCGACGGCTCCTCGGAGCTGCGACTGCAGGCAGCCAGCGCCCCGCCACCGAGCATCACCACCCCGCCGGCGGCGGCGGTCGCTCCCAGAAAACGTCGTCGTGAGTACATGTTGTCGGCCATGTGATTCCCCCAAGCCTGTGCCTAGTTGCCGGACTGCGCACAGAAGCAACATTGCTCCTGCTAAACAAAATGCAATCACACGACTTTGGCTGTGTCAAACCCACCGGTGAAATGCAGTCATTGGAATAGACCAGCACAGACCGTCAATAGCAGCAAGACCACAATAGGCGGCCTGTTGGTGACCTTGCCTCCGCTCTTGTGGTTTCCCGCCGCCGGTGGCGGCTTGGAGCGAGTTGGGGGTTCAGGCGTTGGGGAGTAGGACTGTTCGGGCTTCGGCGCCGGTCTTTAGGGCGTCGAAGGCGCCTTGGAGGCCGCTCAGGTCTGCGGTGTTGGAGATCAACTCGTCGAGCTTCAGTCGGCCCCGCAGGTACAGGTCTGCCAGCATCGGGAAGTCCTTGCGAGGACGGGCGCCGCCTGCTCGGATGCCCATCAGGTTCTTGTTCTGGTGAAGCGCCTGGAACGGGTAGGTGACCGTGGCTGTGAGATCGGGCACACCCACAGCGCACACGTTTCCCCCGGGTCGGGTCATCGAAATGGCCGCGGCGAGCAGTGCCGTGTTGCCCACAACCTCAAAGGCATGGTGAACGCCCCCGGCCACCACGGATTTCACCGCCGCGACGGGGTCGAAGTCGTCGCTGTCGGCCACGATGAAGTCGGTGGCGCCGAACTCGCGGGCCAGGGCTTCCTTGGCGGCCACCCGGTCTATGGCCACTATCGCGGAGGCGCCCACCATCCGGGCCGCCTGGATCACGTTGAGGCCCACGCCACCGGCGCCGATCACCGCCACCGTCTCACCGATGCGCACCCGGGCGCGGTTGAACACCGCCCCGGCGCCGGTGACCACCCCGCAGCCGATCAGCGCAGCCGCGGTGAGCGGCATCTCGGACGGGATCGGAATGCACTGATTCTCAGAAACCACGGTTTGTTGCACGAAAGCACCGATGTTGGCGAAGTTGTACAAGGGGGTTCCCGCCTCCGAGTAGGGCTGGCGCAGCCCACCCATCGACACCGGACAATTGCCCGGGTCGCCGGCCTCGCAATCCGCGCAATGCCCGCAGTTTCCGAACGTGGACAAGATCACGTGGTCGCCAACCGAGCAGTACGTGACCGCCGATCCGGTTTGCACCACCACACCGGCGGCTTCGTGGCCGGGCACCAGCGGTGTGGGCATGTAGTACTTGCCGTGAACGCAGCTCAGGTCGCTTCCGCACACCCCTGCGGCGCGAATCTCCACCCGCACCTGGCGTGGCTCCAACGCCCCCACAAGTTCAACCTGGTTGAGAAAGGCGGACGCTGTCCTCGGTTGTGCCTTCAAGTATCAGTCCTCGCAAGGTGATCGCCTCCGTTTGGCTCGGATCCGGTGGGGGTGTTTCGGTTGTCGTGAGCGCGGTCGCGCTCAGGCAACATCACCGAGGCGCTCAACGGTGCCCCAGCGCCCGGCTGCGGCTATCGCGCCGCGCAGCATCGTCTCGAAGCGCCGCGTGGCACGCTCGTCACCGGCGTCGAGTGAATGGTTGTAGGGCACGTGGTTGGTGCCGCACGCATAGAAGGCGCTCCACGCCAGGTCCTCGGTGAGATCGTCAAGGCTCCAGTCGGGCCCACCGGCGGCGCGGAACTCTTGAAGGTAGTGCTGCAACAGCTCAGGCTCACGAGCCAGAGTCTCGTCGTTGTGGCTGCAAAACAGCAGCCATCCCAGGTCATGTCCCGGCCAGGAGAACATTCCGGACTGCCAGTCCACCACCACCGGGCCATCGTGGCGGAACAGCACATTGTCGAGTTCGTAGTCCATGTGAATGAACGTCCAGTGGCGTGCCGCAAAACGCTCAAGCCAGCCCTCGATGTCGGCGATCCAGGTGGTGTCGATCAGCTCGGCGAGATCGGCGGGGTAGAAGCCCGCGAACCGGGTGTGGCGCGCGTTCCAGGAGTCAACGGTGAACGGGATCCCCATGATCAGCGAAGGCGCGTCCCAACCCAGGATCCAGTCGTGGGCGCTGAGGCTCTCGTCCATCCAGAACGCTCCGTGCATTCGGGCCAGCAACCCCACCAGCTCGTGCATTCGCTCGAAGGTGGTTCCGGTGAGAATGTCACCCTTCTCGGCGGGGTGGATGTGTTCGATCAGCAGGTTGGCGTCGTGGGTTTCGGGGTCGAAGAGGTTCACGTAGCAGCGCGCCAAGGTGATGCCGCTGCGCGTGCTCACCGGTTGGGCCATGTCACGGTAGAACCCGGCCTCGCGCTGGTAGGACAACATCACCGACGCGTACAACCTGGACAGTTCGTTGTCGAGCGGGCATTTCGCCACGAACTCCGACGGCAGATCCGTGGGCCGGTCGTATGCCACGGTCACGATGCCGACCTCTCCCATGGCGCCGGTGAAGCCGTCCATGGGGCGCACCTGCACCGATGTGATGCCCGGTGGCGACCAGCCCGCATCACCGAGAGCCGAGTGCAACCATTGGGGTGTCATCGCGGACAGGGTCTTGAGAATGTCGGTCATCGTGCCTCCCGGGTGCGATGCTGGTGATTCGGTTTAGGAGCGATTGGCGAGCCGCGCTCAGGCCCGATCCGGTGGAGCCCAGCGGGGCTTGCGCTTGTTCAGGTACGCGTCCATTCCCTCGGCGGCCTCGTCGCCGCCGAACAGTTCGCCCGACAGGCGAGCAGTCCATTTGGTGGCCTCGTCGAAGCCAAGCTCAGGCACCCGCTCCAGGACTTGCTTGGAGGCTGCCAAGGCGTTGGGGCCACCAAGCAGCAGGTCGTCAACCACCGCTGAGACCTCCTCGTCGAGGTGTTCGGGTGGCACGGCCGTGTTGATCAGCCCCATGCGTGCGGCCTCGGAGGCGCTGAACCGGTTGCCTCTCAAAAAGGCGGCCCGGGCGTCGGCGGTGCGCATTTTGGGAAGGCACAGCACCGACACCATCGCCGGGGCCACGCCCACGCGCACCTCGGTGAACCCGAACTTTGCCTCGGAGGTGGCGACGGAAATGTCGGGCGCCGCGGCAAGTCCCATGCCGCCCGCCACGCAGTGCCCGGCGATGCGCGCCACCACAGGTTTGGGGCAGCGCCGAATCCTTGTGAGCAGCTCCGACACCGCCGGAGCGGCCTTGGCGCCTGAGCGGTTCGCTGAGGCTCTCGCCCGCAGATCGGCCCCGGCGCTGAACACCCGCCCCGAGTTGGTGATCACCATCACCCGCACCTCAGGGTCGGTGTCGGCCCGGTCGAGCGCAGCCAGCAACCCGCCCACAAGGTGGCCGCTGAGCACGTTGCGGTTGGCTTCGTCGGCCAGCGTCACCGTCAACACGCCGCCATCGAAGGCGGATTCAACGACGCTCATCGGCTCAAGGCACCGAACGTTTCGAGCGGCTCACCGGCATGGAAACTCATCGGCTCTTGGGGCTCATGGGTTCTTGGGGGCCGGGCCGGTGCTCACGGGGCCGGCGAAAGCCTGGGCGATCGTCATCCATTCGCCGGCGGCCTCGCCGGTGACTTCCAGGGAGGTGTCGGCGACGTTGCGGCGCTGGGTGACCACCAGGCAGAAATCAACCGCAGGGCCTCGCACCGACGACTCGGCGTCGGGTGAGCCCCAGATCCAACGCTCGCCTGACGGCGCGGTCAGTTCCACCACGACTTCGGTCGGTGGGAGGTTCGAGTCGCCGGTTGATGTAAGCCCAGTTGCGGGTGATGTATCCGATCTGGGCGACGTGACGCAGCCGCTCGGTGGGTTCCCGCTGCACGCCCAACGTGTCGCACACGTCAACCCCGTGAGCCCATGCCTCCATGAGACGGGCAGTGAGGAAGGACTTGGCGCTCATCGACGGGCCGTACCACTCCACCCGGTCAGATTCGCCCAGCGTGGAGCCGCGTCGGCGAGCAGGGAACGGTTGTGACGCCAGGCGTTCAACGCTGCGGCGCGTTCAGTGCCCGAAAGTCGTCCAGGGTCAAATCGTCAGCCGCTGTTTCGCCTTCGAGGCTCGCCTCGATGATCTTGCGGGCCGATTCGGCGAACGCGTCGGGGTCGTTGATCGCCAGCGCAGCGTCGCCGTCGAAGTAGGCAAGATGACCGATCTGGTCGGTGATGCTCCAACGGGGACTGGGCGTGGCCAGATCCCACTGAGCAGGCGTCAACTCGGCCACTACCTCGTCCAGGGACTCCTGCTCGGCCAGCAAATCCTCGAGCAGGCCTTGCACGGTTGGGGATGGAGCGTTCATAGGTTCACATTCTCTACCGCTGAGGCCCTGATATCCACACTTGGGCAGCACCAAGCCTCATTGAACGCCGGCCCCGGCTGCCTACGGGTCAGGTGTTCAACAAGCGGGCGGGGATGTTCATCTCTCGGGCGCGCAGCCACTCGCCGAGGCTCTTGGCTTGGGGATCCTGGCGCGCCGAGGCGGCCACCCCGTCGCCGAGAATGCCGTGGATCAAGAAGTTCAGCGACCAGATGTTGGCCAGGCGATGCCTGTCGATGCGCAACTCGGCCGTTTCGGGCAGCAATTCCCGCAGGCGTTGGGTGGTGAGGTGTTCGTCGATCCAGGCGAACGCGTCGGCGCTGCGGGCGAACACTCCCAGGTTGGCGTTGCCGCCCTTGTCACCTGAGCGGGTACCCACGAGCCTTCCCAACGGCACACGCACCGTGGCCTCGTCGGTCGCTGTTGCCGGGTCGGTTGCCACCGGCTGCGCTGCGAGACGCTCGGCTTGCGTATCGGCAGCGGCTCGGGCCCTTTCACGGCTGGCCTCGCCGAAGGGGTGATCGGAGTCCACCACTGCGGTCTCGCCATCCAGGAAGGTCACGTACTGGGGAACGGCTGAGGCAGCCACCAGCGCGGGCCGGTAAACGCCGAACGCCCTTGGCCGGGTTGCTCCGCCGGGTGAGAACATTCCCGGAATGGTGGCCAAGGCGAGCTCGTTCATGGCGTCGGACAGCACCCGCCCCAGCTTGCGCTCGTCGGAGTCGAACACCGTGAGCTTCCACACCGACACGGCTTCCTCGTTGGATGCCGGGTCGTGTTTCGTGGTGCCGAGCAGCTGCGTCTCCACACGTTGGTAGTCGCCCGGGTCGTGCGGGCACGCCAGCCAGAACGCCTCGTTCACCAGATCAGCCTTGGCCTCGATGTCCACGCCGGTGAGCGCCACCTGGATCTCGCTGCGGAACCCGCCGTGGGTGTTGGTGGCAACCTTGAGCGTGGCCGGTGGCGGTTCGCCTCGCACCGCACCGATACGCACCCGATCATCGGCGACCTGTTCGAGCTTGATGGTGTCGAAGTGTGCGATCACGTCGGGCCCCAAGTAAGCGGGACTGTCAATCTCGTAAAGCAGCTGCGAGGTGACGGTTCCCACCGTTACCGCACCACCTGTGCCGTGGTGCTTGCCGATCACCGACGATCCGTCCGCGGCGATGTCCGCCCACGGGAAACCGGTTCGGGCCATGCCCGGAACCTCCGTGAAGAACGAGTAGTTGCCCCCGGTGGCCTGCGTGCCGCATTCGATCACGTGACCTGCCGCCACTGCTCCGGCCATCTCGTCGAGGTCGTCGCGGCTCCAGCTGTGATGCCACGCAGCCGGGCCGCACACCACCGCCGCGTCGGTGACCCGACCGGTCACCACGATGTCCGCACCGCAGTTGAGCGCTTCCACGATGCCCCAACACCCCAGGTAAGCGTTGGCGGTGATCAACTCGGCAGTGTCGGCGATCACCTCCCCGGTGGAGAAGTCACGCAAGCTCGCCGCATCGCCGGCGTCGGCGCCGAGGCGGGGCATCAGATCATCGCCGCTCACCCAGGCGATCCTCGGCGCCAACCCGAGCCGGTCGGCCACCTCTGCCACGGCCTCGGCGCAGCCTCGAGGGTCGAGACCACCGGCGTTGGACACCACCTTGATGCCCCGCTCACAACAAGCGCCCATCACCTGTTCCATTTGCGCCACGAAGCTGCGGGCGTAACCACCACCGGGACGCCTCGCGGCGGTGCGGGCCAGGATCAGCATCGTCAACTCGGCGAGCCAGTCCCCGGTGAGCACGTCGATGCGGCCACCGTTCACCATCTCCGCCGCCGCGGAGAGCCGATCGCCGTAAAACCCCGAGCAGTTGGCGATGCGGATCGGTTCAGCCATCGTCGGACGCCTCCTCGGGTTCGAACACCAACAGCGGGGTGCCGTTTTGAACCTGGTCGCCTTGGGCAACCAGCACCTCGGTGACCGTCCCTGCGGTGGGGGCGCTCACGTGGTGTTCCATCTTCATGCCCTCAAGCACCACCATCGTTTGGCCCTTGTTCACCCGTTCGCCGCCGGTGACCCGAACGTCTGTGACCACTCCAGGCATGGGCGCCACGAACCCGCCTTCGGGCCCGTCAAGGCCGCCGATATCGAAGCGTGGCAGCAGATCCACAGTCACGGTTGAGCGTGTGCCGGTGGCGAACACGGTGCGGTCGTGTCGTGTCATCCGCCAAGAAACCTGATGGCCGTTCCATCGGACTGTGATCTCGTGGGCCGTGCGGGACATCACCGTTGCGGTTCCCTGCGCCCACGCCTGGTTGCCGGCAGCCGCCTCGTCGGACTCACCAGAAGCGGACCGGTCTTGCCCGGCATCCGCGGCGGCGTTGTCGTTCGATGCGGGCCCGGCGACGGTCACCTTGAAGGAGCCGTCGCGTTCTGGTCGGTAGCTCACGGTGAGCGCGTTGGCGGCAATGTCAACGTTCAGGCGCTCGTCGGGGATGCGCCCCAAACGCCACCCGGCGGGCATCCAGCCAAGCGTGGACGCCTCTTGGCGCTCACCGGCGGCAAGCCACATGGCCACAGCCACCGCAGCCTCGGCCATGTCGGACTCGCCGAGCAGCCGCGACCGTGGCACCGCCACCCGTTCGATGAAATCGGTTGTGGTGTCCGCGGCGTTGAACGCGTCCGAGCGCAACACGGCAGCCAGGTAGTCACGGTTGGTTTGGATGCCTCCCAGGTGCAAACGCTCCAACGCCAAGGCCAGCCGGGCGGAGGCCTCGGTGCGGGTGGGCGCCCAGGCGATTGCCTTGGCCAGCATCGGGTCGTAACCCAATCCCACCACGCTGCCCGGCTCCACGCCGCTGTCCCAGCGAATCTCGGGCGCCGGCGCGAGTTCAAGGGCTGCGATCACGCCGGTGGCTGGAAGGAACCCCGCAGCGGGATCCTCCGCGCAGAGCCGGGCCTCAACCGCCCACCCGTCGAAGCGCACGTCACCCTGCTGATATCCGAGCGGTTCACCCGCGGCCACCCGGAGCTGTTCGCGCACCAGGTCGATGCCGGTCACCGCCTCGGTCACGGGATGCTCCACCTGCAGCCGGGTGTTCATCTCCAAGAAGTAGAAGTCGCCGGTGTCGTCGTCGAGAAGCAACTCCACCGTTCCCGCGGAGCGGTAGCCGATGGCCTCGGCCAAGCCCACTGCGGCTTCGCCCATGGCGCGTCGCAGCTCCGGGGTCACCGCAGGCGACGGGGATTCCTCGATGATCTTCTGATGGCGACGCTGAATCGAACATTCACGCTCGCCGAGATGTACCACGTTGCCGTGGCTGTCGGCAAGAACCTGGATTTCGATGTGGCGACAACGCGCCAGCCAGCGTTCCAGGAAAACGGTGCCGTCACCGAAACCCGCTTCGGCTTCCCTTGAAGCAGCGGCTACGGCCTCGGGCAAATCGTCTGCGGATTCAACCAGGCGCATGCCCCGCCCTCCACCCCCAGCGGCGGCTTTCACCAGCAGCGGAAACCCAACCTCGGCGCCCGCGGTGAGATCCTCAGAGGACGGAAGCGTCGGCATTTTCGCTTCCAGCGCCGCTTGTTTGGCGGCGATCTTGTCACCCATCACGGCGATGGCCTTGGCGTCGGGCCCCACCCACACCAAGCCCGCGTCGGTAACCGCCTGGGCGAACGCGGCGTTCTCTGCGAGGAACCCGTAACCCGGGTGAATTGCCTGCGCGCCGGTGGCGTGCGCCGCGGCGATCAGGTCGTCGGCGTCGAGGTATCCGCCCGGCAACAGCACCGCCTCGTCGGCCTCGACGGTGTGGGGCGCGCCCGCGTCGGCTTGGGAGAACACCGCAACGGTGCGAATGCCCATTTCGTGGGCGGTGCGAAAGATCCGGCGTGCGATCTCACCCCGGTTGACCACCAGCAACGACCGCAACGGCGCCGGAGCCCTGTCGGACGCAGCGTTGTCGATCCCCGACCGGGCGGCCGCTCCGGTGCTCACAGCCGGAACACCCCGTAACCCTCGGCGCCGGCGATCGGGCGGTTGCCCACCACCGACAGGCACATCCCCAGCACGGCTCTGGTGTCGCGCGGGTCGATGATCCCGTCGTCGGAGATCGCTCCCGACGCCACCAACGCCAGCGAGCCCTCCTCCTGGATCGCCTCGGCGGCTTCCACGATCTTGGCGTCGGCGTCCTCGTCGAAGGGCTCACCGAGCCGGGCGGCGCGGGCCCGTCGCACCTGCGACATCACACCGGCGATCTGCTTTGGGCCCATCACCGCGATCTTGGCGGTGGGCCACAGCCACGTGAACCGGTTGCCGAAAGCCCTGCCGGACATGCCGTAGGTGCCGGCACCGTAGGACGACCCGATGATCACCGTGAGGTGCGGCACCGTGGAATTGGTGACCGCGTTGATCATCTGGGATCCCTTCTTCACGATCCCGTCGGCTTCGTAGTCGCGCCCCACCATGAACCCGGTGATGTTCTGCAAGAACACCAGCGGCACGTTTATCTGGTTGCAAAGCTGAATGAACGTGGCGCCCTTTTGCGCGGCGTCGGGGTACAGCACCCCGTTGTTGCCGAGCACTCCGACCGGGTAACCACAAATCGACGCCCAGCCGCACACCAAAGTGGAACCCCAAAGCGGCTTGTACTCCTCGAAACGGGAGCCGTCCACCACCCTTGCGATCACCTCGCGCACCTCCACCGGGCGGCGCAAATCGCGGCTCACCAAACCCAACAGCTCCTCGGGGTCGTGAACCGGTTCGTCGGCGGCGAGCGTGGGTTCGGGATGGGGTTTGGTGTGATTGAGATGCGAGATCACCTCACGACACATGCGAATGGCGTCCATCTCGTCGGTGGCGAAATAGTCGCCAAGGCCGGAGCGTTCGGCGTGCAAACGGGCGCCGCCGAGCATCTCGTCGTCGGACTCCTCGCCTGTGGCCATCTTCACCAAAGGCGGCCCCGCCAAAAAGATCTTGGACTGCTGCTCCACGACGATCACGTAATCGGACAGGCCCGGCTGGTACGCGCCACCCGCGGTGGACGACCCGAACACCACGCACACCGTGGGGATTCGCATTTTGGACAGTTCGATCATCTCGTAGAAGAACCGCCCCGACTCCGCGAAATGGTCGAATCCCATCATCTTGCGGCGCGGTCTGCGCTCCTTGTCGCCGCCCCGGCTTGCCGACCCCACCCTCAGATCGGCCCCTGCGGACTCCACGAAACTCACATAAGGAATGTGATTGTCGCGGGCAAGCTCCAGGGCGCGCATCCACTTCTTGCTGGAGTACGGCGTGAGCGCACCGGCGAGCACGCTCGGGTCGTTGCCCATCACCACGCATTCGGCGCCGGCGATCACGCCGATGCCCACCACCATGCCGCCGCCCATGGCGTAGTCGCTTTCGTAACCGGCGAGCGCGCTGATCTCCAGGAAAGGACTGTTGGGGTCGATCACGTTGGCGATTCGTTCCCGGATGGGCAGCTTTCCCCTTGACCGCAGGCGGGCCATCGACCGGGGCCCGCCACCGGCTTCGGCCTGGTCGAGCAGCTCATCGATCCGGGCGAGCTGTTCAACCATGTCGGCCCGGTTGCGTTCGAACTCGTCGCTCGCTGTGTTCAAAGAAGACCGCAAAGCAGGCGCCAACAACCGGGCCCGCCGGTTGTGATGCCCGGTGCCTGTCACATCGGGCACGCTACCTGCCATGATTGGCGCCATGAGCGAAACCGACACTGCCACCGCCACCGGCGCCAACCGGGAACTGAGCGTCGATCAGGTGGACTTTCATTTCGATGTTCTGTGCCCGTGGGCGTACCAAACGTCCAAGTGGATTCGTGAGGTGCGCCGCCAAACGGGGCTGCGCATCGACTGGAAGTTCTTCAGCCTCGAGGAGGTCAACCTGTTCGAGGGCAAGAAGCACCCCTGGGAGCGGCCGTGGTCTTACGGATGGTCGCTGATGCGCATAGGTGCGGTGCTGCGCCGCGACTCCATGGATCATGTCGACGCCTGGTACGAGCGGGCGGGCCGGGCCCTGCACGAGGAAGGCCTGCGGGTACACGACCCTGAGGTGGCACGAGTGTTGCTGGCCGAGATCAACCTCGACCCGGCCACGGTGGACGCAGCCCTGGATGATCCCGGAACCCATGACGTTGTGCGAGCCGAGCACGACAAGGTGGTGGCCGCCGGTGGTTTCGGTGTGCCCACGTTGTTCTTCGGCGAGCAGGCGCTGTTCGGCCCGGTGCTGATCGACCCGCCAATGGGAAAGGCCGCGCTTCGTTTGTGGGACGCGGTGCTGGCATGGTTGGAGTTCCCGCAGCTGTACGAACTGCAACGTCCCAAAGCCGATGGCGACCACAAGCAGATCGCGGAGGTGTTCCGCCCCTACCTGGAAGCCCGCGACTGGGTGAGCATCAACCGGGGCGAGGTGGTCAGCTTCGACAATAACTGACACGACCCCGGCGGAACTGCCAAATTGCACCCTGGGGCACGGCTGTCGGCTCTCCGTGGCGGTTGATGAAATGGATGCCGTGAACAGTCCCGCCGACAGACACCACCTCAACGGGCCGGACGAGGGCCGTGACTGGTCGCCCCTTGTGGAGGTGGCCGACGTTGCGAGCCTGCTGGCCGCGCTTGCCTGGCGCACCGGTGACCTGGGCCTCGTGCCCCACGGGTTGTGGCTGGACCCCGACCGGGCCCTCGAACCCGACGGTGGCTGGGACACCGACCAGGTGAAACAGGCCCGCAGCCTCGCCGAGCGTGGCCTTGACATGTTGGCCGAGCGCGCCGAGTCCGAGGATGTCGAGTCCGTGCCCGCGCCAAAGCCTGAGTTGCTTCCTCAACTGGTGGACTGGCTCACAGGCGCCAAACTCGACGACGACTACCGCACGATGCTCACCGAGGAACTCGCCGTTGAGGGCGACCTGAGAATCCCCGACCCGATAGAGGGATTCCCCGCTCTGGATTCGCAGGCCGGGCCTGATGTGGGGGTGGCGGTTGTGGGCGCGGGGATGTCGGGGATCCTGGCCGCGCACAGGCTCAACCAGGCCGGCGTTGACTTTGTGGTGTTCGACAAGAACGCCGACGTTGGCGGCACCTGGTTCGAGAACACCTACCCGGGGTGTCGGGTGGACGTGTTCAACCACGTGTACAGCTATGCCGCCGAACAGAAGCCCGACTGGCCCGAATACCACTCCCCGCAGCAAGTGCTGTTGGACTACTTCGCCGACTGCGCCCAACGGTGGGGGATCGTGGACCGGATCCGTTTCGGCGCCGAGGTGCTGTCACTCGCCTGGGACGACCGCCGCCTGTGCTGGAGGATCCGGCTGAGAGACCCCTCGGGAACAAGGGAGGTGACCGCCGCGGCGGTGATCTCCGCGGTGGGGCAGCTCAACAGGCCGCTGCTTCCCCGAATCGACGGCGCCGAGCAGTTCGCGGGGGAGTGGTTCCACAGTTCCGCGTGGCGCCACGACCTCGACTGGCGCAACAAGCGTGTGGCGGTGATCGGCACCGGCGCCAGCGCCATGCAGTTCATTCCCCACCTGGCGGAGGCCGCCGGCCACGTGACGGTGTTTCAACGCACGCCGCCATGGCTGATACCTCGCCCCGAGTACCACCAGCGCCTACCGGAGGGTTTGCTCGAGTTGTTCCGGTTGGTGCCCGGGTACGCCAACTGGTTCCGCTTGCGACTGTTCTGGCGCACCCACGAGGGCACTGTCGCCGCGCTGCATCGAGACCCGAACTGGAAGGGCCCACTGGAACGCTCGGTGAGCGAGCACAACGAACTTGCCAGACAGTTGCTCACCGCCTATCTGGAGATGCAGTTCGCGGATCGTCCGGATCTGTTGGCCAAGGTGGTGCCCGACTATCCGGTGGGCGCGAAACGGGTGGTGCTCGACAACGGCATCTGGGCGCAAACACTCAAACGCCCCAACGTGGAGTTGATCACCGAACCAATCGTGCGAATCTGTGATGAGGGTGTGATCGTGGCCTGCGGCGCCGGCGCCGGCGAAACCGGGACTGCCACGCGCTTGGGGTCTGGTGGCGTGTCGGATGACTCCGCAGTCGCCCCCGACGGCGCAGGGGGAGGGCCCGGGGACGCCTCCGGGGTTGGGGAACGTTTGGTGCCGGTGGACGTGATCGTGTACGGAACCGGCTTCCGGGCTTCGGAGTTCCTGATGCCGATGCAGGTCACCGGCAGCGCCGGCGTCGACCTGCACGAAACGTGGGCCGGTGACGCCAGGGCGTATGTGGGTTCGTGCGTGCCGGGGTTCCCGAACTTGTTCATGCTGTACGGGCCCAACACCAACATCGTGGTGAACGGCAGCATCATCTACTTCTCGGAGTGCTCGGTGAATTACGCGCTGGAGTGCCTGCGCATGCTGGCCGGCGAGGGCGCCGCTGCGATGGACTGCCGGGCCGACGCACATGAGCGGTACGCCGCCAAGGTGGATGCCCGCAACGCCGAGATGGCATGGGGCCTGTCCAAGGTGCGGTCGTGGTACAAGAGCCCAAGCGGGCGGGTGGCGCAAAACTGGCCCTTCCCTCTGATCGACTTCTGGCGCCAAACCCGCACCCCCAACCCGTCGGACTTCGCGTTCCTTCACCACCCAGACCGGTAGCCCCTGCCGCCCGCGCCACGCCATTTCCGCGGGCGCGACTTGTCGTGGAGCAGGACTTCGGCACCGCAGCCATCGGCGACTCGCGCCACGCCATATCCGCAGGCGCGACAGCCGGATAGCGAGTCACCAGCGGTCAGGCCGGAACCTGGTTGAGTTTCGAGCCGCGGGGAGGCTTGGCGGGGGAGTTGTCAGCCGGTGTTGCGCAGCCCGGCGGCCACGCCGTTCACGGTCAGCAACAGAGTGCGGCGCAACAGGTTCGCCTGGCTCGTGTCGTCGTCGGCGCCTTGCGCGGCCGTTGTGGCTTCACCGGCGCGGCGTCGTGCCAGCAGCTCCACCTGCAACACGTTGATCGGATCCAGGTAGGCGTCTCGCACCAGCAGCGTGCGGCGCAGCACCGGCTGATCCTCAAGCAGGCCCCTGCCGGTGAGCGCGGTCACCTCGGCAACGGTGCGTTCGTACTCGCGGGCCACCTCGTCGAAGAGGTGATGCAAGCCGGGATCCACCAGGGTGTGAACGTAGTGACCGGCAATGGCAAGATCGGTTTTGAACAGGGTCATCTCCACGTTGGACACGAAGGTGGCAAAGAACTGCCAACGGTCGAACATCTCCGTCAGCAAGGCGTCCCGGCCTGCGGCTCGCACGGCGGCCAGGCCGGTGCCAACCCCGAACCAGCCCGGCACGATCTGGCGGGACTGCGTCCACCCGAACACCCATGGAATGGCGCGCAACGTGTCGATCCCGGAGTCGCCTGCCACTCGGCGCGCCGGACGGGAGCCGATGTTGAGCCCGGCAAGCTCCTCCACCGGGGTGGACGTGCGGAAGTACTCGGCCAGGCCGGGTCGCCCCAGGAACTGCCGGTAGGCGCCGTACGCCTCGGCGGACATTTGCTCCATCACCTCGTCCCAGCGTCGGGTGATCTCCGGGCCGTGACGGGGGGTGCGATGGCCGAGCGACGCCTCCAACACCGCCGAGTAGGCCAGCTCCAGGTTGCGCTGAGCCAGCCGGGGCATTCCGTACTTGTCGGCAACAACCTCGCCTTGTTCGGTGACCTTCACCGCGGTGCGCACCACCCCTGGCGGCTGACCCAGGATCGAGGCGTGGGTGGGGCCACCACCACGGCCGATGGTGCCGCCACGGCCGTGAAACACCGTGATCTCCACACCGGTGGCGTCGGACACCTCCGCGATGGCGCGCAGCGCCTTGTGGATCTCCCATTGCGAAGTGGTGATGCCGCCGTCCTTGTTGGAGTCCGAGTAGCCGACCATCACCTCCTGGGTTCCGCCCCGCCAGTCCACCAACTGCCGGTACGGGGCCACCGCCAGCAACTCGGTGAGCACCTCACCGGCTGAGCGCAGATCGTCGATCGTCTCGAACAGTGGCGTGAACCCGATGCGGGCCACCCCGGCCACCAGATCCACCAGACCGGCGTCGCGGGCCAACACAACCGGGGCCAGGATGTCGTCCACACCGGTGGCCATCGACACGATGTAACTGCCGATGATCTCGTCGCCACGGGCGTCCATCTGGCGGCGCAGCACCCTGAACAGCGCCGCGGTGTCGTTGCCCCCGGACCGCTCGGGAGGGGCCAGAGGCCTCGGCCCGGCCAGTTCGTCGACGAGGAGTCGGGTGCGAGCAGCCCTGTCGAGGGCGGCGTAATCGATGCCCAGCGGGTTGTACAGAACCGCCAGCGCCTCGTGATGTCGGGCGGCGTGCTGGCGAACGTCAAGCGCGGCGAGATCGAACCCCACCATCGCGGCGATGCGCCGCACCCGCGCCAGGCGGCCACGAGCCAGCAGTTCGCCCTGGTTGGCTTCCAACGACCGGGCCATCACCGCCAGATCCGAGGCCAGTTCGTGGACGTTCGCGTAGGGGTCGGTTCCCCCGGTGGCGGTGTCGTTGAGACGCCTGTGGATCACCGCCAGCCGCTGACGGTAGGGCTCACCGGCGCTGAGCGCACGGAACCTGCGGGTGAGGTCCGGGAAGCGGGTGCTGTCCTTGGTGAGTTGCGCGGCGAGTTCGTCGGACACGCCTTGCACCGCCAGCCCGATGCTGAGCTCACCGGAGAGCTGTTCGATCTCGTCGATGAGGATCCTCAACGCCCTGCCGCGCTGAAAGTCCAGCACTTGCACGGTGGTGTGTGCGGTGACATTCGGGTTGCCGTCGCGGTCGCCTCCCACCCAAGACCCGAACCGCACCGGCGTGGCACCCGGGTCGAGGCGGCGGCCCAGGCTGCGCAGCACGGCGTCCATGTCGTCGAGCAGTTCGGGAACGCCGTCGGAGACAACCTCGGTGAGGAAGTACAGAATCGACCGGGCCTCGTCCACAGGATCGGGACGCTCGCGGCGCAGTTCGTCGGTTTGCCATATGGCGTCGATCAGCTCGTCCACTCGCCGGTCGATGCGCCCGTGCGCCGACTCGTCACCGGACGCGGCGGCGCGCAGTTCCACCAGCACGGCGATCTCGGCGAGCTTGTCGAGGATGGATCGCCTCGACGCTTCGGTGGGGTGGGCGGTGAACACCGGACGCAACTGCACCGTGTTGACCGCGTCGGCCACCTCCGCCGCAGCACACCCCTGGTGAATTAGCCGTGTCACGGTTTGGTGGAAGCGGTGCGACGCCTTGCCCGAGGTTTCGTTGAGCGTGTCGATGCGGTGAACCTGTTCGGCGGTGTTGGCCAGGTGGAAGTACACGGTGAACGCCCGGGCCAGCAAACCGGCCTGGGCGGTGTCAACTCCGGCCAGCAGTTCGGCAAGCGCGGCGCTGCTGGCCATCCCGGTTTGCTCCAGCGTCGCCGCCACGGTCGGTGAGTTGTCGGTCGTGACACCGGGGCCGTCGGGGCTGCCATTGCGATGACGGACGGGGTTGCGCATCCGGGTGCTTGTTTGAGATGTGTCCTCGGCGGCTGCGAGGCCCGGGCGGCGCAGCCCACGCGCCAAGGTGCGGACCTTCTCCACCCGTTCAAGCAACTCCGGGCCGTGCTGGCGCACCAGGGCCTCGCCGAGTTGGGCGCCGAGCCTGCGAATGTCGCGGCGCAGCGCGTGATCGATCTCGTCGAGTGAGCTGTCGCCCAGAGTGGCGGTGTGCGCCTGCGCCTGGGGTGACGGGTCCGGGGTGGTCGCGGCCACGGCTTGTTGCTCAGTTCGTGGCCCGGGTGCGCCGCAACAGCGGTTCGGCCCACGCCAGTGCGCGGTCGGCGCCACGCAAAACGGTGCGCGCCGCGCCACGCGACTCGTCGTCGATGAGGTTGCCCATCACCTGCAGGGTGATCTCCGCCACGGCTTGGGAGCCCACCGCCAGGCGAAGCCCGTTGCGAAGGATCCAAGGATGACCGATCAGGAAACTGAACCGTCTGCCGGTGCGCAGGAACCGGTCGAAGCGCTCACCCACCATCCGGTCGTAACGGGCCGCAGCAGTGCGGGGATCCGCCTCGAACAGATCGGCGAGAAGCATGCCGGACTCCAGTCCGTAGTCGATGCCCTCGCCGTTCATCGGGTTCACAAGTCCCGCCGCGTCGCCAACCGCGGCCCATCCCGCTCCGTGGCGACGAACCGCGGTCATCGGCAGGCGCCACGCTCTGGGCCGCTCCAGGTATTCGCCGAGCTCCCATTCGTCGGCAACGAGGCGTCTGTAGTCGTCGAGGAGTCGGTTGAGGTTGAGCTTGCGAAAGCCTCTCATGGTGGACAAGGCGCCCACGCCGATGTTCACGGTTCCGTCACCGGCGGGGAACATCCACCCGTAACCGGGCACCCAGGTGCCTTGCTGGTCACGCAACGTGAGACACGCCTCCAGGTGCCGGTCGGCGTGACGGGGCGTGGCGGCGTAGGTGCGGATCGCCAGCCCGAACGGCTCCTCGGCCACCCGCACCGCGCCAAGCATGCGCGCGGCCCGGCCGGGCGCGCCCGTTGCCAACACCACCAACTCGGATCGGTGCAGACGACCACCGGCCTCCACGCCGATCACTGCCCTGTTCAAGCCGGCGGGGCCTGCGTCAGCGGGGCCCGCGTCAGCGTCGCCTGGGTCAGCGCCGTTCGGGCCGGGGTCGCTGGGGCCATCGGCAAAGGCGGGAAGGGCTTCGGTTTGCCACACGATCTCCGCGCCCGCCTCGGCGGCGGAGTCGATGAGGTGCTTGTCCAGTTCACGACGGGGCCAAACCGCGCCGTGAGCCCCGAAGCGTCCCGTGGCCGGCCACAGCATTTCCCGCCGGGTGGAACCGGCGATCATTCTCAGACCGTCGATTCGGTGGGCGCCGTTGAGGCTCACCCCCAGTTCGTGAAGCGCGGCCACGGCCCGGGGGGTCAAACCGTCGCCGCAAACCTTGTCCCGCCCAGGGGCCGCCTTTTCGAACACCGTCACCTTCGCCCCGGCGCGGGCAGCCCGCAACGCCGTTGCCGCGCCGGCGGGGCCGGCGCCGATCACGATCAGGTCACGACGAGCGGCCACAGCACAACCTCAGAACCCGACGAGACTGCTCCCTGCGACGATCGATCATCACAAGCCAAGCCGACTGACGCATCGGCTTGACGCATCATGCCACCGGTGTCGGTGTCAGCCGACGACGTGGCGGCTGGGTGCGTGTGATCGATGGTGGTCGCGATGGCGTGGCTGACGATCGGTGTGACTGCACACGTGAACGTGATCGTCGGCGTGGTCGGGGTCCAGCCCGGCGCCTTCGTCGTGGCGGTGATGGATCAAGCCGGCTTGGTCGCGGTTGTTGCAATCCGCCAGCACCGTGGGCCCGAACGCGTGCTGCAACTTCTCCTCGGTGAGCGTCTCGGTTGGCGGGCCCACCTCCAGCAGTTCCTTGGCCAGAAGGATCACCTGGTCACAGCAGCGAGCCTCGTCGAGGTGGTGGGTGGTGGCGATCACGATCATCCCCGCTTCTGCGCACAGTTCCATGGCGGCAAGAATCTGCTTCTGGCTGGGAAGATCAAGCCCGCAGATCGGCTCATCGAGCAAAAGGAGATCGGGCTGCGCGGCCAGGGCCTGAGCGATCCGCACACGCTGACGCTGACCGCCGCTGAGCAGGTTGAAGCTGCGGTCGAGCAGCCCTTCCACGTCGAGCATGCGAGCGGCGTCGCGCATCACCTTGCGGTCACCGCGGCCGAGTCGGCGCAAGAAGCCGAGTCGGCGGTATCGGCCCATCTTGAGCACGTCACGAGCTGTGATCGGCATCCAGGTGTGCGACAGATGCTGGCTCACGTAAGCGGTGGCGCGTGGTGCGCCCACGATCTCGCCCGCGGTGGGGGTGAGCAGTCCGGCGATGCAACGCAGCAACGTTGTCTTGCCCGAACCGTTGGCCCCCATGATCGCGGTGGCGGTGCCAGGCGCGAATGAGTGGCTAACACGATGCAGCGCAGTAATCGGGCCGAACTCCATGGTGACGTTCGTGAGTTGCAGATGCCCGTTCATGGCGCGCAGCCTAGCCGGCGCCAAGGCACCGCCGACGAACCTTCACGCCAACGAACCATCCGCAACTGCGGCAGTGCCGTCGCCCGGATCCGTGGCGTCCACGTGTGTGGGAAGGCTGATCGTGAACTCGGTGAACGAACCGGCGGATGTGTCCACACTGAGCACTCCACCATGGCTGCGAACAATGTCACTGGAGAGCGCCAAACCCAAACCGGTGCCCTCGTCAGTGGGCTTGGTGGTGAAGAAAGGCTCGAAGATCTTCTGAAGCAAATCGTCGGGAATCCCGTCGCCGTTGTCACGCACCCTTATCTCAACGTGATCCGCCTCACGCTTAGTGGTTAGCACAACCGTTGGGTGGTATCCGCCGGTGGGATCCGACTCCTTGGCGTCCCTGTTGTTTCGCAGTCTTTGGTACTTCTCGTTGGTGGCGTACCCCGCATTGGTGACCAGGTTCAGCACCACTCTTCCAAGATCCTGGGACACCACATCCAGTTCACCCATTTCGGGATCGAAATCCTCTTGAATGTCCACCACAAAATCAGCGTTGGTGGCCCGGGCGCTGTGATAGGCCAACATGGCGTGATCCCTCACCAGGTCATTGAGAACGGTTGCCTGGCGTTCACCAACACCGCGGCCCATGCGCAACAGATCCTCCACGATGCGGTTGGCGCGCGATCCGTGGGAGATGATCCGCTTCATGTTGCCGGTCAGGTCCTGGGTGATCTCTTCCAGGTAGTTCCGATCCTCCTCGCTCATCGCGTCGGTGGCATCTCCCATGGCTTCCAGCAGTTCGTCCAGCAACTCCTCGGAGGACTCCGAGAAGTTCTTGATGAAGTTGAGCGGATTGCGGATTTCGTGAGCCACGCCGGCGGTCACCTCACCGAGCGCAGCGAGCTTCTCCTGGGCCACGATCTGGGTTTGTGCGGTGCTGAGGTCTTCCATGGCGACTTCGAGGGCCTCGTTCTTGTCGCCGAGTTCCTGCGCCAGCTTCTCCACCAGGTTCAGTCGCTGCACCTCCAGGGCGTGCTGTCGGAACACCTCCAACGCCGCGGCCATGTCAGCCACCTCGTCGCGGCCGCGGATCAGCACCTCCGTTTCGAGGTCACCACCGGCCAGCGCGCGCATCCGGTTCGACAACCGCGAAATGCGCCGCAGCAACAATCTGCCCACGTAAAGCCAACTCACAGCGATCGCTCCCGCGATGCCCATCACGCTGATCAGCACAAGCAGAATGCGCCCCGCCCGGATCGCGTTTGACGAAGTCGCAGAGGCCTGCTCGGAGTCTGCGAGGGCGGTTCTTGCGTAGTCGGCAACCCGGCCGATGAGCTGAGCCTCGGCCACTTGGTTTTGCTCCAACGAGTCACGGCGGCGTTGCTCCACGTCGAGCCGCGCTCCCACGGCGGAGAAGATGTCGGAGTCACCCTCGTCGAACTCACCCAGACTGGCGATCAGACTCTGGGTTTCGTTGCGCGTGTTCTCCACCGGAATGTTCCGGGAGGCCAGAGCGGCTCTGTCGAGAGTAAAGCCGTACTGGGCTCCCAGAATCTCCGCAGCCGCAGCATCCTGCACGAGAAGCAGAGACGACAGAAGCTCGCGCGCAGAGAAAACGTCCGCAGTGATTGAGGCCAGGTCTAGATAGTGGGAGACTTCAGCCGCGGGAAGGTCCTCGTCGCGAAACCCGGCAAAGCCGCTCAAGTTTCTGTACCCGGTGATCAAATAGAAGAACTGGTCATCGGTTGCGACGTTCAGCACCGAGTCCAGGCGATCAAGAAGAATATCGGTCTCCAACTTCAGGGCGCTTATCCGGTCATTCAGCTCGTGGTAGCGGGGCAGGTCCGCGGAGATGGTGGAGAGATTGGAAATGATCGTGTTGCCGTGCCGTCGCATCACCCGAAGGCGCTCAGTTTGGGCGTCGTTCTCCACCAGGGCGCTGAGCGTGTCCAGCTGCGAACGAAACTGGCTCTTGGTGGAATCGACTCGTTCGTTGACCTCGTCGAATTGATCGGGTGTGGCGTTGGCAAGGTCGTCCGCCGCGGCCACCAGATCGCCCGTGAAGTCGGTGAGTGCGAAGGCGGCTTCGGTTTGAACCACGCTGGATTCGTACACTTGTTGCTGGGCTTCGTCGATTCGCTGGAAGGAAATCCAACCCACGATGCTCGCGGCAAGGGTGAACCCCACGGCCAGGCCAATACCGGCGTAGAGGCGCGTCGAGATCCGGTTCGGCAGCGACGGCTTGCGTGCGTGTCTCATGGGGTTGCGCCCGGTGAGTAGGGCACGCTGCTGTAGGTCCCGTCAGAGTTGAGTTCGGTGAGGAAAACCTGGCTCGATCCCTGGTTGTCCACGAAGTCCTCGGCGCCGTCTGCTTCGTCGTCGTTGAAGGTCAACCGGAGGCCGTCGATGTCCAACAGGTCGGCGCCCAGTATCGCCTCGGTGAAGCACTGTTGAGTGAGTTCGTCCCCACACCGGCGCACGCCCTCTATGGCCATGCGTCCGGTGAGGTAGCCCTCCAGCGAAACGAAGCCGGGTGTGGCGGTGGGATCGTAGGCATCAAGGGCCCCCAGATACGCGTCCACGTAGGCGATGTCACGATCGGTGGGAATGGGAACAACCTGGGTGATCAGAACCCGCTGGGACACGTTGCGCAAGGAATCGGCGAGCGCCTCGGTGCCCACGAACGACAACGCCAGGAACACCGGATCGAAGTCGAGCCTGTCCGACCAGCTGATGAGACCCGAAGCGGGCTCGTAGGAACTGATCATGATGATTGCTTGCGGGCGTGTGCCGATGTAGTGCAAGGTCGCCCGTTTCACCGCGTTGGTGTTGCGAGGATAGAAGTTCACTGCTGTGGGAACCAGATCGCGCCTGGCCAGGGACTTCTGGATCGACCGGTACACGTCACGACCGAAGGAGTCCTCCTGGGACAGCACCCCAATGCGGGTGAGGCCGAGGTCGGTGGTGATGTAGTCGATCATCGTCTCGACCTCCTCGGCGTAGGAGGCTCGCATGTTGATCACGTTGTCGAGGCGGCCGTCGCGCAGAAGGTCGGCGCCGGTGAAGGCGCCCACAAAGGGCACGTCCGCGGCCGCGGCTGCCGGGGCGGCAACCTCAGAGGTGGGAGTTCCGGTTTCGCCAATGAGCGCGAAAACGCCCTGGTCGATCAGTTCCAGGGTGTTCGCCAAGGCGGCTCGGGGTTCGTATCCGTCGTCGAGAGACACCAACTCAACCTGGCGGCCGTTCACGCCTCCCGCGGCGTTCACCTCGGCAAAGGCCGCTTCGATGCCGAGGCGCATGCCCAGGCCCAAAGCGGCGGTGGGCCCCTCAAGAGCCGCGGACTGCCCGAACAGCACCGAGGTGGCCGTCACACCGGGCACGGTCTCCTCCACGTCGGAGGGTTCGCTGCCCGCGTCCGAGGGGCCCGTGACCGTCTGCGAGGACTCGTCGGCGTTGTCCGGGGTCGCGGATTGTCCGGAGCCGTTGGACTGGCCACATGCGGCGAGCACCAGCGCCAGCGCCGGCAGCCACAGGCCCACAACCCGGCCCACGACCACACGCAAGCCTCGGGGTGGCCGCCCGAGAAGGCTCGTCGGTGTGAGGTGGGTCATGTGCTGCGGGGGGTTGGCGAACCGTCGGGGTGAGGCAGCCAACGGCGTGGCCGAGGATTCCCCATGGCGACCTCTCGACGCCCCGTCAGCGGGACTCGGAACCGTCGGCGGGTCGATGAAGCAGGCAGAGGCAGGTGATGTCGTCGGATTGTGCGGCGTTGCCCACAAAGGCGTGTACCGAATCAAAAACACGTTGCGTGACGCCCTCGGCTTTGCGGGAGCTGTCCCCGTTGAAGATCCCCAGGAGCCGACTCAGGCCGAACTCCTCGCGGCTCTCGGTCATGGCCTCGGTGACCCCGTCCGTGTAGAACACCAGCGCCTCCCCGGCGTTGAGCCCGAGTTGGTGATCGCGGTATTCCGCTCCTGTGAGAGCCCCGAGCGCAACGCCGCCCTCAAGGGGAATCTCGCTGGTGGCGCCACCGTCGGCCACCAAGAGGGGAGCGTGGTGGCCTGCCCCGGCGTAAACGCATTCCCCGCTGGCGGGGTCGTACACCAGGGCGATCGCGGTTACGAACATCTCCGCGGGGGAGTCCTGGCAGAGAAGTTCGTTGGCCTGCCCCAGCGCCGCGCTGGGACTTCCCGAGCGCACGATCGAACTCTTGAAGGCGGTGCGCGCAGCCATCATCAACAGCGCAGCCGGCACGCCCTTTCCGGAAACGTCGGCCACGATCACGCACACCCGTCCGTCGTCGAGGGTGAGCAGGTCATAGAAGTCGCCGCCCACCTCGCGTGCGGGAACCATGCTGGCGTGAACGTCGAACTCGGCGGAGGTCGGAAACGCAACCGGCAATATCGACTTCTGGGTTTCCCCTGCGATGCTCAGTTCGCTTTGCAGCATCACCAGTTGGTCACGAGCCGCGAGCGCGGCGCGCCAACTCACCAGATGCTCCAAGGTTCGCTGGATGGTCACCCGCAGATCGTCGAAGTCGATTGGTTTGGTGATGAAGTCGAAGGCGCCCCGGTTCATGGCTGTGCGAATGTTGCGCATGTCGCCGTATGCGGAGATGATCACCGCCCGCAGGTCGGGATCTATCTCGGGAAGCTGCGCCAGCAGGGTGAGCCCGTCCATTTGCGGCATGTTGATGTCGGACAGCACCATGTCTATGTCATCATGTTGCTGAAGCATTTCAATAGCTTCCACCCCGTTATGCGCGAACACGAAGGTGTAGGTGCCGCGCCGTATCTGGCGTCGCATCCGCTGAAGCACCAAGGGCTCAAGGTCGGGTTCGTCGTCGACGACGAGAATCTTGAAGGGTTCTTTCAACTCGGTGGTCATCCCCGGGTGCCTCCTGGGTGAGGTCGGGCGTTGATTTGATCCGGCGTCGGCGGTGCGCGGGGAAACCCTTCCCTCGGTGGCCGAATTGTGAACAGTGGGGGTTCGGTTGCAACGTGATTCGCCGACAAGACTTCGGCGAACCGGCTTCAAGGCTATATTCCCACATCGTGAGCCCTACAGCATCCCCTGTCGCCACAGCCGCCGCCGAGTCCGTTCCCCAGGATCGACAGCGCCCAACCTCCACCGAGGACACCGGCGCTGTCGACCAAGCCTCCGGCGCCGCGGACGGCGTGGAGCAGGCCGGCACTTCGGATCCCGCGTCACGCCTGGTTCCGGGCAGGGTCACCATCAAGCGTTACGGGATCACCATCGGGCCGTGTACTCATCTTGCGGACGAACGCCGGCGTCTGGCAGGGCTGCGGTTCGAGCACCTCCAGGTGGAGCCCCAGGGCGCCACGCTCGGCGCCGAGATCGGCGGCGTGGATTTGCGCGACGAACTGTCCGAGCCGGTGATCGACGAGATCCGCAGGGCGTTGCAAGAGTTCAAGGTGATCGTGTTTCGCGATCAGCCGATCACCTCCGCGCAGCACGTGGCCTTCGCCCGGCGGTTCGGAGAGTTGGAGATCCACCCGTTCATCACCGGAAACGACGAGCACCCCGAGCTTGTTCGTTTCGAGAAGGGCGCCGACACCGGCGGGTACGAGAACGGCTGGCATCACGACGTGACATGGCGCGAGGTGCCATCCGCAGGCGCGATCCTGCACGCAGTGAGAGTGCCCGCAACCGGTGGGGACACGCTGTTCTCGGACATGACCGCCGCTTACGACGGACTCGACGAAGACCTCAAGGCGCGCATAGATGACCTGCACGCGATCCACGACTACATGATGGCTTTCGGTCATCAGGTGCCCGAGGGCCGCAAGGAGGAGTTCAGGGCTCGTTACCCCAAGGCTCGTCATCCGGTGGTTTGCACCCATCCCCACACGGGCCGCAAGCTGATTTTCGTGAACGCATACTTCACGTCGCACATCGACGGGATGGACTTCGACGAGGGGGTCGAGTTGATCCGCCAACTGTCGTCGCAGGCGGCTGTGACCGAGTACCAGTACCGGGTGCGCTGGGCGCCGCACACGGTGGTGTTCTGGGACAACCGCTCGGTGCAGCACTACGCCGCCAGCGACTACTACCCGGATGTGAGGGTGATGGAACGAGCCAGCATCGTGGGCGCCCGACCCACCTGAGCCGCGTCGGAGGGGTCTGGCTGCCCCGAAGCACCCCGTCCGGCGGCCGAGGACACCGATGGCGCCGCGCACCGACTGGAACCCGCTGCTGCGAGGCGAGTTCCACAAGCCCTACTGGGGTGAGCTTCAGGCCTTCGTGGCCCAGGAACGCTCGGCGTACGACGTCTACCCGCCCCCCGAGGAGGTGTTCGCGGCGCTTCACCTCACCCCGCACGCCTCGGTGAAGGTGGTGATCCTGGGCCAGGATCCCTACCACGGGCCCGGCCAGGCGCACGGGCTTTGCTTCTCAGTACGTGTCGGGGTGCCGCAGCCCCCCTCGCTGCGAAACATCCTGATCGAGCTGCGAGACGACATCGGCGCGCCCATCCCCGAACACGGCTCGCTCGAACACTGGGCACGCCAGGGGGTGCTGTTGTTGAACGCCACGCTCACGGTGCGGGCCCGCAGAGCTGCCAGTCACCAGCGTCGCGGCTGGGAGACGTTCACCGATCAGGTGATCCGAGTGGTGAACGACAAGCCCGACACAGTGGTGTTCATCTTGTGGGGAGCAGCCGCGCGTCGCAAGAAGGTCCTGGTGGACACGTCGCGCCACGCCGTGATCGAGTCGGCGCATCCGTCGCCGTTCTCGGCGGACTCAGGGTTCTTCGGCAGTCGCCCCTTCAGCCGAGCCAACGCAGCGCTCGCAGCGGCAGGCCGAAGCCCCGTGGACTGGGCAATCCCCTCCCACGGTTGACCTTCCACCGCCGGGGGAGCATCGGGCAACTGCGGTCAAGTCAGCGTGCCGCCACGACCGCCAAGCGTGCGGCACGAGGCGGGGTTGATGCTCAATCACGGGTGGCGGGGGCGGGTGTAGTGTCCCGCCATGACTCGGACACGTAGTAACAACCGCCCTGCTCATCAGTGGTTCGTGGCCGACAGCCCGGCCGGGCCGGTGTGCGTGGCCCACCACAACGGGAAGGTCACCGGCCTGCTCATTTGCGGTGCCGATCCCGATGACACCGGCGCCGACGAGTCGTGTGACCCGGGCGAGTTCGAGGATTACATGCGCCGCGAAGTTGGCGTGGCGTTGGAGCACCACAACAACCCGGATCCGCGCTGGGTCACAGAGGTCGAGTCCGCCCTCGCCGAAGGCCGCACCGATGTGCCCGTTGACCTGTCTTGCCGCTCGGAGTTTCATCGCAAGGTGCTCGAAGCGGCCGCGCAAATCCCCAAAGGTGAGGTGGCCACTTACTCCGACCTGGCCGCAGTGGTGGGGCACCCTCGAGCCGCGCGGGCGGTGGGGCAGGCCATGGCCCGCAACCCGGTGCCGCTGCTGGTGCCTTGTCATCGTGTGGTGCCCGCCGGTGGAGGCGTGGGCAACTACGGCCCCGGACCGGCTCTCAAGCAGAAACTGCTCAACCGCGAAGGTGCCCTTCCCGCAGGAACTCCCGCCGGCTGATGGCCCGGCCGTTCACGGCCGGGTTGTCGTAGCTGCCGGCTTCAGCTGTGGGCTGCGGGGTTCAGATGCGCGCGAGTTGCCTCAGCCGGCGAACGTTGCGACCGCAGCTGGCCGCCTGGCGGCGAGGCGCTGCGACAGCAAGTCGCCGACAACGCCGAACGGGTCTTTGCCCGAGTCCACGATCAGGTCGGCCCGGTGTCGGTTGGGCTGCACGAACCGGTCGTGCATGGGCGCCACCGTCGCAGCGAACTGGCGGCGCACATCTGCGTGGTCGCGGCCCCGCTCGGAGGTGTCGCGGCGGATGCGGCGTTCCAGCCTCAACGGTTCGGGTGCGTCGAGGAACACGCTGAGGTCGAGCCGGGCGGCTATCTGCTCAAAGGCCAACAGCAGGATTCCCTCCACCAGCACAACCGGCTTGGCCGGTATCGGGGTGAAGCTGCCGTTGAGGGTGTGGGTGGCGAAGTCGTAGTTGGGCACGGCCACGTCACGACCGCTCTTGAGCGAGTCGAGGTGGGAAACGAACAGGTCGGAGTCCAACGCGTCGGGGTGGTCGTAGTTGCGCAACCGTCGCTCGGCCATGGTCAGATGCGACAGGTCGAGGTAGTAGGAGTCGAAGGCCAAGATCGTGGCCTCCAAACCGTGGTGGGTGTGCAGGTGGCTCGCAAGGCGACGAGCGAGCGTCGTCTTGCCCGCTCCCGATCCTCCGCAGATGCCCACCAGGCAAGCTTCCACGGGACCGCACCCTAGCCGACCACGGCGGCGCCGTGCCCCGGCGGCGCCGCAGACGGGTAGTGGCCCGAGCACCGCTGCGGGTCTGGCATCATTGCCGCCACAAGCCAAGATGATGCCAAAGCGAAGCGGCGAGCCGGCCTGTGAGAACAGGGCACAAAGATCCGCCTCCCGGCAGTGGCCGTCCACCAACGTCTTTGAGATTCCGCCCCAACCACGCCCGACGAGAGGAACCTTGATGCGATCACACCCGACTGATCAGCCACGCCCCTTGATCGAAGCTCGAATGGTTGCACAGTCGACGAGGCGTTCCCGATGAGTGCCAACACCGACAACGCCGTGTCCGCGCAGCCGGGACTGCCACCGGCACGACGAGCCGGAATCGACCCGTTCTACGTGATGGAGGTGATGCGAGCCGCGGCCGAGCGGGCCGCCGCAGGAGGCGACGTGTTGCACCTGGAGGTGGGCCAGCCCTCCACCCCGGCGCCTGAGGGTGTGGTGGCAGCAGCGCACCACGCGCTCGATACCGATGTGCTCGGCTACACGTCTGCGTCGGGACTGTTGTCGCTGCGGCGCGCCCTTTCGGGTCACTACCTCGACTGGTACGACGTGGAGGTGGATCCCGACCGGATTCTGGTGACCTTCGGCGCCTCGGGCGCGTTCGTGCTGGCGTTCCTGGCAGCGTTCGACGCCGGTGACCGGGTAGTGGTGGCCGCGCCCGGCTATCCGTGCTATCGCAACGCGCTGCAGGCGCTCAACGTGGAAGTGGTTGTGCTCGAAACCACCGCCGAAACCAGATTCCAGCCGTCGCCGGAGCTGCTGGACGACCTGTGCCGCCGCACCGGTTCGGTGGACGGACTGGTGGTGGCATCACCGAGCAACCCCTCGGGCACCATGCTCGACGCGGACGCGCTGCGTGGCGTTGCCGACTGGTGCTCCGCGAACGGTGTTCGTCTCGTGGCCGATGAGATCTATCACGGGATCACCTATGACCAGCCGGCGCCAACGGCGCTGTCGGTGGGCGCCGACGCGGTGGTGGTGAACAGCTTCTCGAAGTACTTCTCTATGACCGGATGGCGCCTCGGTTGGGTGGTGGCGCCCGAATCGTTGCACCAGTCGATCCTGCGTTTGGCGCAGAACTTCTTCGTGTGCGCACCGGCGATCTCGCAGCACGCGGCGGTGGCAGCGTTCGATTGCCACGACGAACTGCGGGCCAACATCGCCCGTTACGCCGTGAACAGGGGAGTGCTGAGAGAAGGCCTGCAGGCAGCGGGTTACGACAGGCTCGCACCCAGCGACGGGGCGTTCTACATGTACGCGGCGGTGGATCACATCAGCGATGACAGTCAGGCGCTGTGTAGGCGTTGGCTGGACGAACTGGGGATCGCCGTCACCCCGGGCGTGGACTTCGATCCTCGACGCGGCCATCGCTACGCCCGGTTCTCATACGCCGGGGCCACCGAGGACATGCGCGAAGCCATGCGCCGTCTCGCCTCCTGGAGTCCCTGACCAACCGAGCCGGCGCCGGTCACCCCGGCGAACGGGTCAGCCGGCCCAACGATCAAGCCCGGAGCCAGGCCGGACCGGCCTCGGGCCTGCAGGGATCAGACCCGTACGACTCGGACCCGACGGGGTCAAGCTCGAAGGTGAAGCTCGAAGGTGGACGGGGCGGTGAGGGCTCAGGCGCCGAGACGGGCCCGTGCCGAGGCGGAGCGCTCCAGCAGGTAAGCGGGGATCGGCACACCGTTGACCACGGCCTCGCCACCGCCGGCCGCGGCGGCGTCGGCAGCCTCGCCTTCGCTGTCGTCGATGTCCGCGACGGTGGCCTCAACCTGGGTGGCTTCGCGTTCACGGGCAGCCAGGTAACGGTCGTAGTCCTTGGAGCGAACGAGGCTGTCGTGGTCGATGTGGCCGAGCACCTGACCGTCTCCGAATCGCACCCAGTAGCGCTTCCAGGTGAAGCCGTTGGCCATCGCCACCTTGCCCTCGGCCCCGGCGCCGAGACTGGGCAGGTCGTTCACCAACCTCACCCGTTCGCCGCGCTTGAGGGTGCGGGCCTGCAACTCGGCCGTTGAGATCGTCCTGGGTGCCACGGGCGCAACGGTAGCGTTGCCTCATGGCCACCGGCGACACCCTCACAGCAACGCAGCCGGGATCCGGCCGTTCGGCGGTGGACGCCTTGGGTTATGAGCCCTTCGACGCCGACAACCACTACTACGAGGCACCCGACGCGTTCATCCGTCACACCGACCCGAAGATGCGCCACCGGGTGGTGCAATGGGTGCAGATCGACGGTCGCAAGCACCATCTGGTGGGCGGCGTGCTTTCGCGTGCGGTGGCGAACCCCACCTGGAATCCGATCGCCAAGCCCGGCGCTCTGCACGACTACTTCAAGGGCAACCCCGACGGGCGGAACCCTCTGGAAATGCTCAAGGACCGGGAGCCGCTGCCGGATCATTACATGAACCCCGAGGCCCGTTTGCGGGTGATGGACGCCCAGGGCCTGCAGCGCGTGTGGCTCTTTCCCACCCTCGGAGTGCTCTATGAGGAATTGCTGCGCGACGACGTGGACGCGGCGGTGGCGATGATGTGCTCGTTCAACCGCTGGCTGGAGGAGGACTGGGGCTTCGCGTACGAGGGCCGCATCTTCGGCGCGCCCTACATTGCCATGGGTGACCCGGCCGCGGCAGCCGCGGAGGTTGACAGGGTTGTCGCCGCGGGCGCCCGTGTGCTGGTGATGCGCCCAGCCGCGGCAGCCACCCGCAACGGTCGCTGCTCGCCGTTCGACAAAATGTTCGACCCGGTTTGGGGCAGGATCAACGACGCCGGTGTGACCTTGGTGATCCACGCCGGCGATTCGGGTTACTCGTCGCAGGGTTACACCGACGACCGGTTCTCGTCGTCGGGGCTGGGTTCGGGCGGCGGACCGTCGCTGAAGTCGTTTGCCATCGAGCGCGCCGCGCAGGACTGGCTGATCCAGTCCGTGTTCGAGAAGATCTACGACCGTTTCGACAACCTGCGGGTGGCGTCGGTGGAGAACGGCTCGGATTTTCTGGCGCCCATGTTTCGAAAGTTCTCCCAGGTGGCGAAGAAGAACTACTGGTGGTTCGACAACCACCCCATCGACACGTTCAAGGCGCACGTGTGGATGAACCCCTTCTGGGAGGACGACGTGAACGAGGTGGCCGAACTGATGGGCGCCGACCGGGTGATTTTCGGCTCGGACTGGCCTCACATCGAAGGCCTGCCGCAGCCCCTTGACTACCTTCACGAACTGGACGCCTTCAACGAAGCTGATCGTCGCAGGATCCTGCTCGACAACACCGCCTCGCTGAACGAGCCCAGGCCCACCTGATGATCGCAGGCCAGCTGGCCACACCCGCCGGGTGCTGTCAGCGCAAGCAAGCCGACAAATGGAGGCTCACAAGATGACTGTCACCGTTGCCGAGGATGCCAAGCAGTCCGGAGCCAACGGCGCCGCTGCCGGAGCCGACGACATCCGCTCCGAGGTGGAGGCGTTTTGCGACGAGCAATGGGATCCCGACCTCACCGTGGGCGCCTGGTGGCAGATCCTCGCGGACGCCAGGTACGCCAGCCCGATGCTTCCCCCCAACGCAGGAGGTCTCGGATACGGGCGTGACCAGGCCGCGATGGTGTCGCTGGCGCTGGCCGAGCGAGGCGTGCTGGGGCCTCCCACCGGGCTCGGGATCATGCTCGCCGCTCCCACGATCGCCATGCACGGAACCGCCGAGCAGATCGACCGGTACGTGCCGGAGATCCTCAACGGCGCGGTGGGTTGGTGCCAACTCTTCAGCGAACCCAACGCCGGTTCGGATCTTGCGTCGTTGCAGTGCCGCGCCGAGCGTGACGGCGACGAGTGGGTGATTACCGGTCAGAAGGTGTGGACGTCGGGCGGCCAGGTTGCGGACTACGGAATGCTGCTTGCCCGCACCAACCCCGACGCCCCCAAGCACTCGGGCATTTCCTGGTTTGCGTTCAACATGAACCAGCCCGGGGTGGAGGTGCGCCCGCTTCGTGAGATGACAGGACGGGCGTTGTTCAACGAGGTGTTCATCGAGGAGGCCAGGGTGAGCCACGACGCGCTCATCGGAGGCGCCGACAACGGCTGGCGGGTTGGCAACACCACGCTGATGGTGGAGCGAGCGTCGCTTGGCTCCGCGGGCAAGCAGCCACCGGGTGGCATCCCTGGCCCCAAGGGCGGAATCCTCGACGCTCGCGCCGGGGACTGGGCGAAACGATCCGGTGGCGAGAGCGGCGTTCCCGCGTTGGGAATGGACTGGTGGCAGCGGCTGGTGGACATGGCCCGCCACAACGGGCGTCTGGGCAATCGGGTGTTGCGCGACGACCTGATGCGACTGTGGAGCCTCATCGAGATCAACCGCCTGTCGATTCTGCGGGCCAAGTCCGGCGGTGGGCGCACCGGCGCGGAGCCCAACATCGGCAAGCTCACCATGAGCGAACTGGTGCGGTCGTTCAGGGAGGTGGGCATGGCAGTTGTGGGACCCGACGGGATGCTCACCGGCCCCGACGATTCGCAGAGCGCGGGAATGGTGGCCGAACTGGCGCTGTTCTCGCCCGCCCCGTCGATTTACGGCGGAACCGATCAGGTGCAGCGCAACATCATCGGAGAGCGAGTGCTCGGCTTGCCCAAGGAGCCCGGCCCGCCCAAGGAAACGCCGTTCACCCAGCTCGCCAAGAACTGAGCAAACCTCCCGGTGAGCGGGCTGACCCGCCCCCGTGGACCGAGGGAGCCCACCACTGAGGCCAAGATCCCGGCAGTTTCCCTCCCGGGGATGGGAGCGTGCCCAAGGCGGGTGGTTCTCACCTGGCAAACTGAGCCTTGGTTCGCAGGGCTGGCATTTGACTCGCCGGGGCGGTCTTGAAGTCAGAGGGCCAGTCTTGAAGTCAGAGGGCCAGTCTTGAAGTCAGGAAGCCAGTTTTGAACCCGGGAGGCCGGTCTTGAAGTCAGAGGGCCAGTTTTGAAGTCAGAGGGCCAGTTTTGAAGTCAGGAGAATTGTGATGGTTGCAACAAGTCCAAACACGCCGGTTGTGGAGTCGATCCATCTCACTCCCGCCACGCGGATGCCTATGAGGTCGGTTCACAGCGTCACCGCCGAGGCCGGTCGTGGCCTTGTGGGTGACCGGTACCACGGCGCCACCCATCGGCAGGTAACGGTTCAGGCCACCGGCGAGCTGGCCGCGGCCGCCGCCGAATCCGGTCGGCCGATCGTGGCCGAGCGGACACGCCGCAACGTCACCATTTCGGCCCCTGCGGTGCCCCGAACCGCCGGGCATCGCTGGAGGATCGGTTCGGTGGAGCTGGAAGTTTCCCGCGACGCGGCGCCGTGTCGGCTGATGGAGGAGACCTTCGGAGACGGCGCCCGTGCGAGCATGCGCGGCCGTGCCGGTGTTGGCTGCGTGGTGATCACCTCGGGCGAGATATCCGTGGGCGACCCGGTGGACTTCGGCGACTTCGATCCCGAGGCCGCCGCCGCGGCGCGCATGTCGGATGGCCCATGACCGGCCAGGTGACGCTTCGCATCGACGGCGACATCGCGGTCATCACCAACGACAACCCGAAAAAGCACAACGCCTTTGACGACGACATGGACGCCCAGCTCTTCGCGATCCTCGAGGAGTTGGCGGCCGACACAAGTGTGCGCGCCGTGGTGTGGCGAGGCGAAGGCATGAGCTGGTCATCTGGTCGTGATGTGAGCGCCATCGGCGCCAACCGCACCAACCTCACCCACCACCAGTTGATGACCCGCGGGCATCGCGGCATTCAGCAGCTTTGGGCCCTTGACGCGCCGGTGATCGTGGCTTTCAAGGGCTGGGTGATGGGCGGATCGTTTCAGCGGGCCTTGCTGTGCGACATTCGCATAGCCGCCGAGGGCACCCGTTTCCGCTTGCCCGAGCTTGGTCACGGAGTGATTCCCGACACCGGTGGAATGAGCGTGCTGCATCAGATGTGCGGCCATGGCGTGGTGAGCGACCTGGTATTGACGGGCCGCGTCATGCATGCCGACGAGGCGCTCGGCCACGGGATCGTGTCGAGAGTGGTGGCGCCTGAAGACCTGGACTCCGTGGCCATGGACATGGCCCGCAAGGTGGCCGCTGCGCCGGCGGTGAGCGTGAAGCTGGCACGCAAGGTGATCGCCCACCTGGCGCGCCCTGAGCAGCGGGCGTCCATGGACGACGAGTTGATCTACCAGACCTTCCTCAACCGCAGCGACGACTTCGCCGAGTTGCGGGCCGCCGCCACCGAGGGGCGGCCACCGCGCTACACCGGAAGCTGACACCCGCCGGGCATGGATCATCGATTGCAGGGGCTGCCCGGCCCGCCGGAGGTGGGGGAGACCGCGCTGCGCCCGGGAACGTTCCACAACTCGGTGGTGATGGTCACCGGAGGCGGAACCGGTTTGGGCAAGGCGATCGCCTCGGAGTTCGCGAGGCTGGGCGCGTCGATCGTGATTGCCTCCCGGTCGCCGGAGCACCTGGAAGCAGGCGAAGCGGCCATGAGCCAACTCGGCGCGGGTGACCGTTGCGTCACCACGGTGTGCGACATTCGCGACCCCGCCGCCGTTGCCGCGGCGTTCGACGCGGCCGAAGCGTCGCTTGGGCCCGTTGACGTGCTGGTGAACAACGCCGCCGCCAACTTCGCGGTGCCCGCCGAGGACATGTCGCCCAACGCCTGGCGCACCGTGGTGGACATCACCCTCAACGGCACCTTCAACTGCGCCCGCGAGATGGGCCGCCGTTGCCTCACAGCGAACCGCCACGGCTCCATTTTGAACATCGGGGCTTCCTACGCCTGGACCGGTGGCCCCGGTTTTGCCCATTCGGCCGCGGCGAAGGCCGGGGTGAAGAGCATGACCGAATCTCTGGCGGTGGAATGGGGCCCCTACGGCATACAGGTGAACTGCCTCGTGCCAGGCTTGTTCCCCCACGAGGACATGACCGCGGACATACGCGACAACCTCGACCGCACCGACGACAAGGCAGGCGCCCAACCGGCGTTGCGTGTGGGGCAACGTCAGGAACTGGGTTGGGCTGCCACGTTCCTGGCGTCGCCGTACGGGAGATTCATCTCAGGCCACACGCTGGTGGTGGACGGCGCCAACTGGTTGCGGCGAACCCTCACGAGCCCGCCTGTGGTCACCGTGCGTCAACAAATGGGGCGCGGCCCCTTCGAGCCTTAGGCGCCCGTTCACACCTTCTTGGGGTCGGGCACGCCGGGGCGGGTGCCCTTGTGGTGCTCCACGAACTCCACGAGATAGCCGTCGAAGTCCTTCACGAAGGCCACCGTCACCGGCCACCGCTCCATGGTTGTGGGTTCCATCACCGATTCGCAGCCCGCGTCGATGGCTCGCCGGTGAAGCGCCTCACAGTCGGAGGTGTTCACGTAGATCTTCCACATTGCGCTGCCCATGTCCACCGGCGAGTCGTTGTCCAGGTGCTGCGCGAGCTGAAGGCGCGAACCTCCGTGAGGGGATTGCAGCACCGCTTCGAGCACCCCTGGAATCTCGGTTCGGTGCTGCAGTTCCAGTTCGCACACGTCCTGCCAGAACTCCAACGCCCGGTCGATGTCGGAAACGTTGATGCAGAACTGGGAAAGGATCTGTGTGGGCATGAAGGATCGCTCCTTTGGGGACGGCGAACGGCCGAAACTGGCGGCGGGCCCTCAGGCGGCTTGCGCTGCGGGCTGCACCTGGTTGATCGGGTTCATTCCCGGGCAGCCCTTGGCCCGCTCGGGGATCTCGGAGTAGTCGATGGGGGTGGCCACGAACGCCTTGGTGGGGCAGTACTTGTCGGCCAGGGGTCGCAGCGCCTCCAGGTCGAAGTTGTAAACCCGGGCGGCGTTCTCTGTGAGAATGGCGGTGGTCTCATCAACTGTGAGCTGCGAGAACGTGAGCCGCAGATGCTCACGGGTGTGGGGATAGGAGCCCTCGATGTGCGGGTAATCCGAACCCCACATCACCTTGTGAACACCCACCTCGCGGGTGAGCAGCGCCTCGGTGGGGCGCAAGAAAGACGCACCCACAAAACACTGGCGCTCGAAGTACTCGCTGGGCACCAGCGACATGTCCTTCACCGCAAGCCCCCCGAAGATCGATTCGGAGCCGTACTTGGAGTACTTCATGCGATGATGGAAACTGTCGAGCTTGCCGAGAGTTTCCGGCACCCACGCCGTGCCCGTTTCGGTGGTCACATACTTCAAGTCGGGATATCTTTCGAACACACCTGAAAACATCAAATGCCACAAGGCGCGTTGTGTCCACCAGGTTACTTCCAGCATGAACATCGCCAACGACGACGGGAAGTAGTTGCCGAAATTGGGCGTGGCGCCACCCGAATGGTGGTTGAGTGGCAGTCCGTTGGCCGCGGCGGCGGCCCAGATCGGCTCATATGCGGGCGAGTACAACGGCTCGAAGGGGGAGTCCGGCGGAGAGCCCGGCACCAGCACTCCGCCACGAAGTCCGTGTTCCACAGCCCATTCGATTTCGCGCACCGAGCCCTCGACGTCACCCAGGAAGATCTGAAAGATCCCGGCGCGTCGCTCGGGGGCGTCGCTCACGAAATCGGCGAGCCAGCGGTTGTGCGCCCGCAGCCCCGCCCAGCGGTTGTCGAAGTCCTCGGCGTAGGGCGGGGCCTCCAGCGCGGTTGAAGCCATGGGCGCGAACGGCGGTTGCGTATTGGGAAACAACACCGACGCCACAACACCGTCTGCTTGTTGCTCGGTGAGGCGCCTTTGCGAGGAGTTGTTGCGGTAGCCGAACTCATCGGGGTCGCCGTCCACGCTCACCTCAAGAGGGGAGCGCTCCATTGCCTCGTACAGGGCCTTGCGTTCGGCCATGTTGGTTTCGCAAGCCTTGGCCCACTCGTCAAAATCGGCGTGGTACTTCGATTCCAGGTAAGGCTTGTATTCCCACAGATCGGCGCCGCAGTGACTGTCCGCGCTGATCACGATGTGCCGCTCGTCGTTCGGGGCGTTCGCCTCGCTCACCTGACCGGATCCGTTGCGTGATGCCATGGGTTCAGTCCTTCCACTCGATGTTGTAATCGTCGAACCAGAAGCGGGCCTCACGGATCGCGTTGGGCGCGGTGCGCAGCGAGAGATCCTGGTTGAGTTCCAGCGGAGTGGGCCCCACCTCGGCGGCGATTTCCTGCAGGGCCGCGAGGTCGAGGTTGTAGCAGCGCACAGCGTTGAGCCCGAGCAGCAGGCGTGTCTCCTCCACTGGAACCTGCTGGAAGTCCGTTTCGAGGCGTTCGATGGTGTTCGGCCAGCTTCCCTCGGGATGGGGATAGTCGGTGCCCCACATCAAGGCGTCGATCCCGTTCACGTAGCGGCGACGGATCTCAACCTTGCTCATCGTGGAGGCCCCCACGAACACGTTGTCGCCCACGTACTCCGAAGGCAGGCGTTCGATGAGGCCCTTGGTGGAGGCGTTCATCTTCTTCACCTTCCAGTTGCGCCCGCCGAACATCGCGTCGGCTTTGAACAACAGGTCACCGAGCCACCACGAGCCGCATTCCACCGGCACGTAGCGCAGCCCCGGGAACTTGTCGAACTTGCCCGACAGCAACAGCTGCCACAGCGGGCGGTGCGTCCAGAACGCCACCTCAAGCATGTACTGGGCCATGTTCTCGTTGTAGGAGTCACGGTCGGCTTCGCCCGAATGGGTGTGTACCACCAGGCCGGTCTCCGCGCACGCGGCCCACACCGGGTCGTAGTCGATGTGGCCGTAGGAGGGATGGTCGTGCCACATCGTTGGGATCATGATCCCCTTGATTCCGGGTTTGTCGGCCAGGGTCTGGATTTCACGGACGGCTTCGTCCACGCCGTGTGTGATGGGAACGAGGCCCACGCCTGCTCGCCGGGGTGGGTTGGTTGCGCAGAACTCGATCAGCCAGCGGTTGTGCGCCCGGGCGCCGCCCCAGGCGAGTCGCGGGTCGGTGATCATGCCCGCTTGCAGACCCGCACCGAAGGGGGGCGCCTCCATGCCGGTCACGGCGTCGCCGTCGGCGAAGATGATCTCACCGGCCACACCGTCCGCGTCGAGGCTCTTGTCTCGAATTTCGGGGTCGTAGGCGCCGCGCAGGCCCCATTCGTTGTCGCTTTCCCACTGTTGCACGTACTCGCCGTTGAGTTCCTCCACCATGGCGCGGTGCTGATGGCGGGTGACGAGCCACTCGTCGAACTCGGCGTGCAGTGAAGACTCCAGGTACTGGCGGTAGTCCTCCACGTAGAGGCCTGCGTGGGTGTCCGAAGACACGATTACGTACGGGTTGTTGGTTTGGTCGACGCCCTGCAACCGGTTCGGCATGAGCCCTCCCTTGTGATCTTGTGGCGGCCCGGCGCAGCTTGGCTGCTTGCCGGTGGGCCCCTTGAGTATGGCCGCCCGCCCGATGCGGCGGCACCCGGGAGTAGAAAGGTGCCGCCGCGTTCGGGGAGTTCAAGTCTATAACCGCGTTATAGCAACATGCTACTGTGTCGGCGGACCCAGGCATCCAATCCCACGGTTTGGTCCTGGTTCCCGTGCCGGCAACGACGGTCGTCCACCGTCGCAGACACGCTGAGGATGGAGGCAACCGCCGTGGCCAACCACCCCGAACAGTCAGACACTCCCGACGATCCCGTGGTCACCACCGCTGGGTCTGGTGGCGGGGCCACGCGACGAGTTGGGCTGGTGGGTGAGGACGTGATCGGCGCGGCGGTGAGGCTCGTGGAGTCCGAGGGCCCGGACGCGTTGACCATGAGACGCCTCGCCACCGAACTCGGGGTCACGACCCCCACCATCTACTGGCATGTGGGCAGCCGCGAGGAGTTGGTGAACACGCTCATGCGCACCAAGGCGAACCAGGTGGCTGCACGTGAGATCGTGGGCGACACGCCTCACCAACGGATCATGAGCGCGGTGGGGCACATGTGGGAAGCGGCGCTGCAGAACCGGGCCCTCACCTTGTTGGGTCACCGCACCGGCACCACCTCGGTGCTCAGGCACGAACTCGACACTGCCCTGTTGGGTGAACTGGAGGCGGCCGGCTTGTCGGGAAGCCGCGCAGCCGACGCGTTCAACACGATCCTGTTCACGCTCACAGGTTTCCTGGTGTTCGCCTTGCGCGGAGATGCCTCGGACTCCTTTGACGGCAAGCCCTGGCTGCTTTGGGCAGACGACGATCAGGCCATGGCCGCCGAAACCCTCGAGGCCCTGACCCAACCCCCCGACACCAAGGAACTGTTCAACTCCGCCATATCCCAAATAGTGAAGTCCCACCTACAACCCCCCTAACCCAGCCCCCACCAACCCCCACCAACCAGAGCATCCCGCCGCAGGCGTCAGCGTCGCGGGAGCGCGCCGGAACTCAGTCCGAAGCCCCGTCCACCGCTTCGAGCACACGCCCGGCGACCCTCACACCAGCCTCACTGCTGTACCCCTCCGGCCAGTCCACAACGAGTCGGTCGAGGTCGGTAAGGAAATGCTTGTCCTCCAGCTTTGCCTCGAGATTGGCCAGGGCTTGTGTGACGTTCCATCCTTCAGGGCGGTAAGGGTCGAAGCACTCGGCGATCGCAGACGGAGTTGCTCCTGCCTCCTCCACGGCAAGCCACAGGTCGAACAGGTCACGGCCCTTCCTGCGCTGGTACAGGGCGCGGATCTTTGTGGCGATCAACTCCTCGAGTGCGAACGTGGCAACGTCCGCGGCACCGCTGAACCATTGCGATTCCACGGCGAACGGACGAGTGACGGGAGGGCGCGCCGGTGATCGCTCGAACGTGTTCATCTCGATCTTGACTCTCATCCGGGTGCCGCCGAGGAAGGTCGAATCGAGCCGTGCCTTCGGATGGCGTCGAATATCGGTCTGCACCCGGTCGAACCCCACACGGGCAGCGATCTCACGGATCGCATCCAGAATGTGACCAACCCCGCCGGCGGTGCGTCGCACGTAATCCAGGTCTTCGCTGTATCGCCACGGCCGGTCGAGCCACAGCTTGTGGAAGCAGGTGCCGCCGCGCATGATCAACTCATCGCCAAGCAAAGGATGATTGGCCACCTCAACCATCAGCCGCGAAAGAACCAGGTCTTGCTCCACGGCTTGAACGTCGGTCCATGGAACCACGCCTCGCCAGTCTCGGATGTCGGCTTCGGGAATCACAGGTCATGCTCCACTGTCGTGTTCACGATCACACGCCAGCGCGTGTTTCGCTCGCCTTCGGCTTTGAGTCGCGGGTCCAGGACGGTGAAATCACGTGACGTGATCGACTCGGCCAACTCGTCGAGCTGGACTGACGCACCGACCTCGGTTGCCATGAAGTCGATGAGCCATCCGGCACGCTGAGCGACCGTCATCGGGTAGCCCTTTGCCGCGTGGGCGAGGCGACCACCGTCTATGAGACCATCGAGGGCGAGTTCGCCGATGACGTTGCCGACGTTGCCGAGGCCGGCCGCGCTGTAAGGAGCTTCAACGATATCGAGAACCGTCGTCTCAGGAGTGGCGAATGTGACTCGGCCGGTTGGAACGTTCTGTTGCTGAACGGGTCGTTCGTCCGTGGCGGCGCGGCGGATGAACTCAATCCGGCTCGAGCCGATCCGTCGGTTCCGCAGCAGGGCCGGAGTAACGACCTGGAACACCATGGGCACTTGGTGTGAAGCGCCGTAACGACGAGCAGAGGAGAGAAACCCGACGTAGTAGGGGTGTCCGAGGTGACGCATCAAAGGGTCGATGTAGTGGACTGGGGGAGGGGCACCGGACTCGCGGTACTCAGGCGGCACAGGAACCCATCCGCCCTTGGTCACCGAGACGATTTTCCGTGCGTCTCGGACACGGTGAAGGCTGAGGTGGACCTTCTGTTCCTCGACTCCTACGAGTTCCGCCACCTCTGCTGTGGAGACGAAGTGGCGGCCCCGACCAAGGAGCCAGTCAGGGAGCAGGCGAGGGCTGATCGAACCGACCTCCATACGGTCAAGGCTATCAAACCATTGCATTTTGCCATGGTTTGATGACCGAGACGGGAGATCGTCTTTACCGCTGGCGCGATCGCTGTCCTTGTCGTTAGTCCACACGATTACGTGTTGTGGACAGGGAATGCTGAGCCTGTTGGACAATGGGCCTCCGGCTGAGGTTCCAGGCTCCGCGACGACTGCGGAGTTGGGCATCCAAGACAGCAACTCGGTGTGCGCCCTGGATGTGTAGGTCCGTGTGGCCCGGGGAGGGCTTGGCACGGGCAATAGGTGGTACGCCCCCTGGGACTCGAACCCAGAACCTGCGGATTAAGAGTCCGATGCTCTGCCAAATTGAGCTAGAGGCGCTGGTGTGGGGTGCCATGATACACACCCTGCGACCGGGTTGACGCCTGACCTCGGCCACTTGCTTGGCTTGCGCGATTTGGGGTGGCCGAGGGGACTTGAACCCCCGACCTCCGGGACCACAACCCGGCGCTCTAACCAGACTGAGCTACGGCCACCACGGCTCGCATTGCGAGAAGACGCACATCATACCGGCGCTGCTCGGGCTTGGCTGTCGGCCTGGCCCCAGATGTGGAACCGCGGTGGTGCGACGCGGTTAGGATTCGGGTGCCCCTGTAGCTCAAATGGATAGAGCGGAGGGTTTCTACCCCTCAGGTTGCGGGTTCGAGTCCTGTCGGGGGTGCCATCAGCCGATCGGCGCCGGCATCTGGGTGTCCTGTCCAGCTTGTTGAGGCCGTCGCTTCTGCTCGGTCTGCGCCGGATCCGGCTCGGTCAGAACTGGGCTTGTTCAGAACTGGGCTTGTTCGGTGCTTCCCTCCAGGGCGAGTGTGGACGCCTCACCTCCGGAGATAACGGTGGCGACCTGATCGAAGTACCCGGCGCCCACCTCACGTTGGTGCTTGGTGGCGGTGTACCCGTCGGCTTCCATTGCCATCTCGCGTTGCTGCAGCGCCACGTACGCGGTCATGTCCGAACTCTGATAGCCGGTGGCCAACTCGAACGCCGACGCGTTGAGCGCGTGCCAGCCCGCCAAGGTGATGAACTGGAACGCGTAACCCATGGCACCCAGTTCCTTTTGGAACACGGCAACGTCGGTGTCGTCCAGGGCTGCCTTCCAATTGAACGACGGCGAGCAGTTGTAGGCCAGCATCTTGCCGGGGTACTCGGCGTGAACGGCCTGGGCGAACTCGCGGGCCAGGCCCAGATCAGGAGTAGATGTCTCACACCAGATCAGGTCGCAGTACGGGGCGTAGGCCAAGGCCCGACTCACCGGCGCCTCCAAGCCGGGCTTGGTAACGAAGAAGCCCTCGGAGGTGCGTTCGCCTGTGAGCAACGGCCGGTCGCGCTCGTCGATGTCGCTCGTGATCAGCTTGGCGCCAAGCGCGTCGGTGCGGGCAATCAGGATCGTGCCCACCCCGGCGATGTCCGCGGCCAGTCGGGCGGCGCGCAAAGTGTTCACGTGATGCTCGGTGGGCACCAGCACCTTGCCGCCCATGTGACCACACTTCTTGGCCGAACTGAGCTGATCCTCGAAATGCACACCGGCTGCGCCCGCGTCGATCATTGCCTTCATCAACTCGAACGCGTTGAGCGGGCCGCCGAACCCCGCCTCCGCGTCGGCCACGATCGGAAGCAACCAGTCACGCGTGGGCTGGCCGCCCGTTTCTGCCCATTCGATCTGATCGGCGCGGCGCAGAGCGTTGTTGAGGCGGGCAACAAGCGACGGCACCGAATCCGCCGGGTAAAGCGACTGGTCGGGGTACACCTGCCCCGCGAGGTTGGCGTCACCGGCGACCTGCCAGCCCGACAGGTAAAGCGCAGGCAGCCCGGCCTTGGCGTACTGCACCGCCTGGCCTCCGGTCATGGCGCCCAGCGCGTGCACGAAGTCCATGTCATGCAGCCTGTGCCACAGCTTCCGGGCCCCGATGCGTGCCAGGGTCGGATCTGGCATCACCGAACCACGCAACCGAACCACATCAGCGGCGCTGTAATCGCGTTGCGTGCCCTGCCAGCGCGGATTGGAATCCCAGTCGGCTTCAAGCGCGCCCACCTGCTCGGCAAAATCCATCGGACCAGCTCCTCGTTTGCTGCTACCAACCCTGCGCTCATGCTATTGGCCCACCGCGTCGGATTCGTGGAATCCAGAGCCTGATCAGTGAGCCGGGACGCCGCTCGGCTGGCCCGCAATGCCGGCGGCGCTTCGCACTCCGCGTGGGCGGCGTCACGGCTAACCTGCGCAACCAGAACCATGAACGAAACCGCCACCAAGATCCGCGTGCCCGGCAATCACCTGCTCGGATCCCTGGTGGGCGAAAGGGACGTGAACCTGCGTCACCTTCAGGAAGCGTTTCCTCACAGCCGGATCCACCTGCGAGGCAACGAGCTGAGCGTGGACGGCGCCGACACCGAGATCGTCACCCGGCTGTTCGAGGAGTTGATCCTGCTGGTGGAACACGGCCAACGCCTCGACGATCGCACCCTTGACCGCACCATCGAAATGGTGCGAAGCAACGTGCGCCCGTCGGAGGTTCTCACCCATGACGTGCTGCGAACCGCGCGTGGTCGTGTGGTTCGGCCCAAGTCGGCTGGCCAGAAGCGTTACATCGACGCGATGGCGCTCAACATCATCACCTTCGGCATCGGCCCTGCCGGCACCGGCAAGAGCTGGCTGGCGGTGGCCGCGGCGGTGCGAGCGCTCAACGCCGGCGAGATTGATCGCATCATCTTGACCCGCCCCGCCGTTGAAGCCGGGGAGAGTCTCGGGTTCCTGCCCGGCGACATGATGGCCAAGGTCGACCCCTACCTGCGTCCCCTCTATGACGCCTTGTGCGACATGGTGGGCAGTGAAGGCATGGAACGCCTCCTCGAACGGGGCACCGTGGAAGTGGCGCCGCTGGCGTTCATGCGAGGGCGCACCCTCAACTCGAGTTTCATCATCCTCGACGAAGCCCAGAACACCACACCCGAGCAAATGAAGATGTTCCTCACACGCATCGGCTTCGGATCCAAGGCGGTGGTCACCGGAGATGTCACCCAGGTGGACGTTGACAGGGGGCGCAGCGGCCTGGTGGGGATCGAGCATCTGCTCGGTGGCATCGACGGGATCGGTTTCGTGCATCTGTCCAAACACGACGTGGTGCGCCACCCGATCGTGATCGACATCGTCGCCGCCTACGACCGAGCCGGAGGCGGAACCCGCAGGCGATGACCGCCTCCACCGGGCCCTGAAATTCATGTGCGCGGCGCGGGTTGCCTGTCGCGACGAAACCGGTGCTCACCAAGGCCCCCGCGACCAACACCTGGCGGTGGACACCGAACGCTGGGCCGATCTTGCCGGCGCGGTGCTCGCGGCTGAAGGAGTTCATCACGGCGAGCTCGGCCTCGTGTTCGTGACCTCCGAAGCCATCGCCGTGCTCAACGGCGCGCACCTCGGATCCGAAGGCCCCACCGACGTATTGGCGTTCCCCATCGACGCCGCCGAAAGTGATCCGTCCCCTGGCGACGCCCTGATTGGCGACGTGGTGGTGTGCCCGGCGTACGCGCAGCACTCGTTGGCCTCCGGCGCCACACCGTCGGGCTGCCTGGAGGACGAGCTGGCCTTGCTGGTGGTACACGGAGTGCTGCACGTGCTCGGATACGACCACCATGAACCCGCCGAGGCCGCCGTGATGGAAGCCCGACAGCAAGAACTGCTAGCCGCCCACCATCACCACGTGAGGCCTCAACCGTCGTGACCGGGCCGGCGAACTCCGGCAGCCTCGTTGAACCTGGCGCGGAGGGATTCCGCTGCGGTTTCGTGACCCTTGTGGGACGCCCCAACGCCGGAAAGTCCACGCTGTTGAACCGAATGCTCGGCCAGCGGGTGTCCATCACCTCGGACAAACCCCAAACCACCCGCACACGGGTGCGAGGGGTGCTCAACCGGCCCGGTGCGCAAATCGTGTTCGTGGACACCCCTGGCATTCACAAGCCAAGAACCCCGCTTGGGCGCCGTCTCAACAGCGAAGCTGCCGGGGCGGCACGGGACACAGACCTTGCGTGCCTGGTGATTGACGCCACAGCCCCCTTCGGACGCGGCGACGCATTCATCGCCCAGACCCTGCCCAAAGACTCGGTGGTGGTGGTGACCAAAGCCGACCTCGCGAAACCCGCGGTGATGCTGCGGCAACTGGCATCTGCCGGGGCGCTCGACTTTGAGGCTTACTTTCCCACCAGCGGCACCACCGGCCAAGGCGTTGACGCCCTGGTGGACCACCTCGCGTCCAGGATGCCCGAAGGCCCGGCGCTGTTTCCCTCCGATGTGGTGACCGACCAGCCCGAAGCGTTCTGGGTTGCCGAACTGGTGCGCGAGCAACTCTTGGCAGCCACCCGAGAGGAACTGCCTCACGCGATCGCCACGAAGGTCACCGAATGGGAGTGGCCCAGGATCCGCTGCGAGATCCTCGTGGAACGCTCCTCGCAAAAGGGCATCGTGATCGGCAGGAACGGAGCCATGCTCAAAGCCGTGGGGCAGGCCGTGCGCTCTCAGTTGCCTGATGGTGTCTACTTGGAGTTGGTTGTGAAGGTGGACAAGGACTGGAGCCGCCGCCCCTCACCCTGAAGCCGGGAGGGGGCTCGGGGGGATGGCCTGGGGTTGTAGCTTCGCGTTTGTGGGGCCTTCGGGAATTGACCTTGATCGGGTGCCTGCGCATGTGGCTTGCGTGATGGACGGCAACGGCCGCTGGGCACAGGCGCAGGGGCTGCCCCGAACCGAAGGCCACCGCGCAGGCGAGGAGGCACTGTTCGACGTGGTGGAAGGCGCCCTCGAGATCGGGTTGCCCTGGCTCAGCGTTTACGCCTTCAGCACCGAGAACTGGCGACGCCCCCCGCACGAGGTGCGCTTTCTGTTGGACTTCAACGAGGACATCCTGCTGCGGCGCCGCGACGAACTCCACGAACGCGGGGTGCGCATCCGCTTCATCGGCCGCCGAGACCGCAAAGTTCCAAAGAGGCTCATCAGGCGCATGAACGACGCCGAGGAACTCACCCGCGCCAACCGTGCCATGACCCTGGTGATCGCGTTCAACTACGGCGGACGCGCCGAGATAGTGGACGCGGTTCGAGAGGTGATCGCCTCGGGGATACGTCCCGAGCGTGTCACCGAGCGCACAATCGCCCGCCGCCTCTACGACCCCGAAATGCCCGACCCCGATCTGATGATCCGCACCTCGGGCGAGAGCCGAACGTCGAACTTCCTGTTGTGGGAACTCGCCTACAGCGAGTTGTACTTCACGCCGACACCCTGGCCGGACTTCCGGCGCGAGCACCTGTTCGAAGCGATAAGCGCCTACCAGAACCGGGATCGTCGTTTCGGTGGCGTCGCCCATCCCGACGCCGCCCAGCAGGACACAGCGCAGCCCGAAGCCACAGAGCACCGACCACGCCAGAGCGCCCGGCCGTGACCGTGCGGCCGGCGCCCCGCGATCGCTCCCCGGCTGCCAAGTCACCATTGGGCGCCCCGCCAAGGGCCCCCACAACCCTGCGAGCGCGACAAGGATGAGCCTCTACCGCGACGAGGCGGTGGTGTTGCGCACCTGGAAGCTTGGCGAGGCCGACCGCATCGTGAGCCTGCACACACGCACCTTCGGCAAGGTGCGGGGCGTGGCCAAGGGCATTCGGCGCACCAAATCAAAGTTCGGGGCCCGGCTCGAACCGGCGGCACTGGTGTCGGTGCAGCTTTACCGGGGTCGGGGCGATCTCGACACGGTCACCCAGGCGGCAACCATTCAACGTTTCACACGGCTGCGTGACGACCCCGAACGGTTCGCACGCGCCTCGGCCATGCTCGAAGCCGTCGATTCGGTGTCACCCGAACGCGAACCCGACAATGAGCGCTTCACGATGCTCGCCCGGGCGCTGCTCACCGTGAACCAGAACGCCAACCCTCTGGTGCTGGCCGGGTTCTTCCTGAAACTTCTGGCCCACGAAGGGGTGGGACTCGAAGTGGACGGCTGCGTCGGCTGCGGCGCCGACACCCAAATCGACTTCGTGGACACGCGCCAAGGCGGTGTGTTCTGCCGGCAGTGCCGCCGAGGGCGCCCGCTGAGCCAGGAGGCGCTCACGTTGATGCGCATGATGCTCGGCGGCGCGCTCGGCCAGGCCCTTCACAGGCCCATCGACACCGCCGGTCAGGAGGTTCACGCCGTGGCGGTGGACGCCATGCAGGCACACCTCGAGCGCCGCCTCCGCTCGATTTCGGTTATGGGTCACACCTAGGGCATTACCCTGCCCGCGATGACCGCGGCCCCCGAAACCTCCGACGCCCCGTCCGACGCTCCGAGCGCCGACTCCACGCCTTCGCCCCCCGATTCGGGGCTGTTCGACAAGGTGGTGAACCTGGCCAAACGGCGGGGTTTCGTGTTTCAGTCCGCTGAGATCTACGGCGGGTTTCGCTCCGCCTACGACTACGGCCCACTCGGGGTGCTGCTGTTGCGCAACGTGAAGGAGCAGTGGTGGCGGTCGATGGTGCAACTACGCCACGACGTGGTCGGGCTCGACGCTTCGATCCTGTCGCCACCTGCGGTGTGGGAGGCGTCGGGACATCTCGCCAACTTCACCGACCCCATGTCGGACTGTCGGGCGTGCGGCACCCGGCACCGCACCGACAAGCTCGACGACCCCGACCTGTGCCCCGATTGCGGCCGACGTGGCACACTCACCGAGGCTCGCCAGTTCAACCTGATGTTCTCCACCCATGCGGGCCCGGTGGCCGATTCGGCGGCGCAAGTGTTCTTGCGTCCCGAAACCGCGCAGGGCATGTTCGTGAACTTCTTGAACGTGTTGCAAACCTCCCGCAAGCGCCCACCGTTCGGAATCGCACAAATCGGCAAGTCGTTCCGCAACGAGATCACGCCGGGCAACTTCGTGTTCCGCACCCGCGAGTTCGAGCAAATGGAGATGGAGTTCTTCGTGCCCCCCGACGACGCACCCGAGTGGTTTCGGTACTGGTGCGACACCCGCATGCAGTGGTACCGCGACCTGGGCATCGCGGATTCGTTGTTGCGTCTGCGCGACCACGACGCGGATGAGCTCAGTCACTACTCGTCGGCCACCGCGGATGTGGAGTTTCGGTTCCCTTGGGGTTGGGACGAGCTAGAGGGCATAGCCAACCGCGGCGACTACGACCTGCGCTGTCACTCCGAGCACTCCGGCGAACGCCTCGAGTACTTCGACCCAACGTCACAGCAGCACTACACCCCACACGTGATCGAACCCGCCGCGGGCGCCACCCGCACAGCGATGGCGTTCCTGATGGCCGCCTATCACACCGAAACCGTCAGAGACTCCGAGCGCACCGTGTTGCGTTTGCATCACCGCCTTGCCCCGTACCGGGTGGCGGTGCTTCCCCTGTCACGCAAGGAACAACTGCGCGCGCCGGCGCTGGAGGTGTTCGACATGCTCAAAGGGCACTGGAGCTGCGACTACGACGAAACTCAGGCCATCGGTCGTCGCTACCGCCGCCAGGACGAGATCGGCACCCCGCTGTGTGTGACGGTGGATTTTGACACCCTCGACGACAAGGCCGTGACCGTGCGCGACCGTGACACGATGAGCCAGGATCGGGTGTCCATCGACCGCCTGGTTGGGCACCTCTCTGAGCGGCTGCAGTAGCGGCGCCGCGGCGCAAGGGCCGAGGTGATCGGCCACCACCTGCGTTAGGCGTCATCCGAAGACCACGCAGGGGCGGTGGTAGCTTCCGCCGCGATGGGGATTGTCGCCGAGGACGTGGCTCGTGTTCGTGCCGCGTCGGACATTGTTGCGATCGTCGGCGAGCACACCGAGATCAAGCGAGTGGGCCGACAGTGGGTGGCGCGCTGCCCCTTGCACGGCGAACGCACACCGTCGTTTTCTGTGTCGGCACAAAAGGGTGTCTTCTACTGCTTCGGGTGTCAGCGCAGCGGTGACGTGTTCACCTTCGTGCAGGAGATCGACGGCGTGGACTTCGTGGGCGCGGTGGAGAGCCTCGCCCGCAAGGCCGGCATTCAGCTTCGCTACACCCGACAAGACGAGGGCCGCTCACGCCGTCGGCGGCAACTGTTGATCGAAGCGGTCGGCAAGGCCCGCGACTTCTACCACCGGCGTCTGCTCAAAGCCTCCGACGCCGGCCCGGCTCGTGCCTACCTGCGAGAACGCGGCTACGACGGGGCCACGGTGCGCAAGTTCAAGATCGGCTGGGCGCCCGCTGGTTGGGACAACCTCGCAGCCCACCTGAAGCTCAACGAAGCCGACCTGCGCCAATCCGGGCTGGGATACGTGAACAGGGCCCACCGCCAACAGGACTTCTTCCGGGAGCGGATCATGTTCCCGATTTGTGACGAGCGGGGCGACCCGGTGGGTTTCGGTGGCAGGGTGATGCCCGGCGCCGACGGCCCCAAGTACCTGAACACGTCATCTGACGCGTTGACCTATGACAAGAGCAAGGTGCTTTACGGCTTGCACGAGCACCGCGAACAGATCGTGCGCGCCGCGGAGGCGGTGGTGTGCGAGGGCTACACCGACGTGATCGGATGCACCACCGCCGGAATCGACCGAGCGGTGGCAACGTGCGGCACCGCGCTCACCGACCAGCACGTTCGGCTACTGAAGCGCTTCTCGGCCAACAGGCTGATCCTGGCGTTCGATGCCGACGCCGCTGGGGGCGCGGCAGCCGAGCGGGTGTACGCCTGGGAGCGCGAGCAGGAGATCGAGGTGAACGTTGCCGACCTGCCCGAGGGTGCCGATCCGGGAGACCTGGCCCGCAACGATCCAAAGGCGCTGCGCCGCGCAATTGCCAATGCCATCCCCATGCTGAGCTTCCGTGTGGACCGAACCCTGGGCCGTCACCACATGAGCACACTTGAAAGCAGAACGAAAGCCGCCGAGCAGGCTGCCGCGATAATCGCCGAGCATCCCAGTCAGTTCCTTCGAGACCAGTACCTGGCGCAGGTGGCCGACCGCTGCCAGGTGCACCTCGACGACTTGCGGCAGGCCGCTCACAGGCACGCCGCGGGTCCCGGGCGCCGCACCGGTGGCCGGTTGCGCAACCCCGTTGAGGCCACGCGCGCCAACCCTGTCGCCCAGCGGCTCACTCCCGAGGACGAAGCGCTGAGGCTGGTAATCCATCAACCCGAGAGGGTGCAGGGATCATTGCACCCCACGCTGTTCGCTGATCCGTTGCGTCGCGAGGCGTACGAAGCCCTGATCGGCACCGAATCGGTGATCGAAGCCACCGAAATGGTGTCCGAACAGGCCGCCTGGCTGTTGCACCGCCTGGCTGTTGATCCCGGATCCGCCGAGGTGGACGACGTGCTGGCAGGCATCGCCCGGCTCGCCATCGGCCGGGTCACCAACGAGTTGCGTCGTGGTTTGCGTGCCGGCGACAGCCAGGAGCTGAAACGGCAATATTCGCAGGCGATCACCTGGCTGGCGCTCAACACCGAGAGGCTCAACGACAGCCTCACCCGCTCCACAGCGCTGGGCGAGGTGATCCCGTGGCTCATCGAACACGCCACCCGCAGCGAGTCCGAGGCCGCCTCCGATGCGACAGGCGTCGGCGGAGGCCAAGATGCCGACCACGCTCCCCAGGCAATTGCCGCGCAACAGGAGGTGGAACCTTCCGCCGACGAACCTGCCGCGCCCCGCTAAGGGCAATCGGAGCCGCACCCGCACCCAAGAGGCGAAGGTGATCTCAATCCGGGCGGTGTTATCGTGGAGGGCCGATCCGGGGTAGCTCAACCGGCAGAGCAAGCGGCTGTTAACCGCTAGGTTGTGGGTTCGAGTCCCACCCCCGGAGCTTCACGCCCTCCCGACTTTGCAGGGCTGGCAGGTCGAACTGTCCACACAGGCGGTCGAGCAGGTGTCTCGCTACGCAGAGGCAGTCTGCAACCGGCCTCGTGCCCGTTTGCACCACCGCCGTGACGGCACCGGCGCTGTAGCGTCAGGGCGGGCTCGTAGCTCAGTGGTCAGAGCAGGGGACTCATAATCCCTTGGTCGTGGGTTCGATCCCCACCGAGCCCACCGCGCTCTGCCGGAAATCGACAGCTCAGGAGAACCGGTGGATCTGAACTGGAGCGCCGAACAACAGGCACTGCGAGCCGAGTTGCGCCGCTGGATGGAGCGCAACCTGGCCGAATGGCGCGAAGAGATCGGAGGCAGCGAGCTTTCCGGTGACACCGAGGCCGGGGTGGCGCAGCAACTGCTGTGGGAGCAGCGGCTGCATCAGGATCGATGGTCGGTGGTGGCGTGGCCCGCCGATTACGGCGGCAGGGACGCAACCCTTTGGGAGTGGCTGATCTTCGAGGACGAGTACTGGCGCGCCGGGGCCCCCCAGCGGGTAACCCAAAACGGCATCCAGATACTGGCGCCGTCTGTGTTCGAGCACGGAACCGACACCCAGCGTGATCACATCCTGCCGCGCATGGCCGCTGCGCAGGACCTGTGGTGTCAAGGCTGGTCCGAGCCCGACGCGGGCAGCGACCTCGCCGGGGTGTCCAGCAGGGCCGAGCCGGTGGACGGAGGCTGGGTGATCAACGGCCAAAAGACGTGGACCACACGCGGCGCGTTCTGCTCACACCTGTTCGGCTTGTTTCGTTCGGATCCGTCAGCCACCCGGCATCGCGGGCTCACCTACCTGCTGGTGCCGTTGAGCCTCGACGGCATCACGGTGAGAGGCTTCGGACGCCTCGACGGCGACCCCGGCTTCGCCGAGGTGTTCTTCGACGACGTGTTCCTGCCCGACGACGCCATCCATGGCGGGGTGGTGCTCGGCGAGCCGGACCAGGGCTGGCGAGTGGCCGTGTCCGCGGCAGGCACCGAACGAGGGCTGCTGCGCTCACCGGGACGTTTCCTGGCGACCGCTGCGCGCCTGGTGGACTTGTGCCAACAATGCGACGCCGACCAGACCTTGCGCCGCCGCGCCGCCGGCGCCTGGATGAAGGCCGAGGCGTACCGGCTGCAAACACTGCAGACGATCACCACGCTCACAGAGGGCGGGTCGATCGGCTCCGAGGCCAGCCTCACAAAGGTTTGGTGGTCCGAGCTCGACATCGAACTGCACGACCTGGCCCTTGACCTTCTGGGCGCCCAGGGCGAGGTTGAGGGGCCGTGGAGCAAGGGCTATCAGTTCTCGCTGTCGGGGCCGATCTACGCGGGCACCAACGAAATCCAGCGCAACATCGTTGCCGAGCGAGTGTTGGGACTGCCGCGTTGAAGTTCGGACTCAACGAAGACCAGCACGGGTTTCGCGACGCGGCACGCGAACTGCTGCAGCGCTTGTGCCCCCCGTCGGTGGTGCGAGCGGCGTGGGAAGTTCCGCCCGACGCTGCCATCTGGACCGCACTGGCCGAAATGGGCGTGATGGACGTGCTGGTGCCTGCGAGCAACGGCGGCCTCGGGCTCGACGAGACCTACCTGGTGCCGGTTCTGGTGGAAGCAGGCGCAGTGGCGCTGCCACACCCGTTGGCCGTGACCTCCCTGGTGGCAGCTCCGCTCGGAGTGGCCGGCGGTGACGACGACACGCCACCGGTGATCGCCACCAACCTGGGCGGGCCCCTCGTGGCGTCGGCCGACTTCGCCGACCTGTTCCTGCTGGTCAACCCGTCAGAAGCGCCTCCGGGGGCCGCCATCGAGATTCGGGCGTTTGATCGGTCGCACGTGCAGCTCGCCCACGTCGACACCACCGACGGCTCCAGGCGGTGTGCCAGAGTGACACCGATCGGCCCGGGCACGCCGGTCACCGACGACCCCCGCCAGGTGGGCGCCGCCTTCGACAGGGGAGTGCTCGGAGCGGCTGCCGAACTGGTGGGGCTGAGCCGCACCATGCTCGAGCTCACCGTGCAATACGTGACCGCCCGGCACCAGTTCGGCAAACCGATAGGCAGCTTCCAAGCAGTGAAGCACCACCTGGCCAACGCCCGCCTGCAACTCGAATTCGCGGGCCCGTCGGTGCAGTACGCCGCCTACGCCCTCGCCGGCGGCCTCGGCGACGCCCGGCGGGCAGTGTCGCAAGCCAAATGCCTCGCCGGCACGGCGGCGTCGGTAACCGGGCGCGCCGCTCTTCAATGCCACGGCGCGATCGGCTACACCGTGGAATCCGACTTGCACCTGTACCTGAAACGGTCATGGGCATTGCACCGATCCTGGGGCGACCAGAGCTTCCACACCGACCGGGTGGCCGCATCGATCGGCCTGTGACCGCCGCTTGGCGCGGCACGCTCGTCTGCCGTCCCACATCGACTATCCTGTGGCATTACGTAAAACTTGATTCACCCCCGTTGCGGGGCGAGAAAGGCAGGCAACAATGGACAAGGGCGACCTTGTTGAGGATTTCGAGGCGCTGGATCAAACCGGCAACAGCGTGAAGCTCAGCGGCATGCTGGCCGAGGGGCCTGTGGTGGTGTACTTCTACCCGAAGGCGATGACCGGCGGTTGAACTCGCCAAAGCTGCCATTTCCGCAACCTGTCCGCCGAGTTCGCTCAGCTCGGCGCCAAGATCGTGGGAATCAGCGCCGATCCGGTGGATCGGCAACTGGAGTTCGACGAGGCAAACTCACTCGGGTTTCCTCTGCTCAGTGACCCCCGACGCGAAATAGCCCGTCAGTTCGGGGTGAAGCGGCCTGGTCGGATGCCTTCACGGCGGGCCACTTTCGTGATCGGCGCCGACGGGGTTGTGATGGAAGTGATCCGCTCGGAGACCAACATGGCTGTCCACGCAGATCGCGCCCTCGAAGCCCTCCGCTAGAGGGGGTCGTCGAGCCAGGCTGGGGCTCGGTCGAGTAGGAACTCGCATATGTCGAAGGTTCGGCCGAGGAGTTCGCACACGTTGTCCTCGCCGTTGTAGATGTGTACCAAAGGCAGGTCCACTCGGCCGGTGATGCTGATGGTGCGTTCGGGCCTGTCCGACACCACGTCGTAGGCCTCAAGCACCGAAACCTGCAGCGGCAGATGCACACCTCCAAGCGCCGCGAGTTCGGTTGTGAGCACCAGCAGGTCGGGCCCGTCGATCAGCGGCGGAAGCATGAAGCCGAACGACAACGGCACCACGATGTTCTCGTCAATGTCCAAGTCGTGCTCGGATCTTGCCAACGCGTCCTCGAAAGCTATGAGAGTGCGTGCATCGGCCTCCAAAGCCATGATCATGTTCAAAGGACCACCGCATGCATGCTCGGGATGTAAATCGACCTCCCAAATCTGGCGGTTGGAGTATGTCTCCACTACGTGCCGGTCTTCAAAAATGTGAAACCCGTGCTCGGAGACGTGGCTCTTGATGTCGGCGATGAATCCGTGAAGGTCGATTGCGGCCACCGTGTTTCACTCCTGTGCGTGTTGTGTGCGTTGCCCTGAGCTTGCCCGGACACCCCCAAGCGTGCCACAAAGTAGCGGCTTCGGTGCGCATCCAACGGGGGCAAATCCCGCGGCGGCGCTCCATGATCGTTGAGCGCCGTTGCCGCCGGCTCGATGGACGTGACCCGGCGGCCCGGCACGGGTTGGGGTGTGGGGCGGATGCCGGCGGTGGCACCCGCCCCGGTCGGGGTGATCCATTGTGAGCGGGGGGTGTGACACACACCCGCAGGTGATTGACTGCGGTCGTGGGTGCCGCGGTGCTGGAGGTGCTGCATGCCGCGGTGGACGCTGTTGTTTTGGCCCTGCAGACACAACGCGACTGGGGCCCGTCGGGTCGCAGGCCAGGCCAGTACGCGTTCGACCTTGCCGCCGACGAAGCCGCCATTGGAGTGTTGCGAGGTGCCGGTCTCGGGGTGCTCAGCGAGGAGAGCGGCGCCGATCCCTCTGAGGGGCCCATAGCGGTGCTTGATCCTGTGGACGGCTCCACCAACGCCTCGCGGGGCTTGCGCTACTACGCCACCAGCGTGTGCGTGGTGCAGGACGGCTCACCGGTTGCAGCGGTGGTGCATCACCACGGCAGCGGCGACCGCTACGAGGCAACCAGAGGTGGAGGCGCACGCCTCAACGGCACAACCCTGCGACAGCGCCAGTCCCGGCCCCTGGCAGAATCGGTGGTGGCGGTCAACGGACTTCCGCCCACATGGGGAGGATGGGCCCAGTTCCGGGCCCTGGGCGCAGCGGCCCTTGAGTTGTGCGCGGTGGCCGACGGTCGAATCGACGGATACATCGACTACTCGCCCGGCGGACTCGGATCGTGGGACTATCTGGGAGCCCTGCTGGTTTGTGCCGAGACAGGAGTGGAGCTTCGAGACGCCCATGGTCGTGACCTGGTGGTGCTCGACCATCACAGCCGTCGCTCGGTGGTGGCCGGCCCGGCGCATCTGATCGACGAGCTGATGGTCGCTCGCCACATCACCGGCTGATCCGAAACCCGAGCGGCCCCAAATCCCCAGGAAACGCCGCGGGTAGGATCACGGGCGCGGGCGCGTAGCTCAGATGGTTTAGAGCGCTTCCCTTACAAGGAAGAAGCCGGGGGTTCGAGTCCCTCCGTGCCCACCGGCAATCGCTTCAGGGGCCGACAACCATCGCCACACAAGCTCAAGTCCAAAGGGAGGCAAGGCCAGACGTGACACCGGCTAAGCGATCTCCACAAAGTGCAAGGGCCTTGCTCGGCGCCGTGCGGCTCCGACCACGCACCAGGCGTGCGCGGCACACGATCACTGCGGTGGCAGTGGCACTGGTGGTGCTTGTGGCATGCGGACAGGACGACGATCCCGTCACAGGCGCCGAAGCGACCCCGAGCGCTGGTCAAACCTCCAACGGCGATGCCGCTTCGCAAGGAGATTCCCCTTCCGACGACGGTGGGGGTTCCAACGGTGGCGCTTCGCAGGGAGTGTCCGGTTCGGGTGAGGCTCAGGGCGACGGCAACGCGGGCGCCGAGGTCGGCGATCACGACCAGGACGGATCCGAGTCTCAGACCGAAACCGGGTCCGCCGCGACCCCCGAGGAGTCATCCGACGAAGGTGCCGGCGGGCAAACCTCAAGCGGCCAGGACGAACAGGCAGCGGCCGGAAACGGAAGCGCCGAGAGCGACACCACCGCGGCAGCGCCGGCGCCCGTGGTGGAGATCAGCGCCGACGTTCCCGACTTGGAGATGATCGACGTACACACCGGCTCAACGGTGAGGCTGCGCTCGCAGATCACAGGCGAAACGCCGGTGATGTTGTGGTTCTGGGCACCGCATTGACCGGTTTGTCGGAGGGAGGCTCCCTCCATCGAGCAGTTCGCTCGAGCAAACCCCGACAACGTCAAGGTGATCGGCATCGGCGCGCAGGACGACCTCGCGTTCGCCGAGAGGTTCGTTGCCGAGACCGGCACCACGTTCACGATGCTGTGGAGCGATTCCTTCGACTCGTGGCGGCATTACGGCGTGAGCCGCAACTCGGACTTCTGGCTGCTCGACCACTCCGGAAACCGCGTGGGCAACTCGTCACAGCCCTACAGGGAACAGTCCGTGCAAGACCTGCTCGCCGATCTGGCCTGAAACGTTGGCGTCATCCCGGCCGGGACCCTCTCATCGGTAGACCTCGGAACGCTCTCGACGCGTCGGCGCCCAGAGTCCCTGCCTGAACCGGCGGCACAGGTTTAACCCGGCGTTAACCCGAATTCATGCCGTGTTCACGCCGTTCCAAGGCTCGCGAAACCTGGGCCTCTTAGCTTGGCCGCCGGATTCGCAGTGCGCGGGTCCTCACAACTTGAACCCAACAGGGAGGATTCCCGAAAGTGAACAACTTCACTCGCCGGCTGCTGTGTCTGTCGGCACTACTCCTGAGCTTCGCTCTGGTGGCCGCGGCCTGCGGCAACGACGACGCTTCAACCACAAACGGGCCGGATCCATCGCCCGAAGAGATGACCGGCGCCTCCGGTGAGGTCATCATCTCCGGCTCGTCCACGGTGGAGCCGATCTCCATACGTGTGGCCGAGCTGTTCGAGGACATCGAGCCGGACGTGTCGGTCACCGTTGACGGTCCCGGCACAGGTGACGGGTTCCAACTGTTCTGCAACGGCAAAACGGACATCTCCGACGCCTCGCGTCAGATCAAGGACGCCGAAAAGGAGACTTGCTTCGAGAACGGCATCAACAACATCGTCGAGCTCAAAGTGGGGGTGGACGGCATCGCGGTGATGACCAACGCCGCCAACAGAGCGGTTGAGTGCCTCACCTTCCAACAGCTCTTCGATTTGATCGGTCCGAACGCCGAGGGCGCCGCCACCTGGGGCGAGGCATCCCCGGGCCTGCCCGACGCTCCGCTTGACCTCTTCGGGCCCGGCGAGGAATCCGGCACCTTCGACTCGTTCGTGGAGATCGTGCTCGAAGACCTCGCAGACGAAGCCGGCGTGGCCGCCACCACCCGTCCCGACTACAGCCCCTCCGGTGACGACAACGTGATCCTGCAAGGCATCCAGTCCAGCGACACCAGCCTCGGCTGGGTGGGCTTCGCCTTCGCGCTCAACGCCGCCGACGTGGCGCTGATCCCCATCGACGGTGGTGACGGGTGCGTAACCCCCACCGCGGAAACGATCGCCTCGAACGAGTATCCGATCAGCCGCGACCTGTGGATCTACGTGAACGCCGACCGTGCCGACGCCAACCCGGCAGTCACCGCGTACCTGGACTTCTACGTGAACGAGGGCCTCGACACCGCCACCGCCGAAGTGGGCTATGTTGCCCTCACCGAACAAGGCAAGAGCGAGACCCGCGAGCGCTGGAACAGTCGAGCCACGATCTCCTAGCTGTCGCGTCCTCGGCTCCTGGCCTTCCCGGCTTCGGCGCAAACCCGCAGGACAGTTCCCCAACGAAGCGGAGGGCCAGGTTCTCGCCATGATCGAAACGAGCGCCACCGGCCTGCTCACACCTGATGAGCTGCAAATCGCGCCGGCCAGACGCCGCCGCGAGGTGGTGATCCGCTACGTGCTTCTGTTGGCGGCGCTGGCGTCGGTTCTGGTGAGCGCCCTGATCGTGTGGAGCCTCATCGCGGAGGCATGGACGTTCATCAGCAAAGTGGCTTGGGTCGACACCTGGGGCCAGTCCGGCTGGTTCCCCAGGCGAGGCCTTTACGACATTCCCACGATCATCGTGCCAACGCTGATCGTCACGTTCATAGCCATGCTCGTGGCCGGGCCGTTGGGCCTCGGCGCAGCCGTGTACCTCTCGGAGTACGCCAACCCCGCTGTGAGGGCGTGGCTCAAACCGGCGCTGGAGATACTGGCGGGCATCCCATCGGTGGTGCTCGGATTCTTCGCTCTCACCTGGATCGCACCCAACTTGGTGTCGAGGGTGGGCAAGAACCTGTTCCTGGCGATCGGGGTGCTGATCCTTGCTTCCTACGCCGCGGTGGCGTTGCGGATGCTGCGAATGAAGCTCAGCCAGTACCGCGACAGCGAAGACGACACCGCCCTGATCGGCCTGGTGGCTTCGCTGGTGGTGCTCGCGGCGGTGTTTGTGCTTGGCCTGCTGTGGGTGATCCACGTTTGGGCGGACTTCGCGCCGGCACGGGCCGGTTCCATTGCCGCGGCGGGCATCGGCGTGGGGATTCTCACAATCCCGTTGGTGGCGTCGGTGTCTGAGGACGCGATGGCGGCGGTGCCCGACTCGCTGCGAGAGGCCTCCGCGGGACTCGGCGCCCGCAAGATGGCCACCGCCACCAAGGTGGTGCTGCCCGCGGCGATTTCGGGGATCGTTGCGGCGTTCATCGTGGCCATCTCCCGGGCGATTGGTGAGACGATGGTGGTGTTCATGGCCGGCGGCGCCGCCGATGCCGCCCAGTTCACCGACTCGCCTTTTGATGGTGGGCTCACCATGACCGCGGCGATGGCTTCGCTGGCGTCGGGCACCGACAGCGTTGTGGGTGAGGGTCTCACCTTCCAGAGCTTGTACTTCGTGGGCTTGTTGCTGTTCGCGATCACCCTCGGGTTGAACCTGGTGGCGGCCAGGTTCGTGTCCCGCGTGCGTCATGCGTACTAGACACCGTGGCCCCGATGGTGTTGTGCCGGATGGCGTTGGGCCTGATGATGTTGGGCCTGATGATGTTGGGCCGGATGGTGTTGGGCCTGTGGCAGACTTGAGCCTCCCGTCATGATTTCGCGCCTGGTAGATGACCGATCCCGCGCCGCGATCGCCGCGTCGATCTCCCGTCGCCGCTCCGACACCCGTGGTGTGCTGTTCCGCACCATGCTGCAGGTCTCGCTGCTGATCACCTTGTTGACCTTGATCGTGCTGTTGGTGACGGTGTTCAACAACAGCACCGACCAACTGTTCAACCGTCTCGGCGATTTCCTCAGCGGCACGCTGCGGTCGCGTTCGGTGGACGACAAGCTCGGCGTGCATCAGGGCATGTACGGATCGTTGTGGATCGCCATAATCGTGGCGATTGCCGCTTTCCCGTTGGGCATCGGAGCGGCCGTGTACATGGAGGAGTACGCCCCCAAGAACCGCTTCACCTCGTTCATCGAGGTGAACATCCGCAACCTCGCCGGTGTGCCCTCGGTGGTGTACGGGCTGCTGGGCCTGGCGCTGCTGGTGAACGGTCAGGTCTTCGGGCTGGACAGGCTCACCGGGGGTCGGTCAACGCTCTCTGCGGGGATCACGCTGGCCGTTCTGGTATTGCCCATCGTGGTGATCACCGCAGGGGAGGCGTTCAGGGCGGTGCCGGATTCGCTGCGTGAGGGCGCCTACGGGGTGGGCGCCACAAAATGGGAGATGATCCGCACCCAGGTGATCCCCTACGCGGCGCCCGGGGTGCTCACCGGGACGCTGCTGTCGATGTCGCGTGCTGTGGGCGAAGCGGCGCCGCTGATTCTTGTGGGCGCGGTGAGCGGCCGTCTCGGCGACAATCCCGGCTTGTTCGACCTGGGCGCCATCACCGAACAGTTCACGGCACTGCCCATTCTCATCACCTCCTGGACTCAGCAGTCGGGTCGTGATCCCGGCTTCACCGCGGCCGCGGCGGGCGCCATCGTGGTGCTGTTGGTGTTCGTGCTGCTGATGAACTCCGCGGCCATCCTGCTGCGCAACCGTTTCGAGAAAAAGAGAGGCTGATGTCCACATGGTCGAGATCGCGGATCTCATGATCGACCGCGAACCAGCCCCCGCGGCCCACGAACACGAAGAGGCCGTTGCCGCCACCGAGGTGGCGCCCGACTTCGTGTTTCGCACAACCGACCTGAGCGTGTACTACGGCGCCTTCAGGGCGGTGCGTGACGTTGGTTTCGACGTGCGCCGCAACGAGATCATGGCCCTCATCGGCCCTTCGGGGTGTGGCAAGTCCACCGTGTTGCGCTGCTACAACCGCATGAACGACCTCATCAAAGGGGCACGGGTCACAGGGTCGATCACTTATCACGGTGTCGACCTGTACCACGAACGGGTTGATCCCGTGGAGGTTCGTCGTCGCATCGGGATGGTGTTTCAAAAGCCCAACCCGTTCCCCAAGTCGATTTACGACAACGTTGCCTACGGGCCTCGAGTGGCCGGGCAGCGCAAAGGCCTCGACGAGATAGTGGAGACGTCACTGCACAAGGCGGCGCTGTGGGACGAGGTGAAAGACCGTCTCAAGGACTCCGCCATGGGCCTCTCCGGCGGCCAGCAGCAGCGCCTGTGCATTGCTCGTGCCATAGCGGTTGACCCCGACGTTTTGTTGATGGACGAGCCGTGCTCGGCGCTTGACCCGATAGCCACCGCCCGCATCGAGGACCTCATGCAGGAGATCAAGCAGGAGTACACGATCGTGATCGTCACCCACAACATGCAACAAGCGGCGCGTGTAAGCGACACCACGGCGTTCTTCACCGCGGATGTTCGCTCCGAGGGCGACACCCGCACCGGCATCCTCGTGGAGGTGGGACCCACCGAGATGATCTTCTCGAACCCCTCCGACGAGCGCACCGAGAACTACGTCACCGGGCGCTTCGGCTGACGCCCCGGCCCCAGTTGGCGTCTCCTGCGCTGATCCAACACATTCCATCCATCCAAGCGAGTCACCATGACCGAGCCGACCCGAAAACTTCACACCGAGATCGACGCAATACGCGGCCAGATCGTCACCCTGGCGGCGCATTCCACCGAGGCGATATCGCGGGCCACCCAGGCGCTGCTGGACGGCAACCTCACCGAAGCCCAAAGTGTGATCGACCGTGACGACGCCATCGATGATGCTTCGCTCACGATCGAGGAGGACTGCCAGCGCATACTTGCGTTGCAGCAGCCCATGGCCGGAGATTTGCGCCAGATCCTGTCGGCCATGTGGATCAACGCCGAACTGGAACGCGCAGCCGACCTGGCGTGCAACATTTGCAAGGGAACGCGTCGCCTTTTCGGCATCGAACTGGCGCCCAGGTTGCGCGGACTGATCGCCGAGATGAGCGAGGAGGCTGTGCGGCTCACCAGGCTGGGTGTGGACTCCTACGCGGATTCCGACTCGGGTCTCGCGGCGGCGCTCAACGACATCGATGACCGTCTCGACGGCCTGCACGGGGCCTATGTGCGGGCCATCATCGAAGCCGGTATCGGGGTGCGGCTCGACACCCAGCCCGCGGTGCAACTGGCGTTGATCGGCCGTTACTACGAACGCATCGGCGATCACGCGGTGAACATCGGCGAGCGTGTGCGCTACATGGTGGACGGATGGTCACCCGAACACGCCGGAGCCGCACGAGAACGTGAACGCCGCCGCCTGGGCGCAGTGAAGGCCGACCTAGACAACCTCTCCGAAAACGGCGACGACCAAGGCCCCTGAGCCAAAACCGGGACCACGGGTCTCGCCGGGAATGTCACTGGCCTAAACTTGCCACCACAACGCAAGGCTTCATCGAGAACCCCGTCTACACAGGAGTGACGTCGTGGATGTCAGCATTGTTGAGTTGCTCATCGTGTTCGGGGTCTTCGTGTGTTTGGCGATTCTGGTGGCGATGGTCGTGACGAAGATCATGAAGGTCGCACGGATCATAAGGCGGCAAAACAGCCGCGAGGAGACCGCGACGCGCGAGTAGCTGGGCGCCGGCCGATGCCGGCAACGATCAGGTCGCCGTGGGGTGTTGCTCCCCCGCGGATGGGGCCGGGTTAGGTCCAGCGGGTGGCTTGTTGGCGTTCCAGCCAGCCGAGTAGCAGCGCTATGGCGCGTGGGTCGTTGCGCAGGTGATGTGACCCTCCGCTGATGAGGCGCAGCGAGGTTGCGGAGTGCGCCTCGGCGATGGCACGAGCATCGGCGGCGGGGGTGGTTTCGTCCTCGCTGCCGTGCAACACCAGCAGCGCGCGCTCACCGAGCCTGGCGGCGGCGTCGGTGACTCGAACCCCGCGAAGCTCAGACGCCCACCGGTCAAAGGAAGCCGGGAACTGCGGGTCGTGAACCACACCAACCTCGCGGCTCCATACGAGCAGTTTGCGGGGGTTGCGGGCCCAGTGGTCGAAATCGGCGGACGCAGCAGCGGAGGCCACCCCGCGCACCCGAGGGTCTTGTGAGGCGTGCATCACCGCGAGTGATCCTCCGGTGCCGAACCCCACCAGCCAAATGCCGTCACATTCGGCGCGTTCGTCGAGCAGGTCAACGGCTGCTGCCAGGTCGCGCCGCCACCCGGTGAGCGAGAAGTCGCCCTCTGAGTGGTCCACGCCTCGGCTTGTGTAAGCCAGCGCTGCGCAGCCGGTTTCGGTGGCGATCCGATCCGCCAGTGCGGGCATGGTGGCGCAATAGTTGCGACCGGTGATCGGCTGGGTTGGGAAACCGTGCGCCACCACCACCCCACCAATCGCAGACAACCTCAACCGTGGCGGCACAGCCAGGTGAGCTGTGAGCGTGTTGCCGTCCACCTCGAAACGTTCGGGCATCACCTCACTCACACCGGTTCACGCCCCGGGCCACAGCAGTGGATCCGCCGGCAGGCCGATGGGCCGGCGGGTGGTGTCGCCAAACCGTGGGGGCCGGGCGCCCCGCGGCGCTCAGCACACCCCGGCGTTCGGATCGCCCGGATGGGGCAGGCTCGGATCGATGCCGTAGTGCTCGATGGCCGATGCCACCTCGTCTCCGGAGGTTTCTCCTGCTTCTGCCAGTGCTGCCAGAACCGCCGCGGTGATGTGGGGTGCGTCCACCTCGAAGAAGCCTCGCAGCGCTTCGCGCGTGTCGGAGCGACCGAACCCGTCGGTGCCGAGCACGTGAAGCGGTCGGGGAGTGAAGCGGGCCACCTGGTCGGGCACCAGGGTCATGTAATCGGTGACCGCCACGATCGGGCCCTCCGAGTCGCCCAGCAGTCGGGTCACCCGCGGCACACGCGGCTCGGCTTGCGGGTTCAACCGGTTGAAACGCTCCGCTTCGAGGGCTTCGCGGCGCAGCTTCTGATACGAGGTGGCGCTCCACAACTCGGCGGACACGTTGTGATGTTCGGCCAGCAGGCTTTGCGCCTCACGCGCCGCGCCCTGCGAGGCCCCAGAGAACAGGATCGTGGCCCGGCGCCTGTTCCCGCCTGCGCCGTCGTCGAACTTGTACAAGCCGCCGGTGATGTCCTCGGGGGTCACCAGATCACCTCGTGGCGGCTGCTCGTAGTTCTCGTTGTAGATGGTGATGTAGTAGAACACGTCCTCGCCGTCGGCGGAATTGGGCGGCGCCATGCGCTGCAGGCCGTCGGCGATGATCGCGCCGAGTTCGTACGCGAAGGCCGGGTCGTAAGCCTCACACGCCGGCACTGTGGTGGCCAGAACGTGACTGTGGCCGTCCTGGTGTTGCAGCCCTTCACCCAAAAGGGTGGTTCGCCCGGCGGTGGCGCCCATCAGAAAGCCCCTGGCTCGCGCGTCGGCCGCGGCCCAGATCGAATCACCAACCCGCTGGAAGCCGAACATCGAATAAAACGAATAGAACGGCACCATCGGCACGCCAAGGTTGGCGTAGGAAGTGCCCGCGGCGAGCCAGCTCGCCAGCGATCCGCACTCGGTGATGCCTTCCTCGAGAATCTGCCCGTCCGACGATTCGCTGTAGGACAACAACAAGTCGTGATCCACCGGTTCGTAAAGCTGGCCTCGCGGTGCGTAAATGCGGAACTCGCGGAACAGCGAATCCATGCCGAAGGTGCGGGCCTCGTCGGGCACGATCGGCACCACCCTCGCGCCGAACGCCGGGTCTCGCATCATGTCGCGCAGCAGCACCGTGAAGGCCATCGTGGTGGACACCGCCCTGCCACCGGAGCCCTTCTGCAGATCCCGGAACGGGCCGTCGTTGGGCAGGCTGATCGGACGACGGTCGCGTATCACTCTGCGGGGCACCGAACCGTCGAGGGCGCGGCGCCGGTACATCATGTACTGGTATTCCACCGAATCGGGATCGGGACGGTAGTACGGCGGAAGGCCGTCCTCGAGCGCGGCTTCGTCGATCTCGGCTTCCATGTGGAGCCGCTCGCGCAGCTCCAGCAGCTGCCGTTTGGTCATCTTCTTGATCTGGTGGGTGGCGTTTCTGCCTTCGAAACCTTCGCCGAGCGTCCAGCCCTTGATGGTCTTGGCGAGGATCACCGTGGGCTGGCCTCGCACTTCGCTGGCGGCCTTGAAAGCGGCGTAGACCTTTTGGTAGTCGTGGCCGCCGCGGGGCAAGCTGCGCAGCTCCTCGTCTGAGAGGTGCTCCACCAGTTTGCGCAAACGGGGATCGGGGCCGAAGAAGTGCTCACGGATGTAAGCCCCGGACTCCACCGCGTAACGCTGGTATTCGCCGTCCACTGTTTGGGCCATCTTGTTGAGCAGCGCGCCGTCGATGTCGCGGTGCAGCAGCTCGTCCCAGCGTGACCCCCAGATCACCTTGATCACGTTCCATCCGGCGCCGCGGAACACGCCTTCGAGTTCCTGGATGATCTTGCCGTTGCCGCGCACCGGGCCGTCGAGGCGTTGCAGGTTGCAGTTCACCACCCATTTGAGGTTGTCCAGGTCGTTGCGCCCGGCCAGCGAAATGGCGCCCAGCGTTTCGGGTTCGTCGCATTCTCCGTCCCCCAAGAAGCACCACACCACAGAGCCGGAGGTGTCCTCGATGTGGCGGTTGTGCAGGTACTTGTTGAACCGGGCGTGGTAGATCGAATGGATCGGCCCGAGCCCCATCGACACGGTGGGGTACTCCCAGAAGTCCGGCATGAGCCGGGGGTGGGGATAGCTGGACAGGCCGTTGCCTCCCACCTCCATGCGGAAGTTGTCGAGCTGTTGCTCGCTGAGTCGGCCCTCGAGGAACGCCCGGGCGTACACGCCTGGCGCTGCGTGGCCCTGGAAGTAGATGTGATCGCCGGGCAGGCCGTCGTCCTTGCCTCTGAAGAAGTGGTTGAACCCAACTTCGTACAGCGACGCCGAGGACGCAAACGTGGACAGGTGCCCGCCAAGGCCGTCGGCGAGCTTGTTGGCTCGGATCACCATCGCCGCGGCGTTCCACCGGATGAACGCCCGGATGCGTCGTTCCACGTGCTCCTCGCCGGGGAAGAACGGCTGCTCCTCGGCGGGGATGGTGTTGATGTAGGGCGTGAACGTGGTTGGAGGCACCCCCACCTGGTGCTCGTTGGCCCGTTCCAGCAGCTTCGCCACGATGTAACGGGCCCTCGCCTGGCCCTTGGCGGCCACCACCGCGTCGAAGGAATCCACCCATTCCTGGGTTTCGGTGGGATCCAGGTCAGGAAGCTGACGAAGAAAATGGTCAATCATCCGTCCGTCCCACCGCTACGAGTTCAAGGTGATGTCCGTAGGTCATGCGCAGCACGAGCGTACCCCCACCACCAAAGCCACCCAGCCCCCTAAGCGCGCACCAAGGGCCAATCCAAACTCCCCCCGGTCGTGTGACTCACAAGGCCGGGAACCAAGAGCAGTGGCAAATCCAAGGCGAGCCGCAAAACCAAGGTGGGCGGGGTACAAGCCAGGTGGGCGGGTGGCCGGCGGCCGGGTTGCGGAACAATCTGCAGCGAAGCGAAGCCGTTCCGCAAACGGACCGCCGGTCAGGCCCCGCCCACCGGAAGGAGCGACCAGCAGGCCCCGCCCACCGGGAGGGCGGTGGGTACGCTCGCGGGGTGGGGCGAGTTGACTTTGCGGGGGATGCGCGGGTCGAGGCTCGGATTCGGGGCGTGCTGTGACCGACGTGCCGGTGGTGGTGTACACGGACGGTGCGTGCAAGGGCAATCCCGGCCCTGGTGGTTGGGCGTGGGTGGTGCCCGGTGGCGCATGGGCGTGCGGCGCCGAGGCGCACACCACCAATCAGCGAATGGAACTGACCGCTGCGCTGCAGGCGCTGAGGGCGGTGCAAGGCCCCGTTGAGGTGGTGTCGGACTCCGCCTACGTGGTGAACTGCTTCAGGGACAAGTGGTATCAGGGCTGGCAGCAGCGAGGCTGGCGAAACGCCAACCGCAAGCCGGTCGCCAACCGTGACCTTTGGGAGCCACTGATCGGCTTGTGGCGACAGCGGTCCGGTGAGATTACCTGGCGCTGGGTGAAGGGCCACGCCGGCAACGAATGGAATGAAGTTGCCGACCAGCTCGCCTCCGACGCCGCCGACACCCAACAGGCCCGCCACGGAACCAACTAAAGGGCGCGCTCACCACGGCTTGAGCCCAAACGGCCGCCACCTGTGCGTGCGGCTCTGCCACAGGTGAACCGGCGCAGACTCCCAAGCCAGGCAACCGGCCCATCGCAACGGGGCCCGGCATCGGCCCGGGTTGGGTGGGGCTGACTATTTCCTGAGCAGCGACTCCAGGGCGCCACGCAGCTGCGGGTCGGAGAACTCGAAGCCGTTGTCACTGAGCACCGACGGCTGCACTCGTGCGCTGGAGTACAGCAGCTCCTGGGCCAGTTCGCGGCCAAGGCGCGCCCACAGGGCAGGCTTGGGTGTGGGAAGAAGGGTGGGGCGGCGCAGCACCTCGCCGAGCGTCTTGGTGAACTCGGCGTTGGTTACGGGGTTCGGTGCGGTGAGGTTCACAGGGCCCTCGATGTCGGATTCCAGCAGCCACACCAGCGCGGCCACCTCATCGGCGAGCGTGATCCAGCTCATGTACTGACGACCGTTGCCGACACGCCCGCCGATTCCCAGTTTGAACGGTGTCAGCAGGCTCGCCAGCGCCCCACCTGTGGTGGACAGAACGATCCCGGTGCGCGGGTGGCACACACGAATCCCGGCGGCTCTGGCCGGATCCGCCGCAGCTTCCCACTGGGCGCAAACGTCGGCCAGGAACCCCTCTCCGGGCTGCGACGACTCGTGGAGGATTTCCGAGCCGCGATCGCCGTACCAGCCGATGGCGCTGGCGGAGATCAGCACCGCCGGTGGCCGATCCAGGCTCGCCAACGATTCGGCGAGCAGCCCGGTGGCCACGATGCGACTGTCGGCGATGCGCTGCTTCTGGGCCGCAGACCAGCGCCGCGCCGCGATCGGCTCACCGGCGAGGTGTACAACTGCGTGGAGCCCGTCAAGGGCTGCCGTGTCGATCGTGGCGGCCAGGGGATCCCAGCGCACAATGTCGCCGCCGGTGTCGCCGCCGTCGGCAGGCGCTGAGCCTCCCGCTCGCACGACGGGCACCACCTTGAATCCACGCTGCTGTAGCTCAGCGGTGAGGGCACGACCTATCAGGCCGGTCGCGCCGGTGATCGCCACTCGGCGCGGTGCTGGAGTATTGGATGAATCGGAGGTCATTGGACGGGTCTACCATTGCCAACGCCATCTCATGCCGCGCACGCCTGGCACACAATCTGCCAAAGGCAACCAGGCTGCTGATCAAAGGAGAACACGATGAACACCAACGGCGGGGTCGAGACACCCAAGCAGACCAAGAAGGCGCCCTGGGGGCTGATCGCAGCCGCGGTGGTTGCGGTGGCGTTCATCGTGTTCGTGGTGCAAAACGGCGACGAGGCCGAGGTGACGTGGCTGTTCTTCGACACCACCGGGCCCCTGTGGGTGGTGATCCTTGTTGCGGCCATCGTCGGCGCTTTCCTCAGCGAGGTCGCGGCACGGCTCGTGCGACGGTCACGTCGCCGCTAGCGATCCCGACACCCCCTGTAGTTGCGCATTGCCCCGCACGCGGGCACCCGCTGCGGCGAGGCTCGGTGAGCACCCCATCGCAGAGTCGGCCCAGAGGGACAGCGGGTTGACCCGCCGTCGGCGGTTGGAGGAGGCGCGGTGAGCACGCGCATGTTGATCACCCTGGCGCTGCTTTGCGCCATGGCCATACTGGTGGCCTTCACGGTGCAGGTGTTGATCGCCCGCTGAGACGCGCACCCCTTTCGGACGAACGGCGCCGCCCGTCCCTGTTCGCCAATCGCCGGAACTCGGTGTCGGGCGAAACGGTCTCCACTGGGAAACACCGCCGGCGGACGCTTCGCTCCACACGGCAGCGCAGGTGAAACACGATGTCGCTTGGTTCCGCGCCGTAACGCACGGTGGCGGGCCACCGGCAGCCGCCTGGATCGCGGCGGTAGAGTCGGCGTTGACCGGGAGGCCTTGTGAGCAGCGTTGAACACGATGTGATCGTCATCGGTGGTGGCCCCGGTGGGTATGCCGCCGCCCTGTACGGAGCAGCCGCCGGCTTGAATGTGGGCCTGGTGGAGCATCAGAAGCTGGGCGGCACGTGCCTTCACGTGGGATGCATCCCCGCCAAGGAACTGCTCGAAGCCGCGTCGGTGTGGCGAACGGTGCGCTCCGCCGGCGATTTCGGCATCAAGGCCGGTAAACCAAGCCTCGACTGGGGCAAGGTGATGGCCCGCAAGCAGCGCATCATCGACGGTCTCACCTCGGGGCTGTCGGGACTGCTGGGTCAACGCAAGGTGACCGTTTACGAGGGCGCCGGTTCGCTCAACGGCCCTGGCGCAGTGACGGTGACCGGCGCCGACGGGCAGGAATCGCTCAAGGCGGGCTCGGTGATTTTGGCCACCGGATCAGAACCCAGAACGATCCCCGGTTTCGACATTGACGGCACCATCGTGGTGACCTCCGACGAGTTGCTCTCGCTGCCTGCGCTGCCCGGCAGCGCCGCGGTGATCGGTGGTGGGGCGATCGGCTGCGAGTTCGCGTCGATGATGGGCGACCTCGGCGTTGACGTCACGATCCTTGAGGCCCTGCCGGAAATCCTCGCCGGTTGCGACGCGGATGTGGTGAAGGTGATCCGCCGTTCGTTCCGCAAGCGGCGCATCACGGTGGCCGCGGGTGTGTCGGTGAACGGGCACGAGCCCCGCTCCGACGGTTCGGGCACCGTTGTGAGCTACGGCAAGGACAAACAGCTCGACGTTGACCTGGTGGTGGTGGCGGTGGGTCGCAAACCCCGCACCACCGGGATCGGGCTGGAAGAAGCCGGCGTGGCCCTCGACGACCGTGGTTTCGTGCAAACAGACGGCGCCTGTCGCACAAGCGCTCAAGGCGTTTGGGCGGTGGGGGACTTGATCAACACGCCGCAGTTGGCGCACACCGCGTTCGCGGAGGGAATGCTCGCCATTAAGGACATCCTCGGCGAGAACCCCGCGGCGCTCAACCATCACGGCACGCCGTGGTGCATCTACTGCCATCCTGAGGTGGCCTTCGCCGGGTTCACCGAAGCCGGGGCCAAGGAGGCCGGGTACGAAGTGGTTGCCTCCGCTCATCGTCACCTCGGCAACGGTCGAGCCCAGATCCTCGGCGACACCGAAGGCCTGGTGAAGATCATCGCCGAGAAGCAGCCCGACGGCACAGGTGGTCGCATCCTTGGCGTTCACATGGCGGGTCCGTGGGTCACCGAACAGCTCGGCCAGGGGTATCTGGCGGTGAACTGGGAGGCCACCGTCGATGACGTGGCCTCGCTGATCCAGCCCCATCCCACGTTGAGCGAACTGTTCGGCGAAACGGCGCTCTCGCTCACCGGGCGAGCCCTTCACGGCTGAGACGCCAGCCACAGGCAAAGCTCGAAGCGGCCTGAAGTGATGGCCTGACCCTCACCGGCAAACCTCAACCTCCCGCACTCCGCTTTCGCACTCCGCTTTCCGCACAGACCTTTCCCCACAGACCTTTCCCCACAATCCGCACATCACCCGGCAGCCTGCAGGCAACCCGAAAGGCAGGGCGTGTTCATGGCCGACATCACGATGCCTCAACTCGGAGAGACCGTCACCGAGGGCACGATCATTCGCTGGTACAAGCAGGTCGGCGATCCGGTGGCCCTCGACGAGGTGCTCTTTGAGGTGTCCACCGACAAGGTCGACACCGAGGTGCCTTCCCCGGTGGAGGGCGTCGTGTCGGACATTCTCGCCGGTGAGGGTGACGTTGTGGAGGTGGGCCAGGTGCTTGCCCGGATCGGCGATGCAGGCAGCGCCGAGGCGCCCCCCGCGAAGGCAGAGGCGCCTGCCGAGGAACCGCCTGCGGCAACGCAGGCGCCGGCAGTCGAGGAGCCCGAACCGTCCGACGACCCCGGCCAGGACGACGCCAAGGACGCGGCTGCGGGCAGCGAGCCCGACCAACCGGTGGTCGCTGAACCCGCCACGGCCGCCGACACCCCTACGGACACAGAGGCGCCGGCCGATCCGGCGCCGCAAGGTTCGTCGCTGGTGCTGTCACCCATCGTTCGCAAGCTGATCGCCGACAACAACCTCGACCCGGCTGCTCTCACCGGCAGCGGTGTGGGCGGACGCATCACCCGAAGCGACGTCGAGAAAGCCATCCGCGCCGGGGCTGCCACCCGCGCCAAGCCGAAAGCCCCGCCGCCTGCGCCTGCGGCCCCGGTCGCACCGAGACCTGCTGCACCGGTGCCGTCCGCCGGGGGTGCGACAATCGCGTTGAACAACATTCGGCGGCGCACCGCTGAGCACATGGTGATGTCCAAACAGGTCTCGCCTCACGTGCTCACGGCCATCGAGGTGGACTACGAGAACGTGGAACGGGTGCGTCTGCCGACCCGCGACGCATGGAAGGCGGAGGAGGGCTTCAGCCTCACCTACCTGCCCTTCATCGCTCGAGCCACCGTGGACGCCCTCAGGGAGTTCCCGCATCTCAACGCGAGCTTTGGCGACAACCAGATCGTGGTACACAAGTCGGTGAACCTGGCGGTGGCCGTTGACCTGGACTTCAACGGACTGCTGGCGCCGGTGATCCACGACGCGGAGGGCAAACGGCTGCGTCAACTGGCCCGTGACGTGGTTGACCTGGCCAACCGGGCACGCACCCGCAAACTGCGGCCCGACGACTTGTCCTCGGGCACTTTCACCATCACCAACGCAGGCCAGTACGGCACGATGATGCAGTTCCCGATCATCAATCAGCCCCAGGTGGCGATCCTGAGCACAGACGGAATCTCACGCAAGCCGGTGGTGGTCACCGACACCAACGGCGACGAGGCCATAGCCATCCACTCGGTGGGGGTGCTGGCGTTGGCGTGGGATCACCGCGCCATAGACGGCGCATACGCGGCGGCGTTCCTGGCACGGGTGAAGCAAGTGATCGAAACCCGCGACTGGGCCACCGAGATCCGCTGATCGGCGCTTGGTGGCCCCCGATCGCAGCGTCGCAGGCGGGGCCGGCGGGCGTGTCGAGCGCCACAGAGGCCTGAGGAATCAACCTGGCACTGCGATGTCACCCTCACCGGCAGCAAGCGTTGACCTGAGCGTCCCGCCCGAAGCCGGTGGCGTCGCCGGGGGCGGTCTGGTGGTGCGCTGGTTGGGTCGGGTCACCTACGACGACGCCCTGGTGCTGCAACGCCGCCTGTTTGCCAACAAGGCCCGCAACTACCTGCTGTTGTTGGAGCATCCCCATGTGGTGACCCTGGGTCGCCGTGGCCGTGACGATCACCTTCTTGGTGGCCGTCAGTGGCTGGAATCTCAGGGAGCAACGGTGGTTCACACGGACCGGGGCGGGGAGGTCACCTACCACGGGCCCGGGCAGCTGGTCGGCTATCCGATCCTGAACGTTCCCGGAAAGCGCGGCGGGGGCATGGCCGACACCGCCGCCTATGTGGCCGGGGTTGAACAGTTGCTGATCGACGTTCTGGCCGGGCTGGGAATCGAGGCCGGTCGGGTGGCGCGCCACACCGGCGTGTGGGTGGATCCCGAGGGTTGGAGGCCGCGCAAGATCGCGGCCATCGGCGTAAGGCTCGCCAGGGCGCGTTCCATGCACGGCTTCGCGTTGAACGTGAGCACCGACCTGGACTGGTTCAAACGGATAGTTCCTTGCGGCATCACCGATCTGGGGGTCACCTCGCTGGCCACCGAAGGGGTGGATGCTTCCATGCGCGAGGTGGTCGACCTGGTGGTCGATGCGGCTGCGCAGCGATGGTCGGGGGGCGGGCCCGTTGATCGCGCCGATGTGGCCCACAGGGTGACCCCGGAAGACCTGGCCGTCTTTACCCGTGAGGCTTTGACAGCGACCGGCGCCGATGTCGATCAGCAGCCTGAAGCCAACGGGAACTTTGCGACACCCGCCGGAACACGGGGCAGCCGTGTCGACATCCGCCCCGGTCAGAGTGTTGATTCGGGCCTGGATCAGACGGCGGGGGTGGCGCCACGGCTGGCGGGCCGGTTGACCCAGGCGGGGGTGGACAGCGCCGCGGCGGTGCCGTTCCGGTCTCGCAAGCCGGAGTGGATGAAGGTGAAGCTCAACACCGGCGGCGAGTTTCGTCGTCTGCGGTCAACGCTGCGCGACCTGAACCTTGTGACGGTTTGCGAGGAGGCCGGCTGTCCCAACATTTCCGAATGCTGGAACGACGGCACGGCCACGTTCATGATCCTGGGGGAGCGGTGTACCCGGGCGTGCGGCTTTTGCCTGGTGGACACCCGCAAACCGGGCCCGCCCGATCCCGATGAGCCGTTCCGTGTGGCGCAAGCCGCGGTTCGCATGGGCCTCGAGCACGTTGTTGTGACGATGGTCGCCAGAGACGACCTTGCCGACGGGGGAGCGCAGGCGGTGGTTGAGGTGATCGCCGCGGTGCGTGAACGACTGCCCGACGCCCGCGTTGAGACCTTGATCAGCGACCTGGGCGGCAACCCGGAAGCGCTCCGGCGGGTGTTCGACGCGAGGCCCGACGTGTTGAACCACAACATCGAAACTGTCGCCCGGCTGCAACGGGCGGTGCGCCCCTCGGCCGGTTACGCCCGCAGCCTGGCGGTGCTGGCACGCGCCAAGGCGGCCGGGCTGGTCACCAAGAGTTCGATCATCGTGGGCATGGGCGAAACCCACCACGAGATCGTGCAAACACTGGCCGATCTGCGTGACGTGGGCTGCGACATTGTCACCATCGGCCAGTACCTGCGACCCAGTGAGCGTCATCTGCCGGTTGCTCAGTGGTGGCCGCCCGAGGCCTTCGACCGGTGGAAGGCCCTGGGCGAGTCGATGGGCATAGGCCACATCGAGGCGTCGCCGCTGACCCGTTCCAGCTATCACGCCAAAGCGGCAGCCAACGCCGCCCAAGCCGCAGAGGCAAACCCGCCGACCTCCTGACGAATCGATTCCGCAATTCCGGGCATCGAGTCACAGTCGTAGGCTGAGTTGATGTTTGCGGCGCGTCTGGCGAAGGCCCGGGCGCTCATGGAAACCCAGGGCGTGGACGTGATGTTGCTGTCGGTTGGCGCCGATCTGCCCTACTTCTGCGGCTACGAGGCCATGCCCCTGGAGCGTCTCACGATGCTCGTGGTGCCCCGCGACGACCACGCCACTCTGGTGGTTCCACGCCTGGAGGTTCCCAGGGTGACACCACGCCCCGAGGTGTTCTCGTTGCGCGGCTGGGACGAAACGCAGGATCCCGTTGAGATCGTGGCCGAGCTGATGGGACCGGCCACAACGGCGTCGATCGGTGATCACACCTGGGCACGGTTCCTGGTTGACCTGATGGCCGCCAAGCCCTTCACCAAATGGCGCCGGGCGTCGCGAATCACCAGCCCGTTGCGCTCGGTGAAGGAGCCAGACGAGGTGGCGATGCTGCGAGCCGCCGGGCAAGCCGCCGACAGGGTGATGGCCCAGTTCCGAAGCGGCGAGGTCGCCCTGGTGGGGCGCACCGAAGCCGAAGTGTCAGCCGATCTGGGGCGCAGGATCATCGCCGAGGGTCACCGACGCGTGAACTTCGCCATCGTGGCGGCAGGAGCCAACGCCTCCAGCCCCCATCACGAACCCGGTGACCGGGTGATACAGCCAGGCGAGGTGGTGCTGGCCGACATAGGCGGCACCATGTCCGACGACCACGGTGTTGGCTACTGCTCGGACATCACCCGATGCGTGTACACCGGCGAACCCGATGCGGATTTCACCGCCATGTACGACGTGCTCTTCGACGCCCAAGCCGCCGCGGTTGCATCCGCGGTGGTGGGCAAACCGGCCGAGGATGTGGACAGGGCCGCTCGTTCCATCATTACGGCGCACGGTTACGGCGAACATTTCGTGCATCGCACCGGTCACGGCATCGGCATCGAGGAACACGAGGACCCCTACATCGTGGAGGGAAACGATCACCGGTTGCAGCCCGGCAACGCCTTCTCGGTTGAGCCCGGCATCTACATTCCGGGGCGTTGGGGCGCCCGGATCGAGGACATCGTGGTGGCCACAGAGGCCGGCCCCGATGCCATGAACACAACCGATCATCACCTCGCGGTGCTCGCTTGACAGGTGCACACCGGCGGCGTCGGCACCCGCAGCGAGTGACATGAAAGGGGCGGCATGGTTCGGGTAGAGGCCGCCACCGTGCTGGTGGCATGGGCTTCGGGGGGCTGGTTCTTCTTGTGGGTCACCGCCAGGCGCCGCGAGGTGGGTCTCGGTTACGGCTGGCTGCTGCGATCGGTGTTCCTCGTGATCGTCGCAGGGTCACTGGTGGCGGCGGCTTTTCTGGGGGCGAACTGGGCACGTGATCCTTTGACGGCGGTGTTCGTTGCGAGCGGAGTGGTTGCGCTGGTGGTTTCGGTGTGGCGGCGGAAGGCGGGAGTGTCGGGCCAGGTCGCCGAACAGGAGCGCCGATCGGCCCGGGTGGTCGCCATGACAGGAATCGACCGCCGTGCGCCCACCCACCAAGCAGACGCCCCCGAGTACCCGCCGCTGTTGGACTTGATCACAGCGCTGATCGGCTTGGCCGCGGCAATATTGGGAGCTGCCACAGACGGAGGGCCGGTCGTCCTGGCGGTGGCGCGCATGGCTGTCGGCGCGCTGTTCCTGGGCGCTGTCACCGACACGATGCTCCTGGGTCACTGGTATCTGGTGCAGCCCGGCTTGCCGCGTGCGCCGCTGCTGCAACTGGTGCGGGCATGCGCATGGTTGTGGCTTCCCGAAACCGTGTTGATGTTGTGGCCCACCGGAATGGCGTCGGTGCTGACCGGCACAATCGACGACGGCTACAACGGCCTGCTGGGCTGGTTCTGGGCGGCGTGCGTGGTTGGAACCGCCGGTCTCGTGGCGCTCACCCGAGCAGCACTGCGCGAACGTCAGTACTCGGCGGTGATGGCCGCCACCGGCCTCATCTACCTGGCCATAGTCACAGCATTCGGTCAAGACCTGGTAGCCAGAATCCTCCTCTCCGCCTAACCCCACCGGGGTGGTTGAGACCCCCTTGTTGCTGTGGCTGCGGGGGTGGGTTGTGAGGGGGCGAGAATTGCACAAGGCTGGGTTGGGACGGCGACTCGGGAGGGATCATGTCAACAGCGCTGCGAGTGCGGGCGTGCGATTTTGTGGACGACGCGGTGGAGGCTCTGGTTCACCTGGTGACCACCGAGGATGTCGATGCGGGCCTCGACGGGATCGACGTTCGGGGGTCACTTCTGGAATCTGTTGGATTCACGGGCAAGCCCAACCAGTTCGCCCGTGAGGTGGTGGACGACCGGGTGGTGGCGGTCGCGGGCCTGGGACCGGCCGGTGATGTTGATCCTTCAACGCTGAGGCGTGTGGCCGCGACAGTGGCCCGGGTGTGCAAGCGGCACCGCCACGTTGGCTTGGTGGTTGGCGACATTGACCGCTTCGAGGTTGACCAACAGGGCGCCTACCAGGCGCTCACCGAGGGCTTGATGCTGGGCAGCTACCGATTCACGCTGTACAAGTCCGAAGCCAGGGCTCGCGCAAACGACCACGAATCACAGCAGTCCGAGGACACTGAATCTGTGGGCGCGCCCGACGCCGGGAACAACCCCGACGGCAACCCCGACGACACCGACGACCACCGGCTTGAAGCCGTCGACCTGGTGGGGCCCGTGGGCGACCCAACCGAGGAGGCCGTGCAACGGGCCGCCCGCATTGCCGACGGGGTGTGCTTGGCCCGCGACCTGGTGAACGAGCCGGGCGGCACGCTCACCGCCCCCGAGTTCGCTCGGAGGGTCGTCGAACTGGCCGAGGGCACACCGCTGCGGGTGAAGGTGTGGCAGCGCGAGGACATCGAACGCGAGGGCCTCGGCGGACTGTTGGGAGTAAACCGTGGCAGCACCCAGCCACCACGTTTCGTGCGGATCGCCTACGACCCCGAACCCACGCAGTCCATCGGTGAACCCGAAGCGGCGGCCCCCGACGCCGACGAAACCCCCCAGGTGAGCTCCACCCCTCCGGAGGCTGATGTCGGCTCGGAAGGTGACGGCAACCAAGGCGAAGCGGCCGATGCGGGGCGGCCGCCGACGGTGGCGTTGGTGGGCAAGGGAGTCACATTCGACGCGGGTGGTCTGTCGATCAAAACCGTGGCGGGGATGATGACCATGAAGATGGACATGGCCGGCGCCGCCGCTGTGGTGGCAGCCATGTGGGTGGTGGCCCATCTCAAGCCCGACGTTGCGGTGCGCGCCTACGTGCCGATGACCGACAACATGCTCGGCGGCGACGCCACCCGCCCCGGTGACGTTCTCACCATCCGCAACGGCAAGACCATCGAAGTGGTCAACACCGACGCCGAGGGGCGCCTCATCCTGGCCGATGCCCTGTCGCTGGCCGTGGAGGACGAGCCCGACGCGATCGTGGATCTGGCAACCCTCACAGGGGCGTGCATGGTTGCCCTCGGACCGAAGATCGCAGGGCTGATGGGCAACAACGATTCGTGGATTTCCCAGGTGCGCGCCGCAGCAGACGCCGCCGGAGAGCGGGTTTGGCCGCTGCCGCTTCCCAAGGACTACGAATCGCAGTTCAAATCGGTGACCGCCGACATCAAGAACGTTGGCACCAGCCACGGAGGCGCGCTCACCGCTGGGCTGATCCTGCAGCATTTTGTGACCGACGATGTGGCCTGGGCACACCTCGACATTGCAGGCCCGGCCTACTCGGACTCCGTGGACGGCGAGGTGGTGAAGGGCGCCACCGGCTTCGGCGTGCGCGCCCTGGTGGAACTGATCTCCAACTTCACCAAACCCGAAGCCACCTAGCCAACAGCGAGCACCCAGCGTGCCCGGTGCGTGTGGCCGGGTGAAGCGGCCGGCTCGTTACGGGCAGAGGTGACCGCTGAGGCCTGTGGTCATGCACGAGCCGGCGTGCGCCCCGTGAGTTGAGCGTCGGTTGGGCTAGAGCAAGTCCGGCAGGTTGAGTTCGTTGACGCCGCGGGCGAAACGGTCGTTCATCAACAGCACCAGCCCCCGTTGGCGTTCGTCTTGCAGGTCCATGCCAAGTGACGCCCCGAACGGGTAGATCAGGCAGAACAACGCCGCGTAGCGGTAGTCGTCCCACAGGCGCTCCGTGGCGGACTCGGGCACGCCGCCTGCGATCAAGGCGTCACGCCAACGCTCGAACAGCGACGCCTCCGAAGCGCTCGCGTCTTCGGGTGCGAGGCTTCCTCCCACGAAGTACGACAGGTCATACGCGGGCGTGGCCGTGCCCAGCAACTGGAAGTCCAACAACATCAGCTTGTTGTCGGGCTGAAACATGATGTTGTCGGCTCGGAAGTCGCCGTGGCACAACGTGTTCGTCCCGGCGCTCAGGCGTTCCAGCATTTTGGGCAGCGCGGCTGTCCAGCGCGGGCCGACGGCCTCGATCTCCGGGCCTACCTGCAGCGAGGCGGTGACCTTCTCCCAGCCCTGGGCGAACACCATCGGCAGGGTCATCGGATACAGCGGATCGCTCAACGCGATGGCCGTGCCACGCTCCACGATCGGATCGGCTGAGTCCCACCATTTGGCGTGCCACGCGGCCAACTCCACAACAGACTGCTCCGCGTCGGCGATGCCCATGCCGGCGATCTGATCGACGGTGCGCATGTCGCCCACGTCGTCGAGCACCAGCACGAAGTGGTTGGTTTCGGTGTCCACATCGGCGTAATGGCACGACGGCACCGCTATCGGACTGTCGGCGGCGAGTTCCTGGTAGAAGCGAACCTCACGGATGTACAGGCGCAGCAGGCTGGCCGTGAACTGAGCGGCCTCATCGAGCGCCGGCAGCTTCACCACCACCGTGTCGGGAATGTCTGCGTCGTCGCAGGTGAGCGTCACCCGGTACAGGGCTGCTGCAACGCCGATGCCCTTGCCGATCTGGGTTGCGTCGATGCCGGTGATTGGCGCGCCCAGGGCTTGGGCCATCCAGTCAGCGGTCAAGTCGTCGATGGTGGCCGGTATGGGAAGCGTCATCGGTTCGCCCTCTTGTTGAGTTGTCTGCTCGCGACTCGACGCCACGCAAAGCGAGGGTTTGGCGCCGGCCGTTTGAACCTGAAGCTACGCGATCAGGCCGCACGCAGTGAGGCGCACGGGGAGCTACGCAACCGAGGGTGGTGGGGCCAGGCGCAGCGGTGGCACCTGCAGGCCCGGGCCGCGCCGGCCCGAAGAGGTGACGCATCGTTGCGCGGCGGCCCAGCGCAGCGCGTCGGAGGCCACCCTCACAGAGAACCCACATCGCCCAAGATGCCTTTCGGTGCTGTGACGGCTCTCGCCGCATTCCAGCATGGTCAAGGCGAGCTTGCGCGCCATCGCCTCGCCCTGGATGCTGCTGCGGTCCACCGCAGCCACCCCCACGAATTCCTGGTGGCGTCGTTGCTGGGAGGCCGGAAGCCGCCGAAGCTGGGTGGGCGACAGGAGCGGCAACCGGTAGCGGATCGCCAACGTGTCGGGCCCTTCAAACCGGGCCGCACTGAATCGACAGGCACGCTGCACGGTGCGAGCCATCACGCCGTTGCCGGAACTGTGATGACCCACTCCCATCACGCGGGCCGCCTCGTTGAGGTTCACCACCGCCGAACCGGGTTGGGCGCCGTGCTGTTCGAGCGTGTCCGAGCACAATCGCAGGAACCATGTGGTGGTGGGCCCGATAACGCTCAGCCAGAACTGCTCGGCGTAGGACGACCGCGGGTCGTGACCGTAGGGATCTCGCCGTTTGTCGCGCCACCAGGTGAGCCGCACCTCAACAAGCTGCGCGATCGTGTCGGACGAATTGTGAACTTCAAGCATCGTAACCTCCCACTTGCGACGGTGTCATGTATTCCTGATGGTTTTCAATATACACATAAACAAGCAGAAACACATGGCGCACAGTGTCTTATGATGTCAGGGACGACCAGGCAGTGGGTCATGATGGAATCCTCAGCGACGGAAGCTCGGCCGAGGCGCCCACCTCCGGGCCCGATGCCGGGGCATCTAGGATCTGTCGATGCCCGACTCGCCTCGCCGCGCATGTCCGGCATCCGCCGTCGAGTGCGCCGGGACTGCGCGTGGCTGACTCGCTGGGCCTGGATGCGGCCACTCGGGAGGCGGTTGCTGCGGCGCGACGCCTTGTGGACGAGGCTGAGAGGATCACTGTTCTCACCGGGGCGGGAATCTCCACCGACAGCGGCCTGCCCGACTTCCGAGGGCCGCAAGGCCTGTGGACGAAGGACCCCGCGGCGGAGCGGGCGTCCAACATCAACGTGTACGTGTCCGATCCGGAGGTTCGCAGACGCAACTGGGAGCTGCGAGCCTCGGGAGCGTTGTGGGCCGACGTGAAACCGAACGCCGGCCACGAGGCGCTTGTGCACCTGGAGCGCCGAGGCAAGCTGCAGCTCCTGATCACCCAGAACGTGGACGAACTGCACCAGCAAGCCGGCAACAGCGCGGAGCTGGTGGTGGAGATTCACGGCACCACCCGCAAGGTGCAGTGCCTGGAGTGCGATTACCGCGTCGACATGGAGGTGGTGTTGCAACGGGTGCGCAACGGCGAGCCCGACCCGGAGTGTCCCCGGTGCGGGGGACTGCTCAAGTCGGCCACGGTGTCGTTCGGGCAGAGCCTCAATCCGGTTGACCTGCAACGTTCCGAGTGGGCCTCCGCGCAGTGCGACCTGTTCTGCGCAATCGGCACGTCCCTTGCCGTGTCGCCGATCAACATGACCGCTGCGATAGCGCACCAGTCCGGCGCCAAGCTGCTGATCGTCAACGGCGAACCCACCGACTTCGACCCCATAGCCGAAGTGGTGGTGCAAGCCTCCATAAGCCAAGTGCTGCCCCGGATAACAGGCCAACACCCCCTACCAACCTGACCCCCTCGCTACGCGCAGCCCAGCCGGGACCGAACGCCAAAGCCGCGTCAAGAACTGATGCTCCCATCGTCCGCCCCTTGGGGAAGGACGCCATGGGCGGGTGTTCGGCGACCGGGCAGGGGATTGGCGGCCTGATTCGGTGGGCAGGGGTGTGGGGGCAAAAGGTGACAAAGTTGGTAGGGTTTTGGCATGGCTACATTCCGTGAACTTCTGGGGCAGGCCAAGGCCGCCATTTCCGAGGTGGACACAGCCGAAGGCGAGCGACTGCTGGCCGAGGGCTGGACGTTGCTCGACGTTCGCGAACCCGACGAGTACGAGCAGGGCGCCGTGCCGGGTTCGGTACACATTCCGCGCGGCACGCTCGAATCGAGCATCGAGAACCGCATCAGCGACCATTCAACGCCGCTGGTTGCCATGTGCGCCGGCGGGGTGCGATCGGCTTTCGCGGCGGTGACGCTGGCCGAGATGGGCTACACCAACGTGGTGTCCATGGACGGCGGGTTCAACCGCTGGAAGGACGAGGGCCGCGCCTGGCAGCGACCCAAAACGCTCACCCCCGAACAGCGCAACCGCTACTCGCGGCACCTGCTGGTGCCAGAGGTGGGCGAGGACGGCCAACTCAAGCTGCTCGACGCCAAAGTGCTGCTTCTGGGCGCAGGCGGCCTGGGGTCACCCGCGGCGCTGTACCTCGCGGCCGCCGGGGTGGGCACCATCGGCATCGTGGACATGGACGAAGTGGACGAATCCAACCTGCAACGCCAGGTGCTGCACAACACCGACAGGGTGGGTGACCGCAAGGTGGACTCCGCCAAGAAAACCCTCACCGCGCTCAACCCCGACGTGAACGTGGTGACCTACGACACCCGCCTCGGTGCGGACAACATCATGACCATCCTCGCGGATTACGACGTGGTGGTGGACGGCGCCGACAACTTCCCGAGCCGTTACCTGCTCAACGACGCGTCGGTGAAGCTCGGCATTCCGGTGGTTCACGGGTCGATCTTCCGCTTCGAGGGCCAGATCACCGTGTTCGACCCGCGCAACGGCCCCACCTACCGAGACATGCTTCCCGAACCGCCACCGGCCGAACTGGCCCCCAGTTGCGCCGAGGCCGGCGTGCTCGGCGTGCTGCCGGGCATCGTCGGGAGCATTCAGGCCCTTGAGGCCATCAAGTTGATCCTGGGTGTGGGCGACGCGCTGCGCGGCCGTCTCATTGCCTTTGACGCTTTGGAGATGAGCTTCCGCGAGTTCAAACTGCGCGAAGACCCATCCAACGAGGTGACCTGGGAGAAGCGCGACCGGGTTGAGATCACCGAACTCGAAGGCCTCTGCGGCCCGGTGCTCGCCGCCGCCTGAACACAGCTGCTCTCAGAACCTGCGAGCCTTCCCGCCGGCAGGGAACAGCCAAGACGCAGATCGCGGGCGGTTCCGCACCATCTGGTTGTGCGCGGGCCAAGCCGCTCGCTGGTGGTGAGCCAAGGGACTCACCCCTCCCCGGGGGTGTCGGTTCGCGAATCGTGGTGATTGGGCGTTGGCCGGTGGGGGGATCACCGGGCGCGTAGGCTTGGCCTTGTAGGCCGTCCGGGAGGGGCGATCCTTCGGGGCCGCTCCGGCTTGCCGAAACAACTGCGCGCCTCACCGGGAGGTACACCGCCATTCGCCACCTGTTGCAAGAACTGCGCGACCGAAGTCCGCTGCCGAGAGGCACTTCCGCCATCGGCTGGGGCCTTGTGGTGAACGGCCTCGCAACCTACGGGTTCCTCATCGTGGCCCGCAGAACGCTCGGCGACGACGCCTACGGCGGCCTGGCGGTGCTGTGGAGCCTGGTGTACATCGGCGGGCCCGGCCTGTTTCAGCCCCTCGAACAGGAAGTGGCACGCGCCACCGCCGCGCAAGCAAGCCGGGGCGCTGGCGCGGCAGCGGTGCTGCGCAAGGCTTCGGTTATCGGCGCGGGCGGCTTCGCCGTGATCGCCGCGGGAATCCTGATCGCCTGGCCGCTCGGCCTCAACGGCCTGCTCGATCACAAGATCGAACTGCTCGGCTCGCTTGTGCTCGCGCTGGCGGCGTTCGCGGGCGCCGAGCTGGTGCGAGGGGTGCTCAGCGGACGCCACCTCTTTGAGCGTTACGGCTTGTACTTCGCCACCGAGGGCGGGGTTCGCCTGATCGTGGCCGTGGTGTTGGCGCTGGTGGGCGTGGCCGTGGTGGGCGCTTTCGGTGTGGCCCTGGCCGCGGCGTTCGCACTGGCCGCGCTGGCAGGGATCCGAGAGATCGAATTGTTCGGCGATCCCGGCCCGTCGGTGGAGTACCGCGACCTCACCCCGGCGTTGGGATGGCTGCTGGTGGCCAGCCTTGGTGAGGCGTTCATCCTCAACGTGGGCCCCGTGGCGCTCGACATCGTGGCGCCCGAGGATTTCGGCGCCGACGCTCCCGGGGTGTTTCTCAACGCCATGATCATCGCCCGGGTGCCGTTGTTCTTTTTTCAGGCGGTGAAGGTGAGCCTGCTGCCAAGCCTGGCGTCGTGTGTGGGGCGCAACGACCTTGCCGAGTTCCGACGCCGACAGCTGCGCCTTATCACAGCGGTGGCGGCGGTCTCGCTGGTGGGGGTGGCGGTTGCCGCCGGTTTGGGGCCGTGGCTGGTGCGAGTGGTGTTCGGAGACACGATCGGACGCCTCGACATGATCCTGCTCGCCGCGGGAAGCGGCGGGCTGATGGTGATGCTGTCGCTGTCGCTGGGGTTGGTGGCGTTGGGCCACACCCGCCTGGCGGTCACCGGTTGGGTGGCGGCGGTGATCGTGTTCGCGGTGGTGATCCAGTTCGGCGCCGACCCGTTCCTGCGGGTGGAGATGTCGCTGCTGGCAGCGGTGCTGGCAGGCTCCGCGGTGGTGGGAGCGCTGCTGGCAGTGGAATACGCCGCACACAGAGCGGCGCCCGCCGGGGTGTCCGAGCCCGGGCCGAGCGGCGTGCAAGGTCGCTGAGCCGGCACCGCCGGGGCGGTCGAAACGATGAAGGGCCTCATACTCAGCGGCGGTTCCGGCACCCGCCTACGACCCATAACACACACCAGCGCCAAACAACTCGTGCCGGTGGCAAACAAGCCGGTGCTGTTCTACGGCATCGAAGCCATGGCCACAGCCGGGATCACCGACGTGGGCATCGTGATCTCCCCGGTCACCGGCGCCGAGATCCGCTCTGCGGTGGGTGACGGTTCTGCTCTAGGCGTGTCGGTCACGTGGATCGTGCAGGACGAACCCCTCGGCTTGGCCCATTGCGTGCTGGTTGCCCAGGAGTTTCTTGGTGACGATCCGTTCGTGATGTACCTGGGTGACAACATGCTCCAGCAGCCCCTGGAGGGATTCGTTCAGCGCTTCCTTGCCGACGCCCAGAACTCTGCGCGGCCGCGCCTCGGGGAGGCGCCCACTCCCGCGGCGGCCCGGGTGCTGCTGGCCAAGGTCGACGACCCCACGATGTTCGGGGTGGCCGAACTCGACCAGGTTGGTCGGGTGGTCAGACTGGTGGAGAAACCGCAGGATCCGCCCAGCGACCTGGCCCTGGTGGGTGTGTACCTGTTCGACTCGGCCATACACGCCGCGGCTGCTTCGGTGGAACCTTCGGCTCGGGGCGAACTCGAGATCACCGACGCCATTCAGGTGCTGATCGACTCGGGGCGCCGCGTGGACTGCGAAGTGCTCGAAGGCTGGTGGATCGACACCGGCAAGAAGGATCCGCTGCTGGAGTGCAACCGCCTGGTGCTCGACACGATCACCCGACGAGTGGACGGCACTGTCACTGGCGAATCCCGTGTGGAGGGTCGGGTGGTGCTCGAACATGGCGCGATCCTGGCCGACAGCACCGTGCGCGGCCCGGCCGTGATCGGCGCCAACACCCAGGTGCGCGACTCCCACATAGGCCCATACAGCGCCATAGGGCCGGACTGTGAGATCACCGGCAGCGAGATCGACCACTCGGTGCTGCTCCAGGGGGCACGAGTGACCGGAGTGGAACGCCTCACCGATTCACTCGTGGGCCGCCACACCGTGATCAGCGCCAACCGTGGCCGCTCACGGGGGCTGCGACTGATGCTCGGCGATCACTGCGAACTGGAGGTGTGACCACCCGTGCCGGTCACCGCTGTTGAGGCCATCGAGGGCGTTTACCTGGTGTTGCCCGCGGTTCACGGCGACCGCCGCGGCTTGTTCGTGGAGACCTACAGGCGCGAGTGGTTCCCCACGGGTCGTGAGATGGTGCAGGCCAACCGGGCTGACCGGGCCGCGGGCTGCGTTGTGGGGTTGCACTATCACTTGCACCAGGCCGATTACTGGTACGTGCCGGCGGGGTCTGCTCGTGTGGTGCTGCACGACCTGCGACTCGGATCACCCACCGAAGGCGCCACCTGGAGCGTGGACCTCGGCACAGATCCGATGAACTCGGCATCACCGACCGTGTTGGACAGCGGCGATGAGGAACCCACGAACAAGCGGCCGCAGCGGGGGACTCAGGGAGGTGGCGACAGTTCGCTACCGGAGCGTCACACTCACGGCGGGGTGTACATCCCTCCGGGGGTGGCCCACGGATTCGCAGCGCTCAGTGATGTCACCATCACCTACCTGGTGGACTCCTACTACAACCCGGACGACGAGCTGGGCGTGGCCTGGGACGACCCCGAAATCGCCGCGGATTGGGGAGTGGCCGATCCAGTCCTGTCGGCGCGAGACAGCGAAAATCCCCGGCGGTCAGCGATCCCGCCGCAACTGTGGCCCCGCTGGAAACACCCCAAGTGAAGGGTCACATGACAACACCGGCGCTTGCGACGGACCATCTGATGGTTCGCCGGGGGGTGTGGGCGTGAGGCTGCTTGTGACCGGGGGCGCCGGTTTCATTGGTTCCAACTATCTGAGATGGGTGCTCGACGCCGACAATGCCGACGTTGAGTCGGTGGTGGTGTTCGACAAGCTCACCTACGCCGGTGGGATGGACACTCTGGGAGACGTGCTGGACGACTCTCGGGTGCGCTTCGTGCGAGGCGACGTGTGCGACCGCGACGGGCTGCAAGACGCGATGCAGGCCTGCGACACGGTGGTTCACTTCGCGGCTGAGAGCCACGTGGATCGTTCGATCGTGGGGCCCGACGACTTCGTGCGCACCAACTGCGACGGCACCAACGCCGTGTGTGACACCGCCCGAAGCCTCGGGGTGAGCCGGGTGGTGCATGTGAGCACCGACGAGGTGTACGGCTCGATCGAGGCCGGTTCGTTCAGCGAGGATTCGCGGCTGGCGCCAAGCTCCGCGTACGCGGCCTCCAAGGCGGCATCGGACCTGATCGCGTTGTCCTATCACCGCACCCACGGCCTAGACGTTGTGGTGACCCGGTCGTCGAACAATTTCGGCCCGTACCAGCATCCCGAGAAACTGATCCCGCTGTTCGTCACCAATCTTGTGGACGGTCAAACAGCGCCGCTGTACGGAGACGGCGCCAACGTGCGCGACTGGTGTCACGTGAGCGACAACTGCGCTGGAATCCACAGGGTGCTCGAAGCGGGAGCGCCGGGGGAGGTGTACAACCTCGGCGCCGGCAACGAGCGCACCAACCGCCTCATCGCCACCCAATTGGCGGACCTTTGCGGACGTGACGTTTCAGCGATAGTTGCCGTGGCCGACAGACCAGGCCACGACCGGCGCTACTCGGTGGACTCGTCGAAGGCGGCAGCACTGGGCTGGAAGCCGCAACGCAACTTCGCCGAATCCCTGGCCGACACCGTTGATTGGTACCGAAACAACCGCTGGTGGTGGGAGCCGCGCAAGTCATCCCAAGGCTTCAGGGACTGACATGGCACCAGTGAACCCCCAAGCCGTACCACCAACCCAATCCGTCAAGGGCGCCGCCCCATCGTCACAACCAGACCCGGGCGCGCACATCTTGGTCACGGGTGCTGGGGGACAGGTGGGGCGCGAGCTGATGGTGCTGCTGGAGTCGGGGGCTTGGCGGCGCACCACGGTGACCGGCCTTGACAGGTCGCAGCTCGACGTGTCGGATCGTGTAGCCGTGCGCCAAGCAGTGCAGGCCTTGCGGCCCGATCTGGTGATCAACTGCGCGGCCCGCACCGATGTTGACGCCTGCGAAACCGACCCCGACGGCGCTCGCAGCGTCAACGTTGATGGTGTGAGATGGCTGGCCGAGGCATGCGGCGAGGTCGGCGCGCACCTCACGTCAATCTCCACCGACTACGTGTTTGACGGCCACAGTCGCCGGCCCTACACCGAGACCGACCCCACCGGCCCTCTGTCCACTTACGGCCGCACCAAGCTCGAAGGCGAACAAGCTGCCACTGCGTTCGGCGACCCCGAGCGGGTCACCGTGGTGCGCACGTCGCTTGTTTGTGGCGCCCACGGCAACAACGCCGTGAAGACGATCCTGGCGCAACTCTCCCGAGAAGGCGACATTGCATACGTCACCGATCAGGTGGCCTGCCCCACCTTCGCTGCTGATTTGGCCCAAATGGTGGTGAGGTTGAGCGTCACCCGACGCGCCGGACTGTTTCACGCCGCCAACCGTGGCGCGGTGAGCCGCTTCGAGTTGGCCGTCGCAGTAGCGGAGGTGATGGGTGCCGACACGGGTCGCGTGAATCCGATCACCACCGACCAACTGCGACCGCGCCGCCCGGCCGCGCGTCCCGCGTACTCGGCGCTGGACAACCAGGCTTTGCGCGCCGCCGGCGAGCCCGACATGCGCCACTTCCGCGAACCCCTGACGGAACTCGTTGACGCCCTAACTGCCCGCTGAGCCTCCAACCCGCAACGACACCCGGCGTGGAGACATGGTTGAGGCGCCGCCGGCGCTGTTCGCACACCAAGTCACTGTTGGTGGGGTAGACGGTCCGGTTCGCTGAGGGGCGAGAGAATCCCGCCGGCGCTCCCTCACCGCGGGGGTGACCCTCAGGGCGCGGTCGTGATGCCTGCGAAGCGCAGGTCGAGGCCTTCGCAGAGTTGGTCGGCTTGTTCCAGGAAGTAGGCGTCCTCGGCGCTCCAGGTGTGGCCGTCGTTGTGGCGCACCAGCACGTACCCGGCGCCGTGGGTGCGGTAGATGGCGCCCCGGTGGCGACGCACCGACTCGATGAGCGCTTTGTCAACCCCGGAAGGCACGTGCGCCCAGCCGCCGACGATGTCGAGGTGGCTGCGCGAGATCAGCATCGCCCCGCCGGCGAGGCTTCCCCAGTTGATGTGACGCTCGCCGCGGCCCTCAAAGCGATGAACGATGCAGTCGGAGCGCCCCAGGTACACGTACTCGGAACCCTTGCCCACCAGTTGCGCCCCCGAGTAGTCCCACGCGAGAACCAAGTCCCACAGGTGGTCGGCGCTGTAGTAATCGTCGTCGTCGAACTTGGTCACAAGAGCGCCCGACGAGGCGTTGGTGGCGGCGTTGAGCACCGCCCCAAGCGGCTGCCGCTCGGACACCGGCACCACCTTCGCCTGGTGTGGCAGCGCCTCCAACGCGTGCTGCACGTCGGCCGGGTCGAAGCCCCCACCGTGGGGCGCCAAAACCAGCTCCACCCTCGGATAGGTCTGAGCGGCCACCGCCGCCACGGCTTCTGCGAGACGCTCGGGCCGCCGTGTGGCCAGCAGCACCGAAACCACAGGGAACCCACCCTTGGTGAAATCGGCGCCGCCGGGGCGGGTGGCGGCGCGCACCACCTGGTCGACCCTGGCCCGCAGCGAATGACCCTTCAGCGCGGCCCGGCGCGTCTTGATGCTGATCAGTTCACGCTGATGACGATCCGCGCCGGGGATCATCGGATCGGTCATCGCCTCGTACAGCTCCGCGCCAAGCAGCCGCCTCAGCTCGGGCTGCGTGGACGAATCACTCGCGCCAGAGTCCCCGGCGCCAGAGCCCACAGCGCCAGAGTCCCCGGCGGCCGGGTCACCGGTGGGGGAGGTGGCGTGATCGGTGAGGCGCACCACCGCTCCGGTGGCGGCCAGGCTGGTGAGCGCCGCGGCGCGGCTCAGCGCATCACGGTGCCGTTCGGGGATGTCCTTAACGTGATGCGCGTGGCGCAGGCGCCGCCATCGGGCCAGGAATCGTTCCGGCGCGGCACGGTCGTGGTCGAGGTTTCCGTGACGGAGCCGATCCAGCAAACCGGTCAGCGCCTTGGGCGAGCCGCTGTCCACCCGCCAGTCCACCGGATTGAAGATCTCCGTGTCGAAAGCCGGCACCAACGCCGACTCGGCCAGATCGGCGAGCAACACCACCGCAGTGCCGTCGTCGACGGCGCCCACGCAGTCGCTGTCGTCGGCGAGCACCACGTCGCTTGTTCGGCCCTCGCGTCGGTCGATCTCGCGAGACGCCGCGAACACCGCCTCGGCGTGGCGACCCCGAGCGGCGATCTTCACCTCGATCGGCGCGTCAACGGCGGGTTCCGCAACGTTGAGCCACTCCCGCAGGCGCCGTCGCAACCGTGGCAGACGCCCGTACCGGTCACGAACCCGGTTGGCCACCACGTTGCGACAGCACGTCACCGCCCAACGCCAAAACCTGCGAGCGCTTTCGGCGCTATTGATTCGCGAGATCTCCTGACCAATGCGAAAGCAAACCCGCAGGAATCTCTTGGTTAGCGACCTGGCTTTCAACACACGACGCCGCACCGCCTGGTACACGGGATTGGTTTCGACGACCTTGCGCAACGAGCGCCGTTCGCGGCGGCGCTCGGCGTGCTCATCCTCGGAGCTGCCCGTGGGGCGGGGCACGCTCACCTTCACGGCGCCGGGTTCGATGCGCAACACCCTGCCGAGGTCGCCTATGTCGGCCGATGTTCGTGCAGACCGGTGCAGCGCCCACGCCCGCACGATCGTCACCGCCCGCCCGTCGATCAGTTCGGCCCTTGCCGCTGTGGCGGTGCCGAGTTCCTGGTGCAGGCGTTCAACAGTGTCGGGGCTCACCTTCACACCCGCTGGGATCGTCACATGAAACGACGCAGCCCCGAAGCCCTCCGCGGCCCCACCTGCGGGCCCGAAACGCACCCGCGGATCGCCGCCCAGGATGCGCCTGAGCCACTCGCGGTCATGGCCACCGGTGTCGGGGGTGTCGTCGATCCACACCACCAGGTCGTGAACTTCGCCGGCGAGCAGGTTCTCCACCATGGTCAACAACTCGGGGCCATCGGCGGGGCCCGCAGAGATCGTCACCACGAACTGAGGCACGGTGAAGCTGCGCCCCGCAGCGGCCTTGCGAAACCCCCGGTGGGCGATGAGTTGGCTGATCTTGGCCCGCTGCAACTCAAGGCTGTGCTGCTCCGACGATGACGGCGCCGCGCCTTCGCCTTGATGCCAGCACAGTGCCGCCCGTGCGGGCACCAGCAGCGCGCCTCGGGTGTAAGCCCGGTAACCGAACTCGGTGTCCTCGGCGCCCCACTGCGTGAACGTCTCGTCGTAGCCGCCGACCGTGGCGTAGAACGCCTTGGAGATTCCCAGGTTGCCGCCGGTCACCGGGCGGAAAATGTCGTCCGCGTCGGAGGTGAGGTCGTCGGTGCGGATCATGTGCCCCTCGATCCATTCGGGGCGTTCCCAGTCGCGCCCGGCGAACAACTCCCCGAGAGTGCCTCGCCGTTCGCGAACCGCGTCCGCGGTGATGCCGTCCACCTCCACGTGACGGCGAAAACCGAGCGTCACCACATCCGCTGCTGCGTGATGCCAACGGGCGTGCTCGGCCAGCCATTCCGCCTCGGGCATCATGTCGCAGTCCAGAAACACCAAGATCTCACCTTTGGCAGCCGCGGCGCCGCTGTTGCGAGCCCGGGCCAGGCCAAATCCCAAGTCCTCCTGGTGAACGACGCTCACGTCGAGCTGGCAGTCGGTGGGTGCAGTCAACGGCGTGCGTGAACCGTCGTCCACGATCACAACCTCGAAGAGGCGCCGTGGGTAGGTCTGGCGCTCAAGTGCAGCCAAGGTGAGCCCCAAAGCCTCGGGCGCCTCGAAGTAGGTCACCACCACCGACACCACCCGGTGAGGCTCAAAGTCCTCCGGTGCGGCAACGTCAAGGCGGCGCCAGTCGTTGCCAGGCACAACCGCAAACGGCGCGGCCGGTGATTTGGCGCTGCTCAACTTCGACACCCTTGGATCCCTCGGTCGTGCCCGCGGAGCAGGCTTGCCAGTGTCACGATGCTAAGGGTGCGGTGGAGGGGGTTCCCCTTGGCAGGTTGTCTCCGGTGACGAGGGCGTAGTTGCCTTTGGCGGCCAGGGGATTGTCGGCCACGTCGGGGGTGAGCCATTCGGGGATCCGGTCCACTCGAATCACCACCAGGTCGGTTGGTTGCACACCGTCGAGCAGTTCGGCTTCGAGGGTGTGTGCCGGCAAGTCCAGGTAGTACGACACCCAGCGTGGGGTTGGCGTGTGACGGGTGACCCACACCAGTTCCGCGGCTTTGGCCTCGTCGAGGTGGCGGCCGGCTTCCAGCACCGCTCCGGCGTCGGCTGGTTCCACCAGGTAACGCTGCCGGGTGGAGCCGCTCACCACCAGCCACATGGTGACCACGACCACAGTCACCGCCGCAGCGGTCGCAACCAAGCGAAGCCGTTGGCCCGTCACGCGGCGAACAGCGTCGCCCAGTGCTGCCAGGCCGATGGTGGCCGGAGCAAGCCACGGGAAGTTCCACAGGCGGTGAATCCACGCGCCCTGCTGAAACCCGAACGTGAGCACCGCCGCCACCCCCAGCGTGATCGCCACCGGCACCCGGGTGCGCCGGTCGACCAAACCCGCCAGCAACGCCGGAACCAGCAGCCAACGCAACCAGACAGGGGCCAGCAGCTCCTCACCGGCGAACCGCCACTGCCGGCTCAGGAACTCACCGAAACTGAACTGCACGGTTTGGCTCACTGTGTCCACGTCGGTTCCGGTGCGGAACGCCACCCGCTCCACCAGCTCGGAAATGTCGGTGGCGTTGAGGATCCAAACAGCGGTCACGAGCATCCCGATCCCGGTGCCCACCACCGCGGCGGTCACAGCAGGCGACCACTGGCGCGCCAGCCATCCCGTCCGGCCCGGACCTCGGCGGGATGGGGATTGCACCGACTGGGGAACCTCCGGCGTGGCGGCATGATCCTGTCTGGTTCCCGGAGGCTGCTTCCCCAGATGATTGCGCAGATCGGCGGTGGCGGGTTGACGTGTGTCGCTGCCGACGGGGGCCCCCGAGCCACCTGCGGCGCGAGGCGAGTTCGCGGCGGGGGAGGTGAGCAGCCACACGCAGATCGGCGCCATTGCCGCCATCGCAATCCAGGACTGCATCGCGGTCAAACAGGTGAGCGCCGCGAAACCGCCCAGAGCCCAACTCGGCGGACGCAGGTGGGTTCTCAGCCAGGCCGCTGCGGCCAGTGAGGCCACCAGCAGCGAGAACCCCACGCCGATCCTGGCGTAAACGTAGAAGAAGCCGGTGCAAGCCATGGCGCACACCGCCAGCAAGGTCGGGCCCCACGCCATGCGCTGAGCCCTCAGCAGCGCCGCCATGAACGCCACCGTCGCCGCGCCCAAAGCGAAACCGGTCACCCGCAACGCTGCGGGACTGTCGCCCAGCACCCCCACCGACCCCACCGACAACAACACCTGAAGCGGAGGATGATGAGCGTAGGTGACCGCCGCAATCGGCGGTGTCTGCCGGAACGCAACCTCAAACTGGCTTTGCAGGAACGGCTCCATCACCGCCCCGAAGCGTGAATCCAACGCACCCAGCTCCCAGAAATTGCGAGCCGACAGCCCGAAACGTCCCAGGATCCGTCCGTCGTCGCTGTTGCCCAAGGGCAAGTTCAGATCCACCAACCAGATCGCCAACACCGCCACACAAACCACGGTCACTACAGTCCAACCCGACCACAGCCACCCTGGCAGCCGTCCCAGCACGGTGCGACGACGCCCGGCACGAACACGAACGCCGGCGAGTGGTGCAACACCAGTTGGATCAGGTGGCTGTGTTGGTTCGCCAGGCTGGCCGGGGGCGGCATGCGACGATGCCGAAGGCGCCTCTGGCTCGCAGGGGGTCGCCGATACCGAAACGCGGTTCGACACTTCAGAGTCCGCGGTTTTGGCCTCCGAGGTCTGTGAGCAGCCCGCGCCGGGGGCCTGAACGTCCCTCACGGTGGGAGGTCCGCTTGAGGTGGGAACAAGCAGGCGCTCCATGAGCTTCGGCACCGTCACGGAACTGCGCCCCGGCGACGGCAGGCGCAGAGCAGCGGCCATCAGCAGCACCCAGTTGTAGGAGAACCACAACACGAAACTCTCGGTGACGTTCTCCACCAAGAGGAACGCCACCGTGGCGGCCCACCACCAACTCGAGGCACTGGGATGTCTCCACAAGCCAACTGCCGCGTTGCGGGCCGCCAGCGCCACGATCACCACGAACGGCGCCACTCCCACCAAACCGAGCCCCAGCCCGGTTTCCAGCAGGCTGTTGTGAGCGCTGCCGCGTTGCAGCAACTCATGGGGGGCAGTGAGTTCGCCAACATCCCAAAACGCGAAGAAGCCGTACCCGCCGAGGGGTCGTTCGACAATCCGATCCCACACCAAGCTCCACATCGTGCGCCGCTGCGCCAGCGTGGGCGTGTCCCACACAGCCGCCAGCACAAACACCACCGCCGCCACGCCACCCAAGGCCCCAGCGGCGGCAGCACGCCGCGACGCGTCGGGCCGGTGCTGGTGCCACCACCGCAGCAGCATCCCCCCGCAAGCCACACCGAGCGCCACCGCAAGGGCCAGCCACGCGGTGCGGCTGCCCGCCTTGAACATCGTGGCCACCGAAGCCACCGCCAGCACCGTCCCACCCGCTCGCAGCGCAACGATCCTCGCTGTGGCGCGCCCGCTGAACAAGCCCCTCAGTCCTGCGATCACGCCAAGCGCGGCGATCGGCGCCAGCGAGTTGCGGTTCGTGAAAATGCCTCGCCAGTCGCCGTTGTCGTCCAGGCCCACCCAGGGACGCAACTCGATCGTCGCGACGCTGCCCGCGAGCGCCACTGCCACCAACACCGCCACCACCACGTTGAGATCGTCGGGCTTGAGGCGTGCCACCACCACCGCCAGCAAGGCCAAACCCACGTACACGGTGCTGCGCCACAACGTGACGTCTCGGTCGACACTCCAAAGGGTCGACACCACCGCCAACGCTGTGTAGCACCCAACCGCCCAAACGGCCAGCCGAGAGACCGCTTCCGGTGAGGCTCTGTGGCCCGAGCGTGGCGACAGGACGAACAGCGCCACCGAAGCCGCTGCCGCAGCGCCGAACGGGATCCACACAGCCGGGTCCTCCCAATGGCCGACCCTGTCCAGAACATGCTTGGCGAACAGGAAGATCGGGCCGTTGGTGAGCAAGAACAGCACCGCACCCACACCCGCAAGCACCCCTACCCTCGCCGGCACCCGTCGTGACCTTCTCGCCGGCGCGCCGCTCACCGTCTTGTCATCGGCCCGGGGTGCGGCGGGCATCGACGAATCCGGCTGCGACACTCCGCCAGCGTAGAAGCCCATCCCAACGGCCCGCCCGCAGGCCCGGTCGTAGGATTGCCTCCGTGAACTCTGCGGAGCCGCCGCTGATCGACCTCACCGCGCCACCCTCCACCGCCGACTACCTGCGAGACGTGTGGAGGCGCCGAGAGTTCGCGGTGGCGATGCCCGCACAAGACCTGCGAGCCCAAAACATGGACACCGCGCTCGGCCAGCTGTGGCACCTGGTGAACCCGGCGCTACTGGTGGGCGTGTACTTCGTGATATTCGGCCTGGTGCTCGACACCGGCAGGGGTGTGGACAACTTCTTCGCGTTCCTCATCGTGGGCGTGGTGCTGTTCCACCTCACCCAGCGGGTGGTGCAGGACGCCACCCTGGCCATCACCCGCAACGTCGGGCTGATCCGCTCGGTGCAGTTCCCGCGCATCTTGTTGCCTCTGTCCACCGTGAACGGCCAAACCGTGGCCTTCGTGCCGGCGCTGGTGGTGGCCATCGGCGCGGTGCTCGCCACCGGCGAAACCCCCACGCTGCGCTGGCTGGTGCTCGCGCCTGTGCTGTTGGCCCAGTTCACGTTCAACCTTGGCGCCGCGCTGATCGCCGCCCGTGTGGGGGCCGCGGTGCGCGACCTGCGCGAGCTGGTGCCGCACCTGTTCCGGCTGCTGTTCTACGGCTCGGGTGTGATCTTCAGCGTTGAAGCGTTCATCACCAGCCCCGGTTGGCGACAAGCCTTCGCCCTCAACCCCGTTTACGACCTGATCACTTGTGCGCGGTGGTGTTTACTGGGGATGGATGTGCGGGGTGAGGTTGTTGTCGGAACTGTTCTTTGGTCTGTTCTTTTGCCTTTGATCGGGTTTTTGTTCTTTCGGCGGTCCGAGCGGCGGCTGGGGGCTTGAGTGACTGGCTTGGCGCGGGGCCTTGGGGGGGTTATGGTTCGGGTTCGGGATGTTCATGTTTGCTATCGGGCTTATGAGGACTCTGGGGCTGGGTTGAAGGGGCGGATGGCTCGAGGGTTTCGGCGGCGGCGGTTTCGCAGCATCCATGCCGTGCGCGGGGTTTCGCTGGATCTGTACTCGTCGCAAACCTTGGGGCTGATCGGTCCCAACGGATCGGGCAAGTCCACTTTGCTGGCTGCCATGACCGGGTTGTTGCCGCTGGAATCCGGGTCGATCCTCGGTCGTTCCCGTCCGGCGTTGCTTGGCGTTTCGTCGGTGTTGCGGCCGGCGCTGTCGGGGCGGCGCAACATCGTGATCGGAGGACTCGCCCTGGGCATGACCCGCGCCGAGATCGGCGAACGCATGGACGAGATCATCGACTTCTCCGGACTGCGCGAATCCATCGACCTGCCGATGGGCACCTACTCGCAAGGCATGCGCGCCCGCTTGCACTTCACCATCGCCACCGCCAAGGTGCCCGAAATACTGCTGATCGACGAAGCCCTCGCCGTGGGTGACGAACGGTTCTCGCATCGCAGCGCCGAACGTCTCGAACAGGTCAGATCAGCCTCCGGGTCGGTGGTGCTCGTAACCCACAGCATGGACAAGATCCTCGAACTGTGCGACCGCGTCGCCTGGCTCTCAGAAGGAGAACTGCAACAGGTGGGCGACCCCCAAGAAGTGGTGTCCGCCTACGTCCAATCCCAAAAGGACTGAAACCCCAAGCATCCGGCGAGCCATGCATCGGGCGGCCCTTGCGTCGGGCGGGCCTTGCATTGAACCTGCAACGTGCCGCGGTGCTTGCGGGTCAAGTGGGGGAGGTGGACTCCTTGCGGGCACGCCTTGCAGGGACGGCCAGGAAACCCGCAGCCCAGCACAGATGCATCACCACGAACGCGGCCACTGCCCTCACCCGGTCGGCCAAACCTGACAGCTGCCTGAGCCTGAGCGCCGCAACGACGCACGCAAGGCCGTACGCAACGGGCACAACCAGGCCGAACAGCGAACCCCACACCAGCGCCACCAGCGACGCCACCAAACCCACCGCGAGCACCGGTGGGGCCAGCTGGCGCAACCGCAACGAACGTGGGTGACGCAACAACACCTTGCGCTTCCACGCCCCGTAATGAAGGTGCTGCGCCGCCAGGCCACCCAAGTTGCGTCTCGGCAGGTAGTCCACCACCAAAGCGGGATCCAGCCACACCACACGCCCGGCCTGACGCAACCTCCAGTTGAGGTCGTAGTCCTGGTTGCGTTGCAGCGACTCGTCGAACCCGCCCACGGCGTGCAGGGCGTCACGGTCGAACACCCCCAGGTACACCGTGTCGGCAGGGCCCTCGGCGCGCCCCTGGCGAAAAGCCGCAGGCCCCGCGCCGAAAGCTGAACCCATCGCCGCGGCGATCGCCGCGGCCGAACCCCGGGGCGTGTCGCTCACCGGGTGTTGAACCCCGCCAACGTTTCCGGCCCCGGTGGCAGCCAGCTTGGACGCCGCCCGCTGCAGGTACCCCGCCGCAATGCGCGCCTGGGCGTCCACACGAGCCACGATCCGCCCATTGCAGGCCGCCAACGCGGCGTTGAGTCCGCTCGCCGCGGAGCCACCCGGATTCGGAATCACCCGCACCGCCAGACGCCCCTCAAGTGCCTCCACAGCCGAAGCGAGCACGTCGGCGGTGCGATCCGCACTGGGCGCCAAGGCAACCACCACCTCCAGAGGCCCGTCGTAGCGCTGTTCGGCGATCGCGTCCAAACAGCCTTCGATGTGAGCGGCGCAGTCGCGGGCAGGAATCAGCACCGACATCGCCGGAAGTGACTCCGCCCCGGCCGAGCCGGGTGTGCCCGAACCCGGCGACGGGTCGGGCCGGGCCGAACCGGGCACTGTCGCCCCAGCCGTCAGCGAGCCGAGCGGCGGGCCATCACCCACACGCTCTTGGCCATGATCTCCCAGTCCAGCACCGGCGACCAGTTCAGCACGTACTGCAAGTCGTGGCCCAACTTGAATGCAGGGTCGGTTTGGTAATGACCGAGCGTCTGGGCGAGGCCGGTGATGCCCGGCGGCATGTCGTGGCGACGCTCGTAACCACCGATCCTCGCCGACAGCTCCGCCACCCGATCGGGTCGTTCGGGTCTTGGCCCCACCAGCGACATCGCCCCGGTCGCCACGTTCCAAAGCTGGGGCAGCTCGTCAAGGCGGGTGCGCCGCAGCCACGCCAAACCTCGCAGCACCCTGGGATCGTCAGCAGAGGCGAGCACCTCACGGCCGTCGGATTCGGCGTCTGTGGTCATGGTTCTGAACTTCACCATCGTGAACTCCCTACCGCGCAGCCCCACCCTGCGCTGTCGATACAACACCCCTGAACCGGCCACTATGCGCACCCATCCCGCAACCACCAGCACCAAAGGGATCGCCACCGGCGCCAGCACCAGCAGGTAGATCACGTCGGTGAGACGCTTGAACCGCAACCGACACGTCGGCACCGCCTGCACCCGCAGCGCCACGAACGGCATGCCTCCGATCTGGCGGGTGCGTTGCAAACCCAGCAGCGTGTCCGCGGGGGTGACACGCCGGTACACGCCCACCAACCGGCGGTCGAGACGACCAAGAGGCTCGGGGTACACCGAATCCAAAGCACTGCTCGACAGCAACAACACGTCGGTGGCTTGCGCCCTCTCCACCTCGGCCAGCAGGCCCGACGCGTCCGCGGACGCCTCGCCGGTGACCTGCGCGTCGGGTTCGGATTCGTGCAGGTGGCGGCGCGCCATCGCCACGTCGCGGCGGTCGCCCATCAGCAGCACCCGCGGCGCGCCGAACCGCCGCGAGCGCACCCGGCGGGCAACGTCACGGTTGAACACCACAACCAGCGTGGCCGCCACCGCCAGCACCACAAGGTTGGCTCGTGGCATTAGGTAACGCCCGGTGAGCAAGGCAACCCCACCAGCGAGGCCGACCGCCACAAGGGTGAGCATCGCCGCGCGGGGCATCCAAGGCGGCCGTCCCAGGCGCTGCTCGTACTCGTAAAGGCCGCCGAAGTAGTACACCACCATGTGCAACGCGGTGGCCACCCCGAAACCGATCGCGTAGTGAGACAGGGGGTAGGTGGGCCAGTCGAGACCGAACCGGGCCACGGTGATCGCCACCATCAACCCGAACAACGACACGGCGTCCACAACGTGCAGGTACCGGAAACCCAGCCGCCGCCTTGTCGGCATCACCGAGGTCGCGGGGCGACGGTCGGGCGCAACACCACCAGCGCCCACGAGCGCGCTCACCACCCGGCCCGTTGGTTCACACCCACCGCGTGAGCGGCGGCAGCACGGCGTCCTCGCTGAACGCCCCGGGCGCCCTTGCCAGGTTCCACAGGTACACGGCCATCTTGGCCCTCGGGATCGGCTCGTGGGGGTTGAAGTTCACGGTTTGGAAGTTCGGCGGGTTGTAGTCGTCGTCCACCCACAGGTCCCAGTCCAGCATCCAACGAACCGCCTCCAGGTAGAAGCTGTTCGATTCCACGTCGTGGAACGGTATGGCCGACCCGCCGTCGAGATGGCCTGCGTAACGCCACAAGAACGCCGTTGTCTGCGCGGCGGTTAGCTGGTCGTGCGGGCAGAACCTGCTGGCGCCGCAACCGACCGTGATCCCAAGCGACGCCATCCACACCACCGGGCCCACGTAGAACGCCCCCTCGTGGAGATCTTCGAAGCCCCCGTAGGGCGGTGTGCCCGGCCGGGGGTCGGGGCGGCCGGCGAGGCGCCACAGGAACGTGGCGAACTGGGCTCGTGTGAGCGGCGCGTCGGGCGAGAACGTGGCGTCGGCGGTGCCCGGGGTGCCGGAGGTGCCGGTGGTGAGCCCCTGAGACGCCAGCCAGGTGACGGCTTCCAGGTAGGGCGCGTCGGCGGGAACATCGGAGAACACCCGGCCGCTGAGCTCGGCCCGGGCGGCGTCCTCGTCGAGGTCGATTTGCTGATCACCCGACGGGTCGAGATCGCCTGTGGGCACCTCGACGAAATCGGAGGGAACCAGCCCCGCCGGAGCGATCTTTGTGGAGTTGAACGGCGCACAATCGGCGGTGCGGCGACAGCCCTGCAACATAGCGTAGTAGAAGCGGTACCCGAACGGCTCGCCGTCGGAGTCGCGCACCTCCAGAGTCCTGGCGCTGCCCACCAATGTCACCAGTGCGTCGTCGATGCGCCCCGATTCCGAGGCGCCCTCGATTTGGATTTCCTGAAGTTGGCCCACACCCAGATCTGCGTAGGTGTACTCCTCGAGCCAGCGCGACACGTCGTCCACGGGGTAGCTGCGATACCACTGATGCCACGGATTGGACGGCTCGCCCTCCTCGTTCACCGCCGCGTCAAACGGGTCGGGTTGGGCCACCAGGTACGCCACCGGCGTGTTCCACGGCACCTCCGCCGCGGCTGTGTAACCGCCGTTGGAGGCCGAGTAGTAGGTGGGCACCACTTCACGACCCGAGTCGGGGTCGTCCTCGCTGTTCGGGTAGGTGAGCACCATGTCGTCTGTGGAGTCCACCAAGGAGCGCCAGTCCACGTAACGCTCGGCTTCCTCCTCGTGAGTCCAGGCGTGGTACTCCTGATCGGTCACCGAGTTGTACAGGTCGAACACCTCACCGGAGTCCCGGCGATCCGCTGTGCGGGCCACTGCAAAACTGCGAGCCGCTATCACCTGCGCCTTGAGCGCCTCGGGATGCCACCGAACCGGCATCTCGTCCACGCCGTAGAGGTACTGCTGCATGGTGAGACCGGCCACCACCAGGCAGTAGTGACCCGACCTGGCGCTGCCGCAGTTGTCGGCGCCTGTGGCCGCGGGGGTGAGCTCGAACTGGCCGTACGCGTACTCCTTGCCGTCGTTGGAGATCCCCGACACTCGCACCGTTTCGCCCTGGTTGAACGTGACCGTGATGATCGATCCGGGGCAGAAGCCGCGGCACCAGTCGATGTTGCTCGAGTTGATGTACCAGCCGCCGTTGCCGCGGCGGATCGTGAGACGGTTGCGGGTGGTGTCCAGAAACTTGCCGTCCATCAGCACCGTCACCAGCCCCGAAGGGGTGAACACCGTTTCGTTGTGTACCGCGATGCGAACGTTGATGTCGTCGGGCACCCGTTCGGGCGCCACCTCAAGGGTGGTGCCAGGGAAGTAGAAATCGAGAATCTCGGTGTGGGAATGTCCGGCGTAGGCCCGGCCCAGGGCGCCGTACTGGCTCATGCCCACACCGTGACCGAAACCGCCGCCGCTGAAGTTGAACGCCCCGTCGGTGGGCAGTTGGGTGACGATCAACTGAGCCGGGCGCACCAACGCGGCCACCGGTGCAGCGGCTTGTGCGGGCAGCGCTTGCGCTGGGGGCGCCATCGCAACCGTGGCATTGGCGATCCCCGCAGCCGGAGCCGCCGCGACGGTGGCGCACACCAGCGCCAACACGCACAAAAGGGCCGTGGGCAACACCGTGGGGCGTGTGGTGCGCAGCGTCAGAGGTTTGGGCATAGGTCAGTGGCTCCCGGCCATCTCCGCCCACGTCGCGGTTGAGGCTAACCCCACGGGTTGGCAAATCCGAAGAGCCGCTAATCGCCGCCGGGGTTGTGACGGTCACCGCGAGCGGATCGACGGGCGCCGACGCCGTGCTTCACGATGCAATACACGGCGGCGAGGCCGTCACGCCAGCCGATCTTTTTGCCTTCGGCGTAGGTGCGCCCCGCGTAGGAGATCCCCACCTCCCACACTCGCCAGCCCCCGGCGGCGACCTTGGCGGTGATCTCCGGCTCGAAACCGAAACGGTTCTCGGTGATCGTGATCGACTGGATCACCTCGCGGCGGAAAGCCTTGTAGCAGGTTTCCATGTCGGTGAGGTTCAGATCGGTGAACGCATTGGACAAGGTGGTGAGCAAACGGTTCCCCACCGAATGCCAGAAGTACAACACCCGCCGCGGCGCGCTCGACTGGAAACGTGACCCGTACACCACGTCGGCCTGACCCGAAAGCAGCGGCGCCAACAGCAGATCCCAGTCGGCCGGGTCGTACTCCAGGTCGGCGTCCTGCACCACCACGAAATCGCAGCGCACCTCGGCGAAGCCTCTACGCAACGCAGCGCCCTTGCCCATGTTGTGTGACTGGTGCAGCACCCGCACCCGCGGGTCGTCGATCTCGGCGAGGATTTCGCGGGTGCCGTCGCTGGAGCCGTCGTCCACGATGATCAACTCGCCGGTGTGATGGTTGGCCAGCACCCGGGCCACGCACTGCGCGACGGTGGCGGCCTCGTTGTAGCAGGGCATCACCACCGACAAATGCCCGGCGGCCTCACCGTCGGGTTGGCTGCGGTGCGCGGGGGACGACTTCGCGTCGGAGGCGTTGGGCGGGTTGTCGGTCAACTTCGGGCCGTCAGTTCGTTGTCGCCGCTGGTGGCCACGTGTTGCAGATACGTGTCCACCACGTTGTCGGGTTCGCCCACCATGCGCAGCCTGCCGTGATCGAGCCATCCCACCCGATCACACAGGTCCCTGATCAGGTCGGTGTTGTGCGACACCAACACGATGGTGGTGCCCTTGGCGCGCAACTGAGCCAGGTGTGTCATGCAGCGGTTCTGGAACTCCTCGTCACCCACGGCGATCACCTCGTCGATCAGCAGGATCTGCGGATCCACGTTCACGCTCACCGCGAAGCCGAGCCTCACGTACATGCCGCTGGAGTAGATCTTCACCGGGGCGTCGATCTGATCCCCGATGCCGCTGAAGGCGATGATCTCGTCCATGGCGTCGGCCATCTGCCGGCGGCTCAAACCGAGGATGGCGCCGTTCAGGTACACGTTTTCGCGCCCGGTGAGATCCGGGTGAAAACCGGAGCCCAGCTCGAGTAGCGCCGAAACCCGGCCACGGGTGGTGATCCTGCCGGTGGTGGGACGGTGAATCCCCGCGATCAGGCGCAGCAATGTGGATTTGCCGCTGCCGTTGTGACCTATCAGCCCAAAAAACGAGCTGCGCGCCACCCCCAGGGAGATGTCCCGCAGCACCCAGAAGTCGTTCACGTCACGGCGGCCGAATCGCAGCACGGCCTCCTTGAGCGAACTCGGGCGGTCCAGTTCGAGCCGGAAGCGTTTGGACACGTCGCTCACGTCCACGTCGAATTGGCCGTTGGTCACGGTTCCTCGCTTATCGCCATCGAACGCCTACGGAAATACCAGATGCCCAGCACGAACGCCCCGACCGCCCACGCCAGGGCCACCGCAGCCTCGCGCAGGTCGGGCACGCGCAGGAAGTACACGGCGTCCCTGGCCATGGCGATCATCGAGTTGAGCGGGTTGGCTTCCATGATGCGCCGCACCGGCAGCCCGTATGCCTGGTCGGGCACGATGTCGGGCGTGAACACGATCGGCACCGTGAAGAACGCCACGCTCAACCCGATGGTCACCAAGTGCTGAATGTCGCGGTAGCGAACGTTGAGCACCGCCACGAAGAAACCCAAACCGGTGCCGAACGCGGCGGTGATCACCAGTGCCACCGGCAGGAACAGCAACGTCGGCGCGATGTTGCCCAGCATGGCCATGATCACCACCAGCACCAGCGCTTCGAGGCCGCTTTGGATCATCGTGGCGCTCACACCACCGATGATGGCGGCTTCGGTGGGGAAGTAGATCTTCTTGCGCAGGTCGCTCACGTCACGCAGCCAGCGCATGGCGCCGTTGATCACCGCGGTGAACACGTTCCACACCACCAAACCCGAAAACAAATACAAGGCGAACGCTTCGGCCTTTCCGTTGGCGGTGACCGGCGGCGAGGCTCGGTAGATAACGCCGAACACCATGCTGTACACGCCCACGGTCATCAGCGGGTTGATCAGGCTCCACAGCCAGCCGAGAATGCTGCGCTTGTAGAGGGTCTTGGCTTCCCGGTCGGCGAAGCAGCGAACCAGGGTGAGCCCGGTGCGCGCCGATGAGGTCACCGTGTTCAACGCCGGCATCGCGGTTACCGCTCGCCCCGGTCGTCGGATTCGGTGCTGTCGGCGACCGCGGTTGCAGCAGTTGGCGGTGCGAACTGTGGAGATCCTTCTCGCCGGGCGAGCCGCGGCAGCAGGCGCACCATGCGGGCCCTCGCCGCGGTGGGGATCAGCCGCCGCGCCAGGCTGCGACCCGGCGACAGCTTCGGGCACAGCGCGGCCTTGGTTTGGGTTCGGGCGATGCTGTGATGATGACGGAACCCGTCGGTGAGCCACTGCCGGGGCAGGTCTTCGCCCACCAGCGCGGTCACCGGGGGCCCACCGGGAGTGAAACGGGCCTCGGCGAGGCGGTACACGTCGCCACCGGGCACCATCACCCGGCCGGCCGACAGCTTGTGGAGGATCTGTTCACGGCAGTGCTCCCACTGGCCGGGGGTTGCCTGTGAGGACGCGCCGGCGGTATTCACTCGTCTGTACAGCGAGGTGACCTGAGGCCGGGAGTGCACCGGAATCCGCTGGGCCGTGCGCAACAGGAGATCCCAGTCCTCCAACAGATCCAAGCTCTCGTCGAAGGTGATGTTGAGGTCGCTCAGTGCCTGGCGGGGGAGTGCCATCGAGCAGATCGGTGTTTCGTTGTGGGACAGGTGGGCGAGCAGATCGAACCGGTCGGCGAAGGGAGTGGTGAGCGGCCCGATTGGGCTTTGTGGCTCTCCGGTGGCGGAGGCTGTCCAGTTCTGTTGATGCACAACCGACCGCACAACCGCTCCGGGCGCCTCGACCGCGCCTTGTGCGAACACCTCCAGCCAGTTCGGGTAGGCGAGGTCGTCGTCATCAAGGAACGTCACGTAATCGGCGGTTGCGAACTCCAGCGCCGCGTTGAGGGGACGACAGCGGCCTCCTTCTGCGCCCACCGCCAGCACTCGCCACTTCTTGGGCATCCCGGCGCCGGCGCGCAGCTGCGACTGCGCAGCTTCGGCCACGCTTACCGGGGCGTGTACCGCCACGATCACCGAGAACTCCGCCTCGGTTTGCTGTGAGCCGAGGCTGGCCATTGCCTCGACGAGAGCGGAGGGGCGGTTGCCTTGGGTGCGCACGATCACATCGAAGGTCAACGCCGCGGGTTCCGCGGGCGTGGCTGTGCTTGTCACGGCTTGCGGCGGGTCATGCGGGCCGCTGCTCGCCGGAGGGGTCTGGTGATTCTCGCCGCGGCGCGCACCATCGGGTTTCCCACCAGCCGCCGGTAGCGGGCCTGGAGGGCTTCGATCTCCTCGAGTTGTGCCACCCGGGCACGGAGCGGGCCGACTTGTGCCTGGGCGCCGCCGAGACCGTCGCGCAGGCGCAGAATCTCACGCCGCAACACGGCGGGATCGTCACTGTGGATCGGATCAGGCCCCGCTGTGGGCACAAGCTGCGTGTCGATCTCGGGCAGGGACATCGGCGCGACGCTAGCGGTGCCTTCTGACGCGGCCCGGTTTGCGTTCAAGCGGCGCAGCTCGGCCCACACCGGCTTGTGAAATCCCGCGACAATTTCGGCGGTTCGGGCCGCCGCGACAGCGGATGGCAAGGCGGGCGGCATCGTGGCCGGCAGAGTGGATGGCCCGGCAGGTGGCACAGCGGGTGGTTGATGGTCGGCGTCGGGGTGAGCGTTGGCGATGTCTCCGGGGCGCACGAATCCGGGGTGATACCAGGGATCGGTGATCAGCCCCCAGCGACCGGCGAAACGGTTCCATTCCCAAGGTTGCACCGTGGTGGCGCGGGTGCGGCCCTCGTGGTGGACGAGCACCGCTGCCGGTTCAACCACCGTTCGCAGGCCGCGCTGGGCCAGGCGCAGGCAGTAGTCGATGTCGTTGAAGGCCAGCGGCAACTTCGTGGTGAACCCGCCCATCGCCAGAAAATCGCTTCGCCCGGTCATCATCGCGGCTCCGGTCACCGCGCAAACCGTGCGAGCCACCCCCCAGCCGCGCCGGTCTGCCGCTTGGGGATCCCAACCCGCGAACGGGTGCAGCGGGCGAGTGTCGTCGATCACCACGCCGGTGTGTTGCACCGTTCCGTCTGCGAACAGCAGCCGGGCGCCCACCGCGCCCACGCCGGCCATCTCGGCGTGAACCCACATCTGGGCCATCCAATCCGGGTCGATCACCTCTGTGTCGTCATTGAGCAAAACCAACAAAGGCCCACGAGCGGCCAGCGCGCCCAAGTTCACCGCCTCGGAGAAATTGAACCGCCCCGCAGGTCGGCGCACGATCCGTGCCGGCGGATCGGTGAGCGCCGCAACCTCGGAGAGTTCGCGACCGTCGAGTCGGCATTCGTCGCCCACCACCAGGATCGTCTCAATGTGCGGCCACCGAGTGGTTGCAAGCGACGCCAGACAACGCCGGATCATCGCCTCACCAGTGGCCGGATCGGGCGTCGCCGCAGTCGGAACCACAACCGACACCACCGGAACCCCACCCAAAACGCGATTGGGTGGCCCGCTTCCTTGCCGGGTCACCCTGTTCGAGCCGTTGCTGCCGCTGTGACGGGGTAAGAGATGCGGAAGGCGGATGGTGGTGTCCGGCTCAGGGCCTTCGGCCACCGTGCAGTGGCTGATCGCGTTGCGGTCAAGGTAGGCCTGCGCGGCAGCCACGGCGGCTTTGCTGCCTCCGTGTTTGCCAGTGGCCCTGTGGCACAGCACGGCGGGAATGTGAAGCACCGCTTGGGTCTCTGATGCCCTGAGCATCAGGTCGTGTCGGGCGAACTCGTCAGTGCCCGCCTCCCAGCCTTGCCGGGTGACGGCCCCAAGCGCGGCTGCGGTCACCACGAACGGATCACCGGTGTATCGAGTGCTCAGCGCCAGGTCGAGGTTCCAGGCCGGTCGAAGCGTCACCTGTACCGTGGATTGGGGCGCCGACGATCCACGGGGTGATCCGTTGCAAGCAGCGGTGGCGCTGCCGGTGGTCGAGTCGGCGTACGCGGCCACTGCGCTGGGGTGCGCCTCGAATGCTGCCTTGAAGGTCTGTACTGCAGACGGATGCAACCAGTCGTCGGTGTCCACGATCGTGAACAAGTCCCCGGCCTTGGCGGCAACCTCGTGCGCCACCGACGTCGCCGCCCCGTCACAGAAGACGAGTTGTTCGGTGTCCGGATGCCGCTCTGCGTCGTCGGCGGGTGGCTGCGCCCAACTGTCGCCCTCGTGTGCAGGCACACCACCGTTGTCGTCACGGGGTGTAACGGCGTCGGCGACGATCCACAAGCGCCAGTGCTGGTCGCTTTGGGCTTGCAGCGACTCCCACAATGCCGATGCCGCCACCTGCTCCCGGAGGTGTGCCGGCCAGGTTGACCGGTCATCGGTGGAGCGAACAGGGCGCGTCTCACTGAGCGGGGCCGGTGGGTCGTGCAGGGCGGCCATCAAGTGAAGCACAGGCATGGGTAGTGGTGAAGGTAGCTTCGTTTCGTGGCCTCCACCGAAAGCGGTTCTGCTTCGTCGCGGCGGTCAGGCAACCGCAACGATGCCACAACCACCACTGATTCCGGTGCCGCTGCTCCGGATCCACAAAGTCAACGCCGCAACCACGGCAACAGTGAGGCAGCCGGCGACAAATCGCCCGCCGGGGCGCTCACCGATGCGGCATCGTCGGCGTCGGAGGCGGGTACCGAAGAACCCGACCCCACCGACTACGCCCGTGAACTTCAACTGGAGGTTGAAGTGGAGGCTGATCGGATCCGTCGCGCTCACCCGGAACTGGTGCGGAAGGAGCGGGAGATCGAACTGGCGTGGGCGGCGCTGGCGCCGGTGAGCGGCCCCGGCGACGAGCACGAGGACTTGTTGGTGCGGGCCGAGCGTTTCGCTCACACCGACGTGGACGCCCCGTTCGGCGCCAAGGCCGCGATCCGTCGGGTCAAGCAGACGATCCGAAAGCTCACCTACTGGTATCTGCGTTACCTGGCGGACCAGATCAACGTGTGGAACAACATCGTGGTTCGGTGGATGCGTCGCACCGAGCGTCGAATCGAAGCGCTCGAAGCGGCCACCTCCGCCTCACCATGGCCCGTCGATGATCACCTGACGGCCGAATCCGTACACCGGATCGCCCGCGAAGTGGTCAATGCAATCCAAAAAGAATCGCCCTCACCGGCGCGTTCAGGTGCCCCGAGCGCCGCCGGCAACCTTCGTCAATCGGCAAACCGCGAAAGCCGCGCACCCACGCTCATGGCGGTTCTTGGATGCGCAGAGGCTGGGTTGGTGGCCGAACTTGAAACGGCGGGCGTGGCCGCGTACGGGCTGAGCCCGCACATCGACCCGCACGATGAGGGGCACGACCAGGGCCTCGACTTGCGCCGGGCGGAGGTGTTGGATCATCTCATCACGATCCCCGAGGGGTCACTTGGTGGGGTGGTTCTGTGCGGGACGGCTACCACCGTGCCGGTTCAGGTGGTGCCGGCCGTGGTGCAGCGTTCGCTTCGGGTTGTCGCCGCCGGGGGAGTGGTGGCGGTGGCAGCGGCAGATCCGGAGCTGCTGGAAGCCCCCGAACGTGACCTGCGGCGCGGGGCCGGCGCGCACCCCGACACCTGGGCGTACCTGTTGCGCCGCGCGAACTGCGATGTGCAGCAGGTGGATGTCGGCGGGACGGGGCCGGTCACCACGCTGGCGTTGGCCCGACGCCGGTGACCCGCCCGCCTCGTGTTCACCAGTTCGTGGCCACGCTGGGCGAACGCGACGCGGTCAGCAACCACACTCTGGCCTTGCACCGGATCCTGCGCGACCGCCTCGGATGCGACGCCGAGATCTTCGCGGTGTCGGTCAACGCCAAGCACGAAGCCGGGGTGCATCTCTGGTTCGACCATGACGATCTGCCGGCGGCGGATTTGGTGGTGTACCAGGCGTGTACCGGATCTCCCGTAGCCGACTACCTGGGCGACTCCGCACACGAGCGGTCGGTGCCGCTGGTGATCGACTACCACAACATCACCCCGCCGGAACTGTTCGGTGACTGGGACCCGGCCACCGCAGCGGTGCTGGCCCACGGAAGGCGCCAGATGGCCAGGCTGATGCCCCGCAGCCGCCTGGTGTTGGCCGACTCGGCGTACAGCAAAGCCGAAGCCGAAGCGTGGCAAGCCCCCAAAGTGGTGGTGGCGCCTGTGCTGTTCGACATGGCCACCATGACGCCCCCGAAGAGTGTGATGCGGGGTGATCAGCCGCCGAGCCGGGCCTTGTCAGCGCAGACACCCGGCGGTTCATCCGGTGGCAACGGCTCACCGGTTTCGAGCGCTGAGGGGGCCGGAGCGGTGTGGTTGTTCGTGGGACGACTGGCACCGCACAAGGCGCAGCACCACCTGTTGGCGGCCTTGGCCGTTTACCGTGACCGTTTCGACCCTCACGCCACGCTGGTGCTGGCCGGTGCCGGTTCGTTGCCGTCCTACGAGCATGCGTTGAGGTCACACGCATCCGAGTTGGGTTTGGCCGATGCGGTCACCTTCGCAGGGTCGGTTTCGTCATCGGAACTGGCCGCCATCTACGAATCGGCCGACGTGTTCGTGTGCCTTTCGGATCACGAGGGGTTTTGTGTTCCGTTGCTTGAGGCGTTGCACTTCGGCGTGCCGGTGGTGGCCTTCGACGCGGCCGCGGTTGGTGAAACGGTCGGCGACGCAGGCCTGGTGATCGGCAACAAGTCGCCTGTGTCGGTGGCCGCAGCGGTTTCCAAGTTGCTCGACCAGGCTCGCCGGGTGGAGGTGCCACAAGAACGGGCCGCAGCGCGGCTCGCCCGCTTCGACATGGCCACCACCACCAAGGTGTACGTGAAGGCCTTCGAGGCGCTGCTCGCGGACTGCGGCGGACGTTGATGGCGGACATCACCTTTGTGACTCCCCGTTACGGCACGGAGGTGCGTGGCGGCGCCGAAACCGGGGCCCGTGTGCTTGCCACGGGACTCGCGGGGGAGGGACGCAGTGTTGAGGTGATCACCACCTGCGCGCTGTCGTCTGTGACCTGGGAGGACTGCTACCAGCCGGGCACCACCCAAATCGACGGCGTCACGGTGCATCGCCACCAGGTGAGGCGCCCACGCGGCGACGACTTCTGGCAGACGAGCGCGCGGATCCTGCCAAGGGCTCGCCGGGTGGACATGCAAACCGCCCTGGAATGGGTTGATTTGCAGGGACCCGACAGTCCCGACCTGGTCGACGCCGTGGCCGCTGTGGATTCAGGCGTGTTGGCGTTGTACCCGTACATGTACCAACCCGCGGTGAGGGGAGCCATGGTGGCCCGAGTTCCCACCGTGCTGCACGCCGCAGCCCACGAAGAGTTGCCCCTCGACCTACCGGTGTTCCACGAACTGTTCGCCACGGTGAGCGGTTTCGCCCATCACACCAAGGCCGAGCAGTCACTGATCCTCAACCGAACACCAGCCGCCGCTGCGACACCCCAAGCGGTTGTCGGGCTGCCGGTACAGGCACCCCACTGGATCACAGCCCGACACGAGCCTCCACTCCCGACACAGGAGGCCGACCCCAAGGAGCGTCAGGCAAGGGCACTACCGGACGTGTGGTCCGAGGTGGGAATCGGTGAGAGGCCGTACGCGCTGTATCTGGGTCGCGTGGATCCGGGAAAGGGAACCGACGCCGTAGTCGCCGCGTTCGCAAGGGCGTCCATCAGCGGCGCACAGCTCGTGCTCGCAGGCCCGGTGGTGAAAGCACCGCCCCGAACACGAGGGGTCAAGGTGCTGGGGGAGGTGTCCGAGCCGGAGAAGTGGGCACTGCTCCAGCAGGCGACAGTGCTGGTGAATCCCTCGGCGTACGAGTCGTTTTCGCTGGTCATCCTCGAAGCCTGGCTGGCCGGCACCCCGGTACTTGCCAACGGACGCACCGCCCCAATGGCCGAACACATCCAAGCCTCAGGAGGCGGCCTCACCTACGTAGGCGTGGCCGACTTCATGGCAGGCCTGCGCCGCCTGTTCGCAGACCCAGAAGCAAACCGTCGCCTAGCCCAAGCAGGCAAGTCGTACGTAAAGCGCCGCTACAACTGGAACGCAGTCCACGCCCGCTACCAAACCCTCCTAACCCACCTCACCTAAGCCCCCGGAACCGTCAACCTGGTTTGGGTGGGGTTTCTGTGGTGTCGGCTGGGGGTAGGAGGGTTTGGGGTTTGGTGGCTCTCACTATTAGGTCGGCTAGTAGGCCTACTCCCAGGGTTTGGACTGTGGCGAAGCCCAGCAGCAGGGTGTTGGTGGCTACGCGGAGGTCTTTGGCGAACACGTCGTAGCCCAGCTTGGCCGCGAACGCGGTGCCGAGGATCGCGGTGAGGGGCATGAACACTCTCAGCGGGTCGTGGGAGAGGATCATTCGGATCACTTGCAGCACGTAGCGGCGGGTGTCGGCCCACCAGTGGAACTTCGAGCGTCCCCGGCGCGGCTGGTAGGTGATCGGTTCGTAGTGAACCGAGTAGCCGTTGCACAAGAACGCCATGGTGATGGTGGTGACACACGAGAACCCCGCCGGGAGTTGATGCACGAACTGCAACGCCACGTCACGGCGCATGGCTCGAAATCCGGAGTTGAGATCCGGGATGGGTGTGCGGGACAGGTACGACGCCAGTTTGCGGATCGTCCATTTCGCCGGAACTCGCAGCGCTCGCAGTGATCCCATCTCCCGGTCGCGGGCGCCCACAACCTGATCGGCGCCCGAAACGTGCAACGCCTCGACCAGTGCGCCGATCTCGTGGTTGGGGTAGGTCATGTCGGCGTCGGTCCACACCACTGTCGCACCGGTGGCGGCAAGCGTTCCGATGCGCCGAGCCGACCCCGACCCCCGATTACGGGCCGACCGAACAAGCCGCACCCCGTCACGTCCCAGTGCCAGATCCCCCGAGCCGTCGGTGGATCCGTCGTCTACAACCACCACCTCCCACGAATAGGGAGAAGCCTCAAGGGCGGCGGTGATCCTGTCGAGTTCCTCTGGGAGGTGGTCGCCTTCGTTGAACACGGGCAACACCACGCTCACATCCACCCCGGTCGTACACATCGGCGCGATCCTAAGCCCCGTCAGGGCCCTGTTCGGAGATCCTCTTGTAGGCGTCCACGAGGCCCGCGGCGGTGTTGTCCCAGGTGAGGCGGCGCACCCGCTTCTTCACCGCAGCCACAGCATCGGCAGGGTCGGGCCTGGAATCGTCGAGGGTTTGGGCGAGCCGCTCGGCGATAGCACCAACATCTCCGGGCCTCGCCAAGGGAATCTCCGGGGCCAGCACCTCGCCGAGAACGCCAACGTCGGTGGCGGCGACCGGGGTTCCCGCCAGCACCGCCTCGAGGGGTGGCAGGCCGAAACCCTCCAGCAGCGACGGGTAGGCCAGCACCGTGGCTGCGCACAACAAGTCGGCCCGTGCCTTGGCGCCCACCGAGCCCAGGCGCACGAAACGGTCACCAAGGCCGGAGGCCCGCACCGCTGCGACCAACGCAGCCTCGTCTCGCCCCTCAGGCCCCGCCACAACCAACCGCACTTGCGGGTCAACAGGGGCGACCAGGCCGGGAAGGATCGCAAGGTTCTTGCGGGGTTCGGTGGCCCCCAGCGCCAGTACGAAACGAGACCCGCCCGCAAGCTCCTGGCCTGCGGCGGCGTCGCCGGCGCCCACCGGGGCCACGCCCAGCGGAATCACGTGAACCCGCCGGGGATCAGCGCCCAGTGCCTGGATGCACTCCGCGGCGGCGCCCTGTGTTGTGACGTGCAGGTGCGCTCCCCGCTGAGTGGCCCTTCGCAGCGCTGCGCCCATTCGGCGCACCGCCGGCGAGCACCACTGCGGATGGGTGACCGGGCCTAGATCGTGAACGGTGATCAACCGCCCCGGAACGCCCGGAGCGGTGAAGTTGGTGCCGTGAACCACCTGCGCGCCCACGGTGACATCGCGAAGCAGGGGCCGGTCGAAACGAACCCAAGCCCGATGGCAGAGCCCCGCCGGCCAACGACACGCACGCACCGGAATGGCGAACCGATCCGCCGGCGTGCCACCGCCACGGCGCCACGCGGCGCGACCCGACAGCACGTAGCCGCCGAGCTCCACGTCGTCGCGTCGGGCCAGAGCGTCGATCATGTGCGCCGTTACCTGATGGATGCCAGTGGGCGGGCCCAGCAACGGCGTCACGTCCAGGCACACCCTCATCGGCGGGCAACCAACCCGATGAGGCCTCGGCGGGGGCGAGGACAGCGCGTCACGGCACGTACACGCCGTGGAAGGCCAGGACGCTCACGCTCACCATCGCAACCGCTGAGATCGACACGAAATGGCGGTCGAGGAAGCGGTGACGGCTCAACACTGCACCCGCGATCACCAGCGGGAACGCGCTGAGGGCGTAACGCTCCACGCTGTTGAGGTTCTCCGCGGCGAGCAGCACCACCGCGCTGGTCACTGCGTACACGGCTTGAGGCGCCGGCAGTTTGCGCACCGCCGTGACCGCCAAAGTCACCACGATCACCCCGGCGAGGAAGTGAAACAGCTCGCCCTCGTCGCCGCGCACACCACGCCACCCGGCGGTCACCAGGCGGCTAACCGGTTCGGGCAGGTCGCCGCGAAGTTCCCTTTGACGGTCGATCGGCGCGGTCGCGTCACCCAAGGCCCGCCACGCCCACACGCCGAATGTGGCCGCTCCAGCGACCGGCGCCGCTGTGGCCACCCACGCCGCGGGTCGCTGCCTGGCCTCCCCGGTGAACACCACTGTGCCGACCGCGGGGGCCAGCAACACCCCAACGGGGCGGGTCAGCCCGGCGAGGTAACCGGTGACGGCGGTGGCCCACCACCTGTTGCGCCCGGCGAAGGTGAACGTTGCCATTGCCAGGCACAGGTACAGCGCCTCCGAATACGCCAGCACCAGCACGAACGAAGGCGGCGCCAACGCCAGCAACCGAACGGCACGCCGCGCCAGCGCGTGATCTGCCCGGTGGCTCATCACCAGCCGATACAGCAACACCCCCGCCACCAAAGCCAGCACGTTGGCGGCGATCACCATTGCAACCCCCGGGCCCACTCCGGGAAGCCACCCCAGGAACCGGCCCACCAGCGGCCACAACGGAAAGAAGCGCAAAGCGGGGTCCTCGGCGCCGCTGTAGCCGCCCATGGCTATCGCCTGATACCAGCGCCCGTCCCACGCCAGCAGACCGTCGGACACCGGGGTGAAAGCCGGTGGCGGTTCGATGCGACCAACCACGGCACGCACCACGATGTACGCCGCCGCCACGTAAAGGCGAGCCTCCAGCCAGGCGGCCAACGCAACCCTCACCGCCGGCGGCAGACGTCCGAATCTGCCCGTGAGGTGGCCTGCGGCGGCCGCCACCTGGGGCTTGGGCCTTGGCCGCCCGTTGCCGTTGCCGGTCGATCCGGTGCTGAACCGCAGCGGCACCCACCTGGCCCTGCGGCGCGGCGTCGGCGACGACCCTGGCCCGGTCATGTGCCTGCGGCGGGGTAGTGGAACAGGAACATCGGCTCGTACACCTCGCGGCCGTTCACCACCAGATGCTGCCCACGGGCCGCGCCCAGTTCGGCGGCAAGACTTTCGCAGCGGAGGTCGAATCCGTGATAGCCGGGTGCCATCACCAGCCAAACCGACACCGGGCCGGGCTGTGAGTCCGTGCGGGTGCCGGCGGAGCTCTGTGATGCCCCGTTGATGGCCTCTTCGTGGGTGCCGGGCTCAAGAGTCCGGAAAGCCCAAGCGCCGTCGGGGAATCGCGAGTCACCGGAGGTGGCAAGTTCCAGCGCCGCTGTTGCGGTGGCGGCGGGATCAGCCGTGGCGATCCGGTGCGCGTAGTCGTACCAGTCGACCCTTCGAGGATCGGGAGTCGCAGGGAAAGTGAGCACCCGAGCATCGATCTCCAGGTATCGCAGAACCGACGGCGCGAGCTGGTCGGGGCACGTCACGATCACATCGTTGTGCCCGCCTTGCTCGTTGATCGCCTCGGCCACCTCGAAGCCCTGACCACGATCGCGACGAGCGTCGTCAACCGCCACCGCCACCCCGAAGAGGGCCAGCACCACAAGCCCACCGGCCGCCAACCGGGGTCCAAGCGCGCTCACCCCCCGACCCGCCAACGCCAGCACCAGCGGCACCACAACCGCGGTGTAGCGGGCCTCGAAAGCAGTGCCGCCCACTAGCGCCACCAGCCCCCCGACAACCAGCGTGGTCGCCGCCACCGCCACAAGCGGCCCTCCACGATGGCGACCCGGCCAGCCAAGAAGCAAGCCCGAGGAGTCACCGCCGAACGGGCGGCGTTCGCTGCGCGCCGTGGCGCCTATCACCGCCACCCCAACGAGCAGCATCCCCAACAGCACCGGCTCGAAACGCCGCCCGCCGCCAATGGCCTGCACCGCCTCCACCGCAACCTCAGCCGGTCTGGCCCGTGTGGCCCAAGGCGTTGCGGTGTGGGCTGCCTGTTGGGCCAGCACACCAAGCCACGGCACGAACGCCAAACAACCTGCCGCGTAGGCGCCGATGGTGAAGGAAATGTTCGTCCGTTTGTCGCAGCGCAGCCATGCAACAACCAGGGCACCAACCGAGGCCACCACGAGCCAGATCATCCAGTAATGCGTGTACAGGCCCGCCGCCACGACCACCGCCAGCACGGCCAGGCCCAACCAGTGCCGTCGCTGAAGGCAAAGCTCGGTGAGCCACCAGCCCAGCGCCGCCAACAGCACAACCAACGCGTACATGCGAGCCTCGGCGCCGTAGCGAATCAGAAACGGCGAGGTCAGCGCCAGAACCGTCGCGAACCATGCCGCGGCGCCGGAGAACCGTCGACGTGCCGCCGCCCACACAACCACCGCGGCCAACAGCGAACACACACCCGACAGCGCACGGGCGGCCGAGTCCGATCCGCCGAACAGATCCATCCACCATCCCAACAGCAGGTAGTACCCGGGCGGGTGACCGTCGTGGGTCAAGGCGTCGACGACATCGGCGAAGCCGAGTTGTGCGATGTTCACCGACAGGGCCTCGTCGAGCCACATCGGCGAAGGCGCCACGAAACGCATCACCACCGCGACCGCGCAGGCCGCGCCGGTCACCGCGATCACCGCGGCCCGCCACGCGCCAGAGAGCCGCATCACGGTCTCCGGGGGCGTTTGCCGTCTCGGGTGGTGCGGTGGTTACTCGATCACGGCGACGACATCGCCGCCGCCCACGGAGTCGCCCACCTCCACACGGATCTCCGTGACCGTTCCGGCACGCCCTGCGGCGAGATTGTTCTCCATCTTCATGGCCTCCAGCACCACCAGTGGGTGACCTTCCTCCACCTCGTCACCCACCGCCACGAGCACCTTCACGATCGTGCCCTGCATGGGCGCGGTGACCTCGCCTTGACCACCCCCGGAACTTGCCGCGGCCCGGCTTCGCCGCCACCTGCCGGCACCCGCCCCGGCGGCCGGGGTGGTGGTGTCGGGCACCCACAACGCAACATCGAAACGTTTACCGTCAACCTCAACTTGAACTTCACGCTTCAGGCGGGGCGAGTCGGATGCTGTGTCATCCGCGACCTCTGGGGCCGGTTGCGTCGAGTGGCCGCTCACCGAGGACAGGTCGAGTTGGTCCTCCACCCATTTCGTGGAATGGGTGACCGCGGCGAAATCCGGATGGGCGATGATCGCGTCCGCGGCGCCGATGGTGGTGGCCACACCCACGATGGTGGTTTCGGCCAGTGCCCGACGGGCCCGGGCGATCGCGGTGGGCCGGTCTCGACCCCACACCACGAGCTTGCCGATGAGGTTGTCGTAGTACTGGCTCACCTCGTCGCCGGATTCGTACCCGCCGTCCCAGCGTGTGCCGTAACCCTGCGCGGGTCGGATGTGTGTGATCCGGCCCGGGGAGGGCAAGAACGCCCCACCGGCAGGGTCCTCGGCGTTCACCCGAACCTCGATGGAGTGACCCGTGATGGAAATGTCGGACTGGTCGAAGCCCAGCGGCTCCCCTGCGGCCACCCGCAGTTGCTGTTCCACCAGGTCGATGCCGGTGACCAGTTCAGTCACCGGGTGCTCCACCTGCAGGCGGGTGTTCATCTCCAGGTAGTAGAACGCGCCATCCGAATAAAGAAACTCCACGGTGCCGGCGTTTGTGTAACCGCACCCGTTGGCCACCCGAACCGCTGCTTCGCCCATGGCTTCGAGCACGTCGGGCGCAATGTGGGGAGCGGGCGCCTCCTCGATCAGTTTCTGATGACGACGCTGCGCCGAGCAGTCCCGAGTGCCCAGGTAAAGGCATTTGCCGTGAGCATCGGCGAGCACCTGCACCTCCACGTGGCGTGGCGCCGGCAGGTAACGCTCCATGTACAGCTCGTCACGCCCGAAATACGCCACCGACTCGCGCCGGGCCGAATCGACCGCGGCGGCGGCCTGCGCGGCGGAATCCACCACCTTCATGCCCCGGCCGCCGCCGCCGTAAGCGGCTTTCACAGCCACCGGCCAGCCGTGAGCGTCGCCGAAGGCCACCACCTGAGCCGGGTCGGTGATCAGGTCGGTGGTGCCGGGAACGCCGTCCACGCCCACAGACGTTGCAGCGGTGCGAGCCGAGATCTTGTCGCCCATCACCTCGATCGCCTCCGGTGGCGGGCCCACGAACGCCACACCCCGGCCGGCGATGGTGCGGGCAAAGTCGGCGTTCTCGCTGAAGAACCCGTAACCGGGATGAACCGCCTCGGCGCCGCTGCGATCAACTGCCGCCATGATGGCTTCAGTGTTGAGGTAGCTCTCCGCGGCCGACACCCCGCCCAGGGCGTAAGCCTCGTCGGCGAGTCTCACGTGCAGGGCGTTGTGGTCGAGTTCGGAGTACACCGCCACCGTGGCGATGCCCAGCTCCTGACAGGCGCGGATCACCCGCACGGCGATCTCGCCCCGGTTTGCGATCAGAACCTTGGAAAACACAACGGTTGCGTAGCCTACGGCAGGGTCCAGCGGCTATACCGAACGCTGTGCCACTGTCGCACGATCAACCCGGCCGCCCACAAGGCGCGCAGCCAACGGGCGCCGTGTTCGGGCGAAGCTCCGCCGCGGCTCGCCGTGCCGGACTGGGGCCGCTGCGTCACGTGGCGGTCACCGGTTCCACAAACGACGACCTTGTGGCCGAGGCACGCAACGGCCTCACCTCACCATGTGTGCTGGTGGCCGACCACCAAACCGCCGGGAAGGGCCGAATCGGACGGCGCTGGGTGAACGCCCAGCCCCCGACGACGTCCTCCCGCCACGGCGCGCAGAGCCACGGCGCGCAGGGCCACGGCGCGCAGGGCCAGGCCGCCGCCACCGGCCGGCTGCACGAGGATCCGGTGGGCACGCTGCTGGTGAGCTTTCGTTTCCCGGGAGCGCTGCAATCCGCGTCTCACTTGGTGAACGCCGTGTCGCTGGCAGCCCTCGACGCGGCCAGGGCCGCCCTTGCTGAGCGCAACACCGGCACAAGCAGCGACGGCGCCGAGACACCTGTGGTGCGTTTCAAGTGGCCAAATGACCTGGTTGTGGATTGCGAAGGGCAAACCGGGAAGCTGGCCGGAGTGCTCACCGAAACGGTTGGGGGCAACCACCCGGTAATCGTGGTGGGGGTGGGCCTCAACCTGGCACCGGTGCCGGACGTGCAAGTGCCCGGCGCGCAAGGGCAAAACCCGCAAGGCCCAGGCGTGCAAGGCGCAGCCTCGCTTTGGGGTTTGGGGGCTGTGGCGAGCCGTGATCAGGTGCTGGCCGACATGCTGCGCGCTCTGGTCGGGCACCGCAGCGACCCGGAAGCCGCTCGGGCTGCACTGATCGCAGCGTCGGCCACCGTCGGGCGCCGAGTGCGCGTGGAGGGTGTGGACGGCACAAGCTTCACCGGTCGCGCCACCGCCATCGACCCCCAAGGCCGGTTGGTGGTGGAAACCCACACCGGCACGCGCACCGTGCACGCCGCCGACGTGCACCACCTTCGCTGACACCGGCCGCCACGGGCCGCAGGCGTGATCCGGGGGCGCAGGAAACGACCCCGTCAAGGCTTGCGCGCCCACATTCCCGTGCGTTGAGACTCCGCTGCCACCGGCTCGCCGGGGTCGCAAACGCCATGGCGCCAAGTGGTCCCGGTTGACCCTGTGGGATGGTCACAGCAGCCGCGTGGGCGCCGTTAGCCTGTGGCGAGCGGCAGGCGGTGCTGGTGGTGAGGGCCTTGACCAACCATGAATCTGGATCGTCGCATCAGGTCGCGCCCGAAGGCACGCCCAACGAGGCGTCACAACCCGTTGGCGACGCACACACCGATGCATCCGGTTGGGCGTCGGCGCCGGCGGGACGCGAGGTGGTGCTGAGGCGCACCTGGCCCCAACGGATCGTGGTGGTCGCCGCCGTGGCGGTGATCCTGTCCGCGTCGGTCGTTGCGTGGGCCGTGGACCGCGGCCACCGCGGAGCGTCCGGCATCACCCGGCTGAGCTTCGAGTCGGCCGAGACCGAACCCAACTCCAACGGTGCCCAGGATCCCCCCGCAAACGGGTTGGAGAGAGTGGCGTTTCCGCTCGGCGAAGGCCCAGGGCAACCGCTGCTGCAACCCGACACCCCTCCGGGGGATCCGGTGAACTTCCTGCTGGTTGGAACCGACAGCGCCTTCGGCTTGGATCCCGACGACCCGATCCTGCACGGACGCGAAGTGTTCGAGGACGGCCGGGCCCATGCCGACGCGATCATGTTGGTGCGGGTTGACCCTGCGTCGTCGTCGGTGTGGGTGCTGTCCATTCCACGTGACCTGTGGGCGGAGATACCCCGCGCCCAGGAGGGCAAGGTCGCCACGGCGCTGTGGATCGGCGGTGCGCCGCTGCTGGTGGAAACCATTTCCAACATGTTCGACGTGGAGATCAACCACTACGTGCAAGTTGACTTCGCCGGATTCCAGACACTGGTTGATGCTCTGGGCGGGGTGCCGGTGTGGATCCCCAACCCGGTGCGAGACCCCGGCTCGCGCCTCGACATTCCCACCGCGGGTTGCCACACCCTCGACGGCGTTCAGGCGCTGCAGTACGTGCGCAGCCGTCGCTACACCGAGCAGATCAACGGACGTTGGCGCATAACCGGAGGCGACGACTTCGCCCGGATCTCGCGTCAACAGGACTTCCTGGTGCTGGCCCTCGACCGGGCCATCGACCAGGGGGCGCGCAACCCGTTGACGCTCACAAGGCTGATCGAGGCCGGCGCGGAGGCGGTGACCCTCGACCAGGACCTAACCCTTGCCGAACTGATCGAACTCGGCGAGGCGTTCAGCGACTTCGACCCCGAGAACCTGCACCGCCAAAGCCTGGCCGTGTACACCCTCTTCGGCCCTGACGAAACCACTTACCTGGGCGAAAAGGCATATGTGAGGCTCAACGAGCCGGTGCTTGAGGTGTTCCGCGGCAACGCCGACGCGGTGAAGCCCTCCGAGGTGGAACTCGCTTTGATCGGCGCCGACCAAGCCGACGTTCAAGACGCCGCCACGGTGCTCGAAGGCGAAGGGTTCGTGGTGACCGGCACCCACCGGCACACCTCACCGACCCCGGCCACGGTGGTGATGCACGGCCCGGGCCTCGCCGAGGAGGCGTACACGGTGGCTCGCTACCTCGACCCTGTGCCCCATGTGGTGGAGCGTGTGGACCTCAACTCCACGGTGGTGGCGCTCGGCGAGGAATACCGGGGCACGTTGTTCCTGTATCAGCCGCTGCTGGAGGAGGTGAAGGCCCAGGCACAGGCACGGGGCACACCAGCGACGATGCCGGGTGTGCCCGCCGATCTTCTGCTGCCCCCCAAACAGGCATTCGACGGGGAGGCTGCCGCCGAGCTGTTGGAAGGCGTAAAGGTCTCCATCGGTTTGGGCACCGCAGTGCTGAGCCAGGACACGAACGACGACGAGGAGCCGACCGTGGGCATTCAGGGTCGTCCCCCTGAAGGCGTGTCGTGCGAGTGAGCGTGCGCGGAGACAGCCGACGCCGGTGGGACGCGCCCAACCGGAGATGAGGCGGACCTCGCCGTGTTCGGTTGTGTCCGCGCCGCCGACCCGCTTCCACCCGCCGCGCCCGGGAGGTGAACATGGCTGAGCACCCCGGCCAGGCCGCAGCGGCGCCGCCCGGGGTGGTGGCGGTGATCGGCACCGGTTACGTGGGACTCACCACTGGGGCGTGTTTCGCGCACCTGGGGCACCGGGTGACCTGCGCCGATGTGGACGACGCCAAGGTGTCGATGCTTCGCCAGGGGAGGATCCCCATCCACGAACCCGGCCTCGGCGATCTGGTGCAAGCCGGGATCGCAGCCGGACGTCTCACGTTCACCACTTCGTCTCCGCAGGCGGCGACCGGGGCGGACTTCGTTTACCTGTGCGTGCCCACCCCTCAGGACGCCGACGGCGCCGCCGATCTCACGTTCATCAAACAAGCCGCCGCCGACATCGGCCCGCACCTGGGGTCGGGCGCAATCGTGGTGAGCAAGTCCACCGTGCCAACCGGAAGCACTCTGGAGGTGGAACGCATGCTGGGCCGACCTGACGTGTCGGTGGCGTCCAATCCGGAGTTCCTGCGCGAGGGCAGCGCCGTGGCGGACTTCTTGAACCCCGACCGTGTGGTGATCGGCGCCGACGACGAATCGGTGGCAGCCAGGGTGGCCGGGTTGTACGCGGGTGTCGACGCCCCGGTGCTGGTGGTGGACCCCGCCACCGCGGAAACCGCCAAGTATTCCTGCAACGCCTTTTTGGCCACCAAGCTGTCGTTCGTGAACGCCCTGGCCGCGGTGTGCGAATCGGTTGGCGCTGATGTGCGCAAGGTGCTTGAGGTGATGGCCCTCGATCCCAGAATCGGAGGGCAGTTCATGGCTCCCGGGCCGGGCTGGGGCGGGTCTTGCCTTCCCAAGGACACACGGGCGATCATCGCGCTGGCCGCGCAAGGCGGGTACGACTTCTCGCTGCTTCAAGGCGTGGTGGACGTGAACACCGAACAGTTCGAGCGGGTGGTGGCCAAAGTGGCAGCCCGGATCTCGCTGCGAGGGGCTCGCGTGGCGCTGCTGGGCTTGGCGTTCAAGGCCAACACCGACGACACTCGCGCATCCCCGGCATTGGAGATAGCCACCAGACTGGTGAGCGCAGGCGCCACCGTGGCTGCACATGACCCTGCGGTGCCGGCCGAGGCGGTGGCCAACCAAGCCGGGCTTGTGTACTGCAACGACACGTACGCGGCTTGCACCGGCGCCGACGCAGTGGTGGTGGCCACCGAATGGCCCGAATACCGCCTCCTTGACATCGATCGTGTTTCCGCGGTGGTGGCGCGGCGTCACCTGGTGGACGCCCGCAACCTGTTCGACCCCGCCGACTGGACAAGCCGGGGTTTCACCTACAGCGGCGTGGGAACCCCAAACCCCGAACCTGAGGCCGCGGCGACTCTCGCTCCATGACCGAACCGGTTGAGCCGCGCACCTCTTGGGAGCGACCCGACCGTCTTCACGTGATCACAGGCGGCGCCGGTTTTGTGGGTTCGCACCTTTGCGAAGCGCTGCTGGGGCGAGGTCATCGGGTGCTGTGCGTGGACAGCTTGCTCACCGGCAACTGGGCCAACGTCGCCCACCTCTCCGGCCGCGCAGGGTTCGGTTTTTTGCATCACGACGTGTCACGCCACATCAATGTGAGCGAGCCGGTGGACTCCGTGTTGCATCTGGCCAGCCCCGCCTCGCCGGTGGACTACCTGCAAAAGCCGATACAAACCCTCAAGGCGGGAAGCCTGGGCACCCTGAACGCGCTGGGCCTGGCGAAGGCCAACAACGCCCGGTTCTTGTTGGCGTCCACCAGCGAGATTTACGGCGACCCCGAGCAGCATCCCCAAACCGAGCAGTACCGGGGAAGCGTTGATCCCGTGGGCCTGCGAGGGGTGTACAACGAGGCGAAGAGGTTCGCCGAGGCGCTCACGATGGCCTATCACCGCAGTCACGGCACCGACACTCGCATCGCTCGGATCTTCAACACCTACGGCCCTCGTTTACGCGCCGGTGACGGGCGTGTGGTGTCCAACTTCGTGGTGGCCGCGCTTGCAGGACGGCCTCTCGCCGTTCACGGCAGCGGAGATCAAACCCGCAGCTTCTGTTACGTGGACGACCTGGTGCAGGGACTGATGGCGCTGCTGTTCTGCGACGAATCCCAATGGAACGAGCCCGCACACCTCGACGGCGCCGCCCGAGAAGACGAGCACCAAGAGGCGGACCGCCCGACGAACTCACCGCCAGAGCAGCCTCATGCAGGCCGCAGCGTTCACGAGCCTGTCAACCTCGGCAACCCGGTCGAGATCACCGTCAACGAACTCGCCGCTGCAGTGCTGCGCATCTGCGACTCCCGGCTCGGCGCCGCCGCACCGTCACCGTCGTCGCTGCCATCAGACGCAGCAACAGCGGCTCAAGGCAACCACATCGAATCCAGAATCGAACGCACACCGGCGCGTCACGACGACCCGCATCGTCGCTGCCCGGACATTTCGGTCGCCACGCGACACCTCGGTTGGAGGCCCGGCGTTTCTTTGGAGACGGGCTTGACACGAACCGTCAACTGGTTCGCAACACAACCAGCAGATCATCAAGCAGCTCCGGTGAACTGACCCCCCATCGGTGGCCGTTCACCCCGGCCGGTGATCAGGTGCGGCGCCACTCCGCCAGCCGGCGGTTGGCGAGATACCACTCCACGGTTCGGGCAAGCCCGGCCCTCAACGGGGTGCGGGCCTCGAAGCCGAACAATTCACGGGCCCGGCTGGGATCCACGGCTCGCCGCGGCTGACCGTCGGGTTGCGACGTGTCCCAGCGGATCTCGCCACCGAAGCCGGTCAGCTCCGCTATCAGCGTCACAAGTTGCGCCACCGAGATCTCCGAGTCCGAGCCGAGGTTCACCGGCTCCGCGTCGTCGTAATGCTCCGTCGCCGCGACCACCCCCGCGGCGGCGTCGTCCACGTAGAGAAACTCGCGTGTGGCCGTGCCGGTGCCCCACACCTCCACGTGTTGGGCGCCGGTCTCGCGTGCCAGCACACACTTGCGGATCAGCGCCGGGATCACGTGACTCACCTCGGGATGGAACTTGTCACCCGGGCCGTACAGGTTGGTGGGCATCAGATACGCGCCGCGCTGGCCGTACTGGGCACGGTTGGCTTGCAGGTGAGTGAGCTGCGCCAGTTTGGCAACGCCATAGGGGGCGTTGGTGTCCTCCGGGTAGCCCTGCCACAACGAACTCTCCCGGAACGGCACGGGAGTGTGCTTGGGATAAGAGCAAATGGTGCCCACCAGCACCGTCTTGGCAACCCCGGCGGCGCGGGCTGCTTCGATCACGTTGGTGCCCAGCAGCAGGTTCTGCAGGTACAGGTCGGCGGGTCGGGCCCGGTTGGCGCCAATGCCACCCACCCGGGCGGCGAGATGGATCACAACATCGGGTTCGGCTTCGGTGACGGCCCGGCGTGCCGCTTCGGCGTCGAGCAGATCTACTTGCTTGCTCGACGGGGCCACCACCGCGGCGACCCCTCTGGCTTGCAGCGCCGCGAGCACGGCTGTGCCCAGAAAACCACCGCCACCGGTCACGAAGAAGCGCTTGGCCGCGAAGTCGTCGCTCACCCGCGGAAAGCTAGCCTCGCCGCCAGGGTCACCTTCACCGCTGGGAACGGGTTGACTGGAGTGGTGATCCGGGTGGCCGCGGTGGTGGAGCAATGCTGGCACGCCGTGCCCGGCGGCACAGCAGTGGCCACCGTGCGCAGCCTGGAGGCGCTCGCCGCCAGAGGCGACACCGAAGTGGTGGGCCTTGCCGCGCGTCATCGGCGCCCACCGAACATGGCCACACCGCAGGGAGTTGCCACCGTTCACATGGGTCTTCCCCGGCGGGTTCTGTACGACTCGTGGCATCGCTTGAGATGGCCCCACACCGAAGGCGCCGTGGGCCCCGTGGACGTGGTTCACGCCACCGGAGGGGTGGTGCCGCCCGCCCGGCGGGCCGCTTTGGCGGTGACCGTTCACGACCTGGCGTTCCTGGTGGAACCCCGATGGTTCACCCCACGTGGTGTGCGCTTCGCCACGACGGGATTCGAGTTGGCGAAACGACACGCCGATCTGGTGATCGTCCCGTCGCAGGCCACCGCCACGAGTTGCGCGGAGCGGGGAATCTCCACCGAACGGCTGCGGGTGGTGCGGTGGGGGGTGTCGCCGGTGAAGGTGAGCGACACCGAGATGGCCGCTGTTCGGGCCCGGCACCGGCTGCCGGAGACCTTTGCGTTGTGGGTGGGAACAGCCGAGCCTCGCAAGAACCTCTCCACGCTTCTTGCCGCAGCGGCTCGCACCTGTTGCGAAGTGCCGTTCGTGCTGGTCGGCCCGCAGGGCTGGGGTTCCGGGCCCGCCGAGAAAGCCGGGACTGGCTCGGGCGCTTCGCAGGGGAACCCAGCGAGGGTGATTCGACTCGGCTTCGTTGCAGAGCACGAACTCGCGGCGCTGTACGCCGCGGCACGAGTGTTCGTGTACCCCAGCCTGATGGAGGGATTCGGGTTGCCGGTGCTGGAGGCAATGGCACAGGGAACGCCTGTGGTCACCAGTGCCGGCACCGCAACCGCTGAGGTGTGTGCCGACCCGGCCTCGCTGGTGGATCCCCGCGACGCCGAGGCGCTGGCCGCGGCGGTCGACCAGGTTGTGACAGACGACCCCGAACACGCCAGACGTTCCGCCGCTGCGCTCGCACGCGCCGGTGAGCTCACCTGGGCCTCCACGGCTCAAGGAATCCGCTCCGCCTACGGCGAGGTGGTGGCGTGACACCGGGTGCCGAGGTGTGCGCCGGTCGCTCATCGCCGCGCCCGCTGGCGGGGGTTTCGGGGTGACCGCCCTGAAGGTGCTGGCCAACCTTTGCTCGGTGGTGCCGGGCCGGGTGGGCGGCGCCGAGCAGTACGCAACCCGCCTTCTCGGTGGGGTCGCATCGCTGCTGCACGCCGATGAGGGCCGCGCCGACCTTTCGACCGGCGGCGACTCCGGCGGGGCGGATGCGACCGGTGCTGCGGTGGCACGCGAAGTTGACATCAACAATCCGGCGAGCGCAGGCCTGGCCCGCACCCAACTGGAGGCTGCGGCCATGGCCGGAGTGCTGGACGCCCATCCGGAACTCTCAGGACTGGTGTGGCACGAAACCCGAAGCTCGGGCGCCAACCGTCTGCGCCGACTGGCGGTTGAGTCCACATGGCTGGCCCGCGTTTCTGCGGACGCCGATGTGGTGCACCATTTCGGGGGGCGCCTGCCGGCAAGGCGACGAGGCGCCGCGGTGGTCACCATCCACGACATCCAATGCCTGGACATGCCCCACAACTTCTCACCGGCCAAGCGCCGCTACCTCAGCGCGGCGTTGCGGCGAAGCGTGAGATCGGCCACGTTGGTGGTGACACCGTCACAATGGACCGCTGATCGAATCGTGGATCGTTTCGGCGTGGACTCCAGCCGCGTGATTCCGGTGCCCTCCACCTACGCGACCGACCCGGCCACAATCCGACCAGCCCCAACCGCGGCTGCAGGCCCGCAAGGCGCTGTCACAGCACATGACCGTTCACCGGGTTCATGCGATGCACCTTCCCAAGGTGAAGCAAACGCCCAAGGCGATGTTGTGGCGCACGGTGACGTTGCCGGGCAAGGCGACGCCCCGGCGCATGGTGCAGGACCGCTGCCTCCTTCGGCGAGCGCTCCGTTCGTGCTTTATCCCGCGGCGAGCTTTCCCCACAAGAACCACGAACTGCTGATCTCTGCAATGCCGGCCATTCGGCGCCGGCATCGTGACGCCACGCTGGTGCTCACCGGAGGGCCCGGACGCGCCCATCGCCAGGTGGCCGAAATGGTGGCGGCCACCGATGGCGTGGTACACCTCGGACACGTCAGCCCTTCGCATCTTGCCGCGCTGTACGCCAAGGCCGCGGTGGTGGCAGTGCCGTCTCGCTACGAGGGTTTCGGGTTGCCCGCCCTGGAGGCCATGGCCGCAGGGGTGCCCTTGGTGGCAGCGAATGCCACCGCGCTTCCCGAGGTGGTGCAGGACGGGGGAGTGCTGGTGCCACCCGATGACCTTGACGGATGGGTCAACGCCATCACAGAAGCCCTCGACGGCTCAAGCAGCACGCGCCTTCGTGTTCAGCGGGGTCTGAATCGCGCCGAGCACTACGCGCCTGCCCGATCAGCGGCGCGCCTGGTGAACGCCTGGCGAACCGCCGCGGCGCTCCAAGCGCAGGGAGCGGGCCGGTGAAGGTTCTGGTGATCTGCCCTCACTTGGCGCCCGACACGGCGCCCACCGGTCTGATCATCACGGCCATAGTCGACCAGTTGGGCCAAGCCGGGCACCAGGTTCGCGTGGTGACGGCGCTTCCGTGGTACCAGGAGCATCGCGTGGCACCGCAATGGCGTGGCCGCATGATGCGAACCAGCACAGAACAGCCCCACACCACCCTGGCAACCCCCTCGGGTGATCAGCATCATCCAAACGCCACGCAGGCCACGGAGCCTGCAGGCCGCAAACCTACGGGCGCCGGGGAACTCGACGAAACCGGCAGCCATCCATCGGCGGCGCCCGCGGCGAGATCGGTTGTGCGTGTGTACCCCTTTCCCACCAGCAAGCGCTCCATCGCCGCGCGAGCCGCAGGCTTCGCGGGGTTCACGGCGTTGTCCACCCTGGCCGCGCTCAAACCGGGGTTCCGACCTGATGTGGTGTTGGCCATGTCGCCGCCGCTAACGCTGGGCCTGGCCGGTTGGGTGGCGGCCCGACTCCGGCGGGCTCCGCTGGTGTTCAACGTGCAGGACGTGTTCCCCGACGCCGCCATCGAAGTGGGCGCCCTTCGGGGCAAGCGCCTGATCGCCCTGGCCCGGGCCCTTGAACGGCTGGTGTACCGCGGCAGTGACGTGGTGACGGTGCTTTCCGACGACATGGCCCGCAACGTGAGCGCCAAGATCAAGCCCCGCGATGCCACCGAGGTGAGGGTGATACCGAACTTCACCGACACCTCCCTGATCCGGCCCCGCTCAAGGCACACCGACTACCGGGCCGAGCACGACCTGGGGGAGCGCACAGTGGTGATGTACGCCGGCAATGTCGGCTTGTCCCAACCCTTGGAGTTGATGCTGGAAGCCGCCCGAGCCCTTCGGGATCGCGACGACGTGGTGTTCGTGGTGAACGGCTCAGGATCGGCTCGAACCGACCTTGAGGCCCAAGCGGCACGCGACCGGCTTCACAACTTGCGTTTCGTGGACTTTCAGCCCGAGGCCCGCCTGGGCGAGGTTCTAGCCTCGGCGGACATTCACGTGATCGCGCTGCGCCGCGGTCTGGCACGGGCAAGTGTTCCCTCCAAGCTGTACTCGGTGCTGGCGGCGGGCCGTGCGGTGGTGGCGTCGGTGGACGAGCAAAGCGAGGTGGCTCGCACGGTGCGCGCAGCCCAATGCGGCATTTGGGTGCCGCCAGATGACCCGCACGCGTTTGTGGCCGCCGTGCGGGATCTGATCGAAGGGCCCGAGGAGGCCGCACAGATGGGTCTGCGGGGCCGTGAGTACGCCGAGGCCCACGTGTCGCCAGAAGCGGTTGGGGACGCATACGCCGAACTCTTCGGTGAGCTTCTCGGCGAGCGCTGAACTTTGCGCCGGGCGGCTCGCGCCCACAAGGCAGGGCGATAGCGTGACCATCCGTGGCCAGAGGCAGTTCCTCCAAGAAAGTTCAGCGCGCCGCCCGAGCCGCGGCAGCCTCGCGGGGCGCCCGCGAACGCCGGGAGCGGGGTTTCCCGTTGGCGTTGGCGACGGTGCTCGTGCTGGGCGTGGCGATGGTGATGTTCGCCCGCGCGTCCCGGGCGCCGGCGGTGCCTCCTGAGATCGAGGATCATTGGCACGGCGCGTACGCCGTGTACGACTGTGACCGATTCCTGGAACCGTTCCTGAGCGACTCGGATCCCGACGGGATTCACTCGCACCGCGACGGCGTGATCCACATCCACCCGTGGAACAGTTCCGCCACCGGTGACGACGCCAGGCTGCAGGTGTTCTTCGACGCGATGGGTGTGCGCGTCACCGACGACGAGATCAGCGGACCGGGCATTGGAGTGCTCGAAGCAGGATCGGACTGCAACGGCCAACCCACCGTGATCCGTGTGGGCCGTTTCGCCTTGCCCGAAACACTGGATCAGCCCGTGGTGCCGGACGAGGGATTCGCCTCTCAGATGGTTCTTGTGGACACCTACACGGACGATTTCGGCGATGTGCGCATCCTTGAGGACCTCGAGGCGTTCACGATCGCCCGCATCCCCGCTGATGCCGAGATCCCCCCACCACCCGAGGAGAGGATCCAGACCTCGGTGGTCGCTTCGGCGGGGAACCTGCTTTCCGAAGGCCCGAGGGCCGACGTCGACCCGACCGACACAGTGCCACCCAGCGAGGTGCAATCCGAGCCGTTGGAGTTCGAGATCACCCCGACCGAGTCGGGCGAGTCCGAGCCGTTGGAGTTCGAGATCACCCCTGGCGATTCCGGTGAGTCGGAGCCTCTTCAGTTGGAGATCACCCCTGGTGATTCGGGTGAGTCTGAGCCGTTGCAGTTGGAGATCACGCCCACGGAGTCGGACTCCGACACCGGCGAGTAGGCAGAGGCACGACGGCAATGCAGGCCGTTGTGCTTGTTGGGGGGTTCGGCACGCGGCTGAGGCCGCTGACCCTCACCACACCAAAACAAATGCTCCCGGTGGCCGGGCGCCCAATGATCGAGCACGTGATCGCCAACCTTGTGCAACACGGGGTGCGCACGGTGATCCTGGCGCTGGGGTACCGAGACGACGTGTTCACCTCGGCCTACCCCGACGGCGCCTGCGCCGGCGCCGAATTGGTGTGCGCGGTGGAACCCGAACCTTTGGGAACAGCCGGCGCGATCCGCTTCGCATGGGAGTTCGCCGGCGCCACCAACGAAACGTTCGTGGCTGTCAACGGCGACGTGATCAGCGGCGTGGACCTGAGCGCCCTGGTGCAGGATCATCGTCGCCACAACGCCGAGGCCACCATCCACCTTGTGCCCGTTGACGACCCGTCGCGTTACGGAGTGGTGCTCACCGATGACGAGGGCAGGGTTGGCGATTTCGTGGAGAAGCCACCCGGCAACGATGCGCCGAGCCGGTGGGTGAACGCAGGCACTTACGTGCTGGAGCCCTCGGTGATGGATCTGGTGGCGCCCGACCGGTCGGTGTCCGTGGAGCGGCAGGTGTTTCCCGCTCTGGCGGAACGGGGCGCTCTGTGGGCGGCCAAACAGGACGTGTACTGGGTGGACGCCGGCACCGCCGAGACCTACCTTCAAGTTCAGCGCGACTTCCTCGAAGGCCGTCACCCGGCGCCACCAGGCTCTGCGCTCGCCGATTCGGATGCACCGGATCAACGCGAAACGGTCGCGCAGCGGGGCTTCATCGCGCCCGACGCCCTGGTGGCGCCCGACGCGGTGGTTTCTCACAGTGTGGTGAGAAGCTCGGCGGTGGTTCGCCGCCACGCCGAGTTGAGGCGCAGCGTGGCCATGACCGGGGCAAGAATCGGGGTGGGCGCCCGCCTTGTGGACAGCGTGGTTCTCGAACGCGCAGAAGTGGGCGCCTACTGCCGCATCTCCGGTTCGGTGATCGGCCCCGGAGCGTCGGTGGGGCCCGGCTCGGAACTGACGGGCGGGTGCCTGCTCGGCGCCGAGACACACGTGGAGGCAGGCACCACGCTGAACGGGGCACGCATCCCCGACCCGAACACCGGGCCGCCGGCGCGCACCACGCGGTGACAGCGCCTTCTCCACTGCCGGCGCCGTAGCCGATGGCGACGCTCATCACCGGTGGCGCCGGGTACGTGGGCAGCCACACCGCGGTGGCGCTGCACGAAGCCGGGCGTGACGTGGTGATCCTCGACGACTTCTCTGGCTCGTCGAGGGGAGCCGTTGACGCGCTTCGGTCGTTGACTCACAGGTCGCTGCCGGTGATCGAAGGCGACGCCGCCGATCCTGTCGTGGTTGGTGAGGCGTTCACCCACCGGCGTGTGGATTCGGTGATTCACTTCGCCGCGTTCAAGAGCGCCGCCGAATCGGTTCACGAACCGTTGCGTTACTACCGCAACAACCTGTCGTCGCTTGGCGTTGTTGCCGAGGCCGCGGCCGAACACGGCGCGGCCCGGTTGGTGTTCAGCTCCTCTGCTGCGGTGTACGGATCGCCCCGTAACCTGCCGGTGACCGAAACCTCCGAGACGGTTCCGATCAACCCCTACGGGCGCACAAAGCTGATGGGCGAGCAGATTCTCGCCGACGCCGCGGCGGCAACCGGGCTGTCGGTGGTGCTGTTGCGATACTTCAACCCGGTGGGCGCCCACCGGTCGGGTCTGATCGGGGAGCACCCGGCCGGGCCGCCAGGGAACCTTGTGCCGCGGGTGATGCAAACCGCGCTTGGAAAGGCAGGCCCGGTGCCGGTGTTCGGCGACGACTACGACACACCCGACGGCACCGCCATCCGTGACTACGTACACGTGATGGATCTAGCCGAGGGTCACCTGTCGGCCCTGCAAATTGAAAGCGAACAGCGTGCGCCCATGGCCAACCTGGGCCCAGTGTCCAACCTGGGCGCAGTGTCCAACTCGGGCCCGGTGTCCAACCTGGGCGCAGTGTCCAACTTCGGCACCGTGTTCAACCTGGGTACAGGGGTGGGCCACTCGGTGCTCGAAGTGCTCGCGGCGGCCGAACAGGCAGTCGGCGCTCCGATACCGCGAACGTTTGCGCCGCGGCGTCCCGGCGACTCGCCGGCCATCTGGGCGGACTGCCACAAGGCCGCCACCGTGCTGGGATGGTCGGCGCGTCACAACCTGGCGGAGATGCTCGCCGATCACTGGAACTGGTGCCGTACCAATCCCAACGGCTACGACACCTGAGAATCAACCCTCCGTCAGCCGGCGCGGCGAACCCACGCCGGGCAGCACCGCGGCGGGCGCCCCGCTTGGTGACTTGTGGGTCAGCGAAACAGGTCGTCGGCGGGGGCGCGCACGATCTCGTCAGCCACCGAAGCGGTGCGGAACCAAGCCGGGTCAAGTCCCCGCACCACCGCCGCGGGCACCCCGGCGGCTTTGCCCATCACCAACTCGGCCGCGGCTGCGATCTCGTCCACCACCGCCACCTCGGTCACCGCGAGCTCACGACCCAGGGCGTCCGACGTGCCGCGCAAGTCCACCACCGCGGCGATCCCCGCGCAGCCGATCGCCACGTCGGTCACCCCTCTGCGCCAGGGCCGTCCGAAAGTGTCCGACACCACAACCCCCACCGTCACCCCACAACGAGCTCGCAGGCCGTCACGAATGCGACGCGCCGAACGGTCGGAATCCACCGGCAACAACGCGGCCTGCCCTCGTCGAACGTTGCTGAGGTCGATCCCGGCGTTGGCGCACACGAAGCCGTGGGTGGTTTCGCTCACCACAAGGTCACCGCGGCGTCTCAGGATCCTCACCGACTCGGCCTCCACCAGAGGCTTGTGGCTTTGCGGGTGGTCGGGGTCGATCTCCACCAACCGGTTCTCGGCCTTTGACACGATCTTCTGGGTGACCACCACGCAGTCACCGTCACGCAGCGCAGCGTCGCAGCTCCAGGCGGCGTCGGCGATCAGACCGGCGAGATCATCACCGGGGGCGATCTCGGGCATTCCGGTGATGCCGATCACCTCAAGCCGCGCAGCCACCCGAGGCTCAACCTCCACTTCAGGCTGAAGGTGACGGATCCGTGACGCACCCAACGGTGCTGCGCGCCAGTCGGGCAGCGGCCGCGGGGGAGTCCATGATCGTGTTGGTCACCACCGCTCGAACCCCTTCGGCCTCCACCGCGTCACGGTGCGCCGCGTCGGCCTGGTCGATCACCAGGGCTCCGATCAGGTCGCGGTAACGACGCGCCACCCCCACCACGTCGGCCGTTTCGCCGAGGTCGCGCATCATCGTGTCCGCGGGGCCCTTGAGGGCGGCGCCGGCCACGATTGGCGAAACGGCCACGTTGCGTTCACGCCGCGCCGCCAAAGCGTCACGCACACCCGCGACTGCCAGCACAGGCCCGATCGACACCACCGGGTTCGACGGCGCCACCACCACCACATCGGCCGTGTTGACAGCTTCGAGCACTCCGGGCGCCGGTTTCGCATTGTCGGCCCCGGCGAAACGAACCCCGGCGATGTGTACGCCATGGGCGAGACGAACGAAGTACTCCTGAAATCCGATCTCCTCACCGGTTGCGAGGGTGACCATCGTTCGAACCGGGTCGTCGCTCATCGGCAGCACCCCGCATTCGACGCCTTGGGCCACAGCGAGGCGGCGGGTGACCTCGCTCAGCGGAACTCCGTCGGCGAGCCACGAGGTGCGGGCCAGGTGGGTGCCGATGTCGAGGTCGCCGAGCTGGAACCAGGCGTCGAGCCCCAGCGCCCTGGCGCGGGTGAGAGCGTTCCACGTTTCGTTGCGCAGTCCCCAGCCTTGTTGCTGGTTGATCTGCCCGCACAGCGTGTAGATCACCGTGTCCACATCGGGGCTCACGTGCAGCCCGTGCAGCACCTCGTCGTCGGCGGTGTTCACCACCGCCACCACCTGATGCGCGGCGGTCACCTGAAGTTGGCCGGTGAGGTAGCGGGCGGCGCCAACGCCTCCCGCCAGCACGGTCACCGCGGGACGCCCCGCTGGCGTGGCGTTCACCCCAGCGGCCCGAGGCGGCCCTGCAGCAACGCCAGGTCGGCGTCCACCATCAACCTCACAAGCTCCCCGAAAGACGTGGTGTGCTGCCAACCCAAAGTGGCTTTGGCCTTCGAGGCGTCGCCCACGAGCAAGTCCACCTCCGCGGGTCGCATGAAACGCTTGTCCACGGTCACATGGTCACGCCAGTCCAGGCCGACGTGTTCGAACGCCACCTTGCAGAACTCCTGCACCGAATGGGTTTCGCCGGTGCAGATCACGTAATCGTCGGGGGAGTCCTGCTGCAACATTTGCCACATGGCCAGCACGTAATCCGCGGCGAAGCCCCAGTCCCGTTGCGAATCGAGGTTGCCGAGGCGTAACTCGCGGGCCAGGCCCAGCTTGATCTGCGCGGCGGCGTGGGAGATCTTGCGGGTTACGAACTCCATTCCCCGGCGTGGGCTCTCATGGTTGAACAAGATCCCCGACGTTGCGTGCAGCCCGTATGACTCGCGGTAGTTCACGGTGATCCAATGTCCGTACACCTTGGCCACGCCGTAAGGACTGCGAGGATGAAACGGCGTGTCCTCTCTTTGGGGAACCTCGCGCACCTTGCCGAACATTTCGGACGAGCTCGCCTGGTAGAAGCGGATGTCTCCGTCCACCATGCGGATCGCGTCGAGGATTCGGGTCACGCCCAGCGCCGTGGTTTCGCCGGTTAGCACCGGTTGTCCGAAGGAGGTCTGCACAAAGGACTGCGCCGCCAGGTTGTACACCTCGTTGGGGCGGTAGGTCTGCAAAATGGCCAGCATCGACACCTCGTCGAGCAGGTCACCGGACACGAAACGGATGCGATCCTGGATGTGGGCGATGCGTTCGTAGTTCACGGTGCTGGAGCGGCGCACCATGCCGATCACCTCGTAACCCTTCGCCAGCAGCAGCTCGGCCAGATACGACCCGTCCTGGCCGGTGATGCCGGTGATCAGCGCCCGTCTGGTCATCGGCCTGAGCCTCGCGGCGCCGAGGCGTCGGCGTTGCGCTCATCTCGTGCCGGCGGATCCTCGCCGGGCTGGTCGTGAGGGTGGGGCGGGCCGGCGGTGGTGGGCACCGGCTCAGTCTCGCAGCGCCAGTGCGCCAGCAGGTCACGAATCGTTCGCTCCAGGGGAATCTCGGGGCGCCAGCCCACCGTTTCGGCAATGCGGGTGGGGTCGCCGCGAATCTCGGGCACGTCCACGGGGCGCACCAACGCCGCATCGTTCACCAGCCGCATTCGATGATTGGCCGCTTCGAGCAGCATCGCAGCCAACTGCGACACGCTTCGCGCCGTTCCGGTGCAAACGTTGTAAGCCTCGCCGGGCACACCCGACACTGCGAGCAGACGGTAGGCGCGCACCACGTCGCGCACGTCGGTGAAGTCGCGCCGGGCCTCCAGGTTGCCCACCCGCACTTCGTTGCCACCGTTGCGTTCGTTGGCTGCAACCTGAGCCGCAAGAGCGGCCGCCACGAAACGTCTGCTCTGGCCCGGGCCGATGTGATTGAACGCCCGAGCCCGGATCACCTCCACCTCTGCGGCGGCCTGGGCTTGAATGCACATAATCTCCGCGGCCGCCTTGCTGGCGCCATAAGGCGTGACCGGCGCCATCGGAGTGTTCTCGGCAACGGGAAGATCCTCGGGCCGCACCCGTCCGTACACGTCCGCGCTGGAGGCCACCACCACGCGGCGTGCGCCTGCTCGTTGCGCCGCTCGCAGCACGTTGAGGGTGCCTTCGCAGTTCACGCGCAACGTGGTGGCCGGGTCGTGCCAGCTCGCGGCCACATCGGACTGGGCGGCCAGGTGGTACACCACCACGGGCCGGGCCTGTGCGAATTCGGCGGTGAGGGCCTCGGCGTCGGTCACCTCCGCGGCGCTCAGAAACACGTCATCGCCGCAGGCGCCGAGGTGCGCGCACAGGTGCGGGCCGACAAATCCCGAAGCTCCGGTCACCACGGCGCGCAACGCAGATCACCCCACCGTGGTCGTGTCGGTTGATGCCACACCCACGACGCTACGACACTGCCGGTCTTGCCGCGAATCGGCAACCCCGAGCAGCAATCCCGCGCCGAACCAGCCGGCTGCGGTGTCACACACCTGGGGAAACGACTGCCGGCGGTGTCCGCCGTGACACACTGCGCCCATGGTTTGTGCCGAGCACCGCAACAAGGTGAATCCCCGAACCACCGCGGTGCTCACGATGGAACTCCAGCGTGGCGTGGTGGGGCCCGAAGCGATGTTCAAACAGCTCGCCGACGAGGTCGCGGCCAAAGGCGTCGTCGCGGCTGCGGCTCGTGTGTGCGAACAGGCTCGCGCCGCGGGGGCACGTGTGGTTCACTGCACCGCCGAGGCAAGGGGAGACGGCGCCGGGACGGCAGTGAACTGCGCCTTGCTCGCCGCAGCGGATCGCAAGCGACGCCAAGGCGAACCCAGCCCGATCGAAACCGGCAGCGACGGGGCGCGCCTGATGCCCGAACTCGGCGAGGACCCACGTGATCTGATCGTGGCGCGCCTGCACGGGCTCACGCCGTTCACCGCAACGTCGCTTGATCAGATCCTTCGCAACCTTGGCGTGAACACCGTGGTCGTCACCGGCGTGTCGGTGAACGTCGGTATTGTCGGAGCGTGCCTCAGCGCCGTGGATCTCGGTTACCACACCATCCTGGTGCGTGACGCCGTGGCCGGAGTTCCGGCCGATTTCGCGGACGCGCTGATCGACCACACACTGAAGGCAATCACCACGGTGGTGTACTCCGAACAGATCGTGTGGGAATGACCCTCCACGCAGCCGACCATGGCGGGTCGCCGACACCGGACCCAACGGTCATGGCGGTGGTCGTGGCCCACGATCCCGGCGAGTGGTTCACCGAAACCCTCGAATCGCTCGCCAATCAGCACTACACGCACCTGCGCGCAACGGTTGTGGACTGCTCCGGCGTCGATCTCACCGAGCGGGTGAGGGCAACCATCGGCAACGCCACGGTGATCAGGGCCCCCGCCGCGAAGGGTTTCTCCGCCGCGGCCAATGCGGTGCTCTCAACCGGCCTCGACACGAAGTACGCGCTGATTTGCCACGACGACGTGGCCCTCGAGCCCGACGCTGTGAGCCGTCTCGTTGCGGAGGCGGAAACGTCACAAGGCGCCCACGGCGTGGTGGTTGGCCCAAAGCTGGTTGGCTGGGACCGGCCCGATCTGATCCAACACGTGGGGCTTGAGGTTGACCGCTTCGGAGTGGCCTACGACATAGCCGGCGACGACGAACTCGACCAGGAACAGTACGACGACTCCCGAGCCGTGTTCGCGGTGAACTCCGCGGTGATGCTGATCAGCTCGGAGCTGTTCGCCCGCCTCGGCGGTTTCGACCCGGCATTGGCCCTCAAGGGCGAGGACGTCGACTTGTGCTGGCGGGCCCAGCTTGCCGGCGCACGGGTGAGCGTTGCAGGTTCGGCCAAGGCACGCCACCGCGAAATGCTCGATGCTCGCGGGGGAAGGGCGCGCAGCGGCAGGGCTCGCGGCGCTCAGGGCGGGTCGCTTGGCGTGGCGGGTTCGGCGGTGCGCGGTTCGGGTTTCGAGGGGATCGGCCACAGCGTGAGGGCGATGCTGGTGAACCACGGACGGATCTCGCTTGGCGTTTTCGTTCCGTTGGCATTGGCCATGTCGGCGATCGAAGTGCTGCTGTCGCTGTTCACCGCCCGCCTCGGCCGGGCCAGGGCGGTGGCCTGGGGCTGGCTTTGGAACCTGGCCCGCTTCGGTGACGTGCCGGCCCGGCGCCGCGCCAATGCCCGGATTCGTGTTCGCCGTCCCGCGGATGTCACCGCGCGGCAGTACCTGGGAAGCGTGCGGGCGCTGTCGTTCGTGCGTCGCCGTTTCGGCGGCAGCGAAGGAGGCGGCGCCGGAGGGATCATCGCGGGGGCCAACAGGGGGCTGCTGGGTTCGCTCAACGTGGGAGCGGCCCGCACCGCCTGGGTGGCATGGGCGGTGGTGGTGGCGGTGGTGCTGTTCGGGTCTCGGTCGTTGATCACTTCGGGCGTGCCCGCGGTGGGCGATTTCGTGCCGTTCGGTGACAACGCCGCCGAGATGATCGAACGGTGGTGGAGCGGATGGAGCCTTCGTGAAGGGGGCGCGCCCACATCCAACACTCCGGGTTTGGTGTGGCTGGGAATCGCCGGGGTTGTGCTTGAGCGCGTCGGGGGTTCGCTGGAGTTGCTGCGCACCATCTGGGTGATCGCTCCGCTGTTTGTGGGGCTGATCGGCGCGTACCGGCTGATGGCGCCCACCAGATCGAGGCGCGCCCAGGTGTGCGCGGTGGGTGCCTACATGGTGATCCCCCTCGGCTGGGCGTCGCTGGCGGGTGGCTCCATTGCCGGGCTTGTGGGATACGCGGTTGCGCCTTGGCTGCTCGCCGGGGGGCTCAGGGCTTTGGGAGCGCCACCGTTCGCGGAGCGCGACCGTGACCGTCTGCCTCGGGTGGTTCAGGCTGCGATGGCCATTGGTGTGGCCGCCGGTTTGGCGGCAATGTTCGAACCGGTGGCCGGTTTGCTGGTGCTGCCGGTTGTGGCGGGACTCGCCGTGGGCAGCCTGGTGGCGGGCCGTCCCGCAGGCGTGCTGCGCCTTGTGGGCGCGGTGGTGTTGGCGGCGCCTGTGGTGGCGGTTCTGTGCTTTTCGGTGGTGGTGGACGCGCTGGCCTCGGGGCCCGACCCCGCGGTGCTTGCCGGTGGTCGTGACGGTTCTGGGGGCGCCACGTCGCTGAGCGAGCTGTTGAGATTCGCGGTGGGTCCCGACGACCCCGGGCCGTACCTGTGGTTGATCTTCCTGCCGATGCTGCTGCCGCTGCTGATGGGCAGAGGCTGGCGCCTCGAGGTGGCCATCCGCTTGTGGATGACCGCCGCAACCGCGTGGATGTTGGCCCTGCTGGCAGAAACGGGACAGCTTGGTTTCGGTTTGGGTGACGTGGAGTTGCTGATCGCGCCCGCGGCTGCGGCGGGTTGTGGGCTGTTTGCCATGGCGGTGGTCACGGTCGAACACGACCTGCGTTTGAGCCGTTTCGGGTGGCGTCACGCGTTGGTGCCGGTCGCCGCGGTTGCGGCGATCCTCGCGGCGGCCGCGAGCATCAGCCATCTCGACGAGGGACGCTGGGGCTTGCATCGCAGCTCGCATTTCGACCTGTTGGAGTTCGAGCCCGAAGTGCTCTCAGGGGCGTACCGGGTGCTTTGGGTGGGGGCGCCCGAGTTCCTGCCGGTGCAGCCGCGTGCGTTGGGCCCGTCGGTGTCGTGGGCTGCCACCAGCGGCGAACAGGTGACCCTCGCGGACCGTGCCGTCACATTCGACCCGGGCAGTTCGGAACTTGTGGCCACCTTGCTGGGCGACATTGCCAACGGGGAAACCTCTCGCGCGGGGCGGCAACTGGCCGGGCTGGGGGTGCGCTACGTGGTGCTGGAACACAGACTCACCCCGGCGCCGTTCAGTTCCGAGGAGGCGGCCCGGCCGGTGCCCGCGGCGCTGCGAGACGGCCTGCGCAGCCAACTCGACATGGAACTGCGAGAAGGCACCAACAGCGCGTTCGACGTGTTCGTGAACACTGCGTGGGCGCCGATGCGCGCCGTTCACCCGCCCGGTTTCGATTCGGGCGCGGCGTCACTTGGGGATCTCGAAACGCTGCCCCTCGGCCAAGGAGCGGCCGTGTTCTCCGGGGCGGGCCCGCCCTGGTCTGCGACCGTGCCGGCGGGCAGCGAGGTGCTGGTGGCGCAAACCCCGCGGCCCGGATGGGAACTCACCGTGGACGGCGAGGCGGCGCCCCGCCGCGAGGCGCTGGGATGGGCCCGGGCGTACCAGATCGACTCGGGTGGTGAGGCGGTGCTGGCCTACCAGCCTGGGTGGTGGCGGCGAGCCGGGCAGATCCTCACCGTGGCGGCGCCGCTGCTGCTGGGCGCGGCATGGCTGCGACGCCGCTTGGGATGGGTGTGATGAAACCCACCCGTGCGCTGAGCTTGATGGTGCTGGTGGGGTTGCTGGCGCTGGCCTTCGCGCTTGATCGCCCAGAACGCACCCAGTGGCCCCACCGGGCCGCAGGTTCGGAGGCGGGTGTGCTGCATGCCGCCGGCAGCGTGTGGTTCTGTCCCGGCGGCAGCGCACCCGGCGGACCGGCCGAGGTTGCCCTGCATCTCGTGAGCGTTTCGTCGCAGACGCGCACTGCCACGGTCACCGCCACACCGGATCCCTCGGTGCTCAGCAGCGGCGACTCCGTCGCCGGTCTCGACGACCGCCCCGGAGTGGTGGTGGAGGTGCCCGCCGGTGGCCGCATGTCGGTGTCGCCGGCCGAGCAGGCGCCGGGGGCGCGCTGGGTGGGCGCAGTGGTGGAGGTGAACGGCGACGGCGTGATCGTGGAACAAGTGGTGGCCGACCAGCGGGGAGGCTTGGGACGCTCGGTGTGCCTCACCCGCACCTCTTCACGTTGGATCGTTCCCCACGGCGCCACCCGCGCCGACGCGGAGGGTGAACGGTTCCACGTGCTGCTGCAGAACCCGTACCCCGACGCCGCGGTGGCGGACATTGCCATGAGCGCCGACGTGAGCCGCGACTCGATCGAGGGCCTGGTGGTGCCGGCGGCGAGCACCGTCGCGGTGGACGTGACCGCCGAGTTGACCGTGGCGTCCTCGGTGATGGTGGACATCAACGTGCTGTCGGGGCAGGTGGCTGTGTCGGCAATCCAAATCATGAACGGCCCGGTGGCCGGGCGTGGCACGTTCATGGCGCCTGCGTTGCCGTCGCTGTCGCCGATCTGGCATGTGCCGGTTGGCGGGTTCGGGCCGGGACGTAGAGATGTGATCGCGGTGGCGAACCCGTCGCAGGATCTCACCGCCGAGGTCGACCTGGAGATCATCGCCGACAACCCGTCACAGGAGATCAACCCGATCGAGCTCACCGTGTTGCCGGGTCGTTCCGCCACCGCAGACCTCAGCACCCATCCCCGTCTGGCCGATGTGGGCACGTTCAGCGTGGTGGCCCGCTCCCTTGACGGTGTGCCGGTCGCCGTGTCGTCCTTCAGCGTCACCGACCCCGACGCGAGGACCGCCGACGACTTCGAGGCGCTTGCCGCGCTGGGCAGCGACCCGACCGGCGAAGGCCTCGCCGCCTCACTGGCGCCTGAGTTGCTGCAAGCCGTCGAATCAGGCGCTCAGCAGGTTGTGGGCGCCGGTGGATCCGCGGGGGCCTCGGTTGCGGCGAGACGTTGGATGCTGGCAGAGGAAGTGACCCTGTCGGCACAAAACGCGGCGAGTTCCGCAGCCGATCCCGTGACCGACACCGGCGAGGAAGCATCGGACGGTGCGGGCGCGGCTTGGGGGGTCGACTACACCGACGACGTGTCGCAACTGGTGATCGTGAACCCGTCAACTGTCGGGATTGCCGTTGTTGACCTGGTCGTGGGTGGCACGGTGAAGCGCTCGCTGGAGATCGGCCCGACCAGGCGAGCCCGGGTGCCGTTGGCATGGCTTGGCGAGCAGGGATCCCGCTTCGTGGTGCAGGTTCACTCCACCGCGCCGGTGGTGGCCGCCACCGAGTTGGTGGGACTCACCTCACGCGCAGCCTCACTCGGCGTGATCGCCTCACCGCCGATCCCGATACAAGACCTCGACCAATAACACCTTGAACAGGGCACCTCGGTCAGGGCACGTCGATCAGAGGCACCTCTACCAGAGGTAACTCAAGCAGGTGGACCTCCACCGGGCTGACCGTGATCGGGCTGACCGTGATCGGGGTGAACCTTGATCAGCGCGAGCACCCGTCCGCGCCCGCGGGCCGTGTCAGGCAGGCACAACCTCGCTGCTGTCGGTTGGTTTGCCTGTGCCGCTCTCGTCGCCCGTGTCGGCTGCGACGGTGGTCGGCCCGTCAGTGTCGGAGGCTTCGGCGGACAATTCGGGGGCCGAGTCCCCGTTGGAGGCGGCCGAACCGTTGGAAGCAGCTATCAGACGCTCCACCTCGGCGCCGCTGATGGTCTCGCGCTCAAGCAGCGCACGGGCCACCAGATCCAGGGCGTTGCGATGCTCGCTGAGCGTTTCGCGGCAGCGTTCCTGCTCCTGGCGCAAAATCCGCTCGGTCTCCTCGTCGATCACCCTGGCCGTCTCGTCGCTGTAGTCACGGGTCTGCACCAGGTCCTCGCCCAGGAACACCTGACCGTGGGAACCCCACGCCATCGGCCCGATGGCGTCGGACATGCCCCACTCGCGCACCATCGACTTCGCCAGACCGGTGGCCTGCATCAAGTCGTCCGCGGCGCCGGTGCTGCCAACCCCGAACACGAGCTCCTCGGCGGTGCGGCCACCGAACATCACCACCAGGCGATCCAGCATGTAATCGGTGCGGTAGATGTGGCGATCCTCCTCGGGAAGCTGCATGGTGACCCCCAGCGCCATGCCGCTCGGGATGATCGTGACCTTGTGAAGCGGATCGGCTGTGGGAAGCACCGCCGCGCACACCGCGTGACCGGCCTCGTGGTATGCGATCACTTCCTTCTCGCCTTCCGACAGTGCCAACGACTCGCGTTTTTGGCCCATCAGCACCCTGTCTCGGGCTTGTTCGAAATGGCGTCCGCTGATCTCGTCCTCGCCCTCGCGCACCGCGTACAGGGCGGCCTCGTTGATCAGGTTGGCCAGGTCGGCGCCGCTCATGCCGGGAGTTCCACGGGCAACGATGTCCAAATCCACGCTCTCGGACAGTCGCTTGCCTTTGCAGTGAACCTTCAAAATGGCCCGACGGTCAGACAGTTCGGGAAGGGGAACGATCACCTGGCGGTCAAAGCGCCCAGGGCGAAGCAACGCCGGGTCGAGAATGTCGGGCCGGTTCGTGGCGGCCATCATCACGATTCCCTCGGAGCCCTCGAAGCCGTCCATCTCCGACAGCATCTGGTTGAGGGTCTGCTCACGCTCGTCGTGGCCGCCGCCGAGGCCGGCGCCGCGCTTGCGGCCGATCGAGTCCACCTCATCGATGAAGATGATGGCCTTGCCCATCTTGCGGGCCGAGCTGAACAGGTCACGCACCCGGCTGGCGCCCACACCCACGAACATTTCCATGAAGTCCGAGCCGGTCACCGACAAGAACGGCGCCCCGGCTTCGCCCGCCACCGCCTTGGCGATCAGGGTTTTGCCGGTTCCCGGTGGGCCCACCAGCAGCACGCCCTTGGGCACACGGGCGCCGATGGCCGCGAACTGTTCGGGGGTCTTGAGAAAGTCGACTATCTCGGTGATTTCCTGTTTCACGCCGTCGTATCCGGCCACGTCGTCGAAGGTGGTGCCGGGGCGTTCGGTGGTGTAGGTCTTGGCCCGGCTGCGCCCTATGGACATGATGTTGCCCATCTGGCCCTGGGCGCGGCGCTGCATCCACCAGAAGAACAAGATCAGCAAACCCACCGGCAAAAGCAACGGCAGGATCCCCAATAAGAAGTTGGTTTCGGGGGTTTTGTAGTCGAAAGTGGCGACGCTGTCGTTGATCAGGGCCATGTCGCCGTCGGGCAGCGGCACCGGCCCGTTGGCGGTGAACTGCCTGCCGGAGGTGTCGGTGATGATGATCTTGCCGTTGTTGTTGTTGTACTCGCCGGATTCGACACTCCCGGTGGACACCCTGTCCAAGAAATCCGGGTAGGAGATGTCGGTGCCGGCGCTTCCCCCCAGGAAGCTGTTCGCCAGCAGGATCGCGCCCACAGCACCCAACGCCAGCCAGATCGCCAGGCGCGGCATCCGTTGAGGTTCACCACGAGATGACGTGGACTTCTGAGATGACGGCTCGTCGGGGCCGGACTGATGTTCGGGCTGGGGTTGACCGTTGGCCGGGGGTGGGGGAGGCGCTGGAGGTGGGGGTGGGGGAGGTGAACTGTCAGCCACGAAATTGAGGCTAGTGGGCTACCGTGACGATCCATGCCGGAACCGCCTCGGGCCACCCCATCGCAAGCCGGCACAACAGGGCTTGGCGGCACAGCAGTGCTTGGCGGCACACGAATGTCAATGGAAACTCACGGCGGCACATCGGACGCATCTCCGCCGGCCCCACCGCCGCCGCCGGCCCCACCGCCAATGGCCCCACCGCCAATGGCCCCACCGCCGCCGCCGGCCCCGCCACCGATGGCCCCACCGCCACCGGTGGCTCGCCCGGCACCGTCCGATGAGAGCCCGCACATGACAGTGTCAGTGCGGCTCACCTGGGCCCTCGTGTGCTGGGCGCTCGGTCTTGTGGCAAGTGCCATGGCGGGCGGAGTGGTGTTGGCCGCTCAGGGGGACGACTCCACATTGGAAGACCTGTCGCTGGGGTGGACCGTGTTGATCCAAACCCCGTGGTGGATTGTGATCGGCGGGGGGTTGTTGTTGGCCCGCCGGCGCGGGTTGCGCTGGCGCGCGCAGCTCGGCTGGAGCATGCGACCCTCCGATGTCGCAGTGGGGATCGGCGCAGGCTTGGTGGTGCAACTCGTGCTCGTGCCGTTGCTTTATTTCCCGCTGTTTCGGCTGTTCGATGATCTCCAGCAAGAAGACGTGGAGGAGGTGGCACGGAACCTCACCGACAGTGCCCACACAACGTTCGACGTTGTGATGCTGCTGGTGATGGTGGTGGTGATGGCGCCTTTGGTGGAGGAGCTGCTGTTTCGCGGGATGGTGCAAGGCGCCCTGGTGGAACGCTTCGGAACGTTCGTGGGGATCACGGGGGCGTCGCTGCTGTTCGCGGTTGCGCATTTCCAGGTGCTGCAGTTCCCGGCGTTGCTGCTGGTGGGCGTCTGTTTGGGTGTGCTGGTGCGGCTCACGAAACGGATCGGCGCGGCGATCTGGGCTCACGTCACCTTCAACACCATCACCGCGGTTGTGCTGCTTTGGGCATGAGCGGACCGCAGTAGAAGATGATTCGCGGGAGACGATGAGATGAGCGTTAGACGGCTGCAAGCCGCCGTCACCGCGGTCATAGCCGTGGTGGTGATGTGGTTCGTGGTGGCGGCCCTGCGGCCCTGGTTGTGGTTCCTGGACACCACACCCACCGGAGGGGACCTCGGGGCGCACGTTTGGAGCCCCGCCTACCTGCGTGACGTGCTGCTGCCGGACTGGCGGCTCACCGGCTGGTCGTTCGACTGGTACGCCGGATTCCCGGCGTTCACGTTTTACATGGTGATCCCGTCACTGCTGGTGGTGATGGTGGAGGCGGGCACCGGTTTGGGCGTGTCGTGGTTTGCCGGTGCGGGAATCGTGGGCGCTCTCGGGCTCGCCAGCAGGCGCTTCCATGCCGGTGGCGCTCTGTCTGGGCGTGTCACCAAGCGGTGGCGCACCCACGCATTCGTGGCCGGGTGGATGGCGTGGGGCGTGTTCATGGTGGTCGCCCTCGATTCTCTCGACGGCAGGCGCGTGTCGGTTGGCCCGTTGGGCAGCTTCGTGTACAACCACCTGGCCTTCAGCCGCTTCTTGGCCATTGTGGTGTTCCCGTCGGTGCTGGGCCTGTTGGTGTTCACGCTGCTGGCCCGCCGAGATGCGGTGAGAACACCGGCAACGGTGGCGGCGGTGATCGCCGGGGTGCTGCTGGTTGACCTGCCCTACGGCATCGCCTTGAAGCTGGTGGTGGTGGCGGGAATGGTGGCGTTGCCGGTGTGCGCGCATGGCATGGCCCGGCTCGGTGGCTTGGCGTTCCCCGGGCCGGCGCTGGCGATGACCGCCACGGTGTTGTTCCTCTTTGACCGCTCCTACAACATTTACGGCGGGAACTTCATGTCCACCATGGCCGGCGAGTTCGCCTACTCGCTGGGGCTGGCGCTGGCGGTGCTCTACATCGGCGTCGCCGCGCAAGGCATGCGAACGGGCCGCCACCGGGTGCTGGCCGGGGTGCTGCTGGCGCTGTGCGGGCTGACTCATCTCTTCGCAGCGTTCTTCGCGTTGGCAGCCACCGCGGCTTTGTTCGTGGTTATGCCGTGGCGGCGTGAGGCGCTTTGGGCGCGGGCGAAATGGACGGCGATCTGCGGTGCGTTCGGGGCGGCGTTGAGCGCCTGGTGGGTGGTGCCGTTCTGGTGGAATCGTGGCCTTCTCAACGACATGGGCTGGGGCAAGGAACGCCGCTACACCTCCGCGCTCTGGTCTCGCAGCGAGTTCGACTACGACTTCTTGGCTAATCATCCGCCGTTGCAGGTGTTCGTGGCGCTGGCGCTGCTGGGCGCCGTGGTGGGGCTCTGGCGCAGGTCGCGGCTCACGATGGCGCTGGCTCTCACCGGTTTGATTTTCGCTGTGGCGTTCGTGGTGCTGCCCGAGAGCCGCTTGTGGAACGTGCGCCTGCTGCCGTTCTATTACCTGTGCGTGTACCTCACGGCGTTGGTGGGGATCGGTGAGACTGTCACCGCGGTGGCCGACGTTGTACACCGGCGCGGCCTCGTTCAGCGGTTGCGCCTGAGGTTCACTCAATCCGCCGCTGTGGAGCCCGAAGCCGGCGCCGAGGCTCGTCCGGGTGGCGGCGACGGCGATCACGCCCACGACGCGGGCGGGGACACCGAGGATGGTGCTTCGACGCTGCCGGGGTCGGTTCCCCAAGGCGCAGTCGGCCGCGCCCGCAGGCCTGTTGCGCGGCCGGCGCCGACGCTGGTGGGCGCGGCTGTGGCTGTGTTCGTTGTGAGCGCGGTGCTGGTGATCGTTGGCCTGCCGCTGCGGAATCTGCCGTGGGGAAGCGTCGGCGCGGATGGCTACCGGTGGGGGCCCTTCACCTCGGTGGAAACCAACGTCGGCTCCTACTGGATCGAGTACGACTTCGAGGGCTACGAGCGCAAACCCCCCACCGCTGATGGTGGCGGCACCAGCGAGTACCGGGGCTTGCTCAACACCATGAGCGCTGTGGGTGACCAACACGGCTGTGGCCCCTCACTTTGGGAGTACCAGCAGGGGCGTCTCGGTTCCTATGGCACACCCATGGCGCCGATGCTGTTGCCCTACTGGACCGATCGTTGCATCGGGTCGATGGAGGGCCTCTACTTCGAGGCGTCGGCCACAGCGCCGTTCCATTTCCTGATGCAGTCCGAGTTGTCGCTGGCGCCGTCAAGGTCGCAGCGTGACCTGCCTTACGGATTCTTGGACGTGGCCGCCGGGGTGGAGCACCTGCAGATCATGGGTGTGCGCTACTACCTGGCCTTCTCGGCTGAGGCGGTTGCGCAGGCTCGTGCGGTGAGCGACCTGGTGGAGGTCGCCCAGTCGGGCCCGTGGGTTGTGTTTGCCGTTTTGGACAGTCCACGGGTGGAGGGCCTGGCCGAGCTTCCGGTGGTTGTGGAGGGGCTTCCGTCAACCGGCGACGAGTGGCTGGAGGCCGCGGTGGGCGCGTTTCTGATGGGCCAGGACGGGCCGTTGCTGGCGACCGCCGGGCCGTCGCAGTGGCCGCGCACGTCGTTGGACGTGTTGCGACCCGAACTCGAAGCGGCACGCGCCGAACAAACCGGCGGATCGGCCCGGGAGCGTGCCATGGCCGTGTACGAGCAACGCCTCGGTGAGGTGGCGCCGTCTGTGGTGGTGCCCGAGCCTGCGGTGGTGAGCAACGTCCGCCGTGGCGACCAGTTCCTGTCGTTCTCGGTGGACCGCACCGGTGTGCCGGTGGTGGTTCGAAGCTCCTACTTCCCGAACTGGAAGGTGAGCGGCGCGAATGGTCCTTGGCGGGTGAGTCCCAACCTGATGGTGGTGGTGCCCACCTCCACCAAGGTGACCATGACCTACGGACGCAGCGGCGTTGAGCTTGCGGCCGGAGGGGTCACGCTTGTGGGCGTGCTGGCGGCGCTGTGGCTGGCCTTTGGTGTGCGCTTCGCGCCGCACCTCGCCGAGCGCCTGGGATGGGAGCGCCGCCTCGCATCGGCCGACCGGACTGGGCGCCCCCAATGGCTGCGGCTGCCTGCACGGTTGAGACGGTCACGGTCGTCGCCGCCCTTATGAGCGCCTGCGCAGGTGAGGCTGTCGTGGATGCCGGTGGATGATCCACACGTGAAAGGGCCCGCGGTGACCAAGGTGTCCATAGTGGTGCCCGCCTACCGCGAGGAGGCTCGCATAGCCCACACGGTTGCCGCGTTGCGGGCCGGAGTGGATGCCGCTGCGGGACCCGTGGAGATCGTGGTGGTGGACGACGGCTCCGATGACCACACCGCGCAGGCGGCACGCGCCGCGGGGGCCGACGTGGTGATCTCCCTCGAACAAAACCGCGGCAAGGGGGCCGCGGTGCGCGCCGGGATGCTCGCAGCGTCGGGAGAAATCGTGGCGTTCACCGATGCGGACATGGCCTACGCACCCGACCAGGTGGCCCGCGTGGTGTCCGGAGTGGCCGAAGGGGCCGACGTGGTGATCGGAAGTCGTCGCCATCCCGATGCAACAGCAGCCACCAAAGCCTCGGCGGTGCGTTCGGTGGGAAGCAGGCTGGTACACGGCGCGGCCTGGGTGCTGGGACTCGGACGCTTTCGGGACACCCAGTGCGGCCTGAAGGCACTTCGCGGGGAGGCCGCGAGAGCGATCCTTGAGGCGGCGGTGATCGACGGCTTCGCGTTCGATGTTGAACTGCTGTACCTGGCGCGACGCTGCGGCCTCGGCGTGCGCGAAGTGCCCGTGGAGGTGGCCAACTCGTCCAATTCGTCGGTGCGGGTGTTGCGGCACGGGCCGGCCATGGCCCGAGACCTGCTTCGCATACGGATGCGTGCCTTCACCGGTGGGTACCGGACGCCCCGGCAAAGCGGCCGCGGGGCCCCTCGGGCCGGCCCCGGCGCCCGACGGCGTTAGGTTCGCCCGATCGTGGCTGACTTCGACGCCATATTCAAGGCCTACGACATAAGAGGCATCACCGGCGAACAAATCGACTCCGAGGCTTGCGCGGCGATAGGAGCAGCGTTCGCACGGCACGTGGCGACCCAAGGCCATCGAGGCATCGTGATCGGACGTGACATGCGCCCCGACGGCGCGGCGCTGTCCCGGGCGTTTGCGCAGGGAGCAGCCGAGGTCGGGGTGGAAGTGACCGACATCGGTTTGTGCGCCACCGAGATGGTGTACTTCGCGTCGGGCGACATGAACCTGCCGGGCGCCATGTTCACGGCGTCGCACAACCCGGTGGGCTACAACGGCATCAAGCTGTGCGGAGCGGGGGCCGCGCCGATCGGCGCGGAGAGCGGCCTGCGCGAGATCAAGTCCGACGCGGTGGCGCTGGCAGCCGCGTCCGGGCAGGCACAGGGGCAGGCACAGCGCCAGGCACAGTGGCGGGCCGAGACCGCTGGACGCATCCACGAAGTCGACGTTCTTGATCGTTTCGTGGATCACGTGCGTTCGTTCGCCAGGTCGGGCTTGCTGGATGCGCCCAGCGGCGAAACAAGCCGCCGGCGACCGCTGCGTGTGGTGATCGACGCGGGCAACGGCATGGCAGGCCTGGTGGCGCCCGCAGTGCTGGACGGCTTGGCCGTCGAGTTGGATTTGCTCTACGGCGAGCTTGACGGCACGTTCCCCAACCATCCCGCGGATCCCTTGCAGCCGGAGAACCTTGCGGATCTTTGCGCCAGGGTGCGCTCTCGTGGTGCGGACGTGGGGCTCGCCTTCGACGGCGACGCAGACCGGGTGTTCCTGGTGGACGAGCGTGGCCACGCGGTGAGCGGTTCGGTGAGCGCCGCGTTGATCGTGCAGGTGATGCTGGGCCGCTCGCCGGGCGCCACGGTGGTACACAACCCGATCTGCTCGCGCCGTGTGAGCGAGGTGATCGTCAACCACGGCGGACGGGCCGTGCTGAGCCGGGTTGGGCATTCGTTCATGAAGAAACAGATGGCCGCCACCGGTGCGGTGGTCGGCGTGGAGCACTCCGGGCATTTCTACTTCCGCGACAACCACGGAGCGGACAGCGCCATGGTGGCGGCGGTGCTCACACTCGAAGCGCTTGCCGCGCACCCGGGCACGCTCAGCGACCTGGTGGCCCCCCTGGGTCGTTACTTCAGCTCAGGCGAGATCAACACCGCGGTGAGCGACCCGACCGCTGTGACCGAACGAGTGGCTGCCGCTTACGAGGCGCACCACCAGGAACGCTTCGACGGCCTCAGTGTGGATTGCGGCCAATGGTGGTTCAACTTGCGCCCGTCGAACACCGAACCGCTGTTGCGGCTCAACCTCGAGGCGACCACCCCCGAGGGGCTCGCTGCGGGCCTTGTCGAGGTGCGAAGCCTGATCGAGGCTCCGTGAGGCGTCGCCTCGCCAGGGGTGAACCCGCAACGGTCTGGGGTGGGGGCGCCCCGGGCGTAGCGTGAGCACGTGGCCCGCTGCAACGACGAAAGGTCTCACATGACGCTCGACCCACGCCTGCTTGAGATACTGGCCTGCCCCGCCGACAAAGGCCCGCTGCTTTACTTCGCCGACGAGCAAACCCTGTACAACCCGCGTCGCCGCATGCTCTACCGGATCGATGACGGCATTCCGGTGATGCTCGTTGAAGGGGCCGAAACCATCGAGGACGCCGAGCATGAGCGTCTCTTGGCCAAGGCGCAATCCGAGGAAATTGCCCCCACCTTCGACACGTCCGACACCGCCGGCGAAGGCAAGACCTGACGCTGCCGGCGGCGCAAGGCCGGGAAGCTCCCAATGGCGCGCCGCCTGCGCGGCGTGGTGCGCCACTACGACTGGGGATCACACACCGCCATCCCCAAAATGCTCGGGGTCGCGCCCGACGACACACCATGGGCCGAACTGTGGCTCGGCGCCCATCGCGACGCGCCTGCGGTGGTGGAACAACCTGGCGAGCCGACCCTTGACCGGCTAATCGCCGCCGATCCCCAGCAGGTGTTGGGCCCCGAGGTGGCGGCCCGCCACGGCTCGTTGCCGTTTCTTGTGAAGGTGCTGGCCGCGCAGCACCCGCTGTCACTTCAACTGCATCCCTCCGCGGCTCAGGCAACCCAGGGTTTCGTACGCGAGAACCGTTCGGGAGTTCCGCTTGACGCAGCCGAGCGAGTCTTCACCGATCCGCACCACAAGCCGGAACTCCTTTGCGCGCTCGACCACTTCGAGCTGCTGTGCGGCGTGCGTGACCCTGCCGAAACGCTGCGATTGCTGCGCCGTCTCGATGTTGATCACCCCGGTGGCGCGTTCGCCGGCCTGCACCCCGAAGCCACCGGCAACGAGCTCGGCGGGCTGGTAGCAGGGTTGTTGCGGCTCACCCCGGCACAAGCCGAACCGCTGGTTGGCGCAATCGTGGCCGCGTGCTCGGAGGCGGCCGATGATCCGGCGGCGCGTGCCGTTGCCCGGCTGGGGCGCAGATACCCGCGCGATCCAGCGGTGATCGTGGCCTTGTTGTGCAACCACGTGGTGCTGGCCCCCGGCGAGGCGCTGCTCACACAACCAGGCGTGCCACACAGCTACCTGCGCGGCACAGCGGTGGAGGTGATGGCCAACTCCGACAACGTGGTGCGTGGTGGTCTCACCTCCAAGGCGGTGGACGTGGACACGTTCGTGGAACTCCTCGAAGCGGCGCCCGGTTCGCCCGCTGTTGCGCGACCGTCCCGTGATGGCGAGGTTGCGGTGTACCCAGGCGTGGACGAGTTCGAACTTCGCATGGTGGCGCCTGCCCTGCAACGACCGGTGACCCTCGCGGGCGGTCCCGCGATCTTGTTGTGCACCTCGGGCACGGTCGAAGCCAACTCACTGCAGTTGTGCCGCGGCCAGGTCGCCTGGGTTGACGCAACCGAATCGTCGATTCACCTGCGCGGCTCAGGCACGGTGTTCTGCGTGACCGCAGGCGCCGGCACACGACACTGACCTGTTCGCCTAATGACTTTCTCCCCAGAGCGTGGCCCTGTTTCCTGGCGTGGCTCTGTTTCCTGGCGTGGCCCTGTGCCAATACCATCGGCGCGCCCCTTCAGCGCTCCCGGACACCGGAGGAATCGTTGAGTCCCACCACACCAAACGCCAACACCTCCAGTGGTAGCCGGCACACAGCACCGCCCGGCGCCACGGGCGAGTCGCCCGATCAGGACTTTCGTGTGGCGGACCTGTCGCTGGCCCGCTTCGGGCGTGACGAGATCCGCCTGGCCGAACACGAGATGCCAGGGCTGATGACCTTGCGAGGCCGCTACATCGACGATCAGCCCCTCGCCGGTGCCCGCATCGCGGGGTCGCTGCACATGACGGTGCAAACCGCGGTGCTGATCGAAACCCTCACCGCGCTCGGCGCCGAGGTTCGCTGGGCGAGCTGCAACATTTTCTCCACCCAGGACCACGCAGCCGCTGCGGTGGTTGTGGGCCCGCAGGGAACCCCGGAGAATCCCCAAGGTGTGCCGGTGTACGCCTGGAAGGGCGAAACGCTCGACGAGTACTGGTGGGCCACCGAACAAATCCTGCGCTGGCCCGGCGACACGGGCCCGAACCTGATCCTCGACGACGGAGGTGACGCAACCCTGCTCGCCCACAAGGGCCTGGAGTTCGAACGGGCCGGGGAGGTTCCACATCCCAACCTGGAGGACCCCGGCGAGTGGCACGTGGTGCTGGAGCGATTGCGACACATCGAACGAACCGACCCCGGGTTCTTCGAGCGGGTGGTGCCCGGCATTCGTGGCGTGTCCGAGGAGACCACCACCGGCGTGAACCGTCTGTATCGCATGATGGAGCGCAACGAGTTGCTGTTCCCGGCGATCAACGTGAACGACTCTGTGACCAAATCCAAGTTCGACAACTACTACGGGTGCCGTCATTCGCTGATCGACGGGATCAACCGTGCCACCGACGTGATGATCGCGGGCAAGGTTGCAGTGGTGTGCGGGTTCGGCGACGTGGGCAAGGGCTGCGCGGAGTCGTTGCGCGGGCAGGGAGCGAGGGTGATCATCACCGAGATCGACCCGATCTGCGCCCTTCAGGCCGCCATGGAGGGCTACGAGGTGAACACCCTCGAATCGGTGCTGCCGATCGGCGACATTTTCATCACCGCCACCGGAAGCTCAGGAGTGATCCTGGCGGGGCACATGGCCAAGATGAAACATCAGGCCATCGTGGGAAACATCGGACACTTCGACAACGAGGTGGACGTGGCCGGACTGGAGCGCATGTCCGACGTGCGCCGTGTGAACATCAAACCCCAGCTCGACGAGTACGTGTTCGGCGACGGCCACTCGGTGCTGTTGCTGTCCGAGGGCAGGCTGTTGAACCTTGGCAACGCCACCGGGCATCCCAGCTTCGTGATGTCGTGCAGCTTCACCAACCAGGTGCTTGCCCAGATCGACCTGCACGCCAATGCCGATTCGATGGATCTCGGGGTGACGGTTCTGCCGCGGCGCCTCGACGAGGAGGTGGCGCGCCTGCACCTCGACGCGCTCGGGGTGCGCCTCACCCGCCTCACGCCCGAACAAGCCGATTACATCGGCGTTCACCCCGACGGCCCGTACAAACCCGACCGCTACCGCTACTGACACCCTCGGGCACACCTGCCCGCGCTCCGGCGACCGGCGCCACGTGTGACACAACCGAGTGTGGGGTCACATCCCCGAGTGGTGCTGTGACCCGTGCGGCGCCGCCGAAGGCCGTCGTTGCAGGGTTGAGCGCCCCTTGGGTTCAAGCCACGGGTGGTGCTCCGCGGGTTTGTCAGCGGGGCGCCGCGGCGGGCGACATCCAGTCCTCGGGATCCACCCCCAAGCCGGTGGCGAGCCGGTTGGTGTAGTTGAAATAGGCGGCGAGTTGGGTGAGGTCGCTGATCTCGTCGTCGCTGAGTCCCGCGGCGCTCAGAGACTCCACGTCGGCGCGCCGCATTTGTGAGGGGTGCTCGGTGAGCTTCACCGCAAAGGCCACCATCGCTGCGATGCGCCCGCTGAGTTGGCTGTGATCTCCGGCAACGAGCTGGTTTGACAGGTCGTCGCTCTCGCACAGCCCGGCGAGGGCGCGGCCGTGATGCTCATAGCAGTACACGCAGCCGTTGATCACCGACACCGCCACCGCCACGGCTTCCTTCTCGATCATCGACAAACCCGAATCGTGGTAAAGGACGCTCTGGTAGAGGTCTTGCGCGCCCGCGGCCGACGCGGGCCTGCGACTGCCGAGCTTCACGATGTTCGGCACGGCGCCGGCAAGCTCCACAAGCTGGTCGTAAAGGTCCTTGAGTTCGCCGGTTGCGTCGCCGGGCTCCACGATCTCGATGTAGGCCATGTGGACACTCCGTTTCGTTGGATTGGCTTTCCTTGACTTGACCTTCCCCAGACTTGGACTGCGTCGCTTCGCTCTGGTTGAGCTGGCTCTTGCTGATTCGGCTCTTGCCCATCCGGGGTTTTGGTTCAGATGAGTTTGCCCTTGGCGGCGGCCCCGCACGGTGATCGGCAGCGCACGACGCGATCGTGGCCGACCAGGCAGCGGTGCTCGCGGCCAAGCCGGGAACCTGTCCGCACACTGATCGACCGGTGCGCCGGGGTTGGTCGCGACGGCCCGACGCCGGTCGTGCTGCGCCTACGCTGAGCGGCGTCTCGGTTGTGGCGATGCCAGGGTCACAGTCGCGCACACAAGGCGCCATGCGCGCATCGCAACCAACACCAGGACGGAGTGGACATGGCAACCGAACGAGGGATCTGGGCAGCGCCCGAAGGGCTCAACGCAACCGAGGTGGCCGACCTGGCCCGCCGGGCGGAGCAGCTCGGCTACCGGCAGCTCTGGCTGGGCGAAACCTTCGGCCGTGACCCGTTCGCCCTTGCGGCCCACCTTGGAGCGGTCACCTCCGAACTGGGTTTGGCCACCGGCATCGCCAACATTTACAACCGCCACCCAGGCGTGATGAAACAAGCCGCGCACACCGTGGCCGAACAAACCGGTGGGCGCTTCACCCTCGGGGTGGGGGTGTCGAGCCCGTTGATCGTGAACCGCATGCGTGGCCTGGCTTACGACCGTCCCCTGAGCTTTCTGCGCACCTACCTGGACGCCATGGACGAGTCGCGCTACACGGCAGTGCCACCAGAGCAGCCGCCGCCGGTGCTGCTCGCCGCGTTGGGTCCCAAAATGCTGGAGTTGGCAGCGCAACGCACCGCCGGGGCGCACCCCTACAACGTCACCCCCGAGCACACCGCCTTTGCGCGTTCGGTGATGGGCCCGGGGCCCGCTTTGGTGGTGGAGCAGAAGGTGCTGCTCACCACCGACGCCTCGTTGGCCCGCGCCACCGGCGCCAAGGTGATGAAGTTCTACAACCGCGCTCCGGGTTACCGGGCGTGCTGGAATCGGCTCGGTTTCAGCGACGACGAGATTGACGACCTCGCCCCCCGTTTCGTTGACGCGATGGTGGCCTGGGGCGATGTGGACGCCATCGAGGACCGTCTCACCGCTCACGCCGAGGCGGGCGCCACCCAGGTGTGCATTCAGGCGTTGCACCCCGAAAGGGGAGTGGTTCAGGTGGACTACGACGCCCTGGAAGCACTGGCGCCCAACGGGTGAACCGGTCGGATCCGCTCGATCAGCCCGGCCCGCACGGTGGGGCACACCAACGCAGCGAGCCTTGAACAAGACCACAAGGGAGGGCCCCGATGAAGGAACTAGCCGGAAGAACAGCCGTCGTGACCGGAGCGGCCAGCGGCATCGGTCGAGCCATGGCTCTGCGTTTCGCGGCCGAAGGCATGCGGGTGGTTGCCGCCGATGTGGAGGAGCCACCCCTTGGCGAAACGATCGATCTGATCACAGGCAACGGCGGCGAGGCAATCGCGGTGCCTTGTGACGTGTCGTCGTGGACGGCGGTGCAGGCGCTGCGCGATGCCACCACGAGCGCTTTCGGACCCGCCGCGGTGTTGTGCAACAACGCCGGGGTTGCCCCGCGTGGTTCGGTGGTGGACGCGCCGCTGGCGAGTTGGGAGTGGTGCCTCGGCGTGAACCTTTGGGGGGTGATCCACGGCTGTCGGGCGTTCGTGCCGGCCATGATCGAACAGGGCTTCGGCCATGTGGTGAACACCGCGTCGGTGCTGGGCCTGATCACCTCCGCGGGGGTGGCGCCATACACCGTTTCCAAGCACGCAGTGGTGGCGCTCAGCGAAATGCTGCACGCGGAGCTCGCCGATGCGAACACCGGGGTGGGCGTGACGTGCCTGTGTCCGGGGTTCGTGGCCACCAACATCATCGACTCCGAACGGAACCGGCCCGAGCGCTACCACGACCCGAACACGCCCGAACTGTTCGACAGCGTCACCCGCGAAGCGGTGCGGGAGCTCTACTCGCAGTCCATGGCGCCCGAGAATGTCGCCGCTCAGGTGGTTGAGGCCATCGTCGCCGAGCAGTTCTACCTGCTCACCGATCACGACTTCGACCCCGAAATCAGCCAACGCCACCGCAAGATCACAGATCGAGGCGCTCCGGCCAACAACACAGCCGCACTGTTGGACAAGCTTCTCAAATGAGCACCCCGTTCGCCGCCGCTCCGGTTCGCCATCGCAGCCGGGTGGGAAGATCACAACAGTCGAGTTAGGAGGCAACATGGCCGACAAGAAAACCCAACCGGCAGGTGAGGCGCGCAAGGTGATGCTCACCGGGGTCACCGGATTCGTGGGCTCGCACACAGCCAAGGCGCTCCAGGACGCCGGGCACACTGTGAGGGCGCTGGTGCGCACACCCGACAAGCTCCAATCGGTGACCGCACGGGTGGGTGTGGACATCGACGCGCTTGAGGTTACCCAAGGCGACATCACCGACACATCCGCGGTTCGCGAGGCGCTGCAAGGTTGCGACGCGGCGGTTCACGCAGCCGCGGTGGTGGGCACCGACCCCACCACCGAGGCAGCGATCGAGGCCACCAACTTCGCCGGGGCGCTCAACGTTCTGGGGGCCGCGGTGGACGCCGGGTGTGATCCGGTGGTTCACGTGTCAACGTCGTCGGCTTTGTTCCCGTTCCGCAGCGACCCCGTCACCGGCGACCACCCCGTCGGCACCCATCAGGGGGCCTACTCCCGCAGCAAGGCCCAATGCGAGCAACTCGCCCGCAGCTACCAGGATCAGGGCAAGCCGGTGGTGATCGTCTACCCGGCAATGATCACCGGTCCCGACGACCACGGAGAATCCACCCAGGTGAGCCCCATGAAGTTCTGGGTCACCAAGCCCTACCCGGTTTGTGACGGTTACACCCTTTCGTTGGTGGACGTTCGCGACGTTGCCGCGGTGATCGCCGCTTCGGTGCGGCCGGGCCGGGGATCCAAGCGATACGTGCTGTTCGGTCATCACGTGACCAGCAAGGAGCACCACAAGCTGCTTTGCGAGGCCACCGGACGCGACCTGCGCGCGGTGAAGGTTCCCAAGGCGGTGTTCTGGGCCTGGGGTCATTTCGGAGACCTCACCCGGCGGTTCGGTCGTGACGTGTTGCTCACCTCCGAGGGCTACGAGTACATGTTCAACTTCTGCGCGGGTGACAACAGCTTCACCGAGGCCGACACCGGCGTAACGCTGCGCCCCCTGGCGGACAGCACCCTCGACACGCTCGCGTGGATGCACGAAGCCGGTCACCTCACCAGCGAGGAGGCGGGAACAGCCGCCACCGTGTCCTGACGACACTGTCCGGCTGTGCGACCGGCCACCGGCACGCAAGGCGCGCTCGACCCGCCCGGTGGGGCACCAGATTGTCGGTCCGGCGACGGGCGGACAACCCCACAAAGGCACACACCAGGTTGTGAATCGGTGCAGATCAAATAGACTGATATTGATGAATATTCAGCCTGACTTGCGTGTGCCTACGGTTCCCGGTTTGAGCGGCTTGTACGCGTGCTGGCCCCACGCCGGCGAAGCGGCGGTGCTGGTGCGGGCGCTCAAGTACGGGCGGGCCACCGCGGCGATCACTCCCATGGCCGAGGCCATGGCCTGCGTGCTTGGTGAATGCGCGGGCCTGAAACGCCACAGCCGGCACCGTCGGGGCACCCGCTGGGCCCCGGTGGTCACCTGGGCGCCGTGTACGCCCCAGCGAAGACGCGGTCGCGGTTTCGATCCGGCGGAGCTGCTGGCCCGTGCCACGGCGCGCAGGTTGGGATTGAGGGCGCGTTGCATGCTGAGACGAGTCGACGAAGTGGCCCAAACGTCTCGAGGTCGCTCCGGCAGGCTGGCAGGCCCCGAACTGAGGGCACGGTCGCGCCCCGCCGGAGGCGACGGACCGGCGGTGCTGGTGGTGGACGACGTGTGTACCACCGGGTCCACTTTGCGGGTTGCCGCCGAGGTGCTGCGCACAGCGGGTTTCTCGCAGGTGTTTGCGGTGGTGGCAACCGTGGCGCCGGCGCCCCCAAATGACGCGCCAGGGCCCTGGCCGGCCCATACCATGACAGGTCAGCACGCACAGCTTGTGGGTGAGGCGCCCTTGGCCGTCCCGACGGACCCGTTGGCGCATCACGGCGCAGGCAACCACCAGCACACAAAGCCGGCACCGGTCGACTCGATTGGCGGCTCAACGAAACGGAGGTAGCAAGGTTGGACGTTTCGATCAGCAGCCGTCACCTGGAAATCACCCCACAGCTCGAGAAGCTGGTGAAATCAAAAATCGGTCGTCTCGACCGGCACCTGCGGGAACTGGACACCGCCACGGTGCATTTCGCCGAGGCCCGCAACCCTCGCATCGCCGAACGCGAGATCTGTGAGGTGACCTTGTCGGGCCATGGCCACCACCTGCGCGCCAAGGTTTCCGCGAGGGATCCGGCGGCGGCCGTGGACCTCGCCGAGGACAAACTGGAACGCCAGATTCGCAAACTTCGCACCAAACTCCAAAAGCGCCGTCACGGCAGGGGCGAAACCATTCGCGGCGAGGCCCCCGACACCGACGCCGCCACGGGCGAGGCCGCCGACGCGTCCGACGAGCAGGCGTCTACCGACGGCGCCGAAGCCTCCCAAGCGTGATTCGATGACCCTGTTCAAGCGTCTGCTGCGGTCCGGCGAGGGCCGCAAACTGAAAGCGCTGCAGGCGCTGGTGCCCGACATCGGAGCGCTCGAACCCGAGATGCAGTCGCTGTCCGATGAGCAGCTTCGGGCGCGGGTGGACGACATGCGCACCAGCATCGACAACGGCGCCGAGCTTGACGACGTGTTGGTGGAGGCGTTCGCGGTGGTGCGTGAGGGGGCCTGGCGGGTGCTCGGGCAGCGTCACTACGACGTGCAACTCGTGGGCGGAGCGGCCTTGCATCTCGGCTGGGTGGCCGAAATGAAAACCGGCGAGGGCAAAACGCTCACCTCCACGTTGCCGGTGTGTTTGGGGGGCATGTCCGGGCAGGGAGTTCACGTGGTGACCGTGAACGACTACCTGGCCGGGCGCGACTCGCAGTGGATGGGCCGCCTGTACAGGTGGCTGGGGCTCAGCGTGGGTTTGGTGGTGCCCGGCGGGCGCCGCGACAGCGCTTACAAGCGGGCCCAGTACGCCTGCGACATCACCTACGGCACCAACAACGAACTCGGCTTCGACTACCTGCGCGACAACATGGCCATGACCCCCGAGGGGCGTGTGCAGCGCGGTCACCGGTACTGCCTGGTGGACGAGGTGGATTCGATCCTCATAGACGAGGCGCGCACCCCGCTGATCATCAGCGGTCAGGTCGCGGATGCCGCCAAGCTGTACACGCAGTTCGCGGCCATCGCTCGTGGCTTGCGTCGTGACGTTCACTACGAGGTGGACGAGGAGAAGCGCATCGTGGCGCCCCTCGAGGAAGGCGTTCACGAGGTGGAGGCTCGGCTCGGGGTGACGAACCTCTACGACGACTTGTCGCACAACCTTGTGCATCAACTGCAGGCCGCGCTGAAAGCCAAGGAGCTGTACCGGCTCGATCGTGACTACATCGTCGACCGCAACCAGGTGAAGATCGTGGACGAGTTCACCGGGCGCATCCTGGAGGGTCGGCGCTGGTCCGACGGCATCCATCAGGCGGTGGAGGCCAAGGAGGGCGTGGCCATCAAAGAGGAGAACCAGACCCTGGCCACGGTCACGTTGCAGAACTACTACCGCCTCTATGACCGCCTCGCGGGCATGACAGGCACCGCCCAGACAGAGGCCAGCGAACTGGTCTCCACCTACGGCTTGCACGTGGTGAGCGTTCCCACCCACCGGCCGCTGGTGCGCGAAGATCGCGGTGACCTGATCTACAAGACCGAGGACGGCAAGTTCGATGCCTGCGTGGACGACATTCTTGCCCGCCACGAGCACGGTCAGCCCGTGCTGGTGGGCACCGTCTCGGTGGAGAAATCCGAGAAGCTGTCGCGTCTGCTCACCCAGCAAGGGGTGCGTCACGAGGTGCTCAACGCCAAGCAGCACCATCGTGAGGCCGAGATCGTGGCTCAGGCCGGCAGGCTCGGGGCGGTCACGGTGGCCACCAACATGGCCGGTCGTGGTGTGGACATCCTGCTTGGCGGCAACCCCGAGATCCTCGCCCAGAAGGATCTCAGAGCCGAAGATCTTGATGCCGAGACACCCGAGGGGGCGGCCCGGCTGGCGGAGCTCACCGAGAAGCACAAGGTTCACACCGACAGCGAACGCGACCGGGTGCTGGAACTGGGCGGGTTGTACGTGCTGGGCACCGAACGCCACGAGAGCCGCCGGATCGACAATCAGCTGAGGGGCCGCTCGGGCCGTCAGGGCGACCCTGGCGAGAGCCGCTTCTACCTTTCCCTCGAGGACGACCTGATGCGCCTGTTCGCGGGGGGAGCGGTGAACTGGGTGATGGACAAGGCCATGCCCGAGGACACGCCGATCGAGGCGAACATGGTGACCAAAGCCATCGAGCGCGCCCAGAACACCGTGGAGCAGCGCAACGCCGAGACCCGAAAGAACGTCCTGAAGTACGACGAGGTGATGGACGCGCAGCGCAAGGTGATCTACAAGCGCCGCGCCCAGATCCTCGACGGCGAGGATCTGCGCTCGGAGACCCTGGAGCATCTCGAAACAGCGATCGACGCCGCTGTGTCCACCTACTGCGAGGGCGACTACCGCGAGGAGTGGGACCTGGAAGGCCTGCACACCGAGATCGGCTCGCTGTGGCCCGGCGGGGCCTCAGAGGAGTTGTTGTCGCAGTGCAACACTCCCACGGAGGTCGCCTCGGTGCTGCAGGCGGCAGGCACCGAGCACTACAACGAGCGCGAAGCCGAGGTTGGCGCCGAGGTGATGCGCCAGGTGGAGCGCCACGTGATGTTGCGCATCATCGACCAGCGATGGATCGCACACCTGCGAGAAATGGACTTGCTGCGCGAGGGCATCCACCTGCGCGCCATGGGCCAGAAAGACCCGGCCACCGAGTGGCAACGCGAGGGTTTCGACATGTTCGGCCAGATGATGGCCGCGATTGCCCTTGATTGCGTGAAGTACGTGATGCACGTGCGCGCCGACACCGGCAGCGCGGACGACACCGGCGCGTCTCGCCTGGTGGGCGTGAGGGCAGCCAAACAGGACGCCAACGGCAGCGCCGCCTCGCACACCGCCATCAGCGGCACGCAGTCAGCCTCAACCACAACCTCGGCTGCTTCGGGCGGTGGGGGAGCGCTGGTGGGTGCAGGCGCCGCTGCTCGCCAAGGCGCCACACGTCGCACCGGAGGCGGGCCCGCGCCCAGGCGGGGCGCCGCGGCCGCGCGTCGCGGGGCCGGGTCGCGTTCGCGTCCCGCGCCACAACGCCGTGCCGGTGAGGCGCCGAACCGTGCGCCGGTCGTGAAAGCCGCAACGGAGCGCGTGGGCCGCAACCAGCCGTGCCCTTGTGGCAGCGGAAAGAAGCACAAGCTGTGCTGCGGACGCCCCGGTGGCGGCGAAGGCGTCTGAGCGGTTGGGATGGCTCACGACTTCTCCGACGACCTGAAACGACTGCGGGTTCGTCTCGCCGAGGCCGAGGCGTACCTGCAGGTGGACGCGCAGCGCGACCGGCGCCGCCAACTGGAGGCCGAGTCGTCGCGTCCGGATCTGTGGGATGACGCCGAACGGGCCCGTGCGCTCACCACCGAACTGTCCGCGGTGAACGACGACCTTGACCTGTTTGATCGTTTGGCCGCGGAGATCTCCGACGCAGAGGTGCTCAACGAGCTCGCCGTGGAGGAGGACGACGAGGCCACCGCCGCAGAGGTGAGCGAAGCCACCGGGGCGTTGTGGGCCCGATTCGATCAGCTTGAGCTTCGGGCCCTGTTCACCGGCGAGTTCGACGAGCGTGACGCGGTGTGCCAGATCAAGTCCGGCGAGGGTGGAACCGATTCGCAGGACTGGGCAGAGATGTTGTTGCGGATGTACAGACGCTGGGCTGAGCGCCGCGGCTTCGACCTGGAGATCACCGCGGCCTCCGCAGGCACCGAGGCCGGTTACTCCAGCGTGGATTTCCTGTTGAAGGGACGTCATGCCTACGGGTGGATGCGCTCCGAGCACGGTGTGCATCGACTGGTTCGCATCTCGCCGTTCAACAACGAGGGCAAACGCCAAACCGCGTTCACCGCGGTGGAGGTGGCGCCTTTCTTCGAGGATCTGGCAGACGAGGTTGTGATCGACGACAAGGATTTGCGCGTCGATACGTACCGCTCGTCGGGTGCGGGTGGTCAGCACGTGAACGTCACCGATTCCGCTGTGCGTGTCACCCACCTGCCAACCGGTATCGTGACGAGTTGTCAAAACGAGCGGAGCCAGCACCAGAACAAGGAGCGGGCAATGCAGATGCTGGCCGCGAAGCTGGCCGACATGGAACGCAAACGTCGCGACGACGAGATCGCAGGCATCAAGGGAGAGCAGCGCAATGTGGGTTTCGGCAGTCAGATCCGAAGCTACGTGATGCAGCCCTACCAGATGGTCAAGGACCTTCGCAGTTCGCATTCCACCGCAAACCTCGAAGCGGTGCTCGCAGGCGATCTCGACCCTTTCATGGAGGCGTGGCTGCAATGGAACCGCGCCTCGGGTGACCCGGTGGCCGCCGAGAGCGCAGCCGCCGATCGTGGCGTGAGGTTGTCGCGGTGATCCGCCTCGAGAACGTCACCAAGGTGTTCAAGGGGGACGTGGTCGCCCTGCGAGACGCGTCGATCGACATTGCCAAAGGTGAGTTCGTTTTCCTGGTGGGCCCTTCGGGTTCGGGCAAGTCGACTTTCATTCGCCTCGTGAATCGTGAGGACGTTCCCGAACACGGCCGCATCCTGGTGGCGGGTCGTGACATCGCCGCGTTGAGTTCGTGGAAGGTTCCCTACCTGCGGCGCAACATCGGTTACATCTTTCAGGACTTCAAGTTGCTGCCAAAGAAGACAGTGGCCGAGAACGTCGCCTTCGCGTTGGAGGTGATCGGCAAGCCACGCCACGTGATCAGCCGCCAGGTGCCCGCCATTTTGGACTTGGTGGGCTTGTCCCGCAAACGTGACCGCTTCCCCGCGGAGCTGTCCGGTGGTGAGCAGCAGCGAGTGTCGATCGCCCGGGCGTTCGTGAACCGGCCGCTGATCCTTCTGGCCGACGAGCCCACGGGAAATCTCGATCCGGCCACTTCGGTGGGAATAATGCGCCTGCTTGAGCGAATCAACGGCACCGGAACCACCGTGGTGATGGCCACCCATGACAGCAGCATCGTGGACAGCATGCGTCAGCGGGTGGTGGAACTCGACCGGGGCGTGATCGTGCGCGATCAGGCCCGCGGCGTGTACGAGTAGCACACCTCGGCTGCTGTAGACGCTCATGTTCAGTTCCCGTTACGCGCTGCGCGAGACCGGTCAGAACCTGTGGCGCAACTGGTTGCTGGCGTTGGCCACGGTGATCACCGTTGGTGTTTCGCTGGCGATGTTCGGCAGCTTCCGTCTGTTTCAGGTGGCGGTGGACAACGCCACTCAGCGTTGGAAGGACGGCATCGAGTTCGTGGTGTGGATGAACCCCGATGTGCGTCCCGAACAAGACGAGGCCCTGCTCACCCGCATCCGCGAAAGCCCCGGCGTGACAAGTTGGATTTACGTGGGGCAACAAGAGGCGTACGAGGAGATGCAGGACTTCTTCTCGGATTCGCCGGAGCTGATCGAGGAGATCCTGCCCGAGAACCTGCCCCCTTCGTATCGGGTGGTGCCCACCGATCCCGACCTTGACGTGGTGCGCGAGCTGGGAAGCCAATTCGAGGGGCTGCCCGGGGTGCGTGACGTTGTGTTCGCTGGTGACGCGATACGAGACGTGCAGGACCTGGCCGACAGGGCCGGGCGGGTGTTGTTCATCGGGTCGATCCTGTTGTTGGGCGCGTCAACGCTGCTGATCCTCAACACGTTGGCCATTGCCATCAGCAACCGCCGCCAGGAGATCGAGATAATGCGCGTGGTGGGCGCCACAAAGTGGTTCATCCGGGTGCCGTTCATGCTTGAAGGCCTCGTTCAGGGCGCGCTGGGCGCGGCGGCGGCGATCGGCAGCAACTTGTTGTTGCGCACTTACGTGATAGATCGTTTCGGCGAGGCCGACGCCATAAAGCTGCTGGCGGGGTTCAAGGTTGACGACGCCGCCATGCTTCGCACCAACCTCACAGTGCTGGTGATCGCCGGTTTGGTGTCGGTGATAGGCGCCGGTGCGGCGGTGACCGTTTACCTCGACAAGTAGCCACACCCCCCACCCCGCTCAAACGCGAAGAGCCGGAAAAGGTCAGGCGGCCAGACCACCTTTGGGTTGTGGAAGGGCCATCTCGGGGCTGTGGTATTGCACCCCGAGGGCTTCGGCCACTGCGGGTTCTGTGATCTTGCCGTCGTACACGGTGAGCCCGGCTCGCAGGCCTGCGTCGTCTCGCATTGCCTGCGCGGGGCCCAGGTCGGCGAGCTTGAGCAGGTAGGGCAGGGTGGCGTTGTTGAGCGCCTTGGTGGACGTGCGCGGAACCGCTCCGGGCATGTTGGCCACGCAGTAGTGAACCACCTCGTCGGTGATGTAAGTGGGGTTGCTGTGAGTGGTGGGACGTGACGTTTGCGCGCATCCGCCCTGGTCGATGGCAACATCAACGATCACCGAGCGGGGATTCATCTGCTTCACCATTTCTGCGGTGATCAGATGCGGTGCCTTTGCGCCTCGCACGAGCACCGCGCCCACCACCAGGTCGGCTTCGGTGACCGCTGCGTGCAGCGTGGCCCGGCTGGAGTACAAGGTGCGCACCGCCGGGCCGAAACGGGCCGAGATCGCTTCGAGAACTCCGGTGTCTCGATCAAGCACGGTCACGTCCGCGCCGAGGCCGACGGCCATCTCGGTGGCGTTGCGACCCACCACACCGCCGCCGATCACCGCCACCCTCGCCGGGGCCACACCGGGCACCCCGCCGAGCAGCACACCCCGACCCCCTGCGGACGCCTCCAAACAACGCGCCCCGGCCTGGATCGACATGCGACCTGCCACCTGCGACATGGGCGCCAACAGCGGAAGCCCACCCTTGGGCCCCACCACGGACTCGTAGGCAATCACCGCGGCGCCACTGGCGAGCAGGTCGTTGGCCTGGTCGGGATCGGGCGCCAGGTGAACGTAGGTGAAAAGTGTGTGATGCGCACCCAGGCGGGCCCGTTCAGGCGCCTGGGGCTCCTTCACCTTCACGATCAACTCGGCGTCGCCGAACACCTCGTCGGCGTCGGCGGCGATCCGAGCCCCCGCGGCTGTGTACTCGTGGTCTTCGAAACCGGCCCCGGCGCCGGCGTTCGTTTCGATGAGCACCTCATGGCCGTGGGCGGTCACCTCGGCCACGCTGTCGGGTGTGAGCCCGACGCGGCGCTCCTCGTTCTTGATCTCCTTTGGAACCCCGATGCGCACTTGTCGCCCCCTCTGAGTTAGAGCGTCTAACAAACCCAGAATACACCTTCGCGCCGTTTGGTGTGGGGTGTTTGGTCAGGGGCTGGTTTGGGTTCCCACCTTGAGTTCCTTGAACGGGACTCCCTTGTCCACGCTGATGTCGCGTGGCAGGCCAAGCACCCGATCACCGATGATGTTGCGCTGGATCTCGGAGGTTCCGCCGGCGATGCCACTCTGCAGGGTGTTGATGGCGGTGCGCTGCCAGTAGGCGTCGGCGTCGTCTTGCCATGCGACACCCGAAGCGCCGACGATTTCCATGGACAGGTCGCGGTACACGGTGAGCATTTCCGAGGCCTGGAGTTTGCCCAGCGATCCGGCGGGGCCGGGGGTGCGTCCCGCCTTTAGTTCGGCTCGGGTGCGCATCGACGACAGCGACTGGCACGTTTCCATGATGCGGAGTTGCATGAGCCGCTGACGCAGCGCGGGACGTTCGATGATGCCCCGCTTGCGGCACTCCTCGATGAGCCGGTCGGATCGTTCGGTGTTGATCCCGGCGGTGTTGCCGGTGCCGATGGCAACCCGTTCGTACATCAACATGGCCGTGGCCATGTTCCAGCCGTTGTTGAGATCACCAAGCAGTCCGGCTGGGCTGGTTGTGGCGGGGCTGCCTCCGTCGGGGGAGTCCACAGCCGGTATGCGAACGTCGGTGAAGAAGATCTCGTTGAAGTGGGTGCCGCCGTCGATTTGGTGGATCGGTCTGATTTCCACCCCGTCGGCGTCCATGGGCACGATGAACATCGAGATGCCGGCGTGTTTGGGGGCCTCCGGGTTGGTGCGCGCAATGATGATCCCGTAGGCGCACAGATGCGCGAGCGTGGTCCACACCTTCTGGCCGTTGATGATCCACTCGTCGCCGTCTCGCACGGCGCTGGTTTGCAGCCCGGCAACGTCTGAACCGGCGCCCGGCTCGGAGAACATCTGACACCACACGTCGCGCGCGGAGATCATCCGCGCCATGTACGCGGCCCGCTGGGCTTCGGTGCCGTGCTCGGCGACCATCGGCAAGCACATGCCGTGAGAGATCGTCAGTTCGTAGGTCATGTTGGGGTAGCGCCCGTACTCGGTGCGCCAGATGCGTTCGTGGGCTTTGGTGAGCCCGGCCCCGCCGTAGGCGGTGGGGTAGGTGAGTCCGGCCAGCCCCGCATCGGCAAGTGCTTGTTGGAACTTCTGGGCTGCGCGCAGCCTCAACTCGCCGCGTGGGTCGGGCCGACCGTCGAGATGGATGCCGGTGGCATGGGAATCGAGGAACTCACGGCAGCGTGCCTGGAACGCCTCCGCTTCGGCCGGCGAGAGGCTGTCGTCGTTGGCGGGGGCCGAGGTGTTTGGGGCCATGACGGGCATCGTACCGCCCACCTGCTTGGCCCTCCAGTGCGTGCCGGGGTGCGGTCGTGGGCTTCTTGCGGCACCGACGCCAACCTCAGGTGCGCGATCTTTGGGCCGCTCACCTATGACGGACCTGGCGGGCACCGCCGACTGGGGCCGCAATGTCACAGGGGCGCGGTACCGTGAGCGATGCCGTCAACAGTGAGCGGCCGGGCTTCGGGCCGGGTGCGCACTGCGGGTGGCCACACGGGGCTGACCGGTTTCGACGTCGAGATCAGAAAGCCGAAGCGTGCGACCGGAGTTGCTCAGACTCCCTAAACGGGGCACCCACAGAGACGCCAAAACGGACGATCTCGTTCTCGCTGCCTGAGCTTCGGCTTAGTCAACGGAGAATCATCGCGACCAGCAATGGCACGCGGGGCCAGACCGCTGCAGCCTGGCAACAGAAGCAGCGGTGGACAGCAGGCAAAGACCGCTGACAGCCGGGAAAGACCGCTGACACCGGAGAAAGATCCGGCGGCCCGAGGCTGGTGACTCCCGCAATCGCGGGGGATCCTTCTCAACGAGACGAAACCCACCAGGCTCATCCGACCCGGCGGAGCGGCAGCCGCAAGCCGCAAGCTCGGGAATGGTCGTAGCACGAACGGAGTTCACTCGGCGGACGAGGGTTCGATTCCCTCCAGCTCCACCACCCTCCTTATTTAACTTCTGGCCTCCTTATTTCACTTCTGGTTCGATCATCCCCGAGTTGGTCGCCTCTTGTCACGGTGGCCATTCGAGGCGGACTGGCTGTTCCAAAGCAGCAACTCTTGCGATCGATCGTTCGGAGACTCTGGCTGTCTCCGACTTGCTCGTAACATGCGGTCACACTCTCAACATTCATGTCTCACTTGAGACTTTAGTGTTCGATGTGAGTCGGGGTTGGTTCACTGTTCTCGGCGATGGTGAGAATTGCTGCGAAACTTGCCGGTGGCCTGGTGTTTGCGGGCGGTTGTGGAAGTCGGCTTCATGGACGAATCCAGCGGCGATGACTGGTTGGCGTTTTGCCCGGTCGCGCGAGTGTGGCAGAATCAAAGTTTGGTCGCAGAGCGGACCGTTCGGTGCTCCATTCGGTGCGTCCAGGTTTGTGCGGCGGCCACCGCCCTGACCTCTCAACCGCCCGGCATGATGGGACGCAATTCGAGGATCTTTCCTGCAATCATCTTGCTCGCGCTGGTGGCTTTGCTGTCCAGCGCCGTGCCGGCGACGGCGTTGAACCATGCCGGGCCTGTGCGCGAGCTCACCGCCACCCCGGGTGACGGGCAGGTGGAGCTGAGCTGGCGCATCCCGTTGAACGCGCGCGACCGGGTGTACTTCCGTTGGCAGCCAACCAGCGGCGACTGGCACTGCGACGACTGGGAGGGAGTGGACTCCCTCGACAAGTTGAACGCCCTGAACTGTCCTTGGGTGAACGCCCACGTGACCATCGGCAACTACACCGCCACCGGTCTGGTGAACGGCGAGACGTACACCATCGACGTGCGCAACGTGTGGATAGGCGCCACGAACCTCATCGTGTGGTCGCCGATCACCACGATCACCGCAACCCCCAACGGCACGGTTCCCTCGCCGGTGTCGAACCTTCAGGCCACACCAGGCGTGAACCAGGTGGACCTGTCGTGGACGTTGCCGTCTTCGTCGCCGTTGACGGTGACGCACTCGCAGGTGCGTCACAAGGTGACCACCGACGCCGACTTCGGCCCATGGACCGATGTTGCGGCACCTGCTTCAAGCCACACCGTGAGCGGGCTTGAGTGTTGCACCGCGTACACCTTCGAGGTGCGCACCAAGGCCACCGCTGGTGTCAGCAGCAGAAGGAACGTGTTCGTCACCACCTCACAACCCGACTTGCCGAGCTTTCCCAGCGGCGCGTCGGTGGCGGCGCTGTCGTTGACCCAGGGCGTGGCATACACCGGGCCGGTGCTGCCACAGGGACAAGGCGTGAACACGCCGCTGGTTCATTCGGTGTCACCAGCCCTGCCTGCGGGGCTCACCCTGGACGCTCAGCGCAGGATCACCGGCACGCCGACGGGCTTTCAGTCCTCCCGCTCGTACAACTACACCGTGACCGACAGCAAGGGCCAAACAGCCTCGTTGCCGTTCACCATCACCGTCGGGGCCACCTCGCCCACCGCGCCCACTTTGGGGGTGGCCAGCCGCGGCGGGCACGTGTACCTGAAATGGTCGGGGGGTGGCTACAACAACGGCTGGGAGTTCGCCCAGTCCAGCACTTCGGGAACCACCGGCACGTGGCAGACGGTGCGAAACAGCAACGCCAACACCAGAGCGCACACGGTGAGGTCACTGACCGCCGGTGACACGTACCACTTCACGGTGCGAGCCGTGAACGGCGCCGGCGGCACCATCAAGGGCCCGGCTTCGCCACAGGTGGCGGTGACGGTGGTGACAACCGCCGGCAACACCGACTACGACACCGACAACGACGGCCTGATCGAGGTGAAGAGCCTGGATCACCTCAACGCCATCCGCTGGGATCTCGACACCACCGGCGCTTCCACCGACCCCAACAGGTACGCGCAGGCGTTTCCCGACGCTGCCGTACACATGGGTTGCGCCAACAGGTTCTGCACCGGATACGAACTCGCCGCGGATCTCAGCTTCGACACCAACAACAACGGCCGCGTCGACTCGGGTGACGACTACTGGAACGGCAGCGTGGGTTGGCTTCCCATTGGACTGTCCGACTCGCCGTTCGTGGGGCTGTTCGACGCAACCGGGCACAGCATTGATCGTTTGTGGATTCGCCGCGGCTCGGGTGGCGCGATCCCGGGGCTGTTCGGGGTGGTGGGCGAGTCAGGCGAGATCCGAGGCGCCCGGCTCACCAACGTGGACGTCGAGGCGTTGAAGGCCCACCCCATCGGCCCGCTGGCGTCCGAGAATCGGGGAACGATCACAGGCAGCTCCTCGAGTGGCAGGGCAAAGCGTGCGGGAAGCTACAACCTGGACTTGTCCACTTTGGAGGCTCACTTCACCGACTCGGCCACCGGGGGTTTGGTGGGTTACAACACCGGCACGGTGCTCAGCAGCAGCTCTTCGGTGAAGGTGACCGGACGCGGCATCCTCGGTGGCCTTGTGGGCGCCAACCAGGGCGGCGCCAACAAAACGGGGCGCATCCACAACAGCTCCGCCACTAGCGACGTGACCCTCGGAGGCACCGGTGTCGCCGGCGGCCTGGTGGGGGTCAACTGGAACGGGCTCGTGAGCGCGAGCCACGCCGGGGGCGCAGTCAACGCCAGTGCCGCCTTCGACGAGGATCCTGCCGCGGGTGGCCTGGTGGGGCTGCTCGCAGGCAGCGGTCTGATGGTGGACCGCAGTTACGCCACCGGTGACGTCACCGTGGACGTGCGGGTGGTGAAGCTGTTGCACTGCAAAGCCGGTGGGTTGATCGGGCACGCCTACCTGGGGTCGCTGCGCGTCGAGAACACCTACTCCGCGGGTGCGGTCACCCACAAGGGCGGGCAGTACTGCGGGGTTGGGCCGCTCATAGGCACCCTTCACTTCAACACCATTGTTGGTCTCACCAACAGCTACTCCATCAGCAGCACAACGGTGGGAACCACGTCGGGCACAGGCTGGAACGCCGGGCTTGCCGGATACCTGTCCGGCGACGTGGACGCCACCAAGGGAGCGGCCAACCTGCTCGTCACGAACAGCTACTACGACACAAGGCTCACCGGTATCCCGGATGATCCCGACTTCTACGGCAGGGGCCTTGCAGGTTCGCGCATGCGCACCCCCACCGGGCCGCCGCCGGTGGATCGTCAGGGGCTCAGCTGCTTCGATGACCTCTACCAGGGCGACGCGACCTACTGCGGATGGGATCCCGCAATTTGGGATTTTGGTGGTGAGCACGACTATCCCGAACTGAAGGCCGACTGGGACGGCGACGGCACCGCCACCAGCGAGGAGTTCGGCAGCCAGCCCCACAGCTACATCCCGGCTTTGCGAGCCGAGGCCGGCAACGCCGAGGTGACGTTGAGGTGGACGATCAGCGACCGCGACGACGGCGCAACCGGTTGGGAGTTCGCAAAATCCACCAGTGAGGGCACCACCGGCAACTGGATTGAGGTGCCGAACAGCACCGCCACCACCACGATGCACCGAGAGCAGAACCTCACCAACGACACCGTCTACTACTTCCGGGTGCGATCTGTGAAGGGCTCCGACAGGCGCCAGGAGTCAAACGAGGCCTCCGCGAAGCCCTTTGACACCACCCCAACCTTCCTGGATCAAACCATCACACACCAGGAGTTCATACGTGGCGTTCCCGTGGAGCTGCTGCTGCCACTGGCGGTCGAGGGCAACGGCGAGCTGAGCTACGACCTTTCGCCGTCGCTGCCGCCGGGCCTGAACATCGACCTGGGAGACAGGCTGATCACCGGCACCCCCACAGCGGTGCGAGCATCGAGGCAGTACACATGGAGCGCAACCGACACAGACAACGACAGGGCAACTCTCACCTTCAACATCACAGTCGTGGAAGACCTGGTTCCGACCTTCGGCTCGGCAACCATCGACGATCAGCAGTACATCCAGCACAGCACCATCGAGGGGTTGACGCTGCCTGAGGCAACGGGCGGCAACCCGCCGCTGGCGTACACGCTCACCCCTGTGCTTCCGATGGGTTTGACTTTAGACGAGACCACCCGGGCGATCACCGGAACACCGGCCTTGCCCCACCCTGCCACGTTGTACACCTACGAGGTGACCGACCGGGACAACGATCCGGTGAGGCTCACGTTCACCGTCACGGTCGAAGAGGACGTTGCGCCGAGCTTCGACGGCGAGGCCATTCCTGCCCAGCTGTACACGCAGAACATGCCCATCGAGCCCGTGACCCTGCCGCAGGCCTCAAGCGGCAACGGTGACATTGCCTACAGCGTCACACCACCACTGCCTGCCGGTCTGTCCTTCGACGCGGACACTCGCCGGATCACCGGCACCCCGACCGGTTTCCAACAGGTGGCCAACTACACCTACGTGGCCACCGACACCGACGGCGACACCACAAGTCTCAACTTCAACATCACGGTTATGGAGGATCTGATGCCGAGCTTCGGTGATCTCACTATTGCCGATCAGCTATTCACCCAGCACACTCCGATCGCCACGCTCACGCTGCCTGGCGCCACAGGAGGCGACGGTGTGCCCACCTACAGCCTCACCCCGGCACTGGCCACGGGATTGTCGTTCGACGCAGACCGCCTGCAGATCACTGGCATCCCCCAGGTGGGCCACGGGCCGATCACCTACACCTATGTGGCCACCGACACGGACGGCGACACAGCAAGCCTCAGTTTCGACATCACGATCTCCGACGACCTGATCCCGCGATTCGTGACCTCCATAGCGAACCGCACCTTCAGGCAGAACACCCCGGTTGGCGTGTGGTCGCTGCCCGAGGCCACCGGCGGCGACGGGGAGTTGACCTACGCGTTCGCTCCGGCGTTGCCGCTCGGCATGACCCTTGACCTGGCCAACAAGCGCATCACCGGCACGCCGACACGCCCGCAGGCCGCCACCACACACACCTACAGGGTGACCGACTCCGACGAGTACGCCCCGGATTCTGTGACTTTGACGTTCACCATCACCGTGAACGCCGAGGCAACCCCAACCGACTATGACGCCGACAACGACGGCCTCATCGAGATCGGCAACCTTGCGCAGCTCAACGCCATGCGCTGGGATCTCGACGGCGACGGGGGAGTGTCCCCGGGCGATCAGGCCGCCTACCGCAGCGCCTTCGGCAATCCGGCCGCCAACATGGGCTGCCCGAGCAGCGGCTGTGAGGGCTACGAGCTGATCACCGGACTGGACTTCGACACCAACGCGGATGGCCGAACCGACACCGCCGGTGACCAGTACTGGAACAACGGCGCCGGCTGGTCATCGATCGGGCTGGGGTCGCAGTACAGCGCCACATTCGACGGCAACTTGCATCCCGTCACAAACATGCACATCAACTGGACCGGAGGCATAAATCAACCGGTGGGGTTGTTCGCCCGGGTTTCGACCAGCGGCAAGATCCAGCGCGTGGCCCTGTCTGATTTTCGGGTGCAAGGCAAGTACTACGCCGGGGGACTGGCAGGCAGCAACCACGGAAGAATCACCAACAGTGTTGCTCAGGGAAGTGTTTCGATATCGGACGAGACCGCCGGCGGACTGGTGGGGGAGAACCGCGGCACCATCTCCTACGCAGCGTCCGAGGGAAGTGTGCGTGGCCGCCACAGGGTGGGTGGACTGGTGGGCGACAACACCGACGGCACCATCACCAACAGCTACTCCACTGCCCGGGCTCGCGGCGACAGGGACCGAGTGGGCGGCCTTGTGGGCGAACTGGGCGCTCGGGGCACCATCATCAACAGCTACGCCACCGGTGACGTGTCCGGGAATCGCAACATTGGCGGCCTGGTGGGGTACCACTGGAGGTTTTCGGCAAAGGGACGAATCGAGAACAGCTATTCCACCGGCACCGTTTCCGGAAGCAGTTACGTTGGCGGGCTCATTGGGCGTTCGTACAGATTCGCCGACATCCGCAACGCGTATTGGGACACCACCACCAGTCGGCGCGGCAGCAGCGCCGGCGGTGCGGGCAGGAGCACCGCCGACCTGCAGAGGCCCACAGACTCGAGCGGCATTTTCTCTGCGTGGGATGACCGCGCCTGGTATTTCGGCAACACCTGCCATTACCCGGCGCTGATCGCGGACCTTGACGGTGACGGCAGGGCAACCTTCTACGAGTTCGGCGACCAGCCCCGCACCAACGACCCGACGTGTTTGGACAAGCCTTTCGAGTTCACCGCCGACGGCGCGCTCGGCGACGTGGTTCTGAATTGGATCTACCCGTCGAACAGCACCATCACCAAGTACCAGCTGCGTCACAAGCAGGGAAACAGCTTCGCGTCCTCCGACGACCTGTGGATGGACATGGCCAACAGCAGCGCCGACACCACCACCCACACAGTGCTTGGCTTGGAGCCCGGGGTGGAGTACGTGTTTCAGGTGCGGGCCGTGAACGATTCGCGCACCGGCCCGCCGTCGGATCCGGCCACGGCCACCCCCAAGGACGTGTTTCCGACGTTCGGCGACCAGACCATCGCAGACCTCAACTTCGACGAGAACACCGCGATTGACACTTTGGTGTTGCCGATGGCCACCGGCGGCAATGCGCCGTTGACTTACGCCATCAGCCCTGGGTTGCCTTCAGGCTTGACCTTCGACGCCGAATTGTTGCGCTTGAGCGGCACTCCCACTCAAGCTCTCGCAAGGGCCACCTTCACCTACACGGTGACCGACGCGGATGTCGCCAGTCCCGACAGCGACAGCCTCACGTTTGCGATCACCATCGCGCCGGACCACGTGCCCACATTCGGCGCTGAAACCGTCGCCGACGTGACGTACATCCAGAACAGTCCGATGGAACTGTTACTGCCCGAGGCCACGAGCGGCAACGGCGACCTGAGCTACACCCTCGAACCGGCCCTGCCCACCGGCATGCGCTTCGACCCGGACGAGCGCACCATCAGCGGCACGGCGAGGGTGGCCCAAGCCACCACCACCTACACCTACACCGTGGCAGACGCCGACACCCGCGTCGGCGCCGCTGACGAGGACTTTCTCACCTTCGACATCACCGTGGACGTGGATCTGGTGCCCAACCTGGGCGGTCAAACGGTGGCCGATCAGAGCTACATCGAAAACAGCGAGATCGACGACCTGAGTTTGCCTGCGGCTGCGGGTGGCAACGGGGCCCTGAGCTACACGATCAGCCCGACACTTCCCGCGGGTTTGACCTTCGACCCGGTTGCGCGCACGATCACCGGCACGCCCACGGTTGCGCTTTGGACCACCACGTTCACCTACCGCGCCGGTGACGCCGACGGCAACACCGCCAACAGCGACACCGCGTCGCTGACCTTCAACATCACCGTGGCGGCGGACCTTGTGCCAAGCTTCGGCACCCGGACGATCGCCGATCAGGACTGGATCCAAAACAGCGAGATCGACAACCTCACCTTGCCGGCGGCCAGCAGCGGCAACGGCGACTTGAGCTACACCATCAGCCCGGCGCTGCCCCGAGGCTTGAGTTTCGACCCGGACACGCGCACGATCTCCGGCACACCCACCGTTGCCAAGGTCACAACCACCTACACGCTCACCGCGGCCGACTCCGACGGCAACACCGCCTCCACCGACCAGGCCACGCTGACCTTTGACATCACCGTGGCAGCGGACCTGGTGCCGAGCTTCGGTGCCGGCACGGTCGCCGATCAGGACTGGATCCAAAACAGCGAAATCGACGACCTGGCCTTGCCGGCCGCCAGTAGCGGCAATGGCGCTTTGAGCTACACGATCACCCCGGCGCTGCCCACCGGTTTGACCTTCGACCCGGATCAGCGCACGATCACCGGCACACCCACGGTGGCGCTGGCGTCAACCACCTACACGCTCACCGCGGCCGACTCCGACGGCAACACCGCGTCCAGCGACCAGGCGACGCTCACCTTCGACATTGCCGTCGCGGTGGACCTGGTGCCGAGCCTGGGTGGTCAGACGGTTGCCGACCAGTCGTACATCCAGCACATTCCCATTGCCGCACTGCCACTGCCCGCCGCTGCGGGTGGCAACGACGCTTTGAGCTACACGATCAGCCCGGCGCTGCCGGCCGGTTTGACCTTCGACCCGGATCAGCGCACGATCACCGGAACGCCCACGGTGGCGCGGGCATCGGTGACCTTCACCTACAGGGCAGGCGATGCTGACGGCAATACCGCCAACAGCGACACGGCGTCGCTGACCTTTGAGATCACCATTGTGGCGAATCGGGTGCCCAGTTTCGGCACGAGGACGATCGCCGAACAGGACTACACGCAAAACAGCGTGATCGACGACTTGCGACTGCCGGTCGCGACCAGCGGCAATGGTGAGTTGACCTATGTGATCACCCCGACACTGCCCGCGGGATTGACCTTCGATGCCGACGATCGCACCGTCTTCGGCACCCCCACAACGCCACAGGCTGCCGCCACGTACACGTACACCGTGTCGGATACCGACAACAACACACAGCCCAGCGACACGGCGTCGTTGACCTTTGACATCTCGGTGACAGAGGATTTGGTGCCATCGTTGGACAGGCAGACGATCTCCGACCAGACCTTCACCCAGAACAGTCCCATAGACGAGTTGCAACTGCCAGCGGCCACCGGCGGCAACGGTGACTTGACCTACGTGATCAGCCCGACCCTGCCGGCGGGGTTGACGTTGGATGCCACCGATCTCGCCATCAAAGGCACGCCCAGGGTGGCGCAAGAGGCCACCACCTACGTGTACACAGCTCAAGACGCGGATCGCAACACCGACTCCTCCGACACCGCGTTCACGTCATTTCAGATCACGCTTCTAGCCGATCTGCTGCCGAGTTTCGGCACACAGACGATCCCGAATCAGCACTACACGCAGCATCAGAGGATTGTCGTGCTGGTGTTGCCTGCAGCCACAGGGGGTAACGGAGACCTCACCTACAAGCTGAGTCCGGCGCTGCCGGATGGCCTGAGTTTCAATCCGGCCACTCGCACCATCTCGGGCGCTCCGTCCACAACGCAGTTTGCGCGCACCTACAGGTACGGCGCCGCTGATTCCGATGGCAATTTGGCCGCGTCTGACGAGGGCATCCTGACCTTCACGATCAGGGTCACCGCGCCGCCCTTCATCGTGCCCACACCACCTCCGCCCGAGCCTCCGTCGCCCGATCCGCCGCCACCTCCGACTCCCACAGATGAGGCGCCAAGCTTCGGGGAGGCCACGGTGCCAGACCAGACCTTCACCGTGGGCAGAGAGATCGAACCCGTGGCATTGCCCGAGGCCAGCGGCGGCAACGGCGACCTCACTTACAGCATCACCCCGACGCTGCCCGCCGGCCTCACGTTCAACGTGGACACAAGGCAGATCTCCGGCACGCCACAACAACCCCAGGGCCCGACCGCCTACACATACACCGTCGCCGACGCCGACGACAACACCGAGCCCGAAGACCAGCACACGTTGACGTTCACCATCGAGGTGACGGAACCCGAACCAGTCGACCCAGAACCGGTCGAACCCGAGCCTGTCGAACCGGACCCCGAGCCAGGCGAGCAGGAACCAGTCGAACCCGAGCCTGGGCCTGTCGAACCGGGACCCGTCGAGCCGGAGCCAGTCGATCCGGAAGCTGGGCCTGTCGAACCGGAGCCGATCGACACGGCACTCAACTTCGGCACGGCGACCGTGCCGGCTCAGGTGTACGTGCAGGACGACTTGATCCAGGCCCTGCGCCTGCCCGAGGCTGCCGGGGGTGACCGAGAGTTGACCTACAGCATCACCCCGGCGCTGCCGGCCGGTCTCGAATTCGATCCCTCCACCCGCCAGATCACCGGCGCGGCGGTCGAACCGCTGCCCGCCACACAGTTCACCTATCGAGCAGGCGACCCCAACAGCCCCAGCGCGGACGAGGCGGCGTTGGCCTTCACCCTCAGTGTCATGCCCGCTGCCACCACCCTGACTGCGCTACCGGGCAGCGATGAGGTCACCCTGAACTGGGAAGCAATCCGCAACGTGTCGAACTGGGAATACCAGCAAGACCAAGGCGAATGGAACCCAATCCCGCAAAGCGGCTCCGGCACCGAAAGCCACGTCGTGGGCGGCCTCGCCGGCAACGTCACCTACGCATTCAAGGTGAGAGCCGTGGTCGGTGAGGCCGAGAGCAAGGTTCAAGGCCTCGCCTCCAACGAGGTGATCGTGTCGCCGCTACCGCCACCAACCCCCACGACCACCACACCCCAAGAGCCGCCCTTACCTGTCACTCCAACCACCACGACGACACCAGTCCCCGAGCAAGAGCCCAGGCCGTCCACTCCAACCACAACGGTGGCACCCTCGGATCAAGAGGCCACCCCGCCCCCGACCGATCCAACCGACCCTGAGCCCGAACCACCCGAAACACAACCAGGAGCAAGCAACAGCTTGGCGTGGGTGATCCTCGCGGCAGCAATCCTCGCCATCCTGGCCGCCACCACCACCTACCTAACCCGCCGCAAAACCCAACAAAACCCCACCCCAGGACCCCCCAACCCATAACCCAACCACCCCTTCGATCACCGTCGTGCGAATCCAACCCAGCTCTGCACGCACAGCGCCGCAAGAACCTCCGCGCTGACAACCTCGGGGATTGCCGCTCCTCGGATTTGGGAGAGTTGGTCCGGCCCGTCGAGTCTGACTGCCCTACAAACACGTGTACGGTGCTACCGGTCGATGCACATGACGCGAGCCTGTGGCAACGCGAGGCTACGGTTGCGAGGAGAGATGACGAGCGAACCCACCGATCTCTTCCACCTCCACCGGGGCGACGCCCTCGACGTGTACGCCGAGTGGCCTCAGCCCGACTGCCTGATGATCGACGGTCCCTACGGCGTCGGCGGTTTCTTCGGTGACCCTCGCACGCCTGAGAGCCTCGCGGATTGGTACCGCCCCCACATCGAGGCGTGGACGAAGTGCTCCAAGCTCTCAAGCACGCTGTGGTTTTGGGGAACGGAGATCGGGTGGGCGACGGTACATCCGGTGCTTGCGGAATCTGGCTGGGAATACGTCCAGGCCGTCCACTGGGACAAGGGTGTGGGCCACGTGGCCGGAAATGTCAATAGCAAGACAATTCGCAGGTTTCCCATCGTCAACGAAATCGTGGTCTTCTACACACGAAGAATGGAGTTTCCCACCGAAGACGGCGTAGTCCCAGCACGCAGGTGGTTACTCCACGAGTGGCTGCGCTCAGGCCTGCCCCGACGGCAAGCAAACGCGGCCTGCGGCGTGAGGGATGCAGCGACCAGAAAGTACTTTGACCAGGGCTGGCTGTGGTATCCGCCGCCTGGTGAGGCGATGCAGAAACTGGTCGACTACGCGAACACCCACGGCAATCCGGACGGTCGCCCGTACTACTCAATCGACGGATTTCGGCCCATCACCGGGTCGGAATGGGAAGCCCTCAGGTATCGCTGGACTCATGTTCACGGAATCACCAACGTGTGGCAGCATCCAGCACTCCGCAATCGCGAGAGAGTGAAGAACAGATCCGGCACTCGACACGCTCCCAGGGTGTACAAGCCAAAGGCCGGTATCGCCTCTGCGCACTTGAATCAGAAGCCCATCGAATTTATGCGAAGAATACTCACAGCATGCACCGCCCAGGGTGACATTGTGTGGGAGCCGTTCGGAGGCCTCTGCTCCGCCTCGGTCGCTGCGATCCAGCTAAGCCGCAACCCGTTCGCCGCTGAGATCGACGCAGGTTTCGCTTCGCTAGCCCATGAACGGCTTATGGAAGCAGCCGATGAGAAACTTCATCAGAGCGAGAGAATGTCAGCCGACCAGTCTTGACCGTCGCCATACAACGCTTCAATCTCTTTCGCGGCTTGCTGATGGATCGCCTCCGTGCTTTCATCGTCTAAAGCCCGCAGAAGCCGCGTCCATGACGCAATCGACCGCCCACGAACATTCTCATCAAGCACCGCCGCTAGACCTCAGTTGTTTCAGTGTACTTTTCGAGTATTGATGGTTTCATGTGGGAGATGTGAGGTTGCTGGTGGAGCTCATCGATTGCGTCGTAGGCGAGGTAGGAGCACTTTTTGTAGAGTGGGCCACCGTCAAGCAGCGCGAATACCGGCCGCCTGATCTCTCGTAGTACCTTTTCCCTCTTTTCGAGCGGTGCGACGATGTGCAGACTAATCGTCATGTTGGGTTGAAGAGCCAGCAAGTCTGCCATTCGAAGCAATCCGGAGTAAATCGCTGTAGTGTGTTCGACCTCGAAGGCCCTCACTATGGAACGCCTCTGTAGCCACAAAACGTCGATCTGTTCGATCGTCCTCAACGTTGCGTCATCGTAGTTCAGGGGGAGAGCATCCAGCACCTTTTCATGACAACCTTCAGGGAGGAGTTCCAACACTCTGGCCCTGTCGTTCCGGGGCAGCCAAATGTGCAGTCCCATTTGGGCGCCAATGTGAGCAACTTTGGCCTGATACTGAATGGATTCTCGTACGTTCGATGTGGAGTGCGCGATTTCGTCTGCTGACTCAGGCGTCGAGTCGTCATCATCAGACTCGGGAACCTCGACCTCCACCTCGCCGTCGACCGTTCGAACCTTCCTGGCTCTGGTCAGGTTGCTTCGGTCCTTGTCGGATAGGGGATACGTGGTGGGACTTGCCTGTTGATCCTTGAGTAACTCGACCAGGAACTCTGCGTCCTGGTCGTTGAATGAATTGAGCGAACCACGAAAAAACCCGGTCCAGCGTTTCCCATCAATGTCGTAGTCCTTTGTGATGGTCAGGCGGTTCCAGACCTGCTCGTCCTTCACCGGAATCGCGAACTCTGGTTCCAGTACAACGACGGGGTCAACGTCGAATCGCACCACGAAGGGAGCCGACTCCGGGGAGTCATCGCCGTGGTGCATGTACGCCTCTGAAGTGACCTTGAGCAAGCCGCACCACCTGGAGAGGCGCGTGAGGTAGCAGATGAACATGTCGCCGGGGCTCACCCGCTCCTCTGCCATACGCCTGTGGCGCTCACGAAAGCCACTCCAGTTCGCCCCGTATTGCCGCAGCCCTTCCCAGGTCTCAGGGGTGAACAGATCAAGATGATACTTCATGAGCTTTCCTCGCTTGGCGCCTGACGGATTCGGGTGGCTCTTTTTGGGCTGATCCCTGTTTAGCAGAGTCCTGAGCTGCGCTCGTCGAAGGGCGCACTGAACTGAGACGACATGGAATCGGCCTCCACGTCGGCGTTGCCTCCCGGTCCCCATGCGCCCTCAGGCTGAGAAGTCCACAACAGCGGATGTTCGGGCGGGAACTGGGGATCCTGGCCGGGGGAGCGGTTGTGGGTTGGCCGTGGTGCCGTTGGGGGGACTTGGGGGAGTGGGGTTGGGTAGCTTGGGGTTATGCGTGCTGCTGTTTACCACGAGTTCAACGGGCCGATTTCGGTGGAGGAGGTGGACGACCCCTCTGTGCCGGTGGACGGGGTGATCATCGAGATCAAGGCGTCCGGGCTTTGCCGAAGCGACCTGTTCGCCTGGCACGGCAACGACCGCGACCTGAAGCTCCCACACGTGCCCGGTCACGAACTCGCCGGGGTGGTGGCCGCGGTGGGCACCGACGTGAGCCGCTGGCGCGAGGGGGACAGGGTGACCGCACCGTTTTGTTGCGGATGCGGCATGTGTTTCTACTGCGCGTCGGGCAACGAGCAGATCTGCAACTACTACTACCAGCCCGGCTTCACCCACTGGGGTTCGTTCGCGCAGTACTGCGCCATACCCAGCGCCGATGTGAACGTTGGCGCGCTCCCCCAAAGCCTGTCCTTCGAGCACGCCTCGGTGCTCGGGTGCCGCATGATCACCGCCTACCGGGCCCTGGTGGAACGGGCGCGACTGGCGCCGGGGGAGTGGCTCGCGGTACACGGCTGCGGCGGGCTCGGACTGAGCATGGTGATGATCGGCGTGGCGCTCGAGGCCCGAGTGGTGGCCGTTGACATCGACCCGAACGCCCTTGCCATCGCATCGGCCATCGGCGCAGAAGTGACCGTGGTGGCCGAAGCCGGCAACGGTCGCGTGGCAACCTCAGGGGTGCGCGACGCCACCGGCGGGGGAGCGCACGTTTCGGTGGACGCCCTGGGCCACCCAGAAGTGGCAGGCAGCTCCGTGCGCAGCCTGCGCAAACAAGGACGCCACATCCAGGCAGGGCTGCTTGAGGACTCCACCACCGCCATTCCCCTGGCCCTGGTGGTGGCCAAGGAACTGGAAGTGCTCGGCACCAAGGGAATGTCCGCCCGTCGCTACCCCGACCTCATGGACTTGCTCGACCGACGCGGCGCCGACCTGGGACTGCTGGTGAACCGAAACATTCCCATCGATGAACTCCCGGGCGCATTCGGAGACATGGCAAGCTTCAGCGCCCACGGAATAACCGTGGTGAACTCCTTCTAACCGCTTTCTTCGCTTCAGGGTTTCTCTGGGTCCAAGTTGCGTGCCCCGTAACAGAAACATTACTTTACATAAGTCAGGGTGTGTGGGCTGAGGGTTTTCTCGCGGATCCACGTTGGTTACTTTACATAATGACAATTTCAGGCGTTTTGGGGAGGTTGGGGTTGGTGGGTGGCGCGGTGGATGTTGGTGCTTCGCGGTAGCTTGATGCCGGTGAAGAAGCGCCTTGAGATCGAACTGACCAGCCGTCGGGACAACGGCAACTGGACTTGGCGGGTGGTGGGCGCCCGCCAACCCAAAGGTGAGGTGGACGGTGGGCTGGTGCCCAAGACCGCCGAGGTTGGCGCCGTTCTTCGGGCCGAGACATCGGCGAGCATCGACGGCCTTGAAATCGTGCGCCTTGTGGTGCCCGAGGTGGAAGGTGAGCCCACCGACAGACTGCATCTGATCAGACGGGCGCCCGGCCCGGCGGTGACCACCACGTTGGTTGAGCGTGGCGGGCGGGCTCGACGTGATCGTGGCGGCGATCGCCGCGACCGGCGCGACTCGGGCAGAACCAGAGACGACCGAGACTCCGGGCGCCGCGAGGACGGTCGCCGCGGTCGTGACGGATCCGGTTCACAACAAAGACGTGATCGGCGGCGGGACGATTCGCGCCGCGATGACAACAGGGACAGGCGACGCGGGTCGGACCGCGGTGACACTCGCAGGCGCGACGGCGATGGTCGCAGGGGCGACGACCGCGGCGCCGGTCGCCGATCCTCGCAGCGACGCCCCAACGCGCAATCTTGGCCACAGCAGCCACGCCTGAAGCCCAAGCATGTTCATCGGGACGCCGTTTTGGCGGGGTTGCCCGAGGAGCAGCAGCCCCTGGCTCGCGAAGTGCTGCGGTCGGGCGTTCCGGGAGTGCGCCGCACCATTGAGCGAATGAACAAGCGCGCCGCTGCCGACAAGATCCCCCAGGTGAACGCCGAGCCGTTGATTGCCCTGGCGGTGAAGATGAACCCCGCCCTTCGAGCCGCCGAATGGCGTGACCGGGCCGAGGCGGCAATGGCCGGGCTTGGCGAGATCGCCCTTCGCGACCTGCGTTCGGTGGTGGCCGCGGCGGACGGATCGGCCCGCAACAAGGAGGCCAAGGCGCTGGCCGAACAACTCAGGTCGGGCCTTGCCGCCAGGATCGACTCCGATCACCGCGAATGGCTGGCCGAGCTGGAGGTGACCATCGACGAGGGCCGAACGGTGCGAGCCTTGTGGAACAGTTCCCGTCCTCCCAAGGCAGGTGTGCCGCTGCCGCCACAAATCGTTGAGCGTCTCACCGCACTGGCGAATGCCGACCTGAACTCCGAGGTTTCCGCCACGCGCTGGGCACGCGTGCTTGACGCTGTGGCCATCTCCCCCGTTCGCCCTCACGTGGCACCCGAAGGCCTTCCCGCCAAGCACGACGACGAACTGCTGAGCACCGTGCGCAAGGTGGCGCACCTAATGCCGGAGATCGCTGCCCGATTCGGCGTGGAACCGGCCCCCAAGCCAACGCCTGCCAAGCGCAAACCCCGTCGCAAGTCCACCGAGTCCAACACGGACAAGCCAAAGAAGCCGGAAACAGAGGCCAAGGCCACGGCAGAGAAGTCCGAACAAGCCGACAGCGCTGAGACACCCGAACCCGACACGACCGAGGCTGCCACGGCGACCGAGGCTGCCACGGCGAAGGCACCCGAAGCAGACGACAGCGCTGAGACATCCAGCCCCGATAACACCGACGGCGCTGAGGCTGTGACCGACCAGTCCGACACTGCGCCTTCTGAGTCCGCCGAGCAGACTCCCCCAACCGACCCATCCGTGGACGCGCCGAGCGCCGAAGCTGCCGCATCACAAGAGCCAGAAGCGACTGACGGTGACACTGCGAGCGAGGTGGAGACAACCGGCGGTGCCGGTGACGAAGCCAGTGGCGGCGCCGATTCTGTGCCGTCCGCGGATAGCGGCGACGCTCCCCCACCCGACGAGTCCCCTGATGCTTCCGATGTTGACGCCGCAGGTGACCCGACCACAGATGACGGGGAAGGCCTGACGCAGACTCCGGACACACCCGGAGCCGATATCGCGGCACCTGATGAGACTGAGCTGGTTGAGGAGACTGGACCAGTTGGGCAGGCTGCGGGAGCTGAGTCGCCTGAGGGAGCTGAGTCGACTGAGGGAACTGAGCAGCCTGAACAGAAGGCACAGGCCGCCTCGAAGACCGAACAATCCGAGTGAGCGTCGACTTCGAGATCCGGGGCCGCACCGCGGTCATCACGCTCAACCGACCCGAGGCGCGCAACGCCGTGAACGGCGCTGTGGCCCAGGGCATGGAGCAAGCCCTCGACCGGCTCGAAACCGACCCCGAATTGTGGACCGGAGTGGTGACCCACACGGGGCCGGTGTTTTGCGCCGGCGCCGATCTGAAGGCCATCGCGAAAGGGCAACACTCGGAACTCTCCACCCCGAAAGGCGGATTCGGGGGCATTGTGCTGCGAGAGCGCACCAAGCCCCTGATCGCCGCCATTGACGGCCCGGCGCTCGCCGGTGGCACAGAGATCGCCTTGGCGTGCGATCTGCGGATTGCGTCCACCGCTGCCCGTTTCGGTCTGCCGGAGGTGAAGCGCTCGCTGCTTGCCGCGGCTGGAGGCCTGGTGCGCCTGCCACGAGCAGTGCCGGCCGCGATAGCCGCGGAGATCATTCTCACCGGCGACCCGATCGACGCTCAGCGGGCACATCACTTCGGATTGATCAACGAGTTGTGCGAACCCGGCGCAGCGCTCGAGGCCGCGATGGCCCTGGCGGAGCGGGTGAACGCCAACAGTCCCCTGGCGGTGCGCGAGTCGCGCCGGCTGATGCTCGAGGGCGCCGGTCAAAGCGACCGTGACGCCATCATCGCCGCGAGTCGAGCCATGGGGGCGCTGAGCAGCACCGAGGACTATCACGAGGGGCCGCGCGCCTTCATCGAAAAGCGACCCCCAAATTGGAAGGGCCGCTGAGCACCCGGAAGAGTCTGCGGATCAAACCGGCGGCCGATCAAGCAGGCGCCGATCAAGCAGGCGTCGGTCAAGCAGACGCCGAACAGGCAAGCACTGTCGATCAAGCAGACACCGTGGATCAGCTCTGCCGGGATTGGGCCCCGATCACGTTGTGGGCGGTTAGGAAGTCCACCAGGCCGGCCACCAGCGGCATCCGGTGCAACTCGTCCAGATCGCACCAACGAGCCTCGTCGGCGTCGTCTGCGGCCACCACAGCCTGATGTTGGGGGTCGGTGACCTCAACCTCAAAGTCGAGGATCACGAAATGGTGGGTGTCGCTGATGCGCTCCACGTAACCGACGAAACGGCCACAACGTCCGCTCAGTCCCGTCTCTTCGCGCAGTTCGCGCTCCACGGCAGCGGCGAGCCTCTCCCCCGGTTCGACCCGTCCGCCGGGCACCGACCACAAACCCTTGCCGGGGTTGCGGCCTCGCAGCACCAGCAGAATCTGATCACCTCGAAGCGCTATCGCCCCCACGGCCACTTCAACCGCGGGCCCGTCGGGGGTCACGCCGCGTGGGACTCCGAATGGCCCGGTCCGGGTTGGCCCGCTGCGGCCTGGCCGGGTGCCGGCTTGCCCGAGGAGGATCTCACCGGCTCAGGCCTGTTCGCAACAGGTTCATCCTCGATTTCGACGAGGCGGCGGTGCACGGTGATCGAGCGGGCCACCAGGCCTTGGGCCTCAAAGAAGTTCTTGGTGTGGCGATCACCGGGCAGCGCCAAGCTGTCCACTCCCACACATTCCCGGCTGCGAGCCCACGCAAGGATCATCTCGACGACGGCCTCGCCCACTCCAACGCCGCGTGCTTCGGGTGTCACGAAGATGTCGCTGATCACGCCCAGGGTGTCACCGTCGTGCAGGGTCTCGGCGCGCACCACCGCGTAGCCCACCACGGCGGCGTCGATCACCCCTGCCACCACGAGGCAGTCAGGATCACCTAGATCAGCGCGTATGCCCTCATCGAGCGGCTCGGAGCGGGCCTCGCGGCGGGCCCACACGTCGCCACCTTTGCGCAGGGAGGTTTCGGCGATCGCCTCCGCTGCCAGCGCGGTCAAAGCCGCCAGGTCAGCGTCGTGAGCCTCGCGAGCCGCTTCGTTGATGCTGGTCACGCCGCAACCCAGCTTGGGGCGCGCCGACTCGGTGACCACCCTCGGGCAGTCATCCGGCGTTCATTCCGGTCACAGCTCAAACCGGGCGCCACAACGATGTGACCCGCTGCGAGCGTGAGCGGCCACGAAGTGCCTGTGAGGGTCGCCGTTGAGCGGCTCTCCGGTTTCACACGCCGAAGACGCGTTCCATGGACTCGCAGGGATCCTCCCCCGAAGGGCACGTGGGGAACTGCTTTGAACCGAACTGGCTCACGCTGACGATCAGGAAGCACTGGTCGCACCTCCATTCACCCGACCGGGGAGGCGCCACCTGAGCCTTCGTGGGCGGCTTGTCCGCTTCGTCCTCGTCGTCGTCGGCGTCGCCCGCGGCGATGCGATCCCGCAGGATCTCCTCGAGGTCTGCCTCCACGTCGGTGGGGTCGACGTCCTCCTCGTCGTCGGCTTCGGCGTCCGACGAGTCCGGAACGGCGACGTCGTCCTCATCCTCGTCATCGTCATCGTCGTCATGGTGATCGTCGTCCTCGTGGTCGTCGTCACCGTCCTCGTCGAAGTCCTCGTCGAGGTCGAAGTCGTCGTCGGGGTCGAAGTCGTCGTCCATGTCCTCGTCCTCGAGGTCGTCATGGGGTTCAGCGCTGGTGTTGCCGGTCATCGTCTCCACTCGTGGCCGTGTTGGGGTGCGGGCGGATATTAGACACCGAACGGCGATTTGCCATGCCTGCCGTGCGGATTTCCGCGGCGAGCCGTCCGAGGGTGTCCTCGGTGGTGTGATCCACGAACCGCATCATCTCCGCGACCGCGGTGTGACCGGCCACCTCCGCGATCCTCCGGTGCATCTGCGAGCACACCCAGCGGTAGCTGGGATGGCCCGCCGGCTGGGTGCGCAGTTCGATCATGTGCATCGCCTCACGGGCGTTGAGATGCATCGAGTACCGCACCCTGTAGGCCAGGGCCACCGCGTACGGCGCCTGATGGGGAAACTCGGGCCGCATCGCCTCGTACAGCTCCGCCGAGCGCTGCATCGCCGTGGCGTAGACGTGATCGGCGCCGCAGTCGGTCACCTCTGCTGGTGTGGCGTAACCGTGGCGCACCGACAGCGGCTGCCATTCGATGCTCATCATGCGGTGGCGTTGCAGATCACGGAAGGCGCCGTAATCGGACAGCACGTCGAAGTGGTAGAACGTGCGCTCCAGCGCCCGCCCTGGTTTGTGACGGCGGTTGGTGCGGTCACCGCAGTAGGCGCGAACCACCGCCACACGTTCGGCCTGGGTCATGTTGCGCACCCTTTGGCGGATTTCGCGTTCGGGATGCTCGGAGTGGGGGTAGAGCATCGCCGCGATGATCTTCTCCTCGCCCTCCGGATCGAAGTCCACAAGCTCAACGGTGTCGGCGTTGCCGGGCCGGTCCTGCGACCCGGATGCCGGCTCGTCGAGCATTTCGGCGGCCACGTCGTCCATGGCGGCGCGGTTGTGGGCTAGGTACGCGCTTGTGACCACGCCACGGTCGGCGAGGTCCACACGTCGCAAGAACGAGGGGATCACCTTGCGCAACTCGCTGAGGATCATGGCTGCGTAGGTTCTGGCCTCGGGCAGCGGATGGGCCCGCATTCGCAGAAGCAGCGCCTCGTAAGCCTGACCGGAGCCGTAAATCCCGACATTGCTCAGCGTGGCGGCAGGCAGGACACCCCTCGCCCCGTCAAGGGCCCGTGCGCGCACGGCGCGGCGGTGCGCCAACTCGGAATCACCCTCGGTGTGGGGCAGCACCGCCATGAAGTGCTTCTGGAGTTGGGCGGCGATGTCGGTGTAGTGCTCGAAGATGCGATCAAGGTCACCCACAAAGCGGGCCCCCAGCGCCGAGTTGAGCACCTCCGGGGGGCGGTGGTAGCGGTAGCGGCCCCCGATTCGGCGGTCGTAGACGATGTAACGGGTGCTCTGCTCCAGGTAGGACATCAGCCTTCCCCATTCGAGCACCTTGGTGAGCAGGTTGGATGCCTGCTCACACGCCAGGTGTACTCCCCCGAGTTGCGCAACCGAGTCGTCTCCGTACTCGAAGAACACCCGGTCATAAAGGCGCTGGGCGCGGTCCACTCCCACCCCGGCGGCGTTGGCGTCCTCGGTGTCGGAGGCGGTGTGAGCCATGTCTTGAACATCGGAGGCGAACTCGTCGAGGAACAGTCTCCGCAGGCTGGAATGGGTGCGCGAGTAGCGGGCGAACAAGGCGCCCTTGACCACCTCGGGAAGGTTCACCAGCGCGAACACCGGCTGGTCGAGGTTGGTGAAATGGCGGCGCAGCACGGTTGCTTCGGAGTCGGTGAACTCCTCCGCCACGTAGGTGTCGCGTGGAGGGGTTTCGGGTGGGGACGCGCGTGGGGGTTGGGTCATTGGCGCTACTAGCTACCAGAGTTGCAAATCATCGTGGTGGATGCCGCCACCCCGACACTGCCGGCGCCGGGGGCGCCCTCGGTGGTGTGGGCGCCACATGGCCTTTCGGGGGTGAGGGTTGGGCTCAGGCCGATCCAGGGGATGGCGCTGTGACGGCGGCGAACTCTTGTTGCGCCGCGGGGATTGTGATGCCGTCGAGCCAGCAGTCCACCACCGTCATTGCCATTGCCTTGGCGCCGTCGATCACGGCCGCGTCGCCTCGGGGGCCGCGGGCGTAGTCGGCGAAAGCGGTGGTGTGGATCGGCACATCGGCGGGCGCCACCTGCATCATCGGATGAATCGAGGGCACCTTGTAGCTGACGTTGCCCATGTCGGTGCTGCCCACCACCTTGGTGTCGGGCTCAACGTTCACCTGGCGCCCGAGCCGGGCCAGGTTGGCGGTGTAGCTCGACACCAGGGCGCCGATGTCGTTCATGTCGGCGTAGGCCAGGTCCACCCATTCGAGATCCACCGTGCAACCCGCGGCATCGGCGCCGGCGCGCAGACAGCGAGCCACTCGCTCCTTGAGCGGTTCGAGGCTCGCCAGATTGGCTGACCGCACGTACCAGTGCGTGGTGGCGGAGGCGGGCACGATGTTGGCCTTGGCGCCCCCGTCGATGAAGATCCCGTGAATGCGTTCGCCTTCGCCGATGTGCTGGCGCAGAGCCGCCACCGCGTTGTAGCCCAACACGGCTGCGTCGAGGGCGTTGAGTCCGTGCTCGGGCGCGGCTGCGGCGTGAGCGGCCCGTCCGGTGTATTGGGCGTTGACCCTCTGCACCGCCACCGCCGCGAACCGGTCGAGTTCGTGGTTGGCGGGATGGATCATCATCGCCGCGTCGGCATCCGCGAAGGCGCCTTCGCGCAGCATCAGCTCCTTGCCTCCACCGCCCTCCTCGGCTGGGGTGCCCACAATCGTTACCCGGCCACCCACCGAGGGCGCCACCGCGGCCGAGGCCAAGCCGGCTCCGAGACCGGCCGCGGCGATGATGTTGTGACCACACGCGTGACCGATTCCGGGCAGCGCGTCGTATTCGCACACCACCGCCACCCTTGGCGAATCCCCGGCTTCGCATCGGGCCTCGAACGCGGTTTGCAATCCGTATGCGCCTCGGGTCACGTCAAGGCCCTGGTCGTCGAGCACCTTGGTGAGCAGCTCGTGCGCGAAGTGCTCCTCGAAACCAAGCTCGGGATGGGCGTGGATTTGGTGGGAGACATCCAGCAGCAGCGGTGCGAGCCGGTCAACCTCGGCGCACACCTGTTGTTTGACTTCGACAATTTCGTGGGCCGTGGCGTTCATGGGGTGCATTGTAGAACAGCACTGTTGGGGCCCCGGTCAAGCCGACGCCTTCACCGCCCAGGCTTGCGGGCCGCTTCGGCGGTGATCTGTTCGGCCGCGGCCAAGGCTTGCTTGGGGAACGCCGCCGAGGTGGAGTTCAGATCCACACTTCAAGCGCCGGGCTCACGGTTTGCACCTTCAGGTGACGTGCCCTGGCGATCTTGTGCCCGTCGAGGTAAACGTCGAGCCCTCGACCCAGGTCGAACTCCGCTTCGGTGATGCGCCGCTGCGACACCGCCGGATGGGGCAGATGGGTGCCCGATTCCAACCTTCGACGGGCCGCCAGGCGCACCCGCAGCGACGGGTTGGCGTCGAGCACATCGAGGCGGCCGTCGCCGGGGTGTGCTCGGGGCGCCACGTTCCAGGCGCCCATGAAGGAGGCGTTGGCCACCACCAGCACCCGGCCCCGCCACAAGCGCCGACGCGCCACCAAATGAGCCACGAACCAGTGCGGCCGGCCGTCGATGTGTACCCGCGCCGCGTCGGCAGTGACCTTCACGGCTGCCTGCTTCGTTCCGGCCGTGGCCGCCGTCGCGGCGCCCGGTGCCAGGCCCAGTGTTCGGGCGAGGTCACCCCCGGTCAGCGCCACCGCAACGGGCAGGCTCTCGTCCCGGCTCGCAGCGTCCGCGAGCAACTCGGCCGCGGCGGCGTCGGAATCAACTGTGTTGAGCCCCTCGGGACGACTTCCCTCAGCCTCCCAGTTGACGCCCCAACCAACCCTGGCGCGTCGGTCCTCAATCACCGACGACGCCTTGCAGAGAATCGACAGATGCTTGCGACCGCACCGGCTCGTGCTGCTCGTCGGCGCCGAAGGTGGTGCCGAGGGTGGTCAGGTCACCGTTCGAGTCGGCCCCGACGCCCGGGCCTGTCGCCAGGTCAGCGTTGCGGGCCAGCTCATGGTCGGTTTCCGCAACTCCTGCGGTCGCCAAACCAGGGTCGGTTGTGACAGCGCCGTTGGTCGCCAGGGCAGCGTCGGTGGCGGTTATCGGATCCGGCGCCAACTGGAGGTGTCCGGATGCCTCCACCACTCCCCTGTTGAGCGCGGCTGCCACCTTGCGGCATTGGCGTGACGTTGCCGGGTTCGGCGACGCCGCCGCGATCGTGCGGGCCAGGTCAACGATTTGCTTCACGTTGCGCACGAACTCGCCCGCCGACAAGGGCCGCGCACGCGACCGGCCACGAGGCGCCGACCCGGACTCGGGCAGAAGCTCGTGCAGGTCGGCGCCCTCGGCCCAGCGGTAGGCCAAGGCGGCGAAGCCGGTGTCCGCGGGGCGGGTGAGCGGCAGGTGATGGCGGCGTTCGGTTTCGATGATCTCATCGACGAGTTCGGTGATGCGCACGATCCGCTCCCATGCCCGCTCCGAGGGCACCCAGCCCGGCGCGCCAGGCCCTGCGCTGCGATGTTCGTACACCAGCGTGGACAGCACTGCCGCCAACTCCGGCGCCGACAGCTCGTTAAGCAGACCCTCCTGCAGCACCTCGGCGATCACCAGGTCTCGTTCGTGGTACACCCGCGACACCAAATCCCCGGTGGGTGACGGCGACCACCCGTTCAGGTGTCCTCGTTCACGCAGAACCCCGGCCACCGCATCAAAGCGACGAGCCATCGAGTCGCGTCCTTTGGGGCGCCGGCGACGCGGCCTGGGGGCCTGTCGTCCCTTACGGTCTGCGGGTCGTCCCTGGGACGCAGCATCACCGCCCGGTTCGGCTCGGTGGCCGGGCTCCGGGTTGCTGCGGTCTTGCTGGTACTGGCCGAAGGAACGCTCCATCAGATCGCGGGCACCTTCGGGACTCATGCGGCCCAGCAGATTCGCCACCATGTTGTAGTTGGGCCTAAACGCCGACTCCAGGCGGAACGACCGGCTCGAAACCAGGTTCGCGACCTCGGCGAAGCGAACGAACGGCGACCACAACACCAGCGCATGCCCACGGCTGTCGATGCCGCGTCGACCCGCTCGGCCCGACAGCTGCGAATACTCCGCCGGGGTGAGCTTCGCCTTGCGTATGCCGTTGAACTTGGACAGCTTCTCGATGACCACGCTGCGCGCCGGCATGTTGATTCCCAATGCCAGCGTCTCGGTGGCGAACACCACCTTGATGTGCCCCGCCGTGAAGCAGCGCTCCACGATCTCCTTGAACGCAGGAACGAGACCGGCATGATGCGCAGCCACTCCATTGCGCACCATGTCGGCCCAACGATCCACATGGAGGGCCTCACGATCGGCGGGGCTCAGCCCGGCCAGGCCCGACTCGATCTCCGCGGAGATCGCTTCCGCCTCGTGGGGGGCAACCAGCGCGCCCGCCGAGGCGGCGAGGCGAGCCGCGGATTTGTCGCAACCGGCTCGGCTGAACGTGAACCAGATCGCGGGAAGCAACTCGCGCTCCCCCATCTCTGCCACCAGGGCGTCCTGACGAGGGGTTTGCCAAGGCAGGCGGCGAAGCACCTCACGGCTCGCGCCGCGATGGTTGCGGCCCCGGTGGCCTTTCGGGTGACGCGTGCCGCTGGTTAGCAACGCCTTGGGAACGTCGAACTTGGCGCCTGCGGGATTGGGCCGGGCGTTGTTGCCGACGAGCACCTCCACGAGTTGGGGAACACGGCTGCGCCGCCTGCTCACCGCGTACAGGTTCGTCAACGGAACCGGGCGGCGGGTCTCGGCAACCACGCCGAACTCGCCTCGCACCTTCTGCAACCAGCCGCCAAGCTCGTCGTGGTTGGAGACCGTGGCGGACAGGCACACCAGCCGCACCGACCGCGGCAGGTGCAGGATCACCTCCTCCCACACCGGGCCCCGGTAGGTGTCGGCCAGAAAGTGAACCTCGTCGAGCACCACCACGCCGAGGCGTTTGTCCACACCGTTTCGGTACAGCATGTTGCGCAGCACCTCGGTGGTCATCACCACCACCGCAGCGTCGGCGTTGATGGCGTTGTCGCCGGTGAGCAGACCCACCCGCGATGAGCCCAGACGAAGCGCCAGGTCGCGGTACTTCTGGTTGGACAGCGCCTTGATGGGCGTGGTGTAAAACGCCCGACCGTCGGCTGCGAGGGCCCTGTCGATGGCGTGTTCGGCCACCAGGGTCTTGCCCGATCCCGTGGGCGCCGAAACCAGCACCGACCGCTGCGCGTCGAGATGGCCGATCGCGGCTCTCTGAAAGTCGTCGAGCACCAGTTTGGAAGCGGCGTCCGGTTCGCCCGCCGGTTGCGCAACCGTGCCGAGTGCGCTCACCGCGGGCGCCCCGCCGGTCGGATCAGCCCGGCTCACGATTCCGAGGTTGCCGCGTTGTCTGAGGCTGTCGCGTCATCCGACGCTGTTGCCTCGTTTTCGCGGCGACGTTGACGACGCAGCGACAGCAGCCCGTATGCGATCGACACCTCGTAGAAGAAGTACATGGGCAGCGAAAGCGCCATAAGCGTGAACGGGTCGCCGCTTGGTGTGATCACCGCCACCAGCACCACGATCCCCACAATCGAATACGAGCGGTTCTTGCGCAAGGTTCGGTTCTTCACCAACCCCACCGCTTGCAGCGCGATCAGCGCAATCGGGAACTGAAACGCGATCCCGAACGCCACCATCATCTTCACCACGAAACCCAGGTAGCGCTGAGGGCTGAACAGCGAAATCAGGTCGTCGCCGCCGATCACCGCCAGAAAATCGAGCGCTCTCGGCAGGCTCCAGTAGGCCAGGCCCGCACCCAAAAAGAACAGCATCATCCCGCCAAGCACGAACGGCGCCGCGTAGCGCTTCTCGTGCTTGTACAAGCCGGGCGCAACGAAACGCCACACCTGCCACAGCACCACCGGCATGGCCAGCGCCAAACCGCCGTAACCGGCCACCGTGAGGCGCACGCTGAACGGCTCGAGCGGATCGGTGACGAACAGGTTGCATCCCCCGTCGGGGCCGAACAGGCCCGAGTCGATGCGCTCCTCGATCGGGAACGTCCGACAGTAGGGACGCAACAGGAAATCCAGGATGTACGGGTAGAACACCCAACAGACGATCGCTCCGAGCACCACCGCGATGATCGACCTGATCAGCCGGGTTCGCAGTTCGGTGAGGTGCTCCATGAGGGTCATGTGACCGTCATGGTCCGGCGGTGGCGTGACGCGCTTGCTGCGGCGCCTCCACAGTCTCATGGCGTCACCGGAGGCTGGTGCGGGCCAGGCGTCATGTGATGGTGCCTGCTCGGAGGGAACCTATTGGTTCGAGCGTTCGCCGTCGCCCCCGTCAGACTCGGCGTTGCCCGCGTCGGGGTCGGCGTTGCCCACATCGGCGTTTTCCACGTCAGCGTTGCCCACGTCGCTTTGTTCCGCAGGTTGGGGCGCGTCCGAGGCAGGCGTTTTAGTGTCGGTTGGTGGGGGTGACTGCCGCGTGGCGGCGGCCTGCGAATCCGCCGCAGTGGCGGGGCTTGCGGCATGGCTGGGAGGGCTTGCGCTTTGCGCCTCGGCCTTTTCTCCGTAGGAGCCCACCGCGGGCCTCTCGGCAGTTCCAGAGGCTTTCTGCTGGGTTGTGGCATTGCCCGATGCGGGGGGCTTCGAACCCGAAACCGGGCGTGGGGTTGGCTTGCGCGGGTCGGCAGCGGCGAGGGTGGCCTTGGTCTCGCGAATGGGTTCCTCCACCACCTCACGCATTTCCTGGCGGAAACCGCTTGAGATGCGGCGTATTTCGCCCACCACTCGTCCAACCTGGCGCACAGCGGCGGGGAGCTTGGTGGGGCCCAGCACCAGCAATCCCACAAGCAGGATCACCAGCAACTCGGCGGATCCTACGTTGCCCACCTGTTCAGCCTACCGACAAGCCCCGTTGAGGCTGCCGGAACGGGCTCATCGCTGTGGCACGCCGTCGGTGGGCAGCGCCCGGGTGCTTCGGGGCAGTCCCTTGGCCAGCCTGGATGCCGCGTCGCCGCTTGACACAGCGTGTGCGCCAACTGTGGCGGCGCGCCGGGTCAGCTCGTGACCGGCAACCATCGCCGCCTTGCACTTGCGCACCTCGGCTCGGAGCTCCACCGCGGCGCGCGCCACCGCCGAGAGGGCCACCACAAGCACCCACAGCGCTGCGATGCTCACCAGCGCAGGCGCAATCAGCCACCAACTCATCAACCAATCCTAAATCTCCGCCGCGCCGCGAGGGTGCGCTGGGAAGGTCGGCGAGCCGGGCAAAATGTGGGGTGGCCACGCGGATCGCCAGCTTGTTGGCAGCGCCCATCGGCTTCGCTCATCGCGGTGGACGCGCTCACGCCCCCGACAACACCCTGGAGGCGTTCAGGCTTGCTCACGAAATGGGCGCCACCGGCATGGAGACCGATGCCCGGGTGACCGCCGATGGGCAGATCGTGTTGACCCATGACGACACGCTTGGCGCCGGCAGGGCACTGCGAATGTTGCGCCTTGGTGGACGCCGGGTGTCGAGCCTGCGGCGCGACGAGATTCCCGACGAGGTGCCGACTTTGGGGGACTACTACGCCCACCTCGGCACCGGCCTGCCCTTGAGCGTGGACGTGAAGGACCCCGCCGCCTTCGACCCACTGGTGCGAGTGGCTCGAAGCCATGACGCCACTGCTCAGCTGTGGCTGTGCCACGACGACCTCGACCTGCTTGCCTCGTGGCGGGCGGTGGTGCCCGAGGCGAAACTGGTTCACTCCACCCGCCCCGAGCGGCTCACCGGCGGCCACGAGCCCCACGCCGCCCGGTTGGCTCGCCTCGGCGTCGACGCGATCAATTTTCGACACGACGCCTGGAGCGGGGGCCTGGTGACGCTGTATCACCGTTTCGGCGTGTTGGCGCTGGGATGGGACGCGCAGCACACCCATCAGATAGCGGAGCTGGTGGACGCCGGAATAGACGGCTTCTACAGCGACCACGTTGACCGGATCGTCATGGTGCTGGCTGCCATGCGCGGCCAGGACAATCCGAGGGCCTAGTCGATGCCTCCGACGCGGCTTGGGGGCCAGTAACGGGCAACGGTTCGGGCAACCACCGAATCCGCGTCCACCGGGCCGAACCAGCGACTGTCGCGGCTTTGGCTGCGGTTGTCGCCCAGCACGAAGATGGTGCCCTCGGGCACGCGGCAGAAGTCCGGCGCCGCTGGGTTGGCGCAACCTCTGATCAACGCCAAGGGCACCGTGGCGTTGCCGGTCGGCACGTACGGCTCGTCCATCGGGCTGCCGTCCACATGGAGCTGCCCGTCTCGAAACTCGACCGTTTCGCCGGCAACCGCCACCACCCGCTTCACCAGGTGATCGATGCCCGACAAGTCCATGGTGGCTTCGGGCTTCCTGAAGATCACGATGTCGCCGGGGCTGATGTCCTCGGGCCCGTAACCCAGCTTGTAAGCAAGCACACGGTCACCGACCTGCAAGGTTGGCTCCATCGACACGCTGGGGATCGTGTACGCCTCGATCACGTACGCCCTTGCCAGCAGCGCCACCGCGATCGCGGGCACGAGCAGCTTCGCCCAACCCCAAACGGCGCCGAACACCCGGGCGCGCATGTTTGGGGGCGCCTCCGGGCTGTGACCCCCAGGTTGACGGTGCTCACCGGTCACCTCCGGGTCGGCCTGATCTTCGTGTGCGCCCAATGGCGGCGCCGAGAGGCGATGACCGTCGGCGTCGTGTGGCATTGCGGTGGCGCTCGGCTGCCCGTCCGCGGCTTCGGGGGGCCCACCTCGAGCAACTTCGTGAACAGCCTCTTGCGCGCCGACGGATGTCAGCGGCGCCGCCCAGTCCTCGGAGTGTCGGTGATGCGTGCCCGGAGCGCTCACCGGTACCGACTCAAGATGCGCTCAGCGGTGCCGGCACGCAGGTTCGTGATCGCCTCGTTGGCGTTCACCACCTCGGCGTCGTGGCCGAGTTGCAGCAGCAGGCGCGCCAGCCACGGCAGGGCGCTCACTGCCAAGTCCACCTCGATGCGGCCCTCGCCGAGGTCGCGGCGATCGCTGATCGGATAGTGGTCCGCCACCCAGGACGCCTCCGGCGCCAGTCGTAGCGTGACCTGGGGTTGGGATTCGTCACGATGGAAGTTGCCGGGCTCCAACTCCGCTGGATCGCCGGCAACTTCGGTGTCGGTGACCTCCAGCGAACCGATCCTGTCCACACGAAACACCCGCAGATCTCGCGCCTGGTGGCACCATGCCTGAAGGTACCAGGCCCCGTCCTGGCTGAACACCGCGGCCGGGTCGACGGTGCGCCGGGTGAGTTCGTCGCGGTAAAACGTGTAGTACTCGATCCTCACCTGTCGCCTGTTGCGCACCGCCTTGCGCAACTCGTCGAGAGTGTCTGCGGGCGCGTCGCCGAGGGTGATCACCTGGATGCTGGCGTCGGTGCTCGCGTCGAAGTCACCCGAACGGATCTTGTCGGAGTACTCACGACGGGTGCCGAGACCGCGTTTGGAGTCGTTGAGCATCAGCTGCAACTTGGCCAGGGCCTGCACCAGCGCGGCACTGCCGGCGCCTCGGTACGAGCCATCGGCAGTGTCGTCGTCGTTCTCGGTGTGATCTGCGGCGCCCAGGCCGCCCGTGCCGTCGGCGCCATCGTTGGCGTGATCGGTGTGCGCCGTTGTGCCTGCGGCAAGCATGGCGCTGCCCGCCGTGAACAGGCGGGCGGCTTCGTCGGCGCTGAGACGGATCGGGTGTGACAGCCACCTGGGACACCTGACACGCAGATGTCGTCCGTCGGGGTTCAGTTCGATGTCCACACCCGACAGCGGATTGACGGTGCTGAAATCCTCGTGGGTGTCACGCAACAAGGTGAGATCCGAAAGCAGCAAATCGGCCGGATAGTCGAAGTGGGCTTCGATCTCCTCGAGGGAACGACCCTCAGGTGAGGCCGCCACCCAGGGCAGCAGGCTCAGCACCCGAGCGGTGCGCTGAGCAGCGTCGAGACTTCGCCGCTGAGCCTGCGACGATGACGAATCCGGGGAGGCGGTCAATGCGTGTCACTCCCCCGGCGAGGTGGCGCCCCTGGCCCAACCATCAGGGGTTGCGGCGTGACGGTGGGCCATACGCGGGCACCCTAGCGAGAGTCCGCGAGGTGTCACCGCTGGGCTTCGAGCCAATCCACCATGGCGGCACGAAACTCCGCAGGCTCAAGAATCTCGGCGTGGTCGAGCAAACCGATCACGAAGCTTCGCAAGCCGTCGAAGTCCCGCACGCTCATTGTGAGCACCGACGAGCCGTCAGGCTGAGGCTCGGGTTGCACCCCGGCGCAATGCGCGGCCCATGCGCTGTGCGACGCGTCCACCTTGATTCTCGCGGTCACCTCCGGGGCGTCGCTGTAGCTCCAGGGTTTCAGGTCGCCGAGGTCACGTCCGCTGCCGGTTGGCATGGTGGCCTTGGAGCCCTCGCTGAGGGGGGTGGTGATCCGATCCACCCGAAACAGCCGTTGTGCCTGCCGGTGGCGATCCCAGCCCTCCAGATACCAGTGCCCGCGTGTGAACGCCAGCCGCCAGGGCTCCACGTGTCTGCTCGAGGACTGCCCGCGGGCGGTTCGGTACTCGAAGCGCACCGAGCGCTTCTTGGCGTTGGCCGAGGCAAGCCCGGAAATGGTTTCGTTGAATGGCAGTTCGCCCACAATCTCGCCCGACTCCGCGGCGCTTTGGTGAGCGTCGCCGGTGTTGGCGATGCCGGTTTTGATCTGCGCCCGGGACGGGCCCTGCACTCGGATGTGCGCGGCGGCCAGGTTGAGCGCGGCCAGTTCGTCGGGGCCGAAGCGCAGGTCGAGCTCCGCGTAGCGGTTGGGGTCGATCCAGTAGTGATCCACCGCCGGATCTCCGAACTCCCACTTTCCCACCTCGATGGGCACGTCCATGGCGAGCAGGGCGCTCTTGTCGCGCTCGAAGGTTCGCCTGAACGCGGCGTCGCTCAGATCATCGGCGTAGCCCTCGTCGTCGAGCTGGTCGCGGATCTCCTCGGCTGACAGGGGCCGCTTGGATTTCAACAGGAGCAAGGTGAGGTTCACCAGGCGGCGCAGCTTCTGTTGGCCCGCGTTCACTGCTTCGATTGCCGGCCGGCACACCACGCAGGCAGCCAGGTTGGGTTGCTGTTGGCTCGCCGCATCACAGCGCGTCCATGAGCCTGGCGGCGCGCTCGTCGTAGGACTTGAACGGGTCGCGGCACATCACCGTTCGCTGGGCCTGGTCGTTGAGCTTGAGGTGAACCCAGTCCACGGTGTAGTCGCGGTTGCGTTCCTTGGCGCGCCTGATGAACTCGCCCCTTATGCGGGCACGGGTGGTGCTCGGCGGGCGCGACATGGCTTGCGAAATCTCACGGTCGGTGACCATCCGCGTTGCCGCGCCCCGATCCTCGAGCAGGTAGTACAAACCGGCGATGCTGCCATCGGAAGGCTCGCCTCGGCGGATGTCGTGGTATTGCAAATCCACCAGCGCCACCTGAGGATCCGACAGCGGCAAACCGTGACGGGAGCGGTACGCCTCCACAAGGCGGTGCTTGGCAACCCAGTCCAGTTCCCGGTGCAGCTCGAACGGGTCGCGTTCGAGGGTTGTGAGGCAGTGCTCCCACATTGTGAGGGCCTGCTTCTCCTCGTCGTTGAGGTCGTGATGCTCCGCGAAACGCAAAGCCCGGTTGAGGTACTCCGACTGGATGTCCAAGGCGCTGGCTTCGCGTCCGTTGGCCAGCTTCACACGGCGGCGGCAGGTGAGGTCGTGGCTGATCTCGCGGATCGCCCGGATCGGGTTCTCCAGGGTCATCTCGCGGAGCACCACCCTTGGCTCCTCGAGCATTCGCAGCATCAGCGAGCACGCCCCCACCTTTAGGAAGGTGGCGTACTCGTTCATGTTGGAGTCGCCCACGATCACATGCAAGCGGCGGAATCGCTCCGCGTCGGCGTGTGGCTCGTCGCGGGTGTTGATGATCGGCCGTGAGCGGGTGGTGGCCGACGACAGGCCCTCCCAGATGTGCTCGGCCCGCTGGCTGAGGCAGAACATCGCTCCCCTGGCGGTGTTGAGGATCTTGCCCGCGCCCGCGTAGATCTGTCGGCTCACCAGAAACGGGATCAGCACCTCGGCGTAATCCGAGAGGTCGTCGCGACGATGGGTGAGATAGTTCTCGTGACAGCCGTAGCTGTTGCCCGCGGAGTCGGTGTTGTTCTTGAACAAGAACACCCGTCCCCTCACCCCGTCATGGGCGAGGCGCTCCTCGGCGTCGGACAACAAACCCTCCACGATTCGCTCCCCGGCCTTGTCGTGAACCACCAGGTCGTAAAGCGAATCGCATTCCGGTGTGGCGTACTCGGGGTGGCTGCCCACGTCGAGGTACAACCGCGAGCCGTTCACCAAAAAGACGTTGCTGCTGCGTCCCCATTTGGTGACCTTGCGGAACAGGTAGCGGGCAACCTCGTCGGGGCTCAGGCGGCGCTGACCCTGCCAGGTGCAGGTGACTCCGTACTCGGTCTCGATGCCAAAGATGCGTCGCTGCAATTTCCACTCAACGTTTTGAGGCGGCCATCGGGCCGAGTGTGCTTGGGTTCCCGAGCATACGCGCTTGTGGGCGGCGCCCCCGTGAGGGTGTTGTGTGTGAGCCGGACGGCGACGCCTCGGTGGGCGGCCAACGCTCAGTCGGCGAGCAGCGTGTCCACCTCGGGGTCGCCGAGACGGCGAAAGGCGCGCCTGCCGTTGTTGCGGTCCAGCACGGCGGCTTCGAGACTTTCCGATCCCAGGTTTCGCTCCGGCCCGGCGAGCGCCTCCACCGCGGCTTTCACGCCCGTGCCGAGACCGGGACGGGTTTCGTAGTCCACAAGCTCGGCGAACCGTTCCGAGATGGCTTGCGTTTCGCCGCCGAGCACCACCCATTGCTCCTCGTCCACCATGGTGCCGTCGTAAAGGATGTGATACAGGCGGTCGTCGGCGCCGTCGGCTGTGAGGCCGATTTCGGCCACCAGGATCTCCACCTCCATTGGTTTTAGTTCGTGGGTGAAGGTGTGGCCGAGGCTTTGCGCGTAGGCGTTGGCGAGGCTGCGGGCGTCAACGTCTGAACGGCTGAAGGCGAAACCCTTCAGATCGGCGTGACGCACGCCGGCGATGCGAAGCTGATCGAACTCGTTGTACTTGCCCACACCCGCGAAGGCGATTCGGTCATACACCTCGCTCACCTTGCGCAAGGTGCGAGACGTGTTCTCCGCCACGATGGCAACGCCGTCGTCGTAGGCAAACGCGATCAGGCTGCGACCGCGGGCGATGCCCTTGCGGGCGTAGTCGGCCCGGTCCTTCATCATCTGCTCGGGCGGCACGTAGAACGGCATCGTCATGGTTTGGCCTCCGCCTGTGGTGGCGTGGTTTGTGGCGAACCGGGGGATGCGACGGTCACGGGCGCGCCGGCCGGGTGATCACGGCTCGGCCTTCGCTGCGCCGTTGCCTGCGCCGTGCAGCGCTGCCACGACTTGTGACGTGAGGTCGCTCAGTTCGCTGTCATCGACCCTGCTGTAGCCGTCGGCGTCCATGGTGGCCACCACCGGGAATATGTTGCGGGCCGGGTCGGGGCCGCCTGTGGCCGAATCGGCCTCGGCGGCCACGAACAGCGCCTTGAGGGCCAGCTCAAGGGCTTGTTGTCGGCTCATGGCGTCGTCGAAACCAAGCTTGAGGGTGGTGGAGGCGTGCATCGACCCGGAGCCGTTGGCGGCGTGGTCGCGTTCCTCGTACCTGCCGCCGGTTATGTCGTACTCGAAGATGCGACCGGTGCCGGATTCGCGGTCGTAACCGGCGAAGATCGGCACCACCACCAGGCCTCGCATGGCTGCGGTGAGGTTCGCCCGCACCATCTGGCCGAGCTGGTTGGCCTTGCCTTCCAGGCTCAGGGAGGTGCCCTCCACCTTCTCGTAATGCTCGAGCTGCAACTGGAAGAGACGCACCATCTCGGTGGCGGGCCCGGCCACACCGGCGATTGCCACACCGGAATGACTGTCGGCCGCGAAGACCTTCTCCATGCGGTGTTGGCTGATGAAGTTCCCCGCGGTGGCGCGCCGGTCGCCTGCGAGCAGCACTGCGTTGTCGTAGCGCACCGCCACGCAAGTGGTGCCGTGGGTGAGCGAATCCAACGGTGACCCGGAAGGCAGCGCGGCCGTGGCGCCGGCCAGGTCGGCGGGTTCGCCGAGTCGTCGCAGGAGCCCCGCAAAATCCGGGCCGGGATCAGCGCCGGGTTCAAAGTGTGGCAGCGTCACAACCGCGGCGCTCCCCCGGCGCCACACCCCGGCCGCAACGTCGCCGGCGACCTGGGCAGCGGCGTCGGTTGCGAGCAGGGTGTCACTGGCCTCCCTTTTGCACGTAGCTCTTCACGAAGTCCTCGGCGTTGGTTTCGAGAACCTCGTCGATCTCGTCGAGCAGGTCGTCGAGTTCGGCCATCATCTGTTCGGTCTGGGCGGTGTTCTCCGACGATGTGCGGGTGTGTTCCTGTTCGACGGCGTCCTCGCTGCGGGCCGGGCTCGGCTTGCGCTTCTGCTCTCGGTTGGCCACTTGGTGTCCTCTCTGGCCGGGTTCGTGCCTGCCGGCGGGCGCCGCTCAGGGGTGAGGTGTCACCACAAGATCAGTGGCCGGCCGCTTGCACGTCGGCGCTGCGGGTGCCACGCCGTTGTCCGCTGGGTGGGTCAAGGCTACGCCCCGAGTCGGCGCAAGAGTTCGGCGGCGGTGTCGCACTCGTCGAAGAGGCGACCAACGTGTGCTGCAGTGCCGCGGCCGGGTTCCATCATCACCACCCGGCGCAACGATCCCGCGCCCACGTCGAAAACCACCGAATCCCAGTTGGCGGCAACCACCTCCGAGGCGAAACGTTGCAGGCAGCGGCCTCTGAAGAACGCGCGGGTGTCGTGAGGGGGTTCTGTCATCGCCGTCGCCGCGTCGGCGTCGTCCACGAGGCGCTCCAGGTTGGCGAGCGCGGCCAGTGACCGCTGCGGGCGCAGGTCGTGGTACTGGATGTCCATGGCGCGGATGCGGGCATCGGCCCAGCCGAGCCCGTGGCGTTCACGGTAGGCCCGCAGCAAGCGCAGCTTTGCCACCCAGTCCACTTGACGGGCCACATCCATCGGGTCTCGCTCCAGGCCGGTTAGCACCGCCTCCCAGCGGTTCAGCACCTCCGATGCCACCGGGCCGCCCACCTTGGCGGCGCCGTTGCGTTCCACGTAGTCGCGAGACGCGGCGAGGAGTTCCCATTGCACGCCCAGCGCGGTGGTGGTGGATCCGTCCTCGAGCAGCAGAGGCTCGCGCAAGGTGAGGTCGCCGCTCACCGTGGCGAGCGCGGCCACCGGCGCGGCGAACCCCACAGGGCAAACCGCCACGTCGTCCTCGGCCATGGCCAGAACCAGCGCGGTTGTGCCCAGCTTGAGCAGCGTGGCCACCTGGGACATGTTGGCGTCGCCGAGGATCACGTGCAGCCGTCGATACTTCGCCGGATCGGCGTGGGGTTCGTCGCGGGTGTTCACGATCGGCCGTTTGAGCGTTGTCTCCAAACCCACTTCTTCTTCGATGAAGTCGGCTCTCTGGGTGATCTGGAAGCGGTCGCTGCTCAGGCGCATGCCCGGCGCCTCCGAGCCGACCTTGCCGGCGCCGCAGTAGATGGAGCGCGTCACGAAATGCGCGGTGGCGAGGCGCACGATGCGCGAGAACGGGGTGGATCTGTCGATCAGGTAGTTCTCGTGGCAGCCGTAGCTGTTGCCCTTGCCATCGGAGTTGTTCTTGTACACCACCACGTTGGACTGCCCGCCGAGCAGGCTTGCCGCTGCGGTCATCGAGGCCTCGGCGATCATCTCCGCGGCTCGGTCGTACACCACCGCGTCGAGGGCGTTGGCGCATTCCGGTGTTGACAGCTCGGGGTGGGCGTGGTCCACGTAGTAGCGGGCGCCGTTGGTGAGCACGGCGTTCACCAGGTGCGTTTCCACTTCGGGCCCCGCGGCTGTGGGGTGGTCGTCGCGGCGGGCGTCGTTGCCGGGGGTTTCGCCCAGAAAATCCCAGCGCACCGCGTTCAGGTCGGGTTCGGAGTCTTGTGCCACCGACGCCAGATAGGCGTTGATCAGCAACGACGACGCCGATATCGGGTTGGGCTCCTCGACGCCGCGGTGGACGATCCCGTATTCGGTTTCGAGCCCGAGGGTCTTAGGTACGGCCATGTACACCCGGCGTGCCGCGCTGTCGCCATTGATGGGGCCGCCATTGATGGAGCCGCCTGTGATGGCGCCGCCGTTGATGGGGCTGCCTTTCAAGGGGCCGCCTGTGATGGGGTCGGCCTTGGTGGGGTCGCCTTTGATCAGGTGGACTTGCGGTGCGCACCGCAGGCAACGCTAGAGGCATGTCTGTGGCGTCGCGGGCGCCGCCACCGGCAGCGGCACCACGGGCCGGCACCACGCGGCGGGGTGTGCTCAGAGGATCTGGGACAGGAACAGCTTGGTGCGTTCCTCGGTGGGGTTCTCGAAGAAGTGCTGCGGTGTGCCGGTTTCCACGATCCGGCCGTCCTCCATGAAGATCACCCGATCGGCAACCTCACGCGCGAAGCCCATTTCGTGGGTGACGACCATCATGGTCATTCCCGAGCGGGCCAGTTCCTTCATCACGTCGAGCACTTCGTGGATCATCTCCGGATCAAGCGCAGAGGTCGGCTCGTCGAAGAGCATCACCCGGGGCTCCATCGCCAACGCCCGGGCGATGGCCACACGCTGCTGCTGACCACCCGAGAGCTGGCCCGGGTACTTGTCGGCCTGTTCGGGGATGTCCACCCGTTCCAGCAGTTGGCGGGCAAGTTCCTCGGCTTCGCGACGGGGTTTCTTGCGCACCCAGATCGGAGCGAGGGTGATGTTGTCGAGCACCGTGAGATGGGGAAACAGGTTGAACTGTTGAAACACCATGCCCACATCGGAGCGGATCTTCTCGATGTTGCGCAGGTCGTTGCTGAGCTCCAGCCCGTCCACGAGGATGCGGCCCTCCTGGTGCTGTTCGAGCCGGTTGATGCAACGAATCCAGGTGGACTTTCCCGATCCCGACGGCCCCAACACCACCACAACCTCACGTTCCTTGATGGTGGCGCTGATGTCGCTGAGGGCCTGGAACTCCCCGAACCACTTGTTGACGTTCTCGCACACGATCATGTCGCCCCGTGCGGCCATCTCCGAGGTGAGGGCAACGGTGGCATCGCTCATGGTCATCGCAGGTTCCTCCTGGTGGGTGGGGCCACTCTCGACGGGGGCGTCAGTTGAGGCATGGCTTGGCGGTGGTCACGATCGACGGTGTTCACGGGTGCGACGCGCTTGGGCCCGGGGCTCAGCGTTCCCCCAGGCCGACGCGGCGTTCGAGGCGTCTGCTGGCCTGCGACATCGAGAACGCGAACACCCAGTAGATCAGCGACACGAACAGCAGCCCTTCGCGTTTCACGCCAAGGAACTCCGACTGTGACGAGATCACCGCGTTGGCGATCCGAAGGAAGTCGAACCCACCGACGATGGCGATCAGGGAGGTCTCCTTGAACGTGGCGATCAGCTGGCCGACAAGAGGTGGGATCGACACCCGCAGCGCCTGGGGCAACACCACGAACGCGGTGCGCTGCGCGGTGCTGAGGCCCACCGCGTCTGACGCCTCGTACTGGCCGCGCCGTATCGACTGCAAACCGCCGCGGATGTTCTCGGCGAGGTACGCCGCAGAGAACAGCGTGAACCCGGTGATGATCGCGGCCATCTCGCCCAGTTCCATGCCTTGTGGCAGGAACAGCGGCACCATGATCGAAAAGAACATCAAGATGGTGATCAGCGGAATGCCTCGCAGCGTCTCGATGTAGCTGGTGGCCAGCACCCTGAACAGCGGCATTCGCGACGTTCGGGCCAGCGCCAGCAGCACCCCGAGCGGGAACGAGAACAGCAGCGTGAACACCGCCACCACCACGGTGATCGAAAACCCGCCGATGAAGTTGGCGGTGGGTGTTTCGATGGTGGACGCAGAGTTGATCATCGTGGCCAGGTAGTGGAACACGCCCATCGCCGCCACCCAGCCCACCACCAGCTTGGCGCGCTGCGCGGCGACCCCTTTGAAGTTGGGCGCCAACAACGCCGCCAGCGCCAACAGCAGGAAGCTCAGTCGGGCCTTTTGCAGCATCGGGTACCACCCGAAGAATGCCGCCACCCAGTGAAATGCCGCCAGCGCGAGCAGGCCGCCGGCCACCGCGGCGCCGGCCTCGCCAAGCGTTGGCTGGGTCAGGAACCACAACACCGCGGCGCCGCCCACCGCGAACGCCAGCGCCATCGGCAGGTCGGTGGACCAAATGTGGGCCCAGTCCAGGTCGGGGTCGCGCAGCACCACCCAGTACAACACGAAGGGAACCAGCAGCCACGACAGGTTGAGCGTCACCCGCAGGCGTGGCGCCCAGCGGTTGTCGCTCAGGCCGCGTCCCGTTGCCCAGGCGGCAACCAGCAGCAGCCACATCACCGTCCATGGAACCTTGGTGGTGTTGGCCACCGTTCTGCCCGGCTCGTAGATGTAGGTGCCCTCGGAGAACGCGTAATGCCCCCACGGGTACACCCAGGCGCTGAGCACCAGCAAACCCAGAACGGCGAACGCGAAGGGCACGGTGGCCACCCGCAGGTGACGACGACGCTCATCGTCGAAGCAGAACCACAACGCCGCCCCGCCCGCCGCGAGGATCACCACGACCAGCCAGTACACCCCCCGGTCGGCCATTGCCTCCAGGAACGACTCCCGGATCAGATCACCCGAGGAGTCGCGCAGCGGTGTGCCGTCGGCGCCTTTGAGCACAGACGGCTCGCGCAGCACAACGGTGAGAGCGATCAGCGCAGCTCCGCTTGTGAGCCACATGCTTATGCGCCGCAACGGCAAGCCCTCGAAACGGCCGACGAGCCCCAGCGCAAGCCCGGCCATCACCAGGATCACGCCCAAAGACACCCAGATGCGGACGTACTGCTCTTCGGGATAGGCATGGGTGAACAACAGCCGCAGGTTCACCCGCACGCCGTCCCAGGTGCGCTCCTCGCTGAACACGAAGTTCGCCAGGCCGCGAAGCATCACCAGGCCCAAAGCGGCAAACACCAGTGTGAGAACGGTGTTCACCGGACTCGAGAACAAGTTCTCGGCCAGCCACCGTCGAGGAGTCAGGCTCGGGGCCGCGGGCGGGGCGCCTGCGGAGGATTCGCGGTCGTCGGTCACCAACGTGAAAGTGCTCGCCATCTCAGCGCTCCACGATCTTGAGGCGCACGTTGAAGAAGTTCACCACCGCCGAAATGGTCAACGAACAGGCAAGGTAGAACAGCATCCAGATCGACATCACCTCGAGGGTTTTGCCGGTCTGGTTGTAGATCGTCTGACCGACCTGCACCACCTCGCTGTAACCCACCGCGATGGCCAGCGACGTGTTCTTGGTGAGGTTGAGGTACTGGTTGCCCAGCGGGGGCATGATCACTCGCAGCGCCTGGGGCAGCACCACCCGGCGCAGCCTCGTGGCGGGGCGCAAACCCAGCGCCTGGGCGGCCTCGGTTTGGCCCTTGGGCACCGCCAGGATCCCGCCGCGCACGATCTCGGCGATGAACGCCCCTGTGTAGAGCACCACCCCGAAGAACACCGCCGCCAGGCTCAGGGTGAAGTTCAGACCGGCGGGCCCGTAGTTGGCGAAATTGCCGGGCTGAACGATGTCGGGCCGTTTGGCGTTGAGAGGCGGACCCGTGCGACCGTCGCCGAACTTGTCGCCGAGCACGCCGAACAGATCCGACGTGGAGTTCACCATCCAGCTCGCCAGTCCCGGCCACACCAACAGCACAAACGCCGATGCCAGTGCCGCGCCCACAACCGCGAAGATCATGCGGAACCAGTCGTCGTCTGTGAGCTTGCCCAAGCCCGCTGGTGTGCGGAGGCGGTTGAGGCGGCGCCTGATCCACCAACCCGCCGCCGTGAACGCCGCGACCACCACCACCAGTTGTGCCACCTGTTGAGGCACTTCGGCCACGGCATCGGACACCGCGTGAAACACGGCGCCGATCCAGCCGAATATTGGATGGGCCAACCAGCCCACCGCGGCGAAGGCCACGATCACCGCGGCGAGGCTCACGTTGGGAAAGGTCTCGCGTCCGGTGTTGTCGCGGACGCGCAGCCGCCTTGCGCGCACCCAAAACCCCACCGCGGCCCCTATCAGCAGGAACACCGCCCACTGGTAGAAGCCGTCATCGATGAACAGGCGGGGCACCGACAGTCCCTTGTTGGAAAGGTGAACCCAACCGTGAATCGGTCCCTGTTCGAGTTCCACCCTTGGAAGCGACGAGATCACCGCTGCGAGCAGGTAGATCGTGACCAGGAGCGGAATGTTGCGCAGCAGTTCGATGTACACGCCCGAGATTCGGCGCACGATCCAGTTGCTCGACAAGCGTCCCACCCCCGCCAGAACGCCGAGGATGGTGGCCGCGAAGATTCCGCCGATGGCGAGCCGGATGGTGTTGACCATGCCCACCCACAAGGCGCGCCCGCCGGTGTTGGGATCGGTGTCTATGCCCTCGAAGAGGTTCACACCGGGATCGACGCCCAGAAAGTCGTACCCGGTGGGGATGCTGTTGGCCCGAAGGTTGTCGCCTGCCCTGGTGGCCAGGAACCACAGCGCGAACAGCACCAACAGCAGCGTGGACACCTGAGCCACCCATTTCACAACCGTGGCATCGCGGTAGAGCGGAGGCCGCTGTGTGCGCACGTCGCTGTTGCGGTCGGCCGCGTTCATGCCCCGACGCTCCCAAAGTCGGCGCCCAATTCGCGGCGCAACGCCCCGTCCCCAGACAACCGTCGCAGGGCCACGGCCACCGGGCGCCTCAGAGATACGGGTCTGTCAAGTGTCACGATGCCAGGCGAACGCCAAAGGAGGCCGGGGTTTCCCCCGGCCTCCTTCAGGAACGAGGACCTCCGCACCGCCCTAATGCGACGCGGAAGCCGAATGAAAGGTGTCGATCAGCGCGCCGGCGGAGCGTAGATCAGGCCTCCGTCGAGCCAGCCTGCGTTGGCGGAGCCTTCCCGGACGAGGCCCACCGGGCCAAGGTTGCGGGTGAACACCTCGTCGTAGTTACCGACCTGGCCGATGACCTGCCAGAAGGCATCCGGGGAAAGGCCCATGCCGGTCTGGAGTTCGCCCTCACCACCGAGCAGACGGCCGACCTCGGCGTCGGGCGGATCGGCGGCCATGGCGGCGACGTTGTCGGAGTTCACGCCCTTCTCGTCGGCGATGATCATCGCGTACACGGTCCAGTTGACAGCGTCGGCGAACATCGAATCGTTCTGGCCGTACACCGGGCCGAGGGGCTCCTTGGAGATCGGCGTCGCCGGGAAGATCACCCACTCCTCGTCGTCGGGCTGGTTGTTCACCTTGCGGCCAACCAGGCCCGAGCCGTCGGTGGTGATCACGTCACAGGCGCCGTTCACGAAGTTGTCGGTGACAATGTCGAAGTCCTCGAAAGTGCTCAATTCGATGTTCACGCCTGCTGCGTCTGCGGCGTCGGCGATGTTCTTCTCGGTGGTTGTGCCCGCGTTGGTGCAAACCACGGCGCCCTCGAGGTCTCCCACATCCGATGCGGCCGAGAAGCCGTCGCTGACCCGTGCCATCAGCTGCTGGCCGTCGTAGTAGGTGGTGGGGCCGAAGTCCATGCCGATTTCGGTGTCGCGGCTCTGGGTCCAGGTGGAGTTGCGCATCAGCAGGTCAACAGCTCCTGTTTGCACCGCCGAGAAGCGCTCGGCCGCGGTGAGTGGTGTGAACTCCACCGCGCCCGCGTCGCCGAGGATCGCCGCGGCGACCGCACGACAGAAGTCGGCGTCAATGCCGGTGACGTTGCCGTCGGGCTGTGTCTCGGAGAAGGCCACCGCCGAGCCGCTCACACCACAGTGCAAGGTGCCTCGGGCTTTGATCTCATCGAGCAGGCTTCCGTCGCCTTGGGTGTCAACAATCACCTCTTCGGGCTCTGTGACACTCGGTTCGGGGTCTTCCTCAACGTCTTCGGGCGTTTCGGCGCCACCACCGTCGACTGGATCGGAAGCTCCCGTTTCCTCGTCGTCGCTTCCGCAAGCGGCTGCCACCAGCGTCACTGCGAACAGCATCGCTACCAACCGCAGTAGCAGGGATCTCTTCATGTTCTCGACCTCCAAGGTTCGAGTCCGGGTAATTCAACCCCGCAGTATACGGGCCAGGGTGCGACACAGGCCCCAAGCCTCGCCAGCGGGCGTACCGGCCGGATGCGTCGCCGCCTCGCTGGGCAGGACCCGCCGCGGCCGGCCCTCAAAGTTGCGGGACGGGTGCCGGCGCAGCCCCCGGTGCTACAGGTACTGGCCCGTCTGGACGTGCTCTATCGAGCGGCCTCCCGAGGCCGACGCGTCGGAGTCCGACACGAGGGTGCGCACAAAAACGATCCTCTCGCCCTTCTTGCCGGAGATGCGGGCCCAGTCGTCGGGATTGGTGGTGTTGGGCAGATCCTCGTGCTCCTTGAACTCCTGGCGCACCGACGCCAGCAGGTCCTCGGTGCGAATGCCTCGTCCGCCACCGGCGATCTCGCGTTTGATGGCCAGCTTCTTGGCCCGCCTCACCACGTTCTCGATCATCGCGCCCGACGCGAAGTCCCGGAAGTACATCACCTGCTTGTCGCCGTTGGCGTAGGTGACCTCAAGGAACTGGTTGCCCTCCTCGGCGCGGTACATGTCCTCCACGGTGTTCTCGATCATCAGCCGCACAGCCTTGTCGTGATCTCCGCCGCCGGTGGTCTCAACCGTCTCGGCGTGAATCGGAAGCGACGACGTGAGGTAGCGCGAAAAAATGGCGGCGGCGGCCTCGGCGTCGGGGCGTTCGATCTTGATCTTCACGTCGAGGCGTCCCGGGCGCAGGATCGCCGGGTCGATCAAGTCCTCGCGGTTGGATGCGCCGATCACGATCACGTTGCGCAGCGCCTCCACGCCGTCGATCTCGGCGAGAAGCTGGGGAACGATGGTGGACTCGATGTCCGAACTGATGCCCGAGCCGCGGATGCGGAACAGCGACTCCATCTCGTCGAAGAACACGATCACCGGCCAGCCCTGCTCGCTCTTCTCGCGGGCCCGCTGAAACACCAGACGGATCTGGCGTTCGGTTTCGCCCACGTACTTGTTGAGCAATTCGGGGCCCTTGATGTTCAAAAAGCAGCTGCGCGCCTGCGAGTCGCCCGACACTTCGGCCACCCTCATGGTGAGGCTGTTCGCCACGGCTTTGGCGATCAGGGTTTTGCCACACCCCGGAGGCCCGTAGAGCAGCACTCCCTTGGGCGCCGGCAGGTCGTAGTCGGCGAAAAGCTGATGATGCACGAACGGCAGCTCCACCGCGTCGGTGATCTGCTCTATCTGGGCGTCCAGTCCGCCCACGTCGGAGTAGGTGACATCGGGAACCTCCTCGAGCACCAGCTCCTCCACCTCGGGACGCGGCAAACGCTCGATCACCAACGCGGAGGACGAGTCCACCAGCACGGCGTCCCCGCTGCGGATCGGCCCGACGGCGCCCACACGGCCCAGATCCACCACCCGTTCCTCATCGGCCCGACCGGAGATCACCGCTCGGCGGCCGTCGGCGAGCACCTCCTTCACGGTGACCACCTCGCCGGTGCGGTCTGGTCGGCGGGCCAGGATCACGCTGAAGGACTCGTTGAGGGCGACCTCGGTTCCCACGGTGAGGCTGTCGGCCACCTCGGGCCGAACGGCCACGCGCATTTTGCGGCCCCCGACGCGCACATCGGCGGTGGAATCGTCGTTGAGGCCCAGCACGGTGCCGTAACCGCTGGGGGGCTGGGTAAGCTTCTCCACCTCTTCGCGCAGCGCCATGATGCTCTCTCGGGCTTCGCGCAGTTTCGTGTCGAGGCGGGCGTTGTGCGATGTTGCCTGCGCGAGGCGGCTCTTGGCCTCCACCAGGCGCTTCTCGAGGGCGCGTTGGCGTTTCGGGGCTTCGCTCAGGCGCCTTCGCAGGGTCTCCAGCTCGTCGTGTTGGCGGCTGATGTGGGTGCGAAGCTCGGCCAGGTCCTCGGGGTCGTCGCCAACGCCTTGTCCTGCGCCGGACGCCGACATCGCTTGGCGTTGTTCGTCGTCGCCGGTGGGGGCCGCTTTTTCGTGGAAGCTCACAGCTCACCTTCCTGTGGGATCATGGCCGCAACCGGCAAACCATGCCAGAAACGGTGGACGAACCCGTGGTGGTTGCGCCTCACACTACCGGTGTCGATGCGGCCACGGCCCGCCCACACCACTTGCCGTGGTGGGGCGCCCGGCTCGCCTCGCAGCAGCGAAGTTGTGCCGGAGGTCACCCCGAACCGTGCCCGAACGGTGCCCGATCCGTGACCCGGCGCGGGTATAGTTGTGGTCGGCAGTCCTGGCCGCTGAGGCTCTCGGACGCCCAAGCACTCAAACAACGGACAAGTGAGGTGCACCCAAGTCATGAAGGTCTGGATCGACCAGGATCTTTGCACCGGCGACGGCCTGTGTGAGGAAATCGCCCCCGATGTGTTCACCCTGCTCGACGACGGTCTCGCCTACGTGAAAGAAGGCGACAAGGTGTTCTCGGATCCGGGAGGCCCCGACGGGCTCGCCCTTGTGCCCGACGGCCAGGAAGAGGCCACCATCGAATCGGCCGAGGAGTGCCCCGGGGAGTGCATCTTCATCGAGGTGTGATCACCTCGACAGGCGCGAGCCCGCCCGGAGTGCACCGGGCCGCCCTGCGCACTCGAAGTCAAGGACTGCACTCGTGAAGGACCCGCTGCCCACCACGGTGATGGGCAGCTACCCGCAGCCGGGTTGGCTGGTTGATCACGCCCGCCTTGTTGGTGAGGGCGTGCCCAGAGTGCGCGCCGAGGGCATCTGGAAGGTTGAGCCCGAGTTCCGCCGCGAGGCGATCGAGGCTGCCACGCTGGTGGCCATAGCCGACCAGGAAGCCGCCGGTGTGGACGTGATCACCGACGGCGAAATAGGTCGCGAGTCGTATTTCAATCACTTCGCCAACGCCCTCGGCGGGGTCGACCAGTCCAAGCTGGGCAAGGGCACCAACCGTCGCGGCGGCGAAGCGGTTGTGCCGCTGGTGAACGGGCCCATAGTGCGCAGTGAGCCCATCGAACTGGATTCGGCACGGTTCCTGCGGGCCCACACCCGTCACCAGACCAAGGTGACCGTCCCCGGGCCGTTCACCCTGAGCCAGCTCGCGCAAAACGACCACTACCCCGACCAGCGCGCCCTCGCCATGGCCTACGCAGCCGCGATCAACGAGGAACTGCACGACCTGGCTGCCGCGGGCACAGACGTGCTGCAACTCGACGAGCCCTACCTTCAGGCCAACGCCGAGGTGGCACGAGGTTTCGCGGTTGAGGCCATCGCCGCGGCGGTTGACGGTGTGGACGCCACAACCACGTTGCACACCTGCTACGGATACGCCCTGTACATGGGAGACAAGTCCGGTGGCTACCCGTTCCTGCGGGAATTGGCCGACGCCCCGGTGGACTTCGTGGCCATCGAGGCGGCTCAGCCTGGCCTTGCGCCACAAATCGTGGAGCAGCTCGCGCCCCGGTCGGTGGTGCTCGGAGTGATCGACCTCAGCACCCCCGACGTTGAGACGCCGGAGTCGATCGCGCAGCGCATCCGGGCCGCTCTTGAACACACCGAGCCGCAGCGGCTGGGAGTGTCGCCGGACTGCGGGATGAAGTTCCTGCCCCGTGAGGCGGCCCGGGCGAAGCTTGCCTCGATGGTGCAGGCCGCAAGGATGGTTCGCTCCGAACTGTGAACCCTTGGCCGCCGCGGCGCGGCTCGCCGGGGTGACGCCCCCGCCCGGGGGCATCGGTTGGCTACAGCAACTGCTCCACGCAGTTGACGAGTTGGGAGACCGTGCGAACCTCGTACGCGCCCTTGCAGTGCGGTGAGTACTGCGCCATCTGCGAGTCGTAGGTGTCCCACTCGGCGCGGGGCTCCGGGTTGAGCCAGTACACACCGCGACAGCGCCGCGACATGGCTTCCAGCACCGTCGAGCACGCCGGTCGGTAGTTGGTGCGTGCATCGCCGGTGATCAGCACCGTGGACTTGGGCCCAAGGTCGTGTGCGCCGACGCCGTCCCAGAACCGGGTGAGCACCGCGCCGTAGTCGGAGTGGCCGTCGTCGGCGATCACGTTGGTGTTGCGCATGATCTGCCAAGGCTCCAGCCCGTGACCGGTGGCCGCGAGCAGGGAGGTGACCTCGTCGATTGCGTCCACGAACACGAACGATCGGCATCTGGCGATCTCCGCGGACAGCGCCGACATGAGCGTGAGCGTGAACACCGAGAAGTTGGCAACCGAACCCGAAATGTCACACAGCACGAACAGTTCAGGACGTTGCGCCCGGGGACGGTCGTACACCACCTCGAATGGCACTCCCCCGGTGCCCAGGGATTTGCGCATCGTGCGGCGGAAGCTCACGCTGCGACCACGCCGCGCCTGGCGGCGTCGCGCCAGCCGGGTGGCGAGCTTGCGGGCCAGTGGTCGCACGGCGTCACGCATGTCGGCGAGTTGTGCGCGGGTGGCGTTCAGAAAATCCAGATCCGCGGCGGCGTCGGTCGCCGGGTCGTCGGGCGCTCCGAGCCGGTAGCGCACCTCGGCGGCCATCAGGCGTTTGAGTTCCTCGATTCGTTCGCGCAGGTCTGCGGTGGACAGCTCCGGGTTGGCCTGTCGGGCGTCGCTCATCAGCCGGGCCAGGTCGGCGGCCCTTAAGGCTCGTTGCAGATGATGGCGCTCGCCGCGTGTGGGGCCGTCGAGGCCCCCGTGTGCGTCCACGAGCTGCGCGGCCATGCCGGCGGTGTCGCCACCGAAGGCCACCAGATCAGCGAGGTCCGGCGTCGGCTCGGACCCCTCCGAGGGTTGCGCAACCACCGCGCTCAGCGGAAACAACCGATCGAACACGGCGTCGAAGCTCCCCAGGTGACGGTCGGATTTCACCATGGCGGCCCGCAACGCCACCCGCAGCTCGGCCCGAGAACCGAGGTTCACCACTGTGGCTGCTTGTGACGCGTCGATGATCTCGGACACGGTGACGTCCACCCCTCGGGCTCGCAAGCCGTGACCGAGCATCACTATCCGATCGGCGATCGCCTCACCGCCAGGCGGCATCTCAATGATCATGGCACCGGTTGAGCCAGGCGGCCCGTTTGACATCCACACACTGTTGCGCGGCTACCGTTTCACCCGGCGGCCAGGACATCATCACCGGCCTACCATTCCACGAGATCTTCCAGGGAGAATGCCGTGACGCAGTACAGCACCGTTTTCGGATCACTAGACGACTACACCAAAGGCGGAGTACAAATTGTGGACGACGATCCCAAGTACTACGCCTTCTCGAACATGTTCGAGGTGGCATCCCAGGCTGCGCCCTACGAGAAGGTGGCGGTGGGCAAGAACCTCGAGTACGTGCTTGAGGCCATCCGAGCCGAGGGCACAAGCGAATGGCGGGCAACCCCCCACGACGAGTTCGCGCTGGTCATGGACGGAACCGTTCGCATCGAGCTGATCGACCCCGACTCCGAGCTCGTCGCCCCCGACTCGAACGGCTCTGTCGGCCTGGGGGGCAAACCCGAAGGAAAGCCCATGGGAACTGTCACCGCCACACGTGGTCACATGACCATGCTTCCCGCGGGCAAGGCCTACCGAATGCACTGCGACGAAGTGGGGGTCGTCCTGCTGCAAACCATCGAAGGCCCCGACACGGTGTACCGCTGGGCCGACATCTGCCAGACCTTCTAGGCGCGCCACGTCGCCTGTCGCCGCTGCTCGAACATCGACCACATCTTGGTGCCGGCAACACCCCGGCGCCGCTCAACCCACAAGGAGACAACCATGACGATCACAGATGCCGCTGCCGGCACCGCCAACGAGTTGGGATACCGGTCTTTTTCTGCGGGTGGGTTCACCTTCAGCCGCGACGAGTACTTCGTGACCGTCGAGTGGCCCACCGGCAACCATCAGCTGCCGGTGGATCATTGGCTGCGCTGCGTCCAGCGAGACGTGGCCTGGGGGTTCTTCTACGGAATCGTGAACTTCGACTCGGTGGTGGGCACGATGAACCACTACGGCACGGTTGACATGTTCGCGGGGCGTTTCAACGAGGCGTACCGCCGCGCCGAGGTGGACTACAACGAGACCTTCGACCACGAAGAGTTGCTTGCGTGCTTCAAGGAGATGCTGTCGGACTGGACAAACGCCGGTTACGACCCGTTCGCTGCGCCGCTGGAAACCGGCACCGCGTTCGGGCCAAGTGACGGCAACAACGACGAGGCGGTGACGCGTCGCAGGGTGGTGGCCAACCGCATGGTGAGCGTGCCCGGCGACGAACCGACCCGCAGCGACGAGACCGGCTTCCCGGTGAACCGGGCCTTCGCCGACGTCGACCAGTCCGAACCGGTGATCGAAGCCGCGCCCGGATACGAGGATCAGGTGTCCTCGTTCAACCTGTTCGCCTACCTGTCCCGATCCGATGTCACATGGAACCCGTCGGTGGTCTCCGCGTGCCGCGAGAGCCTCTACTGCCCCACCACCGAGGAGTTCACGCTGCCGGTGATCCACGGAAACGACCGGGTGGAGTGGTTCGTGCAGCTCTCCGACGAGATCCAGTGGGACGTGGAGGATCGTGACTCGGGCGCCAAGCGCGCCAGGGTGATCATGAAGGCCGGTGACGTGGCCGCCATGCCCGCCGACATTCGCCACACCGGCTACTCGCCGAAGCGGTCGATGCTGCTGGTTTGGGAGAACGGCTCGCCTCGCATTCCCGACATGATCGCCAAGGGTGAGGCCCCCGTGCATCCCGTCGAGTTCTAGATCGATTCTGCGTGTCCGTTGTGTGGTAACTTGTACGCATGGCGGACAGACCTCGTTTCGGGGTTGAACACCTGGTTCGAGAACCGCAGTGACGAACACCGTCGGGAAGTTGTCCGTCACCGACTTCACCTACGACGCCCTCGCCGGCCGTGTGGTGTTCGGTGCGGGCTCGCGCCGGCAACTGGCACAAGAAGCCGAATCGCTTGGCGCCAAGCGGATTTTGCTGATCGCCGCCCCCCAGGAGGACTCGCCCGCGTCCGAAATCGCCGAAGTGCTCGGAACCTCGATGGTGGGACGTTTCAGCGACGTGGCACAACACGTGCCTGTCGAGAAAGCCGAAGCCGCCACCCACCAGGCCGGCGAAGTCGGCGCTGACACGGTGCTCACCGTTGGGGGTGGCTCCGCCACAGGTTTCGGCAAGGCGGTGGCCCACAAGCTGGGAGTTCGCCACATAGCAGTTCCCACCACCTACGCGGGGTCGGAGATGACCCCCATTTGGGGCCTCAGCGACGGCGACACCAAGCGTGTGGGCAACGACGCGCGGGTGAAACCGGCGCTGGTGGTGTACGACCCCGAGCTGACGCTCACCCTCCCGGCACACATTGCGGGGCCCTCGGGAATGAACGCGCTGGCGCACGCCGTGGAGGGCCTGTACGGGCCCGGAACCAACCCCTTCATCGGCTTCATCGCGTTGGAGAGCATCCGCGTGCTGCACCGGGGGTTGCCGGTGGTGGTGACCGACCCGAACAACATCGAGGGTCGCAGCGAGGTGCTCTACGGTGCGTACCTGGCCGGGGTGGTGCTGGCCACCGCGGGCACCGCCTTGCACCACAAGACCTGCCACGTGCTCGGCGGCATGTTCGGCCTCGACCATGGCGGCATGAACGCAGCGGTGCTCCCCCACGCTTTGGCGTACAACGCGCCCGCCATCCCCGCCTTGATCAGCCGCATCGCCTCGGTGCTCGACATTGACGCAGCGGAGGTGCCCGCGGCCTTCTTTGAACTTTCGTGCGCCTTGGGGGCGCCGACTAGCCTCGCGGCACTCGGAATGCCCGCAGACGGGCTCGAGGAGGCAACCCAGCGTGTTGTGATCGAGGCCGCCGCCAACGTTCGTCCACCCAGCACCGACGGAATCAGACAAATGCTCGAGGCCGCCCACGCCGGGCTGAGACCCACCTGAGCACCAGATCGCGAACCCACAACGGAAGGAAAGGGAACACCAATGAACCAACCCAGGAGGGGAAGAACCTCAAGACGCCAGTTTCTTGGAACGGCGGGCACCGCAGCCGCGGTGGGCCTTTCGGGAGGTTGGCTGATCGCCTGCGGTGAGGACGACGAATCCTCACCGGCGCCCACCACCACTGCTGCAGCGGCCACAACCACGGCCGCCGCTGCGGCGCCCACCACCACGGCAGCCGCGGCGTCGTCGGATCTGCCACGGGCCAAGGTGGGGTTCGTCACGCCGCGCACCGGCCCGCTCGCCGCGCTGGGCGAAACCGACGACTTTGTGCTCACCCAAATGCGGGCACTGTTCGGCGACACGATCGAGATCGTGGACAAGGACACCGAAACCGATGTCACCCGCGCAGGTGAGGTCACTCGTGAGCTCATTTCCGAAGGGGTTGACCTGGTGCTGTGCGGAGGCACCCCCGACACCACCATCCCGGTCGCCTCGGCGTGTGACCTCGAGGAGATCCCGTGCCTGTCCACGCTGGCTCCGTGGCAGCCGCACTACGCCGCGGTGAAGGGCGGCCCGCCGGGGCCCGAACCTGCCTCGGTGTGGAACCACCACTTCTTCTGGGGTGTGGAGCAGATGACCGAAGTGTTCCTCGATTTGTGGGGCCAAGCCGAGGGCATCGATCCGATCATCGGGGCCCTTTGGGGCGGCGATCCCGACGGCGTGGCCTTCGGCGACCCCGACGTGGGACAGCCCCCGGCATTTTTGGCGGCCGGGTACCAGATCGTCGACGACGGGCGCTTCGACCTGGCCACTCAGGACTTCTCGGCGCAGATCGCGTCGTTCAAGGATGCCGGGGTGGACATCGTGACCGGTGTGCTGCCGCCTCCTGTTTTTGCCACGTTCCAGGCGCAGGCCCTGCAGCAGGACTTCAACCCGCCGGTGGTGACCGTGGCAAAGGGTTTGCTGTTCAGCAGCGCCGTTGCCACCTACCCCAAGGGCAACGGCCTCAGCTCGGAGATCTGGTGGACGAGCCGCTTCCCCACCAGCTCGTCGCTCACCGGCGAAAGCTCCGCCGATCTCGCCGAGGCTTACATCGAGTCCACCGGCCGCAACTGGGAACAGCCCCTCGGCTACGGCCACGCAGTGTGGGAGGTGGCCATCGATGCGCTGCGGCGTGCCGGCACCGCCGAGAAGAACGCGCTCAACGAGGCGATCGGCCAAACCAACATCGACACCGTCGTGGGCAACGTGAACTTCGCGGCGGGGCCCGTGCCCCAGACCGTGGCCACACCGCTCATCGGCGGCCAGTGGGTGCCCGGCGAGCGTTTCCCGTTCGAGTTGCGCGTGACCGTGAACCGGTTCCTGCCCGACCATCCCGTGGACGGATCTCTGGAACTGATCGTCTAGAGCGCCTTGAGCTGATCGTCGGGGACAACAGGCCTCGGCTGTTACATGTCCACGATTCTTGAGGTGGTGGACGTCGAGAAGTCCTTCGGCGTGAAGGTGCTCGACGGGCTGTCGCTGAGCGTCGACCAAGGTGACGCAGTGGGAATCGTCGGCCCGAACGGCGCCGGCAAGACCACCTTGTTGAACCTCATCGCGGGCGACCTGAGCTGCGACAGCGGCCAGATTCGCTTCGAGGGCGACGACGTCACCAAGACGTCCTCGGATTGGAGATGCCGTCAGGGGCTGGCCCGCACGGCTCAGATTCCGCGTCCCTTTGAGGGGATGACGGTGTTCGAGAACGTGCTGGTGGGCGCCGTGTTCGGTGCGGGTGTTCCCATGTCGGAGGCTCAGGCCACCCCGGTGGCGGTGGAGGCGCTGGAGCGCACCCAGATGTTGCCGCTGGCAAATGCTCGAGCCGGTGCCCTGCCCTTGTTGGGACGCAAACGCATGGAACTGGCGAGGGCTCTTGCCACCCGGCCTCGTGTGGTGCTGCTCGACGAGATCGCCGGCGGGCTCACCGAGGCCGAGGTGCTCGAACTTGTGGAAACCATCGGCGAGATCCACGCGGAGGGCGTGACCATCGTTTGGATCGAACACATCGTTCACGCCTTGCTGGCCGTGGTGAACAGGATCATGGCCATGAGTTTCGGCATCAAGATCGCCGAGGGCGACCCAACCGAGGTGATGGCCAGCCCACAAGTGCAGGAGGTCTACCTGGGAGTGACCCCGGAGTGAAGCTGCTGGACGTGGCGGGCCTTGATGCCGGATATGGCGACTTTCAGGCGCTGTTCGGCTTGAACGTTCACGTCCACGAAGGCGAAACGCTGGCAATGATCGGCGCCAACGGCGCAGGCAAGACCACCTTCCTGCGGGTGTTGGCCGGTCAGGTTCCGATTCGGGCAGGTTCGGTGAGCTTCGCCGGGGCCGACATCGCCAAGGTGCCCGCGCACCGGCGCACCAAGCTGGGGATCGCCTTGGTGCCCGAGGGTCGCAAGCTCTTCGGCAGCCTCAGCGTGCGCGAGAACCTGATGATCGGCGCCCATTCGGGACGCGGCGGCGACTGGAACATCGACACCGTTCTCGACGTGTTCCCGCTTGTGCGTCCCCTGCTTGACCGCCAGTCGGGTGTGCTGTCGGGTGGAGAGCAACAAGCCGTGGCCATCGGCCGGGCGCTCATGTCGAACCCTCGGCTCGTTCTTCTCGACGAGGTGTCGCTGGGGCTCGCACCGGTGGTGGTGAAATCCCTCTACGAGGCCCTGCCGGCGGTGCAGTCCGGTGGCGCCACCGTGCTGGTGGTTGAACAGGACATCGCCCAGGCTCTGGCGGTGGCATCACGGGTGGTGTGCCTTCTCGAGGGGCGGGTGTCCCTGGAGGGCAAACCCGACGACCTGAGCCGCTCGGACATCACATCGGCCTACTTCGGCCTTGTCTCCGAGACCGACACGCAATGAGGCGCCCGGTCCGGGCACGGCTCTTGCTGATCGGAATGCGCTGATGGAATGGCTGAACGCCATCGTGCAGGGCATCATGCTCGGCGGGCTGTTCGCGCTGTTCGCCACGGGACTGTCGCTGGCGTTCGGGGTGATGCGTTTCGTGAACCTCGCCCACGGCGACCTGGCCATCCTGGGGGCGTTCCTGGCGGTGTCCGCCATCGACGTGACCGGGTTCAACCCGTTCGTGGCGCTGATCGTGGTGGTTCCGGTGATGATGGCGCTGGGATACGGGTTGCAGCTCGGGGCGTTCAACTTCACGATCAGTCCCGACCCGCTGCCGTCGATCCTGGTGACCTTCGGCCTTGGCGTGGTGGTGCAAAACTCCCTGCTGCAGGCCTACAGCGCCGATTCGCAAGGTCTCGACGTGGGATCCATCGAGGTTGAGAGCATCGCCTTCACCGACACCATCGCCGTGGGCTGGATACCGCTGATCACGCTGGTTGTGGCAGTGGCGGTGCTGGGCGTGTTGCAGTTGATGCTGTCACGCACGGTGCTTGGCCGGGCCTTTCGGGCGGTGTCAGACGATCCCTCCACCGCTCGGCTGATGGGGGTGAACGACCGCAACGTGTACGCGGTGGCCATGGGGATCGCCTTCGCCACCGTGGCGATCGCCGGGGTGTTCCTGGGAATCCGCCAGAGCTTCGGCCCCACCGACGGCCCGGCTCAGCTTCTGTACGCCTTCGAAGCCGTGGTGATCGGAGGGCTCGGATCGATCTGGGGCACCCTGCTCGGCGGTTTGGCGCTCGGCATAGCTCACGGCCTCGGCGGCCAGGTGGAGGTGGCTTACGGCTACGGCTCGGGGCCGCTGATGGGTCACCTTGTGTTCCTGGCGGTGCTGGCCTTCAAGCCCACGGGACTGCTTGGAACGAGGTCGGAATGACCACGCACCAAATCACCCGCTCGGACAGGCAGTCCAATGTTGGGCTGGTGGTGTCGGCCGGGCTGCTGGTGGTGCTGGCGACGCTGGCGTGGTGGGACAGCGACGGCAGCCTGCGGGTGCCTTTGGTGGTGATCCTGTACTACCTGTCGCTGGCGCAAATGTGGAACCTGCTGGCCGGATTCGCCGGGTTGGTGTCGATCGGTCAGCAAATGTTCGTGGGTATCGGCGTGTACACGGTGTTCACCTTCGCGGAGGACTTCGGCGTGGACCCGTACCTGTCGGTGCTGCTCGCGGGTGTGGTGGCGGCGGTGCTGTCGCTGCCGGTGGCGGCCTTCGCGTTTCGCCTGCGTGGCGGCTACTTCGCCATCGGCACTTGGGTGATCGCAGAGGTGATCCGGCTGTTCGTGGTGGAAAGCGACTCCCTTGACGGCGGCAACGTTCGCAGCCTCACCAGGGAATCGTTGGGCGGCTACTCACCGGACACGCGCAACACCGTCACCTACCTGATGGCCCTGGCGTTGGCCGCGGGCGCCACCGCGATCGTGGTGTTTGTGTTGAGGTCTCGCCTGGGTTTGGCATTGCGCTCGATCCGCGACGATTCAGAAGGCGCCAGAGGTTTGGGCGTGTCGGTGGGCAGAGCGAAGCTCACGGTGTGGGTGATCTCCGCGTTCTGGACCGGCATGACCGGAGCGGTGATCCTGCTCAACGCGCCCTCCACCCGCGCCGATTCGGCCTTCAGCGTGCTCCGCTGGACCGCGCTGGTGGTGTTCATAGCCATCATCGGCGGTGTCGGCTCCACCACCGGGCCGATAATCGGGGTTGCGGTGTACTGGTTCGTGCGCGAAGTGCTCGAGGACGCCGAGGAGTGGCGGTTCATCGTGCTGGGCCTGATCGCGGCTGTGATGGCGATCCTCGCGCCCAGGGGCATCTACGGCTTGTTGCAGCAGTGGTGGCCGGTTCAGTTCTTCCCGGTGCGGCGCCGACTTGTAGGACCCGGGGTCGACGGCGCCCCGCCGCGCCCTGACAACGACGACGACCAGCAGTGATCACCGGACAAAACAGGAGGACACAGCACACATGGCCAACATCACCCCACAAGAACACCTGGCACAGGTTCTCGCCCGCTACGACAACTGCGACGACGCTCGCCTGCGTCAGATCATGACCTGCGCCATCCGTCACATGCACGAATTCGTGGCCGAGGTGGGCCTCACCCGCGAGGAGTGGTTCCAGGGCATCGAAACGCTCACCGCCATCGGGCAGATGTGCGACGACAAGCGCCAGGAGTTCATCTTGTTGTCCGACACGCTGGGCGTGTCGATGCTGGTGGAAATGATCAACCACCTCGCCGCGGAGGGATCCACCGAACCCACCGTGTTCGGCCCGTTCCACCTGGAGGGCGCACCACGGCGCGAGATGGGCGACTCGATCGTGACCGACGCCATGGAACGCGACGAGCCGCTCACGATCAGCGGGTCAGTGGTGACCCTCGGCGGAGGACCAATCGAGGGCGCCACCCTCGATGTGTGGCAGGCCGCATCCAACGGCTTCTACGACGTGCAGGACGCCGACCAGACCCCGCTGAACATGCGAGGCGTGTACACAACCGCCGCCGATGGCCGCTACGAGGTGGCCACGGTGCGACCGGTGACCTACCCGGTGCCCGACGACGGCCCCGCCGGGGCGCTGCTGTACGCCACCGGACGCCACGCCTGGCGACCCGCTCACGTTCACTTCGTGGTGTCGGCGCCCGGTCACAAGACCGTTATCACGCACCTCTTCGACGACCAGAGCGACTATCTCGACTCCGACGCGGTGTTCGGAGTGCGCGACTCGCTGGTGGTGGACATGTCAGCGGGAACCTGCCAGTACGACTTCGTGCTGGAGCCCGCCGCCTGAAACTGACCGTTGAGCCCGGGCGAACCGCCCGGGCTCAAACGTGCGTGTGCGGGGTCGGTGCTCGGCTCAGTGCCAGGCCCGGCACTCGCCCGGCGCTGGGCTCAGTACTCGATTGTCTCGAGCTGGGCGAGGAGTTCCTGTCGGGAGTCCTCGAACTGGGGTGACAGCATGATCTTGGCGCCGATGGTTTCGGCGGGCTCGTCGATGGCGAAGTGCTCGGGCTTGGTGTAGGTGGCCTCGAACAGCGGCCCGCCGGGGGTGCGAACGTAGATCGAGTAGAAGTAGCCCCTGTCCTTCACGTCTGAGACGTCGGTGTAGCCGAGACCCTCGAGGAACATTTTCACTGCCATTTGCGAATCGAGGCTGTCCACGCTGAAGGCGCAGTGATGCACGTAGCCCTCGCCGAAGGTCCAGCTTCCCGGCGCGCGGCCGGGCTCCACGATGTAATCCACGATGGCGCCTGGGCCTCCTTCGCCCATCTCGTAGCGCACCGCGTCTCCGTCGCTGTCCACACGGCGGCTGCCCCAGCCCATTTGCATGAACTGGTCGGTTAGCTCAAGATCACGAACCGAGCAGCTGATGCTGTGAACGCCGCGGATGCCGAACTCGGCGGGAATGTCGGGGTGGGTTGCGGGGGTGCGGTCGTCGTCCTGCACGCCGACAAGCTCGTAGTCGATGCCGCAGGGATGCTGGAAGGCAAGGCGCTTCTCGCCGAAGCGCTCCACGGGGGCCACGTTGAAGCCGTGAGACTCGAGCCGTGCGCGCCACCAGTCGATCGAGGATTCGGGCACCGACAGTGTGAGAACGCTGATCTGGCCGCTTCCCTTCTTGGCGGTGAGGCCGGCGTGACGGAACGGGAACGTGGTGACCAGGGTGCTCTCCTCGCCCACGTCGTTGCCGTAGTACAGGTGGTAGATGGGCGCGGTGCCGTCGTAGAGCAGCGTCTTCTTCACGCTTTTGAGCCCGAGCACGCTCGTGTGGAAGTCGTAGTCCTCCTGGGCGCCTCCAACGTTCAAGGTGATGTGATTGTGTCCACTCAAGATGCTGGTGGGATTGTTCATGGTTCCTCCTTGCGGATCCGGTCTGGTGGTAGTTGGGGATGCCGGCACGGGTGCCACCGGCGGGCGGACGGCGATCATGCGCCCGCGGTCACATTAGCACTCCCTACAGGCGATCCCCAAATTTGTACGGCTACCGGTAAAGTGTCCGCCTGTCGGGCAGGTAGTGTTGGGCTCTCCAAGGCTTCCGTCCGCGGGCGCGCCGCTGCGGGCAGGCAAGCTCTACGATCACCCGCAACACGCCAATTCCGAAGGGAGCGCCATGAGTGGACCCGTAGCCCAGAGACTGCACCACACCGCCTACGTCACCAAGGATCAGGAGGCCACCAGGGCCTTCTACGAGGACATCCTGGGATTTCCGCTCATGGCCACCTGGTCCGAAAAGGACGAACTGTTCGGCGCGGAGCGTGTGTACTGCCACACGTTCTTCGGGCTTGCCGACGGCAGCGCCCTTGCGTTCTTCCAGTTCGCGGATCCCGAAGACCAGAAGCTGTTCGATCCCGACCTGCCACCGTCGCCGTTCCGTCACATTGCCCTCAAGGTTGACGCAGACACGCAGGCCGGTCTCGAGCGCCGCCTCAAGGAGGCGAACTGGCAGCCCGAGGGCACTTTCGTGCTTGAGCACGGCTACTGCCGGTCGTTGTACACCCATGACCCCAACGGCATGTTGGTGGAGTTCACGGTGGACGCCGACGACGCGGAGGAGATCGCCGCTGATCGTGCCGCCGACGCGCACGACACCTTGAAGCGCTGGCTGGCCGGAGATCACACCAGCAACAACACCTATCGCTGAACGCTCACCCGTCGTTCGATTTCACCGGTGTGGGCTGTGACCTGGCGTGGCGTTGCGCGCGCGGTTTCCCATCAGCCCATGGCGAGTGCGGCGGGTCACAACGAAGGTTCCGCGTGTTCGGCCGGGGCTTCGGCCACCGGGAGCATGCCCAGGTTGGCCCATTCCCGGCTGATCGCCGCAGCGGTACACAACAGGTGCGGCAGGTACTGCCCCACGAGGTGCTCGATGGACGTTTCCGCGGCGTGCACGGTCACGTTCACCGCCGCGGCGATGCGGCCGTGTCCGTCGCGAACGGGCGCGGCCACCGAGCGGATCCCCACGGTGAGCAGCTCGTCGGACAGGGCCCAGCCTCTGTGGCGGATTTGCGCCAGGGATTCGTCGAGTTCGCCGCGCTGGGGCACCACTCTGGGAATGATCCCCGACATCGACGGTGTGCTGAGCGCCGCGTCGAGTTCGTCCGAGTCGAGTTCGCTGAGCAGCACTCGTCCCATGGAGGTGGCCACTGCGGGGAACCTCGTGCCGATGCTCACCGACAAGGCGATGATCTTCGCCACCGGCACCCGGGCGGTGTAGATGATGTCGCTGCCTTCGAGTTGTGACATGGAACTCGATTCGCGGGTTCTGCCCACCAGCGCCACCAGATGCGGACGGGCCACGTCCCACAGTCCCTGGGCTGCTATGCATGACGTTCCAATCTCGAGCACCTTGGTGGTGAGCGAGTACGCGCCGCCAACGGATCGCACGTACCCGAGCTGTTCGAGGGTCATCAGCAACCGGCGGGCGGTGGGCCTGGCGAGACCGGTGCGGGTGGCCACGTCGCTCACGGTGAGTTCCATGGCGGTGGGCGCGAACGCCTTGAGAACCTCCAGGCCCCGTGCCAGTGCCTCCACAAAATCGCGGCTCGCCTTCGGGCTCATTGTTGGCACCACCACGACGCCCCGGCGCCTTGGGCGCCGACCTGTTCGCCGCCCCTTCTGCCAACTTCGACCTTCGAGGAACAAGTGAAATCAATGTCCGGACTGCCTGAAACCAACCCAGACCCGTCGATGACATCAGCCGGCGGGCCCGCCGCGCAGAGCAGCGAGAACGGCGCCGCGGCGAGCCGTGCGCCGCTGGACGGCGTGCTCGTGGCCGACCTGTCACGGGTGCTGGCAGGGCCGTACTGCAGCATGCTGTTGGCGGATCTCGGCGCCACGGTGATCAAGGTGGAAAGCGCCGGCGGCGACGACACTAGAGCCTGGACTCCGCCCCACAAAGACGGCATATCCACTTACTTTATGTCGATCAACCGCAACAAGCGCTCGGTTGTGATGGACTTCAGGGATCCAGCGGACGCCGCGCTGGTGCGGGAATTGCTGCGCCGCGCCGATGTTGCGATCGAGAACTTCAAACCGGGCGCGTTGACGAAGTTCGGCTTGGACTACCCGGCCGCAGCCGAGTTGAACCCTGAGTTGATCTACGCCTCGATCAGTGGTTTCGGAACCGCGCAGGGCGCCCACCTGCCCGGATACGACCTTGTGGTGCAGGCCGTGTCGGGCCTGATGAGCCTCACCGGCGACGCCGACGGCCCCGCCTACAGGGCTGGAATCTCGGTGTTCGACGTGATGACCGGACTGCACGCCACCATCGGCATCCTCGCGGCGTTGCATCATCGCCACATCACCGGCGAGGGCCAGCACGTGGAGCTGAACCTGTTGTCGTCGGCGTTGTCGGGACTGGTGAACCAGACCGGAGCGTTCACCGCATCGGGGACCGTGCCGCACCGGATGGGCAACGCACACCCCAGCGTTTATCCCTACGAGGTGATGTCCGCACGGGATCGCGACATGATCATCACCGCTGCCAACGACCGTCAGTTCAAGGCGTTTTGCGAGGTGCTCGGCATCCCCGAGGTGGCCGAGGATGAGCGTTTCAAACTCAACGCCGACCGCACCCGCAACCGCGACCAGGTTCACTCGCTGCTGCTGGAGCGAGTGGCCCTGTGGGACGCGGACGACTTGTTCGCCGCGCTCAACGAGGTTGGGGTTCCCTGCGGGCCGATCAACTCGATCGCCGAGGGAATCGAACTGGCCGAGCGCTTGGGCCTTGAGCCTCGGGTGACGCTCGGCGAGGGTGAACGGGAGGTTGACCTGGTGCGCAACCCGATCCGGTTCGGCAGGTCGGCGGTGCGCTACGACCTGCCTCCGCCCGGTCTGGGCGAACACGGCGACGAGATCCGGTCGTGGCTGTCGAAACAGCCCGAGGACTGAGGCCCCCCACTGGGCATCTGACACTGGGCATTCGAGCACTGGGCACCGAACACTGCGCACTGAGGAGGAGCAATGACATCGGCGGACACCTATCGCACCGGGCTTGGCTCGTCGGACCTGCACCATATTTCGCTGCTGGGCCACGACCTTGCCGAGGACTTGCTGGGCAAGATCACCTTCGCGGAGCTGGCCTACTGGATGATCACCAAACGCCGCCCCACCGACGGTCAGCGCAAGCTGTTCGAGGCGGTGCTGGTGGCCCTCGCCGATCACGGCTTCACCCCCACCGCCATTGCCGCGCGGGTGACGCTGCTGAGCGCGCCGGAGTCGATCCAGGGAGCGCTAGCAGCGGGACTTCTGGGTGGCGGAAGCCGTTTCTTGGGGGTCAGCGAGGATGCGGCGATGTTCCTGAGCACCGCCCTGGCCGGCTGTGACGCTGTTCCCCAAAGCGACCACGAATGGGACGCCCTGGCGCGCGACGCGGTGACACGAGCCCGTGCCGAGGGAAGGTTCGTGCCCGGGCTCGGCCATCCCACCCACAAAGAAGGCGATCCCCGCACCCCGACGCTGTTCAACCTGGCACGCAACAACGGGGTCTTCGGCCCTCACCTGGAGTTGTTCTCGGCCATCGGGCGCACCCACGAGGAAATCCTTGGGCGCAAACTGCCACTCAATGGCGCCGGCACGTGCGGCGCCGTGCTGTGCGACATCGGCCTGCCACCGGCGCTGGCGCGTGGGGTTGCGCTGCTGGCTCGTTGCGCGGGGCTCATTGGCCACCTTGCGGAGGAAATGCAAGACCCGATCGCCAACGACATCTTCACCGCGGTGGATCGCAACACCGACTACCAGCCCCCCACCAACGCCTGAAGCCGGTCGCTCCGGCTAAGGCGGGTTGCTCCCGCCGACGCATCTGCTCATCAGTGGTTCAAGGCCGTCAGCGGCAGTCCGGGAGTTCGGCTGTGGCGGAAAGATCTGCGCTCAGCAGCAGTTCCTGCAGTTCGTCGGCTCTGGTGGCGTAGGCGGTGTCGCTGTCGCTGCGCCGCGAAGTTCCCCACACCACCCCAACTGCGTTCACGCCTGCGCTGTGCGTGCCTGCCGGGTCGGAACCGTCGGCATCGTCACCCTCCAATGGTGCGAGTGCGACCATGGCGGCGCCGGAGTGGCCTTGTTCGATTGGCGCGGCCAACAGCCAGGCGTTGCGGTTGACGCGTTCGTCGCCGCCCTCCTCGTTGGTGCGCACGATCACGGGACGGTCGATCCTGAACGGCACCGGCTCGGCGGTGAAATCGTCGGGAGGGTCGCCCGCCCAGCCCAGCACCGCGCCGGTGGTGCCATCGGCGGCCTCCCCCACCAACCGCAACGGCTCAAGACCGGCGCCGGGTGTGTGAACCACCGCCAGATCATTCACAGCGTCAAAGGCCACCACACGCCCCGGCAGCTCCCGTCCGTCGGCGAAGCGCACGGTTGGTTCTGTCACGCCGAACAGCACGTGCGCGTTGGTGGCCATGTGGTCTCCGTCGAGCACCGCGAAGCCGCTGCCCACACGGGCACGCCCACAAGCCCGTCCGTAGAGCACCACGCTTGACCGCACAGCACCCTCAAGCACCTCCGCAGGCAGCGTGTGACCTTCCGGGGCGGGCCCGGCATCGGGGGGATCACCAAGCGGGGGACGGGTCGACGACGGTGGCGCGGTTGTCTCGGCAGGGGCGGCTGCAGCTCCCGACGTGGACGGCGTGTCCGACGGTGCCTCCGACGATGCCACCGTGGACGATGCCGACGCCGCCGGCGACGATGCAGCCGACTCCCCCGCGGTCCCGCCTGCTGAGCATGCGCCGGCCGCCACGATCAACAGGCACACCACGGCAGCCGTGACGCGCCGGTTCATCTGTGACGCTCCGTGTTGCGGGTCACCCTGACAGCAGGCGGCTGGTGGTGAGAAACCCTGTGTGGGCGACCATGCGGTGATTGGGACGCACCGCCGCGCCGGACACGTGCCAGCCGCGCTGAAGAACCTCCACCGTCTCGGTGAGGCCAAACGACGACTCGTCGAGGGCTTCGTGCAGTTGCGACACCTGCATCACGCTTGGCGTGTACGCGCACAGCACTCCCCCAGGTCGCAGCGCAGCCGCTGCCGGGCCGACCGCCTGCCACGGTTCGGGCAGGTCGAGCACCACGCGATCAAGGCCGGTCTCGTCGATGCCGTCGTAAACGTCGCGCACCTCGGTGTGGTAGCGCTCAAGGGTCTTCGGGCCGCAGAAGCGTTCCACGTTGGCCCGTGCCCGGTCGCAGAAGTCCTGGCGGCGCTCGTATCCGATCACCTCGGCGCCTGCTCGCAGCAGCACCATCGACAACGCTCCCGAGCCAACACCGGCTTCGAGCACTCTGGCGCCCGCGAAGATGTCCGCTCGCATCAAGATCGGGCCGAGGTCCTTGGGGTAGATCACCTGAGCGCCACGAGGCATTTTCAACACGATGTCGGCCAGGGTTGGACGCAGCACGGTGAACGTGGCGCCTTTGGAGTTGCGCAGCAGTTCCCCTTCACCGGCGCCGATGATGTCGTCATGGGCCATCACACCGGCATGAGTGTGGAAGCTGCGGCCCGCCACCAGGTCGAACATGTACCGGCGTTGCTTGCGGTCGATCAACAAAACGGTGTCCCCCTCGGCCAGCGGTGCCCCGGTCACGGCGCGCCCCGGTCCGCCCGCCGGTTCGCCGACGACGATGCTCTGCTCGTGGCGGGCCGGTTGGTGAGACGCACCGGCACCGGGGCGGTGACACGCTGCACCAACCGGCAAAACGCGCACACCCCCGCATCGGTTGGCGCCCCGCACGACTCGCACGCAACAGGCGTGGCGCGCTGGTTGCCATCGGAGTTCCGGAACCGTGACGAGGCCCTGTCGAGAAAGCCGAAGTAGAAGTCGTGCTTGGCGCCAGGCGAGCGGGCCTCGATGTCGTTGAGCGCTTCCTTGTACATCAAGTGGCGGTTGCCGTGCGCCATGGGGCACTCGTCCACCAGGTAGTCGATGCCTCGCAGCAGGCAGTAAGCGGCGGTGTCGCGTTCGGTTAGGCGCACCAGCGGCTTCACCTTGCGCCCGAAGCCGTGACGGGCTTCGAGCACCGGAAGCTGGCGACCGAGGTATTCGGTGTGCCAGTGCAGGGTGTTGCCCATCAGCACGGCCGCTTCGTCGTCCAGGTTGTGGCCGGTGGCGAGCACGTCGTAGCCGCCTTTGCGGGCCGCCTCGTCGAACAAGTGCCGTTTGGACAGGCCACACGCCGAGCACGGCGCCCGTCGGGCGGCCTTGGCGCCGTTGGGGATGTCGAAGCCGTGATCTCGGCGCAAGTCCTCGGTGATCAGCTTCAGGCCCCGCTCGGCGGCGAAACGGGTTGCGTAACCAGCGGAGGTGTCGCTGTAGTCGCCGATTCCCAGGCCCAGGTAGTAGCCGTCGACCTTGTAGCCGAGCTCGATGAGGATGTCCCAAAGGGCCAAGCTGTCCTTGCCGCCCGACACGGCCACGAGCACCGTGTCGTCGGGCTGCAACATGTCGTGGCGCTTGATGGCCTTGGCCACCTGATCACGGCACAGGCGCAGAAAGTGCTCGCCACAAAAGTTGGCGTTGTGGCGGCGCACGTCGATCACCGCAGGCCGGCGGCACACACGGCACTTCACGGCCGCACCCCAGGGCCAACGCTGCGGGGCCTATCCCCCGCCGGTGAGCCGGCGACCACGGCTTCACCCGGCGCCCGCCGATCATCCGGGCCCGTGGCGCACCCGGGCGTCCAGCGGTGATCGTGGTGGCCGAGGTGGCGGGATCTCAACGAGCACATGGTCATCGGATCTCAGTGCCTGTGAGCGCCGCCGGAGATCACGCTTCGCACTTCCACCTCGGCTTCGGCGGGCAGCTTGCGGTCTCCGGGAACGAGTTCGCCGTCGCAGATCACCAGGTGCGACTCCCTGTTGAGCCCCAGCTTTGTGAGCAGGGCCCGCACTGTCATCGAACCCTCGATGACCACCTGGCGGGTGGGGTTGCGCAAGGTGACTTTCACAGGTCCCAGTCTGGCGCGGCGTCGCCTCGGCTGGGTGAGTGACCGAGGGTCAGCGGCGCCTCGGCAGGTGACGAATCTCGATTGTCTCGCCCCGGCGGAGCTTCGCCGTGTGAGCCTGATCGGGAGCGACCCTGCGGCCGAGCCATTTGAGCAGCCTCACCGCCCCCACAACGCACCACACGCCCAGCCACAGTCGCGAGCCGCCGAGCATTCCCCGCTGCCAGGCCCTGCGACGCACCCACCCACCGGCCACGCCCACCAGCGGAACCCCCGTCACCGGTTGCTCCTGGTGACCGCCGGCGCCCAGCACATCGTGGCGCGGGCATTCGGCTCACCCGCCCCCATCACTGGTGGCTCCTCGAGACTGCCGACGCCTCCCGGAGGTGTCCGTGGCGCGACCGCAACAGACCGTGCCCGGTCGTGTGGGTGGACGGGCTGGGAGCGCCTCAAGGTGTGTGCATGCCTTGTCTCACCGGCGGCGGATCTCCACGATGGTGGAGCGCAGGCGGCCCGACCGTCGTCCCAGCAGGTAGGCCACCCCCACCAGCGCCGCGGTGACGCTGCCGGCGGCGTAACAGGCTCTCAGCAGCAGCGGTGGCGCGTCACGGTTGATTTCGGAGCCGAGGTGCGCAAACGCGGCCTCAAGGTCTTCACGAGTGATCCGCTCTGCTTCTGATGATGATCTGCTCATTTGGAACTCACCGGGTGTTGCGCCGACCCCGCCACGAGTCGCTGCTTGGGCTTGCGCGAATGTCGCATCACGGGATCTTGCATCACAGGAGCTTGCATCACGGGAGCTTGCATCACGGGATCTTGCATCACAGGCTCTTCTTGCTGATTTGGCGAACCAGCAACACGATCACCGCCAGCAGCGCCGCCACCGTCACCAGATACGGAATCCACGACAGGTTGCCCGTGAGGGCGGTGCCGGTCTCGGTTTGCAGGGCCCGCAGCAATGCCAGCAGCAGCAGGATCATTCCCAGGATCATCCCGAAGCTGCCAAGCAAGCCCAAGCCCAGCCATCGGGGCACCCCCTTGAGGGGATCCAGCAGCTCCTGGCGGGCGTAACGCTTCACCAGGTCCACCGCCTCGGCCAGGTCGCGTTTCGACTTCCCGCCGTTGCGGCGTTTGCGGGCCTGTTGCAAGAGCTTGCCGAACAAGTGATTCCTCCGAGCCTCGGCAGGGTCGGCTGTGACGCCTGCGGGCACAGTCCACGCTAGCGGTGCCTTCCGGGTGCAGAACCCATGGTGATCGAACCGGGCCGCCACCGCCGGCGGGGCCGCACCAGGCGCCGCTGTGCCCCGGTCACCGGCGGGTGGCTTCTGCAATTCAGCGCTGTTCCAGCTCCAGACGGGCGACCAGCAGGTCGGCCATGTCGCGAATCAGGGCGTGGGCTGTGACCACCCTTTCGGCCGCGCTGGGCGCGGTGAGGATCTTGTGACGATCAAGCGGACCCAACGGAGCGATCCCTGCTGCAAGGAACGCAAGCTCCGACAGATCGGTGAACCTGGAAAGGTCCGGCAGAAGGGAAGTCGCCTCTTCCTCTCCTGTGCCCGCCAGGCGGGCCTGCAGCTTCACGGCGTTGATCGTGAGGCGTGGCAGCGTCGCGAAGTTTCCCATGGTGGCCTCGTCGGGCTGACCTGGCGGGTCGGGTTCGTCGGGCCAGTCCTCGGTGACAGCACGCGGATACGGGTCGTCGGGCAGCCACTCACGCACCCGGATGCGGCGCCTTCCCACCGCCAGCAAGATGTACCCACCGGTTGGGGTGGGCTGCTGGTCGACGATGTGGGCCATCGTGCCCACCGTGGAGCGCACATCGCCACCACCAACCTCGGATCCTCGCTCGATCAGCACTGTGCCGAATGCTCTTGGGCCGAAGGTGTTCGCCTCCGGGGGCTCCTCGACGTTTCCCTCTGAGATGTCGGCGAGCATGCGCACGTAGCGATCCTCGAACACCCGAAGCGAGATCACCCCACCGGGCAGCAACACAGCGGACAGAGGAAACATCGGGGTGACCACCGTGACCTCCTAACCGACGGGCACGCGCACAAACACGGCTGCGCGGCCTCAGCCGGCCTGAGTGGCAACGGCGTCAACGGCTGGTTCCTGCGCCACCAGCGGCGGCCTTGGGGCCAGGCTGGGATCGTCGCCCGAGGGGCCGTAGGGATGGCCGGTGATGGCGGTCATCAGGGCCTGCTGCAACACGTTGCACGTTCCCAGCTCGGCGATGAGGTTGTCGCCGTTGGCGATCATCGCGAAGGTCAACACGTCGGCGTTTTCGGCAACGGTCACGCCTGCCAGGGCTGTCACGTCGTTGAGAGTTCCGGTTTTGGCCTTCACCTCAACCTCCGCGGGCGAACCGTCGGGGGTTTGCGCCTCGCAGTTTCGCAAGGTGCCGCTTTGTCCTGCGGTGGCCAACCCGTCCACCAGCGGGGATTGCGGCCCGGCGCGGCGCAGCAGTTCGGCCACCATCCTGCAAGTCACACGGTTGTAGGTGCTCAAACCCGACCCGTCGGCCACTATCACACCGTTGGTGACCTCCGCGGGAAGGTCAAGCACCCGTTGCACGATCTCGAACACCACAAAGAACGCCAACGCCCGGGCCGAGCCGATTTCCGCGATGCGGCCCACCTCCTTGAAGAGCATCTCCGCGGTGGTGTTGTCGGACTCTCGCAGCATCCGCTCAACGATTTCGCTCACCGGAGGCGACTGAACCGATCCCAAGGCGTGGCGCACGTTCCAGGCGGGGCTCACGGCAACACCCGCGCCTTCGGTCACCTCCACGCCGCGTGCCTCAAGCAGGTCCGAGAAGATGTCGGCTGCGAGCAGCGCGGGGTTGTCGGCCCGCACGTTTTGGCGTCGATTGGCTGCGCCGGTGAACGACGAGAACTCGGCGTAGCCGTCGTTCACGGTCAACGCCGACAGCGGCCCCACCTGGTTGTTGGCGACGTACGAAGCCTTCCAGATCGGATCCGAGCCCTGGCGGGGCAGCTGATCGCTGTAATCGCGTTCGGTTTCGGGATAGCGCGACTCGTCACCCATCACGCTGCCGCTGATCGTGGTGATGCCACGATCGCCAAGCGCGGCCGCCACCACGTCGGCGAGTTCGGTGATGTCGGTGTGGGCCACCGGCTGTTCGTAGCGTTCGAAGTACTCAGGGGTGGACAGCACCGGGTCGCCTCCGCCCACCAGGTAAAGGTCGCCGCTGAGCACCCCGCCGGCGACCGATTCCCAGGCGCCGCGCTCGGCCACCACCTCGGTGCTGAAACGGGCATCAGCCCCGGCCTGTTCCACGATGGCTGTGGCGGTGAGCAGCTTCATCAGCGAAGCGGGCACCAGCAAGGCGTCCAGGCGGTGCCCGGCCACGATCTCGTCGTTGCGGTACGCCACCAAACATGTGTCCGGCGGTGTGCGGGGATCGGTGATCGCGGCGTTCACCGCGTTCACGAGCCGGGCTTCCTCCACCGGCGCGGCCAGCCATTGGGGCGCGCGTCGCACGCTCAGCATCGGAGTGCTCAAGGCGCGCCGCGGCGGGCCCTCATGGGCGGCCCATTCGGGCTGAGACGAGTCGTTGCTGCGCTGCGACTGCCAGTAGGCGCCCACCGATGTGACCGGCAACGCAAGCAGCAGCGCGCCGACAATTGCCCTGCGGATCACATTGGCACCCTGGGGATCACAGTCGCATGGTACGCCGTCACTTGCGCCGGCCAGTTGAATCGCCCTGCCCCGCCGGACGGCCGGCGGGGCAACCACCCCGGTGCTCGACGCGCTGTGCCGTTTGCGCGCCGGGGCGCGTCGCCGTCTCCGGTGACCGGTCGAGGCGGCCTCCTAGGATGACGCCATGGACATCGTCGCTGCGTTGTTTATCGACGAGATCGACCTGCGTCAGGTGCCGGGGCCTGCCACCCGGATCGACCTGCGAGGAATCCAGTTCTCCGCGGCCGCTCCGGCGCCCCCACCGGTGACGATCACCCCTCACCTGGTGGTGATCGTTCGCTGCGCTCCCTCAGAGAGCGGTTTCGGCGCTCTGGAGGTGGTCTACATGCGCGGCGACGAGCAGGTGGCCCGCAACGTGCAGCCCTTGCAGGTGGAGCCGGGCAAGTTCAACTACCGACTGGTGCGAGCCGAGTTGGAGTTCCCGGACTACGGCACGATCGAGGCGCGCGCCAGCCTGGACGGGGGGCCTGTGACGGTGGTTCCCTACACGCTGCTGGCGCCGGTGTAGGTGCCACCCTCCAACGCTGTGGCGGCGTTAGTGTGACTCACAAGTGGGCGCGCACACGATGACACAAACCGGATCGGAAATTGATCGTCTCGGCGTCGCGGTGATCAAGGCGCTGGCGATGGACGCGCCACATCAGGCTCGTTCCGGTCATCAGGGAACAGCCATGTCCCTGGCGCCGTTGGCTCACGTGTTGTGGACCAGGGTGATGCGCTACGACGCCGCGGCACCCCACTGGCCTGATCGTGACCGGTTCGTGCTGTCCGCGGGTCACGCCTCGATCCTGCAGTACGCCATGTTGTACCTCACCGGCCACGGGCTCACCCTGGACGATTTGCGCAACTTCCGCCAGTGGGGTTCTGCCACTCCTGGTCATCCCGAGGTGGGCTGCACCCCGGGAGTGGAGGTGACCACCGGGCCGCTCGGGCAGGGCATCGCCAACGCCGTGGGCATGGCCATCGCCGAGGCGCAGCTGCGCGCACGGTTCGGGGCCGAGTTGTGCGACCACCGGGTGTTCGTGATCGCCTCCGACGGCGACCTGGCAGAAGGCGTCAGCCACGAGGCCGCTTCGCTGGCCGGGCATCTCGGCCTGGGACGCCTGGTGGTGTGCTACGACGACAATCGCATCACCATCGACGGCGGCACCGAACTCACACAATCCGAGAACACCGCCGAGCGTTTCGCCGCTTACGGCTGGCACGTGATCGAACTCCAAGGCGACGGCGAGAATCTCGACGACCTGGAATCCGCCCTGCGCGCCGCAGCCGCGCAGACCGACCGGCCTTCGCTGCTGGTGATCCGAACCACCATCGGCAGCCCCGCGCCGGAGTCGTCGGGCACCTCGGCAGCGCACGGTTACGCCATGTTCGACGACGAGATCGAAGCCACCAAGCAGCAACTCGGTTTGCCGGCCGGCGAGAAGTTCTTCGTTCCCGACGAGGTGCTCGACCATTACCGCAGCGCGGGCGCCAACGGGCGACAGGCAAGGCTCGTCTGGCAACAGCGACTCGAGTCGGGCCGACACGACCGCGCTGGTTTCGAGACGGCCCTCGCGGGCACCGGCGTGCCCGGCTGGGACAGGCAACTGCCGCAGTGGGATCCCGGCGAGCGGCTGGCCACGCGGGTTGCCTCAAAGGCGGTGCTCAACGCGCTCGCCGAAACGGTGCCGGCCATCACCGGCGGCAGCGCCGACCTCACCGGCAGCACCGGCACCCAAATGGCCTCACAAAGCGTGCTCAGCGCGTCGAACCCGGCCGGGCGCCAGATCTACTTCGGCGTGCGCGAGCACGCCATGGGTTCGATCGCCAACGGCATGGCCCTGCACGGCGGCGCGCTGCCGGTGGTGGGCACCTTTTTGGTGTTCCTCGATTACATGCGTCCTGCGGTGCGCCTGGCGGCGCTGTCGGGATGCAAGGTGATCTTCGTGTGGAGCCACGACTCGGTGGGTGTCGGTGAGGACGGCCCAACGCATCAACCGATCGAACATCTGGCCACGCTGAGAGCCATGCCCGAGTTGCGGGTGATCCGCCCCGCGGATGCCACCGAAACTGTCGGGGCGTGGCGGGCGGCGCTGGGCGGCGACGGGCCCACCGCCATGATCCTCACCCGACAATCGGTGCCGGTGCTCGACGGCACCACACCGGACGCGGTGCTGCGAGGCGGCTACGTGGTTGCCGACACAGCCGGGCCGGCCGAGGTGACGCTGGTGGGCACCGGCAGCGAGGTGTCGCTGTGTGTGGCAGCCGCGGAGTTGTTGCAACAACGCGGCGTGGCCGCGCGTGTGGTGTCGCTGCCGAGTTGGGAGCTGTTCGCCGCACAGAGCGCCGACTACCGGGCACAGGTCATTCCACCCGGAGTGCCCTCGTTGGCCGTGGAGGCGGCGGCCACGATGGGCTGGGAACGCTGGGTGGACGACGCCGTGGGCATAGACCGATTCGGCGCCTCCGCACCCGGTTCGGTGGTGATGGAACGACTCGGGCTCTCCGCCGAATCGGTGGCGCAACGTGCCCTGGCGCTCATCGCGACGGCTGCGGATCACGGGAGGTGACCATGACCAGACTGATCGACCTTCACGAACGCTGCGGTCAAAGCCCGTGGCTGGACAACATCCGCCGCGGGTGGATCACCGGAGGCGAGTTGCAACGCTGGGTGGACGGCGGGGTGCGTGGACTCACCTCCAACCCTTCGATATTCCAAAATGCGATCACCTCAAGCGCCGACTACGACCACGAGTTCCGCGGCGCGATCCGCGGCGGGTTGGACATCGAGCAGTCCTACTGGCGCCTGGTGACCTCCGACATTGTCGCGGCCGCGGAGGTGTTGCGCCCCGTGTACGACGCCTCGAACGGAGTGGACGGTTACGTGTCGGTTGAGGTGTCGCCCGCTTTGGCTCGTGACACCGCGGCCACCATCGACGCGGCGCGGGAACTGCACCGCAGCATCGCCGCTGCGAACCTTTATGTGAAGATTCCCGGCACCCTCGAAGGGCTCGACGCGATCGAAACGATGATCGCCGAGCGGCGCAGCATCAACGTGACGTTGATCTTCAGCGTGGCCCGCTACCTGCAGGTCGCCGAGGCGTACCTGTCGGGCCTCGAACGCGCCCAGGGCGACCTGAGCGGCGTGAGCAGCGTGGCCTCGTTCTTCATTTCTCGAATCGACACCGAAGTGGATCGCCGACTCGACGACCTGGCCACACCGGCGGCTTCGGCGCTTCGAGGCAAGACCGCCATCGCTTGTGCCAAGGTGGCCTACGACCACTACCAGCGCCTCTACAGCGGCGCCCGATGGGAGAGGCTCGCGGCTCGCGGGGCGCGCCCTCAGCGGCTGCTGTGGGCCAGCACCTCCACCAAGGATCCGTCCTATCCCGACACGTTGTACGTGGACGAACTGATAGGCCCCGACACGGTGAACACGCTGCCCGACAACACCCTGGCCGCCTTCGAGGACCACGGCACGGTGGCCTCCACACTGCCGCTGGGACTCACCGAGGCACAAGCCCATCTGGAGGCCGTGGCAGCCTGCGGGATCGACATGGCCGAAGTGGCCTCCAAGCTCGAGGACCAGGGCGTGGCGGCGTTCTCCAAGAGCTTCGACGAACTCATCGGCGCCCTCGGCGACAAGGCGGCCCTGCTCGACCACTGACCGGGCCGGTCGCCGACGGCCCCACCCACCACACCGAGTTCGTCCCGCAACGCCGCCGCCGGCGGTGGTGTCCACGGCGCCTGTGGAACTTGCTCTTTGCATCGGGCTTGTGGTGGGCGATAATTCGCGTCGATGAACAACGTTCAAGGTGTTGCCGCCGCGGGTGCCCACGCCACCGACGGTGGCGGCACGCCCGGGTTGACCCGCAGGCTGGCGCAACTCGAAGCCGAGAGCATCCACATCATGCGCGAGGTTGTGGCGCAGTGCGAACGGCCGGTGATGATGTACTCGATCGGCAAGGACAGCTCGGTGATGGTTCACCTGGCGCGCAAGGCGTTTCATCCCGCCAGGATCCCGTTTCCGTTGTTGCACATCGACACCACCTGGAAGTTCCGGGCGATGATCGAGTTTCGCGACGCGCTGGCCGCCCGCTTCGGGCTTGACCTGATCGTTCACACCAACCCCGACGGGAAGGCCGCCGGCGTGAACCCGTTCGATCAAACCCCTGACCGTTACACCAAGATCATGAAGACCGACGCGCTGCGCCAGGCGCTCGACGCCGGCGGCTGGGACGCCGCATTCGGTGGGGCGCGCCGCGACGAGGAGCGATCCCGCGCCAAGGAGCGGGTGTTCAGCTTCAGGGATCGCAACCACCGCTGGGATCCCCGAAATCAGCGCCCCGAGTTGTGGCGCAACTACAACGGCCGTGTACACCCCGGTGAGAGCATCCGCGTGTTCCCGTTGAGCAACTGGACCGAACTCGACGTGTGGCACTACATCGCAGCCGAACAGATCGACATCGTGCCGCTTTACCTGGCGGCGCCGCGCCCGGTGGTGAAACGCGACGGCTGTTTGTTGATGATCGACGACGACCGCTTCCGTTTCGAGCGCGGCGAACAACCCGAGCGGCGCTGGGTGCGCTTCCGCACGCTTGGCTGCTACCCACTCACCGGCGCGGTCGAGTCGCGTGCGGCCACCCTTTCCGAGGTGATCGCAGAGGTGAGCGTCCCGGGCTGGTCCGAGCGTGCGGGTCGGGTGATCGACCACGACCGCACGGCCTCCATGGAGAAGAAGAAACGCGAGGGCTACTTCTGATGGCCCTCAAGTCAACGATGGCCCTGCTGTCACGGCCGGGTTCTCTTGGCGTGTTCGGGTGGGTGCGGCGCGGGGGTTGCGCATGACCGACTTGTTGAGGTTCATCACCTGCGGCTCCACCGATGACGGCAAGTCCACGCTGATCGGACGGTTGCTGCACGACTCGGGCGCTTTGGCCTCCGACGAGCACCAACGGGTGCTAAAGGACTCCGCCACGGTCGGTCACGCCGGGCAGATGGTGGACTTGGCGCTGCTGGCCGACGGCTTGGAGGCCGAGCGTGAGCAGGGCATCACCATCGACGTGGCGTACCGCTACTTCTCCACGCCGCGGCGCAGCTTCGTGATGGCCGACACCCCCGGCCATGAGCAGTACACGCGCAACATGGCAACCGCGGCGTCCAACGCCGAGCTGGCCGTGGTGCTGGTGGACGCCTCGCGTGGGGTCACCATCCAGACCCGCAGACACCTCGCCATCGTGGCGCTGTTGGGGGTGGGTGCGGTGGTGGTGGCGGTGAACAAGATGGACCTGCCCAACTGGCGCCAGGACCGATTCCGTTCCCTGGCCGACCAGACAACCGAGCTGGCCGAATCGTTGGGCGTTGCCGAACCGGTGTGTATTCCCATGTCGGCGCTGCGCGGCGACGGAGTGGTTCACCGAGGCGACAACCTCGACTGGTATCAGGGCCCGTGCCTGCTCGAGCACCTCGAAACGGTCGACACCGCAGCGCCGATGTGGCGAAACAACACCGCCGCTGCGCTCGGTCTCACCCCCCGGTCGGCGCCGGCGGCCGATGCCCAAGCCGCGATGCGGTTGCCTGTGCAGCTTGTCATCCGCCCAGATCACAGCTTCCGCGGTTACGCAGGCACGCTGTGCTCAGGCGAGTTGCGCCGCGGCGACACGATCCGGGTTGAGCCGTCGGGACGCACCACCACCATTGAGCGGATCGTCACCTTCGGAGGCGACATCGACACCGCGCCGGCCGGGGCGGCGATCACGGTCACCACCAGCGACGAGCTCGACATCGCCCGCGGCGACGTGCTTGCCGATCCTGCCCATCCGATGCAGCGAGCATTCGAAGCTGAAGCCGTGACGGTGTGGATGAGCCGCCAACACCTGGTGGTGGGACGCGAATACCTGATCCAGCTCGCGGGCCGAACCCTGGGATGTCGAGTGGTGGAGGTGGACGGCTGTTTCGAGGTGGGCCGCTATGAGTTCGGGCCTGCCGCCACGATGACCCTCAACGACATTGCCAAGGTGAGGATTCGCGCCGACGCCGAGATTGCCTTCGACTCGTACTGGCACAACCGTCACACCGGGTCGTTCATCCTGATCGACACCGAGGACAACTCCACGGTGGCCGCGGGCATGATCATCGGCCCCTCGGGCACACGCTGGGACGCGGTGCCCACCCCGACGCTGGAACGGCGCGCCTCGGCGGTGAGCCTGGCCGAGCGTTCCGAGCGGTACGCGCAGCAACCGGTGACGGTGCTTTTCACCGGGCTCACCTGCGCGGGCAAGTCCACGCTGGCCACCGCGCTGGAACGGGCGCTCTTTGACCGGGGTCACGCCACTGTGCGCCTCGACGGCGAGAACGTGCGCCTCGGGATCAGCCGCGACCTGGGCTTCAGCGCGCAGGATCGTTCCGAGAACGTGCGCCGGGTGGCGGAGCTGGCCCGTCTGGTGAACTCACAGGGACTCATCGCGGTGGTTGCGCTGGTGGCGCCGAGCACCGCGGCGCGCCAACGGGCGCGCTGGCTGATCGGCGCGCAGCATTTCGTGGAGGTGTACCTGGATCCGCCGGTGGAGGTGTGCCGCCGCCGCGACACCGCCGGGTTGTACGCCGCCGCGGACAGGGGCGAGATCAGCGAGTTCCCCGGCGTGTCCGCGCCGTACGACCCGCCCGGCGACGCCGACCTGGTGCTCGACACCGCCCGTCTCGATGTGGAGGCGTGCATCACCGCCGTGCTCGGCCTGCTCGAAGAAAGGGCACACGTCCCACCCGTGGACGCCCAGCACGGCCGCCCGGATTCGGCCGAGCCGTGACCACCGCGCAGGCCGGGCAGGCGGCCGGTGCGCAGCCTGCGCCGAAGTCGGCCAACATCGTGCGAGCCCGTGGCAAGGTCGGCCCCGCCGAACGGGCCGCCCTGCTTTCGCACTCGGCGTTGACGGTGTGGTTCACCGGACTGTCGGGATCGGGAAAGTCCACCCTGGCTTACGAGGCGGAGCGCCGGTTGCTGGCTGCGGGGGTGCTGGCGTGCGTTCTCGACGGTGACAACCTGCGTTTCGGGTTGTGCTCGGATCTGGGGTTCTCGCCCCAGGACCGCTCCGAGAACATTCGTCGTGCCGGTGAGGCGGCGGTGTTGCTCGGCGCGGCTGGTGTGGTGGTGCTCGCCGCGTTCGTTTCGCCCTACCGAGCCGACCGGGACCGGGTGCGGGCCATGCACCCGCCAGGCGCCTTCGTGGAGGCGTTCGTGGACACGCCGCTGCGGGTGTGCCGGCGCCGTGACCCGAAGGGCTTGTACGCCAAAGCCGACCGTGGCGAGATCACCGATCTCACCGGTGTCGGCTCGCCTTACGAGGCGCCGCTTGATCCCGAGATTCGCATCGACACGGACGCTTCGGAACCCTCCGAGAGCGCCGAGTTGATCGTCGCGGAGGTATTGCGCCGCGTCCGCTAGCGTGACCTTCGATGACCCTGGACGCACCCAGAGGCGACACTTCCGGCGAAGCGTCCACTCCCCCACCAGGCGCCGGTTTCGGCCCTGGCACTCCAAGCGTGCATGTGAGCCCACCGGCACGCAAGCCCGTTCGGGACGGTTCGCACCAACCCGGCGAAGCCCCGAGTGCGGAGTTGGCGGAGTTGATGGCCGAGGCCCGCGCGGTGCGCGCCGCCTCTGTGGGCGCCACGGTGACCTACTCGCCGAAGGTGTTCATCCCGCTCACGAAGCTGTGCCGCGACCGCTGCGGATACTGCACCTTCGCGCAGCCACCGGCCCGCCTGGAGTCGCCTTACATGAGCCCCGACGAGGTGCTCGACGTGGCCCGGGCCGGAGCCCGGGCGGGCTGCCACGAGGCCCTGTTCACCTTGGGCGAGCGGCCCGAGCTGCGCTACAGGGCGGCCCGGCAGTGGCTCGACCGCCACGGCTACACCGACACCGTGGCCTACGTGGTCGCCATGGCGCAGTTGGTGCTTGACGAAACCGGACTGTTGCCCCATGCCAACACCGGCGCCATGAACGCCCGCGAGCTGGCCGCGCTGCGAAAGGTGGCGCCCTCACAGGGAATGATGATCGAATCGCTGGCCGAGGGCCTCGCCGCGCACCGCGGGGCGCCCGACAAGGCCCCGGCGCGTCGCCTGGCCACCCTGGAGGCAGCAGGCGAACTGCGCATTCCCTACACCACCGGCATCCTCGTGGGAATCGGCGAAACCCGCTCGGAACGCATCGACGCCCTCGAGGCCATCGCTGCCTCGCATCGCCGCCACGGCCACGTGCAGGAGGTGATCGTTCAGAACTTCCTGCCCAAGCCGGGCACTGCCATGGCGAACCACCCGGAGTGTGACCGTGACGCCCATCTTGAGGCCATCGCTCTGGCGCGGCTGATCCTTCCCCCCGATGTTCACATCCAGGCCCCTCCGAACCTCTCAACCGACTTCGGCGACCTGCTGGAGGCGGGCATCGACGACTGGGGTGGCGTTTCGCCGGTGACCGCCGATCACGTGAACCCCGAACGTCCGTGGCCGCACCTGCGGCGCCTGCGCGAGGTGACCGAAGCGGCAGGACTCGCCCTGGCGCCCCGGCTCACAGCGCACCCGTCCTACGTGATCAACGCCGAGCGTTGGATCGACCCTGCGCTGCACTTCGCGGTGACCGACCGAAGCGACGCCTCGGGTTTCGCCCGTGACGATCCCGGATCGGTGTTTCCCGAGCGCACCATGGCACGCGCCCACGCCGGCGACGGCGCCGACGTTGAACTGGTCGGTGAGGTGTCCACCCAGTGGTACTCGGGCGCAGGCACCGACCCGATTGAGTTGATTCCAGGCCACGGCCACGCGTCGGGAGCGGTGGCCGAGGTGCTACAGGGAGTCACAAGCGGATCCCAGGTGGGTTTCGACGAGCTGGTCACGTTGTTCGCGGCGAGGGGCCCCGAAGTGGTCGCCGTGGCCGAGGTGGCCGACGACCTTCGCCGCCAAGCCGTTGGTGACGTGGTGACCTGGGTGGCGAACCGCAACATCAACTACACCAACGTTTGCACGTTCAAATGCAAGTTCTGCGGGTTCTCCAAGGGTCCGCTGTCGTTGAACCTGCGAGGCAAGCCGTACCTGTTGACCCTCGACGAGATCGCCGAACGATCCGCGGAGGCAGCCGCGCTCGGCGCCACCGAGGTGTGCCTGCAAGGCGGCATTCACCCCTCATTCGACGGCGACTACTACATCAGCGTGGCCCGAGCGGTTCACGAGGCGGTGCCCGAAATGCACATTCACGGGTTCACTGCGCTTGAGGTGACCGAAGGCGCCCGCCGCAACGACGAACCCCTCGAGGACTACCTGCGCCGGTTGCACGCCGCGGGGCAGCGATCGCTGCCGGGCACAGCCGCGGAGATTCTCGACGACGGTGTGCGCGCCGTGCTGTGCCCCGACAAGATCACCACCGAACAGTGGCTGGAATGTCACCGTGTGGCTCACCGGGTGGGGCTCAAGTCGAACGTCACGATCATGTTCGGATCGATCGAACGCCCCGAGCACTGGGCGAGACACTTGCTGCGCACCAGGGCGCTGCAAGCCGAAACGGGAGGCTTCACCGAGTTCGTCGGGTTGCCTTTCGTACACATGGCGTCGCCGATCTACCTGCAGCGGCGCAGCCGTCGGGGGCCGACCTTCCGTGAGACGCTGCTGATGCACGCCGTGGCCCGCATCGCCTACCACGGGCTGATCCCCAACATTCAGGGGTCGTGGGTGAAGCTCGGGTTCGGTTCGATCTCTCAGCTGCTTCAGGCGGGGGCCAACGACCTGGGCGGCACCCTCATGGACGAGAACATCTCACGCGCCGCGGGCGCAGAGCACGGCCAGGGAGTGACCGCCGCGGACTTTGAGCGGATCGTGACTCCGCTGCGACGCGAGCTGGTGCAGCGCACCACCACCTACCAAAGGGTGGATCCGGACGCCGGGCCGCTTCGTGTCGCAGCCGAGTTCGACGGGGCCTCACGGCGTCGTGTGCTGGTGAACGTGTCGGCGCGCTGAGCGGCAAGCAGCAGACGCGTTCGACGATCACCCGGCACGGTTCTGTTGTCTCGCTGCGCGCTGTCGGGGCGTGCTCACCGGTGTTCGGAGGTGTCGATGTCGCGCAGCAGCATCGCGGCCTTGGACACCGACCTGCGCGCCCGGGCCAGGCGCCGGTCTGTTTCGGAGGCTTTGGTGGCGCCCGCCTCAACCTCGGACCGCAGCCGATCCAAAGCAAGGTCTTCCAATTCCTCCGCAATCGAATCGAGACGCTGCGAAATATCATGAAGCTTGTCGGACATGTATGACAGACTAGTTGTGATGCCCGCGCTTGCGGCGGCCCCGCTGGGGATGGCCGTTCTTGCGCAGGCCCCGATTGCGGTCGCCGCGCCTGTGCAGGCCGAGTCTGTGCCGGCCGCGCTTGTGGAGACTGGGGTGCCGGCGCTGTGAAACCTGCCCGGCGGATGTCCCGACTGGGTGAGACCCTGCGCGTGGCTCGCAACCCGCGCCTGTTGACGGCGTCCGCTCTGATCGGGGTGGTGGTGGCGCTGATAGTGGCGGCGTTCGAGTCGCTCGCGTTGGTGGTGCTGTTCGAGCGGCTGTTGCACCAGCCGTTGTGGGTGCTGATCACCGCGCCCGCGGTGGGGCTGTTCGCGGCCAGGGCGCTGCTGTTCCTCGGCGGGCGGGGCACCACCGTGGCCACCTCCGACGAGTACATCCGTGCCTTCCACGAACGCCATCCGCGCATTCGCATTCGCGAAATGCCGGCCAAGATCATGGCCGGGGTGGCCACTATCGGCGGTGGCGGCGCCCTCGGTCTGGAGGGCCTGTCCATTTACGCCGGGTCTTCGCTGTCGCTGTTCGCCCACCGTCACGCAGGCCGTTTCTTCCGGCGCGACGAGGCACGCATCCTGCTCACCGCGGGCGCCGCCGCGGGTGTTTCGGCAATCTTCAAGACACCCGCCACCGGAGTGATCTTCGCGCTGGAGGCCCCCTACCAGGAAGACGTGATCCCTCAGGCGCTGGTGCCGTCGTTGATCGCCTCCGCGGCGAGCTACACCACCTTTGTGACGCTGCTGGGCCCCGAGCCGGTGGTGCCGATCTTCGGCGAGGGGCTCGGACTCGGAAACCTCGACGCCGAGGACTTGCTGGGGGCGCTGGTGCTGGGCGTGATGGCCGGTGTGGCGGGCCGCGCCTTTGCGTGGCTCACCCGCAAGGTGAAAGCCGCGGCCGCAACCATGGCATGGGTCAAGCGGGCCGCGGTGGCGTCGCTGTTGCTGGCCGGTCTGGTGGTGGTGTCGGATCAGCTTTTCGGTGAGGCGTTGAGCCTCGGCCCCGGCGCACGGGCCATGGACTGGGTGATACAGCAGGACGCGCTGGGGTTGATCGCCTTGCTGTTCGCGGTGCGTGTGGCGGCCACCCTGGCAACCACCTACGGCGGCGGTGTGGGCGGCCTGTTCATTCCGTTGAGCACCCTTGGCGTGGTGGTGGGACAGTTCGTTGGGGTGGGCATCAACGCCGACAACCTGGCGCTGTACCCGGTTCTGGGCCTGGCCGCTTTTTTGGGCGCGGGTTATCGCACGCCCATAGCCGCGGTGATGTTCGTGGCCGAATCCACCCGGGGCGGGGGCGCTTTCGTGGTTCCGGCACTGATCGCCGCGGCTGTGAGCCAGGTTGTGTCGGGCCCGTCGTCGGTGGCCGCTCACCAGCGTGGCCGCCGCCTCGGCTACCTAGAGAGCAGGTTCATGCTGCCGCTGAGTTCGATCATCAACGCGGACGTGTTCACCGTGCCACCCGATGCCACCGTGTCAGAGTTCGTTTACGTTCACGTGCTGGGACGGCGCGAGCGTGTGGTTCCGGTGGTGTCGGGCCACACCTACCTGGGCATGGCCCGTCTGGCCGACCTGTCCTCGGTTGAGCGCGACGACTGGGAGACCACCACCCTGGACTCGCTGATGGCCACCGACCTGCCGGTTGCGCGGCCTTCGTGGACGCTGCGCGACGCGGTGGTGGCCATGGAGAACGCCGATGTGGACGTGCTCGCAGTTGCGGACAACGCAGGCAACTTCATCGGCATCGTCACCGAGGACGACGTGGTGCGATTCGGCGAGATCCTCGACGAAACCGAAAGCTGACACGCAGCAGGCGGTCGAGGCGAATCCGGCTACTGGACTGATCCGGCTACTGGACTCCCCCGGCTACTGGACTGACCCGGTTACTGGAATCCCCCGGTTACTGGGCTGACCCGGATTCTGGGCTGACCCGGGATTCTGGGCTGACCGGTTACTGGTCCGGGTCGCCTTTGTGGGCGAACCTCTCCTCGCCGCTGAGCCCGCTCTCGTCGGCGAACTCCTCGGCCCAGGCGGCGTGTTCAGGCTTCACGTAATCGTCGTCCTCGGGTTCGTTGAACGAGTCGATCAGGTCTTGGAGGTTGTCTTCATAGGAGCGCTTGAACTTGCGGGCTTCCTCGTACCTCCGGTGCCGGCCCTTTTTCATGGCGAAACTCCGATTTCACGATTTGGCAAGGCAGACCCAAGATTGTACCGCGGCGGTGGCGACAGGCACCCGAAGCACCGCCCGGATTCGTTCACCCCTCGGCGCTGTTCGCACACCGAAGCGGCCCGGACAGGTGCTGTTGAGGGCCTGTTGAGGGCCCGGCGGGAGGTTCAGGCGGTGACCGGTTTGTGGCTGCGATGCTCCAGCACGATCGTGCCGTCGTTGAACGCCAAGGCCGCCTTTCCCGACATCAACAGTTGCAACGGCTCGCCCACCATGGTGGCCCTCCAGCCTTGACGCAACCGACAGTCGGGCTCTTCTCGCACGAAGGCCTCGATGTCGGCCCTGGTGGCCAGCAGCGACGCCTCGAGCTTTCGTTCCTTGGCGAGTTGACGCACCCACGCCGAGACAAGGCTCACGGTGGGTAGTTCGGCGGCGGGTTGGGTCTTCTTCACCGGCGGACGCCAGTCGGAGTCCAGGCCCTCCGCGACGGCGCGCAAGATCCGGGCGCCGAGTTTGCCGCGGGCCAGTCCCTCGCCGACGCCTCTCACGGCGGCCAGGTCGGCCACATTGCGCGGCGAGGCCGCGGCGATCGACACGACCGCCAGATCCGACAGCACGTGACGCACAGGCTGGTCTGCGTTGGCGGCCCGATTCTCGCGCCAGGTCGCCACCGACCGGGCCACCGCCAGGGCTTGTCCGCGCAGTCTGCGAACGTCCTTCACCCGCTGCCAGGCATCCTCGGGACGGCGATCCTGGTTCGCCCTGTCGGCGAGCACGCGGAACTCGTCCTCTGCCCACTGCACGCGCCCCAACTCCTCGAGCTGGGCCGCGAGGCTGTCGTGGATTTCGAGCAGGTCGGCCACGTCACCAGCGGCGTAATCCATCTGCGCCTCGTCGAGCGGGCGGGCCAGCCAGTCGGTGAGCCGGTGCGATTTGGTGATCTTCTTTCCGAGCACGGCTTCGTGCAGCGTGGCAAGCGACGGGGTTCCCAAACCCACGAAACCCGCGGCGATCTGGGTGTCGAACAGGCGCTCAGGCACCTTGTTGCAGCAGTGTTTGAGTATTTCGAAGTCCTGCCCGGCGGCGTGGGCCACCACCAGCGTGGTGTCGTCGAAGATCGCCCCGAGCGGCGCCACGTTCACCGCCAGCGGGTCGATCAACACCAAATCGCCGGGCCAGGCGATTTGTATCAGCGCCACTTGTGGCCAGAACGTGCGCTCGCGGTGAAATTCTGTGTCGAGCGCCACCCGAGGCTCGCCGCGGATGGTCTCCACCACCGAACGAAGCCCCGCCTCGGTGTCCACCCAACGGTAGGGGCCCACATTGGCGCGACGAGACGAGGTTTTGCGCGCTTGTTTGCGAATCACGGATGCCTTTGGCGGTTTCGCACCTTGTTTGGGGCTCAGGCCGCGTCCCCTCCGGTGATCACAGGCTTGCCCGCGTCGATCCAGGCGTTTGTGCCACCCGCAACGTTGACCGCGTCCATGCCCTGGGCCAGCAGGTAGTCCACCGCCTGTCCGCTGCGTCCGCCCACGGCGCACACCACGTAAATCGTGCCGGAACGAGCGGCATTCTCGAACAGCGAGATCTGTTCCATCACCTCGCCGAGGGGCACCAGCACCACACCGGCGATGTGGGCCTCCTCGTACTCCCAGCGCTCGCGAACGTCAAAGACAGCACACCCCGATGCGATGCGGCTCTCCAGTTGGTGAACGTCGATCTCGGGTGTCGTTTCGATGGCTGAGCACCTCCGGTCGCGGTGCCCATCTGATCAGGCACATACGGCGGGTCACAGTGGCGCCCGCCGACAAAGCGTCGCCGTGATGCTAATGGCGTGAGCGGCTTGGCCGGCAAACGCCTCGGGCGCTCACAGCATGGGTCACGCCGAAGGTTGCCGCTGCGACACCCGGCCGACCGCAGTCCCGGCAGATCACCTCGAGGGCTGCGCGGGCAGGTCGCCGGGTTCATCCGCGTCGGCGAACCAACCCGACTCGGCCATCTCCACGTACACCGCCCTCAGCCGGCCCACCGCGCTGCGTGGCGCTCGGATTCCCTGCTCGAAGAGCCTTAGCAGCGCTTCGAAGCACTCGACACGCCAGGCCGCGTGAAGCCATTGCGGCTCGTCCTGTGCCACCGGCACCACCACGTCGCATTCGTGGTGTGATGCATCGCCGGGCACCGCTGCCAGCACGGTGCGCACCGATTCGGCCGACGGTGCGATCACGTCACAGGGAAGGGTCACCAGCACGCCCGGCCCGCCGCGGACATCTTGTTGCAGGCTCAGAAGCGCGGTGATGACCCCACCGAGGGGGCCCTGATGGGGGTAGCGGTCCGCCACGTGTTCCAAGCCCAGGCCTGTGATCGCGTCACGGTCACCGCCCACAACCACCACCCGGCTCGCACCGGCCGCTTCCAGAGCGGCCGCCGCTCGTGCCACCATGGGCGCTCCGTCAACGGTCAACAGGGCCTTGTCTCGTCCCATGCGGGTGGATGCGCCACCCGCCAGCACCGCTCCCAGCGTGACCGGTGCGTGCCCTTGAGCGGTCACAGGCACACGATGCGGCCACGATCACGCAATGTCATCAGCATGTGACACGCCCCCGACCGCGCCGGGCCGCCGGTGCGTTCAGGGATCGGCCGGTGGGGGCCAGTCGGGATCGAGCTGGCTCAGGAACAATGCGCAGCGCTGCTCCTCGCCGGTTTCGCCGATTTGTGCGGCCACGCGCCTCAGGCCGTCCAGCGCGCGCAGGAAACCCCGGTTGGGCTGGTGGCGCCATCTCACGTAACCCGATCCGCGCCATCCGCCGGCCCGGAGGCGGTCAAGTCCACGGTGATAGCCGGTGCGGAACGCCGCGTAGGCCAACGCGGGATGGCCCATGCGTTCCATTTCCTCGCCCAGCGCGGCCCAGGCCTCAAGGCAGGTGGGCCACCCGGTGCACACCTGGCCGATCTCGTCGGCGGTGTCCCGGTTGGGATCGTCAGCCGCGCAGCGGGCCGATTCGAGCATGGCCACGGCCTCCGCGGGCTCGGCGGAAAGCACCGTCTCGGGCGGCCCGGAGGCACTCAGTGAAACACCGGCAGATGTCATGTGGGTGAGACTAACCGCCACGCAGGTGAGCCTCGAAGGGCGCCGGCGCCGTTTCCGGCACCCCCGACGATCGTTGCGGCGAGGCTCATTACCCTGTGCCCGTTTTACGCTGTGCCCGGTGATCGACGAATGGGTGGACGCCGAACACATCGAGGCGATCAGCTGGGTGATCGTGGTGGTGCTGGCGGTGCTGGCGCTGCTGGTTCTGCTGGTGTTGCGCAAGGTCGCCAAGTTTTTCTGGCGGATGCTGCTGGTGTTGGCGCTGGTGGGCGCAGGGGTGGCCCTTTGGAGCGAACGCGCAGCCTTGCAGGACTGTGTGAGCACCTGTTCGTGCGAGCTTTTTGGCCAGTCGTTGGAGATCCCCGAGGAAATCAACCCCGACTGCGACTGACCCGCCCCGGGCCCGGCGCGTCCGCCGGGCGAAATGTCAGGGGATGGTTTCGAGGCGCAACACGTTGGCGCTGCGCGAACGGTTGTCGGCGCCGGCGAGAACCGCCACGGTCTCGCCCGGACGCACGTCGCCACGATCGCGGGCCACTTTGAGCGCCTGGGTGACCATTTCCTCGTTGGAGCCCTTGTCGGGCACCAGCAGCGGCGTCGTGCCCCAGCTAAGGGAGAGTTGCCGAACGGTTTGAGGGTTGTGCGACAAGCCGATTATGCGAGCCCTCGGCCTGAAGCGGGCCATTGAGCGCACCGTGAAACCGGTGCCGGAGATCGCCAGGATCACCGGCAGATCGAGCCCGTCGGCGGCGCGCCAGGCGGCCATGGTCATGGCATCGGTGATCGAGGCGGCGTCGTGGGACACGCCGTCGGTCATGCGCAACTCGGCGAGCCTTTCGGCCCAAAGGTCGAAGTCGAACTCGGCGTCCGCTCTGGCGGCGATGCGGTCCATGGTTGCCACAACCCGCGCCGGGTGTGAGCCCACGGCGGTTTCACCAGAGAGCATCACCGCCGAGGATCCGTCGAACACGGCGTTGGCAACGTCGCTTGCCTCGGCTCGGGTGGGTGTGGGTCTGCTCACCATCGACTCGAGCATTTGCGTGGCGGTTATCACGGGGCGACCACCGGCAATGCACTGCTGAATGATCTGCTTTTGCAGGTGCGGAAGCTCCTCGATGCTGCACTCGGCGCCGAGGTCGCCTCGGGCAACCATGATCGCGCCCGCGGTTTCGATGATCCCGTTGAGGTTCTCCACCGCGGCGCGGGTTTCGATCTTGGCGATCAGCAGCGGGCCCTGCGGGTGGGGTTCGGTTCCCACACGGCGGATGTCGTGCGCGGATCGCACGAACGACACTGCGGCCATGTCCACGCCGAGTTCCACGAACGCGTCCAGCGCCACGAAATCGGCCGGGGTGGGTGTGGACATGCGCAACCGGTCCGCCGGGATGTGTACCCCCGGGTTGCCCGACAGCGTGCCGCCGTGGGTGACCGTGGCGCTGAGCTTGTCGCCGCTGTTGTCGGTGACGGTGAGCACAACACGGCTGTCGCCGACGTCGAGCACGTCACCGATGTGGATGTCTCGAAGCAAACCGTCGTAGTCCACCTCGATAACCGAATCGGTGGATCGGTTGCTGCCAACGGTTAGCGACACGGTGGCGCCGGGTCGCATCTCCACCAGGTCGTGACCAAACGACGCGGCCCGAACCTTGGGGCCGGGCAGGTCCACGACGATGCCGATGTTGGCCTCCTCGGACTCTGCGACGGCCCGGATTCGGCGGTAGCGCTCTATTGCCTCGTCAAGGGTTCCATGGGCCAAACCGATGCGGGCAACGTCCATTCCCGCGCGGATCATGTCGCGCAGGGTGGCCTCGTCCTCGCTGGTGGGGCCGATGGTGGCAACGATCTTTGTGCGACGCACCATGGGCGGCAACGCTACCTTGGGCGTGTGAGCACCCTCCACGGGTCCCGTCATCCCTTTCTGGATTGCGACACCCCGATCGCGTTCGCCCATCAGGGCGGCGCCAAATCCTTCGGGGAGAACACCATGGGCGCGTTCAAGGCTGCGGTGGCGTTGGGTTACACCCACATCGAGACCGACGTTCAGGCCACCTCCGATGGTGTGGCCCTGGCGTTCCACGACGACACCCTCGATCGTGCCACCGACGCCACCGGTCGTATCAGTGACCTCACCTGGCGACAGGTGCGAACCGCACGGGTGGGCGGAACCGATCCGATAGTGCGCCTCGACGAGCTCTTCGAGGAGCTGCCCGACACGAAACTGAACCTTGATCCCAAAAACGACGCCGCCGCGGGGCCCCTGGTGGAGGCCATCCGCCGAGCCGACGCGTTGGAGCGGGTTTGCGTGACTTCATTCTCGGACAAGCGCACGCGTCGGGTGCGCGCCGAGCTGGGCGACGGTTTGTGTTTCGGGGCGGGGCCTCGTGGTGTGGCCCGCCTGGTGGCGGCCTCATTGCCCAAAGGGCCAGGGTTCAAGCCGGACTTTCATGTGGTGCAGGTACCCGTGCGCGCCAAGGGTGTGCCGCTTGTGACGCCGAGCCTGGTGACCGCCGCGCACCGCATCGGCATCGACGTTCACGTGTGGACCATCGACGACCCCGACGAGATGAACCGCCTGCTCGACATGGGAGTGGACGGGATAATGACCGACCGGCCCGAACAGCTCAAGGCGGTGATGGTGAGCCGAGGCTGCTGGAGGAGCAGTTGACAATTCATGCAGTCTGAAGTTTCACCGGTGGTGATCGGCGCCGGGCCCGCGGGGCTCACCGCCGCCTACCAGTTCGCCAAACACGGGGTGCGCTCGGTGGTGCTCGAGGCAACCGGAGAGATCGGCGGGATCTCCCAAACGGTGCAGCGAGACGGCTGGCGTTTCGACATTGGCGGCCACCGCTTCTTCACCAAAGTGGCAGCGGTGAGCGACCTTTGGCACGAGATCCTCGACGCCGACGACTTCCTGGTGCGCCCCCGGATGAGCCGCATCTACTACCAGGGCAAGTTCTACGACTACCCGCTGAATGCCCGCAACGCCCTGGTGAACCTGGGAATGATCGAAGCGAGCCGCTGCATGGGCTCCTACCTTTGGGCCCGGCTGCGCCCTCCCGGCGATCAGTCGTCGTTTGAGGGTTACACGGCGTCACGTTTCGGCAGGCGCCTGTACGACAAGTTCTTCAAGAGCTACACCGAGAAGGTGTGGGGAATGCCGGCCACCGAGATTCGCGCCGACTGGGCGGCGCAGCGCATCAAAAACCTCAACTTGTTGCGCGCCGTGGCCGACGCCGCCGTTCCGGGCTGGTTGCCGGGCCGCAAACCCACCAAGGTGACAAGCCTGATCGAACAGTTCGAGTATCCGCGCCACGGCCCGGGAATGATGTGGGAGGCCTGCGCCCGACTGGTACAGGACGCGGGATCGCCGGTGTTGTTGAACCATCGGGTGTCGTCGATCACCCTCAAAGGGGGCCGAGCGGTGGCGGTGGGCGTGACAGCCCCCCACGGCAGTGCCGCAGGCGAGGCCGAGGTGGAGTTCGAGTGCAGCGACGTGATCTCGTCGATGCCCCTCGGCGAGCTGGTGCGCGCCATGAACCCCCAGGCCGATGCCGAGGTGCTCGAAGCCGCGGCCGGGTTGAGCTTCAGGGATTTCGTGACGGTGGCGCTGGTGGTGCCCGCGTCGGAGGCTTTCGACGACAACTGGATCTACATCCATTCCAACGACGTGCGAGTGGGCCGGGTGCAGAACTTCGGCGCCTGGTCGCCGCACATGGTGCCGGAGCAACAAATGACCTGTTTGGGTTTGGAGTACTTCGTGTTCGAGGGCGACGACCTTTGGAACACCCCCGACGAGGATCTGGTTGCGCTCGCCAAGGCGGAGCTTGTGACATTGGGCCTGATCACAGAAGGCTCCGCGCAGCAAGGCTGGGTGGTGCGAATGCCCAAGGCGTACCCGATGTACGACCACCACTACAAACAACACGTGGACCTTTTGCGGGCCTGGCTGGCCGACAACGCGCCCAACGTGTGGCCGGTGGGCCGCAACGGCATGCACCGTTACAACAACCAGGACCATTCAATGTTCACCGCCATGCTCGCGGTTGAGAACATCACCGTGGGCGCCGGTCACGACGTGTGGGCCGTGAACGTGGAGGCCGAGTACCACGAGGAGCTCCACGACACGTCCAAACCCACCAGGCGCGCATAGCACCCGCACCTCCATGTGTGCCAACGTTCGAGACTCTCACCCACACCGGCTCCCCTGGTTGATGCTTTGGAGCTTTGCGGTGGGCAGTGCGGCGACCTGTGCGGCGCGCAGTGCAGCGGGCGGCGTGAACAAGGGCAACGTCAGCAAGAGTGCCGTCAACATGATCAGGCAATGACCGATCCGCAGGCGGATCCCGGCTCCACGATCATCGTGATCCCGGCGTTCAACGAGCAAGCGGCGCTGCCTCAGGTGCTGGCCGATCTTCGCCGGTTCTGTGCGGGGGTTGCGGTGGTGGTGGTGGACGACGGCTCCACCGACCACACCGCGGCGGTGGCACGCCAGGCGGGCGGGAATGTGGCGGTGGTGCGCCTGCCGTTCAACATGGGAATAGGCGGCGCTTTGCGTGCCGGTTTCCGGTACGCAGCCGAGCACGGCCACCACACGGCGGTTCAGGTGGACGCGGATGGCCAGCACCACGCCAAGGAGGTCGAGCGCCTGCTGGCGGAGTCACACAAGGGCGCGCATCTGGTGATCGGCAACCGTTTCGGCGCCGGTGACTACAAGGTGGGCGCCGTACGGGGCGCGGCGATGGCCGTGTTGCGTCTCGGGGTGCGCTTGTTGTGCAGACGCCGGTTCGCCGATCCCACCTCCGGGTTCCGGGCGGTGTCGGAGCCGCTGCTGTCGGCGTTCGCCGCGCACTACCCGGTGGAGTACATGGACTCCACCGAAACGTTGGTGGCCGCTTGTCGGGCCGGTTACCGGGTTACCGAGGCGCCGGTGACAATGGGGGCACGCGCCGCCGGGAAGGCTTCGGTTGGGCCGCTGCGCCTGGTGTACCACTACGCCCGGCTGGGTGTGGCCCTCGCCGGCGGCGCCCGCAGCCGCCTGCCCTCACCTTGAACCCGCCGGGCGGGGCTATGCCGGGCGGGGCGATGCCGAGCGTCGCCGATGTGACTGCGCTGGCCCGCGACTCGGGCCTGGCGCGGGTTCACATGCTGGCCTGGCGCGACCTGGCCGATCCCGAGGCCGGCGGCTCGGAACTGCACGCCGATCGGGTGGCCCGAGTGTGGGCACAAGCGGGCATCGAGGTGACGTTGCGCACCTCCGCTGCGTCGGGCCTGGCGCCGGTGGAGCAGCGTGGCGGCTACCGGGTGATACGCCGAGGTGGGCGCCTGTCTGTGTTCGCCCGGGCGCCGGCCGCGGAGGTGGCCCGGCTGCACGGCCCCCGCGACGCCGTGGTGGAGATCTGGAACGGGGTTCCGTTTTGGTGCCCGTTGTGGACGCGAGGGTCTCGGGCGGTGTGGTTGCACTACCCGCACACGGAGCTGTGGGAACACGCCACCGGTGGCGGCATCAGCGCTGCTGCGGGCCGTTTCGTGGAGCGCCGCCTCGCACCGCCGCTGTACCGCCGCACCGAGGTGGTGACCCTCTCGGAGGCCTCCCGGCGGCGCCTGGTGCGCGAGTTCGGCTTGCGTGAGCGCCGGGTTTCGGTTGTGCCTCCCGGCGTGGATCCGCATTTTCGGGTTGGTGACCCCACCGAGCGTGCCGACGATCCGCTTGTCTTGGCGGTGGGCCGGCTCACCTCCTACAAGCGGTTCGATCATGTCATCTCGGCGGTGCATCGCCTGCGGGCCACCGCACCTGCTCACAGCCCCGGGGCTCGGGCCACGTTGGTGATCGCGGGCGTCGGCGACCAGCACCCTCGGCTTGCGGAGCAAGTCGTTTCGCTGGACGCGCAGGGCTGGTGCCGTCTGGCGGGCCGGGTCGACAACACGGAGCTGGCCGATCTGTACCGCCGGGCGTGGGTGCTGGTGAGCGCGTCGCAAAGCGAGGGGTGGGGAATGACCGTCACCGAAGCCGCGGCGTGCGCCACCCCTGCGGTGGTTTCAGACGTGGGCGGCCACAGAGACGCCGTGGAGGACGGACAGACCGGCCACCTGTTCGGCGACCACGAACAGTTCGTGGCCTTGTTGCGGCGCGTGGTGCAAGACGAGGCGCACAGGGCGCGACTCGGCGCCGCCGCCGCAGCACGTTCGGCGCGTCTCACCTGGGAGCGAACCGCCTTCGAAACGTTGCAGGTGCTCGCCGGCCGCAACGGGCCATGATGCGCCCTCGTTGCCCCGCAACGGGCCAAGGCACGCCACCGGCACGCTGGGATCGGAGACCGCGGTGAGGGTTGGCGTGTTGCGCCGGTGGCTGACCCGGCGGGGCCACTGGACGGTGCTTGTTGCCGCTGCGGTGGCCTACGCGCCGGTGCTGGCGTCGAGCCCCCGGATGGTGGGGGCCGACACCAAGGCGTACCTGTACCTGGATCCCGAGCGGCTGCTGGCGGGCGCCACAAGCCTGTGGGACGCCGATCGGGCCCTTGGCACCGTCACCCACCAGAACATCGGCTTTGTGTGGCCGATGGGCCCCTACTACTGGCTGTTCGACACCCTGGGCGTGCCCGACTGGGTGGCGCAACGACTGTGGCTGGCAACGCTGATCTTCGCGGCGGGCGCGGGTGTGCGCTACCTGCTGGTAACCCTCGGATTCGTCGAAGACACCTCCCGCCCACCGCGTGGCCAACACCTGGGCCTTCTGGTGGCCATGTTGGCCTACCAGCTCAGCCCGTACCTGTTGCACTACTCGGCGCGCATTTCGGTGGTGCTGTTGCCGTGGGCTGCGCTGGGATGGATGGTCGGCCTCACGGTGCGCGCCGCTCGCTGCGGTGGTTGGCGCCACCCGGCGCTGTTCGCGCTGCTGGTGCTCACCGCGGGCAGCGTGAACGCCACCAGCTTGCTGCTGGCCGGGCTTGCGCCTGTGCTGTGGCTGGTTCACGCCGTGGTCACCGAGCGCAGCATCAGCGGCCGTCAGGGGCTGCTCACGGCCGCACGCATCGGGTTGCTCACCGCGGGAGTGTCGGCGTGGTGGGCGGCAGGACTGTTCGTGCAAGGCGCCTACAGCCTGCCGGTGACCCGATTCACCGAGACCTACCAGGTGGTCGCCGCCGCGTCGAGCGCCCCGGAGGTGCTGCGAGGGCTCGGCTACTGGTTCTTTTACGGAAACGACAAGTTCGGCGCCTGGATCGAACCAAGCGTTGCCTACACCCAGGGCGGGTGGCTGATCTTCACCGGGTTCGGGCTGGTGGTGGCTGCGCTCGTGGCAGCCGCCTTGGTGCGCTGGCGCCATCGCGGCTACTTCGTGCTGCTGTTGGTGGTGGGCGCCCTCGTCGCGGTGGGCGCGCACCCACCCGGGGGTTCCTCTTTGTTGGGCGGGCTGTTCGAGCGGTTCACCCAAACCGACCTTGGCCTGGCGTTGCGTTCCACGCCGAGGGCGGCGCCGATGGTGGTGCTGGCAACGTCGGTGCTTGTCGGGGTGGGCGCGGCGGCTTTGGCGCGGCGCGCCCCGCGCCTCGGTGTGGCAGCGGGGGTTGTGCTGCTGGTGGCGGTTGTGCTGGCGAACCCGGCCATGTGGAGGGTGCGCATGATCGAGGCCAACCTGGCACGCCCCGAGGCGCTGCCCGCGTACTGGAACGAGGCCGCGGCCGCCCTCGACGCCGCGGGCACAATCGCGGGGCAAGCCGAGCCAACCAGGGTGTGGGAGATCCCCGGAAGCGACTTCGCGTCGTATCGCTGGGGCATGACCGTGGATCCGATCACGCCGGGCCTGATCGACCGGGGGTACGTGGCCCGCGAGTTGGTGCCGTTCGGGTCTGCGCAATCAGCGGCGCTGCTCGGCGCAATCGACCGGCGCCTGCAGGAGGACACCCTCGACGCCGCTGCGATCGCACCGGTGGCGCGCCTCATGGGGGTGGGTGAGGTGGTTCACCGGGGCGACCTGGCCTTCGAGCGGTACCGCACACCCCGGCCGCCCGAAACGCACGCCTTGCTCGAGGCGGCCCCGGGGTTGAGCCTCGCCGGAGCCCACGGCGACCCGGCGCCCAACGTTGCGGGCCCCCAGCAAACGCTGATCGACGAGATCCACCTTGCCCGCGACGCCGCCGTTATCCATCCGCCGCCGGTGTCGAGGTTCGATGTTCACGATCCGCTGCCGTTGCTGCGAACCCGTCCCACCGGCGGGGCCACGGTGCTGGTCGGCGACGCCGACGGGGTGGTGAACGCCGCAGGCGCGGGGGTGCTCGACCTGCGCAGGCCGTTGTGGTTCGCCGCGGATCTGATCGCCCACCCGCAACTGTGGCGGCTCACGCTCGACGATCCGGCGCACTTGATCGTTACCGACACCAACCGTCGCCGCGCCCAACGCTGGGGCACCCTGCGAGAGAACCGGGGCCACACCGAGCAAGCCGGTGAGCAGCCACTGGTGTTCGACCCCACCGACAGCCGCCTGGAGGTGTTCGAATCGCCCGCGGCTGGTGTGGATCCCGACGACACCCGCACCGTGAGCCAACAACGCGGCCCGGTGTCGGCCACCGCCACCGCGTACGGGAATCCCGTGACCTACACCAACGGCGACCGGCCCTACCTCAGCGTTGACGGTGACCTGTCCACGGCGTGGGTGGTGGCCGCCTTCGACGAGCCACGCGGCGAGATGCTGCGTCTCACTTTGAGCGAGCCCGGCCCGGTGAGCTCGGTGCGCCTGGTGCAGCCCCTCGGGCGCGCCGAGCGTCACGTCACCGAAGCCAACCGTCGCATCACCGAGGTGGAGATCCGCGCCGATGGCCACACGGTGACCACCGCCGGACTCGACGGGCGCTCACTAACCGCGGATGGTCAGACAATCCCGCTGGGCGTGACCGCGCAGGTGGTGGACATTGTGATCACCGACACAGACGTGCCCGTAATGGCCCGCTATCCGGGTGTGGCGCCGGTGGGTTTCGCGGAGGTTGACCTCAATCTGGGCCCCACCCGGGAGGTGATTCGCACGCCCACAGCCCTGCTTGGAAGCCTCGGCGCGGAACTCGACCGTCACCGGCTCACGGTGGTGCTCACCCGTGAGCGTTCCAACCCCCGCGAACCGGTGCGCACCGACGCCGAATCACAAATCACCAGAGCCGTTGCGCTGCCCACCGCACGGCAGGCAACGGTCACAGGCACGGCGCGCCTGTCCGCGTACGCTCCTGAGGCGCTGATCGACGGACTGCTTGGAGTGTCCCCCGCATCCCTTGAGTCGTCGGTGGGGGCACTGTTGGCAGTGTCGTCGGGTTACCTGCCCGGAGACCTCCCCAGCCGCGCCTCGGCGGCGATCGACGGCAACGCCTCCACTGCATGGACGGGCCGCTTCGGCCCTCAGGCCGGCCAGTGGATCGAGATTCAGTCCCCCGAGCCGGTCACGTTCGACACGATCGAACTGGACGTGGTGGTGGGTTCGGACCATTCGCTGCCCGCCGTGTTGCGGGTGTACGCCGACGGCGCCGATCTGGGCACCCACCACCTGGGCGAAGTGGCCGAACCAGTCGGCAACTCACCCCCAGCTCAAGATCCGTCAACCGATGGCCGTGTCGGTGGCGCCAACACCGATGCCGCTGCGGCCCCCGAGGCCACCGTCACGGTGACGTTGTCGGTGGCCGCCACTACGCGCACGGTGCGCGTGGAGGTGGTCGAAGCCCACGAACGCCTCACCAGGGACTGGTACAGCGGCGCCCTGGTTGCCCTGCCGGTGTCGCTCGCCGAGATACGCCTCGGCGGCGCCGACACGCAACACGCGCAGGCCGCCACGCGCGTCGACACCGGCTGCCGGTCGGATCTGCTGACGGTGGCGGGCAGCCCGGTTGCGGTGCGGATCACCGGCAGCGCCGGCGACGCCGTGGATCGTGAGGCGTTGCTGGTGCAAGGGTGCGAACCGATCACACTGCCCGCCGGTGACGTGGTGATCGAAACCGCTGCGGGCGCCGCCACCGGGCTCGACATCGACCAGCTTGTACTCGACTCGCCTCGCCCAATCCGCGACCCGGCAGAGGGCATCGGCGCGGTGACATCAGCGGTGCGCCACTCCGACACCGGCTACACGGTGACGGTGCCCGCATCGCCGATGGATCGATGGCTGGTGCTTGGCCAAAGCCACAACGCCGGCTGGCACGCCACCGTGGCGGGCGCAGACCTGGGCGCCCCGGTGGTGATCGACGCCTTCGCCAACGCCTGGCTGCTCCCAGCCTCAAACGAGCCCGTCACGGTGGAGTTGCGCTGGACGCCGCAGCGCTACGTGAATGTCGCGTTGGCAGTGTCAGCGGCGTTCGTGCTTGTTTGCCTGGCGTTGGCTTTCACCGGCCGAAGAGACGCCGCCGCCTGGCGCCGAAGCCGTAGTCGCGTGGACGAACCCCAAGCGGCGTGGCTGAGCTGGCCGTGGGAGCGTCACCTCGCCTCGGGCAACCACAAGTCCCTCACCGGTCGGTGGCGGGTCGTGGCGGCGCTGGTGGTTACCGCGCTCGCGGCGATCAACCTGCCCACTGGGCCGATCTGGTGGCCGATGGCGGCCCCTCTCGTGGGCGTGGCGTTCCTCGTGGCGGCCCGCCGGCGCCGACTGGAAGTGATCCCGGCTCTGGGGGCGGCGTTGCTGGTGGGCGCCGCCGCGCTCTACGTGCTGGTGCAGCAGTACCGCCATCGCTACCCGCCGGACTTCGTGTGGCCCCAACATTTCGGGGCGGTTCACGCGGTGGGTGTGCTGGCAATGTGCCTGTTGATCGCCGACTACGCGCTCACCTGCCGCGCGACGAAGCTCAGGTCAAGGGCCCTGTCTGGGTGAAGGGCCCTGTCTAGGTCAAAGGCCCTGTCCAGGTCAAAGGCCCTGTCCAGGTCAAAGGCCCTGTCCAGGTCAAAGGCCCTGTCTAGGTCAAGGGCACTGTGGCGGGAGTGACAACCGCGGGAAGCAACGAATCGGCGCCGGTGAGGGCCGAATCCACAGCCGCGGCGCACGAGCGGCCCTCGGCGATCGCCCAAACGATCAGGCTCTGGCCGCGTCCCATGTCACCACACGCGTACACGCCCTTCACGCTGGTCTCGAAGCGCTCGTCGCGAGCAACGGTTCCCCGTGGGGTCATCTCAAGTTCGAGGTCTTCGATCAGCGGGCCACGTTCGGGCCCCACGAACCCCATCGCCAGCAGCACCATCTGGGCTTCGAACTCCTCTGCGGTTCCGGGAATCTCGTTGAACTGCATTCGCCCGTCCTCGCCAAAGCTCTGTTCCACACGGATCGTGCTCAACGCCCTCAGTCGGCCCTGGGAGTCGCCGAGGAACTCCACGGTGTTGATGGCGTAGTCACGTTCGCCGCCCTCCTCGTGCGCCGAGGAGACCCGGTGGATCATCGGCCAGGTGGGCCACGGATTCGCTTCGGGGCGCTCGTCGGGGGGTCGGGGCATGATCTCGAACTGGCGCACCGACGCCGCTCCCTGGCGGTGAGCGGTGCCGAGGCAATCCGCGCCGGTGTCGCCGCCGCCGATGATCACCACGTCGAGTCCCTTCGCGGAGATCGGCGACTCGGCCATGTCACCCATCTGCACCCGGTTCGCGGGCGGCAGGTACTCCATGGCCTGGTGGATGCCCGCCAACTCGCGGCCCCCGATGGGAAGATCCCGCCAGGCGGTGGCCCCCGCGGCGAGCACCACCGCGTGATAATCCGAACGCAACTCGGCCGCGGTGACGTCAACGCCGACGTTCACGTTGGTGCGAAACTCGGTGCCCTCGGCCGCCATTTGTTCCAGGCGGCGATCGAGGTGGTGCTTCTCCATCTTGAACTCGGGGATTCCGTACCGCAGCAGCCCCCCGGCACGGTCGTCGCGTTCGAACACCACCACGGTGTGACCGGCGCGGGTGAGTTGCTGCGCCGCGGCGAGCCCCGCAGGGCCCGATCCCACCACCGCCACCCGCTTCCCGGTGCGGGTGCGTGGCACCACCGGAACCGTCCACCCCTCATCCCAGGAGCGCTGGGCGATCTCCAACTCCACTTGTTTGATCGTGACCGGCGGTTCGTGAATGCCGAGCACGCATGCCGCTTCGCACGGCGCGGGACACAGCCGACCGGTGAACTCTGGGAAGTTGTTGGTGGCATGCAACCGATGCGACGCCTCTCGCCACTGGTCTCGGTAAACGAGGTCGTTCCAGTCCGGGATCAGGTTGCCCAGCGGGCAGCCGTTGTTGCAGAACGGGATGCCGCAATCCATGCAACGCGACGCCTGTTGGCGCAGCTTTTGAGCTGGGAAGTCCTCGTAAACCTCACGCCAGTCACGCAACCGCACCGGCACCGGACGTCGAACCGGCAGTTCCCGGTCGTGGTGCATGAATCCCTGAGGATCACCCATGGCGGCGCCTCAGCCCGACGCGAGGGCCATGATCGCGGCCACCTCGTCGCGGCCCTGGGACTGGGCGCTCTGCGCGGCTTGCATGGCCCGCTTGTAGTCCACCGGCATCACCTTGATGAACTCACCCGCGGCGTCGTCCCAGTCGGCCAGCAGGCGGGAGGCCACCTCGCTGCCGGTTTCGTGACGGTGACGAGCCAGGCGGTCGCGCAGCCACTGATGGTCGCTGTCGTCGAGCGGTTCGAGTTCCACCATCTCGGGGTTGTGCAAACCACCGAGGCGTCGGTGAGGGTCGTGTACGAAGGCAACGCCTCCGGACATGCCCGCCGCAAAGTTGCGCCCCACCGGCCCCAGGATCACCACACGGCCACCGGTCATGTACTCGCATCCGTGGTCGCCCACGCCTTCCACCACCGCCACCGCTCCCGAGTTGCGCACGCAGAACCGCTCCCCCACCAGACCGCGCACGAACAGTTCGCCGCTGGTGGCCCCGTAGGCGATCACGTTGCCGGCGATCACGTTTTGTTCCGCCACGAAACCCGCATCCGCGGGGGGTCGCAACACGATGCGCCCACCGGAGAGGCCTTTTGCCACGTAGTCGTTGGCGTCACCCTCAAGGCGCAGCGTCACCCCGCGGGGCACGAAAGCGCCAAAGGAAGTGCCCGCGGAGCCGGTGAAGCTCACCACGATCGTGTCGTCGGGCAGGCCCTCGGCGCCGTATCGGCGGGTCACCTCGTGGCCGAGCAGAGTGCCCGCGGTGCGGTTCACGTTGCGGATCGGCATTTCGATGGTGACGCTGCGACCGTCGTTGAGGGCGCTGTCGGCGAGCTGGATGAGCATCTGATCCAACGCCCGGTCGATGCCGTGATCCTGCTCGGCGCGCTGATGACGGCAGGCGTCGTCCGCGATGTCGGGCAGGTGCAGCAGCGGCGCCAGGTCAAGCCCGGCGGCTTTCCAGTGGTCCACGGCGTCGGCGGCCTCGAGGGCCTCCACTTGGCCCACGGCCTCCTCGATGGAACGAAAACCCAGCTCGGCGAGGATCTCGCGCACCTGCTGGGCCACGAACTCGAAAAAGTTCACCACAAACTCGGCACGCCCGCTGAACTTGGCCCGCAGCTCGGGGTTTTGGGTGGCCACCCCCACGGGGCACGTGTCGAGATGGCAGACCCGCATCATCACGCAGCCCATCACCACCAGCGGAGCGGTGGCGAAACCGAACTCCTCGGCGCCCAACAGCGCGGCTATCACCACGTCACGACCCGTTTTGAGCTGGCCGTCCACTTGCACCACGATCCGGTCGCGCAGGTCGTTGAGCAGCAGGGTTTGCTGCGTTTCGGCCAGTCCAACCTCCCATGGCACCCCGGCGTGCTTTATCGACGTGAGCGGCGACGCGCCGGTGCCGCCGTCATGTCCGGAGATCAGCACCACATCGGCGTGTGCCTTGGACACACCCGCGGCAACGGTTCCCACGCCCACCTCGGCCACCAGCTTCACGTGAATGCGGGCCTGCGGGTTGGCGTTCTTGAGGTCGTGAATGAGCTGCGCCAGATCCTCGATGGAGTAAATGTCGTGATGCGGCGGCGGCGAGATGAGCCCCACGCCAGGTGTGGAGTGGCGGGTCTTGGCGATCCACGGGTACACCTTGTGACCGGGCAGTTGGCCACCCTCGCCGGGCTTCGCGCCCTGGGCCATTTTGATCTGAATGTCGTCGGCGTTCACCAGGTATTCGCTGGTCACCCCGAAACGCCCGCTGGCGGCCTGCTTCACGGCGCTGCGACGCGAGTCGCCGTTGGCGTCAACCACGTAACGCTCGGCGTCCTCGCCGCCCTCGCCGGTGTTGGACTTGCCCCCGAGGCGGTTCATGGCGATGGCCAGCGTTTCGTGGGCCTCCGCGGAGATCGAGCCGTAGCTCATGGCGCCGGTGGCGAAGCGACGCACGATCTCGCTGACGGGTTCCACATCGTCGATCGGCACGGGGGGGCGCACACCGGTGCGGAACCGGAGCAGCCCCCGCAGCGTGCCGAGGCGGCGGGACTGATCGTCGATGAGGTTGGTGTACTGCTCGAAAATGTCGTAGCGCCCTTCGCGGGTGGCGTGCTGCAGCTTGAACACCGTCTCGGGGTTGAACAGGTGATGTTCGCCTTCGCGGCGCCACTGGTACTCGCCTCCGGCTTGCAAGCCCCGATGGGCGCGCAGCGAAGGATCGGGTGGGTAGGCGACGCGATGCCGGGCCGCCACCGCGTCGGCGATCTGGTTCAAACCCGAACCTCCGATGCGGCTGGCGGTGCCGGTGAAGTACTCGTCCACCAAGTCGGCGTCAAGGCCCACGGCCTCAAAGATCTGCGCGCCGGTGTAGGACGCCACTGTGGAGATGCCCATCTTGGACATCACCTTCAAAATCCCCGCGGTGGCGGCCTTCACGTAGTTGCGACGGGCCGCATCGGCGCTGATCTCGGATCCCGACCCGAGGGTGCCCTGCCGGGCCATGTCGGCGACGGTTTCCAGCGCCAGGTACGGGTTGATCGCGTTGGCGCCGAAACCCACGTGCAAACACAGGTGATGCACCTCACGGGCGTCGCCGGACTGCGACACGAGCCCCACAAGGCTGCGGGTGCGGGTGGCCACCAGATGCTGATGCACCGCCGAGGTGGCCAACAGCGACGGGATCGGCGCCATTTCGCGGCCGGCGTCGCGATCGGAGACCACGATGATCGTGGCCCCGTCGGCCACCGCCGCCGAAGCTTCGGCGCGAAGTTCCTGCAGGGCGCGTCGCAGCGCCGGGCCTCCGCCTTGCACCGGGTACAGGGCGCTCAGCACTCGCACCGCGAAACCGGCGGGTTCGCCGTGGTCGTTGATCGCCAACAAGCGATCGAGCTGTTCGTCGGTGAGCACCGGAGTGTCGAGATGGATCACCCGGCAGGACTCCGGGCCCGGTTCGAGCAGGTTCTGTTCGGGCCCCAGCCTGGCGAACATGGAGGTCACCAACTCTTCGCGAATGGCGTCCAGGGGTGGGTTGGTGACCTGAGCGAAGAGCTGCTTGAAGTAGTCGTAAATCGGACGTGGCAAATCCGACAGCACCGCGAGGGGTGTGTCGGTTCCCATCGATCCGAGCGCTTCCTTGCCCGACGCCGCCATTGGCGCCAGCAGCAGCTTTTGCTCCTCGAGGGTGTAGCCGAACACCTGCTGTCGCAAGGTGAGCGAACCCTCACGACGGCCCCTGGCGCCGGGTTCGCCCGCCGGCAGGTCACCGAGGGTCACCAGGTTCCGGTCGAGCCAGCGACGATAGGGCCGCGCCTTGGCCAGGGTGGCCTTGATCTCGTGGTCGCGCACGATGCGACCCTCCGACGTGTCGATCAGGAACAGCCGACCGGGCCGCAATCTGCCCTTTTCCACCACCGCTGCGGGTGGGATGTCGATCACGCCGCTCTCGGAGGCCATCACCACCAGTCCGTCCTGGGTGACCAGGTAGCGGCTGGGGCGCAAGCCGTTGCGGTCGAGCACCGCGCCGATCACCGTGCCGTCGGTGAACGCGATCGACGCCGGGCCGTCCCAGGGCTCCATGCGGGTGGCGTGGTAGCGGTAGAAGGCGCGCAGGTCGGCGTCCATGGCGTCGTGGTGCTCCCACGGCTCGGGGATCATCATCATCACCGCCTCGGCCATCGAGTGGCCGCCAAGGTTGAGCAGCTCCAGCACCTCGTCGAAGGTGGCGGTGTCGCTGGCGCCTGGGGTGCAGATCGGCAAGGCGCGCTCGAGGCCTTCCATTGCCGGCGATGCGAGCCGCGACTCTCGTGCGCGCATCCAGTTGCGGTTGGCGTTGATGGCGTTGATCTCGCCGTTGTGGGCGATGAAACGATACGGATGGGCCAGCGGCCACGACGGGAACGTGTTGGTGGAGAAGCGGGAGTGCACCAACACCATGGAGCTTTGCATCCGCTCGTCGCTCAGGTCGGGGTAGAAGCCGGTGAGCTGCTCTGCGATCAGCATCCCCTTGTACACCAGCGTGCGGGCGCTGAGGCTTGCGAAGTACACGCCGCGATGCACCTGCGACGCGCCGCCCATGGCCTGGTCTTCGGCGTCGTCGCCGTGCCCGTCGGTGGGCGCGCCGTTGTCGGCGCCGATTTCGTGTTCGATGCGTTTGCGGGCCACGAACACGCGCCTGTCCAGGTCGATGCCCGACAAGCCGTCACCAGCCACGAAGAGCTGACGCAGGGTGGGCATCGTGGCTCGTGATCCCACTCCGAGCACCGAGGGGTCAACCGGCACGTCGCGCCATCCCAGCACTTGCAGTCCCTCGGATTCGACGATTTCCTCCACCCGCGCCGCGGCCATTGACGTTTCGGCCGGGTCCTGGGGGAAGAAACCGATGCCGGTGGCGTAACGCCCCTGCGGGGGCAGCTTCCAGGCCACCACGTCACGCAGGAAACGGTCGGGCACACCCATCAATATTCCGGCGCCGTCGCCGGTGAGCACATCGGCGCCCAGAGCGCCACGGTGAGAGAGGTTGTTGAGCGCCTTGATTCCGAGGCGGACGATCTCGTGGCTTGGCTTGCCGGCGATGTCACACACGAAGGCAACCCCGCACGAGTCGTGCTCGAAGGCAGGGTCGTAGAGGCCTTGGCGTTTCGGGGCGTCAGCGGTCATGGGTCTCCCAGGGGACTGGAGGATCAACGCGGGGCGTGGGGCGTCCGCCTGCGTGCCTGTTCCCCTCCGGACCGGATCGACTCTCAGGGCAATCACCCTGGGCGCAAATTGACGATCCACAAGCTGTCTTGGGGCCTCATTGACCCAGACGCAGCGACGGACGCCACCGGATTGTAAGCCGCCGACCCCCGGGCCGCAACACCGGTGACCGGCTGCGCTCCGACGCGCAAGGCAGGATGTTGCCATGAGTTCCCCAACGGCCCAAGGCGATCCTCCGCCCAGCGAGGCGGACGCGAACAGCACCGAGGCGGGCGATCAACAGCCCAACGAGAGCCTCACCGGCGCCGCCGCGGCGCTGCGTTTGGCGCGCCTGATCGACGCCTCCCCCACCCCGGCCCATGCGGTGTCGGTGGCCATCTCCGAGCTGGCTGCCGCAGGGGCGCGGGCCGCGCGCAGCGTGGCGGACGCGGCACGCCCGGGCTTGTGGTACCGGGCGCGCCGGGGAACGCTCACCGCATGGCGGGTGACCGAAGGTCACACCGGCGCGACCGGTGTGCGGATCGTGGGGGCGCACACCGACTCCCCGAACCTTCGCATCAAGCCCCGGCCCGACATCGAATCCTCCGGGTGCCGTCAGGTGGGTGTTGAGGTGTACGGCGGCGCTTTGTTGAACTCGTGGCTGGACCGGGATCTGGGCGTCGCCGGGGAGCTGGTGGTGCGCGACGGCGACGCCGCCGCCGGCATCCGCCGGGTGCCGGTGAGGATCGACGAGCCGTTGCTGCGTGTGCCGCAGTTGGCGATCCACCTGGATCGTGGCGTGAACACCGACGGACTGGTGCTCAACCCTCAGCAGCACCTCAACGCGGTGTGGGCCCTTGCGGACAGCACCGAAGCGGGCTTCGTGGAGGTGGCGGCCGCCGCCGCGCAACACCACGCCGCCGATGTGCTGGCCCACGACCTGATGGCGTTCGACGTCAACCCCGCCCGACTGTGGGGACCATCGGGTGAGTTTCTGTCCTCCGCGCGGATCGACAACCTGCTGTCGTGTTTCGCGGCGATCGACGCGCTCATCACCGCGCCGGTGGGAGCGCCACGGGTGTCGATGGTGTGCCTGTTCGACCACGAGGAGGTCGGCAGCGTCTCGGCTGTGGGCGCCGCCTCGCCGTGGCTGGGCGACACGATCGACATGATCACCGCAGGTTTCGACGCCGGCGCCGACGACGTGGCCGCCTCACGAGCGGATTCGATGATGCTCTCCGCGGACGGGGCGCACGCCACCCATCCGAACTATCCGCAGCGTCACGACCCGGGCCACGAGGTTCGCCTCAACGGCGGACCCGTGCTCAAGTGGAACAGCAACCAGCGTTACGCCACCGACACGGTCACCGCCGCGAGCTTTCGGCTTGCGTGTGAGCGCGCCGAGGCGCCGGTTCAGCAGTTCGTGAGCCGCAGCGACATGGCCTGCGGCAGCACCATCGGGCCGATCACCGCGGGCCGTCTCGGGATCGCGGTTGTGGACGCGGGGTGCGCCCAGTGGGCGATGCACTCGGCCCGGGAGACCTGCGGAAGCCTCGATGTGGGCTATCTCACCGCGGCGATGCGCCAGTTCCTGACCGGCTGAGTTCCTGACCTGCTGAGCGCCACGGTTCTCGCGTTTGCCCGCCCACGGCCCACATGGCGCACCCGCGGCGCCAACGGGGCGGGCCCGGCTAGCGCACACGCACCCCCACCCAGCGCAGGTAGGGCGCCACCATCAACAAGATGGTCATGATCTCGAGGCGGCCCACCACCATCAGCAACGCCAGAACCAGCCGGGCGGGCTGGCTGAACTCAGCCGCCCAGTTTCCCGTGGGCCCGGCGGCGCCCAGAGCCGGGCCCATGTTGCCGAGCGCGGACACGGTTCCGCCCAGGGAGGTCTCCAGGTCCGAGCCGAGCGCGGTGATCACGAGGATTCCGGCCACCGCCAAAAGCACGTACAACATGAAGAACCCCACCATGCGCGACACGATCGCCTCGGGCACCGTGGAACGTCCCAACCGCACCGGCAGAACAGCCCGGGAGTGTTGAACTCGCCGCACCGAACGCAACGTGACAATGCCCAGCACCTGCATTCGCATCACCTTGATCCCCCCCGCGGTGGATCCGGTGCAGCCCCCCACCACCATCAAGAACAGCAGCACGAACTGCGCACCTGACGCCCAGGTGACGTAATCGCCGACCGACCCGGGGCCGGTGGCGTTGCCGTAGCCGGTGCTGGTGCCCAACGACACGGCGTTGAACACCCCGACACGCAGCGCCGTGCTCAAGGCGAGGCCGTCCTGCAGCCAGTGCAACAGCACCACCGCGGCGGATGCCCCCACCAGCACACCCACATACGACCGGAATTCGCTGTCGCGCCAGTAGGCGCCGGGAGCGCCGGTGAGGATGCGCCAGTGCAGCGCGAAATTGGCCCCGCCGCACACCATAAACACGATCAGCACCGCTTCGATCAGCGGACTGTCGAAGTAGCCCACCGATTCCGGATACGGCGAGAATCCGCCGGTTGAGGCAACGGTGAGCGCGTGCGCGACCGCGTCGTACAGCGTCGGCCCGGGGGCGATCCAAAGAACCAACGCGGCGGACGCCGTGAGACCGATGTACACCCACCACAGCCTGCGGGCCGTTTCGCGCACCCTTGGGGTGAGACGATCCGATGAGGGGCCCGGCGCCTCGGCCGCGATCAGGTCGAGCCCGCCCACACCCAAAAACGGCAGCACGGCAACGGCGAGAACAACCACACCCATGCCTCCGAACCACTGTGTGAGCTGGCGGTACATCAGCATTCCCCGGCCGGGGCGTTCGAAGTCCACCATCACCGTGGATCCGCTGGCCGAGAACCCGGAGGCCGACTCGAAGAGGCTGTCCACCACCTGCTCGATGAAGTCCACCGCTCCGGTGGCGAAGGTGCCCGCCACCACGTAGGGCGCGGCGCCCACAACGGTGGTGATCATCCATGCCCAGCCGACGGTGGTGAACACCTCGCTCTTGCGTGGCTCGCCGGACTCGGTGAACCGCCACAGCAACAGGCCCACCCCGCCCGCGGCGATTCCGCAAACGGCCAAAGCGGCCGTGTCGTCGTTGGAGGTCACCAACTCCAACAGCGCGCAGGCCAGCATTCCCGCCGCCACCGCTGCCACCGAGATTCCACAAACGTGCAAAGTGGTGGACTCGTGGCGAAAGCCTCGCCGCCTCAGCCGCTTGGTGACGACATCGGTGTTATCCATGGCCCCCGCCCACCTGTTGAGCCTTGGGGCGGTTCGTGTCACCGCCGTCCGCCCTGTCGCCTGCCCCGCCGCCCGCAGAGCCCGACCGGTCGGCGCCGACCTGTGCCTCGGTGGGGCCCGCGTTGTTGGGGGTGTCGCCGTTGGCGCCGACACGTTCCTGGGGTTCGTTGTGGGTGCGGCGCGACCGCATCGATCTCAGGCGATGCGCCAGGTCGAGTCGGCGGGTCAACAGCCAGCCCAAGTGGCGAAGGCGGCGCAAGGCCATGCGTCGGCCACTCAGCAGCAGTCCCAGCATCGCCAACAGTGGCAGGATCGCCACCCGGCCTGCGAGCATCAGCGGAACGAGCGTGAGTCGGCTCGCCCGGCCAACTCCGTCGAGTTGGCCGAACGCCCCGATCTCCCCCGCGGCGGGGCCCAGTGTGGAAACCGCGCTCACCGAAGCCCAAAGGCTGTCGCTCACCGACAGTCCGGCGATGCCCAATGCCACCGCGCCCACACAGATCACACCAACATGGGTGATCACGTAGCTGCCCACCCGTTCCAGGGTTCGCTCGTCCACCGGGCGGCCGTCGCGTCGCACGTGCACCACTGCGTGGGGGTTGATCTGCAGGCGCAGCTCGCGGGTGGCGTAACCGATCAGCATCCGGGCTCGCACCACGCGAACTCCACCACCGGCGGATCCCAGCATCGCCCCCACCGCCGCGGCGATCACCAGGATGTCAACGTCCACCAACGGCCACGCCGTCCAGTCGGTGATGGCGAAGCCGGTGGTGCTCAGCATCGACACCGCGCCGAACGCGGCCGAGGCGGGGCTCACATCGGAGGTGACCACGATCACCGCCACCATGGCGGCCAGAACGAACAGGTACGTGTGCAGCTCCTGGGAACGCAACAGTGGACGCACCCTGCCCCGAGCGATCCACCACAACACGAAGATCCCACCGCCCGCAAGCAGCATTCCCACGCCCGCCACCGCGGCGGGGCCCGCTCCGAACGATGAGAGCGAATCCGCGCGAGGTGAGAAACCGCCCGTGGAGGCGGTGCCCATCCCCACCACGGTCGCGTCGAGCGCCCCGAGACCAACCAGGCCGTAAGCGCACACGCACGCCACGGTGAATCCCGCATACAACCAAAGCACCCGCCGCGTTCCCACCGAGGCGTTGGGCACCAGGTCGTAACCCTGGCTCGCCGACGAGTAGGCCAGCAAGGCGTTGGAACGCAACGCCGCGGGCAGCCCGATCACCGCGGCGACGATCGCCACCAGGCCACCCACCCAACTCGTGGCCGCCCGCCACAACAGCAAACTGCGCGACGCCTCGGAGGTGTCGATCAGGGTGAGCGCGGTGGTGGTGAACCCTGCCACGGACTCCACCACGGCGTCCTCGAGTGCGTCAAGCGCGCCGGTCAGCACGTACACCACCGCGCCGAGGGCGCAAATCCACGCCCAGATCACGCCTATGCCCACGATCACGTGGCGCGAGCTGGTGTGCGCCGGGCGATCCACGCGGCGCCCCGCCGTGGCCGCGCCCAATGCGAGCAGCGCCCCGACCGCCACGAAACGCAATGCCTGCGAAGTGTTGTCGGTGACCCCCACAAGGCCGCTCACCAGCGCCGCCACACCAACCATCACCGTGGCGTCAAGGAGGTTGGCCAGCGTCCACGACGACATTCGCAGAGACGGTTCGCGCCGCCGCGAGGGCTGGTGGGCGCGCCCCGGACCCGGGGGCGCCTTGCGCCTGGATTTGCGGACGCGAAGGCCTCTGGAGAAGCGGATGTGGGAGTGGGCCACCACGCGGCTCAAACGCCGCACGTGAGCTTCCGGTTCACCTCGTCGACCGATTCGGGCATGGCGAAGGCCACCACATGATCGCGGCCTCGAAGCCTGCTGTTGCCACGCGCGATGCGGGTTTTGCCGTCACGCACGATGGCGCCTATCAGAACGTCCTTGGGCAGGTGAAGCTCCTTCACCGTGGCGCCGTCGGCGGGGCTGTCGTCGGCCACCTCCAGCTCGAGCACTTCGGCCTCGGTCTGCAGGAACGTGGCCACCGCGGCCACGTCGCCGCGCACGAAGCGCAGCACGCCGTTGGCGGTGGAGGTGCGCGGCGACATGGCCACGTCCACCCCGGCCGAGCGCAACAAGGGCAGCAACGCCAGCTTGTGAACCACGGCGATGGTCTCTCTCACACCTGCGGCCTTGGCGTACAGGCACGCCAGGATGTTGGACTCGTCCTCGCCGGTGAGTGCGGCCACCACGTCAAAAGTGCCCAGTTCGGCCTCTTCGAGCAGGTCGGCGTCGGTTATCTCGCCCTGCATGATCAAGGCGTCGTGTAGTTGCTCCGCCAGTTGCTGCGCCCGCAGCGGGTCGCGTTCCACGATCTGCACATCGGTGCCTCGGCCTGCCAGGCGGCGGGCCAGCAACTCGGCGGTGCGTCCCCCGCCCAGAAGCAGAATCCGGCGGGTGCTCATCTTGGAAAGGCCCAGCAGTTTGGTCATGCGCCGACGGAACTGACGCTTGCACGCCACCCGCACCAGGTCGCCTTTGAGCAGTGTTGTCTGCTTGTCGCGGGGGATGATGGTCTCGGGCCCCCGCGAGATCGATCCCACGATGAAGTCCCAGTCGGGTTCGAAATCGGTGGCCAGGTCCGACAGGGTGCGGCCCACCAGCGGCGACTTGTCGCTAAGGCGCGCCCCGATCACGATCGCCTCGCCGTGGGCCATGATGTTGATCTCCGACGCGCCCGGGTAGTCCAGAAGGTTGAGGATGCGTTCGGCCGTTTCGCTGTCAGGGTCGATCACCAGGTCGGCGCCGAAAGCGTCGCGCACCTTGGCCGCGGCCCTGCTGCGAAGCTCCGAAGACTCGATGCGCACGATCGTGCTCTTCACGCCTTGCTGTTTGGCGATCAGCGAGGTCATCATGTTCACCTCGTCGGAGCTGGTGACCGACACCACAAGTTCGCAGTCCTCCAGCCCGGCCTCGGCGAGCACGCTGGGATGGGTTCCGCTGCCGGCAACGGCCAGCACGTCGAACTGCGCGCCCACTGCCCGAACCCGGTTGAGGTCCACATCCACCACCGAAACGTCGTGGCCTTCGCGGCTGAGCCTGTCCGCCACGTAGGACCCCACCTCTCCGGCGCCCACCACGATGATCTTCACGTGCCTGTTTCTACCAGCCACCGTTGGCCGGGTCAGCGCACCTGCGCGCCTCAGCGAGGCAGGTCTCGCTCATGCCAACAGCTCGCGCCGATGTTGGCCCGCGCCCGGCGGCGCCTCAGCAAAGGCCGGGGCCGTCCCCTGACTTTGCTCGGAAGATCGCGGTGTCGGTGACGACCATGTCCAAGGCCACGTCCCAGGACTCCACCGGCACCTGTGGCACCTGCTGGAAGGCGTGGGCCACCCCGATCGTCACCGGCAGGCGGTCCGCCCGGGGTTGGGTTCCACCCCGACCACGAGACCGTCCGGTGGGGTCGGTGCCGGCCGAGTGCCCCAGGTTCCCCAGAGCCCTGTCGTAGAAGCCGCCTCCCTGGCCGAGGCGTCGACAGCGCTGGTCGAAGGCCACAAGCGGCATCAGCACCACGTCGTGATCCGCCAGCGCGACGACGTTGCCGTCCACGGGTTCGGGGATCGAGAACGAGCCCGGCTCGAAACGCTGACCGTCGAAGCACTCAACAAACTCGAGGTCGAGGCCGCGCACTCGTGGCAGCGTGAACGTGACCCGAAGCCCCGAGTCGAAAAGCGCGTCCAGGCACAGCTCACCACGCACGGCCCGGTACGCCGCCACCCGTCTTGCCGAGGAGATCACGCCGAGCGATTCCAGGCGCCGCGACACGGCCGCCCCCGCCGCGGTCACCTGTTGGGGGCTGAGTTCTGCGCGCCTGGCCCGCATCTCGGCGCGGATCTCCGTCTTGGTGGAACTGTTCGACGCCTGGCGCCCATCGGGCCCGCCCGAGGCCGGCCTGTCACCGGTCACGGCCGGTGCTCCATTCTCCGCCGGCACGCGGTGATCGAGCGACCTTCGCCACCTGGCGGGCATGTCCCGCAAGCCAGGCAGGGCTTGTCCCAGAAGTCAGGGCTTGTCCCAGGAGGCCGGGGTTGTTCCAGGGGGTGGAGCCACAACGCTAGGGTAAGGCAGTCCTTTTTCACCTTGGCTGATCGGCGGCTTCGGTTTGTCCCGGATCTTCCGATCAGTGGTCCCGAGTCGGAAATCACAGTTCCAAATCCGCGAGTTGCCCAATCCGCGAGTGGCACAGCCGCGAGTGGCACAGCCGCGAATCGGGATCGTCTCTCAACCCACAACCAGGAGTCATCCATGGATGCCATTGCCTTCATTGCCCTTGTGTCCGCGCTGGCCGCGCTGGCGCTGGCGGCGTTCTTCTACCAGGACGTGAGCGCCAGATCCCCCGGATCGGAGCGAATGGTTTCGCTGATGGGCGAAATCCAAAAGGGCGCCCGAGCCTTCCTGCGCCAGGAATACACCTGGGTCGCCGGATTCGTCGTTGTGATGGCGGTGCTGATCCCGCTGCTCACCGGCGTGGCGCTGTCCTTCGTGAGCTACCTGCTCGGCGCCATCCTGTCCGCCGGCGCCGGATACGCCGGCATGACCGTGGCCACCATGGCCAACGCCCGAACCGCCCACGCCGCCCAGGAGGGCGGCCCGGCCAAGGCCCTTCCTCTTGCCTTCAGGGGTGGAGCGGTGATGGGCTTCGCGGTTGCCGGCCTTTCGCTGTTGGGTCTCACCCTCACCTACCTGGTGTTCATACAGCTTCTCGAGGTGGAGGACGGATTCGAGATCTTCACGGCGTTCGGCCTCGGCGCCAGCTCGATCGCGCTGTTCTCGCGTGTGGGTGGCGGCATCTACACCAAAGCCGCCGACGTGGGCGCCGACCTTGTGGGCAAGGTCGAGGAGAACATCCCCGAGGACGACCCCCGAAACCCGGCCACGATCGCCGACAACGTGGGCGACAACGTGGGCGACGTTGCCGGCATGGGCGCCGACCTGTTCGAGAGCTACTCGGGTTCGCTGATCGCACCCGTTGCGCTCACCGCCTTCACCTTGGGGATCGTTCCCGAGGCCCTCACCGACAGCCTGGTGCGGCTTCTGGTGTTCCCGATGGCGATTGCCTTCGTGGGCATGGTGGGCGCGCTGGTTGGCGCGTTCGCGGTGCGCGGCGGCGAAAGCAGCGACGTGAAGGCACTATCGAGGCAACTCCACATGGGCACCTACGTGGCCATGGCCATCACAGTGCTCGGCACGCTCATCATGGGCCGCATCTTCTTCACCGAAGGCGCCGGGTTCGAAGCATGGATCGGACTGCCCGTTGCGGTGATCGGGGGTCTGGCCGCGGGTTGGGGCGTCGGCAAGGTCGCCGAGATCTGGACCAGCGACCACTACCCACCGGTGAGGAACATCGCCCAGCAGGCCGAGACAGGCCCTGCCACCACCATCTTGTCGGGCGTGTCGGCCGGGATGATCTCGGTAGCTGCCTCGGTGGGGCTGATCGCAGTCGGCGTTCTGGTGGCCTACTGGGGCGGTCAGCAAACCATCGGCGAAAACGAATTCGGCGGGATTTACGGAATCGCGGTGGCCGCGGTCGGGATGCTGTCCACCATAGGAATCGTGGTTTCGGTGGACGCCTACGGCCCGATCGCCGACAACGCGGGTGGCATCGCCGAGATGGCCGAACTCGATCCGGAGGTGCGCGAGGTCACCGACGCTCTCGACTCGCTCGGCAACACCACCGCAGCCGCGGCGAAGGGATTCGCGGTCGGTTCGGCTGCGCTCACGGCCCTGGCATTGTTCAAGACCTTCGAGGTGGCAATCGAGAAAGCCGCGATCGATGCCGGCGAATTCGTGTCGCTCAACCTCGATGTGGGCTCGGTGGACGTGTTCATCGGCTTGATCCTCGGCGCCATGCTTCCGTTCCTGTTCGCGGCGCTCACCATCAACGCCGTGGGCCGGGCCGCTCACAAGATGATCGAAGAGGTGCGCCGCCAGTTCCGCGACATCCCCGGACTGCGCGAGGGCCAAGAGGGCGTGACGCCGGACTCGGCCCGCTGTGTGGCCATCTCCACTCAGGCTTCGCTGCGAGAAATGCTCATTCCGGGCGCGCTTGCGGTTGTGGTGCCGCTGGTGTTGGGTCTGATCGACGTGGACACCTTGGGTGGATTCCTCGCCGGCGCGCTGGTGAGCGGTTTCGCTCTGGCGATCTTCATGGCCAACGCGGGCGGCGCCTGGGACAACGCCAAGAAGTACATCGAGGCGGGCAACCACGGCGGCAAGGGCTCCGAGCCGCACAAGGCGGCCGTGGTTGGCGACACGGTGGGTGATCCCTTCAAGGACACCTCAGGGCCCTCGATGAACATTCTCATCAAGGTCATGACGATCGTGTCGCTGGTGTTCGCCTCGGCTTTCGTCTAGCCCTTCGGCGTTCAGCCCGTCAGCGTTCAGCCAGTCAGCACAGCCACCGCCGCGGTGGCGTTGTCTGTTCCGGGCCCTCCCGCAACGACGGCGTCGCGTGTGACACGCCTGGCGATCGCCTCGGCGTTGTCGCCCGCAAGGGCGCGCACACGCGCAACGTGGCGGGCGAAGGCGTCGTCATCTTCGGCTCCGAGCCGCACCCAGGTGCCATCGGTGGCGCAAACCACCACCACTCCCGACCGATCCGCAGGCAGCACCACCTCGGTGACGTCGGGGGCGGTGAAGGGAAAGTCACCGAGACATTTGGACAGGTACCCCTCGCGGGTGTTGTGCGGCTCGGAGGCGAACAGCAACTCGCCGTCGGGGGCCATCACGTAGGCGCGACTGTCGCCCAGGTTCGCCACCCACAACGAACCGTCGCCAAGACCCGCAGCCACCGTGAGCGTCGTCGCGGGTTGCAACGGCTGATACAAGGCGCTGGCGCGTGACAGTCCCCTGCTGTGAGACCGCAGCAGCTCAACCCGATCGAACGCCTCCCGGAACAAGTCGGTGAAGCCTTCGCCCTCGGCGCCGAACCGGCCTTGTTGATCGAGGTTGTAGTCGTCGACCGCGGAGATCGCAGCGTGTGACGCGTCGGCGCCGCGAGGGTGCCCTCCCAGTCCGTCGGCGACCGCCACCAGCCAGGCCTGTTCGCCGGCTGCGTCGGGCTCTCTGGCGTTGGCGTGACGGTGCCTTACGGTGAAGGAATCCTCGTTGCGACGCCGATCACCCACCTCGGAGTGACCCCCCAACAGCACCGTCGCCGGCACCGAGGAACCGTCGGCGCCCTCGTCGGCGGAGGCTTGTGGGTCGGGGGTCACCGATTCACCTCAAGCCCCGGCGCCGGCGCCGACCACGTGTGGCGCTTCGCGGGGCAGTCTGGTTGGTGGGCCGCGCACTGTTGCACAGCGAATTGTCTACCTGGTGGTGGGGCCCAACCTGGACAAGACCATGGCCGCCACCCGATGACCCGCGTCCACCGCGGCGCGCCCGCCGGCGCCGGTCGCTCGTGACATCAGGTACCCGGCGATGAATCCGTCCTCGGCGCCGGTGCGGTCCACCACCACGGGGGGCGCCACCACCGGAACAGCAGAGAACGAAATCTGCCCGTCTCCTTCGATGGCGACGATCACGGTCTGGCGCGGGTGCCGCACCACGGTGGTGGCCGCGCCCCCCACCGGCTGACGGGGGCCCAGCCCGAGAGCCTCATGATCGCGGGCGGTCAAAATGATCGCGTCGGGACGCAGCGTCTCCATCAGAAACAGGAACGCCTCCGCGCCGTAAATTGCCACCTCCTCGGCGGAGAATCCGCCGATCGTGGCAGGCACCCGGCGCTCGGCCGCGTCGGACAGCATCTGCTGGACGCACTCGGCCATCGGGTCGGCCATCAGCGACCTCGCCGGCACGAAGACCTGTCTTGTGCCGGCCAGCAGCGCCGTGTCGATGGCCGCCAGCGAGGCCGCAACGCCACGATCCACCAACACCGTGCGGTACCCGTCCTGGATCAGGTTCAACGTGGCCCCGGTGACGCCGTGGGGCTTCACGGCCACGTCCACGCCGCGGTCGGCGAGATCGGCAACCAGGGCCCGTCCGATGGCATCCGCGCCCACCAGGCCCACGAATCGGGCTGCGCCGCCCCGCTCACAGGTGATGGCCGCCACATTGGCCGCCGATCCGCCGCGCACTCGCACGGTGCGCACCTCCGCGGTGGCGCCCCGACGCAGGTCGTCGGTAAGCTCCACCACGAGTTCCTCGACGAGATCTCCAACGGTGAGCAGCATCAGATGTCCATGTGTGGCTGTTGCGGGCGTCCGGGCGGATACGGGCGCCTCTGCTTGGGCGTTCGGCTCCTACAGTATTTGAGCGTCGCCGGCTGTGCCGAAGTCGGGCACGCCTGCGATGCGGGCGGGGCCTGTTCGCGCCCGGCCGGCGCAGCAGCGTGAACACCGCGTGCGTACCGACACCAACCAGAAGGCAGGCTCGCAATGGGCAACAGCGTTTCGGAGATCTTCGACCCGCGCGCATGGAAAGCGGTGGAGGGATTCGAGAACCTCACCGACGTCACCTATCACCGTGCGGTGGATCAACCAACGGTGAGGGTGGCCTTCAACCGGCCCGAGGTTCGCAACGCCTTCCGCCCCCACACCGTGGACGAGCTGTACAGGTGCCTCGATCACGCGCGCATGACCTCCGACGTTGGATGCGTGCTGCTCACAGGCAACGGCCCGTCACCCAAAGACGGCGGCTGGGCGTTCTGTTCGGGTGGCGATCAGCGCATCCGTGGCCGTGACGGCTACCGCTACGCCGAGGGCGACACCAGCGCCACGATCGACCCTGCGCGCTCGGGACGCCTGCACATACTCGAGGTGCAACGGCTGATACGCATGATGCCCAAGGTGGTGGTGGCGGTGGTGTCGGGTTGGGCCGCCGGTGGCGGTCACAGCTTGCACGTGGTGGCCGACCTCACCCTCGCCAGCGCCGAACACGGACGCTTCAAGCAGACCGACACCGACGTGGCCAGCTTCGACGGCGGTTTCGGCTCGGCCTACCTCGCCCGGGAGGTGGGGCAGAAGTTCGCCCGTGAGATCTTCTTTCTGGGTCGCACCTACACGGCGCAGCAGGCACACCAGATGGGCGCGGTGAACGCCGTGGTGCCCCACGCGGAGCTTGAGGCCACCGCGCTGCAATGGGCCGCCGAAGTCAACTCCAAGAGCCCCACAGGTCAGCGCATGGCTAAGTTCGCGATGAACCTGATCGACGACGGTCTGATGGGCCAGCAGGTGTTTGCAGGTGAGGCAACCCGCCTCGCCTACATGACCGACGAAGCCCAGGAGGGCCGTGACGCCTTCCTCCAGAAGCGCAGCCCGGACTGGTCGGCCTTCCCGTGGCACTACTGAGCAACCGGCGCCCTGCCGGGAGTGGCATCACCCCGAACCGGTTCCGGGGCCGCCATCGCCGTTGCGCGCCCAGGTCGCTGCCGGATCTCGGCGCTGAGTGGGTGCAGGATCTTGCCGCCGGGGGCAGCGCAACTATGGTGCGGTCGTGAGCGTGCAGATCGCCCCGTCGGTGCTGGCCGCGAACGCAGCCCGTCTAGGCGAGGAGTGCGAAGCCCTCGACGCGGCGGGCGCGGATCGCATCCACTGGGACGTGATGGACGGGGTTTTCGTGCCCAACCTCACCTTCGGGCCCGACGTGGTGGCCGCCTGTCGCAGCCACTCGGACTTGCGCTTCGAGGCTCACCTGATGGTGGTGAAACCCGACGAGCTGGCGCCTCAATACGTGGACGCCGGATGCGACACGATCCTGGTTCACGCCGAGACCTGCCCGCACCTGCATCGCAGCCTCTCGGCAATTTCGCAACTCGGCGCCCGCCCCGGTGTTGTGCTCAACCCTCACACCCCCGCCTCGGCGGTGAGCGAGGTGATCGCCATGGTGGACGAGGTCCTGGTGATGACCGTGAATCCCGGCTTTGGCGGCCAGAGCTACATCGCCTCGGTGGAGGCCAAGATCGCACAGTTGCGCCGGATGATCGACGACTCCGGCCGAGACGTCGACCTGGAGGTGGACGGTGGCATCAACACGGCCACCGCAGGTGCGGCCGCCGCGGCCGGCGCCAATGTGATGGTTGCCGGATCCGCGGTGTTCAACCATCCAGGCGGCCCCGCCGCGGCCATCTCCGAACTCCGGGCCTGCGCCGGCGGCTGACCCCCGATCGACGTCTGGCCTGACCGACCCCGAGCCGTGCAACCGGCATTCATGCCGGTGGGTGCGGTGACTCCTGCGGGCGAGAGGCCCTTGACTACGCGAGCCGGCGCCGGGTGAGGTCGGTGCTATCTCATCTCGCCACGTCTCACGATCACGTGGTCGATGATGCCGTACTGCTTGGCCTCCTCGGCAGTGAACCAGCGGTCGCGGTCGGAGTCCGCCTCGATCTGGTCAACGCTCTGGCCGGTGTGATGGGCGATTCGTTCCTGTAGCAGACGTTTGGTGTAGGCCATCTGTTCTGCTTGTATGGCAATGTCGGTGGCCTGACCGTGAACCCCGCCGAGGGGTTGATGCATCATGATGCGGGCGTGCGGCAGGCAGTAGCGCTTGCCGGGCGCCCCGGCGCACAACAGGAACTGTCCCATCGACGCGCCCAGGCCGATGCAAATCGTTCCCACGTCGGGCTGGATGAACTGCATCGTGTCGTAAATCGCCATGCCGGAGGTAACCGACCCGCCCGGGCTGTTGATGTACAACCAGATCGGCCGCGCAACGTCCTGGCCCTCGAGGTAGAGCAACTGCGCCATGATGTAGTTGGCCACCTCGTCGTTCACTTCCGAGCCGAGCACCACGATTCGATCCTGCAGCAAGCGGTTGTAGATCTCGCCGCTGGAGTTGTCGGTTGCGCGGGGCGAACGCAGCGCCCCGGGAGCATGCGGGGCGTCGTGGATGTCGGTTCCCGCCCGAGGCGCAGGGAGGCCTGAAGTCACATCAATCATGGTTGAAGGCTACCCAGCGTCCTGCTCCCACCGACCCGGCCCCCGTCCGACCGGCTATGCTGTTGAACATCATGATATGCATTGTCATTGATCGTGATTGGTGTTAGGCTGCCTGCATCGGGATGGTGCTTGCAATCCCGATGACCATCTGATAGCTTTCAACCAAGGAGAACGATCATGGAACAAGGCAGCGACACCGCGATCTGGGTTCTTGCCAGCTTCTGCGGCCTCGTGTTCATGAGCGGCTTCGGCGGGTTCATGTACTTGCTGAAGCACATGAACGATATGCGCCGTGACATGTCCGCGGAGTTCCGGCACGAGCTTGCGGCACTGGAGGCGAGGTTCGAGGCGCGCCTCGATCGTATGGAAAAGCGGATGGAGGCTCGTTTCGCTCAGATCGAAGCGCGGCTCGACAGAATCGACGCACGACTCGACGGCATCGAAGCGCGACTCGATGCCATGGACGCACGGATGGACGCCATGGACGGTCGGATCGGCGCACTGGCCTCGGAGTCTCCTCCGGTGAGCGTGGGGATCTAACCACAGTCACAGACACTGCTGCGACGCCGGCTGCGCATGGTCGACTGCCGTCACCGCAGGGGTTCATGCGCCGGGTCGAGTTGTAGCCTCTTGGCCGTCGCGGACGTGGCGGAACTGGCAGACGCGCTGGGTTTAGGTCCCAGTACCCGCTAAGGGTGTGGGGGTTCGAGTCCCCCCGTCCGCACACTCCCCATTCGCATACTCCATTCGCACAACTACGCGGCCGACAGCAGAACGGCCAGGGATCGCAGCGCCCGTCCGCGGTGGCTCAACGAACCTTTGACCTCGGCATCCATCTCCGCGAAGGTGCGTCCGTCACCCTCTTCGGGCACGAACACGGCGTCGTAGCCGAACCCGCCGGCGCCTCTCGGTGATTCGGTGATCCGGCCCTCCACACAGCCGTGCGCCAGCAGCTCCCGCCCGTCGGGAAAGCACACAGCCACCACAGTGCGAAAACGCGCAGTTCGCAACCGGCGCTCAACTCCGCGCAGCTCCGCGAGGAGCTTGGCCGTGTTGTCCGCATCGGATGCGCCCTCGCCCGCGTAGCGAGCCGAGAACACTCCCGGGGCGCCCCCAAGCGCGTCCACCTCCAGACCGGTGTCGTCGGCCACCGCCGCCGCGCCTGCGTATCGGCACACGGCGCGTGCCTTCAACAAGGCGTTGCCCGCCAGGTCGGGGGCGTCCTCGATCACCTCGCCGAGGCCCGGCGGGCGGTCGAGCAGCACGGCAACCGGGTGAAGCAACGCGGCCATCTCGGCGGCCTTGTGAGGATTGGCGGTGGCGCACACAAGCCGCATCAAGGCTCAAGGCTGCCATCTCCGAAGCTCCGGCGCGCCACCGCCGAGGCGCTTACTGCTGTTGGCCGTCGAAGCCCTGGAGTTGTGTGCGTGCGCTCTGCTGCGCGTCGAACGCCTCAGCAGGCGCGGGGCTCGGGCGGAACCGCCAGCAGCGCTTTCTGTGCGGCCACGATCCTTGAGATTCCCGCCGTGGCAAGGTCGAGCAGTTCGTCGAGCACGCCGCGGCTGAACGGCTGCCCCTCGGCGGTTCCCTGCACCTCCACGAAACGACCCGAACCGGTCATCACCACGTTGAGGTCAACCTCGGCGTTGGCGTCCTCGTGATACGGCAGGTCGAGCACCGCCGCGCCACCCACCACCCCCACGCTCACCGCGGCGCAGTGGTCGATCACCGGATGAGCATGCAGTCGGCCTTGTTGAACGAGGCGGCTGATGGCGTCGTGCAGCGCCAGGTAACCACCACAAATCGACGCCACCCGCGTGCCGCCATCGGCCTGCAATGCGTCGCAGTCAACGGTGATGGTGAACTGCCCCAACCCCGACAGGTCCACCGCGGCGCGCAGCGACCTGCCGATGAGACGCTGGATCTCCTTCACCCGTCCCCCGGCTCGTCGCCCCACCCGCCCGGGTGTGGAACCCGGCAGCATCGAGTACTCCGCGGTCACCCAACCGCTGTTCTGGTCGCGCAGCCACGGCGGCACGTCGCTGCTCACCGACGCCGTGCAAAGCACCTTGGTGCGTCCGAACACCGCCAGGGCGCACCCGTCGGCCATCTCGGTGTAGTCGCGGTGGAATGCCAGCGGGCGCAACTCGTCGAAACGGCGCCCGTCGGCTCTGATCAGCTCGGCCATGGCAACAATTCCTCCTCAACGCCTTCGCGCGCCGACACCGGGACTCGGCTGCCGGCAATCACACCGCAACGGCAAGTTCGGCACCGCTGCGGCGCGGGTCACACCTGCAGCACCAGTCCGGGGCGGGCCACCTCAACGGGCCCACAGAAGGCGGCGCGTGCCTCCGCCAGGCGCGCCTCGGGGTCGCTGCCGGGCGCCAGATGGGTGAGCACCAACCGATCCGCGCCGGCAACCGAAGCAGCCCCGGCCGCCTCACGGGCGCTCATGTGAGGAATGCCGCGGCCCTCCTCGGCGCAGCCGTGGGTGGCGTCACACATGGCAACGTTGATCCCCTCCCCCAGCGATCGAAAATCCCAGTCGGGGCCCGTGTCGGCGCTGAACGCGAACGACCGTCCGCCACAGTCCACACGCACCGCCAGGGTCTCCACCGGATGGTCCGTGGCGGCGAAACTCCAATGCTGATCACCTATCTCGGTGTGGTCACCCTCGCAAACGACCGTCCACTCCAACGGGTCCGGCCGTGGGTCGCGAGGCCGTGTGGCGATCCTTTGATCCATGGCGCGCGTTTCGGCCGTTCCGTACACCGGCACACCACCGCGAGGCTCGAACCAGGTGAATACGTTGCGGATCACCGGCAGTTCCAGCCAGTGATCGGGATGGCAGTGGGTGGTGACGATCGCGGTCAAGTCGTTGAGGTCGATCGTGGCTTGCAGGGGCCCGAGCGTTCCGGGGCCGCAGTCGAGCAGCACCGTGGCGCCGGGGCTGCGAACCAGGTACCCGGTGCAGGGATTGTCCGCAGAGGCGTAGGAGCCGCTGCAGCCCAGCACCGTCACCGACAGTGCCGCGGCGCCTGGTGTGCTGGTCATCGAGCCGATGCCGGCGGCTCTGGTCAAACCAGCCGGCTCGCTTCGGGAGTCTTAGCGCTCCTCTTTGAAGTCGACGTGCTTGCGGATCACCGGGTCGTACTTCTTGAGGGTGATCCGCTCGCGGGTGTTGGTCTTGTTCTTGGTGGTCACGTACGTGTAGCCGGTGCCGGCGGTTGACCGCAGCTTGATGATGGGACGCTTGTCGCTGGCCATTGGTGTTGCCTCTTTCTTGTCAGCCGACCGCCACGCCGGGGACCGGGATCAGACCTTCTTGCCGTTGCGGCGCATCTCCGCCACGACGCTCTCGATGCCGCGCTTGTCGATGGTCTTGATTGCCTTGGTGCTCAACCGCAGCTTGATCCAGCGACGCTCCGAGGGCAGGTAGTAGCGCTTGGTTTGCACGTTCGGATTCCAGCGACGGCTTGAACGCCGATGCGAGTGCGACAGCTGCTTGCCGAAACGAGGCCGCTTGCCTGTGACCTGACATACCTTGGACATCGACTTGTCTCCAAGCACTTTGGGCGCATCCGGCACTTTGAACGGTGTCCACCGTCGCGGCGTAGGGCGCCGACCACAGATGCGTCCCGAAAGCTAATGCCACCGGCGACGTTTTCCTCTGTGGCGCAACACCTCCGATGCCGCCATGCCCGCGGCGCCCGCAGTGCCCTGGCGGCAAGGGCCAAGCGGTTCCGGCCGGGCCCTAGAAGTAGATGATCTCTGTGGTCCTGGCGGCGGCCTCGTCGATGTCGCCTGTCCAGGCGCCGCTCGACAGGTACTTCCAGCCGCCGTCGCACACCACGAACACCACCGTGCCGCTGTGGATCTGCTCGGCCACACGGCAGGCGCCGGCGAGCGCCGCGCCCGAGGAGATGCCGGCGAAGATCCCCACCGAGGCGAGGCGGCGGGTGTGCTCGATCGACTCTCGTGGTCGCACGATGCGCTTGCTGTGAAGCAGATCGGCGCCGCCCCACTTCTCGTAGATCGGAGGAATGAACCCGTCGTCGAGACTGCGCAGGCCGTCCACCATTTCGCCCGCGGGGGGTTCCACGGCGAGCACCTTGATGTTGGGATCCTGTTCGCACAGGTAGGCGCCCACGCCCATCAGGGTGCCGCTGGTGCCGAGACCGGCCACGAAATGGGTCACCTCGGGAACGTCACGGAGGATCTCCGGGCCGGTTGTCTCGTAATGCACCCGAGGGTTGGCCTCGTTGGCGTACTGATACAGGAAAACCCATTCGGGGTGGCTGTCGGCCAGCGAGCGAGCGTGATGCACCGCCCCGTTTGATCCCAGCGATCCGGGGGTGAACTCGATGTTCGCGCCGAACACCTCCAACATCTGGCGTCGTTCCGGTGACACGTTCTCGGGCATCACCACGGTGAGCCCGTAACCCCGCAGGCGGCATATCATCGCCAAGGCGATGCCGGTGTTGCCCGAGGACGGCTCGATGATGTGGCTGCCGGTTTTGAGGGTGCCGTCGGCTTCGGCGTCGAGGATCATCGCCTTGGCGATGCGGTCCTTCACCGAACCTGCCGGGTTTGCGCTCTCGAGCTTGGCCACCAGGCGCACCCGAGGGTTGGGGCTCAGCTCCGAGACGTCAACCGCGGGCGTGTTGCCGATCAGGTCAAGTACGTCTCGGTGAAGTGTCATGGCCAATGCGTGATCCGATCAAGCGGGTGCGGTGTTGCGGGGGGCGCATCATCATTCGCCTGACGCAGCAGCGAACCCCCCGGCCGGGTCAATCCTGACAAATCCGATCAGAATTGTACCCGTAGGCCAGCACCAACGCCACGGGAAGCGCCATCAAACACACCACCGCCATGGTGCCCAGCGACCAGGTGTAGGCATCCGCGAGCGCCTCGACGGTGCTCGGTTCCACCACGGTGGCGTCACGGTCGCCGAGCAGGTTGCGCACGGACTCCACATCACCAGTGCGGCGATCCACCAAACCGAACAACACCAGGCCGCTGAGCTGTGCGCCGTAGGCGAACCCAAGCGACCGCAGGAACTGATGCGCCGAGCTGACACGCCCCATTTCGTGGTCGGCGGCCTGTGCCTGAAGCACCGCCATGGTGGCGGTGGTGACCGTGCCGATGCCCCACCCGAGCACGAAGAACGCGCCGTACAGCCACGCGACGCCCACCTGAGCCCAGGCAGCGGCGGTGACCAGAACTCCTCCCACGCTGAGCACCACCGAGCCGATCAGAGCCACCGCAGGGGCCCGCAGATGCATTTGCAGCTTGCCCGAAACCCAAGCCGCAACGGACCATCCCAGGGTGGGCCACAACACCGAGAACGCCGCCTCGGCCTCCGAAGCCGCCCGAGCGCCGCGCAGGTAAAGCGGCAGGAACACGCTGGCGCCGGTGCCTCCGGCCACCGAAAGGGTGGCGGTTATGTTTATCGACCACCATTGCCGCCCGGTGAAATGGTCGGTGCGAACAACCGGCCCGGGATGCCCGCGGGCGTGGCGCCAGTAGATCAACGCCAAAACCACCCCGACGCCCAGCAGAACCGCGTTGACGGGCTCCACGTCGGACACGCCGAGCAGCAGCGCGGTGGTGATCACGCCCATCAGCAACAGCCCCACAACGTCGGTGGGTTCGGGATGCTCGCGGGCCGCGCCGCCGGGAAGCCGCCGCCATCCAACCACCGCCGCGCCTGCCGCCACCGGCAGGTTCACCGCGAACACGGCACGCCAGCCAAGGGTGCTCACCAGAATCGCGGCCAGCGACGGCCCGGCTATTCCCATGATGCCCCACACCGACGACAGCACCGCGTACATCCAGGGCCGGGTTCTGGCGTTGAACACCAGCCCGATGCTGGTGAGACAGGTGCTGATCAGCGCGCCGGTGCCGAAACCCTGCAACACCCTGAACACCACCAGCAGTTCCATGGTGGGCGCAACCGCGCACAGTCCCGAACTGACCGCCATGGTGATCAAGGTCAACTCGAAGGCACGCCTCGGGCCGACGTTGTCGATGAACGGGCCCACCGCGAGCACCGCGATGGCCGCGGCGAGAAGCTCCACTGTGACCACCCAAGGCAGCAGCGACACCCGGCCAAGGGCGTCGCCGATGTCGGGCAGCGCCGCGGTGACCGCCAGGTTGTTGTAGGACGCCAGGGCCATGGCCGCCATCAGCGCCGCGGCCACTGCCCTGGTTCGCGGTGTGAACCCCGGGGGCGACAATCCCGCGCGGCGTTCCTGCACGCCGCGACGCTACCGGCGCGCCGTGCCGCACCGCCCCGACAGCGCCACCGGGTGGGTCTCGCTGCATGAGGGCGCGCACGGGGCGTTGCGGCAACGGGCGCTAGTAGAAATACACGGTGTCACAAAGCGAAGTGCCCACCGCCGACCACAAACCCGAGTTGGTGTGTTTCGAGGACCTGCCGAAGGGCACGGTGATCGACCTCGGAAGCTACGAGGTGACAGAGGACGACATCGTGGATTTCGGCAAGCGTTGGGATCCGCAGGTTTTTCACATCGACCCGGTGGCCGCGGTTGACTCGCCTTTTGGTGGTCTGATCGCCAGCGGATGGCACACCGTTTCGATCTGGTGCCGGATGTGGATCGACACGGTGATGCTCAACGCGGACAGTCGCGGATCGCCGGGCATGGAGCAGATCCGCTGGTGGCGGCCGGTGCGGCCCGGCGATGTTCTGAGAGGCAGTGTGGAGATCCTCGACGCCTGGCCGTCGGGACGCGACCCCACCCGGGGAACGGTGGTGATGGGTTGCGAGTTGCGCAACCAGAACGACGAGGTGGTGATGACCACCCGTGGCCGCGGCATGCTCGGCCGCCGCGAACCGGCAGCCCCGCCGAGCGACCGGAGTGCAACCGCTGCCACGGACAGCCGCCCCGGTGGGGCCGGAACATCAGGCGGTGTCGCAACTCGCACCGTGCGCACCGACGACGGCGTCGACGTGAAGCTTCACCACCTGGGTGGCGAAGGGCCGGATCTGCTGATCAGTCACGCCACCGGGTTCTGTGGCCTCGCGTATGAGCCAATGGTGCGCAAACTGGGCGAGCGGTTCACCGTGTGGACGTTGGATCATCGCGGTCACGGCGCCTCGGCGGCATCGCCCGATGGTGACTACAACTGGGGGAACATGACCCTCGACGTTGCTGCTTGCGTTGCCGAGATCGGCTCGCCGCGACTTTACGCGCTGGGGCATTCGATGGGCGCGGCGGTGCTGCTGGGGCTCGAACGTGACCGGCCCGGCACGTTCGCGGGACTGTTCCTGTACGAGCCGATCGTGTTGCCCGCGGGGTGGGTGGAGCGCCGGGGAGGAAATCCGCTCACAGACGGCGCGCGCCGGCGCCGCGCGAGCTTCGCGAGCAGGGCCGAGGTGCTTTCTCGGTTCAGCCGGCGCCCACCGCTGAACGTGTTGCGCGCAGACGCGTTGGCCGCGTACGTGACCCACGGGTTCAACGACATGCCCAACGGCACCGTGCGCATTGCTTGCGAGCCCGAAACCGAGGCCCGCACCTACGAGGGTTCCACATACCTGGCTCTCGAGAACGTCGGCGAGGTCAACGTTGCGGTGATCGTGGCCGCCGGTGAGGAAGTCTCCGAGCCCGACCCGGCCCAGTTCGCGCCGACGCTGGCCGACTCGCTGACACACGGTCGTTTCGTGCGTTTCCACAATCTCGGCCACCTCGGGCCACTTGAGGCGCCCGACCTGGTCGCGGCGCGGGTCGCGCAGGAGCTGCTCGCCCCGGCTGAGCCACAACACCGGTAAAGGTTCGGGCACCAAGCCATGCTGGAGATGAGCTCACAAATTCATGAGGCGATGGTTGCCCACGCCCTCGCCGGGCTTCCCAACGAGGCTTGCGGACTGTTCGCGGGCCGGCCCGGCACAGATCGGGTCACCAGCTTTCACCCGATGAGCAACGCGGCTGCGTCGTCTCGCATCTACCAACTTGACGGCGCCGAAATGATGGCCGTGGAACGAACCACCGACGCCGAGGGTTTGGCGCTTCTGGGGGTGATGCACTCCCACACGCACACAACCAACTACCCGTCACCCACCGACGTTGCCGACGCGTCCCGTTTTGACCCCTTCGGCATGTGGCATTTCGTGATCGTGTCGTTGCGCCACCCCGAGGCGTCGCTGCGCTCGTTTCGCATTCGTGACGGGCAGGTCAGCGAGGAACCGGTGATCCTCATCGATTGAGCAACCGCCCGAACAGCCAACTGAACAGCCAACCTGATCAGGCGCCTGATCAGGCACCCGATCAGACGACTGACACAGGACCTTCGTCGTCGCAGGCCCGCGATTCGCGCTGCCGGCTATCGTTGCGCGGTGGCCAAATCCAACCGGCCTGCCGACGTGCCGGCGGGAGCCCAGCCCATAGCGGTGAACCGGCGCGCCCGACGCGACTACGAGGTGCTCACCACCGTTGAGATGGGCCTGGTGCTGCAGGGCAGCGAGGTGAAATCACTTCGCGAGGCGAAGGTTCAACTCGCCGAGAGCTGGGCCCGTGTGGACGACGGTGAGATCTGGTTGCACAACCTTCACATCTCGCCCTATTCGAGCGCGGCGGGCGCTTTCGTGCCCGACCCGTTGCGGGTGCGCAAGCTGTTGGCCCACCGCTACGAGATCTCCCGCCTCGCCGAGCGGGTGCAACGCGAGGCGCTCACGCTGATCCCGCTGGCGTTGTACTTCAAGTCGGGCAGAGCCAAGGTGAACCTGGCCCTGGCACGCGGCAAAACCCGAACCGACCGCCGCCAGGACATCGCCCGCCGAGACGCCAACCGCGAAGCCGCGCGTGCCATGGCAATCCGTGGCCGCCGAGTCGACTCCAAGGGCCGCCCGAGATGAGCACCTCCGGGCCGGCGATAGTGGCCGGGGTGATCGGCAACGCCGCGAGCCTGCTGCTGATGGTGCCGCAGGTGGTTCGCCTGATCCGCACCCGGCACACCGAGGGGGTGTCTCCCACATGGGCGGCGATCGGGGTGATCATCAACACCGGATGGTTGGCCTACGTGATCAACGGCGGGCACCAGATCGCCTTGCCTGCGGTGGTGTCCTTGCAGGTGAGCTTCGCGGTGACGTTGTGGCTGCTGCGCCGCAACGGGGCCCCAATTGCCCGTGGGGTGATGGCCGGCGTGGCGCTCGGGGTGGTGCTGGTGGCGGTGCAGTTCACAGCCGGATGGATCGCGGTGGGCACGGCGCTTGCGTTGGCCAACAGCGTGCACCACGCCCCGTCGGTGCTGGCGGTTTGGCGCACCCACACACCGGTTGGCGTGTCACCGGGAACGTGGTGGCTGGCAAACCTCGAGGGCGTGGCCTGGAGTGCTTACGGCTTGTTGGTGAAGGACCTGCCGATTGGCCTGTTCGGTCTCACCGCCTGCACCGCAGCCACCGCGATACTGGTGCGGCTGTGGATCGTTCGCGATCGGGTGAAAGCCGTGTTGGAAGACCCCAAATCACACAGGGCCAACACCTCAACGACGTGATCGCCGTCGCGGCGCGTCGTCGGGGCCGTCGGCGCGTCCCCCCACGGTGTGAGCCACCGGGCCCGGCCCTGGCGCCTGCCAACGGGCTGATGTCGCGATGGCTTGCGCCACGAACCGGCAAGCCTCCCGCACGGCTTCGTCGAATGCGATTCCCAGGGCGAGCCCGGCTGTGAGCGCAGCCGAGAACGTGCATCCGCTGCCGCGCACGTTGCGGGTGCGCACCCGGCGCCCCGGCGCCACCCAGCTGTCGTTCCCGGTGATCACCACGTCGTGCGGGGGCCCGTCGAAAGCGCCGCCGGTGACCACCACGGCCGGTGCGCCGAGGTCTCGCAGCGCCTCGGCGTTGGCGAGCACCGCGTCGGCGTCGCGCAGCTCGGCGCCACAAAGCAACTCCGCCTCGGCCCGGTTCGGTGTGATCACCGCTGCAACGGGCATGAGCCTGCGACGGTAAGCGGCCTCCACCTGCCGCGAGGTGAAACGCGCCCCGCGGCGGTCCACCATCACCGGATCCACCACCGGCGCGGGAACCACGCCGTCTGCCACCAGCGACGCCACCATGTCCACCACGTCGTGGCTTGCCAGCAGACCCGTTTTGGCGGCGCCCAGGGTGAAGCCCTCGTCGCCTGCCACGCCGAGGATTTGTGCTCGCACCATGTTCGGGTCCACCGGCAACACTGATTGCACCTCGGTGAGCGACTGTGCGGTAACTGCGGTAACCGCACAAACCGGATGCACTCCCAGAGCCGCGAAGGTGGTGAGGTCGGCCTGCAGGCCCGCACCGCCAAGCGGATCAGACGCCGCGACAGTGAGCGCCACCGGTGGCATCGCCACAGATCGCTCAAAGGACTCCCCGGATGGCATCACAGTGTGCGCCCAGGCTAGGGCCCCCGATTCGGGCGGAAGCACCGTCGACGGGCACGCAACGCAGTGTCGCCAAGCGCGGCGAATCTGGAAGACTCACACCGTGGACTCCGCTCGGGGCAGGCTGCTGGTGGCAACGCCCGGTTTGTCCGATCCCAACTTCCGGCGCACGGTGCTGTTGATGCTCGAACACAACGAGCACGGCGCGCTCGGCGTTGTGCTCAACCGGCCCAGCCGGTTCACGTCACGGCGTGTGGTGGCCCCCTGGGACGACCTTGTCACCAAACCAAAGGTGGTGTTCGTGGGTGGCCCCGTGAGCCAAACATCGCTGATCGCGCTGGCCGCCACGAGCGACGCCACCACCACCGGCGCCTGGCGTCCGCTGGTTTCTCGTGTGGGCACGCTCGACCTCAACGCCGAACCCGACGACGTGCCAGGGGTGGCCGAGGTTCGCGTGCTGGCCGGTTACGCGGCGTGGTCGCCAGGCCAGCTCGAAATGGAAATGTCCGAGGACTCGTGGTTCGTGCTCGACATGGCCCCCGCCGATCCGTTCACCCCGAACCCCTCCGAGCTCTGGTGGCAGGTCTTCGCCCGCCAGACCGATCCCGACCTGCGGCAACTGCGCCTGTACCCCGCCAATCCCCGTCTCAACTAGCGACAGTCGCCGCCGCTTCGGGCGCCACACCTCCGGGCCTCACGCCGGTCATCGCCGCGAGCGGGCTTGTGTGACTGCGTAGAGTGCCGACGCCCCCAACCGACACCCACAGGAGGACCTCCATGGCACGCTTCGGAAACAAGGCCGCCTTGCTCACCGGCGCCGGATCCGGTATCGGCAGGGCCACCACGCTGCGCCTGGCGTCGGAGGGCGCTTCGGTGCTGGCGGTGGACATGAACGCCGACACTCTCGCCGACACCGTTTCGCAAGCCACCGCGGCCGGTGCGACGGTGAAGGCCCACGTTTGTGACGTGTCGTCGCCCGAGCATTGCCACGCCGCGGTGGGCGCCTGTGTGGAGGCTTTCGGCCGAATCGACGTGCTGGGCAACATCGCGGGGGTTTCGTGGCAGCAGCACGTGGGCGACGTCACCGAAGCCGACTGGGACAAGATGTTCGCCGTGAACGTGAAGGGCCCGTTCTTTTTGGCTCAGGCCGCGCTGCCGCACCTGGTGGAAGCGTCGGGCGCGATGGTGAACATCGCCTCCAACGCGGGGATCATGGGAATGGCCTACACCGTGCCGTACTGCGCCACCAAGGGCGCCGTGGTGATGCTCACCCGCAGCCTGGCCATGGAATACATCAAAACACCCGTTCGGATCAACGCAATCGCGCCCGGCGGGGTGGACACGCCGATGACCCGCAATTTCAGCATGCCCAGCGACGCCGACTGGGATCTGGTGGCCCCCGCGGTGGGTTTCCGCTCGATGAGCAGCCCCGACCAGATAGCAGCCCTTTTCGCTTTTCTGGCATCAGATGAGGCATCCAACATTCACGGCGCGATCATCAGCGCCGACCACGGCCTCACAACCGGCTAACCATCCCGACCCCACCCGATCCGGCTGCAACAGCCGGGGAGGGCCTCTCAGTTTGCGCAGTCGTCCAACGCCGACCTGAACTGCGCCACCAGCGCCCCCACGCCGGTGGGGCCGTCGCCGTTGAGCATCGCCGCCACCAGCGCCGAGCCCACAACCACACCGTCGCTCACCGCGCTCACCTCGGTGGCCTGTGCCGGTGTGCCCACCCCCACACCCACAAGCACGGGACGGTCGGTGAGCGCCTTGAGCCGACCGGCGATCACCTTGGCGCTCGCGGCAAGTTCTGCTCGCACACCGGTTATCCCGGCGAGGCCCACTCCGTAAACGAAACCTCTCGAGCGGTCACAGATAGCCGAAAGCCGCTCATCTGAGCCGGTGGGCGCCGCCAAAAGCACCGTTTCCACTCCGGCGTCAGCGGCCGCTGAGGCCCATTCGTCGACCTCCTCGAGGGGAATGTCGGGAAGGATGCAGCCACTCACCCCGGCGTCGGCCAGCGACGACGCGAACCGTTCGTATCCCATGTGATGCGCGATGTTGGCGTAGGTCATCACCACCGTGGGCACCCCCACGTCGCCCGAAGCGGCCCGCAGTCCGGCCAGGACGCTGTGCGGGGTGGCACCGGCGGCCAGTGCCCGGTCGTTGGCGGCCTGAATGGTGGTGCCGTCCATCACCGGATCCGAGAACGGAATGCCGATCTCCACCGCGTCGGCGCCCGACGCGGCCACCGCCTGCAGCGTGGCGATCCAGTCATCGCCGAGTCCCCCGCTGATGTAGGGCACGAAACACTTGCCACCCGAGTCGATCCTGGCTCGCAGCGCTTGTTCGAGCGCGCCCACGGTTGCGGTCATGGCCGGGCTTGGGGGGGCTGCGGTGTCGGGGCCCCGGTCGGTGGTGGTCGCCGGGGTCACTTGAGGATTTCCATCATCTGGTCCACGTCCTTGTCGCCGCGTCCGCTGAGGTTCAACAACACGGTGCTGCCGGCCAGCTCGCGGCGTGATCGCACCACCCAGGCCAAGGCGTGGGCGCATTCCAGCGCCGGGATTATCCCCTCGGTTCTCGACAGCAAGCTGAACGCCTCGATCACCTCGCTGTCGGTGACCTGCTCGTAGCGTGCCCGGCCGGTGGCAGCAAGATGGGAGTGTTCGGGGCCCACGCCGGGGTAGTCCAAACCCGCGGAGATCGATTCGGCTTCGAGCACCTGACCCCATTCGTCCTGCATCAGATACGAACGAGAGCCGTGAACTATGCCCGGCACCGCCCGGCCGATCGCCGCGCCCCCGGCGGGCTCCACGCCGACCAGCTCGGCGGGCGTGTCCGCGAAACCCGAGAAGATCCCGATTGCGTTGGATCCTCCCCCCACCGACGCGGTCACAACATCGGGCACGCCACCGTCGAGAATCTCCGCGCATTGGGCTTTGGCCTCGTCGCCGATCACCCGCTGAAATTCGCGAACCATCCACGGATAGGGATGCGGGCCCATCACCGACCCGAGGCAGTAGTGGGTGGTTTCGGTGACCGCCACCCAGTGGCGCAGGGTCTCGTTCACGGCGTCCTTGAGCGTTCTCGAACCCGAGGTGGCGGGGCGCACCTCGGCGCCGAGGAGCTGCATGCGGAACACGTTCAGTTCCTGTCGGGCGATGTCCACGGTGCCCATGTACACGATGCAGTTCATCCCGAACAGCGCGGCCGCGGTGGCGGTGGCCACGCCGTGCTGGCCTGCGCCGGTCTCGGCGATCAGGTCGGTTTTTCCCATGCGCCGCGCCAGCAGGGCCTGCCCGAGCACGTTGTTGATCTTGTGACTGCCGGTGTGGTTGAGATCCTCGCGCTTCAGCAGCAGCCGCAAGCCGAGCTCCTCGGACAGGCGCTCGCATTCGGTGACCGGCGACGGTCGCCCGGCGTAGCGCCGCAGCAGGTGATCGAACTCGCCACGGAACGCCGGGTCGGCCCAAGCGGAGCGGAACTCGCGATCCAGTTCCTGACATGCCGGCACCAGCGTCTCGGGCACGAACATGCCCCCGAACTGTCCGAAACGCCCATCGGCGCCCGGTTCGCCAAGCGGCGCTGCAGCCGACGCCGGCGCCGCGCTCATCGGCTGAGCTCCCACGCGAACGGATGGGGCCTCTTGGGGGCCGGGGCGTGCTTCGCGGAGTCCGCACGACTCAAGGCAGTTTTTGCGGCGTTGATGAAAGCCCTCATCTTGGCCGGGTCCTTGCGTCCGGGTTTGCGTTCCACGCCGGTGGACACGTCCACCCCCCAGGGACGCACCCGGCGGATGCCGTCGGCCACGTTTGTTGGGTCGAGGCCACCGGCGAGCATCACCCGATGCCCCGAAAGGGGCACGCCCTCGGCCAGCGCCCAGTCGAAGATCTCCCCCGAACCGGGCCGCAAGCCGTCGATCAGCACCACATCGGCGTGGTAGTCGTCGAGTCTTTGCAAACCCGGATGACCTGGTGTGAACGCCTTGATGGTGGCAGGCACCCTCCGGGCAACCCAAGCGGTGTCGCGGGCGCTCTCCTCGCCGTGAAGCTGCGCGGCTTTCAAACCGCACTCCGAGACGACCTCCACCACACGGGCGGGCAGCTCGTTTCGGAACACGCCCACCGTGACCACCTCCGAGGGGAGCCGGTTGGCGAGGTCGCGTGCCTTGCGCGCCGAAATGTTGCGTGACGACGGGGCGAACACGAACCCCACCGCGTCAGCGCCGAGAGCCACCGCCAGCAGGGCGTCTTCTTCTGTGGTGATGCCACAAACCTTCACGAACACGACTTGAACCTACAACCCGCACAACACACGCCGGTGTCACCCCCTGCCACGGCGCACGCCCTGTGGCGAGAATCACCCCGAGGCAGCGTCGAGCCTCGTGGCGTCAGGCGCCGAGGCGCAGCGATCTCACAGCCGCTGCGGGATCCTCGGAGCGCACCAAGGTCTCCCCCACCAGCACCGCGTCGTACCCGGCGCCCGCCAAGGCCTTGGTGTCCTCGGGGCCGCCGATGCCGGACTCTGCGACCTTCACCACGCCTTGTGGGATGCGTGTGGCCATGCGCAGCGCCCGGGCCTGGTCAACCTCGAAGGTCACCAGGTCGCGCTGGTTCACTCCCACCACGGTGGCGCCCGCAGCCAGCGCAACCTCGAGTTCGGCTTCGTCGTGTACCTCCACCAGCGCGTCGAGGCCCACCGCCTTGGCCACCGCGGCGAAGCGTTCCAGTTCGTCGGCGCTCAAGGCGGCCACTATCAGCAGCACACAATCGGCGCCCATGATGCGGGCATCGCACACGTCGCGTTCGTGAACCGTGAAGTCCTTGCGCAGCACCGGCAGCGCCGTGGCGTCACGAGCCGCGGCAAGGTCGCCGGGTGAACCGCCGAACCATTCCGAGTCGGTGAGCACCGACAGGCACGCCGCCCCGCCCGCTTCGTAGCGCCGGGCCAGGTCGGCCGGGTCCACATGATCGGGCGTCAGACCGGCTCTCAGGTTGCCCTTGGATGGTGACCTGCGTTTCACCTCGGCGATCACCGCGATCTCGCTGCCGCGCCGGCGGTCACCTGCCAGCGCCTCGGCGAAGCCCCGCGTGGGTGGGCAGGCCATTGCCTGTTGCATCAGCGGCGCCAACGGGCGGCTGTCGGCGGCTGCGGCGCGCCTGTGAACGGCGACGATGCGCTCCAGGTAGGTCATTGGGGCCAGGAAGGTTCTTGGGGCCAGGTGGTCATTGGTGCTTGCGCCTGCTGGTGACGAGCACCACGAAGGGCGCCAGCATGAACATCAAACCCGACACGGCCAAGGCGACCAGTCCGAACACCACCGCAGCCGCGAAGGCGACCATGGCGCCCACGATCACGCTGAACACTCCGAACACGAACAGCGCCGGCGCGCCCATCTGCATCCAGGCGGGAAGACGCCCCGCCGAGAGGGGACGATCGTCGCGTTCGATCGTTTCGGCCCACCAGTAATGATCCTCGTCGTCGCTGTCCTGTGGTGCGCCACGGCCCGCAACCGTCGGCTGTGATGCTTGCGCCGGCTGGGGTTTGGCGGCCAGGTCCACAGCGGCTCTGCTTGCGGGATCCGACAGCAGCGTCCAGGCCTCGTTGAGGCGTCTCATCTTCTCGTCGGCTTCGCTGTCGTCGCCTCGCACATCGGGATGGGTGCGCCGCGCCAGGCGCAGATACGCACGACGAATCTCCGCGTCGGTGGCGGTTCGCTCCACTCCGAGCTCGCGGTAGGGATCCACGCTCCTGCGCCTCTCAACCCGCTCCGGATCCCGGCGGCGACAGCACCGTGGCCTCCCGGCCGTTCACCACAACCTCCGCCGGGGGTTGCACCCGACGGTGAACCACCGCCAGCGCCACAGTGACCCCCTCGGGGTGGTCGAACGCCACGGAGGTCACGGCGCCCACCTTGGCGCCCTCGAACTCAACCTCGTCACCCACGGCCACTTCGGCGTCGCCGGCGATCTCGATGACGCGGACCGGCCTTGGGGCGTTGCCGCCGCGGCTGTCGATGCGGGCCACCAGCTCCTGGCCGGTGTAGCAGCCCTTGGTGAAACTCACCGACGCCTCCACCACTCCGGCAACCTCCGCGGGGATGGTGGCATCGGTGAGCTCACGCCCAAGCGCAGGCCAACCGGCACGAATGCGGGCCACCTCGAACTCCTCCGCCGACAGTTCGCGAAGTCCCGGTGGGTGAACGATGCCGGGGCCGAGCAGGTCGATTCCCTCGAAACCCGCCCAGCCCACGGGCGCCGCCACGGTCGTCCCGGTAATCGTCGCCGGGTCGAACTCGGCGGCGCCGGGGCCTCGCACGCTGAGCATCCGCCAGCCGTCAAGTGTCTCCAAACCCACGTCCACGCGCAGCTTGAACCGTTCCAGGCGGGTGATCAACTCTGAGGCGAAGCCGCTGTCCAGGTCCAGCAGGAAGTCCTCGGCGCGTCTGGTGAGACGAAACCACGAGTTCACCTTGCCACGAGGCTCCAGCACCAGCGACCACGCCGACGCGTCAACCGCAACGGCGTCCACGTCCTGGGAGATCTGGCCTTGTAGGTACGTGGCGGCGTCGGCGCCGCTCACCCGCACCACGTCACGGGCCGTCACCCGCCCGGCGGGCCCTGCAGCCGCTGCGGGCGTCACTGTGTTGAACTCCCTCGGGTTGAGCTCCCTCGGGTTGAGCTCCCTCGGGCGGCCCCGCGTCGGGCGGCGCTCATGGCGCGTGCCGGTGGCACCGCTGCCAGCAGCGCGCCCGCTTTGGCCATGCACTCTTGATGTTCGGCCATCGGATCCGAGTCGGCGACTATTCCCGCTCCGGCCTGCACCGAGGCCCGCCCGGCGCGCACCACCATTGTTCGGATGGCGATGGCGGTGTCGATGTTGCCCGAGAAGTCGATGTAACCCACCACACCCGCATACGGGCCTCTCTTGGTGGGTTCAAGCTCGTCGATGATCTGCATTGCGCGCACCTTTGGCGCGCCCGAAACGGTGCCCGCGGGAAGCGTGGCGCGCAGCACGTCAATTGGCGTTGCCCCCTGCGCGAGCCGTCCCGACACTTGCGAGGTGAGATGCATCACGTGGCTGTAACGCTCCAAGGTCATCATCTCGTCGAGGTGGAGGCTGCCGAAGCTCACCACCCGGCCCACGTCGTTGCGGGCCAGGTCCACCAGCATCACGTGCTCGGCCACCTCCTTGGGATGCTCCGCCAACTCCGCTCCGAGGCGGCGGTCCTCCTCGCTGGTGGCGCCACGGCGGCGTGTTCCGGCTATTGGCCTGCTGATCACCTGACCATCGAGGAGTTTCACCATCGGCTCGGGCGAGCTGCCCACGATTTCGGTGCCGCCGTGTCGCAGGAAGTACATGTAGGGACTGGGATTCACCTGACGCAACGCCCGGTAAACGTCGAACGCGTCGGCTCGCAGATCGAACGAGAACCGCTGCGACAGCACCACCTGGAACACGTCACCGGCCAGGATGTGCTCACGGGCCGCCTCAACGGCCGAGCAGTACAGATCGGCGCCCATGGTGGAAGTCACACCGTCCAGGTCGAACGCCGCGGCGCCGTCCGAATCAACCTCGGCAGTTGTGCCGGTCTCTCCGGCACTCGGCGGGGACACCGGGCCTGGCGGGGACACGGGGCTTGGCGGGGCCACCAGGGGCTCGTCGAGGGGTTTGGCGCCGTCGTGGGCTATTGCGTCCACTCGGCGCAAGGCATCGTCGTAGAGACGGTCCACCTCGGCGTCGCTCAGCGCTGAGCCGTCCCCGGCGGGGTCGCCGATTATCACGTTGGCGATCAGCGTGGCCCGCTGACGCCAATGGTCGTACACCGCCAGGTCACCTATCACCGACATCACCGCGTCGGGATGCTGCGCGTCGTCGTGGGGAACATCTGGCAGATGTTCAACCTCTCGCACAACGTCGTACCCGAGGTATCCCACCATCCCGCCGTGAAGCGGAGGCAGCCCCTCAAGGGCAGGCGCCCGGTAGCGGTCAAGCACGGCTTCCATGGCGGCGAGCATCCCCCGATCCCGGGGAACGTCCATTCCGAGGTCGCCGGAAACCTCCACCCGGGCGCCTTGCGCGGTGAGGGTGGCCACCGGGTTGCGACCCAGAAACGACCAGCGGCTCCAATGCTCCCCGTGTTCCACCGACTCCAGCAGAAAACCGTCCGCTGGGCCCACGACCCTGGCGAACGCCGCCACCGGGGTGGTCAGGTCGGCAAGAACCTCGCGCCACACCGGCACCACCTTGAAGGTGCGCGCCAGCGCCCTGAAGTCGTCACGGGACGGGCTGTGCATGATGCTCCCGATTCACCACCCGTGCTCTGCGCCGCCCCAAGGGTCACCCGACCGCCGGTGCGCCGGCACACGACCGGCGGTGGCGCTCATTGCGGTGATCGGGGTGTCAGCCGCCGAAGCGTTTGAAGAAGCACGAGTAGGCGCCGGTGTGGCAGGCGCCCGAGCCGTGCTGGTCCACCAGGAAAAGCAGAGTGTCGCCGTCGCAGTCGTAGTACGCCTCGCGCACCCACTGATGCTCGCCTGAGGTTTCGCCCTTGCGCCACACCTCTTGACGGGAACGGCTCCAGAACACGGTGCGCCCCTCCGCCAGGGTGTACCCCAGTGTCTCGGCGCTCATCCAGGCCATCATCAGCACCGCTTTGGTGTGGGCGTCCTGCACGATGGCCGCGACCAGGCCGTCGCTGTTGTACTTCACCTTGCTCAAGTCGGCTTCGCTCGCGGTGATGCTCACCGGCGCCGAGAGGGGTTCAAGATCGCCGGGAGTGGCGGCTGCCGGCGGCCCGGCGAGGTTGGCGCTCACAGGTACAGGCCGGTGCTGGCCTTGTCGAGACGCTCCGCGGCCACTGCGTGAACGTCACGCTCACGCAGGATCACGTAGTCGTGGCCGCGAACCTCCACCTCGTAGCGGTCCTCGGGGTTGAACAGCACCCGGTCGCCTTTTTGCATGGATCTCACGTTCGGGCCTACCGCCACCACTTCGGCCCAGGTGAGGCGCTTGCCCACCTGCGCGGTGGCGGGGATGAGTATTCCGCCAGTGGAGTGACGCTCACCTTCGGATCGGGCGGCCACCAAAATGCGATCATTGAGCATCTTCACGGGCAGGCCCTCGTCGCCGGGAGGACCCGGGGCGTCGTTGTCGAGGCTCACCACTGCGCTCACGGATCACAACGGTACACACTGAGCCTCGTCGGTCGGCATGGCGCGCGACCGTGGCACAAGCGACGACCTAAGCGGCTGCGTCTCCGCCCGCCATGAGCAGTCCGAGGCCGTTCACGGTGCAATCCGCACGGGGCATCACCGCCACCACCCGTCCCTCGAACATCACCGCCACCTCGTCGGACACTGCCAGAACCTCGTCGAGGTCCTCGGAGATCAACAGGATCGCCGTGCCTTGCTCGCGTTGTGTCGCCAGGCGCTGATGTATGTACTCGGCGGCGCCGATGTCCACCCCGCGGGTGGGCTGAGAGGCGAGCAGCACCGGCGGCTGGGCGTGAAGCTCACGGGCCAGGATCAGCTTTTGAATGTTGCCACCCGACAGTGACGACGTGGTGGTTGAAAGGTCGGGGGTTTTCACGGCGTACTCGTTCACGAGTTGTTCGCTGTGCTCGCGGATGGCGTTCATGCGCAGCACACCCCGGCGGGCAAATTGCGGGTCGCTGTGGTCGAGCAGCATGAGGTTCTCGGACACGGTGAAGGCGCCAATGGCGCCGTCTCGCATGCGCTCCTCGGGAACGTAGGCCAGACCGGCATCGCGCACCTCCGAAGGAGATCGGCCTGTGACCTCTTCGCCGTCGATGCTGATCTGTCCGGACTGCACCGGGCGCAGCCCGGCTATGGCCTCTGCCAGTTCTCGCTGTCCGTTGCCGGCAACGCCTGCGATTCCCACGATGCGCCCGCCGCGCACGTCGATGTCGAGATCCTTCACCGCGTCGGTTCCACGGTCGCCGGTAACGGTCAGTCCCCGTATCCGCAGTCGCACATCGGTGCTGGGCGTTTCGGCCTTGTCGGGCGCCAGCTTCACCGGTCGGCCCACCATCATGCGGGCCAAGTCCCTCGCGGTCGGTGGCATCGGGGACGGTGGAACCCACCACGGTGCCGTCGCGCAGCACCGTGATCCGATCCGCCAGGGCCAGCACCTCGTGAAGCTTGTGGGATATGAACACCAGGCCGCGACCGTCACGGGCCATTCGTCGCAACGTCACGAACAGGTCTTCCACCTCGCCGGGGGTGAGCACAGCGGTTGGCTCGTCCAGCACCAGCAGGCGGGCCTCGCGCAGCAGGGCCTTGATGATCTCCACTCGCTGGCGTTCACCAACCCCGAGCTGCCACAGGTAGGCATCGGGGTGGACTTCGAGACGGTACGCCTCGGACAGTTCGACGATCCGGTCGCGCACCCCTGCCAGGTCGGGGCGCCCGAATCTTGCCGAACGCAGCCCCAGCGCCACGTTCTCGGTGACGGTGAGGGTGGGAACCAGCATGAAGTGCTGGTGGATCATGCCTATTCCCGCGGCGATCGCGCCTGCGGGTGAACGCACCCCCGATGGGGCGCCGTTGAGCAAGATCGATCCCTCGTCGGGGGCGTACAACCCGAAGAGGATCTTCATCAGCGTGCTCTTGCCGGCCCCGTTCTCGCCCAGCAGGGCGTGGATCTCGCCGGTTCGCACGTCGAAGTCCACCGAGTCGTTGGCCAGCACTCCGGGGAATCGTTTGGTGACGCCCCGCATCTCCAACAGCGGAACGTCGCCTGTGCCACCCGAGACGTGGGCGCCCCCACCGGCCGGGGGCGACATGTCGCCACGAACCTGTTGAGTCGTGTCGTTCATGTCACCCCGGACCGGTCAGAAGCGCTAATCGTCGGTATGGCCGTGTCAGCCGATGCCTGTGGTTACCGAGCCGTCGGCGAGGCCTGCGGCTGCGGCGTCGCCAATGGCACGAATCGCGGGATCCAACGGATAGTCCTCGTTGTACTCGAGCACCAGGCCACCGTTGGCGAAATTGATCTCATAAGCGGTGCCGCCCATCGACCCCATCGCCAGATCCGCGACCAGCTCGTCAAGAACCTCATCCCAGCGATACACCTGATTCGCCACCACAACCTCAGGCGCCACCTGAGTCTGATTCGACTGCGTGCCGAACCACGCCACATCATTCGCCGCGGCCACACCAATGGCGCCCACAGTCATCTGAGCAGTACCGGTGAGCACCGTCGAACCAGCACCCACAAACGCCTGAGCGGCCTCAGCCGCCAACTGAACATCAGCAAACGACTCGGTGTACACCGCAGTGGAACTGCCACCACCTTCAGCAACACCAGCAGCAAAACCATCCACGTACAACTTGGCGTCACCAACTGCAATCGGGCCGATGATCCCAACCTGAGAACCAGCAGCAAGCTCAGCGGCCATCAACCCCATCGCATAGCCACCCTCATCGGAAGCCGACGTGTACGCAGAGACATTCGGCAACCCGAAAGTGTTCACCGCAGTCCCCCACGCAAAGGCAGTATCCGGGAAGTCCGGAGCGATTTGCTCAAGCAAAGCGCCGTACTGCGAACCATGCCCGATCACCAGGTCGTACCCATCCTCGGCATAGTCGCGCAACGCCACACCGGCGTCCTCGACCACAAAAATGCCCTCGGACACCGCAACCTCAGAGAACAACCCGGCATCCTCCATGCGACTCAACGCCTCGACTATCGACTGACTGAACGCCAAGTCATTAGCCGCGCTCGGCGTCACCACCGCAACAGTCAACGGCTCCATCTCGGGCTCGGGCGCCGGGAGGTCTTCTCCCACGCCGGTGCTGATGGATCCGTCCGCGAGGCCTGCGGCTGCGGCGTCACCAATGGCACGAATCGCGGGATCCAACGGATAGTCCTCGTTGTACTCGAGCACCAGGCCACCGTTGGCAAAATTGATCTCATAAGCGGTGCCGCCCATCGACCCCATCGCCAAGTCCGCGACCAGCTCGTCAAGAACCTCATCCCAGCGATACACCTGATTGGCCACCACAACCTCAGGCGCCACCTGAGTCTGGTTCGACTGCGTGCCGAACCATGCCACGTCGTTGTCCGCGGCCACACCAATGGCGCCCACAGTCATCTGAGCAGTACCCGTGAGCACCGTCGAACCACCACCCACAAACGCCGCCGCAGCCTCAGCCGCCAACTGAACATCAGCAAACGACTCGGTGTACACCGCAGTGGAACTACCACCACCCTCGGCAACACCAGCAGCAAAACCATCCACGTACAACTTGGCGTCACCAACCGCAATCGGGCCGATGATCCCAATCTGAGAACCAGCAGCAAGCTCAGCGGCCATCAACCCCATGGCGTAGCCACCCTCATCAGAAGCCGACGTGTACGCAGAGACATTCGGCAACCCGAAAGTGTTCACCGCCGTGCCCCAGGCAAAAGCAGTATCCGGGAAATCCGGAGCGATTTGCTCAAGCAAAGCGCCGTACTGCGAACCATGCCCAATCACCAGGTCATAACCATCCTCGGCATAATCACGCAACGCCACACCGGCATCCTCAACCACAAAAACGCCCTCGGACACCGCAACCTCAGAGAACAACCCCGCATCGCGCATACGATGCAACGCCTCGACTATCGACTGACTGAAAGCCAAGTCATTAGCCGCACTCGGCGTCACCACCGCAACCCTCAACGGCTCGAACTCGTCGGAGGTCACGTCAACAGGGTCCGTGCCGCCTCCGGTTCCTCCTGTTTCGCCGGTGTTGTCGGTGCCGCCTCCGGATCCGGAGCCGTTTTGCTCGGTGTCGGCCCCGGCGCCGGAGCCTTCGTCCTCGTCGCCACCACAGGCAGCGGCGAGCAAGCTCATCAGCGCCACCAGGATCAGCATCAACCTGAATTTTTTGGTCATTTCATCCCCTCCTGGATGTTGTTGTTTGGAGTTCGCATTTTGCGCGACACCTGCTTTCGTTGGGCAGGCCTCCTTCGGTGGAGGATAGCCCACGGCATGGGCCGGGGTCAGGGCGACGCAGCCAAGCCTGGGCGGCTCAGTGGCCCCTCACGAATGGCAGGGTGAGCGCGGCGGGCTGCGCCGCGGAGCGTTTGGCGATCACGGCCAGGGCCACGATGGTGAGCGCGGCGGGGGCCATGGTGGTGAAGCTGGCGGTGGCGCCGGTGACCAGTCCGGCGGTCTTCCACTGGGTGACCGTGGCGGCGACCAGTCCGTAGAGCATCGACCCGGCGAGCACTCCCAGCGGCCGCCACGCCCCGAAGTACACCAGCGCGATGGCGATGAAGCCGATCTGGTTGGTGAGGTTGTGCTGGAAGATGCCCAGCTCGAACACCAGCGAGGCGCCTGCGAGCCCGGCCAGGGCGTTGCCGGCGATGATCGTGATGGAGCGGGTGCGTGCCACCGACACGCCGAGGCTGTCGGCGGCTTCGGGCTCCTCGCCCACGGCGCGCACGTTGAGCCCGAACGTGGTGCGGTTCACCAGCAGCGTCAGTCCGGGCACCAGCAGCATGGCCACGTACACCAGAAGGTTGTGATTGAAGAACATGTCGCCGATCACCGGGATGGCCGACAGCCCCGGAATGCTGATGTCGTCGAAGCTGGAGATCGGCAGTGGTGTGCCCACCCATTCGTGGAAGAGCAGCTCGCTCATGCCCAGCCCGAACAGGAACAAGCCGATTCCGCTGATTCCCTGCTCGGCTTTGAAGGTGAGGGTCACAACGGCGTACACCACGCCGAGCAGCACCCCCACTCCAAGCCCCACCAGCAAACCCAGCGCCGCGCTGTCGGTGCGCAGCACGGTGAAATAGGAGAAGAACGCGCCGAGCAGCATCACGCCGTCCACGCCAAGGTTGAGCACCCCGCTGCGCTGCCCCAGGGTCTCGCCCAGCGCGGCCAGCAGGTACGGAGTGGCGAGTCGCACGCCCGAGGCGAACGTGGCCACGGTGAATGTGACGGTGATGAACTCGGTCATGGCGTGCTCTCGCCGGCAGCGGACTCGTCGGCGGGATCATCGTCGGATTCGAGGGACGCCGCGGCTGTGTCCGCGCCTGCGCCGGCCGTGGCGGCCATTGGCTGCTGGGAGGTGAAACGCTCGATGGTCACCGAGATGTAGCGGGCCAGGGCCTCGCGCACGTTGGTGCTGCACACCACGAACACCACGATCAGGCCGTTGAGTCCGATCACCAGGGCGCTGGTCACCTGGATTGCGCGCTGCATGGCGTTGGCGCCCACGAGCAGTCCGCCGAACAAGAAGGCGGAGGGGATGGTGAGCAGCGGGTGCAGTCCCCCGAAGAGGGCGGCGACGATGCCGTTGAACCCGGCGGAGGCGGTGAAGCCGGTGGCGGATCCGTCGGTGAGCAGCCGCTGGGATTCGCTGCCGAACACCAGGGCGGCCCCGGCGAGCCCGCAGAGTGCGCCGCTGAAGGTGAGCGCCAGCATGGTCATGCGCTCCACCGGCATGCCTGCGTAGCGCGCCGCGGGGGCGCCCGCGCCAACGGCTCGCATGCGGTACCCGGTGGTGGTGCGCCACAGGAAGAACCAGCCCGCGACCGCCGCCAGCACGGCGACCACCACACCGAGGTGCAGCCGAGTGCCCGAGACCAGCTCCGGCAGGGCCGCATTTTCCGACAGGAGCTTGGTTTGGGGTATGCGTGTTCCCAGCTCGATCTGCAGGGGGTCAAGCAGCGGGGCGCGCAGCAGGTAGTTCATGAGCTGCACGGCCACGAGGTTCAACATGATGGTGGAGAGGATCTCGTTGACCCCTCGGTAGGCCTTGAGCACCCCCGGGATTCCGCCCCAGATGGCGCCGCCGACGGCGCCCATGAACAGCACCAGCGGAATGAGAATGATCGCGGGCAGGTTGGGGAACTGCAGGGCGGTGACAGTGGACAGGATCGCGCCTGCGATGATCTGTCCCTCGCCGCCGATGTTGATCACACGGGCCCGGAACGAGATGCAGATTCCTGTGCCCACCAGCAGCAGGGGCATGGCCCGGGCCGCGGACTCGGTGAGTTCTTCGGTTCCGCCGAAGGCGCCGATGAACAGTTCCTTGTACCCGGTGAGGGGGTTGGCGCCAAGGGCGAGGATCATCGCCGCGCCGATCAGCAGCGCAAGCACCACCGCCGCCACCGGAACCATGACGATGCCGAACCGGGCGGCGAGCACCCGGTTGGGGAGGCTTCCGAGGCTTGACCTCACAACGGCACGCTCAAGTGGTTGCTCCTGGTGTGATCAAGGGTTCACACATCGGCGAGCCGTTCGTGACGGCGCGACGCGCTCTCTTTCATTTCCCCTCCAAGTTCATCCGGCGCCGCAATCTAACCGATACCGCGCGGCCTTGCCGACATACGCGCAACACGCGCCCAACGATCGACGCTGCGCGGACTTCAGCGCAACCCGGGTTAAGCGCAACCCAAACTCAGCGCGGCCCAGAGTCAGCGCAGCACGGGCGGGGTGTGGCGTTGCAGGTAGCGACCGTGACCGGCGCGGCCCACGAAGCTGCCGTCGAGCATCACCGGACGGCCCCTGCTGAACACCGCCTCGACGGCCCCGGTGACCGTGGCGCCCTCCCACACCGAGTTGTCGATGTTCATGTGATGGGTCGCCACGCCGAGCCGGTGGGTGGTGTCGGGGTTGTAGATCACGATGTCGGCATCGGCGTCTGGGATTATCGAGCCCTTGCGTGGGTAAAGACCGAACAGCCGCGCCGGGGTGGTGGAGCAAACGTCCACCCAGCGCGGCAGCGAGATCTCGCCGCTCACCACGCCCTGGTGCAGCAGGTCCATGCGGTGTTCGATGGTGCCGAGTCCGTTGGGCACCATTCGGAAGTCATCAATGCCGAGGCGCTTCTCGGCGTCGCAGAACGGGCAGTGATCGGTGGACACCACCGACAGGTCGTCGGTGCGCAAACCGCGCCACAGGGTTTCCTGGTGGCCGCGGGCCCGTTCGCGCAGCGGAGGCGAGCAGATCCGCCGGGCGCCGTCGAGGCCGGGACGGTCAAGGTGCTCCTCCAGGCTCAGGTACAGGTACTGGGGGCACGTTTCCGCGAACACGTTCTCGCCGCGTGAGCGGGCGCCGGCGACCTGTTCGAGGGCTTCCGCCGCGGACAGGTGCACGATGTAGAGCGGCGCTCCGGCCACCGCGGCGAGGGCCGCGGCGCGGTGTACGGCCTCGCCTTCGAGCCGGGGCGGCCTGGTGCGCCCGTGCCACACCGCCGACAGCTTCCCGCCCGACGCTGCCTGGTTGCGCAGCACGTCGATGGCGATGCCGTTCTCGGCGTGCATCATCACCATGGCGCCCACATCGGCGGCGGTTTGCATGGCTCGCAGGATTTGCCCGTCGTCGGAGTACCACACCCCCGGGTAGGCCATGAAGTACTTGAAGCTGGTGATGCCCTCGTCCACCAGGGCGCGCATCTCCTTCAGGGAGTTGTCGTTCACGTCTCCCATCGACACGTGCAGTCCGTAGTCGATGGCGCATTGGCCCTCGGCTTGAGCGAGGCGAACGTCCACCGCGTCGCGCAGTTCCATGCCGGCGGTTTGCCCGGCGAAATCGATCACCGTGGTGGTTCCACCCCAGGCCGCGGCCGCGGTTCCGGTGGCGAAAGTGTCAGATGATGTCGCCTCGGGGCCCATTTCAAGCTCGAGATGCACGTGAACGTCCACGCCACCGGGCACAACCAGGCGACCGGTGGCGTCGAAGTGCTGCACCCGGTCACCGGTCGCGGCCTGGGCCCGCAGGCTGCGGCCAAGCTCGCTTTGGGGGGACAGCACCGCTGCCACCCGTTCGCCTTGCACCAGCACGTCCGCGGCGCCCGCGCCGGTGGAGTTCACCACCGTTCCGCCGCTGATCAGCAGCGCCCCGCCGGGGTGGACGCCGTCGCCGATGTTGTGCTTGGGGCGCTGCGCGTTCATTGTGGTTTCCCCCGATCACCGGCGCCGACGAGCGCCGTCACCGACTTGGTTGTTCAGTCCGGTTGGCCGTTGCGACCTCGCCCGGATTGGCCGTTGCTTGCAGATCTCGTCGATTTCGCCGTGTTGGAGGGCGCGGGGTCATCCGATGCGGGCGCCTCTTCGGGTTGGGTTTCGGCGTCTGTGGTGAGTTTGCCGGCTGCGGCGAGCGCCTCGGAGAGTTTCACTGTGTGGTTGTACACCGCTCGCAGGTAGTGCTCCCCCACCGCTTCGTGGCCGGCGAAGGGAGGCCGCCCCAGCGAGCGAGGCACCGCGTAGGGATCGGGGGTTGCCTTCACCTGCTGTGGACGCGGCAGGCGCTCGGCGGAACCCCAGAAGTCCACCGAGGTTTTGGCGGAGCCCGGAACGGGTCCCTTGCCTCGCCTATTCGACTTCTTGCGTGCCATTGGCTCTCCTGTGAGATGTTGCCGCTGAGATGTTGCCGGCGTTCGCCGGCAGCGGCCGGTTGGGCGCTACCTGCGGGTTTCCGCCGGGCCCTCTGCGGCGGTGGCCAGGTCGCTTTCGCTGTCGTCTATGAGGATCAGGTCGGGGTCGATGCCCAGCGCCACCTGGAGCTGGTCGCCGTCGAGGTCGCCGATGGAGCTCGACTTGGGAAGCACCATGTTGGCGATGTGGCGCTTGCCGGCCACGATCTCCTCCACACGTTCGTCCACGGTTCCGGGGCACACCAGACGGTGGCACACCACCGTGTTGCGCTGGCCGATGCGCCAGGCCCGGTCGCGGGCCTGGTCTTCCACCGCGGGGTTCCACCAGCGGTCGTAGAGCACCACGTGGTTGGCCGCGGTGAGGTTCAAGCCGGTGCCTCCGGCCTTGAGCGACAACACCAAAGCGCCTGCGCCCCTGCCTCGCTGGAAGCGCTCCACCATGCGGTCGCGCGCGCCGCGGGCCAGCCCGCCGTGGTAGCACTCGATCTTGATCCCGGTCTGCTCACTGAGATGCGCTGCGAGTTTCTCTCCCCAGGTGGCGAAATGGGTGAACACCAGGGCACGCTCCTGCGCGGCGAACACGTTGGCCAGGATCTGTTCGAGGCGTGTGAGCTTGCCTGAGCGTCCGGCGATGCCGCCCGAGTCGTCGCGGTAGTTCACCGGATGGTTGCAGATCTGTTTGAGCGCGGTGATCGCGGCGAGCACCACGCCCTTCTTTTGGGTGGTGTTCACGCTGTCGGCGGTGTCGATGGCCAACTGATCGAGCACCGCCTGGTACAAGCCCACCTGTTCGGTGGTCATCGAGCAGTAATCCACGCCGTCGATGCGGTCGGGAAGCTCCGCCGCGATCACCGGTTCGGCTTTGGTGCGTCTGAACACCAACAAGCCGTTGAGCGCCGCCAAGGCGTTCTCCCCGGCGGCTTGGCGTGAACGACCACCGGCGCCCCTGGCGCCGTCGGCTGTGATTGCAGTGGAGCTGCCGTTGCCGTTGTGGTCGGCAACGAACCCGCCTGGGGACGACAGCGCGCCGTTCGCGCCGTTGGTGTCGCCGCGTTCGGCGACTGTTGTCATTGCGCCGATGAAATGGTTGCGCGGGCCCAAGAGACCGGGATTGCAGAAGTCCATGATCGACCACAGGTCACCCAGGCCGTTCTCTATCGGGGTTCCGGTGAGCGTCACCCGGGTGCGGGCCTGCAGGCGGCGCAGCTGACGGGCCGTTTCGCTGGTGTGGTTCTTGATGGCCTGGGCCTCGTCGGCCACGATCGTGGCCCACTGGTACTGCTCGAGCAGTTCGATGTCACGCAGCGCCGTGCCGTAGGTGGTCACCACCATGTCGGCGCGTTCAACCATGCGCCCCATGTTCGACTCGGTGCAACGCCCCGGCCCGTGATGCACCGCCACCCGAAGCCCCGGCGTGAACCGTCTCGCCTCGGACACCCAGTTGCCCACCACCGCTGGAGGCGCGATCACCATCGACGGTTCGCTTCTCTTGGCGTTGTTGATGTGCGCCAGCATCACCAGCGTCTTGCCGAGGCCCATGTCGAGGGCGAGGCACCCGCCGAGTCCTGCGCCCTCGAGGAAGTCCACCCACACCAGCGCCTCGGCCTGGTAGTTGCGGAGCCTGCCGCGGAAACCCTCTGGGCTCACCGGCAGTTCGTCGGTTATCCGCCGGGCGCTGCGTATGAGATCGGTGGCCCAGCCCTGCCCGGCGAGGATCGTGCCACCCGCGGTGGGTGACCCTTCCAGGCCGAGGGCGTGGCGCAGCATGTCGGCGCCGGTCATGCGAGTGGTGGCGCCCCGCTCCTCGAGCGCCTTGGCGGTTTGGTTCAGATCGGCCCGGTCGAGTTCCACCCACTCCCCGCGGCTTCTCACGATGGGCCGAGCCTGTTTTGCCAGTTCGCGGATGTCGTCGGCGGATAGTTCGAGTTCGTCGTCCACCAGCACCGACCAGCGAACGTTGGCGAGCTGATCGGCGCCCACCGCCGCGCCCGGGGTGTCCAACGCGGTGAGGCGCAGCGCCGAGTTGGGGCGCCTCTTGGATGTGTCGGGAACGCGCACCTCGTATCCGCACGCTTCGAGCAGCGGGCCGATTTCGGTCATCACCCCCCACGCCTCGTCGGAGTTGAGGGTCACCTCCCCGCGGCGGCGCCCGCCGAGTCGCAGCAGCTCGGGGCAGAGCCGTTCGAGCCTCACAAGCTGGTGCTTCACCGAGAGGCGCCTCGCACGAGATGCGATCACCAGGGCCTGCTCAACTGGTTGCAGCTCGCCGTCGGAGGCTTCCGACAGCACCGAAAGCTGCCAGCTCTCGGCGTTGTCCTCCGGTGGGGTGAGTTTCACGATTAGCGGCTTGTCGTGAGCGCCCGTCACGGGCCGGCCCCACTGATCAAAGGCCCGCCCCAGGTCGAGGGCGTGGCGGGTTGGCACTTCGAAGGGGGTGCCGTCAAGGCGCGCCAGTGCGGCTTCGGCCGTGTCGGGACGGGTGCGTGGCTCCGGTGGCGGCGCGTTTGTGTCCACCCTGGCCGCGGCTTCGGTGGCTATGGCGTCCACCATGTCGGCCAGCACCGCCTGCGTGAACGTGAGCGGGTCGCGTTGGTTCTCGAACGCGGCGGCTGCGCCCGGAAGCGAGGCAGCCAACCCCGACACCGCCGCGGATTCCACCAGAACCGGCGTCCAGCGAACCTCGAAGCCCGACATGTGCTGAGCTTTGCGACCCTCTGAGGGGGTGGCGCCGGCGCTTCGGGCGGGTTGAGGTTCGGGTGTGGCAGACGCTGGGCCGGGACGGCGCCGCATCTTTTTCACCTGGGGAAGCAGCCTCCCCTGAGCGGTGAGCCGCACCGCCAACGCCGACACGAGCCCGAGCCAGGCGACGCTGGTGCCCACGCCGTGAGTGTCGGCGGCGTCGCCGAGGGCCACCAGCCAGCCGATGCAGGACTGGATCGGCGCGGACACCGAATCGGCGCGCCCGCCGGCGTCGAGTTTCACCGGGCGGTAGTGCTCCCACTTGACCGTGCCCGCTCCGGCTCGGCGGAGACGGTCGAGGACCTGTTCGGCGTCGTCGGTTTGTCCGCCGGGGCCGCCGGCCCAGGCGATCACCCGTCCCGGCACCCACGAAAGCTGAAGGTCGGTGGTGCCGGCCAGCACAGCGTCGAGTGTCTTGGCGGCCGGTGCGTGGGGCCTGCCGTTGGATTTGCGCGAGTCGGCGCCGTTGGGCGGCGGGCCCACCAGGCCGCGCAGCACCGCCTCCACCGACTGGTAGTCGCTTTCGAGGTCGGACAGAACCTGGTCGCGGTGAGGCTCCCGCACCGCGTGACGCACGTCGTCGATCGACTCGGCTACGTCGTCAAGCAGGCGGTACAAGGCTCGGACCCACAGCTTTCTGTTGGCTCGCAGCAGCTTCAGGTCATCGGCGGATGCCAGACCGTCTGCGTGGCGACGAACCGCGTCGGCAAATTCCGCCGACAGCGCCAAGCGTGGGTCCAAGGTGGCGATAGGTGTTGTCGTCACCATTGGTTTTGTCATCGTAGCGACCTCAAGCACATTTTGCTGCCACGCCGCGGCAGGCTCGGCCGGTCAAATCACCCAAAGCGGCAAGTCACCCGAAGGGGGCACGGCGAAGGGCACCCTCGCCCGGCGCGGCCCGACGAAACCGCACGGTGGCGGGCCTGCTAGGCGCGGGCTGCGTCGGGTTGGGAGACGGTGTGCTGGGGATGTGTGCGGGTGAGCGTGTCCAGGCGTTCGCGCATTTCGGCGACGCCTTTCATCTTGATGTGTTCGTAGCCCCGCACCAGCTCGGGTGCTTCGGCCACCGCCACCGCGGCCTCGTACGTTTCGTGGGTGCCAACCGAGGCGTCACCGGCGGCACCTGCATGAGCGAGGCGTTCAACCATGGCCAGGACTGCCGTCTCGTACTCAACCGGAAGTTCACGCTCGACCCGCCGAAGTTTGGTGTGACCAAAGGGATCGAACACGGTGCCCCGCAGGCGGCGCATGGCCGCCAGCACCGCGAACGCCGGGCGCCACAACGCCGAGAAGCCGATCTTGGACTTCACACCCAGCATGCGCAGCACGGGAGGGTGCAGCTTCCACACCACCCGCCCACCGGTGGCGTCCGCGGCCTGGCGAGCCTCGGCGGTGGCCTTGGGGTCCACCATCAGCCGGGCCACTTCGTACTCGTCCTTGTATGCCAGCAGCTTGTGGTAGCCGCGTGCCACGGCCGCGGTGAGCCGGCCGTCAGCTCCGGGGGGCTCGGCTGCGGCGACGGCTTGCACCAGGTCGAGGTAGCGGGCAGCGAGTTTGGGTGACTGGTAGGCGCACAGGTCACGCACGAACATCTCAAGATCCACCGCCACCGCGACCGGCTGCATTGCCTCCAGACGAGCCGCCAAGCCGCTCGGCAGCGGCGCCGGGGCGGACTCGCCACCGCGTGCGGCCATTGCCTGTGACACCGCTTCGGGGCGGTCAAGCAGGGCGCGCCCCCAGCGGAACGCCTCGATGTTGGACGCCACCGCCACCCCGTTGAGGTCTATGGCCGATTCCACCGTGGCGGGATTCAGAGGCAGCGCGCCTGCTTGAACCGCCATTCCCACAACGAACACGTTCGCGGTGACCGAATCGCCGAGCAGCGCCGCGGTGATTTTCTGGGCGTCGGCCCAGTGACGGTGACCCTCGCGGGTTGCCGCGGCGATGCGGGCTTCGAGTTCGGCCACGCTGGGTACCTCACGACCCGGATCGGCGATCACCGCGCCCGGCGGGGTGGGTGATGTGGATCCCACAACCACCGTGCGATCAGGGTCGGCCGGTCCGATCCCGGCGGGTGACGCCGCCACGAGTTGGTCAAAGGCAAGCAGCACGTCGGCCTGGTTCAGCCCGAGGCGGTTGCTGTCGGCGGGGCGGGTGCGGGTGAGTCGCAGGTCGCTCACCACCGGGCCCGCCTTTTGGGAAAGGCCGATCTGGTCGAGGCCGCGCACCTCGTAACCGTCGAACATGGCCGCGGTGCCGATGATCTGGTTCACCGTCACCACGCCGGTTCCGCCGATGCCGGTGATCCGCACCGCCAGGTCGTCGTCGGGAACCGCCAACACCGGATCGGAAAGATCGGTGGGCGCTGCCTGCGACGCACCGGCGCGCCCCGCCGCGGCGCGCGCCTTGGCTCGCCGGTCGCGGCCGGTGACCTTGCGCAGGAAGGCCCGCACCGGCCCCGGTGTGATCACGGTCATGAACGACGGACAGTCCCCCTCCAGGCACGAGTAGTCCAAATTGCACGACGTTTGATCGATGCGTGTCTTGCGCCCGTAGGGGGTTTCCAGCGGCTGCACCGACAGGCAGTTACTGATGCGCGAGCAGTCCCCGCAGCCCTCACACACCCGCTCGTTGATGTACACCCTGGTGCGCGGGGTCACCACCGTGCCGCGTTTGCGTCCCCGGCGCGCCTCCGCGGCGCATTGCTGGTCGTGGATCAAGACGGTCACCCCGGAGATGGCTGCGAGTTCCTCCTGGGCTTGCATCAGCTTCTGGCGGGGCCACACGTCCACACCCTCGGGCAGATCCGCGCCCTGGGGGCCCCGGTAGCGCCGGGGATCGTCTGTGGTGATCAGCACCCTTTTCGCGCCCTGGGCGAGCAGCATGCGGGTGACTTCGGCAATGCCGGTGGCGCCCTGGGGGTCCTGGCCGCCGGTCATGGCCACCGCCCTGTTCCACAGCAGCTTGTAGGTGATGTTCACGCCCGCGGCCACCGCTCCGGTGATGGCGAGCTGGCCGCTGTGGAAGTAGGTGCCGTCACCGAGGTTCTGTATCAGGTGATCGGTTTCCACAAAGGGCGCCATGCCCACCCATTGGGTGCCCTCCTGGCCCATGCAGGTGATGCCCATGATGTCGCCGAAGCTGTCGCTGAACATCAGCAGCGTCATCGTGTGACATCCGATTCCGGCGCCCACCAGCGCACCGTCGGGGGCCTGGGTGGAGCGATTGTGAGGACACCCCGAACAGAAGTAAGGCGAACGGGCCACGCCCAGCGCACCCGCCGACACCGGTATCAGCTCCCGTGGGGGCCGTTCGGGCACCAGACGATCACCGAGACGGCCGCCAAGGCGGCGTCTCAGCGGCGCCAGCAGGTCATCGGCGGCGAGACCTCCGTGGCCGGGCAGAAGCCTGGCGCCGGTCTCGTCGTACTTGCCCACCACCCGGGGGCGGCTCGCGTCGTTGTACAGGGCGTCCTTGAGCAGCGATTCGATGTTGGGGTGCTTCTCCTCGATCACGAGGATCTCCTCGAGGCCGCGTGCGAACAGCCGGGCCCTCTCGGCGCTGAAAGGCAGCGGCATGTGCATGCGCATCAGGCGGATGCCGCAAGCCGCTATTTCGTGTTCGTGTTCGAGGCCGAGCCTGGTGAGCGCCTCGCGCAGCTCCCGGTAGGTGATGCCCGACGCCACGATGCCCATCCAGGCGTCGGGCGCGTCCACGGTGATGTGGTTGAGATGGTTGGCGGCGGCGTAATCGATGGCCAGTCGGTAGCGGATCTCGTAGATCTCGCGTTCGGTTTCCACCGTGTCGGGGGTGAGCAGCCTGCCGGTGGGGCGGTGCATGTAGGGCTCGCCGTTGAGGGTGGGGATCGTGGGGTTGATGCGACCGGGATGCAAGTGAACGGTGCCGCTTCCGTCGGCCACGTCGGCCACGATCTTGAGGCTGGTCCACAATCCGGTGGCCCGCGACAGGTAAACGGCGTGCCGTCCCAAGTCGAGCGCCTCGCCCGGGGTGCCCGGATACAGCACGGGAATGTGCATGTCCGCCAGCGACCCCGCGGACGACGACGGAATGGTGGAACTCTTGGCAGCCGGATCGTCGCCTGCCACCGCCACCGCGCCGCCGTTGGGATCGGCGCCCGCGAACACGCCGTGGCGCAGCGCGTCACCGGCCCGGTCAACGCCGGGGCCTTTGCCGTACCAGATGCCCACCACTCCGCTGTAGCGGGCGTCGCCGCGGGTGCAGGCGAGCTGTGAGCCCATCACCGCGGTGGCGGCTTGTTCCTCGTTCACGGCCGGGTTGTGAACTATCGGCAGGTCGGGCGCCAGCTTGCGGGCCCTTTCGATTTCGCCGTCGTAGCCGCCGAGGGGCGAGCCGGGATAGCCGCTGAGGAACGCCGCTGTGACCAGGCCCTGGCGTCGATCGGCTCGGAGTTGTTCGATGGGCAGGCGTGCCAGTGCCTGCAGGCCGGTCATGAAGACCGTGCCGTGGTCGTCGGTGTAGCGCGAACCAAGTCGATAGGTCTCGGCGATGGTCACAGTGTTTCCCTTGCTCGTCGGGCTTCGCTTGTTTGGCGGCCCTGTCGATCCGATCCGTCCCCTCGATCGGTTCTGTTGATCAGTTCTTTCGACCAGCCACCCACCCTCACAGTTTCATACCCGCTCACAATTCCACAGCATTGTGGCCCGAGTCACCCTCCGGAGGGCGCACCGTGATGCCCGCGGCGGCCAGGGCGGCCTTCGCCTCGGCCACGGTGTGCTCGCCGTAGTGGAAGATCCCGGCTGCGAGCACGGCGTCCGCTTTGCCTTGCAGCACTCCCTCCACGAGATGGTCGAGCACGCCGACACCACCGCTGGCGATCACCGGCACGCCCGTGGCGTCCGCCACTTTGGAGGTGAGATCCAGGTCGAAGCCCTGCCTTGTGCCGTCACGATCCATGGATGTGAGCAGAATCTCACCCGCGCCGAGGCGCTCCACCTCAGCGGCCCATTGCAGGGCGTCGATGCCGGTGCGGGTGCGCCCGCCGTGGGTGTACACCTCGTAACCGCTTGGGGTGTCACCCGAGGAGCGGGCGTCTATTGCCACCACGCAGCACTGCGCCCCGAAGGTGCGGCTGATCTCTTGCACCACCTCGGGGCGGCGCACCGCTGCGGTGTTCACGCTCACCTTGTCCGCGCCGGCGCGCAGCAGCCGTCTGGCGTCGTCGCCTGTGCGGATCCCGCCGCCGATGGTGAACGGGATGAACACCTCCGCGGCCACCGCTTTGGCCATGTCCACCGTGGTGTCGCGGCGCTGCGACGAGGCGGTGATGTCCAGGAAGATCAGCTCGTCGGCGCCCTGGGCGTCGTAGCGGGCCGCCAGCTCCACCGGGTCACCGGCGTCGCGGATGTCCACGAAGTTCACGCCTTTCACCACGCGCCCTGCGTCCACGTCCAAACACGGGATCACCCGAATCGCTCGCACGGTCACTGCGACTCTTCGGAGTTGAGGGCGGGGCTGGAGGCAGAGCTGCGGGCAGAGCTGCGGGCGGGGCTGAGGGCGGCGTCGATGGCGGTCACGGCCTGGGTCACACCGAAGCGCCTCTCGTACAGCGCCTTTCCCACGATCACCCCGGCAAGGCCACGGGTTTCGTCGGCGCCGCCTCGCAGTTGCGCCAGGTGTTGCAGGTCGCTCAGCGCGGCCACACCCCCCGAGGCCACCACGTCGATGTCGCTTCCGGTGGTGGCGTCGAGCACCGCGGCCAGCCCGGAACGGTCGGGGCCCACGAGCATGCCGTCTCGGGCGATGTCGGTGACCACGAGCGCCTCGGCGCCGCTGTCGGCGAAGCGGCGGGCGGCTTCCAGCACCGACCGGCCCGACGGGTTGAGCCAGCCGTCGGTGGCCACCTCACCGCCACGCGCGTCCAAGCCCACTGCCACGCGATGATCGGCTGCGAGTTGTTGCACCAACTCGGGGTCGCGCATCGCCGCGGTTCCCATCACCACCCGGCTCACGCCCGCGTCGAACCATGCTTGCGCGGCGGCGACGGTGCGCACCCCTCCCCCGGCTTGCACCGGCACGTCCACCGCGGCGGCGATGTCGGCCACGATCGGGGCGTTCTCGGCGTTGCCGGTGCGCGCCCCGTCGAGGTCGACCACGTGAATCCAGTGCGCGCCCTGGCCGGCCATGGTCACCGCCATTTGCACCGGGTCGGCGCCGTAGGTGGTTTCGGCGTTGTAGTCGCCCTGGCGGAGCCGCACGCAACGCCCGCCGAGAATGTCCACCGCGCAGAACAACTTCACTGTGTCACCTCTGTGTCACCTCTGTGTCACCTGCCTGTCCCCTCGGCTGTGGTCTCCAAAAGGGGCGCTGCTCGGTCGGCGGCGATCGGCGGCGGCCGCGGCGAAGTTGGCCAGGATGCGCAAACCGGTGGCGGATGACTTCTCGGGATGGAACTGCACCGCCCACACGTTGTGGCGTGCCACCGCCGCGGTCACCTCGCCGCCGTAGTCACACACCGCCACCGTGTTGTCGGAAGGCTCGGGCGCGAACGAATGCACGAAGTACACCCACGGCTCGGCGCCTGTCCCCGCCAGCATCGGATGGTCGGCGTGCTCGGGGCGACGGCGCAGAATGTTCCATTGCATCTGTGGGCGTTTCACGTTTCCCGCCAGCAGGCGCACACGCTGCTCGAACACTGCGAGGCCGCTGGTTCCGGGCGCCTCGTCGGAACCGGCGAACAGCATTTGCATGCCCACACAGATCCCCATGAAGGGGCGTCCCGATTCGATCGCGTCCATCACCGCCGTGTCGAGACCGCTGCGCCCAAGCGCTGTCATGCACGGATCGAATGCGCCCACCCCCGGCAGCACGACACCATCAGCGGCCGCGATCAGCGCACTGTCGGTGGTGAGCACCGACCGGGCGCCGGTGTGCTCGAACCCCTTCTGGGCGGAGTGCAGGTTGCCGATGCCGTAATCAACGATGGCGATCAGCGGCGGCTCACCCCCGCGGGTTGCGTCCGGGGCAGGCTGGGCGCGCCCGGTGGTTGCGGCACGGCTGGTCATCAAAGTGTTCCGGTGCGCTCCGCGGTGGTCTAGAGCGCGCCCTTGGTGGACGGCACTGCTTGTCCTTCGGTTCGAACCGCGTCTCGCAACGCCCGGGCCACGCCCTTGAAGGTGGCCTCCACGATGTGGTGCGTGTTGCGTCCCCTGCGTTTGGTGACGTGCAAGGTGATGCCCGCCGCCACCACGAACGCTCGCAAGAACTCCTCCACCAACTGTGGGTCAAAAGGCGGGCGCCCCAGGATTTGAATGCCGGGGAACTCCACGTCGTAGTGCAGGAACGGCCGTCCGGACAGGTCGAGCACCACTTCCACCGCGGCTTCGTCGAGGGGCACGACCACGCTGGCGAAACGTCGCACGCCTGCCTTGTCACCCAGGGCGTCGCGGATCGCCTCGCCCAACACGATGCCGGTGTCCTCCACCGTGTGGTGGCTGTCCACCTCCAGATCGCCTCGGCACTCGACCTTCAAGCCCAGGCCGCCGTGGCGTCCGAGTTGGTCGATCATGTGATCAAAGAACGGCAACCCCGTGGAGGCGAACACGTCACCGGCGGTGTCGAGGTCGACGCTCACCTCCACCGATGTTTCCTTGGTGGCACGGGAACGAGAGGCATGGCGGCTCATGTTGGGCTCCTGTCCTGTGGCGCTCGGGTGTGGCGGGCTGCGCGCCGGTGCTTGACTTTGTGAGACGTGCTCGCTGCAACGATTCCGGTGCTGTGGGCGCAACATCGCCAGGGCGTGCAGTGTTTGCCTGCCGCGTTGACCTGCCGCTTCGAGGCGCCCATCGAGGTGTGTGCCAGGCTACGGCGCTGGGAGGGCTGGGGCCGACCGGCGCCAAGGTTCAGGCGGTGATTTCCTCGAGCGCCGCCAGGAACTGGTCGTTCTCGTCGGGGGCGCCCACCGTGACCCGCAGGCATCCCTCGAAGCGGGGCCACGACGAGCAGTTGCGCACCAGCACCGACCGGTCAACCAGCTCCTGCCACACTTGGTTGCCGCTGTGTTCGGTGGGACGGAACAAGATGTAGTTCGCCGAGGACGGCCACACTCTCATGGGCAGCGCCTCGAGGCCTGCCGAGAGCCGTTCCCGTTCCGACACCAGCGCCGCCACCCGATCTCGCATGGCCTCTTCGTGTTCGAGGGCGGCTATCCCGGCGGCTTGTTTGAGCGAATCAAGGTGGTACGGCAGGGCCACCTTCTCGAGTTCTGCCACCACCCAGGGCGGGCCGATCAGGTAGCCGAGGCGCAGGCCCGCCATTGCCCACGCCTTCGAGTAGGTGCGGGTGACCACCAGCGGATCCTGCGATGTGGCGCCTTGCAGTTCGAGCGCGCTGTGCGGGGCGAACTCGGCGTACGCCTCGTCCACGCACAACAAGCCACCCGCGGCGCGTGCCGCTTCGAGGGTGGAGACGATGGTTTCGCGGGGTTCGACCAACCCGGTGGGATTGTTCGGCGAGCACAGAAACGTGAGCGCCGGTCGGGTTGCCGCGATCAGGCGCTGCGCTTCGGTCACGTCCACCGCGAAGTCGTCGCCCCTTTGGCCTTGAGCCACCTTTGCGCCAACCACGCGCAACAAGTGGCCGTGCATTGCGTAGGTGGGTTCGAACAGCGCCGCGGTGCGTCCCGCGGCGGCGTACGCCAACAGCAGACATTGCAGCACCTCGTTGGATCCGTTGGCCACGAACACCCGATCCGCGGTGGTGTCGTGACGCTGCGCGAGGCGCTCCCGCAGCAGTGTGGCGTTGCGGTCGGGGTAGCGGTGCCAGGCAACGTCCCCCGCGGCTCTCGCAACGGCCTGGGCCACCTGCTCCGGTGGCGGGTAGGGGCTCTCGTTGGTGTTGAGCCTCACCCGCACGTCAAGTTGCGGCGAGTGGTAACCGGCCATCAGCTCAATGGCTGCGCGGGCGCGCGCCGGGGGCGTGGGCGCGGAGTTCGTTGCGGACGAAGTCATGGCCGGCCTCACCTGCCCGTGGGGTCGGGGTCGGGGGTCACCCGGTCGCCATCGGGGGTTTCGGCTTGACTTCGCTCGGAGGCACAGATGGCGTCGCGGCGCAGTCGCACCGACTCGGCGTGCGCGGGGAGGCCCTCGGCGGTGGCCAGGGCGATCACGTGCGGCGCCAGTTGTGCCAGGCCGTGTGGTTCGGCGGTGACCACGTGGGTGCTCTTCATGAAGTCGCGCACCCCCAGAGCACCCGCGAAACGGGCAGTGCCGTTGGTGGGCAGCACATGGTTGGGCCCCGCGGCGTAGTCCCCCAGGCTGGCGGGAGTCCACGGGCCGCAGAACACCGCGCCGGCGTGGCGCACGCCTTGGAGCATCGTTTCGGGATCGGCCACCATCAGCTCGAGATGTTCGGGCGCCACCAGGTTCACCACCTCCAGCGCCTGTTCGGGTGACCCGCACACCACGCTGTAGCCGTTGCCGGTGAGGGTGCGCTCGATGTGTTGGCGGCGTGGCGCCTCGGCCACCAGTCTCGCCACCTCGGCCTCCACCGCGGCGGCTGTTGCGTCGTCCCATGTGACGAGCCATGCCAGCCCGTCGGGGCCGTGTTCGGCTTGGAGGATCACGTCGATCGCCGCAAAGGTGGCGTCGGCGTCGCGGTCGGCCATCACCACCACCTCCGATGGTCCCGCGTAAGACGAGGGCACGCCCACCACGCCTGCAACTTCTCGCTGTGCCAGCGCCACCCAGGTGCTGCCCGGCCCCACGATCACGTCCACCGCGCCCACCGATTCTGTGCCGTAGGCCAAAGCCGCCACCGCTTGTGCCCCGCCGACGGGATGCACCCGGCTCACCCCCGCCGCCGCGGCCGCGGCCAAGGTGACGTCGGCCACCCGGCCGCTGTCGGAGGGCGGCACCGCCATTGCCACTTCGGTTACGCCGGCCACACGGGCAGGCACCGCGGTCATTATCACCGTGGACGGGTACGTGGCCCGCCCGCCGGGCACGTAACAGCCCGCGCTCGCCACGGGTCGGTGCAGTTCGCGCACCACCAGTCCATCGCCGCTGTGGCGGACGTCGCGGGGCAGCTGCGCGCGGTGGTACTCCTCCACGTTTCGCACCGCCACCGCCAACGCTTCGCGCAACTCCGCGGGCACTCGGTTCGCCGCGGCTTGCACCTCTGCGGGATCCACCACCAGGTCTTGCAGTTCCACGCCGTCGAACTGGCGGGTGAAGTCCCGCAGCGCCGCGTCGCCTCTGGCGCGCACCTCGGAAACGATTGCCCGCACCTGTTGCAGCGAGGGCTGCTCTTCGGCGTGTGGCCGCGGCAGATGCTCAGACACGGGCCCGGTGAGCCCTCGCAGGTCGATCCGGGTGAGCATCAGGGCAACGCTAGGGCCCTTGCGGCTGCTGTCGGCTCATTCCCGGCGAGCTGGGCCAGGCCGAGCTGGGCTGGGCTGAGTCGGGCTGGGCTGAGTCGGGCCGGGCTAAGCCGGGCCGGGCCGTTCAGCGGATGCTGCTGGAGGGGCAGTAGTCGTTCAGCACGCATTCCTCGCAGCGGGGGCGCCGGGCGATGCACACCCGGCGGCCGTGAAGGATCATCCGCAAACTGAAATCGCCACGCTGCGCCGCGGGGATCATCGGGTTGAGTTCGCGTTCGATGGTCACCGCGTCGTCTGATTCGGTGAGGCCAAGAAGGTTCGACAGTCGGGTCACGTGAGTGTCCACCGGCAGCCCAGGCAGTCCCATGGCCACGCTTCGCACCACGTTCGCGGTTTTGCGACCCACTCCTGGCAGGCGCACCAGGTCGCGCATGGCCGCGGGCACCTCCCCGCCGTATTCGTCCATCAGCATTCGCGCCATGCCCACCAGGTGCTTGGACTTGTTGCGATACAGGCCGATGGTGTTCACGTAGGGCTCGACTTGTTCGGGTTCCACCTCGGCGAGCGCCTCCGGGCCGCCGAAGCGTGCGAACAGCGCCGGTGTTGCCTTGTTCACCCCCACATCGGTGGACTGCGCGGCGAGGATCGTGGCCACCAGCAACTCGAACGGGTTGCGGAAGTTCAGTTCGCACACCGCCTCGGGATACTCCTCGGCGAGACGCTTGTGGGTTTCACGGGCACGCCCTTTGGGTGACCTGGGACGCCCCATCGCTTCGAGGCTAGTTGCGCCACCCGGCCCCGTGACCGCCCCACCCTCGGCTGGCCCGCTTGTCGCCTGGCAGGCTCGGTGGCACCCCGAGCGGCGCCCCTGCGAAACCCGCAGGCGATGACGCCACCGCTGCGGGCCTTGTACACAATGCCTGTAGTGGCCTCGTTCGCAGCGGCCTGGTTCGTAGTGGCCTTGTTCGTGGTGGCCTGGTTCGTAGTGGATTCGGCCAGAGTGTGGGCAGTGTTGCCGCTCACCGGCCGAAGCGGCGCCCTCACAACGGAGACTTGTCGACATGGGCTACCAGACGCAGCAGGCAAATCCGGACGATCCCTCCTCGGGGTGGGTTGTCGAGGTCGGCGCCCCACGCGGGCCGGGAGCGCTCGACAGGGCACTTGAGGACGCCCTTGGGTCGCTCGACGGGTCGGCGCCGGTGCAGTTGTGGGTGCGTGAGGTGTCCGAGGGAGACAACGAGGTCGCGGCCCGCCATGGCTTTGAGCCTTACCGTGACCTTTGGCAGCTGCGTTGCCCGTTGCCGCGCCCGCAACCGTCGGGTATGTCCACGAGGGCGTTCACCGAAGCCGACATCGACGAGTTCGTGACTGTCAACAACAGGGCCTTTCATTGGCATCCCGAACAGTCCGGTCTCACACCCGCGGCTGTGCGCTCCCAGATGAACGAGGCGTGGTTCGACGCCGACGGTTTCCGGTTGCATCACCGCCAAGGCCGTCTCGCGGGGTTTTGTTGGACGAAGATTCACGCCGACACCGATCCCCCGCTCGGCGAGATCTACGTGATCGCGGTGGATCCCGACTTCACCGGCCAAGGCCTGGGTGCGCCCATGACGCTCGCCGGGCTCGAATGGCTCTCGGGGCGGGGGCTGCGCCACGGGATGCTCTACGTGGAGTCCGACAACGATCCGGCCAACGCCGTGTACCGCCGCATCGGCTTCACCCATCACAGCACAAACAGGGCCTACCGACGGGCCTGACGCTCCTCGGCTCGTTTCGCCGGGCGCGGGTTCGGCGGCAACCGCTACATACTTGCCCCATGGCCGTCAATCGCGTGTGGGTAAATCCACGGATGCCGCAAGTTCTCTACATCGCCCAGATCTTGCTGTACATCCAGGGCGGCCTGGACCTGCTGTTCACCCTCACTGCGAGGTCGTTCTATTTTGAACTTTTCGGTTCGCAGCTGCTGGGACTCGTCTTCTACCTGGTGCTGGTGCCGGGAAAGGTGCTGGCCGCTTTCGGGATCGCCAATCGCAAACGCTGGGGTTACGGCCTTGGCGTGCTGGCAGCGGTCACGCCTTTGGGGTTGCGGGTGGTGGTGGCGATGGCTCGAACCGACATTGGCTTGTTGTGGCGCCGTCCGATCGACTTGCTGTTCGACATTGTCCTGGTGGCGCTGCTGTTGCACACTCAAAGCCGCCAGGAAGTGCGCCACTGGAGCCGTTAGGCGCCAAGCGTCTCGGCAATGTCGGTCGTGTCACCCGTAACGCCCCCTGACCAATGAAGCACTGTCGCCAATGAAGCCCCGCCACCGATGAAGGCTCGGGCGGTGTCGCAGCGATCCGGTGAGCTGCCCGACGCGTCGCAAAAGCGGCGTGTGGTGCAGGAGATGTTCGACCGGATAGCCCCCCGCTACGACCTGATGAACCGGCTGCTCACGTTCCGCCTCGACGTGAAATGGAGACGGCGCACCGTCCGCGAAATGCATCTTGCGCCCGGCTCGCTGGTGGTGGACTTGGCGTGCGGCACCGGCGACTTCTGCCGCGAACTAACCGCCGGAGGCCATCTCCCAGTGGGGATCGACTTGAGCATGGGCATGCTGCGCGAGGCCTCGGTTTCGGCGGCTCTGTTGCACGCCGACGTGTTGCAACTCCCACTGCGCCACGAATCGGTGGACGGCGCGGTGTGCGGTTTCGCCTTGCGCAACCTCGTGTCGGTTCCGCCGCTGTTCGCCGAGTTGGCCAGGGTGGTGCGCCCGGGGGGTCGCATCGGCCTTCTCGAAGTGGACGAACCGACGAACCGCGTGCTGCGCTTCGGCCATGGCGTGTACTTCGGCAAGGTGGTTCCGTTGATCGGTTCGCTGCTGTCTGATCGGGCCGCGTACCGCTACCTGCCCAAGTCGGTTGCGTACCTTCCGCCCGCATTCAAGCTGGCCGAGGATCTGGCGAGCGCCGGGTTCGAGCGTGTGCAACGCCATCGCCTAACCGGCGGCACCGCCCAGTTGTGGACCGCCACCCGCTGCACCCCTTCCTCCGACTAACACGAGAGCCCCAACCGGCATCCGAGTCCAGCCGGGGCGTGCCCAGCGGGGGCGTGCCCAGCGGGGGTGTGCCTAGCCGGGAGGTGCCTTGGCGAGTTGTTCCACCACTTCGGCGCTGTCGATGGCCAGCATTGCCTGCGGCGCGCACAGGATCTTGCAATCACGGGAGCCGCCTCCGAGGATCACCTTGTGGCAGTCCATCACCTTGCTGTCGATCCACACCGGCAGCCCGGCGGGAAGCCCGAAGGGAGTGATCCCGCCGATCGTCATGCCGGTGCGCTCGGCGGCTGTTGCGGGGTCGGCGAAGGATGCCTTGCGCACCCCGAGGCGGCGGCGCACAACACCGTTCACGTCGAGGCGGGTGGATGCCAACACCACACAGCAAGCCATCGGGGCGTCCGCAGACTTGCCCACCACACAAATGGCGTTGGCCGAGGCGTCCATCGAATAGCCGTACTTCTCACAGAACAACGCCGTGTCCGCAAAGTCAGGGTCGCATTCCACCAACTCGTAGGGCACGCCCAGGGCGTCGAGATGTGCTGTCACAAGGTGTCGCGTCATGACCTCAAGGATGCCTCAAGGTGTGGGCGTGTCCCCGATTGTCCAGTCTGCATTTGTCCGGGCATCTCGGGAGATGGGTTGCCCGGGGCCGGCGTCGGGGGCAAGGCGCGGCTGCGTGCCGCAACGCCGTGGAGGTCGTTCAGCCGGTGACGGCCAGGCCGATCGCCAGGCCAAGGCCGGACACGATCTGCAGCCTGCCTGTGGCGCCAAGCACGCCGATCAGCATCTGTGGTGTGGTGGCGTGGCGGAGTCGCATCACTGCCACCGCCGCAAACGGCACACCCACAAGGGCCGCCCACGTGGCCCGCCCCGACAGCGACCCAACCGCGCACACCGCGTAGGCCCCGGCCAGTGTGGCCACGTACATCACCCTTGTGCCACGGTCGCCGAGGCGCACCGCGAGGGTGCGCTTTTGGGCCTGGGCGTCGTTTTGGATGTCGCGCAGGTTGTTGGCCACAAGCAGGGCCACCGCCCACAAACCAACCGGCACCGCCACCACCACGAACAGCGCATCGATGCGTTCCACCACCACGAAGGCCGTGCCCACGGTGGCGACCAGCCCGAAGAACACGAACACGAACACATCCCCGAGGCCGTGGTAGCCGTACGGCCAAGGCCCGCCGGTGTACCCCCATGCCGCCGCAACGCACGCCAGCCCCACCGCCAGAAGCCACCAGCCCGCCACCGCTGCCAGCACCAGCCCCGCACACCCCGCCAACCCGAAAGCCGCCAGGGCGGCCAGCTTCACCCGACCGGGGGCCACCATTTGCGAGCCCACGAGTCGCACGGGGCCCACACGCTGTTCGCTGCGGTCGGTGCCACGCATGCCGTCGCTGTAGTCGTTGGCGAAGTTCACGCCCACCTGCATGGCGAGCGCCACCACCAGCGCCGGGGCCACCCGCCACCATTGGGGCTGAATCTCAATTCCGGCGCCCACCGCGGAGGTCGCTCCAACCGCCACCGGCACCACCGCAGCGGAAAGAGTCCGAGGCCGCGCCCCGGCCACCCACAGTGTTGCCCGCGCCATCGGTTCAGCCGTTTGCGTACTGGTAGCCGAGACCTCTGATCGTGATGATCCGGGCCGGCGCCGAAGGGTCGGTCTCGATGCGCGACCTCAATCGCTTGATGTGTACGTCGAGAGTCTTGGTGCCTCCGAGACCCTTGCGGTAGGAGATCTCGTCGTCCACGACGAGTACCCGAGCCCCGGCTGCCACAACTCGGACGATACAGCCGGCGACGCCTCCGACGGCCCACCCACTCGCAGAGATCTTCGGGCCTCATCCACGTCACAAGCCGCACTCGTGGCCCCGCCCCCGCTACTTGAGTGGCGCTACCGGTTGCCACCAAGGAGACATTGCTGGAGACATTGCTGACTTGAACTCCCTCCTGCTTCACCCCAGGTCTTGGATCACAGATTCGGTATGTCTTGTCCCGCGGGAATTGGCATTGAGTAAGTTTGATCACACCTTATCTATTGCACGGATACTGAGGCAGTCCACTATCTGAAATAGTCATAGATCTCTTGAGAGAATTGTTGAATTAGGGGTTGGTAGTGTCTCACATACCAAGTACACTTGTTCTCATGAACACAAACCCCCAACCTCTAACACAAACGGATCACCAACCCACACCAGAGGTGCGAGTCGCTGTGCAGGATCCCACACGTTTGGGTGACGCCGAACTCGACGCCCGCATCGTGGAGCTGGGCCGGGCACGGGCACGCCTGGACGGCATGATGGCCCAAGCCCTCGCAGAGAAGCAATCCCGCGACGGTCACCACGCCGCTGTGGATGTGCTGCGCTGGCGGCTCAAGTTGTCCAGCACCCAGGCACAAGCCGAAACCAAACTCGCCGAAGCCCTCGCGGACGGCCTGGGCGACACCATGGCCGCGATGGCGGCCGGGGAGATCCACGCCGCGCACGCCCGGGTGATCATCAACGCCCAAGGCAACGAGGACTACCACAACGAAACCGAACTGCTGCGCATGGCCGCCACCGAACCCCCCGACCGTCTCCGGCGCATGGTGCGCAAATGGTGGAGCCCAGACCCCGACTCCAATGCCCGCACCCAGCGCCAGTACGAAAACCGGGCCGCGTCGTTCAAACGTCAAGACGACGGCACCTGGGAACTATGGGGCCGCTTCGACACAGACACCGGCAAAATGATCAGCCTCGGCATCGCCGGGATGATGCGCCACCTCAAGGTTTGCGAGTCCACCCGCAGCAGCCTCCCTGATCAAAGAGCACCCCAACAACGCCGCGCCGATGCCATCGCGCGGCTGTTGATCGGCGCCGACCCGCACAAGGTCGAACACGCCACCGTGATCGTCACCGCCGAAGTGGACACCGAAACGAACACGATCGGCAGGTTCCGCTACGACGACGGCACCCCCGTCGCCAACGAACGCCTCGGACCGGTGCTCGCCAACGCCAATTTGGTGCCCGCAGTGTTTGACACCACCGGACGACCGTTGTGGATCGGCCGGGCACAACGAGCAGCCACCGCCGCCCAACGTTTGGCGCTGGCCGCAAGAGACGGTGGATGTGTCGGATGTGACACCCCCGCAGAGCACTGCGACGCCCACCACATCAAATGGTGGTCACAAGGCGGAACCACCGACATCGACAACCTCGCCCTGGTCTGCCCAAACTGCCACAACCAAATCCACAAAGGCGGCACCAAAATCCGCCCCGACCCAAACCACCCCGCCACCTACCAACTAACACCCCCACCCCAACACGCCAAAGCCGCCTAACCCGCAACACCTCGCCGGAGGCGGACGGCCCTCAGAACCACCAACCGGGCACGCCCTAACCATCCGAACGCGCCCCGGCAAGATTCTCCTGACCTCCAATGTCGCCGGCTTGGTCCGGTTGGGGATCACTGGGATAGTAGTCCAAATCCTGCCGCACCCATCCCACAGCATCCGCTGGAATACCCAACGCAGCGAGCACATCCGGCAAACCAGCCCTACCCACCCTATGATCCATGAACGAGGCGTTGATCGTGACCCGAATATCCTGCGGCCTTTGCAAAACGACACCGTTGGTCGCCAGCCACGCATCCGTCAACCCAATCGTATTGCTCTTCGAATACTTGAACCGATCAAGAATCACCGCCCAACGCCACAACTCACCCAAATCATACTTCACCGGTATGAGTTCGATATCAAGATCGCCTGAAAGAAACCTCCCCCTGTCAAATTCATCCAACAACTCCAGCTTCCACTCCCGCACTGCCTCAGCATCAGAGGGCGGCGATTTGACCTGGACATACTCTGTGGGTGTCATGTCCGGAAAATAAATGCTGGTACCACTCGATGACACAAACCCCAGATGCCCAAACCGCCGCCAGGCAACACAGTATCGGTCACTTACGACTGGGTAGTGGCTTTCGCAGTCCTCATCGGCAAGGCCCGAAACCATGTCCACATCCGACACATCGAAATCATCGTCCGTTTCCTGCGCACCCGCCTCCGCTGCTTGCGCGGAAACGCCATCCCCGCCAGTGCCGACATCTGGCCACAACCGACGCCACGACGCCCAACCCGGTTCCCGTTGGCGTGCCTCGATACCTCCCGTCAACAAGAACACCTTGTCGTTGGTGCCCGAAACCGGCGAGTATAAGTTTGTCGGCCCAAACCTGGGAGCAAACGACCTCTTGCTGTAGACCTCCTCCACGCAAGTATCCAAGCTGTCGAACTCGTCGCACAGCCGATACAGCTTGTAGGCCTCCGCCCATTGCGGGCTCAGGATGAACTCCTTGTAATACTCCGCAAGAGCACGAAAAACGACATCATCCGCAGGCTCAATCTGGGCCAGCATCACATACACCGGTCCGTTCGGCGCCACAAACACTCCCGCCACCTCTACCAACCCGTCTCCCTGAGCGCTCCCCAACACATGACACGCCATCGGCTCCCCATCCAACGCTCCACCCCAACAGTCACCCGGCCCCCCTGCCACTTCCTCGGCGTCCTCCCGGACGGGTCCAGTGCTGACCACCACCTCCGGAGCGGCGCTCACCCCTGGGACATCATCGACAGTCACCTCTTGCTGATCGTCCCCGCGGTCGGTGATCGTTGCCGTGGTGGCAGAGACCTCCACAGGTTCGGGCTGACCCACCTCTGCCACCTCATCGGTGTCGCTGCCTGTCCACACCAACCACCAAACACCCGCCACGCCGACCAGCAACACCAAGCCCGCTGCGCACCACCACCACCACTCACTCAGCCGACCTGACATCACAACCTCCAACCTCTACCGCTCCTCACGCCAAGCCCCTCAACGCCTTGCACGACCCACCATCACCAAAGGTTCCCACACCGGCCGCGTCACCCCACCTCCCAGCCCAAACCCACCCGCCATCTCGCCCACACCACCCCAGGAGCATGGGGGCGCACGTGTCAGGTTCGGCGGGCCCTGCGCACCCCGACGCCAATCGCGCCGACAACTGCCAGCGCGACCAGACCAGCGAGCAGCCAAATCAGCCCGCCACCACTCTCGGCGGTGCCTGTCGAGCCGGGCTGGGCCGCCTCGGAACTCGACGCGAACGTAGGGGAGTCCGACTCGTCCACCGAACCAACCGAGTCCTGCGAAGCATCCGCTGTTTGGGGATGAGCATCGGTGCCACTCGCCGCGACATGGCCTTCATCTGACGGTACGCCAGTCGCCACCTGCTGATCGCCTTGGACCTCACCGGCATCGGAAGCTGAGGCCACATCTTCTTCGGCATCGTCAGATGCCGGCAACTCCGATGCGTCAACAGCCCCGGCAATCTCATCCTCAACAGACCCGTCACCCAGCGAGGTCCCATCGGCAGCCACAGGGGAATCGACCACAGGGTCTTGAGCTTGCCCAGGATCGGGTTGGGGATCACTGGGGTAGTAGTCCAAATCCTGCCGAACCCACCCCACAGCATCCGCTGGAATACCCAACGCAGCGAGCACATCCGGCAAACCAGCCCTACCCACCCTATGATCCATGAACTTAGCATTGATCGTAACCCGAATATCCTGCGGCCTCTGCAAAACGACACCATTGGTCGCCAGCCACGCCCCCGTAAGACCGATCGTGTTACTCTTCGAATACTTGAACCGGTCAAGAATCACCGCCCAACGCCACAACTCACCCAGATCATATTTCACCGGTATGAGTTCGATATCAAGATCACCTGCAACGAACCGTTCTTTGTCATAATCGTCCACCAACTCCAACTTCAACTTCTCCACTTCGTTGGCATCAGTCGGCGGTGACTTTATCTGGAAATACCGCGTAGGTGTCATGTTCGGAAAGTAGATGCTCGTACTAGTCATGCCCACAAGGCCGAGGTGGCCATAAGTTCGCCATGTCACACACTTGCCGGTAGTTACGACTGGGTAGTGACTCTCGCAGTCCTCATCGGCAAGGTCCGAAACCATGTCCACGTCGGACACATCGACCCCCTCACCTGCTTCCTTCGGGCCCGCCCCGCCGCCTTGAGCGGCAGCGCCATCAGTCCCAGTGCCGACATCAGGCCACAACTGACGCCACGACGCCCAGCCCGGTTCACGTTGGCGTGCCTCGATGCCGCCCGTCAACAGACTTACATTGTCGTTGGTGCCCGTAACCGGAGAAAAGAGATTGATTGGCCCAAACGTAGGAGCAAATGGCCTCTTGCTGTAGACCTCCTCCACGCAAGTGTCCAAGCTGTCAAACTCGTCGCACAGCCGATACAGCTTGTAGGCCTCCGCCCATTGCGGGCTCAGGATGAACTCCTTGTAATACTCCCCAAAAGCACGAAACGTAGCATCATCCACAGGCTCAACCTGGGCCAGCATCACATACACCGGTCCGTTCGGCGCAACAAACACGCCCGCCACCTCAACCAACCCGTCTCTCTGAGCGCCCCTCAACACATAACACGCCATCGGCTCCCCATCCAACGCCCCACCCCAACAATCCCCCGGCCCCGTCAGCGCCCCACCTCCGGGCGCGGCCTCACCGCCAGCGACGATGCCGCCCATCCATAACCACCAAAATACTCCCAGCCCGCACAACGCCAGCACCAAACCAGCAGCCGCACGTCCTGATCCTTGCTTCAGTTGAGATGACATCAGTACCTCCCGTGTTCGCTGGCTCAGCTCACTCTGAGCAACTTCCAAGTTGGACGCCGCTCACGACATGAGAGTTCCCACCGACCCTGAATTTGGTTCGAGGCTCCGAAAATGCTAGCGATGACTCAAATTGTCTCTCCTGATGGCTCAGAGTACACGTAGCCATAATTCTTCCTGAAACTTGCGCTAGTCGCATTTCCTCGCGTCCACTGTTTGTTCTGGTGACCAGGCGCTCATGACGGCTTGGAAGTTTGCACCATCACCGACCATTGCAATCTTGAAGAGGTAACTGCTGCCACAAGCTATTGAGCCAATGGTGGATTGCGTAGTTAGGCCAGTCTCCGTCCCTTGTACCTTCAGCTCTGTGCGGGTTTTCCAATCGTCATCTGTGTAGTGGATCACGTATTCGACAATCCCAACTTTATCGATCCAACTAAGCGCGATTTCCGAGGTGGTCGGGCCTAGCTGAGCAGCGAAGCTACGGGAGACCGGTGGTGGCAATTGAAGTTCACGAGTCCCGTGCGAGCCGATTCCGCCACAGCGAAGTGCTTGACCGTGTTCCATGCAACCCTTAAAGACCACTGTGTATGTTCCTCGTGTCTGGGTAACGTTGGGAAACGAAACGTCAACGAATGCGACGCTATCATCTGTTGGGTCGGCGTATTGCGTGACTTGGCATTCCTGAGTTGGTTGAGGCGAAATCATGGGGTACCCCAAGAGTGTGCGCGTGCTGATCGACAAATCACAGGTTTCGACAGCCACGGGATTTGGTACTTCTTCAATTTTACGCATCAAGATCGCTTGATAGGCCAAGGTAGGGCTGAAGTCACCAACATCAAGCGTCGCTGTGATTTCGTGCGAGTCAATTGAATGTTGTGTATGGTAGAGACGCTCAGTGGCTCGGTCGTCTACTGCGGGCAGCGGTCGTAGTGGTCCGGGTTCCCAGTCGTAGCCTGCAATCAGGGATTCGGCGTAGATTCGGTCGATGGGGACAAATCTGGCGTGATCGACGTCTGATCCCCAGATCACACCTACGAGCGTGATTTTGTTGGTTGATCCGCCGCCGGTCGCAGGTTCACGTACAAACACGGGCGCCCCACTGTCGCCACCCAGGCTACCAAGGTACCACTCCACCTCATGCTCAACTTGGTTCTCGTCGTTGCTGAATTGTTGCGCCCGTGTAAGGCACTCAATGTACGCATCGTGTTCGTCACGAATTAGTCCTCTGGCAGGTTCACGAGTGTTGTCTGCCCAGCCCAGTCTGCCGCCTGGGCAGGTGGGATCATCTACTAATTCATCGGGTACGAGCACGGCTCCTGTGCTCCATCCGCTGGTGCGGCCTACTTTGTGGACTTGTTCGGTTTGACGTGGCGGTCGCGCTGCTATGATCTCGAGAAATTGGGTGGCGCGGTTGCCGGTGAAATATTCCAGTCGTGGCCTGTAGAGAGATTCTGCTGTCTTTGGAGCCGAAGGGAGTTGCATTTCAGTTGGCTTGAAGATCCTACCGGTTGCTAACGACACACTGGTGGCAGGTTCCGCGTAGCTCTGGTCGCCGAGGGTGCAGTCGGTGGCTTGTGTCGTTGTGTTTCCCTCCATGAGAATATTGCATCTCGTGGGAGCGGCTATAATGCTCGAAGTGGCGATTGGAGTGCGGGTTTCTCCGGATGGGCCTCCCTCCCATACCTGACCGGGGGCTTCTGAGCAGTGTTCAGTGGTGGAAACATGGGGCTGGGGGGTGGACGACGAACCGCTGAGATCCACTAGGTCAAGAGTGAAGCTGACGGTGCAAGACCCACCGATTTTGATCTGCTGTCCGCCGATGACCTCGTTGCTATTCGGATCGTAAAACAATGACGGCCCGGTGTTGTGTTCCCAGGCCAGTTCGTTCGACCAACCGATGATTTGCTGTATCTCCCCCCGGTGTACGATCATGACTGCAACGCGTACCTCGTCTCCCTTGGCTAGGACTGCGTCGGCGCATATGGTGCTGAGTTTGATCGATGTGATGGTCGACTCTGATGGTACATTGACATTGCCATGCGCCCGTGTCGCATAAATTGGTTGGTCGTTTCGTGTAATCTCACACCTTACTCTCAGTTCTTCGCTGGCGTCACTCGTCGAGGTGTTGCCGAGACTCACTGGGATATCGATCGCGCCGGAGTTGGCGGACGCGAGGTCGGAGATTTTGATGTCCTCCATGCCGTTGAGAATCACATCACGCTCAAGCAGGGAAACCCGGTAGGCCTGCGGATCGGCCAAGAAGGGAACAGAAGCATCAAGCTTCAAACTGGCATCTGTGGCGGTGTTGACCCAAGCAGTGTCACCGAAGTCCGCCGGGAGCGGCTCATAGCCGCCCGGGCCGTCGAGCACGTCGAGCACGGCAGGCAACAGCACCCGATTCGCGCCATGCTCATACTCCACCCTCAACAAGTAAGCCTGATCGCTCTTCAAGCCCTTCAACTCAAGAGTGAGTCTCATTGCCTTAGGAGCCGATCCACTCCCAGGTGCCCATCGACCGTCAGAGGACCAACCTACAGCGGAACCGGGAACCGTCCAATCTGCGCTGCCCTTGCTCATGTCCACCTCTGGTGCGCCCGGCGCTACACAAGCGCCGGTGAGCACGACCACCTCACCGGAATAGCCGGCGCTCCAGTCGTAGTCGGTGCTGACACCATCACCATGGGAGCGAATCCAGAACTCATAGTGAGTTCCACACTCCAACCCTGCCACAACACGCGAGCCGGACCTCACCAGTTCTGTCACCACCACCCAGGAGTCACCCTGTTCTCGATACTCGAGGCCGTAACGCTCCACTCCGGGTACCGTCGTCCACGCCATCGTGACCGAGGTAGGCGAGATCGAACTCGCGTTCAGATCATCAGGAGGCATCGGTAGTGGGAGTTCATCGTCATCGATAATAACAAGCGCAAAGCTTGGATGGCCGATCACCACGCCAGCTGGCGGACTTTCGACCCACAACCTGAGCCGCTCATCCTCGAAACCGTTATCATCATGAGACCTCACAGAGAACCCAGCCGTGGTCGCACCTGCAGCAAAACTCACTGTAACCAAATCACCGGAGATCCCGGCGATCGTGTAATCCGTGCGCTCGGCTGGGCTCACTCTTGGTGTTGTCACCTTGACGTTCACATCAAACGGACCTTTCGCAGGACTCGACAACGCCAACAGCACCTCCACCTCCTCGCCTTCGTCGACAGTGAACTCGTTGGCGGTGAAGCTCACTGTGGGTACCAGCGTTGTTACCGACAAGCTCTGCGAAGCAGGACCGTAGACCGGCTTGTAGGTGTTGCCGTCACCTTTGGCGCTTACTGTGAAGACATACTCGGTTCCGGTGCTCAGCCCGGTCACCACCAAACTCGGCGGGTCAGGTGCGGAAGAAACCTCGATACTTGTCCAGGTAGTCCACACTGTTGGCTTGTACTGCACCTTGTATCCGCCGGCGCCTTCTACTTTGGTCCACTGAATCTCCACGGTGGTGTCGGTTACGGTGCCAGCGGTGGGCACCGCCGGCTTTGGCGGCGAATCAACACGCTGCGCTCCGAACTCACTCGCGGTGGGGGTGCCGTCACGGTTGTGGTCTACTTTGAGAGCGGGGTACTGCCATAGTGTTCCGAAGTGCCACACTCCCGGGTCCCATTTCTGGTAGATCGGCGAGTTTTGTCCGGGGCCTTGCAACCCGGAGGTGGTCATGCCGTGACCTGTGGCGCTTGTGGTTTGTTTGCTGGTGTCGATGTCCCAGTAGCTGTGCGATGCCGTGCCACCGCCACTGCCGATTAGTCCGCCCGCAGAGGTGCCCGAAACCTCACCTGTGGAGTAGCTCGCCGATACTGAGCCACCGCCTAGCCTTCCGATCAAACCGCCGGCAGACGTACCGTTCGCGGAGCCCGTGGCGTAACTGTTCTGAACCGTCCCGCCGGCGTTGGTACCCACCAATCCACCCGCATTGATGCCATCGGCTGCGCCGGTCGCGAAGCTTGACGTGACCTGCGCGGTGCCTTTGTAGGCGATCAGACCTCCAGCCCAGTGGCCGGTTGCGGAGGCGGTGGAGTAACTCTCAGACACCGTTCCGGAAACGTGGTAGCCCACAAGGCCACCGGCGTCATACACCGATGTGGCAGAACCCGAAGCGGAACTACCCGTGACCGTGTCGTAGTTGCGCCCAACCAACACCCCCGCACTCGTCTCGCCGGGCCCACCGGACACGCTGCCGGCCGCGTGACTTGCCTTCACGATCTCTTCGTTGTCGCCGACCAGCAAACCCACCCGAGCATTGCTGCCGTGCGCGGTCACCTCACCCGCCGCGGAACTCTGCGAAACAGTGCCGGTGTTCCAACCAACCAACACCGCAACCCGCACCTCACCAGAACTCGCCGCCGCGGCCGCCGCTGCCGCGAACCCACCACCATCCGCATCACTCCCACCGAACGGCTCAACCTCGCGCTCGGCTCCGCGCCGCGTTCCAACCTCGGGATCCAAGACAAGACCACCCCCTGGTTCCGGCACCGAACGCCCGGACAACCCCGAACCCGGGTCAAAGGCTCGGCCCTCATCGAGTCGTTGGCCCCGATGAGTTGATTCGCTCGGGTCGGCTGGTTCCTCCAACAGCGGTGCTTCGGCATCGTCAGTCCTGCCGCTGTCTGCGAAGGCCGCATCGAGCTGGGCGGTGGCCGCGGCGGCGGCGCTGGTGCTTGTCGCTGTGCCTTGGGTGACTTTCGCGTTGGTGAGGCGCACGCCGTTGATGGTGCCGCTGTTGTTCGCGAACAGGCCCAGATGAGTGCTGTCTCGCGCGATGAACAAGCCACTGATGGTGTGATTGGTGCCGTTGAAGGTGCCACTGAAGGTGCCGCTGAAGGGTGTGCTGGGTGTGCCGATGGGTTCCCAGCCGCGCCCGGCGTTCCAATAGGTGTCACCAGGAGTGTCGGTGCGCCTGTCGAGGTTCGTGTCAAACGACAAGTCTCGTGTCAGTTCGTAACCGGAACAGCCCTTGACCGGGCAACCCATCGTGTTGTCAGCCCCACTGAATGCCGCCGTGTACTTCCTGGCGCTGGCGGTGCTATCGGGAATGCCGTCGCCGTTGAGGTCCCAGCGCATGGCGTTGAGTTGTGACAGGTCCTTGATCTCGATGAGGCCGTTGTCGTCTTTGTCATAATCCTCGGGTTGTGTGGTGGTTGCAGTCACACCATCAGACACGGCACCCCAATCGGTGGAGTAGGGGGACCCGTCACCGCGTGCGCTGACCTTGAACCGGTAGGTCACGTCATACTCCAAACCCGACACCGTCGCCGACGTTCCCGATGTTTCGGGCAGTCTCGGCCACGCCCTCCAGGCTTGGCTGTGGTAGGTCACCTCGTAGGCCACAGCACCCGCCAACTCGTCCCAGCTCAACGAAACCTCACTGAACCCCACCGAGGTCACCGTGAGTCCCTGCGGGGGTGGCGCCGCGGGACACTCCGTGGTGGTGGCTTGCACCTCAGACGTGTTGTTGCCGAAGATTGTGGAGTAAGTGGTGCCGTCACCCCTAGCGGCGACCCTGAACCTGTAGCCGGCGTTGCAATCGAGGTCCGGTACCACGCTGGTGGTGGCTGGGGTCTCCAGCCAAGTCCACGAGGTTGAACCGGTCTTGCGCCACGACAGCTTGTAGAGGGTGGCGCCGGGCAGAGCGTTCCACCGAGGCGTGATCGTCGAAACGGCGCTAGACGCGATGGTGAACCCCGAAGGTGGCGGGGCGTTTGGTGGTGGGCACGCCCCGGTCGTCGTCGTTGCCTCGCCTGAGGGATTGCTCCACCTGGTGGAGTATCTGGTTCCGTCACCCCTTGCGCTCACTCTGAAGGTGTAGGAAGTGTTGCAACCCAAACCCCAAAGGTTGCGAGAAACACCAGAGAGTTCCACGCCTGGCTGCCAGCCGCCGGCCCCGGTGCGTTTGTGTTCCAGCTTGTACGCCGCGGCGTCCACCACCGGGCTCCACGCCACCGACACGCCATAGCCGCCTTGAGGTGACGCGCCCAACCCAGTCGGGGCGGGGGCGTCGGGCAACGGGCAAGGCAACGTCGTGGATTGCTTCTCGCCAGAGGGGTCACCCCAGGAAGTCAAATACCGACCACCGTCACCCCTGGCCCGCACCCGGAATCCATACTCGGTGCCGCAATCGAGACCCGACGCACGCGCAGACACACCCGTGATGTTCGTGGCAGACTGCGCCCAGGCGCCCGAAGGCAGCGCTTTGTGCTCCAACTGGTAAGCCGCGGCGTGGGTAACCGGGCTCCAACCCAGCAACACATGATCAACACCATGACCTATCGCCCCGAGATCTGTTGGGGCCGGTGCTGTCTCGGGAGGGCACACCGACGTGGCGCCCGTCACCTCATCTGAGGGTTTCCCATAGCTGGTCGTGTAGGGCCAGCCGTCGCCTCTGGCGAGCACCCTGAACTTGTACACCGTGCCGCACTCCAAATCAGGGACCAGCCTCGACGTGCCCGACAGGTTGAACCCGCCAACCTTCCACCCCAACGCACCGTCGGGTTGATACTGCAAGAAATACTCCACCGCGTCAGGGACCGCCTTCCAGCTCATCGTGATGCTCGACTCACCGGACACAACAACCTTCAGGTCCTTCGGTGGTGGCGCCGAACACTTCGAGGTCCGCCGCCCCACCTGCGTGGACGCCTTACCATAAGCCCACGGATAATTCACCCCACGGCCCCGAGCCCGCACCCGGAACTTGTAATACGTGTAACACTCCAATTCGTTCACCGTCAGCGAAGACGAAGACGAGTACGAAGCACGCCACTGCGTGTCACCCGCCTCTTGGTACTCGACCTTGTACCACGCAGCCCCCGTAACCGGGTTCCATTGCAACCCCACCCGATCAGCACCAAACGACACATACCGCAAATTCTGCGGCGCAGGCGCCGTGCAAGTCAAAGTCTTGCCATACACAGTATGCGACGCAGGCCCATACGACGACTCATAAGGAAACCCGTCACCTCGCGCCTTTATCCTAAACGCGTACCACGTGTTGCACGCCAACGGCGACACGGCACGGACCCGCGGCGAAAACGCGTACGTGCCATGCTTCCAAACAGTGCTCCCGATATTGCGGAACTCCAACTTGTACCCAGCAGCCCCCTTCACCTCACTCCAAGACAACGTGACACTCCGATACGTCGACCGACTCCGCCACACACTCGACGGCGCAGGCGCCTTACCAAAATTACCCCAACTCGCCACCGCCCCCTCAGGCTCATCAACCACCACATCACCAAACTTCGCTGTATCAATACCCGGCACCGGCACCACATCCATCGCAGCCCACCACACATTTTCGTCAACCGCCCACCCCCCAACACCCAAATCAACCGCGCTCCCCACCGGAAACTCATCAACCCCCAACCCCGCCTCATCAACACCACCCACCCAACCAACCTCAAACACGTCAACCCCGGAATCAGCCGCCACACCAGCCAACCCAACCTCCCCGCCAGCGACCGCGCCGGCACCCGAACCCGGAACAGCGTCCTCACCCGACCCCGCCTCCGCAACATCGTCGGCGCTGCCATCAACACCCGGCACCACGTCCTCGGCCGGCCCGGCCTCCTGAGCCCCGGCCCTGCCCACCAGGCCCCACACACCCACCAACACCAGGCCGCACAACGCCCACCTAACGGCCGTTGCACCAGATGTTGTCGGGCGACTCAAGGGACTGACCCCCGATCTTGTCGATGCGCCACCGTTGGGGCGGAGGCGTGTTGGTTGAAGGTAGGCGACAGCCGAGCGCCTGTCAAGACCCTTCGTCCGAACTGTCCGACACTGTCTCGCCTCTCTCGTGGCCGGTCGAAGCGCCACGGTGCGAGTTCCGCCGTGCTTCACATGGGTTGGTTGACTCGTGGGTTGGTGGGTGGGGTGGGGTTTAGGATTGGGGGATGAATCGGCTCGCTGATGAGACGAGCCCTTACTTGCGTCAGCATTGGGACAATCCGGTGGACTGGTACCCGTGGGGTGACGAGGCGTTCGAGGCGGCGGCGAGGTTGGATCGGCCCTTGTTGGTGTCGGTGGGATACTCGAGCTGTCACTGGTGTCACGTGATGGCCCACGAATCGTTCGAGGATCCCCACACGGCTGCGATCATGAACCGGCTGTTCGTGAACGTGAAGGTGGACCGTGAGGAGCGTCCCGACGTGGACGCCGTGTACATGGACTCGGTTCAGGCCATGACCGGCAGGGGCGGATGGCCGATGACGGTGTTCTGCACACCCGACGGGCGGCCCTTCTACGGCGGCACCTACTACCCGAACCGGCCACACCATCAGATGCCGTCGTTTCAGCAGGTGATGGCCGCCATCGACGACGCCTGGACCAACCGCAAGGCCGACGTTCACGCACAAGCCGATCAGCTCACCGCTCTCATCGGGCGCGCATCCAAACTGATGGACACTGCCGAAGCCCACGCCGCCGGCGAGCCGGTGTTGCATCCCGGCCTGCTCGACACCGCAGCCAACGCCATCGTGGCGGGCTTCGACGCCGACTGGGGAGGTTTCGGGGGTGCGCCCAAGTTCCCCGCGGCGATGACGCTCGCCGCGGCGTTGCGCCTGCACCACGGTCAACGCAGCTCGACCGGAAGCGGCAATGGCCCCGATGCCGACAACGGCACGATCGGCAACGCCGGCGCCGACAGCGCCAACGACAGTGCCACACGCAACTACCAACTGCTGCAGGTGGTGCGCACCAGCTTGGACGCGATGGCCTCTGGAGGGATTTACGACCACCTTGGCGGCGGTTTTGCCCGTTACTCGGTGGACCGGCAATGGCTGGTGCCGCACTTCGAGAAAATGCTCTACGACAATGCCCTGCTCACACGGGTTCACACCCACGCATGGCAGATCACCGGTGAACCCACCTACCGCCAGGTGCTCGACGAGACCATCGGTTACGTGCTGCGAGACCTTTGCCACCCCGACGGCGGGTTCTACAGCGCCGAGGACGCCGACTCGGAAGGCGTGGAGGGCAAGTTCTACGTGTGGTCCGAAGCGGAGCTGCGCGCCGTGGTGACCCAAAAGGTGGGCCCGGACGCGGCCGACGAGGCGGTGCGCTGGTGGGGGGTGACCCCCGAGGGCAACTTCGAGGGCGCCAACATCTTGAACCGCCCGATCCGGGGCGACCTGCTGCGGCCCGAGTCGGTGGAGGCGGCCCGTGTGGCACTGCTGGAGCACCGAGGGTTGCGGATCCGTCCCGGCCTCGACGACAAGGTGCTCACGGAATGGAACGCGCTCATGCTCGCCGCGCTCGCCGAGGCAGCCGCCGCCACCGGCAACACCGACTGGCGGCGCGCCGCCGAAGCCAACGGCGAGTTCCTGGTGGCGAACCTGCGCAGACCCACAGACGGGCGCTGGTTGCGCTCCTGGCAAGCAGGCGGCGAGGGACGGCCCGCGGGAGCGCGCCACCTCACTTACGCCGCCGACTACGCCGCCCTGGTGGACGCCTTCACCCGACTCGCCGAACTCACCGGGCAGAAACGTTGGATCACCGAGGCGTGTGCCTGCGCCGACGGTTTGCTCGAACTGTTCACCGACCCGGAGTCCGCTGGCTTCTACACCACCGGCAACGACGCCGAAGAGCTCGTGTTCAGACCCAAGGACGTGATGGACAACGCCACCCCCTCCGCGCAATCCCTCGCAGCAGTTGGCCTTTCAAGACTGGGCGCGATCACCGGCAACGCCCGATACCAAGACCGCGCCGGCCAGATCATCGAATCGCTCGCCGAAACCGCTGCCGGGCATCCCACCGCGTTCGGTTTGATGCTCGAAGCCGTCGAGGGCGCCCTGACCGGACCAACCGAGGTGGTGGTGGCCGGCGACCGCCCCGACCTGGTGCAAGAGGTACACGCCCGGTACCTGCCCAACGTGGTGCTCGCATGGGGCGAACCCCACGACTCGCCACTGTGGGAGGGCCGGGAGGATGGCTACGCCTACGTGTGTCGCCAGTACACCTGCCGACTGCCGGTGAACACCCCCGAAGACCTCGCCGCGCAACTCGACGGCTGATCAGCCCTGCAGGCCGTCACCCCTACAGGCCGTCACCCCGACGGCGCATCACCGCAGGCGAAGGCAGGCACCCAACGCCGCCCGGCAAACCCCGGGCAGCGGCATTCAAATCAGGCGGCGGCCTTCTCGAGGATGTGAACTCCGCACGCCGAGGCCAGGCCGATCACATGGGCCAAACCAACCTTGGCGCCGTCCACCTGACGGTCACCGGCCTCGCCACGCAGGTGGGTGGTGATCTCGTACACGTTGGCCACACCGGTGGCGCCGATCGGGTGTCCCTTGGAGATCAGCCCGCCCGACACGTTCACCGGAGTGCTGCCGTTGCGGAACGGCGCTCCGGAGTCGATGAACTCCCCCGCCCCGCCCGGCTCGCACAAACCCAGGTTGTCGTAGTGGATCAACTCGGCGGTGGCGAAACAGTCGTGCAGTTCCACCAGATCCAGATCCTCGGGGCCCACCCCGGCCACCTCGTACGCCTTGCGGGAAGCGTTGCGGGTGAGAGTGTTCACATCGGGCTGCACCTGAGCGGCGTCGGTGAACGGATCGGTGGTGAGCACCGAAGCCGAAATCTTCACAGCGCGGCGGCGCGTCTCGGCGTCCATGGCGGCGAGGCGCTCACCTGAGGTGATCACCACCGACGCGGCGCCGTCACCGGTGGGGCAACACATCAGCAGCGTGTTCGGATAGCTCATCATCGGCGACTGTTGAATCTCGTCGAGGGTGAACTCCTTGGTGTACTGCGCCAGCGGGTTGAGCGTGGAATGCAGGTGGTTCTTGTAGGCCACCTTGGCGAACTGCTCGAAACCCACCGAATCGTGACGGCCCGCGTACTCGGTGCCGGCCTGGGCGAACACGCCGGGCATGGTGTCGGTGCCGAGCAGGCCGTCGATGCCGGTGACCGCTCCGTAACGCCCGCTCGGCTCGAACACCTTGCGCTCTTTTTTGGTGTTGCCGCTGAGCAAACCCATCTTGCCCATTTGCTCCACCCCCACTGCGAGCCCAACCTGGGCTTCGCCTGAGCGGATCGCCATGATCACGGTGCGGATGGCTGTGGCGCCGGTGGCGCACGCGTTGGCAACGTTGTACACCGGAATGCCGGTCTGTCCGATTTGTTTCTGGATGCGTTGACCCACCGCCGTGGAAGCCTGAAACAGCGAACCCGCTGCGAGCACGTCCACTTCGCCGATGCCCACCTGAGCGTCGGCCAGCGCGGCCATTGCGCTCTCGGCGCCGAGGTCGATCAGGTCACGGTCGGGGTAACGGGTGAAGCGGGTCATGTGGGCGCCCACCACCCAGACGCTGTGCGGATCGATGTGTGCGGTCATGTCGGTGCTCCTTTCAGGCCGGTTCGTAACCGAACGCCACGGCCTCGGTTCCGTCGTCGTCGCTGCCGGCGGAATAGGTGGTGAGCCTCACCCTCATCTGGGCGGTGACCGCCTCGGGGGTGGGGTCGCAGTTCACCAGATTCGAGCGAACCCACGTGCCGTCATCGGTGCAAACAATCGCGGAGACGAACGGCACAGCGATGCTCGCCGCGGCGCGGTGAACGATCGTGAACGCCTTGAGAGTGCCGCTGTTGTCCACCCGCACCGGGCTGAACGACGCCTTGCCGCACCGTGCGCAGGCGTTGCGCCGGTCGAAGTAGCGAGCGCCGCAATTGTCGCACTGCTGGGCCACAAGATGGGCCTCGGGCTCAAGGTGAAGGTAGGCAACCAAAGGTACTCGGCTCACCGTTGCAGCGTAGCTTCAACCAGCGGATCGCGAAGCCCTCTCAGCGGCCCGCGCGGGGACGTTTCGTAACCTTGCGACCATGGAGTTCGAACCGGTGGTGCGTGCCCGCCGGATGGTGCGTTCCTTCACCGGAGAACCCGTGGACCCCGCTTGCATCGACGAGATCTGCGACCTGGCGCGTCGAGGGCCCTCAGCGGGCAACACCGCCGCGGTGAGTTTCCTGGTGCTGGAGGGGCCCCGCACCGCCGACTACTGGGACACCACCCTGCCCGCGGCGCGCCGGGCGGCGTTCAAGTGGCCGGGGCTGCTGCGAGCGCCGGTGCTGATAGTGGTGTGGACCGAACCCGGCGCCTACCTGCGCCGCTACCAGGCGCCCGACAAGGAAGCCGCCAACCTCGGGCGACACGCCGACGACTGGCCGGTTCCGTACTGGTTCGTGGACGCCGGCGCGGCGGTGATGACAATGCTGCTCGCCGCAGCGGATCGTGGCCTCGGGGCTTGCGTGTTCGGACTGTTCCAACACGAAGACGCCGTGCGGCGACGTTTCGGCGTGCCCGACTCACAGCGAGCAGTCGGGACCGTTGCGATCGGCCATCCCGCAGAAGACGACCGTGCGAGCCGCTCGGCGCGACTTCCCCGCAAAGCGCTCGGAGATGTGATCCACCGCGCCCACTGGTAGCCGGGGGCTGCCGGCAGTCGGGGCAACCCGCGGGCGGGGGTTACACGAGCTTTTCGAGCTCCTCGGATTTCACCCAGCCGTGAACGATGAGCGTGTCGCCCTCTGAAGCCACGAGCGTTGACAGCAGCGCCGCGTGTTCGGGCGTGGAGTATTGGTCGTCGAGGCTTTCGTGGTCTAGCACGGTGGGCGGCCACTTCTTGGCGACGGTCACAAAGGTGCGGTTCTTGTAGCGCATCAGGCTGATGCCGAAACGTTTGGCCAGACGCTGACCCCAGGCCCTGTCCTCGCCGCTGGCTTTGCGGCCCGGCCTGGGAATCACGTCGTAGAAACGGCTGAACGCCTCGAACCCGCCGGTGCCGTTCACCTGAGCGCCGAAGAGAACGTCCTCGTCGGGGAACGACAAACCGGCTCGGCGCATCTGGTCGGTGATCATCGACTTGAGCACCTGCGAACGTTCGTCGATGCGGCTCACATGGCCCGCGCCGATCAGCACACAAGGAGTGCCGCCAATTCGTTCCAGGGTGCAAAACGCGAAACCGACCAGCGTTTCGCCGTCGCGGGCCACTGTGAGCAGCACCCAGGCCTCCGCCAGTTCGGTGAGTGCCTCCACATCAAGGGCGACATCGGACTCCGAGCAGAGTTCGGACAACTCGCGCAGGTCGGCGCCGGCCAGCGACGAACAATCAATGGTGTCGACCGCGATGGCCATCCTCACTCCCCGCTGCGCCGTGTTGCCCGGCGGTGCCTTGTCGCCCGCTCGATAAGTTGGCAGTCTACCGGTTGTATGCCACCTGTCGATTGCCCGCGAAACGCTCGCGGGCGCCCGCCGGCGCAGCGTTGGGCGAGGGTAAGCCCAGGGTGGGCGTTATGCGAGAACGGCGTCGTTGCCGAACAGCTCGCGCAGCTCTCCCGCCGCGCCCACACCGTTGGTGCTGTAGGTGTCGGGCAGCGCCGCAACCAGGCCGCCGTGACCGAGGTGAACCTCCACCGGCGAATCTCCGGGGTGGTCCATGAGCAAGCCCCTGAGCCTGCGGAGGCCTTGCTCGTTGTGGAATTGCTCCGACAGGCGCACCCGCAGCGGCGCGGGGCCCGTCTCGGCGGCGGCGATCACGGTTATGTCGTTGGCGATGATGCGCACCGCCTCGTCGCGAGCGCCGACACGTCCCCTCACCACCACCACCGTGTCGTCAAGGAGCCGATCGTCGAGCTGATGCATGGTTCTGGGAAACACGAGCACCTCCACGCTGCCTGAGGTGTCCTCAAGCCAAAACGTGGCCATCAGCTCGCTCTTGCGGGTGTAGCGCCGCTCGAGGCGGGTTATCACCCCTCCCACCGAACGAAATCCCCCGTCGGGCCCATTGCCCTGGGGCCCAGTTCCCGGGGGCCCAGCGCCCTCGGGTCCAGTTCCCTCGGGTCCGGCGCCCTGGGGCGCGTCGGCTTGCTCGATGAGATCCGACACTGTTGCGTCCGCGAGGGACCTGATTTCGTCCTCGAGGCCGTTCATCGGGTGATCGGACAGGTACAAGCCGAGCATTTCCTTTTCGCCTGCGAGCTTCTCGGCGCGTGACTGTTCACCGCCGGGAACCTCCGGCAGGGAAACGAACAAGCTCATCACCCCTTGTTCGAGGTCGCGCCTTGTGCGCACCACCTTGTCCACGATCTCCTCGTAGGAGTCCAGCAGGCCCTTGCGGGAATGTCCCAGAGAATCGAACGCGCCGGCTTTGATCAGCGAGTCGATGGCGCGCTTGTTGATGAGACCCAGCTCGATTCGTTCCAGGAAGTCGATGAACGACCGGTAGGCGCCGTTGGCTTCACGCTCGCGGATCACCCCGGCTGCGAAGCCGTCGCCCACGTTGCGGATCGCCGCCAACCCGTAAAGGATCCGCCCCGGCGACGCCAACTCGGCCGCTGGGGCGCCGTTGCTTGCTGCGTCGCCGTTGCTTGCCGGGCCGCTGTTGGTTGCCGGGCCGCCGTTGGTGGCTGCGTCGCCTTTTTTGGCCGGGTCGCCGTTGGTGGCTGCGTCGCCGTGTTGGCCGAGGTCGGGCAGCGGTGTGAAATCCGCGGCGGAGCGGTTCACGTCGGGGACGCCCACCTCGATGTGGTGTGCCCGGCAGTCGTTGAGGTACACCGCCGCGCTCTCGAGACGGTTCTTCACGCTGGTGAGCAGCGCCGCGAGGTACTCCACCGGATAGTTGGCCTTCAGGTAGGCCGTTTGGTAGGCGATCAGGCCATAGCCGTAGCTGTGGCTCTTGTTGAACGCGTAATCGGCGAACTGTTCCACGATTCCGAACAGTTCGGTGCCGAGGTTGTCCCCGTAGCCGTTGGCGGCCACACCCGACACGAACTTCTGACGCTCCTCGGCCATGGCTTCGCGGATTTTCTTGCCCATCGCCTTGCGCAAAGAGTCGGCTTCGGCCAGGGAGTACCCGGCGAAACGCTGAGCGATGCGCATCACGCTCTCCTGGTAGATCATCAGCCCGTACGAATCGGCAAGAATGTCGCGAGCGTCGGGATGGAAGTACTTCACCGGTTTGCGGCCGTTCTTGCGGTCGGCGTAGTCGTTGTGCATGTTCGCGGCCATCGGGCCGGGCCGGTACAACGCCACCAGCGCGGCCACGTCGTCGAAACCCGACGGCGCCAGCGAACGGATCAGGTTGCGCACCTGGGGAGATTCGAGTTGGAACACCCCGGCGGTGTCGCCTTTGCACAACAGCTCGTAGGTGCGGGCGTCGTCGAGGTCGAGGTTGTCCACGTCGACGGTCACGCCCCGGGTTTGGCGGACCAATTCCACACAGTCCGAGATCACGTCGAGGTTTCTCAGGCCGAGGAAGTCCATTTTGAGAAGGCCGAGGTCTTCCACGCCGTGCATTTCGTACTGGGTCACCACCGGCGCCGCTTCGGGATCCGACCCCGATTCGGGTTTGCGCTGGATGGGCATGTACTCGGTGAGCGGCTCGGGGGTGATCACCACCGCGGCGGCGTGGATGCCGTCCTGGCGGCGCAGGTTCTCAAGGCCTCGGGCCACGTCCACCACACGCGCCGCGTCGGGATCGTCCTGCACCATTTGGCGCAACCCGGCCGCGGCCACGAAGCCGTCCTTGTGGGCGTCGCTGTCCTCGAAGCAGTAACGCAGCGGCGTGTCACGCCCGAGGATCAGCGGCGGCATGGCCTTGGCCACACGATCACCGAGCGACGCCGGGTAGCCGAGCACCCGTGCCGCGTCGCGCACCGCGGCTCGGGCCTTGATGGTGCCGAAGGTGATTATCTGAGCCACCCGGTCACGTCCGTAACGCTCCGCCGCGTAGTTGATCACGTCGTCGCGGTAGCGAGAGTCGAAGTCCATGTCGATGTCGGGCATCGACACCCGCTCGGGGTTGAGGAACCGTTCGAACAGCAGGTCGTAACGGATCGGGTCGAGGTCGGTTATGGCCAGCGCGTACGCCACCGCGCACCCCGCCGCGGATCCACGACCCGGCCCAACCCGAATGTTGCGACTGCGCGCGTGGGCGATCAGGTCCCAGGTGATCAAGAAGTATGAGGCGAAGCCCATGTTGTTGATCACCTCAAGCTCATAGGCGAGCCGGTCCGCCACGGCGTCGGGCAGCGGATTGCCCCAACGTTGATGCGCTCCCGCCAAGGTGAGATGTTCGAGGTACTCGCGGTCGGTTGCGAAACCCTCCGGCAGCGGAAAGTTCGGAAGCTGCGGTTTGCCGAACTCGATGGTCACCTCGGCGCGCTCGGCAAGCGACAGGGTGTTGTCGCACGCGCCGGGCAGGTCGCCGAACAAGTGACGCATCTCCGCCGCGGATTTCAGGTAGTGCTCGTTGCCGTGAAACTTGAACCTGTCCTCGTCGTGGAGCAGGGCGCCGGTTTGCACGCACAACAGCGCGTCGTGGGCTTCGGCGTCGTGGCGGTGGGTGTAGTGACTGTCGTTGGTTCCCAACAAGGGCGCGTTGAGTTTGTGGGCGATCTCGAGCAGCATCGGATTGATTCGCCGCTGTTCGGGGATGCCGTGATCCTGCATCTCCACATAGAAGTTCTCACGACCGAAAATGTCCTGGAAGCGGCCGGCGCGTCGCAGCGCCTCGTCGGGGTCGTCGTGCAGCAGCGCCTGCGCCACCTGGCCTCCGAGACAGCCCGAGGTGGCGACCAGGCCCTCGGCGTGATCCGAAAGGGTCTCCCAGTCGCATCGAGGCTTGTAGTAGTAGCCCTCGAGGTAGGCGCGGCTCACCACCTGGATGAGGTTCTTGTAACCGGCGTTGCTGGTGGCCAGCAGCGTTAGGTGGTAGTAGAGCTTCCCGCCGCCCTCGGTGTCGCCCCCGGCGTCGTCCACCCGACCGCGGCGCGTGGGCCGCTCGTAACGGGAGTCGTGGGCCATGTACGCCTCGGCGCCGATGATCGGCTTGATCCCAGCGGCGTGGCATCCCCTGTAGAAGTCCAAAACGCCGTACATGTTGCCGTGATCGGTGATCCCCAATGCGGGCTGCCCATCCGCGGCGGCGGCGTTGATCACCTCCTCGAGACGCGACGCGCCGTCAAGGATCGAGTACTCCGTATGGACGTGCAGGTGTACAAACGAGTCGGGCATCGGCCTCTCCCTGTGGACAATCGCGGGACGCTCTGTGCATGCCTGTGGACAAACAACAGTTCGGTAATTTCACCATAGCGACCGCACCACGACCGCGACAATCGGCCGCAACCGACGCCCGAAATGCCACGGGCAAAGGTGCGGTTGGGGGGTGTGGCGGCCTCTCGCAGGGGGCCGTGGGGGGCGACTAAAGGCCGCAGCGAGCCCTAAAGATAGGTTCCGCCGCCTCTGGGGTCGGCCATTTCGGGGCCGCCCTCGGGTGGGGCCACCAGCTCGGCGCGCATGGCATCGAGTTGGCGCCGCGCCGCGGATTCCTGAGCGAACAACATTGCCTGCATTCCGCTGATCAGTCCCTCGAGCCAGCCCACAAGCTGGGCCTTGGCCACCTGCAGCTCCGCCGCGGAGGGCGGCTCGGCCTGCTCGAATGGTGTGGCCAGCCTGGCGAGCTCGTTGCGCAACTCCGGCGACAGCGCCCCGCTCACCTCCCCCACCGACATGTCGTAGATCTCGCGCAGGCGAATCCGGCTGGCCTCGTCGAGTTCCATGGCGCGCACCTCGCCAAGGAGGCGTTTGAGCATGGTGCCGATGCGCAGGATCTTGCCAGGGCTGTCGATCCGCTCACGCTCGCTCTCGGGCGAGGCGTCGGATTCGTCGGTGCTGCGCCGCGCTGTGGTGATGAGCACCTCGGGGCGGCCGGCGGGCACAGGACTCTCGATGGATTCGGTGATCGGTTGCTCGCTCACGGCTTCACCTCGGGACTCGTCGTGTTGCACCGCCAACCCAGCGGTTTGGACGATCCCACTCTAGAGCCGGCGCCGGGCGCCCCTTGGCTGCATCCGCGCCGAAGCCGCAGCCGCCGGAGACGGCCTAGGGCGCCCAGGTGAGCAGCGGCACCAGCATTTCCTCGGCTGTGAGCGAACCGTGACGGCCCAGCATCGTGTTGGCCGGCGCAGCGTGGGTGGGCGCGGCGCCGTTGGCGCTCCGGAAGGTGAACGCGTGGTGGTCGCGTGCCACCAGCGCCACGTCACCAAGACGGCCGCGGGCGGCGTCGCTCACGCTGGGCCCGAACCAGCCCGCGTCGATCATCTCGTCTCGGGTGACCACCCAGGCCTGTTCGCCGTGAGCGGCCACGGCGGCTTCGAGCAGATGCCCGGCGTGGCCCGGTTTGGCGTGCAACCAGCGAAAGCGATGCTCACCCGATTCGGCGGCGCAGTGCGCGGTGACGCTGAGGTGAACGTTGGTGGTTTGGGTTCCGCAGTCCACCAGGCCGTGATCGGAGGTCACCACCACTGCGGTGCCCCTCGGCAGGGCTTCGATCAGGTCGCCGACGATGCGATCGCACCAGGCCAGCTCCGTTTCGTAGTGCTCGCCCAGGCCGTAACGGTGACCCACCGCGTCGGGCCCGTCGTAGTAGGCGTACACGAAGGGCTCCCCCGCGGCCACGAGGCGTCGTGTTTCCACCACCAGGTTCGACGGTTTGGCTATCGGCACGTACCGGGCGTTGCGCAGATGAGCGCGGGTGAAACCGCTCGCGGCGTAGTCGCCTGATGACACCACCGGAGGGTGCTGCGCCGCGAAGGGGGTGAGCGGTTGGAACTCCTCGGGCGGGATCAGCTTCGTGGCTGGTCCATTCGGTGTGGACCAGCGAAGCACGTTGAGGTTTCCGTGCCCGGTTGCGATCCGGTAGCCGACAATGCCGTGGACGCCGGGCGGGGCGCCCGTTGACAGCGACGTGAGAGCCGCGGCGGTGGTGCTCGGCGCCACCGAGGTGATCGCGGCACACGACATTTCAGCCATGGTGGGGCAAGACCGGGCGTAACGGGTGAGCTGCCGCAAGCCCATGCCGTCGAAGGTCACCAGCACAACGGCGCGGGCCTCGGCGAGCGACTCGTGAAACAACGGCGCTTCGGGGGGGCCAGTGTGCGCGGTGATCCCGGCGGCGTCGTCGCCGACCAAGCCCAGGATTTGTGGCATCACGTCGGCCAGGGAGCCGCCACCGAACGCGGGCGCGACCGGCTCGGTCGGTTCGCCTGTCATCGGTCGGGGCCCCACATCACATCTAGGATGCCACCATGAGGGTGTCCACCCGTGGGGACTACGCCTCCAGGGCGTTGCTGAGCTTGGCTCTGCACCCTGATCGGGCGCCCACGTCGGTGCGTGAGATAGCCGAGAGCACCGCGCTGCCGCAGCCGTACCTGGAACAGATCCTGTTCGCTCTCAAGGGCGCCGGCCTGGTGAGATCCAAACGCGGCGTTGGTGGTGGTTACGTGCTGGCCCGCGAGCCGTGCCACATTCGGCTGTCGGAGATCATCAGGGCGGTGGACGGCCCGATCACCGCAGGCGACTTCGGCGAGCCCCACACCGACGGGGCTTGTGATCACGAGGGGCAGTGCGTGCTGCTGGCCATATGGGCGGCCGCGGGTTGTCACATGCGCGGGTTTCTGGATTCGTTCACGCTGGCCGACATCGCCGACATGGCCGCTGGTCTTTCTCCGTGGCCGGCGGTGGACACCGCAACGCCGTAACCGTTCCGCCTTGGGCGCCGGGCACACGTCGGCGCCGTCAACGGCAGGTGTCGAGCACGGCGCGAAGATCTCCCGGCAGGGGCGATTCGAAGGTCATCACGCTGCCGGTGACCGGGTGGCGAAACGACAACGACCGGGCGTGCAGAAACGGACGATCCAACGTGCTGAACGAACCGGTGGCGCCGCGGGGTGTGCTGGGATCGTTGTAGGTGGGGTCGCCCACCACCGGATGGCCGATGGCGAGCAGATGCACACGGATCTGATGGGTGCGACCCGTTTCGAGACGGCACGCCAACAGCGACACCACCCCAGGCTCCCCGAAGCGCCGCTCCACCTTGTATCGGGTGACCGCGGGGCGCCCGCGGCGGCTCACCGTCATCCGCAACGGGTTGCGAGCCGAACGTCCGATGGGTGCGTCCACCGCGCCCGCGTCGGCGTCGGGATGGCCCCACACCAACGCCGAGTACTCCCTTTCGGGGCGGCGACCGGCGAACTGTTCCACCAGGTTCTGATGGGCACGAGCGGTTCGGGCCACCACCAGCAGCCCGGAGGTGTTCTGATCCAAACGGTGAACGATCCCGGGCCGGTCGCGTTCGCCCACGTGTGCCAGGTCGGGGTAGGTGGCGAGCAGGCCGTTCACGAGGGTGCCGTCGGGCCGGCCCGCGCCTGGATGCACCACCAGTGACGAGGGTTTGTCCACCACCACCACATCGTCGTCGTGGTAAACCACGCCGAACTCCACGGTCGGGTCGGGCTGGGGCGCCGCCGGTTCGGACGGGGCGTGCTCGGAGGTTGCGGTCACACACAGTCGCTGCCCGGCCTCCACGCGTGCCGAGCCGGTGCGTGTGACCTTGCCATTGAGGCTCACCGCGCCCTGCGCCAACAGCTCCGCCGCGGCGGACCTGCTCACCTCGGCCGCCATGGCCACCACCCGATCAAGGCGCATCCCCGACAGCGCGTCGGCGAGGATTTCGTCAACGGCAACACTCACCGCGAATCCGAACTTTGCGACACGCTCAGGACTTGGCTGCGCCGAAACTCCACGCCAAGGCACCCGCGGCGAACACCACGGCCATGTCGGCGACGTTCCACACCGGCCAGAACTGAACGTCGATGAAGTCCACCACCGCGCCGTCGAGCAAGCCACCGTTTGAGCGAAACACCCGGTCGGCGAGGTTGCCGGCCGCGGCGCCGGTGATGGCGCCCGCGGCGACAACAGCGAAGCGCCCCTCGGGCAGGCCCCTCGATGCCAACAGCACCACCAGCACCACAACGGTTACCGCAGCGATCACCGGCCCCAGGCCCTGAAACGTGCCGAAAGCGGCGCCGGTGTTGAACACGAGACGCAACCGCAGCTTCCACAGCACGTCGATGATCCGGCCGTCGCCGAGCGCTTGCAACGCCAGCCATTTCGTGAGCTGATCGGCCACCAGCACAGCAACCGCCACCGACACCAGCAGCCGCGGATGGCGGCGCGCCAAGGCACGCCGGGTGGGGGTCACAGCTTGCGGAAACCGCCCGCCTTCACCTCCACGCGCTCCGCCGCCCACGGAATTGCCCGAAGGCGCGCCAGCGGGATCGGCTCACCGGAGGTGACGCAGTATCCGTAGGTGCCGTCGTTGATGCGCTGAATCGCCGCGTCTATCTGATCCACGATGGCGCGGGCCTGGCTGGACAACGCCAGGTCACGCTCGCGTTCCATGGCGACCGTGTCGCCCTCGCCGCCTTCCTCGTCGAACTGAACGTCGCCGGGCTCACGGGCGTCGAGCATCGATTGCGCCTCGGCCTGGTACTCCTCGGCCGAGTGCAGGTACTTGTGCCGCTCCGACAGAAGCTTGCTGTGCAGCTCCTGCATGGTGCGCTCGCTGAATCTGGGCTTTGGTTTCGGGGTGGACGTTCGACCCTTGCGGGTTGCCATGATGCACCTCCTCTCCGACGGGTGGGTTGGTGACTCTAGAGCCCTGCGCCGTGTTGATGTGTCGCAACGCTCGCCGCCGGCGCGTCACGCAATGCCGAGCGACCGGGATCCGGCCAAATGTCTCAGCGGCCGGCGTTGGCCCAGAAGTCGTCCTCCGCGGGTTCGGTCTGATCGAAGAAGTCCGCTGCCGGGTCGTGAGCGAACGGCAGGGGTGCGTCATTGCTCAACGTCTCTCGAAGCTGTTCCACCAGCTCGTCGCCGTTGTCCTGGCCATCCCCGAAGACCGGTGGCCCCAGCGTCACCTCGGGATGGTCGCTTGCCGCGGGGGCTACCGCTTCCATCTCCACGGTGTCCTCAAGGCGTTCGGACTGCCCGGTGTGGTTGGCAGCAGTGCTGTTCGGCCTGACTTCCTCAGCGGTGCGCAGCCGCGGACGTCGCCGCCGGGCGCCTGGATTTGCCAGCTCGGCTTGAGTTCCGTGGGTCGGCGCCTGTGGCGGGACCGTTGCGGCGTCACCGTTGCCCGAAGCGACGTCGGGCAGGTCGTGGTCGGTTGGGTCATCGGCGCCAGAAACGGGATCCGCATCGGGATCCGTGTCGTGGTCGTCCACGGAATCGTCCGCAGCGTCGTCTTGTTGGTCGCCGTCGTCAAGTTCGGTGTCGGCAATCGCCGTGTCCTCGTCGGCGTGAATGTCGGCGTACACGTCGGCGGGAACATCGGCGGTGATCGCCTCGGGCCACTCGCTCTCGCCGTCGTTGCCTGGTGCGTCGTTTGCCGCGTCGACTGCGGGGAGCGGCCCGGGGACATCCTCCACGCTGCGTGTCGCGCCGAGCTCCTCGGTGAGCGCACGGAACTTGTGGAACATTGTTTCAACTTCGTCACGCATCCCCTGCATGCGTTCCTCGAGTTCCCAGATTTCGCATTTCAGGGCGTCACGGCGAACATGTAGCGCCTCGATCCCCTCCTGGGCGCGCGCCGCGATCGCTTCGGCTTGGGTGCGTGCCGTTGCGTTGCCTGCGCTGATGATCTCAGCGGCTTGCGTTTCCGCCCCGGCGATCTTCGCCTCGGCCTCGACGCGTGATTCCCGGGTGAGCCGACGGGCTTCATCACGGGCCGCGGCGACGGTGGCGGCTGCCTCGGCTTTGGCTTGTGAGGTGATGTCCTCGGCGGTGACCTCGGCTCTGGTGAGTGTGCGCACGAGGCTGTCACGCAGACGCTGGGCCTCGGTGCGCACCGACTCGCGTGGTGGCACCGCCGCAACATCAGCGAGCGCCTCCATCGGCGGGGCCTCCATTGGCGGGGCCTGCATCGACTGGGCCTGCATGGACTGGGCCTGCACCGACTGGGCCTGCATGGACTGGGCCTGCATGGACGGTGCCTGCATCGACGAGCCGGCCGGGGCCTCCATCGGGGGGGCCTCCATTGATGGGCCGACGGGCGGGACGGCCTGTTCGGGCGTTGTTGGCTTGGGCGGGGCGACACCCGTGCGCATGGACGCCTCCGCCGCGCCGATCCTTTGGCGAAGCCCCTCGATGGTTTGCTGCGCACGGGCCGCGGCGTCGCTCACAGCCGACACGAAGGCGTCAACCTCGTCGTAGTCGTAGCCGCGGAAGCGCTCCCGGAAGCGCACCTCTTCAACGAGCTTGTTGAGTTCAGTCACGACACCAGTGTAATCACAGCGGTGTCGTTTCTGGTTGATACCCAGAAGGGCCGGGCCCGCGGCCCGTTTCAGCGCCCCTTGGGCAATGGGATGCGGGTTGTGGACGCGCTCAAACGCAGATAATGCGGCGCAGGATCTGGATTGCCACGATCACAATGATCGCGGAGAGATCCAACGCCACCGAACCGATACGCAAAGGGGGAATACGCCGACGAAGCGGCATTATCGGCGGGTCGGTAATCGTGTACACGAACCCTGTGATCGTGGCCATCACCCCGTTCGGGTTCATGGGAAACCAACTCAGCAGAATCCGCGCGAAGATCGCCAACAGGTACAGCATCAACAGCTGGCAGATGAACTCTCCCATGGACATCGGAGGCTGCCCTTTCGCTTTGCTGTCGCTGCGCGAGTGGGATCAGATTGGGGTGGCGGCGCGAACCGCCTGCTCGGAGGCCCCCTGCAGGCACAGAACGATCACCTTGTCCGCCACCTGCTTGAGCTTGCCTCCCTGCGCATAGCACACCCCCACCGCAAAATCGGTGAGCCGTCGTCGGTCCGACACGTCCATTCCCTCGAGGTTCACGATCACCGAACGGCCACCAAGGTACGCGTCGGCTATGGCCTGCAAATCGTCAAAGAAGCTCACCGGGGAGAAGTTGATCGGATCGTCGCTCGAGTCGGTGCGAAAATCGCGATGTTGACCTGCTGATGTGCCCGAACCGCCCGGCGGAACGGGAAAGACACCGCTTGAGCCCACAGGGCCGACGAGGCGTGCTGGTGATACCTGCGGGGTTGGGGTGGGATTGATCGGCACCGGACGAACCGTTCTTCCTCCGAATGGATCCGACGGATCACCAACCGACATCGGGGTGGGTCTTTGCTGAACGCCGGTGGGGAACCTGGATTGGTTCGCTTCGGTTCGATGTGGCCGACCGGAGTTGTCGTAGTTCTCATAGTGCTCATCGGGCCCGAGCCCGAAGAAGATTGCCATTTTCTTCAACATGAACGCCGTGTCTCCTTGCGAAGTTGCAAACCGGCCCGCGAGGATCGGCCTGCCGCTTCAACGGGAATCCAACCGCCTGGGTGCAGATTATACACCGATGGGACTGTTCGGGATGGATTGCCGAGCCGGTCGCGGTCCGAACAGGGCGCGGCCCACTCTCACCATTGTGGATCCCTGCGACACTGCAACCTCCAGGTCGTCGGTCATTCCCATTGAGCAGTGCCGCAAGCCCATTTGATCCACCAGGCGTCTCAACTGACCGAAACAATCCGCGGACGCCTTGAGCGACCCCATCGGCCCGATCGTCATCAGGCCCATCAAATCCAAACCGGAGGCGCTCACCAGCTCGGCCAGTTGGTGCACTTCGCCTGGCGCGCATCCTCCCTGAGTGCCTGCACCGGTGATGTTCACCTGCAACATCACCGAAGCGCCCGGCGCCCGGTGTGCGATCTCGGTGACCAACCGGGAACGGTCAACGCTTTGCCACACGTCCACCCATTGCGCGAGTTGGCGCACCTTGTTGCGCTGCAAACCCCCCACGAAATGCACCCTGGGCAGCGGCTGATTCACGGATGCGAGCTTCGCCGCGCATTCCTGTGCGTAGCTCTCGCCGATGTCGGTGATCCCGCAAGCCGCGGCGGCTTCCACATGTGCGGGACCGAACCCCTTGGTGATCGCCACCAGCTTCACGGTGCCGGCCCCCGCGGCGTCGAGACGGTGGCGCACCCTGCGAAGGTTCTCACGAACCTGCGATTCCAGTGTGGCGGCGGCGCCTTCGGTCATGGCCACTGCAAGCTCATGAGGCGCCGCAGAGGCCTCATTTGTGTCGCCGGAGGTCCGTTCCGCCCCTGCTGATCCGCATTTGCCTGGTGCTCACCACCCGCACCTCCGGGCCGACCTCGTCAAGCCACGCAGCGGCCACCTGGCGCTGGGGCTCGGCACGCAACCGATGAGAGAAAAAGCGCGGGTCGGTGGTGTCGAGTCCCATGTCGTCCACTTCGTAAACCCGGGTCGCCGTCAGGCACCACGTCACCGCCGCGGCCAGATCCAGCGACGGTGTCCCCCAGCGGGTCACGCCGGTGATCCGTTCGGGTTCGGTGCCAATGTCATGGGCGATCTCGGCCGCAAGGGAGCTGTCGAACTCGTAGGAGCCGGATCTGATCATGGGACCCAAAACGGCAGTCACCTCGAAGCGCTGCGACGCAAAGGGTGGCTGCAGGTCACGCACGGCTCTCACCGCGGCGTCGATCACTCCGAGGCGGATTCCGCGCCAACCCACGTGAACCAACGCGAAGGCGCCCCGACCGACGACCACCACCGGCACACAATCGGCTGTGGTGACGCTCAGCACCGCCGAGGACGCCGCGGTGGCCATGCAATCTCCCTCGGCGCCCGCGTGCGCTCCGGGAGAGTTCACAACCACAACCTTGTTGCCGTGCTGCTGGCGCAGCCACGTCCACTCTCCGGGAACGAAATCCTGGCGGCGCTGCTGCAACTCCTCGGACACCGGCGGTGCGTCTCCGCCGGCAGTGTCCGGCGCGGTGTCCGGCCCTGGGCCGGTCGTGGAGAAGTCGCCGTGGCTGCGGTCCGAGAAACGAATCCGCAGCACCCGGCCGCCGCCGACGGAACGGTCTCGCTGGAATGCGGGTTGCACCGGTTACCTCAAAAAGTCGGGCAGATCGAGATCGTCTGCGAAGTCGTCGTCGGCGCCTGAAGGGTCGAAACCCACGCCGAACACGTCCGAGAGCCCGTCGGAGTCCTCCGCTGCGCCATCGGACGCCGCGGGACGCGCCGCGGCGCTGTCGTCGGGTTTCGTCGAGCGTTTCGCGGACGCCCGGCGGTTGCGTCCGCCGTAACCGGCTCTGGCGCCGTCGAACCCGGCGGCGATCACCGTGACGCGCACCTCGTCCTCGATGTCGTCGTCGATCACCGCTCCGAAGATGATGTTGGCGTCCTGATGGGCCACGGCGCGGATGATCTCGGCGGCCTCGTTCACCTCCATGAGCCCCAGCTTGGAGCTTCCGGTGATGTTGAGAAGCACCCCGAACGCTCTTTCGATGGAGGCTTCCAGCAGCGGACTTGAGATCGCCGCACGCGCCGCGGCGGCGGCTCTGCCCTCGCCGCTGGCGCTGCCGATGCCCATCAGCGCGCTGCCGGCGCCGGCGAGCACCGTGCGAACATCCGCGAAGTCGGTGTTGATCAGCCCGGGGGTGGTGATCAAACCGGTGATCCCGCCCACGCCTTGCATCAGCACCTCGTCGGCCATGCGAAACGCATTGATCATCGTTGTCTTCTCATCGGCGATGGAGATCAACCGGTCATTGGGGATCACGATGAGGGTGTCAACCTTGTCCTTGAGGTTCTGGATGCCCTCCTCGGCCTGCACGGAACGTCTCGCTCCCTCAAAGCTGAACGGTCGGGTGACCACGCCAATGGTCAACGCACCAACACTCTTGGCCACCTCCGCCACCACCGGAGCGGCGCCTGTGCCGGTGCCGCCGCCTTTGCCGGCGGTGATGAACACCATGTCCGAACCGCTGAGCGCCTCACGCAAATCGTCGATGTGCTCCTCCGCGGCCTGGCGTCCGATGTCGGGGTTGCTGCCCGCTCCGAGGCCCCGGGTGAGGTCACGGCCGAGGTCGATCTTCACATCCGCGTCGCTCATTCCCAGCGCCTGCGCGTCCGTGTTGGCAACGAGGAACTCAACACCTTTGAGGCCGGAGTCGATCATCCGGTTGACGGCATTCACTCCGCCTCCACCCACGCCGATCACCCTGATCACGGCGAGATAGTTCTTTGGTTCGCTCATCGTTGGATGGCCTTTCGTCGTTCGGCGAAGCTGCGGGGGCTCTGCGATCGGGGCCGGGCTGCCCACGGTGACGGTAGCCGATCAAACGGCCAGGTCGATGCCTGCATGAGGCGTCTCGTCACAGCAGGCAGCGAGGGTGACGGCGAACCGTGGGAGTGTCGGCCATGGACACGTCCACAACCACCGCGCAGCGCAGGTCTATGCCCGCCAACGTGGAGCGCAACGACGCCATCTTGTCGTCGAGGCCGACCGTGTCGCCCAGGCTCACCACGGCCCCTCCGTAGAGTTCCAAACCCACCGAACGGTCTTCCGCGACGGTCACCGCGGTGATCCAGGGACGCAGATCGTCGGTCATGGCAGCCACCACCGACAATCCCGGCCCGGCCGCCGAGTGCACCCCCGCGAGCGGCCCGTTGTAGGCCACGTCGATGAGCGGCAGATCCCCGGGCTGGGCGCCCCCCGGTGATAGCGGCGGCTCGGTTTGGCCGGCTCGTGCGCCTGGCTGTGGGTGGCGGCTGATCACGAACCCGTAGGCGTCCACCAAGCCGACGGCGCCGTCACCGGCCGGCACCACCGCCACCGGCACTCGTTCCACCACACTCACCTGCACAGCGGACGGCCACGAACGCCGAATCTCGGCCGATTCCACCCAAGCCAGCGCCTCGATGCGCTCCGCGGCTTCGCCGGGGTTCACGTCGATCATGGCCTGACCTCGGCGCAGCCCGGCGGCTTGCAGCACCTCGTGCGCCTGGTCGGGCCGGGGGCCTGCCACCTCGATGTGGTCAACGTCGAGGAGCTCTGTGCGTGTGGCCCACCAGCCGCCGGCTGCGAATGCCACCAGCACGAGCGCGGCCAGCAGCCACCGCAACCGGCGCCGCCCCTTGGCGCGCATCACCGCTGTTCGCCGGGCCCTGATGCGCGGGTCCATCGCCGGTGGGGTCATTGCAATCCGGCCAGTTCGTGGCTGGTGAAACCCACGAGCCGAGTTTCGGCTTGCAGGCGCACACCGAACTTGTGCCACACCCGGGCGCGCACCTCGGCCATGAGCGCCACGATGTCCGCGGCTCGGGCGCCCTGTTCTGCCTGAATGAAGTTGGCGTGCTTGGTGGAGATCACCGCGCCACCAACGCGCAAACCCTTCGCCCCGGCGGCGTCAATGAGGCGGCCTGCCGTGTCACCGGCGGGGTTGGTGAACACCGAGCCGCTGTTGCGCCCGCCCGGCTGGTTGGCGCGCCGCCAGGCCACGATCTCGTCAAGTTCGCCTTGGGCGCCGGCCGACTTGTGGGGGCGCAACGCCAGCGTGGCGCCCACCACCACCTGGCTGGGCGTGATGTTGCTGTGGCGGTAGCCGAGATCAAGATCGCCGGCGCTCACGGCTTGGGCGCCGCAGCGGTGCAGGTCCACCACGGTTGCGTCCACAAGCACCGCCGCCATGTCCGAGCCGTGACCGCCTGCGTTCATGCGCACCGCGCCGCCAAGGGTGCCCGGCACCCCGACAGCCCATTCGAATCCGCTGAGACCCTCGGCCACCGAAGCTCGAGCCAGAACCGGCAGCAGGCAGCCACCCCCGGCGCGCAGCAACCACGCCTCGTGGCCGCCACGGTCGGGGCGTGTGGGCGAACCCGACGCGGACGCGTTCGGGCCCGCCTCGGCGCTGTTGCACGCCGAGGGCTTCTCGAAGTGGTGGGCGCACAATTCGCCGCTCAGGTGCAGGGCCACACCTGCGAAACCCGAGTCGGACACCAGCAGGTTGGAGCCCCGCCCCACCACCAGCACCGGTGTGGGAGGTTCGCCGCGACGGGCCGCCGGCGATGCGATTTCGTGAGCGAGCAGTTCCACGTCGGCGACGCTTTTGGCGGTGACCAGCAGCGCCACCGGGCCGCCCACCCGGTAGGTGGTGAACTCGGCGAGACGAACATCCCGCCGAAGCCGCTCGTGGAGCCCCGCCCGCGCCAGCCGGCACGCCAGGTCCTCGATGCCCGCTGCGCTGCCTGCCGCGGTGCCTGCTTGACTGCCGTCGGTCATTTGTGACCCTGGGTGCCCGCTCACTTCGACTCTGCCTCAGGCCGGGGTGAGCTTGTCGATCATGATGTCGGCGAGCGCGGTGAGGTCGCCGGCGCCGAGCGTGAGGCACAGGTCCCCGGGGCGGAGCCTGGTTTCGAGCCATGCGGCCACGTCGCTGATGCGTGGCAGCCAGGCCACGTCGCACCAGGGATTGGCATCCAGCACGCCGTCGAGCACGATCTTGGAGGTGACCCCGGGCAGGGGTGCCTCACCCGCGGGGTAGATGTCGGTGATCACCACCACATCGGCGTCGCCGAACGAATCGGCGAACGCTGCGCCCACCGAAGCGGTGCGGCTGTAACGGTGAGGCTGGAACACGCAAACCACCCGCCGCCAGTCTCCGGTGCGGGCCGCTGCCAGCGCGGCGCTCACCTCGCTGGGCAGGTGCGCGTAGTCGTCTATGAAGGTGACTCCGGCGGCTTCGCCGCGAAACTCGAAACGTCTGGCCACTCCCCCAAAGCGCGCCAGGGCACGCACCGCCGCGTCGAACGGGGCGCCCGCGCACATGGCCGCCACCGTGGCGGCGGCGGCGTTGGTTGCGTTGTGCAAACCAGGCGACGGCAGCGTCACCCGTCCCAGGCGGCGCCCCTGGTGGTGCAAGTCGAAGGACGAGGTGGGCATGGCCAAGCTCAGGTCGGTCATGCGGTAATCGGCTTGTGGCGAGGCGCCGTAGCTGACCGCGCCCGGCAGGGCCGCCAGACGAGCCGCGCCGGGATCATCCGCGCACACCACCAGCGTCTCCGCGGATGATCCGAACCTCTCAAACGCCTCGCCCAAAGCGTCGGCGTCGTTTTGGTACTGCTCAAGATGGTCGGGCTCAACGCTGGTGACCACCGCCACCTCCGGGTCGAGCCACAGGAACGTTCCGTCGCTCTCGTCGGCCTCCACCACGAACCATTCGCCTTGGGCCCACATTGCGCCGGTGCCGATCTCGTTGACCTCGCCTCCGATGATGAACGAAGGGGCAAGCCCGGCCTCGATCAGCACCAGCGCCAGCATGGACGTGGTGGTTGTCTTGCCGTGGGTGCCCGCAACGGCCAGGGTGCGCCGCGTGGTTGCGATGGCGGGCAGGATGTGGCGGCGGTGCAGCACCGGCACCCCCGCGGCGAGCGCTGCCTGAACCTCCACGTTCGTTTCGCTCACCGCGGACGACACCACCAACGCGTCGGCTGAGCCGATGTTGGCCGCGTCGTGGCCGACGGTCACCGGTATGGCCTCGGCTCGGAGGCGTTCGGTGGTGGGGCCCGCGCGAAGATCCGATCCGGTGACGGTGTGGCCCATCGCGGCCAGCACAGAGGCAATGGCGCTCATCCCGGCGCCCCCGGCGCCCACCACGTGAACCGTGGCGGGGGTGCTCAGGTCGATCTGCGCGGCTGGGCTCATCAGTCGCTCCTGTTCGGGGGGCGGGTGGCGCATCGGGTCAAAAGGTCGGCAACGTCCGCGGCGGCGGCGTGGGCTTTGGATGCGGCCGCGGCGGCTCGGCTCATGGCCTCGAGGCGCGCCGGGTCTGCGAGCAGCGCGTCCACTTCTGACACGAGGCGGGCGCCGTCGAGGGCCGAGTCGTTCACCATCACCGCGGCGCCTGCCTGCACCAGAGCTCGGGCGTTTGCGGTTTGGTGATCTCCGGGTGCGCCCGGCAGTGGCACCAGCACCGCCGGCACCCCGGCCGCGGTGAGTTCGGCCACGGTGGTGGCCCCGGCTCGGCACACCACCAGATCACACGCCGCGTACACCTTGGCCATGTGATCCTCGTAAGCCACCAGATGAACCAGCACTCCCGGCGCGGGCGCCGAGCCGTTGGCGATCAGCGAACCCAGGCGCTGTTGCATTTCCTGATGGTTGCGGCTGCCGCACATGTGCCGCACGCACAGGTCCTCCCGGTCGCTCCAACCCGCCGGTGTGGCGGTGGTGACGGCCCGTGCCACGGCCTCGTTGATGCGCCCGGCGCCGAGCGAACCACCGAACACCGCCACCAGGCGCCGCCCGTCGGGCACACGCAGATCGGCGCGGGCCACGGCGCGTCCCGATTGGCGATCCACGCGCAGCACTTCTTGGCTCACCGGGTTGCCGGTGGTGTGCGCGTTGCGCAGCCCGGTGTTGTCGAACGCGGTGGCCGACGCCGCACAAAACCGGCTCAGCAGACGATTCGCCGCGCCGGGCACGGCGTTCTGCTCGATCAACACCAAAGGGATTCGCCGCAGCGCCGCGGCAAACCCGCAAGCCACCGACGCGTAGCCGCCCAATCCAAGCACCACCGCCGGTCGTCGGGCGCCGAGCAGCCGCCAGGCCCGCACGAACGCGCCTGCGAGCCCGCCAACCGCGGCGATGTTGGCGAAGCTCAGGCGACGTTTCAGTCCCCGTCCGCCGAGCGCTGTGAGCGCGATCCCGGCTTCAGGAACGAGACGGGTTTCGATGCCACGTGAGCTGCCCACCCAACCAATCGCACTCAAAGGGATGCCGCGCCCGGTGATCTCGGAGGCCACCGCAAGACCGGCCTGTACGTGACCGGCGGTGCCCCCACCGGCGATCACCAGCCACGGCGCCACACCGGGCTCGTGGGTGGCGCGTCCGGTATCGACGGGTGCTGCGTCGGGGGACTCGGGGCGTTGCGGGCTGGTCATTTCACTTGTCTCGCCACGTTCAGCAGCACTCCCACCCCGGCCATGGTGGCCACCATCGACGAACCGCCGTAGGACAGCAGCGGCAAGGTCATGCCCACCACCGGCAGCGTCGAGGTGGCCATGGCGATGTTCACCACCGCCTGAAGCGAAATCCACACGGTGATGCCAACAGCCAGCATGCGTCCGAACTCGTCGGGGGCGCGTGCGGCCACCACAAACCCGGCGAATCCGAACACGGTGAACAGCAACAACACGGTGACGCTTCCCACCAGGCCCAGCTCCTCGCCCACCACCGCGATGATGAAATCGGACTGTGCGTGCGGCAGGAACCCCCATTTGAGGCGGCCCATTCCCACACCCACCCCGTCGATGCCTCCGCTGGCTATCGCGTAGAGCGACCGCAGCGTTTGGTAGTTCTTGCCCACCGGCTCATCCCACGGGCTCAAAAAGCCCAGCAGCCTGTCGAAACGCCACGACGACAACGCCACCGCCGCGAAGGCGAGGCCGAAACCCGAACCGCCCACCGCCAGCAGCGGCAGCAGCCGGGTGCCGGCGCACCAAAGCATGGTGATGGCAATGGCGCCCATCATCAGCGACGCCCCCAGGTGGGGCTGCAACATGAGCATGGCCACCAACGTGGCGGTTATGGCCATCACCGGAACCAGCGTGGCCCGAAGGTCGTTGATCGACCGGGAATCCCTGGACAGCAGATCCGCGGTGATCAGCACCAACGCCGGTTTGGCCGCTTCCGATGGCTGCACCGACAGCGGACCCCAGCTGATCCAACGACCGGCTCCGTTGATGGTGGGCAGAACGTCGAGAAAGTCGGGAAGCAAAGTGAAGGCCACAGCTCCGGCCGCCAACAACATCGCAGGTTTGGCATAGGGCCGCCAGCGGTGGTAGTCCACCCGGATCGCGGTGACCAGCACCACGAAACCAACGCTCATGGCCACCATGTGGCGGGTGAACCAAGACCAGGCGGAGCGTGTCTGGGACAAGCTGGTGGCCGGGGTAGCCGACAGGCTCATCACCGCGCTCAGCAGCAACAACAGCACCGTGACCACCAAAATGGTGACGAACAGCGGGGTGCGACGCCCGGCGGGGCGTGAAGTGGTGGCGGATTTCGCACCGGTGGAGCCGGCGCGACCCGACCCGGAAGACCCTCGGCTGCGCGTCCGCACCGCGGTGGCGCTCACGACCCCTCCAACCCGACGGGCTGCGCTTTGGGCCGGTTGGGCGCGCGCAGGCTGTTGACGATGCGGATGAAGTCGTCGCCTCGCTGCGCGTAGCTGCTGTACGCGTCGAACGACGCGCACGCCGGTGACAGCAACACAACCGGCGCTGCGCCGTGCGACGCCGCGCTGCGGGCTGCGTCGGCGGCGAGCTCCACGGCTTGTTGCATGGACTCGGCGTTGAGCACCCGGCAACGGCCCGCGAAGGCGGCGGCCACCTCGGGGGCTGCTTCGCCGATGGCCACCACCGCGCACACCCGTTCTGCGTGGCGGCCAAGCACCGACAGGTCGAGATCCTTGTTGCGGCCACCTGCGATCAGCACAACCGAGGCGAAACCGGCCAGCGCGGCGCGGGTGGCGTGAGGGGTTGTGGCCTTCGAGTCGTCGTAGAACTCCACGCCGTCGATCACCGCCACCCGCTTCAGGCGGTGAGCGGCAGGCTCGTGAACCGCGAGCGCTTCGCGCACACCGTCCGGCGACGCGCCCGCGGCCAGCGCTGTGGCGGCCGCGGCGAGGGCGTTGTCCACGTCGTGTGGCAGGTTGCGGGGCAGGTCGTGGAGTTTCATCAGCGGCCCGTGGGGGCCCACAATCTCGCGCCGGGGTCCCGAACCGCGGCAGCACCACGTGGCCTGCCGGCGCTGCGAGAACGTCCACACCACGGCGCCGCCGGTGGGGACGTGGCGCATCACGGTGGGGTCATCGGCGTTGGCCACGGCCACCGTTGTGGGCCCGCTTCGCGCCCACAGCCGGGCCTTGGCCGCCTCGTATGCCTCCATGTTGTTGTGGACGTCGAGATGGTCGGGGGCGAAGTTGAGCCAGCAACCCACACTTGGCGCGAACACCTTGGTGTGCGCCAGACGAAACGACGACGCCTCCACCACGAAGGTCTCCACGTCGTGGCGGTCGATGGCTGAGATCCACGGCAGGTCGTTGTTGCCGGCGGCCACGGCGTTGACTCCCGAGGCCCGCAACGCCGCCGTGACGGTTTCGGTGACCGTCGTCTTGCCGTTGGTGCCGGTGATCGCCGCGACCGGCCGAGAGTCCCAAAGCTGTGCCAGGTCGAGTTCGCCACCAAGCGGGATCCGGGTGTCGGCCGCCAGTCGAAACGCCTGGTGCGAGTCGGGCAGGCCCGGCGTTGGGATCATCATCTCGGCGTCGCCGACCAGGATGGCCAGCCGTCGTGTGGATGGCGCCGCAACCAGGTCGATGCCCAAGGCCGAAGCCGCGGCAGTGGCCTGCGAGCTCGGGGAGTCGTCGAAGGCGCTCACCGTGTGGCCACGCGCGCACAAAGCGCCCGCCATGGCCTGGTTGGCCTGCCCGAAGCCTGCCAGCAGCACCCTTTCGGGCACCTCGAAACCTGCAGGGCCCACCTCGCCGACGGTCGGCGCCGGGCGAGCCGTTTCGGGCATGCCAGGGGGTGCGGCGCGGCGTGTCACGGCGTGGCCCTGGTGACGCCGGAGATGATGTCGCTGTTCACGGCGTCGCCGTAAAACAGGCCCACCCCCACCGCGGTGCAAAAGCCCGACAGGATCCACAACCGCACGATCACGGTGGTCTCCGGCCAGCCCTTCAACTCGAAATGGTGATGCAGCGGCGCCATGCGAAACACGCGCCGATGCCATCCACGGAACACCACGATTTGGATGATCACCGAGATCGTCTCGATCACGAACACGCCCCCGATCACCGGAAGCAGCAGTTGCGTGTTGGTGGCCAACGCGAGCGCGGCGAGGCCGCTGCCCACCGCCAGGGCTCCGGTGTCTCCCATGAAGATCTGAGCCGGGGCGGCGTTCCACCACAGGAACCCGACAATTCCGCCGGCCATGGCCGCGGCAACCACCGCCAGGTCGAGCGCGTGGGCCACCTGGTACGCCTGGTAGTGATCGAACTGCCAGAAGCCGATGATCATGAACGCCGCGTAGCCGAGGCCGCCTGCGCCGGCGGCGAGCCCGTCGAGTCCGTCGGTGAGGTTCACGGCGTTGGTGGTGGCGATGATCAGAAGCACCGCCCAGATCGACCAGCCGAGATGTCCGAGTTCGATGCCGGGATAGTCGAAACGTGTGAACGACAGGGTGGTGTGCGCGCCGGTGAGCTGGGTCATGGCCACCGAGAAGCCGATCCCCACGATCAGCAGGCCGATGATCTTGGCGCGCTTGTTGAGGCCCAGGTTGCGGGCGGCTTTCACCTTGATCCAGTCGTCGATCAGGCCCACCAAGGCGGCGGCCACGATGGTGGCCATCACGATCAGCCCGGTGCGGGTGTACACACCGCCGAACACGTCGCTCACGGTGTAACCCAGCGCTGCGCCTGCCACCACCGCGATGCCGCCCATGGTGGGGGTGCCGGCCTTGGTGTGGTGCCCTTCGGGGCCGTCGGCCCTTATGGGTTGACCCAACTGGTAGCGCACCAGCAGCCGGATCAGCACGGCGCTGCCCAGCAGCGACACCACCAGCGCTATGGCGCCCGCCACGAGCAGCCGTATCACCGTGAGCCTCCCTTCGCCGCAGACGCTCCGGGGCTGCCGGCGCCGCCGCCCCCGGCGAGGCGGGCCAGTTCGCTGCGTGCCACTTGGCGGTCGTCGAAACCTGTCACCGTGGCTCCGGAGGTTTGGGTGGTTTCGTGGCCTTTTCCGGCCAGCACCACCGTGTCCCCGGCGCGGGCCCGCTCGAATGCGTGGCGGATGGCGAGACGGCGGTCGGGTTGCATCAGGTCTGGCGGCCGGGTCATGCCCGCGGCAATTTCGTTCATTATTTGTTTCAGATCCTCGTGGCGGGGGTTGTCGCTGGTGATCACCACCCGATCGGCGTGCGTTTCGGCTGCGCGGCCCATCAGGGGCCGTTTGGATTGGTCACGGCCACCACCCGCTCCGAACACCACCGTGAGTTTGCCTTCGGTTGTCTCACGGGCCGCTTCAAGCGCGGCGATGATCCCGTCGGGGGAATGCGAGTAGTCCACCAGAACGGTGAAGTCCTGGCCTTCGTCCACCAGCTCGAACCGGCCCGGCACCGGTGCGCACTCCCCCAGCGCCTCCGCGGCATGGCCGGCGCTGATCAGCTCGAGCGCCAGCAAAGTCTCCGCGGCCAGCACCGCGTTGGTGATGTTGAACCTGCCCCCCAGCGGCAATGTCACCACCTGGTCACGCCAGGCGAAACGGCTTTGGCCCGACTCCAGGGCAAGCACCTGCACCGTGTCGGTGTTCACCTCGATCACGTCAACCGAGCCCTCGGCTCTCACCTCGTCGGCCAGTCGCTCACCGTGCGAGGCGGCGGTGTTGATCACCGCTCTTCGCGTTCTGGACGGTTCGAACAGGCGGGCCTTGGCCCGGTAGTAGGCCTCGGTGGTGCCGTGGTAGTCGAGGTGGTCGTGGCCGAGACCGGTGAACACCGCAGCGTGGAAGGTTGTGCCATCGGTTCGATGTTGGCACAGGGCGTGCGAGGACACCTCCATCACCGCGGCCACGTGGCCTTGGCTCACCGCGGAGGCCAGTGTTCGTTGCAGGTCGGTGGCCTCGGGGGTGGTGAGGCTGCCGGTGAGCGTGCCGATCTCGGTGACCGGGCCCACGCAGCGCTCCAGCAGCGAAGCCATCAGCCGGACGGTGGTGGTCTTGCCGTTGGTTCCGGTGACGCCCACCAACGTGAGGTTCTCCCCTGGGTGGCCCCAAACCGCGGCGGCTGCGGGGCCGAGGGCTTCGCGCACCGAATCCACCCGCAGCACCGGCACCGGAACCGGCAAGCCCCTGCGCAGGTCGCGGTCGGCGAGCACCGCCACCGCGCCGGCGTTCACCGCTTCGGCGGCGTGGTCGTGACCGTCGAAGCTGTGCCCGGCTATGCACGCGAACAACGCGCCGGGTCGCACGCGGCGGCTGTCGTGCTCCACGTCGGTCACCAGCACCTGCAAGGCGATCCCGGACGCGGCCCGCTCAACGCCGGGGCCGTGGTGGCGTTCGGGGCGGGCGCCGATCACGGTGGCGAGGTCACCGAGACGCATCACTGATCCTCAGCGTTGCCGATGTTCGCGGCGGTGACACTTTCGGGGGTGGGCGCCAGCGGCGCGGGGGCCGGCTCGGCTCGGCGGCGCTGTTCGGGGCCGTCCTCGGAGATGGCCGGAATCCGCAGCTGACGCAAGGCGTACTCGGCGAGTCGGCCCACCAACGGCGCCGACAGCCGGCCACCGGAAACCTGGGCGCCGTTGGGGTCGTCGATCACCACCAGCACCACCAGCGCGGGGCCGTCCGCGTTGCTGACGATCCCGGCGAAGGTGGCGGTGTGGTGTCGGCCCACCAGTTCGCCGTTCTCATCGACGCATTCGTATCCCACGTCGCATGGCTGCCAGGCGGTGCCGGTTTTGCCTGCCATGGTGAACCCGGTGAGCGCGGCCAGTCTTCCGGTGCCGTCACTCACCGCGGCGGTGAGCATCGCCTGCAGCGACCCGGCCACCGACGGTTCGATCACCGCGGTGGGTCGATGCTCCTCGGCGTCGCGATCCTCGTCGCCGGCAACCACCCGCAGTGGCATCATCACCCCGTTGTTGGCGATGGTGTTGTACACCTGCACCATTTGCAGAGGCGTCACCGAAACGCCCTGGCCAATGGCGTGAGTGGGGAGCGACAGCAGGTTCCACTCGTTGAGAGGGTGCAGGATGCCCTTGGACTCGCCCTTGAAGTTCACCGCGGTGCGCGACCCCAACCCGAATCTGGTGAGCATGGCGTGCAGGGATTCGTCGCCGGTCATTTGCGCGAGTCTGATCGCGCCCACGTTCGACGAGCGCGACAAGATGTCGGTTGGTCGCCACAGCACCTCCGGGTGCCACGGGTCGTCCTCGAACCAGTGATCGTGAACGGTGATCCCCGACGGCACCTGAACCTGCGAATCGGGGGTAACCGCGCCGCCGGCAAACGCGGCGGCCATGGTCACCGGTTTGAGCACCGACCCGGGTTCATATGTCCACACCGCGGCGAGGTTGGTGCGGGTGCAGGCGACGATCCCGTCGCTGCCCCTGGCCACGTTTGCCATGGCCACGATCTCACCGGTGGCGGGCAGGGCCACCAGCGCCACACCCTCCTCGGCTTCGGCCTCGCCCACGGCGTCGATCAGAAGCTGCTCGGCCTGGAACTGAACGTTTCGGTCGATGGTGAGGGTGAGGTCATCACCCGGCACGGCCTCGTTGATCGCCACGAAACCACCCGGGATGGTGGTGCCGTCGGTGCCGACCTCCTTGGCGATCTCGCCGGGGATTCCCGAAAGCCACTCGTCGTGCGTTTCCTCCAGACCGGCGCGACCGTGGTTGTCCGTGTTCACGGTGCCCACCACCGACAACGCCGAGCACGGCCCGTTGGGGTATTCGCGGCGGAACTCCTCTTCGATGTACACGCCGGGGATGCCCAGCGCCGTCACTTTTTCGCCCACCTCCACGTCGAGTTGACGGGCCAGGCGGGCGTAATGGCGTTGCGAGCTCAACAGTTCAAACAGCTCGTCGGCCGGTTCGCCCAGCAGCGGGCTGAGACGTGCCGCCACCTGGGCGGGGTTGTCGATTTGGCGTGGATCGGCGATCACGGTGACCGCCGGCACCGAGAAGGCCAGCACCCGACCGGTTCGGTCGACAATTGTGCCGCGTGGCGCTTGCAGTTCGCTGATGCGCAAGGGAAGCACCACCGAGTTGAGCACCCGGTCGTCGGGCGCGATGTGCGCGTACACCAACCTCACGCCCAACATGAGCGCCACGAGCACCAGCACCGCGATCACCGCCACGATCCTGCCTGCGCCCGGATTGCGGTTTCGTTGGCTTGTCTTGCGACCTGCTTCGGCGCCCATGGCGCCCTACCCGGCCCCGTTCGCCGACACCGCCACATCGGTGTTGGTCGGCGCGTCGGTGGCGGAGGTCGGCGAGGCGGCGTCACCGGCGCCGGCGCTGTCGCCGTCCACGAACACGTAGCCGCCATCGGCACCGGTGCGGCCAGTCCCGGCGAGGTCCAACTCGGACAGGGCGAAGGGATCCAACCCGGGCGGTGGCAGGGCGCCATCGGCGAGTCGGGCAAGGGTCACAACCTCCACTGCGGGCACCAGGCCACCCGAGGTGGCTTGTTCGGCCACACCCTCGGGAGAGTCCAAAAACGCCACCTCGCCCTGAAGTCTGGAGATTTCGGCTTGGCGCTGTTCGTTCGCCAGGTGGATCTCGTCGAGGCGGGCCTGGTTGTGTACCAGCAGCGCATGGATCCACGCCACCGCGAACGCCCCGGCCAGGATGCACGACGCGAACAGCACCACCGCAGCCAGCAGGCTCATGCGGCGCCTCGGTGGTGGCTGCACCACCCGCAGCCGTGTCGCCCTCCCGGCAGGAGATTTTCCGGTGGACGATTTGCCGGTAGACGCCGCGGCGCGCGGCGCAGAGCGTGACGCCGCAATCTTTGCTTTGGGTGACGCCGCGGCGCGGGCGTGGTTGGCTTTGCGGGCCGTCGAACTTGTGGAGGCCCTTGCGCGAGCGGTTGACCCGGCGCTACGGGGCCTGCGGGCCGCGCCTGGGGTGGGGTGCGGCCTTGGCTTGCCGCGGGGGGCGGCCGACGCCATCTCGGGAACTCACCCTTCGCTGCGGAGCCGTTCCACGGCCCGCAACCGGGCCGCGGCGGCACGGTGATTGGCGTCCAGCTCGGCTTGTGTGGGTGTGCGGATCCCGTTCCACACCAGACGCGCCACGGCCCGGGCCGGAGGAGGGGGAAGCCCGGGCCGTGGCGGCTGAACCTGGCCTGAGGCGATGCGGAACACTGACTTGGCGATGCGATCCTCGCCGGAGTGGTAGGACAGCACCGCGCAGCGGCCACCGGTGGTGAGCCTGTGAATCGCTGCTTCGAGAGCGGCGCCAAGGCCGTCAAGTTCGCCGTTCACCTCCACGCGAAGTGCTTGAAAGGTGCGCCGAGCCGGATGGGTTTTGCGACGCGCCGCGCCGGGCACGGCGCCTGCCACCACAGCCGCGAGCTGCGAGGTGGTGGTGATCGGCCGGGCCGCCACGATCGCCGCGGCGATGCGCCTGCCGTGGCGCTCGTCGCTGTTGCGGCGCAGCAAGTCCGCCAGTTGCGTCTCGTCGAGTTGGTTCACCACATCCGCGGCGGTGGGCCCGGTGGATGGATCCATGCGCATGTCGAGAGGGCCTTCGCCGCGGTAGCTGAAACCGCGCTCGGGGCGATCAAGCTGGGGCGAGCTCACGCCCAGGTCGAACAACGCCGCGGAGATGGGGCCGATGCCGAGGTCGTCGAGGATGGTTTCGATGTCCTCGTGGCGCCCGTGGCGCAGCACCACACGCTGCTGATGCTCGGCGAGGCGTGCCGCGGCCGCTTCGAGCGCCGCGGGGTCGCGGTCGATCCCCACGAGGCGAATGTCGGGGCGGCGATTGAGGATCGCCAGCGCGTGACCTCCACCTCCGAGGGTGGCGTCCACCACCACGCCTGACGGCACGGCGGCGAGCACTTCGGTGACCTCTCGGCACATCACCGCAGCGTGGTGGTAGTGTGCGGCTGGGGTCACGCCGCTCGTGTCGCTTCGTGCGTGTGACGGCGGCTCCAACCCATTGGCACCCCGGTCGCTTCCGGCGCAGCGGGTGAGCCACGAGGGGCCGGATGCCCGACCATCCTCAGTCCTCCGATTGGCAATGCTCCTCGGGATTTCTCCCCCGAGCGAGCGAATGGCAAGCAGGCGGTTTCGGTTTTGTCCATCTGCCAATCGGAGGACTGAGCATGGTCGGGCTTTCGCGTGCGACCGGCAGTCCACATCCTCGGACACCTCAGCGGTTGTCCCTGTCTCCAAATCCAAGACGCCCGCTGTTGAGCGCGTCCTGGAGGTCTTCCTGGCCCTGGGCCCGCAGGTGCTCCCATCTGTCGGTGTCCCATAGTTCGACCATTCGGTACTTGCCGGCAACGACCACCGTTTGTTTGATGCCCACCTCGGTTCGCAGGTCGGCGTCGATCAGCACACGGCCTTGGCCGTCGGGCATCACCTCGAAGGCGTCGTTGCAGAGCTTGCGGAACGCGTGCGAGCTGAGTTCGCCTGTGCGTTCCTGGCGCATTGCCTCATCCACGAAGGGCTGCCATTCGCGCATCGGCACGATGGCGATGCACTCACCAAAGGAGGTGACCACCGCGCCCTCGGCGAGTTGGGGGCGATACGCGGAAGGCAGGATGAGCCGACCCTTGCCGTCGATCTTGTGCTTGTGCTTTCCGAAGAACATGGCCGAAACTCACCTCCTCCCGGTATGTTGACGCTTCACCACTTCGCACCACTTTAGTGGCTGGATTCACCATAGTACACCACTTCGCTCCCCACAACAAGCATTTCCACTCCACTTCGAGGCCCGCGGGCGCGGCCCCGCCGGCCGCGCCGAGCCGGCCACCCTCACCAACCCTGGGCAACAGCCGCTCCTCGCATCAGGCGCCGCAGGGTTCGCGTCGGGTGTGAGGTGCGGGACCGCCGCCGCGGCGGCGCCCGGATTGTTCAGTGGATCAAGGCCAGGGCGTCACAAAGGGCGCGCACCACTGCGGGCGCGTCGGCGTTGATGAAATGCGCGCGACCCGCCACCACCCGGCGGGCCTCTTCGCGCTCGGCGGGGGTTAGCGCGAGCAGGTCCACCTCGCCGATCGGCTTTTGCGCCACGAGGGGCTCGTCGTCGGGTGGCGCCGGTTCGCAGGGGGCGTTCGGCGTCGTAGCCGTCGGGGTTGTGAGCGGCGCGACGCGGGCGATTGTTTGGATCACGGCGCGGTGGCGGTTGCGGCGCTGGCTGATCCCCACCACCTTGGCGCCCGACACGCTCACCTCGCCCGGGCCCACACCGGCGAAGCAAACCAGGGTGCCCCACCTGTCGGCCTGCAGCCCGCCGCGGTGAACCACCGGCTCCTCGTGGCAGAAGCGGCCCGCCACCCGGGCCCACAGCTCTCCCGCCCACAGCGCGGCACGTGCGATGTCGTTGTGCCACAGGCGATCACCCGCGGGGATGGTGAAGTCGACCCACACCTGGCCGCCCGGTGTGAGCAGCACCGCTCCCCCGCCGCTGCGACGCCGGGTCACCTCGATCCCGGCAGCGTCAACCAGGGCGTGGTCGAGCACCGAGGCCGCCTGTGCGCTGCCGAGCACCAACGCGGGTTGCGTGACCGTGTGGATCCGCGCGGAGCGCCGCTGCGGGTCGGGTTCGTCGCGTTCAAGCAGCTCGCCCGGGGCGCCGGCGGTGTGCTCAACCGTCCAGGCGCCAACTCGCCTTGGCGCGCTCGCCGCGTCGGCGCAGCCGGCCGGCGCACCCACGCTTGGGGCCTTCGGGGTTACCGGCGGGTCAGGCGCTTCGGCGGCCTGCGCGGTGGCGCAGGTAGGGCTCCCAGCAGTCGGGCACCGACCCGGCCGCCACGGTCACCCAGTCCGACGGCGAGGGATGCCCGGGGCGTCGGCGCAGCAGCATGCCGGTTTCGCTGGGCAGATGGTCGCGTTTGCGGGCGTTGCACGGGCGGCACGCCGCCACCACGTTGTCCCAGGTGTGGGTGCCACCGCGGCTGCGGGGAACCACATGGTCAACGGTCTCGGCGCGGCGCCCGCAGTACTGGCAGGACTCCAGGTCGCGCACGAACACCGCTCGGCGGTTGGGGGAACGGTGACGCCTGCGGGGAACGTTCACGAAACGGCTGAGGCGCACCACCGAGGGAACCTCCACGGCTCGCCGCTCGGAGCGAAACGAAGCGCCCGAAGGGTGCAGCATCTCCACCTTGTGGGACAGCACAAGGCACACCGCTCGCCGGGGACTCACCACCGCCAGCGGCTCGTACGTGGCGTTGAGCACCAGCACCGCAGCCATGGCAAGTGAGGCTACCGCTCGGGCCGGACACGGATCGGGATTCGCGGGGCGCGGCCCGCAGCGCGCCGCCAGGCTTCAGCGCTGTTGGCGGCACCAACGCAGCCAGGTGATCACATCGTCGGGCGCCGGGGGTCGCTGCTTGTGCCCGTACATGGCCTCGGCCCGAAAGCGCGCCAGCCCCGGTGCGGGAAGCGGCAGGAACGGCCGCCGCCTCCACCAGCGATCCGGAGCGAAGCGCCGAGCCGCGACAAGCGCGACACCCCAAAGCGACGGGCGCAAGATCACCGCCGCGGCCACCCGCAGCGCCGCGCTCAGCGACATGGCTCCAGCGACACGACCCCGGCAACCAAATCTCCGCCACCGAGCCTCACCAGCCGAACCTCGGCGGCGACGCATCGGCGGCTGGCACGTCCACACGATATGGCCCGACCATAGGCTCAACCGTTGATGCCCCCGCCCGAAGCCTCAACCGGCACGCTCACGGTGACAGGGTTCCAACAGCGCTTGACCCTGATCTGCGACAACGTTTGCGAAGCGGTGCGCGGCAAGCGCGACGTGGTGGAGTTGGTGGCCCTGGCGTTGGTGTGCGGCGGTCACGTGTTGATCCAGGACGTGCCCGGGGTGGGCAAAACGTCGCTGGCCAAGGCGTTGGCGCGCAGCGTTGACCTGCGCTTCGGGCGCATCCAGTTCACACCCGATCTTCTGCCCGCGGATGTGACCGGCACGTCTGTGTTCGACCGCTCAGGCGGCACGTTCGAGTTCCGACCGGGGCCGGTGTTCGCCAATGTGGTGCTCGCGGATGAGATCAACCGGGCCTCACCCAAAACTCAGGCCGCGCTGTTGGAGGCCATGGGTGAGCGACAGGTCACCGTGGACGGACGCACCCGTGTGCTGGAGCCGCCGTTCTCGGTGATCGCCACCCAGAACCCGATCGAGCACGAGGGCACCTACCGGCTTCCCGAGAGCCAGCTCGACCGGTTCTTGATGCGTGTGGCGGTGGGCTACCCCGACCGGGCCGCCGAGGACGAGATTCTGGGTACCAGAGGCGCGCACGAACCGGTGGACGAGATCCGCCCGGTGATCGACGCCGAGGCGATGCTGGAGATGTCCGCATTCGTTCACGACGTTCACGCCTCGCCGGCGCTGCGGGCCTACCTGCTCGACCTTGCCGACGCCACCCGCCGCCACCCCGGCCTGGCGGTGGGACTGTCGCCGCGTGGGCTGCTGGCGGTGCTGCACGTGGCCAAGGCCCGGGCCGCGGCAAGGGGCCGCACCTACGCAACACCCGACGACGTGAAGGCGCTGGCGCAGGCGATGATCCCCCACCGTTTGCTTCCCACCACCGAAGGGCGAATGCGTGGCCTGAACCCCAACGAGGTGGTGGTGGAGATCATCGACACGGTGCCCGTTCCACGGGCCGCCCGGGCCGGTCGGCGGCGGCGGTGACAACAGCCGAATCCGCGGGCGGGGCCCGCGGGCGCGGCCTCCACAGCACCCGCCAACACCCCGAGGGCTAGGCGTGCTCACCGCGGCCGGGTGGAAGCTGCTTGCGGCGGCAGTGCTGCTGCTGGTGGCGGGGCGCCTGTTCGCGGTGGTGGAGTTCCACGTGGCCGGAGCCGCGGCCGCGGCCACTGTGACGTTGTGCCTGTTGGTGCGTTTGGTTCACCCTTCGCGCCTGGCTTTGCGCCGCGACGCCCCGGTGTCGGCAGTGCCGATCGGCGAGACGGTGCAGGTGCGGGTGCATTTGCGGAACCTGGGAGTGGTGCGGTCGCCTGTGGTGCTGCTCGCCGACGCGGTGACCGCTTCGGGTGGGCTCACGCAGCACAAGGTGTTTCACGTGCCGCCCCTTGGGGGTCGCCGTTCGGGTGGTTCGGGTCGTGGCCGTGTGGCATATGAGATCACCCCGGGCCGCCGTGGCGTGCTGACCCTGGGCCCGGTGCGCATCGAAGACCAGGATCCGCTGGGTTTGGCTTGTCGCAGGATGGTGGTGGGCGCCCGCTCACGCCTGGTGGTTCATCCACCGATCGAGGACATCGACCCTTCGAGGCTGATCGGCGCGGGTGACGGCTCCGCGGAGTTCGGGTCGCGGCGGGTTCCCGACCCGGCGTCGGAGGATTTCGACGGTTTGCGCACCTACGCGGTTGGTGACGATCCGCGGCTCATTCACTGGCCGTCGTCGGCGCGGCTCGCCGAGTTGATGGTGCGCCAGTTCCGCCCGCCTGCGGGTGAGGCGGAGGTGAACGTGGTGGTGGACACTCGCCCTCCGGGCAACACCGAGGCCGCCGGGGACTGCACCCTTTCGGTGGCGGCGTCGCTGGTGGCCGCGGCGTTGCGCACAGGCGCCCGGGCGCGGATTCTCACCACCGACGGTCGCAGCACGCCGCGCCTGCTCGGCCGCGCCGACCTGCGTGTGGGTTTGGAGTTTTGCGCGGTGCTCACCGGCGGCGACGACCAACTGCGGATCGAGCCGGGCGCCACGCGTGACGGATCGGCGACGGTGGCGATCACGGCGTCCCCCGAGGCGATCGCTCACCGCGAGGTGAGGTCACGCCTCGCGGCCCGCCTCGGCGCCGGGGTGCTGATCACCTGCGACGTGCGCAACTGGAACGACCCGGAGGCGTCGTCGGGGCCGATCAGCAGCGGCGCCTGGGTTCACCTCAGCGCCGCGGGCCAGTTGCAGAGCCTCTTCGCCCGCCGGGCTGTGGGCGACAACACCACACGCCTGTGAACGAAACCCGCCGGCCCGAGATGCCCCCAACCGGGGCGCGCTCGCTGTCGCCCGAGGGCGCTGTAGGCACGGCAGGCACAGGCGCCTGCCGCCAGGCGACTGGCGGAGCGCCGGGGCGGGTTTGGTTCGACCTTGGGTGCGAGATGGCGTTGTTGGCGCTTGGCGTGACGGCGGCGGTGGGCCTCGGCCGGCTGTTCGCGGCGCCGGGTTTGTTGCGTGACGCGCTCACGTTCACCGTGGCGTCGCACCTGGTGGCCTTCGCTGCTCGAAGGGCGCGCCTGGGTGTGCCGGTGGCGACGCTGCTGAGCGCGGCGTGCGGGGCGATCACGATCACCGTGTTGCGTTACGGCGAAACGGCGTGGCTGGTGTTTCCCACCCGCGCCACACTGCGATCCGCCAACGGTCACCTCGAGGACGCCTGGACGATCCTGGGCACCACCACCGTGCCCCTCGAACCAGCCGCGGGGTTGGTGCTCGCAGTGGGCGTAATCGTGTGGGTTTGCGCCTTCGTGGGCGACACCGCGGCGTTTCGTCTGCGCATGCCGTCGCTTGCGGTGCTGCCGGCAACGGCGGTGTTCGCGTTGGTGGTTCTGGTGGACACCAACCGCAGCGGTTTGCGCCTCGGGGCGGCGGACTGCGCGGCGACCGCTTTGGTGTTGGTGCTGCTGGGGGTCGCCAACCGGGCGCGCAGCATCACCTGGGCCGAACCGCACCGGCGTGGCGCCCTGGCCCGGATGGGGTTTGTTGGCGCGGCGGTGGCGGGGGTGTCGCTGGTGGCGGGGCTCACGCTGGGCCCGTCACTTCCGGGCGCCGACCGTGCCGCGGTGGTGGACGTGCTCGACCTGGATTTCGGTTCGGGCAGCAGCGCCAGGATCGTGTTGAGCCCTCTGGTGCAGATCAAGGGACGTTTGGTGCAGCGCAGCAACCAGGAGCTGTTCACGGTGGACGTGCCCGAGCAGTCGCGCCAGTACTGGCGGTTGATGTCGCTTGACGAGTTCGACGGTGTCGCCTGGCGCACCCGTTCGAGTTTCGACCCGCCCAGCGAGGACATGGCCACCACGGTGCCCACCGAGGTGCGGGGCGACAGCCTGGTGCAAACCTTCAACGTGACCGCTCTGGGCAACATTTACCTGCCGACGGCGTTCGCTGTGCAGCAAGTTCTCGACGACGGAGGCGTGCAACTCGAACACGAGCCCACCTCGGCCACGCTGGTGACCGTGGACGGCGACCTGGTGTCAGCCGCGGCGAGCTCACCGGGTGGCTACCGCTACACGATCGCCTCCGCCGGCGCCGACATCGGCAACGCCGCTGTGCTGGCCACCGGTGACGGCACGCCGGCGCCCTCCGATGTGTTGATCGACAACACCGCCCTGCCCGAGGGCTTCCCGGAGTCGGTGCGACTCGAAGCCGAACGGGTGACCGCCGCGGCGCGTTCGGATTACGAGCGGGCCTTGCTGTTGCAGGACTACTTCTGGCTGGACGGCAGCTTCACCTACGACCTCGACATTGCCCACGGTCACGGCGTGAACAGCTTGGAGAGCTTCCTGTTCACCGAGCGTGCCGGTTACTGCGAGCAGTTCGCCTCGGCTTACGCGGCGATGGCGCGCAGCGTGGGCCTGGCGGCACGAGTGGCGGTTGGTTTCACGTGGGGAGACTGGGACGCCGAGCGTGGCGTGTACTCGGTGAAGGGCCGCCACGCCCACGCCTGGCCCGAGGTTTACCTGCCGGGCGCGGGCTGGGTGCGTTTCGAGCCGACACCGGGACGGGGAGCGCCGGGCGATTCGGCGATCACCGGGAGGGTTGCCGCTCAGCACGGCGCAGGCGGCGATCCGGCCATCGGCGCCACAGGCGAGCAGGCCGGTCTGCAACCACGTTTCGGCCCGAGCCCACGGGAGTTTCTCGACCTTGACCCGGCCGGGGCGTCGATTGGTTTGGACGCGCCTCTTGATGCGTTCATCACCGGCGACCCCGGCGACCCTCCCGGAGACAGCGGAGCTTCGGGGCCACCCGACGGCAGCGGCGCGGGAGGGCTCGCGGGCGGCGAGGGCGCATCCGGGGGCTGGCTCGCTCAGGCGCAGTGGTGGCTGGTGGCGGTCGTGGTGCTGGTGGCGGTGGCAGTCGCGGCTCCGTCGGGGGTGCGCCTGGTTGTGCGCAGATGGCGACGCAGCCAGGCCGCGGATGACCCGGTGGCCCGAATCGGCCTCGCCTGGGCCGACGCGGTGGACGCGCTTGGGATGGCGAGCCTGTCCCCCACCCCGGCGGAAACCCCAAACGAGATCTCCCGCCGGTTGAGTGCCGGCCAGACGCCCTCCTTGTCGCCGCTGCGGCCCGGCGCCGCAACACCAACCTTGGCCAGGGCGTTGGGCGATCAGCCTGCCCGTCTGGCGGGATTGTTCTCTGCCGCTGCCTACGGGCCGCCCGAGCAGGTCACGGCTTCGATGGCCACCGAGGCAGAACTGGCCTCAAGGCGAATCGTGGACGCGTGCAAGGCGGTCACGCCACCGGGGCGCAAGCTGGTGAGCATGTGCGACCCGCGTGGCATGTTCAGCCACCGCAGCTAGCCACCAGCGGTCTCGGTCGATACTGCCACCCAAGGTGGCCGCCCCTTGGGTGGTTGGCAGAAGGGTGGTTGGCCGTTGGGTGGTCGGCCTGAGGGTGGCCGGCCGACAAGTGCCGGCCGGGGTTAGGTGTCGGAGCGGCCGTTGCGCTCGAAGCGGTCACGCATTCGCGACCCGGCGCCGCCCATCATGCCTCGCAGGCCACGGGAGCGCATCGATTGCGACATTTCACCCCAGCCTGCCTTGCCTGCGCGTCGGGCGTTGCGCTCGATGAACAGCAACGAAGCCAGCATCACCAAGAATCCGCAAAACGACAGCAGGAAAGACATGGACAGCGTGGCGATCATCAAGGCCACGCCCACAACCAACCCCAGGGTGGCCCACTTGATGTTGCGGAAGGCGTGGCTGTACACGGTGGTTTCGGCCACCTCGCGCGCCAGGCCGGGATCGCTCTCGTAGAGGTGCGATTCGATCTCGTGCAGAATGCGTTGCTCGTCCTCAGACAACGGCATTCCGATCACCTCCTGAACGCCTCGCACCGTGGCCGCATTGGATCAAGATGCCCCGGAGTCTAGAGGGCGCCGACGCTTGTCGGACTTCTCGCCGCCGCGGTTGGGTCGTTTCGGGGGTTGTCCCCCGCCGCCGGGCGAGCCGGAGCGGCTGCTGCGTTGCGCGCCGGTGGCGCCGGCGGCGTCGGGACCCCACGGGTTCTCCCCCACCTCGCCCCAGCCTCGGTCGCCGCCGCCCAGGCCTTGCGAGTCCGGTGTGCTGATCTGAGCCGCCGGCGCGATGGACGCCGACCCGAATCGGTCGCGGATCTCGTCCATGGCGCGCTCGGCATGCTTCCAGGTGCCGACCGACCCTGCGTCCACCGCGTCCATCGCCGCGTCCGCCACGTCTTCCTGCGGCGTTGATTCGGTGAGCAATCCCAGCGACATCTGCGCAGGCTCACCTTGGGCAGGCCCAGCATGCAGGGGCCCAGGCTGGGCCGGCGCTGCCTCTGTGGGTGCAGCCTGAGCCTGCGCGGCGAGGTTCGAGGCGCTCACGCCCAGCAGACGCACACCGCGGGCAGGGTCTATCTGGTCGAGCAGCCCGTGGGCAGTGTGGGCAATGTCACGCCAGCCGCCGATCGGTGAAACCTTGGTGGTGGATCGGGTGATGGTGGTGAAGTCACCGAAACGCACCTTCACGGTGATGGTGCGAGCGGCCACTCCTGCGTCTCGCATGCGGCGGGCCACCGAGTCGGCGAGGCGGGTGGCGGCACGCTGCACCGAGGTTCGGTCGTGCATGTCCTGCGCGAAGGTTTGCTCATGGCCGATTGATTGAGCCTCTCGGCCTGTGTGTACCGGCCGGTCGTCGATGGCGTTGGCCAGCCGGTGAAGGTGACGACCAACCGCGTCACCCACAGCGGCGGCGGCCTGATCGGAGCTGAGAGCGGCAAGGTCGCCAACGGTTTCCACCCCCACCTTGGCGAGGCGTCGCTGGGTGGCCGGGCCCACCCCCCACAGCGCCCGGATCGGCAACGGATGCAGAAAATCGAGCTCGGATCCCGCCTCCACCACGTACACGCCGTCGGAGCACACCGCACCGGTTGGGGTGGCCTCGGGTTTGGCGCGTGAGGTGGCAAGCTTGGCAACGAATTTCGACGTGGCCACCCCCACCGAACAAGTGAGCCCCTCGGCCTCGAGAATCCGTTCCCGCACCCGCCGAGCCAGAGCGGGCGCTGGGCCCTCGGCGTGCAGCACTCCCCTCACGTCACAAAACGCCTCGTCGAGCGACAGCGGCTCCACCAGCGGCGTCACGTCGCGCAGGATCGCCATGATCCGCTCCGAAACGTCGATGTACAAGCTCATCTCGGGCACCAGGAACACCGCGTCGGGGCACAAACGACGCGCCTGCACCGACGGCATTGCCGAACGCACCCCGAAGGCTCGTGCCTCGTAGCTTGCCGCCGCCACCACGCCACGGCGACCGGTTCCGCCCACCACCACCGGGCGCCCCCGAAGCTCGGGACGCCGCAGCACCTCCACCGAGGCGTAGAAGGCGTCCATGTCCACATGAATGAACCCCAAGGTGCCATCGGGCGCCGGGCCCACCAGTTCGCCGGGATGCTCACGGCCATCGGTCACGAACATCAGTATGGCACCAGCGTGTGTCATTGGCCACACACGGGCCGGCGACGCCCTCGGGTACCCTCGCCGCGATGGCCAATCCTCCCCAGTCAGGCACCCCGGATGCTGGGCTTCCTAGAGATTCTGGGCCTCCCGTAGCTTCTGGGCCTCCCGCGGATGCTGAGCTTCCCGCGGGTCTTGTGATCCCTGAGGATTCCGGTCCTTCGCAGGCAGCTCGGGTGCTGGCGTTTGTGTCGGTGCTGGTGGGCGGGCTGTGTGGAGGACTGATCGGCTTCGCGGTGGTGGACCTTTCCTGTGACGAGGGCTGCACCGTGTGGGCGGGCCTGGTGGGAGTGCTCTCCGCGCTGGCCGCGGCCACAGGGACTGCCGTTGTGGCGGTGCTGGCTTTGCGTTCAAGCGCCGAGTGGCGCCAAGCCGGCACCCGCCGCCCCACCTGAACCTCAAGCTCGCCGCCCCACCTGAACTTCAAGAGGCTGCCGCCCGTAGCCGATTGCGGGTGCGCGGCCCCGGCGCCGGGCCCCGCCAGGCACGCCAGTGGCGCCCCCGAGGCGGCGTGGCATTGCCGCCACACAGGCCAAAACAACGCGCTGAAGCGGCGAGAATGGCACGATGGTGCCCATGGCAACGCGAATTCTGATCATCGAGGACGATGAGCGGATCCGCACCGCCCTTCGTCTGGCCCTCGAGGACGAGGGCTGGAGCGTGGAGGAGGCCGGCTCCGGAGAGGAGGCGCTGGCCGCTTTCGATCGTTCGCCCGCCGATGTGGTGCTGGTGGACATCACCCTGCCCGGCAGAGACGGATTCGACGTGTGCCGGTCGTTGAGACGCGAAAGCGACGTGCCGATCGTGATGGTCACAGCACGCTCCGACACCCACGACGTGGTGGGCGGTCTCGAAGCGGGCGCCGATGACTACCTCACCAAACCCTTCGCGCCAAAGGAGCTGTCGGCGCGCATCAGGGCGCTGCTGCGACGGGCTCGCGCCGCGGGAGCCGACAACGCCCCCCTTGTGTTCGAGGATCTCGAGATACTGCCCGAGGAGGGCTTGGTGAAGGTGCGCGGCGAGGAGGCCCCGCTCACCAAAACCGAGTTCCGGCTACTGGTGGAGTTGGGATCACAACCCGGGCGGGTGCTCAGCCGTGAGGTGCTGCTGGAGCGGGTGTGGGATCTGGGCTACTTCGGTGACGGGCGCCTCGTGGACGTACACGTGCGGCGTCTGCGCACCAAGATCGAGGTGGACCCTGCCAATCCCCGTCACGTGGTGACGGTGCGCGGCATGGGCTACAAGCTGCAGCCCTGACCGTTTCGGGTGAGGCGCCGATGACCGATCATCAGGCGCCCAACGCTGCCCAGCGATCCACCACACTGCCACCGCGGGTGCCGGGCCGCCCGTTGCGACACCTCGGGCTGCGGGCGCGGCTCACCTTCGCGTTCGCTCTCACCGGGCTGCTGTTGTCGTCCACCATTGCGGGGGCCACGTTGGCGCTCACCCGTCAGAACCTGCTCGAGGAGCGCGAGTCGTCGTCTTTCTCGGTGTTCGTGAACAACGGTCGGCGGGTGCGCAACGAGCTCACCGTGGAAACCGACGACGAGGGCCGCCGGGCCATCGTGGAGCGCCTGGCCCAAACGTCGGGCACGTTCCCGCTGCTGCGGGTGGGTGACTCCTGGACAGCGGCAGATCCGCTGGTGTTCGGCAGCGAATCGGTGCCCGGGTCGGTGCTCACCCTCACCTCCGACGGCACCCCCGCGCGGATGCGCACCATCATCGGTGACAGCACGGTGATCGTTTCGGCGCTGCCGATCGTCGGCACCGGCATCAACGCCACCTACTTCGAGGCGGCCCCCCTCGACGAGGTGGAGAGCACCCTCGAAGCGCTCACCGCGATCTTGTTGGGCGTGGCCGCGGTCACCACGATCATCGCCGCGTCGTTGGGGTCTTGGGCGTCGCAAAGGCTGCTCAAGCCGCTGGTGCAGGCACGAACCGCTGCCGAGGCGCTCGCCGCGGGTGAGCTCGGCACCCGCCTCACACCCACCGGCGACACCGATCTGGATTCGCTGGCGGCGTCGTTCAACGAAATGGCCGGAGCGCTCGAGGATCGCATCGCCCGCGACGCCCGTTTCGCGTCGGCTGTGAGCCACGAGTTGCGGTCTCCGTTGATGACGTTGGCGGCGTCGATGGAGGTGCTTGCCAACAGCGCCTCGGAGCTGGGCGAGCGGGGCCGCATTGCACTCGACCTGCTCGCCGATGACGTCACCAGGTTCCAGAACCTGGTGGAGGACTTGCTGGAGATAAACCGTTACGAGGCCGGCACCGCCGATCTTGTTGCCGAGCCGGTGGATCTTGCCGATTTCGTGCAGCGCTGGATTTTGCGCAACCCGAGCCCCGAAGTGGGGTTCCGTTGCGGGCCGGGCGCCGGCGGCACACGCCTTTGGGCCGACAAGCGCCGGCTCGGGCAGGTGCTGTCGAACCTGGTGGACAACGCCACCAAGTACGGCAACGGCGAGGTGACCGTGAGCGTGGAACGCGCCGATCAGAGCTTGCTGCTCGGCGTGGAGGACAACGGCCCAGGAGTGGCGCCCGAGGAGCGCCGGGAGATCTTTCATCCGTTCATCCGGGGCCGTGCCGGTGGCCGCCGCGGCAGGGATTCCGGTTCGGGCCTGGGCTTGGCGTTGGTGGCCGAGCACGTGAGCCTGCACCAGGGACGGGTGTGGGTGGCCGAGCGTGACCACGGCCGCTCCGGCGCGTGCTTCTTGGCCGAGTTTCCGATCTCGGCCAACTACCCCTACGACGACTCCACCGGCGACACCGACCCGGTGATCGAGGCGCCGTCGGATCTGGTTTCGGTGGCCGACAGGGGCGCATCCGGGTGGAGGTCGCCGACATGACCTCTCAGCGGAGCCCTGCGCCGAGGCCGGGGGCCGTTGCGTCGGACGCGCCGGGCCAGGCGACCGGCAACCGCCACCGGCGACGGCGCAGCCTCTTAGCTCTCGTGGTGGTGGTGCTGCTGGTGTGTGGGGGCGTGGCTTGCGGAGTTCCGGTGGACGACGAGGCGCAGGCGATCGACCTGGCCGACCTTCCAGAGGGTTTGCGACCCGGGTTCACGCCGTCCACGTCCACCACCGCGCCGGAGCCGCTCACCACCACCCACACCGTGTACCTGCTGAACAACCCGCAGGACACAGAGCGCACCGTGGTGGTGCCGGCGGAGCGTCAGGTGCGCTCACCGGGAGCGCTCGCGGATGTGCTCGGCACCCTCTTCGGTGAGGCCACCACCGCCGACGAGCAAGCGGTTGGTTACTTCAACACCCTGGAGCTGTTCGAGGTGAACCAGGTGAGCGTGGACAGGTCAGCCGGGGAGGCCACCGTGGACATTGTGAGCCTTTCCGCTGAGGAGCTTCCCCCCGCGGACACGCTGCGACTGGTGGCCGCGCAGCTCGTGTTCACCGTGAACGAATGGGGCCTCGACGGCACCCGCATCCTGCTTGATGGAGTGGAGGTGTCGATCCCCACCAGCGACGACGACGCGGAGCCGGGCGCGGTGCTGAACGTGGGCTCCTACGAACAGTTCCAACCCCAACCGGCGGCGCCGGCGGTGCAGGCGTCCTGAGCGCACCCGGCCCCACCGGCAGCTTCCGGGGCTGGGGAATCGCAGATTCTCAGGCTTGAAAAGGCCCGGTTCTCGGGCCAGGGAAAGGCGCCCGGTTAGGGAAAGAACGTGGCGGCCACGTCGAGCAGTTCCTTGTCCACGCATTTGAGCTGCGACGTGGCCTCCTGCAGCGACACCAACGTGATGGAGTCGCTTTGCAAGGCCACCATCTGCCCGAAAGCGCCTGCGTGGGCGGCGTCGATGGCGGCGATCCCGAAACGGGTGGCCAGAACCCGATCGGTGGGGGTGGGGGTGCCCCCGCGCTGAACATGGCCGAGGATCGTGACCCTGGTTTCGAGGCCGGTGCGCTCCTCCACCGCGGCGGCGATCACGTTTGCCACACCACCGAGACGTTTGTGGCCGTAGAAATCCAACGGCGGGTCGGCCACCTCCAGGGTTCCGGGTCGGGGCAGGGCGCCCTCGGCGACCACCACCACCGAGTCGTGAATGCCTCGGGCCTGGCGGCGCAGCAACGCCGCGCACAGCGTGTCTATGTCGAAGGGCACCTCGGGCACAAGCACGTACGACGCGCCTCCGGCGATGCCCGACCAGGTGGCGATGTGCCCGACGTGGCGGCCCATCACCTCCACGAAGATCACCCGGTCGTGGCTCTCGGCGGTGGTTCTGAGACGGTCGATGGCCTCTGTCGCCACCCACACGGCGGTGTCGAACCCGAAGGTGCGCTCGGTGCCGTTCACGTCGTTGTCGATGGTTTTGGGCACGCCGATCACCGGGAAGCCCATGTCGGCAATGTCGCGGCTGCACGACAAGGTGCCCTCACCGCCGGTCACGATCAAGGCGTCGATCTTGAGCGCCTCCAAGGTGGCTGTGGCCCGCGCCAGGCCGTGAGGCAGGTTGAACGGCGTGTGGCGTGACGTGCCCAGGATGGTTCCGCCGCGGGTGAGCAAACCCCGGCACGACGACTCGTCGAGGTTGCGCCAGTCGTTTTCCACCACGCCGCGCCAGCCGTCGTGGAAGCCGATCACCGTGTCTTCGTAATGGGTGACCGCCTTGCGGGTGACCGCCCTGATAACTGCGTTGAGGCCGGGGCAGTCCCCTCCCCCGGTGAGGATGCCGATCTTCACCGCTGGATCCTGGTTCTCCCTTGGGGGCCGTGCTTAGTTGTGGGTGGCGGCTGCGAGCAGCGCCGCGCCGATGGCCCCCGCGGCGGATCCGAGTTGTGCGGCCACCACCCTCACCGGGGGTCGGTGCTCGCCTCCGAGGACGTGGCGGGCGGTGTGTTTGGAAATTCCGCTCACCAGCGGGTCGCCGATGTCCACCAGTCCCCCGGCTATCACCACCACCTCCGGATCGAGCACGTGGATCAGCCCCGACAGTCCCACCGCCACGTGGTCGCAGAACTCGTCGAGCACCGCCAGGGCGTCGGGGTCACCGGCGGCGATGCGGCTGTGAACGTGCTCGCCGCGGATCGCCTCGATTGACCCTGCCTCGTCGATCACGCCGGCGAATCGGCCGGCAGCGGCCGCGGTTGCGGCCATGCGGCTCAGACCGGTGCCCGACGCGTAGTACTCCCACGGGCCTCGGGCGCCTGTGATGTGGCGAGGCCCGGTTTGTTCCACGATCATGTGACCGGCCTCGCCGGCGAATCCCTGCCAGCCGCGGTACAGGTTGCCGTCGAGCACCAGGCCGGTGCCGATGCCGGTGCCCAACGCCACCAGGATCACGTCGCGGCTTCCCTGTCCGGCGCCGTGGCTGTACTCGGCGAACGCGGCGGCGCTGGCGTCGTTCTCCACGGTCACCGGGCGCTGCAAGCCGTCGCGCAGGCGGGTGCGCAATTCCAGGTCGAGCACCCCGGCAATGTTCGGCGAGTAGCGCAGCACCCCGTCTCGGGTGACGATCCCGGCTATGCCCACACCCACGGCCTGCATGGGTGCGCCGCAGTCGGCTTCGAGCGCGGCCACCGTTTTCTCGATGGTCTCCACCAGGGCGTCGCTGTCCTCGAGGGTGATGTTTCGTTGCACCGCCACGGGACGCACCGGATCGGCGGGGTCAACGGCAACGCCGAGCACCTTGGTGCCGCCAATGTCAAATCCGCACAGCATGTGAGTGGGTGCGCCGTTCGCCGTGATCCGGGCCGGGATGGGCTTAGGCCTCGGCCCGAGCCGAGCCTTCCGCCTGGGATTTCAGCTCGTCGAGCGCGGTGTGCATGATGCGCGACTCGGCGCGTCTTTTGAGGAACTCGGGCAGCGGCACCTTGAGCTCCACCGCCAGGTGGTAGATCACCTCGGTACACGGCCCGGTGGCGCCGTCTGGGCACGGCACCTCGCGAAACTCGTATTCGCCGTCGAGTCGGGTGGCCGAGTCGCTGCTTTGCAGGCGCCACGCCAGGCGCAGCGGGTCGTCGCCGTAGAAGTAGCGAAGCGTGTAGTTCGTGGAGCGCCCCATTGCCGAAACCCGGTAGGCCACGTCCACGGCCCGGCCCGAGGCGTCCCTTCCGAGGATGTCGGCTTGTTTGATGTCGCCTGCCCATTGCGGGTATCGCTCGAAGTCGATGGCCACTGCGTAGCAGTCCTCGGGTGAGGCCATGATCGTGGTGCGTTCGGTTGCCTGATCAACCACCCTTGCGCCACCTCTCGCCGGTTTGGTGCCTGCATGGCGACGCTAACAATCGCACCCCCCGATGCCACAGCGAAAGTGCCCTACACAGCGGCAGTGCCCGCCTAAACGGACGGTCAGCTCATCGGAAGGCCAGCTCATAGAAAGCGCAGCCTCACCGGCTGCGCGAAGCCAGGTCGGCGAGCGCAGCCTCAGCGGCTGCGCGAAGCCAGGTCGGCGAGCGCTGCCTGCAGCCGGGCGGCGAGCACGTCGTAGGAGAACTCCGTTTCGCAGCGGCTGCGGGCCGCGTCTCCCATCCGGCGGCGAAGGTCGGGATTGTCCAGCAGATGGGCGATGGCCTCCGCGGCGGTGTCGGGGGTGGAGCGGTGCAACACGAAACCGGTTTCGCCGTGGGCGACGGCTTCGTGGGCGCCACCGCTCGCGCCTGCCACCTGAGGCACCGACGCCGCCGCGGCTTCCAGGAACACGATTCCGAAGCCTTCCTGTTCGAGACCACCCCAGCGGGTGCGGCACAACATCACGAAGGTGTCGGCGGCTTCGTACAGGTCGGTGACGGCTTCGTCGGGGATTCGACCGGCGAGCCGCACCGGTGCGCCGGTGCGCCGCAGCAGACGATCAAGGCGGGCACGGTCGCGGCCCGCTCCGGCCACCACCACTTGCAGGTCGGGACGGTCAGGGGCCAACAAGGCGGCCGCCTCGATGAGGGTGTCCATTCCCTTGCGGGGCACCAGGCGCGAAACGCAGGCCACCAGCGGGGCGTGCGGCGCCACACCGAGGCGCCGGCGTGCCGCTGCTCTCCTGGCACCGTCGTGGGGGGCGAACCTGTCGATGTCGGTGCCGGGAGGGATCACGTGGGTGGTGAGGTCAGTTCGGGCGTTGCGGGCGCATTCTGCCGCGGGGTAGCCCCCGGCGGCGATCACCCCCACCGAGTTGCGCAACACGCGGCGCACCAGCGAGGCGGTCACCGGCAGGCGACCCGGGATGGCCACCTCGGCGCCGTGAGCGATCACCGCGTAAGGCCGGTTCAGGTGCGGGCCCACCAGCCCGGCAGGAAAAATCGGATCCAGCACCACCAGTTCGGCGTCGTAAGTGTCGGCCAGAGAGTTGACCTTTGCCACGAGGCCTCTGCGGGGCACCAACCACGGCTCGCGTGAGCGGATCACCCTCATCGGGGCCTCAGCGTCGAAAGCGTCGGCGCCGCGGTATGGCGTGGTGTACACCACGGCGCTGGCCGACGGGAGCCTCCGCCACAGCTCCCACAAGTAGTTCTGGATGCCCCCAACCTTCGGCGGGAAGTCGTTGGTAACCAGCAAATGCCGAGTCATGCCAAGTCCAACTCCCCCGCGCCAAGCCAGCCTCGCTCGCCTGCGCAGCTTCCGCGCGGATGTCTGGTCATGTTGCGTGCCGGAAACGCCGGCCTGCCCTGTTTTGGAGTGAGCGCAGGGTCACCGCAGGCCTGCTGGATGTGCAGGAGCCGGAGTTACCCGGTCGCGTTCATGCAGGTTGGTGCGGGTCGCTACTTCGCGGGACAGTTCCTCGGCCACTAGCGGGTGGTGCGGGTTGGCGAGACCTCTGGTGGGGAGACCCAGGCGGCGGGCGCACCACACGGCGTGCGCGGCCACCAGCGGGTCGGGATCGGCCAGTGCCCGCTCCACGGCTTGTCGGACGTCTGGTTGGGCCGGGTCGCCGATGTTTGCCAGCACCACAAGGGCGTTGCGTCTCAGGTAGCGGGGCTCGCGGCGTGGGATGTACCAGCGACCGAACCGGGCCATCAGCTCGCTGTCCGTGGCGTTGAGCATTTCCAGCAGCGACACCCACGCCGAGTCGGTGGCTGCGGCTGAGTGGTCGGCCAGGAGGTCGGCGGCACGGTCGGCTGGGCCGTCGGCTGAGGTGGTGGCTGAGCGGTTGTCCGCGGTGTGGGTTGGGGGGCGGCTTCGGAGGCGCACCCGGTTGGGTGGGCACACGTCCCCGCAGTCGTCACAGCCGTAGATGCGGTTGCCTAGAGCCACCCTGAAGCGGGGGTCGAACACTCCGTCGGCTTGCACCAGCCAGGCGAGGCAGCGTCGGGCGTCCACCACACCTGGCGCGATGATCGCCCCGGTGGGGCAGCCGTCCAGGCACTGCCTGCACGATCCGCACCCGTCCTGAACTGGCGGCGGGTCGGTGTCGCAAAGCACCGCGTCGGTTACCACCGCGCCCAGAACCACCATGCTTCCAGCGCCTGGCACCAGAATGTTGGCGCTCTTGCCCTGCCAGCCGATGCCCGCCCGGTAGGCGGCTGCGCGGTCGACGAGGGTGTTCTCATCGGCGCTCACCGCGGCACGGTGCCCGTGGGCGCGCAGCGCTTCGGCCATTGCGCCCAAGCCGTGCTCGAGGGCTTGGTAGTGGTCGCTGCGGGCGTACGCCGCCACCTTGGCGTAAGGCCCCGGCGGCGCCGGATGCCGACCTGGAGACTCCGGGCCTGGTTCGGCTGGGGTTTCGACATCTGGGGTTTCGACGGCAACGGCAGAGTGGGAGTAGTCGAGAGCGCCCACTATCAGCGAACGTGCGCCGGGCACCAACTGCGACGGTGTGGTGGACCGCGTCGGATTGCGGTAGGTGAACTGCATGGTTGCGTGCAGCCCCTCGGCCTTGCGCTGTTCGAGCAATTGGCGGGTGTCGGTGAAGGGTTCGGCGCGGCACACGCCCACCGCGCACAGCCCGGCGGCGTATCCGATGCTCACGAGTTCGCCCACATCCATCAGATGTAATCTTGTCCGATTCTCGTCGGTGTTCGAGCAGCATTGGGCCCTTTTGGTGCGCTCAAGCCTTGCAATCTCGCGCGATTCGCAGACACCGAGAGTGACCATTGCCACGATTCCAACGTCACCCACCAACCCGACGCCACCGACCATCCCAGCGCCGCCCATGGGCTCCGGGCTGCCGGGCCAGTGGGATGTTGGTGACTGAGGGGAGGCTCGCTTGCTGAAGCGAATTGGGCGGCGAGCTTTCATTGTTGCTGCGGGCGCAAGCGCCACGGCAGGAGCTGTTGCGGCATGGGTGGCCGGCCGGACGCCGTCGAGCGGACCGGCGCTCGACGATCCGGAGTCGACTTCGCCAAGGCCTACCCAAACACCGGCCTTGCCGGAGGATGGCCAATCCGCTGGGAGCGCCTCCCTCGAACATGCCGATGGCCTTGAGCAATCCGGCGACTCTGCGCAATCCGGCGACTCTGGTGACTCTGAAGAATCCGGCGACTCTGGGGAGTCTGGTGAGGGGCAGCCCGGCACTAGTGGGGACGGAGCCGAGGTGGGCGACGGGCTGGAGGCGGCGGGGTCACTAGATGATGGTGTTGAGTTGCGTGCGCCGCAGGGCGCGGGGCTGGCTGAGGTGGCGGCGGTTGGGCGGGCTTACTTGCGTGAGCGGCCGCACGAGGGCGAGGTTGCTTGGCTGTTGGCGGCTTTGGGGGCTTCGGGTCACAACTACCTGCAGGTTGCTGAGCGGCTGGTGGAGTCGGATTTTGCCGACGGGCGCACGGTGAGCCTCGACGGCTGGGTGCTTTCCGAATCCGAGGGCCGGGCCGCGGCTCTGGTTGCTTTGGCTTGCCCGGGCGAATGCTGATCGACGCGCGCACCCTGCCACAGGACTCGGTGTTGCGCGCCGACGTGTGCGTGATCGGCGGGGGCGCGGCGGGGATCGTGGCGGCGCTCGAACTGCGAGATTCGGGGCTGAGCGTCGCCTTGGTCGAGTCGGGTGGGCCCGACGGCGAGGATCCCCTCACTCGCAGCCTCAACGAGGGAACGTCGGTGGGTCGCCCGCTGCGAAACCTGATCGACCCGGTGCCTCTCGACGTTGTTCGCCTGCGATGGCTGGGCGGCACCACCAACCATTGGGCCGGTTACTGCCGCAGGCTCGAACCGGTGGACTTCGAGCGTCGGGACGATCTGCCGGTGAGCGGATGGCCGATCACCTACAACCAGATGGAGCCGTACTGGGAACGGGCGGCGCGTTGGTGCGCCATCAGCAACTCCGACGACGACGCCGGCCGTTGGAGTGAACGGGTGGGCGTGCCGGCGCCGATTCGGGCCAACGAGGCGGTTCACACCAGGGCGTTTCAGGTGGTGGGGGTGATGGCGTTCGGGGACACATACCGCAGCCAACTCGAAACCGCCGAAGACATAAGCGTTGTGTTGTGGGCCAACGTGGTGAACCTCGCGACCGACGACGGTCGCAGCGTTCGAGCCGCCGTGGTGCGCACTCTGGGCGGCGTGCGAGCCGAGGTGCGGGCCCGGGCTTTCGTGCTGGCAGCCGGAGGCCTGGAAAACCCCCGGTTGATGTTGGCGTCCACCGATGCGTCACCGAACGGGCTTGGCAATGCCACCGACCAGGTGGGTCGATACTTCGCCGAGCACCTGCAAGTGGCAGGCGGTTTCGCCCTGCTGGAGCCCGACACCGATGAGCTGGCCGGTTACACGGGGGTGGACACCACAATCAACGACGGCCCAAACGCGGGCCGCTCACACGGAGTGAAGTTCGCGTTGGCGCTCACCTCCGAACATGTGCGCAACACGGGCACCCTGGGCTTGGAAGCGCAGATTCTGGTGGACTCTCTGCCGGTGGGGGTGCCCGCCCAGCGTTCGGGCCTAACCGCTGCCGACATTTCCGCCTTGAGGGGCCTGCTCACCGCGCACAAGCAGGGCGCGACTCCTCGGCCGGCCTCCGATGAGCAGTCACCGGCTTGGGGCTCCGAGCAGGTCGAGGCCGCAAGCGGCGACGCCACGCAGAACCTCACCATGCAGCAGCCCGCCACGCTGGGCCTCACCATGCAGCAGCCCGCCACGCTGGGCCCCGCCACTGGGGGGCCCACCACGGTGGCCTACTTGCAGTGCATGGCCGAGCAGCGCCTTTACCCGCAGAGTCGGGTGACGCTCGGCGCCGAGCGCGACGCCTTGGGAATGCGACGGATACGCCTGCACTGGCATTACGACGAACACGACCGCACCGCGGTGATCGGCGGGCTGCGCACGATGGCCGAGTGGCTGGGGTCAAACGGGTTGGGCCGCCTGCAGGTGATCCCGGCGGGAATCACTCTTGGCGCGCCGCACTTCTTTGACCCTCAACGGTTCATCAACCTTTACGGCGTGGACGTGACACGCGCCAACGACGAGGACTTCACAATCGGCGTTGGATACCACCACATGTGTACCACCCGCATGTCCGACGATCCCGCCGACGGTGTGGTGGACGCCAACTGCAAGGTTCACGCCATGGACAACCTTTGGGTTGCCGGGAGTTCGGTGTTCGGCACCGGCGGAACCGCCACTCCCACCCTCACGATCGTGGCCCTGGCCTGCCGCCTCGCCGACCACCGGAGCGGCGCGTTCACAGCGTGCTCACCTAGCCAACCCCACCCGAGCGCTGCGGGGTTATTGATCGGTGTTGGAGGCGGTTACTGCTTGGTCGATTTTGGCGGCCAGGCGGCCGTCGTCCATGGCGGCTTGGGCGGCTTGCACACCTGAGGCGAGATCATCGACCACTTCGGCCACCACCAGAGCCGCGCCGGCGTTCAGCGCCACAATGTCTCGCACGGGCCCCGGCTCGCCTTGCGCTATCCCCCGGAGCAGTTCGGCGTTTTGTTCGGGGCCTCCGCCGCGCAGGTCACTCAGAGGCTGCTGGGGGCAGGCCCGCGTCGGCGGCGTAAACGGTGCGCGTGGTGAGCTCACCGTTGCGCAGTTCGATCACCAGGTTGGGGCCGGTTGTGGTGAGCTCGTCGAAGGCGCCGTCGCCGCTCACCACCATCGCTCGTTGCGAACCAAGGTTGCGCAGCGCCTCGGCCATGGTCAGCGCGAAACGTGGTTCCACCACACCCAGCAACTGACGTTTCACGTGACCGGGATGCGCCAGCGGCCCTAGAAGGTTGAACACGGTGGGAATGCCGATCTCTGAGCGCACCGCGGCCACGTGACGCATCGCCGGGTGGAAAGTCTTCGCGAACGCGAAACCAATCCCGGCCGAATGCACCATTCGGGAAACCGCTTCGGGTGCGATGACGATGTTCACCCCCAGAGAGGTGAGCATGTCGAAGCTGCCCGACGTGGACGACGCTTTCACGCTGCCGTGCTTGCACACCACCGCGCCCGCCGCCGCCGCGCAAAACGAGGCCATCGTGGAAACGTTGAGCGCGTGCAACCGCCGCTGGGTGGTGCCGCCTGTGCCCACGATGTCGATGGCCTCTTCGGGAACGTCAAGGGGCACCGCTTCGGCTCGCATCGAGGTGACCATTCCACCAAGCTCATCGGCGGTTGCGCCCTTGATTTGCATGGCCATGATGAACGACGCCACCTGCGCGTTGGTGGCCTCGGCCGACAGGATCGACTGCAGCATCGCCCTGGCCGCGCCGGCGCTGATGTTGCGCCCCGCTGCCAGCGCCGACAGCAACTCCCGCCAACCTCCGTAATCGGAAAGACTGCTCACGAGCACCCCTCACGCCGTTTGTGTTGCCACCCGCGCCACCTCGGTTGCGGGCTTGTCCAGGGTAACTACCCTCGCTACAGCGGCGGGGAGTTGGCCGGATGGCCGCGGCCCGTTCAACGGGCTGAGGAAGGTCGGGACTCCGCAGGGCAGGGTGCTGGCGGGAGCCAGTCGGGGCGACCCGCAGGAAAGTGCCACAGAAAACAAACCGCCTGCCTTCGGGCCGGTAAGGGTGAAACGGTGCGGTAAGAGCGCACCAGCATTCCGGGCGACCGGAATGGCTAGGTAAACCCCACCTGGAGCAAGATCAAGCAGGGAGAGGGCGGCCCGTCCGTGGACACTCCCGGGTAGATCGCACAGATGGATGGTCATCCAGGGACAACCCGGAAACGGGCTCCCGGACAGAATCCCGCCTACAGGCCAACTCCTCGCCCACTCCCCCGCGCTACTTGCCGATGGGCCCTGCCGCTTCGCGAAGGCTGCAACCGTCCCCGGCGGATCAGGTCGCGGCGCAGCGCCGCATCGGCGAGGCCCCTTGTGCGCGCCACCCACAGCAAAGCCGCCACACCGACCAGCTCGAGCGCCACCAGCACCACCCAGGGCCGGTCGAAAGCCGGAAGCCCGCTTTCGCCAACGCCGTCGGAGAGGCCCATGAACGGCCACCAGAACAGCTCGGCTCGCTGCCACACCCCGGCGGCCACCAGAAAAACCAGCGTTCCGATGGGCACCCCCAGCAAGCGGCGCCGCAGGCGTTTGCGACCCCTGCCGGCGGTGGCCACCATCACCAACGTCAACAGCAGCACACTCCCCGCAAGCGTGTGCAGCACCCACGGGGCGCCGGTCGCGCCCTCGGCCAGCGGCGCCACCGATCCCAACGCCACGAACCTGTAGTCCGCTCCGCTGCTGTCGAGCACCAGCGCCACGAGCACCACCCCACAGGCCACGAACCAGATCAGCACGCCGCCACCCCTGATTTGTGATTGGTGAGCGGCGGCGCGCAGCACGCCGCCACCCTGACGCTCGAGATTTGCCGAGCGAGCGAAGCGCGCGCCACGAGCCAGATCAGCACTTTGGCCAGATCAGCACTGCGCCAACCAGATCAGCACTGCGGCCCCAGGCGGGTGACGTGGTCGGGGGGCCCTGCAGGGGTTGCCCTTAGCGCAGCACCAGGCGGCCGCACTCGGCGCAGTCGAGCACCTCGCCGGCCGGGCAGCGTTTGATGCGCGAAATCTCACCGGTGGGCATCTGAATGTCGCAATCGCAGCCCCGCACCGGGTCAAACGAAACGGCCGTGCGATGACCGAACATGGGCCGCAGCCTGTCGTAGTTGGCCAGCGCGGCTGCGTCCGCACCCGAGGCTGCCAAGTCCCGCTCCGACACGGTTTGGTCGAGTTGCTCGTTGATTTGTGACGATTCGGTGGCCAGCTCGGCTTCGAACACGGTGATCTGCTCGTTCACCGCGTGGCGTTTGGCTTCCAGTTCTGTGATCTCACCGGCGATGCCGTCCGCTTTGAGCATCGCCTCGATGGCCTGATCCTCAAGGGTGCTTTGACGGGTTCTGATGCCCTTCACCTCCACCTGCAGCGCCTCAAGGTCGCGAATGGCGCGCACCTGACCCGAATAGAGCCGGCTCTCCTTGGTCTTGACGCCTGCTTCGAGAAGGTCGAACTCGCCTTGCACGCGGCGTTGGCGCTGAACCACCTCGGCACGGGCCGCCTCCGCCTCTTCCAGAGAGCGTCCGATTTCGGCCTGCCTGGCCTGCGCGTCGGCGAGCCGGGTGCGCACCTCCAGGGTGGCGAGCTGGTGCTGAAGCTGCTCGATCCTGGTGTCGAGACGCTGCACCTCAAGAAGTGCGGGCGTCTCCTCGGATGGCGCCTGTTCGGCCTGCTCGCTGCTCATGGCAAAAAACTGTATTCGCCGGCGGCGGTGCGAGCTTCGATCAGCCGGCGGGGGCTAGGGGCGTTGAGTGCCGAACTCTTGCCAGGTTGCGGTGTTGTCACCGTTGTGGTCGGTTTTGAGGACGGGGGTTTGGTTGGTGGCGCCGTGGTCCCACAAGTTGAGGCTCCAGGTGTGGAACGTGTGAGCGGACGTGGTTGGCGTGGTGTTGGTGTGCTGTTGCAACACCGCGAGGGTCTTGTGGAGGGGGGTGGTTCTGCTGGGATGGGTGGTGCTGCCCACACCTTGGTGCGTGTCGGAGGTGTAGTACACGGTCACGGTGATCAGCGGGCTGGTGCCGCCGTCGCGTTGGGCGGCGCCGGTGACAGCGCCGGTGGGAGTGGCCGGGGTGTTTGTGGCGCCGGTGATGATGGCGGTGGTGTAGGCGTAGGTGAGGGTGGTGCCGCTTTGGCGGCCGATCACGCCACCGGTTGTGGTGCCGGTGACTGCGGGTGCTGTGAGGGTGCCGGTGGTGTAGACGTTGCTGACGATCGTGGCGCCGGTGGTCTTGCCCACCAGACCACCCCAGGTGGTGGCCCCCGGGTTGGTGGGCGCGACGAGGGTGACGTTGGCGTAACTGGTGGAGATGATCGCGCTGTTGGCTTCGCCGACGAGGCCGCCTGCGGTGTGGTTGTTGGTGATCGTGGCCCGTGCGTAAGCGGCGATGATCGTGGCCGGGGTGGTGTTGGGCATGGTGCGGTGGACACCTGCCACACCACCGACGGTGGCCAGCGACGTTCCGGTGTTGATCGTGGCCGTCACACCCACATGCGCGATGGTGGCGTTGTTGGCGCCGGTGAGCACACCAACATTGGCGAGGTTGCGGGCCACGGTGATGTCAGCGTCGTGCAAGTTGAGATGTTGCACTCGGGCGCCTGGCGCGAGTTGCGCGAAGAGGCCCCAGTTGCCGCTGGTGCCTGTGGCCTGGTTGATGAACAGGTTGCTGATGGCGTGATTGTTGCCCTCCAACAGCGCCCTGTAGTTTCCGATGGGCTGCCAGCCGGCGCCGTCGTTCCACCAGGTGCCGTCGTGGTCGACGTTGGTGATCTCGCCGTCGTTGTTGGAATCGAAGTCCAAATCGTCGACCAGTTCGTAGCCCCGGCACTCACCGGCGGGGCAGCCCATGCCAACCGGGTGGCCGGGGAACGCCTCGGCGTAGCTGGTGATGTTCGCTCCGCTGTCGGACAGGCCGTCGCCGTTGGAGTCCCAACGGATCGCGTCAAGCTGCGCCAGGTTTGAGACCTCGATGAGGCCGTCGTTGTCGGTGTCGTAAGCGACCTGGCTGGTGACGGTCACCTCGAAGGTGTCACCGGCCCACAAGCCGTGACTGTCTGTGGCGGTCACCGTGATCACCGCGCTGCCGGGACGATGCGCCTTCACCAGCAACGCCGTCTCGCCATCAGCGGCGCGGGTGGTGTTGGTGGTGACCACCGACGGATCCGACGTGACCGCTTGATAGCCGATGAGGTTGCCGTTGTGATCGTGGAAGTACCCCACCGGGTCGTCCTGGTACAGCTGATCGGTGGCGAGGGTGATGTCGGGCCACGGGTCGCGCACCACCGGGGATTTTCTGGCTCGCTGATCGCCGAACTCCTCCCAAGTGGCGGTGCCGTCACCGTTGAAGTCCACCTTCAGCACCGGGTACTGCACATTGGTGCCGTGATCCCACGTTGTGGCCGACCAGTGCTGGTAGGGCCCGCCACCAGTGGCGGAGTTGGCCCGCATTGCGTCGGTGGTCAACCCGGTGCCGCTTCCCGAAGTGGTGCTGGTGCGGGTGGTGAGGGTGTCCCAGTAGGTGTGATCGAAGAGGGTGTCGAAATTGAAGCCGAGTGGGGTGTAACCCAACAGCCCACCCGAGTACGCGATGGCGCTGGCGGTTATCTCGCCCAGCGCGTAACTGCGAGCCACTCTGGCGGTTCTCGAGAAGCCGATGAGCCCACCAACGATCGCTCCTGCGATGTCGTTGTCGTTCACGGCGCCCCAGGCGTAGGAATCCACAACGCTGGGATTGTTCGCCCCCGGCGGGTTCGACATCACCAAGCTCCCCAGCAGCCCACCGGCGAACACGAGCCGGGCGCCGTTGGCGGCGACGTCGCCGGTGGCGTAACTGCGCAGCACGCGAGTGTTGTCGGCGTCGCCCGCGAGGCCGCCAACCTCGTTGGTGCCGGTCACATCGGCGGTGGAGTAACTGTCGGTGATGGTGCCGTCGCTGATGCTGCCCACCAGGCCGCCAACGGTCACACCAACCGGGCTGGTGGCCGTGGCGGGCGCAGCGGCGCCGGTGATGGTGCCGGTAACCGAGCTGCGCTCAATGGTGGCGCCACCATCGAGACGACCGGCGAGGCCACCCGCGGTGGTTTGGGCCGAGTTCACGGTGATGTTCACGTTTTCGAGGTTGACGTTGCGTATCGCGGCCTCGCGACGGTCGTCTTGGGGGAGGACTTGTTCAAACAAGCCGTAGTTGCGGCCGGTATCGCCGGTGCCGGTGTTGATGTACAGGTTCGAGATGGTGTGCCCGTTGCCCTCAAAGATGCCCTTGTAACCACCGCCGAGATTGTGACGGCCGATCGGTTCCCAACCGGCGCCGTCGTTCCACCAGGCGCCGTTGTGATCATCGGCGTCCACGTCACCATCACCATCAGAATCAAAGTCCAGGTCCGCCACAAGTTCGTAACCCAAACAACTGCTGCTGACACAACCCAAACCCGACCGCGCCCCCACAAACGCGGCCTCGTGACGTTCCCGGTACAAGCGTGTGCGCCATCCGCCCCTGCCGGTGTCGGAGTAGCCGCTGGCGTCGAGGTCGTAACGAATCGCGTCGAGCTGCGCCAGAGTCGAAATCTCAACCAGACCGTCGTCGTCGGAGTCGTAATCAATGGCCACGTGATCAGTCACAGCGAACGTGTCCGACACCGACAACCCATCGGGATCGGTGGCTGTGACCGTCACCGTGGCGGTGCCCCGCTGGAAGTGGAGCACTGTGAGGGTGCGAGTGTCCATGTCCACCGTTGCGGTCACCACACGCGAATCCGAGGTTGTGGCGCTGTAGGTGAGCTCAGTGTTGAACTCGTCCACAAACACCTCAGCACCGCTTTGCTCCAGGTTCAACGCCCGCGACCTGCCTGCCAGGATTGCCTGATCGGGGATCGGGTTCGCCACTGTTGGCGCCCGGTTGGAGCGCTGATCGCCGAACTCCTGCCACGTTGCCGTGCCGTCACCATCAAAATCGGTCTTGAGCGCCGGGTACTGGCTGCCCGTGCCGAAGTCCCACATCGGCAAGTGCCAATCCGCGTAAATGCCGCTGTAGTCGGCCTGGTTCACCATCGCGTTGGTGTCGGCTTGCAACTCCGCAGTTGTCTTCGCCACCGGTTTGGCTTGATCACCGGCGTCTATGCCCACACCGGAGGTTTGGTTGCTGCGGGTGGTGTCCCAGTACACATCCGCGGCGATCACTCCGGCGGTATCGTCCGCGGAGGGTCGCACCGACCCCGCGACCGCGCCGGTGGCGAACCCTGCGGTGTTGGTGCCGGTCACCGCACCCGCGGTGAACGACTGCGCCGCCTGGCTGCCGTCAAGGCGACCCACCAGCCCACCAGTCCACGACAACGCTGCGCCGGTGCCCTCTTTCACCGACGCCTTGGAATACACCCTGGTGAGACGCGCGCTGTCGTTGACGAAACCGGCCACGCCTCCCTGGGTCCACTCGCCGCCGGTGACACCGGTAGTGGTGGTGACCTCACCGGTGGAATACGAATCCACGATCTCGCCGCCGATCACACGACCCGCCAGGCCGCCGCCGACACCGGCGCCCGAGACCCCCACCGAGGCGAAGCTGCCCACGATGCGCGCCGTGCTGTTGGCCGTGGTTTGCAGGGTGCCGACCAGGCCGCCCAGGGTGGCTTGCGCGCTGGAGGTGATCTCACCCGAAGCCCACGAGTGCGACACCACGCCATTGGCGACACCCGCAATGGTGCCGATGTTGGCATTGGCAACCCCGACGCTGATCGACACGTCCACGAGGCCCAAGCGCCGCACCGACGCCGTTGGCCCGAGCGCCGCGAACAAGCCCCACCCGGTGCCGGTTGCGGACGAGCCGGCGTTGATGGTGAGACCGGTGATCACATGGCCGTTGCCGTTGAACGCCGCGGTGTAGGTGCCACCAATCGGCGCCCAGCCCGAGCCGTTGTTCCAGTAACGGCCCGAATGGTCGTCGCTGTCCACCCGGTGGTCGCTGTTGGCGTCGAAATGCAAGTCGGCTGCGAGTTCGTAACCCACGCAACCCGACAACGGACACCCCAGCCCCTCCACGCCGTTGGTGAACGCCACCGCGTGCTCCCCAGCCCATGCCGCGTCATCGGCCTTGCCATCACCGTCGAGGTCGTAACGGATCACGTTGAGCTGGGCGACGCGTGTGATCTCGATCAACCCGTCCGCGTCGGTGTCATACGCCGGCTGGTCACCGACGGTGACCGTGAACGTGTCGGTGACGCTCTTGCCACCCGGATCTGCAGCGGTGACCGTGACATCAACGGTGGCGCCAGTTGTGGTGGCCTTGATCGACACCACTCCATCGCTGTGAGCCACTGTGAGCCCCGCGGCGGTGGTGGACGACACCGTGTAGGTGAGCGTGTCGCCGTTGCGGTCAAGGAAGTAATCGTCCAAGTCGATCCGCCACAACTCGCCCAGCCCGAGGACCCGCTCCGGCACCGGCACCCACACCTGCGGGGTGACATCGGGGCGCTGATCGCCGAACTCGGCCCACGTGGCGGTGCCGTCGCCGTTGAAGTCGGCCACCAGCACCGGATACTGCACCTGCGTGCCGAAATCCCACGCGTCGCTGTCCCAAGCCGAGTACACGCCGTCATAGTCGGTGGCGACGACGCCGGCATTGGTTGGTGAACGCAACGCCGAGGTGTTCGCCGGGGTGCCGCCGCCAACGCTGGTGTCCAGGCCGACCGCCTGGGTGTCCCAGTACACGGTGGCGTTCACGGTGACCTCAGGTGAGGCGCCGGTTTGGCTGCCTTGCGCGCCGCCGACCCTCGCGCCTGGCGCCGTGCCGAACACCGGCCCTGTGGCCAACGACTCTCGCGATGTGGCCTTGTGGGCCCGGCCGATGAGACTGCCCACGTGTACCTCGCCGAGTGGTGCGCCCAGCACCGGGCCCGACGCGTACACCTGCGACACCACCGTGGAGTCACCGGCGTAACCAACCGCGCCGCCGACAACCACCACCCTGGCGTCGGTGTTGGCCTGACCGTTCACCGGCCCCGAACTGTAGGAACGGCGCAGACCTGCGTAACCCATGTCGCCCACGAGGCCACCCACACGACCCCAACCGAACACCTCCGCCGCGGAGAACGCCAACTCGATGCTGGGGTGAACGGAACCAAGCGGGCGGAACTGGCCCACAACGCCACCCACGAACGAACCCGCACCCGCGCCAATCACGGTGCCGGTGACCCCAACGCGGGACATGTTCCCGCGGCTCAGCCCAACCAGGCCGCCAACCTTGGACAGCCGACCACGCGAAACCACGTCGGCGTCCACCAGCGACACGCCGCGAATCACCCCGGAAGCGCCCAGCCCGGCGAACAGCCCAATGTCGGCCTCGGGCAGCCGGCGGTCCACGAACAGACCGGTGATCTTGTGACCGTTGCCGTCGAACGTGGCGTCGAAAAAGCCACCAATCGGTTCCCACCCGGCGCCGTTGTTCCACCACGCACCCGAGTGGTCGTCGGCGTCTGTGTCGCCGTCACCATCGGAATCGAAACTCAAATCTGCGGTCAGTTCGTAACCAGAACACCCCGCCGACGGGCACCCACCGGCACCCGAAGAAGCAGCGAACGCCGCCAGATACCCGGCCTGACCCTCAGCGGTGTCCGCGGAGCCGTCACCGTCGAGATCCCAGCGGATGGCGTTGAGTTGCGCCAGATTGGAGACCTCGATGAGGCCGTCGTTGTCGGTGTCGTGATCGGTGCCCGCCACCACCGTCACCACAAACACATCACTCGCCGACAGCCCGTCGGGGTCGGTGGCGGTGACCGTCACAGACGCGGAACCCGCCGCCACTGCGCGCACCAGCACCTCCGAGCGGGCCGTGTCGATGCTCAATGTTGCCACCGACGTGTCATCGGAGGTGGCGGTGAAGGTGAGGTTGGTGTTGAACGCGTCGGTGAACGCCTCAGCGCCCGGTGTTTGCAACCCTGCACGCCAGGTGTACCCGGCGCTGAGCGACACATCGGCCAGCGGGTTGGCCACAACCGGCGCCTGATCGCCGCGCTGATCACCGAACTCCGTCCAAGTGGCCGTGCCGTCACCGTCGAAGTCGGCCACCAGCACCGGATACTGCGACGACGTGCCGAAGTCCCACGCATCGGCGTCCCAGGTGGAGTAGATCCCCGAATAGCCGCTTGAGCCGACCGTGGCGTTCGTGTCGGTTTGCAGTTGCGAGGTGGTTCTGGCGGTGCCGCCACGCGCGCTTGTGGACTGGCCGGTGGTTTGCGAATCCCAGTACACGTCGGCGTCGGCGCGCTGAGCGCTCGTGGTGGAACTGCCGATCAGCCCGCCAAGCGCCGCGTCGGATTCCTCACCGGACACCGAACCTGTCGCGTAGCCCTCATGGATGGCGCCGTGATTGGTGCGGCCCACCAGGCCACCACCATGATCCACCGACCTGCCCGGCGACCTCACCGCTGCGCTCGAGTAGGCGAACTCCAAATCCAACCCGGAGCCGTAACCCACCAAACCGCCAAAGATGCGAACAGCCTCCAGCGCCTCGTCAACGCTGTTCACCGAGCCCGACGAGTAAGCACGATAAATCGGGATCCTGTCCGTGAACCCGACCAAGCCGCCGGCCCACTGGGCGCCCTTCACCTGCGCCGACGAGAAGCTGTTTTCGATGGATGCGTTGTCGCTTCGCAGCATCTCGCCAATCAAACCCCCGACGTAGGCCTGGGGGCCGGTCGCCGTGACCTCACCGGAAGACCACGCGCGCTCCACCTTGCCAGTCCCGGAGCCAAGCAGGGCGCCCACCCGCGGGGCTGGAAGCTCCACGTTCACCGACACGTCCGTCAAGCCAACGCCACGCAACACACCGTTCGCGCCCAAACCCGCGAACAAGCCGAAGTTGGTTGCGTCGCTGAACTCCACGTCGATCAGCAAATCCGAGATGGTGTGACCGTTGCCGTCGAACACCGCGTCGTACATGCCGCCAATCGGCTGCCAGCCCTCGCCGTCGTTCCAGAACAAGCCGTGATGGTCGGCACGGTCAACGTCACTGTCACCATCGGAATCGAACTGCAAGTGGGTGGTGAGTTCGTAACCGGTGCAACCGGTCGACGGGCAGCCCATGCCCTTTCGGGCATCCACGAACGCCAACCCGAACGCTTCGGCGTCCAGGGGGGAGTCCGCGGCGCCGTCACCGTTGAGGTCCCAACGAATGGCGTTGAGCTGCACCAGGCTCGACACGTCGATCAAGCCGTCGTCGTCGGTGTCGTAGTCGGTGCCCGGTAGCACGATCACCTTGAAGCCCTCCGCGGCCGACAAGCCGCCCGGATCGGTGGCCGTGACCGTCACCACCGTGGAGCCCACAGCCACGCCCACCACTGAAACCGAACCGGATGCAAGGGTCGCGGTGGCCACCGTCGGATCCGACGATGCCACCGACAGCGTGAGCGTGTGGCCGTTGCGGTCGTAGAACACGTCACTGGTGTCCACCGTCAGGGTGTCCTCCGGGGCGATCTCAACGTTGTGCAGCCGGTGCTGCACGATCGGCACGAAGTTGCCGCGCTGCACCCCGAACTCCTGCCATGACGCCACACCGTCACCATCAAAATCAACCACCAACACCGGGTAATCCGAAGAAGTACCGAAGTCCCAGTCCTCGCGCGGCCAGTCCTTGTAAATCCCCGCATAGTGAGTGGCGTTCACCATCTCCTGCGTATCGGACTGCAACTCAGAAGTGGTTTTCCCCACCCCAAGACGACTGCTAGACACACCCGATGCCTCGGTATCCCAATAGGAAGCTATGGCGGATGAACTTGAGGAGTTGTGGATCAACCCTCCGAGACTCGCGTTGGAGGTGTCACCCGTCAAATGCCTAGTTGAGTAGCTGGAATTGAAGCTGAACCTGCTTACCCATTGCGCAAGGCCTCCGGCGTTAAACTCGGTCGAGTCGTGGCTTCGGAATGGCCCAGTCGAATAACCCGATTGTACCACACCAGTCCCGGTTGAGGTGACCAAATTCCCGACGTGCCCACCCCAGCAAAGACAGTGCAAATCCCAGGAGCGACTACGCCGATACTGAATGCTCGAGACTGGGCCTGTGGTATACGTTCTGCGCAAGAGGTGGTCCCCGAAACCGTTATACGTCCCGACCAAGCCACCCGCGTTGAGTGGTGCAGCAACACTTGCGGTTGAGAAACTGTCCTCAATCGTTGCACTCCTGCCACTCACACCTCCGATCAGACCGCCTGCATAAGGATTTACCTCTGACGCACCGTTTAGGTTTACTGTCACGGTTCCAGTCGAATACACGCTTCGCACATCTGTTAGACGGATTTCGCCAGCCAAAATGCCGATGTATGCATCGCGGTGGCTACGGTTGCCCGGATCATGTATCCTAAAGTTGGCGTTATCGATACCAAGGTAGCGAACCTCTGCGTCCGTGATCACCGAAAACAGGCCAAATCTTTCGTCGTTGCCGGGTACTAGCCGGTTCATAAAGGGATTGGAAATGGTGTGTCTATTTCCGTCCAAGATTGCGGAAAGTATCGGACTTGGATTATCCAGTTGGCCGCCGATGGGATCCCATCCCTGGCCATCATTCCAGAACATGCCCTCGTGATCATGTTCGTCTATGATCCCGTCACCGTTGGAGTCAAAGTCGAGATCGGTGATGAGCTCGTAGCCAGCGCATCGTGCTTGTGGGCATCCCATGCCGAGAGCTGGGTCGGGGAAGGCCAGGCGGTGCAGTGTGTCGTATCCGGCTGTTCGCTCAAGGTTGGTGGGGGTGCCATCTCCGTCAACATCCCATCTGATGGCGTTGAACTGCGGGAGGCTTGAGATTTCGATTAGGGCGTCGGAGTCGGTGTCGTAGTCGATAGCGCGAGTGGAGCGCACGGTGAACGTGGAGCTGGCGGCTTGGCCTTGGGGGTCGGTGGCCACCACGGTGATGGCGGTGTCGCCAGGGTTGGCACGGATCAAGGTGAGTCTTGCCGTGGCGGGTGAGATCACCGCGGCGACCTCGGTGGGGTCGGCGGACACTGCTGTGTAAACCAGGTTGGTGTTGTGGGCGTCGGTGAACACCTCTGCGCCGGGCAGGTCGAGGTCGATCACGAGCTCCTGGTTTGTGGCGAGGCGCACATCGGGCAGAGGGTGTGCCACTCGTGGGGCCTGGTTTTGGCGCTGGTCGCCGAACTCCTGCCATGTGGGTGTGCGGTCACCGTTGAGGTCGCTGATCAGCACCGGGTACTGCGTGGGGCTGCCGAAATCCCAGTCGGGCAGGTTCCAGTCGGCGTAGATGCCGGTGTAGCCGATCTCGGCGACGCTGCTGTTGGTGTCGTCCTGCAACTCCCTGGTGGTCTTCGCTGTGGGGGTTACGCCGGTGGCGGTGGTGTTGCCGCTGCCTGTGGGTTGGGTGGTGGTGTTGGTGTCCCAATACGTGTCGGCCAGCACCACCGCGTCCGCGGTGCCGGCACCGCCGATCACGCCACCGGTGCGTGTGTTGGCGGTGTTGGTGCCGGTGACCACCCCGGTTGCGTAACTCTGCGACACCCGCCCGGCGTCGTGGCGGCCGATGAGACCACCAGTCCATGACGGGGCGCTGGTGTTGGCCTGGGTGACCGCGCCGGTGGCGTAGGTTCGTTGCACACCGTTGGTGTTGGTGGACTGCACCCAGCCAATCAGCCCACCCCACATCCAATCATCAGCGCCCGACGCTTCGGCGGCGGCAGTGACCGCACCGGCGGCGTAGCTGAGGTACACGTCACCGCTGCTCAGTCTGCCGATCAGGCCACCCGCCATGCGCCCGGCTGTGACCTCCACGTTGGCGTAGGAGTCGCGAATGCTGGGAACCAAGCCGCCGATCCTCACCATTTCACCGAACAGGCCACCCGCGGTGGATCGGGCCGCGGGGGCGGCCACGGTTCCGGTGGCCCACAAGTGTGAGGCGGTGCCGTTGATCACACCGGCAACTGCGCCCACCTCGGCCAGGTTGCGCGGCACCCGCACGTCCACATCCACCAAACCAAGGTTGCGCACCGCGGCAGTGCGGCCAACGGTGTTGAACAAGCCCCAACCACCCGAATCGCCGCTGGTTGCCGTGGTGGGGGTGACCCGCAACCCGGAGATGGTGTGAGCGTTGCCGTCAAAGGCGGCTGTGTAGATGGGGCCTATCGGCGCCCAACCGGCGCCGGAGTTCCACCAGGCCCCGTTGTGATCAGCCGAGTCGACGTCGCCGTCGCTGTCGGAATCAAACGTGAGGTCGGCCACCAGCTCGTAACCCGCGCACCCAGCCGTCGGGCAACCCCACCCCGACGCCGCGGATGGGAACGCCGCCACGTAAGCCGCCTGGTTGGCGGCGTCATCGGCGGTGGCGTCACCGTCGAGATCCCAGCGGATGGCGTTGAGCTGCGCCAGGTTGCGCACCTCGATGAGGCCGTCATCGTCGGCGTCGTAATCAAACGACGCGCTCACGGTCACGGTGAACTCATCGGCGTTGATGCCACCCGCGCCGTCAGAGGCATGCAGCAACACCGTGGCGGCGCCGGCGGCCACGCCGGTGATGGTCAAACTGCGTGTGGCGTTGTGGAGAGCGATCGACATCTTGGAGGTGTCGCTGTTGGCGGCCGCGTAGGTGAGCACGTCACCATCGGGGTCAACGAACACGTGGTCGCCGCCGGTGGGTTCCAACCTGATCGTTGTGACGCCACCAACGGGCACCGCCAAGTCCGGAATCGGGTTGGGCAGGCGTGGCGTGTTGTTGTTCACCGTCACCGTGAACGTGTCCACCACCATGGCGCCGTGACCGTCAAACGCTGTGACCGTGACGGTGCTTGTGCCCCCGGCGAGGCCGGTGACGGTGAACGTCTTGGCGTCGCTGTCGAGCGTGGCGGGCGCAGCGGCGTGATTGGTGGTGGTCACCTCGTAGGAGAAAACGTCCCCATCGGGATCCGCGAACACCGCTCCGGCCACGTCGGTTTCGAGTTGCACCACGTGCGCGTCACCCACGCGCAGCTCCACGTCGGCGATCGGATTCACCAGCGTTGGCGCCCCGTTCGGCACGTCCACCACGCGCACCCCGAACGTGTTGGTTGCGCTGCCGCCAATGCCGTCCTCGGCTCGCACCGTGACGTTGAGCACGCCCGGTGAGCGGGCGGTGACGGTGAGCGTTCTGAGTTTGGAATCAAGCGACACCGACGCCGCGTCGTGTGACGCCGTGGCACTCGGGCCGGTGGTGTTGGCAACCGAGGCCGAATTGGTGACCGGCGCGGGGCTTTGCAACTCGTAGATGAGCGGATCGCCGTCACCGTCGATGAACACCGACGCCGCGGCAATGTCGGGCTCGAGTTGCACCGTGTAGGTGCCGTTGCGCCGCGCCGCGATGTTGGCTATCGGATTGGCGACCGTTGGTGACGTGTTCGCGTCGCGGCCCACCGTGACGGTGATCGCGTCCGACACTGTGCCGCCGTGGCCGTCGTCGGCGACCACCAGCACCGTGGTGACGCCCTGGGATTTGCCGGTGATCGTGATCGTGGAGGTCTGCTCGTTGAGGGTGACCGTGGCCTTGTTTTGATCGGAGTTGCTGACACTGAAGGTGAGCGGATCGTTGTTGGGATCCGAGAACACGGGCCGCTCGGGGTTGGTGAGCTCCACGGCGTACACACCCAACGGGCGGGCCTGGATGTGACCTATGGCGTTGCTCACCCCCGGGTTGCGGTTGGCGTTGCCCGACACTGTCACGGTGAACTCGTCGGACACCGACCCGCCCAGGCCGTCGGACGCGGTCATCGTGACCCTTGTTGTGCCCGCCACCAGCGCAGTGATCGTGACCGTTTGGGCGGCCAGGTCGTAGGTGGCCACCGCTGTTGCGTCGCTGGTGTTGGTGATCACATAGGACAAGTCGTCGCCGTCGAAATCGGTGAACACCGGCTTGTCGGCTGCCTCGAGTTCGATCACGTACTTGCCGTCGGGCACCGCGGCGATGTCATCAACGGGGTTCGTCACCGTTGGGGCGCTGTTGGCCGACCCCGACAGTGTCACCGTGAACGTGTCCACCGCGCTGCCGCCGTGACCGTCGTGCGCGGTGACCGACACCGTGGCGTCACCCACCGCCACACCGGTGATCGTGAGCACCGCCGATGCGGCGTCGAGGCGCACGGTGGCTTTGGTGTCGTCGGTGTTGGCGACGCTGTAGGACAAGTCGTCATCATCGGCGTCGGTGAACACCGCCCCGGCGGGCGCCTCCAGGGGCACCAGGTACACACCGGCGGGACGGGCGGTGAAGTCCGCTATCGGGCGTGCCACCGTGGGTGGTCGGTTCGTGGCGCCACCCACGGTCACCACGAACACGTCCGACACGGCACCGCCATGAGGATCGCCGGCGGTGACCGTGACCGTTGTTGCGCCGGTGGCCACCGAGGTGATCGTGAGCGTCTTGTCGGATTCGTTGAGGGTGACCGTTGCCTTGCCGGCGTCGGAGTTGCTCACCGCGTAGGTGAGCGTGTCGCCGTCGGAATCGAAGAACACCTCCGCGCCCGGGGCTTCCAGCGGCACCACGTACACGCCGGACAGTCGCACGGCCAGGTCGGCTATCGGGCGCAACACCACCGGCGCGTCATTGGAGGCTTCGGTGACCGTTACCACGAACGCGTCTGCCACGCTGCCGCCGTGAGGATCCCGTGCGGTGACCGTGACGGTGGTGGCGCCCACCGCCACGCCGGTGACCACCACATCTGCGCCGTCGAGGGTTGCCGTGGCCTTGGACGTGTCGCCGGCGGCAACCTCGTAGGTGAGCGTGTCGCCATCGGCATCGGCGAACACCGCCGCGCCTTCGGCTTCGAGCGGCACCCGGTACACGCCGAGGCGGCGCGCCGTGAGATCCGCGATCTGGTTGGCGACCGTCGGGGCGTTGTTCACAGCGGCGGTGACCGTGACCACGAACGCGTCGGACACGCTGCCGCCGTGACCGTCGCTTGCGGTGACGGTGACCGTGGTGGTGCCCACGGCCACGCCGGTGACGGTGATCGTGGCTGTGGCGGCGTTGAGGGTGACGGTGGCCTTGGTGTTGTCTGTGTTTGTGAGCGAGTAGGTGAGCTTGTCGTTGTCGACATCGGCGAACACTGCCGCCCCGGAGGCTTCCAACGCCACCGGGTAGAGGCCCGACACTCGTGCCGACAGGTCGGCGATTGCGTTGGCGAGCGTTGGGCCGCTGTTCGCGTCGGCGCTCACGGTCACAACGAACGAGTCCGAGATGCTGCCGCCATGGGGATCCGACGCGGTGATCGCCACCGTGGTGGCGCCCACAGCCACGCCGGTAACCGTGATCGTGGCTGTGGTGGCGTCGAACACCGCGGTGGCCTTCGAGGCGTCGCTGTTGGACACCTCGTAGGTGAGCGAATCGCCGTCGGCGTCGAAGAACACCGGGGCGCCTTCGGCTTCGAGCGGCAACGGGTACACGCCCAGGCGCCGGGCCGACAAGTCCGCTATTGCGTTGGCGAGCGTGGGTGGCGTGTTCGCATCGGCAACCACGGTCACCACAAAGTCATCGGACACGCTGCCGCCATGACCATCGCTCGCGGTGACCGTGACCGTGGTAGTGCCCGCTGCCACACCGGTGACCGTGACGGTGGCTGTGGCGGCGTTGAGCACCGCTGTGGCCTTGGAGGGGTCGCTGCTGGTGACCGAATAGGTCAGTGCGTCGCCGTCGGCGTCGGCGAACACCGCCGCGCCGGAGGCCTCCAACGGCACCGGGTAGGAACCGGCCCGGCGCGCCGTGAGATCGGCGACCGGGTTCGCCACCGTGGGAGCGGCGTTCACTGCCGCCCTCACCGTGACCACGAACGAGTCGGGCACGCTGCCACCATGACCATCGCTCGCGGTGACCGTGACTGTGGTGGCGCCCGCTGCCACACCGGTGACGGTGATCGTCGCGGTGGCCGCGTTGAGCACCGCGGTGGCCTTGGTGCTGTCGCTGTTGGTGAGCGTGTAGCTGAGCGTGTCACCGTCGGCATCGGCGAACACCGCCGCGCCGGTGGCCTGCAGCGGCACCTGGTACACGCTCGACACTCGGGCTGCCAGGTCGGGGATCGCGTTCGCCAGCGTGGGCGCCGCGTTGGCGGCAGCGCGGACGGTGACCACGAACGAATCCGACACCACGCCCCCGTGACCATCGGACGCCGAGACCGTGACGGTGGACGCGCCAGCGGCCATGCCGGTGACCGTGAGCGTGGCGGTGGCCGCGTTGAGCGTCACGGTGGCCCTGGTGCTGTCGCTGTTGGTGAGCGAGTAGGTGAGCGTGTCGCCGTCGGGGTCGTTGAACACCGCCGCGCCGGTGGCCTCCAAGGGCACCTGGTACGTGCTTGACACACGGGCCGCGATGTCGGAGATCGGGTTGGCAACCGTGGGCGCGGAGTTGCCGGTGGCTCGCACGGTCACGTCGAACGTGTCCGACGCGGAGGCGCCGTGGCCGTCGGTTGCGGTGACCGTGACCGTGGTGGCGCCCACAGCCACGCCGGTCACGGTGATCGTGGCGGTGGCAGGGTTGAGGGTGGCGGTGGCTTTGGTGGCGTCGCTGTTGGTGACCCTGTAGGTGAAGGTGTCGCCGTCGGCGTCGTTGAACACCGCCGCTCCCTCGGCTTCCAGTGGCACCTGGTACACGCTCGACGGCCGGGCCGCCAGATCCGCGATCGGGTTCGCCACTGTGGGCCTGGCGTTGGCCTCGGACCGCACGGTGACCACAAACGCGTCCGAGGCGCTGCCGCCGTGACCATCGGACGCGGTGACGGTGACCGTGGTGGCGCCCGCAGCCACGCCGGTGACGGTGATCCACCCGGTGGCGGGGTTGAGCACCGCTGTGGCTTTGGTGGGGTCGCTGTTGGTGACCGTGTAGGTGAGCGCGTCCCCGTCGGGGTCGTTGAACACCGCGGCGCCGGGGGTTTGAAGCGCCACGATGTACACCCCTTCGGGGCGGGCCGCGAAGTCGGCGATCGGGTTGGTCACAGCGGGGGTGCGGTTGGCGGTGGATTCGACGGTGACGGTGAACGGGTCGTCCACCGTTCCGCCCACACCATCAGACGCAGTAACGGTGATGGTGGTGGCCCCGGCGGCCACGCCGGTGACGGTGATCGTGGCGGTGGCGGCGTCGAGGGTGGCGGTTGCCTTTGTGGAGTCCGCGTTGTGCAGCGTGTAGGTGAGCGTGTCGCCGTCGGGGTCGCTGAACACCGCTGCGCCCTCTGCTTCGAGGGGCACCGTGTACGAAGCGCCCGGGCGTGTGGTGATGTTGGCGATCGCGTCGATCACCACCGGCGCGTTATTGGCGTTCCTAGAGACGTTCACCGTGAACGAGTCCGTGATCGAAGCGCCGTGAGGGTCGGTGGCCGTGACGGTCACAGTGGTGGCGCCCGCGGCCACGCCGGTGACGATCACGGTGGCGGTGGCGGCGTTGAGGGTGGCGGTGGCCTTGGTGTTGTCGCTGTTGGCAACGGCGTAGCTGAGCGTGTCACCATCGGCATCCGCGAACACTGCGGCGTTGTCTGCTTCGAGCGGCACGCTGTACACGCCTTGGATTCGGGCGGCGAGGTCGGCGATCCGGTTGGCCACGGTGGGCGCGGTGTTGGTGGTGCTGGTGACCGTGACAGTGAACGTGTCGGTGGCTGACGCGCCGTGAGGATCCGAAGCGGTGACCGTGACGGTGGTGGCGCCCGCGGCCACGCCGGTGACCGTGACCGTGTTGGTGGTGGTGTTGAGCGTGGCGGTGGCCTTGGTGGGGTCGCTGTTGGTGATGGCGTAGCTGAGCGTGTCACCGTCGGCGTCTGAGAACACCGCCGAGCCTTGGGCTTCGAGCGCAATCCTGTACACGCCCTGGATTCGGGCCGTGAGGTCGTCGATCTGGTTGGCCACGGTGGGGGCACGGTTGGCGCCGGTTGTGACCGTGACCGTGAACGGATCCGATGCGGTGGCGCCGTGAGGATCGGTGGCGGTGACGGTGACCGTGGTGGTGCCCGCTGCGACGCCGGTGACCGTGACGGTGTTGGTGGTGGTGTCGAGGGTGGCGGTGGCTTTGGCGGGGTCGCTGTTGGCAACGGTGTAGCTGAGGGTGTCGCCGTCGGGGTCGCTGAACACCGCGGCGCCTTCGGCCTCGAGGTTCACGGTGTAGGTGCCTGCCGGTCTGGTGGACAGGTTCTCGATGGCGTTGGCCACGGTGGGGGCACGGTTGGCGGCGCCGCTCACGGTGACGGTGAAACTGTCGGTGACGGCGCCGCCGTGGGGATCGGTTGCGGTAACCGCGATCACAGTGGCGCCGGTGGTGGCGCCCACAACGGTGATGGTGGCGGTTGCGGGGTTGAGCGTGGCGACCGCTTTGGTGGGGTCGGTGTTGGTGATGCTGTAAGTGAGCGAATCGCCGTCGGCGTCGGCGAACACCGCGGCGCCTTGGGCTTCGAGCGCCACGTTGTAGGTGCCACTGGGACGTGCGGCGATGTCGGCAATGGCGTTGGCGATGGTGGGCGCATTGTTGGCCGTGGCGGTGACGGTGACGGTGAAGGTGCTTGAGACGGCGCCGCCGTGACCGTCAACGGCGGTGACGGTGACCGTGGTGGATCCAGTGGCCACACCGGTGACCACCACCGTGGCCGCGGCATTGTTGAGCACGGCGGTGGCCTTGGTGGGGTCGGTGTTGGTGAGCGAGTAGGTGAGGGTGTCGCCGTCGGCATCGGCGAACACCGCCCTGCCGGGGGTTTCCAACGGCACTGTGTATCTGCCCTGGGGCCGCGCCGTGAGGTTCGCCAGGGGGTTCGCCACCGTGGGGGCGTTGTTGACCGTTGCGGTGACCGTGACCGCGAACGTGTCGGTGACGCTGCCGCCGTGGGGATCGGTGGCGGTGACGGTGACATTGGCGGTGCCCGCGGCCACACCGGTGACGGTGATCGTGGCCGTGGCAGCATCCAGGGCGGCGGTGGCTTTGGCGGGGTCGCCGCTGGCAACGGCGTAGCTGAGCGTTTCGCCTTCGGGGTCGGTGAACACCGCGGCGCTCTCGGCTTCGAGCGCCACGTTGTGGGTGCTTTGTGGCCTGAGGGTGACGTTGGAGATTGCGTTGGCCACGATCGGCGCCTGGTTGGTGGCCCCGGTGACGGTGACGGCGAACGAATCCGACACCGACGCGCCGTGAGGATCAGCAGCGGTGACCGTGATCGTGGTGGTGCCCGCGGCCACGGCGACCACGGTGATCGTGGCCGTGGCGGCGTCCAACGCCACGGTCGCTGCGGCGGGGGTGGTGTTGGTGAACGTGTAGGTGAGGGTGTCGCCGTCGGCGTCGTTGAACACCGCCGCGCCGTCGGCCTCCAGCGGCACCAAGTACACCCCCGACGGGCGCGCCGCGATGTCGGCGATCTCGTTGGCCACGGTTGGGGCGCTGTTCACCCCCGATCCCACCGTCACCACAAAATCGTCGCTCACCGAGCCGCCGTGACCATCCGACGCCGAAACCGTGACCGTGGTGGAGCCCGCGGCCACCCCCGTGACGGTGATCGTGGCGGTGGCCGCGTCGAGGGTGGCGGTGGCTGTGGCGGGGGTTGTGTTGGCGATCGTGTAGGTGAGCGGGTCGTTGTCGGCGTCGTTGAACACCGCCGCGCCAGGCGCCTCAAGGGGCACCGTGTAGCTGCCGCTGCGACGCGCGGTGATGTCGGAAATCGCGTTGACCACTGTTGGTGGCGAGTTCTCGCTGCCCGCCACGGTCACGGTGAACGTGTCCGTTGCGAACGCGCCGTGACCGTCATCCGCGGTGACGGTCACCGTGGTGGAACCTTGCGTCACCCCCGTCACGGTGATCGCGGCGGTGGCGGCGTCGAAGGTGGCGGTGGCCTTGGTTGAGTCGCTGTTGGTGATCGCGTAGGACAACGTGTCGCCATCCGCGTCGGTGAACACCTCGGCGCCGGTGGTTTCGAGGTTGATCGTGGTCACCTGGCGGGCGCGCAAGTTCACGTTGTCTATGGCGTTCGCCACCGACGGCGCCCTGTTGGCGTCGCCCTCCACTGTCACAACGAAGTCGTCGCTCGCGCTGCCGCCGTGACCGTCATTGGCGGTGACGGTGACCGTGGCGGTTCCGGCCGTGACGCCGGTGAGGGTCAACGCCTTCGCGGTGGCGTCCACCGCCACGGTGGCGATGCTGGTGTTGTCGCTGGTGGCGGTGTAGGACAACGTGTCATCGTCGACATCGGCGAACACTTCGCTGCCGGTGGTCTCCAAGGGAATCGAGTACACCCCCGCCGGGCGCGCAGTGAAATCATCGAGCGGGTTCGCCACGGTGGGCGCCGTGTTGGTGTCGGCGATCACGGTGACATTGAAGGTGTCGGTGGCGGTGGCGTTCGACGGATCCGACGCGGTGACGGTGACCTCCACCGTGCCCACGGTGATGCCGGTGATGGTTATCAATCGGGTGAGCCCGTTGAAGGTGATCGTGGCGAACGTGTCGGCTTCGTCGTCGTCGGTGACCGTGTAGGTCAACGCGTCACCGTTGGCGTCGGTGAACACCCGGGCGCCGGGCGCCTCCAAGTCCACCGTGTACACCCCCAGGCGCCGAGCGGTGACATCGGCGAGGGGGTTCACCACGGCCGGTGGAGTGTTGGCCGGCCCCGGCGGAGGAGGAGGCGGCGCCGGGGCCGGATCGGGTTGAGAGGCCAGCTGGGAGTGATCCAACGCCCTGGTGATGAACGACGCCATCTGGGCACGGTTCACCCCAAGCGACGGCGCAAAGTTGCCGCCGGTGACGCCGCGGGCCACCCCGAGCTCGAACAGCGCCGACACCGCTGTTTGGAACGATTCGGGCCAGCCGGCCATGTCGGGGAACGAATCGTCGGCGTCCACGCCGATCAGGGTGACCACGCCATCGGATTCCACCCGAACCGGTGCGCCGGGGGTGACCGCCAGCAGCTTCGACAACAACAACGCCATCTGGGCTCGCGAAACCACCCCGTGAGGATTGAAACGATCGTCGCCCACCCCGGTGAACACGCCAACGTCCACCATCGAGTTCACCGCTGCCACCGCCGTTGCGTTGAGGCCGCCCAGATCAACGAACCCTTGGTCGGCGGTGGAACCCGCGGGCACGCCCAGCAAGTCCGCGGCGCGGCGCATGAACAACGCCATCTGCCAGCGCGACACCGGATCCCACGGAGCGAACCGGGAACCGTCACCCACCCCCACCGAAATGCCGTGCCATGCCAGGCACTCGATGGCGTCGGCGTGTACCGCGTCGGGATCGACGTCGGTGAACCTCGGGAAGGTCCGCTCGATCGCCAGCGCCTCCGCGCAGGCGCCGCCCACATTGGAAGCCAAAGCGTCCGGTGTGCCAACCACCCCCGCCGCCGGGCGGGCGCTAACCGCCACCACAGACGCCGCCAGCATCCACGTCACCACCACAGCCATGGTTCTCCGGCCGGTCAAGAACCGGCGCGCACCGGCGGCTGCCGACCGCCCGAGATCCCGAAAATCAGTGCAGAACCGCAACACGAATATTGTACCTACCACAACAACCGCGATCAAGCCAAGCCCTGCGAACCCTGGCCAATCCCCGGCAAAGCTCGGGCGAAAACGGCACCCTCAGGCGCAGGTCCTACGGCGCCTCAAATGTGGGATCGCTGGGCGGCTCAACCCCCGACTCGGGGAGGCCTACGGGGGTTTAGCGGGGGCGCCCGCAGTCTTCCCCAAGCGGCGCCTTGCGCGCTTATCACGGCAGCGCCGGCGATGCGGTGGTGACGCTTCAGGAGTTGGAGGCGTAGGGAGGGCGGTGGCCGAGCTTGGTGTGATCCCAGCTCGCCACCTTGTTGCGGTGTACCACCACGGCCACACGCTTGGCGGCCAGTGCCTCGGCTGCGGCGCTCAGGTGTTCTTCGGCGATGTCGGGCGTGTTGCGGCGAAGCACCTCGCGGGCCACCGGCACCACCTCGCGCTGGTCGCGCACAAGTTGCGCGGTGCCGCTGATCATCACACCGCGCAGCGTTTCGTAGGTGTCGCCGTCCTCGCACAGCACCGTGATGCGGTTGTCTCGTTCGAGGTTCTTGATCTTTTGGCTCTTGGTGTAGGTCTCGAAGGCGATGTTGCCGTCCACAACCGCGAACCACAGCGTTGACAGGTGCGGGCTGCCGTCGGCGTTGATCGTGGCCACCTGCAGGCTTCGCTGCGACTCCACGAAAGCGTCCACCTCGGCGGTGGTCATTCTCACAACGTCACGCAACTTCGGCATCGATGCTCCTCTCAGCATTTGCGGGGCCGGCCCTAGACGGGAGATTCTGGCCCGGTGGTGCGGAAGTTTCACAAGGCGCCGTGGGCGACGGGTGCGCCTTGGGGTTTGGGCCCTTAGTTTCCCACGATGACCGAACACGATCCGCGTGACGACATCGAGAGCATCCGCAAGCTCAAGGCCCGCTACTTTCGCACCATCGACCAGCAGGACTGGGACGGCGTTCGCGAGTTGTTCTCGCCCGACGCCTGGTTCGACACCAGCACCGACACCGGTGGCGCCCCGTACCGGGGGCGCGACCGCTTCGTTGCCGTGTTGGAGAAGCACCTCAGCGGCGTCGTGACCACCCATCACGGCCACACCGCCGAAATCGAGCTCACCGGGCCAAACATCGCCCGAGGCATCTGGGCGATGGAGGATCACCTTTGGTTTCCGGCGGGTCACCCGATCACCAGCATGTGGGGAACCGGCTGGTACGAGGAGCAGTACGAACGCAACAAGGGCCGCTGGCGCATCGTGTCGATGACGTTGCGCCGCCAGCGGGTGGAGGTGGACGGCGTGCAAATCCACCCGAAGCCGGAGCCGGGCTGACGTGGTGCTCGCCGCGAGGTAAGCACCGGGAACGCGTTCAGCGGCGGGAGCGTTGCCTTTCGAGGCGGGTGAGGTCGGGTTTGAGGCCGGGGAACTGGGGCTGCACTCCCCTGGGGCCACGCCAGCGCACGAAACGCTCCATCACCATGTCGTACACCTCGGCCCAGGTTCGGGCCCGAGGAGCGGCAAGGTCGGCGTTGTAACTCTGGGCGAACACGATCACGTCGCTTCCCCCGGCGCGCAAGGCGTGAACGTTGTGAGGGGCGTCGTCTATGTAACAGTCGGCGCCAACGTCGGGTTTGTTGCCCAGAAAGCAAATGTCGCGGTAGGGGATGCTGTGCTCATCGAGCCACAACACCGTGTCACCCACCGCCTCGGCGTGGCCCCAGTTCACGTACAGCCGATGGGTGATCACCCGGATCCAAACCCCAGCGTCGGACAGGCGCCACAAAGCCTCGGCGCCGCCCTCGATTGCCGGGAGGCGCGCCAGCAGCCGATGCTGCACCACCGCCTCGGCGTGCAGCGACTCGTATTCGTCGTGGGTGAGGCCCCACTCGCTGAAGTCGTAACGTGATCGCTGCACCAACGCGTCCGCCGTCAGGCGGCCACGCTGGGTGAGGTATTCGGTGAACCCGGCGAGGTAGTCGGCCACCACCCCGTCGAGATCCACGCCCAGCACGAACTGCCCCTCGTGATGGGGCAGTTCCCCGGCCACGTCCGATGCGCTCACCTCGAGCCGGGGCGCGGTGGGCGCGTTGGGCGCGTCTGGCGCGTTTTAGGCGAGGGCCGCGTCGAGGGCTTCGATCGACGGGGCGAAGTAAAACGAACCCGACGCCGGCGTGGAGTAGTTGGTGATGGCGTCAAGGGCCTGGCCGTTGATGCCGTACATGGCCTCCATGCGCTCACGCATCGGGGCTTGCGTCTTGCAGAACCCCATGAAGTACAACCCCACCGTGCCCTCATGGAAGGCGTACGGAGTGGAACGGCGCACCATCTCGCCACGCTTGGGGGTGGACTCGTCCGCGGTGGCGCCCTCTCGCAACTCCACGTGGGAAAGGTGCGACGTGGGCACCTGCACATCGAGTTTCACCGAGTCGGCCTTGGTGCGGCCGAAGGTGTTCTCCTCTTCTTGGAGGGAGAGCGTCGCCCAGTAGTCCATGTCGTGTACCCAGCGCTGGGCGATGCAGAACGAGCCACCCTCGCCGGGCATGCCGTCGTCGATGATGGCACGGTCACGCTGATCCTCGGGCTCGGGGTTGCCGGTGCCGTCGATGTGGCCGGTGAGGTCGAGGCTGTTCTTGTAGATGAAGGTGGGCGTCTCACGAGCCACGGTCATGTGACCGGCCACTGCGCGCCGGAACGTGTGCTGCAGCTCCCAGCACAAGTCCTTCTCGTCGCTGTGAACCCAGAACAGCAGCTCCTCCTGGGTGCCCTTGGCTTCACGGGATCCGTCCGGGGAGGTGTAACCGGGGTACGCCTGAAAGTCGTCTCCGGTTTCGATGCCGAGATCGGCGGCCAGGGTGGGGCCAAGCAGGATGCAGAGGTTCACGTTTTGTGCTTCGGCGTCCGCACGGGCCGCGGTGAGCGCGCCCTTGATCACGTCAAGGTCGGCATCCGCGGTACGGCTCATGTGGGTGTACCACTGGTACTTCTCAAGATCGGTGAGTATGGCGGGCTGGGGTGTTGCCATTGGTTGTCCTCTCTGGTGATGTTTCAATGACACTGCCGATGTTTCACCGGCATTGGCTTACCGAAGCACGCGCCGACGCACAGCGGCGCCGGCTGGGCTGGATCGGTTTGAAGTCTAGACATTGAGGCGTGCCGCCGACTCAGCGGACTCCCGCAAGCGCCTCACCTTGGTTGCGAAGGCCCCCGGAGCCTGCCGGTGGCGAGCCGTTGAGATTCGCTGGAATCCGTGATCACGAGCCGTCGCGAAGCTCGCGGCGCAGGATCTTGCCCGCGGCGCTCTTGGGGATGGCGTCCATCACTTCCATTGCTTGCACCTGCTTGTAGGTGGCGAGGTGCTCGCTCACATGGGCCTGAAGGTCGGCCAGGGTGGGGGGCTCCGCGCCGGGTGTGGCCACCACGAACGCCTTGGGCACCTCGCCGGCCTCGAGGTCTTCGATGCCTATCACCGCGGCGTCGGCCACCGCCGGGTGGGTCACCAGCACCGCCTCCAGCTCGGCGGGGGCCACCTGGAAGCCCTTGTACTTGATCAGCTCCTTGATGCGGTCCACGATCGACACGTGGCCGTGCTCGTCGAGTATCGCCACGTCACCGGTGTGCAGCCAGCCGTCTGAGTCGAGGGTCTCGGCGGTGGCCTCGGGGTTGTTCAGGTAGCCCTTCATCACCTGCGGGCCCCGCACCCACAGTTCTCCTCGTCCGCCCACGTCGAGGTCTTCGCCGGTTGAGGGATCCACGATGCGGATCTCGGTGTTGCACAGCGTGACCCCGCTGGTGCCCGGGCGGTAGTCGCCTTCGAGGGTGACATGGCTCACCGGGCTCAGCTCGGTCATGCCGTAACCCTGAACCACTTCGCAGCCCACACGCTTGGCGGCCTCGTCGGCCAGATCCGCGCCGAGGGGCGCCGCTCCGGAGAAGATCTGCTTAAGCGACGACAGGTCGTACTGATCCACCGCCGGGTGCCGTGCCAGGCCCAGCACGATTGGAGGCACCGCGAAGAAGCGGGTGATGCGCTGGCTTTGCACGAGCTCGAGCGCGGCGATCATGTCGAAGCGGGGCATGGTCACCACCTTCACCCCGGCTGCGAGCAGCGTGTTCATCAGCACCTGCATTCCGTAGATGTGAAAGAACGGCAGCGCGGCGAGGGCAACCTCACCGGCGGTGGTGGTGATCACCTGCTGGGTTTGCACCACGTTGGCCACCAGGTTGCGGTGCGTGAGCATCACCCCTTTGGGAAGACCGGTGGTGCCCGACGAGTACGGCAGCACCACCACGTGATCGGCGTAGTCCACCGCAACCTGATCGATCGGCTCGCCCATCATCTCGCTCAGCGCGAGCACCGGCACCGCGGCGTCGGCGGCGGGTTCGCCTGGGGGGCCGGCCACCACGACGGAACCAACGTTGGTGCCCTCAATGGAGGCCAGGGCGGTGGGCACGAACATCGCCACGGTGAACACCATCGACGCGTCGGAGTCCTGCAGTTGGTGGCGCACCTCCTCGGGGCCGTAGGTGGGGTTGATGGTGGTGACGGTGGCGCCGGCTATGGCGATGCCGTGGAAGATCACCGCGTATTCGGGAATGTTGGGGGCCAGCACCGCGATCACCGTGCCCGGCCCCACGCCACGAGCCCGAAGGCCGCCACCGAGGCGCCGCACCGCGTCTCGCAGCTCTGCGAACGTGTACGACGCCGCGGCGCCGTCGGTGATCGCCACCTCGTCGGCGTGGTCGTCAACCGCGCCGAGCACGCAATCAGTGATGGACTGATCGGGAATGTAAACGTCGGGGATGGGGCTGGAATGGATTATCGCGCTCACGCCGTGCATGGTAGCGTTGCCCCTCGGTGCGTCTTGGGGTGCTTCGCGAGCAGTTGGCGGGCGAGAAACGGGTGGCCCTCGTTCCCGCGGACGTGTACAAACTCACAAACGCCGGGTTCGAGATCCTGGTGGAGCGCGGCGCCGGTTCGGGTTCGTCCATCGACGACGACTCCTACAGCGCCGCCGGCGCCTCGCTGGTGCAACACGCCGAAGCTGTGGGCGCGCCGCTGGTGGTGTCGGTGCGAGGCCCCCGGTTGCTGCTCGACGCCATGGCGGCCGGCGGTGGCGCCACGGCGGGCGAGGGTGGGCCGGTTTTCGTTGGTGTGTTCGACCCGCTTTGGGATCGCGACACTCCCGCCGCTCTGGCCGAGGCGGGTGTGGCGTCGCTCGCGCTGGATTTGGTGCCTCGCATCACCCGGGCGCAGTCCATGGACGTGCTGTCCTCGATGGCGACTGTGGCCGGCTACCAGGCGGTGCTCACCGCGGCTGTTCGCTTGCCGCAAATGTTCCCGTTGATGATGACCGCCGCGGGGACGCTGCAACCGGCAAGGGTGCTGGTGCTCGGCGCAGGTGTGGCCGGACTGCAGGCGCTTGCCACGGCGCGGCGCCTCGGGGCGATCGTGGAGGGCTACGACGTGCGCCCCGCGGCCCTGGAGCAGATCCGCTCGATGGGCGCCCGGGCCGTGGAGATCGACCTCGCCGCTGCGCAAGGAGACGCCGGGGGTGAAGGCGAAGGCGGTTACGCCCGCCGCCAAGGAGAAGAAGCCGCGGCGTTGCAACGAGAACTGCTAACCCCTCACGTGGCCGCCGCGGATGTGCTGATCACCACCGCCGCGGTGCCCGGGGTGGCCTCGCCGCTGCTGGTGACCACCGAAATGGTGGCGCAAATGTCGGCCGGTTCGGTGATCGTGGACCTGGCAGCGGAGCGGGGCGGCAACTGCGAACCGTCGCAAGCCGACACCGAACAGGAAGTCGGCGGGGTGACCGTGCTGGCCCCCACCGACCTGCCGTCGCGGTCGGCTCGTCACGCCAGCCAGATGTTCTCCCACAACCTCACCCAGTTCCTCACTCACCTTGCCCCGGACGGGAACGTGGACATCGACACCCACCTGCAAAACGCCGACGAGATCACCACGGCGATGCTCGTCACCCACCGCGGCGCGGTGGTACACCCACGCTTGAACCCCGACCGCAACACCGCCACTCAAGGCGAGGCGGACGCCGCCGGCGATGCCGCCGAAGCGGCCGCCACAGACGCCGGCGGCGAGGAGGACTGAACGCCATGGGACTTTGGATCGGGGTGACGCTGTTCGTGTTGGCTGTGTTCCTTGGCTTGGAGCTGATCACCAAGGTGCCGCCCACGCTCCACACCCCGCTCATGTCGGGCTCCAACGCCATCTCGGGCATCACCGTGGTGGGAGCGGTGGCCGCCGCCGGCGCGGGACACACCACGCTCACCACGGTGCTCGGATTCGCCGCGGTTGTGCTGGCCACCGTGAACGTGGTGGGCGGATTCCTGGTGACTCACCGCATGCTGGGAATGTTCAGCCCGAAACGCCGATCACGGTCGGAGCAACAGTGACCGAAGACTGGACCCTCGTCGGCTACATAGCCGGGGCTGTCCTTTTCATACTGGGCATCAAGGGCCTGGCAAGGCCACGCACCGCGGTGCGCGCCAACCTTCTGGGCGCCACCGGAATGCTCGTGGCGGTGGTGGTGACCCTCGTGGCCAACGGCACGATGGGCATCGGCTGGATCCTTGGCGGGTTGGCGTTGGGCGGGGCGCTTGGCGTGGTGGCCGCCACTCAGGTGCGCATGACCGCCATGCCCGAACTGGTGGCCCTGTTCAACGGGTTCGGCGGTGGCGCCTCGGTGCTTGTGGCGGTGGCCTCATACACCGAGGCAACCGACATCGGCGGATCGGACGTGCAGCTTCGCGCCACCGCGGCCCTGGCCGCGTTCATAGGCGCGGTGACGCTCACCGGAAGCGTCGTGGCGTTCACGAAGCTGCGAGACAAGCTCAAATCGGCCGGTTTCACCGGGGTGCAAATCGTGAGCGCGGTGCTCACCGTGGTTGCCGCGGTGTTCGGCGTGTTGATGGTGGCCGACCCGGGCAGCGGCCTTTGGGTGTGGCTGCTGGTGGCGGTGGCCGCGGTGCTCGGAGTGATCGCGGTGCTGCCCATCGGCGGGGCCGACATGCCGGTGGTGATCGCCCTGCTCAACTCGATGTCGGGGCTCGCCGCCGCGGCTGCCGGTTTCGTGTTGGAAAATCCGGTGCTGATCATCGCCGGCGCGCTGGTGGGCGCAAGCGGACTGATCCTCACCCAGATCATGTGCGCCGGGATGAACCGGTCACTTCCCGCGGTGCTGTTCAAACCCACACCCGCGGCTGCCCGTCGCAGCGACGACAGCGACCCTTACGAGGGCAACATCAGCGCCACCTCGCCAGAAGAGGTTGCGATGCTGCTCGAAACCGCCACCCGTGTGGCGATCGTGCCCGGTTACGGCCTGGCCGTGGCTCAGGCACAGCACGCCGTTCGCGACCTCACCAGGCGCCTCACCGCCATGGACGTGGAGGTGGTGTTCGGCATTCATCCGGTGGCTGGACGAATGCCCGGCCACATGAACGTGCTGCTTGCCGAAGCCGAGATCGACTACCAGCAACTGCTGGAGATGGACGACATCAACCCCACCTTCGACAGCACCGACCTCACCATCGTGCTGGGCGCCAACGACGTGGTGAACCCCGCGGCCCGAACCGATCCCAACAGCCCGATCGCGGGCATGCCGATCCTGGAAGTGGACGCAAGCCGGGTGGTGGTGGTGGTGAAGCGCAGCCTCAGCCCCGGCTTCGCGGGAATCCCAAATCCTCTGTTCGCCGGGGAGAACACGCTGATGCTGTTCGCCGACGGCCGCCAAGCGGTGGTGGACATCACCCACGCCCTGCGCGAAATGTAACCCCCGGCCTCCGGGGCCCACCCGGCGGCTGAGCCGGGCGGGGTTGCTGAGCCCGGTGGCTGAGCCGGGCGGGGTTGCTGAGCCCGGTGACTGAGCCGGGCGGGGTTTCGCGGCTTGGCTCAGGCCATCACGGGGACGTTCTGGAGCGCCTGCGCGAGGGCTTCGTCGGAGAGTTCGTGGTCTCGCATCTGCCCCGAGATGTAGTTCTCGTAAGCGGACAGGTCGAGATGCCCGTGACCGCACAAAGCGGTGAGGATCGTCCTGGACTCCCCCGCCTCGCGGGCTTCGATGGCTTCACGGATCGCCGCGGCCAAAGCGTGGGTGGGTTCGGGCGCGGGCACGATCCCCTCGGTGCGCGCAAAATGCAAACCCGCGGCGAAGCACTCGCTTTGGCCTATCGCCACCGCCTCGGTGAGGCCCTGGTCGTACAGGTGCGACACCAGCGGCGACATGCCGTGGTAGCGCAAACCGCCGGCGTGGATCGGCTCGGGAATGAACTCGTGACCCAGGGTGTGCATCTTCAGCAGCGGCGTGGTGCGCGCCGTGTCGCCGAAGTCGTAGCGGTACTCGCCTCTGGTGAGCGACGGGCACGACGCCGGCTCCACGCAGCGGATCACCGGATTCATGCGCCCGGCGAGCTTCTCACGCAAAAACGGCAGCGACAGTCCCGCGAAGTTCGATCCTCCGCCGGTGCAGCCCACCAGAACGTCGGGTGTTTCCTCCACCATGGCGAGCTGGCGCAACGCCTCCTCACCGATCACGGTTTGGTGCAACAGCACGTGGTTGAGCACGCTTCCAAGCGAGTAGCGCACCGCCGGATCGGGGGCGGCCACCATGATCGCCTCCGAAATGGCGATCCCCAGCGACCCCGGATGGTCGGGATCCGCGGCCAGCAGGCCCTGGCCGTACTCGGTGATCGGCGACGGGCTGGAATGCACCTTAGCGCCCCACACCTCCATCATCGTCTTGCGGTACGGCTTCTGGCGGTACGAGGCCGCCACCTGCCACACCTCGCACTCCATGTCGTACTGGGCGCACGCGAAAGCCAGGGCGCTGCCCCACTGCCCCGCCCCGGTTTCGGTGGTGAGCTTGGTTATGCCCTCCACGTTGTTGTAGTACGCCTGCGGCACGGCGGTGTTGGGCTTGTGTGACCCCACCGGGCTCACGCCCTCGTACTTGTAGAAGATCTTCGCCGGGGTGTCCAACGCCTTCTCGAGGCGCCGTGCCCGGAACAGCGGGCTGGGACGCCACAAACGCAGCACGTCGATCACGCCGCCGGGAATGTCCACGTAGGAGTCGCCGGTGACCTCCTGGCCGATCAGCGCCATCGGGAACAGCGGCGCCAGGTCGTCGGGCCCGACCGGTTCGAGCGTGCCGGGATGCAACGGCGGCGGTGGTGGCGCCGGAAGGTCGGGAATCACGTTGTACCACTGCGTGGGGACTTCGGAATCCGGCAGTGTCACCCGGTAGTAGTCGGCCATGTTGGTTGCTCCCCTCTCGTGTGGGTCCGCTGGTATGTTCTGGGCGCCCGGACGCTACCCCGAGAACCGGTCGGCTCTTTGATTCGGCCTGTGCGGTGTTGTGGGGGCGTGGTGGTCAGGTGTCGGTGAACTTTGGGGCGCGGCTCTCAAGGAACGCCTCGCGGGCCTCGGCGGAGTCGCCCAGCATGTACGCCTCGAGGGTGAAGCCCTGCTCCCAGCGGTACTTGCGCTCCAGGTCGCCGTCCTCCACGCCGTTGAGGGATTCCTTGGCCAGGCGCAGCATCGCCGGGGACTTGGCGGCCATGCGCTCGGCAATGCCACGCGCCGCGCCGCGCAGCTCCGGGCGGGGCACCACCCGGTGAACCGCGCCCAGTCGGCGCGCCTCGGCGGCGTCCACGCTTTCGCCGGTGAAGTACATGTAGCGCACCGTTTGCACGCCGAACATTCGCTGCAGGTGGGCGCCCATGCCCATGGCGCCCCTGTCCACCTCGGGCACACCAAACCAGGCGTCATCGGCGGCAACCACCACATCGGCGGAGCCGGCGATGCCGATGCCGCCGCCGAGCACGTAACCGTGAACGGCCACGATCACCGGTTTGGGATTGAGATGGATCGCAGCGAACGTGCGGTGGTTGGCCTGGTTCACGGCCACTATCCGGCCAGGGTCGGCGGCCAGTTCCTTCACGTCCACCCCGGCACAAAACCCCCGGCCCTCAGCGGCGATCACGATCACCCGCACGTCGGGGTTCTCGCCCAGGTGCTCAATTTCGGTGGCGAGTGCGAACTGTTGATGCGACGACAGCGCGTTCACCGGAGGGTTGTCGATAACCAGCTCCGCCACCCCGTCGGCCACCGTCACCTGATGGGGACTGCTCACCCTGTGATGCTAACCCCGGGCCGTTTGGCGCATTCGTGAGCCGCACCGGCGGCGAAGACGCTTGCCGAAGCCCCGTCAGGCCGGGGTCACAGCGCTCCGTCTCGTCTCAGCGTTGGCTTGGCCTCCAAGCTCCGGCTGGCCTATGACTCACTGGGGCCCGTACGCGTGGACGGGGCGGACCGATAATGGCCCGCCCCGTCCGGTTGGTGTTTGCTGAATGCTAGTCGGAGTCTCTTGGGTCACATGATGCGACGGTGTGTTGAGCCACCGTTGCACTGTCGTGTTGTGACCGTGTGCCGGCGTGACTAGTTCCGATCAGATCCGACCAGGGTGGCTTCGGCTGGAATTGCCCGGCCGCCCAGCAACGCAGCTAGCTGCCGACCACCTCCAAGGTCACGTCAGGTTCAGAACTCAGTTGGACCACCTCCTTTCTCTTGGTGGTCCCATTCAAGCACACCTGGCGTGCCGGTGCGTGGATCAAGCCGAAGCTGCCCCCGGCCCGCCAGCCGGCGCGGATGCCGACACGGCGCCAATGGCCGCCAGGTAGGCGAGCTGCGCGTCGATGATGCACACCACGTCCACCGGATCGAGGTCGCCGTGCTCGGCGGCGCGTGCCACCACCGCGTCCATCGCCGCGTCGGCATCGGCTGTGGCGATGGCGTCGTTGGCCACCGCCGGGTCGCCCAGATCGGTGCCGTGCGTGGTGGCCAGGCCGACCTCGCCGAACCAGTCCAGATGCCAACGCAGCACCCGCTCCACGTCGCTGTAGGCGACCCTTGCGGTGACCTCGTCGGGAAGGCGCTCGCTCACGAACTCCACCGCGTCGGCCATCCGGTACACCGCCGGTGCGGTTTCGCCCTCGAGGCGCCCGACGGCGCTGCCCACCGCCACAAAGGCGATCGCAACCACCCCGACAGCGCCAATCGCCACGAACAACCAGATCATCGCCGCCCCTCAGGCGCGCATCGCGGCGTCGCCGACGGTTACAGGCCTATGCGCTGGGCCAGGAGCTCGCGGTGGTAGGTGGGATCACCGAAAAGCAGCTCGCTGCTCTTGGCTCGTTTGAAGTACAGGTGCGCCGGGTGCTCCCAGGTGAAGCCGATTCCGCCGTGGATTTGGATGTTCTCCGCGGCGGCGTGGAAGTACGCCTCCGAGCAGTAGCTCTTGGCCAATGACGCCACCTGCGGCAGTTCGTCGTTGAGCTCCGCCGCGCACCAGCCCGCGTAGTAAGCGGCCGACTTGGCCGATTCCACTTCGAGCAGCATGTCGGCACACTTGTGTTTGATCGCCTGAAACGAACCTATGGGCCTGCCGAACTGCACCCGAACCTTGGCGTACTCAACCGACATTTCCAGGCACTTCTGAGCGCCACCAACCTGCTCGGCTGCGAGCGCAACCGCGGCCAGGTCAAGCACCCGCTCCAGGGTGGCCCAGCCGCCGCCGTCGGCGCCCACAAGGGTGCCTTGCACACCGTCGAAGTCGAGGCGTGCCTGCTTGCGGGTTTGGTCCATGGTGGACAGCGCCGTGCGGGTGAGTCCCTCGGCTTGAGGATCCACACAAAACAGCGACACACCGGCGTCGCTGCGAGCCGCCACGATTATCAGGTTGGCGGTGTGACCATCCAGCACGTACATCTTGGTGCCGTCAAGGCGCCACGTGCCCGCGGAGCCGTTCACCGGCTGGGCCGACATGGTGATTCCGCCTTCGTCCCAGCGTCCGCTTTGCTCGGTGAACGCCAGCGTGGCCCGGGTCTCCCCCGAGGCGATGCCCGGCAGGTGCGCCCCCATGGCGGCGTCGTCGCCGCTGTGCATCAAGGCGTTGGCGGCGAGCACCACCGACGAGAAGTACGGCGCGCACAGCAAGGCGCGGCCCATCTCCTCGAGCACCACAACCTGCTCCACGAAGCCGTACCCGTCGCCGCCGTGGGCTTCGGGAATCGCCAGCGCAGGCAGGCTCATTTGTTCGGCCATCTGCGCCCAAACATCGGGATCGAAGCCCTCTTCGGTGTCCATCAGCTCGCGCACGGCGGTCTCGGGGGATTTCTCCTCCAAGAAGCTGCGCACAAACTCTCGAAGCTGTTCTTGTTCCTCGCTGAAGGCAAAGTTCACCGGGGGCCCTCCCTGTGGTATTGGCGACGCGTATCGGCGCCGGTCACGCTATCCGCGCTCGGCGCGTTGGGGGCCTCTGGTCGTAGTACTTGGGAACGGTTCGCTTTAGGCTCAACACGGTGAACGATCTTGCGCCGTTGTTCGAGATCGACGGTCTTCACGCTGCGCCCGCCGATGGTGGCGACGACATTTTGCGCGGCGTTGATCTGGTGGTGAACCGGGGCGAGGTTCACGCCTTGATGGGCCCCAACGGTTGCGGAAAATCCACCCTGGCCGAGGTGGTGATGGGCAGCCCCGAATACGACATCACCGCCGGCAGTGTGCGCCTCGCCGGTGAGGACATCACCTCGTGGCCTCCCGAGGTGCGCGCCAAGGCCGGAATGTTCCTTGCGTTCCAGTATCCCCAGGAGATTCCGGGCGTTTCGGTGCGCAACTTTCTCACTCAGGCCCTTCAGGCCCGCAAGGGCACCGACGTGAGCACAATCGAAACGTACATGGCCATGCGCGAATGGATGGACCGCCTGGCGATCGACTCGTCGTTCATGGATCGCTACCTCAACGAGAAGTTCTCCGGCGGCGAGAAGAAGCGAAACGAGATCCTGCAAATGGCGGTGCTGGAACCCGAAATGGCGATCCTGGACGAAACCGACACAGGCCTCGACGTGGACGCGCTGCGGGTGGTGGCCACCGGCGTGAACGCGGTGCGAGGCGAACATTCCGACATGGGGGTGCTGGTGATCACCCACTTTCAGCGACTGCTCAACGAACTGGCCCCCGATCGGGTTCACGTGATGGTGCATGGCGCCATCGTGGACAGTGGCGGCGCCGACCTGGCCGCCAGGCTCGAACGCGACGGCTACGAGCGGTACAACCCGTGAGCAGTTCCGTGGGGGGCCTGCCCGGGGGGCTGAAAGCGCAGTTTCCGCTGCTGAAACGAACCGTTCACGACCGCCCTGTGGTGTACCTGGACTCGGCCGCGACGTCGCAGAAACCCCAGTGCGTGATCGACGCGATGAACCACTACTACACCAACCTCAACGCCAACGTTCATCGCGGCGCTTACGAGATCGCCGCGCAGGCCACCGAGGCAATGGAAGCCGCACGGCGCAAGGTCGCACGGTTCATCAACGCCGCCTCGCCCGACGAGATCGTGTTCACAAAGAACGTCACCGAGGCGTTCAACCTGTTGGCACGATCGTGGGGTGGGGCCAACCTCGGGCCCGACGACGCCGTGGTGATCACCGAAATGGAACACCACGCCAACATCGTGCCCTGGCACATACTCGCCGCCGAGAAGGGTTTCGAGTTGCGCTGGCTGCCGGTGGGCCACGACGGCAAGCTCGACCTGTCCGACCTGGATCGCCACCTAGACGGGGCCAAACTGCTGAGCGTCACGGCCATGAGCAACGTGTTGGGCACCCTCAACGACATCGAGCGTCTCGGGCGCGCGGCCCATGACGCCGGGGCGTTGATGATGGTGGACGCGGCGCAGTACGTGCCGCACCTGCCCACCGACGTTGCCGCGATGGGCGCCGACTTTTTGGGGTTCACCGGTCACAAAATGTGCGGGCCCACCGGCATCGGTGTGCTGTGGGGCCGGGCGGAGCTGTTGGAGGCCATGCCGCCGTTCATGGGTGGCGGCGAGATGATCGTGGATGTTCGCAAGGACGGCTTTGTGGCCAACGCGATTCCTCACAAGTTCGAGGCGGGCACTCCCCCGATCGCGGAGATCGTGGGCCTCGGCGCGGCGGTGGACTTCCTCACCGAGCTGGGAATGCAGCACGTGCGAGAGCACGAGGTGAGCCTCACCGCTTACGCCATGCGATGCCTGCGCGAGCGCTGCGGCGATCACATTTCAATTCACGGGCCGAGCGAGCCCGCGGCCCGTGGCGGGGTGCTTTCGTTTTGCTACCGGGACGTTCACCCTCACGACATTTCCCAGGTGGTTGACCAGTACGGGGTGTGCGTGCGGGCCGGGCATCACTGCGCCAAGCCGCTGATGCGTGTGCTGGGGGTGCCGGCCACCACACGAGCGTCGCTTTACGTGTACAACGACACCTCCGACGTGGACGCATTGGTGGACGCCTTGGGCGTGGCCGGCGACATGTTCGCCCTGTAGTTCGGGCCGCCATGTTCATCACTCATCTGGCGGTTCGCCGAGATCTTGAGCCTTCACGACCGGGGCTGTTCGGGGTGGCCTTGTTTGGTGTGGCGGCGTTCGTAGTCGTGTTCGGGGTGGTGAGATGAGCGGGCTGGAGGATCTTTACCGGGAGATCATCCTCGACCACTACCGCAACCCGCGCAACCGTGGGGCGCTAGAGGTGCCGCCGGCGGTTCGTGCGGAGGGGTTCAACCCGCTTTGTGGTGACGAGGTGATCGTGTACGTAACCGTTGACGACGAGGGCCGCATCGCCGAGGTTGCCACTGGTGGTCAGGGATGTTCGATCAGCCAGTCCTCGGCGTCGATGATGTCCACCGCCGTGAAGGGGCGCGACCTGGACGAGACCCGTCGTTTGGTGCGGGCCTTCAAGGCAATGATGTCGATCCGAGAGAGCGAGATCGGTGGCGACCCCGACGACGACCCGGAGGACGCCGCCGGCGAAATGGGCGAGATGAAGCTCGGCGACCTAGAAGCGCTCAGGGGCGTGGTGAAGTTCCCGGTGCGAATCAAGTGCGCCACACTGTGCTGGCACACCCTCGTTCAAGCACTGGACGAAGCCATCACCTAAGACCCGCCCCCGTCGTCGCCGTCCTCCTCGTTCACAATCCTGAGGATGTCGTCTCCGTAATTCTCGATCTTCGCCGGGCCTATGCCCTTGATGGCGGCCAGCTCTGCTTCGTTGGACGGAGCACGTCTGGCGATCTCGGTCATCACCTTGTCGTGAAGCACCACGTAGGCGGGCACACCGTCGCTTTGGCTTCGCTGCAGCCGCCATTCGCGAAGCCTTCCGCGCAACACCTCTTGTGGCCCGCTGAGGGGCTCGGGGGGCGCAGGCGCGGCGCGTTGGGGTTGGCCTGGCTTTGGCACCGCGCCGGGAGGTGCGAGGCGCTGGCCGAACTTTGGCGCGCCCTCACCGGCCGGCTCGGGCGGCGTGTCCGTTTCGGGAGCGGCACCTCCGAGCGGTCGGGGGCCTTGGCCTGGCGGTGTGGGCTGTGGTGCCGGCGAGTGGGGCGGGTCCGGGGGGTCGGGCGGGGCCGGGGGGTCGGGCGGGGCGGGGTTTTGCATTTCGGCTATGTAGGGGCTTTCGGCGCCTCCGGTGAGGATCAGCAGCGACTCCGAGCAGCGGGTGATGGCCACGTGGAACACCCTCCGCTCCTCTTCGAGGTCCGATGCCAAGCGATGCGGCATGAGACCCTCCGCGGCCTCGAACACCACCACGTGGGGCCATTGCATGCCCTTGGTGCGATGCACCGTGGCCAGGCGCACTCCCCCGCCCCAGCCTTGTGTGGCCGCCGACACGGGGTCGCCCGCCGGGGTGTCGTTCGCGGTGTCTTGGCTGCGGGTGAGTTGGGATTCCAACCAGCCTTGGAAGCTTGCGGGCGAGTCGTGGAATGCGGCCACCGACAGCAGGGCTCGCAGGTCGTCGCCGTGCGCGGAACGGTCAACTGAGCGTCTCGAACCGTCGAGTCGTTCGTCTATCGAAGCGCCCAGGCCCATGTCTCGCACCGCTTCGAGAAGCCTCCGCGTGCCCGCTCCCGAGGCGGCCACGTCCCTGATGTGCTCAATGTCGTCGGCCAGTTCGTGAACCCGTCGGGAGCTTCGCTCGTCGGTGAGCCTGCCCGCCAGGGCCCGCAAGCGGCTGATGCTTCGTTGCTCGGCAACCCACTCCACAACCCTTGGCGATATGCCTCGAGGGGGCCGTCGTGCGGCTGTGGCCAACGCCGCTGCGGGGAGCGCCCTACTGGGAGCCACGGCGAGGCGCAGCCACGCCAACGCTGCGGCTACGCCTGTGCGTTCCAAGAACCACGGCCCCACGGGACGCATGCAGGCAATCCCCGCCGACGCCAGCGCGATCTGCGGGGCCAGCAGAGTGCTGTTCACCCTTGTGAGCACGGCAATGTCGGACGTGTCGACCCCGGCCGCGAGCAGTGCGCCCACATGCTTCACCAACTCGGCCGCGCCCTTGTGCACCACAGAGATAACCGCGTCCGACGCTCCACTGGATTCTCCGCCAGCCGAGGTTCGGTCGGCGCGGGAGGAGACGATCTCTTTGGGGACGCGGTGGCGGTTGTGGGACAGCAGGTTTGTGGCTGCTGTGACCACCTCGGGCGGGCACCGGTAGTTGACACGCAGCAGGCGTTGGTGGGCACAAGGGAAGTAACGCTGGTAGTTGATCAGCCACTCAGGGTTTGCGCCGGTGTACCCGTAAATCGTCTGATCGTCGTCGCCCACTCCGAACACCTCGGCACGTGGCCCCGCAAGCAGGCGCACCAACAGCAAATGGGCCGGGGTGAGGTCCTGGAACTCGTCCACCAGAAGCACCCCGCAAGCCCGTCGGGCGGCGGCTCGGGCGGCGTGATCGCTCAGCAGGATCTGCACGGCTCGGATGATCTGATGGTCAAAGTCCACCACACCGCGAGTCGCGAGTTCCTCCACGTATGCGGGGGCCACGTCGGTGAAGCCGGTCACGTCGGGGGCGTAGTCGCGTTCCACCTCCGCCGGGTCGCGCAACCCCAGTCGTGACGCACCGAGCGCCTCCAACCAGGGGGCGAGCGGGTCGGTCATGGCGCGGCGTTGACGCCTAGGGATCAGCGGCGCCAGCACGTCTCGCGCCGCAGGCTCGTCGATCACCTCCACGCGTCCCATGCCCGCAGGTCGTGCGAAGGGGCCGGTGCCGTTGCAGATCGCCAGGCCCAGGCTGTTGAGGGTGCGCACCTGCAACCCGGTGAGGTCGGCGGTGCGCTGTTGCATCTCGGCTCGGGCTCGCACGTTGAACGCCACCAGGCACACCGCCTCGGGCGCAACGCCGAGATCGCGGATCAGATGGCGGGCGCGTTCGGTGAGAACCCTGGTCTTGCCCGACCCTGCCGGGGCCACGATGCAAGCCGGGCCACCAAGACGGGCCACCGCTTGCAACTGATCGGGCGCCAGCTCGGCGCTGGGTTCCGCGGGTCGCAGCGGCGCGAGGCGTCCCACGGCCAGGTTGGGTGCGCAAACCAGGCCCGCTCCGTGGAGTTGCTCGGAAGTGAACGAGTCCAGCGGGCCGCCGTCGCACCACAACGACCCCTCGTTTGGCGCCACCACGTCACCGGGAGTGTCTGGGCCAGCCGGGGCCGCTCCAAGTCGCAGCGCCTGGGTTCTCGGCTCAAATTGCGGGCGGGCGGGATCACGGGCGTCCACAACGTTGGCCGTGAGAAGGTGCGCCCAAACCTCGGATCCGAGGGTGTGACCAGGGCCGAGCTCCCACCAGTGCGGCGCCTGGGCGATCACCGGCCCGGGCCGCGCCCCGATCAACTCGATCACGATGCGCCGTCGCAGCGCCCAGGCGTCGCGCAGCTCCCGGCCCACCTTCGCGTTGGGGTCGGCCATGTTCACAGTGAGCCTCGGCGCCTGCCGCCAAGGCGAGGGCGCCTCCTGGCCGGGCGCCACCAGCACCCCGCGACCCAAACAATCAGGCCCCGCAAGCCTGCCGATCTCGCCCCCGGTCACCACAATCGATGATGTCTACCGGAACCGTGAGTTGTCATGTGTGGATTCTCTCCCAAGACGGTGCCGGTTGAGTCCGGCCATGGATGGTGCCTCCCGAGGCGGGAGGCTCGGTTAGCTTTGTTGGGGTGAGTGACCTTCCGCCGCCGAACTGGTATCCCGACCCTGAGGACTCGTCCAAGTATCGCTACTGGGACGGAAGTCAATGGACCGACAACCGCTCGGTGCGCTACTACGACGCGTCCGGGCCCGAGCACGGGCTGCGCCCAGCCGGAAAGGTCATCAGCGACACGCTGCGGATGCTGCGCCGCCGGTGGGCCGCCCTAGCCGCGCTCGTGGCCATCGGGGTCACCGGAACCGTGGTTGCCTTTTTCCTGGTACTCGCTGCGGTGGCCAGCCTGCTTCTCGGTGAGCTGCCCGAGATCATTCGACGGGTCACCTCAAGTGATTTCGATCCCACGACCCAAAGCGAACGGGACTACTTCGGTTCGCTGAGCCTGGAGTGGACAGTGACGTTCTTCGTGCTGCTAGCGGCTGCAGTCGTGACATTCTGGGTGACCGCCAGACTGATTCACGTAGTCGTCACGGTGATGGCCACCGACGAACTCCACAGCCGCAAGCGTGGCTTTGGGTCAACGCTGAGTCTGGCAATGAAGCGTGTTCCTCGGGTGGTCTATGTGGACGTTCAGTTCCTGGGACTTGGCATTGGAGCGATGATCATCTGGCTCCTGGCGGGTTCAGTACACGGGCTGCTGGCGTTCTTGGTGTCAATCGTCGTCATCGTTGCACTGGTGATGACAATCCCGGTTCTTCCGATGGCCCTTGCGGTGGCATCGGTCGGCCCCAGAAGGCAGGCCCTGAAATACGGGGTGAGGATGGTCCGGGGAAGGTTCTGGGCCCTGCTCGGCCGGATGCTGCTGGTTTACTTGTTGGGAACCGCTGTGATTTTCGTTCCTTCGTTCATCCTTGGTGTCCTTGCGGCTGACTCCCTTTCTCTGTTGCTCGTCTCACAGGTGGTTGGTCAGATCCTCGGTGTGATCGCGCAGCTTGCGTACATCCTGGCCTTCACCATCTTGTACTTGGACGCCGGAGGAGAGGTCGACCCTCGAATCGCCTTTAGTGGCGAACCCTCCGAGCACGAAACGGACGAAGCGGACGAAACGGCTGATAGCCCCGTCGCTTAGCTCGCCGGGCGCGACATGCCCGGCGCCCGAGCCCGGTTGGCGGGAGATGCCTCCGGGAGTCGACCGAGTTGAGGGCTCGGGGACTTAGCCGAGGGCTTGGGGACTTAGCCGATGGCGTCGACTTCGGCGATGAATGCCTTGTCTCTTTGGGACAAGCCGCCCACGTCGTGGCTGGTGATGGCCAACTCCACCTTGTTGTACACGTTGGACCATTCGGGATGGTGAAACTGGCGCTCGGCTATCAGCGCAACGTGCGACATGAACCCGAACGCCTCGCGGAAGTTCTTGAACACAAATGACCGGCGCATCACCACACCGTCGAGGCGCCACTGCGGATGCGCATGGGCCAGCGCGGACACCTCGTTGTCGGTAAGCAGGTCGTTCTTGTCGCTCATGACCGGAGGCTAGCTGCGCCCCCGCCGCCCCCGGATTTCGCCCGAACGGCTCGTTCGCCGGTAGGAGCACTCCTGCGCCACTGAACCCGGCGAGGTTGCATGCAGGCCGGCCGGTGGTGACGGACCGGCCGGTGGTGACGGACCGGTCGCAGTCACCCCGGTCGGGGTGGGTCACACCAGTTGGTCGGCGAAGGGGTCTCCGAAGGGATCCGAGAAGTCCGGCCCGGTCTGCGCGGGCGCGGGTTCGTCGGCCCAGCGGTCGTAGCCGGTGACCTCTACCTCGTCGGCCAGTTCGGGGCCACCCGACGCCCGGATGCGGCCCCCCGAGAAAATGTGAACCCGGTCGGGCCGCAACTGCTCGAACACCCGCGAGTAGTGGGTGATGGCAAGCACCCCGAGTTCGTCGTGTTCGGTGGCCGCCTCTATGCGACCCGCCACCTGGCGCAACCCGTCCACGTCGAGGCCGGAGTCCAGTTCGTCCGCGATCAAGAACCGCGGCGCCAGCACCCCGAGTTGCAGGGCCTCGTTTCGTTTGCGCTCACCGCCGGACAGGTCGACGTTCACCGGTCGCTCAAGGAAACGCTCGTCGAAACCGATGCGGGCGGCCTCGCTGCGCATGAGTCGTTCCACGTCGGCGCCCTCGGGGGTGGACACCGACGCCACGAGCATGTCGTGTACCGACACTCCGGGCACCTCAACGGGGTACTGCATGGCCACGAACAACCCGGCGGCGGCTCGGCGCCACGTGGGCAGGCCCAGCAGCTCGAGCCCGTCGAGCTTCACCGACCCTGCGCTCACCTCGTAGCCGGGTTTGCCCGCCACGACGTGCGCCAGGGTGGACTTGCCCGAACCGTTGGGGCCCATCACCGCGTGAACCTCGCCGGGGGCCACCTCGAGGTCAACGCCGGTGAGGATCTCCTTGCCCGACACCGACGCCCGCAGGCCCTCGATCACAAGAGAACTCACGGCGCGGGCCTCGCCGTGGCGCCGTCGGTGAGCACCACCATGCCGTCCACCACCTCCACCGCGAACGTGTCCACGGGCCGGGTGGCGGGAAGCGTGATCGCCTCGCCGGTGGCCACGTCGAACACGGCGCCGTGCTGAACGCATTCGATGGTGCAGTCATCGGGGTCAACCCATCCTTCGCTGAGCGACACCTCGGCGTGGCTGCAAGTGTCGGCGATGGCGTAAACGTCGTCGCCGATGCGCACGATCGCCACCGGCGTGCCGTCCACCATCACCCGGCGAGCCGAATCGGGCTCCATCTCGCTGAACGCAAACAATTCACGGACTGCCATCGTGTGCCTCCGGTGGGGCTGGGCTCTCAGGCGGCGGCGTCGGCCGGTTCGGCCGCGACGATCTCGTCGAGCTTCGCGGAGATCGCCGCCCGAAGGCTTGGCGCCGCCGCCTGGATCGGAAACTCGGCGAGCACCTCGGAGAAGAACCCCGCCACGATCAGGCGCCGCGCCGCCGCGGGCGGCACTCCCCTGCTTTCCAGGTAGTACAGCTGGTCGGGATCCACCGGGCCCACCGTTGACGCGTGGCTGCAGCGCACCTCGTTGTTCTCGATCTCCAGGTTGGGCACCGACTCGGCCCAGGCTTCGTCGCTCAGCTTCAGGTTGCGGTTGGTTTGGAAGGCGTTGGTGCCTCTCGCGTCGGGGCGAACCCGGATGAGGCCGCTGTACACGCTGCGGGCCGTGTCGGCCAGGGCCCCCACATAAAGCAGGTTCGACGAGGTGTGCGCGGCGGCGTGATCCTGGTAGGTGCGAAAGTCCAGGGTCTGATCCTGCGTGCCGAAGTAGGCGGCGAGCAGGCTGCCCGACGCGCCCCGACCGGCGAGTTCGGTGGCGGCGCTCACCCGTGAGTAGCCGCCACCGAAAGCCGCCGAGGCGCTCACCAGCGTGGCATCGGCCGCAACTGTGGCCGCGTGAGTGCCGATCTGCCAGGCCTGGCGGTGATGGTGCTGCAAGTTGAGATACCCGAGGCGGCCGCCGCGGCCCACCTGGAGTTCAACCACCGGAACCGACAGCACACCTGCGCCGCACACGTTCAGGTCGAACACGTTGGCCGAGGCGTTGGCGCCGACGCGCACCACAAGCCGCGGAAACTGCGCGCTGTGGCCGATGGTGCCCCGATGAGCCACCACGATGGCGCCGTCGATTTGCACACCGACGGGCACGTCGATCAGCACCGGGGCGAGCGTGAACGCGTCGTTGAGCGTGCGGAAGTAGTCGTTTTGATCACCGCCCACCGACCCGAGCAGCTCGTCGGCGGCTGCATGGTCGGCGTCGAGAGTGGCCACGGTGACGCCTGCCGTGGCGAGCTCGTCGCTGAGCGCACCCACGGTGACCGTCCCGTCACAAACCTCAATCTGAGCGGCCACATCCGAACGCCCCGACAGGAAGTCGCCGGCGAAGCGGGCAGGCGTGTTTGACCCTTGCGATGTGCCGCCCACCCCGAGGGGCTGATGGGATTCCAAGTCGAGGTCGGCTATGGGGCTGTAACGCCACTCCTCGGCGGCAGCGGTGGGCATCGCCATCTGCTGCCACCTCTCGGCGGCCTCAACTCTGCGGCGCACCAACCACGACGGGCCGCCAAGCGCGTCTGCGTGCGCGGGTGTGAAAGCACTCATTGCCAAAATGTGGGGGTTCAGCCGCCCTGGCGGAAACGCCGGCGGAACCGTTCGCCCAAACCGCCGGAACTCTTGCCCTTGGCGGGTTTGTTGCCCTTGGTGGGCTTGTTGCCCTTCGCGGGTTTCGGGCCCTTCGCCGATGCCGAGCCCTTGGACTGCTTGCGGGCCTGACGGCGCTCGGCGCGTGAGCCGGGCTTGGCCCTTCGCGAACGGCGCTTGGAACGCTCGGCGTTGAGGTCGGCCAGCACGCCGGGCGCGGCCTCGTTGATGATGTCCTCCGCGGCGTCGAGCAAAGCGCCGATGCTGGGGTCGCTGCCGAGGCTTTCGGGCTCGGGAGGCGTTTTCGGCGTGACCAGAGTGCCGTACTGCCAGTTCACATCGGCTCGGCGTCGGGTGTACATGTGACAATCCTCAGGGCAACGCCAGGGCGCTTCGGGGGCCAGATCCAGGTCGCACTTGCGCACCGTGTCGCCGTTGGGATAGGTGCGCGACTCGAAGTACTTGCAGTCCTGGCGCATCGGCATGACCTTCATTGTGACAAATCTGGTTGCCGTTGCGACACGCCGCGCAAGCCTCGGGCCGTGACCCTCAAGCCGAGGCCTGAAGGTGTGAAGAGGCCCAAAGCCGGCGCCGGGACGCAACCCCGCCCGCGGCGGGATCACGCCGCCACAGGATCAGCCGACGCTGCCCTCCATCTGCAGTTCGATGAGGCGGCTCCATTCCACGGCGTACTCCATGGGCAAGGTGCGGGTGACCGGCTCGATGAAACCGTTCACGATCATGCCCATGGCCTGCTCCTCGGTGAGGCCACGGCTTTGCAGGTAGAACAGCTGGTCGTCGGCCACACGGGAAACGGTTGCCTCGTGGCCGATCACCGCGTCGCCCGAGCCGACCTCCATGTACGGGTAGGTGTCCGACACCGAATCGCCGTCGAGGATCAGCGCGTCGCACTGCACGTGGCTCTTGCAGCCGGCGGCGTCGTCCTCCACTCGCACCAGGCCCCGATAGGAGGTGCGGCCCCCGCCGGATGACACCGACTTGGACACGATCTTGGAGGTGGTCTCCGGCGCGGCGTGGGTCATCTTGGCGCCGGTGTCCTGATGCTGCCCCGGCCCTGCGTAAGCCACCGACAGCACCTCACCGGATGCCTTGGGGCCCACCATCACCACCGCCGGGTACTTCATGGTGAGCTTGGAGCCGATGTTGCCGTCGATCCATTCCATGTGACCCTCGGCTTCCACCCTGGCACGCTTGGTGACCAGGTTGAACACGTTGTCGGACCAGTTCTGGATGGTGGTGTAGGTGACCCTCGCCGAGGGCCGCACCACGATCTCCACCACCGCGGAGTGAAGCGAATCCGACGAGTACGTGGGCGCCGAGCATCCCTCGATGTAGTGAACCTTCGAACCCTCATCGGCGATGATCAGGGTGCGCTCGAACTGGCCCATGTTCTCGGCGTTGATGCGGAAGTACGCCTGCAGCGGGGCCGACACCTCCACGCCGGGTGGCACGTAGATGAACGAACCGCCCGACCACACCGCCGAGTTGAGCGCCGCGAACTTGTTGTCGTTGGGCGGGATCACCTTGCCGAAGTAGCGCTTCACCAATTCGGGGTACTCCCGCAGGGCGGTGTCCATGTCGCAAAACAGCACGCCCTGGGCTTCGAGGTCTTCGCGGTTGCGGTGGTACACCACCTCGGACTCGTACTGCGCGGTGACCCCGGCCAGGTACTTGCGCTCGGCTTCGGGAATGCCGAGACGCTCGTAGGTGTTCTTGATGGACTCGGGAACCATGTCCCAGTCGCTGGCGAGCGAATCGGTGGGCTTGATGTAGTAGTAGATGTCGTCGAAGTCGATGCCGCTGGTGTCGCCGCCCCAGGTGGGCCGAGGTCTGCGGTCGAAGCGCTTGTGCGACTTCAAACGGAAGTCGAGCATCCACTGCGGCTCGCCCTTCAGCCAGGACATCTCCGAGATGATCTCGGTGTTGAGGCCCTTCTTGGGTTTGAAGACGTAGTCCTCCTCGTCGCTCCAGCCAAGCTGATAGCGGCTGAGGTCGGCGCCGATGTCGGTGACAGTCATGGCTTCACGATACCGGCGGGGTCGCCGCTATCCGTGGAAGGCCCGATTCTGGGCCGGGCGATGCTGGGCTAGTCGATGCGGCGCAGCTGATCCCTGTAGGCGCGGGCGCGCTCGACGTAGATCTTGGCGTTGATCATGTTCTGGTTTGGTTTCAGCGCGTCGGGCTTGATGCGCGCGGGGGTGCCCAGCGCCATGGCGTCGGTTGGAACCACCAGTCCGCCTGGCACGGTGGCGTTGGCGCCCACCAGGGCGTGTGGGCCGATGCGGGCGTTGTGGAGCACCACCGACGACGTGCCTATCAGCGACCTGTCCTCCACGACGCACCCCTCAAGATGGGCCAGGTGGCCGATGGTGCAGTCCTCGCCCACCACCGTGTCGTGTACGTCGGTGCAGTGAATCACCGCGCAGTCCTGCACGTTGCTGCGGGCACCGATGCGGATGGCGCCGTCGTCGCCGCGAAGCACCGCGCAGGGCCACACGCTGGCCTCCGCGCCGAGCGTGACGTTGCCGATCACCACCGCAAGGGGGTGAACGTAAGCGGTGGGGTGGATCACCGGCGTCAAGTCACCCAACGCGTAAACGGCCATGAGCGGATCAGCCTCCTGTGTGCGCTTGGGTTCGGCTCGTTGCGCTCGGGGTGGGGGCGGGTTGGCGAGCTTGAGGCGTGGGAGGCCGGCCTGGGGGCGTCTAGGAGTCGAGCGGCTGGTAGCGGCCGAAGCCCCCGCCGAAGAACAGCAGCGGGCCCCGCGGCGACTCCTTCGTGCTCGACGATCCCAGGGCCAGCACCTCGCCCACCACGATGTCGTGATCGCCCACTGCGTACACGGCGTGCAGGCGGCAGTCGATCCACGCCAAACAGTCGTCGATCACCGGCGCCCCGGTTGCCTCCACTCTGGTGGTGACACTGTCGAAACGGTCATCTGCGCTGGAGGCGAACACCGAGCACACCTGCGCCTGATCCTCGCCCAGGACGTTCACGCAAAACGCGTCGGCGCTGCGCATGCGCGCCCAGGTGGTGGACGAATGCCCCGGACAAAACGACACCAACGGCGGGTCGAGCGAAACGCTGGTGAACGAACCGATCGCCAGACCGGCGGGGCCGTCGTCGCACAGCGCGGTGACCACCGTGACCCCCGTGGGGTACTGCCCGAGCACCCTGCGGAACTCGGCGCTGTCGAAGCCGCTCGCGTCGCCGCTGGTCATGCCGGTGCTGCCGTGTGCCGTGTGGCCGTGTGCCGTGTTGCCGTTTCCGGTGTGGTCATTGAGCGCAGCGTTCCTGTGGGATTCGTTTAGAGCCTGCCGCCCGAGGTGGTGGGGGCGGCTCCGGTGAGACTAGCAGTGGCATAATCTTCGCCATGAACACTTCCGGGGCAGCAGCGGTGGGCCTGCCCGAGGGGCTGGTGGCCGTGGTGAAACGCGACTGCCCCACCTGCGAACTGGTTGCGCCGGTGCTGGCCGAGCTCAACGAGCGCGCCGGGCTCACGGTGATCACCCAGGACGACCCGCATTTCCCCGCCGACGCGGCGTGGGTGGTACACGACTCGGACCTGGCAATGTCTTGGCACAACGACATCAGCACCGTTCCCACCTTGTTGCGCGTGGACGGGGGCCAAGCCGACGAGCGCACCGAGGGATGGTCACGCCAAGACTGGGAGGAGCTCAGCGGAGTGGCGGGGCTCGGGGCAACCCTGCCCGACTGGCGCCCCGGTTGCGGTTCGCTGAGCGTGGATCCGCTGCTGGCCCCCGAGTTGGAGATCCGCTTCTCGGGGTCGCCGCTGCGCAGCCGTCGGGTGCGGTTGGGCGCCGGCGAGGACATCTTCGAGGCAATGGTGGACAGGGGCTGGTCAGACGGGTTGCCGTTGGTGCCGCCCACCGAGGCTCGGGTGATGCGAATGCTGCAGGGCACCAGCCGCCACCCGCAAGAAGTGGTGACCGTGGCGCCACCGGATCGGGTTGATTGCACCGTGGAGAAGGTGGCGGTGAACGCGGTGATGGCGGGATGCGCCCCGGAGCATCTGTCGGTGGTGCTCGCCGCTGTGGAGGCGGTGTGTACCGACGAGTTCAACATTCACGGCGTGCTGGCCACCACCATGAGCGTGGCGCCGGTGCTGGTGGTGAACGGCCCGGTGGCGGCCCGCATCGGCATGAACAGCGGCGTGAACGTGCTCGGTCAGGGCAACCGTGCCAATTCCACCATCGGGCGCGCCGTGCAACTGGTGGTGCGCAACGTTGGCGGCGGCCGACCAGGCGGAGTGGACAGGGCCACGTTCGGCTCCCCGGCAAAGGTGGGGTTTTGTTTCACCGAAGCCGAAGCGCCCGACGGGTGGCCGACGCTGGCCGAGAGCCGCGGATGGCGGCCCGACCAGTCGGTGGTGACCGCGTTTTGTGGCGAGGCGCCCAGGATCCTCACCGATCAGAAGTCGCGCACCCCCGAGTCGCTCACCCGTCACCTGGCGCAGGCGCTGATGACTTGCGTGTCGCCCCGGGTGGTGCAGGCAATGGACGCGATGCTGGTTCTGTCACCCGAACACATGGGTCGCTTCACCGACGCCGGATGGAGCCGCGAGCGTTTCATGGCCGAACTCGAAGCCGAGCTGCTGGTGCGAACCGACAACATCGTGGCCGGCGCAGGCGGGATCGACGAGGGACTGCCCGCGGCGGCTGCCGGCATGGAGCTTGGCAAGTTCCGTCCAGGGGGGCTGCTGTTGACCCATGCCGGGGGGCGCGCCGGACTGTTCTCGTCGATCATCGCGGGCTGGGCCAGCGGGCCCAAGGGCAGCGACCCGGTGAGCCGCGAAATCCTCCACTGACCGCACACGAACCGACACACGAACCCACACACGAAGGGCGCACACCATGAGCACCGAGACCACACTGCTTGATCCCACATCCGAACTGGCGCCCGCCCAACGTGAGCGGGTGAGCAGGCCCGAATCGTTGACGGGCCTCACCGTGGGACTGCTCGACATTTCCAAACCCAGAGGCGACGTGTTCCTCGACAGGATCGAACAACGCCTCACCGACCTGGGAGCGCGAACCCGGCGTTACGCCAAACCGACCTTCACCAAACCGGCGCCTGCGGATCTGCGCGGCCAGATCGCCGAGGAGTGCGACGCGGTGATCGAAGCGCTCGCCGATTGAGGCTCGTGTACGTCGTGCAGTGTGCACGACATCGTGAACATGGAACGCCAGGGCGTTCCCGGGGTGTTCGCCGCAACAGTGGAGTTCGCGTCAGCGGTGCAGGCGCAGGCAACCGCGCTGGGGTTTGACCCGGCCGCGGTGCTCACCAGTCACCCCATACAGGACCGCACCAACGACGAGATGATCGCCATAGCAGACGCCGTGTTCGCAGACCTGGTGTCGTCCCTGACCGGCCCCCAACCCCAAAGCGCCCCACCCGCCGCCGCCTGACCGACCGCCCGGGGTGGCTCAGGGGCGAGGGTTGAAGAGTTCCATCGCCGCTGCGCATTCGGGGCTGCGGGTTTTGGCCTGCAGCGGGGTGCGCAAACCCACCGGGGTCACCACCTGGGCCACATGGCGGTGGACTTCGATCACCTGCCAGTGGGCGCGCTCGGCGGCTGTGATCGCTGCAACCGCCGCGTCGAAGAGATCCTCGGGCAGGCATCGGCCTGTTCCCGCAACCAGCCACACCTCCACGCCCGCGGCGGAGGCGAGTTCGACCACACGGGCAGCCGGCGAGCTCAGCACGGCACGTCCGGTGGTGGTGCAGTCGCTTTCCACCAGCAACACCTCGAAACGGGCCGCCAGCTCGGAGTCCACCAGTTCAGGGTCATCCACGAGCGCGGCCATGCCCGAGTGCTGCGACAGCGCCCACTCCGAAACGTCGCCTGGGGCGGAGGTCAACACCGAATCGTGGGAGGCAAGCGCATGGGTGAGCTCGTCGACGGTTGGGTCGCCGCGGATCTCGGTGACCGCTTCGCGGGCCTCGCGGCGCGGGTCGGCGCCGGTGAGCATCCGCGCCGACAGCCACACCAACGGCCCGCAATGGGAACGGCGGCGCACCAACTGCCTGCACGACAACAACAGCTCGGAGGGATTGTGCGCAACCGCCGCCAGGCCCGCCGCGGCTTGGCGCACCAGCGCCTCCACCGGCGCAGGCCCGGCGCGGGCCACGTAACGCAGCCGCTCGATCGGATGCACACATCAGAGCGTAGGGGTGCGTCCCGAGTGGCACGGCACCACCTGTGGCGGGCGCTAGCTTGGCCGCCGTGACCGTGGAATACGTGCCGCTTGATGTGGAGTTGACAGCGCTGGGGCCTCGAGCCAAGAGCCGTCCGCTGGCGGATTGGCTCACCACCTTCCCGCTGGTGCCGGTGGTGCTCGACCCGTACACGCACGAGAGCGCGCAGATACTGGGCACCGCCAAGAGAATCCTCGAGAACTACCGGGGCGCGGGATGTCGCACCTGCTGGGTGCTGGCCTGCGACTCCGACGGCGCCGAGAAGTTCCTGGGCCCGTGGGCGCAGGACACGCTCACCTTCGTGGATCCGCAGCGTCAGTTCATTTCCGCTGTGGGCCTTGAGCAACTGCCGGCGTTTTTGATGATCCGGCAGGACTCGTCGGTGGCGCACGCCGCGCAAGGCTGGAATCCGGCGCAATGGCGTGAGGTTGCCGAGGCCGTTTCGAAGGTGACCGGCTGGATCCGACCGGTGATCGGTGATCACCGCGACCCGTCGCCCTACACGGGAACGCCTGCCGCCGCCTAGCCGGCCCGCTGGCCTTGGCGTGCGCCCCGCAGTCGGCAGGCGGGCCATGAGCGAAAGGCGTTGCGATGGCTGAATTCGCATACTCGGATCTGTTGCCCTTGGGCGCCGACGACAAAAAATACCGGCTGGTGTCCACCGACGGGGTGTCCACCTTTGCCGCGGACGGTCGCACGTTCGTGAAGGTGGAGCCCGAAGCGCTGCGACACCTCACCGCGGTGGCCATGTACGACATAGCCCACTACCTGCGCCCCGGCCATCTGGGGCAGCTGCGTGCGATTCTCGACGACCCCGAGGCGTCGCTGAACGACCGTTTCGTGGCCACCGAGCTGCTCCACAACGCCAACATCGCCGCGGGTGGGGTGCTGCCCATGTGTCAGGACACCGGCACCGCGGTGGTGATGGGCCGCAAGGGTGAGCAGGTGGTGACCTTCGCCGATGACGCCGAGGCCATCTCACGCGGCGTGTACGACACCTACAACACGTCGAACCTGCGCTACTCGCAGCTGGCGCCGTTGGACATGTTCACCGAGGTGAACACCGGCAACAACCTCCCCGCCCAAATCGAGATCCACTCCAAGCCCGGCAGCGCCTACGAGCTGTTCTACATGGCCAAGGGCGGCGGCTCGGCCAACAAGTCGTTCCTGTACCAGAAAACCAAGGCGCTTCTCAACGAGGAATCCCTGTTGGACTTTTGCGACGAGACGCTGCGGCTGTTGGGCACCGCGGCGTGCCCGCCCTATCACCTGGCGCTGGTGGTGGGCGGCACCTCCGCCGAGCACAACCTGAAGACCGCCAAGCTGGCCTCCGCGAAGTACCTGGACACGCTGCCAACCCAAGGCGACGCCGCCACGGGTCACGGCTATCGCGACCTGCAATGGGAGCAACGGGTGCTGGAACTCACCCGCACCTTCGGCATAGGCGCCCAGTTCGGCGGCAAGTACTTCTGCCATGACGTGCGGGTGGTGCGCCTGCCCCGCCACGGCGCCTCCAACCCGGTTGGCATAGCGGTGAGCTGCTCAGCGGATCGTCAGGCCAAGGCCAAGATCACCGCCGAGGGCTTGTTCCTGGAGCAGCTCGAAACCGACCCGGCCCGGTTCCTTCCCGACCACGAAGGCGAACTGTCCTCCGACGTGGTGGCCGTGGACCTCAACCAGCCCATGGACGACATTCGCCGTCAACTCACCCGCTACCCGGTGAAGACCCGCCTCGCCTTGAGCGGAACACTGGTGGTGGGCCGCGACATCGCCCACTCGCGCATCAAGGCCCGCCTCGACGCCGGCGAGCCGATGCCTAGCTACATGCGTGACCATCCGATCTACTACGCGGGCCCCGCCAAGACACCCCAGGGTTACGCGTCGGGGAGTTTCGGCCCAACCACCGCGGGTCGCATGGACTCCTACGTGGACCAGTTCCAGGCGGCCGGTGGCTCACTGGTGATGCTGGCCAAGGGCAACCGATCCCGTGAGGTCACCGAGGCGTGCGCCCGTCACGGCGGCTTCTACCTGGGATCCATCGGCGGGCCCGCGGCGCGCCTCGCCTTGGACTCGATCCGATCGGTGGAAGTGCTCGAATACCCCGAGTTGGGTATGGAGGCGGTGTGGCGCATCGAGGTTGAGGACTTCCCCGCGTTCATCGTGATCGACGACAAGGGAAACGACTTCTTCGCCGAGGTGTCCACACCGGTGCGTCTCGGCAACCGGCCCAAGAGCTGAGGCCCCTTCAGGCGCGCAGCCGGGGGGGGGGCCTGCGCCGGGGGGCCTGGGCCGCGTCAGCAGGCTGGGGCGCGGCGGGAGGCTAAGCCCCCCTTTATGGCGCAGCCGGATCGGTGGGCGCGGCGGCGCCTGCGGCCACGGCCGCGTCGTTGACGACGGCGGCCTGCCAGTCCAGCACCGGGCAGTCACCCCAAAGCTGCTCCAGTTGGTAGAGCAGGCGGCGGGGCTCGTCAAAGACGTGAACCACGAAGCTGCCGTAGTCGATCAGCACCCACTGCAAACCGTCGAGACCTTCGGTGCGGATCGGTTTGATGCCCAAGGCGCCGAGCCGTTCCTGCACGCCTTGAGCGATGGCCCTCACCTGGCGGGCGACACCGCCGTGTGTGATCACGAAGAAGTCCGTGACCGCCAGCACATCGCCCACCTCGATCACCTTCGTGTCCACGCCGCCCCGCTGCTGGGCGGCCACCGCCGCCACTGCGGAGGCCTGCCCGGGATCGAGGCCGGTCATGGCTGGGCGAGGCCTGTCATGGTTGGGCGAGGTCGGCGCCGACGGTGACGGTGATGTCGGCGTAGTCGGGGGCCGAACCCAACTCCACGAAAGCCATGCCCGCGCCTTGACCGCCCGGAGCAAGCGCCACCGCTATGCGCTCCGCGTCGGCGAGCGCCTCGAGGCGGTGGTAGGCCACCAGAGTCTCCGCCTTGTCGAAGTCCTCGGCGTTGCCCATCACCGTGACGATGCCACCAACGTCGATGATCTGCTGCGCCACGTCGTTTCGCAGCTGCTGGTCGCCCACGCCGTCGAGCACCTCCACCTTGGGCCGCGCCACCGACAGCGGCGCGGTGGGCCATCGCACCAGCCTGCGCCCGTTGGCGGTGAGCCAGGCCCGGCCAGCGTCGCCAAGCTCGTACAACGCCACAGAACCCGCCACCGGTGTGACCGGCAGAATCTCCACCGTGTGGGAGCGTCGAGCCAGCCCATCGAGAAACACCGACAGTCCCTCACGGAACGGCAGGATCACCGTGCTGAGATCCTCGGCGTGGCGGAGGCGGTCGATCCACACAGTCCACATGTCGCTTTGGCGCTGCAGGCGCACGGCGTCCACCTCGCCGGTGTTGCGGAACCCGTACACCTGCGCCGCCTCGGCGCCGTCCAACTGCTGGAACCCCTGCTCGAAAATCACCCGCCGAGCCCCGTCGTCGTCGACCACGGCCAGTTCGTCCAACAGCGGATAGGTGAACGGCGCCGCGGGTTGCATCGCCGCGGCGAGACTCTCCGCGGGCACCTCGGTCACATCCTCGAAACCGAAACCGAAGAGCTGCTCCGCCAGGCGCTCAACCGCATCGGCCCCACCCGAGGCGTAGGCCTCGCGCAGCACCGACGCCTGGTTGTCGGCGCTTGCCACGATCAACTCCGGTGACACCAGCACCACCGCGGCGTTGTCGGCGTCGGGCAGCACAAGCAACGTGACCCCGGTGAGCACTCCGGCGTCGGTGTGAAGCATCAGCAATGTGGGGGTGGGCGCCACGAACGCCTTGAAGCGCGGCCTTTCGGGATTGGACTCCCCGGGATTCTCGGGCGTTCCAACCGTGCTGTCGAGCAACGTTCGGAAGCCGCTGACCGCCAACAGCGCCACCGCCAACGCCGATGCCACCACGATCACGGGGAACACCAAACGCCAGAATCCGTGAGCCCTGGGCGCGGTGCGACGACGCCTCCGCCTGGTGGCGCCTTCGGGGTGGCCGGCGCTGTCCGGGTGATCTCCGTTGGGGTCGTCGGCGCCGTTGGGGCCGGGTTCCCCGGCGGCGAGGTCGGCCAGATCGTTCGCGTATGCCTCGTTGCCTGAACCGGCATCCCCGGACACGGCGGCCCGGGATTTGGGTGTCACAAGCCGCTTCCGTAGAGGCCGTGCGCCCGCACGATCTCGCAAACCGGGGCGGGCACCAGGGCGTGAACCGGTCTGCCGTCACCGAAGCGGGCGCGAATGTCGGCCGAGGAGATGTCCATGGCCACACCGTCCACCACCACGAACGGCCACCCCGCCGGGGGACGCCCGCCGCTGCGGGCGGCACGTTCCACCACCACGGTGGTGGCCAGATCGCGCACCTCGTGGGAGCGCTTCCACGTGTCGAGCGCCGCGGCGGCATCGGACCCCACCACCAGGAACAGCTCGGCCGGGCCGTGCAAATCGTGCAGCTCGGCAAGGGAGTCCGCGGTGTAGCTGGGCCCGCCCCGCCGGATTTCGATGGAGCTCGCCTCCAGGCCGTGGCAGTCCCTCACCGCGGCCTCAACCATCTCGAGGCGCACATCGGCAGCAGTGACCGGCCAAAAAGGGCTCTTTTGCCAAGGATCGTTGGCCACAACCAGCAACACCAAATCCAAACCCAGTCGGTGGCGCACCTCGAGGCCCACCGCCAGGTGGCCGAAGTGTGGAGGATCGAAGGTGCCGCCGAACACTCCGATGCGAGCCGGCCGCGGCCCCGCGGCGATATCGGCGGCGGCATCGGCGGCGCGACCTTCGGGCATCCGCGCAGTGTACGAAGCCTGTACCGTGGCGAAATCCGCCCCCCGCGGTGGATTCGGACCGGGCCCGCCGCAACGAGATCACCGAACCGGCAATGCCCGGCGCAACCTCGCACAAAGTTGCTTGTGACGCATGTCACAGCCACCATGGGGCCTGATAGCTTGACAGGCTGGCCCGTTGAACTATTGTGTACACGAACCGGGCAGTCCGCCTCGCGAGCGAACGTTCGAGTTCACCCCCCTCATCCTCCCCAACAACACACCAAGGGCTGCCAAGCCTTCGCGAGCGGCTGCGCCCCGGAGACACGAAAATGAGTGATTCAGTCGGACAATACCTCAACGAGATCGGCGCAGTTCCGTTGCTCAACGCTGCCGAGGAGCGCAAGCTCTCGCAGACCATCGAGCGCGGCGTGGAAGCCCGCCGATTGAAGGAAGAAGGCGAAACCGGACGCCACCTCGATCGGGCGATCCGCGAAGCCGACAAGGCCAAGGACCGCTTCATCCGCGCCAACCTGCGGCTCGTGGTGAGCGTCGCGCGCCGTTACCCGCTGCCGCCGGGCATGGAACTGCTCGACCTGATCCAGGAAGGCAACCTGGGTCTCGAACACGCCGTGGACAAGTTCGACTGGCGCAAGGGCTTCAAGTTCTCCACCTACGCCACCTTCTGGATCCGCCAGTCCATCGGACGCGCCCTCGACCAGAAGGCCAGCCTGGTGCGCCTGCCCGGTGACCGCTCCGCGAGCCTGCGCGCCGCGCTGCGTCAAACCTCCGGCGACGGCGACGCCCTCGACGACGACCACGCACGCCTGCACCGGCTCACCACGCCCACTTCGCTGGATCGCACCATTGGTGACGACGACAGCAACGAGCTGGTGGACCTGATCGCGGATTCCAACCCGGGCCCCGAGTCCGAGGTGATGGCCCGCGTGGACGGCCAAATGGTGCGAGAGCTGCTCGACGACATGCTCGAGGAGCGCGCCAAGATGGCCGTGCAGCGACGCTTCGGCGTGGGCGACGACCTGGGTGGCGGCGATGACCGCAAGCGCTCCTACCGAGAGGTGGGCGAAGAGCTCGGCGTGACCGCCGAGGCTGCTCGACGCCTGGTGAAGCGGGCCATCAACACCATGCGCGAACGCGCCGAGGAACTGCGACTCGACGAGATCGTCGACGCCGCGTAAGTCCCGGCCCAGTGTGAACAGCCCAGTGTGAAAGATCAGCCCAGTGGGCAAGATCGGAACACAGTGGGCAGAATGAGCCCATGACTTCCACCCGGCCCTCGCTCTCCGCGTCCGCGATGCCACCGGCCCCTGGCTGGTCGGTGTCGTCGTGGCGCGAGCGGCCCGCCCGGCATCAACCGCAATGGCCCGACCCCGCAGCGCTTGAACAAGCCTGCAAACAGCTCGGCGACCACCCGCCGCTGGTGTTCGCCGGGGAGGCCCGTTCGTTGATGGCGCACCTCGGTCGGGTTTGTGCCGGTGAGGCGTTCTTGTTGCAGGCCGGGGATTGCGCCGAGTCCTTCGACTCGTCCGCGGACTCGATCCGCGACAAGCTGCGGGTGATCCTGCAAATGGCGATCGTGCTCACCTACTCCGGTGGCATGCCGGTGGTGAAGGTGGGCCGCATCGCCGGGCAGTTCGCCAAGCCCCGCTCGAGCCCCACCGAAAAGGTGGGCGACACCGAGCTCACGTCGTTTCTGGGTCACATGGTGAACGACATCGGCTTCAGCGAATCCGAGCGTCTCCCGGATCCGCGGCGTCTGCTCACCTCCTACCAGCGGGCCGCGTCCACGCTGAACCTGCTGCGGGCTTTCACACGGGGCGGCTTCGCCGACCTTTCACGGGTGGCGAGCTGGAATCGTGAGTTCGTTGCCGACAATCGCCCCACCGGCGCCGGCCGCGAAAGCGACATCAGCCGCCACTACGCGGCGCTGGCGCAGGACATCGACCGGGCGTTGCGGTTCATCGCCGCGTGCGGGATCACCTCGGACAACACCCCCCAGTTGCACGAGGTGGAGTTTTACACCAGCCACGAAGCGTTGGTGTTGGACTACGAGGAGGCCCTCACCCGCGAGGATTCGCTCAACCCGGGGCACTGGTACGGATGCTCGGCGCACATGTTGTGGATCGGTGAGCGCACCCGCCAACTCGACGGAGCCCACGTGGAGTTCCTGCGCGGGGTGAACAACCCTCTGGCATGCAAGGTCGGCCCCACCGCCACACCCGAAGAGGTGATCGGGCTGTGCGAGGCGCTCAACCCGCATCGCGTTCCCGGTCGGCTCACGCTGATCACCCGAGTGGGCGCCAGCGGGGTGCGTGACCTGCTTCCGCCTCTGGTGCGCGGAGTGCGAGACAGCGGACATCCGGTGGTGTGGGTGTGCGACCCGATGCACGGCAACACCTACACCTCCGAATCTGGTCGCAAGACCCGTCACTTCGATGACGTGCTGTCCGAGATCGCCGGGTTCTTCGAGGTACACGAACGTTGTGAAACCATCCCCGGCGGAATCCACATCGAGCTCACCGGTGACGACGTCACCGAATGCCTAGGCGGCGCCGCAGGGATAAGCGACTCCGACCTGGGCCGGGCGTTCGAAACGCTTTGCGATCCCCGCCTAAACGGCCGCCAGTCGGTTGACCTGGCGTTCCGGGTGGCCAAACTCCTAGCCGAGAGGTCCTGACCCGGCGGCCCAAGGCCGCAAGCACGGACTGGCGCCGTCTGCGGGCAGTTCAGGCAAGCAAGTCCACGAAGGCGTCGAGCTGGCGCAGGTTGCGCACCTCGAACACGCCGTCGCAGTGCGGTGCGTACTCCCCCATTATCGAATCGCCGGTGTCCCAGTAGCTGCGCGGCTCCGGGTTGAGCCAGTACACGTGGCGGGCCTTGCGGCGCATCTCCTTGATGATCCCCGCGCCCGAGGCGTGGTAGTTGTTGCGGGCGTCTCCGAGCACCAGCACCGTGGTGCGCGACCCGATGTCGTGACCGAAACCGTCCCAGAACACCCCCAGGGCGTGGCCGTAATCGGAGTGCCCGTCCACCCACACCACGTCGGCTTCGGTGTTCACCCGGTGAACCGCCTCGGCGATGTCATCGGCGCCCTCGAAGAGGCTTGTCACCTCGTCGAGACCGTCGATGAACACGAACGAGCGCACCTTGGAGAACTCACCCGAGATGGCGTACACCAGGTGCAGCGTGAAACGCGCGAAAGCCGCGACCGAGCCCGACACGTCGGCCACCACCATGATCTCGGGCTTGTGAGGGCTGGGATGCTTGAACTTCGGTTCGGCCAGAACACCGCCGTAGGAAAGCGAATGTCGCACCGTTGAGCGGAAGTCGAGCGACCCCTTGCGACGATTGCGGCGCCGCCGCGCCAGGCGTGCCGCCAGCTTTCGGGTGAGGGGCTGGATCGCCTTGCGCAGGTTGGCCATCTCCTCGCGCGAGGCGTGCATGAAGTCAATGTCGGCGGGCAAGGGCTTGCGCAGCGTTTTGGCCATTGCCTTCACGCCGCGGTCGGCCACGAGACGGCGGCGGATCTCGGCTTCGATTTGGCGTTTCAGCTCGGCGATGCGGAACTCGTACTCGTCGCGGCGCAGCCGCATCTCCAGGTCGTCGGGCGGGTCGCCCTCGGTGTGCTGATCCTGGCTCAGCAAACGCTCCAGCACTCCGTCGAGGTCGAGGTTGCGCAGCGTGCGGTACAGGTAGTAGGTGCCCCCCACCGGGCGGCCCGGCTCCATGCCGGCGTAGCGACGAACCGCCGAGCGTGCCGCCGAGCGCATCATGGCCTGATCGCCTCGCATCAACGCCTGGTAGAGCAGTTCGGCCAGTTCCTCCGCGGAGAGCGGCTCCCCGGATGAGCCTCCGGCGGGTTGTTGGCCGTCATCCGCGCCGTTTTGGGAGTCGGCGTCGGTGAGGTGGTCGTCGTCGATGGCGTACTGCGGGCCGCGCAGCGAGAAGTACACCTCGAACACCGTGTCGAACGCCGCCCAGTGGGCCTGGTTCTTCACCAGCGTGGCCGCAAGCGCCGCCTTGAACGTGGGACGGTCCTCGATTTGCACGTGCTGGACGGCTTCCATTGCGTCCAGGCTTTCGGTGAGGCTCGCGGGAATGCCCACGGCGCGCAGCTCCTCGATGAAACCACCGAGAAGCTCAAGCATGTTCACGGCCCCTCGGGCCGTGCCTGGGTCAGCTCCGGCTGCGGACATGTTCTCGGGTTCGTTTGCCGGCGGCGCAGTGCCCGGGGGCCTTCGGGGATCAGCGACCCCCGGCGCTGGGGGCCGGTGCCGCTTCCACCGTGACCGAGGCCAGTTCCTTGGACGCCTTGGCGATGTCGCTTTGGTACTTGAGCAAAATGTTGGCGGTGTCGGTGGCGGTGTCGGCGTCGATGCGCTCCACGCCAAGCAGAACCAGGGTGCGGGCCCAGTCCAGCGTTTCGGACACCGACGGGGGCTTCTTCAGTTCGAGCTGGCGGATCGAGCGCACCACCCTGGCCACCTGAGCTGCCAGGTTCTCGGCGATGCCGGGCACCTTGGCCAGCACGATCTCACGCTCGCGCTCCATCGACGGATAATCGATGTGCAGGTACAGGCATCTGCGCTTGAGGGCCTCGCTGAGCTCGCGGGTGTTGTTGGAGGTGAGAAACACCATCGGATACTGCAACGCGGTCATCGTGCCGAGTTCGGGGATGGACACCTGATAGTCGCTGAGCACCTCCAGCAGCAGCGCCTCGGTTTCCACCTCCACACGGTCGACCTCGTCTATGAGCAGCACAACCGGATCGGTGGCGCGGATCGCCTCCAGCAGCGGTCGGGTGAGCAGAAACTCGTCGGAGAAGATGTCGTCGGACAGGTGATCCCAGGACTGGGCGTTGTCACGCTCGGCCTGTATGCGCAGAAGCTGCTTCTTGTAGTTCCATTCGTAGAGGGCTTTGGCCTCGTCGAGGCCTTCGTAGCACTGCAGGCGAATCAGGCGGCTGCCGGTCATCTCGGCGACACTCTTGGCGAGCTGGGTTTTGCCGGTTCCCGCTGGGCCCTCCACCAGCACCGGCTTGTCGAGACGGTCGGCCAGGTAAACAACACCGGCCACCGACGTGTCGCACAGGTAGCTCACCTTCTGGAGGTGGGTGCGCACGCCGTCAACGGATTCGAAGCGATCAGACATCAGGTTCCCCTAGGCGAGGATCAAATGGTGGCGTACGAGTCGAGGATTGCGGGGCTCAGCGGACGTGTCCGTTGCCGCGCACCACGAACTTGCGGGTGGTGAGCTGCTCAAGGCCCATCGGGCCGCGAGCGTGGAGTTTCTGGGTGCTGATGCCGATCTCGGCGCCGAAACCGAGCTCCTCGCCGTCGACGAAACGGGTGGAGGCGTTCACCATCACCGCCGCCGCGTCCACTTCTCGCACGAACCGCTCAGCTGCTGCCAGATCGGAGGTGACTATCGCCTCGGAATGACCGGTGCCGGTGTCGTTCACGTGGTCGATCGCATCGGCGACGCTGTCCACAACCTTCACCGACATCTTCAAGTCGAGGTACTCGGTGGCGAAATCGGCTTCGTCGGCGACACCCATCGTTGGCACCGCCGAACGGGCACGCTCGTCGCCCACGAGCTCCACGCCCACCAGCGCCGCCGCGGCACGCGGCAGGAACGTGGGCGCCACCGCTTCGTGTACCACCAGCGACTCCGCGGCGTTGCACACCGACGGGCGCTGGATTTTGGCGTTCACCACAATGTCGATGGCCATGTCGAGATCCGCCGACTGGTCCACGTACACGTGACAGTTGCCGGCGCCGTCGAGCACCACCGGCACGGTGGCGTTCTCGATGACGGTGGCGATCAGCGACGCCCCGCCCCTTGGGATCAGGCAGTCCACGTAGGCGTCCTGGCGCATGAACTCCACCGCCGCCTCCCGGGAGGTGTCCTCCAGCAGGATCAGCGCGTCGGCCACCAGCCCGGCCTTCAACGCGGCTTGGCGGATGGCTGCGGCTATTGCCTTGTTGGAGTTGATCGCCACCGATGAGCCACGCAGGAACGCCACGTTTCCGGATTTGATGCACAAACCCGCGGCGTCGGATGTGACGTTGGGGCGGCTCTCGTAGATGATCGCAACCACACCCAAAGGCACCCGCACACGCTCGACGCGCAGCCCGTTGGGGCGCACCGAGCCGTCGGTGATCTGCCCCACGGGGTCGGGCAGGTCGGCCACCTGCAACAAGCCGTCGGCCATTGCCTCCACGCGTTGTGGGGTGAGTCGCAGCCGGTCGATCATCACCTCTGGGGTGCCGCTGCGCACGGCCTCGGCCACATCCGCGGCGTTTGCGTCACAAATAGCCGCGGTTTGGCTCACCATCAGATCGGCGGCGAGGCGCAGTGCCTCGTTTTTTTCGCCGGTTGACGCTTTGGCCATGGCCCGCGAAGCGGCCCGGGCGCGGGCGGCCAGCTCTGCCACCGACGCAGCGGTTGCGACTGTGTTGGTGGATTCGGGCATCTCGCCAGACTACAGCACCGCGACTAGCCTGCGACCGGGGTGACAACGAGGTGAAACAAGGCGCATTGTGAACCGCAAAATGCGCCCAACGGCACCCGACGCGCCTCTCAACACAGCGCTCAACCCGGCGCTCAACGCGGTGCTCACACGATGACTCGGGCGCTGTCACCCAAGCCTGGTTGGCGCCCCGGCGGGCCGCTGCTGGTGGCCATGGGCATAGCCGCGAGCCGCCTGGCCGGCCTCGTGCGCGAAACGGTGACCGCCAGGCTGCTCGGCAACACCGCCGCAGCCGATGCGTTCGCCGTGGCCATGCGCATCCCGAACTTGTTGCAGAACCTCTTCGGCGAAGGCGTGCTCTCGGCAAGCTTCGTTCCCGTGTACAGCCGCCTAATCGGCCGCAACGAAACCACCACCGAAACAACCGCCGATCACGAAACCTCCACCGAAGCGGGTGAGTTGGCTGGGGCTGCTGCTGCTCTGTTGTTGACTCTCACCGGTGTTGGGGTGGCGGTGCTGGTGACGCTGGCCGAGCCGATCACTCGTGTGCTTGCGCCCGGCTTGGGCGCTCAGCGTTTCGAGTTGGCGGTTTCGCTCACCAGGATCACCGCGCTGGGTGTGGGATTCGCGGTGATGTCGGCTTGGTGTTTGGGGGTGCTCAACAGCCACCGGCGTTTCTTTCTGGCTTACGCCGCGCCCGTGTTGTGGAACGCCGTGCAGGTTGCCGCGGTGGTGACCGCCGCGATCCTGGCGTTCGATCTCGACGACCTGGCCCGGGCGTTGGCGTGGGGCGTGGTGGGCGGCGGACTCGCACAAATGCTGGTGCAGCTTCCGCTCACTGTTCGCCTGGCCAAGGGGTTGCGCCTCAACTGGGGCCGAGGCTCGCCCGATGCCCAACAGGTGCGGCGTCGTTTTGTGCCGGCGGTGCTGGGACGTGGCGCCGTTCAGGTTTCGGCTTATGTGGACTTGATCCTCGCGTCGCTGCTGGCCACCGGCGCTGTGGCCGCGCTGTTCCGAGCCCAGATCCTTTACATGCTGCCGATCAGCTTGTTCGCGATGAGCGTGGCCGCGGCGGAACTGCCCGAAATGTCACGACTGGAAGCGGATCGCCGGTCGCTCAATGCGCGGGCTCGGTCGGCGGTTGGCTCGGTGGCGTTTTGGATGCCCGCTGTGGCGGCCGGGTACGTGGCCGCGGGAGACATGGTGGTGCGCCTTCTTTTTGAGGGCGGCGAGTTCTCCGCCGATGACACGGTGCTGGTGTGGCTGGTGGTGGCGGCATACGGGTGCGCCCTGCCCGCCGCGGGCATCAGCCGGGTGCTGCACAGCACCTGCTACGCAACCGGCGACGCCACCGGGCCTGCTCGCATCGCCGCGATCCGGGTGACCGTGGCCGCCGCGGTGGGCACGCTGGTGATGTTCCCCCTGGACAGGGTCACCGTGATCGCCGGTGAACTGGTGGGCACCGGTGAGGCGCTGGGGTTCGCCTGGGCGCTGCCGGCGGCGCAGCGCGAGCTGTCCGACGTGGTGCGCCTGGGAGCGGTGGGACTGGCGGTGGGCTCCGCGGTGGCGGCGTGGGTGGAGTTGGCGTTGTTGTGTCGCCGTGTGCGCGGCCGTGTTGGTGGGGTTGGCGTGGCGTCACACCTGGTGCGCCTGATACCCGCAACGGCAGCCGCGCTGATCGTTGCCCTGGCGGCGAAGGCTGTGGCGGGCGACTGGCCTGCGCTGCTGGGAACCCCGGTGGTGGCCGCCGCCTGCGGTGTGGCCTACCTGGGCGCGGCACGGCTTTGCGGTGTGGCCGAAGCCGGCCGGGTCATTTCCATGGCGCGCTCGCTCGCGGCTCGCGGACGGCTCTGATTCACCGCTGGCGCAGCGACCTGCCGGTTGTTGCCGGTGGCGGCGGTCATGGCCTCTATTGCGTCTCGTCCTGATTCACCGCCGGGGCAGCGCCCGCCGGTTGGCTGCGAGCGCGGCGACGCGCATGGGCAGACGGACGCCGGGGCGACACGGCTGCTTGGCAGACGCCGTGCGGTTTGTGAGCCACGTTCGAGACGTGATGGGACTGTGAGATAGGCTGAATGCATGTGGCGGTATTTGAAGCGTCGATGGAAGTACATGACCACTCGGATGGAGATGAACTTCGAGGAGGCCGCCGACGCCAAGGTTCAGTTGGAGCAGGCCATAAGCGAAGCCCGCGAGCAGCATCGACGCCTGCGTGACCAGGCCGCTTCGGTGATCGCCAACCAGAAGCAAACCGAAATGCGCATCAGCCGATCCCTTGAGGATCTCGAACGGGTGAACACCAACGCCCGGCGAGCGCTGATGATGGCCGAGAAGGCAGCCGAGTCCGGCGACGAGGTGAAGCTGGCTTCCTACACCGCCGCCGCCGAACAGTTCGCGGGGCGGTTGATCACCCTCGAAGGCGAGATCGACAGCCTCAAGGAGCTGCACTTTCAGGCGTCGATTGCAGCTGATCAGGCCAAGGCAGCCGTGGAGCAGAACTCCCGCAGCCTCCAGCAGAAGCTCAACGACCGTCAGAAGCTGCTGAGCCAGCTCGACCAGGCGCGCATGCAGGAGCAAATGAACTCCGCAATGAACACCTTGTCGGAGTCGGTGGGCGACGACGTGCCCACCTTCAACGAAGTGCGCGACAAGATCGAAGCCCGTTACGCCAAGGCCAAGGGCGTTGCCGAGCTCACCGACACCGGCGGCACCGAGGCCGCCATGCTGGAGATCGAGGCCGCAGCCCGTGCCGATGACGCCAAAGCCCGCCTTTCGCAGATCCGTGAACAGCTCGGATTGCCCGCAGGCGACTCCGGCGCCACAGAACTAGGCGCCGCGCAACCCGCCGCCGACACACCCGCGGTGCCCAAACCCGCGGTGCCCAAACCCCCAGGGGCCCCCTCCCCCGACAGCTGACATCGGGGGCGACTGCGGTCGCCTCGCTGTTGAGCCAGGCTCACGAGCGAAACACCTGGCGGGTCGCCGGCGCTGAACGAACGGCCGCGTCTTGACCGGCGAAATCATGTCCGCCAGAGTGGGCCGGGCCGCGGCGGGATCCCGAGCGGTGGCTTCCTGCCGAGCGGTGGCTTGGAGCGCTGCCTATTCGGCCAGGAGCACCAGGTCGTTGGCGTGGATCACCACGTTGGGCAAGCCTTCGGGGCGGTCCTGGCGTGGTTTCCCAGCGGCGGCGCGCACCTCGCTGCTGCCGTGACGGGCAAGGCCTTTGGCGAACACCTCCCCGCCGACCTCTCGCACGCTTATCGGCGCTCCCGCGTCGAAGCCTCCGTGAACGGCTCGCACCCCAACCGCCAGCAGCGACTTGCCTCTCTGCAGGGCCTGGCGCGCCCCGGCGTCCACCTCCACCTCTCCCTCGGACGCCACCGCGAAGCCGATCCACAGCTTGCGTGCCGACATCTCGGTGGCCTTGGCCGGAACGAACGTGCCGATTCCGGGCTCGCCGGCCACCGCGTCGGCGAGCACCGCGGGCCGCGCCGCGTGCGCTATCAGGGTGGACACCCCCGAGCGTGACGCCACACGCGCCGCGGTGAGTTTGGAGGCGATGCCGCCACTGCCACGGCTGGTGCCCGGATTGTCTCCGGCGCGCCGGAGCTGTTCGTCGATGTCGACCATCTCTGTGATCAGCGACGCTTCGGCGTTGCGGCGCGGGTCGTCTGTGTGTACCCCGGCCGTGTCGGTGAGCAACACCAGCAGGTCGGCATGCACCAGGTTCGCCACCAAAGCGGCGATCCGGTCGTTGTCACCCCAGCGGATCTCGTCGTCGGCCACGGCGTCGTTCTCGTTCACCACCGGCACCACCCCCAGCTCCAGCAGCCTGCGCAGCGTGGCCCCGGCGTGTACGTACTGGGAGCGGATCACGAAATCCAACGGCACCAGCAGCACCTGCCCGGCGATCAGGCCGTGGCCGGCGAGCACCTCCCGGTAGGTGCCGATCAAAGCACACTGCCCGACCGTGGCGACCGCCTGGAGGGTGCCCATGTCGGTGCGGTAACGGTCGCCGTCGATTCCCAGCTCGGGCAGGCCCGCGGCTATGGCGCCACTAGTGACCACCACCACCCGGTGGCCTTGGGACATCACCTCGGCAACCTCGGCGCACAGCTTCTCAATGGTGTCGAGGTTGATCCGCCCTGAGGTGTCGGTGATCGACGACGTGCCGATCTTCACCACCACCGTCAAGTGCCGTTCCCTGGGCGCTTCGCCTGAGCCCGCGCCGGTGGTGGCGGCGGCGGGCGCCGCGGCGTGTTGCGGGTTGGAGCGGGCGGCGGTCATCGGCCGCGTCCGGGCGCGATGGTGAACTCGTCGTCGGGTTCGTACTCGAACTCGAAGTCACCCACGCGCACCACGTCGCCACGCCGCGCCCCGGCCCGGGCCAGTTCGCGCTCCACGCCGAGGCGGCGCAGGCGGTACTGGGCGTAGGCGAGCGCCTCGGGGTTGGTCATGTCGTTGAGCGCCACCGCGCGCACCGCGGCCCGCCCGTACACGATCCACGGGCCGCCAGGCGCGGCAGGGTCGCCTTCAACAGGCTCGCGGATCACCTCGATTTCGGAGGTGACGGGCCGGTGAATCACCTCGTCCACCGCGGCTGGTTCGGCTTTGCGGGCCTCTGCCACCAGCGAGGCCAGCGCGCCCATGACCGCGGCGATGCCCTCGCCGGTGACCGCCGACACCTTGTGCTGCATCAGCGACGCCTCGTCGCCGGGTTGCGCGAAGGGGTCGGCGAGGTCTGCGCGGCTTCCGGCCACCACACGGGGGCGTTCGAGCAGTTCGGGGCGGTAGTTCTCCAGTTCGTTCAGCAACACGGCGAGCTGCTCGGCGGGGCTGTGCTCAACCCACGGGGCCAGGTCAACCAGCACAAGCAGCGCACGCGCTCGCTCGGTGTGGCGCAGGAACCGGTGACCGAGGCCGCGGCCCTCCGATGCGCCCTCGATCAGGCCGGGAATGTCGGCCAGCACCAGGTCGGTGAGCTCGTCGATGCGGGCCACGCCAAGGTTGGGTTCGAGGGTGGTGAAGGGATAGTCGGCGATCTTGGGCTTGGCAGCGGACACACGGCTGATGAACGTGGACTTGCCCACGTTGGGGAAACCAATGATGGCGACATCGGCCATCAGCTTCAGCTCGAGGCGAAGCCAGCGCTGCTCGCCCTTTTCTCCCTGCTCGGCGAAGGTGGGGGCCCGGCGCCGGTTGCTCAAGAAGCGGGCGTTGCCCCGTCCGCCCGCACCTGCTTGTGCCGCCAGCCAGCGCCTGCCGGGCGCGTCGAGGTCTGCGAGGGGTTCGCGGAGGTCGTGGCTCAACGCCACCGTGCCCACCGGCACCGGCACCAGCAGGTCTCGGCCCTGCTTGCCGTGGCGTTGGTTTCCCTTGCCGTGGTTGCCGTGGTCGGCACGACGATGGGGATGATCACGAAACGCCAGCAGCGACGCCACGTTCGTGCCGGCCACCAGCCAAACGTCTCCGCCCCGGCCGCCGTCGCCGCCGCTGGGGCCGCCCCGGTTCACGTGGGCCTCGCGGCGAAATGCCACGCAGCCGGCGCCGCCGTTGCCCGCGGCGACATGGAGATTGCACTCGTCAACGAACTGCGACATCACACTCCGTCCCGTCCGCGCACCAACAAAGGGAAGCGCCGGTGGACGAGAGATGCGCCGGTTTGCCGGCGCCGGGGGTTCAGGTGGGGGTGATCACGTCCACGAGTTTGCGTCCCCGGCGAGAACCGAACTTCACCACGCCGTCCGCGGTGGCGAACAGCGTGTCGTCGCCGCCACGGCCCACGTTGTGGCCGGGATGGAACTTGGTTCCCCGCTGGCGCACGATGATGGCGCCCGCGAGCACACGACCTCCGTCGTAAACCTTCACGCCGAGGCGCTTGGAGTTGGAGTCGCGCCCGTTTCTGGTTGAGCCGCCGCCCTTGGTCTTGGACATGAGAAAGCCTTTCCGCCCGTTGGGCCTTTACCGGTGTGTAACCGTTCGGCTCACGCGGGCGCACCGACGCTGATGCCGGTGATCTCCACGGTTGCCAGCGTCTGTCGGTGACCCCACCGACGGCGCTGATTGGTCTTGTTCTTGTAGGTGAACCCGTGGATCTTCGGGCCGCGATGCTCGTCCACCACCACTGCGGTGACGGTCACATCGGACAGCTCCGAAGGCCTTGCCAGCACCTGTTCGCCGTGAACCACAAGCACCGGACGCAACTGCAGTTCGCTGCCGGGCTCGCCGAGGCGTTCAACCTCGATGCGCTGGCCTTCGCTCACCCGGTACTGCTTTCCGCCGGTTTCCACCACTGCGTACATGACCGCAAGGCTACCCGTGGGCAACCCCACCACCACGCAATCCACCCGGTCGGCGACCCCCGCAACAAGCCCGACTCAAAGCCGCCAACCGAGCCCGCAGCGCTGCCCGAGCCTGGGCGGCGTCCACCGCCGGCAGCAGGTCGGTTGCAGGGTCCGCTGCTTTGCCGATCTCTGTGACGGTTGGCTGTGCCGAGTGGCGTTGTCTCAGGCGCTTCGGGCCGAGCGGCCACCGTTGCGGCTCGACAGGCTGATCGATTCCGACAGCAAGTCGTCCATAAGGGTCCAGCCCCTGCCCGAGCAGTCGTCGCACGCCTGCGACAGCGACTCGAGCAGGCCTTCGCCTATGCGCTTGCGGGTCATCTGCACCAAACCGAGGCTGCTGATGTCGAGCACCTGGGTGCGTGTCTTGTCACGGGCCAGCGCCTCACGGAAAACGCCTATCACCTTGTCCCGGTTGGCGGCGGCCACCATGTCCACGAAGTCCACCACGATGATCCCGCCGATGTCTCGCAGGCGCAGCTGGCGGGCCAGTTCCTCGGCGGCTTCGATGTTGTTGTGAAGGATCGTCTCCTCAAGGCTTGAAGTGCCCACGTTGCGACCGGTGTTCACGTCCACCACGGTGAGCGCCTCGGTGTGCTCGATGATCAGCGACCCGCCCGAAGGCAGCCAAACCTTGGGACTGAGCGCCTTGCGCAGCTGCTCCAACACGAAATGTCTTTCGAACAGCGGCAGATCCTCGCGCTGTGGGTCGTAGAACTCCACCCTGTCCGCCAGCGGCGGAATGATCGACGAGATGTACCCCGACACCTCCTCGAAGAGTGCCCGGTCGTCGATCTTCACCCGGCGGAAATCGGCGGTGAGCTCCTCACGGATCAACCGGAGCGTGGCCTTCGGCTCGCGGTACAGCAGCGCCGGGGCGTTGGAGCGCCCGGCGAGCTTGGTGATGTCGTCCCACTGGCCCACCAGCCGCGCAACGTCACGCCCGATCTCCGCGGCGGTGGCGTTCTCGGCGGCGGTGCGAAGGATCAGCCCGAACCCCTCGGGGCGGAGCTTCTCCAGAGTGTTGCGAAGGCGCCGCCGCTCGCGCTCGGGCAGGCGCTTGGAGATGCCCAAGCCCTTGGCGTCGGGCACCAGCACCACGAAACGCCCCGCCAGGGACACCTCCTGGGACAAGCGGGCGCCCTTTTCGCCGATCGGGTTCTTGGTGACCTGGCACAGCACCTGCTGGCGGGCCTTGAGAACGTCCTCGATGCGGGGGCGCTCCTTGCGCTTGTTGCCGAAGTTGCCGAGTTCGATGTCGTCGGTTTCGTAGCGAACATCGCCACGGTAGATCACCGCGTTCTTGGGGGTGCCGATGTCTATGAACGCGGTTTCCATGCCGGGCAGCACGTTCTGAACTCGACCCAGGTAGATGTTGCCGTGAATGTGGCTGATGTCGTCGGACGCCCTCGACACGTAGTACTCGATCAGGCGGCGCCCCTCCACAACCGCGATGTGGGTGGCTTGGGGGCCCACGTGTACGTACATGCTGTAACGCCCGAGGGGCTGGCCTCGACGGGTGCGGCCCTTGCGGCGTTTCATGGCCGCCTCGTCGAGCTTCACGGGCTCGTCAACGGTGACGGCCTCCACCGGGGCCTGCGCAGTGTTGCCCGAACGCCGGCCGCGGCGGCTGCGGCGCCGTGACTGGCCTCCGCCTGTCGCCTTGGGCGGAGCGGGGGGCGCCGGTCTGGTGTCGCCGATCTTGGGCTTTTGGCGTGCGGGGGCCGGCTGGTGCGGGGCCTCTTGTTGATTTTGGGCCCCTGACTGCTGGGCCCCTGACTGCTGGGCCCTTGACTGCTTGGCCCTTGGTTGCTTCTGGGCCTTTGGCTGGTCTTGGGCCTTTGGTTGGTCTTGGGCCTTTGACTGCTTGGCCTTCGGCTGCTTTTGGGTCTTTGGCTGGTTTTGGGCCTCTGGTTGTTTTGGGGCCTTTGGCTGTTTGGCTTTCGCCTTAGCGGACTGACGGCCCCTTCTTCGGCCGCCTCCTTGATTGTCCGGGGTGGCGCCCCGGACTTGTTGTTGTTCGTTTGTCATTGTTGTCCTTTGAGTGCGGTGCCGGGAACTTCATGGCGTCGCTCCCGGTGATGCGACCGGATTGGCCGCCGCGGCCAGTGGCTCTTGGCGGTGTTCGGGGTCGGTCGCAGTCCATTGATGAAGACGGCGTACCCGCAGCGCGGTGAGCGGCGGGTCCATGCATGCCAGAAGATCAGCGGGGCGCGCCGCGCGCGGCTGCGTTCCCAGCTCGGCGATCAACGTGACGCCGTCGGCGGATTGCCCGTCGATGCTCAGCGAGAGCACCGCGGGTCGGATGTCCTCGGTGACACAGCGGCCCTTTCTTTGGCGCTTGATCGGCAGTGTCTCCGAAGCCAGGACTTGCTGCACGGCCCGTTTGGCGCCTGCCTGATCGGCGCCGGCCGTTTCGATCCTCCAGGTGCAACTCGCCACCGCTTCCTGCAGCGACGCCGATTTGCGGTCGATGCCCGCCACCGCCGCCACGGCCATGCCTTGTGGCAGGGCTGCGCTGAGCGCGTCCGCGAGGTCTTGGTGGGGGCCTTGGGGGTTGGCGTTGTCGAAGCCCGGAGTGACGCGGCGAGGATCGATGGCCACGTCGAGGTACTCGCCGTCGGACTCGTAGCAGGTTGGCAGTGCCAGCCCGAACGAGATCCGGGGCCGTGGAGAGAAACCCTCCGAGTACGCCACCGGCACTCCGGCGCGGCGCAGGGCCCGCTCCCAGATCCGGGCGACATCACGATGAGAGGTGAAGCGCACCTTGCCGGCCTTGGTGAAACGGATCCGCAGACGTGCCGGGGCGGCGGCGGGCGGATCACCCGCGGCGAGCCTGGCGACCTCGCCTGGCACCGGTTCGGCGGTGGTCACGGCTGCCTCGGAGGCCGTTGCAGCAACCGCGCTCACGGCGCGCCCACCGGTTCAGGTCGACGTGTGGGGGCCGCCAGTCGCACCGGCGCCGGCTGGGTGGTGGCGGGGGCCGGGGCTTGTTGCGCGGCGCCGCCGGTTCCCTGGCTGCCACCGGCGGGGGGTGTCGCCGATGCCACCACGTGCTCGATTCCGTAGCCGGTGCAGGCGCCGCAGTCGTAGCACGGCGTCCAGCGGCAGTCCTCGAGGCCCACCTCGTCGAGCGCGTCGCGCCAGTCCTGCCACAGGAAGTCCTTGTGCAAACCCGCCGAGAGGTGATCCCACGGAAGGGTTTCGTCCTGGTGGCGGTGCCGGTGCGCGTACCAGTCCACATCGAGGCCGTGCGCGCTCATCGCCTGGTGCCACAACGCCTGGTCGAAGTGCTCGGACCACTCCTGGAACACTCCCCCGGCGCGCCACACACCCTCGATCACCGGCCCGAGGCGGCGGTCGCCTCGGCTGGCGATGCCCTCAACCAAGGTGGCGGCCGGGTCGTGCCATTTGAGTTGCACGCCGCGTGTTCTTCGCAGATCCGAGCGCAGCAAGTCGATCTTGCGGCGCAGTTCGGTGGTGGTGTTCTGACCGAACCATTGGAACGGCGTGAACGGCTTGGGCACGAACCCTCCCACCGACACGGTCACCGAAGGCGACCGCTGGTGGCTGCGCCCCATCGCCACGCAGTTGCGGGCCATTTCGGCGATGCCGAGGGTGTCCTCGTCGGTTTCGGTGGGAAGCCCGGTGAGGAAGTACAGCTTCACCCGTCGCCAGCCTTGCGAGTAGGCCGAGCCCACGGCTGCGTACAGGTCGTCCTCGCTGATGAGCTTGTTGATCACCTGCCGCATGCGCCATGTGCCCGCCTCGGGCGCGAAGGTGAGCCCGGTTCGGCGGGCCCGCTGGATTTGCGCGGCGATGCCCACGGTGAACGCGTCCACCCGCAGGCTCGGCAGCGAAACCGACACCTCGTTGCCGCAACCGGCTTGGGAGATCGTGTCGCCCACCAGGGCCTCGATGCCGCTGAAATCGGCGGTGCTCAGCGAGGTGAGCGCCACCTCGTCGTATCCGGTGCGGCGCAGCCCGTCGCGCACCATGGTGCGCACCTGCTCGAAGGGGCGCTCACGAACGGGCCGGGTGATCATCCCGGCCTGGCAGAACCTGCAGCCTCTGGTGCAGCCCCGGAACACCTCCACGTTGAGCCGGTCGTGAACCACCTCGGTGAGCGGCACCAGTTGGCGGCGCGGGTAGGGCCAGTCGGCCAGGTCGGCAACCGTGCGCTTCTCCACACGCTCGGGCACCCCCGCGAACCTCGGTTTCACCGCGGCCAGCCGGCCGTCGCTGTGGTAGGCGGCTTCGTAAAGCGACGGCACGTATACCCCGGGAACTTCGCACAGGTCTCGCAGCACCGCGGTGCGGCTCGTTTTGCCTCTGGCTTTCCAGCGGTGAACAACCTCGGTGATCTCGCCGACCACCTCCTCGCCGTCGCCGAGCACCACGAAGTCCACGAAATCCGCAATGGGTTCGGGGTTGTACGCGCAGTGACCGCCTGCGCCCACCAGCGGGTGATCGTCGCGGCGCTGCTCGGCCCGCACCGGCACCCGGGCGAGGTCAACGCAGTTCAACAAGTTGGTGTAGGTGAGCTCGGCCGACAAGTTGAACGCGATGATGTCGAATGCCCCCGCGGCGCGGTGGGTGTCCACCGAGAACCATTCGAGGCCCTCGGAGCGCATCAGCGCCTCAAGGTCGCCCCACGGCGCGTAGGCGCGCTCAGCCGCGGCCAGGGGGTGTTCGTTGAGGATCTCGTAGAGGATTTGAAGCCCCTGGTTGGGCAGTCCGATCTCGTAGGTGTCGGGGTAGCCCAGCAGCCACGACACCACCCCGGGGCCGTGTTGGGGCGTGACCATGCCGTCCTCGCCGCCGATGTATCGGGCCGGCTTGGACACCTGAGGCAGCAGCGCCTCGAGCCTGGTCCACAGGTTTGTCACACTTCCAGTTTAGGAGTGACAGGCCCGAAATCCGCGGAATTGGCCCTCTGCGGCGCCCGTCGAGCCCCAGGTTTCACCAAACAGACGTATCTATAATCATATCCTGTGATTGTTCAGTGGGTAGACGATAATTACCTTATGTCCCCTGTTTTGTACCTAGTTCTCAGGGGTTTCGGTTTTGGTGTTGATTGCTAATCGATTACGAAACGTCTGCGGTACACGCCCGCAACGAGGCCCAGAGCTGCCATGGATGTGATCATCGACGACCCGCCGTAGCTCACAAGGGGCAACGGAATCCCGGTGACCGGCATCATTCCCATGGTCATGCCCACGGCTTGGAACATCTGGAACAGAAACATCGAGAACACCCCCATGCACAGCAGGCGCCCAAACGACGACGGCACCGTTGAGGCGATGCGCCAGATTCGTAGCAACAACAGCGCGTAAAGGCCCAACAGCACGCCCGCGCCGCGCAGCCCCAGCTCCTCGCCCGCAACAGTGAAGATGAAGTCGGTTTGCTGCGCGGGCACCAGCCGGGAGCGGGTCTGGGTGCCGTTGAACAATCCTTGACCGGTGAGCCCGCCGTTGCCGATCGCGATTTGGGCCTGTTCGGCGTTGTACGCGTACGCGGCGGCTTGTTCGCTGACCTGTTCGGGCGCGAACAGGAAAACCGTGAGTCGGGCCTGCTGGTAGTCCTCGAGCAGATCCGAGCGCAGCACACCCACCGCGGTGGTTGCCGCCAGCAGGGCCAGCAGCACGATCCAGCGTGTCCTCACTCCTGCGGCCACGATCACCACGAACGCCACTGCCAGGTACACCAGCACGGTGCCCAGGTCGGGCTGCAACAACACCAACGCGATCGGCGCCCCGGCGAGCATCAGCGCCGTCCCGAGACGGCCCAGTCCAACCTCGGCGTTGCGGGGCGGCGACAGCACCACCGCCAAGGCCACGATCAGCGCCACCTTGGCGGGCTCGGAGGGCTGAAACCGCAACTCCCCGAAGGAGAACCAGCCGCGCGTTCCGCTCACCTCCACCCCGATCATGGCCACCAGCACCAGCGAGGCCAACGCGGCCACGTAGCCCAGGGGCCACAACCGGCGAATCACGTTCGGCGAGATCAGCGCCGCGACTATTCCCACAATCGCGCCGAACACCGCGAACATGGCCTGGCGTTGCAGGTAGGTGGTGTCGGGGTCGGTGTAGTCGCCGGCCACGCCACGGGTGGCGGAGTACACCAGCACCACCCCCATCGCGGCGATCGCCAGGGCGCTGAGCACCAGCAGCGGATCCACCAGCATCCACCAGGGGGCGTCGTCGCGCCCGGGCCTGTGTACGCGGGCGGTGGCGACCGGTTCGAGGATGGTCATGGAAGCGCCCGGATTCCCAGCTCTTCCACAGCCGCCTCACCGCCGGTGAGCAGCGCGCATTCCTCCGACAGTGACGGGCGGGGAATCGACAGCGGCTCCCCGAACTCGTCCACCTTGATCCTGCCCACACGCACGCCTTCAAGCCACGAGGTGAGCACCGTGACCTCCAGGTAGCAGGCGTCCACCTCATCGGCGGTGCGCACCCGCTCGACGGTGTCGGTGGCCACCGGCAACAGCACCCTGGCAACCGCGGGAGCGGCGATGTCGCCTCCGAAGCCGGACTCCTCGAGCACCATCGCCATCACGATCTCGGGTGTGTGAACAAAGCCGCGCTCGGGCCACGGCGCGGGCCCGAAACCCACGAACCAGGCAGTGTCGGCCTTGCCTCGCTTCTCGGCGGTGCCTGTCTTGCCGGCCACCGGCCACGCGGCGAGCGGAAAGTCCACGCCGCCTTCCACGGGAAGGTTGAACGCCTCGTACGCGGTGCCGCGCAGCAGGGCCTCGCCGAGGGATCCGTCCGCGGTGCGGCCCGGCAGGTTGTAGGCGGTGACGCCGTTGAGGCCGTCGAGGATGGGTTCGATCAGCGTGCGCGGCAGCTGCATGTGTTTGAGCAGCCGAGGCCCGAACTCGGTGACGGTCTGCCCGGCGCGGTCGGTGATGCGGGTGGCGATGTTCGGCTGGTGCAGCAGCCCGTCCGACGCCACGATCGCGTAGGCGTTGGCCACCTGCAGCGGGGTGGCCAACATGTTGCCCTGCCCGATGGCGAGGTTGATGGTGTCGCCCGCGAACCATTCGTCGCCGCCGCGTGCGAACACTCCCTGCTCGAACTGGCGGTCGTAGTAGTCGCGGTCGGGCACCACTCCGCTGCGCTCGTAGGGAAGCGCGATGCCGGTGGCGGTGCCGAGTCCGAACGTTCGGGCCACCTCCTGGATGCCCTCGTCGGCCGGGGAGGGTCGCTGGAAGAACCCCTCGCCGCCGAGGCGGTAAAAGTACGTGTCGCTGGACACTGTGAGCGCGTCGCGTAGGTCAACGCCGCGTTCACAGCAGTAGGGACTGTTGAAGATGCAGGTGTCGGACTCGTCCACGCACAGCGGGTACCGGTAGGTGCCGGTGTCGGTGTAGAAGTCGTCGATACCGATCATGGCGCCCGGTGCCGTGCCGATCAGCCCGTGTTCGAGCGCGGCGTAGGAGGTGATGAGCTTGAACGTGGAGCCGGGCGCGTACTCGCCTTGTATGGCCCGGTTGAGGATCGGCGAGAAGTTGTCGGGCGCGGTGAGGTCGTCGAAGAGGCGCTGGGAGATGCCACCCACGAAGTCGCGTGGGTCATAGGTGGGGAACGACGCCATCGCCAGGATCGAACCGTTGCGAGGGTCAAGGGCCACCGCTGCGCCCGCCGAGGCTGTGAAGTCGGGCGCGTCGGGCTGGTCTTCGGGTTTGGGCTGGTCGCGGGCCTTGTCGAGGGCTCGGCGCAGCTCGATCTCGGTGAGGTTTTGCACGTCGGCGTCGATGGTGAGATGCACGTCGTTGCCCGGAACCGGGGCGCGGCTCAGGTCGTGGTGTTCCAGCACTATCTCGTCGAAGGCGTTCACCTCGAAGAATCGACGCCCCGGGATGCCGCGAAGCTGATCCTCGTAGATCCGCTCCACTCCGCTCTTGCCGATCTCGTCGCCGGGCTGGTACGTCTTGGCTTCGGGGTCGTCGGGGTCGGCTTGCGCCAACCGGGCCTGGTACTCCGACTGGGTGATGGGGCCCACGTAGCCCAGCACGTGCGCGGCGAGGGTGCCGTACGGGTAGGTGCGCACGGTGCGCTCCTCCACCGAAACACCCGGGAACAGGTCGGGGCGCTCTCCGAGGTACACCAGCAGGTCGGGTTCGATGTCGAAGGCCACCGGCACCGTGTCGAACGGGCCGTACTCGCGGCGGGTGAGGCGGCTGGCGATGTCGTCGGCCTTGGTGAGACGCCCCGAGCGGCTCACGATCCGGGCCAGCTCCAGGAACATTTCCTGTTGTTCTTCCTGGTCGAGCGCGGCGGCGAGTTCGATTCGGTCGACGACCACCACGTACACCAGCCGGTTGTCCACCAGGATTCTGCCCTTGGCGTCGAAGATGCGTCCCCTCGGCGCCTCCTCGTACACGATTCGCTCAATGTTGGTCTCGGCTCGGGTTCGCAGCTCGTCTCTTTGCATCACTTGCAGGTACCAAAGGCGTGCGCCGAGTGCCGCCAGCAGACACAGCGCCACGATCCCCACGATCCGCAGCCGCAGATCCAGCTGCCCCGAAGCCGGGCCGTTCGGGGGCATCAGCGGGCCGCCCACCGCATCATTGGCGCCGTCGGCAGCGACAGCAAGGCGTTGACAACCGCCGCGATCGCCGCAACTTTCACCAGGTCCGAGCCCAGAAGTCCCTGGCGGCCCACCACCGAACCCAACAAGGCGTAAGTCAGCAGCGCCAGCGCGGTTCCAGCGGACACCAGCACCACCGTCTGGATGCGGCTGTCAACGAAAAGGCCTTCCTCGATGCTGCCCACCGCGTAAGCCGCCACAGCGAACGAGATCGCGGACAGGCCAAGGGGGGTGGACAGGTACAGGTCCCAGCACAACCCGGCAACGAAGGCCACCATCGGGCCCCGAGACGACCCGGCCACGACTCCCGCCAGCACCGCGATCAACAACGGCAACTCCGGCGCCACCCCTGCCACCCGCACATCGGCGAACAAGGTGATCTGCAGCACCACCGCCGGCAGGATCACCACGGCCATGCGCAGCACAATCATGGCGAGCCGTCCTGGGTGACCGGGCCAAGCTCGCCAGGAACCGGGTCGCCAGGATCCGGGTTCGTGGGATCCTGCTCGAACGGGCTGTCCGGGCCCGACGGCGGAAGCTCAGTTGGCACGGTGAGCAGCACGGTCACGTGGCCCAGGTTGGCAGTGTCCACGGCCAAGTCCACCGTGACGTGCTGAACGAGGCCGGCCTCCGCGGGCTCAACCGACACCACCCGACCCACCGGCACATCCGCGGGGTGGCGACTTGACGCCGCTGTCACCACCGCGGTGCCCACCTCGGCAAGCCGTCCGTCCTGTGGGGTCTCGGGCCAGCTCAAGCCGGTGTCGATCACGAAACGCGAGCGATCCCCCGACACTCCGTGACCCAGCCCCACCTCTCCGGTGTCGAGCAGGCGCACCCCCACCACCAGGTCGGGGTCGCTCACGGTGACCACCGTGGCCTGACCGGAACCAACGGACTCGATGCGTCCCACGAACCCCGCAGCGGTCACCACCGCCATCCCCGGCTCCACCCCGTCGAGGCGGCCCTTGTCGATGGTGACGATGTCGCTGCCGAAGTTGCCGATGTTGTCGCGGATCACCTCGGCCAGCAGGTAGTCGAAATCCGCCGCGTAGGCGCTGCCGTCTCCCTGCTCGCGGCGCAGGATCGCGGCCCGTGCGGCTTCGGCGCGAATCTCGCCGCCCCGCAAGGCGTCCACCTGGTCGCGCAGTTCCTCGTTGCGTCGCTGCAGGTCTCCGTAGGAGAAGGCCGCAGTCCACGCATCCGAGATCGGCCCGAACACCACGTCGGCCCCGTCCGCCACGGGTTGCAACAAGTCCCGCAGGCCGCTCTGCGCGGTTTCCAACGGGCCGAAGCCGCGAAAGTCCAGCGTGACCAGAGTTAGCGCCGTGAGTGCCAGCAACCCGAGCCGCAAGCGCGACCTGCTGCGCTGCGGTGAGGCCGCCATATCGGGAGCGGCTATTCGCCGTCGGGCCTGAGAACTGTCTCCGGCAGGCGTGCCATGTGCTCGAGCATGTGCCCCGAGCCCCGCACAACGGCATAAAGCGGGTCGGGGGTGACTCGAATCGGCATTGCCGTCTCGTTGGCGATGCGCTGGTCGAGGCCGCGCAGCAACGCACCTCCGCCCGCCATCACTATTCCGTGGCGGATGATGTCTGCTGCGAGTTCGGGGGGTGTGCGATCAAGGGTGTTGCGGATTGCGTCGGTGATCGCGTTGAGAGGCTCTTCAAGGCCGATGCGAATGTCCATCGTGGTGATGGTGGCCACCCGAGGCAGCCCGGTAACCAGATCCACGCCACGGATCTCGGCTTGCTGTTCGTGGTCGAGTGGGTAGGCGGAACCCAACTCGATCTTGATCTGCTCGGCGGTGCGCTCGCCGACGGACAGACCGAACTCCTTCTTCACGTACTGCACGATCGCCTCGTCGAGCTCGTCGCCGCCCACTCGGCTGGACTTGCTGGTGACGATCCCGCCAAGGGAAATCACCGCCACCTCGGTGGTGCCGCCACCGATGTCCACGATCATGTTGCCCACCGGTTCCCACACCTTGAGCCCCGCGCCGATGGCGGCGGCCATGGGCTCCTCGATGATCTTCACCGGACGGCGGGCGCCGGCGAACTCGGCGGCTTCCTGAACGGCTCGCTGCTCCACGCCGGTGATCCCCGACGGCACGGCGATCACCATGCGGGGCTTGGCCCAACGGCTGCGGTGCGCCTTCTGGATGAAGTAGCGCAGCATCTCCTCGCAGGTGTCGAAGTCGGCTATCACGCCGTCTCTCAGCGGGCGCACCGCTTCAACGTGATCGGGTGTGCGCCCGATCATCCTCTTGGCGTCGGCGCCCACCGCGATCACCTTGCGGGTGCGCCGGTTGACCACCACCACCGAAGGCTCGTTGAGCACCACGCCCTCGCCGGGCACGTACATGACGGTGTTGGCCGTGCCGAGGTCGAGCGCGACATCACGACCCATGATCGACCCCATTCCGTCGAACAGCCTTGAAGCGCCCATCTGGTGACCTCGATGCGAGAAATGACCCGCCTGAACCTTACAGGCTCGGCGCAGGTCCCGTTCGGCGAAGTTTACGCGCGTCGCCTGCGCGCCAGTCAAACGGTTGCTGTTTCAAACGCCGGCAGTGTCAAACGGTTGAAGCGCTCAGCGGTTGCACGGTGAACGCCGCTCGGCGTGGGCGGCCGGGGTTGTGGGCTACTGATCGTTGAAGAAGATGGCCAGTTCCCGGGCCGCGGACTCCGCGGAGTCGCTGCCGTGGATCAGGTTCTCGGTGAGGTGGATGCCGAGGTCGCCTCGGATGGTGCCGGGCGTGGCCTGCGCGGGGTTGGTGGCGCCCATCATGTCGCGCACGATCCGCCAGGTGTCGGCGGGCCCCTCCACCGCCACGAGCAGCACCGGGCCGCGGCTCATGAACGCCACCAGGTCGCCGTAGAAGGCCTTGTTGACGTGCTCGGCGTAGTGGCGCCGCAGCGTGGCGTCGTCCAGGGTGCGCAGCTGCACTTCGGCCAGACGCAGCCCCTTGCGCTCGAAACGGCCCAGAATCTCACCCACGAGGCCCCGTTCCACGGCGTCGGGTTTGCATATCACAAGCGTTCGATTCATGCGCGCAGACGCTACCGGCGCGGCGACGCCGCTCAGCCAGGAATCAGGCGGTGTCGCAGCGGTGGTCCGCGCCGCTGTGGGCTCACACTGAGGCGCCCGGAAAGCCCAGACGCGCCGCCGGGTGGGGTTCAGTTGGCCTTGATGGCGGCTCGCGCCGCGCCCACCACGGTGAACGATCCCGCCACCACGATCACGTCGTGGGCGTCGGCCGCCTGCCGGGCGGTTTCGAGCGCTTCGGCGGGATCGCCGCAGATCTGCGCGGTGGCGCCCACCGCCTCGGCCGCGGCCGCCACCTCTGCCGCGGGCACCCCACGAGCGGTGGGTGCGGTACACGCGAACACCCGATGCGCCTTCACCGCGCCGAGCGCCTCGAGCACTCCCGCGAGGTCTCTCCCGCCTTGCATTCCCACCACCAGCAGCAGCTTTCCCGCGGGGCTGAAGTCGTCGTGGAGGGTTTCCGCGGCGGCGCGGGCGCCGTCGGGATTGTGGGCGCCGTCGAGCACCACCAGCGGCTGTCGGGCGACGATCTCGAAACGGCCCGGCACCGCCACGGTTGCCATTGCCTCGCTCACCACCTCCTCGGGCAGCGGCGCGTCGAAGAACGCCTCCGCCGCGGTGAGCGCAACGGCGGCGTTGTCGCTTTGGTGGCGGCCGTGCAGGTTGAGCATCACGTCGCGGTGTTCGCCGTGGGGGGTGAACAGGTGAACCAGTCGCCCCCCAACCGCCAAGCGGTCCTCGATCACCCCGAAGTCCTTGGTGCGCGCCAGCAGTCTTTGTGCCGGCTCTGCGCGGAACACGTCCACTGTGTCGGGGTCGGTTTCGCCGCACACCACCACCGAGTCGGGTTTGATGATCCCGGCCTTCTCGTGGGCTATGGCTCGGCGCCAGTCCCCCACCCCGTCGCTGTGGTCGAACCCCACGTTGGTGATCGCCGCCACGGAGGCGTCCACCACGTTGGTGGCGTCGAAACGGCCGAGCATTCCCACCTCGATCACCGCCGCGTCCACCGCGGTGTCGGCAAAGTGCGCGAACGCCGCCGCGGTGACCGTCTCGAACCAGGTGAGGCGCAAATCCAGAAACTCGGCGATGCGGGCAACCTCGGCAACCGCCGCGGCGAACACCTCCGGCGCCGACGGGGCCGAGTTCACGCTTATTCGCTCTGTGGGTTCCACCAGGTGCGGGCTGGTGTAGGCGCCCACGGTGAGTCCCATTGCCTCCAGCAGCCGGGCGGTGATCCTCACCGTTGAGCCCTTGCCGTTGGTGCCGGTCACGTGAACCACCGGAAAGGCGCGATGCGGGTCGCCCATGGCGTGCATCATCTGCACCATGGTGTCCAGGCTCAGCCCGGCGATGCGGCCCGCACGCGGACGAGCCTCGTGATTTATCAGGCTGTCAAGGTGTGCCAGGGCCGCGTTGTAGTCCACGGTGAGCGGAACCGCTGTGTGGGGGGTGTACCGGGGGCGGGAGTTGTACCGGGGGCCGGGGGGTCAGCTCGCCCGACGCGAGCGGGCATCGGAGCCGGTGTCGCTGCGGGGCATCAGCGTGGGGTTCACGTTGCGCAGCACGTCACGGCGATCAATGCGGATCTCGGAGAGGTCGCGCCTGCCGGGAACCTCGTACATGTGGTCGAGCAGCACTTCCTCCATCACCGCTCGCAACCCACGAGCCCCCGATGAGCGCTTCAGGCCCTCCTCGGCGATGGCCTCAAGAGCCCCGTTGGTGAAGGTCAGAGTGCAGTCCTCCATGGCGAACATCTTCTGGTACTGCTTCACCAGCGCGTTGCGGGGCTCGATGAGGATGCGCACCAGGGCGTCACGATCCAGGTCGTGAACGCTCGCGGTGACCGGCAGGCGGCCTATGAACTCGGGGATCAGCCCGAACCGGGCCAGATCCTCGGGGATCACCGCTCCGAACAGGGCCGCCAGGTCTTTGTCCGCACGGGGTCGGATGTCGGCGCCGAAGCCCACGCTGCGGTTGCCGATTCGGTGTTCCACGATCTTCTCGATGCCGGTGAACGCCCCGCCGCAGATGAACAGCACGTTGGTGGTGTCGATCTGAATGAACTCCTGGTGGGGGTGCTTGCGACCTCCCTGGGGTGGCACCGAAGCGGACGTGCCCTCGATGATCTTCAGCAGCGCCTGCTGCACACCCTCACCGGAAACGTCGCGGGTGATCGACGGGTTCTCGCTCTTGCGTGCGATCTTGTCGATCTCGTCGATGTAGATGATCCCCGTTTCGGCCTTGTTCACGTCGTAATCGGCGGCCTGAATCAGCTTCAGCAGGATGTTCTCCACGTCCTCGCCCACGTAACCGGCCTCGGTGAGCGCGGTGGCGTCGGCAATGGCGAAGGGCACGTTGAGCACCCTTGCGAGGGTTTGAGCCATGAGGGTCTTGCCGCAGCCGGTGGGGCCGATCAGCAAGATGTTGGACTTCTGGAGCTCAACCTCGGGTTCGTCGGAGTCCTCGAAATGGACCCGCTTGTAGTGATTGTGAACCGCAACCGACAGCACCCGCTTGGCGCCGTACTGACCCACCACGTAGTCGTCGAGGAAGGCGTAAATCTCCGGAGGGTTGGGAACCGTTGCGGGCGCCGCCTCGGAGGACTCGGCCAGCTCCTCCTCCATGATCTCGTTGCACAAGTCGATGCACTCATCACAGATGTACACCCCAGGGCCCGCAATCAGTTTGCGCACCTGCTTTTGGGACTTGCCGCAGAACGAGCACTTGAGGAGTTCGCCTCCGTCGCCGAGGTTTGTCACATCATTGCTCCCTTCACCTCGGCGCCCGGGCGCCCCTCAAACGCCCGGAGGTCATCCTACGGCTCTGATCGCGCCGCTGTTGTCGATCACATTACGCGACTCGATCACCTCGTCGATGATCCCGTACTCCTTGGCCTGCTCGGCGGTCATCACAAAATCGCGTTCGGTGTCGGCGGAGATCTTCTCAACGGGTTGGCCCGTGTGGCCCGCGAGCACCTGCTCGAGGGCGCTTTTGAGGCGGGCCACCTCCGCGGCGATCAGTTCAATGTCGCTTGCCTGGCCGTGCGCCCCGGCGTAGGGCTGGTGGATGAGGATCCTGGCGTGGGGCAAAGCCAGGCGCTTGCCGGGCGAACCGGCCGCGAGCAGCACCGCGGCGGCCGACGCGGCCTGACCGAAACAAATGGTGGTGATGTCGGGCTTGATGTACTGCATCGTGTCGTAGATGGCGAACAGGGCGTTGATGTCGCCGCCGGGGCTGTTGATGTACAGGTTGATGTCCTTGTCGGGATCCTCGGATTCCAGGTGCAGAAGCTGGGCGCAGATCAGGTTGGCCACCACGTCGTCCACCGGGGTGCCCAAAAAGATGATGTTCTCCTTGAGCAGGCGGCTGTACAGGTCGAAGGCGCGCTCGCCGCGGGTGGTCTGCTCCACCACGGTGGGAACCAGATAGTTGCGGGGTGCTGTAGTGGTCATCGGGGCGTCGTCTCCTCCTGGTGCTGTGGGTCGCTCTGGTCGCTCGCCTCGTCGCCGGACTCGTCGTCGACCTCGTTCTCGTCGTCCTCGCTCAAGTCGTTCTCGTCCTCATCCAGGACGCCTTCGATCAGGTTGTCCATGTCGTCATCCTGGTCGTCCTCGTCGGCGTTGGTGCTGTCGAAGAGGCCTTCTGGCGGCACCAGCGTCTCCGAGTCGATCGTCTCGCCGGTGCGCCGATCCACCATCACGGCGCGTTCGTTGATCCATTGTGAGGCCGCCCGCTTGGCGAGGTTGTGGCGAAGGTTCAACAGGAGCCCCATTTCGCGCATCCTGGTTCTCACCGTGTCCACGTCGGTGTCGGAAACCTCCCCGTGGTCACCGGCTCGCGACTGTGCCACAAAGGCGCGCACCTCGGTGTCCACGGCCTCGTCGTCGGCTTCGAGTCCCTCGGCTGCGGCCACGGCTCGCAATGCCAGGTCCACCTTGGCTTCCAGTTCGGCGTCTTCTCGAAAGCTGTCACGAAGCTGCTGTTCGGACTGACCGGTGGACGACAGGTAGTCCTCCAGGTCGAGCTTGTGCCCGGAGAGATCCATGGCCATCCGGTTGATCCGGCCCTGAATGCCCGACTCCACCAAAGCTTCGGGCAGTTCGTCGGTGACCAGGGCAGCCAGCGCCTTGGTCATCTCGTGGTCGATGTGGGTGCGCAGGGTGGCGAAACGCATTTGCGACACTCGCTTCACGAAGTCCGCCCTGAACTCGTCGACGGTTTCGTGTTCGGTGTTGGCGGCCACGAAGTCGTCGTCGACGGTGGGCAGCTCCTCGGCGAACACTTCCTTCACCAGCACCCGGAACCGCAGCCTGCTCTTTGTGTCGGGGTCGGGATGTGCGGCGCTGAACTCCAGGATGTCGCCGGCGCGGGCCTGCCTGAGGTTCTCGTCGAGTTCGGGCACCACTGCGCCCTGCCCCAGCCAGTAGTCGTAATCCGAGGTGGTCAGGCCCGCCACCTCCTCGCCGTCGAGGGTGCCGGTGATGTCGATGGTGAGATGGTCGCCGTCGCCGGCCGGGCGGCTCACGGGGTTGAGTTCGGAGAACTGGCGGAGGAACCCGTCCACTTCGCTGTCGATCTCCTCTTCGGTGGGAACCGGGTTGGTGATCTCCAGCCGCAGGGCGTCGTAGCCGCTGATCTCGATCTCGGGGCGCACCTCCACCACGGCGTCAAAAGTGAGCGCCCCTTCTTGCGCGCCGCCGGTGACCTCGATCTCGGGGCTTGCGATCACGTCGATCTCGGCGTCGATCAGCGCACGCTCGTAGTACTCGGGCAGACACACCCTGAACGCCTCGGCGCGACCGGTCTCGTGGCCCAGCCTGGTTTCAAGCAGGCGACGCGGCGCCCGGCCCGGACGGAATCCCGGCACGCGCACTTCCTTGGCGATCCGGCGGAACGCGGCGTCTATCTCCGGTTCCAGCTCGGCTTCGTCGACTTCCACGGTGAGCCTCACCCGGTTGCCCGTCAAGGCCTCGACGCTGCTGCGCACGTCGAGATTGTACCGGCGCCCCGCGGAGCCCAACCCGGGCGATCCGTTGGGGCGGCGGGGCCTTGCGCGGGTAGCGTCACGGCCACGCGGGCGTAGTTCAACGGTTAGAACTTCAGCCTTCCAAGCTGATGATGCCGGTTCGATTCCGGTCGCCCGCTCCGCTGCTGGGTATCGCCCAGTGTTCCGCTGGATTCGGTGCCTGGCCTGATCCCGGGCACGACCCGAACCTGCGCAGCCTCCCTGGAGATCGTCTCTGGGCCTCGGCCGAATCCTGGGCATCACCCTGACCCTGCGGTCGGCGAGCCCAAGGTTCGGCAAGGCCAAGGTTCGGCAAGCCCAAGGTTCGGCAAGCAGAGCGCGCTTGGGGCAAACTGCGGGCCATGCGCACAGAGGTGGATCCCGAGCTCGTTCCGGCGACAGTGCTGGAGTTGTTCCGCATCAAGCAGGGCGAAATGGTCTCCGCGATGATGCACCTTGGAACCCGGCTGGGGTTGTGGGCGGCGCTGCGGGACAACGAGCCGTGTTCCTCGCAGGCGCTGGCGGACGCCACCGGGCTGCGCGAGCGCTGGCTGCGAGAGTGGCTTGAGGGTTTGGCCGCCACCGACCTGTTGCAACACGACGACGGCTTGTTCGCGCTCACTCCCGAGGCGCGGCTGGCTCTCACCGACGACACTCACTGGGCTTACATGCCCGGCGTGTTCGGGCCGCCGCTCACCCACCGCGAGATCGAACGAACCGCGGAGGCGTTCAGCACCGGGCTGGGCATGAGCTGGGAAGCCCATGGCGATCACACCTGCCACATGCAGGCGGCCATGTCGGGCGCCCGTCAGGACGCCTTTTTGGTGCCGGTGGTGCTGGCAGCCTTCGACGGGGCCGCTGCGAAGCTGCGCGACGGCGGCCGGATAGTGGACATCGGCTGTGGCGCGGGTGGCGCCGCCCGGATCATGGCCCGCGCCTTTCCGGCGGCTTCGGTGGTGGGCATAGACCCATCGAAGCGAGCCATTGCCTCCGCTCGCGAGACCGCCGAAGCCGAGGGATTGCAGAACGTGGAGTTCACCGAGGGAACCTTTGACGACCTCGAGAGCTTCGGCCCGGTGGATCTGCTGGTGACCCTCGACGTGCTGCACGACCTGCCCCGACCCCACGACGCCATCGGCAACGCCTACCGCAGCCTCGCGGATGACGGCTGGTGGCTGGTGGCCGACATCAAGGGCCGCGGCGACCTGGAGTCCAACCGCAAGATCCCCGTGCTGCCCTACATGTACGCCATGTCGGTGTTCTATTGCATGTCGTCGTCTTTGTCCGAGCCCGGAGGCGCCGGCCTCGGCACGCTGGGCATGCACCCGGCGCGCCTGGAGGAGATGACCAGAGGCGCGGGCTTCACACGGTTCATCCGCCACGACTTCGAGGTGGATCCCACCAACTGGTTCTACGAAATCCGCCGCTGAGCACGGCGCCTGCCCTGGGGCGTATCTGAATCGCTGCGTTAACTTCGCTGCGTTAAGTGAACGGCCCGGGCCTTGAGCCCGGGCCGTTGGTTGTAAGGGGTGGCGGCGCCTAGACGGTGGCTGCCTCCTCGCTCTCCTCGGAGTCGTCATCGTCGCCTGGGGCGGCGGTGGGATACAGGTGCCCGATCGTTCCAGGCTCGATCCGGCACGACTCGATGAAGGTGTCGATGTCGCTGCCCTTCACGCGTATCACCCGTCCAAGGCGATAGGCGGTGAGCTGACCTTCGTCGATGAACCGGTAAAGCGTCCGAGTGGTGATCCCGAGACGCTTCGCCGTGGCGGTCGTTCCGAGCCATTCAGTACCGTCGTCCGCCCCGCCGAAAGCTTCGGACGTTGCATCCATGTTGTCTTCCATTATATTTCCTTTCCGAATTTGTCGGATTACATGGTACCTCTTATGATCATAACAGCTATGGAATGCCGTTATGTCATAGCAAGGAGACTATATGGGCACTACGACACCAGATGGTGGATACTCCCATTTGACGCACGACGACGCACCGGCGGTGCCGCTGGACCGTCGCCCGAGGCTGCCCAGCGGCCGGGCCGTGGTGGGTGGACTGATGGTGGCCGTGGCCGGGTTACTGGCCTTTGTGGTGGCCTCCGGAGACGAATCGGCGCCGGCCACCTCCTACCTGGTGGCGGCCAGGCCAATCGCCGCGGGCGCCATGGTGAGCGGCGGTGACCTGATCCTCGAGGCGATGACGCTGCCTGAGGAGGTGGCGGCCAACTCGATCGGCTCGGCCGCCGGGGCCGACGGAGCGGTGGCCACCCGTGACCTGCAGGCAGGCGAGCTGATCAGCGTGGGCGACCTGATAGCGGCCCCCCAAGTGGCGGGCACAGCGGTGGGTCGCGTACACGAGATCTCCATGCCGGTGGACAGGGAGCGAATCTCGGCACGCACATCGGTTGGCGACAAGGTGACCGTGCTGGTCACCACACAGCTTGGCGGCATGCCGGTGACGCTGGTGGCGATCCAGGACGCACTGGTGCTGAGCTGGGACGCCGAATCGGGATCCGGTGGGCGGGGCATCCTCACGCTGGCGCCGTCGGACGCGTCCACGGTGATGGCGCTGGCCCACCTGATCCGACAGGGAGACGTGACGGTGGTGCGATCCACAAGGGCCACCGACGACGCCTACCCGTCGCGCTACCCGTCGCTCGAGCCGGGCCCGCAAGGGTCATCCACGGCTGGATCCCCAGGCGCGTTTTCTTCGGCGGCCGCGGATGCAGTGCCGTTGGAGCCTGCGCCATGAGTGGTGAGCGTTGGCGGGTGGCCGGGCTCGCCGATCACCGGGCGGTCTGGTTTCGCGAGTTGGCGCGCTGGAGCACCTCCGCCGCGTTGGCGGTGGACTTCGTGAAATGCGTGTCGGCGGCAGAGGTGCGCGAGCGCCTCGAAGCGGGAGAGCCGATCTCGGCGCTGCTCGTGGGCGACGGCGCCATTGGGTTCACCCGGTCTCTGGTGAACCGTGCCACCGCAGTCGGGGTGCCGGTGATCCTTGTGAGCGACGCCACCGATCCTGCGGGCACATCGCTGGGGGCCACCGCGATCCTGCCGGAGCGCTTCGAGGCCGGCGAACTAATGGAACTGCTGCAGTTCCACGCGCCCACGGTGACACGCCGCCCGTTGAACACCACCATCGACACCCCGGAGCGGCAATGGCGGGGGCGGTTGATCGCCGTTACCGGAACCGGCGGGGTTGGCGCGTCGGTGGTTGCGGCGGCGCTGGCTCAGGAACTGTCCCGTGACGCGTCCAACCGGGGACTGGTGCTGCTCGCGGATTTCGGGGTGGACTGCGATCAGGCGGTGATCCACGACACCGGCGATCATCTCAGCGGCCTGGCGGACCTGGCGGAATCGTGCCGAGCGGGCTGGGCCGGCAGAGACCAACTCGCAAGATGCGTGCTGGCCCCACCGAGCCGCGGCTATCACCTGCTGCAAGGGGTTCGCCGTCACCGCGACTGGCCGGCGGTTGGCAACGACTGCGCCCGCGTGGTGTTGGAGGGACTCACCCGCACCTACCGCTACGTGGTGGCCTGCGTGGAGGCGCGCCTGCTGTCGGTGGGAGAAATTCACGGCCCGCTGGTGGCGGCCTCGATGCGCAGAGCCGATGTGGTGGCGGTTGTGGGCGACGCCGGGGTGCTGGGCGTACACCGCCTGGTGCGCGCCATCATGGCCCTGGTCGAAGCCGGGGTGCCCGCGGGTTGCGTGGTTCCCGTGGTGAGCCTGGCGGGGTCGAGGCGGCAGCGGGTTGCGGCGAGGGCAGAGATCAGCGGCGCCATCACCGAACTGCTGGCCCACTCCGAGGCCTCCCAGGCACACGACGCCGTGTTCGTGGACGATCACGGGCGCGCCGAGGCTGCACTGCGTGACGGTGTGGAATTGCCACCGAAGTTGGGCCGAAGCGTGTGCGCCGCGGTAGCCAAACGCCTCGAAGACCCCACCGCCGAACCCGGCCGGTCCGAACTGCACAGCGCCGAACCCCACGGGGCCGAACCACACGCCGCCAAACCCCACGGGATGCAAGCGCATTGGGACGACCCGCACTGGGCTGAGACGGACGGGGCGCACTTGAGCCGGGGGGCGTCACGGTGAGGGGCGAGGTGACTCCCCTCCAGGAGATCGAGCGGCTGGTGCAGGCGCGTGCGGCCCGGCTGGAGGTGAACCTGGACGGCCGGGACGCGAGCGACGAGCTTGGCGGACTGGTTGACGCCGAGATCCGCCGCTGGAACGACGACTACCGGCGCGGCCTGAGACCCATGAGCATCCCCGATCCGCGACTGCTGGCCGAGCGGGCCATGCGCAACCTCACCGGCTACGGGCCGCTCGGGCCGCTGCTGGCCGACGACGACGTGTGGGAGGTGATGATCAACCGCCCCGACGCCATCTTCGTGAAGCGGCACCGTGGCCCGAGCGGATACCACCACGAGGTGTTCCACGACGACGAGCACGTGATCCGCATCCTCACCAAGGTGCTCGACGACTCCTCGGGCTCGCACCGCAAGCTGGATCCCGCCGAGGGCCTCCAGGACGCCCAGCTCGACAACGGGGCCCGGCTGCACATCATCCACGGCGAACTCGCCCGTGGCGGTCACATGATGGTGAACATCCGCAAGTTCACCGGCGTGGCGTTCCGCAGCCTCGATGAACTGGTGGACCGGGGCACGCTCACCGACACGGCCGCACGATTCCTGCGAGCCTGCGTGAAGGCCCGCCAGACCGTGGTGTTCGCCGGCGCCCCCGGATCGGGCAAGACCACCATGTTGAGTTGCTGTTGCGGCGAACTCGATCCGTCGTTGCGGGTTGTGGTGGCCGAGGAGGTGTTCGAGGCCGACATTCCGTTGGCGAACGTGGCCGGCATGCAAACCCGGGCGGCCCGGCCCGACCGCCCGGCGATCGACCTGCGCAGGCTGGTGGCCGGGTTTCTGCGCATGGCGCCCGACGTGGCCATCGTGGGCGAGGTGCGCGACCGTGAGGCGCTGCCGCTGCTGCTCACCTTGTCCTCGGGGGTGAAGGGGTTCACCACGATTCACGCCGGGTCGGCCCACCAGGCCCTGTCGAGGCTTCGGTTCGTGTGCCAACTGGCCGACACGTCCAACGAGCTGCCGATGGCGGCGATCAACAGCCTGGTGAGCGAGGCAGTGGACGTGGTGGTACACAGCGTGCGAACCCCCGACGGGCCCAAGGTGTCGGCCATTGTTTGCGTGGAGGACATGACCGGCCCCGCCGACGGCACCCGCTTCAACGTGACCGACGTGTTCGCCAGAGTTCGCATGGATCAGCCATTGCGCTGGAGCGGCCAATTCCCCAAGCGCATCGCCGCGGCCATCGAGTCCGCCGGGGTGGACTTGCGAGCCTTGCTCGAAGCCGACGGCCCCCCACAGCCGGCGGCTGAGCCCAGGCTGGACTCGGCTTCGAGGGCCGTTTGCGGCCAATCGGGCCCAATCGACAACCACGGCACGCAAACGTCGGCCACACGTACCGCCGCCCCGCAAACGCCCGTCCCTCAAGCGCCTGGCCCACAGTCGGCGGGCCTGCAGGGAGCGGCTTGTGAGGTGGTGGGCACATGACCGCTCTGGTTGCGGCGATGCTGGCGGCGCTGGGGGCGCACTGGTGCTACTCGGCGTTGGTGATGGGCTGGCGCGGGTTCGGCCTTGGCCCCTCCAACAAGACCCGTTCGAAGCCCGCTCGACGGCGTTTCGACGCGTGGCTTGGGCGTGTGGGACTGCTCAACGTGGACAAGGGCCAGTTCCTGGGGGTGGTGGCCGTGTTGTTCGCCGCAGCAGGCTTGCTGGCCCATGTGATGTTCGGCAGCGTGCTGGTGGCAGCGTTGGTGGGATTGTTCGCGGCGACGTTCCCGGTGGGCGCCTACCAGGTGCGCGCAGACACACGCCGCCAACGCGCCCAGGAGGCGTGGCCGCAGATGATCGAGGAGATCCGGGTGCAAACCGGGTCGCTGGGCCGCAGCATTCCCCAGGCGTTGTTCGACGTGGGCAGCCGCAGTCCCGCCGAGATGCGACCGGCTTTCGAGGCGTCGCTGCGCGAATGGCGGCTCACCACCGACCTGCAACGAGCGCTGAGCGTGCTCAAGGCGGGACTGGCCGACCCCACCGCCGACGCCGCCTGTGAAACCCTGCTCGTTGCCCACGAGGTGGGTGGCGGTGACCTTGACCGGCGCCTGGAGGCCCTGGCGGAGGACCGCCGTGGTGACATTCAGGGGCGCAAGGACGCTCGCTCACGCCAATCGGGGGCTCGCTTCGCGAGACTGTTCGTGATCTTCGTGCCGCTGGGCATGGCCGCCGCGGGAATGTCGATCGGCAACGGCCGCGACGCCTACCGCAGCCCCACCGGACAGTTGGTGGTGATCGCCGCGCTGTTGCTGGTGATGGGTTGCTGGATGTGGGCCGGTCGGGTTATGCGCCTACCCCAACCCAGGCGGGTGTTCCACCAATGAGCCGCAAACCGACCAGCCGCCCACCCGTAAACCACCCGCCCGTAGATCTTCCACCGGCGAAGCAGCTACCAATGAGCCACCGACCGGCGAATCCCCCACCCATAAGCCCTCCACCGGCGAACCACCCGGCCGCGAATCCCCCGGTCGTGAACCACCCACAGGCGAACGAGCTCGGCGGCGTTTGGGGGTGGTGCTGGTGACCCCGGTGGTGCTGGTGGCGGCGCTGCTGATGTGGGCCGGGGTGGCGTTGCTGTTGTCGCACTCGCGATGGATTCAACGCACCGGCCTCACCGCACGCCTGGCGCCGTACTGCTCACCTGGGCGCACTCGACGGGGCGACGGGGTGCTGTCGGCCGGTTCGTTCAAGGAGGTGATCGGGCCGCTTTCGTCGCTGGTGGGTGAGCGCCTGGCCGGCTTGCTGCGAGTGGGTGAGGAACTGGCGATCCGTCTCGACAGGGTCGGCTCGCCAGTGGGGGTCACCGGCTTCAGGGTGCGTCAGGTGGGCTGGGCGACGGCCGCCGCCGGCGCCGCGGTGGCGGTGAGCGCCGGGATGCGTCTTGGTGTTCTGCTCTCTGCGGGGATGGTGCTTGGCGCCCCGTTGCTTGCCTTCCTGGTGCTCGAGCAGCGAGTGGCGACGGCGTCGGCGAAATGGCAGCAAACGCTGCGTTTGGAGCTGCCAGTGGTTGCCGAGCAGGTCGGCATGCTGCTGGGCGCCGGTTGGGGGCTCGGCGGCGCGTTGGCGAGGATCTCCCGGCGTGGCGCGGGCGCGTGCGCAACCGACCTGAAACGGGTGGTTGCCAGGATCGGTCAAGGAATCACCGAGATCGAAGCCCTGAGGGAGTGGGCCGTGCGCGCCGACGTGGCCGCGCTTCATCGGCTCGTGTCGGTGCTCGCGTTCAACCGTGAGGCCGCCGACCTCGGACGCCTCATCAGCGAGGAGGCCCGAGCGATGCGCCGCGACGCGCAGAGAGACCTGATCGAGATCATCGAGAAGCGAACCCAGCAAGTGTGGATCCCGGTGACCGCAGCCACCCTCGTGCCCGGCGTGATGCTCATCGGGGTGCCCTTCGTGGAGGCCCTCTCCGTTTTCGGGGCATAGCCCGGCCCGGGCGGCATTGCCGTCAGGTCGCCTGATCGGACCGTCACCGGCCCCTGCCCGCAGGCCTCTACCCGCCAGCGCCTACCCGCCGGGCGGTCCTCAGTTGTAGAGTAATGTCAGTATGTTTCAGTAATGTTCAACTGTTGCCACACTGCAAGTCAACCAACCGGAGGTACCCATGCCCATGCCCTCAACAACCAACATCGCCACCCCGGCCACCACACCCGGACCCGCCCAGCCCGCCAACTCCAAGCCAGCGGCGACTCAGCCCAACCTCAGCGAACCATTGCCGAGATTCGGCGAGCCGCAGATCATCGAGACAATGAGCATTCCGGCGACGCCGTTGTACACGACGCTGCCCACGGCGCCGTCGGCTCGGGGCGCCCGCCACCGCGGATCGCGTGGAGAGGGGGTGATCTCCGCGGCGATTGCCGTGCTGATCATCGCCTTTCTGGGCGCGGCCATGTGGGTGGCGTTCAACGACATCTGGGAGGACGCCAAGGACGACATCGAAACCCAGGTCACCACAATCGGTGGATCCGACTGACGCTGCCACAGCCGAGCTGGGGGGCTCACGACTGGTTGACGAGACGACGCGACACCCCGAGCGGGGATCGGGGTTGATCGGGATGATGTTCGGGTTGACCGTGTTCTTGTTGCTGTTGATTTTCGCGGTTCAGGTGTTGTTCAACCTCTACGCCAACACGGCACTCACCAGCGCGGCGCACGAGGCCACCCGCCAAGTGGCGGGCTTTGACAGCGCCGATGACCGTTGCGCGGCCGTCGACGACGCCGAAACGGCGTTCTGGGAGCGGCTCGGAAACTACGCCGACTCCGGCACGGCCACCCTCACCTGGACCTGCAACCGGGACGACGTGGTGCGCCTCACCGTGGAGGCACGCCACCCAACCATCCTCCCCGCAGTGATCGGGGACCTCTCTGGACTGGGACGTTTCAACAGGACGATCGAGATGCACGCCGAGGCCCCACAATGACCAGCCCAGCCAAGTGCAACGCCAAGCCGACCGGGCCCCACACTCCCCGGCCCCGCCCTGACCAGCCTGATCTCGGCAGCTTGCGCCATGTCCGACCCACGATCGGCGGCACGGCCGCGAGGCCGATCTGTGGGCGGCGGCACTGCGGAGATCGGGGTCAGGTGGGCGGCATTGAGGTTTTGCCGTTTGGGTTTCTGATGTTTGTGGCGGTGACGTTGATTGTGGCCAACGCGTGGGGTGTGCTTGACGCCAGGTTCGCGGTTACCACCGCGGCCCGTGAGGCGGTGCGCGCCTACAGCGAAGCCGACGACATCGACGAGGCAACGCAACTGGCGCTGCACCGAGCCGAGGAGACCCTGCACGCCTACGGTCGCGGCGGCTCGAGGGCCCGTGTGTCGGATCCGGTCACCGATGGCCCTCACCGTCGTTGCGGGCGTGTGAGCGTCACCGTGGAATACGACCTGCCGGTTGTGGCGGTGCCCTTCATCGGCGGTTTCGGCAACGCCGCGACCGTTGAGTCCACCCACACCGAGGTGATCGACGCATTCCGCTCAGGCCCCGACGGGCAAGCGCAATGCTGACCCGCACCAACCGACCCACCCCAGTTGCCCCGGCGGACACCTCCGGCACCAGCCCGGCCCGCGCCGCGTGGCGAAGTCAACAAGCGGCGGGGGTACAGGTGATGCGCTCTCGGCGGCCGGCGCCCACCCAGGGACCGGAACGGGAGGAAGGCGAAGTCACCAACATCCGCGCCACCCGAACTCGGGGGCCTGCACCCGGCGACACGGAGCGGGGCAGTGTGCTGATGTTGTTTCCGGCGGCTGTGCTTGTGGTGCTGGTGCTGGCGGCCATCACCATCGACAGCGGACTTGTGCTGATCCGGGTGCAGGAACTGCGCCATGTGGCCGCGTCGGCGGCCAACGACGCCGCCGCGGCGGTGGACGTGGACGCCTTGCGCAGCACCGGTGACATCAGCTTCGACCAGCAACGCGCCCACGCCTTGGCCGAGGCATCGCTGGCGTCCGGAGCGCTGCCACAGGCCAACCTCGAGTCGCTCACGATCACCCAGCGCAGCGCAAACCGCTGGCAGATCCAGGTGACCGTGAGCGCTCGCATTGACCTGGTGCTGGCCCCTGCCCTTCCAGGGGAGCACAGATTCGTGAACGCCACAGTGACCGAAGCGGTGCTCGTGGTGACCTGAGCGCACCCACAGGCATCTTCGTGCCCACGGCCGGCGGCACCGCCTGATCGCGCAGGCCGACGCTGCTCCCATCGGCAGTCTCAGTTGACCGGTGCGGAACGCGGCCCGGAACAGGCACGTCGGCGGCGCCTCGGGCGTGGGCGCTAGCCGGCCAGCAACACCACACTCAGGGCCCAGAGCGTCAACAGGATCGCGCCGTCGATTCGTGAGACCCGATTTCTGCGTGTCATCAGCAGCAAGCTCACCACGCAGATCAGCACCATCAGGGCCGACCCGAGCGTTTGCATGCGCGAATCGCCAACCGGCCCCGGCCCCACCAGCGCTATCACTCCCCCAACGGCAAGCGAGTTGAACACGTTGCTTCCCAGCAGGTTGCCCACCAGCAGTTCGGTTTGGCGTTGACGCGCCGCGGCAATGGCGGTGACCAGCTCGGGAGCGGAGGTTCCCACCGCCACCAGCGTGTACCCAACGAAACCCCCCGAAAGTCCCAGGCTGTCGGCCACCCGCTCGGCGCCGTTCACCAGCAAGTACGCCGAGCCGATCACAAAGGCGAGGCCGGCGAGTGTGCGCAGCACCTCCACCGCGGCTCTCGGCTGCCGGTCACCCAGGTAGTCCTCGATGAGTTCCTCCCCACCGGCAGGGCCCACCGAAGCCGCTTGGCCCTGGGTGAGCTCTCTGCGACCGTTGCGCAACGCCGAGGCCAGCCACAAAACCAACAGCACCACCAGCAGCACGCCCTCCCAGCGGTGGAGTTGGCCTTGCACCAACAAGGCGAACAACACAACCGCCAGCACCGACAGCGGGCCGTCGCGACGAACGATCTCACGCCGCACACCCATCGTGGCCAACAACGCCGCGGCGCCCAACACCAGCGACACGTTGGCGGCGTTGGAGCCCACAATGTTGCCCACGCCAATGTCGAGACGGCCCTCCGCGGCGGCCAGTCCCGACACCACCATTTCGGGGGCGCTGGTTCCGAAACCGATCACCACCGCGCCCACAACCATCGGCGAGAGTCGCAACACCACCGCCAGGCGCGCCCCGCCCTTCACGAACTGTTCGGCGGCCAGGGCGAGCACGCCCAGGCCGACGCAGGAGAAAACCAAACCGATGATCACAGATGTCGCACCGGTCAGGAGCGCCGGCGGGCCTCCAGTTCGTCGGCGCTCAACAGCACGTCGCGGGCCTTCGACCCGGTTGAGGGCCCCACCACGCCTTGCTCTTCGAGGATGTCCATGATCCGGCCCGCTCTGGCGAACCCGATGCGCAGGCGACGTTGCAGCATCGACGTGGAACCGAGCTGTGTTTGAACCACCAGTTCGGTGGCCTGCTCCACCAGGTCGTCATCGGAGTCGCCGGTGTCGGGAGGATCCGCGGTGATGTCCAACGAGCCTTGCGTGCCGCCCCCGCGTGGCCCACGCTTGGCGTCCCCCGAAGAACCATCCGGGTCTCCGGCCACTGACGGGTCGTCACGAAAGTCGGGGGCCTGGTCCACCCAGTGGGCCACAACCTTGCGCACCTCTTCCTCGGTGACCCAGCATCCCTGAATGCGATGCGGCACCGAAGACGACGGACCGGTGAGCAGCATGTCTCCCTGGCCCACCAGGCGTTCCGCTCCGGGCTGGTCGAGAATCACCCGCGAATCGGTGAGGCTCGACACCGCGAACGCCAGCCGGGCCGGGATGTTGGCCTTGATCACGCCGGTGATGATGTTCACCGACGGGCGCTGAGTGGCCAGCACCAGGTGAATGCCCACGGCGCGGGCCATTTGAGCCAGCCGGGCGATGGATTCCTCCACGTCGCGGGCGGCCACCATCATCAGATCCGCCAGTTCGTCCACCACCACCAGGTAGTAGGCCATGTGCTCGTAGCGCAACGGCTTGCCGTCGGGCCCGCGTCGGCCCACCGGCTGGGAGACGTCGCCGGCGTCAACGGCGGCGTTGTAACCGGCAATGTCACGAAAGCCTGTCTCATGTAGCCGGTCGTAGCGGCGGTCCATTTCTCGCACCGCCCAGGCCAGTGCGTTGGCGGCCTTGCGGGGGTCGGTCACCGGCGCGGTGAGCAGGTGCGGCACCCGCTCGTACTGCCCCATCTCCACACGTTTGGGATCCACGAGAATCAGTCGCACCTCGTCTGGTGTGGATCGCATCAAGATCGAGGTGAGCATCGAGTTGATGCACGACGACTTGCCCGCGCCGGTGGCCCCGGCGATCAGCAGGTGTGGCATGGCGGCCAGGTTCATCATGATGGCGGCGCCGTTGATGTCGTAACCCACCGCCACCTCGAGGGGATGACGGGCCTGGCGCGCCTCGGGCGAGCGCAGCACCTGCCCCAACGCCACGATCTGGCGATCCAGGTTGGGCACCTCCACGCCGATTGCTCGCTGCCCCGGTATGGGCGCCAGGATGCGCACGTCCGGGGACGCCATCGCGTAGGCGATGTCCTTGCGCAGGCTTTCCAGCTTGGAGACCTTCACCCCCTCACCGAGCTCGAGCACGAACCGGGTGACGGTGGGGCCCACCACCGGTTCGAGGGGCACGGTGGGCACGTCGAACCGTTCCAGGGTGTCGCGCAGAAGTTCGCCGCGCTCGGCCACGCCGTGGGTGTCCACAACGCGTGCGGAAGCTCCGGCGAGGTAGTTCATGGGCGGAAGCTTCCACTTGGATCTTGTCTTGGAGGCATACCGGCCGGCCGCCGAACCCGCCGGCTTGGCCGCGGCAGGAGTGGGCGCCGCCGGGGGCGTGGCGCCGGCGGGCGGCGCTTGCGCGTGAGAAGACTGGGCCTGCGCGGGCTGGGCCGGCGGAGACTGGGCCGGAGGAGACTGGACCTGCGTCGGCGGACTCTGGGGCTGCGGGTGCGCAACCGGTGGGTGGGCGGCGGAGTGCTCGAGTGGCTGGGGCTCGCTGTGGCGCAGGTCGCCGAAGAGAACGTCGATCAGCCTGCGCGCAGAGGATCGCACGCCCCGCCCCAGGGGTCGAAGCACCACCATCAACAGCGACGCGAACGAGTGAACCGACTTCTGGGTGAGCACGATCAGGCCCACCGCTCCCACCAGGATCAGGATCAGCGTGGAACCCCAAAGCGCCGTCCAGGCGTACAGAACTCCACCCACCACCAAACCGAGCGCACCACCGGCTTCTCCCAGGTTCTCCGCGTCGATGCCGGGGCGTCCCCGTCCCACGTGCAACAGACCGGCGATCGACACCATCGCCAGCAAGCTTCCGATCACGGTGCGCGCCATCGGATCCACCGCCACAGGCGGCTCCAGTTGCGCCTCCGCGGAATCGCCGTCGGCGCCCTCGGGCGAGGTTGGCGAGGTTGGCGAGGTTGTCGGGCCGGCCGGGTGAGCGCTGCCGGTTTCGCTGGGCACGCCCGTTGTGGCCGTGGCCCCGGCGCCGGCACGTCGGCGCAGCGCCAGCACGCCCACTGCGATCACCACCACCGGGAACGGCAGCTTCACCATCCCGACCGTGGCCGACAGCGCCCTGTCCAACAATCTCCCCACGGGCCCGGTCCAGCCAACCCACACGCTGCCCGCCAGAAGAAGCCCCGCCGCCACCGCGGCCAGTCCGAAAATGTCGCGCCCGTGGCGGCGCAGCACCGAACCCGACGCCGCCCGAATCGCCCCCGACGCTCGTGCGGTGGCGCGCTTTGATGCGCTGCGCCTTGCGGTGCCGCGCGGTGAGGCGCCTCGTTGTGTGGCACTGCGTTGTGGCGCGCCGCGCTTGGGGGTGGGTGCCTTGTTGTTGGCAGGCGCCTTGGCACTGTTGTTGGCCTTGGCTTTTGCCATCGAAACGAAACTACCAGCGCGCCCCGCTGACTCTGCGCGGCGTTGGTGGCCGCGCAAGTCGAACGTTCAGACGCGTATCACCTGCGGGACGATCATCGGATATCTGCGGGTGCGCTCGTGTGCCGCTGCTTTGGCTGAGCGTCTCACCGACCGGGTGAGGTCTTCGATGTCGGTGCAACCCGACTTGAGCGCCGCGGTGAGCGCGCACCGCACCGCGAACGCCACCGCGGCCTCGTGGGTGTCCTCCGCTGGTTCCTCCACCCAGCCGCGGGTGATCACCCGAGGCCCGGCCACGATCTCACCGGTTTCGATGTTGACGCACACCGTGATCGACACGAAACCGTGCGAGCCGAGCTTGCGCCGCTCGCCGAGCACCTTGGGGCCCAGATCGCCGACCGTTCCGTCCACCAGGATCGGTTCGTCCCCCACCGGTTCGCAGCGCACCACGCCTTGGTCGTGGAGTTCGATGCGGTCACCGTCGGTACACAACAGCACCCGATCCGGTGGCATTCCCATGCCGGTGGCCAGCTCAGCGTGCGCCACGAGATGTTCGTGTTCGCCGTGAACCGGCACGAACCACTCCGGGGAGGCCACCGAGTGAAGCACCCGCAACTCGCCGCGGTGTCCGTGACCGGAGGTGTGTATCCGCAGGTGCCCGCCGTGGATCACCCTGGCGCCGCGACGGCTCAAGCCGTTGCGCACCGATGCCAGCGCCGCGTTGTTGCCGGGGATGGGATGCGAACTGAAGATCACCGTGTCGCTGGGGCCTATCTCCACCCACTTGCTGGTGCCGGCGGCCATCTGGCTGATCGCCGCCTGGGGTTCGCCCTGGGATCCGGTACACACGATCAGCTGACGGCCGGGTTCGAGGCCTTCCATGTCCTTGATGTCCCGAAGCGACTCGTCGGCGATGCGCAGCAAGCCCATCTGACGGGCCAGGGTGACGTTGCGGTTCATTGACAGGCCCAAAGTGGCCACCACTCGTCCGGTGGCCGCCGCGGCGTCGGCGATTTGTTGGATGCGGTGAACGTGGCTGGCGAACGAGCCGATTATCACCCTGCGGCCCTGCTGCTCGGCGAGCACCTGTTGAAGCACCGGGCCGATCTCGCTTTCGGAGTCGGTGCTGCCCGGCGTGCCGGCGTTGGTGGAGTCCGCCAGCAGCAACCGCACCCCGGGGTTGTGCGCAATGGCCCCGATGCGGGCCAGTCCCGTTCTGCGTCCGTCCACCGGGGTGTGATCCAGCTTGAAGTCACTGGAATGCAAAATGATCCCCTGAGGGGTGTCAAAGGCGGTGATCAGGCCCCCGGGAATTGAGTGGGTAACCGGCAGCGCCTCGCACTCGAAGGGCCCGGCGGTGAACCGGTCGCCGTCGTTGACGGGGTGCAGCGACGCTCGATCGATCAGACCGGCCTCGGTGAGTTTGTGACGCACCAAAGCCAGGGTGAACGGCGAGCCGTAGATGGGGAACTTCAGGTGCTCCAACAGATACGGCAGCGCGCCGATGTGGTCTTCGTGGGCGTGGGTGACCACGCAGGCTTCCACCCCGCTGTTGGGCTCGCCGCGTTCGAGCAGCCAGTCGAAGCTCGGAAGCACGCTGTCCACGCCGGGAAGGTCGTTGCCGGCGAACATTCGCCCGCAGTCCAACAACACACGACGCCCGTTGGTTTCGAGCACCGCGCAGTTGCGACCGATCTCCCCGAGACCGCCCAGAAACGTGACAGCTACGGGTGAGCCCTTCGTTTGTGGCACCGACTCGCCCCCGCTCAGAGCTTGCCGAGATCCGAGAGCACCTTGCGGGCCTCGGCTTCGAGGTGTGGTGGTTCGGGGCCCATCGGCAGTCGGCACGGCCCGGCCGGGAGGCCAAGCAGCCGCATGGCGCACTTGGTGGGCACCGGATTGGGGGCGTCGTCGCTGGTTTCGAAACGGTACGAGGCGATCAGGCGCCGGTTGATTTCAGCGGCGCCTGCGGTGTCGCCGCGGGCGAACGCGTCGAACATGGCCACGGTTTCGGGCCCGATCCAGTGGGTGGCCACGCCTATGGTGCCCACCGCTCCCACTGCCAGCAGCGGCAAGGTGAGCGCATCGTCACCGGAGTACACCTCGAAGCCGTCGGGAGCGAGGTCGATGAGGCGGGCCGTTTCGCCGGGGCTGCCCGCTGCGTCCTTGAGGCCGACGATGTTGGGAACCTCGTGCGCGAGCGTGACGATCGTTTCGGTTGCGATTTTGCGACCGGTTCGCCCGGGGATGTCGTAGATGATCACCGGCAGGTCCGATGCCTCCGCGCACGCCTTGAAGTGCGCGTCGAAACCGGCTTGTGAGGGCCGGTTGTAGTACCCGGCTACGTGCAGAACCGCCGACGCGCCCGCCGCGGTGACTCGTTGGGTCAAGTCGATCGCGGCGCGGGTGTCGTTGCTGCCCGCGCCCGCCACCACCGGCACGTCAACTGCGTCCACAACCGCTGCCACCAGGTCGGCTTGTTCGCCGTGGGTGAGGGTGGGGCTCTCACCGGTGGTGCCCGCCACCACCAAACCTTCGTTGCCGTCGGCCACCAGCTTGCGTGCCAGTGTGACCACCCCGTCGAAGTCGATGGTGCCGTCGTGGTCAAAGGGGGTGATCATCGCGGTGAGCACCCGTCCGAATCGTGCCATTATCTCTCTTGTTCCTGTGTTTGACTTCTGTGTTGGATTTTCTCGGTTGAGGTCTGTGCTGGGATTGCTGTGCTTGGTTTGCTGTGCCAGGTGACCTGTATTGGATTGCCCGGGTTGGATTCCCTGGGTTTGCGTTCTTCTTGTATTTGATTTCGGGAAACCCTACTCCGGTTCGGCCCCCGCCCCGGGAACGGTGCTGTTGAGGGCCCCTGCCTCGGCCTCCGCTGCGTTGCGCGTTTGATCCGCGATCCGGTTGCGGCCACGCCGGGCGCGTCGCAGGATCAACCAGTACACCACCACCGCGCCCAGCGAGAAGAAGAACCACTGAAACGCGTACGACAGGTGCGGTCCGTCGTTGAGTTCGGGGGGTGGCACCGGCACCGGCAGATCAACCGCCGGGGGCTGCTGTTGGGCGAGTTGGATCCATCTGGGCGCCACCGGGTAGCCGAGCACCTCCTCAACCAGCGCCAAGTCCACCCGTGACAACTCCGGCCTTGCACCGGCGACAGTTTCGCCTTGTCGGCCTTCGGCCTGGGAGGCAAAGGCAATCCCCGAAATCTCGACGACCCCCGGCGGCGGCGCGGAGGGGCGCGAGTCCACACCGGCCACTTGACGGCGCGGCACCCACCCTCGCACCACTGCCACCACCTGGTCGTCGGTGGTGCGCAGCGGTGTGAGCAGCCAGTACCCGGCCTGACCGAGGTAGCTGCGATGACCGATCAGCACCTCGTCCGTGGCGATGTAGTGCCCGGTTGCCACCACCGCCGAGTAATCCCGCAACAACAGACCGTCTCCCTGGGCGCCCACGGAAATGTCAACCGGCGGCGCGGACATTGCCGCGGCAACCTGCGCGTTGGCCTCCTGGCGCTCGTCGAGGCGGCGCAGCTGCCACCAGCCCAGGTTCGCCATCGCCACCACCGCGGCCAGCACGAACAGGTGCGAGGCGATCCACCCCGGCGACAACAGTCCCCGCGGCTCGCGTTGCACAGATTGCTCAGGTTGCTCAGACTGCGCGGATTGCTCAGGTTGCTCAGACTGCTTCAAGGGCAATCACCAGCCGCGCACGCCCACCGGCTGCGCCGAACGGGTGGGGCGAGACGAGAACAGGCCCAAACGGGCAAGCCCAAAGGGGATAGCGACAGGCCCAAACGAACAGCGATGAGTCCGGCGCCTCAGATGCCCAGGAACTCGCCAAGGCCCACCGTGACGCCCGGTTCCATGCCCACGATTTGTTTGGTGGCGGCAAGCACACCGGGCATGAAACACGAGCGGTCAATGGTGTCGTGACGAATCACCAGGGTTTCGCCTGGCCCGCCGAGCATCACCTGCTGGTGTGCCACAAGGCCCCGCAGGCGCACCGAGTGAATCGGGATTCCGCCGGGGCCGCTTCCGCCTCGAGCTCCCGCCGGCGCCTCTGATTTGGTGGGATCGGCCGCCCAGTCGTCTGAGGCGGCTGCCATTTCGGCGGCAGTCAGCAACGCGGTGCCAGACGGGGCGTCCACCTTGGCGTTGTGGTGCATCTCGATCACCTCGGCCGTGTCGAAATAACGAGAGGCCATGGCCGCGAAGCGCACCATCAACGCCGCGCCGATCGCGAAGTTGGGCGAGATCAGGCAGTGACTGGACACGAAAGCCGCCCGAAGGTTGGCGTGGTCATCGGCGTCGAGGCCCGATGTGCCCACAACGGCGTGAACCCCGTGCCGTGCCAGCTCCGCCAGAGTGGCGCGGGCGGCCTCGGCCACGGTGAAGTCCACCACCACCTCGGCCCCGGCGTCGAGCAGTTGCGAAACCGACCCCTGCGAGTCGATCCCGCCCACCAGCTCGGTGCCGGGGTCCTCGGAGATGGCCTGCACGGTTTGGGCGCCCATGCGGCCCGTCGCGCCGCACACGCCAACCCGGATCACGCCGCCGCCGGCCGGCGCCGATGCCGTCATGGCCGCAACCTCAGCGCGAGCCGCTGCGACGACGCGAGCGGTGAGTGCGCGGCTCGGGCCCGAGATCGCCGAACTCCTTTTGCAGTTCGGAATCGAACGCATCCTCGAAGGACACGGAGCGGCCCCGCGGCCCGCCACGCCGGGCGGACTCGTCGCCGTGGTCGCCGCGGTATCCGCCGCGCCCCGAGGAGCGTCCGCCGCCGTCACGGTCACGCCGCAGGCGCTGCACCGGTTCGTCGTCGCTTCCGCCGCGACCTCCGTTGCGCCCGGATCGGGCCTCGCCTGGCGCCTTCACCGGCAGCAGCGAGATCTTGCCGTTGGGATCCACGTCCTCCACCACAACTTCGAGTTCGTCGCCGAGGTCGAGCACGTCCTCCACACGGTCGATCCTGCGTCCGCCGCCCAGTTTGGAGATGTGTACCAGGCCGTCACGGCCGGGCAGGATGTTCACGAACGCCCCGAACTTGGTGATGTTCACCACCCTGCCCCTGTAGGTGCCGCCCACATCGGCCGAGGGAGGATCGAGGATCAGGCGGATCTGGCGTTCCGCCTCGCCCACCGCGGACATGTCCACCGAGGCGATCGACACCATTCCCACGGTGCCCTCGTCGTCGATGCTGATGTCCGCGCCGGTTTCGGACTGGATCGCGTTGATCACCTTGCCCTTGGGGCCGATCACCTCACCGATCTTGTCGGTGGGAATCTCGAAGGTCACGATCTTGGGAGCGGTGGGTCGAACCTCGGGGCGGTGCTCGGCGATGGCGCCTGCCATCACCTCAAGGATCTGCATGCGCGCCTCTCGCGCCTGTTGCAAAGCTGAGGCCAGCACCGACGCGGGGATGCCCGCAATCTTGGTGTCGAGTTGCAGCGCGGTGATGAACTCGGAGGTTCCTGCCACCTTGAAGTCCATGTCACCGAAGGCGTCCTCGGCGCCGAGAATGTCGGTGAGGGTCACCCAGTTGCCCTCCAGGTGTACCAGGCCCATGGCGACACCGGCCACCGGGGCCTTTATCGGCACGCCCGCGTCCATCAGCGACAGCGTGGAGCCGCACACCGAGGCCATCGAACTCGAACCGTTCGAGGCGAGCACCTCCGACACGGTGCGCACCGTGTAGGGCCACTGCTCGAAGCTGGGCACCACCGGGAACACCGCCCGCTCCGCCAGCGCGCCGTGGCCGATCTCGCGGCGTTTGGGGCCACGCATGAAACCGGTTTCGCCGGTGCTGAACGGCGGGAAGTTGTAATGATGGAAGTAACGCTTGCGCTCGGTGGGCGAAAGGTCGTCGATCATCATGTCGGTGCGGTTCAGCCCGAGGGTTGTGATGTTGAGCACCTGCGTCTCGCCGCGCTGAAACAACCCGGAGCCGTGCGCGGTGGGGATCACACCCACCCGGCTGTGCAACGCCCGCAGCTCGTCGGTGCGGCGGCCGTCGATGCGCACGCCTTCGCCGACGATGCGGCCGCGCACAACCTCTTTGGTGACCGAACGAATCGCGTTGCGGATCCAACGCTCGGTGGCTGCCTCGTCGTCCCCGTCGGCGAACCTTGGGGCCAGGTCGGCCACCACCTTGTCGGCAAGCTCGGATTCGGCTTGCTGACGCTGGGCCTTGTCGGCGATGGTCTGGCTTTCCTTGATGTCGTCGAGGGCCAGCGCCTCCACGGCGCTTTTGATCTCGGGTGTGTAGTCCAGCGACAGCGGGGCCTGCATTTTCTCGGGGGCGCCGGAGGCGTCGATCACCTTTTGTTGCAGGTCGATCGCCTCGCGGATCCAGTTCTTGGCGATCTCGAGCCCACCTGCGAGCACCTCCTCGTTCACCTTCGGGGTGCCCGATTCGTACAGCTCCCAGGTGGAGGCCGTTCCCGCGGCCTCAACCATCATCACGCCAACGTCGTCGCCGGCGATGCGTCCCGCCACGACCATCTCGAACGCCGAGGCGTCGCTCTGCTCATAGGTGGGGAACGGAACCCAGGCGCCGTCCGCCGACCAGGCGAGACGCACTGCGCCGATGGGCCCGTCGAAGGGCACCGGCGACAGGCACAACGCCAGCGATGCGGCGTTGAGCGCGGCCATGTCATAGGGGTTGGACTGATCGGCGCCGAGCACCGTGGCCACCACGTGAACCTCGTTGCGGAACCCGTCGGGGAAGGCGGGACGCAAAGGCCGGTCGATGAGCCGGCAAGTCAAGATGGCCTGGGTTCCGGCGCGGGCCTCTCTGCGGAAGAACGAACCGGGGATCCTCCCCGCGGCGTACATGCGCTCCTCCACGTCCACGGTGAGCGGAAAGAAGTCCGCCCCCGGGCGGGGGGCCTTGGCCCCGGTGGCGGTGACGAGCACCATGGTGTCGCCCATTCGGGCGGTTACGGCCCCGCCGGCGAGGGGGGCCAGCAGCCCTGTCTCGAAGGTGAGGTCCTTGTCTTGGGCGCGCGTGAACGCGCCGGTTATTGATACGGCTTCTGCCATGTCATCTCCTTGGCCTCCGCGTGGCGAAGGCCGCACGGGCCCGGACCCCGCCAGTTCCCAGTCGCATCGGTCCCACCGTGTGTGGGGCCGATGCGACTAGCACCGGAGCGGTCCGCTCCCTTTGCTGATGTGACTGGGTTTTGTCGCCGGTTGAGATGTGCCCAACCGGAATCGCTCCCTCTTGTGAGGGTTGGCTTGGATGGGCGTCAGCGCCTCAACCCGAGATGGGCGATCAATGCCCGGTAGCGCTCCACGTCGTTTTTTCTCACGTAGTTGAGCAGCCGCCGGCGTCGCCCCACCAGCACCAGCAGGCCTCGCCGAGTGTGGTGATCCTTTTGGTGGACACGCAAATGTTCGGTGAGATGGTTGATGCGGGAGGACAGCAAAGCGACCTGCACCTCGGCGGAACCCGTGTCGTTCGCGGCAAGGCCGAAGGCCTCGGTCGTTGATTCGATCACCCCGGCCTTGGCCGGGAGGTTTGTCGCCGGGCGGTTTGTCGCCATGTTGTCTCCGGTTCGGGTAATTGCACCGCTTGGCGTCACGCTCGTCGGCGTGGCTCCAATCGGATTCTGAGCACCACAAAACCCGCCGCAGGCTCCGAACCTTGGGCGGGATACCTCACGATACCAGCGACACGCCCAAACGGCACCGGGCCAAACTTCAGCCTTGCGCTTTGTGCGGATGGGCGCCGGGGCGGCAGCGGCGGCGGCAGCGGCGGCGCGGTTCAGATGCCGGCTTCGAGGGCTTCGGCGAAGGAGGCTCCGCCGTCGATCATGGCCCGGTAGCGCATCACGTGTCTAGGGCGGTTGAAGCCCAGCACACCCACGAGTCGACCCTTGCGGCCGTAAATGGCCGCGAAGCGCCGCTCGTCGGTGGACCCGGACACCACTGCCACCTCGTCATGTCCGGCCACCCAGCCTGCCAGTTGGATCTTTCGGTCGTACTGGTCGCTCCAGAACCACGGCACCGGCGTGTAGGGGCCCCTGTCGTCGCCGTCGGCGAGCCCTGCGTCGGCCAGTAGCCGCCGTGCCGTGTAGGTGCCTTGCTCCACGGCGTTGTCCCAGTGCTCAACTCGCATCATCTCGCCGCCGAAGCGCCCGTTGGGCCAGCGCGCCACGTCACCCGCGGCCAGCACACGATCCGCGGCGCGGCAGTACTCGTCGCACACCACTCCGTTGTCCACGCTCAGCCCGGAACCCTCGAGCCATTCGGTGTTGGGGATCACCCCGATGCCCACCACCACTACCGAGGCGTCCACGGCGGCGCCGTCGCTGAGCTGCACCGAGGCGACCCGCTCGTTGCCCTCGAGGCCTGCCACGCCCACACCGGTGCGCAAGTCAACGCCGTTGTCGAGGTGAAGCTGCGCGCAGATCGTGCCCATCTCGGCGCCGAGCACCCGCTCAAGGGGGGTGGGCAGCGCCTCCACCATGGTCACCTCGAGGCCCAGGCCCCGCGCCGTGGCCGCCACCTCTGCGCCGATGAACCCCGCCCCCACCACCACCACACGCTCCGGGCCGGCTTCGAAGTCGGCTCGCAGGGCCATGCAGTCGTGCAGGGTTCGCAGCACGTGAACCCCGCCGAGGCCCTCGCTTCCGGCCATTGTGCGACAGCGGGCGCCGGTGGCCACGATCAGGCCGTCCACCGCGAGGCGCTCGTCACCGTCGAGTTCCAAGGCGCGTTCCGCCAGGTTGAAGCCTGTCGCCCGACAGCCGAGGCGCAGGTCGATGTCGGCGTCGGCGAGGCGGTCGGTGTCCGCCAAAACGGTGCGGTCGGGTTCCCACTGGCAGGCCAGCACCTGCTTGGACAGCGGCGGGCGGTCATAGGGCGCCACCGGCTCATCGCCGATGAGGGTGACCTTGCCCTCATAGCCCTCGCGGCGCAGCGTCTCCGCGGCGCGCAGCCCCGCAAGCGAGGCGCCGACAACCGTTACCGATTCCATGGGGCCGGTGGCCCGGGTGGGGTCAGGCTATGGAAATTGCCTGTTTGGGGCAGCGTTGCACGCATTCCTGCACGCGCTCGCGGTCTGCCTCGTCGGGTGTCTCGTTGAGGATGTAGAGAAAGTCGTCGTCTCGCACCTCGAAAATGTCCGGCGCGATCTGCATGCACACGGCGTTGCTCTCGCACAGGTCAAAGTCCACAACTATGCGCATCGGATGCTCCTTGTGTCGGCTCGTCTTGTCCGCCTCGGGGGCGGGATGCCGTTACGAGAATAGTCGATGGCTGCCCCGGCGGTGAATGCCCCGGTGGTGAATGCCCCGGTGTTGAATGGCCCGGTGTTGAATGCCCAGCGGTGAACGGCGCCACCGGTGGCGAGCGGCTGCGCCGTTGCTTGAGCCTGCGGCAACCCTTATGCCAGGAAGGCGGCGAGGCGGTCCTTGGCCTTAACGCCGTCGAGGGGTCTGCCGATGATGGCGGAGTCGGCCTTCACCAGCACCGGACGTTGCAGCAGGCGCGGGTAGCGCACCAGCACCTCCACCACCGCGTCGGCATTGCCCACGTAGTCGTCCTCGTTGAGGCCGAGCTTCTTGAATTGCGAGTCCTTGCGAACCAGGTTCTCCACCGGGTCCTCGAGCTTGGCGATCAACTCCCGCAAGGCGGCCTCGTCGGGCGGGTTTTGCATGTAGTGGATCTCGCTGAAGTCAGCTCCTGCGTCGGTGGCGACCGCCACCGCATTGCGAGAAGAGTTTCAATGCTTGTTGTGATAGATGGCTACATCGGCCATGTGGGTTGTCTCCTGTTTGACCGGTCTGTGGCTTGCCACAAACGCTTGATCGGGGGGCATCTGTTTGCCTGTGGGGCCGGCGCAACCGAGTGACTCGACCTGCCGGCTGCCGGGTTGGCGACACTAGCTGTAGATGTCTCGCAGCTCGTGTTTGAGGATCTTCAAGGTGGCGTTGCGGGGCAGCGACTCGGGATGGTTCTCGAGCTGTTCGGGGATTTTCTGGCGTGCCAAACCGGCTTGTTCGCACGCCTCGACCATCTCACCGAAGGTGAGTGGCGCCGATCCCTGTGCGCCCTCCACCACCGCGCACACCCGTTCGCCGCGTTCGCTGTCTGGCAGTCCGATCACCGCCACCGCCGCGACCTTGGGATGGGCGTACAGCACGTCCTCGATTTCCTTGGCGGAGATGTTCTCGCCTTTGCGGATGATCACGTCCTTGAGCCTGCCGGTGAGCACAACGTGACCGTCATCTCGCAACACGCCGAGGTCGCCGGTGCGGAACCGCCCTTTGGCGTCGAACGCCTCGCCGTCGAGGGAAGGGTCGGTGTAGCCGCGAAACAGCATCGGGCCTCGCACCCGCACCTCGCCCTCGGAGCCGGGCGGCACGTCCCGACCGTCGGCGTCCACCACCGAAACCTCACAACCGAACACGGGGTGCCCGTCGGTGTGGGCAAGCTGGTGGTCGCTGTCATCGGGTGAGCCCTGGGAGATCATCGGGCATTCGGTCATGCCGTAGCCGTGGGCAACCGGAACTCCCATTTGTTGGCGCACCTCGAAGTACACCTCCGGCGGTTTGGGGGCGCCACCTCCCGACAGCACCCGCAGCGCCGGCATGGCATGGGCGCCATCTTGGGACGCGGTGGCCTTGGCGTCCTCGGCGCGGAACATCTGGTAGAACGCGGTTGAGCCTCCGGCCATGGTCACGCCGTGACGGGCGAACAACGCCACCGCTTCGGCCGGCACGAACCGTTCCACCAGCACCGCCCCGAACCCTGCTGCGAGCATGGTCACGATGTAGTCGGGGCCGCCGATGTGCGCATACGGGAACGCAATCGACCCAACGTCGTCGCTTCTCATGCGCAGCGCCTTGGCCAGGCCCACACCCCCGGCGATCAGCGTCGAGTCGGTGTGTTTCACGCCCTTGGGATTCGCGGTTGTGCCCGAGGTGTAGTAGATCCACCGAACCGCATCGGTTGCCGGATCCGGCGGGGGCGGCAGCGTTGTGGGGTCGCCCTCGGGGAGGGTGTCGTAGCCGTCGAGGATCATCGGCGGCTGCGCCAGATCGGAAGTGACGTCGGACATCATGGCCCCGTAGTCGAACCCGCCCCAGACTCCCGGGTGGAACACCAACTCGGCGGCCGTTTCGCGGATGCAAAAGTCCACCTCTCGGTGGCGGTAGATGTGAATGATCGGGTTCTGCACCGCGCCGAGGCGGCACAACGCGAAGCTCAACAGCAGCGTCTCGATGCGGGTGGGCAGCTCCCATGTCACCGGGGTGCCCTGTGTGACCCCGAGCCCGTGCAGTCCCGCCGCCACCTCCTCGGCTCGTTGATGGAACTGCGCGAAGGTGAGGGTGCGATCATCGGCGTCGATCAGCATCACCTGGTCGCCGCTCGCGGCCACCCGGCGTTGCAGCAGCTCCCAGAAGTTGCGAGCGTCCCAGATCGGCTCAGCCATCACCGCTCACCTCGGCGTGAGTGGGCGTGGGCGTTGCCGTTGACGGACGACTGCCGGTTGCAGGGCATCGACTTGCGGGACACGGGCTTGACGGGACCGCGGCTTGCAGAGCAGCGATTTGCGGAGCAGCGGCTTTCGGGACATCGGGGTGGAGCACATTGGGGTGCGGTGCGTGCGCTGTTTGTCATTGCCACAGGCTTGTCGGGGGTTGGTGCCTGTTGGCTTCAGAAGGCCGCGGTGCCGGTGTCGCCTGTGCGGATGTCGTAGAAGCGCTCCACCGGGGTCACCCAGATCTTGCCGTCGCCGTGGTCGTGGGAACTCGCCGCGTCGAGGATCGCTCCAACGGCGGAGTCCAAGTCCTCGTCGGCCACGACGATTTCGATTCGACGTTTGGGTGAGCTGTCCACCGTGTACTCCACGCCACGATGCGTTTCGGTGTGACCGCCCTCGCGTCCGTATCCGATCACGTCGTCGGCTGTCATGCGGTGGATGCCCACCCCGTTGAGTGCGTGCCTGACCTCCTCGAGAACGTAAGGCTTGAAGACCGCTGTGATCAGCTTCATTGCTGGCTCCCTTGGTTGCCCTTGCGCTGTTGCCCCTGATCGATTGACCCTGCGCGGTGCGCAACGCCTGGAACGTTGTGGGTGGCCGACGCTGCCGATGAGTGCCCGGTGGGCGCCTCGGCGCACCGGCGGAATCGGGCGCGATTGTAACCCGGGGAGGCTAGGGGCCCAGAATTGGCGCACTGGATCCGGGCACCGGGAACAGCACGCAGGATCTGCGCCCATAATTGGAGCGCCGCATCGGGCCCCAGAAACGGCGCGCCGGGGTCGGCGGGCGGGGCGGAGGGCCTGGGATCGTGAGTGGCGCTCGATCTGCGCATACCCGGCGAGTGCCACCGGAAACCACCGAGACCCGCCGACCTGAGCCGACGGGCCTCGGGCTTGTCCCTGGAGGGGGGATGATGAGGATCCGTGTCCTGGCGAATCCAATTCTTAGACTAGCACACTGACACAAAGGTTACAAGGCTGTCATATTTCTGTCGCAATCCTGTTACAGGATTATGCGACTCTCGCAGCCGCGAGGGGCTGGGTCAGGTGGCGCCGTACACGGCGGCTGGTGGCCGTTCGGCGGCGATCGACCGGTTGGCGAGGATCCCGGCCTCGGTGGCGGTCATCATGCGTTCGCCGACGCTTTCGACGGGGCCGTGCTGCCAGCCGTCGCACACGTTGAGTTGGCCGCCGGTGCATTCGAACACCCGGCCGGTGATGTCACAGGCGGCGCTGCCGAGCCACACCACCAATGGCGAGACGTTCTCGGGGGCTTTGGGATCCCATCCCGGTGGCGCCTCGGGGTCGTAGATCACGCCGGCTGTCATGCGGGTGCGCGCATCGGGCGCCACCGCGTTCACCCGCACGCCGTAGCGGCCCCACTCGGCGGCTTGTTGCACGGTGAGCAACGCAATGGCGGCTTTGGCGGCGGCGTAGTTGCCCTGCCCGATGGAACCCATGAGCCCGGCGCCGGAGGACGTGTTCACCACCCTGGCCTCGGCCGGCTCTCCTGATTTGGCCAGGCCCCGCCAATGCTCGATGGCGTGACGGGCGGGCGCGAAGTGGCCCTTGAGGTGTACCCGCACCACCGAATCCCACTCGGTTTCGGACATGTTGGCCAGCATCCGGTCACGCAGGAAACCGGCGTTGCACACGAGAGTGTCGAGACGCCCCCAGGTGTCCACCGCTCGCTCGATCATGGCGCGGGCCTGGTCCCAGTCGGCCACGTCGCAGCGATCTGCGATGGCGTTGCCACCGGCGGCGGTGATTTCGGCCACCACCGACGCTGCCGCGTCGCCGCTGTCGCCTGAGTCGGCTTCGGCGCCGTCACGGGCCACGCCCAGGTCGTTCACCACCACCCGGGCGCCTTCGGCTGCGAAGGCCAGCGCGTGGGCGCGTCCCAGTCCCCGGCCTGCGCCGGTGACGATCACAACCCGGCCGTCACAAATGCCCATAGCGAGTGCCTGCCTTCTTGTTGAGGGTTCGGTGAGGGTGAAACGCCAGAGAGTGCAGCGCCAGAGGGTGGAGCTTCAGAGCGTGGAGCGCCAGTGTGAGCAGCGCCAGTGGTGGAGCTTCAGTGAATGCAGCTTCAGCGGCAGCGTCCGAGGCGGCGTCCGGGCTAACGGCGCTCAACGCCGCGACCGCACCAGGCGGCCGGGGCGCTCACCGGTGTCCTTGCCGTTGCTGCGGGTTTGGATCCCTGCCACGACGGTGGCGGTGTAACCGTCGGCGTGTTGAAGCAGCCGCCTGCCACCAGCGGGCAGGTCGTGAGCCAGCACCGGGGTGCGCAGGCGGATCGCCTCGTGGTCGATCACGTTGAGGTCGGCTCGCTTGCCTGGCTGCACGGTGCCACGATCGCCAAGCCCGTACAGGGTGGCGGTGTCGTGGGTTTGTTTGCGAACCACCCACTGCAGCGGCAGTTTGGGGCCTCGACTGCGGTCTCGGGTCCAGTGGCTGATCATCGTGGTGGGAAGCGACGCGTCACAAATCAGCCCGCAATGGGCGCCACCGTCGGACAGGCCGGTCACCGCACGCGGGTGGGTGAGCTGCTCACGGATCACGTCGTGGTTGCCGTCCACGTAGTTGAACAACGGCGCCAGCAAGAGCGCCCGACCGTCGAGGTCACAGAAGGCGTCGTAGGCGGCCTCGGCCGCGGTCACGCCCGCCTTGGCAGCGATGGCGCCCACGGAGTGCTCTGCGGTGGGCTCGTAGTCGGGTGGGTCGCCCAGCACGAACAGGTTGTCGAGCATGGTGCCAACCAGCATGCCCACGCCTTCGTGCATGCCGCCCTGTCGTGGCCCGTCGGGTTCGCTCAGGATGGCGGTGCGGATCGCCGGGTCGCGCAGATGCTCGATGCGTTCGGAGATCGGCAGGTGTGCCAGCGAGCGGTAGGTGGGGCGACACAGGAACGGATGACAGGTTTGCCAACCGGCCAGCAAACCGAATGGGCGTCCCGCCACCTGCGGGTACAGCTCGGCGCCGTCGGTGGCGGCGTTCATGGACATTTCCATCAGCTCGCGCCACAGGTCGGGCGCGGCGGGCACCTGCAACAGCGCGAAGCTCACCGGCTGACCGGTGTGCGCGGAGAGCCGGGTCATCCATTCCACCTCTTTGCGGGGGCTGGTGATGTCGAGCCCGGCCGATCCCGCGGGGGCCAGTTCGAAAACGCCGCCTCCCCCGTCGCGCAAGCCGCGGCCCAGCTCGAACAGTTCGTCCTCCGCGGCGAAGGTGCCCGGCACCGGCTCGCCGTCCATGGCACGGTGGGCGATCGTGCGCGACGTGGACACCCCAAGCGCTCCGGCTTCGATCGCCTCGGTGGTGATGCGGCGCATCTCGGCGTTTTGTTCCGGGTCGGCGGGTTCGTTGCGGGCGCCTGATTCGCCCATCACGTAGGCCCGGATCGCTCCGTGGGGTATCTGCGTGCCCACGTCCACCGCCCAGCGGCGCTGCGAGAGCGCGTCCAGGTACTCGCCGAAGGATTCCCAGCACCAGTTGATTCCCTCCGACAGGGCCGCGCCGGGAATGTCCTCCACGCCTTCCATCAGTTGGATCAGCCATTCTTCGCGACCGGGGCGCACCGGGGCGAAACCCACCCCGCAGTTGCCCATCACCACCGTGGTCACTCCGTGACCCGAGCTGGGTTCGAGCAGGTCGTCCCAGGTGGCCTGCCCGTCGTAGTGGGTGTGTACGTCGACGAATCCTGGGGTGACGATCCGGTCGGTGGCGTCGATCTCCTTGGCGGACGGCCCGTCGAGCGATTCGCCCACGGCAACGATCGTGTCGCCCACCACGGCAACATCCGCTGGCCTCGGCGCGCTGCCGGTGCCGTCCACGAGCACTCCGCCGGTGATCTTCAGGTCATACATGCCCAAACCCTACGCTCGCCCCAAACCCAGCACCCCGCGCGGCGCCTCTTCCCAGCACCGGGTCGTCCTGCACAGGGTGACTGCACACAAGGTGTGGGACTCCACCTGGGCAACACATCAGATGGCATCGAGGCGCGCGGTTAGCGTCAGTCGGTGTGACCAGGCCGGGCCATGGTGAGCGGATTGTGAGGTTCGTGGCTGGGTTCCGTGTGCATCACCACGTCACCAAAGCCGCAGGTAGGCGGCCGCGCAGGGTGCTGCCGGTGCTGTTGGTGTTGTTGCTCGGGGTTTCGTGTGAACAGGGCTCGACCTTTGGTGTACCGGGCGCCGTTCCCGCCGATGTCACAAGCACCGTCCCCGACAGTCCCACAACCGTCGCCGATGTCACGACCACCGGCGCCGTCACCACTGGCACAACCACGGTGACCACCACTGGCACAACCACGGGTTCCGGGAGCGTCACCACTACCACTCCGGCCGAGGCTTCGGTGTTCGACGGCTTGCCGCGTGGCGAGACGCCGGCGCGCTGGAGCGTGGAGGTGGTGGAGTGGCTGCCGCACGACACTGGTGCGTTCACGCAAGGTCTTGAGGTGTCCCAGGGTGTGCTGTACGAGAGCACCGGACTTTGGGGACAGTCCTCGCTGCGAGCCCTCGACCCGCTCACAGGGCAGATCACCGCCCGCCTGGATCTGCCCGACGAGCTTTTTGGTGAGGGCCTCACCGTGGTGGACGACCGGATCATTCAGCTCACCTGGAAGGCAGGCAGGGCCCTCACCTATCACCGCGAAACCCTCGCCTCGCTGCAGGAGTTCGTCTACGAGGGCGAGGGTTGGGGGTTGTGCTCGACGGGTTCGGAGCTGTGGATGTCCAACGGCTCGGACCGGCTTCAGCGCCGCGACCCGCACACGTTCGAGTTGATCGACTCGGTGACCGTGACTGTGCCCCTGACTGGGCCGGGCACTGGGCCGGGCGCGGAGCTGCAGTTGCACAACCTGAACGAATTGGAGTGCTTCGACGGCGTGGTGATCGCCAACGTGTGGCTCACCGAGCACCTGCTGGCCATCGACACCAGCCAACCCGGCGGCGCCACTGTGATCGCAGTGATCGACGCTTCGCCACTGGTGCGAGACGCCGAGGCAGCCGCCGCGGGTGAGCCGATCGACGTGCTCAATGGTGTGGCCGACCCCCGCGACGGTTCGGGCACGCTATGGATGACCGGTAAGAACTGGCCCCGCCTGTACAGGGTGCGGCTCGTGCCGGCCTGAGCCCCATCCCGGGTGGGTGCGGCCGGGTCGGGGGCGCAGCGAGGCGCCTACTCGAATCTCGAACCCGCACCCACAGGGCAACTTGGGGCCAAGGCGCAAAGTCAACAGCGGCAAGCGCGGGCCCTATTGCGGGCGCGACTATTGTCTGGGCCATGGCGAAACCCTTGCTGAGCACATCCGCCCGCGAATCCAAGGCGGGCCTGGTGGCCCCGACCGTGGCGGTCACCGTTGACGGAGTTGTCATCGACTGGGTGAAGGGACTCAAGTCCCATGTGGCCGCCCGGCTGCGTCTTCCTCCGATGGAACTCCCCGAGAACGTGTCGTGGAATCTCGCCGAGTGGGGTGTGTCCGACCCCGAGCCATTCCTGCGGGACTTCCTGGCTTCCTCGATGTCGGCTCGGGTGCAGGTGATACCCGGCGCGGCGGAGGGCCTCGCCCGACTGCGCGACGCAGGCTTTCTGGTGTTGGCGGTGACCCGTCGTCAGCACATGGTGGGAAACGACGAGCAGGCTCAGCAAAAGGCCCGCGAGATCACCTTGCAATGGTTCGACAGCCATCCCGAGCTCGGTGTTCACACAAGCGACGTGTTGTTCACCTCGGATCCGGTTTCGGTGGAGGCCGACATTTGGATCGACAATGCCCCCAGGAGGGTCGAGCGCCTGCTGGAGATGGACAAGCCCGTGTGGCTGCTGCCTCAGCCCTGGAACCGTGCGGTACACACCCGCGAGGGTTTGAACATTCTCTTCGACGGCTGGCAGTCGGTGGACGATCTGATCGCCGCCCACACATAGCCCCCACACATAGCGCCCCCGCGCAGGACCGGCTCTGCCCCGCCCGGCGCGGGCGCCGCGACGAGGCCCGGCACCGGAGTTCAGTCCCGTCAAACCGCCGGCGACCCAGTCTTGCGCGTGGGGCCGGCCCCGGAGGCCGTGTCCGGTGGTCGTAGGCTGAACACCCCATGGAAGGCCAGGCGCCGTCGAAGGGCACCCTCGCTCGTCGAAGACTGCTCATGGCCATGGGGTTCGGCATCACCAACCTTGCGGTGCTGCGCAAGCTCTCCTCTTCGCCCGACGATCCCAGCGGCGACACCACCCCAGGCGCCGCACCCGACGGTGGCCAAGCGACGGCGTCGGTGGCAACGCCCACGTCGAGCGCACCGGTGGAGCCTGTGGCCGTGCCGGTGGTGGACGCCGCAAGGGCGCCCGAGTCGCTGCCTGCGGACACGGTCTTCGATGTCGCCATCAACGGTGGCCGCCTGATCGACCCGGCATCGGGCCTCGACGCCGTTGCCTCGATCGGGGTGACCGCAGGCACCGTCACCGCAGTGTTCGTGCAGAACGACCCCGCGGAGCCGTTGCCCACCCTTGGGGCGACAACGGTGATCGACGCCCGCGGCCTGGTGGTGGCGCCAGGGTTCATCGACATTCTGTCCTACAGCCCCAACGGCTACGGCGAGTGGTACAAGGTGGCCGACGGGGTCACCTCCAACCTTGGCATGCACGGCCTCGACAGCCGGGCGGGCCCATGGTTCGAGGCTCGCCCCGACGGCAGTTCGCCGGTGCATTTCGGCGGCGCGTACGACAACGCCACCGTGAGGGCGAACCTCGGCCTCGAACCGTACGACTCCGCCGACACCCCCACCCTCGAGCAGATGGTGGCCGCCGCCGGATCCGACCTGGCCAACGGGTTCCTCGGTTTGCACATGCAACCGGAGTACACCCCGGGCGCCAACAGCGCCGAACTGTTGGCTCACGCACGCCTCGCAGCCCAGGTGGGGGTGCCGCTGTGTGTTCACGCCCGCTACTCGGACAATCTCGCGCCCGGAACCAACCTCGAGGCGATCTCCGAGCTGGTGAACGCGGCGCAACAAACCGGCGCCCACGTTCACATCGAGCACATCAACTCCACCGGCGGCACCGGCGTGATGACCGAAGCGCTGGCCATGATCGACACGGCCATCGGGCAAGGCGCGAAGCTCACCGCCTGCATGTACCCGTACACGTTCTGGGCCACCTACCTGAGATCGGCACGTTTCGACGACTGGCAGCGCAAGTACGGAATCTCCTACGGCGACCTGCAAGTGGCCGGAACGTCGCAGCGGCTCACCGAGGCAACCTTCGCGCAGGCCTTCGCCGACAACGCCCTCACCGCGGCGTTCGCCATTCCCGAGGCCGACATCGAAACCGCGCTGCGCGCCGATTTCGTGATGGTGGGCAGCGACGCCATCCTGGAGCGCTCGCATCGCAACCATCCCCGCTGCGCGGGGTGTTTCAGCCGGGTGCTTGGCCGTTACGTGCGTGACCTTGGCGTGATCGACCTGCCCACGGCGCTGTCCAAGATGACCATTCAGCCTGCCCGCTTGTTGGAGGGGCGCTGCCCGGATCTGCGGCGCAAGGGACGCCTCGGCTTGGGCGCCGACGCCGACATTTGCGTGTTCGACCCTGCCACCGTGGCCGATCAGGCCACCATCGAGAACCCGGCGCAGAAGTCGGTGGGCATCAACTGGGTGATCGTGGAGGGCAAGGTGATGCAGAGCCCCACCGGCGCCGCGCCGGAGACGGCCGTACTTCCGGGTCGCAGCCTGCGCTCGGATGTGGTTGTGTGAGCATCTACCGGGGTCCACAAGGTGACCGCCGCTCAGGCGGGCCCAGTTCCCGGGGACCCAGTTACGAGAGGCCCAGTTACGAGAGGCCCGGTTACGGGGGTTCAAGTTTCGGGGGTTCCGGCCTCGGGCGACCCAGCGGGAGGCGGCCAGGCGCAGGGAGAAACGAGCCGCCGCCTGCGGTGCGACAGGTGGCGTGGCTGGCCTTCTTGGCGATCTGCGTCGGCGCGGCGGCCTCGATCATGTGGGATTCTCCCGGATCGCCAAGCGGCGACAACCCGACCAGCGGCGACGAGCAAGTCTCGGGAGACAACAGCGCCGGGGACGGGGCAACGCCCGCCGATGATCAAGCCGACGACGAGCCCGGGTCGTTCACGTTGGCGGTGAGCGGCGAGTTGCTCATCCACGAGTCGGTGGCCGACGCGGCGCGCACCGTCGACGGCTGGGACTTCAGCCCGATGTTCGCGAACGTGGCCGACACGCTGCGCGCCGCCGACCTCGCCATCTGTCACATCGAAACCCCGTTCTCGCGCACCAACCGTGACCTGGCGTACTTTCCGGCGTTTCGGGTGCCCTACCAGCTCGCCGACGCGGTGGCTTACGCCGGGTACGACACCTGCTCGCTTGCCTCCAACCACGCCACCGACGCCGGAGCCGAAGGCATCGCCGCAACGATCGTCGCCCTGGACAGGGCCGGGGTGGCCCATTCGGGCATGGCCCGCACCCCCGCGGAGCGCAACCGGCTGAACCTGCTCACCGTGGGTGACGCCACCGTGGCGCACCTGTCCTACACCTACGGATTCAACAACGGCGAACTCGACCCCCAGGACAGTCACCTGTCCAACGTGATCAACGTGGACGCGATCACCGAAGAGGCCCGCCGGGCCCGCGCCGCCGGCGCGGATTTCGTGGTGCTGTCCATGCACTGGGGCAGCCAGTACCTGAACTTCCCCGACGCCTACCAGTCCGAGATCGGGCCGCAGGTGCTGGCGCTGCCCGACGTGGATCTGGTGGTGGGCCATCACTCCCATGTGGTGCAGCCGCTGGTGACAATCGGCGGCGAGTACCTGGCGTACGGCCTTGGAAACTTCTTGTCCAACCAGGCGCCCGAAACATGCCAGGGCTGCCCCGACGGGGTCACAGACGGCGTGATCATGCACTTCACCGTGAGCGAGCAACCCGACGGAACCTGGGCGGTGAGTGACGTTTCGCACACCCCCACGTGGGTGGATCGCAGCACCTACCTGATCGAGCCCGCCACCGACGCCCAAACCCACCCGAGCCTGTCCACGCAACTGGCCGCCTCGTCGAATCGCACCTCAGCAGCCCTGGCGGCTTTGGGGGTGGGAGTGCCGGTGAAACAATCCTAGAATGATCCCATGACATTTCAGGTCGGAGACAAGGTGGTGTACCCCCACCACGGGGCGGCCACCATCATCCGCCTCGAGAAGCGTCAGTTCGCGGGCGAGGAACACGATTATCTGGTGTTGCAGATGTCCCACGGCGATCTCACCGTGTCGGTCCCACCCGACAAGGCCGAAGAGGTCGGGATGCGCTGGCCGATCGACGCCGAGGACGTGGAAGACCTGCTCGAGGTGCTGGCCCGGCGCGACATTCGCGAACCCGCCAACTGGTCGCGCCGTTACAAGAACCACCAGGAAAAGCTCAAGTCCGGTGACGTTTACCAGGTGGCCGAAGTTGTTCGGAACCTGGCCCGCCGCAACATGGATCGCGGCTTGTCCGCCGGTGAGAAAGCCCTCTACAACACCGCCCGCACGGTGCTGGTGTCCGAATTGTCCTTCGCGCTGTCCGTCAGCGAGGACGACGCTGCCATGCGGGTCGACGAGGTGCTCGCCAGACCCTGACCCTCAGGGACAGTCAGCCGGGGACAAGCACCCAGAGGCGGTCAGCCAGAGACAGTCATACAGGGCCAGTCAGGCAGGGACGGTCAGCCAGGGTTGGTGAGCCGGGGACCGTCAGCGCACCAGTCCCCCGCCGTCGACTATCAGGGACTGCCCGTTCACCAGTCGGGCGGCGTCGGACGCCAGCCACACCGCAGCCTCGGCAACCTCATCGGCGGTGAGAAGGCGCCCGCCGATGTTTGACGCGGCGATCATCTTGGCGATGTTCTCGTCGTCGCCGATGAAACCGCGGATCATCGGCGTGTCGGTGGAACCGGGAAGGATCGCGTTCACCCGAATGTTGCGACGCACGTAGGTTTGCGCCGCTGCCTTGGTGAGGCCCACCACTCCGTGCTTGGCCGCGGTGTAGTGAGGCAGCCCCGGCGCGGCCACCACCCCCGCACCCGACGACGTGTTCACGATGGCGCCCGCAGCGGCGGCGCTCATGTGGCGCAACTCGTGCTTCATGCACAAGAACACGCTGGTGAGGTTCACGTCGATCATCCGCTGCCACGCCTGCAGTGTCATGTCGTGCAGGTCGGTCATCGTGTCGCTGATGCCCGCATTGTTGAACGCCACGTCGATGCGGCCGTGCTCGGCCACCACGCCGTCCACAGCGGCGGCCACGGCGTCCTCGTCGGTCACGTCGAGGCCCACAGAGGTGGCGCTGCACCCCGCGGAGTTGATCGCTTGCGCGGTGGCTGTGGCGCCGGGTTCGTTGATGTCGGCCACCACCACCCGGGTTGCGCCCTGAGCAGCGAACTGCAACGCCGCGGCTTGACCAATGCCGCCGGCGCCGCCGGTCACGAACACCACCTTGCCGTCGGCAAGGCCCCGAACCGTCATCGCCGCAGCCTCCGGGCGGCGGCAAGTCGAGTTGTCACAGGCGTTGTCACAGGAGTTGTCACAGGCGTTGTCACAGGCGTTCGATGATCGTCACGTTGGCCTGCCCGCCGCCTTCGCACATGGTTTGCAAGCCCCAGCGGCCACCGGTGCGTTCCAGTTCGTGCAGCAGCGTGGTGAGCAGCTTCGCCCCCGAACACCCAAGCGGATGACCCAGCGCGATGGCGCCTCCGTTCACGTTCACCTTTTCGTGGGGCACGCCGTGCTCGCGCATCCAGGCCATCGGCACCGGCGCGAACGCCTCGTTGCACTCGAAGAGGTCGAAGTCGTCCACGCTCATGCCCGTTTTGTTCAGGGCGTACTCGGTGGCCGGGATCGGCCCGGTGAGCATGTAGATCGGGTCGTCGCCCCGAACCGACATGTGATGCACCCTTGCCTTGGGGGTGAGGTCGTGTTGTCGCAGCGCCTTCTCGGATGCCACCAGCACCGCGGCGGCGCCGTCGCTGATCTGGCTGGACACCGCGGCGGTGAGCCTGCCTCCCTCGGCGAGCGTCGGCAGTGTGCGCATCCGCTCAAGCGACGTGTCACGGCGGGGGCCTTCGTCGATGCCGAGCCCGGCGGTGGGCACTATCTCCGCGTCGAAGCGGCCCTCGTCGATGGCGGTGATGGCCCGGCGGTGGCTTTCCAGGGCGAACTCCTCCATTTCGTCTCTGGAGATGTCCCACTTCTCGGCGATCATTTCGGCGCCACGGAACTGCGACACCTCCTGGGTGCCGTAGCGCTTCACCCAGCCCTCGGATCCGCTGAAGGGATCGGTGTGGCCCAGCGGCTCCGCGGCGGTGAGCGCGTAGGTGATCGGCACCATTGACATGTTCTGCACGCCCCCGGCCACCACCAGGTCGCAAACGTCTGCCTTCACCGCCATCGCCGCGAAGCTCACGGCTTGCTGACCCGACCCGCACTGACGGTCGATGGTCACCCCCGGAACCGCTTCGGGCAGTCCCGCTGCCAGCCAGCATGTGCGGGCAATGTCACCGGCGTTGGGGCCCACGTTGTCGAGGTTGCCGAAGATCACGTCCTCCACGGCGTGGGGATCGGCACCGGTGCGATCCAGCAGCGCGGTGATCGCCGCGGCCCCCAAGTCAGCGGGGTGTACCCCCGAGAGTGCGCCCCCTCGACGCCCGGTTGGGGTGCGCACCGCGTCCACGATGTACGCCTCGCTCATGGTGGTTCCTCCTGTAGTGCTGTTGGTTGCTTCTGCGGGTTGGTGCTGTTGATTGGTGCTCAAAGGATGCCGGCGGCGGTCACGAGAAGTGCGGGATCACCTCGCTGCCGATCAGTTCGATGGTTTGCATCACCTTGTCGTGGGGAATGTTGTACGGGTTGAACAAGCAGAACACAAGGTCACATCCTGTGGCTTCGTAGGCACGGAACATTTCGATGGCCCGCTCGGGGTCGCCGCACACGCAGGCGTTGGTGTCCAGCAGGAAGTCCATCGTGAGATGTTCGATGGAGCCGTCCTCCACGTGATCCGCGGTGGTGCCCAGGTAGTCGTAGGTGCCGAGATCGTCCTGCATCTCGCGCAGCCACTGCGCCACCGAGCCGATCAGCCGGGCGCCGGTTTTGGGGTACCACTCGAACGACTCGGCGGCCACCTCGACGGCCTCGGTGGTGGTGGGCGCAACGTTCACCATGGTGAAGCTGGCGGCGCGGTTGTTGATGAAGTGTCCGATCGGGTCGGTGCAAGTCTCGATGCCTTGCCGGTAGATGCCGATGCGGCGGCCCAGTTCCTCGGGCGGGGTGCCCACCGAGAACGAAAGCAGCCCCAGCCCGGCTTCGCCCACCATGCGATGCCCGCCGTCGGAGCTGGTGGCCGCCCACAGCGGCGGGTGGGGTTTCTGCAACGGTTTGGGCAGCACCCGGCGGCGTGGCAGCTTCCAGTTGGCGCCGTCCCATTCGAATTCGTCGCTGGTCATGGCGCCCACGGTCATCTGCAACGCCTCGCGCCACATCGCCCGGGTGTCACCGGGATGGATCCCGAACCCCTCAAGCTCCAGGCGCGTGGCCGAGCGACCCGTGCCCAGCTCCACGCGCCCACCCGAGAGCAAATCGAGCACCGCCACACTCTCGGCGGTGCGCACCGGATGGTTGTAGGGCTTGGGCATGAGGCGCACCCCGTAGCCGAGTCGCAAGTTCTCGGTGACCGCGGCGAGATGCCCGTAAAGCACCTCGGGGTTGGAGCAGTGCGAGAACTCCTCCAGGAAGTGGTGTTCCACCGTCCAAACCGAATGGAAGCCCACCTTGTCACCGAGGCGAACCTGTTCCACCACCTCCTGATAGGCGCGGTGTTCGCTTTCGGCGCTCCAGGGGCGCGCCACGGGGATCTCGTAGAACATTGCGAACTTCATGGCGCCATTTCTGTCGGGGTTGGTGGGATCATGCCGGGCCGGTCACACACCAGCATCCGCTTACGGTAAGTGTGCCCGTGCCGAGGTGGGCGGACTCACGGCCAGGCGGGCGCGAACACACGTGGAGTCCGGCAGGCGGCAATTGGTGCGAGTCGGGTGGTGCTAACCCGGTTTGTGGCCGGTCACCGCAATCGATGTTGGGCTGAGCATCACAAAGCCTGGCGTTCGCACCTGCTCAAGGGCTCGGTCGCCGTCGGCTTCGGTGATCACCTCGTACTGCACCAGCATCGGAATGGCCCGCTCCAACGCCAGGAACCACCACTCACCCGACGCCTCGCCGGGGCGCATCGCCCACACGTCGCCTTCCACTTGCAGGTCGCGCAGTCCGAGGTCGCGCATCCACCCCAGGATCCGCACACCCGCGTTGGCGTCGCGCCACTCGTCGTGGGCAGCCCCGGCGATGATCTTGTGAACAGTGGCGTACGGCTCGGGCAGGGTTTGCTCGGCGAATTCGAGCATGGCGCCGTCCTCGATCACCATCGTGCCGCCCGGCGCCAGGGCGTCCACCAGCTTTGCCATCACCGCCTCACGCTCCGGGAGGTGCTGCAACAACGCACGTGCGTGAATCAGTTGGTAGCCCTCGGCGGGGAGGGCCTCGGTTTGCAAGTCCATTTGCACCACGTCGGTGTTGGCGGGCATGTCCAAGTGGAATCGCAAGTCCACGTCGGCCGAAACCACCCGGCCCCTGTCCCCCACCCGCTCCGCCAGCCAGGCCGACACGGTGCCCTGCCCGGCGCCTGCCTCCAACAGGCAAACGTCACCGTCGGTGGCGTCGAGCGCCTGTGCCACCAGCGGTTCGAGAATGGCGAAGGTGCGCGGGTCGCGTGCCTCTGCGAGCATGCCCAGGCGGGTTCGCTCAAGTTCCACTTCGTGATCTGGTGTTGAGTACTGCGACACGTCGCTCCGATCTTCCGGTGATGCCCGGATGTTTGCAGATGTTGGTGACCGGTTCGGTGATTGGCCGCCATGGCGGACGGCATCGGGTCACACGGGGGCTGACACGCAAGGGCCGATGCGGCAGGCGGATGTAGCCTTCCGGGTTCTGAGAGGTCGCCCCGAGAGGTTGAGCGTGAAACACCAAGGCAACCTCGACGACACGCCCGAACAGGCGGACTTCCGCAGGCGTGTGCGTGACTGGCACGACCGTCACGCCACGCCCCGCCACCGCAGCCGCCTGTTCGAAGTCCCCATGTACATGGACGAGGCCCGCGCCAAGGAGTCCTTCGAGGCCGGGCGAACCTGGCAGGCCACGCTGTTCGAGCATGGATGGGCGGGACTCGCCTGGCCCAGCGAATACGGCGGCGGTGGCGGCGAGCCCTGGCAAACACGGATCTTCTCGGAGGTGGCGTCTCAATACGAGGAATCCGCGGGGTTCCTGGAGGCCTCGATCTCCATGCTTGGGCCCACACTGTTGCGCCACGGAACCCACGAACAAAAGCGCCGCTTCGTGCCCGGCTTGCTGTCGGCCGAGATGGCGTTTTGTCAGCTCTTCAGCGAACCCGGCGCCGGCAGCGACCTTGCCTCGCTGGGCACCCGTGCGGTGCTCGACGGCAACGAGTTCGTGGTGAACGGACAAAAGGTGTGGAACTCGCAGGCACAGTTCTGCGACTGGGGGTTCATGCTGGTGCGCAGCGACCCCGACGCCCCCAAACATCGCGGCATCACCTTCTTGTTGTTGGACATGCGCAGCCCCGGAGTGCAGGCCAGGCCGTTGGTGCAGATGAACGGCGCCGCCCATTTCAACGAGGTGTTCCTCAGCGACGTGCGGGTGCCGGTGGCAAACGTGGTGGGCGAAATCAACGGCGGCTGGGGGCCGGCGCGCACCGTGTTGATGAACGAGTCGGCTTTCATCGGCGACCGGCGTGGCGCCACCGTGATGCCGAACCTTGTGGAACTGGCTCGCCGCGGCGGCCGCCTCCAAGACGAGCGTCTGCGTCAGCGCCTGGCCCGGATCTGGAGCCGTGAGCAGGTGCAACGTTGGATGGGTGAAACGATCCAGCAATCGGTGCGTCGTGGTGAGGCGCCCGCCATAGAACCCGCGGTGATCAAGCTGTTCGCGGCCGAAACGAGACGCCTCAGCGGTGACCTGGCGGCGGAGCTTGGGGGAATGTCGATGGCCGCGGGTGGCGGGGATGCAGCCGAGTGGGCGCGTTTCGAGTTGACGGGCAGGTTCTTGATTTCGATTGGTGGTGGCACCAACGAGGTGATGCGCAACAACATCGGCGAGCGTGCGCTGGGCCTGCCCCGCGAGCCTCGCCCCGATCACAACGTCGCCTGGCGCGACACCGCCCGCTGAGACTGCTCGCTGACCCCGTTCGCTGACCGTTTTCGCTGATCCCGCCCGCTGATCCCGCCCGTTGATCCCACCCACCGACCCTGTTCGCTGATCCTGCCGAGGGCCCGTTGCAGTGCTGACCACCTACAACGAAGACCAGCAAGCCGTGGCGGAGGCGTTCGCCGCGTTCTTCGCCAACGAGTCAGCCACGCCGGTGGTGCGCGCCGCGGCTGCGACGGGGGTGGGCTTCGATCCCGGGTTGTGGTCGAAGCTGGCAACCACAGGCGCACCGGGCATGGCCGTTTCGGAATCTCTCGGCGGTGGTGGCGCAACCTTGGTGGACATGGCCGTGGTGGTGAGCGAATGGGGAAAACGAATCGCGCCGGTGCCGCTCGTTGAACACGCAGTGGCCACAAGAGCCCTGGCCGCGGTCGCAGGGCGCCGGAGTTCGGACAACGCTGCGAAGCACTCCCCCGGTTCCCGCACAAGTCCCGGTGAAGACACCCCAGCCGTGGGTGACGCCGGCAACCACACCCAGGACCAGGGTGATGTCGGCGTCGGTGACCTTGAAGACCTGGTGGGCAGGCTTGCGGCGGGCGACTTGGTGGCGACGATCGTGTTGGCGCCCTTGGACGGTTCCCGGCACGCGCCGCTCACTCCGGCCGGGGCGGTGGCCGACGTGGTGGTTGCACATGACGGCGCTGAACTGATGTTGAGCGTGGCTGCGCCGCCGGGTGTGGCCAGGCCCAACACCGGGGATCTTCCCCTTGCAGACCGCGACCTTTCGGACGCCCAAGCGGTGGCCGACGGCGACGGCGGCAAAGCGGTGTTCGAAGCTGCCCTCACCGAATGGCGGGCGCTGATGGCAGTGGCTTACGGCGCGATGGCCCAGGAGGTGCTGGACATGGCGGTGGCCTACGTGAAGGAGCGCCACCAGTTCGGTGTGCCGGTGGGGTCGTTTCAGGCGGTGCAGCACGGCCTGGCCGATGCGGCCACCCGCGTGCAAGGGGCACGGCTTCTGGCCTGGCGGGCGGTGTGCGCAGTGCAAGCCGGCGACGATGGCGCAGCTCGGCTCGCGGCGATGGCGCTGCTGTTCGCGGCAGAGTCCGCCAGGTTCGCGGCGGATCGTGCGTTGCAGTACCACGGCGGTTACGGCTACTCCGAGGAGTACGACGTGCAGCTCTACTACCGGCGCGCCGCAGCCTGGATTCTGCAACTCGGCGACCCCGGCCTGGAGTACGCACGTCTCGCCGACAGCGACCTCGGCCGCCGCCAAACGGCCACCACCGCACAAGCGCCGAGCCCCGAGTGACCATACGGAGTTGACCTGATGGACTTTGCGATGCCGGAATCGGCGGAGGCGTTCAGAGCAGAGGTGCGGCGGTTCCTGGCCGATCACGTCACCCCGGAGATGATCGCGGCCACCCGGGACGGCACCATTCACTCCCCCGAGCTGCACCGAGCGATCGCCGATCGGGGCTGGCTGGCCGGGGCCGTTCCTGCCGAGCTCGGCGGCGGCGGTCTCAGCCCGTTGGAGTTGTGCGTGCTGGTGGAGGAACTGCAGCTACACGGCGCGCCCATGGACGCCCTGGGCGTGAACGTGGTGGTGGTGTCGATGATCCTCGAGCACGGCAACGAGCATTTGCGCACCACCGTGGTTCCGCTCCTGCTCGCCGGGGAAGCACTCGGCTGTTTCGGCTACTCCGAACCCGAATCGGGATCCGACGTGGCCGCGGCGTCCACCCGGGCCGTGCGCGACGGAGACGAGTGGGTGATCAACGGTTCAAAGATGTGGACAACCATGGCTCACGTCGCCGACTACGTGATGCTGCTCACCCGCACCGACACTGACAAACCCAAACACCGCGGCCTCACGTTCTTCGTGGTGCCGCTGCACACCACAGGCGTGGAGATCCACCCTGTGGAAACGATGGGCACCGAACGCTCAAACGCCACCTTCTACGACAATGTGCGCATCGATGACCAGTGGCGCCTCGGCGACATCGACGGCGGCTGGTCGGTGATGAAGACCGCCCTCAAGTACGAACGCGGCATCGCCGGAGGCCAGTTTCCCTCACCCGTGGTGATCGACGCGGCCATCGACTGGGCCCGCAACGCCACACGCCCCGACGGCAGCCGTCCCATCGACGATCCCGTGGTGCGCAAACGCTTGGTGGCGGCCATGATCGACGTGGAGGTGTGCCGCAGTTTCGCCTATCACACGGCGTCGCTGGCCGAGCAAGGCGTGATGTTCGGCGTGGAGGGTTCCATGACCAAACTGTTCGCGTCGGAGTCCTACAAGAAGCACTGCCGCTGGTTCCTCGACCTCATGGGAACCGCAGGCCTGGTGAACCACAACGACCCCAACGCCGAGATCGGCGGTCTGATCGAGGAGCATTTCCGCCACGCCCCGGTCACCACGATCTACGGAGGCACCAGCGAAATCGCCCGCAACCTGGTGGCCGAAGGTCACCTCGGCCTGCCACGAGCCCGCTAGGGGCACACGATCCAAAGAGCCGCACACGGGCGCTGAGCCCGGCCACAGGCGACGTGGCGACCGGCGCCGACTACTGCCGACCGTGTCGACTTCCGCCGACTGCTGCCGAGCGGTGACCTGCGGAGATGCGGTAGTAGCCTCCCCAAAGCCCGGGACGTGGCGCAGGTTGGAAGCGCGCCTGCTTTGGGAGCAGGAGGTCGCCGGTTCAAATCCGGCCGTCCCGACAACCACAAGAGACATCCATGACCGAACTTCACGAATCTCAGCGTCGATTTCAACCCATAGCGCGCTACGTGGCCCCAACGTCGCTGGATCACGCCTTGGAGGAGCTTGCCTCGGCGGGATCGGCAGCACGGGCGGTTGCGGGAGGCACCGACTTGCTGTTGGAGCTGAGCCGCGGCGCCCGCCAAGGGGTAAACACCCTGGTTGATCTGAGCGTGCTTCACGGCCTCAACACGATCACCGCCCACAACGGTCGTGTCGAGTTGGGCCCGCTGGTCACCCACGGCGACGTTGTTGCGGATCCGTTGCTTACCGAAGCGGCGCTGCCGTTGGCGCAGGCGTGCCTGGAGGTGGGCGGCCCGCAACTTCGCAACCGGGCCACCGTGGTGGGAAACATCGTCACCGCCAGCCCCGCCAACGACACGCTCTCGGTGTTGTACGCGCTCGACGCTCAGGTGACCGTGGTCTCCCTATCCGGTGAGCGCACAATGCCGATATCGCAGTTCGTCACCGGGTTTCGCACCACCGCGCTGCAACCCCACGAACTGGTCACCAAGATCTCCTTCGACCGGCTCGGCGGGCGCCGCCGTGGGGTGTTCGTGAAACTTGGTTTGCGACGCGCGCAGGCGATCTCGGTGGTACACGCCTGTGTGGTGGTTCAAACCGACCCCGACGGCGCAGTAACCGATCTGGTGGTGGCGCTGGGAAGTGTCGGCCCCACCATCGTGATCGCCGAGGCCGCCGCGCAAGTCGCCATGGGCAGGTCTTTGACCGACGAGAGCCTCCCGGCCGAGGTGGGCGCAGCGGCGCGCCGGTCGGTGAGCCCGATCGACGACGTTCGCTCCACGGCGCAATATCGATCCCATGCCACCGCGGTGGTGGTGGAACGGGCGATCCGCGCACTAGCCGCCGGAACCGAAGCCGCGACCTGGCCTGCGCATCCGCCCCGCCTGATGGCCGCCGGCGGGGCGTCGTCCGGCGGGGCAGCCCAACAGTCAACGCTTGCCGGTCACGTCACCGACGCCGACGAGGTCACCGTCACCGTGAACGGACAGACCCGCAGCGCCGCAAACGCCGCGGGGCGCACCTTGCTGGACTGGCTGCGTTTCGACCTTGGCCTCACCGGCACCAAGGAGGGCTGCGCCGAGGGAGAGTGCGGGGCTTGCACCGTGCATCTCAACGGCAAGGCGGTGCTGGCGTGCCTGGTTCCCGCGGCGCGAGTGGCCGGAGCCTCGCTCACCACCATCGAAGGCATCGCCCCCGCAGGAACCAGCCCCGCGGGAACCACCCCGACAGTCACCGACGGCACAGCTTCCAGTGGCGCTACAAGTGACGCGGGCACAGGTGAAGGGGCAAGCCTGCATCCGGTTCAGCGGGCTCTGGCGGACTGTGGTGGCGTGCAGTGCGGGTTCTGCACCCCCGGGTTCGTGATGAGCGCGGTGATGCTCGCCCGGGAATGCCCACAGCCCAGCCGTGCCCAGGCAGAGTTGGCCTTGTCGGGCAACTTGTGTCGCTGCACCGGCTACTACTCGATCATCGAGGCCGTCACAGGCGGGTTGGCCGACAGCACCGGCCCGGCAACCCCGTCGAGCCGGGTGGTGGCGCCATGAGCGTGGGCGCATCGCCGGTTCGTTTCGACGCCGCCGACAAGGTCACCGGGCGTGCCGCCTACCCCAGCGACCGGATCGGCCCCGACGCCCTGTGGGGGCTCACGGTGTTCACCGACCAGCCCCACGCTCGCCTGGTGTCAGTGGACTTCTCCGCGGCGGAGGCGGTTCCGGGCGTGGTGGGAGTGCTCGGATCGGCCGACGTTCCGGTGAACGAGTTCGGGCTCACCATGTTCGACCATCCGGTGCTGATAGGCACCACCCACACCGGGCGAAGCACCGTGGCGTGCGACGTGTCGCGCTGGGAAGCCGACCGGCTGGCGCTGGTGATCGCCGAGACCCCCGAAGCGGCACGCGCCGGCGCCGCGGCAATCCACGCCGAATGGGAACAACTGCCGGTGCTGGCAGACATCGACGAGGCGCTGGCCTCGCCCGTGCTGTTGCACCCCGAAAACGACAAGCCCGGCAACGAGTACTACTCGCTGCGCATCCGCAAGGGCGACATGGCCAAAGGCTGGGCCGACGCCGACGTGGTGGTGGAGTCCACCTACGAGTTCCCCTACCAGGAGCACGTGTACCTGCAGCCCGAGGCGGGCCAGGCGTGGATCGACGAACAGGGCCGGGTCACCGTGGAGGTTGCAGGCCAGTGGACACACCACGACCGCGAGCAAATCGCCCACGCCCTCGACGTGCCCGAAGAGCAGGTGCGGGTGATCTACCCGGCCATCGGCGGCGCCTTCGGAGGGCGTGAGGACATATCGGTGCAGATCGTGCTGGCGCTGGCGGCGCAGTGGCTGCACCGGCGAGGCATTCACCGTCCGGTGGCCACCATCTGGAGTCGCGAAGAATCGATCGTGGGGCACAACAAACGCCATCGCGGGCGGATCACCACACGCTGGGGGGCACGACGCGACGGACGTCTCACAGCCGTGGAGAGCACCGCCTGGCTCGACGCCGGGGCATACAACTTCACCTCCAACAAGGTGCTGGGCAACTGTCATTTGCACCAAAGCGGCCCATATGAGATCCCCAACATCTCCATCGACAGTCACGCCGTGTACACGAACGCCACCCCCGGGGGCGCGTTCCGGGGTTTCGGCGCACCCCAGGGCGCTTACGCCGCCGAATCGCAGATGAACAAGCTGGCAGCGGCGTTGGGCCTCGATCCGGTGGAGATGCGCCGCATCAACGCGCTGGACGACTCAAGCCTCGGCGCCACCCAAACCCCCCTGCCCGGTGGTGTGACCATCACCAAGGTGATCGACCGCTGCGCCCTCGCCGCCGCGGCCGGTCCTGCTCCGCACGGGGTCACAGACGAGGATCCCACCGAGCACCACGCCGAGGATCACGCCGAGGGTCACGCCGAGGGTTTCAGCCCGTTCGTGTCACTGCCGCCCGAGCGTGCCGCGTTGCGCCGCGGGCAGGGGTTCGCCTGTTCGTTCAAGAACGTGGGCTTCTCGTTCGGCTTCCCCGAACGCTGCGAGGCCACCATCGTGCTGCACCCCTCTCCTGATTCGGACCCGGAGTCGGACAGCGACCCCGACGGCGAGCCCGGCGCCGACCCAGAGGGCGACGAGCGGCCTTGGCGTGCGGAGTTGTTCCACGCCGGCGCCGAAGTAGGGCAGGGCTCTCACACCGTTTTCGCGCAGATGGCCGCGGAGGCCACCGGGGTGCCTGCGCATCGGGTGGACTGCACCTACTCCGACACGGCCACTTCGGGTGATTCGGGTTCGGCCTCGGCGTCGCGGCTCACGTGGATGTCGGGCAATTCGATCCTGGGCGCCGCGGAGGAGGCCGAGAAGGCGTGGCGTGCCGGGGATCGCCCGGCGGTGGGTCATTTCCGTTTCACTCCCCCTCCCACCGAGTCGCTCGATCCTGTTGACGGCAGCGGGAGCCCCAACTTCACCTACGGCTACGTGGCGCAGTGGGTGGATTTGGTGGTGGACACCGAAACGGGTCACATTGCCGTGTTGCGGGTGGTGAGCGCCCACGACGTGGGCAAGGCCATCAACCCCGACCTGCTGGTGGGACAGATCGAAGGGTCGGTGGTGCAGGCCCACGGGTACGCCATCAGTGAGAACCTGCAGAGCCACCAAGGTCGAATTGTGAACTCGCGGCTCAGCACGTACCTGATGCCCGGCATCGGCGACATTCCCCGCCAGGTCGACAGCGTGATCCTCGAGGAGGCCGACCCGCTCGGCCCGTGGGGGGCGCGTGGCATGGCCGAGATGGGGATGATCCCCTACGCACCGGCGGTGGTGGCGGCCCTGCACGACGCCACCGGAGTGTGGTTCGACTCGTTCCCACTCACCCCCGACCGGGTGATGGAAGGACTGCTGGCAGCAGCCCCGACAGCAGACTCGCCCGAGGGAGGTTGAGCAGGCCCGGGAACCAACCCGGGCGGGTTTGAGCTAACCCGCGGCGCGGGGCGGGTGACCGAACTCGGCTCGCAGCGAATCGAACTCGGCTTCGAATTCGGCGAGCATCGAGGCCTTCTCGTCGTCGGGCGCCCACGACGCGCCGATCGCGTCGAGGCTGATCCGCTCCATGGCGTCGAGGTCGAAACCGTTGGCGTCGGCCACGGCGTGGTACTCGTCGGCCAGGTCGAAGCGCATCATGCCCGGGTCGTCGGAGTTGAGCGTGGCCAGCACCCCAAGCTCACGCTGACGGGCGAAGGGATGGGCCTTCAGGGAAGGCGACACGTGGGCGATGGTCACGTTGGAACTCGGACACACCGTGAGCGGGATTTGCTTGTCGATCACCTCCTGGGTGAGTTCGGGATCATCGAGCAGCCGGAAGCCGTGGTCGATGCGGTCACATCCCAGTTCGCGCACTGCGATGGCGATGTTCTCCGAAGGGCCGTCCTCGCCGGCGTGCATAGTGCGTCGCAAGCCCAGCCGCTCGGCGGCCTGGTAGGCGGCCACGAAGGCGCGGTGGTCTATGCCTTGTTCCACCGAGTCTGCGCCCATGCCGATCAGCAGGTCGCGATCCTGCGCGCCCGCGAATTCGGCCATCTCCACGGCGTGGGAGGCACCCGAGGGCTTGTCGAAATCGAGGATCATCCGACAGCCGATGCCCAAGTCGGCCCGTGCGTCAAGCACCGCAGCCGACACGCCCTCCCACACGGTTTCCACGTCCACGCCGAGTTTGATCACGAAACCCGGCGAGAAGAACATCTCGCGGTAGCGCACACCGGCGGCCACGGCGTCCTGCAGGGCCTCGTAGGTGATGCGGTGGAAGTCGTCGGCGGTTTGCAGGCTTGCGCAAACCACGCCGTAGATCTCAAGGAACTGGTTGAGGTTGGTGAAGTTGTACAGGTCGGCCGGGTCCTCGGTGGGGAACGTCACCCCGTGCGAGTCGGCCAGTTCCTTGATCGTTTGCGCCCGGCTGGCGCCCTCGATGTGGCAGTGCAGTTCCACCTTTGGCAAACGCCTCAGGTGTTCGGCGGTGGCGTTGGTCATGTCGGCTCCTTTCGGCAACGGGGTGGGCGCAGCTGCGCTGGGCCCGCGCGGTTCAGCGTTCTTCGCGGTCGTAGGGAATGGCCAGCGCCGCGGGCGCGGCGGTGGATCTCACCCGCCATCCCAGCTTGGCCGCCCCGGCTGGTATCAGGATCGCCACCAGGGTCACCACGTAGGGCAGCATCGACAAGAAGAAGCTCAGGTCGCTCGGCCCGAAGAACGGCAGATCCCAGCCACGGGCCTGCGCGGTGGTGTCCAGCGAGATCATCGAGCCGTACAGCAGCGCTCCGGCCACCACCCAACCGGGCCGCCAACCGGCGAATATCACCACAGCCAGGGCCACCCAGCCACGACCTCGGGCAATGTCGGGAGACCATGTGGGCGTGAACGACAGCACCATGTAGGCGCCCCCCGCGCCCGAGATCGCGGCGCCCAGCGTGGAGTAGAACAACCGCCACCCGGCCACGCTCACCCCCACCGCATCGGCCGCTGCGGGGTTTTCGCCCACGGCTCGCATGTTCAAACCGTGACGGGTGCGGAACAGCACGAACCACAACACCAACGGCAGGCCGATGTAGGCCACGTACACCACCGGGTCGTGGAACAAGAACGCCGCCACCAGGTCGCTGTCGTCGAGCACTCCGCCGGGGTTCACCTCACGGAAAAGGGTTTGTATGGGTGTGCCGTTGCGGTTCGTTCCGAGCTGGTTGGACAAGCCGATCCCGCCCAAAGCCAAAGCCAGGCCCACCAGCACCTGACTTGCGCGGAAGGTAACCACCGCCAGCGCGAACATGAGGCCCGCAGCCGCAGCGGCGAGCATCCCAACCAGCATCGCCACCCAGGGGCTTTCCACTCCCATCGACAGCACCGCGATCACCGCGGCCACCGCGCCGATGCCGATCAGTCCCTCCTGGCCGAGGTTCAACACGCCCACCCGTTCGCCGAGCAGCGCACCGGTGGCGGCCAGCACCACCACCGTGGACGCCGGGATCGCCGAGGAGATCAGGCTCAGGAAGGCGTTTTCGATGATGGCGTAGATCACGACTTGACCCCCTCGTCTGCGCCGGCCGCCGTTGACGCTGCTTCATCGGGATTGGCCTCACCGGGAGCGACATCGACCGGCGCTGCGTCGCCGGGCGCCGCGTCGCCGCGCACCAGGCGGTAACGGGTGGCCACCTCACCCAGGGCGATACCGGTGAGAATCAAACCGTAAATCGCGAAGATGATGTACACCGACAGTCCCTTGGTTTGCAGCACCAACCCGGCGTAGAACATCGACGCGATGAACAAGCCTCCCCCGATCACACCCGCGAACGCTGCGCCTGCCAGCGCGGCCACGATGAACCCCGACAAGCCGAACTGGGCAGAGAATCCGGAGTTGAGGGCTTGCGCTCCGGGTGCGCTGAGCTGCAGCATCCCACCAAGACCGGCGATGGCGCCGGTGAACAGCATCACCACCATGATCCGCCGCTTCACTGCGATCCCGGCGAATCCCGCGGCGCGCGGGTTGCCGCCGATGGCGTCTATTTCGTAGCCGATAGTGGTGGAACGAAACACCCACCACAACACCACCGCGATCACCAGCGGAAACAGCAAGGCGATGCTCACCTGATCGGCGCCGGGCAGGGTGGGCAGCTCAACCTCTACCTGTCTTGTGGACTGGATCACCGCGGCTTCCTTGTCGCGCCAGAAACCCAACGCCGACCAGGTCACGAGCTGCACCGCCACGAAGTTCAACAACAGTGTGGTGATGATCTCGTTCACACCCCAGTAGGCGCGTGCGAACGCCGGAACCAGCATCCACGCGGCCCCGGCGATGGTGGCCGCAACAGCCATCAAGATCAGGACGAGCCATCCGGGGCCGTCGACGTTGATGCCCACACCAACCGCTGCGAAGGCGCCCATCAAGAACTGTCCGTCGGAGCCGATGTTCCAAATCCGCATCCTCAGCGACAAAGCCACACCCAAACCTGTCATCAAGATCGGTATGGCCCGCAGAAGCACGCCCTCGATGCCGCGCTGGCTGCCGAAGATTGCGTCCACCGCGTCGAAGAGGATCTGGAAGGCGTTCCTGCCGGTGAGCAGAAGAAGCACGCCCGCCAGGATGATCGCGCCGATGGCGCCGCCGATGCGGGTGAGAGCCGCCTGGCGCGGGTCGATCTCAAGGCGACGCTCGAGCCTCCACGGACCCTGGCCCCGCGCAACCGTCGCAACCGCAGCGGTCATGGCGAGTTCTCTCCGGCAGCGGTCGCTGCCTCATCGCCGTGGCTCCCGTTGCCGTGGTCGTCGCTGTGGCCGTCATCACCGTGTTCGCCGTGGCCGCCCATCAACAGGCCGATTCGTTCCCGGTCGGCATTCGCGGCGTCGAACACTCCCATCACGGTGCCTTCGTACATCACCGCCACCCGGTCGCTCATCAACAACACCTCGTCGAGGTCGTCGGAGATGAACAGCACCGCGCAGCCGTTGTCGCGTCGTTCGATGATGGCGGACTGCACCTCTTGCGCCGCGAGCACGTCAAGGCCGCGGGTGGGATGCGAGGCCACCAGCACACGATCTGCCACCAAAGCCTCACGCCGTGCCACCAGCCGCTGCTGGTTGCCTCCCGACAGTTGACCCGCAGGGGTGAACACCGAACGGGTTTGCACCCGGGCGGCGCTCACCAGCTTTTTTGCGAAATCCACCACGGCGTTGCGGTCGAGCACCACCCCCGACGACAGGCCGGTGTTCCAGTAGCTGCGCAGCACGGCGTTGTCCTTCACCGGCAGCGACGGCACCAAACCCACTCCGATTCGGTCCTCGGGGATATGGCCCACGCCGCGGTCGGTGATCGCCCGAACCGAACGACCGGTCACGTCCTTTCCTTCCACGATCACAGAGCCCGAATCGGCCCGGCGCATTCCCGAGATCACCTCGGCCAGTTCTGTTTGTCCGTTGCCGGACACACCAGCCACGCCAAGCACCTCACCGGAGCGCACCTCCAGATCAACGCCGTGCAGCGCGGTCACGTCACGGTCGTTGCGAGCGGTGAGGCCCCGTATCTCCAGCGCAGGCTTCCCGGCCACCGAGCGGTGCTGAACGCTGATCTCTCCGGTTTCTCCGGTCATCAGACGGGCCAGCTCGCGGGCGGTGGCCCCCTCGGTTGGGCGGGTGATTTCCCGGACGCCTGCTCGCAGCACCGTCACACGATCCGAAACCTCAAGAACCTCGTTGAGCTTGTGGCTGATGAATATCACGGTGCGACCACCGGCCACCAGGGAGCGGATCACCTTGAACAACTCCTGAGCCTCGGTGGCGGTTAGCACCGCTGTGGGTTCGTCCAGGATCAGCACCCGTGCGCCGCGGGCCAGCACCCGCAGGATCTCCACCCGTTGCTGCTCCCCCACCGACAGCTGCCAGATCTTTGCGGTGGGGTCCACGCGCAGGCCGATGTCCTCCATGAAGCGCTCGGTGCGTCTCACCAGGGCCCGCTGTGCCACCACCCGTGGCGTTTCGGGCCAGCCGAGGTGGATGTTCTCGGCCACGCTCATCGGTTCAACCAGTCGGAAATGCTGATGCACCATGCCGATGCCCGCATCGATGGCCTGGGCCGGGTTGCGGATCTCGGCGGGTTCGCCGCCGATCAGCACCTCACCGGCATCGGCGCGGTAGATGCCCGCCAGGATGTTGCAAAGGGTGGTCTTGCCCGCGCCGTTCTCGCCGAGCAGGGCGTGAACCTCGCCCTCGGCCACCTCGAAGTCCACCCCGTCGAGGGCGGCCACCCCGCCGAAGGATTTGAAGATGCCCGTGGCCTGCGCCGCCGGCGGGCGCGCCCGGCCCGAGTGTTGTTCAGGGGTCATCGGGCGTGCCTCGCCGGGGCGGTCGCGTGCCTAGATGCAGCTCACTGGCTGCAGTTGGCCAGTTGCCGCTTACTGGACGCCGCTTAGCCGGATGCCGCTGGCTAGATCCCGCTCACTCCTTCCACGGCCCAGTCCACTTCGTAGGCCTGGAGAGAGTTGAGGGTTTCGCCCGCGGCGAGCACCTGGTTGCCCTGGTTGTCGGTCATGGGTCCTTCGTACACGTGCATTTCGCCACTGTCGATCTTGGCCGCCACATCGGCCACGGCGTCTTGCACGTCCTGTGGCACGTTCGGGCCCCAGTCGCCGATGGGCGTGTCAAGCAGCACAACCTCATTGTGTGCCACCCAGGTGCCGTCCAATACGCGTTGGCATTGCTCCACGTAGAACGGGCCGAACTCCGACAGGTCGTAGTGCGACACGTACTTGGTGGGCGCCGCCGTGCGGAAGTCCAGGTTCCAATAGCCGGTCCACACTCCTGCCTCCTCGGCGAGCTGCAGGAACGTGGGTTCGTCCATCACGCCGAACAGGAAGTCCACGCCGCTGTCGAGCAGGGCGTTGGCGGCCTGGGCTGCCTTCTGGGGATCGAAGAATGTGCTCACCAGCACCGTTTCCACCACGGCCTCGGGGTTCACCGTGCGAGCGCCCAACAGCAGGCCGTTCACGTCGTTGTAGGCGGTGGCCGTGGGGAACGCGCCGATGTAGCCGATGCGACCGTTCTCGGCGAGGTGACCTGCGGCCACACCCAGCTGGTATGCGGTGATCTCGTGGGCCAGGTAGAAGGGGAACAGGTTGTCGGAGTAGTAATGGCCGTTGATCTCCACGAACTTGGTGTCCGGGTTGGCGTCGGTCACGTCGGTGAGCAGCTGCGCGTACTCGGTGTTGGCGAAGATGATGTCGTTGCCGTCGTCCACGAGCTGCTGGAACAGCTGAGTCGTGCCTGCGTCGAAGCCGATGTTGGGCGTGTAGGCGGTTTCCACACGGTCACCGAGCGCTGCGTCCACGGCAAGGCGGCCCCGGTCGTGTTCCTGTGTCCAGCCGTTGTCGTCTGGCGGGCCGATGTACACCCAGTGTGCCTTGATGCGCTCGACCGGGGCTGTTGTGGTGGCCGCCGCGGCGGTAGTGGTGGCCGCCGGTTCTGCGGAGTCCTCGTCGTCATCGCCGCCGCACGCAGCCAGCAGTGGGCCACCGAGGGCGATGCCGCCCAAGCCGAAAGCCCCGAGGCGCAACGCCTGGCGCCGCGACACGGTTGAGCGTCCGGGGAGGTACAGGCCGGAGTTGGGATCTTTGTTCATTGGTTTCCTCCTGTGGCAGGTGTCTGCCTGGTCGGTTGGCAGCTTCCTGCCTGTTGGACATGGACTTGATGACTTGCGGGCTGGTGATTTGCGGGCTGGTGACCGGCGGTCTGGTGATTCACCTGGGCTGGTATGCCCACATTAGGTTCCTCTTGCGTCTTCCAACATTACGGGACGGGCCTTGGTGGTGTCGTGACGGGACCCTGGGCCTGCGGATGGTGGCCGCTTGGGAATGGGAGCAGGCGAAGGGTCGGTTCACGAGAGGTTGGTCGCGAGAGGCCGGTGGCGAGGGGCGTGTTGCAAGCGGCTCGGTTGCCGGTAGCCCTGCCGTCGATGGCCCTGTTGCAGGGGCTGTGCCGGCGTCGCGGCGCGCTCAGTCGAGTTGGGCGGCCAGTTCGTCGAACTCGGTGGCCCATTGGCGTCGCATCTGGCGCTTCTCGGGCTCGTCGAGCCAGGCGCCGTCGATGCCGTTGAGCATGCACTGACGGAAGTCCTCCACCTCGAAGCCCATGTGGTTGTGGGCCATGATGTAGTCCTTGGTGGGGTCGGTTTTGAACATGGGCGGGTCGTCGCAGTCGAGGCTGATTTTGATGCCGAACTCGCGCATGCGGCCGATGGGGTGGTTGTCGAAGTCGTCGTTGAAGTACACCCACGCGGTGGACACCGGCGTGCAGGTGAACACCACGCCCTCGTCGCGGCAGCGGCGCATGATCGCCTCGGACGCCACCACGTGGTAGCCGTGATCCACACGCTCGCAGCCGAGCAGGTCGAGGCAGGTTTCGATGTTGCGCGGCGGGGCGTCCTCGGACTGGTGCGCGGTTAGGCGCAGCCCGGCCCGTTCGGCCATGCGGTACGCCTTCCAGAACCGCTCGGGTGGGAACTCGGCCTCGGCGTAGTCCATGCCGATGCCGATCACCTCACGGCGGGGATGGTCGATCAGGGTCTTCACCATGTCAACGGCGAGCTCGGGGGTTTCCATGCGGTTCACGGCTGCAATGAGGCGACACTCGATGCCGTGGTCCGTCCGGGCGGCGTTGATGCCGTCGATCAGGCCGTCCACGCAGGTTTCGTAGTCCACACCGGCGGCCATGTGAGTGGTGGGGTTGAAGAACATCTCCCGGTAGCGCACGTTGTGCTCGGCGGCCTCGCTGAGCGTCTCGTAGCAGATCCGCTCGAAGTCCTCGCGGTCGATCACGCCGAGCGCTGTGTTGTCGTACATGTGCAGGAACTTGTAGATGTCGGGGTAGTCGTAGAGATCCTCGGGTTCGTCGTAGTCCGGGAGGGTCACGTTGTGCTTGTTGCACAACTCCACCGCGGTGCGGGCCTGCACCGATCCCATCAGATGAAGGTGCAGGCTCACCTTGGGAATCTCCTTGAGGAACGTGTTCATGTCCATGTCGTCAACTCCTTGCTTGTGTGGGGTGCTCGTGTGGGGTGTACGTGTGGGGTGTGCGTGTGGGGTGCTGATGGGGGTGTGTGGGTCTGGGGTATGTGTTTGATGCGTTCTGGTGCTTCAAGGCGTCGTCTCGGATGTGCCGTGGTCGGGGCGCCGCCAACCCGGAACATGAACCGATCACCGATCGCTCGACATTAGCCACGGCGGGGCGCAGGAGGCCTATCCGGGCACCCCGCCTCCATGCGTGTCGGCTGCCCCTTTCGAGCGCGTCTCGGCCCGGGCGTGGCGAGCGATGCTGCGACGGGAGCAGCCGCTACGCCAGCGCCGGTCGGCGTTTGTCACACCCCGCGCCTGTAATAGTGGGCCTGCAATAGTGGACCGGCCTGGAACTGGACTGCCCGGGTTTCTCGCCTTGGGTCGCGCCAGCCTTGAATCCCGGCTTGGAGATCGACCCTGAATCCCCTCTTGCACCGTCCCGCCCCATCCCGGAACAGCCCCGCCCCAGAACAGTCCCATCCCAGAACAGTCCGTCCCAAGACAGCCCCGTCCCAAAACAGCCCCGTCCTGGAACACAGCCCTGAACCCCGACCTTGAACCCGAACCTGAATGCCGACCCGGAACGCAGCCCGCCCTAGACCATTGGAGCCCGAAATGTCCAACGCCAGTACCAGCCAAACCCGAACCGAAGCCGGCCCACAGGCAGGCCGCGCCGGCGGGCGCGCAGGCGGGCGCGCTGACCTGTGCGTTCGCAACGCTGAGCTGCTGGTGACGATGGACGACGAACGTCGCGAGATACCGGGAGGGTGGGTGGCCGCCACCGGCGGGGTGGTCACCGCTGTGGGTGGCCCCGGCAGCGAACCCGAAGCCCGCCGGGTGATCGACGCGAGCGACTGCGTGGTCACCCCGGGGTTGATCAACACCCATCACCACATCTACCAGAACCTCACCAGGGCGTTCGCGCCTGCGCTTCGGGGCAGTCTGTTTCACTGGTTGCGCACGCTGTACCCGGTGTGGAGCCGCCTCGACGAGGAGGCCGCTTACACCTCGGCGTGGGTGGGGTTGTGCGAACTGGCTCTGGGGGGTTGCACCACCAGCACCGATCACCTTTACGTGCATCCCGCAGGTGGTGGCGATCTGATCAGCGCCGAGGTCGCCGCCGCTGTGGAGTTGGGTTTTCGGTTCCATCCCACGAGGGGTTCGATGAGCCTTTCGCAAAAGGACGGGGGCCTGCCGCCGGATTCGGTTGTGCAGGACGACGACGACATCCTGGCCGATTCGAAGCGCCTGGTGGAACGCCATCACGACCCCACGCCGGGGGCGATGGTCCGGATCGCCTTGGCGCCGTGCTCGCCTTTTTCGGTGACTCCCGGTTTGATGGCGCGCACCGCTGAGTTGGCGGAGCAACTCGACGTGCGGCTGCACACCCACCTGGCCGAGGACGCCGACGAGGACGACTTCTGTGAGGCCACGTTTGGTTGTCGCCCGATTGAGCATTTTGAGAGCGTCGGCTGGGGGTCGGATCGTTCGTGGGTGGCGCATTGCGTGTTCCCGAACGAGGCTGAGATCGGTCGGCTTGCCCGCTGGGGCACCGGGGTGGCTCACTGCCCGAGCTCGAATCAGCTGATCGGCGCGGGTTTGGCGCCGATACGGGAGATGCTCGACACGGGCGTGTCGGTGGGTATCGGTTGTGACGGGTCGGCGTCCACCGATTGTGCTTCGCTTTGGCTGGAGGCTCGGGGGGCGTTGCTGCTGGCCCGGTTGCGGGGCGGGCCCGAGGCGATGGGCGCCCGCGAGGCTCTGGAGATGGCCACGTTGGGAAGCGCTGCGTGTTTGGGGCGCAGTGACATTGGCGCCCTGGCGGTGGGGCGCGCCGCGGATCTGGTGGCCTGGCCGTTGGACAGCATCCAGTTTGCGGGGGCGTTGTCGGATCCGGTGGAGGCGCTGTTGCGTTGCGGCCCGGTGTCGGCGCGCCACACCGTGGTGGCGGGGCGCTCGCTGGTGTCCGACGGCGTGTTGCAGGTAGGTGACCGGCTCGAGGAGATCCTCACCAATCACCGAAGAATCGCCGGAGAGTGGCTACAAGCCGCCCAAACCGCCGCCTAAGCCCGCGGGGTGTGGGTGGGGTAGGCGGTGTTGGTGCCGAAGTTCCAGATTGTGGGGTTCCAGTTCTGGTAGATGCCGGTGTTGGTGGTCGGGCTCTGTAGCTCGGCGGTGGTTTTGCCGGAGGTGGCTGGGCTGTCTGTGCTGGTGGTTTGACCGGTGCTGGTCACATCCCAGTAGCTGTTGGTGATGGTGTTGAGCACGCCGTCGGCCACGAGCCCGCCGGTGTCTCTACTGCCGGTCACCGCTCCGGTGGCGTACGAGTTGGTGATGGTGCCGAACCAGGCCGAAGCCACCAGACCGGCGGCGTCCTTGCCGTTGGCGCTGCCAGTGGCGTAACTGTCGGTGACGGTCACCTGAATGATGGCGCCCAACAAGCCACCCGCCCTCTCACCACCAGTCACTGCGCCGGTGGCAACGCTGCGGCTGATGTTGGCGCGACTGGAGTAGCTCTCACCCACCAGCCCACCGGCGTCATCGTCGGCAGTCACCGTCACAGCGGCCGAGCTTTCGGTGATGGTGCCGGTGTTGCGCCCCGCCAGGCCCCCGGCGTCATCTGAACTGCCGTCCGCGGTGACGCTTCCCGTCACGTGAACGTTGGTCACCGTGCCCTGATTCGAACCCGCCAGCACACCCGCGTAGTAACCGTTGGGGTTGTACCCGTCAGCCGGGCTCTCTACCGAGATCGACGCGCCGGTGAGATTCAAGTTGCGCACCTCGGCGCCGTAGTAGGTCACCCCGAACAACCCGAAATACCCCTTCGGCTCACGAGCGGGCTCAGTATTGGGCTCGTCACCAACCGCGGCATCGGGGTGCGCACGGTCCGAGATGCGCAGCCCGGCGATCGTGTGACCGTTGCCCTCAAAGATCCCCCGGTACCCGGCGGGACGGTAATTCCGCGACGGGCCACCAAGACCATGACCAATCGGCTCCCAACCCGCGCCGTCATTCCACCACGCACCGTCATGGTCATCAGCGTCCACGTCACCGTCACCGTCGGAATCGAAGTCCAGCGACCCCATCAGTTCGTAGCCGTCACAGGTGTGGTCGGCCTCGTCGGTGGCGTCCTCGTTGCAACCCATGTTGTCCATGTGACCCAAAAACGCCGTGGCGAAGGCCTCCCTGGCCGTGGCGTCGTGATGCGCTTCCACCACGCCATCACCGTCAAGGTCATAGCGGATGGCATCAAGCTGAGCCAGGCTGCTCACATCGATGAGCCCATCGTCGTCGGTGTCAAAGTCCACAAAATCGTTCGGCAACGTCAAGAAGCCGTGGCCCCAGGTGCTGTTCGGAACCGGCGTGCCCCGCGGCGTCGCATGCTCCTTCAAGTACGCCGCGATCTCAGCAGGCGTGTCAAAATCCTCGTCACCCGCGTAGCGCTGCATCACCAAAGCAGCCATACCAGCCACATGCGGTGAGGCCTGACTCGTGCCGCAGAAACTCCACGGCGGGAAAGTCATGGCAATGCAATCAGCCGCCACGAGTTCAGGCTTGATCCGTCCGTCGGCCACAGTTGGGCCACGACTGCTGTAGGACTCAATGGTGCTGGTGTCGTCCCACGGCGCTGCGCCTACGGCCAACATCCCCGGGTTGGCGCTCTCAGCCGGATTTCCCACATGGTGACTGTCCGAAGTGTGCTCCAGGGATTGGTGACCTTGCGTATGCAGCTGGATCCAGTCCGGCAAGTTGGCGCAGTCCGTTCTACGAATGCGAATGTCGTGCCACTCGTTGTGATCCGCAGGAACGATGTACTCCAAGAACTCGTAGGGAATGTGTCCGTGATCTCCTGACTGGTCGTTGTCACTAACCGCCACGGTTGCCTGGGTGCGGGTGTTGTACAGTTCCAAATCCAAATCGCATTCTGCGCCGGTTTCGTCTGCGCTTGTTGCCCAATTGTCATCCCAGCGCATGTACATTCTGAACTGAGCCTCTCGATTGAGAATAGACTTTTTCACAGAGTTGCCATAATCCGGTTCTGGCGTGGTGGCATAATTGTGCAGGTCGGAGTTGTCGCCGGTGCCGGGGTTGAATTCGCCGTACCAGACTTCACCGTTCCCGTTTCCTGCCGAGGCCACCCACAGAGCATCAGCTTCAACAGCCATGTCAACAGTGCGCAGTGGACTATCCGAGAATGGTGACGTACCATCACCAGGGCCGTCGTATTCCTTGTGCATGGATAGATTGATCACATCCACGCCTTGTTGTATCAACCATGAAGTAGCGTCTCGCCAATCACCCGGTGACTCCACTTGAACGAGGAAATATTCCGCGCCCGGGGCAATCACATACGCCGAAGATGCCACTCGGGTGCCGTGAAGGCTATTGTTGCAATCCTTGGGGTCGTTCGTGATCTTGTGGTTGCCACCGGAATCGGTGAAATAACACCTGGCGGTGAACTTGTCAGGGAGGGTGCCTGCGTCTTGGTATCTGTCGTATGCGCTGAAGCCGGTGTCGATAATGCCGATCTTGAGCCCGGTGCCGGTGAACCCAGCGTCGTGCCACGGTTCCGCACCATGCACGCTCACGTTCGCCGGCACTGGCGTGGGGGTCGGGGTCGGGGTCTGATCCACCATGGGTGGCACGACGCGGCTCACACGGGCCACCCCTGGCTGTGTGGACAAGTCGGCGAGCAGCGCCACCGGCACGGGGGCCTCGATGAAGTCGCTGCCCACATGGCGGGGCTGCACGCCCTGTGCTTGCAGCCACTGCGCGATCTCGGCTGCATGCGTGAACGAATACACCGTCAACAGCACCGACGGTTCGCCCGCGGCAGATTGAGCGGGAGATTGAGCGGGAGATTGAGCGGGGCCTTGAGCGGGAGATTGAGCGGGAGACTGAGCGGGCGATTGAGCGGGGCTGTGAGCGTCCGCCGGATCGCCGTCTTGTGGTTGCGTGGAGGCTTGATCGGCTTGAACAGCTTGTGCGGCCACCGCGCCCGCGGACTCGTGTTCTGCCACCAACATCCGCAGCGCCGTGTCCAGCCGCGGAAACTCGTGCTTGGATGACTCGGTAGGACCGGAGGATCTGGCGGAACCGGAGGCACCGGAGAGAGCCGTGGCGGCGCTCGACGGCCCATCATCGGCCAGTGGCTCCAGGGCCGCGTTCGGTGCATCACCGGCAGGGTGTCCCTGCGACTGGGGCGATTGGGCCTCGCCTGACGCCGCGGTGCTGAACCCGGCGGCAACCACGGCCATGACCAGCAACATCAACAGCCACAACAACAGCCACCTGAAGCGACCCCGCTGCGCGCTAAGCGGTGTACGCGTCTCAGTCCTACGCAACTCTGGCATTCTCATCACTCCTGCTCATCACTCCTGTTGTTTGCCGGAACCGTGCACCGACCGTTGGAACTGGCCGACCGTCTGTTCTCGAACTCTGTCTTCTGGGTCTTCTGGCACTTGATTGCCGGCATCTGGTTCAGCCGGGTGGTTCAGCCGGGTGGTTCAGCCGAAAGGGGCGCTGGGAGGTTCCTGGCGACCATCCCGGCCTGACAGACAGGCATTGTAGGTGTTACTACAGCCCGGTGCTCCCGGGGGCGGGCACCGGAGCCAGCGCAGGGCGCGGCCGGCGGTGGCTCGAGGGGGGATGCTGCGTTACCAGAGTGCGACTGGGTACCAGAGGGCGGCCGGTTACCAGAGGGCGGTTGGTTTGGTGCGGCGCACTTCCTCGCGGCGTTCGAATAGTTCCTCGGCTGCGGCTTGGGCTTCGGCGGCCACGGTTGCCACGTCCACCGAGGTGACCTCGCCGTTGTGGACCAGGCGGCGGCCTTGCACCCACACGTCACTCACGTCGTGGGCGTTGGCGGTGAACACCAGGTGCGCCGCGGCGTTGAAGTCACGCCCGTGCATCACCGGCACGAAGTGCAGTCCGCTGATGTCCACCATGGTGATGTCGGCGTCCTTGCCGGCTTCGAGGGTGCCGGTGGTGTCGTCGAGGCCGAGGGCTTTGGCGCCGCTGCGGGTGGCCATGTCGAGCACGTCCCACGGGTCTGCCGCCGCGGGGTCGAGGCTCGACACCTTGGCCAGAAGCGAGGCGAACTTCATCTCGCCGAGCATGTCGAGATTGTTGTTCTCCTTTTCGCCGTCGGTGCCCAACGCCACAGTCATCCCGGCAGCACGGGAGTACTCCACCCGGGCGGGGCCCGAGGCGATTTTCATGTTGGAGCACGGGCAGTGGGTCATCGCCGTTGACGTTCGGGCCATCAGCTCTATTTCGCGGTCGTCCAGCCACACGCAGTGCGCCACCACGGTGCGATCACCGAGAATGCCGCGGTTGTAGAACTCCTCGATCGGTCGCCTGCCGAACAGTTTCAGGCTTTCCTGCACCTCCCAGATCGTTTCGGAGGAATGTGTGTGGATGCCGGTGTCGAACTCCTCGGCGAGGTCGGCGGCCTCGCGGAACATGTCCGCCGAGCAGTACAGCATGTGCTCGAGGCCCACCCAGGAACGCACCCGACCGTCTGCGGCGGTTCGGTGGGTTTCCAGGAGGCGCCGGTTGGATTCCATCGTCTCGAAGTAGTCGTAACGGTCGGCGGTGTAGGGCGCCAGGGTTGCCCGGATGCCGATGTGTTCGGCGGCTTCGGCGGAGCCTTCCATGAACCGCCACATGTCGAGCACCGAAGTGGTGCCGCCGCGCAGACATTCGGTGTAGGCCATGTAGGACGCGGCCTTGGCGATCTCGGGGGTGAGCGCACGGTGGGCGGGGTCAACGTAGTTCTCGAGCCAGTCGAACAACGCCAGCGACTCGGCGGTGCCGCGCAGCAGCCCGGAGTGCAGGTGGGCGTTGTGCATGCCGGGGATCACCACGTGGCCGGTTGCGTCCACCACGGTTGCCGTGTCGGCGCCGGGATGGGCGTCCACCTCCTCCACGGTGCCCACGGCGGCGATCTGCGTGCCGATCACCAGCACCGATCCCGGGTCGAAGCTCACCTTGCGCCCCTCAAGGGGAAGCACAATCCCCCCACGAATCAGAGTGGCCGTGCCATCGGGGTCGGCGTTGGCGGGATTGGCGTTGGTGGCGGCGGTCATCGGTGATCTCCTGCTGTGTGGCCTTGGGTTTGCTGGAGTCTGGGACGCTGGGCCGAGCGGCTAGTTGCTGTCGTCTCGGGGTGGGCGGGGCAGGAAGGCGCTGTGGTTGGCCATGATCTGCTGGTAGTCGGATCGGTTGGCCATCACACGGTTTTGCACTCGCACGCCAACCAGTCGGGTGAGCATGAAGTGGTTGAACGCCGGGCCCACGATCGTCCACCACAGGCCCCAGTCCGCGGCCAGCGCGGTCAGGTAGATCCCCCACCACACCAGGGTGTTGCCGAAGTAGTGGGGATGGCGGGTGAGGCGCCACACGCCGTGTTGCAGGTAGCGGCCCTTGTTGGCGGGGTCTTGTTTGAACGCCTGGAGCTGCCCGTCGGCGAGCCACTCGTAGTAGCTGCCAATGCCGAACACGGCCATGCCCACCACGGCCAGCACGTTGAGGCCCGAGGTGGAGTCGGAGGACATCATGATCCCCGCGTACGCGGGCAGCCCGATCACCATCACCGCCGGCGCCTGGGGCAGCATCGTCTTGAGGTAGCTCTTCCACCAGAACGACTTGCCCATTCCTCGGGCCATGGCCATGAGCCGTTTGTCCCCGCCGGTGGTGTTGCGGTAACCGAACCAGCGTTTGGTGAGGTGGTACCCCAGGCGGCATCCGTGCAGTGACACCATCAGGATCAGCAGCCCGGCGTACAGCGAGTTGGCGCCGGTCATAAGGAACACAAACCACGACACCGCCACGAAGGTGAGCCCGTAGAAGGCGTCCATCATCGAGTGATGCCCGTGGCGCAACCCCACCGCCCACATCACGGTCACGAACACCACCATCACCCCAAACGCAAACAGCCAGAGGTGCTCGTAACAGTCAGAATTGAGCCCAAACCAAGACATCACCAAGTCCATGCCCCCGAGCGTAACCAAAGCCGCCCCCCCACCCAGGCGGGCACCAGGATCACCCTTGGAACATGACCCCTTGGAGCATGACCCCCTGGAACATCACCCTTGCAACATCATCCGTGGAGCATCATCCGTGGAGCATCACCCTTGGATTCGGTTGGATTTGGTAAGCGACCGCTGCCACGACAACGGATCGACAAGAAGCATCCCCACCGAGGCGTCAACAACCCGGCCGTGCCCTTGCCGCGGCGCCGGCTACAGGATGGCCGCTGTGAGGCGGGCCGTGCCGTGTTGGGCATGCTGGGCGAAGAACCGGGCAGCGCAACCGGCGGAGTTGCTGAACAAACCAGCGGGAGCATGAGTCATGGCAATTGATTTCACTTTGAGCGACGAGCTGGAGGCCACCCGCTCACGGGTGCGGGACTTTGTGAGCGATGTGATCAAACCGGTGGAGGATCGCATCGAAGGCCACGACGGTGGTGACGGGCTGGCCGGGGCGGAGCGGCGGGAGGCGTTGATCGACCTGCGCCGCCAGGCCCGCAAGGCTGGCATCTGGTTGCCGCACATGCCTCCCGAGTGGGGCGGCATGGGTCTCGGGCATGTGGAGTTGGCGATGGTGCAGGCCGAGGCCGCCAAGTGCCATTACGGGCCGTGGGTGTTCAACTGTCAGGCGCCCGACGAGGGCAACATGCACACCTTGTTGCACTGGGCCACGCCGGAGCAGGCCGAGAAGTACCTGCGCCCGCTGTGCGAGGGCCGTGCGGCGTCGTGTTTTGCGATGACCGAGCCCGATGTTGCCGGTTCTGATCCCACGCTGATCGCCACCAGGGCCTACCCCGATGGTGACGAGTGGGTGATCAACGGCCGCAAATGGTTCGTGTCGGCGGCGCATCGTGCCCGCTTCGCCATCCTGATTTGCCGCACCGAGGACAATCCCGACATCCCCCAGGCCGCCAACTCTGCGTTCATCGTGGACATTCCGTCACCCGGTTGGAACGAGGTGCGCCAGGTGGAGACGATGCACGGCTCCACCGGCCACAGCGAAATCGCCATCGAAGATCTGCGCCTGCACAACGATCAGATGCTCGGCGGGCGTGGCCAGGGTCACCTGTTGGGCCAGTACCGGCTGGGCCCGGCCCGTCTGGCGCACTGCATGCGCTGGATCTCCCAAGCCGAAACGGCGCTGGACATGATGGTGGATCGCTCACTGAAGCGTTATGCGCACGGATCGCTGCTGGCCGAGAAACAGGCGATTCAGTGGATGATCGCCGATTCGGCCATGGAGATCTACCAGTCCAAGCTGATGGTGCTTCACGCCGCCCACAAGATCGACATCAAGGCCGATTTCAAGGGTGAGGTGTCGATGGCCAAGCACTTCGTGGCCAACATGCTCAACCGGGTGATCGACCGCTCGATCCAGGTTCACGGAGCGCTCGGATATTCCACCGACACTCCCCTGGCTCACATGTACCAGCACGCCCGCTGGGCCCGCCTCGCCGACGGCTCCGACGAGGTTCACCAGATGCGCATAGCCCAGCGAACCATCGCCGCCTACACCGACCAAGGCACAACCCGCCAAGCCACCGGAAACCTGCCGATCTAGCTCCACCGCTCTGGCGCTCAACGCTCCAGCCCCCAGCGCTCCAACCCTCAGCGCTCAGGCCATCCAACCGTCAGTGCCAACCGGCCAAGGCCACGCCCAACGCGCTTGGCCAGCGTCACTTCGCCGTACTCAAGCCTGAAGTGAACCTTGAAGCTGTGGTGCCCCGCAGTGGCGGCCCGCGGCCGGCACGGATGGCTGTGTGGCTGGTCATCGGCTTGCCATTTCTGGATAGTGGGACGTTGTCCAGGAGCCGTCGGGGTGGCGGTGCAGGCGAAGCTTCTGGTCATGGAGCTTGGTGTGATGCCGTCGGCACACCAGCGCAAGGTTGTCGATGTCTGTGTTGCCGCCGTTTTGCCAAGGAACGATGTGATGGGCCTCACAAAACGACGGCTGCGTACCGCAGATCACACAGCCCTCATCACGAGCAACCAATGCCTTGCGCTGAGCGGAACTCACGGTTCGCCGTCGTCTCCCCAGGTGCAACGGTTCGCCGGAGTTGTTGAACAACAGTCCCCAAAGCTCCGCGTCACACGCCAGACGCTCAAGCTGACTGCGAGGAAGCGGCCCAACCCCCGGAATGTGACCACCCACACCACCGCCTGGATCCAACAAGTCTTCAAGCTGTGCAACAACCACAATCTGGTTCCGCTCACTAACCCCCCGCACCCCACCACCGGCCACCGCACCGCTGGCCGCCGCGTCATCGTCACGCACACCGCCATCTGATGGCTCACTGTCGGCACCGGGGACGTCATTCGCCGCACCACCGGCGGCCTCGACGCCGCGGTCTGGTGGCGCACCACCGAAATCGGGCGGACTGTTCACCGTCTCGTCACTGACAGCGCTATCTGGTGGTTTTCCGTCAGGGTCAAGGGCGTAGTTCGCCATCCCGCCATCGGTACGCACGCCGCGATCTGGTGGCACGCCGCCGGTGATTGGTGGACCGTTCGCCACCTCGCCGCTGGATCTGATGCTCGGATCCGGGGATCTTCCACAGGCACCCGGTGGACTGTTGGCCACCTCGCAGTCGGTCAGGTCGTTCCGATCCGGTGGCCTGCGACCCGTGCCGGGTGGACTGTTGGCCACCACGCCATTGGTGCCAGCACGGTGATCTGGTGGATCACGGTCGGTAATGGGTGGACTGTTGGCCGTTTCGCCATTGGAGCTGGCGTTTCGATCTGATTGCCAGCTGGCGGTGCCCGGCGGATCTTTGGATGATCCTTGGACGGGATGGCTGCCGTGGCCGTTTACCCCAGCGTCAACATCACCCCCACCTGCGCCGTCACTGCTTGGACCTGCATCGCTGGGCTCAGGATCAAACAGGGTGTGTTCACCCTGGCGAGCGTCACCGGTGCGGCCGGCGGCCTGGTGATGTCCGTCGAGTTCGTCGTAATCCGGCCACGCAGTCCCTGGCAGCGGATTGTGATCGTTGCCCTCGCCACAATCGGCACTCGGAGGCAGCGGGGCCGGGTTCTGCTCGTTGACTGGAACGGGGTTCTGCTTGGTGCGCGGCGGGGCTGAGTCTTGGCCGTTGGCAGCGTGGGGGTTCGGGTTGGCTGGGCGTGGCATCGGGCCGAAACCGCTGCGACCGTTGCTCCCCGCAGACCTCGGATCAGGGATGTGATCGTTGCCGGGGGTTGGGTCGGAACCGGGTTCGCCTTGGGTTGTCTGGTCTGATGATGGCTTGGGGGCCGGTGGGGGTGGGGGTTCTATTCCGAGCAGGGTCATCAACGCGTCGAAGCGGTACTGGGCCCAGGTTCGTTCGTGGTTGGGATTGTCGCGGCCGCCGTCGCTGTCATAGAGCCGCTGTGCCATGTCTTGAACCAACGCCTCGTACTGAGCGCCTGTCAAATTGTCCCACACAACACCGAGCGAAACATGCTGTCCTCAACACTGAAGATCTCCAAACTGCGCTTGGCGCGAGCCCGCCGGAACGCCTCCTCCAAATCGGCAGGATCACGACGCTGGCGCGCCCAGCGCCCCACACGCCCGCGAGCCAAATCAGCAGGAGTGTCACTGATCTGCTCCAACAGCTCCGCATCACCATCAACAGCCTCGGGGCTCACATCAGCAGCGGCGCGCACCAACGCATCGGCATGTTCGCCGGTGATACGACCATCAGCAAGCGCCCCCGCCACATTGGGCATGTCCTCCAACGCCTCGCCGCGGCGTGTGCGCCGATCCGCCTCACCCCGAGAACACCCGGTGGCCTCGCGCAGCACCTCCGCGGCCTTGCCACCACCGAGCGCTGAGGCCATGGCTGCGCTGATGCGCGCGTCACGGGCGTCCAAAGCGCCGCGCATGCGGGCGACCGCTTTGGCTTCGTCTCGCAGCTCGCCGATGGTGAGTCCCGCCATCAGCGGCTTGCGAAGCCATGAAAGCACCTTTTCGAGCATGAGACACACTGTAGCAGACACCTGTGACACTACCAACACGCGTGCGCAGCATCCATATGTTCACAAGTGATTCCAAGTGTCTCCAAGGACACCATGGCACGCCGGAGGGGAGGGTTACCCCCACCAGGCGCAAAGGGCGAGCTCCACCCAACGCCACAGGCCAGCCGCGACAGGCGAGGGCCGCCAGGCGAGGGCTGCCAGGCGAGGGCTGCCAGGCGCCACCACGACCCACGGCGCCAATGTTGACCACCGTCGCCGTCGTGGCAGTCGTGACCGCTGCGCTGGCGCCAGGCACCGCGACGCACGGCATCAGGGTTGACGCCGACCACGCGGTTGCGTACCAGCACCCACACGCCTTCGTCTGGGCGCAACGACGCACGGCATCAAGGTTGACGCCGGCACCTCCAGGAGCTACACCAATGGGCCATGAAGTTCCCCATGACCCGGTTGCGTTCCGCCCGGCGTGCCCTGTGGCACCCTCTGGCCCGCGCCCGTGTGAGGAGCGACTTCAAGCGATGGGCCAAGCGTCCGCCCAGCGACGAGGACACGTCCCTGGCCGCGGTGAACTACTGGTTGCCGGCAGAAGACTGGTCGGCTTGGAATCTCGAGGACGAGCACATCAACTCGGAGACCACTCAGCGAAACGAGCAGCCGTCACCCACCCCCGTCGAGGGCGCCTGATTGAGCCCAGTCGGCAGCGGACAAGCCGGAATGCCACTCTCCTGCACAGAATTCCCATCGGGGAGGTCGCGCTTTGGTGCAGTTGGACGAATGTTCCACACATGATGCCCAAGCCCAGAGTTAGCGGTGCCCCAACCGACGGACTATGGATCAGGGCCCGGAGGTACGGGCTGATCCGGTGGTACTCCGTGCGCCGTTTTCTGCGACGCCCCTTCAAGCGCATCCTGGCGAGGCGCGACATCAAGCGATGGGTCGAGAACCCACTCACCGAGGAAGAGAAGTCCCTCGCCAAGGTGAACTACTGGTTGCCAGCAGAAGACTGGTCGGCTTGGAATCTCGAGGACGAGGACATCAAGTCGGAGACGACTCAACGAAACGAACAGCCGTCACCTAACCCCGGCGAGGGAACCTGACAGCGCCCGCACGGCGACGAGCTACGGCACTCAGAATCAGCGGGCAACAGTGTGAACGCACTGCCCAGCATGAGCCACGCCGCCTCGACGGGACGAACACCCCAGGTGCCGGTCAAGTCAGCTTGAGAGCGATCCACCGAACCCGCCCCCAAGCAGTTCATCGACCCGCTCGGCGATGGTGAGGTTTGTGTGCGTACCACTTGGTGGTGCAGGTCTGTGCGTTGGGGCTGTTCATGTGCGGGATGCTGCGGGCAGAGGCATGGCCTAAACGACGAAGGGGCCGCCGCACCCACTGGTGGATGGTGATCAGACCAGGAGAACCTCGATCACCAAACGCGAATTCCGATGATCGCCAAACGCGACTTCGCGTGATCGCTCACACATGTGCGGGGTGCTGCGGGCAGGGGCACGGCCGACACGATGAACTACCCGTGTCAGGGGTCTAGTTGCGACATGATCTCGGCAGCACGAGCGCGGGCCTCATCGTCGGGCTCGCCCCAGTTATCGGCGGCCCAGTCCAGGAACTCCTGCATGGCGATCGCCCGCTCGTCATGTTCAACCAGCAACGCCAGCGCCTCCTCAACAGCACGGCGCTCAGTCCCCCGCCGAGACGCGGTGACCTTGAGGTGGTGCAAGGCCTGCGGGCTCAGGAAGACCGACTTGCGCTTGGGCCTTCCATCAGCAGCCTCGGATAGTTCACCAGTCATGGGCTCACTCCACTCGCATGCATTTTCAATGTACACCAAACACCTACCAACAAGCGGGACCGGCGGTCAATTCGCGGAGGAGTTCGCCGGGAGCCCCGCGTGGCAGGTTGACCTTAGGACACCAGCGATTCGTTTGCCAGGTGCCGTGCTCCTAGACCGACTGCCGCTAGACGCAGGGAACATCCAGGATCGACGCTTGCCACCACAGTCGCGACCGCCTCAATGAGATGAGCCCACAGCACGACCCCTCGGGCCAAGATCGCCAAGACGAAAGTTACGTGGCGTACACGATGCTGGCCATAGACGTGACCTGCCCATGGGAGCGAGCCCTCCCCGCGTGGTACACAACGTTCGCACTGTGTTACGAACCACTACCCAAACCCAAATCGCTGCTGCTGCGAACGGTCATGACGAACCTGATCGGAGCCCCGGTCCCGGCGGTGTCGTTGCCGGCAGTTCCGAACGACCTTGAAGTGACCGACGGCGATCCGCCCCCGGCCCTAGATCTGCTTTCGGAGGTCCCCGAGGAGCATCTCCCGACAACCACCAACCTCCGTGAGGTCCTATAGATCCCGCCAGCGCCAACCCTCGTAACACCTCTACCACTCAACCCGCGCCATCAGCCTTCCCTTGACACGCGAGATCACTCCATTCTGTGGAACGCTGCTTGTTCGCGAACATCGCGTACTGACAGAGATCCCTGTTTTCGCACTTGGGCGGCACACTAAACTTAGAGCAGCGCTTGGGCTTGGCACGTATCGGCAACGTGAGTCCAATATCAGCATGCGCCCAACATGGAACTTGAATCCAATATTTGCCGATCTCTTTGCAGATTCTCCCGCGTCTCAGCAACCGTTTACGCGCCCACACAATTTCCGCAGATTCTCTCACTTGTAACCACTCGCCGACCCGGATTGTCCGATCCTCAATGCCGAATGAAACGCGATGACTCTTCATCCCATACCGCGGGACAACATCAGGGAAGACTTCGACAGAACCATCTGTATGAGTTACCCTTGTGGTACCTTGCGGCCTGACTTCCCGGAGGATTTCAAGCTTCAAGTCAAGGAGTGCTACGTCAATTGGCCCAGAGTTCATCATGATCAAATTCACGCTAAAATTGGCAGATCTTCTATCCCAAAAGCTTCCCCTAAGTTTACATTCTCGCTGCCGCACATACACGGGACGCGCGCAGTGAAGGTGAACCCTGTGGAAGGACGCTAGGGCCACCAGCAGAATTCCTGCGGTTATGATGGTGGGAATCCAGGATATCATTGTGGTCTCCCTTCCCTCGTTGACTGCTCAGTAGGATGGTTTCGGTTGGTGAAGAGGGATTTGGTTAAGGTTTGGATTTGGGTTAGGGCTTGTTTTAGGTGTGTTTCTATTTCTTCGGCTAGTGCTGCTGGGGGTGGTAGGTTGGCTGGGTCTTCGTAGCTGTCGTCCTTTAACCAGGTTAGGTCTAGGCTGGCTTTGTCTCGGGCTACCAGATCTTCGTAGTTGTAGCGCTTGAACCGTTTGGACTCTTCTCGTTTGTGGCGGGCCTCTGGCTTGTAGCACGCGACGAAGGCATCCAGGTCGGGGCGGCGTAGTGGTTTCTGCTTGAGTGTGAAGTGCTTGTTGGTGCGAAGGTCGTACACCCACAGGTCTCTTGTCCAGGGGTGGGCTGCTCCTGGTTTGCGGTCGAAGAAGATCACGTTGGCCTTCACCCCTGTCGCGTAGAAGATGCCGGTGGGTAACCGTAGCAGGGTGTGTACGTCGCAGTCTTTGAGCAAGCGACGTCGGATGGTCTCGCCTGCGCCGCTCTCGAACAGGACGTTGTCGGGGACGACCATCGCCGCCGTGCCGTGCGGCCGCAGCAAGCTCACTACGTGTTGCACGAAGTTGAGTTGCTTGTTTCTTGTGGCCACCCAGAAGTCCTCCCGTTCGTAACTGTCCGACGAGGAGGCTCCGAACGGCGGATTGGTGAGCACCATGTCGAAGAGGGGCCCGCTTGGCTTGGCGCGCAGGGCGTCGTCCACGTGAACCGGGGAGTCCGACTCGGGGCTCTCGATGCCATGCAACAGGAGGTTCATGGCACATAGGCGGGCGGGAAGGTCGGCGATCTCCCAGCCGGTGAACGCTCCCGACTGCAGATGTGCCACCTGATCGGGATCGAGTTGCGGGAAGCGTTGACGGATCGCCTGGTAGGCCCCGAGGAAGAAGCCGCCCGTGCCGCACGCAGGATCGCAGATGCGGTGCGACGGGTCGGGGAGCATCACATCCACGATCGCTGAGATCAGCGCACGGGGCGTGAAGTACTGACCGGCTCCGCTCTTGGCCTCGCTGGCCGTTCGTTCGAGCAGATCCTCATAGGCGGCGCCCTTCAGGTCGGCATCAAGGCTCAGCCAGTCGTGCTGGTCGATCAGATCCTTGATTAGCTGTTCCAACTTGGCGGGGTTCTGCACCCTGTTCCGGGCCTTGCGGAAGATCACGCCGATCATGTGCTCGCCGTCACCCAGTTCTTCCAGGACATGTGCGTAGTGGTGTTCCAGGTCGGCACCCGAGCGCCTGCGGAGAGAATCCCAATCGAGCCCGATCGGCACCACCGGCTTGCCGTCGAGCAGTTGGAACTGCTCATCGGCCATCTTCAGGAACATGAGGTAGGTGAGCTGCTCCACGTAGTCGCCGTAGGACAAGCCATCGTCCCGCAACACATCACAGAAGTTCCACAACTTCTGCACCAGCGCCTCATCTGTAGACATCTATCCGCCCTTAGCCCGATCTGTACCGCACGCCCGAACTCGAATCAACTCGACCAAGGCCGGAAGCCGCAACATCCCCCGAGCGGCTCCACCGCCGAGAGCTGTGGTGAGACTCCCACACCGGCAGGATGCATGGACGTTCACCGTGAAGCCCCAAGCCCGAGAGGCCACATCCGTACGCAGAAAGCAAGTGTCACTCTGATCGCCACGCTTATTCGATCGCTAGCGATGCGGAGCGACGGTTCATACAACCCGTCGAACAATCGTGGCGCTGCTAGTGATCCTCGCACCGAGATCTGCATGCTCTACACCAACGTGCCTGAGAACGCAGAGGCCAACACACCCCGGCGTAATCCCGCGAGACCATGCAGCAAGCCTGGAATCTCCGCCATGAGGGCATTCACACCAGACAGTTGCTCGACAACTTGACCTGCAACCTGACTTCGCACCGTGGATGATGGGTATGGCACGCGCTGCTCCAGGATCGGCTTTGATTTCGCCCGAGTGTGGGAACCGGTCACCCCCTCGACGGAGTGCTTGATCCATCGGCGAAACTCAGGCGCGGACAAGTAGAGGGACAGGAACGGAGCAGCGCTTCTGTCGTGCAGTCGAAGCACAAGGTACTCGGTAGATGCAATCTGATCACGTGGGCCGCGCGCACCAACAACCCATACACGGTTAATGCGGGGATTGATTTTGCAGATCAGAACATCCGATGGCTCAACGGGTCGCTTCCCGCTACGTATGGTGGAGCCGTCCGTTCGCTCCGGTTGACCCGTAGGAAAAGCTGGCACACTGTAGAGATCAAACAATTTTCCTGGCTGTGGTTGGATCTGCCCCCGAACCTCTACACCCAGACTTGACAGGGGTACACGGGGCCAGGTGGGGTTGTTGAAGGCTTGGTGTAGGATTGCGCGGCGGAGATCTTCCAGACGCTCTAGGGCTGACTCTAGCTCTGTTTCGGCTGAGTCTAGGTGTGAGAAGTTCTCCTCAATCGCTTCTACAATTCCCTTCTGCTCCCATAATGGCACGAGAGGAAATGGAACGGCCTGCATTCTCTTCTTGGATATTTCTGCGAATGTCGTTCCACTTCCCATGTTCCGAATCTGGACTGTAGCATGAGTCAGGTACCAATAGGTGAACTCTGGAAGTATGTCCTTCCGGGGAACTAGACTCTTGAATCCCTGATTTGTGCAAAGTTCGTTTGCGGCGATCGCCACATGGCCTATCGGAGCTCTGGAACTGAAGAGTACTGAACCTTCAGGTAGCATGTGTGTGGAACACGAGTCGTATCCGGCCTGTGTGATCTGCCTCCGTCCAGCGGCTATGAGCTTTCCACTGTGTCCAGCAAGATCTTCTGGCGTAATCCAAGGAATACTTCCATCCCAGTAGGCCTTCTCTGTGGTTCGTGGGGTGCTGCCACCAACAACGTCGAACACGGATCCTACGTTGGTCTCCCGCCAATGCGCAGGAAAGGCGTTCGTCATGCGGCTAGGGATAGGGTTAGGTGTTCTAGCAGGTTGTCTAGGTTTTGGCCGAATAACTCTTTGGCTCGGCCTAGGCCGCCTTGGCTGCTGAAGGGTGGGGATACTAGGTCTTCTTTGGTGATGCCCAGGCTGGCTGCTATGTGATCCTTGATGAGCCTTAGGTAATCTAGTTGTTCAGCGGTGAACCCCCCCCCCCGTAGGCTTGGATTGTTGGAGTAACCAGGTTTCGAAGCGTTCGGTTACCAGATCTGGGTAGGCGACTAGTTCATCGCTTTGGCCCAATGCGTGTCTCACCAGGCTGATGAGATCCGTCTGAACCCGATGGCCGGAGCCTCGCACCTTGGAGGCGTCCAGCGTTTCGTATGCCTCCCACAATGCGGCGGGCGTCCAACTCCTGGGCGGTCTGGATATGGCATCGGCTAGTTCGCGCACTTGCGCGAAGGTTAGTCCGTGGCCGTGGGGCTGGCTGTAGAGCACCTGCAGGGCTGTGATCTCATCCCGGTTTTCTTCGATGAACTCCCTGAAGCTGACGATCGTTCGTTTGGCCCGCTCGGTGGCGTCCTTGGAGAACTCGCTGGTGATCACCTGATCCTGCGAGGCGGCGTCGATGATCTGCTCATAGCTGGACTGCACCTCGATGAGCTTGAAGCGGAAGTTCGGATTGCCGGCGATGGGCTCCAACGCCGCGGCAACCAGGCGCTTGGCGGCGCCGGCAAGCTGCTTTGCGTCGGGCTCGACCCCACCAGCCTCCACCGTGGCTTCCTCAAGGCGACGGTCGGGGCTCAGGGCGTGAACAATGTTGGCTGCCAACTCGGCGAGGCTGATACCGGCCTCCTGCTCAAGCGCTTTGCGGTCGGGCGCGGTCATCCGCTTGTCGAGGCGCATCAACCGCGAGGCCAGCGATGAGGCCACGTCGTCGCTGGTGGAGCCCAAGCCCACCTGGTTGAGCAGACCCCTGAAGGTCACGTGAGGCTGACGCTCCAGCGGAACCGTGTCGGCCAGTCCCGTCTCGGTGACCCCCACACAATCCACAAGCACGAAACGATCCTTGGCCACCGCGTCGGGGGTGACCACCTGCAACTCCGCCGGATCGATCACCCGCACGCCTCGGCCCTTCATCTGCTCGAAGAAGTTCCGGCTACGCACCAGCCGCATGAACACCACACACTCAATTGGCTTCACATCGGTGCCGGTGGCGATCATGTCCACCGTCACCGCAATGCGCGTGTCGTAGCTGGTGCGAAACGCCTGCAGCAAATCCTCGGGCTTGTTTCCCGACGAAGCCGACGTGTAGGTGATCTTCACCGCCCCCATGTTGGACAGGCCGAACTCCTCGCGCACGGTCTGCACGATGTCGTCGGCGTGGCTGTCGTCCTTGGCGAAGATCAGCGTCTTGGGGATGTGCTCGAGCAGGCCATCGGGCGTGCGTCTCCGGTGGGGGAACATGTCGGGCATCGAATCCCGCAGGGTGCGCATGATCGTGCGGATCTGATCGGGTGCCACCACCTTGCGATCCAGTGCGTCGGCGTCGTAGGTGATGTCTTCGTCTATCTTCTCAAGGCGCAACTGGCGGGTCTCGCGGTCACGGAACTCGGTGACCTGCTCCGCCTTGATGGTGCCGCCGGTTTCGCTGATCTCGGTGCGGATGCGAAACACGTCGAAGTCCACGTTCACCCGCTCGGCCACTGCCCGCTCGTGTCCGTACTCCATCACCATGTTCTGATCGAAGAACCCAAACGTCTGCTTGCCCGGCGTTGCGGTGAGCCCGATCAGGAACGCGTCGAAGTACTCCAGCACCTGGCGCCAGGTGCCGTAGATGGAACGGTGACACTCATCGATGATGATCACGTCATAGGACTCGATCGGCATGCTCGGGTTGTAGGACACCTCCACCGGCTGGCTTGGCGCCACGTCGAAACCCGACTGCTCGTCGAGGTCTTCAGTGTGATCAGTGCCACACAGAATCGAGTAGACGCGTTGGATGGTGGCCACGTGAACCTTCACGGCCCCTTCTTGGCGGATGTCCACCGCCGACGAGTTCAGGTGGCGAGCGGTGTACAACTCGGTGAACTTGCGCCCGTCGTCGGGAGTGGTGAAGCCCTCGAATTCGCGGATTGTTTGTCGTCCGAGGTTGGCCCTGTCCACCAGGAACAAGATGCGCTTGGCACCTGCGTGGCGAATCAGCCGGTAGCACACGTTGGCGGCTGTGAACGTTTTCCCAGAGCCGGTCGCCATCTGGATCAGCGCACGCGGCCGATTGTCCTTTAGTGACGCCTCCAGGTTGGCGATGGCTTCGCGTTGGGCGGCCCAGAGCTTTGTGGTGTCACCAGACTCGGGCGCATCCAGATCCGGCAACAGTTGCACGCCTGCTCGAAAGGTGGTTCCACGAACGGGCCCGGCTTCGATGTGATCTTCATGCAGGCGGGCCAAGGTCTCGGGACGGTGGAAGGTGAACACCCGCCGTGAGGTGGGCTTGGGATCGAGCCCACATGTGAAGCGAGTCTCCACACCGGTGGATTCGTAGGCGAACGGCAACACACCCGAGGGGCCCACCGTTCCGCCGGCCTCAACGCGGAACGCCGGCAGTTCGCCGGGATAGGACTGCTGATACTTGCGGGTCTGCCACTCCACCCCGGTGAGGGTGGTGCCTGGCTTCTTGGCCTCGATCACTCCCACGGCCTGCTGGTCTACGTACAGCACGTAGTCGGCCCTGCCGCCCGGCGTGGGCACCTCTCGGACGGCCACCCCCTGTGCCGCCGCAACCGCGGCACCGTGGTAGTGCTGCACCACCCAGCCACACTCGCTGAGTTGCTCGTCGATTTGCTGCCGAGCCTCTTGTTCCGTCTGGAACGCCACGGCCACAGTTTGGTCGATCACGCGTCGCGGTTCTTGCACGCCGGTGATGTGCCGCTCATGTCCACTACTCTGGCGGTTGAGTGTGACACTGTTGCCGAAGGCCGACCGGCAGGCGGGCCACCGACAGCCGTCCGGTCGGAATGCCACTCTCCTACACAGGATATCTGGCAGAGAGGTTGCGCTTTGGTGAAATTAGATGTATATTCAAACTATGATGCTCAAACAAAGAATTGACGACGAGCCCGCCGTCGGACTAGACAGGAGGGCCATGAAGGTTGGTACTACCTGGTTGCAATCCGTGTGGCGTGCCCTGTGGCGCCCCGTCACCCGCATCCGGGACAGGCGCGCCTTCAAGCGATGGCTCAAGCTTCCACTCAGCGAACAGCAAGCGTCCATGGCAGCAATGGCTTACTGGCCGCCAAATGAAGACTGGTCGGACTGGAAGCCATGAAGCGGGGGGAGATTCGATAGCGGGGGTAGCGTCGGGATTGGGCTGTGGTTAGTTGGACTTTAGGGCTTGGGATATTAGTTCGCAGGGGTGTTTTACTTCTAGGCCTGCTGCTGCTAGGTGCAGGGAGCACCCGGGGTTGGCGCTGGCCACCACTTGTGCGCCTGCTCGGGCCACTGACGCTGATTTGCGTTCACGGATCTTGGTGGCTAGTTCGGGTTCGAGCATCGAGTAGGCACCGCCGGCGCCGCAGCACAGGCCGTCGTCATCGAGGGGCACCACCTCACGCACGAACCCGCCGAGCAACTCGTGAACCGGCTGATGGTTGCGCTGAACGTGACGCAGGTGACACGGATCCTGCACGGCGACCTTCATGTCCAACGGTGCCACCGCACGAGACTCCAACACCTCGCCAATCCTGGGCGCAAGCCACTCGTGAACATCGAACACCCGCTCGGAGAACGCCACGGCCTCCGGGGTGCCCAACAAGTGTCCGTAGTCCTTGAGCGCCGCGCCGCACCCGGCGGAGTCCACCAACACGGGACGATCGTCGCCCGACAAACCCGCGATCACCTGGCGGGCCGCGTCCGCGGCGACATCGGTCAAACCGGCGTGAGTGTGCAAAGCGCCACAGCACGGCGCCGCCCCAGCCGTCGGGGTGACACCCGCCCCCGTGGCCTCGATCACCTGCTGCACGCACTGATGCACATCACGCTGCCAGGCGTCCATCACGCACCCGGTGAACAGGTACACGTCATCACCGGTGGTACGCAGCCGACCACGGCGCAACGGCAGACGCTCCGGCAAACCCAGGCGCGCCGACGGCACCAGCCGCACACGCTGCAACAAAGCCAACACCGTTGACCCGGCCAACAACAGCCGCCGCCGGCGCAACACCCGCATCCCGATCCGCTGCCACCACGGCGTGATCCGTCCCGCAGCCGCAAGCACCTCACGGGTGCCCTCCATCAGATGACCGAACGGCACCGCGCTCGGGCACGCCGTCTCGCAGCCACGGCACTGCACGCACGTCTCCATCGACCGCACGAACTCGTCGGTTATCGGCGCACCCTCGATGTCCACCGCACGCATCAACGCAATCCGGCCCCGCGGCGACTCGGTGTCGCGCCCGGTCACCACGAAAGTCGGGCAGTGTGGCAAACACAAACCGCAAGCCACGCACGCCACCAGCTCATCCGGATCAAGATTGAGCTTGAGCGCGCCCCCGACCCCCTCCTGGCCTGTTTCGGTGACTGTCATCGTTGCAGGGGGTCGCGGCCGGGGTTTAGACGACCGACCGGGTCGAATCTGGCTTTGAACTGGCGGTTGAGCTTCAGCACTCCCTCCGGGATTGTCCTCGCCGGCTGCGGGATCGACCCGTGAACCGTGCCCACACCCACCTCGGCCACAAACCTCGGCTTGCTCTGCGCAACTGTGCCGGCAGCCCCATCAGCATCCAAACCAGAAGACCCGACCATCTCCAGCGCCTCGGCAGGCGTCAGCGACCACCTGTGCGGAGGAAGCTCCGGCGGGCCGACCACCTCGGAGACACTCCCCAAGGTCTCAATCGCAGCCACGTCCACGGCCACATCATCCGGGTGACCACCGAGACACAACCAAACATCAGCGCCGTCCCACAGCACCGACATCGCAGTCTTCACCGCCCCACGAACAGCGACCGGATCCAGCACGTCACCACCACCCACGCCGTCGCCACGACCCACACCATCAACACGAAGCCACTGCTCACACTCGCGGATTGGCACGGTGCGGAGCAGCGCCTCACCCACCAGGCCGAGCGTCCCCAGCGAACCCACCAGCAACCGGCACAAGTCGAAACCGCTCACGTTCTTCACGGTGGCGGCGCCACACGTGGCCACTTCACCATCGGCGGTCACGTAACGAGCTTGCAGCAGAGCGTCACGCACCGGGCCCAACCCCAGGCGCAGCAAGCTCGACTCCCCCGCCATCAGCGCACCCCCCACAGTGGAACCCGCACGCTCGGGCAAAGCGGTGCGCTGACCAACCTCGGCCAGCTCGCCATGCAAGTCCGACACCAGCGTGGCGGCCCGCACCCGCACGGTCATCTCCGCGGGTTGGAACTCCACGATCCCAGCAGGCGCCGTCACCTCACGAGTGCCAGCCACCAAGTCACCACCCAGACTCCAACGAGTTCCCCCACCACGCACGCACACCGGCCCGTCGGCCCCAACCTCCGCAGCAAAGTCGGTCATCGCCTTGTCGATCCCAGCAGGGCCAACCAACGAACTCACACCGCCAGGTTCGAGCACACCCGCCGCCTGATCCAAGTCAACCATCACGCCCAGTATCCCACCGCAAGCAACTACCTCAACATCAACCCCAAAAACACCACTCGGACGCCGGACGGCCCGGTACCGACGCCGGGCAGCCGGAACGCCGGACGGCGCGGCAAGCCGACGGCTTAGCCCCAGATTTTTCCGTCGGCGGCCTTGAGGGCTGCTATGTCCGAGCAGCTGTGGGCGCTGGGCAGCACCTTGCCGGGGTTCATCCGGCAGTGCGGATCAAACGAAGACCGCAACCGAGCCTGCTGATCCAAGTCCGCAGCGGAGAACATCCGATCCATGAAGTCACGCTTCTCCACGCCGATGCCGTGCTCACCCGACAGCGCCCCACCGGCGGCCAGCGACACCTCCAGCACCTCACGACCCGCTTCCTGCACCCGCTCCATGATCCCAGGCTCACGAGAGTCGTAAACGATGAGCGGATGCAAGTTCCCGTCACCCGCATGCAGAACATTCAGGATCATCAGGTCGTACCGCGCAGCGATGTCGTAGATCTGGTCGAGCACCTCCACCAGGCGACTCCGAGGCACCACCGTGTCGTGCAGGTAGTAGTCGGGCGCAATGTTGGCAACCGCCCCGAAGGCACTCTTGCGCCCCTTCCACAAAGCGGCCCGTTCGGCGTCATCGGCGGCCACCCGCACGCTCACCGCCCCGTTGGCTTCGGCGATCTCCACCACCCGCGCAGCAGCCGCGGCCACACCACCTGAAGGCCCGTCCACTTCGATCAGCAGCACCGCCGCGGCGTCAAGCGGATAATCGCACTGGGCGAACTTCTCGATGGCGGCGATGCAGCGTTTGTCCATCATCTCGATCGCCGCGGGCACGATCCCCGAGGCGATCACCGCCCCCACCGTGGCAGCGGCGTGTGACACCTCGCCGTAGGCCATCAGCATCGTCTGCACGGCGTCCGGGTTGGGCGTGAGCCGCACGGCAACCTTGGTGGCGATCCCGCACATCCCCTCGGATCCCACGAACGCGCCCCGCAAATCCAGTCCGCAAGGCTCGGCATCAAGCCCACCGAGGGTCACAACCGAACCGTCCGACAGCACCACCTCCACCGCCACCACGTGAGCGCCGGTAACCCCGTACGCCAAACAGTGCGGCCCGCCGGAGTTGTTGGCCACGTTCCCCCCAATGGTGCACGCCTGCTGACTCGACGGATCCGGCGCGTAATGCACCCCGTAAGGCGCAAGCAGGCGGGAGAGCTGCAGGTTCACCATGCCCGGCTGCACCCACGCCACACCGTTGGGCACGTCCACCTCAAGGAGCTTGTCCATGCGGGTGAGCGACAGCACCACCGGTCGCCCCATCGGCGCGGCGTTGCCCGACAAACCAGTGCCCGCTCCCCTCGGCACCACGGCACGTCCGTGTCGGGCGGCGGCCTCTACGCAAGCCACCACGTGTTCGGTGGACTGCGGGTAACAAACCGGCCCGGCGGTTCCCTCCTGAAAGATCGAAGCATCCCGCGACGCCAAGTAGCGAGCCGCCCCGTCGGCACGCACCCGCTCGGCACCAATGGCGGCCACCAGGTCCGCCACCAGCGCAGCGTCGTCCCCGTCCACCCCGCCAACACCACAAACATCGCCCGCCGACACCGGGGCACCATCCGAGCCCGTCGCGCCACCAAACCCACGCCGAACACGCCGAGCCACCCGCCCAACGGTCGATGCCAGGCCAACCACGCCACGAGGCTACACAGGCCATGCCCACCACTACCGAGACGCACGCCGACGGAGAGCCTGCCGGCGCAACTCACACCCTTGCTTGCAGAGGGACTGGCACCGCTCCCGCAAGCCCTGCACGGAAAGACCTCGCCGCTACCGATACAGGTGTTGACGGCGAGGCTGCCGGTGCCACCAACAACCGAGTGGTCGGAGGGACTGCCAGCGCTTGCGGGGCAACGGCAACGGCGACGGCGACGGCGATGGCGACGGTGAGCGTGTCGATGGTTGACAGTGGCCACAACCAGCACACTTCTCGCAGCAAAATGCCGCCGCCATCTACGATGGCAGCAAGTTCAGAAGCTGAACACGAGCCGATGCTGAGGCGCCTTTCGTGGCGCGCCGATTGACGACCAGCGCAACGAAGTCGGAACGGCACGGCAATGCCACGACAGCGAAACGACAACTCGATCAGAGACCGCATGACGACTCAACGACGGCGCGACAGACGGGATTACGCGGATGGGTAGCGATCACAGTGAGTACCACCGGGTGCCGGATGCGGCGCCTCCACCGCCGCAGGGTTGCCCTGTACACGCGGACTTCACGCCCTTTGACGCGCAGTACCTGGAGAACCCTTACGGGGTGCTGGCGCCGTTGCGGGAGGAGCTGCCGGTGTTCTACGCCGACCGGCTCGGGTACCTGGTGCTCACCCGCACCGAGCACCTCAACGAGGTGTTCCTCGACCCTGCCACCTTCGGTTCACAAAACGTGCAAGACCCTGTGAGCCACATCGGCGACGCCGCCCGGGCGGTGCTCGGCGCGGACGACTTCAACCCGGTGGCGGTGATGTCCAACCGGCAACCCCCCGACCATGGCCGCATCCGCAACTACACCAAGAAGGGCTTCTCCAACCGCCGCCTCAAGAGCCTCGAACCGTTCATCCGCAAACGCTGCCACCAACTGATCGACAACATGGTGGCCCAGGGATCACCGGCGGAGTTCGTGGAACTGTTCGCACATCCGCTGCCCGGCGAAACCATCTTTCGCTTCATCGGCTTCCCCGAATCAGACGACGAACTGCTCAAGAGCTGGTGCTCGGATCGACTGTCGTACACGTGGGGACAGCCAGACGAGGCCGAACAGGTGGAGATCGCCCACAAGATGCTGGCCTACTGGCGATACTGCCGCGACTTCGTGGCCGCCAAGGCCGCCTCGCCCGGCGACGACTACACCTCCGAGTTGCTCGCCGCGCACCAGACCGACCCCAAGGAACTCGAATACCGGGAGATCGAATCGATCGTTTACGGACTGTCCTTCGCCGGACACGAGATAGTGAGCCACTTGTTGTCCAATGCGCTCATCTGCCTGCTCACCCGGCGCAACCAGTGGGACGAACTTTGCGCCGATCCCACACTGGTGGCCAACGCAGTGGAGGAAGTGCTGCGCTACGAGTCACCCCAAACGAGCTGGCGGCGGGTTACCAACGTCGACACCAACCTGGCCGGGTTGGACGTGCCCAAGGGCACCAACATTTTCTTGAGCCTCGCAGCCGCCAACCACGACCCCGAGGTGTTCGACGATCCGGAGACGTTCGACATTCACCGTGCCGACGCCCGCCATCACATCGCCTTCGGCAAGGGCATCCACTTCTGCCTCGGCGCCCGGCTCGCTCGCATCGAGGCCAACATCGCTCTCGAAGTGCTCGCCGAAAGGTTGCCGTCGCTGCGCCTCGTGGAAGACCAAGACCTGGTGCGTTTCGCCAACTTCACCTTCCGAGGCCCCCAGAAACTGCTGGTGTGCTGGGACCGGTGACAGCACGTCCAGCGCAACGATTGGGGTTGCTGTGATTGACGATCCTGGGCGGCCGGCCACCATTCCGGGACTTGTTGCCGCGGCGGCTGAGCGGTTTGGTGGCAGCGAGGCGCTTCTGGACGGCGACACTCGGCTGAGCTTCGAGGAACTGGCCGGACGCGTGGATCAGATGGCGCGGGCGCTGATCGCTCGCGGGATCCAGCCCGGCGACAGGGTGGCCTTGTGGGCGCCCAACATCTGGGAATGGGTGGTGGCGGTGCTCGGCGCTCACACCGCCGCCGCGGTGGCCGTGCCGATCAACACTCGATTCAAAGGCCCCGAAGCCGCCTACGTGCTGGCCCGGTCGCGGGCACGAATGCTGTTCACCGTGACCGACTTTCTGGACACCGACTACGTGGAACTCCTGCGCGCGGCAAACACCGATGCCGGCCACGCGCAACCGGCAAACACTGCGCCCCCGGCCACCCTGCCGGACGGCCTTGAGATCGTGGTGATGCGCGGCCACGTTCCCGATGGTGCGATCGGCTTCGACGAGTTGATGTCACCCGAGTCGACTTCGGACAAGTCGACGCCAGAAAAGGTGCGACAGTACGAGCCGAGCCGGTCAGAAGCCGCCGGGCTGCCGAACGTGAGCGCTTCTGACACTTGTCACGTGATGTTCACCTCTGGCACCACCGGGCAGCCCAAGGGGGTGGTGCTCAACCACGGGGCGATCTGTCGGGCGTACCGCAGTTGGGCCGATGTGATCGGGCTTCGTCACGGCGACCGGTACCTGATCGTGAACCCGTTCTTTCATTCGTTCGGGCTCAACGCCGGGATCCTGGCTTGTTTGATGACCGGCGCCACGATGATCCCCCACGCCGTGTTTGACGTGCCGTCGATCATGGGGCGCATCACCGCCGAGAGGATTTCGGTGCTGCCCGGCCCGCCGGCGATCTACCAGACGATCCTCAACCATCCCGACCTGGACTCGTTCGACATGTCCACCTTGCGCCTCGCGGTCACCGGCGCCGCTCCGGTGCCGGTGCCGATGATCGAGGCCATGCGTGAGCGGCTGGGCTTTGAGGTGGTGGTGACCGGTTACGGGCTCACCGAGGCGTCCGGGATCGCCACGATGTGCCGCCACGACGACGACCCCGAAACGATCTCCACCACATCGGGCCGAGCCATCGACGGTGTGGAGGTGCGGGTGGTGGACGCCGACGGCGCCGAAGTGCCCGCAGGCGAACCCGGCGAGATCGTGGTGCGCGGCTACAACGTGATGGACGGCTACCTAAACGACCCCGAAGCCACCGCGCAAACCATCGACCCCCACGGTTGGCTCCACACCGGCGACATCGGCGTGATGAACCACAGCGGCTATGTGGCGATCACCGACCGTCTCAAGGACATGTTCATCTGCGGCGGGTTCAACGCCTACCCCGCAGAGATCGAATCGGCGATGCTGGCGCACCCGGCGGTCGGCCAGGTTGCAGTGGTGGGCGAACCCCACGACCGTCTGGGCGAGGTGGGCCACGCGTTCGTGGTGCCCTCTCCCGCGGCGCTCACCGAGGCCCCAAGTAGCGCAGACCAGGCAAGCGTCGCCCAGCAAACCGCCCTGGCCGAGGAGATCATCGCCTGGTGCCGCGACCGCATGGCCAACTACAAGGCCCCCCGAGCGGTCACCTTCCTGGACGAGTTGCCCCTGAACGCGTCAGGCAAAGTCCTAAAGCACGTGCTGCGCAACCGGCTCACGTCAGGTGGTGACTAAGCCGGCCCACCGGCCCGGCTGGAACAGCGCTGGGGTTAGCCGGCTAGTTGGTCTGACAGGCGATTGGCGGCGGCTACCACGGCCATGCCGTTGTCGTGGAGATGGTCGGGATTGGGAAACCGGTAGGCCGGGCCGTGAACGTGAATCGCGGCTTGCAGATTGCCCGGCGCCGACACGGGAGCGGCCACCGAATTGATGCCGAGCGCGAACTCCTCGTGAACCCAGGCGTAACCGGCGCTGCGCACCTGAGCGAGACGTTCCCGCAGGGCTTCCGGATCGGTCATCGTCCAAGGCGTGCAACTCTTCAACGGTTTGGACAGGTACTCCTCGATGTGCGCTTCGTCCATGTGGGCCAGCATCGCCAAACCCGACGGCACGGCGTGAAGCGGCGAGTACTCACCTGTCCAGTCGCGCACCTGCACATTCGACGACGACTCGGTCTGGTCGAGGTAGTACACCTGACCCTTCTCGATCACCGACAGCCCGGCAACCTCGTCGAGGCTCTCGGCGAGATCCACCAGCAACGGGCGAGCCACCGCCACCAGGTTGCGTCCCGGCGTGGTGGCCGCGGCGATCTCGATGAGGCCAGGCCCCAGCCGGTACTCGCCACCGGCCTCGGTTTGCACCACGGCGTTCTCCGCCTCCAGCGACGCCAACAACCGGGCCACGGTGCTTTTGGGCAGGCCCACACGTTCGGACAGTTCGGTTACGCCCAGCGGCCCCGAAGCCAACGCCCGCAACATCGCGAAAGACCGCTTGATCGCCTGCACAGCCATGACCTCTACCGAATCTCCCTCCGCTGAGCGAGACACTATCCGCCACAGCGCCGCCGGCCGGTGCGTGTGATTGCGCGTGCTCGGCAACCCGGCTAGGCGCGACGGCGTTTGATTTCTTCAGTTATGGCCGGGATCACCGTGTGCAGGTCGGCTATCACCGCCCAGTTGGCTTTGGTGACCATGTTGGCGTCGGGGTCGGTGTTCACCGCCAGGATGTGCTTGGATCCCATTGCGCCAACCCAATGCTGAATGGCGCCGGAAATGCCAGAGGCGATGTAGATCTCGGGAGCGATGCGGGTGCCGGTTTGGCCCACCTGATCGGAGTGTGGACGCCAGCCGTTGTTGGTGACCGCCCGTGAGCACCCCACACGCCCGCCGACCAGCTCCGCCAGTTCCTCAAGAGCGGCGAACCCCTCCGCCGAGCCCACGCCGCGGCCTCCGCCCACCACCACCGGCGCGGTGGGAAGCGTGACACCCGCGGTGAGCACCACCCTGTCGACCACCACACTGCGGGAAAGCTCGGCGGGAATGTGAACCGTCACGTCCTGCACTTCGGGTGTGGACGGCTCGGACGCGGGCGCCGAGGCCACACAGTGCAACCCGCAGGTCACCAGCGCAACATCGGCGGTCAGCGCGGTGTCCTCCAGAAGTGACCCACCCCACTGAATGCGTGTGATCAGCCAGTCGGCGGCGCCGTCACCGGGCGGGGTCACGTCCACGCAGTTGGCCACGAAGGGCAGGTCGAGACGCGCCGCTGCCTGGGCCATCACCTCGTTGCCACGCTCGCTTCCTCCGGCCAGCACAGCTTGTGGGCTCAGAGCGTTCACGAGCTCGGCGATCGCCGCTCCCCAAGCCTCGGGGCCGAAATCGGTGAGCACGTCGTGGTCTGCGGTGTACACCAAGTCGGCGCCGTAGTCCCCGGCCGCCGTCGCAAGATCGTCCGCTGCGCCCGCGCCGCCACCCGCGCCGATCACCGCGGCACCGACCCGGGTGTCCATCTTGGTGGCAAGTGTTCGTCCGAACGTGAGCGCCTCTCGACCCGCCTCGGACAGAGTCCCCCGGTCGTGCTCCAACACCACCAGCAGCATCACAACACCCCGAGTTCTTCGAGCACGTCCACCACCGCCGGTGCGGCCTCAGGGCCGGTGCCCAGGATGACAGTCTCCGAGACGGTCTCGGCGGGGCGGTGCAGTTTCAGCATCCGCTGGCCACCCGTGGAGGCGTCGAGTTCCAGAGTGCGAACCTGCAGTTTGCGTGACGCCAGCCGGCCCCTCATCGTGGGATAACGAGGAAGGTTGAGGCCCTCCTTCACCCCCAACACCGCAGGCATCGGCAGTTCGTAAACCTCAAATCCGCCGTCAATCTCACGCCGGGCCCGAACAGTGTCACCGGCCGCGCCGTCACCGTCACCGGCCGCACCGTCACCAACGTCGATTCCCTTGATGCCGTTCACGATGGGACGACCCAGCCCGTAAGCCACACGCACCCCCACTTGGAACCCACCTGAATCGGCGGACTCGTTGCCGAACAAGATCAAGTCAAACGGCCCGTCCTCGGCCTCCAGTTCACGAATCGCAGCCCCCAGCACCTCGGCGGTGCGCTGAGGATCCCAAGCCGAACCGTCGGTAGCTATCAGCACACCCTGATGCGCGCCCACCGAAGCCGCATAACGCAACTGCTCGGCCGCCTCCTCGGGCCCAATCGTGATCACGGTCACCTCGCCACCAACACGTTCGGTGATCTGCACCGCCTCCTCCACCGCACATTCCTCATGGGGACTGGTGGTAAACCCCAGATGCGCAGCATCCACAGAAAGACCGTCCGCAGTGACATTGATCTTCGCCCCAGGCGCCGGCACCCGCTTAACGCAACAAAGAATCCTCAAACCCAAACCCCCACTCTCAAGCCTCCACTACCAAGCCGCGACGCCCCGCCCGCCGGACCGAGCAAAAGCCCAAACCCGCCACAGCCCCCAAGGCCAGGAGTAAAACCAAGGCGGGCGGGTGGCCGTTGGCCGGATTGCGGAACAATCTGCAGCGAAGCGAAGCCGTTCCGCAAACGGACCAACGGACAGGCCCCGCCCGCCGGACCCCGCGACCAGGCCAAATCAGCGCGTCCGGTGGGGGTCAAGACTTCATCCGGGTGTCTTCGGGGTCGAAGGCGGCGCCGGTGCCCACCACCTTCACCGGGAACAGTTCGTTCATGTACATCACACAAAGGTCGGTGCCCGCAGCGGCCAGCTCGGTGGGCAGGTATCCCATCAGCAGGTGCTTGCCCACCGACGGCCCCGGCCCGGCGGTGGTCACCCGAGAAACCCGTCCGTGCGAATCCACGATCCGCTCGCCGTCGGGGGTCAACAAGGGCTCGTTTCCGCCTTGCATGTAACGCTGCCGACCTGCACTGTCGGTGAGATCCTCAACGGTGAGCACACACATCGACACCTCCGGCGGCCCCGCGTCCCGTGCCGCCAGGTAAGCCTCCTTGCCGATGAAATCCGCCGCCTTCACCCGTGGACGAGCCAGCCCGGCCTCAAGAGGGTTGTACTCGCTTTCGAGCTCGGCGCCCATTAGCCGGTAACCCTTCTCCAGGCGACCCGAAGTGCCGTAAACCCCGCCACCGGTGGCACGCAGGCCAAGGTCGGCGCCGGCACGCATCAGCGCATCCCACAGCGCCGGGCCGTCGTCCCAGGCGGCGTAAATCTCCCAGCCGGTGTCACCCACATAAGAGATACGGAACAGCGTGGCCGCCACCGCCCGTCCGCCGCAGTCAAGCACAACGTCCACCAAACCCCCGTAAGGCGACCCTGCCTGGCTGAGATCGGCGTCGCAAAGCTGCGCAAGCACCGTCGGGGCGTTCGGCCCCCACAAACCCAGCGTGGTGATCCGGTCGGTCACATCGGTAAAGGTCACACCCGATCCGGGCATGTGGCGGCGTGTCCAGAACTCGTCACGGCCACCGTCGAACACGCCGGTCACGATGCGCACCTTGTCCTCGGCGAGGCGCATCATGGTGAGATCGGAGTGGAAGCCGCCGTCGGGGGTGAGCCACGGCGTGTACACCGAACGCCCCACCGCCACGTCGATCTTGTTCACCGCCAGCCGGTCGGCGTAAGCCACCGCGCCCGGCCCGGACAGTTCGTAGATCTGGAAGGCGCTCAAGTCCACCAGACCGCAGTTGTCGCGCAGGTTGAGATGCTCGGCCACGGTGATCGGACTCCACCAGCGGGCGTCCCATTCCACCTCACGGGGCTCCAGGCCGTAACGCTCCACGAGGTCGGAGTTGGATTCGTACCACTGTGGACGCTCCCACGTGCGCGCCTGGAAGAACTCGGCGCCCAAGTCCTGCTGACGTGAGAAGTACGGGCTCACACGCAGGTTGCGGCGCGTTTCCCACTGCTCGGCCGGATGCACGATGCCGTAGGTTTTGTTGAAATGCTCCGACGCTCGGGCCCAGATGTGGGTGTCGGATCGTTCCTCGGGGTAGAAGCGGGACACATCGGCGCCGTGGGCGTCGATAACCCTGGGATATCCGAAGGTCATCCACTCGGCCACCACCTGGGCCATGCCGGGGCCTTCCTTCACCCACACCGCCGCCGCCGACCACAAGTTGCGCACCTCGGGAATCTCACCCAAACACGGCATCGCGTCAGGCGTCAAGGACAGCAACCCGTTGATGGCGTACTTGATCTCGGCGTCTCCGAGCATGTCCATCAGCTCGATGGCCTGTTCCATTTGCGGGTCGAAATCATCGGCGGTGAAGGGCATCTCGGTGGGAGACAAAGCGGCCTCGTCGTTGGACGGGATCTCGTCGGGGTGATGCAGGATCGGGCGGTGCGCGTACGAACCCACCTCCATCGATCCGGCGGACTGACGCTCGTAGCAGAACGTGTCCATGTCTCGCACGATCGGGTAGCCGATCTCGTTGCCGGTCTGGGCGAGAATGTCGATCGGGCCCACGTCGGCCATTTGGTGCACCGCCGGCACCAGCGGGATGTACGCGTCGGCCATGTTGGCGATCCGGTTCGACCACACACCGCTTGCGATCACCACGTATTCGGCTTCGATGGTGCCCTTGTCTGTGACCACCGCCGAGATTTGCCGTGAGCCCTCCACGGGGCCGTCGGTTGTGATCAGGTCGAGCACCTCGGTGTTGGCGAACACCTCGCAGCCTTGCTCCACGGCCAGTTTGCGCATCACCGTGCCGGTCTCCAGGGAGTCCACCACCGAAACGGTGGGGCAGTAGAAACCGCCGAGGATCACGTCGGTGTTGATGTAGGGCACCAGTTCCTGCACCTGGTCGGGGGTGAGCAGGTGCGCCTCGATGCCCCACGCCTTGGCGGAGGTCATGCGGCGTTGCAGTTCGTCCATGCGCTCCTGGGTGCGGGCCACCTCGATGCCGCCCGAGTCCACCGACAAGCCCATGTGGCGGTACTGGTTGGCGCTTTGCTCGCCCAGCAGGCACATCTCCTTGTTGTGATCCACCGGGAAAATGAAGTTGGAGGCGTGCCCGGTGGAGCCGCCGGGGTTGGGCAGCGGGCCCTTGTCCAGCAGCACCAGGTCGCGCCAGCCGAGTTTGGTGAGATGCCCCACCAGGCAGTTGCCGACGATCCCGGCGCCGATCACCACGCACTTGGCGCGGGTGGGAAACTCGCTCACTTGTGTCCTCCTGTGGAGAGTGGAAAGGACGGTCCGCTCGGGCGGCGGCCGCTTGGGCGCGGTGCGCTCGGGCGTGGCGCGTTCGGGCCTTGTCCGCTCGACCGATGCCAGTAATGGAACCGTTCCATAATGCGGAACACTAACCTAACGCCGCGATGCATCCGACCCGTCGGGAAGCGCCTACGGTCACACCGCCGGCACCCCCGCGAAACCCGGCGTTTGGTGCAGCTCGGAAGGTTGAACTCATCACCCCAGCCGTGTTGAACACAACCCCGTCACCGCCCATGTTGACCGCACCCCGAGTCACCCGGCCCGCACCCCCCGTCACCCTGAACACACCCCGAGTCACCCGGGCCCACACCCCCACAGTCACCTTGAACTCACCCCCATTCCGACCTTGAACACATCCCGATAACGAAAGGGCGATCATGCCATTCCCCACCGACCTGGAGATTGCGTCGAAGGCCGAGATCCGGCCACTGGAGGAGATCGCCGCCGCCGCGGGCATCCCCACCGAAATGCTCGAGCCTTACGGCAAGGGCGCCGCCAAGGTGAGCCTCGACGCCATCGAGGCCATGGCCGACAGGCCCAGGGCCCGTTACGTGATCGTGTCGGCCATCACGCCCACGCCTTTCGGTGAGGGCAAAACCACCACCACCGTGGGCCTCGGCCAGGGTTTCGGGCACATCGGGCGCAGCGCCACCATCGCCATCCGTCAGCCTTCGATGGGGCCCACGTTTGGCATCAAGGGCGGCGCCGCCGGTGGCGGTTACAGCCAGGTGGTGCCGATGGAGTTGTTCAACCTGCACCTCACCGGTGACATGCACGCCGTGACCGCGGCGCACAACATGTGCTCGGCAATGGTGGACGCCCACCTGTACCACGGCAACGAATCCGGGCTGGATTTGCACAACATCACCTGGCGTCGGGTGCTTGATGTGAACGACCGGTCGCTGCGCAACGTGATCGTGGGGCTTGGTGGCCGCCTCGACGGCGTGCCTCGCGAGTCCGGGTTCGACATCACCGCGGCTTCCGAGGTGATGGCGGCGCTGGCGCTTTGCACCGGGCTGGCCGATTTGCGGGCCCGGTTGGGGCGCATGGTGGTTGGTTACACCAAGGCCGGCACGCCGGTTACCGCCGAGGAGATCGGCGTGGCCGGGTCGATGGCGGTGATTTTGCGTGAGGCGGTGAAACCCAACCTGATGCAAACTCTCGAGCACGGCCCCGCGCTGGTGCATGCCGGGCCGTTCGGCAACATCGCCACGGGCAACTCGTCGATCGTGGCCGACCAGGTGGGCATCCACACCGGCGACTTTCTGCTCACCGAGGCCGGTTTCGGCGCGGACATGGGCGCGGAGCGGTTCTTCAACATCAAGTGCCGCTATTCGGGTTTGGCACCCGACGCGGCGGTGCTGGTGGCCACCGTTCGGGGCCTCAAGGCGCACTCGGGCAACCACAAGATCATTGCCGGGCGGCCCCTGCCGGAGGCGCTGCTGGCCGAGAACCCCGACGAGGTTCACTCCGGTGGCGACAACCTGCGCAAGCAGCTTGAGAACATGCGCATGCACGGGGTGACGCCGGTGGTGGCGATCAACGCCTTCCCCGAGGATCACTCCGCCGACCTCGCCGCGGTGGCGGAGATCGCCGCGGAGTACGGGGCCCGTTCGGCGGTGTCGAACCATTTCGCCGAGGGTGGCCGGGGCGCCGCGGAGCTGGCCGAGGCGGTGGCGGAGGCCGCCGAGGAGCCCAGCGACTTCAAGGTGCTGTACCCCGACGACGCCTCCTTGAAGGACAAGATCCACACGGTTGCCACCCAGGTTTACGGCGCGGATGGCGTGGAGTACTCCCCCACCGCAAACAAGCAGCTCGACACCTACACCGCCGCGGGGTTCCACAACCTGCCGGTGTGCATCGCCAAAACGCACCTGTCGCTCTCGTCTGATCCCACCCTCAAGGGTGCCCCGAAGGGGTGGACGTTGCCGGTGCGCGAGGTGAGGGCTTCGGTGGGCGCCGGTTTCGTGTACCCGATCTGCGGCGAGATGCGCACCATGCCAGGCCTGGGCCGAATCCCAGCCGCCAAAGGCATAGACATAGACGCCGAAGGAAACATAGTAGGCCTCAGCTAACCCCCGCCCCGGGCCGGGTGCGCCCGGATTCACATCCCCGGCCAGGCCACATCGCCGCAGCGAAGCCGCCCTGCCTCTGCCACGCCAGTTCCTTCGGATCCCGCAGGTCTGCTGGCATTGCAAGGCAATTCTGCGGCGTTTCCTGGTATGCGAGCACGCCTGGTAACGTGAAGTCGTGGTTGGAGATGTGGCTGAAAGCGTGGACAACGCCCTGTTGGTTGTACCCGGAGAGTGGGACGACCTCCGCCGCTACCTGCTCGAAGGTCTCACCGACGAAGACTGGGCCGCAGCCCGCAAAGGTTTCGGCGACCCCGACATGGCCAATGAGTAACCCGGCCCCGCACTAGCATCCGGGGCTTGGTGGTGGGGAGGATTGGTTGATGTTTGGGCTTGTTCGGCGGCGGGCCGGGGTTGGCGCGGAGAGTGACGAGGCGCGGCTTTACCGGCGGGAGCTGGTTCGGGGGTTGACCTTTGAGGTGATCCCGCTCAAGAGCCTGGACGCCGCGTTGGAGGCTTTGCCTGCGGGTTCGGCGGTGTCGGTTACGGCTTCGCCGGTGAAAGGTCAGCAGGCCACTTGTGACATCAGCGAACAGGTGGCCGAGATGGGGCACCTGCCGATCCCCCACGTGTCGGCTCGGATGGTGGAGTCCAAGCAGCGTCCCGCCGAGTTGGCGGACTGGTTTCGCTCCACCGGGTTCAAGACGATGTTCCTGGTTGGGGGCGACGCCGACCCGCCGGGCGCTTATTTTGACGCGGTGTCTTTCCTGGAGGACTTCCTGGCTTGTGACCACGGCCTGGAGACGATCGGGGTGACCGCCTACCCGCATGGTCATCCGCTGATCTCCGACGACGCCCTGCACAAGGCGTTGCACACCAAACAGAAAATGCTGGCCGCCGCGGGCATCGGCGGGTATTGCAGCACGCAGATGTGTTTCGACCCGGCCCGCATTCAGCGGTGGCTGAGGGCCGAGCGGGCCGCCGGGCTCACGCTGGATGTTCATTTGGGGCTGGCCGGTGTGGTCGACCGTGCCAAGTTGCTCACGATGGGCACCCGGCTCGGTGTGGGGGCGTCGTTGCGTTACCTGCGCAAGAACCGTGCGGCTGTAACGAAGCTGATGACCTCCACCGGCTACAACCCCGACGACGTGCTCGTGCCGCTGAGCCCGCACCTGGCCGACCTCGGCGTGAGGGGCCTGCACGTGTTCACCTTCAACCAGGTGGCCGCCACCGCAGCCTGGCAGTCCGAGGCGTAGCCCCCCGGCTGCCGGCCGGCACGGAGCCACGGCCGGGCCGAATTTCGTCCGGCGAGCATTCACGGCAGGCGTTGCAAGCGGCGGCGCAGACAGCGCCCGGCACCCGCCACTGCGGCGATCACGGGCAAATCCGGCGGGCGACTGAGCGGGCGGATGGCCGGGCTGCCCGACATGTGTCACAGGGTGCATCTAGGGTGCCGACCATGGATGCAACATTTTTGATTTTGGCGGTTCTGTTGGGCCTGGCGGGCTTGGCAGTGGGCGTTGCCGTGGGTTCTCGGGGACGCAAGCAGGCGGTGGCCGAACGGGACGCCGCCGCCGGCGAGTTGGGCGACGCCCGCCTGGCGTTGGCCACCGCGCATACGGAGGTGGACCTGCTCAAGGCGAACATCGAGGAGCGTCGCGTCGAACGCGAGAAGGCCGACGAGGCGCGCCGTCAGGAGCGTGAGCAGCTTGAGAACCAACTGAAGGGCCTCACCGCGCAGGCGCTGAAGGACAACCGCGAACAGCTCGTGAAGCAAGCCCAGCAGCTATTCGACGAGAAGCACAAGCAATCCAACCTGGTGCTGAAGGGTCTGGTGAACCCGGTGGGCGAGCAGCTCAACAAGCTCGAACGCCAGGTGCAGGAACTCGAACAAAAACGGGAGGGCGCCTACCAGAAGCTCAGCACCCAGGTGGGATCACTCGGCGAGGCCGCCACTCACCTCCGGGACGTTCTCAAGTCGTCGAGCATGCGAGGCAACTGGGGCGAGATTCACCTGCGCAAGGTGCTGGAGATCTCGGGCATGCGCGACCGCGTGGATTTTGACGACCAACCGTCCTACGTCGCAGGGGACAAGACCAAGAGACCCGACGCCGTGGTGCATCTGCCGCGCGACATGAAGGTGGTGATAGACGCCAAGACGCCGCTGGAGGCGTACATGGAGGCGCTCAACACCAACGATGAAGATCAGCAGTCGAGCCTGCTGAAGGCGCACGCGCAGGCCCTGCTGGGCCACGCCAAGACCCTCGGCGAACGTGACTACTCCGGCGCTGTGGACGGGTCGCCCGATTTTGTGGTGATGTACGTGCCCAGCGATCCGATCCTCGACGCTGCCATGGACACACAGCCTGCTCTGTGGGACGAGGCTTGGCGCAAACACCACGTGCTGATCGCCACCCCAGGGTTGCTGCTGGCGCTTTTGAGCACCGTGGCGTTGGCGTGGCAGCGCCAGGACATGCAGCAGAACGCCCAGAAGATCGCGGAGGCCGCTCGCACACTGGTTGACAGGCTGGGCAGTTACGGCGGTCACGTGAACGAGATGGGCAAGCGCCTGGAGGCCGCGCTCGATCATTACAACAAGAGCGTCCGCTCCTGGTCGGGTTACGTGATGCCCCAGGCACGTAGGATCGAGAAACTCGGCGCCTTCCCCGAGAACGCCAGAATCGACCTCTCCGCACGGGGGACCAAGGAAAGGACGGTTCGCTACCTGGACGCGCAGTCGGGCGCCGCGCCGAAACAACAGGACAAACCCGACGGCAACGGCCTGCCACCCGGCAAAGAGCCCCCGTCAACCAACCAGCAGAACATCATCGACATGGACTAGCTGCCCACGTCGGCGGAGCATCACGGGGAGCGCGCTGTTTCGGCGCTTACTCGTTCTTGCCCGACGCGGGATGCTGGGCAAGAATGTGCCATGAACGTTTCGCTGTTCGGTTCGGGGGCTGGTGAGTCGGTCTTGCGGGAGCCGATTTTGGAGGATCCTGTTGCTGAGCGGGAGCGGTTGCTGAAGGATTTGGCAACCGGGTACCGGCTGTTCGCGGCTATGCGCTGGGGGGATCTTGGCGACGGGCACATCACCGTGCGAGACCCCGAACGGGCCGATCACATGTGGCTGCTGGCCCACGAAGTGCCCTACCACCGCGCCGAAGCGGGTCACATGGTGCTTGTGGGCCCCGACGGCGGTGCCACCGATCAGCAGGGCCGCCCGGCAAACATCAACATCACCGCCCATTACATCCACCACCCGATCCACCAGGCCCGACCCGAAGTGGGGGCCGCCGCTCACGTGCACACCCCGTGGGGCACGCCGTTCGCGGCGGAGCGACGCGGCTTCGAGATGATCTGCCAGGAAGCGGCGCTCTTCTTTGAGGATCACGCCCTCTTTGACGACGAAGAGGTGCAGGTGCTGTCAATCGACGGCGGCAAGCGCATCGCCGCGGCGCTGGGCGACAACCGTGGCGCGATTCTCGCCAATCACGGCCTGCTAACCGTTGGTGCCACCCCCGCGGACGCGGTGGGCTGGTTCTTGTTCATGGAACGTGTGTGCGAGATCCACATGAAGGCCCGACAAGCCAAGCCAATCTCCGACGAGGCCGCCCGAATCGCCCACGAAGATCTAACCAAGGGCGACCTCGGCTGGTCGATCTTCTGGTGGGCCGCCAAACGCCACCTGAACCTCGACCAGCCCGCGCCCACGCCCTAGCGCCGGGGTGCCTCAGTTGGGGAATGCGCCGAGCATTCGGGCTGCGTTGAGGGTGTTTTGCAGCAGGCAGGCAATTGTCATTGGGCCTGTGCCGCCGGGCATGGGGGTGATCGCCCCGGCCACGCCTTGAACGCTGTCGAAATCCACGTCGCCGACTATTCCGGCTTCGGTGCGTGAGATTCCCACGTCGATCACCGCCGCGCCCGGGCTCACGAACTCGTCGGTTACGAGTCCGGCCATGCCCGCGGCGGCCACGATGATGTGAGCGCTGCGGCACAGCCCGGCCAGGTCGGGGGTGCGGCTGTGCGCCAGGGTGGGGGTGGCGTCAATGCCTTTGCGGCCCAGCAGCAACACCTGAGGCAGCCCCACAAGCGTTGAGCGTCCGATCACCACCGCCCTGCTCCCCGAGGTGGCAACCCCGTAACGCTCCAGCAGCCGCATCACGCCCAGCGGAGTGCAAGGCACGTGCCCTGCCTGGCCCCGCAACAGCGCGCCCATCGAGCGGGGCGTGAGCCCGTCCACGTCTTTTTCGGGGGGTATCAGATCGAGTACCGCATCGGCGTCGAGGCCCACCGGCAACGGAAGCTGCACCAGGATGCCGTGTACTGCCGGGTCGGCGGCCAGCTCCCCCACCGCGGCCTCCACTTCGTGCTGGGTGGCGTCGGAGGCGAGTTCCACGTGGCGTGAGGTCATCGCAGCCTCAGTGGCTTTGCGTTGCTTGTTGCGCACGTAAATGCGGCTCGGCTTGTCGTCACCCACCAGCACGGTGGCCAAACACACCTGCGGCCCGCCCGCGGAGGTGATCTCGCGGTTCAAGTCGGCCACGATCTCGTCTCGCAGCCGGTTCCCGTCCATCAGCACCGCACCCCCAGAGGTGCGCTCAAAGCTGTCGCCCATGTGTTGTTCCCCCAATTCTGTTCTCTGGCCCTGTTCCCTGGCCCTGTTGTCCGGCCCTGTTCCGTGGCCCTGCCCTTGCTCTGTTCTCAGGCCCTGCTCCCTGGCGCTGTTCTCTGGCTCTGTTCTCCGGCCCTGTTCTCCGGCCCTGTTCTCCGGCTCTGGTCCCTGGCCCTGTTCTCCGGCCCTGCTCTCTGACTCTGTTCTCCGGCGGCTCGTCGTCTCAGTGCTCAAGTCTCGCGCTCCCGGCGTCGGGCGCCAGTTTCGTGCGCTGTTGCTTCTACCGGTACCCCGAGTCTGCCCCATCATCGAACGCTGTGCCCGTTACGCCGGGAAGTCCACCGCCATGGGGGCGCTGTGGCGTATTATTGCGGCCCAGGGAGCGGAGCGGTTTCAACTTGGGGGCCTTCCCGCGTCCTGCCGGTAACAATCCCGCGAGTCCCGAATCCGAGGTGACATGCGATGAGGATCCTGTTCGCCGATTCACTGTCCGAGGTTGCTGTCAGCGGGCTCCAACAATCGGGCGCCACGTGTGACGTGATGGCCTCGCTCACAGAGGACACCCTGGTGGATCACGTGGCGGGTTACGACGTGCTTGTGGTGCGCAGCACCCGAGTATCGGCGGCCGCCATCGAGGCCGGCACCCACCTGGGCCTGATCGTGAGGGCCGGGGCGGGCACCAACACCATCGACTGCGAACGCGCAGCCGAGCTGGGGGTGCTGGTGTGCAACGTGCCCGGACGCAACGCCATAGCGGTGGCCGAGCTCACGATGGGCCTGATTTTCGCCATCGACCGTCACATCGCCTCGGCCACTTCGGATCTGCGGGCCGGCACCTGGAACAAGAAGCAGTACAGCCGCTCAAGGGGCCTTTACGGGGCCACCCTGGGGATCATCGGCATGGGCGCGATTGGTGTGGAGGTGGCCGAGCGCGCCAACTGTTTCGGCATGCAGGTGGTGACCCTCGACCGGCCCCGCCGAGATCGCGACATGCGCCGCCGCCTGCGTGCCATAGACGTGCAACACGCGCCCGACCTTGCCGAGCTTCTCGCGGTGAGCGACATCGTGTCGCTGCACGTGCCTTCCACCCCCGAAACCAACAAGATGGTGAACGCCAGCTTCTTGTCGATGATGAAACCCGACGCGGTGCTGATCAACACCTCCAGGGGTGACGTGGTGGACGAGGCGGCGCTGCTGGCGGCGCTGAACTCCACCGACATGCGTGCCGGTTTGGACGTGTTCGCCGACGAGCCGGGCGCCTCGGCCTCGGAGTTCCGCTCGGCGTTGGCGGCCCATCCGAAGGTCACGGCCACTCATCACATCGGGGCGTCCACCCGCCAAGCCCAGGAGGCGGTGGCCGAGGGCGCCGTGGAGGTGATCGACGCCTACCGCACCGGTTCGGTGATGCACTGCGTGAACCTGGAGCGAATCCCCAGGCACACCGCCACGCTGCGGGTGCGGCACCGTGACAGGGTGGGGGTGCTGGCCGCAGTCCTGCAACAGTTGCGCAGCCATAACCTGAACGTCGCAACCATGCAGAATCGTATTTTCGCTGGAGCCGTAGCGGCGTTGGCCACCATCGACGTGGTGGGCGAGATCCACGACGGCCTGCTTGAAGACCTTCGAGCGCTGCCGAACGTGATCCAGGTGTCGGTGCTCTAACCGTGGACTGGCTGCAAGGACGCGCTCCCGGAACACCGCCCACTGCCAAGTCCCCCGCCACCGCGCCACAGGCCGCAGAGGCCGCGGGCGGGCCGGGCGCGGAGCCGATAGTGGCGCCGTTCGCGGGTTGGCTGGTGAAACCCGAATGGGCCGACCGGGTGATCAGCCGCGCTTATGACAATCTCACCCCCGAGCAGCGCCGTTCGATCGCCGCGGGCAACCCGTACAGCTACGTGAACGTCACCCGCAGCAGCGAGGACCTCGCCGACAACGAGGACTTCTCGCTCACCAGGCTGGTGTCGTCGGGCTCGGCGGCATTGTCACGCCTGTTGGCGGCGGAGGTTTTTTTGCCCACTGGTCGCCCGGCGGTGTACCTGTACCGGATGTCTCACGAGCGTGGCGCCCAAACCGGGGTGATTTGCACGGTGGCGGTTCACGGTTTGCAGGACGGTCGGATTCGCTTTCACGAGAACGTGCGTGACGCCCACACCGAGCTTCTCACCGCTCACCTGCTTGGCGTGGGCGCCGCCTCGAATCCGGTGGCGTTGGCAGTGCGAGACGGGGCCCGCCTCGCGGATGCGATGGACGAGATCACCAGCAGCGCCCAGCCGGAGTTGGAGTTCGGGTCTTCGCTGGTGCATCACGAGATCTGGACTGCGCCCGCGGAGGCCACCGCCGGGCTGCTCGCCCTGATCGAGAATCAGGTGTTGTATGTGACCGACGGGCATCATCGCCTCACAGCCGGTGAGCGAGCCCTCACCAGCGAACCCCACAGTGCGGCACTGGGACGCACACTCGCCGCCGTTTACCCGTCCGAGCAGCTTCACGTGGAGGCGTTTCACCGCATCGTCATGGACTGCAATCACCGCCGGGTGGACGATTGCATGGCGTCGCTTTCGGGCGCGGCGGCTCATTTGCGGCCGGTTCGCAACTCCAGGGAGGCCCGGCCCCGGCGCCGTGGCGAGGTTGGCTTGTACGTGGGCGGCACCGGTGAGTGGCACCGTTTGGTGCTTCCCGAGGCGCCGCCGGGAAGTTCCGCGGTGGACGCCCTCGATGTGGAGTTGCTGCGCCGCCACATCCTGGATCCGGTGCTCGGCGCCGACGAGTTGAGCGGTCGGGGCGCTGTGGAGTACCTGCCCGATCCTGCGGGGCTCGCTCAGCTAGTGCAGCGCTGCGACAACGAGAACCGGTTGGGTTTCATCATGCATCCCGTGTCGGTGCCCGAACTCACCGACGTTGCCGACCAGGAGGGGCGCATGCCTCCCAAGTCAAGCTTCTTCAATCCCAAACCCCGATCGGGTGCGCTCATGTACATGCTCGCAAGAGGCGCCACCGCCCACCTGCCACAGTCCTGACCCGGAGCCACGGGGCAGCGCCCCGCCAGCTCCCTCCCGCTCCCGGCGCAGCAGTCACTCCCCCAACCCACCAGGCGGGCCGGGCATCCGGTGGTGCATCGTCTGAACCGGCCGATTCCAGCAGGCAGCGTGGGCGGCTTGGCCCTGCGGCGATGCTCAGGCGTGCTCAGGGGTGCTCAGGCGATGCTGTTGATTGTTTCGATCAGGGCTTGGGCGCCTTCGTCCAGCTCGGCGGGGGTGACGTTGAGCATGGGGGTCATGCGGATCACGTTGCCGTAGAGCCCGCCTCGGCCCACCAGCAGTTTGCGTTGCAGGCAGCCTTCGAGCACGGCTGCGGTTCGGGCCGTGTCTGGCTCGATCGAGCCGGGGTGCACGATCTCGATGGCGTGCATAAGCCCCCGGCCTCGGCGCTCGGCGATCCAGTCGGTGCGTTCCACCACAGGATCCAGCGCCTCCTCGAAACGGCGGCCCATGGCGGCCGCGTTGGCTTGCAGGTCGTCTTGCAGCACACGGCGAAGCGTGGCCCGGCCCGCCGCGGCAGAAAGCGGGTTCCCGCCGAAGGTGGAGAACTGCAACGACCCCGACAACGCCTCGGCGATCTCGGCGCGCACCACCACCCCGGCCAGGGTGATGCCGTTGCCCACACCTTTGGCGAAGGTGAGCAGGTCGGGCACGATTCCGTGGGCCTGGTATCCCCAGAAGTGGTCGCCGGTGCGGCCCCATCCGGTTTGCACCTCGTCAGAGATGAACAGGATTCCGTGATTGTCGAGCACTTTGCCCATGGCGCCGAAGAACCCGTCGGGCGGGGTGGCGAAACCGCCCACGCCCTGGATCGGCTCGGCGATCATGGCAGCCACGTCGCCGGTGGTGGTCATGTCGAGCAGCTGGGCGAGGTCGTCCACACACGCGGCGGTGTAGTCGTCATCGTCGAGATGGCCGAAGGGGCTGCGCAGCCGGTAGCCGCCGTGAACGAAGGTCACGTTGAGCCCGGTTAGCCGTGTGGCGAGCCATGACCGGTGCGACGTGACGGCCTGGGTGGAGAACGCCCTGCCGTGGTAGCTGTTGCGCAGCGCCAGCACCTGGTTGGACTTTCGGTACGCGGTGGCCATCAGCAGCGCGGCGTCGTTGGCCTCGCTGCCCGAGGGCGTGAAGAACACCCGAGCGTCGGGGATTTGCGACACACGGGCAACGTCTTCCGCGAAGGAGATCATCGGCTCGCTCAGGTACAGGGTGGAGGTGTGCATCACCTTGGCGGCCTGTTGTTGAACCGCGGCCACCACGCTGGGTTCGTTGTGACCGATCATCGTGGTGAGCACACCTCCGAAGAAGTCCAGGTAACGGTTGCCCTCCAAGTCCCACACGTAGCTGCCCTCACCACGATCAATGGAGATCGGCTCGTCGTAGAGGGTGTGCAGAAAGCTCGGAAACACCAACGAATACCGCCGGGCCAGATCGGCACTGCTAGTCATGGCGAAACCCTAGAGCCCCAAGCCCGCCCGAGCACCCGCCCCCAACCTCGCCCTGCACAGCCCAACCCTGCACAGCCCAACCCTGCACAGCCCAACCCTGCGCGCCTGGACCGGCGGCGACATGGCCGGTTAGGAGGTGTTGTGGGTTTTGACCATGGTTGGGTCGTGGGTTGTTGTCCATTTGCCGTCGGGGTGGCGTTTGAGCCGGAGTTGGCGGTCGTGGATTTTGGTGTGGTCTTGGTGGCATACCAGGGCGAGGTTGTCGATGTCGGTGGGCCCGTCGTTTTGCCATGGGACGATGTGGTGGGCGTGGCAGTGGTGGGGAGGGGCGTCACATAGCACGCAGCCGCGGTCTCGTGCGATCAGTGCTTTGAGTTGCGCCGCGCTGGCGGAGCGTCTTCGCCTTCCGAGCCATAACGGTTCGCCGCGGCCGTTGAAGATCAGTCCTTGCAGGTCTGCGTCACAAGCGAGACGTTCTAGTTCTGATCGCGAGATGGGCCCGGTTCCTGGTATCAGCCCACCGAGTGTGCCTTGGTTGGTGTCGGCGAGGTCGTCAAGCTGGGCGACAACCACGATTTGGTTGCGTTGGCTCAGCTTGCCGCCACCACAAACACAACCCTGACCCCCAGAGTCGTAGGACCCGTCATCGAAACACGAATCCTGCGTCTCCCACATCGACTCGGACTCATCGGCGGTCGTGTCGGGAGCGCGATTCAGATTGTCGCCACTCGGCGGGGTACCGGTTGTGCCTGGCAGGCTCAAGCCGTTGTTGACCGAGGCCGGTTCGCCCGTGGAGTTCTCGGAGTCGAGCAAATCAAGCATCACACCGGATGGGGCCGGTTGGGTTCCGGCCTTGTGGTGTTGGCCGTTGGATGTGCTGCCATGTCGGGAGCGGTGGCCGTCCTGCCGATGGCCGTTCTGCCGGTGGGTGCCGGGTCGCCGGGTGCCGTGGCCGCTTCTGGTGGTGCCATTCGCATCCGCCCCAGAACCATTGGAGGACCGCCGATCCCCGCTGGAGGTGCGACCGCTGTGGGCGTTCGGTGGTGCCGGGGGGAATGGGTCTATGCCTAGGGCTATGAGCATGGCGTCGTAGCGGTATTGGGCCCAGGTGCGGTCGTGTTTGGGGTTGTCGCGTCCGCCTTGGGAGCTGTGCAGGCGTTGTGCCATGTCGAGCACTTTGGCTTGGATCATGGCCATGGTGGTGTTGTCACCGGTGATCACGCCGCGCAACATGTGGTCCTCACCAGGGAAGAAGTCCACCCGGCGCTTGGCACGGGCCCGCCGGTGAGCGGCTTCGAGGTCTTCAGGGTCTTGACGGCGACGGGCCCAGTCCTCTGTGTGTTTGCCGGCCTTGTCCGCTGGTACTTCTGACACGAGGTCAAGCAACTCGCGGTCACCGTCCACGGTTGCGGCGTCTGTGTCCTTGGCGGCTTTCACCAGTGCGTCGGCGTGTTCGGTGGTGATGCGCCCCTCACCAAGCGCTTCGGCAACGTTGGGCATGTCGTTGAGCGCCGCGGCGCGTTCAGAACGTCGCCGGGCTTCGCGTCGTGAGCATCCGGTGGATTCGCGCACCACCTCGATGCCCTCGCGTTCGCCCACAGCGTCGTGTAGCGCAACGGCGAGGCGGTTGTTGCAAGCGTCGAGGGCGCCCTGGAGCCGGGCCAGGCCGGAGATCTTGTCGCGCAGTTCACCAGCGGTGAGCCCTGGCGTGGCGAGTCCGTTGAGCCAGGTGATTGTTCGTTCGAGCATGTGTAGTACTGTAACAGCACTGTGTGACAGACACAACACCTGTTCACGGATTTATCTGATTTATCAAGGTTTTATCATATCAAACATGGGCACCGCCACCCAACATGGACGAAGCAGCCGCGTGGGCCCAGCGCACCCTGGCCGCCCACCCAGTGAAGGCCGAGGCCCGCCAATCACCCGCCCGGCACTCTGCCTGGAAGGGAGGGAAGTACGGCCCGATCCTCTCACACCCCAAGCGTCGCGCACGCCTCACGCATCACGTCTTGTCCGCCGGGAGCGGAGGGCGCCCGGGTTGGACGCAGCGCTGTTAGGTGCAGGCGGCCTTTAGTAGGGCGGTTAGCTCGGGGTAGGTGTGGCAGGAGGGGAACTGTGGGTTTTCGGCGGCCACGTTGGCGGGGGCGCGGAACAGGATCCCGGCGTTGGCGGCGGCGAGCATGGTGAGGTCGTTGTAGGAGTCCCCGGCGGCCACCACGTGATAGTTGAGCCCCCGGAAGGCTTTCACTGCCTGGGCTTTCTGGTCTGGCACCCTCAGGCGGTAGCCGGTGATGCGGTCACGCTCCACCTCCAGGGTGTGGCACAGCAGCGTGGGCCAGCCCAACTCGCGCATCAGCGGTCGCCCGAACTGCTCGAACGTGTCCGACAGCAGCACAACCTGCACACGGGACCGCAATTCGTCGAGGAAGTCCCGTGCTCCCGGCAGAGGCTCCAGCCCGGCGATCACGTCCTCGATCAGCGACATGGTCACCCCGTGGGCGTCGAGAGCGGCGAGGCGTCCCTTCATCAACACGTCGTAGTCGGGTTCGTCACGGGTTGTTCGCCGCAACACGTCAAGGCCGGTGCGCTCGGCCACGGCGATCCACACCTCGGGCGTGAGCACCCCCTCCACGTCGAGCACCACCAGCGGCTGGCGCCCCTGCGCGGGCCCACCGCCGGTCACCGGAGCCCCCAAAGGCCGCAAGCCGTCCCGTCCACCGGCCCCGCCCATCGCCCGAAGACGGCCACATGTTCCGGCCACCGGCGATTGCAGAAACCGCCCAAGCCGGGCACATGGAGCGGATCTGACTGATCCGGTGGCGACGCAGGCCGGGGGGCAGCAGACGAGGGCTGTGAGGTCACGGCTGCTCAGTCTTGCCCATCGGCCAACAATTCGCGCCCCCGGCAGCCAAGGATCAGCCCCAACCCCGAAAATGCGCCCGCTCGCGCCCCACGGGGCTCCCGGCAATCAGCCACCAGTCCGGAGCATGCGCAGTGGCTTGCTTCGTGCCTCACCTGGCGACATGAGTGCAAGCCTCGGGGCCATTCGGGACGCCCCTACGCAGTCCCAGGTACGACCCACACCCCCGACCGATCCGAATTGCGACTCGCGGAGGACAGGCCGCTCTGCAATGAGTCTGCGTGAGCAATCCCAATCGTGCGCCATCGCCGTGATCGTGGAAGTGACCACAGCACACACCCGTGTAGGGCATTCACGGCAGGGCAGGAGCCGCTTGAGCAGCACCGCGGGCACGCACATGATGAAGTGGTCACGCAAGGTCGGGTGGGGCTGCGGGGGCACGAATCGGGTGACGCACACTTCCGCGCATGAGGCCCGTTTGGGGGCGCCTGCAAAGTAGGCGGTACATTGTTGGGCGTGCTTGATGCAGGTGAACTTCTGGAGGGTTGCACCGGCGGCGTTGTTGCTCGCCGGGAAACGTCCCCGCCGGAGGACTCGCACCTGTAGACGCCTTGGCTTCGGAAAGAGAGCGAAAACCGAGAATGCAACCTCACATGACAACAGTCCAATTGGCTACCCCACGCTGGGCCCCCCGCCGGGGTCTTCGCTCACGGCGGGACCTTGTGCGGTGGGTGGTCGCAATGTTCGTGGCCGTGGTTGCGGTGTTGTGGTGGCCTGTGGTGGCGGGGGCGCAGAGCGTTCCCGGTGCCGTCTCGGAGTTGGCGGCGTCGCCTCGAAGCACGCAGGTGGTACTCACCTGGGTTGCACCATCGAGCGGGGATGCCCCCACGGGCTACGAGTACCAGCAGAAGACCGGATCGGGCAGCTACGGCTCATGGACTGACATTCCCGGCAGTGACGGCGACACCACCAGCTTCCTGGTGGGCGGACTCGACATTGGCGTCACTTACGGATTCAAGATTCGCGGCACCAACGTCACAGGTGACGGAACCGAATCGGCGGAGGTGACCGCGACCGTCGGCGGTTCCACCGTGTACGACACCGACTCGGACAACTTGATCGAGATCAACTCCCTGGCACAGCTCAACGCAATGCGTTGGGATCTCAACGCCGACGGTGTCCCGGAAGCCAAGGCCGACAGCTACGGCGCGGCGTTCCCCGACGCCGTGGCAGGCATGGGGTGTGTGCCCGGCTGCAAGGGCTACGAACTCACCGCCGACCTCGACATGGACACCAACGGCGACGGCAAGACCCACGAACCGAAGTTCTCAGCGGGTGACGACTGCAAGTTTGAGAACAACACCTGGTCGGGCGACGACTGCGACTACGACACCTACTGGAACAACGGCGCAGGCTGGGCACCCATCGGCACCGGAGCCGGTACAGAAGCCTACTGGGGTGTCTTCGACGGCAACAACCACACAATAGATCACCTGCACATCAGCAGAGGCACAGCACTGACAGGGTTGTTCGGCTTCGTAGAGGATGGCAGTGAACTTCGCAACCTGAATGTCACAAACGCTCGCATCTGGGCCAAGTCAGAGCGAACCAGCTGGGGCGGTCGTCCGGTGGGCGTGCTGGTGGGTCAAAGTCACGGGAGTATTACTCGGGTTTTCACCAGCGGTGAAGTGAACAAGGCTGGCTATCTTGTCGCCGATTACCCTGGAAGCGCCTGGCGTTTCTCGGCGGGTGGAGTTGTTGGCTACATGGAAGGTATCATTTCCCGGAGTGGCTCAAGTGTCGAGATAAACGGCAACGGCATGTTTGGGGGAATCGTGGGGTTCATCCGCGCCGACAATAACAGAACAGCAAGGATCGAATACAGTTACGCTACCGGTGACATAACGTTTACCATCCCTGGTCGTTATGGAGGGTTGGCTGGTGTTGTCGACGATGCCGTAGTAGAGTACAGTTATGCTACCGGTGACATCTTCTTTGACCGAGAGGATACACAGTGGGTTTGGGCGTGTGTGGGTGGACTGGTCGGAAAGCTGCGTAACGGTAGTTCCCCTTATTCGATAAAGGCGAGTTACAGCACCGGAGATCTCAGCGGGATACAAATGCCCGTCATCTTCACGACGTGTGGTCTTGGTGGACTTGTGGGTCGCACGGATGGTTCGGGCCAGATACCCATAGAGGACTCCTACGCCTTGGGTTCAGTCTTTGATGTCGACTTCAATCCACCCTGCACCGAGCACGTATACTGTTCAGCGGGCCCGCTGGTCGGCCAGAAGCCGCCGGGAGACAGGCTGAAAGTTGTGAACTCTTTCGCTGCCGGCAAGAGTTCAATAAGCTATCATCGCGGCGTCCTCGGCAGGATCGAAGACAACAACGTGGTTCCTACGCTTCCCACCGTCGAGCATAGCTACTGGGACACTGACAGCACGCCAACCAATACCTGGAACGTTAGCGAGTTTGGTGGTGGTCTGAGTCGGTCGGCGTTGCAGGCTCCTACGGCGCCGCCGGGGTTGGATTCCAGTGGCCGTGCTTGTGATCATGCCGACTACGAGGGTGACACCACGTTCTGTGGTTGGTCAACCAGCCTGTGGGATTTCGGTGACTCCACCCAGTATCCCCGCCTGAAGGTGGACTTCAACGGTGACGGTGTCGCCACCGCTGACGAGTTCGGCCCACAGGCAAAGGACATCGCGCCGAGGATTTCGGGTCGGCGTTCCATCACGCTCACCCAAGGCAGCGAGGTCTCCAATGTGACCCTGCCGGTGGCCTACCAGGGCAACGGTGCACTCACCTACGCGGTGGACAGCCTCCCCGCGGGGATCACATTGGGCACCGACCAGGCGCTGAGCGGCACGCCCACCGAAGCGAAGATCACGAAGCACACGATGACGGTGACCGACTCCGACCAGAACAGAGCGGCCAGCGATGTGGCCACCGCCACGTTGACATTCACCGTTAGGCCCGCAACCCCGACCGCGCCGACACTTACGGCCCAGCCCTTCCCCGGCGGGGTGCGGCTTTCGTGGACCGGTGGTGGCGATTACAAGACCGGCTGGGAGTACGCCGCATCGGAAGTGCAAGGCACCACCGGGACCTGGACCCCTATCCAAGCCAGCACCGGCGCCACCACCTCCCATGTCGCGCTTCTTAACGCGGGCACCACCTACTACCTGAAGGTGCGAGCGGTGAACGGCACCGAGGGTGAAGCCAAGGGTGCCGAGTCCAATGAAGCCTCGGCGGTGGCTCAAGCCGGCCCGCCGACACCCACCGCGCCGACGCTGACGGCAGCGCCACGCCCAGGTGGGGTGCTGTTGTCCTGGACCGGTGGCGGGGACGACAAGACCGGCTGGGAGTACGCGTCGTCCACCGAACAGGGCACCACCGGTGAGTGGACCGCAATCCAAGGCAGCAGCGGTGGCACCACGTCCTACACGGTGACCCAACTCACCACGGGCACCACGTACTACTTCAAGGTGCGAGCTGTGAACGGCACCCTCGGCCAGGTGAAGGGCGCCGAATCCAACGAAGCCTCCGCGGCGCCCCAGGCTGCGACAGTGACGCCGCCCCCGACCGGGCCTACAGGGCCGGTGTTTGTGACGCCGATCTCTCAGCCGACACCGATCGAGGAGCTTTGCCCTGCTGATGAGGTGCCCGACGCCGGGTTCACAGACATTGTGGGCTGGCCTGAGGAGTTCGTCGTGGCGATCAACTGCATGGCGTGGTACGGGCTCACCAACGGCACCACCCCAACCACCTTCTCCCCCGACCGGCAACTCACAAGGGCCCAGCAGGTGCTGTTCCTGCAACGGATTCGCAACATCGCCACCAGCACCGAAACCACCGACACCGGCAGCTTCGCCGGGAACGTGAACGCCGCGCTCAGCGCCCTGCATGACCTGGGAATCATCGCCGACGTGGAATTCGCCGCAGGCGCCGACGGCCAGGTCGGCGTTGATCGAGGCGTGTTCGCGGAGGGACTGCACAAGTCGCTGCGCACCCTAAGCGTGGTGTTCGGCTCGACGCCCAACCCCTACACCGACACCGGCGACCGCGGCATCGCCGAGCGCCAAGCCGTTACACAACTGGCAGACCGCGAAGTGATGCGAGGCGTAGCCGAAGGCCAGTTCGCGCCAGAGCGGCCCATCACCAGAGCCCAAGCAGTGTTGGTGATGGCCAGAGTGTTCACCCTCGCCGAGATCACAGCCACCCCCACAAGGCCGTCCTGACCCAGGGGCAACCAACGGAACAGCCCTCACACCGCTCGAGCCCCACAAATTGCGGTACCGGTGGAGGCCGTCGCTGGCGGCACCCAGACGCCGCAACAAGCCACATTCTCACGATCCGAAAGGCGTAACCAGATGCGTTCTGAGTTGACTCAACCACTCTCCACGAATCGCTGCACGCTCCCGCGACAGAGGCGACGCGCCTGGAGGGTCAACCGGCCACGCCTGGCGTTGGTGCTGCTCGCGGTGGCGGTGGCGAGTCTGGGTTTGCCGGTCGCGGCGGGGGCGCAGAGCGTGCCCGGTGCCGTCTCGGAGTTGGCGGCTTCGCCCCGAAGCACTCAGGTGGTGCTTACCTGGGTTGCGCCATCGAGCGGGGATGCGCCCACGGGCTACGAGTACCAGCAGAAGGCCGGATCGGGCAGCTACGGCTCATGGGCTGACATTCCCGGCAGTGACGGCGACACCACCAGTTTCGTGGTGACCGGACTCGACGCTGGCGTCACCTACGGCTTCAAGATTCGCGGCACCAACGTCACAGGTGACGGAGCCGAATCGTCGGAGGTGACCGCAACCGTCGGAGGTTCCACCGTTTACGACACAGACTCGGATGGACTGATCGAGATCAACTCGTTGGCGCAGCTCAACGCGATGCGTTGGGACCTCGACGCCGACGGTGTGCCCGAGGCCAAGGCCGACAGTTACGGTGCGGCGTTCCCCGACGCTGTGGCAAGACTTGGGTGTGTGCCCTCCTGCAGCGGGTACGAACTCACAGCCGACCTGGACATGGACACCAACGGTGACGGAAAAACCCACGAACCGAAGTTCGCGGAGGGTGACGACTGCAAGTTTGAGAACAACGCATGGTCGGGCGACGACTGCGACTACGACACCTACTGGAACAGCGGGCAAGGCTGGGAACCGATCGGCACCGGAGCCGGCGCGGAGGCCTATTGGGGCATCTTCGAGGGCAATGACCACACCGTCGATCGTCTCTTCAACAGCAGAGGAACTGAATTCGCGGGACTGTTCGGCTTTGTGGAGGCAGGCAGTGAGCTTCGCAATGTCAACGTCACCAACGCTCGCATTTGGTCTACGGTCAACCGTCCAGTAGGTGTCCTGGCGGGTCACAGCCACGGCAGCATCGTTCGGTCCTTCACAAGCGGTCAGATCATCCGCTCTGGCGACATTATTGGTACGTGGCCTGACACTACTAAGGCTTCGGCTACGGGAGGCTTGGTTGGATACATCGAAGGCACAGTGTCTCGCAGTGGTTCCAGCGTTGACATCTCGGGGCAAGGTCTCTTTGGTGGACTCGTAGGTTACGTACGTTCCAACAATGGCCGAACCGGAAAGATCGAATACAGCTACGCCACGGGTGATTTGAGTTACCGTCACAAGGGCACGTATGGTGGATTGGTCGGAGTAGTTTTTGCGTCTACCGTCGAATACAGTTACGCTACAGGTGACATCGTTCTTTCCTCCCTCCAAACAACCACGGGGTGTGTAGGTGGTCTGATGGGGCGCTTGCATAATGGTCTGTCAGGACACTCTGTGAAGGCGAGCTACAGCACAGGAGAGATCAGGGGTGAAAACATATCTCGATGGATCACCAGCTGCGGTTTCGGTGGTCTTGTGGGACGAGTCTCTGGCGACGTGGCTCCCACGATCGAAGACTCTTACAACATGACTTCCATCTACGATGTAGACTTCACTCCAACGTGTAGCGGAGTACACTTTTGCATAGTTAGTGTCGGCATTGGCAAAAGGGAACCTGACACAGGATTGAACTTCAAAAACTACTATGCGGCAGGCAAGAGCTCTGTGAATCGACACCATGGACTCATGGGCGAGCATAGACCTTCTGTCTTTCAGCCAACCATTCTGTGCATTTCAGTGGGTCATCAGGGAACTGGATGAGTACGGAACCGGCTTGAGTCGTTCTCCTCCCTGCCCACGAACAGCCTGTGGGATTTCCACGGGGTGTCGGGCCTAGGACATGGTCTGATGGGGCGCTTGCATAATGGTCTGTCAGGACACTCTGTGAAGGCGAGCTACAGCACAGGAGAGATCAGGGGTGAAAACAGGGTGCACGTCGGAGCACACGTTGATCTCGATGGATCACCAGCTGCGGTTTCGGTGGTCTTGTGGGACGAGTCTCTGGCGACGTGGCTCCCACGATCGAAGACTCTTACAACATGACTTCCATCTACGATGTAGACTTCACTCCAACGTGTAGCGGAGTACACTTTTGCATAGTTAGTGTCGGCATTGGCAAAAGGGAACCTGACACAGGATTGAACTTCAAAAACTACTATGCGGCAGGCAAGAGCTCTGTGAATCGACACCATGGACTCATGGGCGAGCACCTAGACCTTCTGTCTTTCAGCCAACCATTCACTGTGCATTTCAGCTACTGGGACACGGACAGCACACCCGAAAGCATCAGGGAACTGGATGAGTACGGAACCGGCTTGAGTCGTTCTGCGTTGCAGGCGCCTACGGCACCGCCGGGGTTGGATTCGAGTGGTCGTGCTTGTGATCATGCCGACTACGAGGGTGACACCACGTATTGTGGTTGGTGGTCAACCAGCCTGTGGGATTTCGGTGACTCCACCCAATATCCCCGCCTCAAGGTGGACTTCAACGGCGACGGTGTGGCCACAGTAGAGGAGTTCGGGCCTCAAGCAAAGGACATCGCGCCGAGGATTTCGGGCATGCGGACTTTCACCATGGCCCAGGGCACGGCAATTTCGGACATGTCGCTGCCGGTGGCCTACCAGGGCAACGGAGCGCTCTCCTACCGGATGAACAGCCTTCCCGCAGGGATCACGCTGGGCAGCGACCGGGCGCTGAGCGGCACGCCGAGGGTGGCCGGCACGTCGGAGCACACGTTGACGGTGACCGACGCCGACCAGAACACAGCGGCCAGCGATGCGGCCACGGCCACGTTGACTTTCACGGTCACGCCGGTCACGCGCTGAGCGGCACGCCGAGGGTGGCCGGCACGTCGGAGCACACTGCGTGACCGACGCCGACCAGAACACAGCGGAGCGATGCGGCCACGGCCACGTTGACTTTCACGGTCACGCCGGTGACTGCGGCGCCTGCGCCTGGTGGGGTGCGGTTGTCGTGGACTGGTGGCGGGGATTACAAGACCGGCTGGGAATACGCCATGTCCGAGACCCAGGGCACCACAGGTGAGTGGACCCCGATCCAAACCAGCACAGGCAGCACCACGTCGCACACGGTCACACAGCTCACCACGGGAAACACGTACTACTTCAAGGTGCGAGCCGTGAACGGCGCCGAGCGCGAAACCAAAGGCCCCGAGTCCAACGAGGACTCCGCTGTTGCTCAAGCCCCGGCCCCGCCACCGGCGGCGCCGCCCCCGACAGGGCCGGTGTTCGTTACCCCGATCTCCCAGCCCACACCTATTGAGGAACTGTGCCCTGCAGATGAGGTGCCCGACGCCGGGTTCACCGACATTGCGGGCTGGCCCGAGGAGTTCGTCGTGGCCATCAACTGCATGGCCTGGTACGGGCTCACCAACGGCACCACCCCAACCACCTTCTCCCCCGACCGACAACTCACCAGAGCCCAACAAGTGCTGTTCCTGCAACGCATTCGCAACATCGCCACCAGCACCGAAACCACCGACACCGGCAGCTTCGCCGGGAACGTGAACGCCGCGCTCACCGCCCTGCACGACCTCGGCATCATCGCCAATGTCGAGTACGCCGCAGGCGGCGACGGCCAGGTAGGAGTTGATCGAGGCGTGTTCGCGGAGGGCCTGCACAAGTCGCTGCGCACCCTAAGCGTGGTGTTCGGCTCGACGCCCAACCCCTACACCGACACCGGTAACCGCGGCGTCGCTGAGCGCCAAGCCGTGACACAACTAGCAGACCGCGAAGTGATGCGAGGCGTAGCCGAAGGCCAATTCGCGCCCGAGCGGCCAATCACCAGAGCCCAAGCCGTGCTGGTGATGTCCAGAGTGTTCACCCTCGCCGAAATCACAGCCACACCCACAAGACCAACCCCCTAACCCACCCATCGAATCAGCGGCCCGGGCCCCGTTCGATGCACATCCACGGGGCCACCTCGCAGACCATCCTGCTCCCACCCCAACCAGACCAACCCCCTGATCGCCCGGCCGCGGCACCCGCGCAGGCGTGGCCTGTGCAGGGGGTTGCGCCGCCCGACCGCACACGGCACCCAAACGCAATCCCAGCGTCCCGGTGGGCTGGCCTGGTCGCGTCTCCCGGTGGGCGGGGACTTCTTGGCGCTGGTCCCGGCGGGCGGGGCCGGTGGTCCGTTTCCGGAACGGCTTCGCTTCGCTGCAGATTGTTCCGAAAATCGGCCACCGGCCCCACCCACCTAGGCGTTCGGCTCTCCCGCCCACCTCGCCGGTTGGGTTCCCCGCCTACTTGGTCGGTTCGGTTGCCCGCCCACCTCGCTTGTGAGTGACCCGCCCACCTAGTTGGTTGGCTTCCCCGCCCACCTCGCTTGTGAACTATCCGCCCACCTGGTTGGTTCGGTTTCCCGTCCTCATGGGCTTTCGCGGGTTGGCGGCTGGGTTGTTGATCTCTGGCTGAGTATGTTGTGTGGGGGGCTATATTGATTGAGGTACTCGGCGTTGGGCTTGGAGGTCTTGTTGTGAGTTTGCGGGTTTGGATGCGGCTGGTGGTGGTGCTTGGGTTGGTTGGCGCGTTGCTTGGTGTGGTTGGTGCTGGTGGGGCTGGTGGCGTGGTTGGGGTGGTGGATGCTCCTGCTGCGCCTCGGGCTTGTTTGGATGTGCCTGAGCGTGGGTTTGTGGATGTTGCCGACAGCAACGTTCACAAGGATGCCATTGATTGCGTGGCTTTTTATGGCATTACGATTGGTTGTGGGTCGGGTGAGGGGTTCTGTCCGGAGCAGCGTGTGCCTCGCTGGCAGGTGGCTTTGTTCCTTGCGCGGGTGGCGGAGCTTCCTGGGGTGTTCCTCGGCCCGGGTTTGGACGACGGGGCAGGTTTTGACGATTTGGGTGAGGCGTTGCCGGCCGATGCTGTTGCTGCGGTGAATCGTCTTTCGTCGGAAGGGGTGATCAAGGGGCGAAGCGAGACGCGGTTTGATCCTTACGGGTTGATCACTCGTGGGCAGATGGCGTTGTTGTTGGTGCGCTTTTTGAAACTGGCCCCCTCATCGGGGGTGCTGGTGGACGCCGACGGTGTGGTGAACATCAACGGCGCCGGTCCCGACGATTTCTTTCCCGATGTGGGCCCGGTGCTGCCCAACGAGTTCGACCAGGCCACCGGCGGCTTGTTTGAGCTGGGCATAGCCAAAGGCCGCACCGACGGTGATTTTGATCCCTTTGACGGTCTCACCAGAGCGCAGATGGCGTCATTTCTGGCGCGCATGTTGGACCACATCTACCAACTCGACGGGGGCAACGTTCCGATTGGCGGTCCCGTGGGGCCAGGGCCTGTGGTGCCCCCAACCACGACCCTGCCACCGGGGCCTCCAACCACGACGATTCCTCCGGTGGCCACCAACGGCCGGATGACCAACCTGATAATGCACGAGCGCCAAGTGGCCCGCGTGGACCTGGTGCGACCGGAGTCCGAGGTGTTCGCGAACGCAGACCGCCAGGGGTACTCCTACCAGGTGTCGTCCGCGAACCCCGATGTGGCATCGGTGCGCCTCGACCACACGGTCGCGGAGGTCACCGCCGTGAGCCCCGGACGCACAAAAATCACCGTCACCGCCACACTTGGCGACGACTCGCTGTCCAACGAGTTCACGGTGGCCGTTCAAAAGGGAATCGACTACGACCGTGACGGTGACGGCCTGTTGGAGATTTGGAACCTGGCGCAACTCAACGGGATTCGCATGGATCTCAATGGCGACGGCAACGCCGACTCGGACTCCAACAAAGCCACTTATGACGGGCTGTTCACCGACGCCGTGGACCGCAAAGGCTGCCCGCTAACAGGCTGTGTCGGTTTCGAACTGGCAGCGGATCTCGACTTCGACTCCAACGGCAACGGCGAGGCCGATTCCGGCGACATGTACTGGAACGGCGGTGCGGGATGGGTGCCGCTCGGGCCGCTCTCGGTGCTCTTTGACGGAAACAATCACACGATCTCGAACCTGTTCCTGAACGTTCCCGAGACGGCGGCCGCTCATCAGGATTGGGGTCTGTTCGGGAAGGTGGAGAATGCCGGCGAGTTGCGCGGGGTGCGCCTGGTGGGCGCGTCGGTCTCTACTAATCGCAGCGATTCCGATGTGGGCATGCTGGCCGGCGAGTTGAACGGCACGGTGCGTCGCAGCTCGGCGAGCGGAAGCTTCCGTGGCACTCGCCCCGGGAACACCCAAGTGGGTGGCCTGGTGGGGCGCGTGTCGCAGGTCGGCAATGTTGAGCCGTTGCTCACCGACAGTTACGCGTCGATCGATGTGGATCGCCGTGGGGTGCTGGGTGGCCTGGTGGGTCGTCTCGAAGCAGGTGTGATCCAACGCAGCTATGCCGTTGGTTCGCTGCACAACCCGTCCTCCCAAAATGCCGATTCCAGCGCCGGAGGGCTTGTGGGGCACGTGACCGGCGGTGAGATGAAGCAGGTTTATTCTGCGGTGGACCTGTCGGTGACACCCGCCAACGCTGATGCCGAGATGGGCGGCCTTGTGGGCACCTTCGGGATTGTCGGCAGCTCAACTGGAGGTTCCGGTGGTGAGGCCTTCGTTGCCGGTCGTTTGCTTGGTGGCAGCACCAATGACAGGTTCTCCAACATGTACGGCGGCATTGCCGGGGCCACCTATTCCGGAGACATTGAGGAAACGGGCGTGTACTGGGACACCGATGTCTCCGGCAGAACCGATGCCGGGCAGGACACCAACGGCACAGGCCTGACCACCGCCGAGATGCGCGCCGACACCCAGGCTGAGGTGAACGCCACCGACTATGACGGCGTGTACAAGGATTGGGACAAGTCGGTGTGGGATTTCGGCACGTCGGCGCAGTATCCGGCGCTGGTGGTCGACTTTGACGGTAACGGTGTGGCCACTTGGCAGGAGTTCGGCGATCAGCGCGGCGCCAACAAGGTGCTCAAGCTCAGAGACGCAACGGAGTTGACGCTGAGCCAACGCCAGGAACTGCTGGTGGGCCCGGGGGTGTTCGGAGCGTTCAACGGCGAAGGGCTGACATTTTCGGGCAGTTCCGATGACACCACAAGGGTCACCGCGAGCGCCGGCACCCATGGCGTGGTTCTCACGGGTGTGGCAGCGGGCGAAACTCAGGTCACAATCAGCGCCACCGATGCCGGCGGAGAATCCCAGCAGCAGACATTCAAGGTGACGGTCACTGCGCTGTTGGATCACGACGTCGACGATGACGGACTGATCGAGGTGGCGAACCTGGCGCAACTGAATGCGATCCGCTGGGACCCGGACGGCAACGGCACGGTGGGCTCGGCTGATCAGTCCAACTACACCACGGCGTTCGCGTCGCCGACGAGCGGCATGGGGTGCCCCGCCTCGGGGTGTGCGGGCTACGAGTTGGTGGCGGACTTGGACTTCGACACCAACGGCGACGGATCCGTCGGCGCAGGGGACGACTATTGGAATGATGGCGCGGGCTGGGCGCCACTGGGGACCTTCACCGCAACATTCGATGGCAACGGTCACACGATTGACGGTTTGGTGGTGAAGCCGTTGTCTTCTGACACAGGCACGCGGTGGGGCTTGTTCTCTTCACTCTCGAACACCAGCGTGGTGCGCGGCGTGAGCCTCACCGGTGTGGACGTGCATGTGGTGCAGGCCTCGGCGAGGGTTGGCGCGCTTGCGGGTGTGAGTTCGGGGTTGGTGCAGAGGTCGTCTTCTGTGGGCGAGATCGTCACCTCAGCCGGGGGCGCGGTGTATTCGGGTGGCCTGCTGGGCGAGGTGCTCAAGGTGGGGTCTGTGATCCCCGAGGTGGCCGACAGCTACTCAGAGGCCAACGTCACCTCTTCCGGCGGTCGCGCGGGTGGGCTCGCAGGCCACGGCGACGGTGGTCGGATCGTGCGCAGTTACGCCGCCGGCGATGTCTTGACGTCGGCTTCGGGCACGACCGGTTCGGTGAATCATGGCGGACTGTTGGGTTACAGCCGTGCTGCTGTGGTCGATCAGGTGTACGCGTCGGGCGCGGTGAGCGTGCCCAACACCACCGCCGGTCACGGCGCGGGACTGATTGGCCGTGCCAGCATCGCAACTATTGGTGAGGGGCTCGCAGTGGGCGCGGTGGGCGCAGCCGGCACAACCGAGCCTCTTGGCGCGCTCGGCGGGCTTGTTGCCAGCGCCAGCGGACTGGTCACGGCCGACAGCGGCTCCTATTGGAACGTCACCACTCTGGGTCAAACATCGAGCATTGGTGGCGGCACCCCGAAGACAACCACGGAATTGCGTGCCGACTCGAACGCTGACGTGGCGGGGCCTTACTACGGTGGGATTTACCGCACCTGGGATTCTGATGTGTGGGATTTCGGCACGGGTTCGCAGTACCCGGTGTTGGTGGTGGATTTCAACAATGATGGTGTGGCCACCTGGCAGGAGTTCGGCAACCAGCGCCGAGCCGGCACGCCTGCGGTGTACGGCGCGTTCGCCGACCAGTCTCTCGACATGAACGAAGTGGTGGAGCTATCAGTGGCGGGTGTGTTCCACGATCCTGACGGCGACGCCATGGCCTTCACCACCAGCGTCACCGGTGAAGCAGCCGAGGCCGCTGTTGACGGTGCTTTGATTCGTGTGACCGCCAAGGCCACCGGCACAGCCACGGTCACTGTCACCGCCCAGGGCACCTCGGGCTCGGCGGTTTCGGATTCGTTCACGGTGACCGTGAGTTCGGTGAACGACTACGACGCCGACGGTGACGGCCTGATCGAGGTGCGCAACTTTGATCAGCTCGCTGCGGTGGGCTTGGATCCCGACGGCGACGGCGCCGTGGACAGTGGCGTTCAAACCAACTACAACGATGCCTTCCCCAGCGCCGCCACCGGTATGGGCTGCCCCACAGGAGGCTGCGACGGTTACGAGCTGGTTGCGGACTTGGACTTCGACAAGAACGGCAACGGTGAACCAGATTCAGATGACTATTTTTGGAACGGCGGTGAGGGTTGGGCGCCGATCGAGGAGTACGAGGCCGTGTTCGAGGGCAACGGCCACACAATCTCAAACCTGTACATCAACGTGACCGGCGGTTCGGACGGTGATTTTGGCTTGTTCGGCAAAGTGCTCTCAACTGGGGAGCTGCGCGGGGTGCGTTTGGTGGACGCCTCGGTGACCGTTTCGCGTCCTCGTGTTGGTGTGGGTTTGCTGGCGGGAGAGTTGAGCGGCGTTGTGCGTCGTAGTTCGGCCACAGGGTCGGTGTCGGGCGCTCTTTCCTCCGCGTCGGTCGGGGGTCTGGTGGGTTACATGAACATGGACGGCAGTGCCGTGCCGCTGGTGGCCGACAGTTGGGTGTCCGTTGAGGGCACCGGGGGCAATCAGCTTGGCGGCATCACGGGTCAGGTCCTTGTGGGTGGGATCATTGAGCGCAGCTACGCAATGGGTTCGTTGCACACCACGGTGAGCACCCCTGGCGGGCCCGACGTTGGAGGCCTGGTGGGGCTGGCGTCCACCGGTGCGGTGTTGCGCCAGGTGTACGCCGCGGTGGACATGTCGATCAAACCCGACGCTGCCACCGGCAAAGTGGGGGGCCTGGTGGGCCAGTTCGCCGGAGGATCAGCCGATGAGGCGTTTGTTGCAGGCAGGGTGCTTGGCAACAGCGCAGACACGTCAACGAGTTCGGTGTTTGGTGGCCTCGTGGGTGTCACCAACAGCGGCGGCGTAGCGGCCACAGGCGTTTACTGGGACACCCATGTCACCGGCCAAACCGTCGCTGGTGTGGATTCCGGCGGCAACCCCACCAACGGCACAGGCCTGCCCACTTCGCGGTTGCGTGCGGACACCAACACGTTGGTGGCCGACGTGAGCTACGACGGGGTGTTCAAGGACTGGGACCCCGCGGCGTGGGATTTCGGCACGGCGTCGCAGTACCCGGCGCTTGTGACGGACTTCGACGGTGACGGTGTGGCCACCTGGGAGGAGTTCGGCAACCAGCGCGCCGACCGCTCGGTGCGCAAACTCAAAGACGCAACCGCGCTGACTCTCCATCAACGCGAACAGGTACTCCTGGGACAGGATCTGTTCAACGCCTACAACGGTGAGGGAATGTCCTTTAGGGGATCCTCGTCGAACAACTCGACGGTGGCGGTGCAATCTTTGTCCGCGGGTGTGTTGTTCACAGCGTTGCGCCAAGGCAGCGTCAACATCACCGTCACCGCAGTGAGCTCAACCGGTTCCCGCCAGTCGCAAACGTTCACGGTCACAGTCACCGAGTCGGTGGCCTACGACACTGACGGCGACAACCTGGTGGAGATCAGCAACCTTGCTCAGCTCAACGCCGTGCGTCACGACCTTGACGGCAACGGATCAGTGTCCAACACCAACGAGCCGGCGTTCGCGGCGGCGTTCCCGAACCGGGCCACGAACATGGGATGCCGCCCAAGCTGCCAGGGATACGAACTGGCAGCCCACCTGGACTTTGACACCAACAACAACGACCAGATCGACAGCGGCGACACCTACTGGAACAACGGCGCGGGCTGGCAGCCCCTTGGAACCTACGACGCGACCTTCGACGGCAACGGTCACACAATCTCGAACCTGCACATCGACAGCACCGCCACCGCCGGTGATTTCGGCTTGTTCTCCGTGCTTGACGATGACGCCGTGGTGCGCAACCTGGGTCTGGCGGACGCGTCCGTGAGGCTCACCAGTGCGAGCACCACGGCTCAAAGCGTCGGCATCGTTGCGGGGCAGAACCGTGGCAGAGTGCGTGACGTCCATTCCACCGGCACCGTCACCGGCGCGGGCGCCAACATCGTGGCCGGTGGGTTGGTTGGGTTCAACAACGGCGCGGGGCTCACCAAGGCGCCCAGCGTGGAGTTGTCGTATTCCTCGGCTGGGGTGACCGCAGGCAAGCACGCAGGCGGCCTGATCGGCAGCCACTACCAGGCCCAGGTAACCCGCTCGTACGCCGCAGGGCCTGTTACCGGCACAGGCAGCGGGCCCACCGACATTGGTGGCCTGGTCGGGTTCGCCGACGCCGCGTCGGGTGAAACGGCCACGATCACCGACTCCTACGCCACCGGTGCTGTCAACGGCCAAAATGTCGCCTCTGTGTACATCGGTGGTCTGGTGGGCCGAACCGACCGGGCCACGGTCGGCGCGGCCTACGCCACCGGCGCCGTGACGGCCGTGCGGGCTGACACCACAGTGGGCGGGCTCATCGCCACCACAACAGCCAACACCACGGTGAGCCCCAACGCGCACTGGAACACCATCACCACCCGCGTTGCCGCCACCACCGGTGCCGCGGGCGCCCCCAAGACGTCTCGGGAACTCGCAACGGAGACCAACGCCATCAAGACACTCAACGACTACGGCGGCATCCACGAAGACTGGGATCACCTGGCGTGGGATTACGGAAACGCCCTCCAGTACCCGGTGCTGCTCACCGACCTCAACCGTGACGGCACCTCCACATGGCAGGAATTCGGCCAACAACGCCCCACCTCCACGCTGGAGGTCAACCCCATCCCCAAGACCTACATGCTGCCCGCACGAGACCTCACAATCCCCCTTGAAGGCGCCACCGTGGTGTTCGCCAAACCCAACGTCGAACCTCTCACCTACACCGTGGCCTCGTCAACTCCCAGCGTCGCAACAGTTTCGGTGGACGACTCGGGAGCGTCATTCACGATCACCGGCCTCATCCACGGCACGTCTCTGATCACCGTCAACGCCACCGACTCCGGTGGCCGCACAGCGTCCACCATCTTCGCGCTGAGAGTGCGCGACCTTGTGGACTACGACGGAATCGGTAACGGCCAGCTTGAACTGGGCAACATCGCCCAACTCGACGCCATCCGCCACGACTTCGACGGCAACGGTGTGCCCACCAGCGACGGTCAATCCACTTTCGACGACGCCTTCCAGCTAGCGGAGCCCAATCTGGGATGCCCGCCGAAGGGATGCTACGGTGGTCACGAACTGATTGCAGACCTGAACTTCGACTCCAACGGCGACAACAAAGTCGACGCAACAGACCACGACGGCCGCTGGTGGCGTGACGGCAAAGGCTGGGAGCCCATCGGAGAAGGGGCAGACTGGTACAGAACCACCCTCGAAGGAAACGGACACAAGATCTCACGCTTGACAATGAACGATACAATCGGCCCTTGGGTAGGGGATATGGGGCTCTTCACCATAGTGCACACCCACGCCACAATTAGAAACCTTGGCCTGGAGAATGTCAACATTACTGGGCGACCTACTACGGGCAGGACGAATGCGTACATTGGTGCTCTGGCAGGACGATTGATTGATGGATCGGTGGATGGAGTGTACGTTACTGGCCTTGTCCAAGGTTTCGGACGCACCGGTGACCGCTTTAACAATACTGTCGTTGGTGGTCTTCTCGGTACGCAGCACCTGTTGCATGGGCGTAGCAGAGTGCATCGTAGCTTCACACTTGTTGACATACATTCCAGCAATAGTGATGGTGTTGGAGGGATAGTTTCGCAGGTCAGTGGAAGCGATCTCAAGTCCAGCTATTCTCGTGCCAACGTTGTCGGAAGAAACAATGAACTCACCGGCGGTATAGCGGGATCTGTCTACAGATACGGTACTAGAAGCTCTGTGGTTGAGGATCTCTACTTCGCTGGGACTGTTAGTCATCGAAGCGGGGGGAATACACGGGAGGTGACCGGGTTCGCGCATACCGACAACCCAGGGCCGGCACAGTTCGCTGACAGCTACTGGGACAGCGAAACATCTGCCACAACCTCTGGTAACGTGGCTGAGCACAAGACCACCAGCGAACTGCAAACCGACACCAACGAAACGGTCGCCGCCAACGACTACACCGGCATATTCCAGAACTGGGATGCATCTGAATGGGACTTTGGTACGTCGTCGGAGTACCCGGTGTTGTCGATCGATTTCGACCGTGACGGCGTGGCTACTTGGCAAGAGTTCGGAGATCAGCGTCAGGCCAAGCGCCCAGCGGTGGTGAACCCAATTCCGGACATGACCTTGGCGGTCGCTGAACAAGGCCAGGTAGAGCTCTTGGGATCGGGGGTGCGGGTGTTCTCGGATTGGACTGGAGACGGATACACCTACTCGGCCACATCCAGGCCCTCAGGTGTGGCAACGCTTTCCCTGGACTCCGACACGCGGGTTCTCACCGTAAGGGGTGTACGCGCCGGTACAACCACGGTCACCGTCACCGCCACGAACTCCGCCGGGTTGTCCCAAGGGCACAGCTTCAACGTCACAGTCACCCGGCCCTAACCCCCGCCATCCACCTTGGGGCCCTGATCGGGCGCGTGAGGGTGGACACCTGGCTCGCTACCGCAGCCACGGCCCAGGGCAACTCCACACTTCGGGGCCGTCTGTCAGGTGGTGGTGCTTTCCGGGCCTGTCATTTGCCTGCGGCGCCGGCATGCACTGCGGCATTCTGGTAGGCACAAGCACAATCTTGCCATAGCCGATACTATGTACCAGTGCTTAAGGTGCGCTGGCTTGCGCGTCCGCCGAGTTGCTCTGATCGGCGTTTGTCGGGCCGGATTCGCGGCGGCGGTTGGATGCTGCAACAAGCCACGACGTAACGATCCGAAAGGTATAGACGAATGCGCTCACATGTAATGCGAGGTTCTTCTGTGATTCGCCGGGCACTCCGCCGGCAGGCGGGGGTCGCGTCGATGGTCAACCGGGCTGCGGCGCGGCTGCTTTTGGTTCTGGTTGCGCTTGCGGTGGCGAGTCTGGGTTTGCCGGTCACGGCGGGCGCGCAGAGCGTTCCGGGGGCTGTGTCGGATTTGGTGGCTTCTCCTCGGAATACGCAGGTGGTGCTCACCTGGGTGGCGCCATCGTCGGGGGATGCCCCGACTGGTTACGAGTATCAGCAGAAGACCGGATCGGGCAGCTACGGCAACTGGACCGACATCACCGGCAGCGACGGCGACACCACCAGCTTCTTGGTGACCGGCCTGGACATCGGAGTCACCTACGGGTTCAAGATCCGGGGCACCAACGCCACCGGCGACGGCGCCGAATCGGCGGAGGTGACCGCCACCACCGCAGGCACCACCGTATACGACACCGACTCGGACAACTTGATCGAGATCAAGACGTTGGCGCAGCTCAACGCCATGCGCTGGGACCTCAACGGTGACGGTGTTCCCGAGGCCAAGGCCGACAGTTACGCCCAAGTGTTCCCGGACGCGGTTGCAGGGATGGGGTGCGTGCCTGTCTGCGAGGGGTACGAACTCACGGTCGATCTTGATTTTGACACCAACGGCGACGGCAAGACCCACGAACCCAAGTTTGTCGACGGTGACGACTGCAAGCTTGAGAACAACGCGTGGTCAGGCGACGACTGCGACTACGACACCTACTGGAACGATGGCACCGGTTGGGAAGCCATTGGCACCGACGGCGGAGACAAGACCTACACTGATAACCTTGAAGGCAACGGCTATTCGGGTGTGTTTGAGGGTAACGGCAAGACAATTGACCGTTTACACATCGATGTTGGACCGAAGATCGCGGGCCTGTTCGGCTTTGTAGAGGAAGCTGGCGTAGTTCGGAACATCAACGTCACCAACGCTCGGCTACGCATGCAGAACACCTGGGAATCGCCATACGGCCGTCCTGTCGGTGTGCTAGTGGGTCACAACAATGGAACGATTCTGAAGGCATTTGCCAACGGGCAGATCGACAAGTCTGGCAGAATAGATTTCTATTCGGAACCGGATGAGTCTTGGCACTTTGCCGCTGGAGGTGTGGCAGGATTCAACGAGGGCACGATTTCTCGTAGTGGGGCGACCGTAAACATTTCGGGTAGCGGTACCTTTGGGGGATTAGTTGGATTTAGTCGCGCCGCCAACGACAGGCCGGGAAAGATTGAGTACAGCTATGCCACGGGAAACATCACCCATAACGGCTACGGGCAATACGGAGGCCTGCTTGGATACGGCTTCGAATCTGTCATAGAATACAGTTACGCGACAGGAGATCTCTTTTTCCACTACACCGTACCGCCCAGATGGGAGGTCATTTGCGTTGGTGGCTTGGTCGGAGAAATGCAAGGCGGCGCCTCGCCTCATGCCATAAAGGGGAGCTACAGCACGGGGGACGTCAGCGGTAACCGTGTGAACCGCTACGCAGTATCAACCTGCGGACAGGGCGGTTTGGTCGGAGGCATCGATTTCAAGGCTAGCGTTAAGCCAATTGTGATTGCGGACTCTTACACGATGAGTTCAGTGTATGACACCGCTCTCGTTCGAGCCTGCACTAACTACGCCTGGTGTGCCGTTGGAGTGTTCCTCGGCCAGAAATGGGACCCCTCCACAGTAACCGTCAGAAACTCGTACGCCGCTGGGAGAAGTCAAGAGCCATCTCACCACGGACTCATGGGAAACGACTCAGACACATCAGACCCGGTCCCAACTCGTCCGTACACAGCGGAATACAGCTACTGGGATACCGACAGCAGACCCATCGCCCCCGGTCGCGCAGCAATCGGAACCGGATTGTCCCGCTCGGCGATGCAGACTCCCACGGCGCCGCCGGGTTTGGATTCCAGTGATCGCGCTTGTGATCATGCCGACTACGAGGGTGACACCACGTATTGTGGATGGTCCACCGCCTTGTGGGACTTTGGTGACTCCACGCAGTATCCGCGGCTGAAGGTGGACTTCAACGGCGACGGTGTGGCCACCGTTGAGGAGTTCGGACCCCAGGCCAAGGACATCGTCCCGAGGATCTCCGGGTTGCGGACCTACACCATGACCCAGGGCACCGCGATTTCGGACACGTCGCTGCCTGTCGCCTACCAGGGCAACGGGGCGCTCACCTACCGGATGAACAGCCTCCCGGCAGGGATCACACTTGGCGCCGACCGGGCCCTGAGCGGCACACCGACGGTGGCCGGCACGTCGGAGCACACGCTGACGGTCACCGACGCCGACCAGAACACAGCGGCCAGCGATGCCGCCACGGCCACGTTGACTTTCACTGTCACGCCGGTCACGCCCACCGCGCCGACGCTGACTGCCGTGTCTGCGCCTGGCGGGGTGCGCCTTTCGTGGACTGGCGGCGGGGATTACAAGACCGGCTGGGAATACGCCCTGTCCGAGACCCAGGGCACCACCGGTGAATGGACCCCGATCCAAACGAGCACCGGCACCACCACCTCGCACACGGTCACCCAGCTCACCACGGGCAACACGTACTACTTCAAGGTGCGAGCCGTGAACGGCTCCGAGCGCGAAACCAAAGGCGCCGAATCAAACGAGGACTCCGCCGTTGCCCAAGCCCCGGCCCCGCCTCCTGCGGCGCCACCCCCCACAGGACCAGTGTTCGTGACCCCGATCTCCCAGCCCACACCCATAGAGGAGCTCTGCCCTGCTGATGAGGTGCCCGACGCCGGGTTCACCGACATTGCGGGCTGGCCCGAGGAGTTCATTGTGGCGATCAACTGCATGGCCTGGTACGGGCTCACCAACGGCACCACCCCAACCACCTTCTCCCCCGACCGGCAACTAACCCGGGCCCAGCAAGTGCTGTTCCTGCAGCGGATCCGCAACATCGCCACCAGCACCGAAACCACCGACACCGGCAGCTTCGCCGGGAACGTGAACGCCGCGCTGAGCGCCCTGTATGACCTGGGCATCATCATCGACCTCGAATACGCCGCAGGCCAACAAACCCAGCTCGGCGTGGATCGAGGCAGGTTCGCCCAAGGGCTGCACCAAACCCTTCGCACCCTCAGCGTGGTGTTCTCGGGCAGCACGCTCAACCCCTACACAGACACCGGCAACCGCAGCATCGCCGAGCGTCAAGCCTTCACCCAACTCAACGACCGCGAAGTGATGCGAGGCGTGGAACCCGGCCAGTTCCAACCCGACGGCCCAATCACCAGAGCCCAAGCAGTACTTGTGATGTCCAGAGTGTTCACCCTCGCCGAAATCACAGCCACCCCCACCAGACCAACCCCCTAGCCCACCCACCGAGTCAGCGGCCCGAGCCCCGTGTGATGCACATCCTCGGGGCCACCCCCGCCAGAACGCACCGGCGGCCTGGACCCTCGGTGACGCATATCCACGGGGGCCCCACCCCCCACCAGACCAACCCCCTAACCCCACCCGCCCACCGGCCGGGCCCTTCGCGATACGCAACCGCTCGTCGCGATGGGCCCGGTCGCGGGGTGTTGCAGCCCTCGGACGGGGCCATCCGAGCGGCCCTGGGCACAGAAGTCGTCTCTTCGACACGATGAGGCGTGCCGCTAAGTGTCGGAGGGCCTGGACTCGGCTATGGTTACAAAGTATCTGCTACATTGTTGGTCATGCTTGATGCAGCGGAACTCGACGGCGGCCTGGTGGCACTGATCGGCTCCTGCTGGAGTGGACCGCCTGCCGTGTCTGGGCGCTGCAACGAGCCAGGGATTCAGGTTCGAAAGGTCTGACCAAATGCACTCTCATGTGACACACGTGTCTTCAATGCATCGCTGGACCCCCCCCCGCATGGGTGTGGCACCGCGCCTAACTGGCGCACCCCGGTTGGCGGTGTTGGTGGTGGTTGCGGTTGCGGGCTTGGGTTTGCCTGTCACGGCAGGGGCTCAGAGCAACCCGGGCGCCGCAGGCAACCTTGAGGCACAGCTTCGGAGTACACAAGAGCCCCACACCCAAGCGACTGCTTCCAATGGAACCGGCCCAGCGGGCAACGAGTACAGGCCCCTTGCGGAAGAGGTGGATTATGACACGGATGACGATGACCTGATCGAGATCGATTCGCTGGCGAAGCTCAACGCCATGCGGTGGGACCTCGACGGTAACGGCTCTCCCAACTCCGAGGCCGCCAGCTACCGCGCCGCCTTCCCGAATGCCATGACCGGCATGGGATGTGCAACTACTTGCGAAGGATACGAGCTCACCACCGACCTGGACATGGACACCAACGGTGACGGCAAGACTCACGAACCAAAATTCGGTGACGGTGACGACTGCAAGAGAGCAAACGACCAATGGTCGGGCGCCGACTGCGATTACGACACCTACTGGAACTCTGGTTCTGGTTGGGAACCGATAGGCAACGACAGTGGCTCGAAGGCCTACTCGGGTGACTTCGAGGGAAATGGGCACAAGATTGATCACTTGTTCATCAGTAGAGGTACCGCCTATTCGGGGTTGTTCGGGTTCCTGGAGGCAGGCGGTGAGCTTCGCAACATACGGGTCACGAATGCCCGGATGTGGGCCAACCTGGCACTCGGGTCGGTGGGAGGTCGTCCGGTGGGGGTGTTGGTGGGCCAGAGTCACGGCACCATCACCAAGGCCTTCACAAGCGGCGAACTCTGGAAGGGAGGCAGCATTGGTGGTTTCCAATACATCGCCAAGGCCTGGCGGATGGCAGCAGGTGGAGTGGTGGGGTACCTCGAGGGCACAATATCTCAGAGTGGCTCCAGCGTGAACTTTCGAGGTCGGGCGGTGTACGGAGGACTCGTGGGGTTTCTTCGTTCCGACAACGGCAGAACCGGAAAGGTGGAATACAGCTATACAACAGGCAACATCAGTCCCGAAACTGATGGCAAGTTCGGTGGTCTGGTAGGTCTCATCTACAACGGCGTTGTCGAATACAGCTATACCACCGGTGATGTGATCAACGTGAAGAGTCACGTCAACAGTATCATGTGTGTTGGGAGCCTGATAGGCACGCTGCATTCTGGCAGATCCGGATACTCGGTGAAGGGGAGCTACAGCACAGGTGACATTTCCGGCCCTCAAACCTCTCACAGGTTCACAGCTTGCGGTTTCGGTGCCCTCATCGGAGAGGCCGTGGGCAGCGATAGAACAATCGAGATAGAGGATTCTTATGCGATGGGCTCAGTCTATGACGTTACTTTCACTCCAGTGTGTTCCGACAAAAACTATTGTGGCGCAAGCGTGCTGGTGGGTCAGAAACACCGTCTCGCAACCGTACGCGTTACCAACTCCTACGGCGCTGGATTGATCACCATTCCGCTCCATTACGGCCTGATGGGTAGAATTGGCGGATGGGGATCAAATCAAGGTGCGTTCAACACCACGTACAGTTACTGGGACACCGACAGTACGCCCAAGAGCAGCTACAATGTTTCCGAGAACGGCACCGGCTTGGCGCGTTCCGCGTTGCAGACTCCCACCGCGCCGCCATCGAAAGACTCAGTAGATCGTGAATGCGATCATGCCGATTACGATGGCAACACCACGTTTTGCGGCTGGTCCACAAGCCTGTGGGACTTCGGAGACACCAAGCAGTATCCCCGCCTGAAGGTGGACTTCAACCGCGACGGCGTTGCCACAGTCGCCGAGTTCGGTCCTCAGTCCAAGGATGTCGCCCCGCGAATCGCGGCTCGCAGACCCTCCTACACCATGGTTCAGGGCACAGAACTTTCAGATGTGCAGCTCCCGCAGGCGTACCAGGGCAACGGAACGCTCACCTACACGGTGGAGAACATCCCGGCAGGGCTGTCTGTTGGCACAGGCAGGGAACTGACAGGCACCCCCACCGAGGCAAGGACCTCGAAGCACAAGCTGACGGTGACCGACGCCGACACCAACACCGCGGCCAGCGATGCGGCCACAGCCACGCTGACCTTCACGGTGACACCGGTGACCCCGACGGCGCCGGTGCTCACCGCCGCGCCCGTCGCGGGTGGGGCGAGGCTCTCATGGACTGGTGGCGGCGATTACAAGACCGGCTGGGAATATGCGGCGTCGGAGACCCAGGGCACCACCGGCGACTGGACCCGGATCCCCGGCAACGGTTCCACCACCACCTACACGGCTCCGCTCGCTGTGGGCACCACGTTCTACGTGAAGCTGAGGGCCGTGAACGGTGCTCAAGGCGAAGCCAAGGGCGCCGAATCCAACGAGACCTCCGTGGTGCCTGATCCCTTCCTCACGCCTACGGCGCCCACGCTCACAGCAACGTCACGCCCTGACAGCGTGGACTTGTCCTGGACCGGAGGCGGCGACCAGAAGACCGGCTGGGAATACGCAATGTCGCAGCAACAGGGCACCACCAGCTCATGGACCCCGATCCCAGGAGATGGAACAATCACCACCCACACTGTCACACAAATGACCGCTGGAACCATGTACTACTTCAAGGTTCGAGCCGTGAACGGCAACCAACGCGAAGTGAAGGGCGCCGAATCCAACGAAGCCTCCGCGGTGCCCCTGGCGACACCGACGGCGCCAACGCTGACGGCCACTCCAAGGTTTGGCGAGGTGCAGTTGTCCTGGACCGGTGGCGGGGATTACAAAACCGGCTGGGAATACGCGTTGTCAGAGACCCAGGGCACCACCGGCGACTGGATCACAATCCCCGGCACGGGAGCGACCACCACCCACACGTTGAGACAACTCACCGTGGGAACCACGTACTACTTCAGGCTGCGAGCAGTGAACGGCGCCGAGGGCCAGATCAAGGGCGCCGAGTCCGACGAGGTCTCCGCGGTGCCCCAGGCTGCTGCGGCGCCTCCGCTGTTCCCGGTTGGGCCGCCGGTGGTTGTGACCCCGATCTACGAGCCTGACCCGATCGAGGACCTCTGCCCTGCTGATGAGGTGCCTGACGCCGGGTTCACCGACATTGCGGGCTGGCCCGAGGAGTTCATCGTGGCGATCAACTGCATGGCCTGGTACGGGCTCACCAACGGCACCACCCCAACCACCTTCTCCCCCGACCGGCAGCTCACGAGGGCCCAACAGGTGCTGTTCCTGCAACGGATCCGCAACATCGCCACCAGCACCGAAACAACCGACTCGGGCTCGTTCACCCAGAACGTGAACGCCGCTGTCGAGAGCCTGGTGGAACTGGGAGTGCTCGCCGACCTTGAGTACGCCACGGGCGACGAGGCTCAAACCGGGGTGGATCGGGGGCTGTTCGGGGAGGGGCTGCACAAGAGTTTGCGCACCCTGAGAGTGGCGTTCGCCACCAGCGCGCCCAACCCCTTCGACGACACCGCCGACCGCACCGTGGCGCAACGCCAAGCAGCCACCCAACTTGCGGACCGCGAAGTGATGCGAGGCATCGCCGAAGGCCAATTCGCCCCCGAACGGCCAATCACCAGAGCCCAAGCAGTACTGGTGATGTCCAGAGTGTTCACCCTCCCAGAAATCACAGCCACCCCCACCAGACCCTCCTGACTCCACCCGCCACACCAGCGGCCCGGGCCCTTTGCGAACCCCAGCCCCCGAGCAAAGGGCCCGGCCAGGTGGCGTAGCCCTGGGCCTTGGCCATCAAGGGGGCCTGCGGACCCCGGACGCCGTTTCGGTGCGGGTGGGCAACGCTGCGTCATGTCTCGCCGAGGTGGGTCGGAGTGAGTTCAACGTTTTTAGTCCTGCAAAGTATTTGCTACATTGTATAGTGTGCTTGACGTGGCGTAACCTCAGGTTGAGCTCGGGTGCGTTGATCGGTGGTCCCCCAGGCCTCCCGTTCAACCTGCCTCACGGGCACAACACACAGTTCTCAAATTGAAAGGCATCATCCAATGCACTCTCAAACGATACCAATACGCTCCATGACACCTCCTGAGACCCCCCCCCGGAGGCTTTGGCGCACTCCTCGACGACACGTCACGCGGCTGGCGTTACTGCTGGTGGCAGTTGCGGTCGCCAGTTTCGGGATGCCGGTCACGGTGGGAGCTCAGAGCGCTCCAGGGCCTGTAACTGAGCTGTCAGCTTGGGCTCGTGGCACCGAGGTCGTCCTCACCTGGGTGGCTCCGTCGTCGGGGGATGCGCCAACAGGCTACGAATACCAGCAAAGGGTAGGCCAGGGCGCCTTTGGGAGCTGGATTGCGATCTCGGGCAGCGACCAGAACACAGTCAATCATCTGTTGACCGGTTTGAACAATGGATCTCCCTACCATTTCAGGGTTCGAGCCACGAACGCCACCGGTGACGGTGACGCCTCCAACGAGGTGTCAGGCACCCCCGGGGGAACTCGGGACTACGACCTCGACAACGACAAGCTGATCGAGGTCGACTCCCTGGCCAAACTCAACGCCATGCGTTGGGATCTCGACGGCGACGGGCTGCCTACAACCAATGCGGCAGATTACGGATCCGCGTTTCCGAATGCGGGCGCTGCAATGGGATGCTCCAGCACATGCACCGGATACGAGTTGACAAACAACCTCGACTTTGACACGAACGGGGATGACAAAACCCACGAACCCAAGTTCTCAGAAGGTGCCGACTGCGCCCTCACGAACGATGAATGGTCTGGCGCTGATTGCGATTTTGACGACTATTGGAATTCCGGGGCAGGTTGGGCACCGGTTGGGGCCGAATGTGGCTCCAGTGCATATGACGCCACATTCGAGGGCAACGATTTTGCGATAGGGCACCTGCACGTCAACCTGGACGGCAAGCATGTTGGCCTCTTCGGATGCCTCGAGGAGAATGGCGAGATTCGCAACATCGAAATCACCGACGCCTGGATATTCTCCAGAGCAGGTCGACCGGTTGGTGTAATCGTCGGACACAGCAACGGGACGATTTCCAAGGCCTTCTCAAGTGGTGAAATCTCCCGCGGCGGGGTAGTACCGTCGGGTAGCTTTCCTGGATTTGCGTGGCGGGGGGCTGCAGGCGGAATCGTAGGTTACTCTGAGGGCACCGTTACGCGAAGCGGTTCTTCAGTATCCATCTATGGGATTGGAACATTCGGAGGCTTGGTGGGCTTCAACAGAAGGGACAACAACAGGCCAGGCAACATCTACTACAGCTACGCTACAGGCGACATTACGTTTACCGGGAATGGAATTTATGGTGGGCTAGTCGGCCTGCATTACACTGGCGATATAGAGTACACCTACGCGACAGGCGATGTGGAAAACAGAGCCCCTGGTCGCGGTAGCTATTGCATGGGCGGTCTGATTGGCCGGTTGCAAGATGCATGGCGGGGTGACCTGAATACGGTCAAGTACAGTTACAGCATGGGCGATGTTGATGGTCGTCAAGGGTCGAGCAGAAATGAATGCGCCATTGGAGGGATTGCAGGACTTGCCACTGGTGCCGGTGAAATTAGGATCCTCGACTCGTACACGATGTCCTCCATCTATGACATCGGGAGCAATGAAAAGTGTCGCGCTAGAGATGGCTGCTATGCTGGCCCAATCTTGGGTCAAGGCGTGAATGCGGAGAATTTGACCGTTAGGATCAATGATTCATTTGCCGTTGGCCATAGTGGAGTAGCCTATCATGAAGGAGTGGTCGGACGCGACTCGGTTCAGACTCTTTTGGGTACCACGTACCAGGTTATCAGTACCCATTTCAGCTATTGGGACACCGACAGCACACCGAGACGCACGGACAACACCCCAGTACACGGAGGCGGCGTGACGCGAAATCAACTGCAGTCACCCACCAGCGTCCCGGGTCAGGATTCCGATGGCCGCTATTGCACTAGCGGCGACTATGACGGCAACAGGACATACTGCGGATGGCCCGCCACCCTCTGGGACTTCGGGGACTCGATGCAGTATCCGCTGCTCAAGGTCGACCTCAACGATGACGGGGTAGCCACTGCGGCCGAGTTCGGTCCTCAGAAGCATGACATCGCGCCACGCATTTCGGCCAAGAGGACCGTGACCCTGGATCAGGGCACCACCATCTCCGAGGGGCGACTGCCAGTGTCGTACTTGGGTAACGGAGCCCACAAGTTCTCTGTGACCGGCGCTCCGCCCGGGGTGTTGTACGCCGCAGACGGCAGCCTGAGCGGCACACCCACTATTGCGGCGTCAACCCAATACGCCATGACTGTAGCGGACTCCGACGACAACACCGCTGCCAGTGATACGGCCACCGCCACCATCACCTTCACGGTGCGGCCCGCTGTACCGACCGCGCCAGTGCTAACCGCCACGCCCGCCGCTGGTGGGGCGAGGCTTTCCTGGACAGGCGGAGGAACCTACAAGACCGGCTGGGAATACGCGGCATCCACAGAGGAAGGCACCACCGGCGAATGGGTGACCATCCCGAACAGCGACGCTGATACCGGCTCCTACACGGTGACGCAACTCACAGGAGGCACCACCTACTACCTGAAGGTGCGAGCAGTCAACGGCACCGAAGGCGAGGCCAAGGGTGCGGAATCCAACGAAGCCACAGTTGTGCCCACGGCGGCGCCGCCTCCGCTGTTCCCGGTTGGGCCCCCGGTGGTGGTGATCCCGATCTACGAGCCTGATCCGATTGAGGAGCTGTGCCCCGCCGATGAGGTGCCCGACGCCGGATTCACCGACCTGGTTGGCTGGCCAGAGGAGTTCATCGTGGCGATCAACTGCATGGCCTGGTACGGGCTCACCAACGGCACCACCCCAACCACCTTCTCACCCACCCAGCAACTCACCCGCGCTCAACAGGTGCTGTTCCTGCAGCGGATACGCAACATCGCCACCAGCACCGAAACCACCGACTCGGGATCCTTCGCCGAAAACGTGAAGGCCGCGGTGGAGAGCCTGGTGGAACTGGGAGTGCTCGCCGACCTTGAGTACGCCGCAGGTGACGAGGCTCAGACCGGTGTTGATCGGGGGCTGTTCGGCGAAGGGCTGCACAAGAGTTTGCGCACCCTCAACGTGGCGTTCGCCACCGGTTTGCCCAACCCCTTCGACGACACCGACGACCGCACCACCGCGCAACGCCAAGCGGCCACCCAGCTAGCCGACCGCGAAGTGATGCGAGGCATCGCCGAAGGCCAATTCGCACCCGAGCGGCCAATCACCAGAGCCCAAGCAGTGCTGGTGATGTCCAGAGTGTTCACCCTCCCAGAAATCACAGCCACCCCCACCAGACCCTCCTAACCACCCGCCGCGCAAGCGGCCCGGGCCCTTTGCGAACCCCAGCCCCCGAGCAAAGGGCCCGGTCAGGTGGTGTAGCCCTCGGTTTGGTCTTTTTTCTTTAGGGCCTGGGGCCTTTTGGCGGGGTTGCCCCATCCTCCGCCTCCTGGCAGCTCGAGGATCAGGCGGCGGCCTTCGGGTACCAATTGTTTGCCTTTGGCGTTGAAGGGGGTGCCGTCGTCTAGGGTCACTCGACCGGCTGCTCCGTTGGCGCCGCCGTTGCGGCCCCTGGCGGGGTGGGTGACCCTGTCGAACATGGCGCTGAAATGCAGTTCGTACCCGGCTGCGGGGCCTATCTCGATCACCTGACCCAACCCGCCCCGGTAACGGCCGGCGCCGCCGGAGTCGGGGCGCAGCTCCTTACGCCACACCACCATCGGGCCGACCTGTTCAGTGGCTTCCACGGACATGGTTCTCACGCCGCTGGGAAACGCCGTGGCGTTGAGTCCGTCGAGACCTGGGCGTGCGCCGGTGCCGCCGCTGTTGAACATCAGAATCTCCGCGGGACGGCGGTTGTCCTCGCCCGGGTCGTCTTCCCCCATCCGAACCTTGGTGCCGTGGGCCTCCGCGGGACCGTCCGCCGCGGGATCGGCCTGCGGGGGATCGGCCTGGGCTGGATCAGCCTCTGTGGCCTCCTGGTCTTCCTGCGGGTGGGTGTGGCGGTCGCGGCCATCCGTGCCCGCAGCGCCGGAGGGATGGGCCCTTCTTGTTGGGCGCACCCCGGCATGGAAGTTCCACAACGCGCCCGCACCCTCCGCGGGGATCACGTCTTGCAACACTGGCGCCACCGCACCGAGGCACAAGTCGGTTACGAAATGGCCGATCACGTGACGCACCGCCACCGGATCTGGATGCACCGCGTTGAGGATGCAACCCGCCGGGGCGCTCACCGTGAACGGCGCCAACGACGCTGCGTTGTTGGGAATGCCCGGCGCCAGGGCGCACAACAAGCCGTAGGTCATGTACGCCTGCGCGTAGGTGAGCGGCACGTTCACGCCGTGGGTGCTTGTTCGTGACGTGCCCGTGAAGTCGCCGTGAACGCCGAAACCCCTGGCGTTTGGCTGATCGCCCACGGTGAGGGTCACCGCCAGCGTCACCGGTTCGTCGTAGCCGTCCACCGTCATGGTGTTGGTGTAGGCGCCGGGCGGAACCCTGCGCAAGCCTTCGACGGTGGCGGCGCGGGTGCGGTCGAACACGAACCTGGCGGCTGGTCGCAGATCTGTTTCGCCTAGTTCGTCGAGCAGATCGGCCAGTCGGGCGATACCCGTGCGGTTGGCCGCGGCCAGCGAGTGCAGATCGCCCACTATCTGATCCGGCTCACGCACGTTGGCACGGATCACCGCCAGCAAGTCCTCGTTGAGGCGGCCCCGTTCGGCCAGTTTCATCACCGGCACCCGCAACCCTTCCTCGTACACCTCGGTGGCGTCGGGGCCCAATCCCCTGCCGCCCACGTCCACCACGTGAACCGTGTCGGCGAAGTAACCGATCAGCGCATCGTGGCGGAACACCGGGGTGACCACGGTGAAGTCGTGCAGGTGGCCGGTGCCCTTCCACGGGTCGTTGGTGACGTACACGTCATCGGGGTAGATGCGATGTGGGCCGATGTCGTTGATGAAATGGCCAACCGCCGCGGCCATCGTGTTGACATGGCCGGGAGTGCCGGTGACCGCCTGGGCGATCATCCGGCCCTCGGTGTCGAAAATGCCTGCCGACAGGTCGCCCGCCTCGCGCACGCTGGTGCTGAACGACGCCCGCACCAACGTGAATGCCTGCTCCTCCACCACCGAGATCAGACGATTCCACATCACCTGATAACGCAAGTCCTGCGCAAGCCTCCCGGGCGTCCCGCCGCCGCCGTTGCCGGCGCCGTTCATCGCCTGCGCCTCACAGTCGGTGCCCTGCTCGCGGCACAAGTACCACTCCCGAGAAGAACCCACCTGGTGGGGCCGACCTCATCGACGCCGCTTGCAGCCGGCTCATTCCACAACGCGAACACTTTGCGGACGAGTTGCCGTCGGTCGCAGTCGCCCTGCAGGAACGTCGGGCTGTCGAGCGGTTCGCCCTCGGGTGCGGCGCAAATGTCGAAGTCACTCACCAGGTCACACGTTCCGCTCTTTGGCTTGCAGCAGCAGGCATCCGTCTGCTTGGCCTATCGCCTCGTGTGAGGACGGCACCACCGTGGTGGTTTGGGGTTCCACGATCACCGCCGGGCCGGTCACCCTTAGTCCCTGCGTTACCTGTTGGCGTTGCACCACGGCTGTGTCGATGAACTTGGCCGCTGCGGTGTCGTACATCAGACGGCGTTGCGTGACCGGCACGTCTGCGGTGACTTCGGCGATGCACATCGGCGCAGGCGGGGGTTGATCCACCGATGCCCGCACCGACCAGCTCACCGCTTCGATGGTGAGCCCCTCGATGGCTCGGCCGAAGAAGTCCTGATACGCCTTGGTGAACTCGGTGGCGAGCATCTCCGCGCTGGTGGCATCAGGCGACACCGTCCCCAACTCCACAGGGATCTCCCATCCCTGACCGGCGTAACGCATGTAAACCCACCGCTCGATCCGCATGTCCTGCGCGCCGGAGTCGGCCAGTCCTCCGCCCTGATCCTGATCGCTGCTGTCCGCCAGTCCACCACCATCAGCCTGTCCACCAGCACCAACCTGTCCCCCACCGTCACCCTGGTCGCCGCTGTCCTTCAGTCCCCCACCATCAGCCTGTCCACCCGCACCCACCAGTCCCCCACCATCAGCCTGTCCACCGGCACCAGCCTGTCCGCCGGCACCAACCTGTCCCCCAGCATTGGTCAGTCCGCCACCATCAGCCTGTCCCCCGCCTTCGGAAAGTCCCCCAGGATCGGCACTCACCTTCGGGCGGGCGGCGGTGGTGGCGCAGGCTTGGCGGACGAACTTGGCGGCTTCGGCTGTTAGATCTTCCAGGACCTCCGCCACCGCGGCGGGGTCGAACTGGTCGAGGCGGCAGTAATGGCTTCGCACCGCTTCGTAGGCGTACGGGGCTCGCAGGAAACCAATCGCCGATCCCACACCTGCGCCCGGAGGGACCAGCACCTTGCCGATGCCGAGCTTGGCGCACAACCGGGCGGCGTGTACCGGCGCAGCGCCGCCGAAGGCCACCATCGTGAAACGGTCGACGCTGTGGCCGCTCTCGGTTGCGTGGACTCTGGCGGCGTTGGCCATGTTCTCGTCCACCACCTCCGATACCGCCACCGCCGCGGCCTGCGAATCCAGCCCCATCGGCTCGCCCACCTTGGCGGCCAATGCCGTCGCCGCCGCGGGCGGGTCGAGGGTGATCTCCGGCGCGCCGAACGTGGCCGGCGACAAACGTCCCAGCTCCAGATCGGCGTCGGTGACGGTGGGTTCCACGCCTTGGCGGCCGTAGCACGCCGGGCCGGGCGCGGCGCCCGCGCTTCGTGGCCCCACCCTCACCTGTCGCAGCGTGTCCACCCCGGAGATCGACCCACCACCCGCGCCGATCTCGATCATCTCGATCACCGGAATGGAGATCGCCATGCCGCTGCCCTTGGCGAAACGGGTGGTGCGGGCCACCTCGAACGTCTTGGCTGTGCGGGGCGTGAAATCGGAGATCAAGCAGATTTTGGCGGTGGTGCCGCCCATGTCGAAGCTGAGCGCCCTTGCCAGGCCGTAACGCTTCGCCAGATCCGCCGCGAAGATCGCCCCACCCGCGGGGCCGGACTCCACCAGACGCACCGGCAGCCGGGCCGCGCTCTGCAGGCTCATCAGCCCACCGCCGGAGTGGATCAGGTGCACCGGCGCGGCCACGCCCATGGCTTGCAGCTCTGCGGCCAGGCGGTGCAGGTACGACGCCATCAGCGGCTGCACGTAGGCGTTGGCGCACACCGTGTTGAACCGCTCCAGCTCACGAATCTGTGGCGACACCTCCGCCGAGATGCACACCGACACCTCGGGGTACTCCTCCAGCAGGATCTGGCGGAAGCGCTGCTCGTGGGCGGGGTTGCGGTAGCTGTGCAGGAACCCCACCGCCACCGCTTCGTACTGCTTCTCGGCCAGGCTGGTCGCCAGGCGACGGGCGGCGGCTTCATCGAGGGGCACCAGCACCTGGCCTTGCGCGTTGATGCGCTCAAGCAGGCCGTGGCGGTGGCGGCGGGCCACGAGCGGCTCGGGCAGCACCAGGCGCAGGTCGTACTGATCGAACCGGCTCTCGGTGCGGGTTTCGATCACGTCACGGAAACCCTCTGTAGTGACCAGCGCCGTGCGGGCGCCTCGGCGTTCGATCAGGGCGTTGGTGGCCAGGGTGGTGCCGTGGATCACGCCTGTCACCTGCGAAGGTTGCGCGCCGGCGCCGGCGTCGGCATCAGCGAGCACTTGGCGCACCCCTCGCAGCACGCCCACCTCGGGACGGTCGGGGGTGGTGAGCACCTTCGCCGAAACGAACCCGTCGAACGTTTCGGGTGGGGTTCGGGCTTGTGGGCCGGCCCCGCTGGGGATGGGGGCGTTGGATGTTTCGAGTACTACGTCGGTGAACGTGCCGCCGACGTCCACGCCGAGCCGCATGCGTTTCACACTACAACTCGACCCCGCCGCGCAATGTTGGGCAAAGGGAGTTGAAGGGCGATCACACCAGTCATCTCACCTCCCAACACGCCAGGCGAGGCCGGTGGCTCGGGTTTGATTGGTGACAGATGCCTGACCGCGCAACCACGGGAGACGCGACGCGACACTGATCGCCCAGGTTGTGTCTGTGACAGATATCGCGCCGCGCCACAGCCGACTCCTCCAGCATCATTCCACTGCCGGGGACCACCGCTCTCTCATGCGGCGCCGGTGGGGTTCAGTCGGCTTCGGCGCTCATCATCTCTTCGGCTCGGCGGTGCAGTTCGTCGTGGTCGACGTCCTCTGTGTGGGTGGCCACCGCCCAGCGATGACCCCACGGGTCGAGGAACTGGCCCGAGCGGTCACCGTAAAACTGCTGCTCCACTGGGCGCAGTTCGGTGGCGCCCGCGGCGAGTGCTGCGGCGAACACGGCGTCGACGTCTTCCACGTACACGCTGATCGCACCGGCGGTGCCGCCGAGGGTTTTGGGTGACACCACTCCCATTTCGGGGTACTCGTCGGAGAGCATGATCACCGACTCGCCGATGGTGAGCTCGGCGTGGCCGACCTTGCCGTCGAACTCGTAACGCTCACGCTCGGTGGCGCCCAGCACGCTCACGTAGAAGTCGATCGCCGCGGCGGCGTCATCCACGCATAGCGCCGGGCTCACCCTCGGATAGTTGTGGGGAAATGGACTCGCCATGGCCTGTTCCTTCCTGTCGGGTGCTGCAAGGCTGGTGACACATTGGCACAAGCGCCTCGCCCAAGGCGGGTTAGCGACGGGACACGTCGGGCACTCCGGGCACGTACCACCGCCATTTGAGTTCGGCGCCCGGGCCGGGGCGCAGGCCGATCCTTGTGGAGATGACCGGTTCGGCGGGTGGGGGGTGGCCGTCGTGGAAGATCTGCACGCCCTTGTCGGCGGTTACCAGGTTGGCGCCGTTGAAGTCGCCGTTGAGGCCGAGTGCCTGGGTGAGCTTGGCGGGGCCGCTGCACAGGTCACGGGGGCGTTTGGCGGCGGCGCCTCGGGCGGCGTGCATGGCGGGGAGGCCTTGCAGTGGCGTGAGGGCTCGCAGCAGCACCGCCGCGCACACGCCGTTTGATTCGGCCACCACGTTGGCGCACCAGTGCATGCCGTAGGTGAAGTACACGTAGAGATGCCCCGGCGGGCCGAACATCACCTCGCTTCGAGGTGTGGGGCCGCGGTGGCCGTGACTGCCGGGGTCATCGACGCCCCGGTACGCCTCCACCTCCACGATCCGGCCCTCGAGCCCGCCGGGCGCCACCAGCACCTTGTTGAGCAGCTCCGGGCCCAGCAGCCGGGCGTCCCGGGCGTAGAAGTCAAGCCCCAGCGGGGTGCGGTTCCCGTCGCCGTGTTTCACGCCGATAGTTTGCACTCATGGCGCTTGCCGAGGCCACACCTGCGGCCCCGTCTCACGACGAGTTGGTGGCCACCATGACCGGTGGCATGGTGCGTCGTGGCCTGGGCGGGTTCGAGGGTTCGGCCCGGTTGCGACCCGACGGGCGGCCCCGGCCCGAGTTCAGGGCCGAGCTGCGACGCATTCCCAACTTTGCCAACGCCTGCCATGTTGTGGGCAGTTGCGCGGCGCCGGTGCTTGTGGTGGCGGCGGTGGCGGCCGTGGGCCACTGGGCGGCGGTTGTGGTGGCGGTGCCGGTGATCGGCGTGTTGATGAACCGGTTGTTCATCCTGCATCACGAGGCGGCGCACCGGTTGCTTTTCTCCAATCGGGTGCTGAACGACATCATCGGGATCAACATCATCGGTTGGTTGCCTTTCGGCACCGGCGGTCATCACTACCGGCGAGGCCACGCCGCCCATCACCGGGACGAGTTCGGCCCTCGCGAGCCCGACTTCTTGCTGTACAGCTTCTACCCGATACCTCGGGCGTCGATGCGGCGCAAACTCACCCGAGACGTGCTTGGCGTGTCGGCGTATCGCATCGTGAAACCACGATTCACCGGCCTGGTGAAACCCAGGTACCTGTTGTTGAGCTTGCGCTACTTCGCCGGTCAGGGGATCGTGCTGGGGGCGTTCTGGCTGGCCGGTCACCCGTGGCTGTACGTGTGGTTGTGGGTGTTGCCCTACGTGTGCGTGTATCAGGTGCTGAACCGGATGCGAGCCATCGCCGAGCACGGCGGAATGACCCGCAGCGAAGACCGTCGCCACACCACCCATCACGTGCGCCAGGGCCGGGTCGCTCGTTTGGCGCTGGTGCCCTACAACGTGGGCTTCCACCTCGCCCACCACGTGGACTCGGGAATCCCGGCTCGCAACCTGCCCAAACTCCACAAAGCCCTGACCGAGGACGGCTACATCCCCACCGACGCCGTGTGGCCCACCTACAGAAAACTCTGGCAAGCCCTACTCCGCTAACCCCTCCCCAGGCGCCGCGTGTGGGCACGGAGCGCTCTTGGCCCGGCAGGGTTGCGGCTGGTTGCTCGCCGCAGCGGATCGGGCTGTTGCCCTTGGCACTGGATGGCCCAGGGGCTTGCCGCCCGGCTGCGCGGTGCGCCGATTCAGACGACCCCAAGCCCTCAGGCAACGGGAACCGCTGTCGCCCCCACCGCATCCAACCTAGCCACGAACCCACCAAGAAGGCCATCAGCGGCACTACCCAAGCGATGTTGGCCGGCGGCGACATCAGCTCCAACATCGAGGGAATCCAGGCCATGACCATGGCTGCGACGTCCGCTCCGACGAAGACCAGCCTCTCCCGTGAACTCGGAAGGTCCGCCTTCGGAAGGGGGCCTTCCCTGGGTGCGAGCCCCGTGTCCGTCAACTCTCCGTCCTCGCCACTTCATTAGCGATCACCGCGCAAGCCGTTCCGGCTCCCGCGCCCCGACCAGGCCCAGCTCTGCGCATCCAGCAGTCTCCACTAGCCCAGCGCTGATCGCGGGACGCAGTTGCGGAGCTGGGGTGGACGGACTGGGTTGGGAACGGTTTGAGTGGCGGGGCGGGACTTGCGGTGGCGGTGGTGTGGATGACTTGTTGAAATATGTGAATGCCTGAAACTGATGCTTGTCTTATGACAGGGGTTGTAAGTGTCTTATGGGGCTGCTACGGTGTAACTCATGCTCAGCAAGACTATTTCATGGCTCAACGAGCCTCTTGCGCCAGTGCTCACCGGCGCCGACTTGCGTGCCGAGATCGCGGGCATGGCCCGGTTGCGGGGCGCCATGGACGCCCGCGACAATCGTCTGGCTGCGGCCCTTGAGGCGGAGGTGGGCGGTCGCGAGAGCATCGAGGTGCTGCGCGAGGCCACTGGGTGTTCTCGGCGCGAGGCCCGACGGCGCACCGAACAGGCCAAGGTGCTGAAGGACATGCCCAACGCCGCCAAGGCGCTCGCCGAGGGACGCATCACCACCGAGCACGCCGACGCACTGGTGCGAGCCGCCAAGGACACCGATCCCGCTGCGGTGGACGCCGACACCAAGTTGCTCCACCAGGTGGCTGACACGCCGGCGGACAAGGCGGGCAAGCTCGCCGACGAGTGGGCTCGCCAACGTCAAGAGCCCGAGGACTTGGAGGCCGCGCACAGGCGGGCCCGTGCCAAGCGCAGGATGGACTTCTTCCCCACCGAGGACAACACGTTGCGGGCCTCGATCACCGGCGACAACACCACCATGGCCATGATCCAGGCCACCGTGCTCGACATGGCACAACGCCTGCACCACAACGAAGGCGGGCGCGACAACCCCAAGCACGAGCGCACCTGGGCCCAGTACCGCTACGACGCCATGCTGGTGGCCCTGGGCATCGAACCCTTCCCGCCGCCGCCTGCGCGAGGCCCCAGCGGTGCCGCCACTACCGATGACCCCGAGTCGACTTGGGCGACTGGGGGTGCGGCTTGGGACGTTGGGTCCAGGGACGGAGGGCCTGGAGACGGAAGACCTAAGGACGGCAGGCCTGGGGACGGTGAGCACGGGAACGGTAGGCCTGGGGACGGCAGGCCCGTGGACGGTGGGCCCGGCGGCTACTCGGGGCGGTGTTCTTGTGGTAGGCGCGGGTTGAGTCAGCGGAACCAGATTGTGGTTGTTGCGCAGCTTGACGACCTGGCCGTCGAGCAGGAGGACACACTCGGTGGGCTGATACCCGGCACCGGGCCGATCTCGCGCTCAGAACTTGAGCGCCTCGCTTGTGACGCCGAGTTGCAAGGCCTGATCTTCAACGGTCGCGGCGAACCGTTGTGGCTGGGACGGCGAAGGCGTTCCGCCAGCGCCGCTCAACGCACGGCCCTAGTGGCACGCGACAAGGGGTGCGTGCTCTGTGGCACCAGTCCCCACCACTGCCATGCCCATCACATCGTGCCCTGGCAGAACGACGGGCCCACCGACATCGACAACCTCGCCCTGGTGTGTCACCAAGACCACGCCAAGATCCACGACCGCAAACTGCGGCTGCATCGCCGCCCCGACGGCACCTGGACCACCACCCACGACCCCAAAATGGCAGAAGCCCACGACACCTCATAACCCGGTAGTGCCGGTGCCGACATTTGTGGCGCGAAGTCAGCGATTACGCGAGCACCCGGTGCGTGCTGCGAGCGATCACAGGAAGTCGCGTTTGGCGATCACGCGAATTCGCGCTGGGCGATCATGCGAATTGGCGCTGGGTGATCGCGTGATAGTGTGATGGCGTGAATCGGCGCACCACTACCGTTCGGATGCCCGAAGAACTGGCCCAGAAGGCCGACGTGGTAGCCCGCGGCCGGGGCATCAGTGTGAACGCGCTGATGCTCGAAGCGCTTGAGGCCGAGATCGAACGAGTCCGCCACGACGACCAGTTCATGCAACACCTCCGACAACTAACCGAAAGAGACAAAGAAATCCTGGACCGCCTCGCCGAGTGACGGGTTGCAGGCGATTCGAGGTGCTTGATCCTGCGCGGGTCGCAGTGGGCGACATTGCCGGCGCTGCGTTTACCACATCACCGAACGTGGGCCGGCCAGGCGGGTCAACCTCTCCAGAAGGGGCTTTCTGGGCCTGGAGGTTGTTTGTCGGGGGGTAGCGGAAAACGCTTCCGGCCCCAGCGCCTCCACAGTTCCCATAGCCCGACACCCAGAAGCGCGACGCACAGCATCCATATGAGCGCCACCCGCAACGACCAGAGGCCAAGGATCCCCGGCAAAGTCATGATGCCTGCGAAGGCGAAGTAGCCCAGGACATAACACCCAGTTTCGCGAGCACTGCGAAACATCGGCTTGGCGACAAATTTTGATCTGTCGTACTTGCCATTTTCGCTCAATGTTGTGCTACCTCCTTGACCTGCTCCAACGCGAATGTGCATCCGACCCGGTGCGGGCGAGTTCGCGAGACGCTGCAGGAGACATTACCCGGGCTGCGTTTACCACATCACCGAACGTGGGCCGGCCAGGCGGGTCAACCTGTCCAGAAGGGGCTTTCTGGGCCTGGGGGTGGTTTGTCGGGGGGTAGCGGGAAACGGCGGCGGCCCCAGCGCTTCCACAGTTCCCATAGCCCGGCACCCAGGAGCGCGACGCACAGAACCCATATGAGCCACACCGGCCACGACCAGAGGCCGAGCGCCGCCGGAAACATCATTATGAACAGGAACACGAAGTTGCCCAGGTGAAAGCACCAGCCCTCGCGAGTGCTGCGAAACCTTGGCTTGGCGATGAACTCTGACCTGAAGTACCGCCACCTTGCGCCCACTGTTTCGCTACCTCGCTTGCCTGCTCCGCCGCGGAGCTGGATCCGGCACAGGGCGAGCGAATTCGCTAGACGCTGCGCGAGGGGTCGCTGATGCTGCGATTACCACGTCTCCCGACGTGGGACGGCCAGGCGGGGACATGCGCCGGAGCGAGGCTTGCTGGGACGATGCGGTGCTTGTCACTTGCTTGGTGGCGCCTCGGCGGGTTCTTGGGACTGCAGGTGGGATTGGGCTTTGGCTAGGTGGGCCCTAAAGCGCTGTAGTTGGTTCGTTACTGCTTTGGGGCCAGCGCCGCCTGGGGTGTTGCGGCTTTGGGCTGAGGCGCCAGGGGTTAGAAGCTTGGCGGCCTCGGGGCCTAGATCGGGGTGGGCTTCCACGAGGCTCGTCAACACCGCGCGCGCGTCCTGCCCGGCATGCTCGTCCGGCCCGTCACCCTCGTTCTGCCCGCCACGCGCATCCTGTCCGGCATCTTCGGCCTGTCCAGGGTGATCGTTCTGTCCGGCATGCTCGGCTGGCCTGGTGCTCTCGCTCTGGGTGGGGAGCTGGTTTAGGCATTGGCGTACTAGGTCTGCTATTTCGCTGTGGGCTTGGCGGAAGGGTGTTCCTTTGGCTACCAGCCATTCGGCCAGGTCGGTGGCGGCGGCGTAGGGGGAATCCGCGGCTTGGGCCATCTTGCGGGTGTCGAAGGTTGTGGTGGCCAGCATGGGCTCGAGGGCTGCGAGGGTGAGATTGGCTGTGTCGAACGCGTCGAAGAGGTGCTCCTTGTCCTCCTGGAGATCCTTGGCGTAGGCAAGGGGCAGAGCCTTGAGCGTGGCCAGCAAGCCGGTTAGGTGGCCGATCTGTCTCCCCGATTTGGCCCTGGCCAGTTCTGCCACGTCGGGGTTTTTCTTTTGGGGCATCATCGACGAACCGGTGGCGTGACGGTCATCGAGCACGGCGAACCCGAACTCCGACGACGCCCACAACACCAACTCCTCCCCCAGGCGGCTCAGGTGAACGCCGAGCACCGCAAGCGCGTACAGGGCGTCGAGCGCGAAGTCCCTGTCGGACACCGCGTCGAGACTGTTCTCGAACACCGCCGCGAAGCCAAACTCCGCCGCGGTTCGCGCGGGATCCAGAGGCAGCGACGAACCAGCCAGGGCGCCCGCTCCCAGAGGTGACACATCGGCGCTGCTACGGGCCGCGCAGAGGCGGTCGAAGTCCCTTGCCAGCGCCCAGCCGTGCGCAAGCAGGTGATGTGCCAACGCCACCGGCTGGGCCTGCTGCAGGTGCGTGTAACCGGGCAGCACCGCGTCACCCGCCGCCACGGCCTGGGCAAGCAGGGTGTGCTGCAACCGCAACACCAAACCGGCGGTTTCGGTGAGCGCGGTGCGTGTCCACAAGCGGAGATCCGCGGCCACTTGGTCGTTGCGGCTGCGTCCGGTGTGCATCTTGGCGCCCGCCGGAGTGATCTCGCTCACACGCCGTTCGACCACGGTGTGAATGTCCTCATCACCAGGCGCCGCCACGAAATTGCCGGCCGCGAACTCGGCTTCAAGTTCGGCTTTCACCTGATCGAGCGCGTCGCAGATCTCGTCACGCTCTGCTTCGGTGAGCAAACCCACAGACGCCAGCATCCTCACGTGCGCGCGCGACCCGGCGATGTCCTCACGAAACATGCGCCGGTCAAAAGCGAGACTGTCGTTGAGCGCCCGCAGCGCCCCGTGAGGCGCGTCGCCAAACCGCCCGTGCCACAAAGTGAACGAACCCTCTACCCCCACGCCGCCCCCGCCCGGAGTCGACACATCCCCACCACCCGCACTGGGGGCGTGCGGGGTGGGAGCGTCCTGGGGTTCCGCACTTGGCGGGCCGGCGGGGGGCACGGGATCGTTGTGAGCAGCGGATGATTGCGCCACGGTGGTCAGGTTCTCTTTCTGGCCAGGTTGCGGAGCCTTAGCGCGGAGAGGGCTATGAAGCCTGTTGCGTCGGCCTGGTTGTAGGCGCCCTCGTCCTCCTCGAAGGTCACCACCTGCTCGTCGTAAAGCGAGTCGTCGGAACGGCGCCCCACCACCTCCACGTTTCCCTTGTACAACTTCACCCGCACCTCGCCGTTCACATGGGCCTGGCTGTGATCGATGGCGGTTTGCAACATCACCCGCTCGGGGCTCCACCAGTAGCCGTTGTAAATCAGCTCGGCGTACTTGGGCATCAGAGAATCCTTGAGGTGCGCCACCTCCCGATCAAGGGTGAGCGACTCCATCGCCCTGTGCGCCTTGAGCATGATCGTTCCGCCGGGCGTTTCGTATGCGCCCCGGTTCTTCATGCCCACGTGCCGGTTCTCCACGATGTCGATGCGGCCCACGCCGTGAATGCCGCCGAGTTCGTTGAGGTGCGTGAGCACCCCGGCGGGGGTCATCTTCACGCCGTCGATGCTCACAATGTCGCCACCCGCGAAGCCGAGATCCACATAGGCGGCCTCGTTGGGGGCGAGTTCGGGGCTGGTAGTCCAACGCCACATCTCCGCCGGGGGCTCCGTCCAGGGATCCTCAAGCGGGCCGCCCTCGTAGGAAATGTGCAACAAGTTGGCGTCGGTGGAAAACGGCGACTTGGCGCCACGGGAGCGTTCGATCGGGATCGAATGCCGCTCGGCGTAACGCATCAGCGACTCCCTCGAACCCAGATCCCAGATCCGCCACGGGGCGATCACCGCAATGTCGGGCGCCAAGGCGTACGCGCCCAGCTCGAAACGCACCTGGTCGTTGCCCTTGCCGGTGGCGCCGTGGCTGATGGCGTCGGCGCCGCACGCCGCGGCGATCTCCACGAGGCGTTTGGCGATCAAAGGCCGGGCGATGGACGTGCCCAGCAGGTACTCGCCCTCGTAAATCGTGTTGGCCCGAAACATCGGGAACACGAAATCACGGGCGAACTCCTCACGAAGGTCTTCGATGAAGATCTCCTCCGGGGCGACTCCCATGGCCAGCGCCTTCGACCGGGCCGGTTCGAGCTCGTCACGCTGACCCAGATCCGCGGTGAAGGTGACCACCGTGGCCTGGTAGTTGTCCTGCAACCAGCGCAGGATCACCGAAGTGTCGAGCCCGCCCGAATAGGCGAGCACAACTTTGGAGACTTGCCCGGCGCCTGGCAGGGCTGCCTCGTTGCTTGGCGGATTGACGTTGTTCATTGCTTTATCCCTGCTAGTTCCGAGAGACGGTTGGCCAGGTGGGCGCCGGGGGTGTCTGCCGCGGCGATGGCCAGCAGCGTGTCGTCGCCGGCGACTGTGCCGAGCACCTCTGGCAGACCGGCACGATCAAGCGCCGACGCCACCACATGAGCGCAGCCGGGCGGGGTGCGCATCACCACGATGTTCGCCGAATGGGCCACCGAGGCCACCCATTCGCCCATCACCCGCCGCAGGCTGTCCTCGCTGGTGATCCGGTCAAAGGAATGCTCCGGGATGGCGTACACCGTGCCGCCACCCGCGATTCGCACCTTCACCGCGCCCAGGTCGTTGAGATCACGTGACACCGTGGCGCGAGTGGCGGCCACGCCCTCGGCGTCCAGCAAGTCCACCAGTTGGTGCTGGCTGGCAACGGCGTGCTGCTCCAACAGGCCCACGATCAGATGCTGACGACTTGTCTTGCTCATCGCTTCCTCCCCCCGGCACGGCCGCTACCCGGCGCCCGAAGCCGCACCCGGCTGGGGTTCGGCCTCGCTCGCCAGCCACCACAGCAGCCCTCTGGCGGAGTGCATCCGGTTCTCGGCTTGGGGCCACACCCGGCTGGAGGGGCCGTCGATCACCTCGGCCGCGACTTCCTCGCCCCGGCGTGCCGGCAGGCAGTGCAGGAAGATCGCGTCGGCGGCGGCCAGCGCCATCAGATCGGCGTTCACTGTGTACCCGGCGAAATCGGCGAGACGCCGCTGGGTTTCGGCTTCCTGACCCATCGACGTCCACACGTCGGTGTACACCACGTGCGCGCCCCTCACCGCCTCGGCGGGGTCGTCGAACTGCTCGAGCGTGCCGTCGCCCTGGCTGAGCAAGCGCAGGTCGTCATCGGTGAACCGGTAACCGTCGGGCCCGGCCAGTCGGAACTGCATGCCCAGAGCGCACGCCGCCAACGCCAGCGAACGGGCCACGTTGTTGGCGTCGCCCACGTAGGCGATCACCCGGCCCTCGGCGGTGCCGAACTCGCCGATGATGGTGAGAATGTCGGCCAGGGCCTGCAACGGATGCGCCCTGTCGCTTAGCAGGTTCACCACCGGCGCCCCGCTCACCGCGGCCATGCGCTCCAGCGTGGCGTGAGACAGCACCCGAGCGCAGATCACCGCGAAGTACCCGTTGAGCGCCCGGGTGACGTCCTCCACGGTTTCGCGCACGTCGAAACCCACCTCGGCGCCGGTGATGTACACCGGATGCGCGCCGAGCTGAAACGCCGCCATCTCCGTGGAGTTGCGGGTGCGGGCCGACGGCTTCTCAAACACCAGGCCCACGCCCTGTCCGTGGAGCACCTGCGCCGGTTCGGCCAGCCCGGACAGGTACAGCACTCGCTTCAGTTCGTCGGTGGTGAGGTCGCTTATGTCAAGCAGGTGTCTGGTCATTTCGCCTCCAGCACTTCGGCCACGATCTGGGTGGCCTCGTCGATCTGTTCGGTGGTCGCCACCAGCGGCGGGGCGAACCGCAGGGCGCTCGCGGTGACGCCGTTCACCACCAGGCCACGCTCCAGGCACGCCGCGGCCACGTCCTTGGCGGTGCGGTCGCCGAGGGCGTCCGGGGTTAGCTCCGCGCCGAGCAGCAGCCCCCGGCCCCGCACGTGAGCCACCCCTTCGAGGGCTTCGAGACGACTCGCGAGCAGTTGGCCCTTGCGGGTGGCCACCGCCGGGGCGTCCATGGCGATCATCTCGGCCAGCACGGCCCGCACCACCGCCAATGCCAGCGGCTGCCCGGCGAAGGTGGAGCCGTGATCCCCGGGGGCGAACGCCTCGGCGATCTCGGCCCGAGCCCACACTGCGCCGACCGGCATGCCGTTGCCCAGGGCTTTGGCCATGGTGACAATGTCGGGCTGCACCCCGGCGTGCTGATACCCGAACCATCTGCCGGTGCGGGCCAGGCCGGTTTGGATCTCGTCGAACACCAGCAGGATCTGGCGTTCGTCGCACACTTCGCGCACTGCGGTGAGGTAGGCGTGATCGGTGGGGTTCACTCCCCCTTCGCCTTGCACCGATTCGAGCAGCACCGCACCCACCGACGGCCCGAGCGCGGCCAACAGTGCGTCTATGTCGTTGAACGCCACGTGACGGAAACCCTCCGGCAGCGGCTGGAACGGTTCGTGCTTGTCTGGCTGACCGGTGGCCGCCAGCGCTGCCATGGTGCGCCCGTGGAACGAGCCGTATGCGCTCACCACTTCGTGACGGCCCCGCCCGAAGTACTTGCGCACCAGCTTGATGGCCGCCTCGATCGCTTCGGCGCCGGAGTTCTGGAACAGCACCCGGCCCGGTGAGCCGACCGTGGCGGGCAGCCCGGTGGGGTTGGATTCGGCCGGGCCGCTGCCGGTGGGGGGCTGGGTGCCGGCCGGTGTGGGCGCGGCCCGCACAAGGTGGTCAAGGGTGTTCACCACCTGCTGGGTGGGTTCGTTGGCGAACAGGTTGGAGGTGTGAATCAGCGTGGCCGCCTGCGCCGAGATTGCCTCGGTGATCGCAGGATGAGCGTGACCGAGACTTGTCACCGCCAGCCCGCACAGGAAGTCCAGGTAGCGGCGGCCGGTGTCGTCCCACAGTTCGGCCCCGTCGCCACGCACGAACGTGACCGGCGGGGTGCCGTAGTTGTTCATCAGGGCCGCATCGCTCATTGCTGCACCTCCGTTGTGTCGCCCACCGTCGAATCGTTGACAGCGGCAGGGCCTGTTGTCGTTTGGTCTGCGCTGTCGGGTGCGTCGCTGGAGGTGATCATCGTGCCGATTCCGCTGTCGGTGAACAGTTCCAACAGCAGGGCGTGGGGCACCCGACCGTCGAGCATGTGCGCCGAACCCGCGCCCTGGTTCACGGCGTCGATGCAGGCCTGCGCCTTGGGGATCATGCCGCCGGTTATCACCCCTGTGGAGATCATCTCGTTCAACTCGTCCACCGTGGCGCCGGCCACAACCGAGGTCGGATCGCTCGGGTCGGTCATCAACCCGGCCACGTCTGTGAGGTACACCACCTTGGCCGCACCCAAGGCCCCGGCGAGGGCGGCCGCCACAGTGTCGGCGTTGATGTTGTACGCCTGACCGTGGGCGTCTGCCGCCAGCGGCGCCACAACGGGGATCATCTCGGCCTTTAGCAGGCAGCGAATGATCCTGGGATCCACCTTCGCCACGTCGCCCACGAAACCAAGGTCGGGGTTGCGCAGCGTGGCTGTGATCAGGGCGCCGTCGAGGCCGGTGAGACTCGCAGCGGTGCCACCGGCGGAGTTGATCGCGCCAACGATGTCGCCACCGATGCGCCCTGCGAGCACCATGCGCACCACATCGAGCGTGTTGGCGTCGGTTACCCGCAGGCCGTCACGGAACTCGCTTTGGTGACCGAGACGATCCAACATCTCGCCGATTTGTGGGCCGCCGCCGTGAACCACAACGGGTTGCAGGCCGACGGAGCGCACCAGCACAACGTCCCGTGCGAACGACGCCGCCAGGGCCGAGTCCACCATGGCGCTGCCGCCGTACTTGATCACCACCACCTCGCCCGCGAAACGCCGAATGTAAGGCAGGGCCTCCATGAGCGCCCGAGCCCGCCGGTCAGGCTCAAACCCCCGCCCCGTGCCCGCGGCCTGCGTCTCAGAATCTGTGGCGGTCATGTGCGGTACCCCGCGTTTATGTCGATGTAGCCGTGGGTCAGGTCACACGTCCACACGGTTGCCGAGCCTTGGCCCACGCCAACGTCTGCTTTGAGGTCGATTTCGGATCCTTGCAGGTGGGCGGCGGCCCTTGCCTCGCTGTAGCCGGGATGGACTGCGCCGTTCGACGCGCACTGCTCGTGGCCGATCCATATGGACAGACGGTCACGGTCGGCTTTGCGACCGGATTTGCCCACGGCGGCGACTATTCGTCCCCAGTTGGCGTCCGACGCAGCGAGGGCGGTCTTCACGAGGGGTGAATCGGCGATCGAGCGGGCTATCGCCTCGGCGTCGTTGTCGCTTTGGGCGCCGGTGACGGTGACCGACACGAACTTGGTGGCGCCCTCGCCGTCACGCACTATCTGGTGCGCCAGGTTCAGGCACACCGAATCCAGCGCTGCCCGGAACTCGGCCTCGTGATCGGTGGCGCTCACCCCGGCGGCGCCGGTGGCTGCGAGCAGAACGGTGTCGCTGGTGGAGGTGTCCGAATCCACCGTGATCCGGTTGAAGCTGTGCGCCACCGAATCGGTCAGCCACTGTTGGCACAGCTCGGGCGGCGCCTGCGCGTCGGTGAACACAAACGCCAACATGGTGGCCATGTCGGGGGCGATCATGCCGCTGCCCTTGGCGATCCCCACCACGTTGGCGCCGGTGTCGCCCACCGGGGCGCAAGCACCCTTGGGGAAAGTGTCGGTGGTGCCGATCGCAGTGGCGGCATCAAGCCAACCTTGCGCGCCCGACGCCTCAAGGCTTCCCACCATCGAAGGCAGCACCCCCAGCAGCCTCTCCAGCGGCAACGGCTCGCCGATCACACCGGTAGACGCCACCATCACCTCCGCCGCCGCGGCAGGCCGGGAGTCCGCCTCGACCTTGCTAGGGAGACCGCCTCCGTGGGACGCACCGCTTAGCAACTCGGCCACCGCGCCGGCCGTGCGCGCGGTCACGTCTGCGCCTGCGGCGCCGGTGAAGGCGTTGGCGTTTCCCGAATTGCAGATCACGGCCCGCGCCCGTCCAGCCGTGTCTTCCAAGGACTTCCGGCACCAGTCCACAGGCGCCGCGGGGCACTGCGACTTGGTGAACACCGCTGCCACCGACGTGTGGGGATCGAACGCAGCCAACATCACGTCCAGCCGCCCCCGAGAACGAATCCCCGCCTCAGCCGCAGCCAAACGCACACCACCCACCCCAGGCAGCACCGGAAACCCCTCCGGCGCCAAAGGCGAAACCGAAGCGGGGGTCATGGGTACAGCCCTGCTGCTGAGAGACCTGCGGTTTCTTCCAGGCCCAGGGCCAGGTTGGCGCACTGCACGGCTTGGCCCGACGCGCCCTTCACAAGGTTGTCCAGCGCGGCGATCGCCATCACCCATCCGGTGCGCTCATCGGCCCGGGCGGTCACGTGAACGCTGTTCGACCCGAGGGTGGCCTTGGTGGACGGCGAACGACCGCTCACTGTCACAAACGGCTCCCCCGCGTAGGCGTCGGCCAGGCAAGCCATCACCTCATCGGTGTTAGTGACGCCTGCCGGCCGGGCGTAACACGTGGCCAGGATTCCCCGGTTCATCGGCGCCAGATGCGGCGTGAACAGCACCTGCACCCCTGGCGTGCCGTTCCCTGATTGGTCGCCCTGAACGGGGTCACCGAGGCCTGCGTAGTTGGCTATGGCCATCTCGATCTCGGGAGTGTGACGGTGGTTCAACAGGCCGTATGCGGTGAAGTCCTCGTCCACGGCGCAAAACGTGGTGTGCGCCTTCGGGGGCCTGCCCGCTCCGGACACGCCGCTGGCTGCGTCCACCACAATTCCTGTCGGCTCCACCAGGCCTTGCCGCACCAGCGGGGCAAGAGCCACCGCCGCTGCGGTCACGTAGCACCCCGGCGCGGCCACAAGCGGTGCGCCCTTGATCTGGTGCCGGTTGTGCTCGGGCAGGCCGAAGACGAACTCGCTCAGCAACTCGGGCGCGGCGTGGGGCTCGCCGTACCACTGCGGATACAGGGAGGCGTCGGCGAGGCGGAAGTCGGCTGCGAGGTCGACGATGCATCCCACCTGGGACTGCAATTCGGGCACCAACGCCTGGGACTGCCCGTGCGGCAAGGCGCAAAACACCAGATCACATCCCGCGGCCAGCCCCGGCTCGTAGGCCACGTAGGTGGTGGCGCCGTAGGTGGGCGCCAGGCTCGGGTACAGGTCGGCCACCGCCACGCCCGCCGTTGAGTCGCCGGTGGCGGCCACCACCTCGAAGCTGGGATGCCCGGCGCAAATCCTCAACAACTCGGCGCCGGTGAACCCCGACGCGCCAATCACACAGACCTTCTCAGTCATGCCGCGAACAGTAACGGCCCAAGCAACAGATTGCAACTATGTACGGAAGCCTGGGAAAAGATGCAGGCGGTGAGTGGACTTTCGCCGAAGAATCAACCCACCAACTCGGGTGTGCGAGGGACTGGGAGAAGGCGACTTCTTCTATTCCCGCAGTATGGAACCCGTGGGCCAGGCGAGAGGTGCGTCAGCGACCTGGCGCCCCGGCGGCGAGTGCATCGCACTAACCGCGCAGGGTTGATCCTGTTCGTTTGGTTACCTCGTTTATGCAGGCATTTCGGGCCTTGGTGACTTCGGCATCGGTGAGAGTGCGGTCCGGCGCCTGGAAGCGCAGTCGGTAGGCGAGGCTGCGGTGCCCGTCGGGCAGGCCCGCGCCGCGGTAGATGTCGAACAGTTCCAACGACGCGAGCAGCCCGCCGGCGCCGGTGCGCAACGCCCGTTCCACATCGGCTGCGGTGACCGTGTCTTCCACCACGAAAGCCAGGTCGATGTCGCTCGGCGGGAACTTGCTCACCGGCTGGTAGATGCGCTTGGCCCGAGGGCCTCCGAGCAGCGCCCCAAGGTCGAGTTCGAGCCACGCCACCCGGCCGGTCACCCCCACATCGCTCAGCACCGCAGGATCCACCTCGCCCACCACGCCTCGCACCCTGCCGGCCACCTGCACCTCCGCGGATCGGGTTGGGTGCAGGCCCGCCACCGCTCCGGGTCGCAGCCTGAGGCCCGGAAGCGCCAGGGCGTCCTCCAGCAGCGACAGCACCTCCACCGCGGCCGGCGCCTCGCTTCCAGACAATGCCACTGCCACATGCTCCCGCTCGTCGGGCAGCAACTCGCCCGACGCTGGCGGAAGGTACACGTGGCCGATCTCGAAGAAGCTCACGTCGGGATTGAAATGCCGCTGGTTGTAGGCCACCGCCGCCAGGTGGGTGGGCAGCAGCGACGTTCGCAGCATGGACTGGTTGGCGTCCAGCGGGTTGCTCAACGTGACGGCCTCCTCGGGGAGGCCAACCGCAGCCAGGTCTCCGGGCCCGAGGAACGGCATCGGTTGGATCTCGTCGCAACCGGCGCCGGTGAGCACTTCGCGCACCAGCCTGCGGGCGTGTTGGTATTCGGTGAGCCCGCCCTCGCCCACACCAACAGGAACGGTGGGCGTGATGTTCTCGTAACCGTGAAGGCGTGCCACCTCCTCGGCCACATCCGTTTCGGTGGTCGTGTCCCAACGCCAAGTGGGGATCGTCACCTCCAGCACCGCCGAGCCCGGCCCCTCCGAACCCGGCCCGGAGGCTTCGACGGGGGTCGCATCGAAGCCGATTGAACCGAGGTGGGCGGACATCTCGTCGGCGCTCAGGGTGGTGCCGAGCAGTCCGTTGACGCGGCTGGTGCGCACACGCAGCGGGGTGCGGTCGGGCAGGTCGCCCCAGTCGGTGACCGTGCCGGCGGCCTGGGTCACTCCCATCTCCGCAGCCAGCGACGCGAACCGGTCAAAGGCACGGTCGATGTTGTGACCCCAGTCCGCGCCGCGGCGGAACCGCACCGCTGCCTCACTCGACAGGTTCAAGCGCTTCACGGTGCGAGAAATCGACGGAGGATCCCACCAGGCCATCTCCAGGAGCACATCGGTGGTTGCGTCGCTGATCTCGCTGGAGTGGCCGCCCATCACCCCGGCGATGCCGATCACCTTGTCGTTTGCGTCGGTGATCACGCCGTCACCGGGCGCGAGTTGGCGTTCGATCCCGTCAATGGTCACCACTGTTTCGCCGGCGACGGCCCGTCGCACGCCCAGGTGCGGGCCCGGCAGCCGGGCAAGGTCGAACGCGTGGCTCGGCTGGCCCAACTCCAGCATCACGTAGTTGGACAGGTCAACGATGTTGTTGATGGGGCGCATCCCCAGCGCAACCAGGCGGCGGGCCAGCCACTGCGGCGACGGCCCGATCGTGACGTTGCGCAACAGTCGCACGCTGAACCGACCACACAAGCTGGGATCGGCAATGTCCACGGTCACCAGATCGGCTGCCTGCTCGTCGGTTTCGGGGGCGCTCCAGTGGGGCGGCTCGAACGCCACACCCAGCTTGGCGGCCAGGTCTCGGGCCACGCCCATCACCGACATTGCGTCGGGCCGGTTGGCGTTCACCTCCAAGTCCCACAACACGTCGGGTTCCATGCCCAGGGCCTGCGCTAGCGGGGCGCCGAGTTCGGCACCGGGGGTCACCTGTTTGTTGAGGATCATGATGCCCTCGGCGTCGTCGCCCATGTCAAGCTCCGCCGCCGAGCAGCACATCCCCTCCGAGGCCTGACCCCGCATGCGGCGGCTCTTGATCTCGAGCCCGCCGGGCATCACCGTGCCCACCCTGGCCAGCGGAATCAGATCCCCAACACTCATGTTGAACGCGCCGCAGCACACCTGCAACGGCGAGCCCGAGCCGTCGTCCACGTCCACAAGTTGGATCCGGCTCGCGTCGGGATGGGGGCGCAACCCGGCCACCCTGCCCAGCACCACCCCTTCGGGCGCTGTTCCGCTGAGACGCATGTCCTCCACGGCAAGACCAAGCCCGCTGAGCATCTCACCCAACTCAACAGGGTCGCCGTCGATCTCCGGGGCGAACTCCCGCAACCAGGACAGCAGCACCTTCATGACAGCCCCTCCCCTCGGCCAATCTGGGGCGCGGCTCGGTGGCGGGCGGTGTTCATGGGACGCGCGGGGCTCATGGGGTGGGCGGGGTTTGCGGGGCGGGCGGGGTTCATGTGGTGGGCGGGGTTTGCGGGGCGCATGATCAGAACTGGTGCAGGAATCGCACGTCGCTGTTCACGAGTTCTCGGATGTCATCCAGTTGGTAGCGCATCACCGCGAGGCGGTCGATGCCGAAACCAAATGCGAAGCCCTGCCACTGCTCGGGGTCGATTCCGCAGTTGCTCAACACGTTGGGATGCACCATGCCGCAGCCGCCCAACTCCAACCAGGAGCCGTCGGGGCGGGAAATGTCGAACTCGGCGGAGGGTTCGGTGAACGGAAAGTACGACGGCCTGAGCCGGGTGTTCACCTCACGCCCGAAGAACGCCTTCACGAACGTGTCGATGGTGCCGGCCAGGTCGCCCATGGTGATGCCCTTGTCCACCACCAGGCCCTCGATCTGGCTGAACGCCGGCAGGTGGGTGGCATCGGCGGTGTCGCTGCGGAACGTGCGCCCCGGGGCCACGATGTAGATCGGCGGCTTGCGGGCTTCCATGGTGCGTATCTGCACCGGCGACGTGTGGCTGCGCAGCATCACCTCTTCGGGTTGGCCGAGGTTCACGAACAGCGTGTCGAAGCTGCCCCTGGCGGGATGCCACTCGGGGATGTTGAGCGCCTCGAAGTTGTACCAGGCCGACTCCACCTCGGGCCCCTCGGCCACCGAGTAACCCATGGCGCAAAACACGTCCTCCAAGCGATAACGGGCCTGGGTAACCAAGTGCAGGCGCCCACGGCGCAAACGCTCGGACGCCAGCCGTTCGGTGAGGTCGATGCGCTCACGTTCGTACTGGGCCATGCGGGCCTGCTCGGCGAGCCGATCGCGTGCCACCGCAAGGGCGGCCTCGATCCGGGAGCGGGCCTCGTTCACTCGCTGCCCGGCCTCACGGCGGTCTTCCGGCGCCAGCTCGGAAAGGCTTCGCCGTGCCGTGGCCAGCAGCGATTTGCGACCCACCAGCTCCCGCTCGATCTCCTCAAGCTCCGCCACGTCGTCCACCAACGCAAGCCGACCCTCAAGTGCCTCCGCTGCCCCTTCCAAGCCCAACACAGCCTGTTCACCCGCACTCACGGCTTACGAGACCACCTGTTCAGCACCACGGCGGCCACGGGATGAGTCTGGGCCGTGAGGGCAGCCTGGTTGGGCACCCTGGCAAGGCTACGCCTCGGCCTGCGTGCCCCGATGGAGTGCGGGCGCGTTGCGGCGGGCCTCGTAAAGCAGCACCGTGGCCGCCATCGCCGCATTGAGCGATTCGATGCCGTCGGCCATCGGAATCCGCACCCAACGATGCACCAGCGGCGCCAGCTCTGCCCGGTTGAGGCCGTGAGCCTCCGAACCCACCACCAGCACCAGCGGGCCGTCACTCAGCGCCCCGGATGTGTGGGGCTCGTCGGCGTTCGCGTCGGATGCCACCACGGTCGCGCCAGCGTCGCGCAGCCGTTGCAACACATCTCGCACGCATCGCTCCCGGCACACCGGCACCCTCAGCACCGCGCCCGCGGACGCCCTCACCACCTTGGGCCCCCAAGGATCTGCACCACCGGCCATCACCACAGCCCGAGCCCCAACCGCGCCAGCCGAGCGGACAATCGTGCCCACGTTGCCGGGGTCGGCCACCCCCACAAGCACAACCACCAGATCGTCAGGGCCGAGGGTTGCCGGAACCGACACGACCGGTCTGTCCACCAGCGCCACCATCGGCTGAGGCGTAGCGGTAGACGCCAACGACTCCAAGGCCGCGTCGGCAACCACCAAGACCTCTGTGCCCGCCAGCTCATCATCCGTTGCCAGGCGATCCAGCACGTCGCGCACCGCGGGCAGATCTAGACCACCTTCGGCAACGGCCACCACCGAAGGACGAAGCGAAACGTCCAACGCCTCGGAAATCAGCCGAGGCCCTTCAAGCACAACGAACCGATCCCCGGCCCGCCGCCCACGGATCTGCTTGCGAAGGTGAGTAACCCGCCGACTACGCGCCCCCAACGCCGCCGATTGGGAAATTGGGCGGGACTTCGACGTGGGCGTCTCGCTCAAGAGTTGGGGTGCGTTGAGTTGAGTGTGGCGCTCAGGAGTTGGAGGGTTCGGGGGTTGTTGTGGCCGACTGCACCAGCGCGGTGAACGCCGCGGGGTCGCTCACTGCCAGGTCGGCGAGCATCTTGCGATCCACCTCGATCTCGGCGGCTTTGAGGCCTGCCACGAAACGGCTGTAGGTGGTGCCGTTCTGGCGACACGCCGCGTTGATCCGCTGAATCCACAGCCTGCGGAAGTCGTTCTTGCGGGCCCGTCGGTCGCGGAACGCGTAGTTCCCCGAGTGCATGAGCTGCTCGTTGGCGGACCGCCACGAGCGCGACTTGTTCCCGTAGTAACCACGAGCGCGCTTGAGCACCACACGACGGCTCTTCTTGGCATGCACCGATCGCTTCACTCTTGCCATCGGATCATCTCCTTGTTCAATCGACCTTCACGCCGGCTGTTCAGGCGCCGGCCCGAGCGCACGCCGGCGCTCACGTCACCAGAGTTGGATACAGCGGGACGGCAGCCACCGACCCGCAGGCAGGGCCCGGCTAGACGCCCAGTCTGCGCAGCACCTTCACGTCCGACGGGCGCACATCTGTGTCGGGTCGAAGTTGGCGCTTGCGCTTGGGGGACTTCTTTTCGAGAATGTGATTCTTGTTGGCCCGGCGACGGCGCAGCTTGCCGCTGCCGGTTCGACGGAAGCGCTTGGCGGCGCCGCGGTGGGTCTTCATCTTGGGCATGGTGTACCCCTCTTTGGTGAGTGCTCTGTGCCGGGCAGGCGCCGTGCCGGGCAGGCGCCGTGCCGACCCTTACGGCCACCGGGCCGACGACTCGGCCAGTGGCGAACCTGTGTTGTGCCGGCGCTACAGGCTAGGGCGAATTTGCATCAACAGGCTCAGAGGGCGCCTCGGACTCGGCCACCGCCTCAGCCTGGGCCCCCGCCTCGGCTTGCGGTTCGAGCTTCCTGCGCGCACGGGCCTGGGCCTGCTTGTCGGGGGCAAGCACCATCACCATGTTGCGCCCGTCGTGGCGGGGCTGGAACTCCACCTTGGCGATGTCCTCCACCACTTCGGCCACCCGTCGCAGGATCTTCTCGCCCAACTCGGGGTAGTGCGCCTCGCGGCCCCGGAACATCACAGTGACCCGAACCTTGTTGCCCTCCTCCAGGAACCGTTCCACCTGACGGGTTTTGGTGTTGAAATCGCCACGCCCGATCTTGGGCCGGTACTTCATCTCCTTCACCGACACGTTGGTGGACTTCTTGCGGGACTCCTTGGCCCGCTGGGCTGCTTCGTACTTGAACTTGCCGTAGTCCATCACCCGGCACACGGGAGGATCGGCCCGATCCGCCACCTCCACGAGATCCAGGCCCTGGGACTGGGCGAAGCTCAACGCCTCCGCTAGTGAGGTAATGCCGATCTGCTGCCCGTCGGCGGCCACCAGACGCACAACTGGAGCGATGATCTGATCATTGGTGCGAGGCTCTTCGCTTGGCGGTGCTATGTCCGCACTCTCCTGGTGATCACGCAACCTCCGCGCTCGGGAATCGACCCGGCAGCGGAGCCTTCTCCCCCGCCGGCTTGAACGCCGGTAGAGTACCAGGCCGGTCACACCTTGTGGCCTCGCCCGGGGGCCGGCTGGTGTGCCGCTGACCGCGGCGGTTCGCAACAGAACCGGAGGCGTTGTGATGAGCACCCTGTGGACACCGCGTGGCGAAGTGCCAGTGGATCGTGATCCGCCGTCGCAGCGTGCCGGCGGGGCGTCCGACGGTGATCCGCAGGTTGGCGCTCCGGCGGATCCCCTCGACGAGGCCCAGGCGATCAACCTCGAAGACCTCACCCCCGAAGAACGCGAACGAGCCGAGCAGGCCATCCGCGAAATGGCCGAGGCACGGGAGGCTCTGCTCGCGGCGCCCGCTGCGGTGGTGGTGGCCAACCACGCAATGGGACTCTACGAACTGGCCGCGCTGCACCTGTCCCAAAAGGAACCCAACTTCTCCCAGGCAACAGTGGCGATCGACGCTCTGGGCGCCTTGTTGGACGGGATGGCCGGTCGTCTCGGTGACCCCGAACCCACCTTGCGCGAAGGACTCGACCAGATCCGCATGGCTTACGTGACCCTCAAGCAGTCCGCTGCGAACAAGGCCGGTGACGGGGACGCCGCCGGCACGTCCGACGGCGACTCCGACTGACCAACCCGCCCCCTGGAAAAGACCAAACCGCCCTCAGGAAACTAGGAACGATTTCATGTTGAAGCTGGTGCTGCCCAAGGGATCGCTGGAGAAGGCCACCCTCGAACTGTTCGCCGCGGCCGATCTGCCGGTGAGCCGCTCCTCGGATGTTGCCTACCGGGCCACGATCGATGATCCTCGCATCAGCGAGGCTCGTATCCTGCGCCCCCAGGAGATCCCGAACTACGTGGCCGACGGTCTGTTCGACATGGGCATCACCGGGCGGGACTGGGTTGCCGAAACCGGCAGCGACGTGGTGTCGCTTGGCGAGTTGCGCTACTCGAAAGCAACCGACCTGCCTATCAAGGTGGTGCTCGCGGTTGGCGGCGACTCGCCCTACCAGAACGCATCGGAGCTGCCCGACGGGGTGCGCATTTCCACCGAGTACCCCGAACTCACCCGCCGCTATTTCGAGGGGTTGGGGGTGGATGCGCGCATCGTGTTGAGCTACGGGGCGACCGAGGCCAAGGTGCCGGACATCGTGGACGCAGTGGTGGACATCACCGAAACGGGCCGTGCGTTGCGGTCGGCAGGGCTTCGGATCATCGACACGCTGCTGGTGTCCTACACCGAACTGGTGGCCAACCCTGCGTCTGCTGCCGATCCCGACAAGCGTCACGCGATGGCGCAGATCATGACCTTGCTCACCGGTGTGCTGGAGGCCCGGGGCAAGGTGTTGGTGAAGGTGAACGTGCCCGCGGCGGCGCTCGACGCGGTGATCGACGTGCTGCCCGCGATGAAGTCGCCCACGGTGAACGAACTGTTCCGGGGCGCCGGTTACGCCGTGGAAACCGTTGTGCCCCGCCGTGAGATCAACGTGCTGATCCCGGCGCTGCGTGACCTGGGCGCCACCGACATAGTGGAGATGCCCATATCAAAGATCGTCCCGTGACCCTGGACGGCGCCGGTCGTCGGCGAGGGTGCGTCCACGACTACGACTCGGCTGCCGGTTACGGCACGCTTGACGACGGAGAGCACCGGTGGTGGTTCCACTGCACGGCAATAGCCGACGGCACCCGCGAGATCGAACCCGGAACGGCGGTGAGTTTCGAGCTTCATCCAGGCCGATCCGGCCAGTGGGAGGCCCACAAGATCGAGTCGCTCACTCCTGGTTAGACGACGTCTGGGTGTGCTCGGGCACGCCGGCGGTGGGCATTTCCACGTCTATTCGAAGGTCGGGGTCGAAGCGTTCCACGCCGACGATTCGGCCCCTTGTGACCGCTTCGATGCTTGGGGCGCCCTGGCCGGAGATGAGCGGTTTGCCGTCGTCACCGCCGAACACGACCGGCGCCAGGTACAGCACGTAGCGGTCGATTAGACCGGCCCGGTGAAAGCCGGCCACGGTGGAGGCCCCACCTTCCACCATCACCTGAATCGCCGACTGGTCACCGAGATGTGCGATCAAGTCGTGCAGCGAACCCGCCGAACCCGTCGAACCCGCCGAGCCCGTGGAACGCGACGAGCCTGTGGAACGCGACGGGCCCGCCGAATCCGACCAGTTCTCGCACGGCTGGATGCGGGCTTGTGGCGGCGGGGGTTGTCCCAGAACCAGGCGCCGGGGTTGGATCACCTCTGTTGGTTCGGTGCCGTCGCTCCAAACCCTGTGACCTTCGGGGCTGCCAGGCGGCTGCCAGTGGCGCACCGTGAGCGAGGGGTCGTCGGCGCGCACGGTGCCTGATCCCACGATGATCACGTCGGACTCGGCTCGCAGGCGGTGGGCGTCTGTGCGCGCCGGACGGGAGGTGATCCACTGTGAGGTGCCGTCGGGCGCGGCGGTGCGCCCGTCGAGGCTGCCCGCGAGCTTCGCCACCACATAGGGCCGCCCGGTGCGGCGCTGGTGCAGGTAGGGCCGAAGCTGCTGTTCCACCAGGTCGGCCTTCACCCCGACGTCCACTTCGATTCCCGCTTCACGCAACCGGTGGGCTCCTCGGCCCGCCACCAACGGATCAGGGTCGAGCACGCCGATCACCACCCGACGAACCCCAGCCGCGATGATCGCCTCGGTACACGGGCCGGTGCGCCCATGGTGACCGCAAGGCTCCAGGGTGGTCACCAAGGTGGCGCCTGCAGCCGCCGGGCCCGCAGCCGCAAGGGAGTGACGTTCGGCGTGCGGGCCTCCCGCTGGGCTTGTGGCCCCAAGGTAGGCGCCGCCGCCTTCGGGAAGCACCACGCAACCAACCCAAGGATTGGGCCGCGTCAAGTGACGCACCGCCGCCGCGCCCCGAACAGCCAGCTCCATCGCCGCCTCCAAGGGATCACTCACCAAGCACCACTCCCAACAACGAGCCGACCGAAGAACTGTCCCATGTCCAAAGCCACCTCCATGGGATCACTCATCGAACACTCTTCCCGAAACGACCCTTCCGGAGAGTTCTCGCGTCTCCAACGCCAACCCGACAGGACCACTCACGGGGCGGGCCTGGCTGGTGGTGCCGGTTAGCCGTGATGGTGATGACTGTGCGGCTGATGACTGTGGTGCTGATGACTGTGCGACTGATCGCCGTGCGGGTGGGGGTCGTAGTTGTCCACAAGCAGACGAACGGCGTGGTCGATCACATCAGCGACTGCGTCCACCGTCTCAACGCAACCCTTGGACGACCCTGGCGTGTTGAGGATCAACGCCGTTCCCAAGGTTCCGGCCACGCCACGCGACAATCGCCCAAGGGGATTCACCAGGCGCATCGCCTCGGCCAGTCCCGGCGCTTCACGTTCGATCACCGCTCTCGTGCCTTCCGGGGTTGCGTCGCGTGGGCCGAAACCCGTGCCGCCAGTGGTCACGATCAGCCCATGGAAGCCCTCGGCGAGCCGTGTGAGCGCGCCGGCCACCGATTCGGTGCCGTCAGCCACCACAGCACGCTCGCACACCACCCAACCCCGCGATGTGAGGTACTCCTCAAGAGCGGCGCCGCTGCGATCCTCACGAGTGCCCGCCACCACCCCGTCGGACACAGTAAGCACCTTCGCCACCAACGACTCCGCCACCACGGCCCAACAGTACTCCAGGCACCGAGACCACTCCCATTCCCACAACAACCCGTCGTCCGAGCATTCCTGTCAACTTCGTCCCGCGGGTAGGCCTGCGATGTGCGGGCTGTCCACAAGCAACTACCTGTCACGAAGGATTCGGCCAAGGCCGTGATCGTTTCCCTGCAGGTGCCCTCATCACCAGGACCGATGCTGGGCGGGCGGCAAGGCGTTGACCCGCTACCGGAACCCGGCCGGACTTGGAACGAAGCACCAAGAAGGCCTGGTGCCATGGAGTTGTGTCGGATTAGCCGATCTCGCGCCAGTCAAGGTCGTCGCAGACCACTATCTCGCCCCGGAAGCCAGCCTCGCGAATCTCATCAACGTAACCCTGCTTGTCCGCCTCGGTGAACGGTGGGGGGCTCAGGTGGGTCAGCATCAGCACCGGAATGTCCAACTCGGCGGCCTGCCTGCCCAGTAGCCGTGTGTCGGAGTGATAGTGCATGAAGAAGTGCAGATGTGGAGCCAACTCCAGGATCTTCCCCATGCGCATCGCTTCGTGCACCACTATGTCGGCACCGGAAGCCAGCGCCGCGACCTCATCGCACACCCGGGTGTCTCCCGAGATCGCAACGCTGCCGTCTCGGGTCTCCACGCGATAGCCGACGGCTCCCTGCACAGGTTCGTGACGCACCGGCCCGGCCAGCACTCTCACATCACCGCTGTACCACACCTCCGTCGGTTCCGTAGGTGTCTCGAACGCCACGACCTCGATGCCGGGACGTGGGTTCCGGCCCGCGTGGTGCGCTCGGAGTTCCAGATCGTCGACCCACACGTCGAGCATGCGCTCGCAGAAGCGAGCGGTGGCCCCGGCGGGTGCCACGATTGGTAACGCAGGCAGCGCGTCGTGGTGATCCAGAAGCCAGCGGGTGTGTACGACATCCTGGAGCCCCAGGAGATGGTCGGAGTGGTAGTGCGTGAGAAACACCGCGCTGAGCTGCTCCACGGACGTTCCGGCACCGACAAGTCTGGCCACGGTGTTGCGCCCTGCATCGAACTGCAGGTGAAGGCCGTCGGCCTGCACCAGCACGCCGGCGCCTGCCCGATTCGGCGCTGGACGCGGTATGCCTGTGCCTGTGACTGTCACACGGGTGGTCATGCGCCGTTGCTCCTGATCGGCGGAAGGGGAACGCCTAGTTCAGAAGCCACCTCGCTGAGGGTGTCCCACAGCTTGGGTGACACCGGCACTCCTGAGATGGCCCGGTCCGCTGCTATGGCAGAACTTCGCTCACCGGGCACAAAGATGCCTTCCGCGCCGTCCGCGTTCGGAAGCGTCTTCAACGCGTCCACGGTGGCGTCCACATGCGCCATGAAGTCCTGGGAATCGCCGAACGCTGCCGGGGAGAGCGCGATTATCAGGGCGTTCTGACGGTGTTTGCGGCCTGCTTGGGGATCGGTGTGAAACGCCTCCACGATCGGCTCCCCCACCAGGACGCTGGTGATCAACTCGAAAGCCAGAGACATGCCCGATCCCTTGGCTCCACCGAGCGGCAGTGGCATCGTGGCCAGGTCGGGATCGGTTGTGGGTGTCCCGTCGGCGGTTGCGGCTGCTCCCTCGGGTAGCGGCGTGCCACTCGCCTTGTGCCCGCGGATCTTGCCAAGAGCCATCGTGGCCGTGGCCATGTCCAGGAGAACGGCGGAGCGTCGCTCACTCGGCACTGCGATGGACAACGGGCTGGTGGCGACTGCCTTGCCCTTGGCACCGGTGTAGGCCATGTTGGGCATCCCGGCCACAAAAGCGATACCCACCAAACCGGCCTGGGCAATCCGGTTGGTGTAGTAGCCAATGGCGCCGGTGTGAACGGTTCGGCGGACCCCCACCGAGGCAACCCCGGCGGACTCACTCATGGTGACAGCCAGGTCGGCTGCTTTGGTCAGCGCTACCGGGCCCGGAGCCCTATCGGCTTCCAGCACCGCCACACCAGGTAAGGAGGTGCGCACCTCGATGTGGGGTTGTGGGTTGGCGATGCCGGAACGCAACAGCCCGACATAGGGCGCGATGCGAGTGGCGCCATGGGAGTCCACACCCCGCACACTGGCCCAGACCAGCACCTCAGACATGGCGGCCGCGTGCTCCGCCGAAACTCCGGCGGACTCGAACACCGCGGCCGCGAAGGCGGCCAGATCATCGGATGACACACGCTGGGGCATTAGTTGACTTCTCCTTGGGGCTCAGCGGGCTACCGAAACGTTGACGATGGCAGTGGTGCCATTGCGAACCGCCTTGACAGCCCGCTTCAAGGCGCCGTCGAGTTGGTCAGCTGACTGGACTGACTCGCCGTGCATGTCGAACGGCAAACCCAGGGCGGACAACTCCGGCTGACTGGACAGGTCGACGCCGAGATGGTCACCGGTCTCCACGGCAGCGCCTTCGGGATAGAAGCGCAGGTGGTTCAGTTTCATCGACCGGTACTCCCGGTTGTTGAACACAACGATCAGAAGCGGGAGGCCCTGGGCTCGCGAGGCGTTCAGCGAAGCCACGATCGGGTTGTACAGAAAGGCGCCGTCGCCGATTGTTACCACGACAGGTCGGTCCGTTTCGGCCAGTTTGACCCCAAGCGCCACCGCAAGTCCCTGACCGAGCCCTCCCTGGACGTAAAAGTACGAGTCGGGGGTTTCACGAGCGAGGTGGCGCTTCACGACCCGGCTGTGGGTGATGGTCTCGTCCACCACGATCGGATCGTCATCCGCGAAAAGTTCACGCAAGGCGCACGCAAGGCGCACGGGATCAAGGTCCTCGGCCTGCGCAGCTTTGCTCTCGGCCTGCAAGGCGGCCTCCACCTCGGCCGACCTGAGCGATTCGGCCCACCGTCGCCGGGCCGATGCTTCCTCTGGGTGGCACGCCTCACCACCACGGTCCGCCAATGCCCGCAGCGTGGGCACCACGTCGCCCTCCAGGTATTCGGTGGCTTGCAGCACCTGGTACACCATGTGGGGTCTTTGCGGCGCCTCGTCCAGCACCACCACCTGGGCGGAAGCCGGACGCCGGCTCGGTGGGTAGAACGGTGCCCGACAGTTCACCAAGATGAACAGATCCGCGATGTCCATCAGCGGACCGACATTGTCTCCCACATGCAGACGATGGGTGCGAGGAAAATTGGCACACACCGCGGCGGCGGGTTCGATCACGGGAATGTCGAACGCCTCGGCGAACCCCACCAGGGCAGCAACGCCGCCCCGGCTTCGACCTGTGGTCTCGGTGATGATCACCGGCCTTTCGGCCGTGGTGATCATCTCGAGCACCCGTTCAATGCCGGCAGGGGTGCTGACCGTTTCGCCGGCCGGAACAGGAGCGGGCAACTCCGGGTGCTCCCAGGGCGAGAGCATTACCTCAATGGGAACGTTCAGGTAGACCGGTCCGGCCGGTGACCGCGACGCCATTTCAGCCGCCCGGAGGATCATCTGATACAAGGTTGAGGGGCTGGCTGCCTGGTTGGCCCATTTGACCCAAGGCGCGGCGAGACTGTGAGGCCCGCCCACCACCGACAGGTTGCGGTACCACTGGCCGCCGGGATCGGGGCCCGGCCCGTCGCCGTAGGTGAGTGACTCGGACGAGGCGACCACCATGGGGACCGCGGCGAGCAGCGCTCCGTGGATGGCGCACGCGCCCTGCAGCAGGCCCGCACCCGCGTGCAACAGCACCCCCTGTGCCCGCCGCGTCACCAGGCCGTAGCCGGTTGCCATTCCGACCGCCACCGTCTCGTGGGTCAGATCGAGATACTCCGGGCTGGGCATTCCGTCTCGGCGTCTTCGGGCCAGCGCCTCCCAAACCGGGGCCCACTCGGATCCCGGAGACGAGAAGATGTAGTCGGCGCCGCAAGCTTGAAGTGCGGCGACAACTGCTTCGCCGCCGTCAAACGCCGCGGTCATGACATTGTTGGGTGGAGACGTGCTAGATGGGGACGGGCCAGCCAAGGCACTCGCTGATGCCGCGGCCCATGATCCACTCGAGTTCGGTAGGGGTGAAATCGAAGTGTTTGGTGAACTGCTCGATGGTGTCGGTGTAGGTGAGGCCGTGACCCATGAGCCGGGTGATGTCAGTGCCCCAGAAGCATCGTTCGGGACCCATCCTGTCGACCATCTCACGCACGTATTGCTCGATGTTGAGGTTGGGGAAGGGATGGGTCGAGTAACCCGGCAGTGCCGAGACCTTGACATAGATGTTGGGCCGCTCGCAAAGATCGGCCGTTTCCTTCACCCAGTAGCCGATGGCGTCATCGACTGAGCGGGCCAAGATGCCCATGTGATCGATGATGATCTTCAGGCCCGGATGCGCGTCTGCTATCGCACCCAACTCAGCCTTCCAGATCGGGGCATGCACCATCGTGGGAAGGTTGAGGTCCTCGGCCACTGGCCAGTACCAGTCGTTTGTCCCGTCGATCATCCAATTGCGGTCCTGGGGCCGGTGGAACGTCAGCCGAGTTCCCTTTACGTAGGTATTCTCCACAAACTCTTCCATCAGCTTGGTTCCCGCAGCCTCGTCGTCCTGGGGCACGCGGGCCATGATTCCGAAGCGTTCGGGATGGGCCTCGCAGGCTTCAATTGAGTAGTCGATGCGGTTGCCCTCCCAACTGGGAGGCACCAGGAGTACTCGGTCCACTCCGGCTTCGTCCATCAACTTCAGACATTCCTGGTACGAGAAGGCCTCCTCACGGTGGCCATTGAGGCGGATGCGCTCGCGGGCGCCTGGCACCCAAGGCCGATCGGGAGACTCCTCCAGCCAGATGTGAACCTGAGAGTCAACTATGAACATGCGCAGTCCTATGAATCATTGGGCGTCCCTTGTTGGCCTAAACCCTAGGAGGCATGCGCTGGGCCTAGTACCCCCATGAACGAAAGCACAGGTTGCACAGAACGCACCTACCATCGAGCGTTTCACGAGGCCGCAAGCACCGTGTCCACGACATGCTCGGCGATCGCCAGGCTTGAAGTGGCGGCCGGCGAAGGGGCATTCCGGACGCTGACGATGCCGCCCGACCGTGAGATCAGGAAGTCGTCGATCAAGGATCCGTCCCGACCAACCGCCTGCGCCCGCACACCGGCACCGCATCGCACGACGTCAGAGGCGCTGATCTCGGGAACGTAACGGCGGGCTGCTCGCATGTACGCCCGCACCGACAGTGAGCCACGCATCTCGCGCACGCCAGTGCGCCAATGGGTACGAGCCATGCGCCAGAATCCGGGCCAGGTGAGAGTACTCCACGCATCCTCCAGGTTGACGTCGCGGCGCCGATATCCCTCCCGCTTCAACGCCAAAACAGCATTGGGGCCTACTTCAAGACCACCTGAGACTCTCCGGGTGAAATGGACACCGAGAAAGGGATATCGCGGGTCCGGCACCGGGTAGATCAATCCGCGCACCAGGTCCTGTTTGGAGTTGACCACGTTCATGTATTCGCCCCGGAACGGCACAATCCTCGGCTCGTCCTTGCCGTCTGCCATGTGGGCCACGCGGTCGGCGTTCAGCCCGGCACACAGGATCAGACCGCTCAGCAGCCGTGTACTGTCACCGGCTCGCACTTCGATGGCAGCCCCGCTGTGCCGAATCTTGGTCACGGCCGTCGACACCTGCACGGAGCCACCGGCAGCTGTGATGTCCGCTGCCATCATGTCGGCGACAGCGGAGAAATCGGTAATGGCGGTGGCCGGAGAGTGCAACGCCGAGTGGCCCACCGCGTGGGGTTCGATCGAGGCGATCTCGCCGCCGTCCACACGACGCAAACCCGGAACGCGGTTGGCGATCGCATTCTTCTCCAGGGCGTCCAACCTTGCAAGTTCGCCTTGGTGAATCGCCACCACCAGCTTGCCACACTCGATGTAAGGGATGCCGCGCTCTGTGCAGAACTCCCGCAGCAGCGCTCGGCCACGAGTGCAGAGTCGAGCCTTCAGACTGCCAGGCTTGTAGTAGATCCCCGCATGAACGACACCGGAATTGTGACCGGTCTGGTGCGCGCCGAGAACTGGTTCCTTCTCGAACAACACCACCTTGAGACCCGGACGGCGCTGAAGCAATTCGCGTGCCACCGCCAACCCGACGATGCCACCGCCGACCACGCCAACCGGCAGGGAACTCACTCTCTGGGAATGCCCTTCGACAGCGCGTCGGCGGCCTCGAGCGTCACAGTTCGTTTCCCCAGAACATGCGCGCCAGGGTTTCCACATGTACCAGCTTGCGCCACTGATCCGCAGCTGCGACCAAGGGACGGGTAGCAGCATCGGCGAAGCCACGGTTGGGGCTGAGCGCCATGTCGTCCTCATTGCGCAAGGCCGCGGCCGCGTCAATCCTGGCAAGGACGGTGTCTATTGCCTCCAAGGCCACGGCGGAGGCGTCGAGCACCCCGAGGCAGGCATCGCGTTCGGCTGGGACGGCCCGCAACAGGTCAAGCTCTGCCGAGGACCCCGTGTGGTAGGGAATCACCCAGCGGTCCACCGGCACCGAACCGAACAGCATTTCGGCCGCGCGGTTGTCGATTTCGGCACCCAATTCTGTGGCCGGGCACATTCCTATCGCCGCTCCTTGCGGCTTGTCGTGCCCGGAGACCGCGGCGGTGTCCACGGCGATCGCCTCCTCAAGGGTCAATCGAGGTGGACGTGACGCACCCGGTGACAGCCAGCCGGCGAGCCGGTGATTGTCGAGCTGGATGAGACGAACGCCACCGGCCAGTAGCTGCTTCAGCTCCTGGTGCATTATCTCGGCGAGTGCCTCGCCCAAAGCGAAGGCGGTTCCCCATCTGGCACTCGACGCATCGTCATCCCAAAGGTGGCCGGCCATCGCCGAGGGCGCCGGAAGGTTCACCTTCACCGGTGTTCGGGTGACTGCCGTGAGGCACTCCACGTCATCGGCGGCCAGGCCGTGAACAGCACCGAGTGCTCCGGTGGTGGCGACCCAGCGCGGCCCGCGCTGGGTTTCCCGCAACTCGAGCCCGTGAAGGGCGTTGACCGCGGCGCTGAAGGGATCGCCACGCCGGAAGTGCCCGTCGGTTACCACCGACAGATTCAGGTTGCGCTGGCGCCGGGCCACCTCGGAGATGCAGCCGTCCTCGAGTTCACGCAACTCTTGATCGGAGATCTCACCCGAGCCGTGCCGGGCTCTCGACTCCAGGAGTTCGGCCGGTCGCGCGAGGCTTCCGTGGTGGTCGATTCGGTACTTGAATGCATCAGCCACGGCGGGCCTCCTCGCTTGGTTTGGATCGCGTGCTCATCGGGTGGATGGTTTTCCCCAGGCCGGGAAGTCGAGGTCGTATCCCAGCGCAGCGAGCACATCGTCACAGACCTGCTGGTCCTCGGGTCCGGTTCCTCCGGAGATGCCCAATCCGCCCAGAATCACACCATCGCGCTTGATGGTCATTCCACCCTCGGTGGCCACAATCGGATAGGTGGACAGGCTGGACAACTGCGAAAAGAACGTCGGGTTGCTCTCGGCCCACTGCTTGAGCATCTTCGAGGGTCGCTGCATGACCGCAGCGGTGTGGGCCTTGGCGACAGCGATACTGGGAGTAAGGGGCCGAGCTCCGTCGGATCGCTTCACGAGCAGCATGAAGCCTCCGGGATCCACGATGGCGACGCTGAACGCCTTGCCAAGCTCGGAGGCCTTTTCGAACGCGGCCGCTGCGATCTGCTCGGCCTCGGCCATGGTGAGTGTGATCATGATGCTGTCTCCTTGTCGGTCAATGCGTCCCGAAGCCGAGCCACGGCTGCATTGAATGCCGAGGGCATCTCCCAGTACATCGAGTGGGGCGCGTCCTTGATGACCTCCAGCGTCGAGCCTCGTAGCAGCTTGTGAGCCCGCCGCACGGTGTCGACGCCGAGCACAACGTCGTGCTCGGCCGCGAGGAACGCCACGAACAACGAGGAGGCCTCGATCTCCTCAATGGTTGGTCCACCTCCGGACAGGTTCCTGAGGTCGGCCATCGTGGCTGCATTGAAAGTGCCGATCTGACGAAAAAGGAACACCCGGTCCGGGTGTTGCTGCTGAAACCGGGAGCTCATGAGGCGATCGATCACCGGCAACTTCACGGCCTCGGCCCTATCGGCAGCCACGAGTTCGCTCAACTCGGGGTGGTCAAGGCCACCCAACGAATGGGCAAGGACCACGCCTCCGATCCGGTCGGGCCGCCGGATCCCGGCCTTGAGGGCTGCCGCTGCGCCGATCGACTGCCCCACGACCAACACGTTGGTGAGGCCGCTGTCGTCAAGCACCCCCACCAGGTCATCGGGAAAATCCCTGGAATCGAATTCGGCCATCGAGGATTCGGACTTGCCGAACCCTCGCAGGTCGAGGGTCACGACGGTGTATGCGTCCTGAAGCGCTGCCACCTGCTGCCACCAGATCGCGTGGTTGCCGCCGGCGCCGTGCACGAACATGATGGCCGGGCCCGATCCGTGAACCTCGTAGTACACGTCGACACCGCCAGAAGATGTGAATGGCATGTCTTACCCCCGCAGTGTCAGGCCTCGTGGTGGACCGAATTCACTCCGGTCGCAGGCCGTGGTAGACGATCTCGATCATGGTGTTGTCGGGATCGTGGATGTAACAGAACTTCGACTGGTTCTCGGGCCGTTCCCGGGTGCGGGTGTGGCGGATGCCGAGTTCGTCGAGGTGGGTCATGAAGTCGTCCCAGTCGTCAACCTCCATGGCGAAGTGCATGGGCGCCATGCGTCGCATCTCCTCCACCGGGGTGAAGTGGAGGTCGAAATTGCCGCGGGTCATGAGCAGCACCCTGGTGTTGCTCTTGGGTGTGATCGACCTCATTCCGAACACCCTCTCGTACCAGTCACGGGTGCGGTCCAGGTCGGTGCTGGGGAAGTTCACGTGGTGGATGTAAAGCGGCTCTTTGCTCATATGTGGCTCCTTTCGGGTTCGTGGGTGTCGAGACGCACCGGGTTGGAGAGAACTCCGATACCGGTGACCTCGATATCGACTGTGTCGCCCGGCGCGATCTGACAGTTGGAATCGGCCCCCATCCACAGCACATCTCCGGGAAAGAATGTGATGTAACGGGATGCCTCTACGATGAAATCCCAGGGGTCGAACACCATGTCTCCGGTAGCGAACTTGGCCTCTACCTCGCCGTTGATTCGGACGATGGTCGTCTGGGCCATGGGGTCGACGTCGGTGGTGATCCAGGGGCCCATCGGTTTGAACGTGTCGCTGTTCTTGCTGCGCCAGAAGGTGCGGTCGCTGTGCTGCCACTGCCTGGCACTCACGTCGTTGCCGATGGTCCAGCCGAACACCGACTCCTGAGCCTCGGCTCGCGACGCGTTGCGCACGTGTCGCCCCATCACGGCCACGACCTCACCTTCGGCCTCGAATCGACCGGTCACATCCGGCGGCACCCGTATGGGCTGACGATGGCCGATCAGCGCATTGTTCGCCCGGTAACCCACCTCGGGACGTTCGGGGACAACAACGTCGCGACCAGTGGCCCGGGCGTGTTCTATGTGGCCTTGGTAGTTCAGGCCGACCGCGTAGAACACGAACGGCACAACAGGCGGCAGGAACACGGCCTCCGCGATGGGCACCGAAGAGTCAACGTCGGGATCGCCCTCCAAGGGCGACCCGGTCAACAGATGAACAGCTTCATCGTCCATGCGTGCCCAGCGTGACTCGCCATCGATGGACACCCTTCCGTAGCGCATGGCCGTCATTCGCTCAGTAGATGGACGACACGCTTGGTGACCATGTAGGCGTCGAGCCCCTCCGGCCCGCCCTCCCGACCGTACCCGCTGTCTTTGACTCCACCCGAAGGGGCCTCGTGGATTGATCCGCCACAATGATTTATTGACAGGATTCCGGCCTCGAAGCCCTGAATCAGACGCTCCGCGGTGCTCGAAGATCTGGTGAAGCCATAGGCGGCCAGCCCGTAGGGCAGGGAGTTGGCCATGGCGATTGCGTCGTCGATGTCTGCGAAGGGCACCACCGGCGCCACCGGGCCGAACGGCTCGGTGGTCATCATTTCGCAATCCAATGGCACCCCGGTTAGCACGGTCGGTTCAAAGAAGTAGCCGGGACCGGCCCGGCGGCGACCACCGCATTGGACGGTGGCGCCCCGATTGACTGCGTCGGCCACAAGGCGCTCCATGGCTGCCAGGCGTCGGGAATTGGCCAGCGGGCCCATCCTGATGCCATCGAGGAGGCCGTCTCCCACGGGCACTGCCTCGGATGCTTCGACCAACTCGTGAACGAAGGCGTCATGCAGGCTTTCGTGAACGAAGAAGCGACTGGGGGATGTGCACACCTGGCCTGCGTTGACGTACTTGGCCGCTGCGGCCAGTCGTGCAGCGCCGCGAGGGTCGGTATCTGCGCAGACGATGACCGGCGCGTGGCCGCCCAGTTCCATGAGAGCCGGCTTCATCTCGGCGCCCGCCGCGGCCGCGAGGAGTTTGCCCACCGGAACCGAGCCGGTGAAGGCCACCATTCGGATCGCCGGTGCAGGAATCAGATGCGAGGACACCTCCGGCGGATCACCGAAGACGAGGTTGAGCACATCGGAGGGAAGCCCCGCGTCCTGGAAGCACCGGACGATCTCGCAAGCCGTGCCCGGCGTCTCCTCGGATGCCTTGATGACAATCGAGCATCCAGCGGACAGCGCTGCGGAGATCTTGCGCATCGGCCCCCCGGCGCGGGGAAATTCCATGGCGTGAAGGCAGCCACCGGTCCGATTGGCTCAAGCCTCACCGTTACGACGCGGTCGGCTGCGCTGGGGATGATGCGGCCGTAGGCGCGACGGGCGTCGTCGGCGTGCCACCGCAGAGAGCCGGCCACTCGGGTCACCTCACCACGGGCTTCGCCCAAAGGCTTTCCCTCCTCGAGAGTCATAACACGTCCGATGTGGGCGCTGCGCTCAATGAGCAGATCCGATGCCCGATAGAGAATCCGGGTGCGCTCAACCACGGGAATCCCCCTCCACACCCCGAAACCACGCACTGCCGCTTCGACCGCTTCGTCGAGATCGGCAGGCGAAGCCAACGGCACTTCGCCCAGATTCCCTTCGGTGGCCGGATTAACGATCGGCCAGCTCCGACCCGAGGTTCCAGAGGTCCACTTGCCGCCGATGTGCATCTGCACGTGGGGATATCCGCCGGCAGCGCAGGAAATTCCGGATTGCTTCGGTGTCCTCATGGCCGGGTCTCCGATGCGGCCGCGTCGCGGTTGGAGCGCAGCGTCCAGATGTGGTGGCCTGGTGAGGTTTCGTGAACCCGCACGCCGTAGCTCTCGTCGACCCGGTCCATGTCGGCGGCCAGTTCCACCCGTCCACCGCAGGGGGCTTGAAAGAACCGGAAGATGTTCGAACCGACCACGTGACGGCCGAGCCTGCGGGACTCGGTCCATCCCCGATCCACCATGTGGTTGCCACCTTCGACCACGTCGTCCAACGAGGCCACCTCGTAGGACACGTGGTTGATGCCCGCTCTGTCGGGGCGGTGAGAAAGCAGCAGGTTGTGCTGGTCGGCATCACCCTCGCAGCGCATGAACGTGCCCATGGGCTTGACGATGTCGGTCGGGACAAATCCCAGCCGGTCCACATAGAACGCCACCGCCTCGTCTGCGCCCGCCTTGGGGATGTTCAACGCGACGTGGCACATCCGGATGGGCCTCACAGGCAAGACAGACCCAACCGAATCGTTGAGGCGGCCCACTGAATCCCAACGGTTCCCCGGCTTGACCTCCCTGACTTCCGGCTCCACCGTGCAGGTCACAGTGAGACCCAGCCCGAACCCCGTTTGATCAACGCTGCGAAGCACGCCGTCGTCTCCCAGTTCGAGGTCGCGGTCCGAGGCCACCGCATCCGCGAGGCGCTCGAGTTCGGTCTTGTTGTCCACTCCCCATACAACCTCACGCACGGTCGGACCCGCTTCAACAGCAGGATGCGTCAACCTGTCAGCTTTGGCATGCAATCGGAGGGTCTGGCCTGCCAGGGTGGTGAATGCTGCAGTGCTGTCATCCGCGTGTGACAACGTCAGCCCGAAGTCGGTGAAGAAACGCACGCACGTGGCGAGATCATCGACACTGTAGGTCACCGATTCGATGCACTGAATGCCCAAGGCGGTCCTCCTTCAAGGTCCTCGGGAAGGGTCGCGGCCCGCCATCAGCGTAAGAAGCCCAACTTCCACCTTCAATCCCACGAGTCAAGGGATCTCCCACACCTAGATTGCAGATCACACACGCCCGTGCCGGCGCAAATCAGGCCTACGAAGGTGTTGGAACCCGGGCGAACCACTCGATGACGAAGTCGAGAAATACCTTGACCTTCTTTGGGGTCTGGCGACCCGGACTGTAGATGGCGAACAGCGGCCGAACCGGCACCGGAACATCGGGCAGCACGGCGCAAAGAGTCCCGTCGGCCAGGTAGTCGGCCACCGACCGTCGGGGAAGCAACGCGATTCCTCGCCCGTGGACAGCTGCTTTCAGCAGAGCCAGGTAGGAGTTCGCAAGGAAGGCGACGGGGTGGACACCACGAAGCACGTTGTATCGCACCTGCCCGATCTGCCACGTCGAATCATTGGCGTGCACAAGGAAGTCGTGATCGGAGAGATCGTCGGGGCTCGTCGGGAAGCCCCGCTTGTCCAGATAGCTCTCGGCCGCGCACAGCACGAAGTGCAGATCTGCGATCTGCTTGAGGCGCACACCGGAATCCTGGAGATCCCGTGTGTGGAACGCCACATCGAATCCCCGGTCCAGAAAGTCGTAGGTGCGGTCCGACATACCACCAAGTTCGAGCCGAACCGTGATCTTGGGATGAGCGACAGCAAAGGCCGACACCGCGTCTCCGAGGTCGAGCAGGCCGATCCACTTGGGGGAGATGATCGACAACCTGCCCTCGGGCCGGTCGCGGGCGTGCCGGATGGCCTTGTCCTCGGCGTCGATCTCATCGAGAATCCGCCGGGCAAACTCGCTGTAGTGCACGCCGAGTTCGGTCAGGCTCACCGATCGAGCGGTGCGGTTCACCAGGCGGACACCCAACTGACGCTCCAAATCCGCGACGTGTCGGGAAATCTGTGAGCCCGACGTGTACAGAGCCTTCGCCGCCGCGCTGAAGCTGCCCAGATCCGCGACTGTCACGAAACTGCGCATCACAAGCAGTCGGTTCAAAGGACCCCCTTCGGCAGGCATGCGCATTCAGGCCTGCATGGACTCGGCACGACGCTACCACCGGCCCGGTGCCTGCTTGAGGCGATTGTGGCTGCTCCCACCTGCGCATCGGCGCAAGGTAACCATGCACTTCCTCGGCCTCTCCAACGAAGTACCCACCCCTTACCATGACCTGAGGGTGTTCTACAAGGGAAGCAGCCATGACCGTGATCGTCAAAGTGCGCAATGTCGCCAAACTCGACCGGGGCGGATCGGTGGTCACAACGCCACTCATCACCAAAGAGTCGGCCGGCGGTGAGAACCTCATCACCAGCGGCATCAGCACCTACCCGGTGGGTGGCGGGGCGCCCATGCACTCCCACAACTGTGACGAGCAGGTAACCATCCTCGAAGGTGACGCCGAAGTCGTGGTCGAGGGCATGGCCACGCGCCTTGAACAATACGACACCACCTACATCGGACCCATGCAGTCCCATTTGTTCCGCAACGTCGGTGACACCCCGTTGCGAATCCTCTGGGTGTACACGTCAGCGAGGGTTACCAGGACGTTCGCAGACACTGGCGAAACCGTTGAGCACCTCTCCTCCGAAGACCAGATGGGATGACCGTTAGCCGTCCGATACCCGCGTGCCGCCAGCGCCGCAGAGAGGAGCAATAGCCGTGAGGCCTCCAACGTTGCAGGAAGCCATCGACAAGGCGGGCTCCCCCATGCATCTGCTTTGGAAACCCAACCCCGAGACGAGAGCCGTTCCGGTGGTGCAACCCGAGTACGCCGGATGGCGCCAGGAACAGGCCGCCTGGCGTGACGGCGTGTCGATCGCCGAGATGTCCTACCACATGTGGGATTTGTTCATTGATGGCCCCGATTCGCTTGAACTGCTCAGCAGTGTCAGCGCAAACGACTACCAGTCGTTTGCCATCGGGCAGTGCAAGCAGTTCGTTCCGGTTACCGAGGCCGGTCACATCATCACCGACGGAATGCTCATGCGCACCGGGGAGCACAGCTTCACACTCACCGGAGTGCCCGCCGCGCAGAACTGGGTGGCCTACCACGCTCAATCCGGAGATTACGACGTGGAGTGCACCTCCGACCCGGACTCGTCGATGGACCCGCAGCGCCGTCCCAGGCTGTTCCGTCTACAGATCCAGGGGCCCCAGGCTTTGGACTTGGTGGAAACAGCGTTTGGTGGCCCGCTGCCACGGATGAAGTTCCTGCACTCGGCGCCCGTGAGTCTCTCCGGGAGAAGCATCACCGCTTTGCGTCACGGGATGTCGGGACAACTCGGCTACGAGTTCATCGGCGATTACGACGACCGCGAGGCAGTGAAGGATGCCCTGATAACCGCCGGATCGGAGTTCGGCCTTGTGCACATCGGTGGCAAGGCGTACTTCACCAACGGCATCGAGAGCGGCTGGATCCCCACGCCGACACCGGGCATCTACACCGATCCGGGCCTCGCCGAATACCGAAGCTTTGTGAGCCTTTTCTCCTTCGAGGGAATGCGGGGCCTCAACGGCAGCCTGTTCTCACCCAATGTGGAGGACTACTACGTATCGCCCTACGAACTCGGCTACGGCCGTTCAATCAAGTTCAACCACGACTTCATCGGCCGTGAGGCCCTCGAGCGGGCCCACGACGAGGGAGTTCCCCGAAAACGAGTCACGTTGGTGTTCGAAACCGACGACGTGAATCGAGTCTTCGGCGCGGATCACGACTTCATTCTCAGTTATGCCCGATACCGAATCGAGTCCAGCGACGCCCTGGTTGGCATGACCTTCTACACGGCCTTCATCGACCCTGTTGGCACCATCCTCTCGCTGGTGCTCATCAACAGCGAGTACGCCGAACCGGGAACGCGTGTGGAAGTGGTGTGGGGGGAGCATCCGGGACACGGAACCGACCCCGACGCCGACCTTGGCTTCCCACGGCTACGGGCCACCGTCGCACCATCTCCGTACAACGAGTTCGCCCGAACCACCTACCGCCGGAACTAGCCGCCCGGCACGCCGATCAGCGGCCAACAGCCGCAAAGGTGACTTGATCAGCCCTTCGGCAGCTCGCAATCACCGACCACCGGCGGTTCGCCGGGATGGCCCTCGGAGTAGATGTGACAGGCCACTTCGCTTCCGTCGCGCAGGGTTTGCAGCGGCGGCGTGACCGATTCGCAAACGTCCATCACGCTTGAGCAGCGAAGGCGGAACGGACAGCCCTGCCCTCCACGGGGCGGAGTCTCCGTTGCGCGATTGTTGCGATGGGCTGCTCGGCGGGCGCGGCGTCGCTCCCGGATCTGCGGGTGGGAAGCGGGCCTGGCGGCCAACAGCGCTCGCGTGTAGGGGTGCTTGGGATGGCCGAAAAGGAGCTCCTTGGAAGCGGTTTCGACAACCGTTCCCAGGTACATCACAACGATTCGGTCGCAGATGTCGCGCACGACGCCCAGATCGTGCGCGATGAACAGGTAGCTGAGGTCGGCACTTTGCTGAAGGTCGGCGAGCAGGTTGATGATCTGGGCCTGGGTGGACAGGTCGAGCGCGCTCACAGCCTCGTCGCAAATCACCAGATCCGAATCCAGCGCGAGGGCCCTGGCGATGGCCACCCGCTGCTGTTGTCCCCCTGACAACTCGGACGGATAGCGGTGGAGGTGGGCGGGCAGCAGTCCCACGCGCTCGAAGGCTGCGGCGGCCGCTTCGTTGCGGACGGACCTCGACCTCACTCCGTGGCGCCGCAGTGTGTTCGTCACCGCCCGGGCGGCCACATGACGCGGATTGAGGGAAGACTTCGGGTCCTGAAAGACGGCTTGCACCGATCGCCGGTACCAGAGCGGGGTCCGTCGCCCGAACCCGGTCACGTCGGCGCCGTCGAAGCAGATCGACCCGTCGCTTACGTCGGCGAGCCGCAAAATGGCGCGCGCTGTGGTGCTCTTGCCTGAACCGGACTCGCCCACCAAGCCCAGCGTCTCACCCCTGGACATCTCAAACGAAATCATGTCGACCGCAGTGACCGGATCCCGGCGGCTCAGCACGCCCCCGCCGGTGAAGGTCACGGTGACATCGCGCAACTCCAGGAGTGGATCGGCGGCCACTGACGGGTCGGCGCGGCGTCCGTGACCGGTTCGAGTGGGCTGCCTTGCAGCGCCGCGGATCGCCTCGGATCGTTTCATCGCCGGGTCGGCTCTCGTGCGAACTCTTCGCTGCGCACGCAACGCACGCCATCAACGAAAAGGACGGGCTGCTCGCTGCACCTCGTCTGAGCGAACGAGCACCGGTTTGCGAATCGACACCCCATCGGCCATTCGCCAGGTAGCGGCACACGACCGGCAATGATCGGACGGCGGCCCGTCGACGCATCATCGGCAACCGGATTGGCCGCCAGCAGGGCATCTGTGTAGGGATGTCGCGGCGAGTCGAACAGCGAGTTCACGTCGTTGATCTCCACGATCTGACCGGCGTACATCACCGCGACCCGATCGCAGGTCTCGGCGACCACGCCCAGGTCATGCGTGATGATGAGGATGGCCATGTTCATCGAGTCGCGCAGGTCAAGCAGAAGGTCAAGCACCTGAGCTTGTGTCGTGGTGTCGAGGGCCGAGGTGGCTTCATCAGCGACGAGCAGTTTCGGCTCGGCTGCCAGTGCCATTGCGATGGCCACCCGCTGGGCCATGCCACCCGAGAACTGGTGGGGATAATCGTCGATGCGGGCCGCGGCGTTCTCCACGCCTACAAGGTCGAGCAACTCCACCGTGCGCCGGCGCGCCTCGGATCGGGACATGCCAAGGTGGATGCGAAGGGGCTCGCCCACCTGCCGGGAAACCGTGTGTACCGGCGAGAGCGCTGTGGCAGGACTCTGAAAGACAGCTGCAACGTCCCGTCCGCGCACTTTGCGCAGCTCTCGCTCAGGCAGCCCGGAGATCTGAGCACCCTCAAGGAGAACCGACCCTTCCGAGAGATACGTGGGACGTGGAAGCAACCCCAACACTGCACGGGCCAGCATCGACTTTCCCGAACCTGTTTCGCCAAGAAGCCCGAGGACTTCGCCCCGCTCGATTGAGAGTGAGACATCCTGAATCAGCGGCACCGGCTCCTGGCGAGGTCTAGGCACGGCAACCGAAACGCCACGAACCTCTAGGACGCCACCTGCTCCGAAAGGGTGGTGTGGCGCCGCGGACGAAGCTTGCGGTTCAAGCCGTGCGTTGCTGCGACGGGTGGGGCGTCGCAGACTCCCCAGCGAAGCTCCACCCAGCACGTCGCTGATTCCGTTTGCCACGAAATTGAACGCCATCACGCTCAGAATCACGGCCGCACCCGGAGGAACCAGCAGGAACGGGTGCTGACGTATCTCCTCGGCTCCCGACGAGAGGATGCCACCCCAAGACACGCCTTGGACGCCGACATCCAGGAAGCTCAGCGTCGTTTCGATGATGATGGCCGCGCCCAGCATCAGCGACGCCTGAGCCGTCAATGGCACGACCAGGTTGGGGAGTATCTGCCGGAAGAGGATGTCGAGAGACCGCAAGCCCGACACTCGCGCTGCGTCGACGTACTCCTTGTTGCGCTCCGCCAAAGTGACGGCCCGTGTCAAGCGGGCGATCGCCATGCAGAAGACGATGCCGATGGCGAAGACAATGCTCCACACCCCGCGGCCAAACGCCGAGATCAGAGCCAGCGCCACCACCAAACCGGGCACCGCGTCGGACATGTCGATCACGCGCGAGCCGATCCGGTCGACCCATCCGCCCACGTAGCCGAGCAGCAGACCGAAGGGCACACCGATCATCGCAGCCACCGCGATTGCGCCAAGAGAAACGGCCAAGGCAACTCTGGTGCCGGCGATCAAGCGGCTCAGCACGTCCTGTCCGAAGCCATCGGTACCAAACCAGTGCGAACCACTGGGCCCCTCCAGGGCCGCGGTGAAGTTCTTTTCGTCAGGGTCGAAGGGCGCCAGCAGCTCCGCAAACAACGCCACCAACACAAGCAGCACCACAAACGCGAGAGCGACAGCAGTCGACGGGCGCCTGAAGATACGGCCGAAGGTCTCCCTTCCACGGGTCGGCGGCGCCGTCTGTTCGGGGTTCTGCGCAACGGCGCCCGTCTGTGCTTCACCCGTGGAGGCCATTACGACACACGGATCCTTGGATTGACCAGTGCGTATCCGATGTCGATCAGGATGTTCAACACAATCACCAGTACGGCGATGATCACAACAACGCCCTGCACCACGGGAAAGTCCTTCGAGGTGACCGCGTGCAGCATCGTGTGGCCGATTCCTGGAACCGAGAACACCCGCTCCACAGCGAAGCTCGCTCCCACCAGGATTACCAGGGTCAAACCCGTCGCGGCCAGAACCGGGACCATGGCGTTCTTGATCCCGTATCGAAAGTAGAACCGTCTACGGGAAACACCCGCCGCGGCCAGCGAAGCCGCGTAGTCAGAGTTGACGGCGGCCGCCATCCCGGCCCGCATCTGTCGTGCGATCAGCCCTGAGGCCGCCAGCCCTAAGGCAAGTGAGGGCAGCAGCATGCCCCGCGCCCACAGCAGTGGGTCCTCGGTGAATCGGACATAAGCCACGACAGGAATCCACTGGAGTTCCACGGCCACCAACAGCAGCAAGAAGAGACCCAACAGGAACTGCGGCACCGACACGGCCACTGAGGTGGTCGCCATGACCGCCCGATCCCAGAACCCGTCGAGCCGTGTGCCTGCGAGAATGCCCATGGCGATGCCCAGCACCAGCGCGACCACCACTCCCCCGACCACCATCGACAGCGTCGCCGGCAGGCGCTCGAAGACCACATCGATGACGGGTCGCTTCGAAAGGTAGGACTCCCCGAGGTCGCCCTGAACCGCGTCTGCCACGTAGCTCGTCAAGCGCTCATGAAACGGAGCATCAAGTCCGAGTTCGGTCTCAACCTCCGCGATTCTCTCCGGAGTAACCCCAAATCTCAGGAGCGCAGCAGCCGGGCTTCCCGGGACAAGATAGGTCAAGAGGAAGGCCAACACCAGGATCGCCAGCAATTGGGGAACGGCGAGAAGGAGTCGGTACGCGATCAGCTTCAGCATGAGGGTGCAGGCCTCCTCGGGGATGCTGATGGTGATTCTTGCCTACCGGGGGGATGCTCGGCGACCCCGCGATCGCCGAACATCACCCCTGGCGGCACTCGCTCCCGAGAGCGATGGAGACCAGGTCAGCCCGCGGGACGAAGGTTCTTGTAGTCGATCATCTTCGGCTCGAACGCGAAAGTCGACGGCCGCACGCCTGCCAGCCTGTCGGTGCGCCAGGCGAGCGTCTCCGGGCCGGTCATGCGCACGCAGGTCAGGGCGTCCTCGTGGACTATGCGCGACACTTCAGTCCACAGCGCGTCAGCCTCGGGACCTGTGCCTGCCGCCACAGCCGCGTCAGCCGCCGCCTGGAGTTCGTCGCTTGCGTAGCCCGACGGGTGGGCCTCGGCCGAGAAGTAGCGGTTGAACCAGTCCGCCGGGTGCAGGCCCTGCTGGCTGCCGACGCCGAGTTCATATTGGCCACTGGCCCACTGACCGAACCACTGCGGTGGCGGAACCACCTGTATCGCGACATCGAATCCGTCGACCTCGTTCAGCTGGTCGAGGAAGATCGTCACCTGCTCCTCGGTGAAGAACGTCGCCAATGTCTCGGCCTGCACCGTGGGACTTCCGGCTTCGGCGAGCAGTTGCGCGGCACGATCGGGATCGTGCGGGAATCCTTCGAAACCCTCGATGTGGCCGATCTGGCCGGGAAGGAAGGTCTGGGTCTGGGGAATCGAGCCGGTGAACGCTGCGTTGGCGACATTGTCCATCGCGTAGCAAGCGGCCTGGCGCACCCGAACGTCGCTGAACACCCCGCCGGGCGCATAGTCGAAGAACACCATGCCATTGCGGATCGCGGGGTACTGGAGCCAGTCAATGTCGGAGTTCGCCGTGAAACCGTCGAGGAACTCAAGATCCGTGTAGGTCAGATCGATCTGACCGGTCTCCAATGCCCCGGCATTTGCATTCAGATCGGCGATGCCGTACAACTCCACATGGTCGAATCCGACGCTGTTGCGGCCGCCCCAGTAATCCGGGAAGTAGTCGAAGTTGAGCCGTGTGCCCGGTGACGACGTATCTGCGTTGTAGGCCCAAGGACCGGTTCCGACCGGCTGGGTCAGCAGCGTGCCGTCTTCGATTGCGGTTGGGCTGTGCATCAGAGTGGACAGGGTGGTCAAGGTCAGTAGCAGGGACGGCGAGGGGCCATCGGTGTGAAGTGCCACTGTGAGGTCGTCGATGACTTCCACCTCGGTGATCACCCTGGCAGGCCCGGCGATGTCGCTGTCCGCTGCCGCGATGGCTTCGAGGCTTGCCTTCACGGCCTCGCTGTTGAAGGATGTTCCGTCGTGGAACAGCACGCCCTCACGCAGATTCAGCTGCAGCGTGGTGGGTGACGTGTACTCCCAAGAGGTGGCGAGTTGAGGTTCGATTGAGCCATCCTGTCCGATCACCACCAGGTTTTCGACTGCCAGCCGCAGGTAACCGATCGGGAAGTCGGCGCCGGGAAGATAGTTTTCGGGGAACCCGCTCCAGTTGATGCGCACGGTCTCCCCCGCGCCCACATACTCGGGCTCGGCAGCAGCCTCGGCAACCGCCGCAGCCGCAGCTTCCGCTTCGGCTCTGGCGGAGGCGGCAGCGGCCTCTGCCTCGGCCAGTTCAGCCTGCAGTTCGGCGAGCACCTCAGGATCGATCGCGCCTTCCGCTTCCGCCAGGGCGGCCTCGAGGTCTGCCTCGGCCTGGGCGGCCCTGTCGGCCGCTGCGTCAGCCTCAGCGGCAGCCGCGGCTGCCTCGGCTTGGGCCTGTTCGAGCGCGGCGGCATCTGCGGCGCTGGTGTCCGAAGAAGGCTCATCGTCGCCGCCGCAACTCGCTGCTACGAGTGCGACAACCAGCACGGCAAGCAGAAACGGCCATCGGAAATTTGGCTTGGTCATTGTCTTTTCTCCCCTCAGGCGGGTTGTTGATCAACTCGGGACGAACGACGGTCTTGCGCCTGTTCGCATCATGCTCGGCCGGCAGTGCCGACCCTCGAATAGCCGCTCAGATCGGGGAACGGCGGATCGCGGTCGGGCTGCAAGTCGACCTGGAAGGCGTTGAGGCACATACCGAGCATGCTGTAGTTCCCCAACGACGCGATGGTGTCCACGAGGCCGGCCGAACCGAAATGTTCAAGTGCTCGTGCGAAGGTCTCGTCTGACACGAAGTGTTCATTTAGTAGTTCCGAGCAGAAGCTGTAGAAGGCATCGTCCTCGGCGTTGTCGAAAGCAGGATCCTCTCGGCGGGCGATCGCATCCACCGCAGATCGGGGAATCCCGGCATCGACTGCCTTGTCAACGTGGGCGTTCCAGGAATACGCGGCGTCCCAGTGGCGCGCGGCCATCAGCAGTGACAACTCCCTCAGCCGTAACGGCAAGCTCGAATCAAACCGCACGTACGCGCCCAGGGCCTCGATTCGCTCACACGCTTCCGGGCTGTGAATCCACGCCTGGTAGGGGCCGCGCACTGCTCCTCGGCGCTCGGCGATTCGAGCGCCCACCTCGCGCTGGCGGTCCGTCCAATGCGCAGGATCAATCCTCTTGAGCCTCACGTGATCGATCATGGTATGCCACGTCAACCACCCCGATTGTGGGCGATTGCGCAACATAACGATGCGCCGAACCGGCCTACTTCGAGCAGAAATGCCGATCCTTCCCGCGTAGTCTCACTCGCGGGCGAATTGAGGGCGGCGTCAACAATTGGAGGCCATCAGGGTACTGGAGGAGGACGCTGAGTTTGACCGACGATTACCAAGCGCGACAAGAACTTGCCACCGCGACTCGCATTCTGGGCCGCCACGAGATGATCGGTTTGTTCGGGCACATCAGCCTGCTCACCGATGATCCGCAGCGATACCTGATCTGTCCTGGTGCGGGCCGGCGCAAGGATCTGTGCCGACCCGAGGACATTATCGAGTTGGGGCTCGACGACGAATTCAGAAGGGGCCTCCCACTGGAGTTGTACATGCATGCTGCCATGCACCGGGCCAGGCCTCACATCCGATCACTGGTACACGTTCACTCCCCCAACCTCACCGCGCTGGCGGCCATGATGGAGCCGCCGGGCGAGTTGCTCATGATCCATGCCGGCTTCTGGCCCGAGCGCATCCCGCTGTGGGAGCGCCCGGACTTGGTGCGCGATCATGACAGCGGCAGGGAACTCGTGGAGATCATGGGCGACAACGCCATTGCGCTGATGCGCTGGCACGGCGCGGTGATCGTGGGAGAGACGCTGCGCGAGGCTGTGTTCCGCACGCTGCTCGCCGAACGCCACGCAGCGATTCTCCTTGCTTCTCTCTCCCACGGTCGACCAGTGGCACCCGTGCGTGCATCTCGCGCCGACCTTTGTGCCAGGATGCTCCCCGCCACAACACATGACCTGAACTGGTGGTACGAGACTTCGTTCGTGGAACTCGACGAATAGTCGACGTCCGCGCAGTGCTGTCAACTCGCATGCTTAGGCTGCGAAATTGACGCCCGCAGCAGTGTTGAGCACCCATTAGAAACGGATTAGGCCTGACTACCTTCCAATTCCACCCTTGTACCACCGGACACGACGAAGGGCGCGATCCAATGGCTTCACCCAGCTTGCAGGACGGGATCAACGAAGCGGGCTCACCGATCAAGCTTCTGTGGCGCACCAACGTGGCACCGTGGATACCGGCGGTGATAGAACCCGAGTACGAGGGATGGAGGGTGGAGCAGGCTGCCTGGCAAAGTGGCGTGTCCATCATGGATCTCAGTTACCACATGTGGGATCTGTTCATCGATGGGCCCGATGCCACCCGAATGCTGTCGGATTTGACAGCCAACAACTACGAGCGCTTCGCAGTCAACCAAGCCAAACAGTTGATCCCGGTGACGGAGGAGGGTCTCATCGTAGGAGACGCGATTCTGATGCGCCGCGCGAAGAATTCGTATGTGGTCACCGGCCGACCAACCCCCCAGAACTGGCTGATCTACCATGCCCAGCAGGGTGGATACAACGTCGACCTCCGGAGTGATCCGGACTGTCGCCACAAGCCGGACCACACCCCCCGCTTCTTCCGATACCAAATCCAGGGACCCCTGGGCCAACAACTGGTGGAACGGGCTTTTGGCGGACCGCTCCCGTCAACACCGTTCTTCCATGCCTCCCCGGTCACTCTGGCAGGAAAGCAGTTCGTGGCCCTGCGTCATGGCATGGCGGGCCAACCTGGCTACGAGTTCATCGGAGATTACGTGCATCATGAGTCCGTCAAGGAGGCTCTCATGGGAGCGGGCGAACCGCTCGGACTGGTTCAGGTTGGCGCGTTGGCCTATCCGACCGCCCAAGCCGAGAGCGGCTGGATTCCGGCGCCCACACCGGCGATCTACACTGCGCCGTCGCTTCTCGGGTACCGCCAATGGCTGAGCCTCAACACCGTCGACGGTCGGCAGCCTCTGTCGGGGAGCTTCTACTCGGAGAACATCGAGGACTACTACGTCTCGCCCTACGAATTGGGATACGGACGATCCATCTCCTACAACCATGACTTCATGGGGCGCGACGCTCTGCGCCGCAGAAAGGACACGTGTACCCGCACCAAGGTCACATTGGTGTTCGATCCCGACGAAGTGCGCGAGGTCCACGGCGACGATCTGGTGTTCACCGTGGCCCGACACCGGGTCGAGTCAGCCGAGTCGCTGGTCGGGTTGACCCACTTCAGCGCCTTCAATCATCCCATCGGCACCATCCTCAGCCTCGCGATCGTCGAGAACCGCAGCGCCCAACCAGGCACCCAGGTGTCTGTGGCTTGGGGAGATCACCCTGGGCCGGGCACCGCTGCCGACGCGGACGTCGGTCTGCCTCGCGTCCGAGCCACGGTGGCCCCGGCTCCCTACAACGAGTTCGCCCGAACCCAATACCGAAACCCTTAGAAGCGGCAGCCGACGCTGATCCCGGTGGTGGCGTCAGAGGTCTGTCCACCTGCGTCAGCGAGCCGTCGATCTGGATGTCCTCGCACACTCCTCGGTTCTGCAATTTGCCGCTTCCCGGTGTGGGGATCATTCAAATGATCAACTCGTTTCGAGCGCTGGAGCGCTCGGGGGTGGCGGGTAGCGTGCCGGGCATGTCTGACATTGCTGTGAACGACGAGACCTTCGACATTGAGACCGCCGACGGGCCGATGGCGGTGCTGCGGGCCTGGCCCGACGGCAACGACTCGGCGCCGGTGGTGGCGTTCTTCCATGACGGCCCCGGCGTGCGCGACGCAACCATGAGCTTCATGCGCAAGCTGGCCGCGCAGGGCTACGACGTGGTGACCCCCGACCTGTTCCATCGGCGCGGGCGGATGCTGAACTTCGACGCGGAGGAACTCGACACGAATCCCGCGGTGGGTGCGCAAATGTTCGAGTTGATCCTGTCGCTCACCGACGACGGCATCCAGTCCGACATGGCCGACGCACTCGCAGCGGTGGCGCCAAAGCGGGCCGGCGGCGACATCGGCCGGTGCGCAACGATCGGTTTCTGTCTTGGCGCACGAGCGGTGTTTCGGGCGATGACACGTCACCCGGAGCGGTTCGTGGTGGGGGCGGCGTGGCATCCCTCGTGGCTGGTGGACGACAAGCCGGACTCTCCCCACCGTTGCGTCGACCAGCTTCATGGCCCGCTGTACGTGGGCTTCGGCGAGGCCGACCAGTTGATGTCCGTGGCGTCCATGAAGCCGTTCATCGACGCCGTGTCGCCGCTCGGCGACCAGGTGGTGATCGACATTCACCCCGAAGCAGATCACGGCTACACCTGGCCCGCCACCCCCAAGTACAACGAAGCAGCCGCCACCCGAGCCTGGCAGCAGACCATGGACGTGTTCTCCGCAGCCCTCGCCTAACCGAACCCCAGCCGCGCAAGAAGTTGTGTTCCCCTCGGGGGCGGCCGGCAGCAAGCGGCCTTCGGTTCGGCAGGGAATCCGGCCTGCAGCTTGGCAGGCCGCGGTTGGCACCCCGTACGGGATTTGAACCCGTGCTACCACCTTGAGAGGGTGGCGTCCTAGGCCGCTAGACGAACGGGGCAAGCGGGCTCGCAGGCTGGCTGCGGGACTGCGCGGCGCAGTGTAGCGCCCGGTTCGGGGAGGAGGACTCGAACCCCCAATAGCTGGACCAGAACCAGCTGTGTTACCGATTACACCATCCCCGATGGTTCCCCAAGGCTACGCAGATGCTCCCCCAAGCGCACCAGGAGCGCCGATCCGATCACGACGCCCAGCGGCGCAGCCGTTCACGACCCTGCTGCCTTCACGGGAAGGGTGGTCGTCGCCCGAGCCGCACACCAGGTCGGGCGGCCATTCCGTTTACGACCCCGAGCGGGCGGCTGTGGGGTCAACCACCAGCGCGGCCATGTGCGAGCCGCCGATCTGGTGCGGGTTCACCACCTGGTCGGCGCCCGCCCGCAGCAGCTTCGGCGCGGCTTCGGCCTCGTTCACCCGTGCCACGATGATCAAGCCGGGCGCCAGGGTGCGTGCGGTGAGCACCACGTAGAGATTGTCGGCGTCGGAGTCCAGGGCCAGCACCAGGCTGTGGGCGCGCTGCACCCCGGCGGCGAGCAGCACATGGTCGTCGGTCGCCTCACCAACCACGATGTGGTCCACCTCGTCGGGCACCGCCAGGCCCGGAGCGTGGAACTTCAGGTGGTGGTCGGCGTCGAGGGGGTGGCGGTCAACCACCACAACGTTGCGCCCGGCTTGCACCAGGTCGTGCAGGATCGCCCTGCCCACCTGACCAAAACCGGCCAGGATCACGTGACCCGACAGTCGGTCGATTTCTGCTTGCATTCGTCGCCTCCGCAGCGGATCGTCGAGATGGCCTTCAAACACTGCTTCCAGCAGCACGCCCAGGGTGTAGAGCGCGGTGCCGGTGCCCAGCATGATCAACACCACGGTGAAGGCCTTGTAGGCATCGGTCACGTGGCCGAGTTCGCGGTAGCCGACGGTGGTGGTGGTGATCACCGTCTGGTACACGGCGTCGCCCATGCTGAGGCCCAGCACCATGTAGCCGCCGGTGCCGGCCACCAGCAGAAACACCAGCAACGCCAGGCCCGCCTTGAAACGCACCCAACCGTCCTGGGTGCGCCGCCGCCGACGCGCCCCCCCAACCCGACGCCGCACCCTGAACATCCCCACCACATTACGAACCCCACGCCCCAACCACAGCGCTAACCGACACACCACGGGGACACTCACACTCGGCTCGGCCCGGATGCACCAGAGGGCCTACCTGCCCGGCGCCGTGGATTCCATCAGGTCATGGGGCAGGTTCGCCTGCGGCTAGTCTGCATGTGTCACCCCCCCTTCATATGGTGAGTTCACGTCCAGCGAAGGGAGCGGCATGGAACATTCAGGCCCATTCTCACCCCGCCCCATTCCGCTGCCAGGAAGCGAAGCCTGGCCCACAGCGGCCGGCCCGGACCCTTCGCCAGGCCGTGGCACGAACGCCACGATCAATGCCCTGAGGACAGACGACGCAGCCGCCCACGATTGGTATCGCTTCGTTCTGTCCTTCCCGCCCCACCTCGTTCGGGACTACGTTCGCAGGTTCGGCCTCGACCGAGACCAGACGCTCTTGGATCCGTTCTGCGGAACCGGTACCACGCTGGTCGAGGCCAAAAAGCTGGGAGTACCAAGCCTCGGCTTGGAAGCTGTGCGACTCTCCCGTCACGCGGCCGGCACGAAGGTGGACTGGTCACCGGACCCCGACGGCCTTGAGGCACACGCGAGGCTGATTGCGGACAAGGCATCGTCGATGCTCGCGGCCGACGGGATCAGCGACGAACCGATGCACCGACCTCCACCAGGCGTGGCGCTGCGGTCGTTGCCTGCGAGTGAGGCCAAATTGCTGCTTCGCAACTCGATCAGCCCTCTGCCCTTGCACAAGACACTCGTCCTCAGGGACGCTCTTGAAGCAGACGACGACCCGAGCTTCGCGGCTCACGAACGCCTGGCGTTGGCTCGAATACTGCCCGTTGAGGTCGGGAACTTGCGTTTTGGCCCGGAGGTAGGAGTTGGCAGGATCAAGCAGGACGCGCGGGTGGTGAGCCGCTGGTTGTCATGTGTGTTGTCGATGTGTGACGACCTGAGGAGCCTTCATCACTTGAACCACACGCCCGCCTCCGCGATCTACGGTGATGCCCGCGCTGTGGACAGTCACATACCCCCTGAGAGCATCGACGCCGTAATCACCTCCCCTCCATATCCAAACGAGAAGGACTACTCGCGCACCGTTCGACTCGAATCCGTGATCCTTGGCATGCTGCACGACAAATCGGAACTTCAAGCCATGAAGAAAGGTCTGCTTCGATCCAACACCCGCGGCGTGTACCGCAACGACAACGATGACGAGTGGGTTGTTGATTCATCGCGCGTGACTCGACTGTCTGATGAGATCGAAGCGAGACGCATTGCTTTGGGGAAGAACTCCGGTTTCGAGAGGACGTATCACCGTGTCACCAAGCTGTACTTCGGAGGGATGGCGAGGCACTTCGAATCACTGGCGAGAGTGCTGCGCCCTGGAGCACGCCTCGCGTACGTAGTGGGTGATCAAGCCTCGTACCTTCGCGTGATGATTCGTACTGGTCAGATTCTGGCCGACATTGCCGAGAAGGCCGGTTACGAAGTGGTGGGAATTGATTTGTTTCGCACACGCCATGCCACTGCCACAAGGGCGCAGCTGCGAGAAGAGGTGTTGGTGCTGCGCTGGCCAGGTTCACCAAGTCGGTGATCGCAAGATGGCTCCCGACGGCGCGTAGGCCCGGTAGTGGGCCGGGGTCGGTCGGGAGCTGGGGTTGGTCCGGGGCCTGGGTCAGTCCGGGGTTGGGGTTAGTCGAGGAGGTTGTCGGAGCGGATTCTTTCTTTTTCGGCTTGTTCGTGGGCGGGGAGCACACGGCCGAAGAGTTGGCGGGTACGTTCCACTCGTCCGATCACTCCGGGCTTTTCGGTGTAGGCGAAGATCGCTGCGTGGCGGGGGCGGGAGGTTGCGCCGATGCGGGTGACTCGGTGCAACGAATGGCGCCCACGGAAGATCTGCAGGTCGCCGGGGCGCAAGTGAAGGGTGTGAACTCCTTCGCGGCCTCCGGCGAGCACCGCGGCGATCCGGTCGAAGCCCTCTTCGTGCGCGGAGCGGATGTTGGGCGCGTACTCGAACAGGCCGCCTTGCTCCGCGGGTTGCACGAGCACCGTCACGGCGAAGTCGTTGGTGTCGAAATGCCAGGTGAACTGTTGGCCCGGTTCGCACAGGTTGGACGTGAGCCCGGCCAGCGGGTCGGCGTAGCAGTGCAGTTCGGGGATCTCCAGGCAGTCCGCCAACAGGCGTGCAACCTGCGGCGCTCGGAACAGCACGTCGGTGGCGCAACCGGCGTCCCAGGCGTCGCCCGGAATGAAGCCGCTTGAGCGTTCGATGAACGTGTTCACGGGATGGTCATCGCCGTATGCCGGGTTTGGCGTGGTGTGAAAGTAGGGGTTCATCACCTGTGTGGAGTAGTGCGCGGCGCCCTTGCGCTGTTCGATCTCGGCGTTGAGCCTCGCCACCGCCTCGGGCAGCACGAAGGCGTCGAGCACCGCGCATCCCAGTGACCGCAGGCCCTGGCGGGCTTCGTCAACCACCTGTTGGTACCTGGGGTCGCTCCGGTCACCCAGCGGGTACCGCTTCAGATCCACCAGCTCTTCCAGCGTCACCTCCGCACCTTGTGAGGCTTCGGTCGTGCTCTGGGCTGTGGCGTTCGTTGCTGTCACTTGACCTCCTTCAGGTTGGGGTGACGGCGCGGTTCGGGGAGCGGCACATGTCATGCCTCCCAGTGCGGCACCCAGTCGCCTTCGAGGCGCATGTCGATGCCCGAGTCGTCTTCTATGCGACGGGCCACGCACATTTCGCCTGCTTCGATGCCGTAACGCTGCGCGGCCCTGCCGAAGGCGGACCTGGCGGCGGCAGTGATCGGAAGATCAGCGGCCACCTGGCTTTCGAGCAACTCCAGCAGGTTGAGGTCTTTCAGGCACAAGCTGAGGGGAAACGACGGGTCGTAATGACCTGCGAAGATGCTGGGGGCGTCGTGGCGGGCCACGAAACTGTCCCCCACGCTGTTGCAGATGGCGTCCCACAACACCGACAACTCCACCCCGTTGGCGATCCCCACCGCGAATCCCTCACCGAGCGCCGCCGCGGCGGCGAACCAAAGCTGATTGGTGACCAGCTTCACCACGTTGCCCGACCCCAGCGACCCGCATTCGATCACAGTGCCGAGGCAGTCCAGCGGCTCACGAGCCCGGGCCACCGCATCGGGGGCGCCCCCGGCGAACAGGGTTAGGCGCCCCTGGCGGGCTCCGTCCACCGCACCGGTGACCGGGGAGTCCACCACCATGTGCGGGTCGGGGGCCTCGGCAGCCAGTTCGCGCACCAAGTCGCTGTCGTTGGTGGTGAGATCAACCCACAGCGCGCCCGGCGCGAGGTGGGCCAGAGCGCCTTGGGGCCCGGTCATCACAGTCTTCACGTGCGCGGGCGCGGGCAGCGAGGTCATGAAGATGTCGACGGCGCCGGCGCAGTCCGCCACGGATTCGGCAGCCTCAGCCCCGGCACGGCTCGCGGCGTCCACGGCTTTGGCGTTGAGGTCGTACGCGACAACGCGGTACCCCGACGCCACCAGCCGCGAACACATGGGGCCGCCCATCGTCCCGAGGCCCACAAAACCAATGGTGCGGCACCCAGCCGTCGGCATCAGCGCGACTCTATGTGCTGTCAAACCCCGGCGCGAGCAATTCGGGCGCTGTCGAGCACTCCTCTCAATCTTCCGAGATTCCCGAGACCGTTTGGAACCTTCCCCTCACCCGAAACAGTCGCTAGGTCGCCCCCACTCAGGATCATCGCGGTGGTGCCAAGGCAGCATGACTGCGCCGGCATCCACTAAGGGCGCAGGCAACACGAGGACACTTGTGAGACTCCTGCGGATTGTTGAACCCTCGCACCTGTTCCTCGACTGGCCAACAAGCCGCCCGGAAGCCCCGGCGAGGGCAGCAGTGGGGTGTTGGCGCAGCGTGACTGCGCCGGGTTCCACTTTCGGTGCAGCGCCGCCCCGGCGCGGGGGTATCCCAGTGTCGCTGGGCCGGGTAGCGTTTCGGGCCGTTATGAGCACCCAGGATCCTTCCGACACCTCAAACGCTTCCCCCGGATCAGAGATCCCGGCCAAGCCCAGCTTGGAAGGGCTTGAAACCAAATGGGACGAGGTGTGGGAGTCCGACGGGATCTACCGTTTCGATGCCGCTCGGCCCCGCTCCGAGGTGTTCTCGATTGACACTCCCCCGCCCACGGTGAGCGGGTCGCTGCACATGGGCCACGTGTTCAGCTACACCCACACCGACACGGTGGCCCGCTATCAGCGCATGGCCGGGCGGGCGGTGTTCTATCCGATGGGTTGGGACGACAACGGTCTGCCCACCGAGCGCCGGGTACAGAACTACTTCGGCGTGCAGTGCGACCCGTCACTTCCACACGACCCCGATTTCAGCGCCCCTGCCGACGCCGGTCGTCCGGCGGCGGTGCGCAAACGTGCCCCGATCCGGGTGAGCAGGCCGAACTTCATCGAGTTGTGCGAGGAACTCACCGCCGCCGACGAGATCGTGTTCGAGAACCTGTTCCGGCGCATCGGCCTGTCGGTGGACTGGACTCGCACTTACTCCACCATCGACGCGCACTGTCGGCGTGTTTCGCAGCTTGCGTTCATCGAGAACCTGCGGCGCGGCGAGGCGTACCAAATCGAAGCCCCGTCGCTGTGGGATGTGACCTTCCAAACGGCGGTCGCCCAAGCCGAACTCGATGACCGTGACATCGCCGGCGCGTATCACAAGCTGCGTTTCCGGGTGCCGCCGAGCAACGGCGCCGCCGCCTCATCGTCGGGCTCGGCGGGAGTGTCGGAGGTTTGGATCGACACCACCCGCCCGGAGTTGGTTCCGGCTTGCGTTGCCTTGGTGGCACATCCCGACGATTCCCGCTACAAGGGCTTGTTCGGTTCAACGGTGACCAGCCCGGTGTTCGGGGTGGAGGTGCCGGTGCTGGCCCACCGCCTCGCCGATCCCGAAAAGGGCACCGGAATTGCCATGATCTGCACGTTCGGTGACACCACCGACGTGACCTGGTGGCGCGAGCTGAACCTGCCGGTGCGCACCGTGGTGGGCCGCGACGGTCGTTTCAGCGCCGAGCCACCGGAGGCGATCACCGGCGAGGCGGGCCGCGCCGCGTACGCCCGGCTTGCAGGCAAACGTGTGAAAGCGGCCCGAGCGGAGATCACCGAGATTTTCGCCGAGCAAGGCGAAATGGACGGCGACCCCAGGCCGATCTCCCATCCGGTGAAGTTCTTCGAGAAGGGCGACCAGCCCCTTGAGATCGTCGCCAGCCGCCAGTGGTACATCCGCAACGGCGGGCGTGACGACGACCTGCGCCAGGCGCTGATCGATCGTGGCGATCAGATGAACTGGGTGCCGCCTTACATGCAGTCCCGTTTCGAGAGCTGGATCTCTGGCCTCAACGGGGACTGGCTGATCAGCCGTCAGCGCTTTTTTGGGGTGCCGATCCCGTTGTGGTATCGCCTCGACTCCAACGGGGATCCGCTGTGGGACGATCCGCTGGTGGCCGATGCTGCCCGCTTGCCGGTGGATCCGTCTTCGGACACTCCCGACGGTTACGACGATTCGCAGCGCAACCAGCCGGGCGGGTTCATGGGCGATCCCGACGTGATGGACACCTGGGCCACGTCTTCGCTCACGCCTCAGATCGCCACCGGGTGGCGCACCGACGAAGCGCTGTACGCGGCGACTTTCCCGATGGACATGCGCCCGCAGGCTCACGACATCATCCGCACGTGGCTGTTTTCCACGGTGGTGAGGGCCCATTTTGATTGTGACGGGGTGCCGTTCACGAACTGTGCGCTGTCCGGATGGATTCTCGACCCGGACAGGAAGAAGATGTCCAAATCGGTGGGCAACGTGGTGGTGCCCACCGACCTGTTGGACCGGTTCGGCTCCGACGCGGTGCGTTACTGGGCCGCCGGTGGCCGCCCCGGCACCGACACCGCCTTCGACGAGCAGCAACTGAAGATAGGCAGACGCCTCGCAGTGAAGATCCTGAACGCCTCCAAGTTCGTGCTCTCCCATCAAAGCCAAGCACCCGACGATGCCGCCATCACCGAGGTGCTCGACCGGTCGATGCTGTGCAGGCTCGCAGACGTGGTGGACGCAGCCACCCAAGCCTTCGAAGCGTTCGACTACGCCAGGGCCCTGGAACGCACCGAAGCGTTCTTCTGGCAGTTCACCGACGACCACATTGAGCTGGTGAAAGCAAGGGCCTACGGAGAACAAGGCGAAGAAGCGGCCAAGTCAGCCAGAGCCGCCCTTCGCCGAGCCCTGGGAGTGCTAACCCAACTGTTCGCCCCGTTCATGCCCTTCGTGACAGAAGAAACATGGCGCTGGTGGCACCAGGACTCGGTACACGCCTCCAAATGGCCACAAGCCCAAGAACTAAGAGACATAGCAGCCGGGGTAACCCCAGAACCAAGCCAAATAGCAGCAGAAGTGCTACACGAAATAAGAAGAAAGAAGTCAGAAGCCAAAAGACCCCTAAGAACCCCGGTAGAAGAAGCAATAATAGAAGACACCCCCCAACGCCTAAGCCACCTCGAAAAAGTCAAAGAAGACCTAAAAGCAGCCGGAAGAATAGAAACCCTAACAACAACCCCAGCAGAGTCCCTAAAAGTAACAGCAACTCTGGCGAAGGAATAGACCACACTCCCGACCAACAAGGTGGTAGCCCGGTAGGTGGGCGGAAAGTAAAACCGTAGGTGGGCGGGTGGCCGTTGGCCGGCTTGCGGAACAATCTGCAGCGAAGCGAAGCCGTTCCGCAAACGGACCAACGGACAGGCCCCGCCCACCGGAAGCCGCGACCAACCACCCCCACCCACCAGCCAAAGCCCCCAAGAACCCCGCCCACCGGACCACCCAACGGCCCAGGGCTAGAACGGCGTCAGGGGTCGATTTCGGGGATTTGGAGGGTTACGGCTGCACCGCCGAGGTGCGAAGAACCAACATCCACAGACCCCCCGTGCGCCTCGGCCACCTGAGCCACGATGGCCAACCCAAGCCCAGACCCAGGCCGGTCACGCGTGGAGTCAAGCCGGTGAAACCGCTCAAAGATCCGAGACCGGTCAGCTTCGGGAATCCCAGGCCCGGAATCGTGAACGGTGAGGGCGCCGCCCGAAACCACCACCTCCACCGGCCCGGAGTCACTGAACTTCAAGGCGTTGTCCAACAGGTTGCGTATGGCCCGGGTGAGCGCATTGGCCCGCCCTTCCACCGCCACGCCCCGTTCCACCACCATAACAACGTCACGACCCGAGCGCAAGCGAGCCCGCGCCGCAACGGTCTCGGCAAGGTCGGCGAGTTCCACCAGGGTGAGTTCCTCGTCGATGCGAACGTCGGTGGCGAGGTCCACCAGTTCGGCTGACAGGTCGCTGAGTTCGATTAGCTCGGCGTCGATGTCGTCGAGCACGGCAGAGCGTTCGTCGTCGGGAAGGTCGGGGGTTTTGCGCAACACGTCCACGTTGGTGCGCAAGCTGGTGAGCGGGGTTCGCAGTTCGTGGCTGGCGTCCACCACAAGGCGGTGCTGTTGACGACGGCTGGCGGAGAGGGCGTTGAGCATGGTGCGGAAGCTGCGGGCCATGCGTCCCACCTCGCCGCTGCCGGAGCCTTCCACCGGGCGTTCGAGGTCGCCGGTGCGGGTGATGTGTTCGGCTGTTTCGGTGAGGCGCACAATGGGCCGCACGGCACGGCCCGCCAGCAGCCATGCGGCGGCAGCAGCGGCGGCCACTGCGAGCGCCCCGAACAGCACAACTTGTCGGCGCAGCCCTTCCACGGCTCGTTCCACTTCGTCGAGGGGACGGGCGAGTTGCAGGTAGAAGCCGTCGGCCACCGCCACGGTCACCATGCGCAGCGACGTGTGGCCGCGACCGGTGTGTCCGCGCACGGTTTCGATCACGCTGCCGTGCCTGCGGGCGTGGCGGAGCGTGTCGACGTTGGGGGTGTGGGTGAAGTCCTCGTCGAGGCTTAGCACAACTTCACCCACGGCGTCCGGGTCGATCGCAGCCCCGGGCGCGACTTCGTGGAGGTCCACCACAACCTGGGCGTAGGCGTCGAGGGCCACCAGAAAGCCGAAGGGGTCGAGTCGCAGCAGCTCCCCGATGTTGCTGCCGGGAGGGCCGATTTCGGCATCCGGGCCGATCCCGGGTCGTCTCAGTCCGCGGAACCAGTCGTCGTCTCGTTCCGAGGGTCGCTCCAGGAGGCGCACCCGGCTCAGCAGGTCTTGGTCGACTTCGTCGGTGAGTTCGGATTCGGCGGCGTTCACGGCCAGGAATCCCACCACCGCAACCATCACCGCCACCACGGCGGCAACGAGCAGGGCGATCCGTGTGCGCAGGCTCATCGTCGGCGCAGTGCGCGTCGAGCCACTGTCGGCGCGGCTTCGGGGGTGACGGTGTCCGGGGTAGCGGCGTCCGGGGTAGCGGCGTCGGGCGCGGCTTGTTCGGGTTCCACGCGGGCCACGTAGCCGACGCCTCGGGCGGTGTGGATGATGCGCGGCTCTCCGTGGTGTTCGGTTTTGCGGCGCAGGTATCCCACGTACACGTCGAGGGTTTTGGAGTCGGTGGGGAGGGTGCCCTCCCACACGTGCTCGTAGATGTCGAAGCGGCTCAGCACCACTCCGGCGTTGCGCACCAGCATTTCGAGCAGGTCGAACTCCGTGCGGGACATGTCGATCACGCGTCCCGCGCGGATCACCCGGCGACCCTGCAAGTCCATTTCCAGGTCACCAAGGGTGAGCAAACCCTGGGAAGAGGTAACAGCGCCACCCCTGGTGGTGATCCTGCCTTGAGCGGTGTCGGCGCCGTCTGGCCGGGGGCGCAGCCTGGCCCGCACCCGTGCGAGCAGTTCCTCCAAGGCGAACGGCTTCACCAGGTAGTCATCTGCGCCGGCGTCGAGCCCGGCCACCCGGTCGTCCACTTCGTGACGGGCGGTGAGCATCAGTATCGGCGTGTCGCATCCTCGCCGCCGCAGTATCCGGCACACGCTGAGCCCGTCGGCGTTGGGCATCGACACGTCGAGGATCAGCAGGTCGGGCCGCTGGGCGTCGTGGGCGGCAAGAGCGGCCGCGCCGTCGGGCACGGCGGTCACTTCGTACCCCTCAAGTCGCAAGGCGCGTGCCACCGAGTCGCGCACGCGCCGGTCGTCCTCCGCAAAGAGGATCGTGCCCTCGACGGGCTGGGAATCCGTTGTGGTGGGTCGCTTCATCTCAAGCCCTCGACTTGGCAGCCGTCACCACCCGGGAACCTGCGCCTCGGGCCGAGCGGTGTCAGCCCGCGAGCATGCCCCATCCAGCACGAAACCGTCACCACCCTCGCGCTCCGCGAAGCAAGTCCCGACGCCAAATCACTCCGCCACGCACCGAATCGCAGTCGGCACTGCGACCCTCGCGGGCCCACGAAACAAGTCCCGACGACCAAAGGCTGTTCGCAGGTGCGGTGTTGGTGACGTGTCCCCCGGCCCACAGAAAAAGTCTGGTGCCCAAAAGTGAGCAAACGGTTAGAGCCCAACCCCCACACGCAGACTTTCAATCACCCGACACCTACACTTTTAATCACCCGCACCCCAGCCTTTCAATCACCCGACCCTTACACTTTCAATCACCCGACCCTTGGAGTTACAATCACCCGATGGCCATGCCGGAGTATCTGCCTCGAATGGTCGCGCCTCGGTTGCTTGAGGCGCTGGCGGACTCGCCGGTGATTCTGATCCACGGGCCACGCCAGTGCGGCAAGACAACCCTGGCGCAAATGGTGTGCGCACCCCACCACCTGCCTCGCAACAGGCGACCTGCCCCCGTCAACCCGAGCCAGTCGGAGGCGCCGGCGACCCCGAGTTACGAGTACATCACGCTGGACGATTCGGTGGCGCTCCACGCGGCGCAATCGGATCCGGCGGGCTTTGTGGACAACCTGCCCGCCAGGGTGGTGCTCGACGAAGTGCAACGAGTCCCAGAGCTGTTCCAGCGGATCAAGATAGTGGTGGACAGGCAGCGACTGCCGGGAACGTTCGTGCTGACCGGCTCGGCGAACGTGATGATGATGCCGACCCTGTCGGAGTCCTTGGCAGGTCGTGTGGAGGTGGTTCGGCTCCACCCCCTTGCCCAGCGCGAACTGCGAGCCCTGCCGACACCAGCGCACCCCACCGGTCCTGACCATCAGCCGGGCGCCGACCCCGGCGACGGTTTCCTGGATCGCCTGTTCTCGGCGGGATTCGGGCTCACCCGCAGCGATCGCATGGTGAACGACCTTGCGCATGCAGTGGTAGCGGGCGGATACCCCGCGGCGCTGGATCGCCCACCCGGAACACGGCGGGCCAACTGGTACGCCAACTACCTGGACGCCATCGTGCAACGAGACGTGCGAGAGTTGGCCCGCATCGAGCAGCTCGATTCGGTGCCGCGCCTGCTGGAGGTTGCCGCGGCACAAACAGCACGGATGTTCAACCTCAACGGCCTCGCCGCGCCCTTCCGACTCACCCGGCCCACAATCGGGCGCTACCTGTCGCTGCTGGAGCGCCTGTTCTTGGTTGAGCGGCTGCCGCCATGGTTCGACAACCGTCTCAAACGCCTCGTGAAGACACCCAAGCTCCACCTCACAGACACCGGCCTCGCCTGTTCGCTCGTCGGCGCCGACGCCAAACACCTCATCGACGACCGGGCCCTGTACGGCCAGATGCTGGAGACGTTCGCCTTCACGGAACTACGAAGGCAGGCCAGCTGGCACCGTTCACCGCACGCGTTCTTCCACTTCCGAGATCATGACGGCGCGGAGGTTGACATCGTGATCCAAAGGGGCCGCCAGGTGGCAGGGGTGGAGGTGAAGGCCGGCGCCACTGTCAGATCCTCGGATTTCAAAGGACTGCGCAAGCTGGCGTCCGCCACCGGTGACCGCTTCGCTGGCGGAGTGGTGCTCTACGACGGCGAGATCACCGCCGGATTCGGAGACCGCCTCTACGCAGTGCCCTTCCGCCGGCTCTGGGAGTAGGCGCCGCCACAACCAGCGGGCCAGGGTTACCAGCCGAGCAAGGTGGACGTGGCTTGGGGCTGGTGGCTACGGCGACGTTATGTGTGGGTGAACTTCTGGCAACAATCGCTCGAGGGGGCGAATGTCGGCGTGGGCCTCACAGTTAGGGTCGGGCCATGCGAATTCTGGTGACCAACGACGACGGCATCGACTCGATCGGCTTGCACGTGCTGGCCCGTGCCATGCGCAATGTGGGCGATGTGGTGGTGGTGGCCCCCGACCAGGAGTACTCCGGCTACGGAGCGGCTTTCGGGCCGTTGCACATGATCCGCCCTGAGGTGCATCGATCACACATTGACGGCATCGGCGAGGTGTGGTCTGTGTCGGGGCCGCCGGCGTTGTGCGTGATGTTCAGCCGCCTCAAGGTGTTCGGCGGGGGTTTCGATCTGGTGGTGGCCGGGATCAACCCGGGCGCCAACGTGGGGCGCAGCGTGTACCACTCGGGCACGGTGGGTGCGTGCCTCACGGCCCGCAACGGCGGCGTGAGCGGCGTGGCGGTGAGCCAGTCGGTGGAGTCGTTCGGCGTGGAGGGCCAGGGCTGGGAGGAGATGCTGGCCTTCCAGAAGTGGGAGACGGCGGCCACGGTGGCCCGTGAAGCCGTGGCGGGCCTGATCACGGCCATGCCCGAGGAGCCGGTGGTTTTGAACATCAACGTGCCCAACCGTGAGATCGGCGACCTGAAGGGCTGGAAACGCACAGAGGTGGGCATCGAGCCACCGCGTGCGATGTCCACCGCCACCCTCGAACCACGCCCCGGCCACACCGACGCGTTCCGCGTGAAGATGGACTGGGGCGAAGCGGTGGAACTGCCACCCCACACCGACGGCGGCGCAGTGATGAGCGGCTGGGTGTCCATGAGCTGGCTGGGCCGCATAGAAGCCGAAGCCCCCGCCCTAACCGGCCAAAAGTCAGCCGAATCAGCCCTAGACCACCTACTAACCCCCTAACCCCGCTCCTCGGATTTGAGCGGGGTGCGGGGTGGTTGAGGGGTGTGCGGGCGCGAGACGAGGACTCCTGGATTCGGGATGTCATACAAGCCGAGTCTCGGAGTCCTCGTGGAGGTTGTGCCTAGTCGCGTGTGTGAGTTGTTGGTTGGTTTGCCCGATGTTGACGTCTTGGGTGTTGACGATTCGGACCCGCAGCGGCTGTGATCGAGGTCGCGCCTCGTGCGGGAGGCCCCCGGTGTGTGGGGGTTGTAGAACCGAGGCGCGGGTGAAGGATCACGGCATGGTGAACTTGGGCGTCGTGTGGTGTTTCGGGTGCGGCGCACGCGTTGGTGCTTCCCGGATCGGGGCTGCGGGGTTGGGTCCTGGACCATCGAGCACCGCGAGATAGCGCCGGCGCGTCATGTGTTGACCACAAGGGCCGGGCGGTGGGTCACCGAGCGAGTTGGTGGTCGCAGCCGGTGGGTGAACGACGCTGCAGATGAGTGGGTGCTGATTGGCACACGGTGAACAACGCGGTCATCGCGTATGGCGCGGCGCTGATCGACGCCGACAATAGCCGGATCGGCGAGTTGGAGGCCGTTACGACCAACTCGAAGTGCTCACCCCCGTGCTCCTAAGCGAAGCCCCAGCAGCCTCCAGCTCAGCGAGACACGTCGAAGGCTTGCGATATCTAGGCCCGAGACTGCGACCCAAGCGGCAGATCCTCGTTGATGCCCACAACCTTGAGGTCGGGCACCCGTGCCACATCGGCCAGAGCCGAGCGGACGGCCTGCGGCAGCGATTCCGCCTCCCGGTCGAAGTTCAGGTACTGAACCCCTTCGCGGCTGCCCAGCAGAGCATCGTCGCAGCCGGCTTCGAACAACGCATCCGCCACCGCGTCCGTGTGAAGGTCGGCACCCTCCACGATCAGAAGAAAATTGAACGAATCCATCCTCGACCTCCCTCAGCTCTGTGCTCGCAACGCCCAAGCGCAGCCATCAGGCGACGCGCATGATCAGCGGGGCTTCGCGGCGTTGACCATATCGACACCTGACAGCCGTCGCGGCGTCCCGCCCCACAGCGCGCAACCCCCCAGCGGTGCCCCGACGAAGTGGGCTCAACGGTCCACCCCCACCTCTCGAGTTCAACGAGGGCGCGCTCAACTTCCTTCTTGGGGTGACGACGCCTCCGCACGCCCCCATGCTAGCGCTTTTGTGCCTTTCCATTAGATTAAATATGATCATAATCACCCAACAATGCACCCCGTGTAATCCGAAGAGCCCCTAACCCAACCAGCCGACCTACGCTGAGGTCCAAGACCCGACTCGGTTTGGTAGCCGCCATACCCGCAACGAGAGGTGAGTCCGATGACGATGTTTGCGCGCCTGGCACCTCTCCTGGTTCTCGTTGCTGTTCTGGTGGGGTGCACCAGTAGCACCGACGGTAGGAGTGAGGCGTTGTGGGCTGACCAGGCTGTGCCGCCGGTATCTCCATTGGCTGATCCGACAGTGCCAGTGGAAATTGACTGGCGACCCTTCGATCCTGACGACGAACCCTCACGGTGTGTTGCGGCTCGCACGGGGATTCATACCGCGCCGGAGGTCGAGCCCAATAGGCCGGTCCACGGGTACTACATGGTTGGAATGGCATGCATGGGTGCCGAAGAGTTGCCCCAACCAGTGCTCAAATCTGTTCGCACCAACTCGGTCTTGAACGCAGTGTCAAGCTGCCTTGTGGCCGAGCACAGCTGGACATGGGGCGACTCGGTCCTCGATGGAGTGGGCGGCGCCGTCCGGCCCTCCGACTCCTCCGACCCCGATGCTCGTGCAGCGTTGGACGAGTGCGGCTTCAACGATGCTGCGAGGTTCGATGAGGCTCTTTGGCCTCCAAGATGGCTCCTACCACAATGAACAACACCGTGCGACGACCACCAAGATCAACCGGGGTGGGTGGGGAGGTTGATTCCTAGGAGGTTGGTGGCTGGGGTTATTTCTTGGTTGGCTTCGGCGGCTTTGTCTATTTCTGTTAGGGCTGCGGCCACGTTTAGGTCGTTGTCGAGGTGGTTGCGAACTTTGGTCAGGAGGTCGTCGGCGGCGGCACGCTGGGTTGGGGGGCGTGGGGGTTGCTCGGCGGGCGGGGGTTGTTTGGCGTTGTGACTGGTGGCGGCTTGGCGCCAGAGGGCCAGGCGGGCCTTGGCCTCTTTCAGCAGGCCGTTGTGCCATGGCCAGGGGGTGCGGTAGTGCTGTGACATGAGCGCCAGGCGGATCACCATTGGCTCGTGGTGGGCTCGCAAGTCGTGGACGAACACCAGGTTGCCCCGCGATTTGGACATCTTGTGGCCCTCGAAATGAACCAGCGCCTGATGCAGCCACAACCGGGCGAACGGTTTGCCGGTGACCGCCTCGGACTGGGCACGCTCGCATTCGTGATGCGGGTACAGCAGATCCACTCCCCCGCCGTGCAGGTCGATGGTGGGGCCCAGCTCACGCTGCGCCAAAGCCGAACACTCCACATGCCAGCCCGGCCGCCCCGCGCCCCAGCGTGACTCCCAGGCCGGCTCACCGGGCCGTGAGCGCTGCCACAACACGAAATCCAACGGATCACGCTTGGCGGGATCGTCGGGATCGTCACGCCACTGTCGAGCCAGTTCGATCATGCGACCCCGGTCGAAGCCCGAAAGCGACCCGAAACCCCCGAACGCGCCGCTGTTGAAGTACACGTTGCCGCCCGAGCAGTACGCGTAACCACGATCAAGAGCCACCGACACGAACCCGCGAATGTCGGGAATCGCAGACGTGGCTCTCGGCTCGGACCACGGCGGCAGCGTGTTGAGCGCGGCCATGTCGTCATCGAAGCGTGCCGTCTCCGCGAAGGCGAGATCCAGATAGTGAACCCCACGCCGCTGCGCGGCGGCGAGGATGTCGTCGTCCACGTCGGTGATGTTGCGCACGCACCGCGTTTCGCAACCCATGTCACGCAGGCGCCGCTGCAGCACGTCGTAGGTCACATAAGTGGCCGCGTGGCCCAGGTGGGTGGCGTCATAGGGGGTGATGCCGCACACGTACATTCGCACCACCGGCCCCGGCGCAAAGTCCACCACCTCACCCCTGGCGGTGTCGTAAAGCCGCACCAGGTCACGGTAGCCACCGGTCGGCGGTACCGTTGCGGCCCGTGGGTCTACTGGACGGCAAACGCATAGTGATCACCGGGGTGCTAACAGACGCCTCGCTGGCTTTCGGAGTGGCCGACCTGGCCAGACGCGAAGGCGCCGAGGTGTTCCTCACCGGAGCAGGCAGAGGCATGCGCCTCACCCGACGAACCGCACGCAAACTCGGAGACGACGTGGCCGTGGCCGAGTTCGACGTGACCCAACCCGAACACGCTGGGCAACTACGAGACGAACTCGCCGAACGGTGGGGCAACGTGGATGGCGCCCTTCACGCCATCGGCTTCGCGCCGGAGGTCTGCCTCGGCGGCACGTTCATGGACGCCTCCTGGGACGACGTGAAGGTGGCCCTGGAGATCTCCACCTACTCGCTGAAAATGCTCGCCGACGCGGTGGCGCCGCTCATGTCCTCCGGCGGGTCGATCGTGGGACTCGATTTCGATGCCACCAAGGCGTACCCGTCCTATGACTGGATGGGCGTGGCCAAGGCCGGCCTGGAATCCACCTGCCGTTACCTGGCCCGATACCTCGGCCCCGACGGCATCCGGGTGAACCTCATCTCCGCGGGCCCGATTCGCACGATGGCGGCCCGTTCGATCCCCGGTTTCGCCGATTTCGAGGACGCCTGGAGCGGACGCGCCCCGCTCGGGTGGGACGTGAACGACTCAACAGCGGTGGCACAGGCCGCGGTGGTGCTGTTCAGCGACTGGATGCCGGCAACCACCGGGACGATGATCCACGTGGACGGAGGATTCAACGCCGTCGGCGCCTGAGCGCCAAAGTCCCCCGGTGGCGAACGGGTTACTCGTCGTCTGTTTCGTCGTGAATGTCACCCACCAGGGACTCCAGCACGTCTTCGAGGGTGACTATCCCCAACATCGACTCCGCTCGTGAGGGGGTGGCCTCCAAGTTGACGCGGGCGATGTGAACCCGCCGCCGGCGCATCCTCAACAGCAGCTCACGCGCCGGGGTGTTGGGCCCCACCACCAGCATGTTGCGCACCATGCGCTCGGGCACCGGCTTGGTGCGCTCCCCCGATCCAAGCAGCAACAAGTCCTTGGCGTGTACGAATCCCAACAGATCTGACGGCGCATCACCCCAAACCGGCACCCGCGTGTGGCCGCTGTCGGCCACCACCTGTTCGATGTCGGCCATGGTGGCCGAGCGCGGCACCGACACGATCTGCGCGAAGGGAACCATCAACCCGCCAGCCGAGCGAGCCTTGAACGACAGCGCCCCGGAGAGCAGTTCGTGTTCGGCGGGTTCGATCACGCCCTCGTCGCGGGCATCGGCCAGCAACAGGCGGAACTCCTTCACCGACAAGGCCGGGTTGATCTCGTCCACCGGCTGCATTCCGAACCGGCGCACGATGAAGTTCGACACGGCGTTGAGCGAGTGGATCACAGGGCCGAACACCTTCATGTACACCTGAAGCGCCGGAGTGAGACGCCGCGCCGATTGTTCGGGCACCGCTATGGCGATGTTCTTGGGCACCATCTCACCGGCGATCACGTGCGCGGTGGTGACAATCACCAAGGCCACCGCAATGGCGATCGTGTGCAGCACCCCGCTGGGAACGTCCAACACCAACCCGAACAGGTCTTCGAGCAGCCCCGCCACCGCCGGTTCAGCCACGTAACCCAGCCCCAGCGAAGCCATGGTGATGCCAAGTTGCGCTCCCGCCAGTCGGGGTTGCAGGTCGCGCACCGCGGCAAGCGCCTGCGAGCTGAGATGGTCGCCGTCATCTGAATCGGCCTCAAGACGGGCCGCCCGGGCCGCCACCAGAGCGAACTCGGCGGCAACAAAAAAGGCGTTGGCTCCAATCAGGCCAACCGACAACAGCAGGGCCCACAGTGTTGCGCTCACGACACCACCCCGCCGCGGTTGGGCTCGGCGTCACCGGAATCCAACCGGCCGGCGCTCGACCCAGCGGGCGCCACGCCCTCACCCGACCCGGCGGCCCCCACGCCCGCAAGCGCAGACGCCGGGGGAATCAACCGGATCACCGCTATTCGCAGGCGATCCATTTCCACCACCTGCAGCGTCCAGCCGTCCACGCTCACCGTCTCGCCCGGCTGGGGGATCGCACCTAGACGGTCGAGCACCAACCCGGCGAGCGTTTCGTAGTCGCCTTCGGGCATGGTGAATCCGCTGGCTTCGAGCACTTCGTCGGTGTGAAGCGACCCTCGCAGTTCCACCGGGCCCAACGTGGCCGAGGCTTCGGGTTCGTGGCTGGCGGTGTCGTACTCGTCGTCGATCTCGCCGACTATCTCCTCCAGAACGTCCTCAAGGGTGATGATTCCGGCCATGCCGCCGTGCTCGTCGATCACCACCGCCATCTGCCCTGCGCCCACACCGGTGCCCGCCACGCCACGACCACCCGGCGCGGAGCCCCGCAGGTCGTGCAACAGGTCGTCCAGGTCACGGGACTCCGGCACCGCCAACACGTCGGTCATGATCTCCGCCACATCGGTAACCGCACGCTTGTGCACCGGCACCCGGTACACGGTCTTCACGTGTACAACCCCCACCACGTCGTCGAGTTTCCCCGTGATCACAGGAAACCGGGAATGGCCCGTCTCAACCGCCAGATCCACCAGTTCGGTGACACGGGCATCGCGTCGCACCGCCGCCACCTCCACCCGGGGCACCATGGCCTCATCGGCGCGCTTGTCGGCCAGGCGGATCGTTTTGGTGAGCAGCCGCACCTCGCTCTCGTCGAGTTCGCCCTCCTCGGCGGAACTCTCAAAGAGGTGCTTGAGTTCGTCACGGTCAACGGTGGAGTCGATCTCGTCGCGTGGCTCCACGCCCATGCGGCGCACGATCATGTTCGACGCCCCGTTCAGGAACAACACGAATGGCTTCACCAGCACCCCGTACACCGCTGTGGGAACCGAGATCGCCACCGCCGTTCCGTAGGGCTTCGAGGTGGCCACGGTCTTGGGCACCAGTTCGCCCATCACCATCTGCACCGCGGTGGCCACAGCCAGAGCGATGATCACCGACACGCCCGTGGGGGTGCCCGAGCCGAACACGGCCTCAAGCAGCGGCGCGATGGCGGTGGCCACCGTCGGCTCGGCAAGGAAGCCCAACAGCAGCGAGGACACGGTGATGCCCACCTGTGCGCCCGAGAGATGAAACGAAAGGTTCCTCACCAGTCGGCGCAAGCGACGGGCCCGGCGATCCCCGGCAGCGGCCCGTTCGTCCACACGGGTGCGGTCGACAGCCACCAGCGCGAATTCCACGGCCACGAAGGCTGCGTTCACTGCCACTAGCGCAAAGGCGGCGAGGAGCCGCAGCGCGGTGCTTATTTGTCCTCCAGCGTCCTCGATGATCGAGCCACCGGTGAATCTAGCGGCCCCCGGCGATCAACACCCCGGAGTTTCGGCACGGCACGGCGCTGCACGGCACGTCACGGCGCGGGCCGTGATGTCAGGCGGGCGCCACGCCTTCGCGCCTGAAGGTGAGCGCCGCCATGAAGCCGACCACGGTCAGCAGCGCCATGGTGGCCCCCGGGGCCACGTCGTGGTGGTAGCTGATCAAAAGGCCCACCAGCACCGAAACCGAGCCGATCAGCGTCGCCAGCACCATGATCACAGGCACCCTTCTCACCAGCATCACCGCCGCTCCCGCCGGCGCCACCAGGAACGCGAACACCAGCAGCGTTCCCACCACCTCGAAGGAGGCCACCACGGTGCCGGCCATCAACGCCAACAGCACCGCCTTGGTGAACCTGGGCCGCAAGCCCATCACCTGGGCCAGCGATTCGTCGAAGGTGGTCACCAGAAACGACCGGTACAGCACCACGGTGACGGCCAGCGTCACGATGAGCGCGGCGCTGATCCTGAGCAAGTCGAGATTGTCCACGCTGGTCACGGAGCCGAACAGGAACCTTGTGAGTTCGCCGCTGTAGCTGCCCGCGCCGCTGGAGACGATCACCACCGCCAACGCCAGGAAACCCACGAAGAGAACCCCGATGGAGGTGTCCTCACGCAGCGGGGAACGCACGTTGATGTAATGCACTCCGGCCACCATTGCGAGCGCCGCCACGAACGCCCCCAGAGTGGTGCTCACGCCGATCACGAACGCCAGGGCAATCCCGGGCAGCACGCCGTGAGCGAGGGCGTCACCCAGAAACGACATTCCGCGCAACACCATCCAGGTGCCCACCAGCGAAGTGGCGACCGCCACCAGCAATCCGGCGAACAAGGCGTTGCGCATGAACCCGTACTCGGTGAAGGGCTCGACCCACCAAGCCAGCGGATCAGTCAGGAAACCCAAATCGAACCCGACTTTCCCTCAGTTGCAGCCGACGTGGCGACATTGTAGTGCCTGCCACCCGGGCAGGCCCTGCGAACAACGGCGCTTCCGCGCCGGTTCACGGGCAGCCAAGGACGCCCCTCCCGGTGGGTCCGTGGCTGCCTGTTGACGCGGTTGGTTTCCCGGTTACGGGGGTGACCCGGATCAGAGTGTCAGCCGAGAGCCTCTGCGATTGTTCTTGCGTTGTGGCGCATGAAGTCCAGGTAGGTCTCGGCGCCGGAACCCGCAGGTCCCAGTGAGCCTGTGAGCAGGGTGTACACCTCCACACCGTCGAGACGGTCTGCCAGGGCCTGTGCGTCGGCGTCGGAGTGCTGCACCTCCGAGAAGATTGCGGGCACGCCGGTGTGCTCGATCGTCTCGGCCAGTTCCGCCAGGTGGCGTGGTGTGGCCTCCGCCATGCCCGAGGGCACCGGTATCACCGTGCCGACCAGTTCGAAGCCGTAACGGTCGCCGAAGTAACCCAGAGCTTCGTGGTTGGTCACGAGCTTGCGCCGAGCGTCTGGGATGCCGGCGAGTATTTCGGAGACTTCCTCGTCCACGTCGTTGAGCTGTTGCTCGTAGTCGGCGGCGCAGGACTCCACCGCTGAGCGGTCAAGACCCGTCTCGGCAACAAGAACGTCCACCAGCGCGTCGAGCGTCATGGCAACCCGTGTGGGATCGAACCAGAAGTGCGGATCCACGCCGTGAGCATGATCATGAGCGTCCTCGTCGGCGTGATCGTCGTCGGAATGATCGTCAGCGTGGTCATCGTCGGCGTGATCATCGTCGGCATGATCGTCATCGGCGTGATCATCGTCGGCATGATCGTCATCGGCGTGATCATCGTCAGCGTGATCGTCATCGGCGTGATCGTCTTCGTCGGCGTGATCATCGTCCGCATGATCATCGTCCGCATGATCATCGTCCGCATGATCATCGTCCGCGTGATCGTCGTCGGCATGGTCATCGTCTGAGTCCGCATGATCATCGTCGGCATGGTCATCGTCAGCATGGTCATCGTCCGCATGGTCATCGTCAGCATGATCGTCGTCCGCATGATCATCGTCCTCGTCCGCGTGATCGTCGTCGGCATGGTCATCGTCTGAGTCCGCATGATCGTCGTCCGCGTGGTCATCATCGGCGTGATCGTCTTCGTCGGCGTGATCATCGTCGGCATGGTCATCGTCGGCGTGGTCATCGTCGGCGTGGTCGTCATCGGCGTGGTCGTGATCGTCCGAGGATTCGCCGGTGAGGCTCTCGTACTCGATGGTGTCGGTGTGGTCGCCCATTTCGAACAACACTCCCTCGGCGGCGACGGTCTCAAGAACGTCCTCGATGGACTCTTCGAGAGCGAGACCGTTGGACACCACCAGGTGGGCATCGTCGATGGTGGCCTGATCGGCCAGCGACAATTCGTAGCGGTGGGGATCCGCACCAGCCGGGATCAGGGAGGTCACCTCGGCCAGGTCGCCGCACACCACGTTGGACACGACGTCGGCCCAAATATCGGTGGTTACCGCAATGCTGGGCCGCTCAGCGGATGTCGTGGAAGGCGCTGCGCCGGTGACCGGCCCGGACTCGCTGTCGGAATCCGATCCGCAGCCGGCGGCCACCAGCATCACCGCAGACGCCAGCAACACTGCCCGCAAGCCGCCGGAGCGTCGCGAGCCTCCAAGGGTGTGCCCCTTCCCCCGCGCCGTTCGGCTGGGCGCCGTTCGAGTGGGCGCTGCTCGGCTGGACACAGCCACATGTGAGGCTTCGAGTCCGTTGCGATCCCTCGGTGGTGCGTTGCCTTCTGTTTGTGACTGCTTCCTCGGGTGATGCACGGCTACCTCCCTTTGTGCTGGACGTTGAAGACTGTGATCGCCATACCTGATACAGGTTATGAGAATCATTCTACTTTGGTGGTGGGGCGAACTGCCGCTGCGCGAGTCCAACGACTCACCGAGACCGCTGACCGGCAAGTGCAGGCGGGCGGGGCGCGCAGGGTGGGCGGGGCGCGTTGGGTGGGGCGGCTCCTAGCTTGTGGCGGTGCCGACCGTGGGCATTCACCCAGACCAGAGCCGGGGGTGGATCCGGCGCGTCTGGCCGGTGGTGGCCCAGTACCGGATGCTGTTCGTGGCGGCATCGGTGGCCGGTTTGGTGTCCACCGCGGCAACGGTGGCCGTGCCGGTGGTGCTGGGCCGAGGCGTGGACGCCGCCGCTGCCGGCAACAATGCCGGCGGTTACGTGGTGGTGCTCGCGGCGTTGGGACTGGTGCGATTCGGCGCCGGTTTCGTTTACCGCTTCGGACTGTTCGGCACCGCGCACCGCATCGAGGCCGACCTGCGCCACCTGGTGTTCGAACGTCTCACGCAGCTCTCGTTCTCGTACTGGGACAGGGTGCAGACCGGGCAGGTGATCTCACGGGCCAACAGCGACGTGCGGTCGATTCAGTTGCTGTTCGCGTTCGGGCCGCTGGTGGGGATGCAGCTCGTGTTGCTGGTGATGGGCACCGTGGCAATGTTCGCGCTGTCGCTGAGGTTGTCGCTGGTGGCCTTGGCGCCGCTGCCGCTGGTGCTCTACGTGGCGGGGCGGCTCCGGAACCGTGTGTTCCCGCTTAGTTGGGTCACACAGGCCCGCATGGCCGACCTCGCCACCATCGTGGACGAGAACATTCAAGGCGCGCAGATCGTGCGCGCCTTCGCCCGCGAACCCAACCAGGTGCGCCTGCTGGCCCGCTCGGCGAGGCGGTTGCGCTGGGCGGGGGTGGCCACCGCCGACGCACGGGCCCGTCACGCCCCGCTGATGGAGGCCCTCCCCCGGCTGGGCTTGGCGCTGGTGCTGCTGGTGGGCGGGCTGGCAGCAATCGACGGGCAGGTGGCGGTGGGCGACATCGTTGCGTTCAACGCGTTCGTGATCATCATGGCCACACCGTTCCGGCTGATCGGTTTCATTTTGATCCGATGGCAGCAGGCCTCCGCGGCGGCGCTGCGGGTGTTCGAGATCATCGATGAGCAACCCGAAATACGCGAACGTGAACACGCCGTGGCGCTGCCACAACCCGAGGGCCGGGTGGAGATGCGAGACGTGACCTTCGCCTACCCGCACGCCGCGGGGCCGCCGGTGCTCGAAGGGTTCAACATGGTGGTGGCCCCCGGTGAGACGGTGGCTGTGGTGGGGCGCACCGGAAGCGGCAAGAGCACCATCGCCCGGCTGCTGCCACGGTTTTATGACCCCGACCGGGGCGAGGTGCACATCGACGGGATCGACGTGCGAGATCTTCGGCTGGCGGACTTGCGTGCTGCGGTGGCGGTGGTGACCGACGATCCGTTCCTGTTCGCCACCAGCGTGGCCGACAACGTGACCTTCGCCGATCCCGACGCCGACGAGGCCACCATGCTCAGAGCGCTCGAGGACGCCGCGGCAAGGGAGTTCACCGAGGAGATGTCCGACGGGCACGCCACCGAGCTCGGCGAGCGGGGCAGCACCGTTTCGGGAGGTCAACGTCAGCGCCTGGCCATCGCCCGTGCGTTGGTGGCCGACCCCGCGGTATTGGTGCTCGACGACGCCACCAGCGCCATCGACGTGGAAGTGGAACAGCGCATCCACCAAGCGCTGCGGGCGCGGCGCCGACACCACACCACCATCCTGATCGCGCACAGGCTGTCCACGATCGCGCTGGCCGATCGAGTGGTGTTCATAGAGGGCGGCAAGGTGGCCGCGCAGGGCACCCACGAGGACTTGTTGTCTCGGGTGCCGGCCTACGCAGAGGTGCTAACCGCCTCCGGCGCCGGCAACCGGCGGGCATCATCCGGGTGGGCTGCAACTGCGGATCGGGGGGTGTGATGTTCGCCGGGCCGGGGCATCTGCGAAGCGGCCCAACCGCGGCTGAGTCCGCCGCGGCGGCGGGGCTGCCCCACGCCGGGGTGCCCGGCAACCTGCGCGAACGCGTGGAGGAGGTGCTGCGCCACGAACCCGAACATCGCGAACCTCACGTGAACTGGCAGCGCAGCGCCGACCCCGCCGACCGTCGCTTCGGTTTGCGCCGATTCCTGTGGCCGCACCGTGGTCGCCTGATGGTGGCCGTGGCGCTGGTCGCCACCGAGGCGCTGGCCATACAACTCGGCCCGGTGCTCACCCAGATCGGCGTGGATCACGGCATCATCGCGGGCAGCGCCGCCACCCTCGTAGCAGCGTCGGTGGCTTACGTGTGCCTGCTTGTGCTGGCCGCGGCTCTGGGCGCCGCGAGGGTGGCTTTCGCCGGGCGTCTCGGGGAGCGTCTCATGGAGACACTGCGAATTCGGGTGTTCAGCCACATGCAACGCCAGCAAATGGACTTCTTCACCGGCGAGAAGTCCGGTGTGCTGCTCACCCGGATGACCTCGGACATCGAGGCGCTGTCGGTGCTGTTCCAGGAGGGCATCGTGAACTTCGCGGTGCAGGCGTTCACGCTGTTGGTGATCACCGTGTTGCTGTTCGCATACGACCCGCTGCTGGCGGTGATCACCCTGGTGGCCGCGCTGCCCGCAACGGTGGCCACCTCGCTGTGGTTCCGCCGCGAATCGTCAAGGAACTACCGAAACGTTCGCAACCGCATCGGCGAACTGCTCGGCAACCTGGCCGAATCCCTCGCGGGGATCAGGGTGATTGCCGCTCATCACCGCGCCGAGGCCAGCGTGGCCGAACATCACGGCTTCGTGCGCCGCCATCGTGACGCCAACATCCGCGCCTCGCGGGCCAACGCCTTGTACGCCCCCGGAAGCGAGGCCATCGGGGTGGCCACCCAGGCGGTGCTTCTGGCCGCGGGGGGCGCAATGGTGGTGTCGGGACGCATCACGGTGGGCGAACTCACCGCCTACCTGCTGTTCCTCACCGCGTTCTTTGCGCCGGTGCAGGCACTGGTGCAGTTCTACAACTCCTACCAGCAGGGCGCCGCGGCGGTGGTGAAGCTGCGTGAGCTGTTCGAAACCACCCCGAGCGTCACCGAGCGTGTTGACGCGGTGGAGCTTCCCCCCATTGAGGGCGACATCGTGTTGCACAACGTCACCTTCGGATACAGCACGGATCGGCCGGTGCTCAGCGGCGTGTACCTTCACATTTCCGCGGGTGAGACGTTGGCCTTGGTGGGGCCCACCGGCGCGGGCAAAACCACGATCGCCCGTCTCATCACCCGTGGTTACGACCCCAACAAGGGCGTCGTGCGCATCGACGGTTTCGACCTGCGCGACGTGACCTTGCGAAGCCTCAGGTCGCAGATCAGCATCGTGCCTCAGGAGCCGTTCTTGTTTGCCGGCACGGTGCGTGACAACGTGGGTTTCGCCCGACACAACATCAGCGACACCGAACTCACCAAGGCGGTGCAAGCGGTGGGCATCGCCGAGATGGTTGACCGGCTCGGTGGGCTCGACGCGGTGGTTCACGAACGGGGCGCCACCATGTCCGCCGGTGAGCGTCAACTGTTGGCGCTGGCGCGTGCGTTCGTGGCCGAGCCGCGTGTGCTGGTGCTCGACGAGGCCACCAGCAACCTCGACCTTGTGTCCGAACAAACCATCGAAGCAGCCCTCGACGCGGTGCTCGAAGGCCGCACCGCGGTGATCGTGGCTCACCGGTTGGCCACGGCCCGGCGCGCCGATCGGATAGCGGTGGTGGAATCGGGACGCATCACCGAGATCGGCAGCCACGACGAGCTCGTGGAGCGTGGCGGCCGGTACGCGTCGATGTTCGAGATCTGGGCCCGCCACGCAGCACAGGTCACGGACGCGCCATGAGTTCCGGTTCACCACCTGATCGCCAGCCGGTGACCGGGCCGGCTTCACCAGCTTCGGGGGCCGCGGGTGACGGTGCGGTGCTTGCGCTGCGTGGCGTCACGAAGATGATCGACGGCGTCACGTTGCTGCGCAACATCTGGTGGGAGGTGCGCGGCGGGCAACGCTGGGTGGTGCTCGGGCCGAACGGTTCGGGCAAGACCACGCTCATTCGTGTGGCGTCGCTTTGGATGCTGCCGTCGCGGGGTGAGGTGGAGTTGCTCGGCGAAAGGCTCGGACGTGTGGACGTTCGCACCTTGCGCGCCCGGGTGGGCCTTTGCAGCGCGGCAATGGCCGATCAGCTTCGCCCTCACTTGAGCGCTGCTGATGTGGTGATGACCGCCCGCCATGGCGCGCTGGAACCTTGGTGGCACACCTACCACGAGGCCGACCGGCGCAACGCAATGGACAACCTGGCGCGGGTTGGCTGCGCGCACCGGGCCAACCACGCCTTCGGCACGTTGTCCTCGGGGGAACGCCAGCGGGTGCTGCTGGCCCGGGCGCTGTCGGTGAACCCGGACGTGATCTTGTTGGACGAACCCAACGCCGGCCTCGACCTCGCCGGACGTGAGGAACTGGTGACCACCCTCTCGGGGCTGGCCGCCGATCCGGCCACTCCGCCGCTGGTGCTGGTGACCCATCACACAGAGGAAATCCCCGACGGTTTCACGCATCTGCTGTTGCTGCGAGACGGCGCCGTGCTGGCCCAAGGCGAAATCGACGACGTGCTCACCGCGCAGAACCTGTCGGAGTGCTTCGGCCTCAGACCTGCACCTGGAACGCAGCCACGGACGCTGGACAGCAAGAGCCGCCGGCAGCAAGTCCACAGGTTGAACGCACTCACCCGGCCGGCCGCAACCCGCCGATCAACCAGAGCCGCCGGTCCTGGCCCTCGGTGGTGACCGCCCGGATGCGCTGGTGCCCGGGGCGTTCGGCTACTGGTCTGCGGGTGTCGGAGGGTAGATGGCTCGTGCCAAAAACGAGGCCATCTGGGCGCGGGTGACCGTTTCGCCGGGGCAGAAGCTGCTTCCCTCGGCGTCGCATCCAAGCGTGATGCCGGCCGCGGCGACGGCTTCGATGGCCGCTTCGTGAACGTTGTCCTCCACGTCCGCAAACGTCACCGACGAATCCGACGGAAGCGCGAAGGCTCGCACCAGGAACGAAGCCATCTGCGCACGGGTCACCACGTCATCCGGGCAGAACAAGGTTTGCTCCCGGTCGCATCCAAATGTGATTCCCTCGCCGGCGATGGCCGCGATTTGCAACTCGTAGGTGTGGTCGATTGTGTCGGCGAAGCGTCCCAACGGGTCGGGGTCGAGGCTCAACGCCTTGAACAAGAAGATGGCCATGTCTGCTCGTGTCACCGGCTCGTCGGGGCAAAACAGCGCTTCGGTGCTGTTGCAAGGTTCGATGATCCCCGCGCCCACGACCTGTGCGATCGCGTCGGCGTGTGCTGCGCCGGTCACGTCCATCCACCGCGACGGCGCAGGGTTCTCGCCGTTGCCGGTGTCGCCCCCGGAGCCGTCGCCCTCGCCCGAGCCGGTGTCGGAGGCCTCACCGTCGTCGGTGTCTTCGTCGCCGGTGTCGGCCAGCACGATCCTGTCGGTGGGTGGGGTGCCTTCCGGAGGGCCGTAGGTGTAATGGGCGGCCGCGTTGATCACCGCCCGTCGCAGCAGGCTGCACGCCCCTCGCAGGATCAGCAGCTCGTCGTTTGCGATCATGGCGAAGGTCACCACGTCACCGTTGTCGGCCACGGTCACGCCCGCCAGCGCGGAAACGTCGTTGAGGGTGCCGGTTTTGGCTCGCACGTCGTTCACCGAGGACTGCCCCGCCGGTGGCGGCGAAGGCCAACACGTCCTCAACGAACCGGTCTCGCCTGCCACCGAGAGTCCGTCCACCAGCACCGAACCGGGCCCGGCGCGCAGCAGCAATCCCACCGCCGCTTCACACGAGAGCCGGTTGTGGCTCGACAGGCCCGAGCCGTCGGCCACCACCACCTGATCGACACCCTCCACCGGGATGTCACGCAGCAGCTCCCCAACTGCTATAGCCGCACCGGCACGGGTTGAATCCCCCATGCGCCGGCCGAGCTCCTTGAAGATCATCTCGGCGATGGTGTTGTCCGACCGGTTCAGCATCCGCCCCAAGATGACCGACAGCGGCGGAGAGTCGACGGTCCCCAGCGATGTGCGCTGACCCTCGGCGGGGGTCAATCCCGATCTGGGGCGTCCGGTGATCACCATGCCCCGTGCCTCCAGCAGGTCGTCGAACACCGAAGCGGCGTGCTGGGCGGGGTCGGGAGCGCGCACCCGGCTGCGGCGGGCCGCCGAGGATGTGCTCACCCGATACGAACTGAACCCGTCGTTGAGCAGCAGCGCCGACAGAGGCCCCGCCAGGTTGGTGCTCACGAAGTCGCGCTTCCACACAGGATCCTCCTCGCCGGTCACGTAGTGCTCGGAGTAGTCGCGTTCGGTGTCAACGAAGTGCGACTCGTCGCCCATCACCCGGCCCTCGATTCGGGTTACGCCACGACTGGTGAGCACTTCCATTACGGAGTCGGCGAGTTCGGTGATGTCGGTGAACGGCTCGGGGTCGGCGTAACGGCTCACGTACCTCGGTGTGCTCAACACCGGATCACCGCCGCCCCGCAGGTACAGGTCGCCGTGGAGGGTTCCTCCCACCACCGACCCCCAAGCCGCGGAATCGGCGAACACCTCGGTGGTGTACACGCCGTCCGCTCCGATCACCTCAAGGGCCACGGTGGCGGTGACTAGTTTCATCAGCGACGCAGGCACCAGCATCTTGGTGTGCTTGGCGCCCACGATTTGTTCGTTGTTGAGGAACGTGCTCACGCACATGTCGGTGGGGGCGTCGGCGCGTTCGCTGAGCGCCTCGAAGCTCTCGGCCAGTTTCTGCTTCCAGGGCTGTGTGACCTCGGTGGACTCCTGGGCCGCAGCGACCGGGGTGAACAGTGCCGCAACCATGGTGATCGCGGCCCACACGCACGCCGCCGCCACAAATCGTGACCTCACCGCCGGGCGCTCCTTGGCTGCGCGCCCCTTGGCTGCGCGCTCCTTGACCTCGCGCCCATTGACCTCAAACAGCAGGCACCCATAGCGCCTACCTCGCCATCACGGCACGGGATGCCAACAGACACCATCCTTGCGAACCTAGTTGGACGCCGAAACAGACCGCCGCATTTGCCCCGGCGCGCACCGCCCCACCCATTCGACTCGCGGCATCCGCTGCCGGTGGCGCCGTAGCGACCGAGAGCCGGACCGACGGGGGTGCTCATTTAGGACTCGCGGGACTTGTTGACGGTTGGTGGGGTCGGATGGCGAGCACCACGCCTTGGGACACTTCGATCCAGGCTGGTGTGGAGGTGAGCACGTTGGACAAGCCGCGGGCTTCGGTGGGGTTGAGCGCCTCGTCCACCAGGGGGTAGTCGAAACCGTTGGTTCTCGCGACGTGCGCGGGGCCTCCCACTGCCAGCAGCGACACCGTGTCGCCGACCTCGCCGTGAACGGTGCGACGGCCGCGCACCACCTGCACCTCGGCCGAATCGATCGTTGCCGACACCGCTGCGTCGGCCCAGCGCGGCGACGCCAGCACCGCCAGATTGGCCGCGGCGTGATCGACACGTCCACCCATAGACGCCACCACATGAACCAAGCCCCCCGAGGCGACCGCCAGTTCCATGGCGAGTTCCAGGTCGGTGAAGTCCTTGCGCGAGTCGTGACGCCGCAGCGTTGCCCCCAAGCGGGTCGCCCAACCCAAGGCCTCCTCGCCGGCGGAGTCCAGGTCGCCAACCACCACGTCCACGCGCCGTCCGAGACGGTGCGCCACGTCCACGCCGCTGTCCGCCGCGATCACCGTGCGCGCAGGCGACATCACCGCCTCGGTCACGGCGCCGGTGATGTCGGGCCCGCAAGCCGCAATCACCAGCACCCGCGCCGGTTCGGTCATCGCACCCACTTCAGCACAGACAGCAGCCAGGGCGGGGGTGCGCACCGGGGCTGGGGTCAGGGCATGTAGGGCATCGGATCAACGGCCTCGCCGTCAATTCTGAACTCGAAGTGAAGGTGAGGCCCGGTTGACCACCCGGTTGATCCGATCGATCCGATGCGGTCACCGCTTTCCACCTCTTCACCCACCGACACCGCGATGCGGCTCATGTGCGCGTAAAGGGTGCTGTAGCCGAGCCCGTGGTACAGCACGATTGTGTTGCCGAAGCCTTCACGCCAGCCGGCCACGATCACCTCACCGGAGCGGGCGGCTCGAACCGGATCGCCGGTGGAGCCATCGAGGTCGATCCCGTTGTGCGGGCGACGAGTGCCGAAAATGGGATGAATGCGGGGCCCGAAGGGTGAGGTGAGCACCCCGTCGGCGGGCCATGCCACCAACTGGAACGGGCCGTCGGCAGCCTCGGCGGCGCGGCGCTGCTCCTCCACCGCACGACGGCGGGCCTCTTCCTCGGCTCGGCGGCGCAGCTCCTCTCGCCTTTGGATTTCACGCTCGATGGCGGCTATCTCGTTTTGGATGTCGCGGTCTGCGCCTGCGATCTCCTCGGAAACCCGTTCCCATTCGTCGATGCGGGCCTGGATCTCGTCACGAAGTCGCTGTGCCTCGTCTTCGGCTTCCTCCAATTCCGCGAGTCGCTGGGCCTGGCTCAGGCGTTCCTCTTCGGCGGCGGCTGCTCGTTCGAGGGCGAGTCGCCGGGCCACCTCGAGCTGGCCTTGCGCGGTTCGCAGATCATCGGCGATCTCCACCTCGCTGCCGAGCACCTGATCAAGCAGGTACAGCTTCACGCTGGAGCCCACGAAGTCGTTGTCGGCGAGCTGGTTCACCGTGTCGTTGCGTGGCTCCACGAACACGTCGATCACTCGCTGGCGGAGTTGCTCCCGAATGGCGTCGATGTCGGCTTGCAGCCATTCGGCTTCCTGGTTGGCCGCCGCGGCTTCGGCCTGGGCGGCGGTGATCGACGCAACCGCGGCCGCCACCCTGGAACGCTGCAGTTCGATGTAGGACTCAAGGTCTGCAAGGGCTGACGCCACGGCCTCGTCATCGGCGCGCAAGGCGTCGATGCGTGACGCCGAATCCGCAGCCGACCTGGCCAGCTCCACACGCTCGGATCGAAGCGAGCTGATCTCGCCACGGTCGGCTTCGTCCTGATCCTGAGCTGAGGCAACCGAAGCCGCCACCGCCAGCGCGCAGACAATGCCCACAGAGGCGTACACCCACCGACCCGGCCGGGCGCGCCGCCGATGCACCGAGGGGCTCACCATCGAACGTCTACCCACGTTCCGCAAGACATTCGTAAGAATTGTAACGAAACCGCAACAATCCGACACCCTCACTTTGACGGAAGCAAACCGGCGCGAACAAGCGCGACAAGCCGATGCCCCGCCTCGGGAAACCCAAGGCAGGCCGCCAGTTCCTGCCACGCAAAGTCAACAGTACAACCCCCCACCCCACCCACCGCGGATCCCCCAAGGAAATCCCCCCACGCAAGTCGAGCCTCGTCCCCATGCGCCGAAGCCCGGACGACGCGACCAGCCCCGTACAACCCAGGTGGGCGGGTGGCCGGTGGCCGACTTACGGAACAATCTGCAACGAAGTGAAGCCGTTCCGGAAGCGGCCACCGGACAGGCCCCGCCCACCGGACGACGCAACCAGGCCAAACCACCCGACCAGGCCGAAACGCGCATCCGGTCCCGTACAACCAAGGTGGGCAGGTGGCCGGTGGCCGACTTACGGAACAATCTGCAACGAAGTGAAGCCGTTCCGGAAGCGGCCACCGGACAGGCCCCGCCCACCGGACGACGCGACCAGGCCGAAGGACGCGACCAGGCCGCACGACCCGAGAAGCGCTGCCGGGGGCCGTTACGGCTGGGTGACTGTGACCGTGAAGGTGTGCTCCAGCGACAGGCCCGCCAAGTTGCGAGCGGTGACGGTGACCGTGGCGGTGCCGGCACTCAGCCCGGTGACCGTGACGACCCGTGTGTCGGGGTTCAGGCTGACCCGTGCGGTGCTGGGCCTGCTTGAGCTCGCGGCGTACGTGTACGCCCCACCAGACCAGTCCGAGAACACGCGCCGACCCAACCCCACCAGGGGTACCTGCTGTTCTGAGTCGACGGCCAGCGACACGGCGGGGATCGGGTTCACCACCACGGGTCGGCGCAACCGGCGCTGATCACCGAACTCCTGCCAGGTGGCCACACCGTCACGATCAAAGTCGATCGACAACACCGGGTACTGGGCAGAGTTGCCAAAGTCCCACTCCGACGAGTCCCAATTCTGGTAGATCCCCGTGTAGCTGCCGGCCGCGACGGTCGAGTTCGTGTCAGTTTGCAGTTCTGCTGTGGTTTTGCCGGTGGCAACAGCGCTCGTGGTGGTTCCGGAGGTTTCGGTGTCCCAGTAGCTGTCATCAGCGGTGTTGGCATCGGTTGAGACACGATGAGCGAATCCGCTCACCTGGAGTGTGTCGGCGCCTGCAGTGTTGCGGATCGTTCCGGCGAAGTACACGTCCTCCACAACAAATGCCGTGGTGGAAGAGGTGTACAAGTCTCCCGCAATGCCTCCGACAAGGCGCTCGTTTTGCGCTGCCAGATTGGCGAGGGAGTAACTGGACTTGATCTCGCTACCGCTCACCTGGGAGGTGAGCCCTCCGGAACCTATCCCGTTGGCGGCGTCCACATCCACAAGCGTGTAACTTCGATGAATCCTGCCCCGTGTGGTGGACAGGTGCTGATGGCCGACGAGACCACCCGTGGAAGTGGTGTTGGAGGCGTTCCCGGTGCGTCCCACGCCCTTCACGGAACCGGTCACAAACACGCCATCCACCAGCCCACCGGTGAGCCGGCCTGCCAAAGCACCGACATATGCCTCGGTGTTGCCCTCAGCACTTTGCGCAACAATGTTCACAGCGCTCAGCCCCAGGTTCCTGATCACCGAGAGAGCCGAAAGCACCGAAAACAGCCCCGCGAAGCCTCTGCCGGGCCCGATTGTGTCGTTGATTGTCAAGCGTGAGATTGTGTGGCCGTTGCCCTCGAATGTGGTGTTGTATCCGCTCGCTCCACCGATGGGCGCCCAGCCTTCGCCGCCACGCCACCAGGCGCCGTCGTGGTCCTGGGCGTCGACCTTGTTGTCGCCGTTCGAGTCGAAATCGAGGTCCGCGACAAGTTCGTGACCGTTGCAGCCCTTTGGCGGACACCCCAGATTGGCCGACTTCAGCGGGAACGCGCTGGTGAACGTGGCTTGTCCTCCGGTGGTGGGTTCACCGTCGCCGTCGAGATCGTGGCGGATGGCGTCGAACTGGGCGATGGTGGCGAGTTCAACGAGGCCGTCACCGTTGCCGTCGTAGTCCACATGGTCGCGCACCCGCACAGCGAACGCGGTGGACGCCGCGACGCCACCCGAATCGGTGGCGGTGACGGTGATCACCGCCACGCCACGACCGGCGCTGCTGATCACAATGGCATCAGCCGAGTCGGCCACGGTTACCGCCGCGACCGCAGCGCTCGACGAGGTGGCGGTGTAGGTGAGCGGCTCCATGCCGGCGTTGGCGAACACGAACTCGGCGCCTTCGAGGGGAATTGTGAGGGTTTGCGCGGGCAGCATGTATTTCTTGGCGATGGGGTTGGCCACCTTGGGCGCCGAGGTGGGGCGCTGATCGCCGAACTCCTGCCAGGTGGAGATTCCGTCACCGTTGAGATCGGCCAGCAGCACGGGATATTGGCTCTCGGTGCCGTAATCCCACACGGCGTGGCGCCAGTGGGTGTAGATGCCGCCGTAGGCCGGTTGGGCGGTGATGGCGTTGGTTTCCGCCACCAGCTCCCGAGAGCTCTTGGCGACGCCCGCGGCACCGGTGGTGGAAGCGATTCCGCTGGTGTTGGTATTCCAGTAGGCGCCGGCGCTCACTGTGGTGTTGGCGGATGTGGTGGCGACGAGGCCACCGGTGCTGGTGTCGGCGCGCGCCGCGGTGACTGCACCATTCGAGTACGAGCCGCTGATGGTTGCCCTGTCGGCCTTGCCCACCAGACCACCGACGTTCACGGTGGCGGCGTCGTGGCCGGTGACCGCTCCGGTTGCGTAGGACGCGGTGATCGTGGACACCTCATCCCTGGCGGCATCAGCGAACCCGACCAGGCCACCAAGGTCGGTGGGCCCGCTGCCTGTGCTGGTGACCGGGCCCGCGGCGTACGACCGGGTGACCTGGGCTTGATGGTGGCTGCCGATCAGGCCGCCTGCGTGCTTGCCGCCGGTCGCCGAGGCCGAGGAATACGACAGCTCCACCGTGGGCGGATTGGTGAGCCCCGAGCCGTTGTTGAACCCCACCAGGCCACCAGCCACGATGTTGGCGCCCGCGCCGGTGACGGCGCCCGTGGCATGGACGTGACGCACCCGGCCACGATTCTCGCCCGCGACGATGCCGACGCTTTGAGCCGTGGTGCTCGCACTGGTGAGCCTCACCGACGCGTCCACCAGGCCCAGGTTGCGCACCACGGCGTCATCGTCGAGCACGGAGAACAATCCGAAGTCACCGGTGGTGGCGGTGCTGTTGATGTGCAGGTTCGAGAGGGTGTGACCGTTGCCGTCGAAGATCGCGTCGTAAGCCCCGATCGGCTGCCAGCCCGCTCCGTTGTTCCAGTAGGTGTCGCCGCTGTCTGCTTGGTCGTTGTTGTTGGTGTCGAAATCCAGGTCGGCTGCGAGTTCGTATCCCTCGCAGCTCGGGCTGCATCCCATGTTCGTGGCCCGGTTCGGGAACGCCCCAGCGAAGCCGGATTCGTTGGTGTTCAAAACCGATCCGTTGCCGTCAAGGTCGTAACGCACAGCGTTGAGCTGAGCAAGGTTGCTGATCTCCACCAGGTTGTCGCCGTCACTGTCGTAGGCCACCGAGCCGGTGACTGTGACCGTGAAGGTTTGTGACTGGCTTGTCCCGGCGGCGCTCACAGCGGTCAAGGTCACATCGGCGCTGCGGGCGGCAAGCCCTGTCAGCAACAGGCCGCCGGACGCGGACTGCACCGCCACCGTTGAGGTGTTCGTGGAGGATCCCGTGAAGGTCATTCCCTCGCCGTTGTAGGCGTTGAACAGCGCTTCGCCCAGAAGTGTCTGCTTGCGTTGATCAGTGGTCAGCGCAGGGGCGTCTTTGAGTTTGCGCACCGAGAGATCGCCGCGCTGGTTGCCGAACTCCTCCCAGGTGGCCACACCGTCACCGTTGAAGTCCGCCACCAGCGCCGGGTATTGCAACGACGTGCCGAAATCCCACACCGAAGTGTCCCAGTCCTTGTACACCCCGTCATGGCTCGCATCGGCCACCAACGTGTTGGTGCCCGCACGCAGCCGCGAAGTGGGCAGGCCTGTGCCGTTGGTGGTGGCATTGCCACCGGAATCGACACCCGGGACGGTCTGTCCGGTGACAAGAGTGTCCCAGTAAACGCCTGTGGCCGCGATGCCGTCGCCACTGGTGGTGACACCCACCAGTCCACCAAACACCGAACTCGTTGACGTGTCCGCGCTGCTGCCCAGCACCCTTCCCGCAACAAACGCCTCACCGGCTGACCCTCCGGCGAACTGGCCCACGAGGCCACCCACTTTGCCGGTGGCATCATCGGGCTTGATCGACATGTCCACAGCCGCGTAAACCTGGCGCAACACCGCACCCGTTGACGCAAGTCCCACCAGGCCGCCAACATCGGCCCCACCAGGGGTGCTCACCGTGGTGTGCAGCGAACCCATGGCATAGCTGCGCTCGATGATCCCACCCACAAGTATCTGACCGGTGATGCCGCCAAGCTGATTGCCCCCGGTGCCCTCAACGGACACCCAACTGTCCGCCACCAAAGGCACCACATGGCTGTTCTTTTTCATCTGGCCAACCAGCCCGCCTACCGATGGCTGCGAAAGACCACCGGAAACGGTGCCTGTGGCGGAGCTGCGGCGCACCTCTCCACTCAACTCCCCGGCAAGCAAACCCACACCAGCACGAGGGCGCTCAACCGTCACCGAGGCATCAACCAGGCGCACCCCTTGCAAGTTTGCCCCCCAACTCACAGTGCCAAACAAACCATATTCGCCCTCCGAACCGTCATCCACGTTGATGAACAAGTTCGATATCGTGTGATTGTTGCCCTCGAATGTGGCCCCATAACCTCCGATCGGTGCCCAGCCTTCACCGCCGTTCCAGTAGCCGTCATCCTCATCCACCTCGCCATCACCATTCGTGTCAAAATCCAAGTCCGCGACCAGTTCAAAACCTCCACAGTTCCCTTTTGGACAGCCCATGCCGGTGGCTGCGTTGGGGAACGCGTCGCTGTATTCCTTGGGGGCGCCACCAACAATGGTGCCGACGGCAAAGAGATTCCACCGCATCGCGTTGAGCTGAGCCAAATTGCTGACCTCGATGAATCCGTCGTTGTCAACGTCATAATCGACATTCGTGCTCACGGTCACGCTGAACGTGTCCCACGTCGGACGCCCTGAAGTGCCATGCGCCACTACGCTCACCGATGCGGTGCCAGTGGCCTTCGCGGTGACAAGCACGACATCGCCGTCCACGGAGGCCTCAACCGCCGTGCCGAAAACAGTGGCGCTGAACCTGATCGGGTCACCATCGAGATCATGGAACACACCTTTGGGTGACAACGAAGCCACGTCACCAATGTGAAGATCCAAGTTGTCGAAGTCGCCGTACTGAACGATCGTGGTGGCAGGGCGCTGGTCGCCGAACTCCTGCCAGGTGGCCACGCCATCGCCGTTGAAGTCAACCACCAGCACCGGGTACTGCGAGCTTGTGCCAAAGTCCCACAATGAAGCGTCCCACGTGCGATATATCCCGAAATAGCCATGCTCGGCCACCGAACTGTTGGTGTCGGCTTGCAACTGCGTGGAAGTTCTTGGTGATCCACCGCCAATGCTGGGTACCTGGCCCAAGGTGGTGGTGCTCCAAAATGAATGATCGTCCACCGTCACATTGCTGGAGGGCGAAATGGCCACCAGTCCACCCAACCTCGCAGCAGGTTCGGTGACACCGGCTGCGCCAAGGGCTCCAACGGCAAGACTCTTGCGAATCTCTCCTCCGGTCGCATAGCCGACGAGGCCCCCGCCGAAACCGGAATCACTATTGGGAACGCTCACCGCCCCGGACGCGTACACGTCTTCCACAACGCCGTCACGGTCCCGGCCCACCAATCCGCCATGAAAGTACGATTGGGACGTTTGCAGACTTGACGTCACAACCCTGCCTGTGGCGTAGCTGCGCACGACCCGACCCTCGTCGTTGAACCCCACAAGCCCTCCCGCGTTCCCCGCGCGGGAGGAAACGTTCACTTCGGAGTAACTGTCACTGACCTCAGCGTTTTGGAGCCCGGAATCATCTACCTCACCGACCAAACCACCCGAGGAGACGATACCGACACCAGAGACCACGACTTCGCCCGATGAGAAGGACCTCTGAACCAGGCCGCTGTTGTGTCCTGCGAGCACGCCGACCGACGCGAAAGACTGATTCACATACACCGACGCATCGGTGACCCCCACGCCCCGCACAACCCCGGGGTGGCGGACTGTGGAGAACAACCCCGAATATGCACCAGCGTCAGTCGACCCCCTGTTTATCAGCATTCGCCTGATCGTGTGCCCGTTGCCCTCAAAGATAGCCGTGAACGGCAAGAGTGGTATCCAGCCCTTGCCTGCGTTCCAGTAACCGTCGTTGGAGTCAACCGAACCACTGCCGTCCGTGTCGAAATCCAGATTGGTGATCAGCTCGTAGCCGACACATCCCGATGTGGGGCAGCCCATGCCTTCCACGGCGGACGGGAATGCGTCGTCATAGTCGGCCTGGTCGTCCGCGCCCGCTGTGCCGTCACCATCGCCATCCCAGCGGATCGCGTTCAACTGGTCCAGGTCGGCCACCTCGATCAGTCCGTCATCGTCAGCGTCGTAATCCACCATTGCGGTGACTGTCACCTTGAACGTGTCCGTCATGCTTTCATCGGCGGCGTCGGTGGCGGTGATCGTGACATTTGTGGTGCCCGCAGCTACTCCTGTGACGACAATGCCGTGGCTGGTGGCGCGCACGGTGACGATAGTGGTGTCATCGGAGGTGCCCGTGAAGTTCAGTCCTTCGCCGTTGAAGGCGCCGAACACCCCCGGGCCCACCAGCAACTGCCGGCGTCGGTTCAGTGTCACGTCCGGTGCGTCTCGGAGTTCGCGTGCCGTGTTGGCGCCGCGCTGGTCTCCGAACTCCTGCCATGTGGCGACACCGTCGTTGTCGAAGTCCACCACCAAGGCCGGGTACTGAGACGAGGTGCCGAAGTCCCACGTCGCCTTGTCCCAATCCTTGTACACCCCTTCATAGTCGGCGTCGTTCACGCCCGCCTCGGTGTCGGCTCGCATCTCGGCGGTGGTCAGACCTGTGCCGTTGGTGTCCTGCCCGGCGTCGTTTCTGCCGGTGACATCGGTATCCCAGTACACGCCCGTTTCGTCAAGGTCTCCGGAATAGGTGGCACCGGCAACGCCGCCGTACATGTTGGAGAACCTGTCATTGGTGCTGCCGCCCAGCACACGACCGGCAACGAAGGCCTCACCGCCCGAACCACCAGTTGAGCTGCCGAGAATCCCGAAGGTGCCCACAAGGCCGCCCATCTCCGCATCGGCGTTGGCGGGGGTCACCGACAGATCCACAGCAGAATAAACCTGCTTCACCTCGCCGCCGGTGACGTGCCCCACAAGCCCGCCGGCGCTGGAGTCGGCATTTTGGGAGGACGGGTTGCGCAATGTGCCAACGGCATAGCTGCGTTGGATCACACCCGCTTCGAGACGACCGACCAGACCACCCAGCACCCCACGGCGATCCACATCGATCGACGCGTAACTGTCGGTGAGCAACGGCTCAACATTGCCGACCTGCGACACGCGCCCCACAAGGCCACCCACCTGGGTGTTCCCGGGGCGAGTGCCACGCAACGATCCACTCGCCGCGCTGCGACGCACCGTGCCGTTGAGTTCGCCGGCCAGCATGCCCACATCGGAATCGCTGCGATTGGTAGTGACCGACGCACCCGCCAGGCGCACCCCGCGCAACTCGCCGGCACTCTCCACCTTCCCGAACAGACCCCAATCCTGATGAGCGGCCGCCGCTTCGGGCACGTTCAGGAACAAGTTCGAGATCGTGTGGGCATTGCCCTCAAACACGGCCTTGAACGGCCCAATCGGAGACCATCCCGCATCCTGGTTCCAGTACGTGTCACCGGAATCTGCCTCGCCGTTGCCGTTCGTGTCGAAATCGAGATCCGCTATCAGCTCGAAACCGACACAACCCGTCACGGGGCAGCCCTTGCGCTCCGCGGCGCGGGGGAACAGCCCGTCGAACGCCGATTTGTTGGAGTCCGAGTCGGCGTTGCCGTCCCCGTCGAGATCCCAGCGAATCCCGTTCAACTGCGTCAAGCTGGACACCTCCAACAAGCCGTCGCCGTCACGGTCGTAATCAATCCCCTCGAGCACGCGCACGATGAACTCGTTGGACAACAACGAGCCGCTGGTGGTGGCGGTCACGGTGACCCTTGCGCGCCCGGGGCTCACCGCGGTGACCTCCACGACCGGGCCGTCGACGCGCACCGATGCCACACCCGAACTCGCGGAGGACGCACCGAAGGACCATCGGTTCAGGTCGGCGCCCGGGAACACCTCGGAACCGGGCTTGGCGAGATCCACCCGCGCCATGCCACGCTCGTGCAACACCAGGTTGGTGATCCTGCCGCTGGTGGCCACCGGCGGCACGGTCGTGGTTGGGGGCGTCACCGGCCCGGGCCCGGGCACGAACGGCCCGATCGGGCCACCAACCGGAACGGTGCCGCCACCGAGCAGGTAGATGTGATCCAGCATGCGGGCCAGAAACGACGCCATTTGTGCTCTGGTGAGGCCGTCGAAGGGATCGAAATCGCCGTCGGTGCGGCCTTTGGCTATGCCCAGCTCGAACAGGCCTCCGGCGGCCTGGTCGAACTCGTCGGGGAGCACCGGGCCCACATCAGGGAAGAAGTCATCGGGCGCCGCGCCGTTGATGTTCACCATCCCGTCGGCGTCCACGCCCACTCCCGACGAAGGCGCCAGTTTCAGGAACCGCACCAGCAGCAACGCCATCTGACCACGGGTGATCAGCCCGTAAGGGTCAAACACCGTGTCACTTCGCCCCTTGATCACACCCTCCGATGACAGGCGATTGATCGCGGCCACCGCGTCGGCCGGCAGCCCTTCGCCCAAGTCCTCAAACCCTGCGCCGTCGCCCGAGCCGGGGCCCAACTCCACTCCGGGCAACTCGGCCACCCTTGCCAAGAACAGCGCAACCTGCCAGCGCGGCACCCGCTGCTCGGGACAGAACCCCTCCCCGGTGCCGCAACCAACGGTGATTCCGTAATTCGCCACACAATCAATGGCGTCCTTGTGGACGTTGGTGTCGGTCACGTCCACGAACCCGCGCTCGGGCACGTTCTCGCACGCCAGCGGGGCCGCGGGGGCGTCCACCACTCCCACCACAGCGCCGGCGCCACCGGTGCCGACCACGCCCAGCAAGCCACCGAGCAGCCCCAATACCACCAGCAACCGCAACACCACCAGCCAACGCAGCCACAGTCTCACAACACCGCCTCCAAGGCCCGAATCTCGCATGTGACGCGACGATACCGCCGGGGCCGGACTCGCTCGCCGGCGGTCATCCGACATCGGTTCGTCCGCCATGGGTTGACGCAACGGGTTTGCTTGTGGAGCAGATCGGGGGCGCGCCTGTGTGCCGGTGGCGTTCCGGCATGAGTCTTGGCGGGGTGTCAGGGCTTGTGCGCTCCGACGATCCACATTGCGAAATACTGCGCCCCGCCGCCGTAAGCATGACCGAGCGCCCGGCGCGCCCCGTCAACTTGGTGTTCGCCCGCGGCGCCCATCACCTGAAGGGCCGCCTCGGCGAAACGAATCGTTCCCGAAGCGCCTATCGGGTTGCTCGACAGCACACCGCCCGAGCAGTTCACCGGCAGGTCGCCACCATCGAGCGCGGTGGCGCCTTGTTCAACCATGCGCCAGCCCTCGCCACGCTCGGCGAACCCGAGACTTTCAAGCCACATCGGCTCGTACCACGAGAACGGCACGTACATCTCCACCGCGTCGATCTCGGCGCGCCGGTCGGCGATCCCCGCCTGGGCGAACACGTCATCGGCGCACTGCTCCGACGCCGCCGGGGAAACCATGTTGCGTCCCCCGTACAGGTTGCTTTCCGAGCGCATCGCCGTGCCGTGAATCCAGGCCACCGGCCCGTCATGGGCGTCGGCTGTGGCTTCGTCGCTGAGCACCATGGCACACGCGCCGTCCGACGACGGGCACGTCTCGGAGTAGCGGATCGGATCCCACAGCATCGGCGAGTCCACCACCTGCTCGAAGGTGAGGTCGTGCTGATGCAGATGGGCGTAAGGGTTCTTGAGCGCCTGGAGGCGGTCCTTGTGAGCCACCATGCATCCGATCAGCTCCGGGGCGCCGGTGTTGATCATGTAACGACGAATGATCGGCGAGAAGTACCCCCCGGCCCCGGCGTTCACCGAAGTGGCGAACGGCTGAGGCAACGACAGCGCCCACATGGCGTTGGATTCGGACTGCTTTTCCCAGCCGATGGTGAGCACGCATCCATGAACTCCGCTTTGCACCATCGACGCTGCCACACAAGCAGTGGATCCTCCCACCGAACCGGCGGTGTGAACCCTCATGATCGGCTTGCCCACCGCGCCGAGCGCCTCCGCCAGGTACACCTCGGGCATCATCACGCCCTCAAAGAAGTCCGGTGCCTTGCCGATGATCACCGCGTCAATGTCGCGCCATTCCTTTTGGGCCATTTCAAGGGCCCGGTAGGCGGCCTCTCGCAGCAGGCCCGGAATCGAAACGTCGCCACGGGTGGACGCGTACTTGGTTTGGCCCACACCGATCACGGCGGTTCGCTGCGCGGCCATCAGTCGCCCTCCAATACGCACACCATGTTCTGCTGCAAACACGGCCCCGAAGTGGCGTGCGCCACGGCCCGGTCGGCGTCACCGGCCATGATGCGCGCCGCGGCCTCGCCGAGGCGGATCAGTCCCGACGCCATCATCGTGTGCGCGGCGAGCGCCCCACCGGAAGGGTTGATCACCGTTTCGTTCTCGTTGAGTCCGAGCGCTTCGATCAGCAGGTGTTCGCTGGTGGTGAACGGCGCGTACAGCTCGGCTATGTCCACCTTGTCGTCGGCCACTCCGGCCTTGGCGGCGGCGAGGCGTGCCGACATCGACGTTGTGAGGTCTCGCACTCCCAGGGTGTGGGCGTCGCTGCGATGATCCACGCCGCGGATCCACACCGGACGGTCACACAGCTCTCGGGCCCGGTCACCCACCGCCAGCACCATCGCCGCGCCGCCGTCGCTCTCCGCCGGCAGATCCGACGGCCTGAGCGGGTTCACGGCGTTTTCCTCGGCGAGGATGTCGGGCACCGATTTGGCTTCGGTGCGAACGGCGTGCGGGTTGGATGCGCCGTGTGTGCGGCTTCGGGCCGCGATCTCGGCCAGGCGCTGTTCGCTGGTGTGGCCGCCTTCCAGCAACTGGCGCGCGGCGAGGGCCTCAAGCGAATACCAGTCGGGCCACAAGGGGCACAAGTAGTAGGGGTCGAGCTGGGTTGCGAGCACGTCGCGCAGAGATCCCGGCGACGACTTGCCGTAGCCGTACACGAACGCGGTGTCGATGCCGCCGCACTGGAGCTTCACCCACGCCTCGTAGAACGCCCAGGCGCCGTCCTGTTCCACGTGACTTTCGCTTATCGGGGGCACCGGGCCGGTTCCGTCGATGGTCATCACGAACGAGAACGCCTGCCCGGCCAGGAAGTCCGACGATCCCGAGCATGTGAAGCCCATGTCGCGCTGGGTGAGGCCCACCGCCTGTTTGGCTTGCTGCATCACCGGGATCATCATCTCCACTTCGGATTCGCCGGTGATGGCAGCTTGTTGACGCTGCGCGAACGAAACGATCGCCACGTCGATCATGGCTCGGGCCTCTCGATCATGGCTTGGGCCTCTCGATCATGATGTTGGGCCTTCGATCATGATGTCGGGCCTTGGGGCGACCCCGCCGCCCCTGAGTGATCTGCTGGAGCGGGGTTCACCGGGGGTGGTGGCTCGGCGCGGCCGATGCACTCGTAGTCCTCCAGCACCTGGTCGGGTTCGCCGGTGGGTTCCCAGCCCAAGATGTTGGCCGCCGATTCGACGAGTTCGTGATCGGGTTTCCACACGGCGCGCACACGCATTCCTATGCGCACCTGTTCGGGTTCGATGTTCACCACCAGGCCGAGCATTCCCACCGACGCGCCATCGAGCACCACCCAGGCGGTGCAGTAGGGAGGCACCAGGTCGGGCCGGCGGGGTATGGGCACCCTGGTGATGTTGAACGACTCCACGTAGCCGGTGTCGGCCAACGGCACCGGGCCCACCGTTGCCGCCCCTGCCACGGGGCTGACGCCGCGTGGCGGCACGAAAACCTGACCGGTGTGCGGGCATCGCTCGCCGATGACCTGCCTGTTCTTCATGGCCCGCAGGTAACCCGACAGTGACCGTCCGGGGGTGTAGGTGTACTCAAGGCGAACGGGGGTGACCACGCTGCGCACCGGCTCGTCGGCGGTCGCCGCCTCCGGCACGGTCACCGGATGGGCGAGCGCGGCTGGTGGCGCCAGCGGATCGCGGCTCACTATTGCGCCTCGGCGGTTGTGTCGTCGGCAGCGCTGTCGGCCACGAAACCGGCGATGTCGGCGATGTGGCCCTGTCGGTCGTCTCTCCACACGGCCCGCACCCGCATGCCGGTGCGCACCTCCGCCGCGCTGCCTGCCAGCACACCGTGAAGCATTGTGGTGTCGGCGCCGTCGAGGCGTATCAGCGCCCACGCGAAAGGCCCGTCGAAGGGCTGCTGGGGTCGGGGCTCGCCGTTCCAGGCCCAGGTGACCACCTCGCCACGCTCGGCCACCTGAACCATTTCGGTGAGCGGTTCGGCGGTTGTGGGGTCGTACTCCGACGGCGGGCACAGCACCGTGCCGTCGCCGCGGCGGATTCCCAGGATCACCCGCTGCTTGAGGCCGGTGAGGAACGCTCCGATCACTTCGCCGGTTGTGCGGGTGAAGGGATACTCGAGCACCAGCGGGGCTCGAAGCACGTCGCTGCTTGCCTCGCCCAGGCGCCCGACGGTTGCCGTGTGGGTTGGCATATCGGCCTGAGGGGGCTCGGCGGGGGCAGCCATCGCCCAGAGACTAACCCCACCCGTGCGGCTGCCGCCTCTCGGCGCACCAGGCGGGCGCAGCACAGCGGAAAGACGCCGCGGCAAGGCCTTGTTGTTGGACAGCGTTGCCGGGGGGTTCCCTCAGCGTGGTGTGGGACCACGTGGGGCTGGTTGGGGCTTGTTCAGCCGACTCGGCGTTCGAGGCCCACGTCTATTGCGGCTACTGCGTCCTCTATCGCTTCAAGCGGGGGACGCCACTGCTCGTACAGGGCGGCACGCTCGGCGCCGTTGGAGTGAAGTCGTCTTTGGAACTCACGCGCCCGGCGTCCGATCTCTGCGGCATCCACCCTTGTGGGGCTGCCGTCTTGGAGCACCACTTCGCCTTGGGTGATCACCGTGTGTACCGACTGGCCGTTCTCGGCGAACACCAGGCTCGCCACCAGCGCCTGCCGCTCCGCGAGAACGTGACGGTCGAGGGTCAACAACACGATGTCGGCCCGCGCCCCGGGCGCGATGCGGCCCACCGGCGCCCCCAGCGCCTTCGCGCCCGAACGAAGCGAGGTGGCCCACACCTGTTCTGCGGTGAGCCAACTGCGGTGGTCGCCCACCAGGGTGTGCAACAAGGCGGCCAGCTTGAGCGTTTCGAACATGTTCTGACTGTCGTTGGAGGCGGCACCGTCCGCGCCCACCGCCACCGGCACCCCGGCGTTCACCATTTCCACGATGGGCATCACACCCGAACCGAGCCTCAGATTCGAGCACGGGTTGTGAACCGCGGTGGCGCCTGTCGCGGCGATGTTGGCGATGTCGTCGCTGTCCACCCACACCGAATGCGCCAGGCTCGCGCCCGGTCGCAGCAGCCCGCAGTCTCTGGCCTTTTGCACGGTGGAGCACCCCCAGCGGTGGCGCCCGGCGAAGATCTGACTTTTTGTTTCGAGCAGGTGGGTGTGGATGCCCACCCCGTAGCGGTCGGCGGTGTCGCACTGGGCGGCAAGGAACTCCTCGGAGCAGCGTTGCAACGCCGAAGGGCCCAGAAGCGGCGCCACCCTGGGGTGGGTGTCCTTGCGGGTGGCCACGAAACTGTCCACCATGGCGCCAAGGGCTTTGGCGTCGAAGCGGGGCCCGTCGGGCAGCCCGGCGGCGTCCGCGGGGGAAAGCAGATGCGTGGGGATGGTTTGGGCGAAGGGCAGGTCGCCCAGCATTGGCGCCACCCCGGCCCGCAAGCCCACGTCGTGGTAGGCGGAGGTGACAGCCTCGGCGTGGGCGTCGAACGCGGCTGGGTCGTCGTGTGGGAAGTACACATGGTCGAGCACCGAGGTGCAGCCGGTTTGCAGCATTTCCAGCGCCCCGGCCGCGGCGGTGGTGTAAGCGTCATCGGGGGTGCGCGGCACGCTGGCGAACACGGCCCACACCAGCCACAGGTCGAGCGGCAGGTTCGGGGTGGTGCCCCTGTCCAGCGACTGACCCGAGTGGGTGTGCGCGTTGATCAGCCCTGGCATGGCGAGCATGCCCTCGCCGTTCACCACTTGAGCCGACCCTGCCGCGAGGCGTGGGCCGACCTCGGTGATCACTCCGTCGGTTGCGCGAATGTCGGCTTGGCGCACCGGCCCGTCGGGCTCCAACAGGTGCGCTCCCTTGATCAGCAAGTCACCCATCACAACACACTCCTTTCGCCTTGTTGGCGCCACATGGCGGGGGCGAGGTTAGATGAGTTGGCTTCGGTGGGTCAGCGGGCCGTAACGCCGCGGCAACAAGTCCTCCTGGAACTTGGCGGCCACCGCTTCGGCCTCTGTGAGCAACTCTTGCTGGTCGACGGTTAGCACCTCGCCGTCGTCCACCACGAGGCGTCCGTTCACCAGCACGCTGCACACGTCGGGGCCCACCGCTTGGCGCACCAGCATGCTCACCGGGTTGTACCGGGGCCACAAGCGGGGGGTTTCGCCGTCGATCACCGCGATGTCGGCCGCTTTGCCCACCTCGAGGGAGCCGATCTCGTGCTCCCAGCGCAGCGCCTTGGCGGCGTCGATTGTGCCCATGTCGAAAGCGTCGTCTGTGGTGAACCCGAGCGGGTCGTACATGGGGATGCCTGCGGCTTGGCCGTGCATGAAGAACGCCACTCGCATCACCGCCAGGATGTCGTTGATCACCGTGTCACAACCGAGTCCCACCGTCACCCCGGCGGCTCGCATTCCCACCACGTTGGTCACCGCGGACACGATGTCGGTACACACCACCGGGGCGTGGGCCAGCTTGGCGTCGGCTTCGGCGAGCAGGGCCGTCTCACGTGCGGTAGTGAGCATGGCGTGGATGGCCATGAACCGCGAGTTGAGCACCCCGCCGATGGCGTGAAGATGCTCCAGCGGGCGCCGCCCGAACAGCGAAAAGCACAGTTCGATCTCTTCGCGGTCACGGTTGATGTGGGTCATCATCATCGTGTCGTGCCGCTCGGCGAGTTCGGCGGCGGCGCTGAACATCTCGTCGCTGAGAGAGGGAACGCTCGGCGCGTGAATGTACGGGCGCACCTGTCCCTGGCCGCGCACCGCCCAGTCGGCGAGGAACTCGTCTATGTGGGCGATGTTCTCGTCGCGCAGCACCGGGTCGTCTCGGTACCACGACCGGCCCTCGATCTGCTCGTAGTTGCCGGCAAGTCGGGATTCGCGGTCGCGCTGGCCGATCGCCAATGCGCAGCGGATGCCGGTTTCGAGGGCCACCTCCCCCACCGGGTTTTCGTGTTCGGACGTGCAGGTGGTGTCGGTGGTGGTGGTCACGCCACAGCGCAACAAGTTGGACATGCCTACCCTTGCGCTCGTGCGGATCCCGTCGTCTCCGAGCAAATCCTCGGCGGGGATGTAGATGCGCACGATGTTGGGGAAGTCCTCCACCACCAGGTCTCTCACCAGCGCCTGGGCCATGTGGTTGTGCGTGTCGATCAGCCCTGGGATCACGATGTGGCGACGCCCGCCGAGGTGTCGCCTGGCGGTGAAGGCGCCTTGCACCTCCGGGCGGGGCCCCACCGCGGCGATCCGGGTGCCCTCAACGGCAACGGCGCCGTCGAGGAACACCCGCCGACCGGGGTCCGAGGTGACCACCGCTCCGGTGATCAGGTAGTCCACCTCGGACGCCCCAGTCGTCATCGTCTGGTCAGTCACTGTTGTCGTTCTCGGCGCTGTCGGCACACGTGCTCGCCGTCACCCCGCAAGCAGGGCTTGTCCCCGTGACGCGGGGCTTGTCTGCCCGCGGGCAGGGCTTGTGCTCCCGGCAGGCAGGGCGCGTGCGCCGACATTCATCAGAAGCCGATGCTCGGGTCGATGAACTCGTTGGTGATGATGTCGGACACCTGAATGTCGGAACTCACGTCGAATCCGGCGGCGATTATCTTGTCGATCACTCCCTGGATTCGGTCCTCGTCCATGTTGCCCACCGTGTCGTCGGGGCCGTTGCCGATGAGACCGAGTTCCTTCTGGGTGTTCACCGAGAACTCTGCGAGTCCCTCGTCGTAGGTCCAGAAGCTGGCGTACGTTTCCACTGCGTCGATGATGATCGCATTGGCACGGTCGGGTGAGTCGGCGAAGTCCACCACGGCTTGCTGCACGATCGGCACGAACTGCTCCAGGCAGGGCCGCAGTTCCTCCAACCTGTTCGGGTTCAACGCCAGCGTCTGGGAGTAGATCTCCAGCCCGGCGTCGTGGATCAGTTCGTAGGCGATTGGTTTGCCCCACTCCTCGTAGTTCTCGTAGCTGTAGGGCGACTCCGAGGCGAAGCCCTGCTGGGCGATGGCGCCCTCTTCCACGATCCAACGTGACGGCGAGCCGTCATAGGACGGGTCGATCTGATCGGCGGAGAGCACGCCCTCGTTCACGAACACGTCGATGAACGTGCCGCCACCGAACACGTTCACCACCAGCCCGGCCTCGCCGATGTCGGCGATCGACTTGATGTCGGGGTACACCGCGGGATCCCATTGGATGATCTGTGGGTTTTTCTCCAGCGGGGCCACAACCGACAATGTGGGAGTCTCGGAGTGCAGGATCACCGCTTCGTCCATGCTCACGTATGCGAGGTGGATTTCGTCCTCCAGGTAGAGCTGCGCCGAGCCGCTTGCGAATCCGATGGCCGGGCCGCCTGCGCGCACTTCGATGTCGATGCCCAGGTCTTCGCCGTGAACTGTGAGGCTGCCGCTCGTGATCATGTTGTCGCTGTCGAGGGTGTAGTCGTCACCCACAAGCTGGTACAGCGCGCCGTGCTCGGACTCGGGGAACCAGTCGGTTTGCAGCACAATCGGCGACGGGCACACATCGGCCAGGTTCACCATGGCCATGTCGTCGGCCACGTCCACGTCGTCCACGTCGTTATCGGCCATGGAGTCATCGGCCATGTCGTCGGCGTCATCCATGGCGTCTCCGGTGCTGTCCATGTCGTCATCCATGGCGTCATCGGGCGGGGCGGTGGCCTGGTCGTCTGCCGGGGTGGTGGCATCCGACGTGGTTGCCTCTTCTTCGTCGTCTCCGCAGGCTGCGGCCAACAGCGTCAGCACCGCAAGGGCCGCTGCGAACTTCACGAACCGGGAACGGATCATCTCAATCTTCCTCCATTTGGGTTTGTCAAGGCCTCAGGCGAAAAAGATCACGCCAGGTCACCGCTCACACCCGAACCGCACCGTCAAAGGGCGGAGATGGCTGCTCAGTTCACATCGGCGGGCCGAATTCACCCTCGATCGGCTCGTTGGACCTTTGCACCTGCCCTGTGTTGATGCCAAGCTCGGCGTTCAATGCGCCATGGCATGGACTGTGTCCGAGTCGCGTACCACCACGGCCGCGTCCGCAGCCCGGGGCTTCGGCATCCTAAGGCCGGGCATGGTGCGGGGTTCAGTTGCCGAGAAGAATCAGCAGGCCTATCACCGTGTAGGCCACCATCGCGGCGAGCATCGGGTATTGCGATCGCACCGCTAGTTGTGGGCTGAAACGCTCCACTGCTCGGTCGTGGGCGACCATCACCGACAGCACGTGACCCACCACGATGGACAGCGTTTGCACCCAGGAGACGGTGCCGGCGGACACCAGGTTGAAGTCGATTTGTCGGGTGGCGGTTCCGAACAGATCCCAGCCTTTGCCGAACGGGTCGGAGACGTGGGCGATTATTGCCTGGCCTTCGAGCATCAGGTAGCTGAAGTAGTGGGCGAAGATGTAGGCCACCACTATTGGCGTGAGAGATGGTGCGAACAGGTCGGCCATGCTGCGCTCGGATTCGCCGGTGACGTTGGCCATCACCGCGATGGCGCCGCGGTAGATCAGGTAGGCCACCCCGATCATCATCACCAGGCCCAAAGTGTGGGTGATGGTGCGATCCCAGCCCATTCGGTCGCCCGACAGGTCGACCCAAAGGGAGGTGCTGGTGAGTCCGTCGAAGGTGGTTGCGCCCAGCGCCACCAGGATCAGGGCTTCGGTGCCGGGGCGTGTTCGCACCGCTGCCAGGCCGGTCATCGGGGGGCGAACTTTGATGGTGCCGTTCTGGTGGCGATGCAGTGGGCCCATCGCCGCCATCAGGCCGAACAGCGCGCCGAAAGTGTCGGCGTTGCGGCTCCAGGCGGGGTCGCGCCGAGCTGCTGCGGTGCCCACGATCATCACCAGCACAAACACCAGCAGGTACACGCCGATGGCCCGGGGCGATTCCGAGTCGTGGTAGGACAACTCCAGCCAGGCAAACCCAACCAGTCCAGCCACTGCCCACCAGTGATGCCCGAGGGACTGCGCGACGCCTGCGAGGGCGTTGTTGTTGGTGTTGGTTTCGGTTCCGGTTTCGGAGGCGCTCGATGATGCGCTGTCGTGTTGCGAAGATGGGGAGGGGCCGGTGGGTGCTGCGCTCCCGTGGGTTATGCGTCGGACGATTCCGGTGACGAGCGGGATGGGGTTGAACGCCCTCCAGAAGTCGCCGAGGAGCACCGACAGGATCGGCAGGCCCACCCAGAACAGGATGTAGAAGGCGGTGGGGGCGACGTTCACCGAGGGGTTGATGTTGCCCCACAGTCCTGCGTAGGCCACCACCACCAGGCAGAACAGCCCCACCAGGCGCGCCGGCAGCGCCAGTGCCCGGGACGCTTGCTGGCACCAGCCGGGGAGGGCTCGGCCTTGCGCGGCTTCGCGCAGCCTTGGGCGGTGCCACAGCAATCCCACCGCCACAAAGGAGATCGCCACCGCGCAGGCGCCGGCCCAGGCCACCTGCCACACCGGCAGCGGCAGGTCGGTGCGCTGTTGCGCGGCGTGGGCGTGGGCCGGGTTTGCAAACCCGATGATCACCGCGAGGGCCCCTAGCGAAACGAGGGCCACCGCTCGGGCCCCGGTCCGCCACTTACACCAAATGCGCGCTCGCATGGTTCTCCTGTCGTCGTTGACAAGTATCGGGTTGTGCATGTCGGATGTTCGGCGGGGTGGAGGGTAGCGAGCGGTTGGCTCGCCGCCGGGGCGCGGTTGACTCAGGGCGAGGCGCGGTGAGGTCGACTGTCGGGCGACGTTGCCGCGGGGCTGGGGGTGTTTGGCCTGCCTAGTCCCCTTCGACGTTGGGCCCCAAGATTTGCTCGAGTTCGGCGTTTAGTCGACTTTGGGGATAGCCGAGGCTGAGAGCCGTTTGGAATCCCTCGATGGCCTCGTCGTGCTTGTCGATGTGCATTAGGGCCATGGCGCGGTTCTTGTGGGCCACTGCGTCCTCCGGGTCGAGTTCGATGCCTCGGCTGTAGTCATCGACGGCATCTTCTAGTCGGTCCTGCATCACGTGGATGTTGGCTCGGTTGTTGAACGCGGACGCGTCGCTGGGGTCGAGGTCGATGGCGTGGTTCAGGTCGGCAAGGGCACGGTCGTACTGGTCGATCATGAAGAGAAGCGCCCCGCGGTTGCGAAGTGCCGGAACCATGTCGGGGTTTTGCTCGATGGCGGCGTCGAAGTCCCGCATGGCGTTCTTGAGGTCGCCCTTCTCCATGTGGCATGTGCCCCTGTTGCAGTGAATGGCGGACCTGCCCGGCTCGAGGCGCAGTGATTCGGTGAAGCTCTTGATCGCCCCGCGGAAGTTGCCCTCGATCATCTGGATGTACCCGCGGTGGTCGATGTCTTCCACGGTCTCCGGTTCGCCGCCACCCCGGCCGAACAACTTGCCGATCCCCTTGCGCGCCATGTGTGCACCTCCTTAGGTTGAGTGTGCGCCCTGGCCTGCGCCAATGCGCCACAGTGGTCTGACAATAGTTGGCCCGGCAACGGGGAGGTCGGGCCGTTGAAGGCCAGTTGGCCAGTTGACAGCAAGCCGAGCCGCCAAAGCGAGTCCGGCCATTCACAGCGAGCCGGGCCACCAACAACGAGTCCGGCCATTCACAGCGAGCCGGGCCGTTGACAGCGAGCTTGGCCATCAACGGGGTGACGTCCGCCGGCGGGGGAAGTTGGTGGGCGATACTGGACTTGAACCAGTGACCTCTGCCGTGTGAAGGCAGCGCTCTAGCCGTCTGAGCTAATCGCCCGTGAGTCGGCAACGCTACACCGCGCCGAACAGTCACCCACCATTGCCCGCCGACCATCCCGGCGCACCTGCAGGCAGCGTCGCCACACCATTCCGGCAACCCGGCCACCGGGTGGACGGCTTCGGCAATGTCCCGCGACCAGGCAACCCCCGGTCGGCTAGTAGGTGGCTTCAGCAGCGTCCCGCGACCAGGCAACCCCGGTCGGCGGATGGGTGGGTCAGGGGTTGCCGTAGGGGGCGACGGGGTCTAGTGCGAGTTCGTCCTCGAGCACGGCGAGGGTTTCGAGCACTCGCAGGTCGTCGAGTTGGTGGCCGAGCACCTGCAAGCCGATGGGCATGCCGTCTTTGGTGAATCCGCTGCACACGGTGCCGGCGGGTCGGCGGGTGAGGTTGGCCAGGGGGGTGCAGCGAATCCAGTTGGCCACGGGTTCGCCGTTCACGGTGCCTTGACCTCCTGGTGTGGGGGTTTGCCCGGCGAGGGTGGGCATGAGCATCACGTCGAATCCGTCCATGGCGTTTGCGAGCGCCAGCGACACTTCTGATGCTGTTTGGCGGGCTTCGTACTGGGTGGTGAGCGAGGCGCGACCACGCACCCCTTCGAGCATCACGGTGAGCGCGTCGGTGATGTCGTTCCATGCGTCGGTGCCGTGCATCGGCTCGTAGGTGGGGAGCATTCCGCCGCCGTAGAAGAGTTGCAGGAACGCCGGAATGGGATTGTCGAACAGGTACCCCACCTCGTGGACTTCCACGCCGTTGGAGGCGAGCCGGTTCACAGCGGCGGTGCATGAGGCGAGGATTTCCGAGTCGACCGTTTCGCCGTCGAAGGCGGGCGCCCAAAGCACCCGTGTGGGGCGGCGTGGGCTGTCGAGCGCGGCACGCCACGACTCGTTGGGCGCCGGGAGGCTGCGCAGGTCGGCGGGGTGGGGGCCAACAACGGCGTCGAGGCAGACAGCCACGTCTCTGATGCGTCGAGCCATCGGCCCCACACAGGACAGGTCGAGGAGGCCCATCGGCGCGGGGCCGCCAGGGATCCGTCCTTGGCTTGTCTTCAGACCCGAAAGGCCGCACACCGCCGAGGGAATGCGGATCGATCCGCCACCGTCGGATCCGGTGCCAACAGGCACCATGCCAGCGGCGATCGCGGCACCGGTTCCGCCGGAAGATCCGCCTGGTGAGCGTTCGGTGTTCCAGGGGTTGAGCGTGGCCCCGAACAGCGGGTTGTAGGTGTCGCCGATGCAGCCGTGTTCGGGGGTGTTGGTTTTGCCGATCACCACGCAACCTGCGGCTCGCAGCCGGGCAACCTCGGTGGCGTCCTGTGTGGCCGCTTCGGCGCCACGGCGGTACATGGCGCCACGGGTGGTGACGAAACCGGCTGCGTCGGCAAGATCCTTCACGCCGATGGGTATGCCCGCCAACGGCAAGTGGTGGTCAGCGCCGGCGGTGCCCTCGGCCTCACCAGAGTCAAGTCGCTCATCCAAAGCGGAGGCCTCGGCCCGTGCCGCTTCGGCGTTCACGGCAACAAACGCGTTGATCTCGTCGTTGTGCGCCTCGATCTGCGCCAGCGCATGTTCGGTAACGGCAAGCGCCGAAAGTTCCCGTGAACGCACCCGCGCCGCAAGATCCTCCACGGTCAAGGTGCGAAAGTCCGGTACAGCAGTCATGTCAACCCCCAAAGAAGTAGTCGGCCCGGCACAGTATCGGCCCCCAACCAGCGTCTCCCCCCAACCCGCAAGCAACTCCCAACCCGACCCTCATACCCCGGGACCCGCCAAACCGACCAGCGCCCCACCACACCGACCACCCGAGAAGTCCGACCACGACAAGCCCGACCCAACACCAAGCCCGGCGCGGCTCCAAACCGCCCCGTAGAACATCCCCACACCGACCATCCCGACCCAACCATCAAGGCTGATGCTCCACCCGCCTACCCCACCGAGCGCTTCGACGTTGACCATCCCGACCCAACCATCGAGACAGGCGCTGCACCCGCCGGCTCCTTGGATTTGAGCGGCCTGCCGAGCAAGCGGGATCAGCGAGCCCGAGCCGTACCTGTTGGGGATGGTTGACCCTTCGGGCCGGTCAAGGACGTGGGGGTGGGGCCATCACCGGCGGGCCTGTTGGGGGTGGGCGCAGCTGCCGGGGTTGGTCTGGCGGTTTGTGTACCTGCCAATTCTTGTGGTGGATCTTGTGATGGCAGTCGTGACAAACCAGCGCCAGGTTGTCTGGTTGAGTTGGCCCGTGGTCGGCGAAGGGCGTGATGTGATGACTGATGCACCATTCGGGACTGGCGCCACAGCCGATGCAACCCCCATCGCGTGCTTCGAGCGCGGCACGCAGCGCTTGGCTGGGATGTCTCCGCCGACCGAGCCACATGGGTTCGCCAGTGGCGGCGCTGAACAAGCCGGGCAAGATGTCGGCCTCGCGAGCGAGACGATGAAACTCGTCTTCCGGTAGTGGTGTGCCGTCGCTGAGGCGAGGGTTGCCGAGCTTGGCGTTGATCAGGTCGTAATCGGCAACTACCACAACCGCCGGTCGAGCAGCCGCTCCCGAGTTTCGACCCCGGCGAGTCTCGTTCGGCTTCTCATCGGTCGATTGGCAACTACAGGAGTTGAAGGTGCCCCGGCCGGATCCATCGGAACCGGAGACGCCGGTACTCGAATCGCCTGAGCCTGAGGTGTCGATTGTGCGGCCTCCGGTGCCTGACCCGCCTGCGCGTGTCTTGGGGCTTCCGGAGCCTGAGCCCACTGAGCCGCCGCTGGCAGGGCTCGTCCTGGGAGTCGGGGGTGTGGGGCCGGTGAGGATGTCAGCCAGCACATCCGCGCGGCGGTGACGCTCACCGATCGCCGCGTGACCGACCCGGTTGTCCCACACGGCGCCGCTGCGCGCCAATGAACGCCTGATCCCCGCAGCGGTGACGTGATCAAACAGGGCATGCAGTCGCCACATGCCGTCCTCACATTCGGTGAGACTCGCGCAACGCGCCTTGCGCTGACGTTGGAGCTCAGCGGCACCGTCGTCACGATCAAGTTCACGCTGATGCTCGCGCAAGGTCTTGCGGAACTTGTCCGGCGCCTGGGTCTGAGCGGCCTTGAGCATCTTGGGTTCGTCAAGGGGACCCGACTTGGCGGCGTTGCCAAGAATATCGGCGTGTTCCGAGTTGATCAAGTTGTTCACCAACGCGTCACGAGTGTCGGGCAAGTCCTCGAGTTGTTCGGCTTGCTTGAGAGTCTTGCGGGCCTTACGAGGCGACATCCCCACCCCGTCTTGCAGATCGGAGAGGATCGCGCCCTTGTGCTTGCGTCGGGACTTCTCCGCCACCGCCTCAGCGATCAACCCCTTGGCCCGGTCAACAACACGATTCAACTCAACAACCCGACCGTCCAACTCCAAATCACCCAACCGCCGAACGTCAACCTCCGCCAGCACCGACACGTCCACCCCGACCGAACCTGCACGTGCAAGCCGCCCTGGGCTCTCGGCGCCGGCCGTGCGCCCGGCAGCCTGCGTCGCCCCAATCCGACGAGCCTTCTCAGCCAACTCGGCGCAGCCCACCCCGTTGCCGCTCCGTGAGGAACGGTCGAGAGTGCCAAGCTGGAGGCCTCCCTCAGTCGGGTTGAACGTCTGCTGCATGTGACCATGCTACCTACACCCGTACGCATCAACAACCTCATATCCAAGATTTTTCTGATTTCTCAGAGACAAATCCTCCCATCCACCCGACCCTCCACAGGGCCCCACCACCAGGTAGGCAACTCACCGAGCCTTCGCATTGGTGCAGGTGCCAGGCTTGGACCAGATGCGGGCTAAGCTAGGTTCATGACGACGAAGCTTGTCAACACTCATGAGGCGAAGTCGCGGCTGTCGGAGTTGATCCGGGACGCCGAGAGGGGCGTCGAGGTGATCGTGGCTCGCAACGGCCGCCCTGTGGCGAAGATCATCCCATGGCCCCCCGCTCGTCCAGAGCGAACCCCTGGGGCATGGGCCGGTCGGATCGACTACCACGCAGACATCGTGGGTACCGATGATGAAATCACGGAGCTGTTCGACGCATCGGCCCGCGACCCCCTTCCATGAGCGCCACGACCACCTGCCTTCGACGCACGTTGAAGTGACTCCCGGAGTTTCCCCGAGCGGACACCAATGAGAATCCTGGTTGACACTCACGTGGCGTTGTGGTGGCTCGACAACCATCAGGCCCTCGGTCGTCGCAGCCGCCAAGCGATTGCAGCAGCCGATCAAGTGCTGTTCTCAGCTGTCACCCCGTGGGAACTCGGAATCAAGCGAGCCCTGGGAAGGGTCTCGTTCGCCGACGACCTGGCTGCCTCGCTGTTGGCCACTGGCTTCGAGGAGCTGCCGATCACGTCGCAACACGCCGAACGAGCCGCGGCGCTCCCCTTGTATCACAACGATCCCTTTGATCGCATGCTGATCGCTCAAGCACAAATGCAAGCGCTCACATTGGTCACCGCCGATCGAGACTTGCGCAGATACGACCTGGACGTGATCGACGCCCGGCACTGACGCTGCACGCCTCGAATCAGCGCACGTCGTCCCGGGGGCAGGGCGGGGTTGCGAAGCCGCTGGCAGTTGCGGGCATCCAGGCGGTGTGTCACACCCCGGTTCTAATGTGTCGCTCATGGAGGGGACCGCGCCACCCGGCCACGATTGGGCCGTCGCATCGACCCCGCGCTCGGATGGGCCGGCGGGCGGGTCGCATGGCAAGAAGGCGGTGTACCTGGATTACAACGGCTCGGCGCCACTCGACCCTCGGGTGACCGCAGCAATGCTGCCGGTGATGGAAGCCGGAGTTGGGAATGCCTCGGCTGCTCACCGCTTCGGGCGGATGCAGGCAGCGCTTGTCGATGACGCTCGCGAGGAGGTCGCCTCCCTGGTCGGAGGCCACGCAGGATCGGTGGTGTTCACATCGGGGGCGACCGAAGCCAACAACCTGGCACTACAGGGCACGTTTGCGTCCGCGCCCGCGAGACGCAACCGACTCCTTGTCTCGGCTGTGGAGCACGCATCGGTGCGTGAGGTGGCGCAATGGCTCAGCGATCAGGGCCTCGGCAAGGTGGAAGTGCTACCGGTAACGCCCGGCGGACATGTCGATCTGGATGCTCTGGAAGAAATGATGAGCGACGACGTGTTGCTGGTGTCGGTGATGGCCGCGAACAGCGAAACCGGTGTGCTCAACCCGATCGCCGCGATATCCGAGTGCGTCCACGGCCACGGTGCGCTGTTGCACAGTGATGCCACACAGATGGTGGGACGGCTCCCGTTCGACATGACCGCCGCCGGGGCGGATCTCGTGTCGATCAGTGGTCACAAGATGTGCGGGCCGACTGGTGTGGGCGCGCTTATCGGCACCCGTCACAGCCTCACCAAGCTGCGGCCCGTCATTCACGGAGGCGGTCACGAACTCGGCCTGCGATCGGGTTCGCTCAACGTGGCAGGAATCGTCGGCCTCGGCACCGCCGCCCGCATTGCAGTGGCAGAACGCCAAGAAGAAGCGGTTCGCACCGCCGCGCTGCGTGACCGGCTCGTTGACGGCATCACTGAGCAGGCAGCCGGAGTTGCACAAAACGGAGACACTTCACAGCGGCTTCCCAACACGGCGAGCCTCCGCTTCGCGGATGCCGACGCCGAGGCCGTGATCGCCCACATGGATCCGGTGGCGGTGTCTGCGGGCAGTGCTTGCAGTTCGGGGGCGATCGAACCCTCGGCGGTGTTGCTGGCGATGGGACTGAGCCGCGACGAGGCTTACGAGTCGATCCGCTTCAGCGTGGGACGCTTCACCACCACCGCGGATGTGAGCACTGCCATTGAGAGCACTGTCGCAGCCGTTCGGTACGTTCGCGCCGTGTCCCAAGGCCACCACCACGATTCCTGCGAGACACCACACCTTGCCGATAGCGGGTTCCATGCGGCTGGCTGAGGCAGCGACGCCCACCTTCGCGCGCCACGAGACCTTCCACCCTCGCTACGGCTGGTTTCGCAAGGCCTACCGCGCCGCAGCGGAGGATCCCTCTGTGTTCACGGGCGACGATGCTCCCGTGAGAATCGGAGTGGGCAAGAACATGGTGCGCTCGATCCGCTTCTGGGGCCTGGCGGCGAAGCTCATCACCGAAGACCCCAACCCCACCTCGAAACGCGCCGTTGGTGTTGTGCCCACTCGAATCGGTCACGCGTTGTTTGGTGACGGCGGCTGGGATCCCTGGATGGAAGACCCGGGCACGCTGTGGCTGCTGCACTGGCTGTTGCTGGCGAACCCGTCGCGACTGCCGGTGTGGTGGTTGGCCTTCAACGATTTCAACGCGGTGGAGTTCTCCGAGAGCGACTTGGAGGCGGCTGCGGTCTCGCAACTCGAAAGCACCGAATGGAAGCAGCCCCATCAGTCGTCGCTAAAGAAGGACGTGAGTGCCCTTGTGCGCAGTTACGCCCCTGCGCAAACATCTCGTCGCTTGCAACTTGACGACATGTTGGACTGCCCGCTTCGAGAATTGGGGTTGATCGGACGTTCCGTTGCCGCAAGTTCCTACCGATTCAGTCTGGGACCCAAGCCGACGTTGCCGGCAGCGATTCTCTTGTACTCAGCCCTCGACTACATTTGTCGCATTCAGGCAAGCGGCAGCACGATCACGATCAGGCGACTGGCTCAAGAGTTGGGCGCTCCGGGAAGGGCGTTCAAGCTCACAGAGCGCGAGATCACCACTGCGCTTGAATCTCATTTGGAATCACTAAACCACAAGAATCGCGCCGGTTCAAAAGTGATTCTCAATGCATTGCATGTAAGCACCCCCCCCCCCGGAGATTCACAGTTAACTTGGTCTGAAGATCCGGCGGGAATTGCAACCGCCGTTCTCGATCAGTACTTCGGCACTCACAAGTCTTCGCGTGGTCGGGCTCAGCGGCTTGGTGGAAGCAGGGCCCTGGCCGGGCCTCAAGGTGACCAAGCCATTGACGACAACCTGCTTGCTGAACTCGGCGTTGGCCGTGAAGGCAGCCACCTCCGCATGCTCGACGAGGCCCAGCGGCGACACGATTTGGCCGAGGCCCGAAGCGGCGGGGGCTCCGCATGAACGCCGCAGCTTCCCCCATCGTGGTGGAGGGCCGCTTTGCTCGCTCGGCGAACCTCGAACGAGACGCGCAACTCCCTGAACCACTCCACGGTTACGTCGTAACCGGACGCGCCCTGGAGGTGGTGGAACGCGTAGCTGCAGTGGCCGCGGATGGGGTGGCTGGTGGAGCGTGGTCACTCACCGGGCCCTACGGCAGCGGCAAGTCGTCGTTGGCGCTGCTGCTTGATGCGCTCTTCGGCCCCCCGGACGACGGCTCGGGTGGCGTTGATCGCTTGGTCACCACGGAACTCTCGCTGTTGGACACACCCGGTGACCACCAACATGGTGGTGGTCGTCGTTCCACCATCGACGGGGCTGAGAACCTCGATGTGCGCGACATCGCCTTGAGCTTGATCGACAACGCTTCGCCTCAGGTGGGCGCCCTTGTGCGGGAAGCACATCAAACCCACCGCACGCAGGCCACCGGCTTTCACCGGGCAATAGTCACCGCGCAACGCGAACCGCTCAGCCACACCCTGTTGCGAGGCTTGCACGCCGCGGTGGTGCGCAGATTCGGCAAGATCCCACCCGCCTCACGCTTCACGGCGGCCACGGTGCTGAGACGTGCACTGGCCGATGTCGGCTCCGCTGATCCCACTCGGGCCAACCTTGCGCCGGACTCGCTGCTGAAGATCGCCCGGTGCCTCGCCGAGGACTCGCCGCTGCTGGTGATCATCGACGAGTTCGGCAAGTCCCTTGAGGCAATCTCCGACTCCGGCCACGAACAGTCCCCGTCATCGAGCGCCGCCGCGGCTGACCCCTACCTGCTTCAGCAGTTGGCTGAGGCCGGCCAGGGAGCAGGGCTGCCGATCTTCATCATCACGCTGCAGCACCTTTCGTTTGACGACTATCTGTGCCGCGTTTCGGAAACCCAGCGCCGCGAATGGGCGAAGGTTCAGGGACGTTTCGAGGACATCGCCTACAACGAGTCCTCAAGCCAGGTCAGGGCACTGATCGGTTCCGCACTCAAGGTCACCAGCAGTTGTCTGCAAGAACGCATCAAGCGCTGGTCGCTCGCTCAGACACGAGTTGCCAAGAAGCTGGGGATCCTCGAGCTGGCGGATCCGGCGGTGATCGAGTCCTGCTACCCGTTGCACCCCTTGACCGCTCTCGTGCTGCCGGAGTGGTGTACCCGCTACGGCCAACACGAGCGCACTCTGTTCTCGTTCTTGTCGGCGTCTCATCCCGCGGGCGTGGCTTCGTTCATCGAGCGGGCCGTGGACTCGTCCGGCAACAGCCGTGGCCTTGTGTCGATGGGTCTCGACCACATCTACGACTATTTCGTTGCCGAAGCCACTTTGGGTGCTGCTGTTGGCCCTGCTCTCAGTCGGTGGAGCGAGATCTCGTTGCGGATCAGGGACGCGCACGCGCTCACCAAGGGTCAGCAACGTCTCGCCAAGACGATTGCCGTGCTGAATCTCAGCGCCGCCAATGGCGGGGTTCGGGCTTCCAGGGATGTTCTGGAGTTCGCCTTCTGCACCAACGGGGTGCGTTCGACCCGTCCGCAGTCACCCAGAGGCGAATTCGGGCGCAGCCTTGACGCGCTCGAGCGGGTGGGGATTGTGACGTACCGCCAATTCGCCGACGAATACCGCATCTGGCAGGGAACAGACACGGACGTTGCCGCCCTGCTTGAGGGCGCGTACCAACAGGTGGAGGGCCTTCCCTTGGCGGAGTTGCTGTCCGACCTGAGCGAGCCGACACCGGTGGTGGCGGCCAGGCACAGCGCGCAACATGAGATCCTTCGGGTGTTCCGCCGGCGCTATTCCTCGGGCGTCGAGATGGTCGAGCCGCAGAGTGCTTCTTCCGCCTATGACGGGGACGTGTTGTTGGTGGTCGGTACACCTTCGGGCGAAGCCCCGCGGGTCGCGTTGGGTGATTCCGCGGCCGGGCCGCTCTCGCAAGCCGAGTCGCCGGCCGGCAAACCTGCCGTGGTCGCCAAACCGGTGGTTGCCGCCATTCCTGCGGACGTAACCGCGTTGGAGTCCGCTGCTCGTGAAGCCGCCGCGGTTCGGTTGGCGCTGCGCAGCCCGACCGTTGCTGAGGATTGGGTGGCGCAGAGCGAACTCGGCGAACGACTTGCGGTGTGCCGGATCGCCCTGGAATCGGCCCTTGCCGATTGCTTTTCCGCGGAGGGCTGTCGTTGGGTGTGGATGAATCCTGCTGGCCAACTGTCCCCTAGTCCCACCTGCGACCAGCAAGGCGCTTCGGATGGCGGGGACTTCGGGGAAGGCGTTGCCCTTGGCGCCGGGCGTGGCAGCGCTGCAGTATCCGACGCGGCAGACCGGGCATACCCGGACTCGCCAAGGGTGGGCAACGAGATGCTCAACCGCACCCATCTCACAACGCAGGGCGCCAGCGCCAGGCGCCTGCTGCTCACAGCGATGATCGAGCACGGCCACGAGCCCGACCTCGACTTGACGGGTTACGGCCCCGAGGTGGCCATGTACCGCTCGTTTGTGGGCAGCACGGGCATGCATCGCCCGGGCCGCGAGCGCAGTGTTTGGGAGTTCGGGCCGCCGTCGAACGAATCGCTGCTGCCCGCCTGGGAATGTGTGCGAGCCAGCTTTGAAGGCGCCCGGTCGAGTCGGGTGAACCTCGGCGACGTTCATGAGGCGTTGCTTTCGCCGCCCATCGGCATGAAGGCCGCAGCGGTGCCGGTGCTGCTCACAGCGGGCCTGCTTGCGCACGCCGACGAGGTGGCCATCTACGAGCACGGCACCTTCAAGCCGCAACTCACTTCTGAAGTGTCCGAGCGGATGGTGCGCAACCCGAGCCACTTCGAGATCAAGCATTTTGCGAGTTCCGCCGGCACTCGACGCCACGTTGTGCAAGCGGTGTTGGCGCAGCTTGCCGTTGACGGGTTGCAGGGTGCGCAGCGGGTGCCGGGCGTGTTGTCCGTTGTTGCGCGCTTGGTGTCGGTTGCGGGACGCGTGCCGAATTACACGTTGAACACGGCGCATCTCCGCGAGCGCACGTTGCGGGTGCGTGGCGCCTTGGTGGCCGCGGTTGAGCCCGACCGTTTGCTGTTTGTTGATCTGCCCGAGGCTGTTGGGCTCGACGCCTTCGAGCCAGGGGATGGTGAAGCGAGCGGGGAACAGCGTGCGACGGACTTCGCAGAGCGGCTAGCTGGTGCGGTTGAGGATCTCAACGCCTGCTACGAGGCAATGCTGTCGGATCTGTTCGAGCTGCTGCTCACCGAAAGCGCCGAGTCGAACAGGCTGGCCGTGACCGGGCAGGCCGCTGCGCTGGTGGGCGAGGTTCTCGATCCCGAGGTTCGGACGTTCGTGATGGCTCTCGCCAATGATTCCGTGGAGTCCGACCGGGCGTGGATCGAGGCGATCGCAACGGTGGTGTGCCGCAAGGCTCCGGCCGAATGGGCGGATCAAGACCGCCAGCGCTTCGAGCGCGAGGTTCCCCATCGGATAGCGGCTTTCCACCGCCTGGTGGCGTTGCACGCCGAGCGCCGCACGAATCTGAGCGGAGGTGGGCCCTTCGATGCGTTGAGGGTCACGGTCACCCGTTCCGATGGTGCCGAGCACATCCGCATGCTGGACGTGGACAGTCGTCGGCGGGGCGAGGCCGAACAGGCGCTGAACCAAGCAGTTGATGAGCTCACGCAGATCACCGGTTCAGGTCAGCGGGCTCAGCACATGTTGCTGGCCCTGCTAAGCGAACGCCTCCTCGAGGGTGCGCCCGACGCCAACGCGGGCACCCCGGAAGATGTTCCTCCCCCCGCGAGCAGTGAAGGCCCCCGGGTGGCCGTGGGATTGGGCCAGTGAGCGCGGCGGGCAGTGCGGTGCGGCACATCTGTGGGATCTCCGGCGGCAAGGACTCCAGCGCCTTGGCCGTGTACCTGCGCGGCACGGTGCCCGAGATGGAGTACTTCTTCTGCGACACGGGCGCCGAGTTGCCCGAAACGTACGAGTACCTCACCCGCCTTGAGGCCATTCTCGGCAAGCCGATTGTGCGCCTCAACGCCACACGGGGCTTCGATCACTGGTTTGAGGTGTTCCGGGGGACGCTGCCGTCGCCACAGATGCGCTGGTGTACCAAGAACATGAAGATCAAGCCGATTGAGGAGTGGATCGGCGACGAACCGGCTGTGTCGTACGTGGCCATCCGCGCCGACGAAGCCAATCGCAAGGGCTACGTCTCCACGAAGTCCAACATCACCACGAAGTTCCCGTTCGTGGAGGATGGCGTGGACCACGCTGGCGTGATGCGCATCCTCGACGACGCAGGGATCGGCCTGCCCGACTACTACGAGTGGCGAACCCGTTCGGGCTGCTACTTCTGCTTCTACCAGCGCAAGGCCGAGTGGATCGGCCTGTCCGAACGCCACCCCGACCTATTCGAACGAGCAGTGGCCATAGAGCAGAAGGTGCTCCAGGACGCCGGCGTCCACGGAGATGCCAACTTCAGCGACCACGCCATGCGAGGCCGGCAGTACACCTGGTCAGGCGGAGAAACCCTGGTGCAGCTCAAAGCCCGCCGAGAAGAAATCCTCACCCGCCACACCGCCTCCCTTCAGCGAGCCCAGCAAACCAGAGCCAACGTCCCCCTAATGGAGGTCCTAGCCGAAGCCCTAGACGAAGAAGACAACACACCCCCCTGCACAGTATGCGCCCCATGACAACTGTCAACCGGACCTCGTGGCCTTGCCAACAACCAAAGCCTCCACGTTCAGAGGTTGCAACCCCAGACCTCACGCTCGGCAGCGACTCGCAGCAGACCTTCCTACCGCCCCACATAACAGCTCCACCTTCAGTTCTGCCATTGCAGCACCGCAATTCGCCAAGGTGGTCCAAGTGCCACGACCAGTCGCCGCTTGAGGACCCTTCGTAATGCAGCCACTCGGATGGTCCCTCGATCAAGACCAATGGGAAGAGGTCATTCCCTTGTTGCGAGGATTCAAATGGCGGTCAACTTACCTCAACAAGTTGTACCGCGACTCAGTACCAAGGTGTGCAGGATTGTATCTCTTGATCTCAGATTCCAGCCAAACCAAGGACATCTACCGCCTTCCAGAATCGATAGCTGTGGTGCTATATGTGGGAATCTCGACCGATTTGCGAAGTCGATTCCTTCAACACTCCGCAACCAAGCCCAGAAATCCTCTGATACAGGAATGCAAGCGCACATTTGGGACCCTTCGATTTGCGTTCACACGGGTACCTGCTACAGCATCTGCACTCGAGTCCGAGTGGTTGTCCCAATCTGAGCACGCCCTCATTAGTGTTCTGGGCCCTCCTGCGAATCGGAGCGTACCTGTCGGATACCCAATCACAGCCAAGATCGGCGAGCCGGTCCCAATCTAAAGGAGACAGCCCATGGAAGTATTCCCTGCCATCAAGGGACACATAGGACGGTGGGACTACTATGTGGTACGAATGTCAATGAGAGAAGTAGCGAGGAACATCAAATACGCATCCGAAATTGGCAACAATCCGAATGTGCTTCAGGCTGATCCAAGCGCAATGTCCACGACAATTCAGCGCAGCATCCGAGAATCACGAGTCACCAAGGAAATTACAACATACTTGACAAACCACCAGGATCGATTCTTCTCTTCAATCGTTGCTGCAACGTTCCAGGGAGATCCAAAATGGTATCCCGTTACCATGGCTGATGACTCCAGATTTGAGATGCTCTCAGCAGATCCAAGACTGGCAGACACCTTTGGGGTACTCAGGTTCACGGGCGAGCAGCAATACTATGCACTGGACGGTCAACACCGTCTGGCCGCTATCCGATCCGTCTTGGAGGGCTCTTCGGAGCATCCAGCGCCTGAGGGGTTTGACCAAGAGGAGGTGACCGTAATTTTAGTCATGCTTCGCGCTGCTGAGGAACCATCGGAGTTCCTAACGCGGGTTCGCCGACTCTTCGGACATCTCAATAGATATGCTAAGCCAATGTCATCATTCGATAGCATCGTCATGGATGAAGATGACGCCATTGCGATTGCTACAAGAGAACTGATGATTTCACATCCATTCTTCATAGATGCACCCCAAAGAGTCAAGATGAGGTCAGGCAAGAACGTGACACCCAGTTCGCAACACTTGACCTCACTTGAAATCCTCTATGAGATGAACGAAAGACTTCTGTCCACACCCGAACGGCGGAGTGATGGATGGGGTACACTAGGAGACAGCATCAAGATGTACAAGCGCTTTCGACCGCCTGAGCCGGAAGTTGAGGGCTTGATACAGGAATTGAATCTTTGCTGGAATGCGGTGCTCGAGACACTTACCATTCTCGACGAGGATGGTTCGCATATGCGTGTGCACAACCAGCCCGAAGGACCATCCGCCGAAGGCAGTATCAAACAGCGCGACTGTGTCTTGTTTTGGCCTATAGTTCAGTTGGTATTGGCTGATACCATTCGCGGCCTGCTGGATTCCGCATCCTCAAGATCAGTGGACAGATTCTCCGAGCTGACGCATGAAGATGCCGTTAGAGCACTCTTGCCGCTGCGACAGATCGTGTGGGACGCCCATTGTCCACCGTGGCGCTACATTTTGCTCATTGCTACGGCCAATAGAGATCGTCCTTGGCGAATTGCCGATGAAGGCAGAACCCATAGGTTGCGATTGATTGAAAGAATACTCCGCTGGCAGGTCGGATTGGATAGACTAATGGAGGAAGAGGTGAGCGGGCCTTCAGAGGCGAGCATCCGCACCCAGTGGATTCAGTTCTTGCCGGAATCAGTTGATGAAACCACAAAGGAGGCAATGTGGCATCAGATTGAGTCTGGTGGGCAGCAATGCCTTGGGCTTCGATCCGATCTTGGCATTTCGCCTGAAGTGTGCGGAATCTGTGAGCGGACTTGTGTCGGAGCGTGAATGGCGTTGGCACGGCAACCGTGCACCACCCTACCTACGTGCAAAGGTCGAAACTGACTCGATGCCCTGGAGGTTCTCGCTAGGCATAGGACACTCCAGGATCCCGTGTACCCCCACGATCCGATCTACGCCCAGAATTGTCAAAGCGGGCGTGACTCTGTTGCGCCGTGATGCGGCTGTTGCGAGGCAGGTCCATCAGCAAGCACCAGAGCCGCTCTCCTGGACGTTCGATCCGCGACCTGGCTGGGAGCATGCCCATGACCGGGAACTCGATGTCGTGCTGCCACTCCTGCTCCCGTTTCAGCCCCATGATGATCTGTATCCGTTTCAGCGACGTGGGGTTGCCTGGATGCTTGGACGCCAGCGAGCCATTCTCGCAGATGACATGGGTCTGGGGAAGACCATCCAGCTCATCGCAGCGGTGCGACGGCTGATCCGGTGGGGAGAGCTCCAATCCTGCCTCGTCGTCGTCCCACGTACCCTCCTGGACAACTGGGTGACGGAAGCTGCGCGGTGGGCCCCTGAACTGGTTGCAGCACGACTTCCGCAAGCCGACGACTTTCACCGACCCGGTACGTGGCGGGGGACTCTCACAAGGTCTCACCTTGTCTTTGCCACCTACGAAGAGGTCAGGGCTGTCTCCCAAGAAATGATCGACCATCCTCCAGATCTGATCATTGCAGATGAGGCCCACCGACTACGCAAGTCGGACTCACAGACTCGGCGAGGTTTCCGGCGACTAAGGTCGAGGCGGCTGTGGATGGCTACTGGAACACCCGTTGAGCGTGATGCCGACGATCTCGCCTGTATATTGGCCACCCTGATACCCTGGCAGTACGCGGACGACGACGCACGTCTCGGCATGGACGTGCTCCGGGCACGAGCTCGTCCCTTGCTGTTGCGCCGCACGAAGGCATCAGTGCTCCCTGAGTTGCCCAGGCTCACGGAAGTGACGGTGGCTGTGCCACTCAGCCCGTCCCAACGACGCGCTTATGACGGTGCACTTCAGAACCACCAAGCTGGCGGAGAAACCGGCTACCTGCCTTTGTTCAATGCGCTACGGAGTATCTGCGATGTCGATCCTGATGGTTATACGAGCTCAAAGTTGGATGTTGTCGTTGATTTGGTACACAAGATTGCCCGCTCGGAAGACAAGGTAGTGGTCTTTTCCCACACTCTGGCTCCACTGCGTGCCCTTCATTCGAGACTTGCCCATCACTCCAAGAACTGGGCAGAATTGCTGGTGGGGGAGATGAACTTGAAGGAACGCGGCAGCGCCTTGGCAAAGTTCAAGCGGGACAAATCTTGCGTTGCGCTGCTAGCATCCACACGCATCGGCGGAGAGGGATTGACACTCACCGAAGCTAACCATGTTATCTTCATCAATCGCTGGTGGAACCCATCTAGTAACAATCAGGCCATTGACCGCGTGGTCCGTATCGGCCAGATGAAGCCCGTTACCGTACACTACTTGGTGTGCAGGGATACCGTGGAAGACCGGCTTCAGCCTATGCTCGACCGAAAAGAACTCACTTTCTCCCAACTGATCGATAGACTGCAAGTTGATCCTGCTTCAATAGAGGCATTATTTCAACATGACCATGAGACACAGGAGGGCGACGATGACAGTTCCGAGGAATCCGGGACTTGACTCTCTTCTTGTATCGTGGTCTCTCTCAGGCGAGTTCAACCACGTGGTCCAGTTGCAGCTCTACGCTCAACATTCGATGCCGTGTCCATGTTTATGGAGCAGACACCTGACAAAGTGTTATGTGCGGAGTGCATCGTGCTTGAATAGGTTCTCGTAGTGCCATTCGAGATGCTCCTTCGCGGGAGGCAGGTTTGCCCCTACTGGCAGGTATATCTTCCTCCGTACCAGACTTCGGATGTCATTCGGCGGAGTTCCATCAACAGGATGAACATGCTCACTCACAAGGATGCGGTGTTTCGAGTCGATGCCGAGGGCACCTCTGTCAAATAATCGGTGATGCAGCACGCACAGTGCTACGCCGTTGGATACTTGGTCCGGGCCGCCCATCGAATGCATCCGGACGTGTGCTGCTTCCAACCCAACGGGATCATTGTCAAGCTGGGTTTTGAATCCACAGAAGCAGCATCGGTTTGCATATGCGTGCAAGACGATCTTTCTGAACCTCGGATGGCGAGGCGTTCGCACGAGTGCGACGTGGTCAGTGAGTTTCGTTTGCTCAAGAACCTGATCGTGTTGGGTCTCGGGGAATCCCAGATCGAGAATCTGCTCTACCACACGCGATCGCACATACTCGTCACGCATGGCCTGCTCAAATTGTGGCTGGACACTGCCCTCTACCTCACTTCTCAAGAAGGTAACCTTCTCTCTTCTCGCTTGTGGCATCTCGTACACATTCTTGCCATTTGAATCTTGCACAGTCCAGAATTTGTCATGCCTTGCGAGGTATACGAAAGGATATTCTGGCTTAGGAGTCGTTTTGCCTACTCTGTGTGGTGCCAAAAGTTCACCTAGAGTTTTTTCGCACTCCTTGAATCTCACCTGTACTGGGCTTGCTTCCCTCTGTTGGTCATCCTGGGCGATTTGCCCGATCAGCCACAGCAGGAAAAGCGACCTGTAAGGATAGCGCTCATTGGTGCCGCCACCCGCCTTGGTGTAGAGCTTGATGTCCTTTACGCGCTCAACCCATTTGGCTGCCTCAGACTTCATGGATGAGATGCGGGCGGGTGAGCCATCCCCGCCAACAGTGAGTCAGGGATCCTCAGTCGATCTGGGCTTCCCCGCAAGTAGGCCTTGCCCTGGTTCATCGGTGTTCCTTCAATCGCCCCTCATCGCTCTGGTCGAGCAACGACACAGTACCCCACAACCCGGCACGCGTCGGCTGTCCGGAGTCTCGCTTCCGGTGCCGGGCTTGATGGCCGTGCCAGATCGAGCGCCACCGGCGGAACGGGCCCACGGCTAGAGGCGGGCGGGTTCTTTGAATAGGTTCTTTCTGTGCCAATCCAGGTGGGCCCTTGCTGGTGGCTGGTACCTGCGCAGTGGCAGGCGGATCTGGACGTTTACTAGGCGTCGGATGTCGTTGGCGGAGTCTTGGTCGCTCAGGTGGAGACTCTCGCTCACGAGGATTCGGTGTTGGCGATCCAGGCCGAGGGCGCCGCTGTCGAACAGGCGGTGGTGCTGGACGCACAGCGCCACCCCGTTCTCGATCTTGTCGGGGCCGCCCTTGGCGCGCATCTGCACGTGGGCGGCGTCTAGCCCCACCGGCGCGCCAGCCAGCCGGAGGTCGTACCCGCAGAAGCAGCATCGCCCCTCGTAGGCGTGCAGCACGATTCGCTTGAAATTCGGATCGCGCACCGCCTGCTCTGTGGCTACCACATGCGCCAGGTTGGTCTGCTCAAGGATCGGCTCGTGCTGAGTTTCGGGGAACTCCATCTCAAGCAGTGCCCGCACCACCCGTGACCTCACATGATCGTTCTTGAGGGCTCGTTCGAAGTCCGGCGCCAGCCTTCCCACCACTTCTCCCCGAAGAAACCCCATCCGGCGGCTCTCTTCGTCGGGAAGCTTGGACACGTCTCGTCCGGTTGAGTCCTCAGCCCGCCAGAGATCTCGGTCGGCGGCCAGGTGCAAGAAGGGGTACTGCACCCTCACCCCAGACTTGCGCATGCTGTGCGGGCGCATCAGGGCGGTCAAGTCCTCCTCGGCATCCTTGAACGACACCTGGCTCGCCTCGCCTTTGGCGACCCTCCCAATCAACCACAACAACAGCAGCGGCTTGTACGGAGCACGCTTCTGGCTGGGAATCTCGCCCTTGCCCTTCTTGGTGTAGCGCCTCACGGACTTGACCCGCTCAACCCATCGGGCCGCCTCGTCCTCCTGGCGGTCGGTCAGCGCAGGCGTTGCCCCGGTGCCATCGGCAGGGTTGGGCACCCAGAGTTGATCTTGGCTCCCCCGCCGGTACTCGCTGCTACGGGCCATTCGTCTTCCTGTGATCGTCACTCACCAATGCGACCAATCCGCACAATAGTGCTCCACACACGTACGGACCCGATGGCACCCCGGCTCCCTTGGCCTTGCCTGTCACGGGTCTCGATGGACTCACTTGCTGGGTGCTCATGATCGGGCCACCAACGTCCGTCGTATCCGCTGCTCACTGGAGCACCGAGCCACGCGAATCCGGGGAGCAGTACTGTGCTCAACATGACGGATGTTGATGTGCCGGGCGGGCATGACCCCATTGACGACCTGATCGGGTCGTTGGACTTGGAGCCCGACCCTGACATTGATGCTGTGATCTACGACCTGACGGATCTGCCCGGCTCAGGGCCTGGACTGCAACATGAGGCAGGGTGACGCCGGCTCCCTGAGGGCTGAGACCCTCATCCCCTGGACGCTCGAATTGTCGGCGTCAACCGTGTTGCACGCCTGGGTTAGTTCATCAGTCGCGCTAGAGCGGTACCCCGGCCGTGGTGGGTTCGTCCGTCAGCCGTGTCGGGTGGCTTGGTTAGCTCATGAGTTGAGTGGTTAGGTGTTCCAGGCCGGCTACTCGGGATCCCTTGACTAGGACTGCTGCGCTGGGCTGCAGGGCGTCCATCGCTCTCAACTCCTTGAGTGCGGCGTTTATGCCGGAGACTTCCACCAGCGGTGGGGCGCCCTCGATACCGCTGAGCGGGTGATCACCGGCGGCGTACAGGGGGGCGTCCACTGCTATCACGGTGATTCCTCGTGATTTGGCGTACTCGGCGATTTTGGCGTGCTCGGAGGCTTCGAAGTCTCCTAGTTCGGCCATCACACCCAGCACGGCCACCCTGGGACTCGCATCTAGGGCGGCAAGGGAATCGAGGGCGGCGCGCATCGACGGAGGGCTGGCGTTGTAGCAGTCGTTGATCACCCGCGTTCCTGAAGGGGTTCGCAGCAACTCCATGCGCAACGGCGACAACATCGGAGCTGCCAATGCCTCAGCCACCTCGCTGAGCGGCACCCCCAACGTGAGACCCACCGCCGCCGCAGCCAGTGCGTTGCTCACTGCGTGGCGGCCCCTGGCACCTAAAACAACTTCGATCTCGACACTCGTGCCGCTGTCCCCCGCCACACCATCCTCCCCGGGGGCTTGTCCCAGGCGGCTCTCCAGAGTGAAATGCGCCCTCAGTTGGTCGTCCAGGCGCACTTCGTGGGCTGTGACGTTGGCCGGAGCACCACTGCCCTTCTCGCCGGTTTCGCCGTAGGTGACCACCCTGGCCACCGTGCTGTTGGCCATGCCGGCCACCTCTGGCACATCGGCGTTCAGGAACGCCACACCGCCGTCGTTGGCCGCCGGCAGGGACTCCACCAGTTCCCGTTTCGCCCTGACCACCGCCGAAAGCGAACCGAACTCGCTTGCGTGTACCAGGTCGACGGTGGTGACCACCCCCATCGTGGGCCGTGCCAGCTCGCACAACTCCCTGATGTGGCCGACCCCCCGCGACGCCAACTCCAGCACCACCGCTCGGGCCGACTCGGGCGCGGCCAGCAGCGTCAACGGCACGCCGATCTCGTTGTTGAACGACCGCTCGCTGGCATGAACCCGCATGGCACGTCCAAGCACTCCGGCGATCAAGTCCTTGGTGGTGGTCTTGCCCACCGAACCTGTAACCCCCACCACCGGCACGCCCCCAAGCCGTCCCCGAGCATGCCGCCCCAGGGCACTCAGCGCCGCTTGCGTGTCCTCGACCGCTATGGCCACCGCCCCGTCCCCCACTCCCCCGCCGGCGGGGTGCGGCGTGGCGCCGGAGTCGCTCATGTCACCTCGGCGTGACGTCAAGAATGCGCACGCCCCGGCCCTCACGGCGTCGGCAATGAAGCGATGACCGTCACGTTCGCCCACCAAGGGCACAAACAGCGTCCCCGGCGCTGCCTCCCTGCTGTCCTGGGTGAACCGGTCAATGCGTGTGTCCCCCACATCCGGGTCTTGCCGCCCCCCAGCCGACCCGGGCACCACGCGGCCACCGGTGGCGTCCACAACCTCGTCGACGGTGAAGATCACGTCGTCAGTGTGTCACGACCCACCACACCAAAGACCCCACGTCGCTCCCGCCGGGAGGCAGTCTCGGGAAGCGAATCACCCGCCGGTCACCCGCCGGTGACCCGCCTGTCGACCTTGGCGGTGCCAAATGGGTAACACAAACCGGACTGTTGATCCGCCTAGCGTTACGTGCGTGACCGACCAGGGGATTGCCACCACCAGTGGGGTCAGCGGAGCTCACCTGCTTCGCAGGACAGTGATGGTGCTTGCGGTGATGGTGGGGGCGGCGCTTGGGTTGTTGGTCGGGGCCGGGAGTGCCCTCGCGGCTGATGGTGAGAACAGGCTGCGCCCCGGTGAGTCGCTGTCCGAGGGCGAATCGATTCGCTCGGCTAACGGCCGGTATCAGCTGATCCTTCAACACGACGGCAACCTGGTGCTGTACGACCTGGCACCCACTGTGGACGACGCCGGCTCGGATGTGGCAGGCGGCGGCGATTCCACTGGCGACTCCACTGCCGCGCAGCCCGACACGACAGCCACCCCGGTGCCCGTGTGGCACACCCACACCGTCGGCGTCGGGGCACGCAGACTGGTAATGCAAACCGACGGCAACCTGGTGCTGTACCGCCAGCCGATCACCGTGTTCCAAGCGCTTTGGCACTCCCGCACCCAAGGCTCCAACGGCGCCTACCTGCTGTTGCGTGACACGGGCGACCTCACCCTGGGCCACGCCGACGGACGAATCTTGTGGAAGGTCGGGGCGTCCACACCCGACGCAGGCCTCACCGGCACCAAGCACGTGCTCTACGAACGTGAGGCGCAGCGAATCTGGCTGGTGGAAGCCAACGGATCGATCTCTGACTCCTACCCGGTGAGCGGACGTGAAGGCACCCCCGCACCAGGCCGATACCGGGTGTACTCCAAGTCGGCACTGGCGTGGAGTTTCGAGCCGGGCGTGACCATGGATCACATGGTGCGGTTCGCCCGCGGCAGCGGCGGCGCCGCCATCGGATTCCACTCGATCCCCGTGAACCGCTACGGCACCCCCATACAAACCGAGGCCGAACTCGGGCAGTACCGCTCCGCAGGCTGCGTTCGCCAGCGCAACGACAAAGCCCGTCAACTCTTCGACTGGGCCCCAATCGGCACCCCCGTAGTGGTGGTATAGCCCCGGCCGCCACCCCGCCCCGGCGTTGGTGAGAACGGCGCCGGATCCACCAATCAAAACGGCTTGGCCCCAGGGACGAGCGTCGTCTTCCAAACGTGGGCGCCGAGGCACGCTCCACAGCACGGCAAGACGCTCGACACCGATGCCAAAGCCCAGCAGCTTGGCGGATGTGATTCGAGCGGACTAGCAAGGCCGCGCTCACTGGTGCCGGCGTGTCTTGCTAGGTGACACCGCCTGAGGGACGTAGTTCGAGTGGTGGTGCATGCCCTGGCGCACAGGTGGGCTCACAAAGGCGGCCTGCCCCGTGCGCCACAGATGGGCGATCTGCTCAGCCGCAGAGACGCACGCCCGGAGTGGTGAGCGCAAGCCATGTGGAGGCCTTTGGTGGTGTCATCTGAGAAACGTCGGCGTTCGGCGCTCACTCGGGACGCTCCCCAGATCGATCCCCTCACTGGGAAAGTCCCCGCGGAACGGGCCGTGGGAGTGCCTGAGCCTGCTCGGCATGCGAGCGGCGTCGGACCTCCTCGCCGCTCGGGGTCACGCTTGCGCATCTCGGCCCGATGGACGGGGCCTGCAGGCTCGCACATGTGGGCCGGTAACGGTGCCCTTGTTTGGCATGCTAAAACCTTGATACAGCAGATAAATCTGTGAACAGGTGTTGTGTCTGTCACACAGTGCTGTTACAGTACTACACATGCTCGAACGAACAATCACCTGGCTTAACGGACTCGCCACGCCAGGGCTCACCGCTGGCGACCTGCGCGACAAGATCTCCGGCCTGGCACGGCTCCAAGGCGCCCTCGACGCTTGCAACAACCGCCTCGCCGTTGCGCTGCAAGCAGCCGTTGGCGAACGCGAGGGCATCGAGGTGGTGCGCGAATCCACCGGATGCTCACGACGCGAAGCCCGGCGACGCTCTGAACGCGCCGCGGCGCTCAACGACATGCCCAACATCTCCGAAGCGCTTGGTGAGGGGCGCATCACCACCGAACACGCCGACGCACTAGTGAAAGCCGCCAAGGACACAGACGCCGCAACCGTGGACGGAGACAGCGAGTTGCTTGATTTGGTGTCAGAGGTGCCGGCTGACAAGGCGGGCAAGCACACAGAGGACTGGGCCCGTCGCCGCCAAAGCCCCGAAGACCTCGAAGCCGCTCACCGGCGGGCCCGTGCCAAACGCCGAGTGGACTTCTTCCCTGGTGAGGACCACATGTTGCGCGGCGTGATCACCGGTGACAACACCACCATGGCCATGATCCAAGCCAAAGTGCTCGACATGGCACAACGCCTGCACAGCTCCCAAGGCGGCCGCGACAACCCCAAACACGACCGCACCTGGGCCCAATACCGCTACGACGCCATGCTCATAGCCCTAGGCATAGACCCCTTCCCCCCGGCACCCGCCCGAACCCAAAACGGTCGCACCTCCATCGGGGATCGGGAGCCCTCGGGCGACTCGGGGCTTGGGGCCGCTGGAGGCACCACCAGAAGCGGCCACGGCACCCGGCGACCCGGCACCCACCGGCAGAACGGCCATCGGCAGGACGGCCACCGCTCCCGACATCGCAGCACATCCAACGGCCAACACCACAAGTCCGGAAACCAACTGGCCCCATCCGGTGTGATGCTTGATTTGCTCGACTCCGACCGCCCAACAGGCGAATCGGCCTCGGCCAACAACGGCTTGAGCCTGCCGGGGATCACCGGCACCTCACCCAACGGGACGACCGTTGACGGGTCGGGCTGTGCGGGTGGAGAATCCGCTGGGTCGGCGGGCGATGCCAGCGTGGGTGAGCGGTACGGCACCATCGGTGAGATGTTCGGATCCACAGATCCCCAGGTCGGCGTACTGAACGCACAGCACTCGCACGGCGATCCTTGCGATGCTCGGTCGGAAGCTGCCGGTAATCACACCGGGCTGGTTGACGAACAGAACTCGCACGACCATCGCAATGACAGCACCGACGGGTCGGAGTTGATGTGGGAGACGCAGGATTCGTGTTTCGATGACGGGGCCCAAGACTCTGGGGGTCAGGGTTGTGTTTGTGGTGGGGGCAAGCTGAGCCAACGCAACCAAATCGTGGTTGTCGCCCAGCTTGACGACCTCGCCGACACCAACCAAGGCACACTCGGTGGGCTGATACCGGGCACCGGGCCGATCTCGCGATCAGAACTGGAACGCCTCGCTTGTGACGCAGACCTGCAAGGCCTGATCTTCAACGGCCGCGGCGAGCCGTTATGGCTCGGACGGCGAAGACGCTCCGCCAGCGCGGCGCAACTCAAAGCACTGATCGCACGAGACCGCGGCTGCGTGCTATGTGACGCCAGTCCCCACCACTGTCACGCACACCACATAGTCCCCTGGCAAAACGACGGGCCCACCGACATCGACAACCTCGCCCTGGTATGCCACCAAGACCACACCAAAATCCACGACCGCCAACTCCGGCTCAAACGCCACCCTGACGGCAAATGGACAACAACCCACGACCCAACCATGGTCAAAACCCACAACACCTCCTAACCACGCTGAATGGCCCAGGAGCGATACAGCCAAATGACCCCGCCAAGAGACCCTGCAGATCCGTCGCCTGCTCGCCAATGTGCAGCACCACCGCTGCCAGGTTGTGAGGCCACGACGCCGCGGTGCGCCCGGTGAGAAGCACGTGCAGGGTTAGTCTCACGCCGTCATGCGCAGTTCGGCTCGTCAACGCATTGCAGCGTTTCTGCGCGACCACCCGGATGGGACACTCCTGGTGGCGGTGGGGTATGCCAGCGCAGCCGGGTTGGCGTGGTTGAACCAGGTCACCCAGGGCCGACCAGTGAAATTGCTGATCGGCAACGCTCAAAAGCAGTACTGGAAGAACATCTCAAGCAAGAACGCCAGGGCTGCAGCAGCCTTCATCCGCCGAGAGGACACCGAGGTGCGCAACTGGTACAGAACCGCCAAATCGGGGCTGGGCGAAGCTGAAGCGCACCTCAAAGTTTGGGTGGTGCAGCCGGGAACCGACCAGCAGGCCGCGTTGGTGGGCTCGGCAAACCTCACCAACCAGGGCCTCGACCGGAACATCGAAGCTCTCGTTGAGGCACACGGTCCAGACCTGCAGGACGTCAGCCTCCAGGTACGGGACCTTTGGGTTAAGGCATGGGATCAGTCGGACCGCCTGCTCGCTTATCTCACCGAGTCGCAAACCCCAGCCGCGACTACCTGGCCCCGGTCGGCAACAAGATCCAAGCCTCCGTACTCCAGAGGGCACCGCGGCACCCGATCAGCGGGCCGTTCCGGTACATCCGCAGAGCCACCCGGATGCTTGCCGGTCGGCCCCGGATGTTTGCAGGTCGGCAAGGTGGCCGCACTGATTTGCGCGGCACTAATCGGACTCTCGACGCTTGCGGCAATCTTCTCAGGTGGGGGCGCGCAAAACTCGGGCGGGCCGCCCGAAGGTGTTCTCAGCGAGCAAGCAGTCGTCGAATCCGCGAGGGACTTGCTCTAGACGGCGTGTGTGCCGGGGCTGGGTGGGTTGGGATCGTAGGGTTGCTTTGTGCGGCGGGTGCGGTTGGTGGTGCTCTTTGGGGGTCGGTCGGCTGAGCATGAGGTGTCTTGCGTGTCGGCGCGGCACGTGCTGGCGGCGGCGGATCCGGACAAGTACGAAATCGAGCCAATAGCCATCACCAAGCGGGGGCGGTGGGTGCGGGCCACGGAGGCCGCCGAGGCGCTGAAGACCCGGGCGCAAGAGCTGCCTCCAAGCCTCCCAGCGGCTGGGCCCGCCGTTGATCCGATTCCGTTGCTGGAAGCCGCAAGCCCGTCCCAAGGGCAAAACCTCGACCAAGCGACCGGGGCGCCGATCACTGTTGTGTTTCCTGTGCTTCACGGGCCCAACGGCGAGGACGGCACGATCCAGGGAATGCTCGAACTGGCAGACGTGCCCTATGTGGGAGCGGGCGTTCTGGCCTCGGCGTTGTGCATGGACAAGTCGATGGCCAACACGATGCTCACCGCCGCCGGCATACCGCACGCCCGCTGGAGAGCAGTCACGCTGACAGATCCCGACCGCGCCACACCCGGCTCCCCCACCGGCGACGCTTCCGCCGAACCCACCAGCGCAACCACCCCTGCAGGCTCCGCCTACACCACCCCTCAACCCACCAGCGACATCATCGCCCAATCCACCGGAGGCATCGCAGCTACAGCCACCAACAACACAACCTCCGAGACTGAGGGGTTAGCCACACCTGGGGCTGGGGCGGGGGTTGTGCCGCCTGGCGCGGTGGGCGGGGGGTTCTCGGAGGGTGACATCGCTGCGCAGGTTGTGGCTGAGGCGGAGCGGGCTGTGGAGGACTTTGGGCTGCCGTTGTTTGTTAAGCCCGCCAATATGGGATCGTCGGTTGGGGTGACCAAGGCTCGCGACCTCCCAGAGGTGATCGAGGCGATCAACCTGGCGCTCCGTTACGACCACACGGTGCTGTTCGAGGAGAACGTGAACGGCCGGGAGATCGAAGTGGCCGTGCTGGGCAACCAGCATCCCGAGGCGAGCGTTCCCGGCGAGATAGTTCCCGGCGCCGACTTCTACGACTACAACGACAAGTACCAGGACGGCGCGCAACTCATCATCCCCGCCGAACTCGAACACCACGAAGCCGAAGCCGCCCAGAAAATGGCCACAGACGCCTTCCGGGCCTTGGGCGTGGAAGGTCTCGCACGGGTGGACTTCTTCTACGAGGACGGACGCCAAGGCCGCGGCAACCGTGGCTGGATGGTGAACGAACTGAACACCATGCCCGGCTTCACCCCGATCTCGATGTACCCCCGCTTGTGGCAAGCCAGCGGCCTCGCCTACAGCGACCTGATCGACCGGCTGGTGCAACTGGCGCTGGAACGCCACCAACGCCGTCAACGCCACACCCACACCGAACGCTGAACCCCGGTGCAGCCCCCGCACGGCGATACCCACGCCGCACACGCCGGTGCACACAGCGACACCCACGCTGGTGGGGGCGCTCAGGCACTAGACATTACGGCGTGATAACCGAAGCCCTCGCCGGCAAGCGCATCGCCATCACGGGTGCCACCGGCTTTCTGGGCACGGCCCTGGTGGAACGCCTGCTGCGAGCAGTGCCGGACTGCGAACTGGTGCTGATCGTGCGACCCGGCCGCAGAGGCGCAGCCGCACGGGTGCGCCGCGACGTGCTGCGCAACGACGCCTTCAACCGGATCCGTCAACAGTGGCAAACCGCCCACGACGCAGCCCAGGCCGCCGACATGGCCACGGGCCCCGACGCCAGCACCGCAACCGACCCCGACACCGGCACCACCACCGACCCCGCCGCAGGCACCTCCCAGGACCAGCCCACCGGCTTCGGCACCCCGCTCGAAACGTTCGACCAGATGACCAACCGACGGGTGCGGGCAGTGGCAGGAGACGTGGGCGTGGACGGACTCGGCCTCGACAGCCAAGGCCGAGAAGCCATCGCCAACGTGGACATCGTGATGCACGCCGCGGCCACCGTGAGCTTCGACGCCGCCCTCGACGACGCAGTGGAAGTAAACCTGCTCGGGCCGATGCGAGTGGCGCAGGCACTGAACGCCGCCGGCGCCCGAGCCCACCTGATCTCGGTGTCCACCTGTTACGTGGCCGGCAGCCGCCGCGGCGCCGCACCCGAACAACTCGTGGACGACTCGCCGTTCTACGTGGACGTGGACTGGCGCAGCGAAGTGGCAAACGCCCGCCAGGCACGCGCCGACGCCGAACAACGCAGCCGCCGCCCCGACCGTCTCGCCAAACTCGCCGCCACCGCCCGCCGCGAACTCGGCGCCGCGGGCCGCCCCGCCCTGGCAGCCAAAGTGGAAAGCCTTCGCCGTCGCTGGGTGAACGACACCATGACCAAAGCCGGTCGTGCCCGTGCCACCAGCCTCGGCTTCCCCGACGCCTACGCGTACACCAAAGCCCTGGGCGAGCGTGCCCTCACCGAAACCAGAGGCGCCACCGCGGTGAGTTTCGTTCGGCCCTCGATCATCGAATCCGCCCTGGCGGAGCCACACCCCGGCTGGATCCGAGGCTTCCGCATGGCCGAACCGGTGATCGCCGCCTACGCACGGGGCCTGCTAAAGGAGTTCCCCGGCGTTCCCGAAGGGATCATCGACGTGATCCCGGTGGATTTGGTGGTGTCCACCATCCTCGCCGTGGCGGCCCGGGGCCCCGCCGGCAACCAGTCCAACCCGGGCGACCTGAGCACCGAACCCGAAGTGATCCAGGTGGCCAGCGGCTCGGTGAACCCACTGAAATACGGCCAACTCGTGGACCTGGTGCGAGGCTGGTTCACCGAGAACCCCGTGTACGACGACTACAACCAGCCGATCAGCGTGCCCGAATGGTCGTTCCCGGGCCGGGGCCGAGTGTCCAAACAACTCCGCCGAGCCCAACGCACCCTCGAAGCCGCCGACCGTGTGCTCGGCACCCTCCCACTACGAGGACGACAAGCCGAATTCGGGGCCAACCTCGAAGAGCAACGCAACCAACTTCAGCGAGCCAGCGGCTACGTGGAGCTCTACGGCGCGTACGCCGAATGCGAAGCCCTCTACCAACTCGACCGGCTGCTCGAATTGTGGAACTGGATCGACGACAACGACCGCGACGCGTTCTGCTTCCATCCCGAAGTTGTGGACTGGCCCCGCTACGTGCGCGAAATCCACCTGCCGTCGATGGTGGCCCAGGCACGCCTGAAAATGGCCCCCGGTTCACGCTCCCACGAATCCCGCAGCACCCGACTGCGCCGCCAGGTGATGTCACCGCAACGCCAACTCGCCGTGTTCGACCTGGAAAACACGCTGATCGCCTCCAACGTGGTGGCCAGCTACTCGTGGCTCGCCACCAAAGACCTCGACGACATCGACAGGCTGCGTTTCGTGATCCGCACACTCGGCGAGGTGCCCCGACTGTTGACACTCGACCGTCAGGATCGCAGCGACTTCCTTCGCTACTTCTACAGGCGCTTCGAGGGCGCCCCGGTGCATCGCATCCAAGCCGACTGTCGGGAAATGCTCAGCGACCTGCTGATCCGCAAGTCGTTCCCCGAAGGTGTGCGCAGAGTGCGAGAACACCGCCGCGCCGGCCACAAAACGCTGCTGATGACCGGGGCGTTGGACTTCGTGATCGAACCCATGGCGCCGCTGTTCGATTACGTGATCACCGCAGAAATGGGCACCACCGGCCCAGGAACCCCCGGCACAGACACCGCCGGCGCATCAACCGCCGGCACCGGCGCCCGACGCGCCTTCAGCCGCGCCGCCCGGCACCCCCAAGCCGAATACGACGGCAAACTCGTGGCCGTGCCCCCCACCGGAGAGGCCCGATACCAGGCACTTGTGGACTTCGCCGACGAGCATGACTGTGACCTGCGCGAGTCGATCGCCTACGCCGACAGCACCTCCGACTTGCCGATGCTGGAAGCGGTTGGCTTCCCGGTGGCGGTGAACCCCGAAACGAAACTGGCGGCCATGGCCCGGCGCCGAGGCTGGCTGATCGAGAACTGGGCCACAAGCCCGGGCGCGCCCGGCTCGCTGCTGCCCCTGGCGCCACGCAAACGGCGCAACGCAACCAGCCGCGCAGCCAGCCACGCAACGAGCCGCGCAGCCACACGCCCGGCGACAACCCAGGCAAGGACAGCGTGATGGCCTCCCGACGCCGCACCCCACGACCGGGCCTGGTGCTCGAAGTCGACCGCTCCACACCGCCGGTGCTGTTCCACCACGGAGAGGGATTCCGCCTCGAGAGGCTCCCGGCGGGTCGAAGCAGGGTGATCTACCCCGCGGAGCCCAAGCCAGGCCTCGCCGACCCCGACGGCGCCATCCGCCAAGCGTTGCTGAACCCGCTCGAAGAGGCGCCGCTGCCGTCGCTGATGCGACCCGGCATGAAACTCACCATCGCTTTCGACGACGTGTCGCTGCCACTGCCCCCGATGCGCCGCCCCGACATCCGCCAGCGGGTGATCGAAGCCGTGCTCGACATTGCCGCCGAGGCAGGAGTGGACGACGTTCACCTGATAGCAGCGCTGGCGCTTCACCGTCGCATGACCGAAACAGAGTTGCGTCACGCCCTGGGTGACAGGGTGTACGACGCGTTCGCACCCCAGGGAGCGCTGTACAACCACGACGCCGAAGACCCCGACGGCATGGTGGTGCTCGGCCACAGCGACCAGCAAGAACTGGTGACCATGAACCGCCGAGCCGCCGATAGCGACCTGCTGGTGTACGTGAACATCAACCTGGTGTCCATGGACGGCGGCTGGAAGTCCACCGCAACCGGACTGTCGGACTACCGGGCGTTGCTGCACCATCACAACGTTTCGGCGATGCAACAGTCCAAATCGTTCATGGACAGACACCGCTCCGAGCTGCACCACTCCAACTGGCGCCAGGGCGAGGTGATCAAGGCCAACGGCCCGCGCATCTTCCAGATCGAAACCACGGTGAACAACAACACCTTCGGCTGGGACGGGCCCCTCTCGGTGCTGCAAAGGCGCGAATGGGAATGGTCGGGGCGTGACAGGGCGTCGTTCATGGCCATGTCGGCAGGGCTCAAGGCGATGCCCACCTCGACGAAGCGCAAGGTGTTCAACTCGTGGTTGGCGCCTTATGAGCTCACCTCTGTGCAAGCCGGTGCGGTGGATCCGGTTCACGACCGCACCACCGAGCACGTGCTGGCACAACACCTGGTGCCGGTGCAGGGCCAAACCGACATCGTCACCATGGGCCTGCCCTACATCTGCCCCTACAACGTGAACTCGGTGATGAACCCCATCTTGGTGATGTGTCTGGGCTTGGGGTACTTCTTCAACCTTTACCGGGGACGCCCGGTGGTGCGCGAGGGCGGGGTTGCGATCATGAGCCACCCCACACCGTGGGAGTTCCACCCGGTGCATCATCCCAGCTACATCGACTTCTTCGAGCAGCTACTGGCGGAGACAACAGACCCGGCGGTGCTGGAAGCGAAATACGAGCACCAATTCGCCACCGACGAGTGGTACATCCACCTGTACCGAACCAGCTACGCCTACCACGGCGTTCACCCGTTTTACATGTGGTATTGGGGGGCGCACGCCTTGCAGCACCTGGGTCGGGTGATCATCGTGGGTGGCGACCCGCGGGCGGTGAGACGCCTCGGGTTCCAACCGGCGTCCACCCTGTCCGACGCGCTGGAGATCGCCTCGGACGTGGTGGGCCCCCAGCCCACGATCACCCACCTTCACAACCCGCCGATCCTGATGGCGGACGTCACGTGACAACACCGTGAGCCTCGCAAGGGACCTGGGCTGGGCGTCGTTGCGATCGAGGCTCCCTTCACCGTCGCGTTACCTGCGAACCAGGTCGTTTCCGCTTCGTGCGCCGAGCACTCCGGGCGGGGTGGAGGTGTTGGACACCAACAACCGCACCGGCGCCGACTACGACACCGACTGGTCACGGCGCTGGCCGGCACGCATGGGCAGAGCCGCGATCGTGGAGGGCCCGATGCGCGCCGCGGTGTGGGCGGTGGCCTCGCCCCGCCGTCAGGGCGTCGACCGCCTCGCCGATCTGCGTGGCCCGGTGGTGTTCGCATCGAATCATCACAGCCACATCGACACGCCGCTGTTGTTGACCTCCATTCCCGAACGGTGGCGACACAAAATCGTTGTGGGCGCAGCCGCCGACTACTTCTTCGGCACTCGCATGGCAGCGGTGGCGTCGTCGCTGGTGATCGGCGCCATCCCCATCGAACGGGCACGGGTGGGGCGACGCTCCGCGGACCTGGCGGCAGGCCTCATCGAGGAGGGCTGGAGCCTGCTGATCTACCCGGAGGGGGGTCGCAGCCCCGACGGGTGGGGTCAGACATTCCGTGGCGGCGCCGCGTACCTGGCCTTGCGCTGCGGGGTGCCGGTGGTGCCGGTTCATGTGGCCGGAACGGGCAGGATCCTGCGCAAAGGCAAGTCGCTGCCACAGCCGGCATCCACCGTTGTGGCCTTCGGCACGCCGATCGTTCCCGGCGAAAGCGAACGAGCCACCCGACTGGCGGCACGCATCGAACGAGCCGTGGCGGCCCTGGCCGACGAGACCCGCACCGACTGGTACTCGGCGAGGCGTCGCGCCCACGCAGGCGACAGTCCCATCCTCACAGGACCGCAAGCAGGCGCATGGCGGCGAGTGTGGGCCCTCGGCGACCGGTCACCCCGAGCCTCACGCCGCCGCCGCCGAACCTGGCCCAAGCTGTAGCCCTTCCCGCGCTGCCGCCACTCCCCGAAGGCAGCGCCCGCAGGTCAATAGGCTCGAATCATGGCCGTCTTCGCGAACACACCAATCGAACTGATCCGCAGGGTTTACAGCACCCTCGACGAGCGCATCGGTGAGGCCCGTGCCCGCCTGGGCAGGCCACTCACGCTCGCCGAGAAGATCCTTGTCAACCACCTCGACGCCGCGTTCCTTCAAGGCGCAGGCGCGTCAAGCGGCCCCGACGCTGCACCCGAGTTCCCCCAGCGGGGCGTCACCTACACCGACCTGCGGCCCGACAGGGTGGCCATGCAGGACGCCACCGCGCAAATGGCGTGGCTGCAGTTCATGACCGCCGGCCTCGACGAGGTGCAGGTGCCAACGACAACCCATTGCGACCACCTCATCCAGGCCCGTGTGGACGCCAAACGTGACCTGGCCGACGCACTGTCGGGCAACAGCGAGGTTTACGACTTTCTGCGCAGCGTGAGCGCCCGTTACGGCGCCGGGTTCTGGGAGCCCGGCAGCGGCATCATTCACCAGGTTGTGCTGGAGAACTACGCCTTCCCGGGCGGCATGATGATCGGCACAGACAGTCACACCCCCAACGCCGGCGGTCTGGCGATGGTGGCGGTGGGAGTGGGTGGCGCCGACGCCGTGGACGTGATGACCGGATTTCCGTGGAACGTGCGCTGGCCGGGCCTGATCGGCGTTCACCTCACCGGCGAACTAAACGGCTGGTCGTCACCCAAGGACGTGATCCTCAAAGTGGCCGACATTCTCACCGTGTCGGGCGGCACCGGCAGCATCGTGGAGTACTTCGGCCCCGGCGCCGAGTCCATGAGCGCCACCGGCAAGTCCACCATTTGCAACATGGGCGCCGAGATCGGCGCAACCACGTCGCTGTTCGAGTTCGACGACGCCATGGATCGCTACCTGCGCAGCACCGGCCGCGAATCCACCGCGGATGAGGCCGCAAAGGTGAGACGCCACCTGCGATCCGACCCGGAGGTGCTGCAAGACCCTGAGCGCTTCTTCGACAGGGTGATCGAGATCGACCTGTCCACCCTGCGCCCCCACATCAACGGCCCCCACACCCCAGACCTTGCCCGGCCGGTGAGCGACCTCGGCGCCGAAGCCAAGGAGGCCGGCTGGCCGCTGCGGATAAGCGCAGCGCTGATCGGCAGCTGCACCAACTCTTCTTATGAGGACATCACCAGGGCCGCTTCGATAGCCCGCGACGCCGCATCCAAAGGCCTCAGCGCCCGCACCCGCCTGCTGGTGACCCCCGGTTCGGAACAGATCCGTTCCACGATCGTGCGAGACGGGCTGATGGCCGACTTCGAGGCCCTCGGCGCCACCGTGCTGGCCAACGCCTGCGGGCCGTGCATCGGCCAATGGGACCGATCCGACGAAGAGGGCCACACCCCCGGCGAGACGAACACCATCGTGACCTCGTACAACCGCAACTTCCCCAAACGCAACGACGGCGACGCCGCCACGCTGGCCTTCGTGACATCACCCGAAACGGTGATCGCACTGGCGCTCGCCGGCACGCTCGACTTCGACCCGGTGCAGGGCACCCTCACCAACGAACACGGCGAACAGGTGAGCCTCAAGGAGCCCGTTGGGGTGGAACTTCCGGCCGCTGGTTTCGACCCGGGCGCGTCCACGTTCCTGGCCCCGCCGGAGGACGGATCGGCGGTGTCGGTGAAGGTGTCGCCCACGTCGCAGCGGCTGCAACTGCTGCAACCCTTCGAGGCGCCCCAGGGCAACGAGTTCACCGACCTGCTGGTGATCGCCAAGGCCAAAGGCAAATGCACCACCGATCACATCTCCGCTGCCGGGCCGTGGCTGAAATACCGGGGCCACCTGGAGAACATCTCGGGCAACCTTTACCTGGGCGTGGTGAACGCATACGGCGACTACCCCACCGGTCACGGAAAGAACCAGCTCACCGGCGCGGTGGAGCCGCTGCCGGACATCGCCAAGGCGTACCACCAAGCCAACAGGCAGTGGGTGTTCATCGGGGATCACAACACCGGTGAGGGCTCCAGCCGTGAGCACGCCGCCATGGAACCCAGATTCCGGGGGTGCGTGGTGGCGTTGGCCCGCAGCTTCGCCCGCATCCACGAAACGAACCTCAAAAAGCAGGGCGTGCTGGCGCTCACGTTCGCCGACGGCGCCGATTATGACCGCATAGGTGAGGACGACCGCATCGCGGTTCGCAACCTCGACCGGTTGGCGCCGTCGGTTCCGGTGCGCATCGAGGTGACCTCAGCCAACGGCGAGCAGTGGTCTTTCGAGGCGCATCACACTCTCAGCGCCGATCAGATCAAGTGGTTCGAGGCGGGCAGCGCCCTCAACATCATCCGCCGCAACGCCGGCTCCAGCGCCTGAGGCCCCTGACCCGAAGTTTCACCGCGGGGCCCAACCGCACTGGCGCCCATACAGACTGAAGCGGCTGACCTGGAGGGGGCAAGACCAGCCGCTTCGTCTGTTCGAAAGGCCCTGGGGCCCCTCGACAAATCTTTCCGTTCTGTTTTGCGAGTCTGCGTTCGGTGGCCTCTGCGGCAAGCGTGGGGTGACCGGGGCAGCGCTGTGCATCCATTCAAGCCCAACGCGCGGCAAATGTCACTATCGCTCCAACAGCTTGTAACGATATTTGGTATCTGAATCTGTGATAGCTTGGGGCTGTGGACCTGCGGCAACTGAGCGCCTTGCTGGCGGTGGCCGAGCACTCCAACTTCACCGACGCGGCACGGTCGCTTCACACCGTGCAGTCCAACGTGTCGGCGCACATTTCTCGCCTGGAGCGCGAAGTGGGAACCACGCTCATCGATCGCGCCCGGCGTGAACTCACCCCCGAGGGCGAGGTGGTGGCCGACCGCGCCCGTCGCATCCTGGTGGAGCTGCAAGGCATATCCGATGACCTGGCCTCCATGGGTGGCAGCCTCACCGGCACCGTGAGGCTGGGGGTGATCGGCACGGCGGCCCGTTGGATCGTGCCACCGCTGATGGACGTGGTGCGTCGGCAGCATCGGCACCTGGAGGTGATCGTGGTGGACGCAACCACAACGTCGCTGCTCACGCTGCTGGTGCAGAACCGTCTGGATTTGGCAATGGTGAACCTGCCGGTGAACGACCGAGACATCAAAACGGAGGCGCTGTTCACCGAGCAAAAGGTGGTGGTGGTGCCCGACAATCACGAACTGGCCGACCGTGAACGCGTGGACCTGTCCGAACTGGCCCAGTACGAGTTGCTGCTGGCGCCGCAGGGAACGGCCTTTCGTGACGAGATCGACGCCGACGCTCGAGCGGCGCAACTGGAGCTGCGGCCCTGGGCACTGGTGGACGGGCTGATCTTGTTGGCGTCGCTGGCGTTTCAGGGATTCGCCCCGGCGCTGCTGCCGGCGGGAATCACGCTTGGTGACGTGCCCACCAGTGGCTGGCGCAGCGTGGCGGTGGACAGGCTCAGCCCACGCCAGGTGGGCCTGGCCCGCAACCGGCGGGTCACCTCACCGGCCCCGGCGCAGGCGGTTGCCAAGCTGATCAGTGTGATCGTGCGCAGCGAGGTGCAGAATCGCCCCCACATGCAACACAGCAACAGCGAACCCAGCCTGCCCGACACGCCCGAACCGGTGAACAATCCGGGGGACGCCACGAGCGCTGAGGCCCGTAACCGTCAGACGCCAAGCACCAACAGGGCAAACACCAAGCGCGCTAACACCAACCGGGCGAGCACCAACCGGGCCAAGGCCGGCCGCGCCAACACCAGCCGCGCCAAGGCGGGCCGCGCCAAGACAACCAGAGCCAAAGCCGGCCGGGCGAACACCAACCGGGCGAACGCCAGCCGGGCGAACGCCAGCCAGAAAAAGCCGACAGGCACCGGCGAGTCGAACGCAAACCCCGCGCCGCCACGCACAAGGCGCGCAACCAAGGTCAAGCCATGAGCGCCACACTGGACAGCCACGAAACCCCAGAGGTGAAGACTCGCCCCGACGCCAAGGTCAAGCCATGAGCACCACACTGGACAGTCACGCAACCCCAGAGGTGAAGATTCGCGCCGACGCGGCACGGATGGTTCGGGCCGGTGTGGCCTCGGTGGGTGGTCGCACGGTGGTGCAGGTGGACGCACAGGGCGCCGATCCGGCCGACAGCGCACTGGTTGAATCCGACGGCCAGGCGATCGCCGCGGCTGCCCGTCTGGCCCGCTCCCAGCGCCTGCCGCTGCTGATCTGGATTGCGTCGTCGGGTTCGGACATCAACAGAGGCATCGGCACCCTCAACGCCTGGGGCACAGCGTCAGCGGAGATCGCCCGCTGCTCGGGGGTGGTGCCGATAGTCGTGGTGGCCACCGGGCCCACCGTTTCGGGGCCGGCGCTGATGCTGGGACTCGCCGATTTCGTGATCCTCACAGCCGAGGCGTACGCGTTCGTGGTGGGGCCCCGCACGGTGGAGTTCTTCACCGGGATGCCCGTTGACCGCGCAGAACTCGGTGGTCCGCACACACACCAGAGCCGATCCGGTGTGGCCGATTTTGTGGTGGCAGACCACGCCGAGGCGCTGGAGTTGCTGGCCGAACTGCTCGACTACATGGGCGACCACTGCGACACTCACCCACCGAGCCGCCCGTCCACCGACCCGGTGCAACGACGGGTGCCCGAGGCGTTCGAGGTGCTGCCCGACGGCGCCACCGGCAGCTACGACGTGCGAGACGTGATCACCCCGGTGGTTGACCACGGCTTGCTGCTCGAACCACACGCGGACTGGGCGCCCAACCTGGTTACCGCCTTCGCCCGCGTCGGTGGAATACCCGTGGGTGTGGTGGCCAACCAGCCTCAAAGCCTGGCCGGAACGCTCGACATTGCCGCCTCACGCAAAGGCGGTCGTTTCGTGGCGTTTTGTGACGCGTTCAACCTGCCGCTGGTGACCTTCGTGGACACCTCAGGCTTTCAACCCGGCAAGGATCTGGAGTGGCGCGGCATGATCCGCTACGGAGCCCAGATGGCCTTCGCGTATGCCCGGGCCACGGTGCCCAGGGTGAACGTGACCATTCGCAAGTCCTACGGCGGGGCTTACATAGTGATGGACTCCAAGACGATGGGCAATGACGTGGCCCTGGCATGGCCCTCCGCGGAGATTGCGGTGATGGGCGCCAAGGGGGCGGTGGAGATCCTGCACCGCAACGCCGACCCCGACCAGCGGGCCGAACTCGAAGCGGACTACGAGCAGCGCCTGCTCAACCCGTACGTGGCTGCGGAGCGCGGCACGATCGACGCGGTGATCGACCCTGCCGACACACGCCGCGAGATCCACGCCGCGCTGCAAATGCTCACCAACAAAAGGGAGCGGCTCCCCCGCCGACGCCACGACAACACCCCGCTGTAGGTCACCGCTCTCAGGCACCGCCTTTGGGCACCCCTATCGGGCACCCCTTGAGGGCGCCCTTTGGGACACCCCGGAAGGGACGCCAAGGCGCCGGTGGCCCGGCCCTCGGACGCCTTCGGAGAGGTTCGGCGGCCCGTTATAGTGAGCCCCACGCGAGCCCCAGGCCGGGCCGCAATGTGGCGGAAGCACTCGCCGGGTCCGCGTTCCATAACGCAGTCGCGTCCCGAGAAAGCGAGCCGCCTGTGACTGAGAGCATCACGATCACCGACAACCGCAACGGCAGCAGCATCGAAATACCGGTGGTGGACGGCGGAGTTGACGCCGCTGCTTGGCGCAAGCTGCTGCCGGGAATCTGGTTTCACGATCCGGGGTTCGCCACCACCTCGGCAACCGCGAGTTCCATCACCGAACTCGACGGTGACCTGGGGATTCTCCGCTATCGCGGTTACCCCATCGAGCAGCTAGCCGAGCAAAGCACCTTCCCCGAGGTTGCCTACCTGCTGTACTTCGGGGAGTTGCCCACCACGGCACAGCTTGACGCGTGGGTTACCGAAATCACTTTGCACACCTTCGTGCACGAGAACTTCCGCAAGCGCATCTTCGACGCGTTTCACTACGACGCCCACCCGATGGGGCTGCTCATGTCTGGCGTTGCGGGTCTGTCCACCTTCTACCCGGAGGCCAAGGACATAGACGACCCCGAGAACCGGCGAATGCAAAGCGTGCGCCTCATCGCCAAGATGCCCACACTTGCCGCGGCTGCGTATCGCTACAGCGCCGGTTTGCCGTTCGTGTTTCCCGAAAATCACGACGACTACCCCACCCGATTCTTGAAAATGATGTTCAACATCGGCGGCGACTACACGCCCGACCCGGCGATCGTGCGCGCCATGCGAATCCTGTTGATCCTGCACGCCGACCACGAACAGAACTGCTCCACCACCGCGGCAAGGGTGGTTGGCTCAAGTCACGCCGATCCCTACACCGCGGTGGCCGCGGCTTGCGCGGCGCTTTACGGCCCGCTGCACGGCGGCGCCAACGAGGCCGTGATCCGCATGCTCAACCAGATCGGCAGCTTTGATCAGGTTGACGACTTCATCAAATCCGTGAAGCGGGGCGAGGTGCGCCTGATGGGATTCGGCCATCGGGTGTACAAGAACTTCGACCCGAGGGGAACGATCATCAAGAACACCGCGCACGAGGTGTTCTCGGTGACCGGCAAGAACCCGCTGCTCGACATCGCCTTGAAGCTCGAGGAAGCGGCGCTGGCCGACGACTACTTCGTGAGCAGGCGCCTGTACCCCAACGTGGACTTCTACTCGGGGTTGATCTACCAGTCGCTCGGGTTCCCCACCACCATGTTCACCGTGCTGTTCGCCATGGGCCGCACACCTGGATGGCTGGCGCACTGGAACGAAATGCTCGCGCAGAAGTCACGCATCGCCCGGCCCCGCCAGCTGTACACCGGCCCGCCGGTGCGCGACTACGTGCCCATCAAGGACCGCAAGACCACCATCTGACTTCAAGCAGAGCCTGATCCCAGGGGGCGGTTTTTCGCCCGACTGGATCTATGGGGACGCGGCGGTGTCGAGGATGATCTTGCCGGCGTTGAGGTTTGCCTCCATGCGACGGTGAGCTTCAGCAGCGTCGTCGAGCGCGAAGCGGCTGTCGATCACCGGGGCGAGCTTCCCGGTGGCCACATGGGGAAGCATCTGGGTGGCGAATTCGCGGGTGATGGCGATCTTCTCCTCGATGGGGCGGGCCCTCAGCGTGGTGCCGATCAGCGTTGCCCGGCGGGCCATCAACAGCCCCGGGTCAAAGGGAGTGCTGCCTCCGCCCATCAAGCCCACCTGCACGATGCGTCCGTTGATTTGCAGGCAGTTCACGTTGCGGGGCAGGTAGTCGCCACCGATCACGTCGAGCACCACGTGTACACCCTCGCCGCCGGTTGCCTCGCCCACGGCGGCCACGAAGTCCTCGGCCTTGTAGTCGATCACCCTGTCGGCGCCCAGGGCATTGCACACGTGGTGCTTGCCCGCGGACGCGGTGACGGCAATGCGGGCGCCGATCGTCTTGCAGATGGCGATGGCGGCGGTACCCACGCCTGACGCCCCGGCGTGTACCAGCGCCCAGCGGCCAGAGGTGAGCCCGCCTTGTCGCACCAGGGCGTCCCATGCGGTGATGAACACCTCCGGGAAACCCCCGGCAATGTCGAGGCTCAACGCTTCGGGCACGGCCATCGCCTGGCGTTCGTGTACCGCAACCGTTTCGGCGTAACCGCCACCTGCGACTATTCCCATCACCGGGTCGCCCTCTTTGTGCATCGTGGCGCGTTCGCCTGTGGCGATCACCCGACCGGCGAACTCCAAGCCGGGTATCTCCACCTCGGCGGGAGGCCCCGGGTAGCGGCCCCGGCGTTGCATGAGGTCGGCGCGGTTGATGCCGCAGGTCGCCACCTGCACGAGCACCTCTTCGGGCCCCGGCACCGGGTCCGGCACTTCGCGCACCGCCAGAACCTCCGGGCCGCCTCGTTCGGTGATCACCACTGCTCGCATAGTTGATCCTCCCTGAAGTTCAGCAGTCTGTTTGTGGGACGGTTTGCACTCTCACACCGAAACGCCCGAACCCGCGACTACCTCGGGGGCGGGGGGTTCGCCTGTGTCGTTGGCGTGGTCATCGTCTGGGTTGTGGTTCTGCAGGCGCATCGAGTGGTGATACGGGAAAAACTCGGCCACTCCGCCGGTGTTTTGAAGTGATCGCATGTTGTTCCAGTACTCCACGGTGAACAGTTCGCGGTGGTGAGCGTTGAACACTTCGCCCACCACCGGTGGCGAGTTCAAAAACGTGGCGAACTCCTCCGGGAACACGTCGTTTGGGCCCACCGAGAACCATGGCTGGTCGAGCATCTCGTCGTCCACGTGGCTGGATGTGGGCACCTTGCGAAAGTTGATCTCGGACAGCAGCGCCAACTCGTCGTAGTCGTAGAACACCACCGCGCCGAGGCGGGTGACGCCGAAGTTCTTGGGGAACAGATCGCCGGGGAAGATGCTCGCCGCGGCCAGGTCCTTGATGGCGTTGCCGTAGTCCACCGCGGCCTCGTAGGCCCGTTCGGGGGCCATTTCCCGAAGGTACAAGTCCAGCGGGTACACCTGACGTTCGGTGTACACGTGTCCCAGCACCACTTCGTTTTCGGTGACGGTGACGGTGCGTGAGCATTCGCTGAGCAGGTGCTCCAACAAGTCGTCATCGAAACGGTCACGGGCGAAGGTGAGGTTCTCGAACTCCTGGGCGTCCACGAGGCGACCCACCCTGTCGTAACCAAACACCAAGCGGTAACGCTGCTTCACGCCTTCCGGGGTGATCTTCTTCACCGGCGGGAAGCGGTCCTTGATCACCTTGAACACAACGTCGAAAGACGGCAACGCGAACACGGCCATAACCATTCCGGGCGCTCCCCTGGTGCGCTCGAAGCGCTTGTTGGAGTGCTCCATGTGGCGGTACAAGGCTCGGAACAGGTTGGTTTTGCCGTGCTGTGAGTAGCCGAGGGTGGTGTACAGCTCGGCGACAGGTTTCACCGGCAGCATCGACTTCAGGAACGACACCACCGCCGCGGGTCGTCGGCACAACACGTGCATGTAGGAGCGGGCGTAGCTGAACAGCCGGCTCGTGGCGGTTTCGGTGAGCAGCGCCGCGTCCACGCGGATGCCGGTCTCGTCGTGAACGATCGGCAGGATGAACGGCGCCACCCGGTTGAGCCAGCGCATTCGTCCCACCAGGTATGCGCCACGGTTGCGGTAGAACACCGCTTCGAGCACGTCGATGGCATCGAGGCCGCGCCAGATGCCGTCGAGGTTGTGTTCCACCCTTTCGGCCACGAGACGGGCGTCGCGGCGCAAGTCGGCGAAGTGCTCTCCAAGGGTGCACTGCTCGAGGATTTGTTGCACCACGGCGGTGGTGTCGTCGGCCACCTGGAACGTGGAGTACTCCGCCGCTGCTTCCTCGCCTGCGGGCAGAGCTGTGGGCCCCAGCCACAGGAACTCCAGGTCGCGGTCGAGTCCAACGATGTTGAACAGGCGCCGGGTGACCGAGTTGTAGAACGTTTCGGCGAGCTCCATGTCGGGTCTTTGCGACACGAGCGCCACGTAGCGACGTTGTGCGTTGATCCATGTGGCCCTCGCCTGTTGGCCCGCTTCGTCGGTGTTGCCGGCAGCGGGTAGGCGGCTTTCGCACTCGGCGACCGTTTCGTTCACCTCGTCGGTGTGGACTCGCAGCCTCAGGCTGGAGTCGTGCTGGTGGCCCTGCCAGTCGCGCTGCAGGAACCTGAGTCCTGCCCGTTTGGTGAGTTCGATGAACTGCGAGTGAAACGAAACGAACCGGTCGTGGAGTATCGCCGCAAGCTCGCCGGCGGTGTTCTCGCCTTGAGACTGCGCCGCCGTCGGGACGACCGGATCTGGGGTGGCGGCCTGGTCAGCCCCCGGCGACGCCATCGCCACCCTCGTCCCGCCGAGACTCGACCGTCGCGCCACTCTCACCAGACCCGGAGCCCACGCCGTCGCCACCTGCGGAGGACTCTGCAGCAGCGCCGTCATCACCAGACCCGGAGCCCACGCCGCCGGCTTCCACAGCCGAGGCCGACTGGTCACCGGTTGCGGTGGTCTTGTGCCTGGAGTGGTGGCGGATCACTTCGTCGATCACGAAACGCAGGAACTTCTCGGTGAACGCAGGATCAAGGCCTGCGGTGGCCGCCAGCGCCCGCAGCCGGGCGACCTGTCGCTGCTCGCGTTGTGGATCCTCGGCGGGGAGCCCCGTGCGGGCCTTGTGGGCGCCGATCTTCTCGGTGATCTTGAACCGTTCGGCGAGTATGTGTATGAGCGCCGAGTCGATGTTGTCGATGCTGGTGCGATACCCGTCCAGCGTGCTGTCCGCACTCGTGCTTTGTGCGCTGTTTGTGCCCTCCTCCACCGGCGCCAACGCTACAAGCGCACCCGCCGCACCGCAGAACCGCAACCACCGACGATCCGCGTGACTCCGAGCCACAACACCCCACAGCAGTCGACCTTCTCCGGGCAAGCCATAGGTTCACGGCACCAGCCGCGGTACCACAAGCAGCATCGCCATCCGCGCCGGGCACCAAATCCTCTGCGCACACCTCGACAGAACCGGATGCGGGCCTGGAGGTGGGGAACAAGCGCGGAGCTTGGAGTGTGGGCCGTAGAGGATTTGAACCTCTGACCTCCTGCGTGTCGAGCAGGCGCTCTAACCAGGCTGAGCTAACGGCCCTCGGATTCCCGACGCTATTGGAGGCACCCCAAGCCGGCAACCCAAGGCGGCAACCCAAGGCGGGAACCCAAGGCGGCAACCCAAGGCAAGCCAGTGGTTCCCCTGGGGTCCCGGCCTGTGCGACTGCCGCGAGCACGACCAGCCAAACGGGGAAGGGTTGCGGGGGTGAGTTGGAGCACCGGGCGGGATTCGAACCCGCGGCTTTACGGCTTTGCAGGCCGTCCCCTTGGTCCACTCGGGCACCGGTGCCAGCCGGCGTGATCCTACCGTCACCCCAACCCACCGGAGGGGCCCGACCCCGGGGTCGGCGGGTAGATTCGGTGCCACGAGTACTTCGGCCACAAAGCGTGTTGCGATCGCAGGGGTCGCCGAATCGGATTTGGGCGTCACCGGCAAAACGAAACGTCAACTTCAAGCCCAGGCCATCACCCGGGCACTTGCCGACGCCGGTTTGAGCCTCGGCGACGTGGACGGCCTGGCCACCAACGGACTGGCCCGCTTCTCGGCCACTTCGCTGGCGGAGTACCTGGGCATTCAGCCCTCTTGGAGCAATTCAACGTTCGCCGGGGGGTCGTCCTACGAGCTGTTCGTGGGCCACGCGGTGGACGCCATCACAGCAGGACGAGCCGAGGTTGTGGTGGTGGCTTACGGCTCGGATCAGCGGTCGGCTCGCAGCCGCAAGATGGGCGGGGTGATGGAGCCCGCCGATCCCGAAGCCCAGTTCGAGGCGCCCTATGGGCCGCTTGCGCCGCTGTCGATGTACGCCCTGGTGGCTCAGCATCACATGCACACCTTTGGTACAACGCCCGAGGACTTGGCCGAGGTGGCGGTGGCGGCCCGGGAGTGGGCGCTGCTCAACCCGGTGGCGTTCCGGCACGAATCCGGGCCGCTCACCCATGCGGAGGTGTTGGCGTCGCCGGTGGTGTCGTCGCCGCTTCACACGCTGGACTGCTGTTTGATCACCGACGGCGGCGCCGCGGTGGTGCTGACCTCCCTGGAGCGGGCCCGAGACTTGCGACGCCAACCGGTGGAGGTGCTGGGTTTCGGGGAGTCGTCCACTCACATGGCCATGTCGCAGATGCCGAGCCTGGTTCGCACCGGGGCTGCCGATTCGGCTGCGCGGGCTTTCGGCGAGGCCGGGATCGTGCCCGGCGACGTGGACGTGGCGCAGGTGTACGACTCGTTCACGATCACTGTGCTGTTGACCCTTGAGGCCCTTGGGTTCTGTGAACCTGGTGGCGCCGGTGAGTTCGTGCGTGGCGGCCGGATCCGGCCCGGTGGTGACTTCCCACTGAACACGTCGGGTGGTGGCCTGTCGTACTGCCATCCGGGAATGTTCGGCATTTTCCTGATCGTGGAGGCGGTGCGTCAGCTTCGAGGCGAGGCAGGCGCCCGCCAGGTTCCCGGCGCCGAAACCGCGGTGGCCCACGGCACCGGCGGGATCTTCTCCAATCACGCCACCGTGGTACTGGGAGCAGCCCGGTGACCCCCCAGCCCCCCGACGCCGCCGCGCCGTCGAACGGCGGTGACCCGACCCCGCTTTGGGATCCGGAACTGCCTGCGGAGGACTCCGACACCCAAGCCTGGTGGGACGCCACACGCAACCGACGGCTGTTGGTTCAACGCTGCGATGACTGCGGCCATTACCAGCACTACCCGCGGGCGCTGTGTACCAACTGCGGGGGAACCGACCTGGGGTTCGTTGACGCCTCTGGCGAGTTCACGTTGGTGTCCTACAGCACCGTGTGCCGCTCCCCGAACCCCGATCGTTTCGATGTGCCGTATCACGTGGCGCTGGTTCAAATGGCCGAGGGGCCGACGCTGTTCAGCCGGGTTGGCTCAACCAGCGAACCCCGCATAGGCCAACCGGTGAGGCTCGCCTGGCATCCCCTCAGCGACGGCCGCCACCTGCCGTACTTCGTGCAGGACTGAAATGTCCAACGCCGCCGCAGGCGAAACGGTTGGTCAACGGTGGGCGACGGCGGATGCGGTGACGGTGGATCCGGTGACGGTTGATCCGGCGACGGTGGCTGCGGTGACGGTGCGGCTGCCGGACAGTTCGCCTCCGGTGATGCTGAACCGGGTGGCGGTGCTGCCCGGTGGTGGGCAGGTGTCGGTGGTGTGGTTTCCGCCAAACTTCGAGCGCCCCACCCCCGGCTACTACCCCACCGACGAGGAGTTCCTGCTGCTGAGCGGAGACCTGACGGTGAACGACACCACTGCGGTCGCGGGTGATTTCGTGTTCATCGCCGCAGGCACTGTGCGTCACGACACCCGCTCGCAGTCGGGCGCTGTCGCAGTTGCACGCTTCGACAGGCGTGCCGACTGGGTGCGCCACAACGCCGGCCAATCCCACGCCGGCCCTCCTGCAGCGTCAACAAACTCAGGACAGATCCTGCAAGCTCGCTGCGATCAGTCGCCTCGAATCCAAACCGCCCTGGGTCAGGCCCACATCCTGCGAGACACCGCATCCACCCGCACGCTGCTGCTTGAGGAACCCGAACCAACCGCAGCGGCGCTCGGATCGCCCACCGATCTCGTCGAGTTGATCGATCTCCGTGGCGCTACCTGGAATCGGCCGAGGCCACCGGAAGGCGATGCTGTGTTTCGCGACGCCTGCGGGTGCCGCTACTTCAGACTGGACGGATCCGAACCGCTACCGGATTTGGAGGGCCCGGTGCTGGTGGGGGTCAGGCGCCGTTCCAGTGGTCTCGCAACTGGCGTTTGAGGATCTTTCCGCCGGCGTTTCTTGGCAGGGCGTCGACTATCCGCCACTGGCGAGGGATTTTGTAACCGGCGAGGTGCTCGCGGCACAACGCGGCGAGTGTCTCTGTGTCGAGGCTTGCGCCGGAGCGGGCCACCAGCGCCGCCACCACCTGCTCGCCCCACAGGTCGTGTTCCACTCCGATCACCGCCACTTCGGAAACGTCGGGGTTGCGCAGGATCACGGCTTCCACTTCGCTGGGGTACACGTTGGCGCCACCGGAGATGATCATGTCCTTCTTGCGGTCAACGATGTACAGGCAGTTGTCGTCGTCCATCCAGGCCAGATCACCGGCCGACAGGAAACCGTCTTCGGTTGTGACCTCAGCGGTGGCTTCGGGGTTCTTGTAGTAGCCGTTCATCAAGAACGGCGACCGTGAGAACACCTCGCCCACCTCGCCGGGTGGTGTGGCAGAGCCGTCGGGGTTGCGCAACTCCAGCTCGGTCATGAACCACGCCGGGCCCACGCAACGCTCCTTGCCCATGATCCGATCGGGTCGCAAATCGGTGACCACGCTCGCCTCGGTTGATCCGTACAGCTCGTGCAGCCCCACGTGGGGCCAGGTGGCATGAACCCATTCCTTCACCGGTTGGGGCAGCGGCGCCGCGTTGAAGTACACCGTCTGCAACGACGACACGTCGTAGCGCCCCAACACGTCTGCGCCGAGGTTGCGCAGGAACACCGCATGCGCAGGCACCAGGAACATCGACGAGGGCCGGTCACGCTCGATGTGCTCCAGCAGCGCCACCGGATCAAAAGCCCGCAACATGGCACACGTTCCGCCGGTGTGAACCGCGGCGTAGGCGAAGGCAAACCCGGCGCCGTGGAACATGGGCGCCACCGCCAGCGTGCGAAGGCCCGGGCCCATTCCCCAGTCCAGCGCGGCGCACATGATGGTGAGACACCTCGACCGGTGACTGATCATCACACCTTTGGGATTGCCGGTGGTGCCCGACGTGTAAACGATGCTGAACGGATCACGCTCGTCCACCACCAGACGGGGGTCGTCGGCGTTCGCGGCGGCGAGTGCCCGCTCGTAGTCCACCGACCTGGCGCCAAGAACGTCGGCGGCGCCGGCCTCGGGGGCCGACATTTGCCGGGCGCCTTGCCGTGACCCTGTGGGCGCAGCGGGCGCTGAGGGCGCTGCGGTCTCTGTCAGCGGGGCGGCCGCACCGGGCGTGTCAGGCAGTTCCTGGTCGAAGGCCCACACGTGGTCGAGTCCACCGATGGCCTGAGCGGCCTGCTCCGCCAGGGCCGAGTCGAGGATCATCGCCTCCGCGTCGGAGTGCTCCACGATGTAGGCCATCTCCGGTGGGGCCGACCGGGGGTTGAGAGGCACCATCACCATCGCCGCTTTGGCTATGCCCGCGGCCACCTCCGGGTATTCGAGACGGTTGCCCGAAAGGAAAGCCACGTGCGAACCAGGCCGAAGCCCGGCTTCGAGCAGCGTGTGGGCCACACGGTTCGAGCGGTCGTGGAGTTGCGCGAACGTGAGCGACCGCCCTCCGTCGATCACCGCCAAGGCGTCCGCGGACGCCACCGCAAACTCTCGGATGCCGTTGGCGATGTTGAGCGGCGCCCCGCCCCGACTGATCGTCATGCCAAATCCTCCCCAAGCGCCGTGGCCCGCACCAGTCCCCGGATCCTCGCCGATACCGCGACCTTTGGCACTGCCCACACGTTCGCCTGCGCCGACCTCTTCTCCGGCCCCGCAGTCCTTACCACCGCCGACAAGCTCACGGTCGCCGACGCTCTCACCAGCCGTTGCCTGCGGTGGCGAAGATCGCGGCCTGGGCTTCTCTGGTCACCTCGGGGGTCACGAAGTGGGTTGGTGGGGTGAGCTTCACCTCGTCGGCCAGTCCCTCGTAACCGGCGAGGCGGCGCCTCACCCGATCCGGCGGGCCGCACACGGTGAGTTCGTCCACCATGTCATCGGAAACCGCGGCGATCATGGCGTCCATGTCGCCACGACGAAAGGCGTCCTGCACTTGCAGGGCCTGCGTTCTGAAGCCGTGCCACGCGAAGAAGTCGGTGTAGCTGCGCACCGACGCGTAGAACGCCACCAGTCCTGCCGCTCTGCGCCGGGCTTCGGCAAGGTCGGGATGGATCACACAACACGCCGAGGCCGTCACCCGAAGCTGCGACCGCTGCCTGCCCGACTGCTGCAAGCCCCGCTCAAGCTGTGGCAGCACCTGGTGGCGCAGGTACTGCGGCGAGCCGAGTTCGTGGGCCACCCACCCGTCGCCAACCCGGCCCGCGAAGCGTGTGAGCATCGGGCCCACCGCGGCCACGAACACCGGAATGGTGTTGCGCTGTTGATGAAACGGTCGCTCGAATCCCGCCAGGCGGAGGCTCTCCCATTGGCCGTCGAACACCAGCGGCGCCTTGCCGGCCGCCTCGGCCCACACCAAGCGCAGGATCTTCACGGTTTCGTCGAGGTGGGCCACGGGTTTGCCGAACGTGGCGTTGTGCCAATTCTCGTTGAGTCGGCGCACACCGGTTCCCAGGCCAAGGGCGAAGCGTCCCCCGCACAGCTCGTCCATGTCGAGCGCGGTGAGCGCCAAACTCAGCGGGCTTCGCACGAAGGCCAAAGCGATGCCGGTTGCCAGCGGAATGCTGCTGGTGGCGGCCGCCGCGGCGGCCAGAGGCACGAACGGTGATCTGTGCAGTTCTGGATTCCACACCCGGGCCATGCCGGCGGCTTCCGCATCCCGACACCCGGCCACAAACTCATCGAGGGTGTGTCCCCATGGTCCCACGCTGTATTCAAGAGTCATTCGGGCCCCAGGGCTGGTGGAGTTCGCGGGCCAAGTGTAGGAAGCAGGTTGATCACCCACCGCTCCGGGCCCGCCAAGGTGGTGCCATTACAATCGCATACCCGCATCCGACTGCCGCCGACCGGCAGCAACCGGAGCCACCGGCAAGCAACGGAGTGTTCATGTTCAAGGCCATCAAACCCCAGAACTTTCCGTGGTTCGACTACAGCGGTTACTCGTTCTCGCTGGGACTGGACATAGACGGTCGGATCGCCCAGTTGTCGGGCCATTCGGCATCCGAGTACGACCCGTCGGCCGGCAAGATCGTGGTGAACGGCGACATGGCCGACCAAACCAGAACGGCGTACGCCAAGGTGGAGGCGATCCTCGCCGCAGCCGGATACGGCTTGGATGACGTGGTGCACGTGGTGGAGAACGTCACCAAAGAGGGCATAGCCCACTACGACGAGATGCAAGCGGTGCGCGCCGAGGTGTTCGGCCACAACCGTCCCGCGGTGAACACGGTGGTGGTTCATCGGCTGTTGCGACGCCGAGCCTGGATCGAGATCGAGGTGACGGCGTCTCGTGACCGCGACCGCAACGGCGGGGGCGCTCGGGTGTTCGGCGACCCGGGTGGTCGCAAGGCTTACGCACCGGTGCGCGAGGCGGACGGTGTGGTGTACCTGTCCACCGTTCATCCCTTTGACCAGGAGGGGCGCCTGGTGGGCGAGGGCGACGTGGTGGCCCAAACAGCTCAGATTTTCGAGAACGCTCAGCGAATGTTGGGGGACGCCGGATTGTCGATGAGCAACGTGGTGAAGACCCTGGACATGATCGCCCCCGAAGCCGTTCCGCAGTACCGACACACTGGGCGGGTTCGCAAGCAGTTCCTTGGGCCGGTGTATCCGGGTGCGGCGGGCATTGTTCAAGCACAACCGGCAGTAGACCCGCGAGTGCTTATCTCGTATGATTTCATTGCTTCACGACATGAGCCGGTGGCGGTGAACCCTGGTTGGGACAGGTACGCCAAGCTCACCTACTCCCCCGCTGTGCGGGCGGGCGACGTGTTGTTCATGAGCGGGCAGGCCGCTTTGGATCCCGAAACCGAGCGTGCCGTTCACGCCGGTGACATCGCCGCGCAAGCCGATCACACCTACACCAACATCATTGCGGTGCTGGAGGCCGCCGGTTTGGGCCCGCAACACCTGGTGAAGACAGTCGAGTACGTCACCCCCGAAGGTCTCGGCGCTTACCGGTCGGTGGCCGGGGTTCGCAAGCGGCTGCTGCGCGAGCCGTGGCCTGCTTCCACCGGGGCGCTGTGTCACTCCCTGTTGCGTCCCGAGTTCGAGATCGAGGTGGACCCGCTGGCGATGTTCCCATGAGCGCCGCCACCGAGGGCCGAGCCGATGCCACCGCACGAGTTGACAAGACCGGGTCGGAGCGCAAGCTGCTCACCGACGAGATCGCCGCGATGGTGGGCCGCACCGCTCGCTACACGGCGCCCGAACCCTTTGGTGCTGCGGAGTTTCGTTACTTCGCTGTGGCGATCGGCGACCACAACCCGGTGTACTTCGACGACCACGCGGCCCGGGCCGCCGGTTACGCGGGAGTGACTGCTCCTCCCACGTTCGTCACCGAAACCAATCAGTACATGCCCGGCGAGGTGGACGATCACGGTTACGGAGGTCACCACTGGCACATCGAGGTGCCGAACACGCGCATGATCCGCGGCGGCCACGACTACGAGTTCCACCAGCCGCTGTCCGTGGGTGACGTTCTCACCGTGGACTGGTCGATCCTCGACGTGAGCGAGCGCACCTCACGCGGTGGCGCCCAGTTGCTTCGAGTGCTCAGCGAGGCCCGCTACTCCAACCAGCACGGGAACCTGCTGGCCGTGAACCGCGAAACCCTGATCTTCCAGGAACTGCTGTGAACCAGGCGGATCTGCCCGAGGTTGGCGTGGCGCCACCCGAGCTTGGCGCGGCGCTTCCGGAGGTGGTGCTGGAGATGAGCCAGACCCGGCTTGTGATGTACGCGGGGGCAACCTGGGACTGGCATCGCATCCACTACGACACCGCGTACACCGCGTCGATAAACCTGAAGGCGCCCGTGGTGGACGGGCAGATGTTCGGCGGACTGTTCGCGCAACAGGTTCTCGCCGCGCTCGATCCTCGGGCCAGGATCACCGCAATGTCGTTGCGTTTTCGTTCGATGGTGTTCGCGGGGGAAACCGTGCGGGTCACCGGCGAGGTCAGCACTGTCGACCCGCGCGGCCAGGGTGGGCGCCAACTCACCGCAACGCAGCAGCTTCACGTGGATGATCGACTGTGCGCCACCGCGCGCACCACCGCGGCACTGCCCGAGGATCCCAACACCGGGTGCGTCCCAACCGATCCGATCCCTGAACCAGGCGCCGGTTGATCACTCCCAACGGTGAGGTGCCGGCGCCCGCTCGTCTCGCCGACCTCAACACCCCACGGCCAAACTGTTCAACCCGGCGCAGCACGCTCGTGAAGAAAGGCACACACCCATGGTGATCGCATCGCAACAACTGGGCGGAATGACAGTGGTCGATGCCCGGCAGGGTGAGTGGATCAGCGGCTTGGATGTGCTGCCCACGATGCCGGTGGATTTTCGCAGCCATCTCGGCCCCGAGGATCAGCTCGAAACGATGCTGTCCAACTACTGGTCGAAGCCGTTGCTGTACGACCCCGACACCACAAGACGTGTGGACTTGGTGAACCTGCAGCCCGGGTACTGCGACCTCACCTCCGCTTACCACGAATCCACCGAGGAGTGTTTCGCCATAAACGGGGAGTGCATGCTCAACGGCGAGGAGCACGTGTTGGGCGGCGATTACTTCTGGCGTCCGCCGGGCTGGGTTCACTCCGCTTTTTCCACCGACGGGTTCACGGCGTTGTTGATGATGGAAGGTGTGAGCCCCGCCGATGGGAGCGGCAGAGCCACCCGGGTGATGCGGCCAGATGACGAGTGCGGCACCAACGCCTTGTTCGACGACCCCGAACAGGCGGTGGGCCCGCGGGGTTGGGTGCGGCGACAAGAGCGCGCCCTGTTGCCTTGGATCGAGGGTTCCGACTTCTTCGGGGCCGAGGTTGCGGGCGGCGACGCCACCGAGGCCGTGACGGTGGATCTGATCCGCGTGAGGGTGCTGTCCAAGAATCACCAAAGCGGCGCGCAAAGCCTGCAGGTGCAGCTCCGCCCCGGCTTTCGGAGACAGCGCTGCGTGCCGGCCGCGACGCAGTACATGTTCGTGCTGGACGGGGCCATCTTGGTGGACGGTCACCAACTGCCGGAAGGCAACTTCGTGGTGCAACACGAGGGCGCCGAGTTGTCCGAGATCGAAGCCCCACAGGGCGCGGAGCTGTTCGTGAAGACCAACCGCTGGTGGCGGGCGTCCGCCCTGTGACAGCACCCACGCACTCGCCGGCGGCATCTCCGGCTTGCACCGCCCCAGGACCCTGATGGAGGATCACACGTCGTGAACGAACTGAACCGGGTGCCGATCGATGACCTGCCCGAGGTGCTGCGCGCCAGGGCCGAGATGTCGATGGACACCGTGGGCGACACGCGGTTCTTGCAGGTGCTGGCGAACGCGCCCCACATGGCCGACTTCTACTTCGGGCAGTTCTACCAGGACGTGTTCTACGGCGGTGTGGTGCCGGTGCGGGTGAAGGAACTGGTGCGGCTGCGTCTGTCCAATTTGCACGGGTGCGTGTATTGAAACCGCAACAACCCCGTCTCGGCGAGACGGAACGGACTCACCGAAGCAGAGATCGACGGCGTGTGGGATTTCGAGCGGCAGCCGTTCAGCGACGCCGACAAGGCCGCGTTGCGTTTGGCGACGGTGATGTCCAACGCCGTGGACGATCACACGATCCCGGCGACCCTCATGGACGAGCTGCGCGCACATTTTGATGACGGGCAGATCGTGGAGCTGGGAATGATCATCTCGGTGCTGGCCGGCATGGCCCGTTTCTTGTTCTCGTTTGACCTGGCCGACAAGGAGGCCCAATGTCCGGTGCAGTTTCCCAAGTGAACGAGCCTGCGAGCGCCGAACCTGAACCTGCCGACGCGTCCGCGGACGCGGCGCTCACCCAGGCCGAGGCGCTCGCCGACGCGGTTCGTCGTGCAGTGCGACGCGAACCCCGATCGCTCACGCCGGGCACGATTTACGTGATGGACGACAACACCAAGGAGCCAGGAAAGTGAGAACTGCATCCGAAACCCGCAGGGCCGGGCTGATCCCGATCATCGACCACGCCCGTGGCACGGGTGCCGCCAGGCGGGGTGCGTGCCACTCGCAAGGGTTCGTCTCGAAGCAGTGCCACTACGACCGCGGCACCGGCCGCCGGGGGCTGTGATGACTGCAGGCGCTGATCTGGGTGTGGTGGACGCCGCCGCGGCAGTGCGAAGCGGCGAGGTCACGCCTCGGGAGCTGCTCGACGCTGCGTGTGAGCGCATCACAGATTGGGAGCCACACGTTCACGCTTTGGTGAGCGAGGTGCTGGCGGAAGCTCACAGCGTGGTTGCGCAACGAAGCGAACAAGCCGCCCGCGGCGAGTTCGTGGGCCCGCTGCACGGCGTGCCGATCATCTTGAAAGACCTGATCGACATGCAAGGCGTACCCACCACGGCTTCATCGAAGATCCTGGAGAACAACATCGCCGCAGCGGACGCGCCGTTGGTGACACGCCTGCGCGAAGCCGGCGCCGTGTTGATGGCCAAGGCGAACACTCACGAGTTCGCGTACGGCGCGTTGACTCCTCCCACTCGCAACCCTTGGGACACCAGCCGGATGCCGGGGGGTTCCAGCGGCGGTTCAGCGGCTGCGGTGGCCACCGGCATGTGCGCGGGTGCTTTGGGAAGCGACACTGCCGGGTCGATCAGGGAGCCTGCGGCGTTGTGCGGCCTGGTTGGTCACAAGCCCACCTTCGGTTTGGTGGACTTGGACGGCGTGGTGCCGCTGGCCTGGTCGTTGGACACGGTCGGGCCGCTGTGTCGAAGCGTGGCTGATGCCAGGTTGTTGCTGTCGGTGATCGCCGGTGCGGACATCGACGGTGGGGACATCGACCGTGGGGACATCGACGGTGGGGACATCGACGGTGGGGCCGAGCCTGGTTCGGCTTCGCGGCGGCGTTCGCCCGAGGCGTTCTCGGGGGCCCGGGTGGCGGTGGCGTCGGAGTTGATGACCCCCAACCAGCCCGAGGTTGACACCGAGTTGCACCGAGTGCTTGGCGCCATGGAGCAAGCCGGCGCGCAAATCGACGAGGTGTCGATCGGCGACCCCGAGGAGTTGATCGCCGCCGAGTTCGTGATCCTCACCGTGGAAGCCTCCGCCTATCACCGCGAGTGGATCGAAACCCGTATCGACGACTACCAGCCCGATGTGCGCGCCTACCTGCTGATGGGGCTGGAGTTCAGCGGTGTGGACTACGTGGACGCCCAGCGCTACCGCCGGGTTGCGCGCAGCCGGGTGGACGCGGCCTTTGCCGACCACGACTTCGTCTTCGCTCCGTCTCATCACGTGCTCGCCCCGTCGCCCCACGCCGACACGGTGACCTTCGGAGACAGCGACGATGCCGTCGCCCCCAGGGACCTCACCTTGATCCGACCGTTGTCGCCGTTCAATCTCACCGGCCACTGCGGTGTGAGCGTGCCAACCGGTCACGCCTCGGGCCTGCCCCTGGGAGTGCAGCTGGTGGGCCCAGCCTTCGGCGACGGCCCCCTACTCGACTGGGCCCAAGCCCTCCAAAACCTCCTGGGTTGGTCCTGGACCCCACCCACCCTCAAGAACAACCCCTAACGAACCCCACCAGGTCCGCAGAAGCTCGCGCTCTGAGCGTTCCGCCAAGAACCCTGCTCACGCCAAGGGCCCTGATCGCCTTTCACGCCAACAACAAGTCAAGCTTCAGTGGTGGTGGTTTGGAGGAAGTTTGAGACTTCTGTTGCGTAGAGTCTTGGGGCTCTCAGGGGTAGTTGGCCTTGGAATCCTTCGACCAGGTTTATTGAGGATTCGGCAACGATCTTCGCGGCCTTTTGGTCATGGGAGGCGAGCAGGTCGTTGCTCGCGTTCAGGAACAGCACCGGGCACTGCAGGGCCGCCAGGGCGGGGCCCGGGTCGTAACGGAACGCCGCGTTGTAGGCCCATTCGTAACGGTCGAGCACACCCAACAGCCCGGTTACGGCCAGGTGCAGCACATCGGGGTGGGAGTCTGCTCCCCAGATCCTCTGGTAGCGCTCCCATGCCCAACCCAGGTACGAGCCATCGGCGTCGGGGGTCATCGGCGGCGACCAGCCCGACAGGAACTGGGCACGCTCGGCCTCCGTCAGCAACGGCACACCGCTGAGAACGGCGCCGACAACCCGATCCGACCCGGCCTGGCGGGCAACCTCCAACGCCAGCGACGCACCGGTGTGTACCCCGGCCACGGCGAATGACTCCAACCCCAGGTCGTCGATGGCCTCCAGCAGCCGAGCGGCGTAATCGGGGATCTCGAAACGATGATGAGGCGGCGGATCCGACGCCCCGTAACCGGGAGTGTCAAAGGCCACCCCCCGCACCCCCGAGAGATTCCCGAGCACCCCCTCGAACACTCGCCACGACTGGGGAGACTCGTGAAAGAAGGCACACGGGATGCCCTCACCGGCGGTGGCGTGATGCACTTGACCCCAACTGCACTGGGCGTACGCCCGTCTGATCGCTGACACGGCATCCGGTATACAGTTTCGAGCCCGCCGGCACAAGTGTCACAGGTGCGGGCTACCGTCACGGGCTAGCAATTCCACGACCCATTAGGAGGAGACGTGATTCGAAAGTCGAGCATCTGGGCCGCGCTGTTGGCCGCGTTCGTGATCTTTGCCGCTGCATGCGGCGACGATTCGTCGGACGAACCCAGCGGCGCGGCCTCAAGTGGTGAGAGCGCCTCTGCGGGCTCCGGCGGCAGCGACGCGCCGGACGATTCCAGCGGCGCCGCAGACCCCGGCGACGAACCCGCCGACGGTTCGACCGGTGGCGAAGACCCCGCTGACGGCGCCGGCGACGAACCCGCCGACGAGCCGGCAGCCGCCCCGCAGGAGCCGGTGGTGCTCACCATGGCCTGGCCGCAGGTGCCGAGCAATCTCGACTCCGCGGTGTTCCAGGGCCTGGTGTCGCACAACCTCGGCGTGAACTACATGGGCACGCTGTTCCGCTACGACCCCGACGCGGCGACTCCCACAGAGGTTGTGTGCGCGCAGTGCCTGATCCCCGAACTCGCCACCGAGGCGGTGCAAGCCGACGACGGCCTTTCCTACACGATCAGCTTGCGCGAGGGCGTGATGAGCCCCCACGGCAACGAAATGACCGCCGATGACGTGAAGTGGTCGTTCGACCGGGCCAACGAGATCAGCTCCATCACCGGGGCGTTCCTGTTCTCGGTGGCCAACGTGGACAGGGACAACCCGATCGAGGTGATCGACGACTACACGGTGAAGTACAACCTCACCGCCAACAACCAGATCGCCCTTTCGATTCTCACCTGGTACGGCACCGGCATCTTCGACACCACTCAGATCATCGAAGAGGGTGGCGTCACCGACGAAGACCCGTGGGCCGAGGCCTACCTGACGGACCACATCGCCTCGTTCGGCGCTTACGGTCTCAACAGCATCACCCCCGGCGAGGAAGTGCGCCTCGCTGCCAATCCCAACTACTGGCGCGGCCCCGCCGCGATCAGCGACGTGGTGGTGCGAGCGCTGCCCGATCCGGGCAACCGGGTGCAGCTGCTGCTCGCAGGCGACATCGACTACACCTACGACATCCAGTTCGACCAGGTGGAACCGATCAACAACAGCGAAAACGCCTACGTGATCGAGGCCGTGGACACCAACCGCGACAACCTGGTGCTGAACCATCAGGATCCGGTGCTGGCCATGCGAGAGGTGCGCCAGGCGATCAACATGGCGATCAACCGTGACAACCTGGTGGTGGGCCCCTACGCCAACCTGGTGCAACCCGCGCTGGACGGCCTGTCGAGCTACCTGCCGCACCCGCCCGGGTCGCCCGACAAGCTGGTTCGTTACGACCCGGATGCCGCTCGGGCCCTGCTTGAGAGCGTGGACATTCCCGACGACTGGTCGTTGACGATTTCCTACAACCTGGGACGTCCCGGCCCGCACGCCGAGGAAGTGGCCACCCTGATCGCCGCCGACCTCACCGCCATCGGGCTGAACGTGCAACTCAACGCCGTGGCCGCTCTGGCCGACTTCGAGGCTGACGTGGGCGCCAAGGCCATGCAGTCGTGGCTGTACACCGAGCGTCCGATCATCGCCGATCCCGCGTACACGCTGTCGCTGTACCTGGGCTCCACTTCGTTCCTCAACAACAGCGGCTACGCCAGCGACGAGTACGACGCGGCGTTCCGCGAGGCGCTGATCACCGCACCCAGCCCCGAGCGCGACGCGCTGTTGACGACAGGCAACGAGATCATCCTCGAGGACGCTCCGATCGCGTACCTGGTGGAACGCCCGGACTTCCAGGCTTTCAACAACTCGGTGGACGGCTTCAAGAGTTACCCCGACGGCTCGGTGTTCATTTACGAACTCACCAAGGGCTGACCGGTAACGGCCGGCGTTTCGTTCCGGCAACAAAACAGGGCCGTGGCGCCTGCTAGCCGCCCGGGAGGTCGGCGAGAACCTCCAACCGGGTGCGTTGCAGGCGCCACCGGCCCCTGTTGGCGCTCGATGCCCGCCGCGTGGGTGGGCATCGAGGCCAAGGTGACACGGCTGTTGGTGCGTGGCCGGGTGTGTGACAGGGTGGTGTTGCGGTGAACTCCGGGCCCGCTGGCAGCGAGACGGACATCGCTCGGGAGCGCGCCGCGGCCGGCGCCGGCAAGGTTCGGGGCCCTCGGGCGGCCTTGTGGGGTCATGTGGTCAAACGGGTGGCGTTTCTGCCTGTTGGGCTGCTGATCGTGATCACGGTTGCGTTCTTCTTGGTGAACATCCTTCCCGGTGACCCCGCCAGGGTGATCGCCGGAGGATTCGCAAGCGAGGAAACCCTCGCCGAGATCAACGCCGAACTCGGCCTGGACCAGCCGCTGCTGCCCCGCTTCGGGGACTACATGACCGGCCTGGTGCGCGGCGACATGGGCGACAGTTTCGAGACGCGCCTGCCGGTGCGTGACGAGGTGTTGCGCTTCCTGCCCGCCACGGTGGAACTGGTGCTACCGGCGCTGATCCTGGCGGCGCTCGGGGGCATCGCCTTGGGCACCCTCGGCGCCTACTACCGGGGACGGGCGCCGGACAAGATCACCGGCGTGTTCGTGTCCTTCGGTCAGGCAATCCCGGACTTCTTTTTGGGCATCGTGCTGATCTACGTGCTGTTCTTCAGGCTTGGCCTAACCCCCGGGCCCGAAGGCAGGCTCGGATTCCTCGACACGATTCCCGAGAGCCGCACCAACTTCATGTTCGTGGACGCGGCCATGGCAGGCGAATGGGCCACGTTCAGGTCGCTGCTGTCACATTCGATCCTGCCGTGGGTGACCTTGGCGGTGGTTTACCTGGCGTACTTCGCTCGCACCACCCGCAGCGCCGTGTCCGAAGCCCTGCAGTCCCAGCAGGTGCAGTTCGCCCGTGCGTGCGGACTGCCCGAACGCACCGTGTTGCGTTACGCGTTCTTGGAGGCCCGCCGTGCGGTGATCACCTTCGGCGGGATCCTGTTCGCGGCGCTGGTGGGCGGGGCCGCGATCGTGGAGACGGTGTTCTCGTGGAACGGGTTCGGCCAGTGGGGCCTTGACGCCATGCTGCGCCTGGACATGCCGGTGATTTTGGGGTTCGTGGTGGTGAGCGGAATCGTCACGCTGGTGGTGTTCTTGGTGCTCGACCTGCTGATCCTGCGACTGGATCCACGGGTGACCTACCAGTGACCCCCACCGATCCGCCCGTGGCGGAAAGTCCCGAGTATCCCGAGTCTCCGGCGGGCTCCGGCGACCCGGCGGTGTCCCCCAACGTCTCCCCCGGCGACTCCCCCGTGGCCACCGACACCGACTCCCCGGTGGTCACCTCCACCAGCCCGGCGGACCCCGCCGACGCCCCGGTGGCCGAGGTTCTGCGTCCGACTTTGGTGGGGAGGTTGTTGGAAGCGGCACGGCGCAGACCTGGCGCCACGGCAGGTTTCGGGGTGATCCTGTTGCTGCTGGCCGCGAGCTTCCTGGCGCCACTGCCTCACGACCCGCTGGTGCCCGACGCCACGTCCACGCTGCAGGCGCCGTCGGCTGAGCACTGGTTCGGCACCGACCGCACCGGTTTCGACGTGTTCTCGCGCACCATTCGAGCCGCTCGCCTCGACCTGGCCCTGGCGCTGAGCGGCATGCTGATCTCGCTGGTGGTTGGAGTGCCGCTCGGGTTGGCCGCGTCGGTGAAGAACCGCTGGAGCGAACGCCTCATGCGAGCCCTGGACACGTTCCAGGCTTTCCCACTGCTGGTGCTGGCCATTGCCATCGTGTCGCTCACCGGCAACAACCTGCGCAACGTGGTGCTGGCCATCGCGCTGATCAACACCCCCCGGTTCATGCGCCTGGTGCGCACCGAGGCGCTTGCAGTGCGCGAAGCCCGTTTCGTGGAGGCCGCCGTCTCCATCGGGGCGAGCCCGTATCGGGTGATGCGCCGCCATGTGCTGCCCAATGTCACCGGCATCATCGGGGTGCAGTCCACTTTGGCCGCGGCCAATGCCATCGTGGTGATCGCGGCACTGTCCTTTGTGGGGATAGGGGTGACGCCACCCACCCCCAGCTGGGGGTCGATGATCCGGTCGGGCACGCAGAACATCGCCACCGGATCATGGTGGATTTCGATCTTCCCGGGCGCCGCGGTGGTGCTGGCGGTGTGGGCGCTGAACCGCATAGCCGACGGACTTCAAGCTGCCACGGGCCGGTCAAGGTGACCACCAACCGAGGCGCCAGCCCCAACACCGCCGACAGCCCCGACACGGCCGACACCCCGGACGCGTTCGACGCCGCTGACACTGCGCACGCCACTGACACTGCCGACACCGCCGACGCCGGTGAGCCGGGGCACGCGGGGAGTTTGTTGAGCGTTCGCGATCTGAGCACCCATTTCGTGACCAGAGCCGAGACGGTGAAGGCCGTGCGGGGGGTGAGCTTCGAGGTGGGCGCCGAGGAGTCGGTGGGAATCGTGGGCGAGACCGGGTCGGGCAAGTCGGTGACGCTGCGGTCAATTCTGGGACTGCTCGAGCCTGCGGGCCGGGTGGTGTCGGGAGACGTTTTCTTCGACGGCATGGACTTGCGTCGCATCGGCACGTCACGACTGCGGGAACTTCGAGGCCGTCGCATTGGTTTCGTGCCGCAAAACCCGTTCGGGTCGCTCAACCCGATCCTTGGGATCGAAACCCAGTTCCGCAACGTGTTGCGGGCACACGGCGTAAGGGCGTCACGCACCGAGATGCGCGCCCGGTTCGTATCGATGCTCGAATCGGTGGGCATCGGTGAACCCGACCGGGTGCTCGACGGTTACGCCCACCAACTGTCGGGCGGAATGGCGCAGCGAGTGGTGATCGCCATGGCGTTCATGCTCGAACCTGATTTGATCATCGCCGACGAACCCACCACCGCCCTCGACGTGACCGTGCAGAAACAAATCCTCGACCTGCTCGCCGACCTGATCACCAAGGGCCGGCGCTCGCTGCTGATCGTCACCCACGACCTTGGCGTGGTGGCTCACTACTGCGACCGGGTGATCGTGATGTACCAGGGCGAGGTGGTGGAATCGGGGCCGGTTCGGCAGGTGTTCACCAACCCGTCACAGCAATATTCGCGGGCGCTGCTGGCGGCGATTCCCAAGCCAGGGCAACGGTGGTAGCGATGGGCGTGCTCGAAGGACGCGACCTGGTGAAGTCGTTCGTGGTGGGTCGCCGCCGGGTGGAAGCCGTGCGCGGCGTGAGCTTGGACATCGACGTTGGCGAAACGCTGGCCCTGGTGGGTGAGAGCGGCTCGGGCAAGTCCACCACCGGGCGGCTGTGTTTGGGGCTGTTGCACCCCGACGGGGGTTCTGTGCGGGTGCTGGGCCGCGACCTTTCCGAGCTTCGGGCCCGGCAACTGCGCAGCTTCCGGGGCACGGCCACGATGGTGTTCCAGGAGCCGTTCCAAAGCCTCAACCCGCGCATGCGTGTGGGATCGATCATCGAGGAGCCACTGCAGATCCACCAGCCCGAACTTGAAAGCCGCGCCCGGAGCCGCAAGGTGAACGAAGCGCTCGAACAGGTGGGGCTGCCCACCGGCTTCGCGCAGCGCTTCCCGGCGGAACTGTCGGGAGGCCAGCAACAGCGTGTGGGCATCGCCCGGGCGGTGATCTGCAAACCACGTTTCGTGGTGCTCGACGAGCCCACCTCGTCTTTGGACTTGTCGGTGCAGGCACAGATACTGCGCCTGCTGCGGCAACTGCAAACAGAACTCGACCTGGCGTACCTGTTCATCTCGCACGACCTGCACACCGTGCGGTACGTGGCGGACAGGGTGGCGGTGATGCACCACGGCAGGATCGTGGAAACCGGCCGAACCGAAGCCGTGTTCACCAGCCCCGAACGCGACTACACCAAGTCCCTGCTGGCGGCCACGTTGTCGCCCCACCGCTTCGACGCTCTCCCAGGCGCCACCTCTGAACAAGATCGGGAGCCGACATGACCTCATCTCAGCCATCCGCACGATCCGCCACGGCTCGACCTGCGGCGTCTCCTTCGCCCACCACGATGACCTACGACGTGACACAACGGGTGGCTCATGTCACCTTCAACCGGCCCGACAGTCTCAACTCGATCACCGAGCAGGTGCTGAGCGACCTCGACGCGGTGATCTCCGCCGTGCAGGATGACGAGTCGGTGCGCGCGATGGTGCTGCGAGGTTCCGGCCGTGCGTTTTGTGTGGGCCTGGACTTGGAACTGTTGCAACGAGCTTTTTCTGATGCGGGGTACTTCGCGTCGGTGATCCGCCGCCTTGGTGACTTGTTGCTGCGCCTGGAGGACTTGCCGGTGCCGGTGGTGGGAGTGGCCAACGGACTGGCCCGCGCCGGGGGCATGGAAATCCTGTTGGCGTGCGACATGGTGATCGTGGCCGACGAGGCCCGCATCGGTGACAACCACACCAACTTCGGGGTGATGCCCGGCGGAGGATCCACCGCGCGCCTGCCCCGCAAGATCGGCGACCAGCGAGCCAAGGAACTGATCCTCACCGCCAGGTGGCTCACCGGCCCCGAAGCGGTGGACTACGGCGTGGCCTTGCGGTCGGTGCCCGAAACCGAACTCGACGACGCGGTGGAGGAACTGCTGGCCGGGCTGCGTGACAAGTCCCGCAACTGTTCCGCCGCGGTGAAGCGTGCCATGGCCCGAACCGCCGTGGCCCCAATCCGAGACGCCGTGGCGGCCGAGCTTGACGAGTTCGTGCGCTACGTGTGCGCCCCCGGCTCCGACGCGCAGGAGGGTCTCGCGGCGTCCCTGGAGCGCCGCGCCCCGAACTGGAGCTGAGCCTCTCACTCCTCGTGCACAACCACCGCAAACGCCCATGCCGTCTTTGCCCTCAGGCCGTCGCCTCGCGGCGTTCCCACACCATCGGCTTGCGGCCAGGGAGGACGACCGCCTCCGCCGGGCCTGCGCCGGCTGGTGTTACAAGCCCAGGACGCCGGGGTTCATCAGGCCGTCGGGATCGAGGTGGGCTTTGAGCGCTTCGAGCAGGTGTCGGGTGGGCGGCGCGAGGCGATCCAGGTAGCTGTAGCGGCGACCGATCTGAAGATGGGCGCCGCCTTCGGCTGCGAACATGTCCACCAGTTCGTCACGAATCTCCGCCACAAGCCCATCCGCGGCGGGGTTCGGGGGGTAGGTGGGGTATCGGCGCAGCTTTGCGGGCTCCACCAGGCGGTCATACACCGCGGGGCGCGGGCCGGGCCAGGTGATCACCACTTCGAGCAGCATCATCGTGGACACCGTGCTCACCATCACACCCAGTTCCACTTCCAGATCCGACATCGCCTCGCTGTGGCGTTGCGCCAGTGCGTCGATGCGGTCCCACATCGGGTTGGCGTGCGACAGCGGCACCAGCACGTGCAACGGCGCCCAACGCTGACCTTCGGGTCCCAAAGCAGAGGTGAGAGATCCGTAGGGCCGAGACCACAACAACCGCGGAACCGTGGCCTCCACCTCGGTTCCCCCGGGCCGCACAGCACCCGAGCCGGCACTCGCGGCGCCCTCGGTGCAGATCTTGCGGATCTCGGCCATGTCGGCGTCCACAGCGGCGGCGCTTCGGGCCTCGGCCATCACGTGCAACGAGCAGCTCCCGGCGTCCACCACGCCACGACCCCGCGCCGCCATTCGTGCCGCTTCGCGCACCGCTCGCAGCTTGTTGGAAGACCCGGCGATCATGGCGCGCACCGCGGAGGCGCCCTGAGCGAGACTTCCCCTGCGGATGCGCTGATCGGTGAGCACCGCGTCCAACCCGAAAGCGGTAACGGCCACATCGGCGCGTGCCAAACCGGCCAAGGCGCCCACGAAGGCGTGGCGCGACTCGAACGCGAACGACGCGAACCCGCTGTGGGTGGGCACGCGCATCAGTGGCATCGTGACGGTGGCTTTCACTCCCAGCGCCCCGCAGTCCGCCAAGAACACGCCGCTGAGGTCGGGCCCGAAATGTCGCCACGCCCCCAGCGAGGGGTTCAGCGCGCCCATTCCGGTGGACACAACGCTGCCGTCGGCCACCACCACCTCCAGCCCGGCGACGCTGTTGGCTGACGGGCCGTAACGAGACGACCCCCACAGCACCGCCTGCTGGGAAACCGACCCGCCGATCGTGGCCCGGCTTCCCGACAGCGGCCCCCAAAACGGGGTGCGCAACCCCATCGGCGTCAACGTCTCCCACAGCGTCTGCCAAGTACACCCGGCCTGCACGGTTACGTGCAGGTCTTCGGACTCCACGCGCAGGATGCGGTTCATCCCGCTGGTGTCCACCACCACGCTTCCGGCGCTGGGGGGTGTGACGCCACCGGTGTAGGACACCCCGCCACCTCGGGGCACCACCGCCGCGCCACCAGTGGTGATCAGCCTCACCGCATCGGCGAGCTGCTCGGTGCCTTGCGGGAGCACCACCGCAGCCGGGCGAACCCCTGCCGAGTAGATGTCGGCGGCGTAGAAGTCCAGGTCGGCGCCGTCGGTGGTCACACGATCCGGCCCGATTTCGCGGCGCAAGGCGTCCACCAGCGTCACCACAAAACCCTAGTTCTGAGCGTGCCGGCTCCCCGGCGGGCATCTCGGGCGGGCACAAGGCGCAGCAGTTCCGCCTGCTACACAAGGATCGAGGATCTAAGGTTCGCGCAGAGCCCGCTCTTGGAGCGTGCAAGTGGCATTGGAGGAAACCATGTTGAGGTTCAAGAAGTCCTGGTGGCGTTGGGTTGCAGTGTTGTGCGTTGCCTGCATGGTGGCGGCCGCTTGCGGAGGTGGTGACGACGAGCCGGCTCAGGCCGGCGCCGCAACCACAACCGCCGCGCCCGCCACGGGTGACGACCCGGGAGACGACGCAGGAGACGACGGCTCATCGGCCGAAACCGCCGAGGAGATCTTCGGCATCGACGACGACCCCGCAGACACCGACACCGCCGACGACACCGGCGGGGCTGAGGATCCGGCGGCCGAGGCCGAGACACCCGCCGGCGACGACCCGGCAGCCGACGACGGTGACACCGGCGACGATGCGACCCCCGAACCGGAACCCGAACCCGAACCGGAGCCCGACCTTTGCGAAACGTCCACCCCCGGCGCCGTTGAGATCGGCGTGAGCGCCGATGAGATCACCGTGCTGATCGCCGCCGATTCGGACACCCCCCTGGCGCCCGGACTGTTCGAGGACGCCTTCATCGCGGCCGAGGCCTGGGCCGAGCACGTCAACGACAAGGGCGGCCTGGCGTGCCGAACGGTGAGAGTGGAGCGTTTCGACACCGTTTTGAATCCCTCGGAGTCGGTGAACGCGCAGATAGCGGCCTGCGAGAACGCCCTGGCGATGGTGGGCACAACGGCGCTGTTCGTGTTCGACGTGTCGCAAATCAACACGTGCCCCGACATCAACGGCAACGAGATCGGCATCCCCGACGTGGCGCAGATCACCACCGAGGTGGTGCATCAGTGCAGCGCCAACACGTTCACGATCATCGCGCCCCAGGGGGCCTGCCCCTACAGCGGCACCGGCGAGCGTCTCTACAGCGAACGGGTGGGCCACATCGCCTGGTTCCAGGAGAACCTCAACCCGGATCTCGTCGGCGTGTTCATCGTGCCCGGGGACCTGCCCTCCACCCGCCAAACCGGGATCACCACCGTGCGTGCCGCGGTGCGCGAACTCGGCGTTGAAGAGGTGGCCGCCTACGCGGTGAGCGGCACCGACCTGCAACCGGTGTACGCGGAGTTCGTGCAAGCCGCCGCGCAGAACAACGCCAACTACGCCCGCACCGGCTCGGAGTACCGGTCGTTGATCAAGTGGCGCAGCGAAGCCGAAGCCCAAGGCGTGGAGATCGAAATCTGGGAATGCACGATCGCCTGTTACGACACCGCCATCTTCGAACTCGGCGGCGGCGTGGAGGACGGCACGTACATGACGATCTTCACGCTGCCCTTCGAGGAGGCCGAACTCAACGACGAACTGAGCGCCTACGTGAACAGCGTGGACAACCCGTCCAGCTTCGGCTTGAACGCCTGGGCCGCGGGGGTGCTGTTCGAGGAGGCCGTGGCGCAGATCATCGACAACACCGGTGACGTGAACGCCATCACCAGAGCGAACCTGCTCGAAACCCTCAAGGGCATCGACTCCTACGACGCCCGGGGTTTCCTGGGCACTGTCGACCCGGTGAACGGAATCTCAAGCGAATGTTTCGTGCTGTTGCAAATCCAAGGCCAGGAGTTTGTGCGCATCCACCCCGAGGAGCCCGGAACGTTCGACTGTCATCCCGACAACTCGGTGGAGATCACAATGGACGCCGCAGCCGAGGCGGCCACCCTGAGCTGACCCCCAGGTGGCCACCACCACCAGGTGACCCACGCCCCCAAGGGCACGGCCCGGCCCCGGCCGATGACAGGCCCATGAGCACCACCACAGGCCCATGAGCACCACCACAGGCCCATGAGCGTGACCCCATGACCATCACCACAAGCCGATGAGCACTGTGATCACACGGCGCGCCGTTGCGTTGACGGTGCTGGGGGTTGCGGTGGTGGCCGCAACCGTTCACGGCTGGGCGGGCACCCCGGTGTCCACGGTGAACGTGGGCGGAGTGATCGTGGTGGGCTTGTCGATCGGCGCCATCTACGCCGTGTCCGCAGGCGGTCTGGTGGTGGTGTACACAACCACCGGCGTGTTCAACTTCGCCCACGGCGCCATCGGCATGTACTGGGCGTTCGTTTACTGGGAACTGAGGGTGAACCACCACTGGCCGGCGCCGCTGGCGCTGATCGTGGTGCTGGGTTTGCTGGCCCCCGCCGGGGGAATCGTGCTGGATCGGGTGCTGATGCGGCGCCTGCAGGACGTGCCGTTGGTGTTGCAGCTGATGGTGACCGTGGGGCTGATGCTCGGGTTCATGGGAGTGGCCGCAACCCAATGGAAAGGCGACCGGGCCCGTGCCCTGCAACCGTTCTTCGGCACCGGCGGTTTCGAGGTGTTGGGGGTGACGGTCACGTGGCATCGCTTCACCACGATCTGTGCCGCCGCGGTGATCGCGGTGATGCTGCGGCTGCTTCTTGGGGCCACTCGCATCGGGGTGGCCATGCGCGCCGTGGTGGATTCGCGTTCGCTGGCGTCGCTCAACGGCGCCAACCCGTCGGCGATCTCCGGGCTGGCCTGGGCGGTGGGTTCGTCGTTGGCAGCCCTCGCCGGGATCCTCATCGCACCCGAGAGTCAACTGGTGGTGGAGGTGCTCACCCTTGTGGTGATCGACGCGTTCGCCGCGGCCGCGGTGGGCAGGCTGCGGAGCTTGCCGTGGACGTTCGCGGGTGCGTTGTTGCTGGGCCTCGGTCAGCAGTTCATGCGCCGGTTCTTGACTTTCGACGACGGTTTCGCCAACGCCCACGAGGCGCTGCCCACGATCCTGTTGTTCGCGGTTTTGTTGCTGTTGCCCCAGGCCGGGATCCAAGCCCGGGGAATCTCCGCGGCGTTGGCGCAAGCCCGGTTGAGGCTCACCACCATTGGTGATGGCGCGCTGGGCGCGGTGGCGTTGTTCGTGGTGGTTCTTGCCTGGACCGGTGGCGCGCTGCCGTTCACCGAGGCCTGGTCGGGGGTGGGGATCAGCCGCGGGATCACCTTGATGATCACCGCGATCATCATGTTGTCGCTGGTGCCACTCACCGGCTGGGCAGGTCAGGTTTCGTTCGCGCCGATGGCGTTCGCCGGGGTGGGCGCCGTGGTGTTCATGAAAGTGGCCGGGGATTCAGGCTCAGCGTGGGGTTTGTTGATGGCCGCGCTGTTGGCGGCGCCGGTGGGTGCGCTGATGGCGCTGCCGGCGGTGCGGTTGCAGGGCTTGTACCTGGCGTTGGCGTCGATGGCGTTCGCTCGTGGGTTCGAGTTGTTGTTCTTCACCCAAACGTCGGTGATCAACCCCAACCTGGTCACCAGGATCGAACCGTTGAACATTGCCGGCACTCGACTCAACAGCGTGGGACGGCCGTTTCTGTTGTTCCTCACCGCCGTGTTCGGTGTGCTGGTTGTGGTGCTGGTGGCGTTGCGTCGCAGCCGCTGGGGCAGGCGTTGGGTGGCTATCAACAACAGCGAGGCCGCCGCGGCCACCATCGGTGTGAACGTCACCGAAACCAAGGTGGTGGTGTTCATGGTGTCGGCTTGCATCGCGGGTTTCGGCGGGGCGCTGTTCGGCCTCAAGCAGGGCACCCTCAACGTGTTGCACTTCGAGCTGTTGGCGGGCATTCCGATTGTGTTGCTGTTGGTGGTGGGTGGGGTGTCGCTGCCCGCGGCGGCTCTGTTCGGCGGGGTCAACACGGTGCTGTTCGTGGTGGTGAAGGATCACTACGACTTCAGCTGGCTCAGCGCCCTGGAGATACTCGGGCCTGGGATCATGGCGGTGGTGATGGCTTATCGTCCCACCGGGGCGGTGGCGGAGATGGGCAGGGGGTTTGCGCCGCTGCTGCCGTGGCGTTCGGACGCACGGGCACGCCTGCGCGCCGAGCAGGCCGCCAATCGTGAACCCGAACCCGGCGAGCTGGGGCTGGTTCGACCGTTCGACCCCGCCGAGATCGCTGAAATCGACCGCGTGCTGGGTCTGGCGCACACGAACGCGCCAACCGAACCGCCCGCCGGCACCAACACCGTGTGGCGGCGCTTGCTCCACGTTCGGACGAGCCGGTGACGGGGTGGCTGTGATGGGTTTGCTTGATGCTCGCGACGTGACCGTTCGGTTTGGTGGGCTGGCCGCGCTCAGCGAAGCATCCGTGAGCGTTGAGAGCGGCGAGATCGCAGGCCTGATCGGGCCCAACGGCGCGGGCAAGACGACGCTGTTCGATGTGATCACCGGGCTGCGGGCGCCACAGGCGGGTCGGGTGAGTCTCGACGGTGAGGACATCACCCGCGTCGGTGTTCACGGCCGTGCCCGGCGGGGCATCGCCCGAACGTTTCAGAAGCTGGAGGTGTTCGGGGAGCTCAGCGTGTTCGACAACGTGCTCGTGGCCACCGAGATGCGCCGTCGCTGGAACAAGACCGGTGTTCGCCCCCGCGAAGAGGCGCTGGCGTTGTTGGATCAGGTGGGGCTAAGCGAAGTGGCGGGCTTGTCGGTGGCGGGTCTTCCCACGGGCACCGCCAGGCTGGTGGAGCTGGCCCGCGCCCTGGCGATCAAACCACGAGTGTTGCTGCTGGACGAGCCGTCATCCGGTCTCAACGACAGCGAAACCGCCAACCTCGCAGCTCTGCTGGGTGCTCTCACCGCTGATGGTCTGGCGGTGCTGCTGGTGGAGCACGACATGTCTTTCGTGATGGGAACCTGCACCCGCATCATGGTGCTCAACTTCGGCGAGGTGATCGCCAAGGGCACCCCCGAACAGGTGCGAACCGACCAGGCCGTGCGCGCCGCCTACCTGGGCGCCCCGGTGGAATCATGACCCCGGCACTTCACCTCCAGGCCGCGGACGCCAGGCGCCTCGACACCACCGGGCGACGGCCATGACGCGCGTGCTTCACCTCGAGGGTGTACACGCCGGTGGCCCCGACACAGGCGCGCAACAACCATGACTGCTGTGCTGCGACTTGAGGGCGTACACGCCGGGTACGGGCCGATCGAGGTGCTTCACGGTGTGGACTTGGAACTGGGCGCGGGTGAGGTGCTCGCGCTGTTGGGCCCCAACGGCGCCGGAAAGACCACCACCTTGGGGGTGTGCAGCGGCCAGATCGTGCCAACCGCGGGTTCGCTGCGGTTGATGGGTCACGAGGTGAACGGCGCCCGTCCCGACGCGCTGGCCCGTGCCGGTGTGTGCCTGATACCCGAGGGGCGGGGGGTCTTTCCGAACCTCACCGTGATCGAGAACCTGCGCATGGCCACCTACACCGGCACCAGCATGGAAGTCGTCACCGAGCGGGCCTTCGCGTTGTTCCCGCGCCTGGCCGAACGGCGCAATCAGCAAGCCGGCACCCTGTCGGGCGGTGAGCAGCAGATGCTGGCGATGTCTCGTGGTATCGCCACCGATCCGGCGGTGTTGTTGCTCGACGAGTTGTCGATGGGTCTGGCCCCGCTGGTGGTCACCGAGTTGTACGAACAGGTTGCCGCGCTGGCAGCCTCGGGGTTGTCGATCCTGATCGTGGAACAGTTCGCCCAGGCGGTGATCAGCGTGGCCGACCGTGCCGCGGTGATGCTGCAGGGAAGAATCGAAATGGTCGGAGATCCCCGTGTGATCGCCGACAACCTCGCAACGGCCTACATGGGCGGCAGATGAGACACAGCCAGTCACACCTGTCCGCCACCACCCAGAAGTCTCACCACCCCGTCCATCAGGAGGTGTCCAAATGACCGAGCAAACCGACCCGGCGCTCTCGCCGCGTCTGGCGGAGTTCTCCCAAAAGGTGGGTGACCTGTCCGTAACCGGAGGGCGCGCCAACCCCGAACGAACCGGCATGCGCCTCGGCCTCGCGCTGGCCGTCGTAGGGATTGTGGTGGCGGTGCTAGGCGCAATCGTGCGGCGAGGCGACATCGAAGCAGGCGACGCCTCGGCGCTGCTCACCGAACTGGTTAGGGCAGGCAACGGCACCATCTACGTGGTGCTGGGACTGTCACTCACGCTGCTGGGCGGGCTCATCTGGCTCCGCAACAGCCTCACCCGCTACTTCCGCTACTGGCTGATCCGCCTGATCTACGAAGACAGAGCCAACACAGACCGCCTAATCGCCGCCCTAACCCAAAACCAAGCCCAACACCAAACCCAACCCGACTGAGGCCACGCCACCGGCAAACCCTTGTGTGCCCAACCCGTACCCACCGCAGCATTCGCCTAGCGTGGGGAGATGCAAGAGCAACTTGATCGTCTGCAACAGTCCGAGTTGGAAACAGCCCGGAGCAAGGCAACTGCGTCGCTGGTGTTGTCCCTGGTGGCGTTGGTGTTTTTCGGGTTCACCTCGTTGATCGCAGTGCCCTTGGGGCACAGCGCCTATCGGACGTTCAACCGATACCCCGAGTGGGCCCCGGCTTATGGCAAGGGGCGTGCCACCGCGGGCCTAACCATCGGTTGGATAATCATCGGCTGCTGGGCACTCTTTTGGATGGTGGTCGGGACTCTGGCAGCGATCGGCATTGGAGCAAGTTGAGAGCACCCTGTCCCCCGTCGCGAGTGCCATTCCCTCTAAAGTCGACAGAGCCGAGTCTTGGCGGCGGCTGTTTGGATCACTGTTTTGGCTCCGGCGGCCCTTAGGGATTTGCTTACTGCTTGGAGGGTGGCGCCGGTTAGCACTACGTCGTCCACCAGCACCACTTCTTGGCCTTTGACTTTGGCTTGGGCTTGATAGCCCGCGGCGGTTGCCAGCGCGGCTCGGCTGCTGGGGGCGGCGTCTCGCATTCTTGGTGTTTGGTTGGTGCGGGTGACCGCGTCTGGGGTGTGGACACCTGCGCCGGCGGCGGCTAGGGCTGCGGCTAGGAGGGTGCTCAAGGGTTCGGCCTGGGCGGCGGTTGGGGGTGGCGCTTGGTTCTGGCTCAGCGGCGACTCGGCGCTGTCGCTGGTCTTGGGCCTTGGGGGCACGGCTACTACCAGGCGTTGGCTGTGGCCGCTGAGGGGCGCCAGCTGTTCGGCGATCCTGGCGAAGCGGCCGGCTAGTTCGGCCTTGGCGGACTCATCGCCCAGGTCCTTGGCTTGGTGGATGAGGTGGCCCAGCGGGGTGCGCACCGGATCGCTTGACTCGTCGGTAGCGTCTCGCCAGTAGTCGCCCAGTACGAGCACATCGTTGGTGCCTTGTTCGCAGGCGCCTTGTTCAGACATCTGGGCACCTGAGCGTGTGGGCGGGTTTGGAGCGGACGACCGGCTTCGAACCGGCGACCTCAACCTTGGCAAGGTTGCGCTCTACCAACTGAGCTACGTCCGCGAGGACTTGCAATTCTAGCAGGCGGTGCGATCTCGGCCTCAGGCCGTCACCGCCCCGCGACGCCCACGATGGGCCAACCGCGGGGCACCACTCAAGACTGCGACCTTGGCCTCAGGCCATCACCGCTCGGCGACACCCACGAAGGGCCGACCGTGGCGAACCATTCAAGGCGGTGGGATTTCCGCCTCGGGTGGCGGAGGATCAGCCTTTGTCGGATTGTGGCTCGGGTGGGCGCAGATCCACTTTGAGGGTGAGTATCCCGTCCTCGAATGTGGCCTCGGCGTCGCCGATTATGGCGAAGTCCTGGAAGTCGAGTCGGGCCTGCTCCAGGAAGTGGCGACGTTCCTCACCGGCCACCGGGGGAAGGTTGCGGCGTTTGACCCCGGCGGCACGTTCCCGAAAGCGCGCCACCATGGCGTCCGGATCGAGGCCTGGCGGCTGGGTCATCTTCTCAATCTAGACGGTGCCGCCACCACACTGCGCCACCACCGACGCACCATCGAAACGCCCCGGTCGGCACCGCGCGTAGCACCCGAACCGGAAGGATCGCCGTTGGCCACGCCGTCCTGGAAGCTGCGAGAAGCTGCGCCCGCAGCGTGGGCGGCCGGGTCACCATCAACCGGATCGCCTGGCACTCCCGGGGAATGCGCGAAGCGCTGCTCTGTGTCTGGTGGCATCGACGGGTCGACGTAGCTTGGCCGGGCCCGACGACGAGCGACACGCAGGCGGTGCCTGGGGCTGGTGTGCCACAGATATGCCATCAGCAGGCCGCTCATCACAACCGCGATGGCAAGCAGCCCAAACACCAGCAGATCCAGGCGGCGACTGCTCTCGGGATCCAACTCCGTGCTGTCGGACTCCTGCACGCTCGGGCCTTGCGCCACCAGTTCCGGGATGCCGCTCGCATGATCGGAACCCTCGACCGCCACCACACCAGTGACGGAAGCGTCCGCCATCAGCGGAATCAGCGCACCGATGCCGTTCGGGTGATCGGTGCCGACAGCCACCGCCGCGCCCGAGACCGGCGCGCCCACAGCCAGTCGGGGTGAGACCCCGATCAGTGCGATTGCGACCGTCAACGCCACGACTGGCGCCCACCACAACATGGCGGCGCGACGGGCCGATGGGGGGTGCGCCGTGAGCATTGGCGGTGAAGCTACCCGCACCCCGGCGGCGCCAAGGCCTGCCGTGCAGCTCGGGGCCGCGTTGATGCGGTGGCTGATCGGGTCAGGTTGGGGGTTCGAGGGCTTCTAGCAGGTCGGCGATTATGTCTTCGGGGTGTTCCAGACCGGCCGAGAAGCGCAACGTGCCGGCACCGATTCCTGCTGCGGCACATTCGCCGGGGGTGAGGTTCACATGAGTGGTGGACGCCGGGTGGGTGATGAGACTCTCCGGGCCACCGAGCGACGACGCCCGCTGCACGATCCGCACCCTCTCCGCCAGGGCGCGGCCCGCTTCGAGGCCGCCAACCAGGTCGAAGGCAACCAGTCCTCCGAACAGTCGCATCTGTCGGCACGCCAACTGGTGCTGCGGGTGGCTTTCGAGTCCGGGGTACCACACGTCGGCCACGCCGGGATGATCGGCCAGCGCCTTGGCCACCGCCAGAGCGGTTTCGCTTTGGCGGCGCAACCTCACCGGCAAGGTGCGCAAACCGCGCAGCGCGTTGAGCGCGTCGAACGGCGAGGCGGTGGCGCCGTGCAGCACTGCGTAGTTCCACAGCCACTGAAGCACCTCTTCGCTGCCGGCGACCACGCCGATGGTGGCGTCGTTGTGACCGGCTATGGCTTTGGTGGCCGAGTGAACCACCAGGTCCACTCCGTGATCGGCCGGCCGTTGCCCCAGCGGCGTGGCGAACGTGGAATCCACCACGGTGACCGGCCCGGCGATCGCGCCGATCTCGTGGAGGTCGGTGATGCCGAGCTTGGGGTTGGCGGGGGTTTCGGCGATCACCAGCATGGTGCGGCCCGGCCGGATCGCCTCGGCGAACGCGCCCGGTTGTGTGCCGTCCACGAAGGTCACGTCGATGCCGAAACGCGGGCACACCGCCTGCAGCAGCAGCTGCGTGCCGCCGTAGATCTGGTTCTGGGCCACGATGTGGCTGCCGGTTGAACACAGTCCCAGCACCACCGCGCTGATCGCGCCCATGCCCGAAGCGAAGGCTCTGGCGCCCTCGGTGCCCTCAAGGCCGGCAATGGCGTCCTCGAAGGCCCGCACGGTGGGGTTGCCGTAACGGGTGTAAAACCTGGCCGAATGCGAATCGGCCGCGCACGCGGCGGCTGCGTCCATCGACTCCGCGGTGAACGCCGAGGTGGCCCAAAGGATCGGCGCCAAAGCCGAAGAGTTGTCGTCCCGACCGGCGCGAATGGCCCACGTGTCGGGGTGCACGCCACCGGGGGCGGCAACGTCCGCGCCGGTGCCCTTCCCGCCGCTCGAATCGGTTCCGGCTGTGGCGCCGGGAACGGGCAGGTCCTGGTGTGGATGACTGTCAGACATGATGCTTCGACGCCTCGCCGGGGGGTGTCTTGTGGTACATCTCGTCGAGGAACGACGAGATCGGTTCGTGCAACAGTTCGTGCTCCAGCAGGAACCCGTCGTGACCTTCGTCGCTTTGAAGCATCACGTAACGACAGTCCCCGCCCGCGGCGGTGATCCCCTCGTGAATGTCACGTTGCTGGTACGGCGGGTACAGCACGTCGCTGGACACCGAAGCCGTCAACGTGGGCACGTCGATCAGGGCCAACGCGGAGGCCGGGTCGCCCAGGCCGCGTCCGCGTCCGATGTCGTGGGTGTCCATGGCCTTGTTGAGAATCAGATACGAGTTGGCGTCGAAGCGGCGCACCAGTTTCTGACCGTGATGATCGAGATACGACTCGATCTGGTACCTGCCCCACAGGTCGTGAAGGTCATCGGATGGCACACGCGCCCGGTGAAAGCGCCGATCAAAGGAAGCGCCGCTGCGGTATGTGACCTGAGCCAGCTCACGGGCGATTGCCAAACCCCGCCAAGGCCCTTCGGCCTGGTGGTAGTAGTCACCACCGGCCCAGTGAGGATCCGCGGCGATGGCGGTGCGACCCAGCGCGCTCCAGGCGATCTGCCACGGGCTCGCCGCCGCGCACGTGGCCAGCGGCAGGATCGACGCCACACGACGCGGGTACATCAACGCCCATTCCAGCACCTGCATTCCTCCCATCGAGCCGCCGGCCACCGCCAGCCAGCGCGCCACGCCAAGGTGCTGGGCGAGCCGGGCCTGCACCCGCACCATGTCTCGGATCGTGACCGTGGGAAAGCGAGCCCCGTAAGGGCGCTGTGGGTCGTGGGGTTCCGACGTGCGGCCGGGGTTCGAGGCTGTGTCGCCGGGCGCCGAGGCTGCGTGACGGGTGTGCGGGGCCGAGTCGCCGCCGTTCGGGGCTTCGGGGGGTGGCGTGTCTGCGGGTCCGGTGGTTCCCTGACATCCACCGAGGACGTTGCTGCACACCACGAAGTAGCGGTCGGTGTCTATCGCCTTGCCCTTACCGACGGTGTCGTTCCACCACCCGGCGGTGTGGCTGTGCTCCCCCGCGGCGTGGGCGTCACCGGTGAGCGCATGGCAGATCAGCACAGCGTTGGACGCAGCCTCGTCGAGCTCGCCCCAGGTTTCGTACGCCACACGAACTTCGCTGAGAGCGCCGCCTCCTTCCAGCACGAAGGGACGATCCGGAGTGGCGAACGTGAAGAACTGCCTCTCCGCGGGGTCGTCGCCCACCCGCCAGGCGCCGGTGACGGGCAGGTCGGAGCCGAGACGCCGCCGCAGCGGATCGGGCCGCTGGTGAGGTGAGTCCGGGTGTGTCACTGGCAAACCTTCATTGCACGCACCGCCAACCCCGACGGCTCACACGGCGACGCACCTGCGATGCGCACGGGGTGGACGCTCGGCGGCCATGGCCTGCCCTTGTGGGACACTTCGTTGCGCCGGCTTGGCCGTCGCCACATCCCCGCCAGGAACGGGATGGCACCTTGGGCGTCCTCCCCAGGTTGCCGGGACCGGCCACAAGGCCGGGCCTCTCGTGATGTCGGTTTGGTGATTTTGGTCGGTTGGGTCGATTCCTGTTCGAGACGTGTGCTCGACGTCCGGACTCGGGATCCGGACTCTGGGCCCGGGCTCGAGATTCCGCTCGAAGCTCCTGCTCGAATTGTCCTCGCAGCCTACCAGCCACCGCAGGGCCGGGCGGGGCGGTGCCGGGCGGGGCGTTGCCGAGCAGGCCGGGGCCGGGCAGGCCGGGGCTTCAACCGCCGAGGCTGGTGAGGCGGGGGTCGTTGGAGAACATCTCCACTATCGGTTCGTCGAGCCCGAGGCGGCGCTGGATGCGCTTCACCACCAGCTCCTCGTTCCACACCGACAGTGTCACCACCACCCCGGACTCGCCCGCACGGGCGGTGCGCCCCGAGCGGTGCAGGTAGTCCTTGGGATCCGCCGGCGGGTCGTACTGCACCACAACGTCCACGTCGTCCACGTGAATGCCGCGTGCGGCCACGTCGGTGGCCACCAGCACGCCGAGCTTGCCGGTGGTGAAATCCTGCAGCGAACGCAGGCGCAGCTTCTGGCTGAGATCACCGTGAATGGCCGCCGCATTCACCCCTTCTCGTTGCAAAGACCGGGACACACGATCCGCTGTGGCACGAGTGGCGGTGAACACGATCGTGCGACTCACCCCACGGGCGATGGCCGCGGCCACCTTCACCTTGTCCTTTTCGTGAACGGCGATGAACCGATGGGTGAGCTCCTCAACGGTGATCTGAGGCGACGCCACTTCGTGCATCACCGGGTCGTTCTGGTAGCGGCGGATCAGCGCGTCCACGCCGCCGTCGAGCGTGGCCGAGAACAGCAGCGTTTGATGTTCGCCCTTGATGCGCCGCAGGATCCATTCCACCTGAGGCAAAAAGCCCATGTCGGCCATCCGGTCGGCTTCGTCCACCACCACGTGACGCACCGATTCCACGTTGAGCTCGCGGCGTTCGATCAGGTCGATCATGCGGCCCGGTGTGGCCACCACCAGATCCACGCCTCGCTTGATCTCGCCGAGTTGCTGGGTGATGCGAGCCCCGCCGTACACGGTCACGATTCGGCGTTTCACCGCCTTGGCGGCAGGCTCGAGCGCCTTGGCGATCTGCACTGCCAGTTCACGTGTGGGGGCCAGCACCAGACCCGACGGGCGTTTGGGCTTCCCGCGTGGCAGGATCTGCAACACCGGCAGCCCGAACGCCAGCGTTTTGCCGGAGCCGGTTTTGGCCTTGCCGCACACGTCGCGGCCCGCGAGCGCGTCGGCGATCACCAGGGACTGCACCGGGAACGGCTCGGTGATGTCGTCTCGCGCCAGGGCGGCGACGATTTCGTCACACAAGCCCAAAGCCGAGAAACCCGACTGTGGGGGTTCCGATGGTGGGGCTTGGTGGTCGGTTTGGGGGCGAGTTTCGCCTCTAAGGGGCATTCGTGGCACGAGGCTAGCCTGAGGCATGGCACATCAGATGCCGCCTGAGGGGTCCGTTGCTCCCACCCCGGAGCGCATCCGGCGGGCACCCAAGGTTTTGCTGCACGATCATCTCGATGGAGGGCTGCGGCCGGTCACGGTGATCGAACTGGCCGATGAGACCGGCTACGACGCGCTACCGGCGCGCGATCCGGTGGCGTTGTCGGCTTGGATGCAGCGGGGCGCCAATCGCAAGAACCTGGCGTTGTACCTGGAGACGTTCGCTCACACGGTGGGTGTGATGCAAACCCCCGACTCGATCGTGCGGGTCGCCAGGGAGTGTGCGGAGGATCTCGCAGCGGACGGGGTGGTGTACGCCGAGGTGCGTTTCGCCCCCGAGTTGCACACCGAGCGGGGACTGTCCCTTGACGGAGTGATCGAAGTGGTGCTGGAGGGTTTTGTGCAGGGTTCGGCGGGCACGCCGCTGGTGATGAGGGCCATTTGTTCGGCGATGCGTCACCTTGACCGGTCGTTGGAGGTGGCCCAGGCCGCGGTTCGTTGGCGAGACCGGGGTGTGGTGGCGTTCGACATTGCCGGGCCCGAGGACGGTTACCCGCCCGACGCTCACCTCGATGCGTTTCACTACTGCGCCAGGGAGAACTTTCACATCACCATCCACGCCGGGGAGGCGTACGGGCCGCGTTCGATCTGGAAGGCGTTGCAGTTCTGTGGGGCGGAGCGGTTGGGGCACGGGATTCGCATCATCGAGGACATCGTGGGCCCCTCCGCGGGCGGGCCTCAGCAGGGCGGGGCTCAACAGGGTGGGCCGCGTGGGGGTGGGCCTGTGGAGGAGCGCAGCTTGGGTCGGCTGGCGCACTACATCCGTGACCGGCGCATACCCCTGGAGGTGTGCCCCACGTCCAACGTGAACACCGGCCTGGTGCCCACCGTGGCCGACCATCCGATCGATTCGCTGGTGAGGTTGCGGTTCCGGGTGACGGTGAACACCGACAACAGGCTCATGTCCAACGTGTCGATGACCTCCGAAATGGCCGCGCTGGTGGACGCGTTCGGTTACGACTGGGCGCGGCTGCGCTGGCTGACCGTGAACGCCATGAAATCCAGCTTCCTGCCATTCCGAGAGCGCCTCCAGATAATCGAAGGCGTGATCAAACCCGGCTACGCCCCCCTCGAAGCAGCCCAATCCGGCCCCCCGGTGTAGCCGCCGGATACCCAAGCAGCGGAGCGACAGACGCGGCCAGCGACACCTCTCGGCGGGTGTTGCCGTGGGTGCCGGTGATTAGCGCGGCGCCTGCGGCGAAGGCTACGAATCCGGCCAGGGCGTCGGGGTATGCGAGGGGCGCGGCCTCGAAGGCGGGGGTGCCGCTCGGGGGGGCTGAGGTGTGGGTTGAGGGAGTCTTGTCGCCTAGGCCCATCAGGGCGTGTACTCCTGGGCCGTAGGAAATCCAGTCGGCTTCGGGGGTGGAGCTCTCGAATGCTGTGATGGCCACCACGCCCAGGGTCGGGTAGCGCTCGGCCAGGTGTGCGTGGCTGTAGCCGAGGTTTGGCATCACCCGACGTGAGAACGAATGCACCAGCAAGTCGGCCCGCTCCAGCAGCGCCTCGAAGCGATTGCGGCCTTGCGGCGTGCCCAGGTCGATGTCCACAATTTCCTTGACCGAGTTGAGGTGGTCGTACATCCGGACGTGGCGTCGCAGTCCGTCGGGTCGCACCGAAGAGTCGATTCTCACCACTCGCGCGCCGAGGTCGGCAAGCAACATGGTGGCCAGCGGCCCCGCCCACAACGCCGAAAGGTCAACCACCAGCGGCGCCGCGCCGGAACCGCTGAACTTGCTTGCCGCCCGTTGGTGCCGCTGATGCGCACGAGTTGAGAGGGGCTCACTCTGTGGCGAAGCTGATGATCCACCGCACCCACCCGGCGTGTCTCTGCCCGATGGTGGACTCGTGTTGGGACTGGCGAACTCCGGAAATGGGTCGTTGTGCGAGCAGTTCGGTTGACGTCTTGCGCTCTGGTGGCTCAGGCGTCGCAGGGCTGAGCTGCGGCGGCGGTATGGGGTTACCGGCAGACGCCAGGCTTGGGCCTCGGCGGCCAGTAGTTCCGGAGTGACTCTGTTTGGGTGGCCCAGATCCGCGGCCAGGGCCTCCCACATTCGCTCGAAGGTTTCGCGATCTTGCTCGATCAGGTCGGCGTGAACGGCGCCGTCGCCCACCGGCACCGGAGCCGACGGCGGGGCCCAGCGAGATTCGAGCAGCAACGGCGCCACAAACTCGGCCTCGATCCATGAATCGTCCAACCACTCCCGCCGCGTTCGCAACGCACCCGAGGCCTCAAGCCCGGCCCGCAAGCTCGCCCGGGCGGCAGCAACCGTGCCCGAAGGAAGCGCCTCCAAAGCCGCCACCGCGCGCCGCGGCCAACAACCGAGGCGAGGGTGGTGGGGGGTCACGGGGTTTGGGGGGTTAGGAGACTCCCAGGGGGCGGCCGCCGTCGACGCTGATCACTGCGCCTGTTGTGAAGCGCAGGTCGAGAACTGCGGCGCTTACTGCTGCGGCCACGTCTTCGGCGCCGGCCAGGCGGCGCAGCGGGGTGGCTTCTCGCTGAACTTTGAGCATCTCGGGATTCATGCGGGCGGCATACTCGCCGAGCACCCAACCCGGCGACACCGACACGAACCGGATCTTGGGGGCCAGGGCTCGTGCCAGCGAACGGGTCATGCTGTCCAAAGCGGCCTTCGACGCGCAGTACGCCACGTTGGAACCCTGCCCCGTGACCGCAGCCACCGACGAAATGTTCACCACCACCGCGTCGCCGGAGACCTCAAGCAGCGGTCTCAGCGCCCTAACCGTGGCGAACGGGCCGCGCCAGTTCACCTGGAAGATCTGGTCGATCAAGTCGTCGTCGAGGCCGTCGAGATCGTCGTGAGCCACTGGTCGTGTCACCCCGGCACAGTTCACCAGCACGTCAAGCGACCCCGGGCTGTCCTGCAGCGACGCAGCGAGGTCGTCCAGAGTCTCGGGCTCCAGCACCGACACCCGAACGGCACGATGGCCGGTGCCGGGCAGTTCAGCCACCAGCGCCTCGGCACGCTCGCTTGAGGTGTTGTAACCCACAACCACCGCGAACCCGTCATCCGCGAGCCTCCGCACTATTGCCGAGCCGATACCACCGGCGCCACCCGAAACCACCGCCGTTCTCATCACGGTGTCTCCATCACGGGGTCTCAATCATCTGAAGCCTCGCGATCAGCCGGCGGCTAGTCGTCAGCGATCCGCTCGCGGTGATCCGGTGGCCCAAGGTCAGTTGGTGGGTCGCGGTTGTTTGCCGGCTCACGATTTTCTCGGACTCACCTTCACCTGGTGGCGGCTGCTGGTGAGTCGGGCCGACCGGCGGTGGCGGGGCCGTATCTGCGCACCCGGATGTCTGCTTGGGCTTTGTGACCGGCGAAGTTCTCGATGGCGCACAGGCGGCTGCAGTACTCGCCGATCATGGCGCTCGACTCTGCATTGGTGACCCGCTGGTAGGTGACGGTCTTGAGGAACTTGCCCACCCACAACCCGCCGGTGTAACGAGCCGCGCCCTGAGTGGGCAGCGTGTGGTTGGTGCCGATCACCTTGTCTCCGTAGGACACGTTGGTCATCGGCCCCAAGAACAGCGCCCCGAAGTTGGTGAGACCCTTGGCGAAGTAGTCGTCGTCCTCGGTCATCACCTGCACGTGCTCAAAGGCCAGATCGTTGGCCACCGCGAGCATCTCGGCGTTGTCCTCGCACAGGATCACACGCCCGTAGTCGGCCCAGGCAACCCCGGCCACGTCCGCGGTGGGAAGCGTCTCGAGCTGGCGTTGCACCTCGGCGATGGTGTCGGCGCCGAGGCGGCGGCTTGTGGTCACAAGCACTGCCGGTGAGGTGGGGCCGTGTTCCGCCTGGCCGAGCAGGTCGGTGGCGCAGATCTCGCCGTCCACGGTGTCATCGGCGATCAGAAGCGTTTCGGTGGGCCCGGCGAGCAGGTCGATGCCGACGCGGCCGTACAGCAGGCGTTTGGCTTCGGCCACGAACGCGTTGCCGGGGCCCACGAGCATGTCCACCGCCTCCACGAACCCGGCGCCGAGGGCCATCGCTGCCACGGCTTGCACACCGCCGAGCAGGTAGATCTCATCGGCGCCGGCGAGGTGCATGGCGGTGACCGTCTCCGCGGGCACTTTGCCACCGATCGGCGGGGTACAGGCTGCCACCCTGTCAACCCCGGCGACCTTGGCGGTGAGCACGCTCATGTGAGCCGACGCAACCATCGGGTAACGCCCACCGGGCACGTACGCGCCCACCGAGGAAACCGGGATGTGCTTGTGGCCGAGGGTCACGCCGGGCAGCGTCTCCACCTCCACGTCGAGCATCGATTCGCGCTGGGCTTGCGCGAAGTTGCGAATTTGGGACTGGGCGAACTCGATGTCGGACACCACAAGCGGATCGACCCCGGCGACTGTGTCCTCGATTTGTGTGCGGGTGAGACGGAACTGCTCGGGCGACCAGCCGTCGAACTGGGCCGACATTTCACGCACGGCCTGCTCGCCACGCTCGGCCACGTCGGCGATCAACGCCTCGACCTTGGCGGTGAGCGCAGGATCGGCGCCGTGTGAGGCTTTAGCGGTTGCGTCCTTGAGGATCTCAGCCATGAGGCTCCCTTCTACGGGTCAGAACTGCGGGTCAGAACTACTGGTCAGGACTGCGTATCAGGACTGCGGGTCAGATCTGCGTGTCAGAACTGCGTATCAGCTTTGCCTGCAATCTCAAGATGTCAAAGCAGCGTGTCAGGCGGACGGCGGTGGCGGTTAGGGGTCGAGTGTCTCGCCGGCCACCAGGCGCGCCGGCTTTTGCAGGTCCCTCATTCTGGCCAACACGTCCACTCCCAGTTGGTGCCACACGTGCAACAAGTCCACAAGCACCCAGTTCTCACGGATTTGCAGAACGGTTTCGCCGTTCACCTGGCGGCTCTCCACGCGCCAGAAGTCGAGGCTGCGCATGGTGATGGCCCTGCAGGCGGGGGCGATCCCGAGCCAGCCGTCGCCGGTGAGGGTCATCGACATCCCCGGCCAGCCGGTGACACCCACGTAGTCGTTGTCACCAAAGAAATGCCCCTCGTTGTTGTCATCACCGCCTCGACGGTCGGGCATGGCCCGCAGAAACGGGATCTGGTGCCAGTGCCGGAAGCCCACCACTCCCCTGCCGGTGCCGATCCCCGCGGGGCCGTACCAGCTGAATCGTGGATGCCACCAGTGCTCCAGGCGCATCACCTCCACGGGTTCGGTGGGGTGACGGCCCATGTCGTTGAGCATTCCCATCACGTGATCCACGCTTTGGGCCGACCGTTGCGGGTCACGGGCGAGATCGGCGAGCCCGTCGCTGGTGGCCGGGTACGGGGCGTGCCATTCGCGCCCGAGGCTGGGGCCCATCGGCCACACCCCGGCTTGCATCATCAGCTCGCCGATGTCCCACAACGCCTGCATTTCCACAACCTGTCCGTCGGCGACCCGGTAGAACTCGTGGTAGCGCATGGCGGCCTGATGGCCGGTTGGGCCGATGTCCAGGAATGGCCTCAGGAACGTGCCGGTGTAGTGGCCGCAGCAGCCCACCCACATGGCGCCCGCGTGATCCGGCCCGGCCATCACGATCATGTCACGACGCTCAAGATCCACGAACGCTTCCGCCAGGGGCCCGAGCGCCCCGGCGGCCAAGCCCTCGGGGCCGTCGAGGTCTTCGATGGGATGGCTCAGATGCACCGCGGCGTCGGCGCTGAAGCAGCGTTTCAGTTCGGCGAGCACCGTGGGGTGGTGATAGTCGTACATGGCGCGCCGCAGCGGCGCCAGCAGTGCCTTGGCGGCGGTGGTGTCTGAGGCCGCGGTGGCTGAGGCCGCGGTGTCCATGGCTCCCCCGGCTTGGGTTGTGCCGTTTGTCATCGGATGGCCAGGTGGCTTTGGCGGTCGAAGAAGTGCAGGTGCTCGGTGGACACGTTCACCCTCACCTGGTCTCCCACCCGGGCCCGTGTGGCCGCGCTGAACCGGGCGGTGCAGCGGCTTTGGTCTTTCTCGCCGAGCTCGTCCATGGCGTCGGGGTCGCCGCTGTCCACGTGAGGCGCGTCAAGCCAGAAATGCACCAGCGTTTCGGCGCCGAGTGCCTCTCTCACGTCCACCTCGGCGTTGAGGCGTTGATCGTCGGGATGATCCGGCGCCACCGCGGCGTCCTCGAGATGTTCGGGCCTGATACCCACCACGATCGGTTCGTCGAGATGGTCGGCCAGCCCCGGACGGCTCCCCACCAAATCGGCGGACAGTCGCAAAGTTTGGCCGCCCAGCGCGAGGCTGAAATCGTCGCCTTGTGAGCTGAGCGTTCCTTCGTAGAGGTTCATCGACGGCGAACCGATGAACGCAGCCACGAACACGCTGTCGGGCTGTTCGTAGAGATGTTCGGGGGCGTCCACTTGTTGCAGGAATCCGTCCTTGATCACCGCCACACGGTCGCCCATGGTCATTGCCTCCACCTGGTCGTGGGTGACGTAAAACGTGGTCACGCCAACCTCTCGCTGGATTCCGGCAATGTCGGCTCGCATCTGCACCCGGAGCTTTGCGTCGAGGTTGGACAGCGGTTCGTCCATCAAGAACAACGACGGGTGGCGAACGATCGCTCGGCCCATCGCCACCCGCTGACGCTGACCGCCAGACAGGTGCGCGGGCTTCTTGTCGAGTTGTTCGCTGAGTTCGAGCACCTGCGCCGCCTGTGTCACCATCTCCTGGCGTTGCGCCTTGGGAACCTTGCGCAACTTCAACGGAAAGGCGATGTTCTCGAACACGGTCATCTGCGGGTAAAGGGCGTAGTTCTGGAACACCATGGCGATGTCGCGGTCTTTGGGCTGAACGTCGTTCACCCTGTTTTCGCCCACGTACAGGTCACCCGAGGAGATCTCCTCGAGGCCTGCGACCATTCGCAGCACCGTGGATTTGCCGCAGCCCGACGGGCCCACCAGCACCAGGAACTCGCCGTCGGCGAGTTCGAGGCTGAACTCGGTGACCGCCTGAAAGCCGTTTGGGTAAATCTTGGTGATTTTGTCCAGTGTGACCTCAGCCATGAGATCTGCCTTCCGTGTGGCCGCCGCGGCACCGGCCACGGCGGGGTTTGGTTTCGCGCACCCGTTGGGGCGCCTTTCGCATGTGAGTTGCAACACGCCCGGTGAGGGCGTGGAGGGTTCGATGTGGGTGGAGCCTCTGCGCGGCAAGCGGCACGAGGTGTGCGTGCCCTGTCATGTCACAGCTCTCGTTGTCCGGTGAGTTGACGCATTCGTGCGAGCACGTCCAGGCCCTGCATGTTGAGCCAGTGCGCCAAGTCGATGAACACCCAGTTCTCGGCCAGCTTGTCGCCCGAGCGGCGGTACACGTCGGTGACCCGCATGTCGGCAGGCACGCCTGAGCCTGTGAGCCCCATGAACCCGCCGTCGGAGGTGAGGGTGAGGTTCGCCCATCCGAAGAAACACCCGTAGTTGCCCTCGCCGATGCGGGTCACGTGCCCGTTGAACACCTTGTTGGACAGGTGCATGCGAAACGGGTACTGGTGTTGCTGCTGGTAACGCCCGATCGTGTAGGTGGCGCCTATCCCCTCGGGCCCAGACCAGATCATGTCGGGAACCCAACTTGTGGCCAGCACTTCGGGGTTCATGCGACGCGATCCGCCGGTGTTGTCGTCCTCGTTGGCCACCATCAGATCGCTGATCATGCGGTCGATCAGATCAAGGGTTTCTTGGCCCTCGGCGGGGTCTTGCGCTTCGTAGAGCAGGCCATCGTGGGTTCGGGGCCCCGGCTGGATGTGAGACGATCCGGTTTGGGGTGGCAGCGGATTGTGACCGGCTTGGCGCATCACGCTGATCACGTCGGTGAACAACGCCGTCTCGGCGATCTTGCCGTTGGTGGCGCTGCCGCCGTTGGTGTTTCCGCCGGTGAGGTTCCCGTTGGTGGGGAGCACCCGATGGAACTCGGCGTAACGCAGGAACAGCATCTTGCGGGTTGGTGGTATGTGCAGCCACGGCTCGTCGAAGAGTCCGAGCAGGTGACCCATCTGGCACACCCAGATCTCCTCTGGTGAGAAGGTGTTGTGCCCGGCGAGGAAAATGTCGGGGCGGCGCTGGATTGGTGAGAAAGCCCGCCGTGTCGGCCCCCAGAACTGCTCGGCCACCGCAGTGGCGCCTGTCTGTTCGCCGAAGGGGTGCATGCCGCGCCAGTGGTAGTCGTCGGTTGTGTGCGCGGAGATCACCGCGGCCAGGGCCTCGGTGTCGCCCGCAGCGGAATCGAGCGCGTCGTAGTAGTCGAGCACCACACGTTTCGCCCGTTGCAGCTCCTCAACCATCTTCACCGACCATCTTCACTGAGCATCGTTACTCTCCGCGGTGTGCGCTTCCGGCTTTCCGGCGTCGGCAGCGGGCCCTTGAGGGCGTCAGCCCTTCACCGCGCCCGCGCCTAGGCCTTTCACCAGGTGCTTCTGGAACAAGATGATCACCACCACGATCGGCAGCGTGATCGACACCGACGCCGCCGCTGCTTCGGTGATGGTGCGCGAACTCTCGCCGCCGGTGAGCGACACGATCGCCACCGGAAGTGTCCATTCGGTGGGCGCCAACACCCGCACGAACAGGAACTCGTTGTAGGCGAGAAGCATCGTGAACAACCCGGTGGCAATGATCGCCGGCCACATCATCGGGATGATCGCCTTGCGGAACGCCTGCAGGCGGGTGGCGCCGTCCATCATGGCGGCTTCCTCGATCTCCTTGGGAACCTCCATGAAGAAGCTGCGGAACATCCAAATGGTGAATGGCTGGTTCACGGCCACAAGCGCCAACACGATCGCCAGGCGCGTGTCGAGGATTTGCAGTTCGTCGATGAACGGGAAGTCGATCAGCGGGAAGTCCCACGTGGCGATGCCCCAGTCGCGCAACCTCCGGTCGAGTTCGGTGGCGCCGAAGAAGTACGGCAACACGAAAGCGGTGCGGGGCAGCGCCCTGAACCCGAGCGCCACGATCAGGATCACCGCCCCCGAGATGCCCGTGTAACGAGCAAGCCCGTACCCGGCGAGCAGTCCGATCGACAACGAGATCACCATGGTTAGCACCGTCACCACGATGCTGTTCACCAAGAAGTCGTACTCGTCGTTCACCTCCCACACCCGCGGGAAGTGCCACAGGGCGAATCCCAGAATCGCCACCGAGGCAACAAGGAACGGCCACTTGTGACGGTATCGACGCCCGATCAGCGGTGGCACGGCACACGCGAGGGCCATCATCAGGATGTAGATCCCCACCGACCACATGTTGATCTCGTCGTCGTCGAGCCAGAACGCCTTGTACGCGTTGGCGGTGGTCTCGTATCCCCAAAGCACCGGGATCTTGGAGGCCACATCTCGGGTGAACTTGATCGACGTTTGGAACGTCCACAAGAACGGCAGCACGCTCCAAATCACCAGCAGCGCCATGGTGGCGTGCAGGCCGACACGCCCCGGTTTGAACCATGTGGACTTCGATGAGGGACTTGTCGGTGTGTTGATTGGCGTGCTGGTGGCGACGCTGTTTGGTGTTGCGGTGTTGGTTGCGGTCATGGCTGCCGACTCCTCACGCCTCGGGTCTCGGTGCTGGTGGGACGTTGTTGCGGGTTGCGTTGGTGTCTCGGTCTCATCGGCTCAGGTCCTTTCCGAGATCTGGTCGCGGTAGCTGCGCCACAGGAACGGGATCAGCACCACGAAAATGCCGATCACGTTGAGCACGGCTATGGCGTTGCCCTTGCCGAGGCGGCCAATGTCGTACGCAGTGGCGATCCGCACGTTGTAAACCTGCAACGTGTGTGCGTCTGTGAACCGGTTGCCGGTCCACACGAACACCTGGTCGTAAATCCGGTACATGTCCATGATCAGGATCAACGCCACGAACAACACCAGCACCCTCAAATGCGGCAGGGTCACGTGCCACAGGTTGCGCAGGAAGTTTGCGCCGTCTATGGCGGCGGCCTCCACACGCTCACCGGGCAGTGTCTGCAACCCGGCAAAGAAGGTGATCATCGCGAACGGTGTGACATACCAGATCGTCTGCATGATGATCAGGTACTTCACGTTGCCGCCGTTCACCGTGAAGGCGTCGTCGAAGATCACCTCCCACAGCCACGAGATCAACCCGCCTCGTTCGAACAGATCCTCGTACACCAAGGTGCCCACCACCGGGGTGACAATGAACGGCAACAGCAGCGCGGCCATGTAGAAGCCGCGGCCCCGTCCCACTCGATCCAGCAGCAATGCCACGCCTAGGCCCATCACCATGGTGACCGGCACAACCACTACCACGAAGATCATCGTGAAGCGGAACGCCGCCCAGAACTCAGGATCGGACAGCACGTCGCGGTAGTTGTCCAGGCCTATCCAGGTGGGGTTGGAAAGGTCGCGCAGCAACAGGCGCTGGAATCCCAACCAGATGGTGGTGGCCAACGGAAACACCATCAGCGCCAGCATCACCACCACGCTCGGCACCGTGAACGCCCAGAAGGTTCGCCTGTTCATCGGCTCAAATCACCCCCAGCTCTTCTCCAACCCACGGCGTTGGCCGTGTGCCGGATTGTTGTTGGGCCGCGAACCCACCCAGCGGTGGGTTCGCGGCCGGTGCCCGCAGACGGGCGACCTGATCTTGACCGAATACTCCCGAACATAGCCAAGATCAGGTCTTTGCTGCCCGTCTGGGGCAGGTCCTCAGGTTAGGCCCCTACAGCAGGTTTCTACAGCAGGCCTTGGTCTCCTGCCTCGGAGAGATACGCCTCTTCGGCGGCGGCGAGAGCGTCCTCCACCGATGCTCCGTCGAGGATCGTCACCAACGCCTCGCCGAGCTTGGCCCTGGCGATTCCGGCAGCCGGGTGGGTGAGATCGGCGCCGCGGCCACGCACCAGGCTGGCCTCGGCGGCTTCCGCGTCACGCGGGCCGTTGGGATGGCTCACGCCGCTGCGGGTGACCAAACCGAACTCGGCCGCGGCCTGCTGGCTTTCGGCGTCGGTGGCGGCCAGAGCGGCAAGGAAGATCGGCTCCACGAGCTCCTCGGGGGTGCCCACCGGAATCATCCAACCGTCGATGTACGCCGGGGCGGCAAGAATGTCGCCACCGGTGCTCAGCGCGGGCGCGTACTGGATGTCGCCCACCACCGTTGAGGCCTCGGGGTCGTCCATGGCGGCTGCGCGTGATGCCCAGGTGTGGCCCAGGATCACCTCACCAGTCTGGAAGGCGGCCTGCACGTCGTCGGTGCTGTAGCTGCTGGACGCGTCGGGCGCGCAGTCATTCCACATCTGCTTGAGCAGGTTGGCGGCCATGACGCCCTCGGGGCTGTTGAAGTTGGGTTGACCGGTGTCGGGATCAACCGGGTTGACTCCCATCGATCCGAGGACACTGTCGAACTCGATCTGCCAGGCCCAGCCGGCCGACAACATGTACAGGAAGCCGATGTCGTAACCGGCGTCCTGAATGGCGGCACACGCCTCGAAAGCCTCGTCGAAGCTGGTCGGCACGTCCACGCCCACCTCTGCGAGGGCGGGTTCGTTGTAGAAGATGTGCATGGTGTTGGACACCATCGGCACGGCGTAAATGTTGCCGTTGAGCGAGGCCATGTCCCAGAACGCCTGGTCGATCTGATCCAGGTCGTACTGGTCGCGGTACTTGTCCACGAGGTCGTTCAAAGGCAGGATGAAGCCCTGGTTGGCGAGTTCGCCCACGAAGGCGTTGGAGCCTTGGTACAGCTCGAAGGTGGGTGAGCCGGTGGCCGCGTCCTGTGTCATGGCGTTGCGGGCCTCAACCGAATCGAGGAACTGGTAGTTGAACGAGTAGTTCCCCTCCTCGCAGTCCTCTAGCTCTTCCTCGTACTGCGAGATGATCGGGAACTCCCAGCCCATGGCGTCGATCTCGATCTCTTCTGCGGGGTTGGGGATGGCGCACTCGTCGGAGATCAACTCGATGTTGTCGGCCATGGGCTCTTCTTCCATGCCCTCCTCGCCGGTGCCGCCTTCGGTGCCGCCTTCGCCTTCGCCTTCTTCGGCGCCGGTGCCTTCCTCGGTTGCCCCGCCGGAGCCTTCCTCGGTGGAACCGCTGTCGTCGTCGTCGGAGCCGCCCGATGATCCGCCGTCGGATCCTTCGGACTGTGCGGTGCCGCTGGTTGCCGTCGATGAATCGTCATCGTCGTCGCCGCACGACGCGGCAACCAGGGAAACCGCCAGCAACACGGCAAGCAGCCGCCACGCTCGCTTTCTTGTATCTTTCATTGTGCTTGTACCTCCTCCGGGGTTTTGTCTTGCACATCTGATGGCCTCGCCGCCCCCGTGGGGGGCTCGTGGCCGAAATCGTTCACGCCGAAAGCCAGCGTGGGGGCCTCCAACAGCCGAAGCGGGGCCAGGTAGCCGCCTGCGTCAAGGGCCCATCCGGCTTTGGCGGCTTTGTCGATCACTTCTTGATCCCATTGCAGCCGGGCGGGACTGTCCGAGCCGCACACCACCACTGCGAGCGCCTCGTTGCTTCCCACGTTGCGGAAGTCGCGCCAGGCGCCGGGGGGTATCGACACCACAGAGCCGGTCGGGATTTCTCGGCTGATCCGGTGGCGGCCGCGGTTGAGGGTGACCTCCCACCGGCCTTCATACAACATCAACACTTGGGGGCGGCCAATCCGGTGCAGGCCGGTTCGTGCGCCGGGGTACACCCGCAGCCAGTCCAGGCTGAAACCGTGGGGGGTGCTGATTGGCGCCCGCTGGTGGCGGTCCTCGGTGATTCCGTAACCGATCACCGGCGCCACTTCGCACCCGTCGCCGTTGGAGTTGGAGGTGGCGTTGATGTCGGCGTGGTCGTTGGTGTCGGTGTTGGAGTTGGTGTTGGCGTCGGCGTTGGCCACACTGCCGAGCAGCGCCTTGGACGACCACTCCAAGTTGTGATGGGCCACCAGACGACGTTCGATTTCGGTGTCGGTGTAGCAGTCGAGCAGTTCCAGCGAGGCGTCGTCGAAGGGGCCCACCACGTGGTCGGATCGTTCACCGAGACTGCTGTCGATCACCTTGCCGTCCTCGGAGAGGTACATGCCGGTCTCGGCAGCGGCGCGGATCGTCTCGGGAGACCAGATGATCCCGCCGGTGTCGTCGCCGCCGAGCACCGTGAACAGCCACCCGTCGTCGCCGCCGATGTTCTCGAAACCCCTGAACACCCAGGTGGGCACCGAGAACACCCCACCCTCGGTGAGATCCACCACCTGGTCGCCGTGGCGGCCCAGCCGCATCCGCCAGCGGCCCCGCGTGCAGATGAACACCTCGGCTGTGAAGTGCATGTGCGGGTTGTTGACAGTGCCCGCGGGCATGGTGGCCGCGCCCACGTGAAATCCGTGCGGCACTGCGAGATTCACAGTCTGATCGGCGTTCTGGGACACCCCGGGGCCGATCAGCGAATAGCTGGCCTTGCCTTGTGACCCGGCGAGGCGCACGTCCACGAATGCCTCGGTGTCGGCCACGAACTGCGACGGGGTGATCACCCGGCGCTCGAACTCTTCAAGGGTGACGATTGCCTCGGTGAGAATTGCCTCGGTGAGAACTGCCTCGGTGAGAACTGCCTCGGTGACGGCTGCCTCGGTGGCGATTGCCCCGGTGGTGACTGCGGCGGGCGCGTTGGTTGCGCCTGGGGCACCCGCGGCATCGGGCGCCTCTGAGGCAACGGCCCCATCGGGGGACTGCGTCGCGCCGGCGGCGTTGGGCGAGTGCAGTTCAGCCACGACGTTCCCCGATCACGGTGTCCCCAGTCACTGTTTCCCCAGTGTCTGTTTCCCCAGTCACGATGGACCCAGTCACGATGGACCCAGTCACGATCTCCCCAGCCACTGTTTCCCCAGCCACGAAGGCCCCAGGCACGATGGACCCAGCCACGATGGCCCCAGCCACCATTTCTCGATCACCGCTTCCGATCACCATTTCCCCAGTCACTGTTTCTTCAGTCACCATTTCTCGATCACCGTTTCCCGATCAAAGTGACTTGTCTGTGGTGCGTCCGAAGCGGATGGTGCCTGGCACCACGATCGACGGCGGCTCGGTTTGCGAGACGGGCTCATCGGCCTTCGAGGCGGCCTCCGAGGCAGTCTTCTCGACGGTGTCGGAGGGCTCACCGGCGCCGCTCGGGAACCGGGAGGACCGGGGGGACTGCTCTGAAGTCGGGCCCAGCAGGAGATCTATGGCTCGGGCCACCAGCACGTCTGTGGCCTGAACCAGGGTGGTGAGGTCGTATCCGGCCCAACTTGCCTGGGGAAGACCGTCGAAGCCGGTGAGCAGCAAATCCTCGGGCACCGACACCCCGGCGTTGCCCAAGCCGTCGAGCACCCCGAAGGCAACCTCGTCGCTGCCAACCATCACCGCGTCGGGCAGTTCGTCTCGCTGAACGAGCACCCCCGCGGCCTTGTAACCGGCCTCGTAGGTGTACGCGCCCGCCTCCAGGTAAGCGCAGGCCACGCCGTGCTCGGCCAGGGTGCGGGCCGCGCCCCGGTAACGGATCTGATCGGTGGAGGCGGTGGACACTCCACCCACGTAAAGCACCGAGGCTGCCCCGGTGTCGATCAGGTGGGAGGCCAGTTCGGACATGCCCAGCTCGTTGTCCACCGTCACCGACGGCAACAGGCCCGCCGCCGCGGGTTGGTTGAACGCCACCGTGGGCACCGGGGAGCGCCGCATTTGAGACAGTTGGATCTGACCGATGGTGGACGACGCCAACAGCACCGCGTCCACCCGATACTGGGCCACCGCCGCAAGGGCGCCATCGGTGTCGGAGGGATTTGCGAAGCTGAACAGCAGCAGTTGATGCGACCGGCTGTGGAGTTGCCGTGAGAACTCGGTGAGCACGCTCTGCCAGTACTCGCCGTAGGCGGGAACCACCGCCCCCACAATGTGCGTTCGCTGAGACTTGAGGCTGCGGGCGATGGCGTTGGGCACGTACCCGAGCCGCTCGGCTGCGGCGTGAACCTTGCGGCGGGTGGCCGGTGACACCTTGTCGGGTGAGCTGAATGCCCGTGCCACGGTGGCCTGCGACACTCCCGCTTCGGTGGCCACGTCCACCGAGGTGACCCTGCGGCGCGGACGCTTGGCGACGTCACCGCTCACGGCGTGCTCCCGGCTGCACGCAGACTGCTCATGGCCAAAAGGTAGTAGTACGTATTCATCGTGTCAAGTCGTTCGTATTCATTGGTGTTCATTAGTGCCGGAAGTTCTGATTGACGATGGCTGCCCCGCGGGGTCGCGTTTGGGTTGAGAGCGCCGGTTCGGGTGATGCGGCCACGGCCGGTGTCGGGCGTCCACCCACGGCGGGTGCCCGGTGCCAAGCCGGCGTCCATCAGCCGGTGTGGGCGAGGATCTGCTTCCACACAGCCACCTCGTCGATCAGCACGAACTCGCGGCGCAGCCCCCACGGCCCGAACTCGGCGTGGCTGATGCCGGCCACGTTGAGAGTGGCGCCGCTGGGCGGGCCGAAAGCGCCCCAGCCGTTATGGACACCGTGCAGCGACCACCGCAGCGCCGCCCGTGGCGCCAGTTGCGGATCCTCGCGGCCGATGCGGTGGTGGATGCGGAACTCGGCGTCTGGCAGGGCGCTGCGCAGGCCCAGCCAGAAGCTGTCGGCGTCGCCGTGGCCGTGGCCGACACGCCCTCCGGGCAGGTGCAGGTTCACGGCCCGGTCGTAGTTGTCGGTGATCGAAACGAGGCGGCCCGCCATGATCTCGTTGAGGATCTCTGCGTAGCGGATGCCCACCTGGTGGTCGTTGCCGGTGCCCTCGTATACGGGTTTGGTGTCCATTGGGGGTTCTTGCGGGACGGGTTCGCCGTACGCATTGGTCGGATTGGCCTGCGTCGGTCGGGTTGACGCGAAGTCCTTGGGGTGGATGCCGAGTTGGCGCACGATTGCGCCCTGGTCGCGTATCAGCCACTCGTCGTACACCTGGTTGTCGATCACGGCGCAGTCCGCGATCACCCGATAGCTCACCCTGGTGCCAGACGGGGCCCCGTAGGCGCCATGGCCGAGATGTGTGGCCTGCGACAGGATGCGATGCGAAGACAGGAACCCGGTGTGCTCGTCACCGCTCCAGATCACGTCCTCGCCGAGCAGTCGGCGGTCGGGGAACTCCGCCAGGGTGGCCAGCGTTGCCGAGATCACGCTCTCGTTGCCGGTCACCACCCCGTCGGGGGATCGCACCGTGATATCGGGGGTGTAGTAGCTACGCAGCGAATCGACGCGGCGCTGCTCCCAGATCTCGTCGGTGATGCCAAGGATGTATTCGTGCAGGTCCTTGAACTTCGGATCGAATCCCTTCACCGCTCCTCCAGCGTTGATCAGCAAACAAGTTCTGCATACGAATACCACAAATCTTGGAATACGTATACATCCCGTGGGTAACCGTAGCCCCACAGGTGAGCAACCGCCTGCCCCGGGGCCGGCAGCATCCCAGATGCGCCCAGTTCCGGTTCTCCCCGAGGTGGGAGCACCAGCAGTGCCCGGAAGTCCCGGCAGTCCCGCCAATCCCGGCAACTCCGGCTGACTCCGGGAAGCGACCACAGGGCCGGTCAACAGCGCCGGTCAACAGGCTCGGTCATGGATTTGGTGAGGAACTGACGCACGAATCCGCAGCCAGGGCGAATTGCAGGCCGATCCCCATGGGCCGTCCCCGGGGCCGTTGCTTGATGGCCGATCCGCATTACCTGTCATCGGGGCAATCCGCGAACCAGATCCGCGAGCCGGATTCGCAGAGATCGCGATCACCGGGGCGCGAATGCCGCGGAGGTCAGTTCACCGCCGATGCACGGTTTACGAACATAAGTTTGTATACTCTCCCGATGGTCGCCGAAGCACCGTCGAGGGGGACACGCAGGGTACCTGCGCCGCCGCCTGCGCGTCTGGTGTCTGCGCAGCCGGTCACAGAGCAGCCGGTGACAGGGCCGCCGCTTGCCTCAATCGGGTCGGTGGCCACACCGGGTTTGGTGGTGTCTGCGGGGTCGCTCATGGAGAGCGAGGTCGATCACAAAGCCAACGACGTGCAGGGTCCGACGGGATTCCTTGCCTCCACTGGATTGGTTGCTTCAGCCGGGTCGATGGACATACACCAGCCGGTGGCCGGGGGCGGGGCGGTTGACCAGCGGTGGCTTCCCGTGCAGCAGGCACTGGAGCCGCTGTTTCCCGGTGGCGGCATCCGCCGTGGCACGGCGGTGACAGTGAGCGGTCACGGGTCGACCACTTTGGCGGTGGCTTTGGCGGCTTACGTATCACAGCGCGGGGGGTGGGTGGCATCGGTGGGGATGGTCCACCTGGGGGTGTCGGCGCTGGCCGATCAGGGCGTGGATCTGCAGCGGTGGGTGCTGGTGGACTTGGCGCCGGTGCAGGCCCGCAACGGTTCGGGTGACCGCCGAGGGGGCAGGCAAGTCGTGAAGGCCGATGGCCGGTCTGGCTTCCAGCCGGGTGCGCGCCTGGTTCGTGGGCGGGGGCGCACACAGGCCCTCAGCGCCGGTGGCCGGTCGGCTTTCCAGCCAGGTGCGCGGGTGCCGGCGGATGTGCTTGGCGCGGTGGTGAGCGGTTTCGATCTGGTGCTGTTGGGGCCGCGTGTGGTGATTGTGGGTGTCACGGCTCAACGGCTGCGGGCGCGCATGCGCCAATACGGCGCCTCGGTGATCTGCACCGTTGCGTCGCCGGAGTCCAACGCCACCGTTGCCGCGCTTCGGCCCGAGATCCGACTGATGATCGACTCCTCGGAGTGGTCCGGTGTGGGTGTCGGTCACGGGCGACTGCTGGCCAGACGGGTGGAGGTGACCACCAGTGGGCGTGGCGCCGCCACCCGGCCCCGACGCGCAGTGTTGTGGCTTCCGTCAAGCGATGGCCTGGTGACCGCCGCCGCCACCGCCACCACCCACATTCGCTACGACATTCCCGGGCAGCCGACTCGGCACGCCGTATAAGCCCAAAGCTCTCTGCTTGTTGCTCTCTGTTTGTTGGCGTGTGTTGCGATGTGCTCGGCGACGCTTTTCCCGTCTCAAGACTCCTCTCAAGTCTCCTCTGAGGAGACTGCACAGCAGGCATCTCCGCCTGCAGCGCCACGGATGGTGGTGTTGGAGATCGCAGGGGGCCCGGACGCTGTTGCCGCTTCGGTTGGTGAGGCGTTGGAGCAAATCACACCGGCAGCCCAGGCGCTCACACCCAGGCGGTACGCCTTCACAGCGCGAGGCCCCGTCGGCTACTTCGGCAGCGAACAGGCAGTAGTCGAACTGCTGGCCCAGACCATCGCTCAGGTTGTGACGCAGGGTGCAGGGTCGGGGACTGGTGCAGGGTCCGGGACAGGCACAGTGTCGGGGCCGGCGTCAGGAACTGGTTCGGAGTCTGGGACGGTGTGGGGATCACGACCGGTGCCAGGGACTGGGCCGGTGTCGAGGGGTGGTTCGGTGTCGGGCGCGGGTGTGAGCGCCGGCGTGAGAGCGGGGGTGGGGGTGGCTGACGGGTTGTTTGCGGCAGGCATCGCAGCCCGACGAGCGGTGAACGCAGCCGCCAGGAGTCGCACCGCGAAACCTGCAAAGTCACCTACTGAGTCTTGTCCAGGAGCCATCGGGGTGGCGGTGGAGGCGGAGCGTCGCACCGCGAAACCTTCGAAGCCATCTGCTGGGTCACGTGATGGCGGCCCGAAGCAAGCCGGCAAGAGCCGCAAACGAATCTCCGCAAACCGCAAGACTCTTGTGGCGCCAGTAGCGCTGCCGGCTCAGCCCAACTCGCCGCACAGTGCCAACCCGTCCCGCAACCCCTCGCGGCCGGTTGCGCCGACGACGCCGCAGCCCCACTCGCCATCCGAAGGCGAGCCCTGCCACAGCCGCGTGGCACCGGCAGTCCCGGTGGAGTCATCCCACCCGCCGGGTGGTGCTGATGCTTGGGGTGGTCTTGTGCAGTGCTTCGCGTTGGTGGTGCCGCCTTGTCAGAACAGCCTGTTTCTGGCTGATATGTCGTTGCGGGTTCTTGCGGCGGAAATCTCGCCTCTGCACGGGGACTTCGACCTGGCCCACATCGAGGCGCTGCTCGCAGTGTTGGCACAACTGGGATTGCGCAAGATGGCCGATCTGGCCGAACTGCCCAGGGCCGCGATGGTGGAACGGTTCGGGGCGCTGGGTGAACGGGCGCGCCTGCTGGCCGAGGGAATCGACGACCGTCGCCTGCCGAGCAGGCCCGACCTTTGCGACCTGGGCGAACAGATGGAGTTCGATCCGCCCGCGGAACGCGTCGAGATGGTGGCGTTCGCGGCCAAGGCGTCGGCTGAGGTGCTGGTGCAGCGTCTGGCCCGTCGTGGTCTGGACTGTGTGGGCGTCGATGTGGAGGTGCGCTGCGAGACCGGTGAGATCAGTCGGGTTCGGTGGCATCACGAGTTCCGTTTCGCCGCGGCCACAATCGTGGACAGGGTTCGCAGGCAGCTCGAAGGCTGGTATCGCAGCGCGAACCCGCCCACAGGGCCGGTTGAGTTCCTGAGCATCGTGCCTTGCGAAACGGTGCCGGCGGTGGGACGGCAGCTGGGAATGTGGGGCGCCCGGCCCGACGCCGACGAGCGGGCCGCCAAGGCGCTGGCCCGGGTGCAGGGCCTGCTGGGTGGTGCTGCGGTGCGTGTGCCCCGACTTTTCGGTGGTCGTCGCCCGGCGGACACCGGACGTTTCGTGCCGTTGAACACCGTCATCGTGAACTCTCGTAGAAAGTCCGAGAATCGTCACCGCCCGGCGAGTGGCCACACCGGTACCAGCAGCCACACCGCCACGAACAGCCACACCGGCACCAGCAGCCACACCGCCACGAGCAGCCACACCGGCACCAGCAGCCACACCGCCACGAACAGCGACGGGGCGCCGTGGCCGGGCCGGTTGCCGTCGCCTCAACCTGCTGTGGTGCTCACCGAACCCGAACCTGTGACGGTTTTCGACCACAGCGGCGCGTCGGTGAGTGTGGGCGCCAGGGGTGAGGCAAGCGCGGCGCCCCATGTGGTGGAGTTCAGCGACGGTCGCAGTTGTGGGATCGTGGCCTGGGCCGGGCCGTGGCCTCTCGACGAGCGCTGGTGGCATCCGCGTGCCCATCGTCGCCAGGCCCGCTTTCAGGTGGTGCTCGACGACGGTTCGGCTCACCTGCTGGTACTAGAGGCAAAACGCTGGTGGCGCGAAGCCACCTACGACTGACAATGCCCGCCCCGCCGACCATGCGCGCCCTGCCACCCGCACAGTTCTTGCTGACCCTGCCGACCACGCCAGCCCTGCATGCATCCACCCTCACCACAACAACCAGCGCCCCGTACAAAGCCGCTCCACCACCACGCAAACCGCTGGCCACCCACACGGCGGCAATCGGTGCTGTTGCTGATGCGGTCACCGGGAACATGCGATTGCTGAGCGGCCCAGCTCGGCACTCGGGACGGCATCGAGTGGCGCTGATACGAAGCCGGTACGCGACCACAGGCAGCCTGACCACTCGCAGGCGGCCACCCGCGCAGTTCCGCCCACCCGCACAGTTCTGGCCACCCGCGCAGTTTGCGAGAGCGCTGATCAACAGCCGATGCGTGATCACATGCGGCTGCTGAGTGGCTTGGGGGGTGGTCTGGCTGAGGGTTCGGCAGCGGTTCGGCGCGTCCCCACGAGCCCAGCGCACGTGCCTTACGCGGAGCTGCATGCCCGTTCACGGTTCAGCTTCCTGGACGGTGCGTCCAATCCCGAGGAGTTGGTGGCCGAAGCGGCCCGGCTGGAACTCGACGCCATGGCGCTCACCGACCGAAACGGCTTCTACGGGGTGGTGCGCTTCGCTCAAGCCGCCAACGAGGCGGGATTGTCCACCGTGTTCGGCACGGAACTCTGCCTCGACCGCAACACCCCCACCAGCAGCTCAAGCAGCAAGCAACAGCCTCGCCTGGATGACCCGCGCAACCTCAACGACCCGCAAGACCACAACGACCCGCAAGACCACAACGGCCTGCGCAATCCCCACGGCCTGCGCCGTCCGCACGACCTGGGCCACATGTCGTCTCTTGGCGCCGCGCAGCGACTGTTTGGCACGGCGCAGCGGCGGGCGTCGAGTGTGGTGGTGCTGGCCCGCGACCCGGCCGGGTACGCCGCTTTGGGCAAGCTGATCAGCGAGGCGCACATGGCCGGAAGCAAGGGCGCTCCCAGGTTGAGCACCGAGGACTTCCTGCACGCCGCAGCACGCCGGCGTGACAGTTGGGCGATCCTCACCGGCACCCACCAGGGCGCGCTGGCTCAAGCGTTGGAGCATCACGGCCCGTCCGCGGCTGCCGCCGAACTGAACATGCTGATCGACGCCGCCGGCGCCCAGAACGTGTTCGTGGAGCTGTGGGATCACGGCGATCCGCTGGACTCGCACCGCAACGACGCCCTGGCCGAGCTGGGGTTGCGCCGCGGGGTACAGCCGCTGTGCGCCAACGCGGTGCGGTTTGCCGCGCCCGGTGGGCGTCGCCTGGGTGACACCTTGGCCGCGGTCGGCGCCCGCGAGGCCCTCGAGCACCACGACGGTCGGCTGCCCGCATGGGGAGGCGCCCATTTGCGTTCCGGGGCCGAACAGGCCCGGCGTTTTGGCCGTTATCCGGGAGCGGTGGCCGCCGCGGCCCGGCTCGGGGCGGAGTGCGCGTTCTCCTTGGCGTTGGTGGCGCCGCGACTGCCGCCGTTTTTGTGTCCCGACGGGCTCGACGAGTCGGCCTACCTGCGCTTGCTGGTATCGGAGGGCGCGCAGCAGCGTTACGGGCCGCCGGACAACGAGAAGGTTCCGGGTGCGTGGCGTCAGATATCGCACGAACTCGACCTGATCACCAGGCTCGGGTTTTGTGGTTACTTCCTGGTGGTGTGGGACATAACCTCGTTTTGTCGGAGTCGAGATATTTACTGTCAGGGTCGAGGTTCGGCGGCCAACTCGGCGGTTTGTTACGCGCTGGGCATCACCAACGTGGACGCCGTTGCGCTGGGTTTGCTGTTCGAGCGGTTCATGTCGCCCGAACGTGACGGGCCTCCCGACATCGACGTGGACATAGAAAGCGGGCGCCGTGAGGAGGTGATCCAGTACGTGTACTCCCGCTACGGGCGTGAGCGTGCCGCGATGGTGGCCAACGTGATCACCTACCGGGCTCGAGCATCGGTGCGAGACGCCGCCAAGGCCCTGGGATATTCCCCCAATCAGGCCAACGGCTGGTCCAAGTCAATGGACCCCTGGCAAAGCCTCAGCACAGCAGAAGCCACAAGCAACAGCAATTCCCGCAGCAGCACAAGCAACAGCAATCCCCGCAACAGCGATCCCGCCACCAACAATCCCGCCACCAACCCTGCAACTCAGCGCGGCAGCAGCACTCCCCGGACCACCACTCCCCGCAACAGCAATCCCCGGACCGCCAACGACCCGGACCGGGCCGTGCGACGCGGCTCTCCTGGTGATGTGCCCGGTGATGTGCCGGCTTTGGCGGCGAGCATCGAGGGCGGCCCTCGGCATTTGGGCATCCATTCGGGCGGGATGGTGATTTGTGACCGGCCTATCGCCGAGGTGTGCCCGGTGGAGTGGGCCACCATGGCCAACCGGTCGGTGCTGCAGTGGGACAAGGACGACTGCGCCGCGGTGGGTCTGGTGAAGTTCGACCTGTTGGGGCTAGGGATGCTCGAAGCGCTTCACCACGCCGTGGATTTGGTGGAACTCGCTCACGACACCCGTATCGACCTGGCCGACCTTCCTCAGGATCCCGCCGTGTACGACATGTTGTGCGCGGCGGATTCGGTGGGGGTGTTCCAGGTGGAGTCCCGGGCGCAGATGTCCACCCTGCCCCGCCTGCGGCCACGCTGCTTCTACGACCTGGTGGTGGAGGTGGCGCTGATTCGGCCCGGCCCGATCCAGGGTGGGTCGGTTCATCCGTACATCCGGCGACGCAACGGCGTGGAACCGGTGGATTACCCCCATCCCCTGCTGGAGCGTGCCCTGGCCAAAACGCTGGGCGTGCCGCTTTTTCAGGAACAGTTGATGCAGATAGCCATCGACGCGGCCGGTTTCACCCCGGCGGAGTCCGACCGGTTGCGTCAGGCGATGGGCGCCAAGCGTTCACGTCAGCAGATGGAGAAGCTGAGGGATCGTTTCTTTGCGGGCATGGCCACCAACGGCATCGGTGAGCAGACCCGCGAGGAGATCTGGCACAAGATGACCGCTTTCGCGTCGTACGGGTTTCCCGAGAGCCACTCGGTGTCTTTCGCGTACCTGGTGTACGCCTCGGCGTGGATCAAGCACCACTATCCGGCTGCGTTCTGCGCGGCTTTGCTCAACGCCCAGCCGATGGGTTTCTACTCACCGCATTCGTTGTGCCGTGACGCCCGCCGTCACGGGGTGGTAGTTCACGGCCCCGACATAAACGCCTCAGCGGATGTCGCAGTTCTCGAACCGTGCGAGGGCTCCACCGGTGGTGTGGCGGTTCGCCTGGGTCTCACATCGGTGCGAGGTGTGGGCCCCGAACTGGCCGCAGCCATGGCAGCCGCCGCGCCCTACAACTCCATGGAACACCTAGTGCGAACCATGTCCCAGCCCCAGCCCCAGCCACAGCCCCGCACCCCCCAAGGCAGCCAAGCCAAACCAAGCCGCGACCTCACACCAGGAGGCAGCCTCACACCACACACACCCGCCGTCATGGCCCAGCACGCGTCAGCACGCCAAGACCGGATCCAAAACCGCACCCACGAGACTGAACCGTCACCTAGCCAAGCCCGGACGCAAGGGGCTGCCGATTCGAGTGCAGGGCCTCATTCTGGATTCTCTGAATCTGAGACTGAATCCCGAGCTGGGTACACAGCTGCATCCAAAACTTCATCCAGGGCTGATGCATCCAAGGCTGCTGCATCCAAGCCGGCGCACAGCACTGAGTACAGGGCGACGTACAAGGCGGCGTCCAAGGCGAAGGCTCGGCGGGGGCGGCGCAAGTCGCCAACGGTGGATCTCGCCGTGTTGGAGGCCTTGGCTGCAGCCGGGGCATTCGACTCGCTGGGTTTGGAGCGACGCGAGGCTTTGTGGATGGCCGGTGCGGTGGCCCAGGCCCGCCATGACCGTCTGCCTGGTTTGATCCCCGGAACCGATGCGCCTGCGCTTCGACCGATGTCGGCCCCGGAGCGTTCAGCGGCCGATTTGTGGTCCACCGGCGTTGCTCCCGACGGCCATCCCACGGTGTTCGTGCGAGACGCCCTGAACGCTGCGGGAGTTGTGACTGCCGCCTGCCTGCCAACCTTGAGGCCCGGCCCGGTGAAGGTGGCGGGAATGGTGACGCACCGTCAACGCCCTCACACCGCCGGGGGGATCATGTTCATCAGCCTCGAGGACGAATCGGGCCTGATAAACGTGATCGTGTCCGCAGGCTGCCAGGCACGCTTCCACAGGGTGGCCTTCACCGCCCGAGCCCTGCTCGTGAGCGGGCGCCTAGAAAGCCACGACGGCGCATCCAACGTGATCGCCCAACACCTGAAGCCTCTGTCCCTGCCCGCCAACCTCCCCAGCCGAGACTTCCGCTAACCGCCACCAACCCGCAGCCCGTCGCCCACCACACCACGACGCCCCGCCAAGCCCGCACCAGCCGCATCACCGCACCAGCCGCATATTCCGCCCGCAGCGCGCGAACCTTCGCGCCCTACCGAACCGGATGGCGTCTCGCATCACCGCACCAGCCGCGTCACGGCCGGCATCCGAGGGGCGGCCCGCGGCCGGCACGGATGGCTGTGTGGCTGGTCATCGGCTTGCCATTTCTGGGTAGTGGGACGTTGTCCAGGAGCCGTCGGGGTGGCGGTGCAGGCGGAGCTTCTGGTCATGGAGCTTGCTGTGATGGCGCCGACACACCAGCGCAAGGTTGTCAATGTCTGTGTTGCCGCCGTTTTGCCATGGAACGATGTGATGGGCCTCACAAAACGACGGCTGCGTACCGCAGATCACACAGCCCTCATCACGAGCAACCAAAGCCTTGCGCTGAGCGGAACTAACGGTTCGCCTTCGTCTCCCCAGGTGCAACGGTTCGCCGCGGTCGTTGAACAACAATCCCCAGAGTTCCGCGTCACAAGCAAGGCGTTCAAGCTGGCTGCGAGGAAGCGGCCCAACCCCCGGAATATGACCACCCACACCACCAGCCGCATCCACCAAGTCTTCAAGCTGCGCAACAACCACAATCTGGTTCCGCTCACTAACCCCGCGCACCCCACCACCGGCCACCGCACCACCAGCCACAGCGTCATCGCCACGCACACCGCCATCTGATGGCTCACTGCCGGCACCGAGGGCGACATTCGCCGCACCACCGGCGGCCTCGACGCCGCGGCCTGCCGGCGCACCACCGCAATCGGGTGGACTGTTCACCGTCTCGTCACTGACACCGCTATCTGGTGGTCTTCCGTCAGGGTCAAGGGCGTAGTTCGCCATCCCGCCATCGGTACACACGCCGCGATCTGCCGGCACGCCGCCGGTGATGGGTGGACCGTTCGCCACCTCGCCACTGGATCTGATGCTCGGATCCGGGGATCTTCCACAGTCACCCGGTGGACTGTTTGCCACCTCGCAGTCGGTCAAGCCGTTCCGATCCGGTGGTCTGTTACCCGTGCCGGGTGGACTGTTGGCTGTCTCACTGCTGGCCTCGGCGTTTCGATCCGGTGGCTGGCCGGCGGTGCCGGGTGGGTCTTTGGATGATCCTTGAACGGGATGGCAGCCGTGGCCGCCAGCACGAAGATCAGAATCACCCCCACCTGCGCCGTCACTGCTTGGACCTGCACCGCTGGGCTCAGGATCAAACAGGGTGTGTTCACCCTGGCGAGCGTCACCGGTGCCCTCGGCGCAATCGGCAATCGGAGGCAGCGGGGCCGGGTTGTGCTCTTTGACCGGAGCAGGACTCGCCTGGACGGGCCCAGGGGCGGAGTCTTGGCCGTTGGCATCGTCGGGGTTCGGTTTGGCTGGGCGTGGCATTGGGCCGCGGCCGGTTCGTCCGTTGCCCGGTGCGGATCCCGATCCAGGATGGTGATCGTTGCCGGGGGTCGTGTCGGGGTTCGGTTCGCCCTGGACTGTCGCGTCTGACGTCGGCTCGGGCGCGGGTGGGGGTGGGGGTTCTATTCCGAGCAGGGTCATCAACGCGTCGAAGCGGTACTGAGCCCAGGTTCGTTCGTGGTTGGGGTTGTCGCGTCCGCCGTCGCTGTCATAGAGCCGCTGTGCCATGTCCTGGACCAACGCCTCGTACTGAGCGCCGGTCAAATTGTCCCCACACAGCACTGAGCGAAACATGCTGTCCTCAACACTGAAGATCTCCAGGCTGCGCTTGGCGCGAGCCCGGCGGAACGCCTCCTCCAAATCAGCAGGATCACGACGCTGGCGCGCCCAGCGGCCAACACGCCCACGAGCCAAATCAGCAGGAGTGTCACTGATCTGCTCCAACAGCTCCGCATCACCATCCACAGCTTCGGCACTCACATCAGCAGCGGCGCGCACCAACGCGTCTGCGTGTTCGCCGGTGATACGCCCATCAGCAAGCGCCCCGGCCACGTTGGGCATGTCCTCCAACGCTTCGCCGCGGCGTGTGCGCCGATCCGCCTCACCCCGAGAACACCCAGTGGCCTCCCGCAACACCTCAGCGGCTTTGCCACCCCCGAGCGCTGAGGCCATGGCTGCGCTGATGCGCGCGTCACGGGCGTCCAAAGCGCCGCGCATGCGGGCGACCGCTTTGGCTTCGTCTCGCAACTCGCCGATGGTGGATCCCGCCATCAGCGGCTTGCGAAGCCATGAAAGCACCTTTTCGAGCATGAGACACACTGTAGCAGACACCTGTGACACTACCAACACGCGTGCGCAGCATCCATATGTTCACAAGTGATTCCAAGTGGGTCTAGAGGCTCTCTTGCCATGCCCCACCTCGTAGCTGCGCTCGAACTACGTGCCAATCTCCGGCCCGAGGCGTTCCTGCACCCACGGCCCGAACACAACCCCTGCCCGCAAAGCTGCACCCTCAGCGCCACCACGGCACCCATCACGCCAAGACGAGTAACCAATGCGGGTGAGCAGACCCACCAGTTGCACCCTCACCGCCACCACGGCACCGATCACGCCGCTGGGCGAATTACGACGAGCCTCCGGCCCTGAGCGGTGCCGGTGCTTGGCACGGGCATGCATTCGCTTCAGCCGCACATGGTGGAGGCCCACGAAGACCTTGGATGGCGGCCTGCGGTGGCGGGTGTGCCCACTGCCTAGGTCATGCCTGGGAGATGCGCCCCATGGTTGTGGGTCGTGATCTTGAACAGCGGGATTGCTGGCGCGACCTACTCGACTGGGGATCTTTGCTTACGACTACTTGCGATCCGAACCGTGATGCACACGGTGGCGAGACGACGCGACCTACTCGACTGCGGATCTTTGCTTGCGACTACTTGCGGTCCGAACTGTGATGCACACGGTGGCGAGACGGCGCGACCTACTCGACTGCGGATCTTTGCTTGCGACGCCTTGTCTGGGGGTGGTGGCCGGTGATTGCGACAGCGCAGGCTGTGGCTGACGGGCTTGTTCTTGCGATCCTGGCGGTGTTGCCCCGGGTTGGCGGGCTGGGGTTGTTGTGCTACTGATATTGAAGTTGGGGGTTGGGTTTGCTTTGGAATTGGAAGCTCCAGGCGCTGTTTCGATTGCGGGACGCTCGATCTTGGCGTAACTTGGTGGTATGTCTGCTGTGGAAGGCGCCGTCACTCGGGCGTTGTGGCTTGACCGGTTCGATCCGCCGATCACGCCCAGGCCGCCACTGGGCGCCGACCGTCAATACGACGTGGCCATCGTGGGCGGAGGGTTCAGCGGACTGTGGACGGCGTACTACCTGATCCGCACAGACCCGACGCTGCGAATCGCGGTGCTGGAGCGTGACTTCTGCGGATTCGGCGCCTCGGGCCGCAACGGAGGCTGGGCCGTGGGCGAACTGGCAGGCGGGTTCAACAAGTACGCCCGGCTGTCGTCACCGGCGGAATCGCTGCGGCTCGCTCGGGCCGTGTTCGACGCCGTGGACGAGATCGGCACGGTCACAACCGCCGAAGGCATCGAATGCGACTACGCCAAGGGCGGAACGGTGCGCGTGGCCCGCAACACCCCCCAGGCCCGTCGTCAGCGTGACGAAGTGGACGAAGCCCACGAACAGGGCTTCACCGAGGACGAGCTGCGACTTCTCACGGCCGCCGAGGCCCAGCAGATGCTGAACGCCTCCAAGGTGAAGTCCGGCGTGTTCTTCGCCGCCACCGCCGCGGTGGATCCGGCGAAACTGGTGAGGGGACTCGCTCAGGTGGTGGAAGACGCCGGGGTGCGAATCTTCGAGCAAACCCCGGTAACCGAGATACGCAAAGGCGAGGTGGTCACCACCTTCGGCGCTGTGCATGCCGACGCAGTGGTGCGAGCCACCGAGGCCTACAGCCGCGACCTGCCCGGCGCCAAACGAGACCTTTTGCCGGTGTACTCGTTCATGATCGCCACCGAACCGCTGGCCCCAGACGTGATCGCCGAGATCGGCCTGGAGCAGCGACCCACCTTCGCAGACGACCGCTACATGGTGATCTACGGGCAGCGCACCGCCGATGACCGGATCGCCTTCGGGGGTCGTGGCATTCCCTACCTGTACGGGTCACGCATAAGCGCCGCCAACGAAACCCGCCTGGCCACCCACACCGAAATCCACCGCATCCTCACCGACCTGATCCCCGCCTTGTCGGGAGCGGCCATAACCCACCGTTGGGGTGGCGTGCTGGCGGCGCCCCGCAACTGGACGCCCGGGCTCACCTACGACCAGTCCTCGGGGCTGGGGGTGCTTGGCGGTTACGTGGGTGAGGGCGTGGCGCCGTCGAATCTGGCGGGTCGCACCATGGCCGACCTGATCCTCGGCCACGAAACGGACCGCACCAGCCTGGCCTGGGTGGGCGCCAAGAACCGTCGCTGGGAACCCGAGCCGCTGCGCTTCGTGGGAGTGCGCTCCAGTCGATGGCTGCTTCACCTCGCGGATCGCCGAGAGGACAAAACCGACCGCGAATCCCGCTGGGCCTACCACTTCGCCCGCCTGCTGCGAGGCGACCGCTAACCCACCGCCACCGGCCGGCCCGCTCCGGGTCGAAGCGGCGCTCCGGGACGCGCCCTTACTGGTCGGGCGGGGGCTGGGTTAGGAGTTGTGCGCATTCCTTTGCGGCTTGGCGGGCGCTGGCGGCCAGATCTTCCGGTGTGGCGCTGCTTATGGGATGGGGAACCACCACGAAGTCGTAGCCGTGGGCGTTGAGCGCCCGTGCCATCAGTCGAGCCGCGGTCACAAACTTCTCGGTGATGATCCCCGCTGAGGGAACACCCAGCCGCTCACCGATCACGGCGTCGTGCAAACTGCACGACGAGCAGCTGCCTCAATCACCAATGCCTGCCACCAGCGCATCCCAGCGGCGGGCCTCGTCCATCATCTCCGCCGGCGCCGGGGAGTTGTAGCTGGGCTTTGTGACCCGAACCGTGCGCGCCACACCATGACGCTCACGCAACTCAGCTTCGAGCGCATCAAAGAATGGTGCCGTGCGGAACTTTCCGTTCGACACGATCCCCACCGTCAACCCGGCCAAACTCCTAGGGCGCTCGGCGCACGCAGTGGTTGCGGTGTTCCCGATCACGCCAGTTTCCTGCCGGTCACCCAGGCCACGATCTTCACCGAAGGACGGATCCAGCACCTCAATCACCACTTCGACTCCTTCCAATCTCTAGCCGCCGTCTTCGCACTCCCAGCTTGCCAACATTGACACGACCAACCGCTCCCGCCAACCGGGGACGCTGCACGATGCAACCTAAGAGTCGGCTTGCAGACGTCGGTTCGGCGGTGGCGGCCATCGACAAACCACACCAACACCTACCGGCCTGCGACTGCCAGGACACTCGGAGCAGTCACCCCCAGGCTCAAGACTTCAGGGGACAGTGCTCAAGCCTTGTGAGCAGAAGCCGCCGTCAGCAGTCCACGCATGCGCCCACTGGCATGGTTACCGCTCTGGAACGGGTTCCCAGCCATGGTGGTATCACCGCACCGAAACCTCCGGCGGGGCCACCCGCGGCGATCACCAGCAGATCGTCCGCCTCGGGCAGCGCCCGGTGGGCCACATCGGCTTTGTGGCTCACGATGTTGGCCTTGCCGCAATCCGCCCACGCTCCCCGCACGATGCGGGCGTGCTCGTACACGTAGGCCCGCACATCGGCCTTCGACCAGCCGGCCTCGTCAAAATGGCGGCGCAACTGGGGTGGCACCACGATTGCGTAATCCCCCGCCCAGATCGAATAGTGCGCCATGTTCGCCTTGATCTCGGCCACGTAGGTGTCAAGGATCTCCTCGGGACGGGTTGTCCACTCGTTCATCAACTGCCGGGGCGCCATGGCGGCCAGGGCGGTCACGGCCGAAACGTCGTCCACGCCCAGGCGTTCCTGGGCCAGCGGCAGCCAGGGCGTGTTCTCCTCGTCCTCGGCCACACAGAAGCTGATCTTGCCGGGATGTCCCAGCGTGCCACGGTCGATCCCACCGGGCCGCACGTCCAACACGTTGATCAACACCAGACGAACCGCCCGGCCGATGCACACCCCCGCCCTGCCACCACCGCCAAGAGCGCTGAACGTTGCGTTCATTCCCAACTCCGAACGGATCGGCCCGTTCACCACCAGCAAGATCCCGCACCCTCCGGTGCTGGCCGTGGCCCCGTGTACGCCGAACGACTCGTGCAGCAAGGCCGTGACAGCGGTGAGCACCACCGGAAAGTGCGACGGCAGGCATCCGGCCATCACCGCGTTCACCGCCACCTTCTCGGCGGTCACCAGCCGCTCCCTCACAGGCTCCACCCCAACCACGTGATCGGGCCCCACCAGCGCCCAATCCAGGCAAGCCTGTACAGCGTCGGCCGTTGGCGGAACCACCGGCAGGCCGTCCGTCCAACCGCAGTCGTGGAAATGCTCCTGCAAGGCGACCCCGTCCTCGAAAGAAAGTCGTCGTGATCGAAGCGCCGCCGTGGGCAACGCCGGGGCCGCGGGCGATGCTGGTGCGGTGATTTCTGTCACAGGGCCTCCAACGGGTGTGGATCCCACCGGCCTCCGATCGAAGGTCCGTAGAGTAATGACCGGCGCTACCCAACCACCGACTCTTTGTTATGACCTGGATTGACGACATCCTCAAGCGCTGCGAGCAGCCGATCCTGATCAACGACTCCAAGACCCCCAGCGGCACAGCGCACGTTGGGTCGTTGCGGGGGGTGCTGATCCATGACGCCCTGGCACGGGTGGCTCGCAGCCAGGGACTCGACGCCCGTTTCACCTACGGCTGTGACGACATGGATCCGGTGGACGAGATCCCTCACGGCACCGGTGACTACTTCGTGGAGCATCTCGGCAAGCCGCTGCACGCCGCTCCTGCGCCCCCCGGCATGGAGGGCGAGAACATGGCCCGCGCCTACTTCGGCGAGTTCACCGCCACGTTCGAGCCGCTGGGCGTGAACGCCGAGTTCTACTTCATGAGCGAGATCTACGCCTCGGGCGCGCTCGACGACACAATCGACACGTTCCTGCGTGGGGCCGCGGCGGTTCGTGAGATTTACCGCCGCGAGACCGGCGCGCAACGCACCGAGGACTGGCTGCCCTTCCAGGTGATCTGCGACGAATGCGGGCGCATCGGCACCACCTACGTGACCGACTACGACGGCGCCACAGTGGCCTACGAATGCCGACCCGACCTGGTGCAATGGGCCCAAGGGTGTGGCGCCACGGGACGCAAGAGCCCTTTCGGCGGCAACGGCAAGCTGCCATGGAAGCTGGAATGGGCCGCCAAGTGGAAGGTGCTTCCGGTGACCGTGGAGGGCGCCGGCAAGGATCACATGGGCGCCGGTGGGTCGTACCAGGTGTCGGCGGCGCTGGCCCGGGAGGTTCTGGCGACCAAGGTGCCCAAGGCGTTCGCGTACGAGTTCTTCACGCTCGGTGGCGCCAAGATGAGCTCGTCCAAGGGAATCGGCATGAGCGCCGGAGAGCTCGCCCAGATGCTGCCCGGCGAACTGTTGCGCTACCTGGTGCTCCGCACCCAACCCCGCCGGGCAATCGACTTCGTGCTGGACATGGCAGGCCTCAACGGGGCGTTCGGCGAGTACGAACGCCTCTGGCGTGCCGTGGCCGCCGGGGACGCCTCAGCCGGTCGGCGCAGCCTGTTCGATATCTCCGCCACCACGCAGCCATCCGGGGCCGACCTCGATGTGCCGACCCCGCCGGAGTTCAGCCCGCCGTTCGATTCGGTGGTGAGCATCGTTTCCCAGCCTCACATCAAGCTCGCAGACCATCTGGCCAGGCTCGACATCGGCACGCTCAGCGAGGCGGACCTGCAATGGCTGGAGGCGAAGCGAAGCACCGCCGTTGAGTGGTCGCAGCGTTTCACCGACGCGGCGTCGCGCCTCACGGTGCGCGACCAGCTTCCTGCCGAAGTGGACACGCTGTCGAACCAGCAGCGGGCCTTCCTGGTGGTTGCGGGCAACATGTTGCACCACTTGGGCCAGTGGAACGCCCCCGCGATTCAGGGTGCGCTGTTCGACGCGGCCAGAGTGGTGGCAGCGCCGCCCGCCGAAGCATTCGAGGGCCTGTACGTGGCGTTCTTCGGATGGCCCGAAGGCCCCCGCGCCGGCACGTTCCTGGAGTTCCTCGGAAAGACAACCGCCTGTGAGCGCCTCAGCCAGGTGGACTACTCGTACGTGGAGTTGGTGGAACAAACCGCCGTCGATCAGGCATCGTGGCAGGAAGACCTCTCAGCAGCCGCGGGCAGAGGCGACGACTTGCAGGTGCTTCCCGTGTTGCTCGCCGACTCCAGGGACGATGAACACGCAGGAGATGATCGCGACGAGTCCTGGAGGGGTGTGGTCGAGGTGTTTCTTGTGGACCAGAAGGGCCGCATGAGCGCCACCCGCACGGTGCTTGAGCCTTCCACCACCAGTCCCGAAGGCAAGACCGAGACTGCCGCAGCAGTCGCGTTCGCGGCACGAGCCAAGGCCTGGGCCGCGGCTGCCTTGGGCGTAGACCCGTCAACCCTGGCCGAGTTCCCCTACAACCCCTTCGCAACCGCCGGCGGGTAAGTTCAGTCTTCCCGATACTTCTGACCGATACTTCTGACCGATACTTCTAGGTGCGTGCTGCACGCAAAGGGAGCGCAACATGTCCAAGGTAGTGATGGTGGCCACGTTCACCTGTGCTGAAGGAAAGACCAGCGAGATGGATGCCGTGCTCGCCGATCAGGTGGCCGCGGCGTCGCAACTGGATGGCGTGGAGGTGTACTCGTATCACCGTGGCGAGGATCACAACTACTCGTTCTTTGCGGTGTTCACCTCGGCGGAGTCCATCAGCGCGCACGCCCAGGCCGAGCCGCTGATGAAGCAGATGCAGAAGTTCATGGCGCTGCTGGACGGCCCCCCGCAAATGTCCACCTACACGCCCGTGGCCGCCTCCGGACTCGACCTGTAGGCAGTCACCCACCCCCTTGCCGGTCATCCTCGGACTGGCCGGTAGTCAAGGTTCCGAGCGCTGGGTGACCATTGACTGAGGAACTGATCCGGCGCAGCGCCTCAGATGTGGTGACGCTCCTGAAGCGGGGCGATATCAGCCCGCACGACTTGCTTGACGCGCTTGAGGCGCGCATCGCCGAGGTGGACGGCATTGTGAACGCTCTGCCCACGCTTTGCTTTGACCGGGCACGTCGCCACGCCGACTCGTTGGTGCAACACCCGCCTGACCGGCGTGGGCGTCTGGCCGGGTTGCCGGTTCCGATCAAGGACTTGATGGCGGTGAAGGGTGTGCTCAACACGATGGGATCCAAGGCGTTCGAGCACAACATCGCCGGGCACTCCGACATCCTCGTGCAGCGGCTCGAGTCCGAGGGAGGCGTGGTGTACGCAATGTCCAACACGCCAGAGTTCGGAGCCGGTGGCAACACCTTCAACGACGTGTTCGGCGTCACCCGCAACCCTCACGATCTGCGCCTCACCCCGGGCGGATCATCGGGCGGCGCAGCCGCGGCGGTGGCGAGCGGCATGGCCTGGGTTGCCCACGGCTCAGACCTGGCCGGCTCGCTGCGCACCCCGGCCTCGTTTTGTGGGATCACCAGCCTGCGGCCGTCGCCGGGACTGTTCGCCTCCGGCCCAAGCGTCGCGCCGTTCGACGTGTACGGCCAGGACGGCCCGATGGCCCGCGACGTGGCCGACCTCGCACTGCTCGCCGACGCCATGGCAGGCCAAAGCCACGCCGCAGGCCTGTCCAAACCCAGAGCAGCGGAGTCGTTTCAGCAGGCCGTGGCCCAACCGTTGCGCCCCCAAAGGGTGGCGTTCAGCGCCGATCTCGGCATCAGCGAACCCACCGCGGAAGTGCGCGAGGCGTTCGACCGGGCCGTCACCACGCTGGCGGCCGACGGGATGCAAACAATCCAAGACCATCCCGACCTGCACGAGGCGCCCGCAGCGTTCGACGTGTTGCGCGCCCTTCGCTTCGCGATGGTGCTCGGCCCGCACCTTGCGAGGTTCGAGTCGGTGTTCAAGCCCGAGGTGGTGTGGAACGTGAACGAGGGACTCAAGCTCGACGGTCGCCAAGTGCGCCACGCCATGGAGGCCGCCGGCCGGGTGTTCAACGCTGCCGCCGAGTTCATGCGCCAAGTCGACTTGTTGGTGTGCCCGGCCGTGGTGGTGACGCCGTTTGTGGTTGAGGAGCGTTACGTGGGGTTCGGCGAGGGAAAGCCGTACTCGGAGTACTTTCGCTGGTTGACCCTGCCCGCAGCGGTCACCGTCACAACGCTTCCGGTGATCACCGTGCCGTGCGGGCACACCCGCAACGGAATGCCGGTGGGGATCCAACTGATCGGCAAACCCCACGGCGAGTTCGACCTGTTTCGCGCCGCCGCCCACATCGAATCCCTGTTCGGCTTCGACACCTCAGTGGTCAACCCGTCACCGGCAAACCCAGCTGCTGCGCATTAGGCCAACCTGCGAGGCCTGTCCCCGTGGTCAGCACCTCGCTCCCCTTGCCGGATCCGTTACACCGATGGCAGTGCGGCCAGGCCCGCCGGCGTCGGCACATCAACGTCTTTGGCGCCTGATTGGACAAGAAGTTGCCCACGCGCGAAGCGCGCTGGACCAGCGGGCATCGGCGCATCAACTGTTCGTCGCCGGGGTGGCGGCGACCGGATCAGCCGCCCTTCGCGTTGGCGGCCATTTCTCTCCAGGCGTCCAGCGGTTGACCACCGGCGCGGCGCTCAACCACGGTGCCATCGGCGCCCACGACCACCGTGTACGGAAATCCCGGCAACCCGTACGCCTCGGCGATTTGGCGCGAGTCCGAGTCGCGCACCACCGAGAGCGGCCAGCCCTCATCCCGGAACCAGTCCGACGGCGGATGATTGGGTGCGCCCGAGTCCACTGCGGTGGACACCGCGATGATGTCCACCCCGTCGGTTGAGAGCTCGCCCGTGTTGATCCACTCGGTGAGCTTGGGAAGTTCGTCCTGGCAGTGCGGGCACCAGTGGGCAAAGAACACCACGAGCTTGGCCAAGCCGTCTCCAGGCACGATCGACACCGGCCTGGCGTCGAAGTCGCTGGCGTCAATGCGCGGAGCGGGCGCCCCCACCGCGAGATCCACCGAACTGCGCCCGAAATCCGGAAGTGTCGATCCGTCCACCTGCACCGGGCCTGTCTGGGCGCCGGGTTCTCCCACCGGCTCCACGACGCTCGCCTCATCGAGGTTGGCCGGGTCGAGCACCGGCCCGACCGCCTCGCCGGCGCCACCCGTAGTGCTGGTGGACTGAGACTGTTCAACTTCGGCCCGGTCGGGCGCATCGGTGGCGGAGGAGGACTCGGACGAATCCGAGCCGCAGCCAGCCGCCATCACAGACAGGGCCAGCGCAACGCCGGCAGCGACACAAGTCCATCTAGTCATCAACACTTCCTCCAGGAAGATTCCGGTGCGACCGCGAGCGGCGCGCCCGCCACGGCCAGGCTTCCCTGCAACCGCCGCCGCATCAACGACATGGCTAACGGCGCCTCATGAGCGCCGACCACAACAAGCCGGCCACCGCCAGGAATCCGCACGCCGCCATGAGCGGGATCGACACGAACCCGAACGAGTCCACCCAGCGATACGCACACGACCCCGACGCATCACAAAACAGCCCTTCGGATCCCACCTGCTGCAGCCGGTAGTGGTAGAGGGCCACCACCAGGCCCAGAACGGCCATCGGCAGTGCGTACACAGCAGCCCTGGTGTCCCGGCGCAAGAGCCCGATCAGCAGCACCAGAACGATCGGGTACATGGCCATTCGCTGATACCAGCACAGCTCACAAGGCACGTAATCCGCTATCTCGGAGTAGTAGAGGCTCCCCGCGGTGGACACGACCGCCACGGCCAACGCCAAAGGCACGCACTGACGTCTCGCCAGTCGTCCTCGCATGGCCGCAAACGGCGCTACCACACCGCCAACAGCGGCCAGCAGCGCAAGCACCGCCAGAACGTTCGAAACCTGATCGACGCTCACAGCAGCACCCCGCGAGGCCCATAAACCGCCCCACGCCCCCGCCCAGAGCGCGGCCCGAGACGGGAACCCCCCGCTTTGGGCGCCGATGATCGCAACTGCACCAGTCGAACCTACCCTCAACCCCGCAAATCGGATGCCACCCCCCGTCACCAAGCGCAACGTGTGGCAATGTGGGCGGCCTTGCGCAAAGGGGCATCCCGCGCCTCAAGACCCGACAGGAGGTTCACGTGGCCGAGTTTTTGATTTCTGTGTGGCACGACTTCGACGAGCCCATGCCCGAACCCGAGGACATGCAACAAGCGTTCGCCCAGGTGGACGCTTTCAACTCCGCGCTACAAGCAGCCGACGCCCTGGTGTTCGCCGGCGGATTGCAGCCGCCCGCAGAAGCGGTGGTGGTGCATTCCGACGCAGAGGGCGACTCCCACCACGATGGCCCCATGCTCGACACCAAAGTGCAACTCGGCGGCTTCTGGGTGATCGACGTCGCCGACCACGCCACTGCGAAGGACTGGGCCGCCAAAGCAGCCGCAGCCTGCATGAGTGAGGTGGAGCTCCGCCCCTTCCAAACCGAAGACTGACCACCGGCCAGACGAGAACCGACAACACGGAGGACACATGACTCTTTCAGCTGATCACAGTGCGCTTGTCACTGGTGCTTCGAGTGGAATCGGCGAGGCGACCGTGCGGGCGCTGCGGGCACAGGGCGTGCAGGTTCACGCCGCGGCTCGGCGTATCGAGCGGCTGGAGGCCCTGGCCGCCGAAACGGGATGCGTCCCCCACGCCCTCGACGTGCGTGACCGTGACGCGGTGGCGGCCCTCGGCGCCGAGATCGAGATCGACATCCTGGTGAACAACGCCGGGCTCGGCAGGGTGCTCGGGTCGATCTGGTCGGGCACCGCAGAAGACATCGACATGACCGTGGACACCAACGTGGCCGGGGCCATTCACGTGATCCGGGCGTTCCTTCCGGGGATGATCGACCGGGGCCGTGGCCACATCATCAACATGAGCTCCGTGCTGGCGCTGTACCCGTTCCCCGCGGCGCTCTACGGCGCCACCAAGGGCGCCATCCACATGCTCAGCCGCGACCTGCGCAACGAACTGCAAGGCACCGGCGTGCGCGTCACCGAGATCTGCCCGGGCCGGGTGGTCACGGAGTTCTACGACGTGGCCATAGACGACAAGGCCCGCCTCAAGCAAGTGAAGGACACCCCATCGGTAGACCTGCTCGCCTCGGACATCGCCGACGCCATCGTCTACGTCACGTCAGCACCCTGGCGGGTGAACGTGTCCCTAATGGAGATCCTCCCCACCGAGCAAACCTACGGAGGCGCCCAATTCGTCCCCTTCGACCGCCGCCCCAATCCCTAACTCCCTTTCCAGGTTCTGCACCCGCGACTCGGGCCCAGTCCCATGACTAGCGCCGCTACTGCACGGGCGGCATCCGAGGCCAACCGGGGCCAAAGAACTCCTCGCCGAACTCCACACGCAAAGGTGGTGGGACAGCATCCAGCACCGACTGTGGATCTATGTCAACGTCGTACAAACGCTTGATGCGAGGCACAATCCATTCAGGTGAGTAGTACCTGGCTGCGTAGTCTTCCTTGTCCATCGGCATCACGACGGATTCGACAAGCTCGGTCAACGCTTCCGGTGACCTGCCGGGCCAATGCGGGTTAGCAGCGTAAGAGAAGTCCAAACCGGTTCCCCGATCGTTGCGGATCAGAAGACGCCGCCCATCCTCCAGCCTGGCAAACTCGTGCACCACCAAGGCCAACTCGCTAGATCGACTACGCCTGAGAATCTTGGGTATCAGTTTGCCAAGTCCAACAGGCCCAGACTTCACAGCCCACGACCAGCCTGTCGTCCTCCTTCTCGGCTCTGTGGCCGACTCTTCACTTGTGACGCTGTCGAAACCACTTGAAGGTATTTCCACCACCCCCTCCAGAGCCCCAAACTCTTCTCCAATGGAGAGATAGCCGTCCCCAATGCCCGGGACAGTTCCGAAGGGCCGCAGTCCGCAAATTACGCCAAACTCAAGAACTCTGGTCACGGCAGATGGGTTGGTTGGCGTTCAGGAGGGTTAAGGTTAGTGCCTTGGCGGCTTGGGAGACTGAGAATCGGCCCTTTTGGGCGATTTGCATGATGTCTTCGCTTCCTTTGTTAACGTAGAGCAGCAAGCGGATTGGGTGATTGCGGAAGTTGCGGAATCCGAACGCGCGACGCTTGATGCGTTTGATGAGGTTGTCGAAGGCTTCGGCTGGACCGTCGGATACTTTGGCGTGGTGCCCAGTTGCGGCTCTCGGCGTGCCAGCGCCGCAGGGGGTGGCCCAGCGAAGTGACCTTCGGGGATCTCGTGGTACCGGAGATCAGCTGAGAGTTCACCCATGCAGCGATCGACCATCACCGCGTCGGGGATGCCGTAGAAGAACCTGGTGGCATGTGTGCCGTGCCAGCTGCAGGCGACTTCACCGTCGGGATCACGAGCGCGCAACAACCCCATGAGCCGGGTGTCACCAAGCAGAATCGAGACGCTCGGAGGCTTTGGGCAGAAGATCGCGGCAGCAAGACAACTGGGCATCTTTGCGGTCTCGAGGCCCACGTTTCGTTCTGGATCCGACGGCGTCACGGGTCAACCTTAGAGTGGCGTTGGTGACGACATGGAACGGCTCGATCACCTGCGACGCGTCGGGCACCGCAGTGTCATGGGTCGCCTCGTGGGGCCCGGACATATCCAACACCACGCCGCGGGTGCCGCCAAGCCACCCTTGGGGCTGTTCAGTGAGCCACCTGGTGGGGACGGGCGCCTGACCTGGGATAATGTCAAACAACTAGCGGTGCGAGCTTCCACGATCTGGATTGGCCAACGCTCGTGCTTTCGGTCGCCTCCACGTCCCAGCAGCGTCTCATCTAGCGACACTCCTTCCGTAGCGCTGATCCGGTCGGTGTCGGGTTCGATCAGTGAGTCACCATACCCGACCTCAGCGTTGTTCACCGTGTGCGAATCAGTTCCACCTCATCAGCCGCGTCGCTCGACGACCGGCTGCGGCTACCAACCCCTCAGTGACCCACCTACCGGCTCTTGTGATCAGCCCGGGCCGCGCCGGTGAGACATCGGAATGCTCAATGGTCCCGGAGCAAACCCCGCAGCTCCGCTGTGGGCAGCACCAACGAGCGCGCCGCACCCGAAAGAGCACACAACCCCCAAACGACCACAAGTCCGCAACGTCATACCCCTTCACACGCGCCGCTGTGCCACGACCCTCCTCGTGTGGGCGCTGCTCACGAGGCACCACCGTCACCACCAGCAGCCCCTCCTGCGAATCATCCGCTCCCAAAGCGTCAACATTCGCCAATCTGACCAACATTTCAGCCACACGGCTGGGCTCAATCTCAACGTGGACTCCAAAACTCGGATTTCATATCCCCCGAATCTAGGAGTCCACGCTTCGCGCCAGTGCACCCCTCAACTAATCCACATCCCGCTCAACGTCCGAACCGTCGGTAACCATATTGATGCCATACTTCGTACCAAATGCGACAAACAATACTCGCCACCCCCACACATGGGAAAAAGTAAAACAGGAACAGGGTGTCTTGATGAAGGTCTGACTCCCACTGCGGAACCAGTTTTAATGCATGGCTCGCTATTACCATTAACGCCAACACTCCAGTCCAGCTCAGAGCAGCAAAGTAGAGTAGATCCTCACGGGCCATACGTCGACGGTGTTGTCCCGAGCGCATTCCCCACAGAACGGCGACGAGAAGTGCACTCCATGTCATCTCATAATCGGTGAGGAAGGAGCGGATGTCCGCAGCAAGAGGTACACCGATGACAAACGCGATCGCCAAAGCAACAACGTGAGGCCACAAGCTCCACGCCCTAATGGGAGCACCAAGTATACAGCCTGTCTGCGGCGGATATACAGTGAATTGGAATGAACCGTCCTCGTGCGACAAGCATTTGGCCGACACTGGCCGCTCTTCTGATTTTGCGATGTTCTTGAGGTGTGACCGAGCCTTGTGAACCGCCTTGAACGGACCTACTCTCCTTGGATGGTATGGGTAATGCGGCAAGCGCTTACCTGTCCACTCCAATGAGGCGTCTTGCTCAAGAATGAACTGGATGTGGTTGTGGTGGTACTGGTCGGTCATTTTGGTGTCCTCCTTCGGACGTCAGGTGATGTGCAGTGGCGCACACCCACCTACCATAGCGCAGCCAGCAGACGCCGGTGGTGATGCGAGGCGGCACGAGCGCCAGGGAGCGCTGGCCATGCACTGAACAACTGTGTGATGGCGGTTGAACAGCAACGGTGCTTTCTCGGCACAAACTGACAGTTGAACTCATAGAGCGGATCATCAGGAACCTCCAAAAAAGAATGGAAGTCCTTGCTGGCAATAGGGGACACTGTGGATGGACCGCTCATGAGTTGGGGATTCTTGCGTTATGCGTGATCAGGCAATTGGAACGTTAGACTTGGATGAGACATTTCCTTGTAAGTGTGCTCATTGGATTTAAAGACTGAGAACGCCTACTTCACGAAACACCTGACTTTGGCGGCATTTTGCGTTCTGGTGCTGAAGCAGTCCGCAGAGAAAACTCGCGATTGAGCACTGTTGCCTTGCAGCTGTCAAAAAGTTTGCTGGCGAATTTCTCGAACTGGCGAGTTCCAGCACAATTCATGTCGGACTGGTTCCCAAAGCCAGTCGTCGAAACGCCACCGTAGGTCTAAACGCATTCACACGACAAACTGGTGCCACGCGTGCAGTGTGCGTTCTGCCGCTTACGGGGGCGTGTGGCGTAGCGCAGTGTTTTCGCTTACAGGGCCGAGTAGTGATGAGTGGGCGAATCAGCAAACGGGGCCGGATGGGGACTTCCGGATCTACCGGCAATTTGGCTCACTGACCTTAGCCTGCACTTTTGTCAGTTTCTCCACTGGTGGGTTTTCCTGAAGAGCCTCGTCGGCGTGATTTCGGTATTGGGGCCACGGCCGGTTCGGCGTCATGCCAGCTCATTGCCACTTAGGCCCAGCGATGCTGGACTGGCCGTGACGCTTGGCCCAGAGGTCCGGCACGACCGCCCGCACGCACGATGCCGTGCCGCTGGACCTGCCTCCGGCTGGCCTACGTGATCAGCAGGTTGGTCGATGGTGGTCGGAGGACAGGAGGCTGGTGGTTAGTGATTTGGCGGCTTGGGCGGCTGAGATTTTGCCTTTTTGGGCGCTTTGGAGGATCTCTTGGCCTTGTTTGTTGGCGTGGTGTTCCAGGGCGTTTGTCATTTGGCGGGAGACTCGCATCAGGACTTCTTGGCGGATCCTGGCCTTTGCCCTGGTGGCGCGGAGGCCTCCTTGCTCCAGCAGTAGCAGGTGTTGATCGACGGCTGCGATGAGGTCGGTGGTTCCGGTGCCGTTGGTGGCGACTGTCATCACGATGACTGGTTGGGGCGGAGCTGGTTCGGGGATCGTGGACTCCGACGGGGCGGTGGGGGTGCGGGTGTGGCCGGTTAGTTGGCTTAGGTGGAGCATTTGTTCGAGATCTCGGCGGGTCACATCTGCGCCGGGGCGGTCGGCTTTGTTCACCACGAACACGTCGGCCACTTCCAGCAGGCCGGCTTTGTTGGCCTGCACTCCGTCACCCATTCCGGGGGCGACCACCACAACGGTGGTGTCGGCGCTGTTGGCCACGTCCACCTCAACCTGGCCCACGCCCACGGTTTCAACGATGATCGGGTCAAACCCACAGGCGTCGAACACCCTGATCGCACCCGGCACCGCCAACGCCAAACCACCCTGATGACCCCGCGTGGCCAGCGAGCGGATGAACACCTCCCCTACCGCCTCCGCGTCCATGCGGATCCGGTCGCCCAGAATCGCGCCCCCCGACAGAGGCGAAGACGGATCCACCGCCAACACCGCCGGTCGTCGCCCCCGCCCGACCAGTTCGGTGAGCACCCGGCCAACCAGCGTCGACTTGCCCGACCCGGGCGCCCCTGTCACGCCGATCACGTGCGCGCCCGCCTGGTGAGGGTGGGTCAAGTCCGCGATCCGGTCAGCGGCCTCGCCGCCACGTTCGGTGAGGGTGAGCAGCCGCGCCACGCAGCGTCGATCACCCGCCCGAGCCTGCTCCACCAAGCCGGGCAGCGAACCCGCAAGCCTAGACGCGCTCAACTGGGACGAACCGCGCCCTTCACGGCGCCCTGAACCGCGGCCACCACTTCAGCAGCAGAGGCGCCCGGGCCCAGCACTGCGGCAACACCACGGCGCAGCAGTTCCTCGGCGTCGTCGTCGGGAACGATCCCGCCGATTATCACCGGCACGCCCAGCCCGGCATCGGCCACTGCCTTCACCATGCGTGGCGCAAGGGTGAGATGACCGGCGTTGTGCATGGACAGACCGATCGCGTCGGCGTCCTCCTCTTCGGCGGCCCGCACGATCATGTCGGTGGTTTGACGCAACCCCAGGTACACCACCTCCATGCCGGCGTCCCGCAAAATCCGGGCCACCACCTTGAGCCCCCGGTCGTGACCGTCGAGGCCCAACTTGGCCAACACCACCCGGATTCGCTCCACCCCCGATCCGGTCATGCCCGAAGCCCCCGTCGCCCAACCAGCTGCGGCGAAACCCAGGCACGCGTCGAGCAGTCAGCCCAGGCGGAGAACAACTCCACCGGGCCGGCACCCGGCAAGCTCACCATGAGGCGGGTTCTGTGTAGCGGCCGTACACGTCGGCCAGCGCGGAGATGATCTCGCCCTCTGTGGCGTAGGCCTTCACGCAGTCGATCACTGCGGGCATCACGTTCACGTTCGCGGTGGCGGCATCGGCCCGCAGGCGCCCAAGGGAGGCGCCCACGCTTTCGTCGTTGCGCTCACCCTTGATGTGGGCTAGGCGCTTGAGTTGGTAGTCCTCGGTTTCCTGACCGATGCGCAACAAGTTGCGGGACTCGGGGTCATCGCCCTCGATGAAGTCGTTAACCCCCACCACGATGCGCTCACCGCTGTTCACGGCCCGCTCGAAACGGTAAGCCGAGTCGGCGATCTCGCCCACGAACCAGCCGTTGTCTATGCCCGCGTAGCACCCCTCCAAGATCGACCCGTCGCCCAGTTCCAACAGCTGATCGAACACAGCGTTGGCCTGGCGTTCCATTTCGTCGGTCATCCATTCCACGTAAGCGGAGCCGCCGAGCGGGTCGGCCACGTTCGCCACGCCGGTCTCATGGGCGATGATCTGCTGGGTTCGCAAAGCGATTCGGGCTGCGTCCTCGGTGGGCAACGCCAACGCCTCGTCATAAGAGTCGGTGTGCAACGACTGCGTTCCCCCGAGCGCACCCGCCAGCGCCTGCAACGCCACCCGGGCGATGTTGATCTCGGGTTGCTGAGCGGTGAGCGACACACCCGCGGTTTGGGTGTGGAAACGAAGTTTCAGACTGCGCTCGTCACGGGCGCCGTAACGGTCACGCATCCAGTTCGCCCAGATCCGTCGGGCGGCCCGGAACTTGCCGATCTCCTCGAAGAAGTCCATGTGACTGTTGAAAAAGAAGCTCAACCGCGGCGCGAAGTCGTCCACTTGCAGGCCCGCGGCCGTTGCGGCCTCCACGTACGCGAAACCGTTGGCGAGTGTGAACGCGAGTTCCTGGGCCGCGGTTGAACCGGCCTCGCGGATGTGATACCCCGAGATCGACACCGGATGCCAGCGGGGCATCTCCGCGGCGGTGAAGCGCATCATGTCGGTGACGATCCGCATCGATGGCCGAGGCGGGAATACGTACTCCTTTTGGGCTTGGTACTCCTTGAGGATGTCGTTTTGGATGGTGCCACGCAGCGCGTCGCGCCTCACGCCCCTGTTGTCGGCCAGTGCCACGTACCAGGCCAGTGCCACCACCGCGGGCCCGTTGATCGTCATCGAAGTTGACACCGAAGACAGGTCGATCCCGTCGAAAAGGTCATCGGCGTCGGCGAGCGTGTCGATCGCCACGCCGGCGCGTCCCACCTCCCCGGCGGCCCAGTCGCTGTCGGAGTCCCAACCCATCAGGGTGGGCATGTCAAACGCGGTGGACAGGCCGGTTCCGCCGTTGCGCAACAGTTCCTTGAAACGGGCGTTGGTGTCCTCGGCGGTGCCGAAACCGGCGAACATTCGCATCGTCCAAAGACGCGAGCGGTACATGGCCGGGAAGATTCCCCTGGTGTAGGGAAACTGACCCGGAAACGGCTCGCCGCCGTACACCGGTTCCACACCCACACCCGACATCGTCTCGAAACGCCGGTGGTCGAGTTGCGACGCGTCGTAAGCCTGACGCCACCGCCGACGAGCCTCCTCGGCCCCGCCAGGATCCAAGGCTTCGATGTCCCCCGGCGCCGCCGGTTCCTCAGACGTTTGGTGTTCGGACTGGTGCATGCACGCCTCCGCTGATGCCGAGTTGGACGACTCCGACTGCGGCCACGCCGTCTACGGCGATCCCCGCTCGGCTGTACTCGCCTGCGGTGAGGCTAAGCGGCGAGGGCGTTGCGCAGCGCGGTGATGGTTTCGGCGGCTTCTCGGCGTGAGATCTCGGCGTGTGGGATCAGGGCCGACCCGTGGAACGTGCCGGGGAACGAATGCAGCTCCACCTTCACCCCGTCACGAAGCAACGCCAGCGCGTACAGGATCCCCTCGTCGCGCAGCGGGTCGTATTCCATGGTGCTCACATAGGCCGCCGGCAACCCGGTGAGGTCTTCGCAACGAGACGGCGCGGCCAGGTAGGGCACGTCTTCACGGCCGTGCAGGTCGCCCAGGTAGTGCTTCCAACTCCACACGGCGTTGGGTTGGTTCCAAAGGGGCGTGTCGGTGAAGCGCTGCATCGAGTCGGTGATCAGGCGGTCGTCGAGTTCGGGGATCTGCAACAACTGGAAGCACAACGCCGGGCCGCCCCGATCTCGGGCCATCAGCGCCGTTGCCGCGGCCAGGCCCCCACCCGCGGAGGCGCCGCCCACCGCGATGCGATCCGGATCCACACCCAGTTCGCGGGCGTGATCCGCCAGCCACTGCAGAGCCGCGTAACAGTCGTTGAGGCCCGCCGGGAAGGGATTCTCGGGAGCGAGGCGGTACTCCACGCTCACGATCACCGCGTCAAGCGTCGAGCAGTACACCTGACAGCCGTAGTCGGAGGAGTCGACCGCACCCATCAAAAAGCCCCCGCCGTGGATGTACAACAACGCGCCACGCAGATCACCGGCGGCCGGCGCCGCCACCGGCGTGTACACCCGCACCCCAACGTCGGGATTGCCGGCGAGCCCGGCCACCAGGCGGTCCTGTTTGGCAACGTCGGGCAGGTCGTCCCTTTTCGGCATCGCCTTGCTGATCTCCACGCGGGCCTCGCGCACCGCTTCCAGCGTGTCGAGCCGGCTCACACTGAAGGGCAGAAGGTCGATCATCTCCGCCAGTTCACGGTCGTAGTCGTATTTCCCCATAACGGTCTCTTTCTCTTGGTTGGGTCTCAGCTGCTTGGGTCTCAGCAAACAGTGCCCGGCCGTGGGCCTGCCCAGCGGTTGACCATTCCGGTGTCGATGCCGAGCAGGTCGAGCACCCGGCCCACTGAGTGGTTGATCATGTCGTCCACGCTTTGGGGACGGTTGTAGAACGCGGGCATCGGCGGCGCCACGTGAACACCCATCTGCGCGGCCTGGTGCAACAACCGGGTGTGACCGGCATGCAAGGGGCTCTCGCGGGGCATCAGCACCAACGGACGGCGCTCTTTGAGGGTGACATCCGCGGCTCGTGTCAACAAGTTGTCCGAGTAGGAGTTCACCACCGCGGAGAGGGTCTTCATCGAGCACGGCGCCACCACCATGGCGTCCACCGGAAACGACCCGCTTGAGATCGGCGCGGCCACGTTGCGGGAGCTGTGAACATGGTCGGCGAGGCCCTCGACCCCCTCAAGCGACCAGTCCGTTTCGAGGCTGATGGTGAGCCGCCCCGATGGGGTCACCACAAGGTGCGTTTCAACGTCGGCGACCGTCGCCAGGATCTCCAGGGTGCGGATCCCGTAGATGACGCCGCTGGCGCCCGATATGCCGACTATCAATCTCACAGCAACCTCGCCTCAAGTTACCCCCAGCGAGGGCCGCAATGCCAGGTGTGACCCACCGAGCCGCCCCCAACCATCACCAAGGCCAGGCCGACAGCCGATCCCCGGCGGGCAACCGGATCAGGGCCTTCCTGACGTGGGCCCTGGCGCAGCCCGTAGCTCCGGCTTTGGTGCTGTCAAAAAGTTGTTCCTATTACGAGGTATATACGTGTTAGTCTCCCGCCGCGTAGTCATGTAGAGGGCAGCAGGCCGGGTCTGTGGCATTGCGCGCCCTTTCGGATGCCTTAGGAGACAAAGTGACACCAAGTCCCACCACCGCGACCGGAACCAGCAGCCCGAAGCGAAAGGGCTCACCGAACGGTCGAAGCTCGATGCGCGTTCGGGTGGCGAGCGCATGCACCGCCTGGGCGCTGGCCGCAGCGGTTCTTGTGGCCGCCACAACCCCGACCGCCGCCACTCCCCCGCAACCGGCGGAGGCGTCCACCACCAACCAGGCTCCGGTGGTGGCGAACCCCATCGCCGACATGCCCCGCGCAATTTCGGGCGTGGCCAACACCGTGCAACTTGAAGCGGCCGGCGCGCCGGTGTTCAGCGACGCCGACGCCGACACGCTCACCTATTCGGCCTCGGTTGGTGACCCGGCCAAGGCGACCGCCTCGGTGACCGGCGCCGTGCTCACCGTGACCGGTGCGACCCACGGAACCACAGCAGTCACAGTCACAGCAACCGACCCGTCGGGCGACACCGCACAAACGGCGTTCGCGGTGACGGTGTTCGTGGACTACGACTCCGACGACGACAAGCTGATCGAGGTCTCCAACCTGTACCAGCTCGAGGCGATCGACTGGGATCGAGACGCCGACGGACGACCCGACACCGCTCGCGCCTCGGACTATTACGCCGTCTTTCCTGGCGCGCTTGTGCGGATGGGCTGCCCCGAATACCAGTGCAAGGGCTACGAACTCGTGGCCGACCTCGATTTCGACTCCGACAACGACAACGACGTGGACGCCGACGACCACGACGGCCATTTCTGGAACAACGGCAACGGCTGGACCGGAATCGCCGCCGCCGACCAGGGCTGGAAGGGCTTCAAGGGAACCCTCGAAGGCAACGGCCACACGATCTACAACCTGTACATGCAACGTGACGACCACACCGTGCGGTCTCCACAGCACCCGGCCAACCATGGCCACGGACTGTTCGGCACGCTCGGACGTGGCGGTGTGATTCGCAATCTGGGCCTCGTGAACGTCGACATCACCGCGGGCAGCCCCTACAACGACTCGATCTATCCGGGTCTTCCCCCCGACTCGTCGTGGCCGCCGGGTCGTCAGTACCAGGTGGGCGCTTTCGCCGGCAACAACCGTGGACTGATTCAGGGCGTTTATGTCACGGGTCGCATCACCGTCACAGGCGACAACGACTCTGTTGGTGGGATAGTCGGTGAGCAGTGGCCCGCGGGCGAACTTCGCGACAGCTACACCAACATGGAGATCACCACCACCAGCACCGGCGAGGACTCCAACCTTGGCGGACTGGTCGGCTTCCTTCACCTTTCAAGGATCTACAACAGCTACGCCGCCGGTTCGATCACCGGGCCCGCCGATGGCGTGTTCGGAGGCGGCCTCATCGGCAACATCTGGCCCGTCAGGTCTTCCCGAGCCCAAATTGTGAACTCGTTCTCGGTTGCCGACGTGTCCGCCTCAGCCGCAACAGCAACCAACGGCGGACTGTTGGCCCTCAACAGATGGCACCAAACCATCAACGTCAATAGCGAGTCGTCCTACTGGGACACCAACTCCTCCGGTCAATCCACCAGCGTCGCCGGCACAGGCCTCTCCACCGTCGAGATGCAAGCCGCCACCAACACCGGCGTGGCCAGAGCCGGCTACGACGGCGTCTACTCCAACTACAGCCGATCCCTGTGGGATTTCGGCACGTCGAACCAGTACCCGGCGCTCAGCGTTGACTTCAACGGTGACGGCACCGCCACCTGGCAGGAGTTCGGCGATCAGCGACCCAACCGTGCACCGGTGGTGACCGCCACCATCGACGATCTGGAAGCCCAAATCGGCGCCACCGCGGTGCTGGACATGACCGACCCCGACGGCGCCCATTTCGCGGATCCCGAAGGCGGCGCGCTCAGCTTCACGGCGTCGTCATCGGACTCGGCGGTGGCCGCCACACAGGTGGACGGCGCCAGCGTTCTGGTGAGCGCGGTGCAAGCGGGCAACGCCGACGTCACCGTCACCGCTTCTGACGCTTCTGGCAATTCCACCTCTCACACGTTCACCGTCACCGTGGTTGCCGCAACTGGCCACGCCCCGTCACGGCCCACGATGCAGATAACCCCAGGCGACGGGCATGTGCGCCTCGATTTCGAGCCGGGCAATCCCGGCGAGGTGGTCACCAACTGGAAGCTGCGTTACGGCATCGGCGGCAACCGCTGGTGCGGTGGCTTCCTGCTGCCCGACTCCGAGGGCAACATCGGCGGCACGATCCGCAGCTACACCGTCACCGGCAAGCCCGGCCTGGGCGACGTGGGCGGCAACTGCACGTCCAGCCTGCGAAGCGGCGAGCCCTACTACTTCGAGTTGCACGCCCGCAACGACCACGGCTACGGCACCACAAGGTTCGTGGCCGCCATGCCCGGCGAGGCGACCACTCTCACGGTGTCACCCGGTGACGGGTCGGCCTCGCTTCAGTGGACGCCGCTTTCCTACACGGGCTTCCACAACTGGCAGTACCGCCAAAACGGCGGCGACTGGACAGACATTCCGGCGCAGGCCAACTCCACGAACAGCTTCGAGGTGAACAATCTCGCCAACAACGTTGCGCATGACTTCGAGGTGCGCGCCGTGCGGTGGCACTCGAACCGCAACAAGTTGGCCCACGGGGCTGGGTCCAACACCGTCACCGTGGTGCCCGTACCCGCGCCGGTGGTTGCCACGGCCCTGGCCGCGCAGTCGGTCGGGGTGGGCCAGTCCATATCAATCGACCTTGAGGCGCCCGGCGCGCCAGTGTTCACCGATCCCGACGGGCGCTCCCTCGCGTATGTGGCCGTGGCGCCTGCCAACTCGGCGGTGAGCGCCTCGGTTACGGGCACCACTTTGACCATCACCGGACTCGCCTCCGGCACCGCCACCGTGGACGTGGACGCCGTGAACAGCGCCTTGATCCTCGCCCGCACCACGGTTTCGGTGACGGTGCTGCCCGGCTCGGTGCCGGTGTTGAACCCCATGGCGGACATCGCCGCGATCAGCACCGGTTCGGTGGTTGAGCTGCCCCTTGGGGGCGACGCAACCGTGTCTCAAAGCGTCACTTCGAGCGATTCGAGTGTGGTGGCCGCGTATGTGGACGGATCCATCCTTCGACTGTCGGCGGCAGCCACGGGCACTGCCAGGATCTCGCTGAGGGTCACGAACTCCGACGGTTTGTGGGCCTACGACACGTTCTTCGTGACAGTGGACGACGACCGTGACATGGCGGACACGTCCACCACAATCGGCGAACTGGCCGACGTGGACTTGGCCGTGGAGGACGGTCCGCTCGCTCGCATAGCCGACCTCGGTGATCCCGATCAGACGGTGACCTATTCGCCTTCTGCCGCTGACACCAGCGTGGCCACCACTTCGGTGGACGGATCCACGCTCACCGTGGGAGGGCTGGCCGCGGGTTCAACGGTGATCACCGCCACCGCCTCCACCGCCACCGGCCTGAGCGTGTCGCACGGCTTCACCGTGACCGTCAGCGCGCCCGCCACCGCGCCCGGGGAGCCCACGCTTTGGGTGACCGGCGGCGACGGGCAGATCGTCACGAATTGGACGCCCGGCGCTGGAGGGTCGGCCACCAAGTGGCAGCTGCGTTACGGCCCGAACGGCGCCAGCTTGTGCGGCTGGTTCGACGTGCCCGACGCCAACGCCGACATCAACGGCGTGGTGCGCAGCTACACCATCACCGGCCCGCCCGGGCTGGGCCCTGTTGGTGGCAACTGTCCCGCAACGCTCGCCGATGACGAGTTGCAATTCGTTGAGCTGCGGGCCGTGAACGATCACGGAACCGAAGCCGCGCCCCTAGGGGCGGTCTTCGTGGGCGATCTGCCGGTTCTGAGCGCCACCACCGACGACGCCCAAACGCAGCTCACCTGGACGCATCCCAACTATTCGAAGGGCACCAGTTGGCAGTACCGCCACAACGGCGGCGACTGGACAACCATCACCGGCAGCAACGCCGACACCCGCAGCCACACCGTTGCCGGGCTGGCTAACGACACCGAATACGCCTTCGAGGTTCGCGCCTCGGCGGTGGGTGGCCCCAACAACCACGTCGGCCACGGCGGGGCCTCCGCGCCTGTGACGGTCACACCCACCGCCGCGCCGGTTGTGGCACGAGCGATCCCCGCCCACGCGGTGGGGCTCGACGCCGCGGTGACGATCCCGCTGGCCACAGACGGGGCTGAGGTGTTCGACGACGCCGACCTCGCCGCTGTCACCTACAGCGCCACCTCCTCGGACACCGCTGTGGTTGCGGTCGCAGTTGCAGGCAACTCCACCGACGCCCCGGCGCTGTCCCTCACCGGGGTGACAGCCGGCGACGCCACGATCAGCCTCACCGCCACCGACAAGCACGGCGTGGCCACCACCACGACGTTCTCGGTGACCGTGGCGGCGGGCGCCGCGCCAGTTGTGGCGCGCCCGATCTACGACATTTGGGCCGCTGCCACAGGTTCCACTTTGAACATCGGCCTGGAAACACCGGGCGGCGAGGTGTTCTCCGACGCGGACGGGCATTCGCTCACCTACAGCGCCTCGTCGAACGATTCGATGGTGGTGGCGGCGTCGGTGAGCGGAACGACCCTGCAAATCGAAGCGGTCACACCAGGCACGACCTCGATCACGGTGGGCGCGCTCGACTCTTCGGGTTTGTGGGTGTCCACCACGTTCGAGGTGAGCGTGGGCGTGGACTACGACACCGACCGCGACGGCCTGATCGGCGTGGCCAACCTGGCCCAGCTCGCGGCGATCGGCGGCGACCCAGACGGTGACGGCATCCCCGAAGCCGATCGCGCCACCGCTTACGCGGCCGCGTTTGGGGGCGCCGCGGGCGGAGTGGTGTGCGCGCAGCACCAGTGCTCGGGGTACGAACTTGTGGCCGATCTGGACTTCGACTCCGACAACGACGGCGACGTGGACGCCGATGACCACAATGGCGCGTTCTGGAACTCCGGGAAGGGCTGGAGCGCGATCAGCGGGCCGTTCGAAGCGACCTTCGACGGCAACGGTCACACCATCGCCAACCTGTACGTGCGCGACGATCGCAGCGACAGCGGCTCGGGAGCGTCCGGCGGCAGCTACGGGCTGTTCGCCCACCTCGGCCAGGGCGCAACGGTGCGCAACGTGGGCCTCACCGGGGTGGACATCGTGGTGGGAAGCCCCAGCGGGCGCGGCTCGGACGTGGCCGGATCACTGGCGGCGCGCAGCGAGGGCACGATCACCGCGGCGTACGCCACTGGAAGCGTCTCGGCCCGCGGCGACCGCGACCAGGCTGGTGGCCTGGTGGCGGTGAACCTGGGCAACATCTCCCGCACCTACGCGTCGGTGGACATCTACTCCCGCCGCGAGAGGGCCACCGGCGGTGGTCTGGTTGCCAGCAACGACTTCTCCACCGGCGACAACTTGTCGGGTGTGATCAGCGACAGTTACGCCACCGGAAGCGTGCGCTGGGGTGGCGGCGGCGACTTCGGCCAGGTGGCGAACTTTGTGGGAATGCAGAACGACTTGCGCCCCGGGTCGTCACGCGAGAAGCGTCGCAAGATCATCAACAGCTTCGCGGTGGGCGCGATCAGCGGCACCCGCAATGGTGGCAACTTCATCTGGCAGGGAGACATCAGCTACTACGGCAGCATCGTGAACGGCTACTGGGACATGCAGACCAGCGGCAGGGACTTTTCCTGGCTGGGCCACGGCACGCCTTTCACCACCGTTGAGCTCCAGCAGGACACCAACGCGATCGTGGCCGCCCCCGCTTACGCGGGCATCTACGAGGACTGGGACGCCGCCATCTGGGATTACGGCACGCCCTATGAGTACCCGGCGTTGTCGGTGGACTTCAACGGCGACGGCACCGCCACCTGGCAGGAGTTCGGCGATCAGCGACCCAACCGGGCGCCGTTCGTGTCGGAGGTTCCCGCTGATTTGACTGTCACCGTGGGCCGCTCCGGCGATGTGGACTTGGAGGCCGCGGCGGCTGAGGCTTTCGTGGATCCCGACGGCAATGCGCTCACGTACTCGGTTGCGGTGGCCGACGACACGATCACCGAGGCTTCGGTTTCGGGCGCGGTGATCACCGTGACACCGCTTGCGGTGGGTTCCACCACCGTCACGGTCACCGCCACCGACCCGGGTGGCTTGTCGGCTTCAACGGCGTTCTCGGTTGCCGCGGTGCTTCCCGACCTGCCGGGCACGCCGAGCTTGAGCGTGGAACCCGGTGACGGTGTGGCGCACCTGAGCTTCGCACCCGCCAGCGAGGACGACCTGGTGATCAAGTGGCAGGCCCGTTACGGCCTCGCCGGTGGCGAATGGTGCGACTGGTTCGACGTTGTCGACAGCGAAGGCAACACCGACGGCGCCATGCGCAGCTACACCGTTACCGGCCCGCCCGGGTTGGGCGAAGTGGAAGGCAACTGCACCGCAACCCTTGCCAACGGCTCGCATTACTTCTTCGAGGTGAGCGCCGTGAACGCCGCGGGCAGCACATGGTCGGGTCTCGCTGCGGCGATGCCCAGCACCGCGGCGGTGCTCACCGGTAAGTCCGGTCATCTCGAGGCGCAACTTGAGTGGACCTCACCGGCGTGGGACGCCGCCACGAAATGGCAGCTGCGCACCGACGGCGGCGCCTGGGCCGACATTCCCGGCAGCGACGGCGCCACCCGCAGCCACACCGTCACCGGGTTGAACACTTCGGTCACCTACAGCTTCGAGGTGCGTGCCGTGTCGTCCGACAACAGCCCGATTCACACCGCTGCGGGTGTGGCATCAGCGCCGGCGTCGATCACGGTGAGCCGCGCACCGGTGGTGGACAACACCATGGCCTTTGTTGACATCACCGTGGGAGGCTCCAAATCGGTGTCGGCGGAGGCGGTGTTCTCCGATCCCGACGGGGACTCGTTGACCTACCAGGCCACGGCTTCGGACAGCGCGGTGGCCACGGCTTCGGTGCAGGGATCAACGGTCACGATCAGCGCGGCCACGGTGGGTTCCACCACGGTGACGGTGGTTGCCACCGACCCGCACGGCGCGACCGCAAGCACCGATTTCGATGTGAGGGTGAACGCCGCGGGTGTGCCGCTGGTGGTGAATCCCGTGAGCAGCCCGACCCTGCCGGCAGGTGTGGGCATGAGCCTCTCGTTGAACGGCGCGATGCCGGTGTTCAGCGACCCGGGCGGCCTTGCGCTCACCTACACGGCTGCCGGCTCTGACGCTGCGGTCGCGACGGTCACCCTGACCGGCACGGCGCTCCAAGTTGACGCCCTGGCCGCGGGCACCGCCACGGTCACCCTCACCGCCACCAACACCGACGGCACCGCCAATTCCTACTCGTTCACGGTGGCCGTGTCCGGCGCCGCTGTCGGCGACTTGCCGGGCGTGATCCAGGGCGACGACCTGGCAACACTGACCTGGCCCGCGCCGGGGCACTCCAGCGTGACCGGCTTCCAGTACCGCATGAAGACAGGCGACGCCGCGTTCGGCCCGTGGACTGATGTTCCCAACAGTGGGCCGTCCAGCACGTTCCATGTGATCACCGGTCTCACCAACGGCGAGCAGTACACGTTCGGGTTGAGAGCGGTCACCACGCGAGGCCTCATCAGCTACCCGAACGAGCCGACGGTGACGCCGCGTCCCAACATCGGAGACGCGCTGTTGGTTTACTTCAGCGACGACGGCACCAACACCACAATCGAGTTCACCGGCAGGCTCTCCACGAGGGGGCTCATCAGGACCAGCCTCGCACGTTCCGGATACAACATGATGAAACTTGCCCCCTGGATCGGCGAAATCAGGGTCTGGGGCCGAGCCGGCACCGAGTGGTCGGAATGCCAGAGGTACAGGCTTCCGGCGGGCGTCACCGTCACCCAGAACATTGTGAGGTCGGTGACCCAAGGGAACAGCACCAACCCGACCGCGATCAGCGGACACGGGTGCGTGATCGCCCGGGACGACAACTCCCGTTCGGGGGCTGCATACCACCTTGTTCTGGGGCCCGCGTACGGCCCGCTCGTTTTGGCGGGCCGGGTGAGAGACGTGGCGGGCGACTCGGACTTCCACGTCGAGTACACCTACACCGCGGCAGGCAGCTTCCGAGGCGGCAAGATCGTGTTCACCACCACCCCGTATTCGGTGGGCGCCCCGCCGAAAGCCCTCACCGGGTTGACGGCCACCGCGGGTGACGGTCAAGTGTCGTTGGCGTGGAACGATCCGGACGATTCGAGCATCGTGCGTTACGAGTACCGCGTCAAAACCGACGCCGGCGATTTCGGTGCGTGGCAGACCATCGCGGCGAGCAACGCCAACACCACCGCCTTTGTGGCCACCGGGCTCGCAAACGGTGCGACCCACACCATCGAGGTGCGTTCGGTGAACAAGGTGGCCTACGCGTCAGCGAGTTCCGGCGCGGTGCGCCTGGGCACGGCGCCCACGTTGGCGAACCCCATCGGGGATCAGTCGATCAACACCGGGGTTGACGTGGTGTTCGACCTTGAGGCCGCGGGAAGCGCCTTGTTCTTCGATGCCGACTCGGACACTCTCACCTACACGATTTCCTCGGGCGACACCGCTGTGGCAACCGTGGCGCTGGTGGGTTCGGTGTTGACGTTGAGCGGGGTTGCGCCCGGTTCCACCAGCGTTGCCGTCACCGCCGACGACGGTGCGGACGGACAGGTCACCCACAGCTTCGGCGTGACCGTGAGCGATCCGATTCTGGTGGCCAACGAGCTGGCGGACCGCAACGCCGGCATTGGCGCCACCACAGAGGTGTTTCTTGAGCTTTCGGGCGCGTCGGTGTTCGATCACGGCGACGGGGTGGTGTTGCAGTACAGCGCCTCGTCGAGCGACGAGGCTGTGGCAACTGTTGGTTTTTCGAACACGATTGTGGCGCTGGGTGTGACCGGCGTGGCCGCCGGCACGGCTGAGATCTCGGTGACAGCGGCCGACACCTACGGCAACTCGGCCACCGAAACGTTCACCGTCACCGTGACTGCCGACGACAACCAGGCCCCGACAGTCGCCAACCCGCCGGTCAACGTGGACCTCACCGTGGGCGAGGATCACGCCATCGCCATCACCGCCGCGGGCAGCGAGGTGTTCACCGATGCCGACAACGACCCGCTTGCGTTCATGGTGTTGAGCTCCAACGAGTCCGTGGTGACCGCTGAGATCGACAACAGCACCGGAACGGTCACGCTGAGTGCCATCGGGGAAGGTTCCGTGATGGTGCTGCTGTTCGCTTCGGACGGACGGGCCGCCGCGGTGTCCACCACCTTCACCGTCACAGTGGGCCCAGCCGCCGAGCAGTAACCCTTGCCATTCGGCGCCGGGGCACGAACATGGCTTCTGCCCCGGCGCCGGTGGGGTCGTACCATGCGCGGTATGACTCTCACTGACGCATCCACCGCTGCCGACCGCCGGGCGCGGGAGCGCGCCGAGTTGGTTGCGGCTGCCATGGACGACGTGGCGCGCATCGCCGCTGAGAGCCGCGCCGGGGACGGCGACGGTGACGGTGTGAGCCGTGGTGGTGTGAGCGGTGGCGGTTTGAGCCGTGGCGACCTGGAGCGCATCAAGGCGCGGCTGCTGCGCCTCGCCGAGCGTCGGGACTTGTTCACCGGTGAGGACTTTCCCGCGCCTGATGCCGGGGGGCGCAGTTCGCGCATGTACCGGATCGCCCAGACCGACACCGACCAGTTGGCGTTGTACGTGCAAAGCGTGCGTGATGGCACCTCGGCGCCGCCTCATGAGCACACCACCTGGGCGGTGATCGTGGGAATGCACGGCCAGGAGCTCAACCGGTTGTACGGCGCTTGCGCGGGTGCGGGCGAACCGCAGGTGCAGCGCGAGGTGATCGTGCAGCACGGCACCGGGGTGACCATGGTTGGAGAGGACGTTCACTCGATCCACATCGAGGGATCCTCGGTGAACTTCCACTGCTACGGACGTGCCCTGGAACGCCTGGGCGGCCGCCGCTTCTGGGAAGCCAAGAACCGGCAATGGCAGCAATACGACGACGTGGGCGAAATAGTGGAAGCCCGCCCCGGCGTGTCAGCAAGCGCCTGACAGGTTCGGGCAACGAGCAGGGAGCACACGATGAGCATGCCCGAGGGGATCGGCGCGGTGGATCTGATGATCGGATTCCCCAAGACAGATCCGAAAGCGATTTACAACAGCATCCGAGCCCAGGCCAAGGATGACGACACCAAGGCGATGGAGTTCCCGGCGCAGTACATGTTCCGTGACGTGCCCGACGCGCTGGCCAAGGGCGCGGATCCGGTGGAGATCACCGTGGCCGAGATGGATTACTGCGGCGTGGCGGTGGGGATGGTCGGCAACCCTTACGGCGAGGTCACCCAGCGGGCGCTGAGCGAGCACCCGGATCGTTTCGTGACCAGCCTGGAGATCGACCCCAACGACATCACCGGCGCGGTGCGCAAGATCCGTCACGCCAAGGAGACGTTCGACATCAAGGCGGTGTCGTCGTTTCCGGCCGGCTGCAACCCGCAGGTGCCGGTGAGCGACCGGCGCTACTACCCCATCTACCAGACGTGTGTGGATCTTGAGATCCCGATGATTCTCAACGCGGGCATTCCCGGCCCGAGGCTTCCGGCGGCCTGCCAGAACGTCGCCCATTTCGACGAGGTGTGCTACGACTTCCCCGAGCTGAAGATCGTGATGCGCCACGGCGCCGAACCCGACGAGGCCCTGGCGGTGAAGCTCATGCTGAAGTGGCCGGGCCTGCATTACATGACCAGCGCCTTCGCCCCGAAGTACTACCCCAAGGCGATCATCGACTACGCCAACACCCGCGGCGCCCACAAGATCCTCTACGCCGGTTACTACCCGATGGGCCTAAGCCTGCGACGAATCTTCGCGGAGCTCCCCCAGGTGCCCCTAAGGGAACACGTCTGGCCAAAGTTCCTAAGAGAAAACGCCCAAACCCTCCTAAACCTGCAAACCCCCTAACCCCCCAGCCGAGCCGGAGGCCCCGGGGTTTGGGTGGCTGACCGGTGGGCGCCGGGGGCCGAGGGGGCTGGATTCGGCCGCCCGGCGCCGAACTGGTCTAGTGGTCCTTGGGGACCATTAGAGGTCGTAGCGGTCTGCGTTCATCACCTTGTGCCAGGCGGCCACGAAGTCGGCCACGAACTTGGCTTCCGCGTCTTCGCAGGCGTACACCTCGGCTATTGCCCGGAGCTGCGAGTTGGAGCCGAACACCAAGTCCACCGCTGTTCCGGTGCGCACCACGGCGCCGCTGGCACGGTCACGACCCTCGTACACGCCTTCGGTGGCGGACACGTTCCACTCCACGCCCATGTCGAGCAGGTTCACGAAGAAGTCGTTGGTGAGCGCCCCTGGACGGTCGGTGAACACGCCATGGCCGGAGCCGCCGGCGTTGGCGCCGAGCACCCGCAGGCCACCCACCAGCACCGTCATCTCCGGCGCGGTCAACCCGAGCAGCGCGGCACGATCCACCAGCAATTCCTCCTGGCGGCGCTTGTCGCCGGAACGGAAGTAGTTGCGGAACCCGTCCGCCGTGGGCTCAAGCACCGAGAACGAATCGGCGTCGGTTTGCTCGGCGGTGGCGTCGGTGCGACCCGGCGAGAACGGCACGGTCACCTGGTGACCGGCCGCCGCTGCCGCGGCCTCCACCGCGGCGCAACCGCCGAGCACGATCAGGTCGGCCAGCGACACCCGCTTGGCGCCACCCTGCGCGTTGAAGTCGGCCTGCACCGCCTCCAGCGCGGCCAGCACACCGGCAAGCTCCGACGGGTTGTTCACGTCCCAGCCGTTCTGTGGCGCAAGGCGAATGCGCGCCCCGTTGGCGCCGCCACGCTTGTCGCTGTCGCGATAAGTGGACGCCGACGCCCACGCCGCCGACACCAGCTGCGCGCCCGACACACCCGAGTCGAGGATCTTGGCCTTCAGCGCCGCAACGTCGGCGTCGTCCACCAGTTCGTGATCCACCGCGGGCACCGGGTCTTGCCAGATCAGCTGCTCTGCGGGCACCTCCGGGCCGAGGTAGCGAGCCACCGGGCCCATGTCACGATGGGTGAGCTTGTACCACGCCCTCGCGAACGCGTCCGAGAACTCGTCGGGGTTCTCAAGGAAACGCCGCGAGATCGGCTCGTAAATCGGATCCATGCGCAACGACAAATCCGTGGTGAGCATCACCGGCGCGTGACGCACCGACGGATCGTGAGCGTCGGGCACCAGATCAGCCGCGGCCGGATCCTCGGGGATCCACTGCCACGCACCGGCGGGGCTCTTCACGAGTTCCCATTCGTAGGCGAACAACGTCTCGAAGAAGCTGTTGTCCCACTGCACCGGCGTGGGCGTCCAAATGCCCTCAAGGCCGCTGGTGATCGAGTCGTTGCCCTTGCCCGAGCCGTAACTGCCCTGCCAGCCGAGGCCTTGCTCCTCGAGGTTTGCCGCCTCGGGTTCGGGGCCCACGTACAGGTCGCCGTCGGCTGCGCCGTGGGTTTTGCCGAAGGTGTGCCCACCGGCGATCAGCGCCACGGTCTCCACGTCGTCCATGGCCATGCGATCGAACGTCTCACGAATGTCGCGCGCAGCCTTGAGGGGATCGGGTTCGCCGTTGGGGCCTTCGGGGTTCACGTAGATCAAACCCATCTGCACTGCGCCCAACGGGTTGGCCAGATCACGGTCGCCGCTGTAACGCTCGTCGCCGAGCCATACCTGCTCGGGGCCCCAGTAGATGTCCTCCTCGGGCTCCCAAACGTCCTCACGACCACCGCCGAAACCGAACGTGGTGAAACCCATCGATTCCAAGGCGACGTTGCCCGACAGGATCATCAGGTCGGCCCACGACAAGGCCCGTCCGTACTTCTGCTTCACCGGCCACAGCACACGCCGGGCCTTGTCCAGGTTGGCGTTGTCGGGCCAGCTGTTGAGCGGGGCGAAACGATGCGTGCCCGATCCGCCACCGCCGCGGCCGTCGTAGGTGCGATAGGTGCCGGCGCTGTGCCAGGTCATGCGGATGATCAGCGGGCCGTAATGGCCGAAATCAGCGGGCCACCAGTCCTGCGACGTGGTGAGCACATCCTCGATGTCGGACTTCACCGCCGCAAGATCGAGACTGTTGAACGCCTCGGCGTAATCGAAATCGTCGCCCATCGGATCGATCAACGGCGAGTTCTGGTTGAGCGGGCGCAAGTTCAACTGGTTGGGCCACCATCGCTGGTTGGCCAAGGAGCCCGTGTCGCTCGCCGAGGGGTGCAGCACTGGGCACTTCGACGCGTTGGATGTGGGGGTGCCGGGTTGGTTGGTCATGATTGTGTTTCCTTTCTTGATGGTCTGGGTGTCGGGTCGGGGGTGAACCTTGGTCGGGGGTTGGGGGTGAACCTTGTATTGAGGGTTGAACTGGGATCGGTGGTTGGGGCTGGGCGTGTGGTCAGGCGCTGACCGGGCTGCATTCGGGGCAGTAACCCCAGTAGATGACCTCGGCCTCGTCGATCACAAATCCGTGATCGTCGGAGGCTTCAAGGCACGGTCGGTAGCCGACGGCGCAGTCCACGTCCACCATCCGGTCACAGGCGCGGCATACGAGGTGATGGTGGTTGTCGTCCACGCGGTCCTCGTAACGGGCAGGTGAGCGCGCCGGTTGGATTCGCCGGATCAGGCCCTTGTCGGTGAGCGTGCCGAGAGCGTCGTACACCGCCTGGCGCGAGATCGCGCCTATCTCGGCTCGCACGAGCGCTTCCACGTCATCGGCGGTGCCGTGAGGGGCGTCGGACACCGCACGCAGCACCGCCAAACGCTGCGCCGTCACCTGCACGCCGCTGCGTCGCAGCAACCCGGCCCCGTCCACGGCGCGCCCGTCCATGGCGCGCCCGTCCTGTGAACGCTCATCAAGCGCAACGTCTCTCTCAGGCACCATTCCTCCTGCGGACTTGCAGCCCCTTGCCGGATCTGCACCGCCACGGTAGCAGGATTCCAGCATAAATCCAAATCTGGAACGTGTCCACTATTGGGCGGACGGCCTGCGCTTCGGCCCCACGATCCCAACAAGGCGCTCACGCCGGTGCGGGCAGCCGGTCGTGTGGCCCACCGGCGGGGCGGGGTACTGTGGCGGCTTCTGAGAGTTGGTCGCCCCGCGGCCCCGGCGCCGGCGAGGTGATCATCATGGATATCAAGGGCCGAACTGCTGTGGTAACCGGGGGCGCACGCGGCATCGGCAGCGCCATCTGTGACACCCTCGCCCGAGACGGCTGGAACATCGCGGTGTGGAACCTGCATCTCGACACCGCCAAACAGCGAGCCGCCGACCTCAGCGCCGAGCACGGCGTGACCTGTCACGCCAGCGAGGTGGACATCTCCTCGCCGCAGGCCGTGAGCGCCGCCGTGGCCGACGTGGAAGCGGAACTCGGCCCGATCGACGCGCTGGTGAACAACGCCGGGATCGACATGGTGAAACCGTTCATGGACTTGGAACCCGACGAGTGGGAGCGGATCATCTCGGTGAACCTCAAGGGCACCATCGCCTGTTGTCGTGCGGTGCTCGAGGGCATGATCCAACGAGGGCGGGGGCGGATCGTGTCGATCTCCTCGGACGCGGGACGGGTGGGATCGTCGTGTGAGGCGGTGTACTCGGCCACCAAGGGCGGGATCATCGCCTTCACCAAGGCGCTGGCTCGGGAGATGGCCCGTCACAACATCACCATCAACTGCGTGAGCCCGGGCCCCACCGAAACCGCGTTGTTGGATCAGGTGGCCCAGTTCTCGCAACGGCTTTACTCGGGTCTGGCCAGGGCGATTCCTCTGGGTCGCACCGCCCAGCCGGCCGACATCGCCCCCGCCGTGGCGTTCCTGCTGAGCGACGGCGCCGATTACATCACCGGCCAAACACTGTCGGTGAGCGGCGGCCTCACAATGTCATGACACCCCTGCCGGCGCGCCGGGCGGGTTACTCGCCTGGGCGCAGGTAGATCTTTCCGCACTGTTTGGTGAGCCCCACCTCGAACGCGTCCTGGGCGGCGGACATGGGAAACGAGTGGGTGTTCACCACGTTGATCCGGCGTTGAACGTCGGGGTGCTGCAGCATTCGCAGCAGGCCGTCGCGATCCCGGAAGCGCACGTCGTGGCCGCCCGACCATTTGAGGTGGCGGTCCATGATGTCGTTGAGGATTGACACCGTGTAGCGCCCGCTGCCCAGGAATCCCTGTGAGTGCATGTGGCCGTAACGTCGCAGCCCGGCGAAGCAGCGATCCAGGTAGTAGGGAGCCCCGGAGCATTCGAACGCCACGTCGGCGCCCTGCCTGCCGGCGGTGAGCGCATGGATCTGCTGAAGCCACTCGGGATCCTCGGGATCCACCACGTGTTGCACGCCAAGCTCGCGGCACAAGTTCATGCGGTACTCGTTGCGACCAATGGCCACCACCGTGGCGCCCCGGTGCAACGAGTTCACCACCGCTCCCAAGCCGATGAAGCCGATGCCGCCCACAATCACCACGTCCCCGGCTTTCACGCCGGCTTCCTCGGCGGCGGAGTAAGTGCAACCGAGGGTGCAGTTGCCCGCGGCGGCGTGCTCGAAACTCAGGCCGTCGGGCAGTTTCATCACCATGTGCTCGGGCGCGAGGCGGTAGCGGGCCATGCCGAACCCGCCGGATTGGCTGCCGTTCACCTTCTCGATGCCGAGCAGCCCCGCGGTTACGTCCTGGGGCGCCATGCCGTCGTCGTAGCCCTCGTAGGGAATGCCGAGGCAGTGGGTGGGCGACAGTCCTTGAGTGCAAACGAAGCACTCTTGGCAGCTGTTGCCCTGAAACACGATCACCCGGTCGCCCTGCTCGAAACGTGAGCCGGAGCGGGTCTCCACGATCGTGCCGACACCTTCGTGACCGAGATGCTCGGGGCTGTCATGCCACTCGAACTGGTGGTCGCGGTAGATCCGGGCTTCGTTGCACACCGGCGCGATCGCCACCTCCACGATCACAAAACCCTCGGTGGCCACCGGGTAGGGCTTCTCCTTCAGCGCGGTGGCGCGCGGCTCGGGAATGGTCAACACAGTGTTGAACATGGTGCTGGACACAATCACGCCACCTCCTTGGTGAGCTTCCCGGCGACAGGCCGGACTCGCTGACCGCGCCACAGTAGAGGCCACCCCCACCACTCACCGAAACGGGCCGACATCACCCCCGTGAGGCGCCTGACTCATGCGTTGCCGTGCATGGCGCGTGAACCGGTGAGGTTGGATGGGGGTGACGATCGGCCTCGGGATTGTGGGGCGCGTTAGATTGTTTGCGGATCTGTTGTCGTCGTCGATTTAGGGGACTGTTGTGAGACTTTGGCTGCGGCTCTTGGTGGTGATGGGGTTGTTTGGCGCGCTGTTGGGTGTGGGCGCCGGGGGCGCCGGCGGAGTTGAGGGCGTGGCGGATGCTCCTGCGGTTGGGGTGGCTTGCGCCGACTTGCCGTCTCGGGGGTTCGTGGACGTGAGCGAGGGCAACGTTCACAGGGGATCGATTGATTGTGTGGCCTTTTACAGCGTTTCGTTGGGTTGCGGTTCCGGGGAAGGGTTCTGCCCCGAGGATCAGGTGACGCGCTGGCAGGTGGCGTTGTTTTTGGCGCGGGTGGCTGACCTGGCCGGGGTGGTGCTCGGCTCGGGATCCGGCAGCAGCTTTGAGGACTTGGACGGGCTGCCCACCGATGCTGTGAGCGCGGTGCGGCGCCTGGCTGAGGCAGGGGTGATCAAGGGGCGCAGCGAGACGGTGTTCAACCCGTACGGTCTGGTGACCCGTGGTCAGATGGCGTTGCTGTTGGTGCGGTTCCTGGCGTTGGTGCCCACCTCCGGGGTGTTGGTGAGCTCCGACGGCACGGTGAGCGTGAACGGCGCGGCCCCCGATGACTTCTTTGCCGATGTGACCTCGGGGTGGCCTGTGGAGTTCGATCAGGCCGCCGGGGCGCTGTTCGAGCTGGGCATAGCCCGAGGACGAGCCGATGGCGGGTTCGGGCCCTCCGCGGGGCTCACCCGCGCGCAAATGGCGTCGTTTTTGGCGCGCATGTTGGATCACGTCGATCTCAGTGGCGCGGGCTCAACACCGGTGGGCGGCCCGGTGAGTCCGGGCGGCCCGATCGGTCCAGGGCCTGTTACGCCCCCCGCGCCACCACCCACAACTTCGGTTCCGCCGGTGGCCGCCAGTGGACGGATCAACAACCTGCTGTTGAACGAGCGTCAGGTGGCACGAGTCGATTTGGACAGAACGGGCGCCGAGTACTTCGAGGGAGGCGGCAACACAGGGTTCACCTACAGCGTGACTTCGTCTCGCACAAATGTGGCTTCGGTGCGTATGGACGGCCCCGTTGTTGAGGTGTCGGCCCGCAACCCCGGAACCGCCACTGTGCGCGTCACCGCCACAGCCGCCGACCGCACCTCGGGCACGAGATCGTTCACGGTGCGGGTAGCCGAGGGAGTGGACTACGACAGCGACGGTGACGGCCTGTTGGAGATCACCACCCTGGCCCAGTTCGACGCGATCCGCCTGGACCTGAACGGTGACGGCATCGCAGATGACGCCGCCAACCGCGCGTTCGACGACTTGTACCCCGGAGCGATGGACGCCAAGGGCTGCCCGGCGACAGGGTGCAGCGGTTACGAACTGGCAGCGGACTTGGATTTCGACACAGACGGTGACGGCACCGTTGATGCCGACGGCGCTGGATGGGCTCCGATTAGCCCGTTCGGGGTGACCTTTGACGGCAACAATCACACGATCTCGAACTTGTTCATCAACGTCACCGGCCCTGCCGGTGGTGATTGGGGCTTGTTCGGCGAGGTGACGTCCACGGGTGAGGTGCGCGGCGTGCGCTTGGTGGACGCGTCGGTGACAGCCACGCAGGCGCAGGCAAACTCGGGCCTGTTGGTGGGCGAGCTCAACGGGGTGGTGCGTCGCAGTTCGGCCATCGGGACGATCTCGGGCGGGGCGAGTGACGCCTCGGTGGGTGGCCTGGTGGGTCGTGTTCGCAAGGTCGGTGCCACCGATCCGCTCGTGGCGGACAGCTTCGCGTCGATTCAAGGCACCGGTGGCGGAGTCTCAGGAGGCCTGGTGGGCACCCTGGGAGCTGGGGTGATTGAACGCAGCTACGCGCTGGGCTCATTCGCCGGCACCGACACCACCGACGGGTTGACAGGGCCACCCGACGTTGGCGGCCTGGTGGGCGCCGTTGCGGCGGGAACGTTGCGCCAGGTGTACGCAGCGGTGGATGTGTCCGTGGCGCAGGCCGGCACCGACGGCGACGCGGGTGGCCTGGTGGGAGCGTTCGGTGGCGGCACCGGCGCTGAGGCGTTCGTGGCGGGCAGGGTGCTCGGCGACAACGCCGACACGTCAACCGATTCCGAGTTTGGCGGGCTGGTGGGTGTCACCCGTGGCGGGGGCATAGCGGCTTCGGGGGTGTACTGGGACACCGACGTGACAGGTCAAAGCGTCGCGGGTGTGGACACCAGCAACAACGCCACCAACGGCACCGGTTTGACCACGGCAGGGTTGCGCTCCGACACAAACGATGATGTGGGCGCTGCCGACTATGACGGGGTGTTCAAGGATTGGGACGCCGACGTGTGGGACTTCGGCACTTCGCTGCAGTACCCGGCGCTGGTGGTGGACTTCAACGGTGACGGGGTGGCCACTTGGCAGGAGTTCGGCAACCAGCGCAGCAACACGGTGCGCAATCTGCGCGCCGCCCCGGACGTGTCGCTTGATCAGGGTGAGTCGCTTCTTGTCGGCCCCACAGTGTTGCACGCTCTCAACGCCGAGGGGCTTCGTTTTTCGGGTAGCTCCATCAACCGGTCTACGGCCACGGTTTCCTCCGCCGACAACGGCATGACCGTAACCGGTGTGGCTTCGGGCAACACCGACGTGACGATCACCGCGAACCATTCCTCCGGGGGGAGTGAGTCAGTGACCTTCACGGTGACAGTGACCGACAAGACCGATTACGACACCGACGAAGACGGCCTGATCGAGGTGTCGTCACTGAAGCAGCTAAACGCGATTCGATGGGATCTCAACGGCGACGGCCAGCCCTCCTCGGGTGATCAGGCCTCCTACGACGAGGCGTTCCCCAACGCGGCGACGCGGATGGGCTGCCTCAACTCGCGCTGCACCGGCTACGAACTCACAACGAATCTCGACTTCGACACCGACAACAACAACACCATCGCCGAAGGCGACGACTATTGGAACAACGAGGAGGGCTGGGCGCCGCTTGGGGAGTTCACGGCAACATTTGACGGCAACGGTCACACCATTGACCGGCTGTACCTGAGGCCCACGACCACACAGAACGCCTGGGGCAGGAACAACTGGGGCTTGTTCGACAAGATCTCGAACACAGCAACGTTGCGAAACGTCGGGCTCACGAACGTGTCGATCACCACCAAGGATCGCAATGGGAGGGTTGGAGCGCTGGTCGGCTGGAGTGAGGGTGTCGTGCAGCGATCGTTTTCGGAGGGTGAGATTGTTGATTCCGGCGGCCCAGCGGCGAGCGTGGGAGGCCTGGTCGGCCAGTTGGTCAAGGCGAGATCTGTTACACCGGTGGTGAGCGACAGCTACTCCGAGGTGAACATCGTTTCTTCGGGCGGTCGCGCCGGTGGACTTGCGGGACAATCCATAGCCGGGTTGGTGACTCGCAGTTACGCCACCGGCAATGTGGCGGTTGCGTCTTCGGCACCCGCGCCGTTCTTCGCGTTCGGGGGACTGCTGGGTTTCATCGATCACCAACTGGGTGACACCGACGACACGGGCGTGGTGGAGTACGCCTACGCATCGGGCTCGGTGAGCGCACCCAACAAGACAGGCGCCCACGCCGGGGCCTTGGTGGGCCGCGTCGATACAGGCATCGTTCACGAGAGTCTTGCCGTTGGTGCTGTGGGCGCGACCGGTTCGGTCAACCCGGCAGCTTCGCTGGGTGGCGTGATCGGCAGCTTCAGCGCCCTCAGCCCCGTGGTTGATGCCGACGCGTACTGGGACTCCACCACCACCGGCCAAACATCCAGTGTCGGCGGCGGAACACACAAGACCACCACCGAGTTGAAGGAAGACACCCAGAGCACCGTGGCCGCGGGCTCCTACTACGGGATCTACCGCACCTGGGACGACAGCGTGTGGGACTTCGGCACCAGTTCGCAGTACCCGGCGCTGGTGGTGGACTTCAACGGTGACGGGGTGGCCACATGGCAGGAGTTCGGCAACCAGCGACAGGCAACGTCACCGTCCGTGTACGGCGCGTTCGCCGACCTCACCGTGGATCTTGGTGAGGTGGTGAAGGTGTCACCGGCCGGGGTGTTCCATGATCGTGACGGCGGAACGATGACCTTCACGGCCACCAGCAATGGAGCCGCCGTGAGAACCAGGGTTGACGGAGGACTGGTTGAGGTGGAGGGTGTGACCACCGGCACTGCCACCGTGACGGTGAGGGCACGCTCGGGGAGCACCGTGTCGGATTCGTTTCAGGTGACCGTCACCGACAAGAACGATTACGACTCCGACGGTGACGGCCTGATCGAGGTGGACAACCTCGCGCAGTTGCACGTGATTCGCTGGGACCTCGACGGCGACGGCACCCCCACCGGCGATTCCGGCTCCAACCACGCCGCGGCATACCCCAAGCCGGCGGATTCGATGGGTTGCCCGTCCACGGGTTGCAAAGGCTACGAACTCACCACGGATTTGGATTTCGACACCAACAACAACGGCGAAGTCGGCCCCGGTGATGACTATTGGAACAACAGCAGTGGCTTCTATCCGATCGGGGCTGTCTATACAGCCATCTTTGATGGCAACAATCACACCATTTCGAACTTCCACCACAAGGCCGGCACGGGGCAAACAGGCGGGAATCACGGATTGTTCCAAGAGGTGGGCCGCACCGGTGAGATCCGCGGCTTGCGCCTGGTTGACGTAACGCTCACCGCGCAGCGTGACCTTGCAAGCGTGGGGGCACTGGCGGGCGTGGTGAAGGGCCGGGTTACTCGTAGTTCCGCCACCGGCACCGTTGACACCGGCACTTCCGGTGCTGATGCGGGTGGACTGGTGGGAGTGCTCGTGAAGGACACCACCAGAGGCAGTCCCACACCCACCATCACCGACAGTTACGCGGTTGCAACAGTGTTGGGCAACCGCAACGTCGGCGGCCTCGTGGGCAAGACGGTCAACGCCGAAATCAAGCGCTCGTACGCCACCGGCACCGCGAGGATCACCTCTGATCCCGGTCACCTGGCCAACGTGGGCGGCTTGGTGGGCCTCGCCGAGAGCACCGACATCACCATGGCCTACACCGCAGGCGACGTTGTGACACCAGCAACGATAACGGAGGTTTCCCCTTCGGCCGTTGGAGGCCATGCGGGTGGCCTGGTCGGGTACTTCGACGGAGGCACCGTTTCCAACGCGTTCGCCGTGAAAGATGTGCCGCTGGGCCTTGGTGACCTGGACATTAACAGCGGAGGAATCGTGGGTTATGCCCGTCGTGGAACAATCACCGACCGGGTTGTGCTGGATGTCGACTTTCTCGGTTGGGGCGGCGATGATCTGGGCGGTCAGAGCCATCAGGATGCCTCCCTCTCGGTCTCCACAATCGACACTGTCATGATGCGAGAAGACACCAACACGCTGGTGGGCGACGTCAACTACGACGGCGTGTACGAGAATTGGGATCTCGGTACTTGGGACTTCGGCACTTCACAGCAGTACCCCGCACTTGTGGCTGACTTCAACGGGGACGGAACCTCAAGTTGGGAAGAGTTCGGCACCCAGCGCGCCGACAGGACAGTGCGCAAGATCGGCGATCCAGGGCAACTGTTGATATCCCAGGGCCATCGAAGGCTGGTAGGCCCCGGGGTGTTTCACGCATTCAACGCGCAAGGTGTTCGCTTTGTTGGTAGCTCTGATGACAGTTCTGTGAGCGTGGCCGGTTCCCCTCACGGCTTGTGGATAACGGGAGCGGCTCGGGGCACTGCGGAGGTGACGCTCACCGCGATCAGCGCCACCGGTGCCAGGCAAACAGAGACCGTCAACGTGGGTGTGAGTGAGTTCGTGGCCTACGACACCGACGGAGATGATCTTGTGGAGATCTCCAACCTGGCTCAACTCAGCGCCATCCGTCACGATCTCGATGGTGACGCCACTCTGGCCGGTCTCACAGGTGCGCAAGAGGCCGTGTACAACGCCGCCTTCCCTAATCGTTCCACGTTCTCGGGATGCACTAATCCATGCGATGGGTACGAACTGGTGGCGGACCTGGATTTCGACACCAACGGCAACGGGCGCATCGACAGCGGTGACACGTACTGGAACGACGGCGCCGGCTGGGCGCCGATCGGGGCTTACGACGGGATCTTCGAGGGCAACGGGCACACGATCTCCAACCTGCACATCGACACCACGGCCACCAGCGGTGACTTCGGGTTGTTCTCCAAGCTCGACGACGACGCCGTGGTGCGAAACGTCGGCCTGCTGGACGCTTCGGTGAAGCTGAGTACAACTGCCACCACCAACCAGAACGTCGGCATCCTTGCCGGGCAGAGCCAGGGCCGGGTGCGTCACGCGTATTCCACCGGCACCGTCTCGGGCCAGGGCAACAGCACCGTGGTGGGAGGCCTGGTAGGGGCCCTCAACGGCACCGGACTCACCACCCAGCCCCGCGTGGAGCTGTCGTACTCCACGGCGGCGGTCACCGGCGGCAAGCACGTGGGCGGCCTTGTCGGCAGCGCCTTCCAGGCGGACATCTCCGGCTCGTATGCCGCGGGATCCGTGGGCGGCACCGGCAGCGGACCCAGCGACATCGGGGGCCTGGTGGGCTTCGCGGACGCTGCGGCGAACAAGACCACCACCATCAACTCGTCCTACGCCACGAGTGCGGTCAACGGCCACGACGCTCCCACGGTGCGTGTGGGTGGCCTGGTGGGTCGCACGGATCGGGCAACGATCAGTCAGTCCTATTCCAACAGCCCCACCACGGCAGCCCGCTCGGGCACCACCAAGGCCGGGATGGTCGCCGTCGCCACCGTCAATACCACTGCGGGCGACGGCGCCTACTGGAACATCAGCACCTCCCGTGCCTCCGCCAACGCCGCGGGCGCCGCCAGGACGGGTCACGAACTGATAGCGGAGTCCAACACAATCACCGCACACCCCGACTACGACGGCATCTACGGCACCTGGGATCACAACAAGTGGGATTACGGCACCGCCGTGCAGTACCCGGTGCTGGTGGCCGACCTGAATGGTGACGGCGCCTCAACCTGGCAGGAGTTCGGCGACCAGCGCTCGGCCGCCGCGGCGCCAACGGTGCTCAACCCCATCGCAAAGGCTTCGGTGTCTCCACATCACAACGGCCCCGTTCCCCTCCAGGGCTCCGATCCGGTGTTCGTCGACGCCAACCTCGATCCACTCACCTACACGGCCACATCGTCTGACGCCACGGTCGTGTCGGTGAGCCTCAGCGAATCCCCGCCTTCGCTCACGTTCAGCGCCCACAAACTCGGCGTCGCCACGATCACCGTGGAAGCCACCGATCCCGGAGGCCTGTCCGCCTCCACGGTGTTCCAGGTGACCGTGCGCAACCCGGTGGACTACGACGCCGACGGCGATGGCCTGATCGAAATCAGCCACCTGCTGCAGCTATATGTCGTGCGGCACGACCTTGACGGCGACGGCATCCCGGCGCCAAGTGATGCAACCGAGTACCACACCGCGTTTTTGGGCTCCCAAGTTCTCGGCTTGGACGGCCGACCTGCGGGCATGGGCTGCCCGATAGCGGGATGCTCCGGGTACGAACTCGTGACCGACTTCAATTTCGACACCAACGGCAACAATCGGGTGGACGAGGACGACTTCTTGGGCTTTTTCTGGAACGACGGCGCAGGCTGGGAACCAATAGGCGGCACCTACGACGCCACTTTCGCCGGTAACGGCTACACAATCTCGCGGCTCACGATGAACCGCACAATCAGCGGCAGCAACGGCCGAGCAGGCCTGTTCGCAAGCCTTGGCTCAAACGCCAGAGTAACGAACTTGGCCCTCGAGAACGTCCACCTCGACATTGTCACAACGACCCTGACGCAGGGCAATCATGTCTCAATTGGTGCGCTTGCGGGTTCATCCGATGGGCGGATCGATCAGGTATTCTCCACCGGATTTGTGAGCGTGGAAGGACCGGGAACCCGTGGAGCCTGGGCGCAAGGTGGCCTGGTTGGTCGGATCGACACTGCTACAGGGCAGCGAGGCATATATCGAAGCTATTCCACCGCAGAAATGCACTCCGAAGGAGGGGCATATGCGGGCGGTCTTGTAGGGCTCATTGGCCATTCGACAGCCGCGGCAACATATTCGAGCACCAGGATTCATTCCACGGGCCAGCATTTCCGCTTGGGAGGTCACGTTGCCCGATCAATCGCAGGAAGTGGCTCATCGACCGTCATTGAGGATAGCTATACGCTCAGCCTGATCACAGCTGATGCCGGGGATGATCTAACTCAGGTCGATGCATTCATGGATATTTCCAATCGCCTCTACGTGTCCGACTCCTATTGGGATACAGAAAGGACGGGTCGCAGCGGCGGTAGCGCGGGTGTCGGAAGATCAACAGCCGCACTGCAGGCCGACACAAACTCCACTGTGGCTGCGAGCGACTACTCAGGAATCTACGCCAACTGGAACGCGTCGGAATGGGACTTCGGCACTTCCTCGGAGTATCCGGTGTTGAAGGTTGATTTCGACGGCGATGGTGTGGCCACTTGGCAGGAGTTCGGCGATCAGCGCCAAACCCGGCGCCCACAGGTGGTGACCCCGATCGCGGACGTGACCCTCGACATCAACCAATACCAAGAGATCGACCTGTTCCCGCCGGGCCGGCGGGCATTCTCTGACTGGTCGGCAGGCCGCCCGTTCGAGACCGACTACCAGTACTCGCTGACGGTTGACCCACCAGCCCCAACTTGGAACACCGCACGTTTCGAGGAAAGGCTCAATTGGATTCAGATGAACGGCACGAGTGCCGGTGAGTTTGACGTGACCATTACCGCTGAGAACTCTGTCGGTTTGTCGGCGTCGCAGACCTTCAAGCTCACAATCAGGAATCAGGTGGATTACGACGTCGATGACGACGGCCTGATTGAGTTGCGGAGACCTTCCGAGCTGAATGCCATCCGCTGGGATCTCAACGGTGACGGCATCGTGGACAACCAGACGGACGCGGCCAAGTTCAGCGCCGGTCTTCCCAAGCCGGCGCCGCGCATGGGCTGCCCCACAGTTGGATGCACCGGTTACGAACTCCGCTTGAACCTGGACTTCGATTCCAACGGAGACAACCTCGTGGATGCAACCGACCACGACGGCGCCTTCTGGAACGACGGCGCAGGCTGGACACCGATTGGCACATACACCGGCACCTTCGAAGGCAACCGGCGCACGATCTCGAATCTCTTCATCAACCAAGCCTCAGGCGCCGGCGGCAATTGGGGCCTGTTCTCGGTGATCGGCGACACCGGCGTGGTGCGTGGTGTGGACTTGGAGGATGTGGGCATCAGTGTGAACAGGTCAAATGCCAAGGTGGGTGCGCTGGCCGGCGTCGTCCATGGCACGATCCAACGGGTGTTCAGCACCGGCACGATCACGGCCCGAGGCAGCAGCCCCAACGCCGGGGGCCTGGTGGGTGAACTGGCCCAAATGTCCGGGTCCTCTGTGACCACGACGATTGAGGGCAGCTACTCCACGGCGGCGGTGAGTTCCACCTATCGCGCGGGAGGTCTCACCGGAAGCACGCAGGCCGCCACGATCACTCGCAGCTACGCCACCGGTGCCATCAGCGCGGCCAACACCGGCGGCACCTACCACTTTGGCGGGATCACGGGGCTCCTGAACGGCTCCACCCTGCAATCGACGTGGGCGTCAGGCGCAGTGACGCTGCCCAACGCAACGGCCGGCCACGGCGGAGGACTGGTTGGCCGAGCCAGCAACAGCACCATCAACGAGAGCCTCGCCCTTGGCGCAGTGACCGCCACCGGCACTACCGGAACCAGCGGCGGGATCGGCGGCCTTGTCGGCACAAGCACCACCTTCGTGCCGACCATCGCAGCCGACACCTACTGGGACACAACCACCACCGGCCAAACCAACAGCATCGGCAATCCGGGCGACCCCAACGCCACTCCCGGCGGCACCGGCAAGACCACCAGCGAACTCCAAACCGACACGGAGGCCACCGTGGCCGCCAGTGGCTACAACGGCATCTACAAGGACTGGACCCACACCAACTGGCATTACGGAACCAGCAGCCAGTACCCAGCCCTAGAGGTGGACTTCGACAACAACGGCTCCACCACCAGCACAGAGTTCGGCCCCCAACGCTAACCAGGCCCCCCAACCGGTGCTCGGGGGCTGTTCGCGTCGTTGGGCGGGCTCTGCCTGGTTGCTTGTCCCGGTGGGCGGGGCCGGCCCGTTGACCGTTTCCGGAGCGGCTTCTCTTCGCTGCAGATTGTTCCCCAAGCCGGTCAACGGCCACCCGCACCCCGCTCAAATCCGAAGAGCCGGTTTACAGCCAGCCTTGGCCTTTGCGCCGCCTGGCTGGTCTCGCCCGGTTGCGGATCATGTGCGGATTGCTTGGCCTTGGCGGATGGTTTCGCCTATGGACGCCTCTATGAGTTGCACGCTTGGCCCTGCTGCCAGGCCGCCGTCGAGGTTGAGGGCGTGACCGTTGATCATGGCGGCTTCATCGGAGCACAGGTAGTGCACCGCCGCGGCAACCTCTTCTGGGGTGACCGCTCGCTTCACGTGCTGATTCAGCAGCGCCTGGCTGCGCACCGCCCAATGATCGGGGCCGTCATCGGGTGTGAAGCTCTCGTTGGACACACCCGTTGGGCACACGCAGTTCACCCGAATGCCCTTTGGGCCAAGCTCCACCGCGGCGTGACGGGTGAGGCCCACCACCGCGAACTTCGCGGTGCCGTACCAGCCCAGCCCGGGGTAGCCGACCACGCCCGCCATGGACGCCATGTTCACGATCACCGACCCGGCCCCCATGCGAGCCCCGCCTGAGCGAACGCCGTGGGCCACGCCCATCAGGTTCACGTCCAGCATCTGCCGCACGGCGTCCAAGTCGCCGGAAACGAGGCCTTCAGCAGGGCCCAGCACGCCTGCGTTGTTCACCAAAATGTCGAGGCAGCCGAAATGGTCGATGGTGGAGGAAACGAGCGCGTCCACCTCCTGCGCGTTGCGCACGTCAACCGCGCTGTAGGCGCCTCCGATGGTGTCGGCCAGTTCGCTGCCGTCGTCCACGTCGGCCACCACGCATGTTGCGCCCGCTGAGGCGAGTCGTTCACATGTGGCGGCGCCGATCCCCGACGCCCCGCCGGTGACCACGGCGATCTTGCCTTTCAAAGAGAACAAGGCACTCCCCTTTCGTTGCCGAATTTGGCGAGATTGGTGCTGTGGCTACCGTACGGCAGGTGGGCGGGGCACCAACGGATCGCAGCGACCGTTGGCTGGTTGTGGGCGCGGGGCCGTCGGGGCTGTCCACTGCCTTGGCTTTGCGCACCGCCGGAGTTGCCTTCGAGGGGATCGAAGCCGGTTCTACTGTGGGTGGCCTTTGGAACTGGGACAATCCCGGCGGGGGGATCTACGAGTCGGCGCACTTCATCTCTTCGTCGGCTCGGTCGGGCTGGGCCGACCTGCCGATGCCCGACCATTACCCCGACTACCCGCGCTGGTGGGAAATCCGCGACTACATCCACGCCTGGGCCGCACACCACCGCCTTGAGCAGCACTTCAAGTTCAACTTGAAGGTTGAAAGCGCTGTGCCTGTGGTGTCGAGCGGCGGGGAGGCGTGGGAAGTGACCCTGGGCAACGGGGAGAGCCGACGTTACGCCGGGATTGTGGCTTGCCCGGGATTTCAGCGAGTGCCACAAGTGCCCACCTACCCCGGCTCGTTCACCGGCGAAGCCCGTCACAGCCAGACCTACAAGAGCGCCAACGAGTTCCGCAACAAGCGGGTGATGATCGTCGGCGCCGGCAACTCGGCCATCGACATCGCCGTGGACGCCGCCATTGCCGCCCGCCGTTCGGTGATCTCCACCCGCCGCGGCTACTGGTTCTTCCCCAAACACATCGGCGGAGTGCCTCTCGACCATTTCGCCATCAACACCGTTTCCACGCAGACACGGCTGAAGCAATTCCTGAACATCCATGTGGGTGACGTAGCCCGAGTGGGTTTCGGCACGCCCGACCACGCCCCGCTGGAGCGTCACCCGATCCTCAACGATCAGGTGCTGCATCACCTGTCTCACGGCGACCTCGTGGCCCGACCCGAGATCGACCATTTCGACGGCCCGAACGTGCATTTCCGTGACGGTTCAGCCGAGGAACTCGACCTGATCATCTGGGCCACCGGTTACACCGACGAGGTGCCCTTCATCGACCGGGAGCACTGCCGTGTGTCCTCGGTGGACGCCGAGAACGACCTGTGGTTGTGGATGTTTCACCGCCGCCATCCCCGGCTGTGCGTGCTCGGCCCGGCCAACCTCGCGGCCGGTGGGTACTGGGGGCTCGCCGCGGCCGCGGACATGATCGCCAACCACATCCACGACGAGACCCGAAACCCGCAGCGCTGGAAGCAGTTCCGCAAGCTGGTGGAAGGCCCCGAACCCGACCTGTCGGGCGGTTACAGCTACCAGCAGAAAGCCGGTCACCTCAACTACGTGAACGCTGCCGCGCTCGACGCCTACGCCGCCGCACTCAGCGAACAGTTCGGCTTCGAGCCGCTTGCAACCCCCGCGGACTTCGAACCCCCCGAGTTGATCGACATCGACGCCTGGCTCGACGATCCCGGGCCGTTCACCGTCCCGCCCCACGGATCGCTCACACCAATCACCTTCGACCCAACCCAGTCCCCCATGCGGCCGGCGTCACCATGAGCCGAGCGCCCACCGGGCCTTCCGGCGACCAGTTCGACCTGTTTGCGGCGGGCCCGTTCACCTACCTGCGCGAACTCGGCGCTCACGGTTCGATCGTGGGCATCGACCTGGCGGGCACGCCCACCGCGGTGGTGTACGACCTTGACGCCATACACGAGGTGTTCGCCGACAAGCTCCACCACATCGGCCGAGCGGCGGTGTTCTCCCGGCTGAGTCACGCCACCGGCAACGGCATTCTCACCAACTACAACTGGGACACGTGGCAGCCGCGCCGTCAACGCATCGTGAAACCCATCGGCGCCCGAGCCGTGGGACGGTTTCACGAGCGCATGGTGGCGATCATCGATGACCATCTCAACGCGTGGCCACCCGGTGAGCATTGCGACCTGGCCACCGACGTGCGGGGCCTAACCCTGCGAGTGGTTACCGACCTGCTGTTCAGCACCGACCTCACCCCACAAGCCGAACACATCGTGGACCGCGCCGTTCAGGAGATTCACTCCTGGGCCGAGGCCGATCCCGCCAACGCCGACTACAACACCGAACCCGAATCGTTCCGGGCCGCCATCGACTCGCTCGACGACTACATCTCCGACGTGATCAACAGCCGCGACCCGGCCGATCCGGGCGACGACATGGTGGGCATTCTCCTGGCCGCGTCAAACGAACCCAGCCCGGTGCTGGATCGTGTCGGTGTGCGTGACGAGGCGGTGACGCTGATCCTCGCCGGTCACGAAACGGTCACCAACACCATCTCGTTCGGCTTGGACCTGGTGGCCCGCCACCCGTCGGCCACCCACAGCCACGCCGACCCGCGCCACATTGTGGACGAAACGCTGCGCCTGTACCCGCCGGTACACGTCACCAACAAGGCAGTAGTGAAAGACCTGAACCTGGGCGAGGTGACCGTGCCCGCCGGGTGGGACATCCTGGTGCCCCATTACGTGATCTACCGCGACCCCGGCTACTTCGACCGGCCCGAAGAGTTCCTGCCCCAGCGATGGGCGCCAGACAGCACGCTGCGCCTCGAACGCCGGGCGTACTTCCCGTTCCTGACCGGTCCCAAGTTCTGCGTGGGCCGCCACTTTGCAATCCTCGAGGCCACCGAAACGATCAGCCGCTTCCTGGGTCGCTTCCAGATCGAGATGCTCGACCCCGACCCGCCCTGGGGCAGAGAGTTCGCCCTGTCTTTCGCCCCCGACAAGCCAATGCCCTACCGCCTAACCCCCAACCCCTAACCCCCACCTCTGCTCCTGGCCTCCTCACAGATCCAAGACCGCACGCAGGCCCTGGTCGATTGCTTCGACAAAGACTCCGGGCAGCCGCCCTGTTCTCGCTGTCAACAGCGCGCGATCCACTAACTCCAGTCCCAGAGGTACAGCAACACAGTCCTTCGGGAGCCCCGTCAACCCAGACTGGAGCAAGACGTTTCCCGCGAGCCCTGCTCGTTCGAGTCTCGAGGTGAGGGGCACGACGTGGGTCTGCCACACGTCCACGCTGAGAACGTCCTCGGAAGACACCACCACGCATGGTCTCCGCTTGTCGAGATCGATCCAGTACACGTCGCCGCGTGCTACCACGGTGCCGATCTTTCCATTCGTTCACCGGTAGCCGACGCCTCGGCCTGCGACGGCGGTGCGACCTTGGCAAGGGCAGCGTCGGCCGCAAGCTGTTGGGCGAAGCTCATTGTTGACTGCGCCCCATGACGACGAAGCTGATCGGTTACCCACCTTGAGAACGGAACGTCAAGACTCTCGATGATCTCAACAACGTCATGAGGCAAGCTGATTGTCTTGTTGGGCATGTACGTACTATACATACTCATCGATTGCACGCAACACCGGGTGCTGGTCGCCTGCATCCCAGGTGTGGCTGCTGACCGCCGGCGGGCGGTGGGGAAGACCGTGGAATTAGGCAGGGGCGAAGTCGTAGTCGCGGCTGGCGGCTCTTGGGTTAACGCTACGTTGCGGATGTCGGCCTCTAGGGCGGCTCTGTCGCGTTCGGAGGGTGGGCCGTAACCGCGGCCTCCGCTGGACTCGATCAGCACCTCGTCGTTGGTGTGGAGTTCGTAGAAGCAGTTGGCGTCCATTTCTGCCTGCGTGCCGTCGGCTCGCTGAATCGACATGTTGCACTGCACGCCACCAAGCCCGCCGCCGCGGAAGTGACCTCCAGCCCGAGCGGGTCGGCCACCTGGGAACTCGCCGGTGCGCAACGTCACGGGATGTCCTTTGCGTCGGGTTCGTCCGGTGGCAGGCGCTTCACGAGGCTGGGGGCGAGACCGAACTGTTCCACCAGCAGCGCGTCACGGTCGGTGTTGTTGATCCGGTCGAAGCTGAGCGCTCCGGACGGGTCGAGCTTGTGCAACTTGTTGCGGGCGTAGGTGATCACCCCGTTGCGGGTGTTGCGGCGGATCACGAACAGGTGGTTCAGCGCGCTGTGGTGACGTGACGCCTCCCAGCGCTTCGTGAGATAGGCCGGGTTGTCGGTGCGCACGTCGATTCGATACCTGAGGCGCCGTTCGCTGTGACCGGTTCGGAACAGCACCGACCAGGTGTCGATCGGGTCGTCGGGTGTGCGGGGGCCAGAGCCGTTGGTTGGGGTGTTGTCGGGCGTGGACACGGTGATCGTGGGGTTGGCGGTGGCGGGCAGCCAGGGCGCGCCGGCGGTGGTCACCACGTCGGGCAGAAACGGGATCGGCTCCTCGTTCAGCACGTACCCGTCCACGTCGTAGAGCACGCCGTCGAGACGAACCAACACACAACCGTGGCCGGGCCCGGCGCCGGGCGGGGTGACACCCAGCATCGGGCCCGCGCCAATGGACACGTCGAAACCAAGCGCCGCCAGCAGCCCGTGCAAGCCCATGGCGCCTCCCCAGCAAGTGCCGCCCACGCCGAGTTCCAGGAAGCATTCGAGGACTGCTCGGGCATTGGCGGCGGGCAGGGGCGACGGATCGCCCGACGCAAGGTGAATGCGTTTGAGGGCGTTGTCCGACGGCACCCGCCTGCACCACTTCATGTAAATCAACGACAGCGCGGGAAGGTCCGGCGTTTCGGGCCGGTCACAGCCGAGTTCGGCCAGCACATCGCCGACTAGTTGGTCATCGATCACCCACGGATCACGCACGTTCTAACCTCCCGCGTCCCGGCCGGTCGCAGCCATCTGATTATTCCAAGGATGCCGAAGGCCGACAGCCGGGACGTTCACGACCCGGACCGGATCAGCCGGTCTCGGCGGTCTGGTCGGCGGACTGACACCAACCTGGAGGCCAGGCAGCGCGCCATCTGCGGCAAGGGTTGACTTGTCGGCAGCGCCTCGGCGCCTTGTGGGCCAACCGCTCCGCTGCGCCCAATGGTCGATGGTCTCCGGGCAAGGGAGCTGCGCGACTTCCCGACCATTGGGATTGTCGGGGATTGAGAATCGTCAGGTGCTGGGGTATGTCACCACGCGCTCGGGCTTGATTTTCACGATCACCCGCTCTGAGGTGATCGGTCTGGGGTACTCCACCTTCTTCAGGTACTTGAGGGCAAGGCTGTCCAGGTGTGCCTTCGCGTGAGGGCCTGTTTCGGTTGCCACGACCTTTCCGCGTACTTCCACATAGTCCCAAGCGTTTTCTTGGCTGATGATCAACACCGTGACGGTGGGGTTGGCCGTGATGTTTCGATACTTCTGTCGATGAACTTCCGTGTTGATCAGCACGTGATCGTCGTCGCAGTCAACCCACATCACCTGAACCTGCAGGCTGCCGTTGGGCATCACCGTCGCCAGCGAAGCGAAGTTCGCGCCCTTGGCAAGACGCCGAACGGATTCCTCAAGCATTGGCCACTCCCAGAACGCTGGACACCACGTCAGTAACGCTCGTCGTGCCGCATCCGCGCCAGCGCGGCCGCCAACTCCGGGCCAGGCTCGGGCGCAGGCAAGTCGGCGATCGCTCGACTCGGTGGCCTGGCGCGTCCGGCATCCACGAGGGTGCTCAGGCGCGACTTGGGCAGCGCCGTGATCTGCGCCACAGGCTTGCCCCGCACGGTGATGGTCACCGTCTCACCCGCCACAGCCTCAGCCACCACAGCAGAAGCGTTCCGCGCAAGCGCACCAATCCCCACAACAGACATGTTCCACAACGTAGCACCCCACGCGATTCGCCACCACGACGGTGATGCGAGTGGCGGAACTTGGCCGACGTTGGAGGTGTGGTGCGCGGGTTGGATTGTTTGGGATAGAATATAAACCTTGTTGTTACCGACGGAGTGGGGGTTTCGGTGTTGGTTCCGCCTGTGAGCGGTGAGGTTGCGGCAACCATGGCAGAGTTCGTGGCGGGGGGCGACGGGCCGTCTCACGCTGTGTTGACGCGTGTGTTTGACCGGGCCGGCTTCGAGCTTGCGGCGCCGCATGATCCGTACAGCCCCATGGCACAACTGACAAGGGCGGAACGGGTGCGCGCCGCCGTGAGAGCCGCGATGCACGAGCCCGAACAAGCCCGGCAGCTCATCGACCTGCTGCTCGTGGAGTACCGCAAGTGCGGACTGTTCGCCACCGGTCGGGAGGGAGGCGCCGAAGCTGACCTTCGAGCACGAGTGTCGGCCGCCCGGGCCGCTTTCGCTCGGATCGGGTGGGAGTTGACCCGACAGGGAGAGTTGCATCCGGCCCCGGACGACGAGGATCTCCAGCTCGAGGGCCGACCGTTGATCGAGGATCAACTGCAGCACCTGCGCCTTGCAACCGAGGATCGGGTGAACGTTCTCTTGCGATCCAACGCTGAAGCGGCGCTCATGCTGCTCACGGCGAGGAACATGCTCGAATCGACGGCCCGTTACGTTCTGGAGACGTTGGGGGCGCCGGATTGCACGTCGCTGGACTTCAACGAGTTGTGGGAGCGGGTGCGCGACCAGCTGGGCCTGAACCCGTTCTCGGTGACCATTTGCCAAATCGTGGGAGACGACTTCCAACGAATCCTGCACGTTTCGTCATACATCAGGCACATGGCCCAAACCCTCGGCAAGCTCGACCCCACAAAGCACAAGCACGCCCTTCCCCAGGGAATCAGCACCGAAGGAGCCGACCTGATGGTTCGCGAGGCATGCGACATCACCGACACAGTCCTAACCATCCTCGACCGACGCCTAGGAGATCAATGACCAACAACGCACGGGGGGCGCGTAGCAAGGGTGCTACACTCAATTCATGAGCACCGAGATCAGCCAGCGTGAGTTCCGCAACAACAGCGGCCGCATCATGCGCGCCCTCACCCGGGGCGAGACGTTCGTCATCACTCGCAACGGTGAGCCGGTGGGCGAACTGACGCCACTACGCCGTCAACGATTCGTGCGGTCCGAAGCTGTTGTTGCAATGTTCCGATCTGCTGCCCCCATCGACTACCAACAATTCCGCCGTGACCTGGATCGGCACGTCGACCAGTCCATCGAGCCACGTGCGTAGCAACGATCGACCTGAACGCGGTCTTCTGGACACCTCGGTCATCATCGACCTCGAGCAGATCCCGGACAATTCGCTTCCCACTAGGTCGGCGATCAGTGCTATCACCCTGGCTGAACTTGCGGCCGGCCCCCACGCCACTGAAGATCCCAGATTACGCAGCCGCCGACAAGATTGCCTCCAAAGAGCGGAAGCTGGCTTCGACCCCATCCTGTTCAACGCCGACGCAGCCCGAGCCTATGGCCGCATCTACGCGGCAGTCTCCCGAGCTGGCCGCAAACCTCGAGGAGCCAGAGCCGTGGATTTGCTGATCGCTGCGACCGCGCTGGCCGAGGGAATCCCGCTTTACACACGCAACCCAGCCGACTTCGGCGCTCTGGACGACCTCATCCAAGTGATCGCGGTGTGAGACACCATGTGCGACAAGTGCTGAGTCGGTCGTGAACTGCACAATGGATGACTGATTGTCCGACATCGATAGGTCGGCTAGCTAGAGCGCAGGTTTGAACCCTCGCAGTACGGGTTCGCTGGCCGACTCCATTCCTGCCATCACTGTGAAGCCAAGACAGCTACGGCGACTCGGCGACGGTCGCCAGATACTCGCTGTCCTCAGCGGACCAAACCACGCTGTACGTGCAGTCCTGTACTTCAACCATTCCCAAATCCTTTCACCGGATCGATCACCTCGGTCGCCATCACGAGCTTCCGTCAGCACCCCACGGCCAGCTCTCGACGCCAGCAGACGTACAGCCGACGGGGTTTGTCCCCGGTGACTGGCGCGGCTACATCTAGGTCGACCTCAACAGTCTCGACCTCCATCTCCTGGGCGAAGGCACGGCTCAGTCCGAGGTGCACCTTGGCAGCCCCGGGTCCGGTTGCCAGGAATCGAAGCGACCGCAGACGGGTCGCGCCCAGCACGCCGACCTCCGGCTCAACAGACCGATCACTGACAAGAGTGAGCGCGCCGAGGTCGCTGTCGCGGATGCGCCATCGGTAACCGGTTGACGCGGTTTCGGGCACGCGAACGACAAGTTCGTCGTGAACCTGCATCCCCAACTTGAGAGATGCATTGGCCTCTGTGAGCAACCACGAGTCGACACTCTCAGCGGCTAAGCGCGCCGCTTCACGACCGTCGGCCTCGGCTTGGCGGTGTTGGTGTGACGGTGTCATCGCCGAACCTCGTTTGCTGGGCTGGGCGGAGGGCCTTGCTTCAGGAACTCCACGAACCTCAGAACCTGGTCTCGGTCGGCCTCGTTCAAGGCCTGAGTGGCCCGCAACAGTGCGCCGTCGAACGAGTCCGCCCCGAGCACTACCGCACTTTCTGGCTCCGCGTCGAGGAAGTAGGAGACCGATCGGCGGTAGAGGGTCGCCAACCGCTTCAGTTCGAGACTTGACACCTTTCGCGTCCCTCGCTCGATGGCCGACACCGCCGGGCGGGCGATCCCGAGGTGTTCTGCAACGTTCTCCTGGGACAGCCCGAGGTAGCTGCGAGCATCACGCAGGCGGTCAGCCAAAGCCCGCGTGTCAGCGTCCGTGCCGTCAACCACCACTGATTCCTGTGTATTCATACTATGTCCTTATCTTTCCATTGATGTTATCGCCCGCAGCAGAACGGTGAAGTCTCGCGACTTGCCGTTCAACGTTGATCTGGCCTTCGCTCGTCAGGCGGAGTTCCCACGGCGGTCACTTTGGGCGCCCCTGGTATTCGCCTGCCTTGCCGTCAACGTAGCCGGGCAATGTAAGAAAATCAACCAGCCGATGTTCTTCCATGGAGGGTTTTCGCTCAGCACCGATACTGCGCCCGCCCTCAGGCCGCATTTGCCAGCAACTCCGAGTCCGGCGGGCGGATCATCCACATGGAGCGGCGCGCTGGCTGTGGCCGCGGGTGGCGGGGCGATTGCTTAGGCGCGGGAGAGGCGGTCACTGACCAGCCGGTTCAGGCTGACGCCTTCCTCTGCAGCTGCCCGAACGAGCTCGCGGTGAAGGGACTCGGGAACGCGCACGTTGAACTTGCCCGAGAAACGTCGCTCGGAGATCGGTTCGGGCACAGGCTCGCCGGCCGCCTCCATGTCTGCCACCACCGTTGAGACCAGTTCAACCAGCCCACGAAGCGCAGCGGCCTGGTCACTGTCGAGCCACGACAGCGACGGCATCTCGGCCACGGTCGCCACGTACTCGTCGTCCTCAACGGACCAAACCACTCGGTACCCATAGTGCCGCACATCAATCATCTTCAGATCCTTTCAGTCGTCGGGATCTGCCCTACCAGCTTGTCGGCCCCGGCCAGCCAGTGATAGTACCACTAATAGTGACACTGGGCGCGCTTCCGGTTAGCTGGTGTGCTCCAAACTTTGGGTGCATCCAGTCCCGCAGCAGGTTGAGGGTCGCGGCGTGCCAGACGCACGGCCCCCTCACCGGGCGCGACTGGTCCGCACCAGAATCGGCGCTATGCTGCAAAGGCACTCTTACTTCGGCGCTTAGGTCTCAGGCCGAACGCCACCTCCTACGACCGCCTTCGGGCGGTCGTAGCTGCGTATAGGGACACATGCGTCTGCTATGTGGATGGGTCAGGCGGCTTCGAGGCGCCGAACTCACCAAGAGGCGCGACTCCACTGATGACTGATGGGACGACCTGCGGATCTGGCGATTCGCGGCTGTGGTTGCCCTTCGAGGCTGGCTTGCCGGGGGCTGCGGGGGTTATTCGAATTCTGAGGACTTGGCTCCTAGGCTTTTTGCGTTTTCTGAGACTGTTCTTTGGGTGGCGTCGTTGTAGCCGGCTTGGTTGGTGGCGCGGAGTTCGAGGGATAGCTCCACTTCGGGGCCCAGGTGCGCCAGGACGCTCTCGAAGATGTCGCCTAGCTGGCGGATGCCTCGGACTGTGTCTAGGTTGAAGTGGGCGTAGTACTGGGTGATAGCTGGTTCGGCCGTGGTGGCGCTGGGCTTGCCGTGGGGTTTGGCGCCGGTGACGGGTGATGGTTCGCCTTGGGTTGGGTCTGCGTCTGGGGGCTTTGGGGTTGGTACTTGGTCGGGGTGGATGATGAGGCCGCTTACTGCGGGTGCTACGTGCTCGGCGGTCTGAACGCCTCGCCAGGTGGTGCCGTCGTGGGTTTCGGCGTAGCCGAAGGTCTCCTGGGCCCAGTTGAGGTTCGCTGTGCCGTTGCTGATCGCGTTGGCCAGCACCCCTTCGGAGGTGAGCCTTGGCATGTACGGGAAGCGGGCGTACATCGACCACAGATCGCCCACGGAGATGTCTTGACGATCCGACCACAGGCCGTGCCGGTCGAGGTCCATCCTCACTCGCACGCCGCCGTAGGTGGGGATCAGCTTCTCCTCGCTCACGAGCTTGCGGCTCACCCGCTGACCGATGTGTCCCTGGCTGGTGGCCCTGCTGGTGTCCCACTTGATTTCGCTCGATCCGGGCTCCCTTCTGGGCGTGAGCACGAGGAAGAACGTCTCGGCGATGAGGCTGTCCACTTGCTGAGAACCCTCTTTGACCTTGCTGTTGGCCAGGCGCTTGTCGTTCTCGGTGAGGTTGAGGGCCACGGTGTCGTCCACGATCGAACGCCACGCCAGATGCGAGCGGGTCGCCTGGCGCAGCTCGCTCAGTCGGTTGGCCGCGGCGGCAACGAACACCAACATGTTCTGATTGACGCGAGGGCCCGCGTCACGCTGGGACAGGATCCTCCCCGCAAGCTCCACAGCCGGTGAGTGGTCGTCGTTCGGTGAATGCGTGACGCCCGGGGCGAGCACCACGAGTCGCACACCGCCGTCATCGTCAGGAACGTCACCGGGGCCCTCCGCGAACACCTGGATCGCGGAGAAGCTGCCCCGGTCGGCCTGCCCCGACATGCGCTTGCGCACCTCGTCGTCGGCGTCCCGGTCGGAGAAGTTCGACGCGGCACGATCCGCGGCGGTGCGAGTGATGTTGGGCTGAAGCGCGTACCAGTACTGGGCGCCGTCCACGTAAAGGTGAGCGGCCTGACCCGAGAGCCGCTTCAAGGCGTCGCCGAACTGACCGATCGGTTCGCCCGGCTGAACACACCCGAGCACTATGCGCTTGATGTCCACACCGCGTGAGCCGTCCGGCCTTGCCGCCGACCCCATGTACACGGTGCGTGCCACACGACGAGTGGCCGAGAAGCGCCCGAAGTGTTTGAGTTCCCTGTCGATGCGCAACGGCAGGGCGTTCTCGCCGTCCACATCGGATTTGATCACTGCATCCCAGCCGTCTTCGAGGTACTTGGTTATCTCGGCCACCATCGTGCCGGAGTCCATGGGGAGGTTGGCGGGCATGATCATCAGCGACTGATCGCCACGCTGCCACAACTGCGAGATGGCCACCGCCATCAACCGCAGCACGCCCCGTGTGCGCTGGAACTTGTCCAACGTTGACCAGTCACCGAACAGGCGGTCGAACAGTTCGGGGTGGATCGGGTAGGACTGCTCCATGCGCCGCCGGTAATCGGCCTCCGAGCAATCCGAGGGAGACTCAGCCGCCTGATCTCGGTACATTTCGGCAAAGGCCCTGATCACGCCATCTCGCACGCGTGCGTTGGCTTCCGGGATCGGGTCGAACAGGCGGCGCCGCACGATCTGGAACGACTCGTCTGGTGACGCGGGCTGCCATTGCGCGGCAACTCGGGTGACCACGTTCTTCAGCTTCTCCAGCGCCGTCCTTCCCTGAGGGCCGCCGACCTCGATGTCCGACGCAGGAATCGAAATCAACACCACCACGTTGGGCACGGCCGCGGCGGCCTCGGTGAGCAACTGAGCGAAGGTGAACTGAGTGTCGAAGTCGCCTCCCACCAGACGGTTGCCATCACCGTCGGAGCGGAGTTGGCGGGCGTAGGCCACCCACTCGTCGATCAGCACCACCGCCGGGCCGAATTGCTGGAACAGGGTCTTGAGGGCGGCTCCGGGGTTGGTGCCGTTCTCGTCGTCGGTGCGGACAAGTTCGTAACCGGCCTTGCCGCCGAGCTGGTAAGCAAGACGACCCCAGAGGGTGTGCAGCTTGACGCCGTCCTCAACTTCTTCCGGCTCTGCGGGAGAGATCTGCTGGCCCACGAGCACAGCACGGTTGACTTTGGACGGCAGGGTCACCTTCTCCGCTGCGAGGGCCTCTGCAACGCCGGGAAGTTCCTCAACCGGTGTGCCGGATGCGAGGTGGTACAGCGCGATCATCGAATGGGTCTTGCCCCCACCGAAATTGGTTTGCAGTTCGATTACCGGGTCTCCCCCGGCGCCCGAAAGCCGCCGCGCCGCGCCAACCAGCAGATTGCGCAGGCCCACTGTGAGGTACGTGCGAGCGAAGAACGCTCTGGGATCCTGGTATTCCTCGTCGGCCTCACCATGGGCGACCTCGTGGAGGTTGGCGGCGAACTCGGCCTGGTCGAATCGCCCGGATGCCACATCCGCGTGGGGGGTGATGATCTCACGCCAAGGGGTGAGTCCGGCCTGGGGTTGGCCCTCGGTTGGCTTGGAAGCGGTCTTGCGACGCTCGGCGCGAGCTTCCTCCTCGAACATCTGACGCATCAGATCCCGCCGCAAGGTCTTGATCGACTGGCGGTTGGTGGTGTCGCCGAACTCGCCGAGCAACCGCTCCATGGTGTCGAGCGCCCGCAGCACGTCGTCGCTGGTGAACGATCCCTGATGCGCCCAGGTGTTGCGCACCTTCGCCAGGTCGAACACCCATCCCCGCACGTCGGGCCCGAATCCGTGCGCGAACACGTCGCTCCACGTGCCCTTCATCCCGTTGAACAGAAACTGGATGTCCTTGGTGGTGGGGTTGGACAGGGGGTTGTGCAGCCGGTGGTTCACAGCGTGGAGCCACTCCTGGCCGAAGAACCCCTCCCACGTCTGCTCGCACTTCGGGCGCATCCCGTCACGCAGAAGGTCGAGCGCCTTTCCCACCCGTTCGCTGTTAGCCATCACCATGGCAACACTCCTCTACCTTCGACCGTCACAACTGCAGACGCGCAAGAACGCGGCCACGCATCGCGAAGACCACCGCGGCACCCTCCTCCGCTCGGCCCATCACCGGTACATCTGCCACCAGACCCGTCGGACGACATGGCTCGCGGGTTGGCGCAATCTCGCGCTGAGGCCGTCACAGCTGGAGGGCTTCCTGGTTGGTTGCGGTGGTGCCGATTGCCTGTAGCGACGGCCAGGTTGTGATCAGCCCGTTGTACTGACCGGCTTCGTCAGCCCAGCCCTTCTCGGTTGCTTTCTGAAAGAGCACGTACGCAAGCTGCCTGGCCCTATCAGAGTAGCCGCCCATGCGGTGCAACAGCGCCGCCGCCTCGGACTCCGAACGCTCAAGCGCAGCCACGAGATGCTGCGTCGCCTCCCACACAGTTAGACGTACGTCACTGCTGGGATCCCAGTCCGGATTGAGGTCGGACCGCTCGAATAGTCGGAACTGCCCTGAGCGGGCCTCACCGATGCCAGACTCCCCGATACCGCTCAGCGACGTGTTCTTCGCCCTGGCGAGGGTGTCGGCGTCACCGGACGGACCGGGGTTGTAGCCGTGCTGTGAGTACCAAGTGACCGCAAACCGGGTGTCACGGTCGAGTTCGGCCTCCTCACCGTCGAGGATCTCAGCCAGCGCGTCGTTGATCAGCGCCAGAGCCTCCGACACTGGCATCTTCGACCCATCAGCCTCCACCACCTTCGAGTAACGAGAAAAGACCTTGATTCCAGGCCCAATAGTGGACTGCGCCAGATCTACAGGAGCAATATTCCCCGACTGCAGCAGACGAACTGCGTCCGGTAACTCCGCCTGCAGGGCTGCGATGAACTCACCCCGACTCGCAAGCGGTGCCGAACCCCCACGCGGTCGACAAGCCAACACAACCGAAGACGCCAACGCATTAGAGCCTTGAGCGATCAGTCGGCTTACGTTTTCCGTCCTTAGGGGCCAAGTAGCCGTAACGACTAGGCCAGCGTCAATCGTCGCCTGCAAGAACGTGTCCCACCCTGTCGAGCGCTTGTCGCCCTCACTTGACTCGATTGCCTTGTAGGCGTAATAGACTGTTGCAGGTACGTGCACGTGCTGAGCACTCGCAACTTCGTGCATGAACTGGGACATACCCGACTCAAAATGCAGTTCCGCGCGCTCCTTCGACCCCGCCCTGTACCGATTGGCGATCAACTCGTCTGCCTTGGGAGTGAGGAGAGTTGCGCACTCATTGGGCCAAATACCAAAGAGACTGCCCCGCAGCCATACGAAGAAGAAATCAGACAGGTCTGCGTACGAAATGTTGTCATAGTAGGGGGGATCGGTCGCGACAGCAACCTGATCTTCGCTCCGCACTCGGGCAGTTGCGTCCATCTGAAGCGCGCGTCCCTCAGGTCCCAGCACTGCTCCGATACCGGATAGTCCTTTGATAGTTCCCGTCAAGCAGGTCTCAAAAGACCCAGAGCTAGACCCCAGTGGATTTGACTCTGCAAAGTCCCACACCATAGGAATTGCCTGACGTCCAAAGAGCTGTCGAGGACATTGTGCGATAGGCTCCCACCGGACTAGTGAATTACAAAGATCGGCCTGCTTATCGACCACCAGGGCCAGGTACGTCACTATTGCATCGGCGTACGCTTCGGCACCAGTGCCACCGTCCCGGAGGCGTCTTGAATCCTCCGTAAGACCAGCTGCAATCGAGTCTGATACGACTAGTTTCCGGACATCGGCGAGCAGGTCTGACAAGGTCGTCAGCGCTGTAAGTTGGCGAGGCGTGAACAGATCTTGCCACGAAGTCATCCCGTACCTCACCACATTCGTTCGCCCTGGCCAGTCAAAAATATCTCCTATAACCGACCGCTCGGGGAGTGTAATTCGATCTGCAGCTATGTGCTCATCTGTTGCCTTGCAATAGAATCTTCCGCGAGCGCTTTGAGCTGCAATGGTCAGGAGTTGTTGACCCGCACGACCCGCCTGGAACTCGCTACGAATGTAGGATAAGGGCATTGCCGCACCAGTCGCAACACAGCGACCGCCTGCCCGACCAACGGTGCGTTTGATTGTAGGCTCGCCGCCTTCCCGGATCTTGTAGGAGATCGTTTGGGTTGCGTGGTCGACGATCGGCTCGATCCAAACTTTGGGCTTTCCGCTCTTGTTGGACAGCACCCACGATGCAACTAGTGGCACATGGCCCTGCCAGCTGGGATCGGGTGACGCGACTGTGCGAGCCCAAATCCAGGCGATTGGGGTGAACTTCTCTCCGTTCGGCCCGGTGGCGTCCGGGTAGAGGTGCCCTATTCGCTTCTTGGCCTCATCACGCATCCAAAGGCCGTATTCCTTTATGTCCGCGGCCAGTCCCTGGGCTCGCTCCCAGGTGGCCAACTTGTCTTGCAGGTCGGGGTGTACAGGTGGTCGGTCTGCAAACCTGGGCGGAATCTCGATCATCGCCCTCTGGATCAGCACCGCCACGGGGTTGAGATCACCCGACAGCGCCTTGAGTCCGAGCCTTTGCGCTTCCAGCGGGATGGCTCCCCCTCCGGCGAAGGGGTCGAGTACGGCCGGGGGCTCATCGGGGAAGCAGCGGTCGATCTCGGCCTGGGCTTCAACGAGCACCTCGGATTTGTTGGAGGGTTTCCATCTGACGAGGCGCTCAAGGATCCCGAAGAGTCGTCGACGCTCCTCTTCCTGCTCCTTCTCAGTGAGGGTCTTATCGGCCGACGGGTCGTCAACGAGCGACGCCCAAATCACAGCTCTGGCAGCGGCCAGAGGCCTCCGCGCCCACCAATGGTGAATGTTCGCGGGATGGCCTTGCTTGATCTTCTTCTCGGCCGTGCAAGCAGCGTTGATCGCGACCAACGGCAGGGCCACCTCGATGAGCTTCGGCTTGTACTTGGTCAACAGAGGTCTCCCGCATCTTCGAGCAGGTCGGTCACACTAAGCGTCCCCTCTACTTGGTGGACAGCCAAGCGCGCTGTTGGAGCCCACGCCGAAGCCCGATCCCAAGAATGCCGTTCCTTGCCAGGAGACCATCGGGGATCTCCTGCGTATCGAGCAGGATGCCATGTTGAGCCCACCACAGATGCCGTGTTGAAGGGTGACCATGCCGAATCGACTTCTCCCGCGCAGCTTCCCCGTTGATCGCAGCCAACGGCAGCAGGGCGCCCTGATCTCGGCGATCACCGCCACCGGTCCCGCGCAGCTTCCGCGTTGATCGGTGCCAACGGCAGGGCTACCTCGATGAGTTTGGGCTTGTACGTGGTCAACAGGGGGCTCCGGCATCTTCGAGCAGTTTGGCTATCTTTAGCGTCAGCTTGGTTTGGGCGAAGTGAAGGCGTACGTCTTCAAAGGGGTTCACAAGATATTTCACTGTTGGCTCGGCCTTGGGGTCGTCGGGCACGGATGCCACTACTAGGCGCCAACGCTCGGGATTGGACCTGGCCTTTTGCGCCTGCTGGGCTGACACGCTTATCTCGGTGGTCTGGGGCAGGTGGCTCTTCACCTCTAGGAAGTAGTGCATCCCCGTGACCGGATCCAACGAGTCGATGTCGAAACCGGGGTTGCTGTGGTGTTGCGGGGTGGGCACCCGGCCCAAGGCTCGTTCGGCTTTGCACACGGCTTCTACGCCTCGGCGGTCTGTTTCCATGCGGTCTGCTACCGCTTCGGGGGCTGGGGCGCTGCCGTCGAGGGTGTCGAGCAGCCCTTGGGGGATCACCAGCGCAGCGCCCACGATGGTGGGCGGGTTGTTGTGCAAGTCGGCCTCCTGATCCAGCTCCAGGCGGCGTCGCGCGAGGCGGGCTTCGAGATCCTCGGCTCGGGCACGGGCACGTCCCGAACTGATCCGGGCGTTCTTGCCGTGGAGTTCGCGCTTCTTGCTTTCTTCGGCTTGCATGTCCCAGTACCGGATCTCTGCCGTGAGGCGCTGCCAAACCGCCTCGCGCACCTTCGCCACACGCTCCTTGGTGATCGCGCTCATCTCATCGAAGTGAGGGCGGGCGAGGTTCTCGATTGCCCAACCCTTGGCGGCGTCCTCGGCCCCGCCGGAGATCCAATCGGAATCGACCGCTCCGTCCAACATCCGCCGTTGGTGCGGTTCGATTGGGTCGTAACCGATGTAAGGCTCGTCGCCGGGGTGGGTGACATTGCCGTGGCGGTCCACCTCCACGTACTGGAAGCGACGGCTCACAACCTGGCGACGGCCCTGCACCTGCCGCCCGTCGGTGACGGTGTGATCGAGGTACACCAACAGCCTCGGCTCGGTGGTCTGGTCGTCGGCGGCCACCAAGGTGGCGCCGCGCTGCAACGTTTGACCATGGTCGGCGAGCACCTTGTCCACCACGGCAGTGAGCAAGGGTGTCCCCGGTGAGATCAGTTCGGCCCGTTCTAGGCCTGGCGGCTGGATGTGTGCCTTGTCGAAAGTGACTCTGAAGTAGCGCGCGTGAACAGGGCCATGGGAGGGATCGGCATTGCCCCTCACCGTGGCGGGCACTCGGGTTACCTCGAACCGGCCCGGCTCACGCGACGTGATGCGCCCGCCGTAGCGTTTGAGGGCCTCGGTGAAGAACGCCTCCACAAACCACGGCTGCAGCTTGCGGGCCCGTGATCGTTCCATCAGGTCGCGGATCTCCTCGGTGGCGGGTTGGCCACCGCCGGCCGCCACCAAGGCACGCTCCTTCAGCACCAGTTCGAGTTGGGTGCCGATGTCGCCGTCGATGATCTCGTCCATGTAGACGGCGTGGGCGGGGTCTCCGTCGTCTCGGATCGCCTTCATCAGCAGGTCCTGCAGCGACCGGTTGATCTGGGCGTCGCCGAGCACGTCGTACACCTGATCCTGGTACACGCCCTCTTGTTGCTTTATCTTCTCGAAGAGTCGGTCGAACACTTTGCCCTCACGGGTTTGGTGGGCAACCAGGTTCCACAGGTGGCACGGCAGGTGCTGACCGATCCTGTGAATCCGTCCGAAGCGCTGCTCGATCCGGTTCGGGTTCCACGGCAGGTCGTAGTTCACCATCATGTTTGCCACCTGCAGGTTCACGCCCTCACCGGCAGCGTCGGTGGCCACCAGAATCCGAAACGTTGGATCCACGCGGAACCTGTCCTGGATGGCCTTGCGGTCGTGGCGTTTGATGCCGCCGTGGATTGTGTCCACCGCCTCGGGGCGGCCCAGCTCGGCCCTTATCCGGTCGGCCAGGTAGGTGAGCGTGTCCTTGTGCTCGGAGAACACGATCAGCTTGCGAGGGCTACGGCCGTGGCCGTCGTTGGTGAACCTGGGGTTGCTGAACTGTTCAGAACGCAGGAAGTCCCGCAGTTGAACCCACTTCGTGTCCACCCCCGAGTCGCGCACGTTGTGGGCCAGCGCCACCAGGTCGCCCAGTTCGGCGACCTCGGCGTCGAGTTCGTCGGCGGTGGCCATTGCCACCTCGGCGTCGATCACCGCGTCCTCGAGAGCTTCGAGTTCCTCGTCGTCGTAGTCGTCGTAATCGAAGTCCTCCAGGTCGGAGACCCTCACTCCCCTGGGCAGCTCCGCCACCGGGATCGCTTCGCCGTCGGCGGCCAGGGTGCGCAGCCGCTCGGCCTGCGCGGCGAGTCGTTCCTGGCGGCGCTTCAGCGACTGGTGGATTGCCGCGGGTGACGACGCCAGGCGGCGCTGCAGGCCGGCGAGCGCGAACCCCACGATGATGCCGCGGCGTTTGTCGCCCTCGGCTTGCATCCGCAGGGCCCGGTTCATGCCGTTGCGCACGTAGTGGGTGACCGCGTCGTACAACTCCTGCTCCGGTGGCGACAGTTCAAACTTGAGCGAGTCGGCGTAACGCTTGGGGAACAGTCGTTTGCCCTCGAAGGTGCGCACGTTTTCCTTCACCAGGCGTCGCATCACGTCGTCTGTGCGGGGCATTTCGTCGTTGCGGAGGCGCCCGGCGAAGCGTTCGGGATCAAGCAGCGTCATGAACGCCAGGAAGTCCTCGTTCTTGCCGTTGTGGGGGGTGGCGGTGAGCAACAGCAGGTGCCGGGCGCGGCTGCGGAGCATTTCACCGAGCCGGAACCGTTTCGTTTTGCGCAGTTCGTTGCCGTAGCGGTGGGCGGCCATCTTGTGCGCCTCGTCCACGATCACCAGATCCCAGTCGGCCTGGGCGAGCTTGGCTTGCAGGTCTTCGGCGCGGGAGAGCTGATCCACCCTGGCCACCAGCAGGTTCTTGTCCAGGAACGGGTTGCCGCTCCGGGATGCCTCCACCGCCGTGCGGGACATGATCTCGAAGTTGAGGCCGAACCTGTCCCACAGTTCGTCCTGCCACTGCTCCACCAGACTGCCCAGCGCCACGATCAGACAGCGCGCAACGTCGCCGCGCAACATCAGCTCCTTGATCAACAGCCCCGACATGATCGTTTTTCCGGCGCCCGGGTCGTCGGCCAACAGGAACCGCAGCGGCCTCTGGGTGAGCAGCCGTTGGTACACGGCGTCGATCTGGTGGGGGTAGGGCTCGATGTTGGACGTGTCCACCGCCGCGAACGGGTCGGCCAGATGCGCCCATTTCATGCGCCGCGCCTCTGAAGCCAGCCGGAAATCCGCGCCGTCGGCGTCGAAGCTCCAGCGCCGATCCGCCACCACGGTGATGTTGCGGAGATCCTCGGTGTTGAGGATGCGCTCGTCGAGGCGTCCGTCGCCTGTGCGGTAGGTGAGCGTCGCCGACCCTGGGCCGTGCCGCTCCAACGCCACGACCACCACCTCGGAGCCCGCCACAACCCCCGCCAGCCGCTGCCCGGAAGAGATGTCCCCAAACGACAGCGCCATCAATCCGCCCCGCCCACCGCAGGCATCAACAACCAAGCCCACACCGCGCCGATCACCACAGCCGCCATAGTAGATGCACCCCAAGACACCAACGGCCCCAACCACAACAGCCTCCGCCTCCCGGCCTTCGCCAGCTATCACGCGCATGGCGGAAGTTGTCCACAGGGAACCGTCCTCGTGCCCGGTGCCGCACGAGCCGATGCCTGCGGGCGACAGGGCTGGTTCTGATGCAGAACAAGTCTGCCAACATCTCCTCAAATCGCCGATCTTGTCCTGTTAGGTTGCATTTCTGTGTATTTTTCACGACAATATTGATATGAACACCGAAGAATCCCGATCTGAGCTCAGCGCCCTGCTGTCGTTCACCGCCAGCAACGTGCGCTCCTTCCGAGACGAGTTCCACTTCTCGATGCTTGCCAGTCGCTACGCCGACCAGGACGTTGTCCACAGGCTCCGCTCCGGTTCGGCCAAGCCTCAGGAGGTGCTGCCTGCTGCCGGGATCTTCGGCGCCAACGCCTCAGGCAAGACCGCCCTGCTCTTGGCGCTTGCGGACATGCAAACAATCGTCCTCGATTCGTTTCGCAATCGCAAACGTCCCCGTAAAATGGGCCGCCTTCCGTTTCAGCTAGAAGCTGGGTGCCGCTCGTCGCCATCAAGGTTCGAGATCGATCTGATTGTGGAGGGCGTGCGCTGGCAGTACGGGTTCGAGGTGGACGACGAACGCGTGCTGGGCGAGTACGCCTACCACTACCCCAAAGGCCGTCAAGCACTGGTGTTCGACCGAACTGAAGGCGACATCTCGTTCGGATCTCGATTCAGAACTGCTGGCCGCGGGCTAAGCACCCTGACCCGGGAAGACTCACTCTTGTTGTCGGTCGCCGGCGCGGCTCGCGCTCAACACCTAACACTCCTCTACGAGTGGTTCCAGGGCAACCTGCTGCTGGCTCAGTCCAGCAATCTTGCAACCCGCGTCGGACAAGCCGCCAACAAGGTCGCAACCAACTCGGCGCTAAAGCACAGGATCGCTTCACTGCTGCATGCCGCGGATCTTGGGGTATCAGACATCGAGCATGTGGACATGCCTCCCGAAGTCGCCAACCGGGTTGCTTGGGCGCTGCAGCGGCCCCACGGCGATGCCGAAATCAGCGATCACGACCTCGGCGTTGAGTTCGAGGACTTGGTTCGCCTAAAGCATGAAGGCACCGAGGGTGACGTTTGGCTTGATCCCGAGTTCGAGTCCCAGGGCACCAGGGCATGGGTGGGATTGATCGGGCCCGTACTCCACGCGCTACGGGACGGATTCGTGCTACTGGTGGACGAACTCCACGCCAGCCTGCACCCCGAGCTGGTAGCACTTCTGGTGGGAATGTTTCAGGAACCCAGGCTCAATCCTCGATGTGCCCAGCTGATCTTCAACACGCACGACGCGACGCTGCTCGGGGATTCCGCCAGGAACACACTCGGCCGAGACCAACTTTGGTTCACCGAAAAGGACATTGGAGGAGCCACCACCGTCTACTCGCTTGTCGACTTCCGCCCGCGCCGCGACGAAGCCCTAGGGCGTCGCTACCTGCAAGGACGATTCGGCGCAGTCCCCATCGTGGACCATGGCGAAGTCAATGCCGCACTGGATCTCGTCAACACATGAGGAATCCCGAAGGTCGAAGCGCCCGCCACACGACTAGGACACGAGAGTCATGCCCTGCCATGCACGCGTTCGCCTTCTGTAGCGTCGCTTGGTGGCAGGAGTTGCCGACACCTGATTTGGAGTAGCAATGGCAGCGATTTGCGTTTCGATCCCCGATGAACTTGAGGCCTTCGTCGAGCTCCGGGTTAGCGAGGGCGGGTATGGATCGGTCAGTGAGTACGTCGGGGACCTCATCCGCCGCGACCGTGATCGCCGACAGCTCCGGACCGCCCTTCTGGAGGGCGCGGAGTCTCCGATAATCGGCGACGCTGACGCTACGTACTTCGCCGCGCTTCGAGGCCGGGTGCGCGGCGCAGTCTGAGACCGGGTGCACCGGCCCGCCTGAAGTCGGGCTCGCCGTTGGTGGAGGTGCTGGACCTTCAGCGGATTCTCGTGCCGGCTTGCAGCCCCTTCTTCAGCCGCAGGCTTTGCGTTTCAGCCATTGGCGTTACTTGAGCGGATCGCTTGTGCGGTGTCGTTTGCTGAGGCGTTTAGTAGGGCTTCTTCTTCTGGGGAGGGTGGGGTGCTTGCGAGTTGTTTGCCGATTATTCGTTGACGTTCGCGGCGGATGAGCTTCTGTAGCTGCGAGTCGAGGGTGCGCCCCTCATGATCTGCGAGTTGACGCAGCGCGTCCCGTGTCCGCACGGAAACTCTGATCGTGGTTGATTTGGGCATATCTCACAGTATGCCTTGGCCGGCTGGATGAGCCCCTACGCTTCTGGGAACGTAGCGACCTTTCCTTGGAGTGCACTTTGATGAATGCCGCCCGTTACTCGCACTTTCAGGTGTTCCCCTACGCCCGGGTGCTCCGGTTGGTGGCACTTGGCTTGCTGGCACTGCCGACCATTCTCACCGGCAAGTTCTCGGAGACTGCCTGGTCGCTGGGACTCGGCGTGATCGTTGCTGTGATCATCACCGCTCTCACCACGCTTCGAACCGAGGTCACCGGCGAGCACGTTCGAGCGGGATTCCGATACGGGTGGCCCGCCCGCACGATTGCGCTCGACTCGATCGTGTCCCACGAATGCGTGCGCAACCGCTGGTGGTACGGACTGGGCATTCGCCTGTACCCAGGTGGCTGGCTGTACGCCGTGTGGGGACTCGACGCCGTTGAGGTCTGTTACGACGACCCCCGGCGAGGCCGCCGCCGCAAGTTCCGAATCGGCACCGACGACGCCGAAGGACTCAACTCCGCTCTCACCGACGCACTCGCCGACACCACCTAGACATCCCCGCAGGGCCCACGGCAGGCCCTTGCCAACAGGCCCACACCGGCGAAGCCCCCTCGCCACCAGGATCCCCCGCCCCGCCGAATCCCCCGCGCCGGCGAATCCCCTGCCGCGGCCTGGACAGCTTCCACGACCTGCGCGGCGTCGTAGGGTTGGATTGAGACAACATCATGGAGCCCAACGTCGTCACCCTGCTGATCGAGTTCGGGGCGATCGTCCTCGGGTTCGCAATCGCTGCTCGAATCGCGCACAGGCTCGGCCTGGCGGTACTGCCCGTTTACCTGTCGGCGGGGCTTGCCTTCAGCGAGGGCGGACTGATCGAGATAGGCGCCGCCAACGAATTCATCGAAGTCGGCGCGCAGATCGGTGTGATCTTGATGCTGTTGATGCTGGGCCTGGAGTTCTCCGCGCACGAACTGATCGACAAAGTCCGTCAGTCCGCCACCCCCGGCCTCGCAGACCTGGTGCTCAACTTCGCGCCCGGGCTCGTAGCCGGGCTGCTGCTCGGATTCGACCCGGTTGTGGCCGTGCTCCTCGGCGGGATCACCTACATCTCCTCGTCGGGCGTGTTCGCCAAAGTCGTCGCCGACCTGAACCGCACCCGAAATCCCGAAACACCCACCGTGCTCAGCATCCTCGTGATCGAGGATCTCGCCATGGTGCTGTTCCTGCCGGTGATAACCGGGTTCCTCGTTGGCGGTTCGCTGCTGCAGATCAGCCTCACCGTGGCCATCTCGATCGTGTGTGTGTTGACCGTCCTCACCGTGGCCTACCACCACAGCGACCGCATCAGCGCCCTCGTGCTGAGCAACTCACCCGAAGTTCTGCTGCTCACCCTGGTTGGCGTGAGTCTGCTGTTCGGCGGTCTCGCCGAACGGCTTCACATCTCGGCGGCGGTCGGCGCGTTCATCCTGGGAATCGCACTGTCGGGAGATCTCGTTGACCACGCTCGGGAACTGTTGTTTCCCCTGCGACACCTGTTCGCGGCGTCGTTCTTCATCTTCTTTGGCCTTCAGGTCGACACGAGCCTCATCGGTGAGGTTGCGCTGGCCGCGGCAGCCCTCGCCGCGGTGACCACGCTCACCAAACTCGCCACCGGCTGGTACGCAGCCCGCAGCAACGGCCTGGGCCAACCCGCGCGAGCCCTCACTGGCGCCGCACTGGTGGCCCACGGCGAGTTCTCAATCGTGATCGCGGAGCTCGGCGCAGAACAAGAACCCAACCTTGCAGCCTTTGCCGCCACCTACGTGATCATCCTGGCCATCGTCGGCAGCGTGCTCTACCAATACGCAGACACCCTCCTAACCAGACGCACCCCCACCCCCGCATAACCCCACCCCGACAGCGCCCAGCCCCTTTCGATCACGCCGCCAACATTGGTCGCGCTCCCGCCGCTGGTCTTATGCGGGTGCTGTTTGGGTGTGATTGGCGGTGTCAGTACGCGAAGCCGGCACAGGACAAGGTTCCGTCCCAGGGGGTCTCGTTGGCGGCTGTTTCGGCCAGGGCGGCGGCCCTGGCGGGCAGTTCGCCGTTGGGGTCGTGTTCTTTTCGGGCTTGGGTTACGAGTTCGGTGGTGCTGCTCAGAGGCGCCAGTGCTTCGGCGAGCAACGCCGCCGGTGACGCACCGGTGGCGAGCCTCTCGGCAACCCGCTCCACACCCAGGTCGTCCAGGATCCCCAGCACTGCGGCCCCGCTGCCGTAGAAACGTGCGAACCCGAACAGCTCCTTCACGCAACCCTCCAGGCTGTCGAAATGGGTTGTGGCGTCCAGGTCGGACTCCAGCGCAACCGGAAAGCTGCCCATGTTGAAGTCGCTGCCGATGTGGTCGCCGATGCGGTGTTCGATGAAACGGGCCGACCCTTCGATTCGCTCCTGGGCGTGATCGTGGGCTACCCGCGCATCGAGTTGCTGTCGCAGGTTCCTCACCGCCACGAACTGTCTCGCATAGCGGTGGAGTTCGGCTTCGAGGCCGAAACGCTCGGCCAGGGAAGCCTCCACGAGGACTCGACTCTCCAACAGCACAAGTTCAAGGTTGCGAGCCGAGTAGTCGTAACCGTCAACATCTTGGACCGTGGAACTCGGCGCCCACGTGTCGATCTGGTGCCGATGGAATGCCTCGTGGGCCAACAGCGCAATGAACCCAGGATCACCGGGCTCGACCCCGGCGTCGGCGTGGTAGCCCACCACCACGAGCGTGCTGATGCCGCCAAGATCAGCGGTGAACTCGTAGGGCGCACGTGAGGTGACCCATTGCGGGCGCTCCACGTGCTCGAATGCCACAACCGAAGCACCTTTGCGCTCCACTGGTTCGCCGGTGCCCAAGGCGTCGACAGCGGGGTGATTGAACGCCACCGCCGCTTCAAGGCCGCCACCACGGTTGATCGACCCGAGCACCGTCGGAATCGACGCGAGATCAAAACCGGCCCACACCCCGTCGGTCGCTTCAACCGCCGACTCCCAACTGAAGATCAACGCCTCGGCATCGCTGCGCAACCCCGTCTCATCAAATGCACACCCAACACCAACCAGCAGAACAACCCAAACAGCCAACCAAGTTCGCTGCGTCAATCGAGGTGTGCGGTGAGCCATTCGATCTCCTCGTCGAGGAGGGGCTCGCGCAGGTCGGCGCCTATCCGGTCTTGGCGCAACCGTCGAACTGCCAGAGCCACCGTGTCGCCCATGCTTGCGCCAAGCGACTCCGCGAGCTCCTTGAGTTGCCGGTGGGTGGCGGCATCGATCCTCACGGTCACGCTCCGCATGCGTGCACGCTAGTTGGGTGTTCCCAGCGTGGCGGGACGATTGGTGCCGGCAGTGGTCTGTTTAACACCGCTAGCGCCATGGACATGAATCATCGATTGGTGAACATGGGTACTTGTGTGTCAGAACGCTCCTGATGGCCGAAGCCCACGACACCTCACAGCCCTTTGGGGAATGCGTCCACCAGTCCGGAGAGAGGCCCGGGTCGCGATTCGGGAAGCCTGGAGGGGGTGGGCTGGGGGGCGGGGCGGCTGGCCGGAAACGTTGGGAACATTAGGATTTGGGTGTGGCGACTGTTGCTTGGACTCAGATGGCCGACGGCACTCGTGCTGATTTTGAGATGTTGGCGGCTGTGTACGACAAGCAGGCCGAGGAGACGCTGGTGCCTAGCCTGCTTTCGACGTTGCGGCTGATGGAGGGGCCCAAGCTGGGTTACCGGATCGACCGCTACCAGCACAGCTTGCAGTCCGCCACTCGGGCGTTGCGCAACGACGAGAGCACCGAAATGGTGGTGGCCGCGCTGTTGCACGACATCGGCGACGTGCTTGCCCCGCACAATCACAGTCAGGTGGCCGCGGCGATCCTGGCGCCGTACGTGAGCGAGTCGGTGAACTGGGTGGTGGCCCACCACGGCCTGTTCCAGGGCTACTACTACTTCCATCACCTTGGCGGCGACCGGCACGCCCGGGACCGCTACAGCGACTCACCCCACTACGACAGATGCCTGGACTTCTGCGCAAACTACGACCAGAACTGCTTCGACCCGAACTATCACACGCTCCGAATCGAGGACTTCGAGCCGCTGCTGAGCGAAGTGTTCGCCGCGCCCCGCCGAGAATTCGAAGAAATGGGTGTCGGCAACGGCACCGGCCACCAGCACGCCTGACACGGCGGGGACGCGGAGGGGATCTGGTGGGGTTGAATCACTTTCCGCCGTCGGTGCGGGCCGATGAGGTGAGCGAGCATCTGCGACGCTTCGGCTACGCGATTGTGGACGACGTTGTGGGCCACGACGTGATGGACAGGCTCGCCGCCGAGGCCGCCGACCATGTGGCCGAATCGGCGCCCGGTCGTGACGACTACGACGGCCACTACACCCGTCGCACCGGTGCACTTGTGGCCCGCTGCCCGACCGCACGCGAGCTGATCATGCATCCCCTGGCGGTGGGTGTGGTGGAGCACTTCCTGTCACACGTGACCGCGGTGCAACTGCATCTCACGCAAATCATCACCGTGGCACCCGGCGAGACCCGCCAGCGCCTGCACCGAGACGAAATGGCCTTCGATTTCTTCGAGTTCCCGGTGGACTATCACGTGCAGTGCAACACCATGTGGGCGCTCACCGACTTCACCGCCCAAAACGGCGCAACCCACATCGTGGCCGGAAGCTCCCAGCTAAGCGACGACGAAGCCCGTCACATCGCCGCCGCCCAGGCGGAGATGACTCGGGGCAGCGTGTTGTTCTACGACGGCAAGGTGCTTCACGGCGCCGGCGCCAACCAGTCCACAACACCACGCCAAGGGGTGAACATCACCTACGCGGTGGGATGGGTGCGCCAGGAAGAAAACCAGTACCTGGCTTGCCCGCCGGAGATCGCCCGCACCCTCGATGACGACCTGCTCAAGATGATGGGTTACCGCCAGGGCGCGTTCGCGCTCGGCTACGTGGGCGACCAAACCGACCCGCTCGCCGCCCTGAAGGGCACCGACTCGAAAGTCCACACAATCGGCACGATCGCCGAAGCCAACCAGGCCGCTCAGCGATTCCTCGCCGGGCAAACCCGCTAAGCGTCGCCCCTGCTGCCGCCGACCGTGGCCGTCAGGTGAGGGACGGGCCGGTGGTGTGTTGGCCTGAGCGGAGGATCACACCGGGCCGGTTGTCGGTGAACTGGCCGTCGCTCACGATTTGCGCGCCGTTGCAGAACACGGCGTGGATTCCGGTGGCTTCGGCGTACAAGCGATGCGCACCCGCGGGAAGGTCGGCTCGGATTTGTTGCGGGCCGCTTCCCACACGCTTCGGGTCGAGCAGCACCACATCCGCGTAAGCGCCCTCGGCGAGCACACCCCTGTCGACCAAGCCGTAAAGCTGCGCCGGGGCCTCGGTGATCAACTGAACGGCCTCCTCCAACCCCAGCATCCCCCTCTGCACCACGGCCTCGCCGAGCATGTGGGTGGCGTAGTTGGCGCTGAAGAACAAATCCAGGTGCGCGCCCGCGTCGGAGGCGCCGATCAGTGCCCTCGGGTCGCGCCAGATCTCCAGCCTTGCGTCCCACGTGTCGTCGGGGTCGGCGCCTGCGGGGTTGCCGAAAGACAGGCGCAGGTCTTCGGCCAGGGCCATGTCGCACAAGGCGTCCCAGGGATCCTGACCTCGCTCCTCGGCGATCTCGCCAACGGTGCGGCCCACGCAGCCCTCGTTTTGGGGTGACTGTGCGTGCAGCACCACCTTGGTGGCCCAGTTCGCCACGGTTCGCAGGGGATGATCACCCTGTGCGAGGTCGTTGAGGCGGCGCCGCTCGGCCGGGTCGGCGAACACCCGCCGCTTGTCGGCCAAGGGCAGCAACATCACCTCTTCCCAGCCCGGCAGAGCATCCAAAATGAACCCGCTGGCGAAGCTCAAGTGCAACGCCAATGTCATTGGCACGGTGAGCGCGACCACCTTGCCTCCCTTGGCGGCGGCCACGTCACCCGCGGCGAGCTTGGCCTTGTTCTCGTGCAGGTTGCGGGCCGACACGGCCATCACGTTCCAGTTGAGCGGACTGCGGGCCGCCACCGACATGTCGGCCATCAAGTTCACCGCCCACTCGTCGAAGGGCCCCAACGCCGGGATGAACTCCACCGACGTGCCGTCGAAATCGGCCAGCACCGCACACAGCGCCACCAGCTCATCGGCGGTGGCGTGACGGCTTGGAACCATGTTGCCCATCGGGTCGTTGTGGGTGCGCGCCCAGGAGGACGAAAACCCGATCGCGCCTGCTTCCAAGCCCGCGCGAAGCAGGCTCGCCATGGCCGTTTGCTCGGTTTCGGTGCTGGGGCGTTGCACGGCGTCGTCGCCCATCACCACCCTGCGCAGCGCCGAATGCCCCACCTTGAACCCGGCGTTGATCGACAGCGTTCCGTCGAGCGCGTCGAGGTAGTCGGCGGTGCTTTGCCAATCCCACGGAACGCCTTGCTGCAGCGTCTCCAGGGGGATGCCTTCCACCCTGGCGAGCATGCGCATCAGGTAGTCGCCGTCGGCGGGGTCGTCGCTGAGCGGGGCGATCGTGAATCCGCAGTTGCCGCCGATCACCGTTGTCACGCCGTGCAGCGGCGAGGGCGACAGGGTGGTGTCCCAAAACGCCTGCGCGTCGAGATGGGTGTGTACGTCCACGAAACCGGGAGTGACCACCAAGCCGGTCGCGTCGACCCGTTCGCCGGTTTCGGCGCCGTCGAGTTGGCCGATCGTGGTGATCCGGTCGCCCACGATTCCCACATCGGCTCGTCGGCGGGGCGCCCCGGTGCCGTCGATCACGTCACCGCCGCTGATGATCAAGTCAAACACGCCTACCTCCTTCACGCCGCAAGCCCGGCGCCTGCGCTACGTCGGGCGCAGCGACCACGGCCTCGGCCTCGCAAATGGTTGGCGCCAACCGGGTTGAGTACCGGAATGGCACTGCCCGACCCTACGACCCGCAGCCACACCACGCTGCCCCAGGCGGCGTTACCCATGAGAGCGCGGCGGTAGTTTCGGGGGATCCGACACACGGGGGGCGAATCGTGAAGCGCATGCACATCGGATTGCAGGTGGACGACCTCGACGCGGCGGTGCAGTTCTACACCCGGCTGTTCGGCACCGAACCCACGCTGCGACGGCCCGACTACGCCAAGTGGATGCTGGACGATCCCCGGGTGAACTTCTCGCTTGACACCCACGGCGACGGCCCGCCAGGTTCGGCCCATTACGGCATCCAGGTGGACACCCACCAGGAGCTGCAAGACATGCGCACCCACATCGACGACGCAGGCATGCCCCGAGCCGACCAGGACGACCTGGTGTGCGGTTACCAACTGCAGCACAAGTCGTGGGTGACCGACCCCACCGGACTGCGCTGGGAGGCGTTCTTCACCGAAGGCTTGGCCGAAGCGGGCTACGGCACAGCCGAAATGCCCGAACCGGCCGAAGAATCCGAGGTGGCCTGAGCGCCGGTGTCGGCGGCGACCCCTCAACCCGGAGGATGTTGAAGACTTCGGGGTGAGGGAAGGACCACGCGGTCGCCTTGGATCACGTGTACGGCAAGCTCCGCGCCGAACACGCTCGACAGCAGAGCGGGCTGAAGGATCTCGGCGGGTTCGCCGGTGCTCACGATCACGCTCTGGTGCATCAACATCAGCCGATCCGCGAAGCGGGCCGCTGTGGTGAGGTCGTGCATCACCGCTATCACCGACAGTCCGTCGCGGCGGCGCAGGTCGTCGATCAGTTCGAGCACGGCGCCCTGATGGCCCAAATCCAAAGCGCTGGTCGGTTCGTCCAAGAGCAGCACCTGAGCTTCCTGGGCCAGGGCACGGGCCACTATCACCCTCTGCGCCTCACCGCCTGAGAGCTGCGCCAGGTAACGATCCGCCAACTCGGCTAGCCCGAGACGTTCGAGCACTCCGGCGGTGATTCGTCGATCGGATCGAGATTCGCGGGCCAGCCAGCCCAGGTGTGCGGTGCGGCCCAGGAGCACGTATTCGGTGACGGTCATGCCCGCGGGGATCACCGGCTTCTGGGGCACAAGCGCCACGTCGGTGGCGGCGGGTCTGCGACCGTCTTGCAACTCCACGGTGCCGGTGTGTTTCACCAGGCCTGCCAGGGCTCGCAGCAGTGTGGACTTGCCGGCGCCGTTGGGCCCGATCACGCCAAGCCACTCCCCCGCGCCCACATGCAGATCCACGCCCCGCACCAACGTGTGACCTCCCAACGATGCGCCAACGCCCCGACACCGCAAAACCCTCGGACGCTCGGCCCCGCCAGATCCATAGGTGGATCCCGACGCTCGCATACCGGTTCCGTGCGCCTTCGCCTCTGGCGCCTCGGCTGCCATGTTCTTGGCCGGGGGGTTCACAGCGATCCTGGCGAGCTTCGCCACAACACGACAGCGAAGAACGGTGCTCCGACCAGCGCGGTTAGCACCCCTACGGGCAGCTCCGCCGGGGCCACCAGGGTGCGGGCGCCCACGTCCACAAGGGCCAGGAATGCCGCCCCCGCCAACGCCGACAACGGGACTATGGCCCGGTAGCTGTGGCTCACCAACAAGCGCACGATGTGAGGCACCACCAGCCCCACGAACGCGATCAGCCCGCTCACCGACACCGCCGCCGCGGTGAGCAGCGACGCGGTGGCGATTATCACCAGACGGGTGCGCGAAGGGTTGAGACCCACCGAGCGGGCCTCGTCGTCGCCCACACGCAACACGTCGAGATGGCGACGATGCGCGAACAGCACCAGTCCGCACACAGCTGCGTATGGCCCCAAAATCCACGCTTGTTCCCAGCCGCTGGTGTTGAGCCGGCCGAACAGCCACGACAACACCTCACGAGATCGGCTCTCGTCGAGCCGCTGGAGCGTGTATGTCTGCGCGGCGGAGAACAGCGCCGCCACGGCCACACCTCCGAGCAGCAGCGTTGCCGGTGACGACCACGCGCCCCGAGCGATCGCCGCGGAGGCCGCCACCGCTGCGAGAGCCCCTGCGAAGGCCGCCGCGGGAACAGCGCCGAAGGGCCCCCAGCTCAGGTCGAGGCCGAAGCCGAACACCAGCGCAGCACCGAAACCGGCCCCCGCGGACACTCCCAGCAGGTACGGATCGGCGAGCGGGTTGCGGAACACACCCTGGTAGGAGGCGCCGGCCATTCCCAGCGCTGCGCCTACCAGCATTCCCAGCACCAGGCGCGGCAGCCGGATCTGGGTGAGGATGGCGTGCTGACGCTCGGTGAGCGACGATTCCACCTCAAGCAGCGGAATCATGTCCACCAGCGACGCGATCACGCCGGTCACCGGCAGGCCGGCCGCGCCGCTGGTGACGCTGATCAACGTCACCACCAGGAGCACCCCCGATGCCACCAGCACCGACCCCACCGGCACCCGAAAGGCGCTGTCAACAGCCGAAGCAATCCGTGAGGACTCCCCGGCGGCCGGATCGAGCGTGCCCTGGCGCATGGCAGTGTGACCTTGACGTGTTCGTTCGTGACGGCCGTTCTGCTAACTGGTGGGGGCGGTGGCCGCGGCGGCGGTGAGGGCGTCGGCTACTTCCTGCACGAACTGTGGCAGGCGCGGGCCCCAGCGGGAGGCGATGTCGGCGTTGGTTTGCACGACGTTGCCGTTGACCACGGCGTCGATTTGTTCCCATCCGGGCCGGGACGCCACGTCGTCAACCGTGTAACCAACCTGGTCGGTGATCACGATCACTTGCGGGTTGGCCTCCACGATGTACTCCTCGGTGAGCTGCGGGTAACCCCAGCCGTCCGGGTCGGCGGGGTCGGCGATGTTCACCGCACCGAGCGCGCTGTACACCGCGCCGATGAACCCGTACGAACTCACAGAGAAGAAGCTGCCGTCGAGTTCGTGATACACCCGCAGCGGCACCCCTGGCGCCGACGACAGCGCTTCTTCCACCTCGGCGCGCATCACGTCGATCACCTCGGCGGCCCCTTCTGCGTTGCCGGTGGCGGCGCCGAGTTCCATCATCGACTCGTAACCCGTGTCGAAGTCCACCGGCGCGGCGCTCACCAACACCGGCACTTCCAAAGCGGTGAGCGAGGCCACAAGCTCGTTGGCGTCGTTGCTGATCACCACCAGGTCGGGCTCGTAGGCGAGCACCGCCTCAACGTTGGGATCCCAGCCCGACAGGTCGGTCACCGGCGCCTCGGGCGGGTAGTAGGAGAAGTTGTCCACGGCCACCACCTGCGGGCCCGCGCCGATGGCGAACAGCACCTCGGTGGCGGTAGGTGACAACGACACAATCCGCTGAGGCGCCGACGCCGCCTCTTCCGGTAGGTCGGAGCTTGTGCAGGCGCCGATGATCAGCAGCGCTGCGGCAAGCAGCGCCGCGCGGAGTCGCAGGGTCGGCATTGAGTTACCTCCTGTTGATCGAGGTTCGGATGCTCGATCGACAGGATCTGCCGAACAAGCCGACCCCAAGCCCTCGAGGGTGTGTTGGCTCGTAACGGCACGGGAATCGACCGGACTCGCCTACCCCGCCACCACCGGCGGAAGGGTCGGTTCACCGTTGCGGGACAGTGCCGGGATCCAACCGGACTTCGTCCCCGTACCAACCCAAACCCTACCCCAACCCACACCCCGGAGGCCACCGCCCGCGCTTCGGCGCCACCCAGGACTTGATGCGTCCACCCCGGAACGTGACGGCGCTAGTGTGCGGGCATGAACTACCCAGTAACCACTCGTGTTGACGTCCCCGATCGCATCGGCAACTGGCGCGCCCTGGTGCATTGGCTGCTGGTGATGCCCCAGTATTGGGTGGCAGCAGCCCTCCAACTGGTGGGCCTGTTCTTGGCCTTCTTTTCCTGGTTCATCATCCTCTTCACTGGGCGCATGCCGGTGGGTTTGGCGAAATTTCAGCTAGTCATCATCCGTTACAATACACGCGTAGATGCCTACCGAGCATTCCTGATAGATAAGTATCCTCCATTTGATTTCAGTTGGGAAAGCTCTGATTCTGCCGACTATCCGGTAGCGATGCACATGGAACCGGAACTCACCAACCGGGACCGTGTCACGGTCTTCTTCCGGCTGATCATGATGATTCCCGCGCTGTTGTTTTGGTGGGTCATTGCGATCGTTGCGTGGTTGTGCTGGTTGGCGGGCTTCTTCACCGTGCTGTTCGCAGGGCGGTGGCCACGAGGACTGAGTCGCATGGTTGTGGCGTACCTTGCCATCGGGGCCCGCCTCTCGGCCTACATCTACATGCTCACCGACAAGTACCCGCCGTTCTCGCTCGACTGAGCCCACGGCGCGCCACACAGTCGACGGCGGTGGGCGACGCTTGTGGCTTTGCTGAGACGTATCGCAGCGCGGGCTGTGGGATCATGGCGGGGTGACTGGAGGGCCGGCGTCCGCCCACCTCAGTGAGGAGGAGTTGGCGCGGGACTTTGATCTTCTGATCTTGGACTTTGCGGGGGTTTGCACTCCCACACACGGCGAGTACCTGCGGGCGCTCGCCGCCGGCACCGCCGATGCGATGATCGCCGATCCGATCCGACCAGGCTGCCTCGAGCTTGCCTGCCGGGCGCAGCAGAACGGCATCGTGGTGGCGGTGCTCAGCAATGACCTGGACATGAACTGGATCCCGTCGGTGCCGCTGCTGCAGCAAGTTGACCACGTGATTTCCTGCGCCGACAACGGCATCGTCAAGCCCGACCGGCGGGCCTACCAGCGGGTGTTGCTGCTAACCGGCTGTGCCGCCGAGCGCACACTCTTCGTGGACGACGACCCCCACAACGTTGCCGGCGCACGGGCGGTGAACATTCAAGCCATGCTGTTCGACGCGTCCGACCCCAACCGTTGCTGGGCCGACATCGCCGAACTCCTCCAACTCGACTGACCCCACCCGCCGGCCTTCCCGGTTGGGGTTCCTTTGCTAGGTGGGTTCGAAGCTGGTGGTTACTGTGCCCAGATCGCCGAAGGTGGCGGTGACGGTGTCTCCGGCATGCACGGGCTGCATCGGGCCCAGGGCTCCTGTCATCAACACGTCACCGGCCCGCAAGGGGATCCCGCGGGCGCAAAGCTCGTCGGCCAGCCAGCGGGCCGCGTGCAACGGGTGCCCGAGGCATGCCGCGCCTTCGCCGGTGGACACCTCTTCGCCGTTGACGCTCAGCGACATTGGGATCGTTCGCAAGTCCACCTGGTGCATCGGCACGGGACGTCCGCCGAGCACGTACAAGCCGCAACTGGCGTTGTCGGCAACGGTGTCCACTATGCGAATGTTCCAATCGGCGATGCGGGAATCGACGATCTCCAGTGACGGCAACGCGTAAGCGGTGGCGGCGATGATGTCGTTGAAGCTGTGTTCGCCCTTGTCGAGGTCGTCCCCAAGCACCAAGGACACCTCGGCCTCCACGCGGGGTTGAAGCAGTCGGCTCGAAGGGATCGGCACGCCGTCGCCGTATTCCATGTCCACAAAAAGCGTTCCGAAGTCGGGCTGGTTCACCCCAACCTGCTCCATCACCGCTTTGGATGTGATGCCGATCTTGCGGCCCGACACCCGGCGACCAGCGGCAATCTGCGCGTCGGTGTTGTGCTGCTGCACCGCGTAACCGGCGTCGAGATCATCGGCGGTGCCCAGCACCTCACGCACCGGCCCGCAAGGGATCATCGCCTCCGCGGCGTCGGCCAGCATCGCCGCTGCCTTCTCGATCAACTCCAGCGAAACCATCATCATCCTCCCATTCCGGTCACATCGCGCACGCTAAACCGCGGTGACCGTTACCGGGTCGACGAGGCTGTAGTTGGCGGTGGCGACTGTGCCCTGCGCCAGTGGCCGGGCGTCGGTGGGCGCGCCCGCCATCACCACCCAACCGGCTTGCAACTTCTGACCGTGACGGCCCAGATGATTGGCCAGCAACGCCACGCACCCCGCGGGATCACCCAGCAGCGCCGCGCCCGTGGCGGATGCGGTCACCACGCCGTCCACCTCGAAGGAACACTCCAGCGCGCACAAGTCGACGTCACGGGCCGACACTCCCCCGGCGCCTATCGCAACCCTCGCGGCAGAAGTGTTGTCGGCCACCACATCGGTGAGCGTGAACGAGAACGCCTCGTAGCGCGAGTCGATCACCTCGATGCCGCCCACCACCCGATCGGTGGCGTCCACCACATCACCCGCGGTGACTCCGGGCCCGGCCAGGTCTTCAGCGAGCACGAACACGATCTCCGGTTCGGCCCGAGGGTGGATCAACTCGCCCAGCGCCACCCGCCCGTCGGCGCCCAGCACAGATGACTCGGTGACCCAGCCGTACACCGGCTCGCTCACACCCATCTGCTGTTGCTTGGCCTCCGAGGTGAGTCCGAGCTTGGCTCCGGCCAGCCGATCCCCGCGAGCCAGGCGCATCTCCAGCACCGCGGCCTGGATGGCGTAGGCGTCGTCTATGCCGAGACTGTCCACCTGCTTGGTGATTGCGACCACTTCGCGTGCGTTGTCGGTGGCGCCGAGCAGGTACTCCGCCCAGCGTGTGATGTCCACTCCCATCATCGCTCCCTCATCGTTCGATCATGCTTGCTTGTGTGCCCGGCCCGGTGCGCAGCGCCTCAACCTGTCGCCGGCAATGCGAACGAAGTTGACTCGATCATCATTGCCGGCGAACAGGCGGAGGCGATTGCGGGCTGATTTCCGGCTGATTGTGGGCCTGGCCCCGGTTGCGGGCTTGGCTCATTCAACGATGGTGACCTTGCCCATCGAGCCGTCCACCTGAATTCGGTCACCGGTGCTGATCTTGTTGGTGGCGAAGCCGGTGCCGGTCACCGCTGGGATTCCGTACTCGCGGCAAACGATCGCTGCGTGGCTCATCATTCCGCCGATGTCGGTGACGCACGCCTGAATCTTCGGGAATACCGGCGCCCAGCTCGGAGCGGTGATCGGCGCTACGAGGATCTCGTCTTGTTGCAGGTCGCCCACCTCGTCGGGGCTGAACACCACTCGGGCGATGCCTTCCACCATGCCGGGTGACGCGGCCATGCCGGTGAGAGTTCCCTCGTCGCCCTCGTCGGATCCCAACCAGTTGCTCACCGATTCGGAGGTGATGCCCCACAACATGATCGTGAACGGTTCGGTGATCACCTCCGGTGGCTCACCCAGCGCCTTCGGGGGCTGCCACTTCGACATGCGGGCATGGATCTCTCGCCGGCGTTTGATGATCGGCGCCCAATGCGCTGCCGACACGGTGGGGCTGTTCACCGCCCAGTTGCTGTAGTAGTCCCACAACAGTTCGTTCACCTCGTCACGACGAATGAACAAAATGTCGTCATCGGCGTCCAGCAAGCCGTCCTTGGCCAGCGTGGCGCCCAGTTCGCGCACTTTGCGCCACACCACCGACATGGTCCAGTGCTCGATGTAGAAGTTGTGGTTCTCCACGTATGGGAACACCACCCGTGCAAGGCCGAGCTTGCCGTCGAAGGTGGCGCGGGCCTCGTCTGTGTCGAGCAGGTCGCGGTACTCGGCCACCACCCGGTCACGCTCGGCGGTGATCTGATCGATCGGACGGCTGATGTCCTCACCTGCCTGGATGCGGGCGATGTAGTCACGGATGAATCCGTAGGGGATCTCCGGGTTCTCGATCCAGCATTTGTCGAACCGGTACAGGCCGGTGCCTGCGCTGAAATTGAACCAGGGATGCTTCACCTCGTCCCAGGCGGCCTGCCAGGAAGCCCCGGCGTCGCCGTGAGCGCTCAGATCCACGTTGTCGGGATCGTCGAAGGCTCCGGCGATGCCCAAGTCCACGGCGCGTTGTGCCAACGACTTGAGTTCCTCGTTGGGGCGGAACAAGTCCACCTCCACACCCGCGACCATCTTGGCGATTCCAAGGTCGGGGATCGACGGGAACGCCTCCTTGCAAAACCCGAAGAAATCCAGATACGCGGCGTAGCCCAGATTCAAGAACTCGAAGTGGTAGTTCCATGCCTGAAAGATCAGATCCTTGAAACGGTTGTAACTTTCGAGGAGCGCGTATCCCGAGCCGTAACCCACGCCGTCTGTGATCACGTCGAGGTCTTCCATTTCGGGCAACGGGCTGAAATCGAGCGACTCGATTTCGGCGATGGCGTCCTTGACCTTGGTTAGCCAACGGTCGTAGAGGTCGTCCCAGTTGCCGAAGTAGTGGCCGGCGCGTTCCATGAACTGCGGCACCCGAGCCTCGATCTTGGACGGATCCACGCCCACCGGCGACAGGTACGCATACCCGTACAGCACCCGGAAGTCCACACCGTCCGCCGGCGGGATCCGGTAATGGCGGCTGTTCATCTGACTCAGCGAGGCAAGCGCCAGTTCGTAGAACGTCGAATCCCACGGGGTCATGGCATGTCCCCAGTGCATGGAATCCCAGAACCAGAACCGGTTGTCCTCGTAGTCGCGTCGGTGCTCCCCGAAGCTCACCGAGTAGGGGTAGAGCTCCTCCCACCCCTCTATGCCCTCGGGGCCCTCAACTTCGAACGGGCTCGGAAATCGATTGCTGTCCATTGGGTGAATCCTCCTGTTGTGATGACTTGTGGTGCTAAACGGTTTCGAGGGTGCTGCGAGCCGCCTCGGCGCTGCGGTGCAGTTCCTTGAGTTGCTCGGCGATCGGAGAGGCCCGCATCGAGCCGTTGTCGATCCAGTCGAGGGCGAACTCGGCGCCACGCCCGAACTTGGAACGTTCAAGGGGCAGCTTGATCACGTCGTGGGGTTCGCGCACCACCGCCACCGGATCAGCGCCATCGGACACCGACTTCACCGCTTCGCGGAACATGCGACGGCACGCCACCACACCCACGTCGCTCTTGGTGATCTTCTCGCGGGTGCGGTCGGCTATTTCGCCCTGAGTGACCCAGGCCATGATGTCCTGACCTTCGATGAAGTCGATGATGTAGGTGCCGTCGTCGCGGATCCATTCCACCGGGTAATCCACACAAACCGACTCGGCGGGAAGGTCAGCGCCCTCGGGGGCGTGCACCGTGTAGAACATCAAATGGGTGTGGGTGTCATCCACCGGAACCCGGATTTGCATTTGGAACACGCCGTTTCCGCCAACCCACATCTTGTAGGGGAACACCAGCGGATGACCGATCCGCCAGTCGTCTGATGTTTCGTCCTGGCCTTCGAGCACTCGGCGTTTGATGATGCCGTGCTCGAACGGGTCGAACGCCACCTTCTCGTGCTTGTTGCCGCCGAACGAACCGGGCATGTCGATGCCCTGATGGGCTGCGATGAACTCGAAGTAGTTGCCGTGCAGCGCTTCCACGTGATACGGATCGACGGCGTTTTCCATTATCTGAAGCCAGCTGCACGGAATCAGCGCATGGCCGATGTCGCGCACTCCGTCCATCACGTACGCCTCGTAACGGGGAAGCTCCGGAGCGGGAAGATCGCCAACGTACGCCCAAACCAGCCCGCCGAGCTCCTGAGCCAGGCCCGAACGAATGCCGCAATCGGCGCGGAACTTGGGTGACGAGTCGGGCTCGGCGAGGATCTCCACGCACTCACCCGCGGTGTTGAACTTCCATCCGTGGTAGCCGCAGCGCAAGCCGTCGCGCTCAACGATGCCGTACACCATCGACGCGCCCCGGTGAGGGCAGCGCTCGTCGACGATGCCGTACTGGCCGTCGGCAGTTTTGAAAACCGCCCAGTTCTCGCCGAGCAGCCTCGCCTTCTTCACCGGGAAGTCGTCCAGTTCGCGTTTGAGGGCCACCGGGTACCAGTAGTGACGCAACACGGCGCCCATCGGCGTTCCCGGACCCACCTGGGTGAGGAGATCGTTTTGTTCCTGGGTGAGCATCACAAGCCTCCTGGGATCATTTCTTGTTGTGAAGGGGTGACATGAGCGTGTCCACAATGGATTTCATCGGGTCGTACCCGGCGGTTTCGGCATCGGCGCCGGTGGATTTCTGTGACCAGACCGTTTCGGGGCGGCTCTGCAACATCACCACGTTCTCGCCGGGGCGAAGGTGACGATCAATGGCCCATTCCACGTCCTGAGGGCAGCCGTAGTGCTTCTCGGCTCGCCGGGCCAGCGTGGCGATCGCCACCAGTTCGTCGTCGCTCACCGAGGCCACGTTGCGCCGCTCCTCGGGGATCTCCACCTTTTCCACAACGCCGTTGGCTGTGGGCCGGTACTCCATCTGCTTGTCGGAAATTTGGCGTTTGGTGATCTCGCGCAGCACCTTGTCCACCAGGAACGAATCGGGGGTGACCTCGCCGGACACCACCGCCTCGCCGAGGCCCCACGACGCGTCGATCGCCACCTGTGAGCGGTCGCCGTTGCTGGGATTGAGTGTGAAGGCCACCCCGCTCGCCACCGGGTCGACCATTTTCTGCACGCCCACCGACATTGCTATCGAGTTGTGCAGGTAGCCCATGTTGTGACGGTACGAGATGGCCCGGGCGGTGAACAGCGAAGACCAGCACTTGCGCACATTGTCGAGCACGCTTTGTGTGCCGCTCACCCAAAGGTAGGTGTCCTGCTGACCGGCGAAGGACGCATCGGGCAGGTCCTCCGCGGTGGCCGACGACCGCACCGCAACCGGCAGGTCCTCCACTTCGCAGTGATCACACAACGTCTTGTACGCGCCGGCGATGTCGGCCGCGACCTCATCGGCCATTTCCACCGATTCGATGCGGCGCCTGATGCGGCGCGACACTTCCCTGTTGGCCGCGAGGTCTTCGTGGTCGAGGCCACGAAGCAGCGCGTTGATGTCGTCCACCAGCAACTTGTCGGACCACATGCGCTGGTAGGCGATGGTGGTGACCGCGAATCCCGGCGGCACCGGCAACTCGGCCACCATCATCTCGCCGAGGCTGGCGTTCTTGCCGCCAACGAGAGGCTTCATCTCGCGGTCGTAACGGTCGAACCAGACGATGTGCTCGGTCATGGCCGAATCGATCTTCCATGCGGTGAACGACGCAACAGTGGGGAGTTCCTTGGCCCAGTCGATGATCGGGCACGCTTCGCACATTTCACGGCTGCTCCTTTGCTTCGCTGTTCATGGCGAAACCCGCCCACGTTTCGCTGGTCTGCCACATCGGGAGTTGCTCAACGGGCGGCACCTGCACCTCCTCGGCACGGTTGCGGTAGGCCACCATGGCGCTGCGACCGCTATGAGTCCCCGAAGATCCTTGAGCCCCTGTCGACCCGCCCGCGTGGGAATCGTCGAACAGTTTCACTCGCACGTGTTCGGTGTTGTACGGCTCGCCCGGGTCGTACCCGAAGGCGTTCACCGCGAAGGCGCGGATGCATCCCGAATGGGTGGCCACCGCCAGACGAGCGCCGGGGAACTCGGTGGACAGGCGCATGATCCCCGCCCAGAAACGGCGCACACACATCGCGGGCGGCTCAAAGTGAAGCAGCGGCGTGGTGAGCCAGTGCTGGATCGGGTCGCCGCCGCCTTGCTGGGTGCGCCAGAACCGGTCCATCTCCACCACCCATTTAGGCCTGTCCCGTGCCGCGACCCGTTCGTAGCCCTCAAGCAGGGACTGATACTCACGGAATGCCGCGGTCACGTCCTTGATCCCGTCGGGCGCAACGAACCCGAAGTTTCTGAACTCGTCGGCAGGCTCGGGGGCAACCACGGTCACCGATTTTTCGTACTGGGCCAAACCGTCAGTGAGGCCCAAAGCGATGTGGTGGGCGGTTTGTGAGGCCCGGTTGGTGGCGGCGTGGCGCAGCACCACCGTTTCGCCGTCCTTCACGCGTCGTGCCATGGTGTGCCCGTAGCTGTGGGCCTGCCACGCGCCCTGCGGGGTGAGGCCCGAATCGGTGGAGTAACCCTGGGTTTCGCCGTGGCGGATCAGCAGCACGTCGTTGAGGAGTTGACGGGCCGCGCTGGGGGGCGGGGCGATTTCCTTGTTGCGGTTGTCCTCGGTGAGTGCCTGCTGCACCGACAGAGTTGACCGCTTCCAAAGCGGCGCCTTGGCTTCGCCGTCTTCGCCATCGGCGGGGGTGCTGCGGGCCCGGAACCGCTTCAGGTACAGAGGAGTTGCCGGTTCGGTGGGGTTGGTGTTCGCCTGTCCGTCGAGGTGGGCGCCGGAATCTGAGGGTGCCTGGGGGCCGCCGTTGGATTCGGCCGTGCCGGGTGTGTGGCCGGGTGCGGGGCGGGCGCGGTAGCGGGCCAGGTACAGCGGAGCGCCGTAACGATCGGTGCCCGAGTCGGCGCCGGTTTCGGTGCCGGTGGGGCGGTCGGGCAGGTCGCGGCGGGAGGTCATGAATGCACCGTCATGAAGCTCTGATCCACCCGGCCGCGGTAGCTGAACACTGCACGGCCCATTTCTGCCTCTGTCCAGGTGGTGGGTTCGTCGTCGGGGTCGAACCAGTAACCGCCGGTGAACACCTCGTTGCGGTTGCCCGCCGGGTCAAAGAAGTACAGACCGCAGCCTCGGGTGGCGCCGTGGCGTGTAGGCCCGGCGTCGATGGTGATTCCGTGATGTGCGCATGTGTCCGCGGCGTGGCGCAGGTCGTTCCATTCGTCCACCCAGTAGGCCAGGTGGTGGAAACCCCCGTCGGGCCCTGTCAAGAAGGCAATGTCGTGGGGGGTGTGGGTTCGCTCCAGGAATGTGGCGAGCTGGTGACCGTCATCAGCCACGATTTGTTCGGTGAGGCGAAACTCCAACACGTCGGCGAAGAACTGCGTGACGGCGTCCACGTTCTCGCACAACAAGAAGATGTGGTCGATGCGGGGCGGGTGCATGCCTCGCAGCCCTTCGGGCGCCGGTGGCGGGTTGATTTGTGTGAGCCCGTTGCCCACCTGCAACTGCCCGCACTCAAGGTCGATCACGTGCCCGCTAGGGGCGCGGAATCGTGCCACCGCTCCCGAGCCGCGGGCCAACTCGCCCGGCCCGAAACGCTCAACCGGGATCCCCGCTTGTTGCACCCGGCGAGCCAGGCGGTCGACCTCGTCGAGTTGCATCACCTTGAACGCCAGCGAATCGAGACCGTAGGTGGGGGCCTTGGCCAGGATCAGCGAGTGATGCTGATGCTCGTCCCAGCCTTTCAGGTAGGCCCTGTCGGTCTCGATGTCGGTGACCACCAGGCCCACAACCTCGGCGTAGTACGCCAACGCCAACTCCAGATCCGGCACCCTCACCTGAGCGTGCGACAGGCGCAGAATGCCCTCGGTCATCGGCAGTCTCCCAAAACGGCCCTGGCCTCAAACTCGAGAGCGGCCCCCTGAACGCCGGCCACCACGACCACGGCCACGCCGGGAACGGAGCCCGCCGCCAGGGCCGTGTGAGAGTTCGCAGGGTGGGTCATGTGTGAACCGTGGCGAAGCGCTGATTGAGCACGCCCTCGTAGTAGAAGACCGCCCTTCCGGTTTCCTCGTTTGTCCAGGTGATCGTGGGGAAGTCGGGGTCGGGCCGGTAACCGCCGGTGAACACCTCGTTGCGGGTGCCCATCGGGTCAAAGAAGTAGATCGTGTTGCCACGGGTGAGGCCGTGACGGGTGGGGCCCACGTCCACCGCCACACCGTGATAGGCCAGGATGTCCGCGGCGCGGCGCACGTGATCCCAGTCGTCGAGCCAGAACGCGAAGTGGTGCAGCGCGCCGTTGGGGCCCTGCACGAAGGCGATGTCGTGGGGCTTGGCTGAACGCTCCAAGAAGGCGATCATCTGATGGCCTCCGCCGTCGAGGAGCTGCTCGGTGAGGCGAAAGTCCAACACGTCTTGAAAGAAGCGGGCCACCACCGGCACTTCCTCGGCGTGAACAAGCATGTGATCGATCCGAGGCGGCGCAATGCCCACCAGGTCGATCGGCGCCGCCGGGGGGTTCACCAAACCCAGGCGCCCGCCCACCTTGTGAACGTCGGCCACGAGCTCCATTTGATGACCGGAGGGCAGCTCGAAACGGATCGATTCGCCCTGGCCGATTTCCTCGCCTTGTGCGATGCGCTCCACCGGATGCCCGGCCGCTTCGATGCGTGACTCGAAAAGGGCCAGGTCGTCGCTGTGCTCAACCTTGAACGCGAAACGGTCCAGGCCCACACGGGTGTGGCGTCGCACCGCCAGGCAGTGATGGTCGCGCTCGTCCCAGCACTTGAAGAAGATCCGGTCAGCGGTTCGCTCACTGATGTCGAGGCCCATCACCTCGCTGTAGTAGGCCGCGGCAAGCTCCAGGTCTGTCACGGTGATGTCCACGTGGCTCAACCGGAGAATGCCCATTGCGCGCACCGTAGAACACGGTTCTCGCGCGAGTCCAGAAACTTCCCGCATAGCGGGACAAGAAATGTTATGGTGAGTGGATGGAACATGCACGGGACACTTCGGTTGCGACGGTTTCCGGCGGGGTGGGGCTGCCTCGGAGGCCCAATCGGCTGTCGTCGGTGACCAACGCGGTGCGCATCTTGAAGGCCTTCACCCCGGCCGATCCGTCCTGGGGTGTCACCGACCTGGCGCGGCGGGTGGGGGTGTCGAAGTCGTCCACCCACCGGATCCTGAGCACTCTGGCCGATGAGGGTGTGCTCGAACAGGACATCACCACCGGCAGGTACCAACTGGGCCTGGCGGTGTTCGACATGATGGCCGCCATGCCCAGCCAGCGAACGCTGCACAAGGCGGTGCTGGTGCCGATGACCGAGCTTCGCAGCCGCACCGGCGAGACGGTGCAGGTGGGGGTGCTCGACCAGCGTGAGGTGGTGTACGTGGAACGCCTCGACAGCCCCAACACGCTCACGATGTTCACCGAGCTGGGGCGTCGCACCCATGCGCACGCCACCAGTTCGGGGAAGCTGCTGTTGGCGCACCTGCACCGTGCTCGCCTTGATCGCCTGCTGCGTGGCTGGCGGCTGCCCCGCGTGACGAAGTTCACCATCACCGACCATGACGAGTTGCGCCGCGATCTTGAATCCATTCGCAGGCGCGGTTACGCCGAGAACCGTCAGGAGTCCGAGATTGGCGTGGTGTCCATAGCGGCGCCGGTGCGCGACGCCGCAGGACGGGTGGTGGCGTCGCTGAGCCTGGCAGGCCCGGCCGAACGGGTGGATCCCCGCGTGTTGCAGTACATCGAGGCGGTGATGACCTTCGCGCGCGCGGTGTCCACCCAAATGGGCTGGAGCGGCCGTCCGGAGCACCGATGAGCGTCCCTGTGGTGTTCCTTTATGCGGGACAAATTGGCGTCCGGGTGCGGGGACGCGTAGGGTTGGGGTTGATGGCTCAACGGGGCGGGCCCCTCTACGACGTGCTGCTGCTGGACTTCGGCGGTGTGTGCCTGCTCAACCCGGTGGAGTTGCACTCCTACGCGGAGACCCGCCTGGGGTTGGAGCCCGGAAGTCTCACCTGGCTGGGCCCGATCGATCCGAGCACCGACGAGCTGTGGCAACGGATGATCGCAGGCGACGGTCTGAACGAGCGCGGCTACTGGGCGCAGCGAGCGGCGGAGGTTGGAGCCGCCGCGGGGATCGAACTCGACACCCGCGGGTACATGACCCTGCTGTTCGACCCTCCCCGTGCGGGTCTGGTGAGGCCCGAGGCAACCGCGGTGGTGGAAGCCGCCAAGGGGAGCGGGTTCACCGTGGCGGTGCTCACCAACGACATGCGTGCCTTCCACGGGCGCGAATGGGAGGCGGGGATCGACTTCCTGGGTTTGGTTGATCACATCGTGGACTGTTCGGACACCGGCATTCTCAAACCCGATCCGCGTGCCTATGAGCGGGCCATTTCCACCACCGGCGCCGCAGCGGAGCGCACTCTCTTCGTGGACGACCAGCCCCTCAACATCGAAGGCGCCCAAGCTGTGGGAATGCACACACACTGGTTCGACATCGCCAACGCGTCGCAGAGTTGGTGGGATGTTGCCGCGGCGCTCAACCTGCCTGTGTCAAAACCCACGATGCGACCATGACATTTTCTGAGCCCGCGCCACTGAGTTGGCTACTGGTGGAGCGGGGCGTCAACGTCCAGGCGGCGGGTTGGATCGATCCCCCGCTGGCGTCCACCAAGCGCTGTTGGGAAACCCGGCTCTTTGGGCAGGGCACTGCGCCATGACTTTGAACCCTGAGACCGCCAGACGGGTGGCCGAGGGGCTGCGGGTGGCCGAACGGGACGGAACGTGGGTGCCGCTGCCGAGCAGCGAACTGCCCGAACTGGACTGGGAAGGCGCCCGGGCCATCGCCCGCGCCCGCGACGAGTTGCGCCACCGTGACGGCGACACACACATCGGGTACAAGCTGGGCTGGACATCGGCGGCAATGCGCAAGGCGCTGGGAATCAGCCGACCCAACTGGGGCACGTTGTGGGCCTCTCAGGTTCTGGCCGAGCGGCTCGGCATGCAAACCTTGCGCCACGCCAAGGCCGAACCCGAGGTGGTGTACTTCGCCGGGCGAACGCTGCAAGGCGCAGAGGCAACCGCCGCCGACGTGCTCGACGCTGCCGCGGGGTGGGCTCTGGGCATCGAGGTGGTTCACCCGCGCTTTGAGTCCTACAAGTTCGACTGGCTCGACAACACCTGCGACAACTCGTCGTCGCACGCCGTTGCGGTGGGCTCCCGCCGCGACATCACCGTTGACCCGGCCGAGATCGACGTGACCTTCTCCGACGGCGCCACAACAAACACCGGCACAGGCGCACAAGCCATGGAATCCCCGGCGGAGGCGGTGGCGTGGCTGGTGAGGTCGCTGGCCGGGGAGGGTCTGGCGTTGCGGGAGGGGCAACTGGTGTTCACCGGCGGGCTCACCGCGCCGCTGGATGTGACAGCCGGAGGCGTGTACCGCGCCGAGAGCGCAGCCCTTCCCCCGGTCGAGTTCCGCACCTGAACGGCGCCGGTTATGGGGCGCCGCCGGCACCAGGTGGAGCAGGTGCGTGTGCCCGGTGGCTGCTTCTTGATGGGTGACAACTCTGCCGACAGCGACATCGGCGACGGCGAGGTGCCCACACACGAGGTGGAACTGGGCGCCTTCGAAGCCGACGCCACCACGGTGACCAACGCAGACTTCGCTCGTTTCGTGGGCGGCACTGGTTACGTCACCGACGCGGAGCGGTTCGGATACTCGGCGGTGTTCTTCTCGGCTGTTGCGTCCGGGGACGGTGACGTTGTGGGATCACCTGCCGGGGCGCCCTGGTGGCGTGGCGTGCGCGGCGCGAATTGGCGGCACCCGGGCGGCACGCGCTCGAACCTCGACGGCCTCTGGGATCATCCCGTGGTGCATGTGAGCTGGAACGACGCCGTTGCCTACTGCGAATGGGCGGGCCGTCGCCTGCCGACCGAGGCCGAATGGGAGTGCGCCTCCCGCGGCGGGCGCCACGGTCTGCGCTATCCGTGGGGCGACCACCCGCCGGCAGACCCGCAATGGCGGATCAACATCTGGCAAGGCGACTTCCCCTCACGCAACACCGGCGAGGACGGCTGGCTCACAACCGCGCCCGTGCGAACCTATGAGCCCAACGACTTCGGGCTTTGGCAGACCTGCGGCAACGTATGGGAATGGTGCGCCGACTGGTTCGACGCCGCCTACTACCGCCACTCGCCTCGGGCTGATCCGAAGGGCCCCCCACAGGGCACCGGGCGGGTGATCCGTGGCGGTTCGTTCCTGTGTCACCCTTCGTACTGCAACCGCTACCGCAACTCGGCGCGCTCGTCGAACACGCCCGAGTCAACCTCTTCCAATATCGGCTTCAGGACAGTCTCAAGCCGGGGCTGAACTCCCCGACCGCCCCGACCAGTCCGACCGCAACAACCCCGGTCTGCCAACCCCAGTCCACCTTCAGTCCCCCAGCACCAACCCAGGTGCCGGGTGCGCCCGGAAAGAAGCACAAGCGGCGCACCCGGCACCCGTGGGGGTTGCGGGAGGATTACGAGGCCGCCGACACCACCTCAATCGCCTCGGGCTTGGTGGTCACCTCGATCTTGCGAGGCTTGGCCTGTTCGGCGATCGGGATGCGCAACGACAGCACCCCATCGAGGTAGCTCGCCTCGATCTTCGAGGGATCCAGGCCATTGCCCAGATGCATCTGGCGGGTGAAGGTGCCACGGTGACGCTCGCTCACGTACACCTGGTCTTCGCTTTGGCGGGCGAAGTCTCGCTGAGCGGTCACGGTGAGCACGTCCCGCTCGAGGCTCACATCGATGCTCTCGGCCGTGACGCCGGGCAGGTCCACGTGTACCCACACGTCGTTGCCTCGTCTGTAGGCGTCCATGGCCATGGCGTACGCGCCCATCAGGCCCTTCTGGCGACTCCAAACCCGGTCCAGCGCGGAATCCAGGTTACGAAACGGATCGTTTTGGAAGATTACCATGTGATTTCCTTTCGGGTTGTTGGTCAATCCGTCGGCCTTGGGCTGCTTCGGCTGTGTTGCCTTGGTGGTGTTGCCTTGGTGGAGCTGCCTTGCGGTGCTGCCCCAAGGCGCTGCCTTGGCGGCGTCTCGCAGCAGCCTCGGCCGCCGTCGCATTCAAGGATAGTGAAAGACTTTCAGTATTGCAACACTGTCTTTTGGAAATCTTGTGCAAGCCGCTGATATCGGCAAAATGTTGCGCCACCGATGCAGAGGTTTTATAGTGGTGGGCTATGCCCAGACATCGCATCAGCATCGATTCGGTCACCACTGCCGCGGCCACCATCGCGGATCGCGAGGGCATCACCGCGTTGAGCCTGTCCGGCGTGGCCAGCGCGCTGGGTGTAGGGCCCTCCGCGTTGTACACGCACATCGACGGCCTCGACGGTCTTCGCTACCAGGTTGCGGTGCGCGCCACCGGCAGGCTCGCCGACCGGATCCGCACAGCGGCCATAGGCGTGTACGGCCCCACCGCGCTGGTGGCGATGGGCAAGGCGTACCGGCGTTTCGCCCATGACCATCCCGGCCAGTTCGCGGCCACGCTGCTGGCCGGTGGTGACGACGTTGAGGATCTGGCGGACGCCAACCGGTCGATCATGGAGACCTTCGCGTTGGTGTACGCGGGGATGGGCCTGGGCCCCGAGGACTCGCTGGTGGCGGCGCGCAGCACCCGCAGCGCCATCCACGGCTACCTGGCGCTCGAGCACAACACCGGCCCGTCCGGAGATGACAACGCCGACCCCGGCCACGACGCCGAGTACGAGCACCTGATCCACGCCCTGCGTCGGGCGCTCGTGGCCGACTAGGCCGTGACCTACGTGATCATCATGACAGTGATCGGACCGGTGATGTACCGGTAGCGACGTGTTCTTCTCGGGCAGGCGGTCCGAGGTGAGGGTGACAAGCATGCTTCGCCACGCCGGTTGAAGTGGCCCCGCACCGAAGACATCAGCACTATCGATTGTTCAGTCACGGTGGCCATCACCACACCCGTTGAGGGGGCGTCTGCACCCGGGTGCGCCGAACCTGCAGCCACCAGGCCGGCAACACTCCTTGGACACGAAGTATAATGTGATCGTATGAATGATGTGATGTCAGGAAGTTCCATGGACGACCCCGGCGGGAATACCGGCGACAACTCCGGCAGCGATTGGGGCACAGCGGTGGAGTCGCAGGTGCAGCGCTGGCGCGAGCACATGATTTCCTCGGGGAGCGTGAACGACGCCGAACTCGATGAGCTTGAAAGTCGGTTTCGGGGACTCATCGACGAGCTTGTGGGCAGGGGCCTGAGCCCGGACGAGGCGTTCGTTGTGGCGTTGAAGCGCATGGCGGGCGACCACGAGCCCACTGGCGATTTCGTGCGGCTGCACGGTGAGCAGTTGCTGACGGACCTGATGCTGCCGGTACCCGATGGTGACTCCGTTCACGGCGGAACTCGGTCGGGCTTGTTGGGGCTTCTGAGGGGTGATCTCGCGGTTGCGCTCATACTTGCACTGGTCGGTGGGTTGACCTTCAAGGCACCGGAACTCTTCGGCCGCAGCCTCAACGACGATGACGCCTTCTATCTGCTGAACGTGAGCCTGTTGGTGCTGCCGTTCGTGGCCGCCTACCTCGGGTGGCGGCGCCGCCTGGCTCCTCGCACGATCTGGATGTTGGTGGCGGTGTTCGTGGCGGCCGCGGTGTTCGCCAATGCGTACCCCTACGACAGCAATGAGTATCCCCTTGCAACCATTCGCGACACCACTGGGTTGATTGCGCTGCATTTGCCGGTGCTGCTTTGGCTGGCGGTGGGAGTGGCCCACACCGGCGGGCAGTGGCAATCACATCACCGGCGCCTCGACTTTGTTCGCTTCACTGGCGAGGCGATCGTGTACTACACGTTGTTGTCTCTCGGCGGTGCGGTGCTGACCGCGCTCACCGTGGGAGCGTTCTGGGCCATCGGGGTGGACACCGAAACGTTTGTCGGGGAGTGGTTGGTGCCGTGCGGTGCGGTGGGCGCAGCGGTGATAACGGCGTGGCTTGTGGAAGCTCGCCATCGCGTTGTGGAGAGCATCGCGCCCCTGCTCACCAAGGTGTTCACCCCGCTGTTCACGTTGTTGCTGATGGCCCTTGCGGTGGGGCTGGCGGTTACCGGCAACGGGTTCGACGCTGAACGAGACGTGCTGATCTTTCTGGATGTTTTGTTGCTGGTGGTGTTGGGACTGGTGCTGTTCACCCTTTCGTCGAGGCTGCCGGACGACGCGGCAGACTTCACCGACCGCCTGCAGACGGTGATGCTGGCAGCGGCTGTGGTGGTGGACTTGTTCGCCCTGGTGGCGGTGATCTCACGAATCAGTGATTACGGGTTCAGCGCCAACAGGACGGCCGGGCTGGGGCTGAACCTGCTGTTGTTGGTGAACCTCGCCTGGGCCACCCGCCTGGGTTTCGATTTCGTGAAGGGCCGACGCACCATGGCCGATCTGCAACGCTGGCAGACCGCCTACCTCCCGGTGTGGGGAGCGTGGTGTGTGGCAGTGGTAGTGGCCTTCGGCCCAATCTTCAACTTCGCCTAACCAACCCACCCCCGCCCAAACCGCCCCGAGATCATCAACCCAACCGATACCCGCGTCCGGTGTTGAGTTCGGACAGGACTTCCTCGGCGCTGATTCCGTGGTGGGGCAGGTCAGCCAGAAGTTCGGCATTGTCGGCTCGGCGGGCCAACTCGGTGAGTTCCCTAAGCACGAACGCCGACAGGGACATTTGCTCACGTCTGGCGAGCCGACTGAGCCGCTCGCGAACCTCTGCCGGGACGTGGCGCACGCGTAGTGTTGAGGCTCTCATGGCTGAAAGTTATCCAAGTACATGTAGTTTGCGTTCGACCTGAGTTTGTTTATCCCGGCGGCGCCGGCCGGGTTGGGCAATACTGCTGGGTGTGAGTTCGGAGTTGGGCGCTGGGGGTTCTCCGATTGAGCGGTTGTACGCGATTGTGGAGCAGGGGCTTTGCATCGGGTGCGGCTTGTGCCAGTCGGTGGCCGGGCCGGATTCGGTTCGGGTTGTCAAGACGACTTCGGGTTACGAGCAGCCGGTGGTGGTGGGGCCCCTTGATCACGCCACCGTGGACACGATCTACGACGTGTGCCCCGGCACTCGGGTGGATGGTCTGCCCGAGGGGCTCGTGGCCGCCGACACGAAGGTGGACAACGTGTGGGGGCCTTGGCGGCGCATCGTGCGTGCCTGGGCGGGTGATCCCACCGTGCGCCATGAGGGATCCACCGGGGGTGTGCTTACCGCGCTCGCGCAGTACTTGATTGCCAGTGGGCGTGTGGAGTTCGTGTTGCACGTGAGGGCGTCACGTTCGGAGCCCACCTTCGGGGAACGAACGCTGAGCTTCACCGAGGCCGAGGTGCTCGAAGGGGCAGGGTCGCGTTACGGCCCGACCGCGCCGTTGATCGACGTGAACGAGGTGCTGGCGCGGGGGCAGCCGTTCGCGTTCGTGGCGAAGCCGTGTGACATTGGTGCGCTGCGCAACTGGGCGCGCCACGACCCCCGTGTGAACCGCCTGGTGCGCTACTGGCTGACGATGGTTTGTGGCGGCTACGGCCCGCCGGAGTTCACCGACGCCTTTCTGGCGCGTGTGGGGCTGAGCCGTGAGGAGCTGGTGGCGTTCCGCTACCGGGGACGTGGCTGCCCGGGCCCCACCACTGCGGTCACCGCGGAGCGGGTGGTGAACAGCCACTACCTGGACTATTGGGGTGACGACGAGAGCCAGTGGTCGCTGCCTTGGCGATGCAAGATCTGCCCCGACGGGATCGGCGAGAGCGCAGACCTGGCCGCGGCGGACACCTGGCCGGGCGGGTCACCCACCCGCGAGGGAGCCCTGACCGACCCCGGCACCAACGCGGTGATCGCACGCACGCCTGCGGGTCAGGAACTGTTGGAGGCAGCCGAGCGTGACGGGGCGCTGACGGTGGAGTACGACATAGCCCCCGACGACCTGAGCGTGTACCAGCCCCACCAGATGCACAAGAAGTACGCCGCCGCGGCGCGCCACGCCGGCATCGGAGACGAGGGCCGCATCGTGATGACAACCAACCGTTTGCGCCTCCACGAACTAGCCGCAGAGATGCCGGTAGCGGTCAACGACCGTCAACGCAGCGGCGCCCGCAATCGCATCCAGATGGGCAAGGCCACCCAACCAACCCCAACACCGGCAAATCCCCCCAACCAACCCCGTCCGTGAGCGCAGCCGACACCACGCCGGTTTGTTCAGTCGCCGGTGGACGAGAGGGACTTCTTGGCCTCCTTGGCTGGGTCGATTTCCCAGCCGGGCCAGTCGTCCTCCAAGTCGTCAAAGTCGTAACGACCCGGCTCCAACGCCAGGTCCACAAGTTGACGGCTGCGCTTGAGGGTGACCATCTCCTCAAGCGATCCAAGAATGGTGTCGCGCAAATTGGTGGTGCCCAGAACGATGGCCGCCTCCCGGGCCCATTCTTCTTCCACGTCAATCGTGAATGGCTTACTCACCGGCGGTGCTCGAATCGGCTCAGGGCGCTGGTGTCGGCCAGGTACCTCTCGCGGGCCACGTTTGATCAGTCCGATTCTCCTGCGTTGCGATCGACAAGAACCTTGTCGGCTCGCTCCATCGCACGTAACGCCTCAGCGAACCCAGGCCTTGAGACTCCAGCGATGAGTTCGATGCGCTTCTTGGCGCCATAGACCTCCCGGATGGCCGTGGTGACGGTTTCCTGCACCGTGCTGGTTTCCAGCTCCTCCGCGACCTTGGCTAGCAGGTCTTCATCAATTTCAATGCATATTCGTGGCATCCCCTCCATACTACACGCCCTGGCGCGAACGGCAACCGGAGCGCAGCTTGCGCTGGTGGGGGCTGTGCTCACAGGTGGCCGTGGGGCACAACACAGCTCCTGTCGGCGGAGTGCGAGAGGGTCTCCTTGGCTTCCTCACTGGATCGATTTCCCAACCCGGCCAGTTCTCCTCCAGTCGTCAAAGTCGTAACGCCCCGGCTAAAGGGCCAGGCCTATGAGTTCATCGGGTGCGACGGCTTGACCGGCTTGATCGAGGAGAATATGCTCGCCCCTCGCATGTCCTCCTTGCCGCCGGTCGCACGCGCCCTTCGCGCCGACGCCCCCGCAGGAAATCGCCGCCTCTGCGACTTCCCGTTCGCGTACATCGCCGGTAGCGCGCCCAAGCTCGGTGCGGCGAGGTTGATGCAGTGGTGACCCCCCCCCCGGAGCGCAAACTCCGGTAATGGTGGTTTCCTAGAACTCCTTCGGGAGCGCTATCCCGATCCTCACAGACGGGGCCGGGTTTTCGAGAAGCTCCTGAAGTTCGCCCTCGAGCGCCACCCTGGCGAGTACGGACCGACTCGTTTCGAGAACGTCTGGTTGTGGAGGGAATGGGTTCGGCGTCCCGAGTGGAGCCACCTCCACAACTTCGATGCTCATGACATCGGCGTAGACCTGGTTGCCCAGCAAACCGAGGCATGGGGCGGCGGCCTCTGCGCCATCCAGGCGAAGCTCTACGACTCGAGCACCGTGGACAAGAGAGCGGTCGATTCGTTCCTGGCAGCTTCTGACAGCGCGCTGTTCACCGACCGCATTCTCATCGCCACGGCAGCTCTGAATGTCAATGCCAAGAGGGTTCTCACCAACGCATCTCCACGATGCCACTTGCTTCAGCGTGCCGACCTTGAGAACTGGGAGGTTACGTGGGCGGACTACTTTGACGAACCCAAGCAACTGCGTTTCAAACCAGTTCGCTACACACCGCATCCTTTCCAAGCGGAAGCCGTGGACGCGGTGGTTGAGGGTTTCTTCGATGACGACCGTGGGAAGCTCATCCTGCCGTGCGGGACAGGCAAGTCGGTGGTGGCTCTGTGGATCGCAGAAGCAGAAGAGGTGGCGGGTCGTGGTGGGACAGTCTTGTACCTGGTGCCGTCGATAGCGCTCATGGGTCAAACCATGCGCGAGTGGGCTCGCCAGCGTGATCCCCAGATTCCGCACCGCTACGTGGGGGTGTGCTCGGACACCCGCGCCGGTCGCAACGACGAGGACGCAGACCTCACCGAGTTGGCCATGCCGGTGACCACCGACCTTCACAAAATCACCAGCGAACTCAGCGGCTCACACCCCGATGCGATGACGGTGGTGTTCTGCACATATCAGTCGCTGGAGTTGATCGAGCAAGCTCAAGCGCTGGGCGCTCACGCGTTTGACATTGCGATTTGTGACGAGGCACATCGAACCACGGGGATACACGAAACCGGCAACGGCAGCGCGTTCACCCTGATCCACGAAGACACCAGGATCTGGGCTGACCGGCGGTTGTTCATGACGGCGACGCCGAGGGTGTACGCGGAGGCAGTGAAGCGCAGAGCGGGGGAACGCGCCCGTGATCTGGGGGTGTCCTCCATGGACGACAAGTGCCTGTACGGGCCCGAGTTTTACCGCATGGGTTTCGGTGAGGCGGTGGAGGCCGGGCACTTGGCCGACTACCAAGTGCTTGTGATCGCGGTGGCGGAGAATCCAGTGTTTGAGCCCTACGAGCAGGTGAAGAGCGCCCATGTTGACCTGCCACGCGGACAGCAGATCATTCTTGAAGAAGCGGTGAAGTTTGCAGGCTGCTGGGATGCCCTGGCCGATCCCACCACCCGCACAGCTCAGGGCCGAATCACCGGCCTCGAAAACCCCGATCACGCCTGTCGACGCGCCATTGCGTTCACCAACACAATCAGGTCATCCAAGAAAGTGGCGAAGTTCTGGGGTGACGTGATCAGCGCCATGTCCCGCACACGCACTGCCGGAGGCTCAGACGAAGCAGCACTCGGTGACACTGATGTCGGCTTGTTGAACTGCGAGGTCAAACATGTGGACGGCACCAAGAACGCCCTGGAGCGGGCCAACACGATTGAGTGGCTGAAACAGGGTGACGAAGGCGGCTGTCGGATGGTGACCAACGCCAAGTGCCTCACCGAGGGCGTGGACGTGCCTGCCCTGGACGCGGTGCTGTTCCTGGAACCCAAGAAGTCCCAGATTGACGTGGTGCAAGCCGTGGGGCGTGTGATGCGCCGCCCCCACGCGGGCAAGACGCTGGGGTACGTGGTGTTGCCGGTGGTGGTGCCCACCGGCAAGGGTCTCACCGACGACGAAGTGCTGAAGGGTTCGGATTTCAAACAGGTGTGGAGTGTGCTGAAGGCGCTGCGCTCCCACGACGAACGGCTCGACTTCAAGATCAACACCGCTGACCTCGGTGGCAAGCTCCCGCTGCGCATCCTCACCTCGGCGGGGCTGTGCGACCGGTGTGGCCGATCCGACTGCGAGGGGTGTGCCTCGGGGGGTGAGTCCGCCGCGAGCATTGGCGACCACGTTCAGCCGGAACTGCCCTTCGAGTCGGCGATCGCATCACGGATGGTGGAGGTTTGCGGGGATCGTCGGTACTGGGATCGCTGGGGCAAAGAGGTCGCCAAGATCACCGGGCACATCGTCGCACGGATCTCCACGATGCTGCGCAGCAACGATGGACTGCAGGCAGCCTTCGATGCTTTCTGCAAGGCAATGCGGGCCACCATCGGTGGCACGCAGAGCGACAGTGAGCTCATCACGATGGTGGCGCAGCACATCGTGACCCTGCCGGTGTTCGACGCGCTCTTCTCCGACAGTGGCTTTGCGGACCGCAACCCGATCTCGAAGGCGTTCAACGAGCTTCTCGACGAGTTCAAGGCTCTGGATTTCAATCCCCGTGAGGAGACCCGTGACCTTGAGCGCTTCTACGACAGCGTGAAGAACCGCCTATCGGGTGCAAGCGACTCCGAGGCCCGTCTGAAGGTGATGCTCGAGGTGTACGAGACGTTCTTCAAGGAGGCCATGCCCGACGCGGTGCAACGACTGGGCATCGTGTACACGCCCGTGGAGTTGGTGGACTTCATGCTCCGCTCAGTGGACGCCGTGCTCAAGGCCGAGTTCGGCAAGGGGATCGGCGCCCCGAACGTGCATGTGCTCGATCCCTTCACCGGTACCGGCACGTTCATCAACCGCCTGCTCACCCAGAACGGCAGCGACGGAACGCCCTTGATCGCCGACGCTGACCTTCGTCGCAAGTTCTGCGGCACGGAAGCGGCCCCGGCGGAGATTCACGCCAACGAGATAGTGCTGCTGGCCTACTACCTGGCCGCCATCAAGATCGAGGAGGGATTTAAGGAGCGCACCGGTGAGTACGAGCCGTTTGAGGGCATCGTGCTCACGGACACGTTCATGATGGGAGAGGACGGCCGCCTCCCCGGCACGGGGCCACTCGCCCACAACTCCGATCGAGCCAAACGCCAGAACGACCTCCCAATCCAGGTGATCATAGGCAACCCCCCCTGGTCGGCCGGTCAAAAGTCGGCCGGCGACGACAACCCCAACATCTCCTACCCACACGTGGAAAGACGAGTAGCAGAAACCTACGGCCGAAGACACAGAGAAGTCACCGGACGAGGTGCGGGCAAGAGCGCGGGAAATCTCTACGTTGAGGCATTCCGCTGGGCCACTGACCGGCTAGCCGGCACACCCGGAGGTGTGGAAGGACCAGGTGTTGTCGCATTCGTTCATCCCAACTCGCTCTCGAACGGAACCTCACTAGCCGGAATGCGGGCATCTCTACGCGACGAGTTCACAGCCATCTACGTCATCAACCTACGAGGCGATGCATACAAGAGCGGCAGCGAGTTCCGCAAGGAAGGCGAGAAGATCTTCGGAGGCGGATCACGCAACGGAGTGCAGATCACAGTCCTGGTTCGCAATCCTTCACAGGCGCAGCGCAAGCTGACACAGTGTCGATATGCAGGAGTGCCCGAACACAGCACACTCCAAGCAAAGTTCTCGTGGCTTGCTGAACTCGGAGATGTCAAGTGTGAGCGGCTTGGAGTTGTCCCCATCAATGCTCAGCACGACTGGGTGAATCTCACTGATGGTTCTTTCCTTGACCTTCTACGCGTATGTGACACCAACACGGCTAACCCTCAGGTAGCGTTGCAACATCATGCGCTCGGAATCACAACTGCCTGCGATCAATATGTCTACTCGTTCAGTCGCGCCGAACTGACTCACCGGATTCGACGGCTTGCCGAGGCGTACACTGAGTCATTGGAACTGTACGAGGCAGGATGCACACTCGATGAAGTGACAGCTAACGACAATCTTGGCATGATCAAGTGGACTGCGGCCATGAAGCAGGCCTTGAAGAGACATGAAGAGATAGAGTTTGACGAGTCAAGAGTGCGCGAAGTGCTTTACCGGCCGTTCACCAAGTTGTGGCTCTACGAGGACGACCGAATTCTCTCCAGTGTCAAGACCATTTCGGCCATGTTCCCCCGTGACGGCACCGAGACCCCCCCCCTCCGATCATTACCCCCTCGCAGAACAACCGAGACGTCTTCACAGTTCTCGCGATCAACTCAATCGCGGATCTCAACTCGGTGGGACCCAACCAAGGTGGGGCCCGAACAATCCCACGCCGAGTCCGACGATCCTCATCACGGGAACGTCGAACATGACCTTTCAGGCGCTCGCCACCATGACGATTCCCGACCTGGCAGCAATCAAGGGCTCACAGCAGACTCGAGCCCTTCCCCGCCACCGGATGATGCGATGAGACCCCCCCGGAGGCTCTCGTCGTCACCTCTCCCAACAATCGAGCACTCTTCGGAGCCCTCATCACAAACTGCCCACCAGACCTGTGCGCCACCGGAACGAACCAACCCGCCCGAGCAATTTGCCGGTGGCGATCCTGATGGCGGGGCCTTCGAACATGGCCGTGTTCGGGGTGCTGGTGACGGCGGCGACGCCGGACCTGCACACCATGGGGCCGGGTCAGCAGACGCGGTGCGCGGTGCGGGGATCATCGTGACTAGTCCCACTAACCGAACTCGGTTCGGCGTGCTTGCCACCCCGCGACTCCCCGACCTGCACTCGCTCGACCCGGCCGCTCGGGCCGTGTCCAGGTACCAGAAATGACTCCCGACACGCTGGACCTCGGTCTCGACGTGCCCGATGCGGATGAATCCACCGACAACGTCACCGACTGGTGCCTGGATCAGTTCCAAACCCACTACCAGGACGAGGGCATCTCGAAGGACGACATCTGGGAGTACCTGTACGGGGTGATGCACGCCCCCGACTGGCGCGAGCGCTACCGCCACGACCTCCAACGCAACCTTCCCAGGGTGCCCTTCGCGCCTGACTTCGAGGCGTTTCGAGCCGCTGGCGCAGCGCTGATGTACCTGCACGTGAACTACGAGACCGTCGACGAATGGCCCGTGACCTGCCTGGTGGATGGCAGGCCAGACGAGGGCCAAGCCGACCCGGACGCCTACCGCATCGACAGGGCGATGCGCTGGGCCAAGAACGGCAAGCTGCAGGACCGCACGGTGTTCGAGATCAACAGCAGATGCCGCCTGGTGGACATCCCCGACGAAGCCCACGAGTACACCGTGTCGGGCCGGTCGCCTCTGGACTGGGCCATTGCCTCACTCAAGCGGAAGCACGACAAGCCAGCCGACATAGTCGACGACCCGAACGGGTGGCACGTGTGGGCTGACGAGCCGTTCAACCTGGTTCGCCACCTACGACGCTTGATCCGCGTGTCGGTAGAGACCACCCGCATCGTGAAGGCACTCCCCCCGTCCTTGCCCGACTAGGCGAACACCCAGAGGACACCCCCAACGGGCCGGTCATGTGGCGGCCGACAACCCCAGGCCAACACTGATTGCCGGTTCCGGCCAGGGACACTCGCCCCGCGCGCCCATGTGCCTGAGCACTACTACAGATCTGGCGCAGCGCCCCCGCAACAGAGTTCGGCGGGCGGACTACTTCAGTCGGCGGAGTGCGAGAGGGACTTCTTGGCTTCCTCGGCTGGATCGACTTCCCAGCCGGGCCAGTTCTCCTCCAGGTCGTCAAAGTCGTAACGCCCCGGCTCCAAGGCCATGTCGAACATCTCATAGCTGCGCTTGAGGGTGACTACCTCCTCTAGACACCCAAGCACCGTGTCGCGCAGGTTGGTGGTGCCCAGCACAACAGCAGCCTGCCGGGTGAGTTCCTCGTCCACTTCGAGGATGAACTGCTTGGTCACTGCGTGCCCTCCTTGTTGTGAGCCTAGGTGCCTAATTTGAATCCGCTGTGCCGCGCTCCACGACCCACTCGGTGGGCTGGCCGGTTACCTCCGAGATCAACTCGAAATCCGAGTCGTAATGCAACACCACCAACTTGCGCGTCTCGGCCACGGCTGCCACCATGGCATCCACAACCGATACCCCTCGATGTCGGCTGTTGCTCGCCAGCGCTTGTTGCACCGCAAGCGCTCGCTGATGATCCCCCTGGGTAACCGGCGCCATCTCGTACTCCCCCAGATCGCTCATCTGGTGCAGATACTCCCGAGGGCTGCGGGCCGCTCGTCCCAGCTCGAACACAACCGGTGCACACACCGCGACCTGGCTCTGTGCCGTCAGCCCTCGCATGGCCTCAGCGACGACGGACTGCTCGTATCGGCTCAGAACGCTGGTATCAGCCAGGTATCTCGCGCGGGCCACGTTGGATCAGTCCGATTCCTGTGGGACAAAGTCCGCTAGCGCCTTTTCGGCCCGTTCCATGGCCAGGTAGGTCTCAAAGAAGCCAGGTCTGGAGACTCCGGCCACGAACCCGCAGCGCCCCTTGATGCCCTTGACCACCCTGATGGCCTCGCTCACCGTTTCCTGAGCATCGCTGGTCTCCAGCTCCTCAGCGGCCTTGGCGAGCACGCTTTCATCAATTTCAATGCATATTCGTAACATCCCCTCCATGCTACACGCCCGGGAACGGTTGTCAACCACTCCTCGGTCGGAATGCCCTGTGAGGACACCACCGCAGGTATCCCGCTAGGCGGGCCTTGTGCCGGCAATTGTCCGCGAAGCGCGACACAGCTCCAGACGAACTCAATCGGTGACGGTCAACGAACGTCAACACGCCGGCGCCCGTCATCGCATCCAGATGGGCAAGTCCACCCAACCAACCCCGTGCGTGAGCGCAGCCGAACAGCCGCGCCGGTTTGTTCAGTCGCCGCCGGACAAGAGGGACTTCTTGGCCTCCTCGGCTGGGTCGATTTCCCAACCGGACCAATTCTCCTCCAGGTCGTCGAAGTCGTAACGCCCCGGCTCCACAGCCAAGTCGACCAGCTCTCCGCGGCGCTTCACCGTGACCATCTCGTCGAGCGCTCCGAGGATCGTGTCGCGCAGATTGGTGGTTCCCAACACGACTGCCGCCCGCTGAACGACTTCCTCCTTCACTTCGATTGTGAATCGCTTGATCATTAGTGTCCGCCAGGTGTGATGCCCGCGACATGTCAGGGCGACGGGGCGGTCGAAGGCCTGAAGTCGGAGATTAGCTTCTCGGCGCGTTCCATCACTTCAAATGCCTCTTGGATCTCGGGGCGCGAGATCAGGGCCACCAACTCGATGCGCTTCCTGGCGTTGTGGATCTCATCGAGGGCCTCGGTGATGGTTGCCTGGGCGTCGCCGGCGGAGGTCTCCAGCTCCTCCGCGGCCTTGGCTAGTAGGTCTTCATCAATTTCAATGCATATTCGTAACATCCCCTCCATGCTACACGCCCAGGCGCGAACGTCAACCCGAGCGTGGCTAGCGCTGGTCAGGCATGTGCCCGTAGATGGCCGTGGGGCACAACACAACTCCAGGCGGCGGAAGCCTGAAATGGTCGGCGAGCCTCAGCTGTGGACGAGTTCGCAGAAGCCGGCGGGGCGTTCGCAGCTCCCTGCTGCTAGGGATTGGTCGCCAGGTTCCGGAGTGTCTCGGCCAGCACCTCGAGCTCCAGATCGCCGGCGGCGAGAGTCATCACGAGGTCGTACACGGCATCATTTTGGGCTTCGGCCACGCTGGCGTTGTTGATTTCGAGAAACACTGCCGTGGCGAGCCAGCCAAGGCGCTTGTTGCCATCCACCATTGCATGGTTGCGCACCAGCGACGACAACAACGCGGCTGCTTTGCTCCAGATGTCGCCATAGGCATCGACGCCCATGAGGGTGGTGCGGGGTCGAGCCAGCGCAGACTCGAGAAGCCCGAGGTCGCGTACGGGAGGCGGACTGCCCAGGAGTTCACCGGCCAGCCAGACCAGGTCCTCGATGTTGAGGTACTCGACGTGGCTTGGCCCGTGCGCCGGCACCATGTGGCCTATTCGCCCAGACGGCGCAAAGCCTCTTCATGATTCACGAGAATCACCTTGGCCGCGGACTCCACGCGGGCGCGATGACGGTGCCTTTCGATCAGTTCGCGCACCGCGCGGCGTGCTGCTTCCTGCATGGAAATGCCCTCCACGTCCGCCAACTCCTTCAACGCAACATGTTCCTGCTCCGTCAATCTCAGAGTCATAGCCATAAGAAAACGGTATCAAACCAGTACCACCCAACATCGGTGGGGGCAACAGTGCCCAGAAGACCCACCTCGGGCGTCTACCCGAGGGCGGACTCGTTCAGTCGGCGGCGTGCGACAGAGTCTTCTTGGCCCGCTCCGAGGCGAGGTATGACTCAAAGAAGCCCGGCCTTGAGACTCCGGCGATCAACTCGATGCGCATCTTCGCGCCGTAAACCTCGCGGATGGCCGTGTTGACCGTTTCCTGCACCGTGCTGGTCTCCAGCTCGTCCGCGGCCTTGGCTAGCAGGTCTTCATCAATTTCAATGTATATTCGTAACATCCCCTCCATGCCATCCCCTCCAACGCTCACGTCAACCCACCAAACGGGGACACGATCCACCACCCAGCCCGCGCCCGGCACTACCGCGCCGCAGCGAGATCGAGGGGAGCCTGCACCTCTGCGGCAAAGGTGAATTGGGTGGTTGCGGGAATCAACGGCACCCCAACGGGGGTCTTCCGCCCCGTGGGGCCAGGCAAATCCGACAAACACCTCACCAACGTCAGCACCCTCGCTTGATGATGTGCCGGGGTTTCTTCGACGTCGGTGTCCGCGGGGGTTTGGGTTAGGTTGGCCAGGCTTTGGTTACTCGCTCCCAGCAGTCCTGTAGTGACAGGGGCAGCACACGAACGTCGGCTGTGGCGGTCATGAAGTTGGTGTCGAAACGCCATCTGGGCACCACGTGGATGTGGAGGTGGTCGGGAACGCTGGGGCCTGCGCCTTCGCCGATGTTGGCGCCTATGTTCACGCCGTCAGGCTCGAAGGCTCGCCTCACCGCGGTCACAGCCTTGTGTACGGCGTCCCACAACTCGCTGCGTTCGACGCTGTCGAGATCCTCCAGGTCGGCCACGACCCGCATGGGCGCCACCAGCAGATGACCCGTGGAATACGGGTACCGGTTGAGCAGTGCAAACGTGTGGTCGCCACGCCACACAACGTGAGTCTGCGCGTCGGGCAGTCCCGATGCACAAATTGCCTCAAAGAGGGTTTGGCCCTGCAGAGGCTTCAGCGCTGCAGTGCCGGCGGCGGCGTGGTCTCCTCGTTGCGCCGCTTCACGGTCGGCCTCCATGGCCACCACCCGCCATCCGGCCCACAAATGCTCGGTCATGGCGAACTCAGCGCTTCAGATGCGGTGCGCCGCGTCGGTGGGTGCTGCAGGCGCCCATGTCGCAAAAGGCCGGTGATCTCGCGGACAGCCAAGGCATGCGCACCACGCGGTCAGTGGCGCTGTTCGACGTCGGTTCGCAACCGGGCCACGAAGTCTTCGAGGCTCACGTCTCGTTCGGCGCGGTTGGCGCCTCTGGCGTTCACCCCGACGGTGTTGTTGGCGATGTCGTCGTCTCCCACCACCAGCACGTAGGGCAACTTGGCCAGCTTGGCTTCGCGCACTCGCTTGCCGAGCGGTTCGACCGCTGCGGCTCCACCTACACGGAAACCCTCCTCGCGAAGTCGCTCGGCCACGGTGTGCGCGTAGGCGGCGTGCGCTGCGGCCACCGGCAACACCCTGGCCTGCTCCGGCGCGAGCCACGCCGGGAACGCCCCTGCGTAGTGCTCCACCAGCACCCCGAAGAAGCGCTCCACCGACCCGAACAACGCCCGGTGGATCATCACCGGTCGTTGGCGGGTGCCGTCGGGGGCGGTGTACTCGAGCTCGAAGCGTTCGGGCAGGTTGAAGTCGAGCTGAATGGTTGACAGCTGCCAGGCCCTACCGATGGCGTCCCGCACGTCCACGTCGATCTTGGGGCCATAAAAGGCGCCGCCACCCACATCGGTTTCGTATTCGAGTCCGGACTGTGTTAGGGCCTGTTGCAAACCGGCGGTTGCCTCTTCCCACAGCGAGTCCGGTCCAACCGCCTTTTCGGTCGGTCGGGTGGACAACTTGGCCTGGAAGTCGTCGAATCCGAAAGCGCTCAGCACGCTCAGCACGAACTGCAACAGCGACGCCAACTCGTCGGCGATGTCGTCGCGGGTGCAGAAAATGTGACTGTCGTCCTGGGTGAAACCACGACTGCGCAGCAAGCCGTGAACCACACCGGAGCGCTCGTAGCGGTACACCGCTCCCAACTCGAACAACCGGATCGGCAGGTCGCGGTAGCTGCGCTGGCGCGAGCGGTAGATCATCACGTGAAACGGGCAGTTCATCGGCTTTGGGTAGTACGACGCGCCGTCCATCTCCATGGGCGGGTACATGCCATCCGCGTAGAAGTCGAGATGACCCGACGTTTCCCAAAGCACCGACTTGGCAATGTGCGGTGACACCACGAACTCGTAGCCGCCGTGCTCGTGGCGTTCGCGGGAGTAGTCCTCCATGAGCTTGCGCACCATTGCGCCCTTTGGGTGCCACACCGCCAGGCCGGGGCCCAGTTCGGGCGGCCAGGACACCAGATCAAGCTCCGCGGCGAGGCGGCGGTGGTCGCGGCGTTCGGCCTCGGCGAGGCGATGCAAGTGCGCTTTGAGTTCCTTGCGGGTGGCCCAGGCGGTGCCGTAGATGCGCTGCAGCATCGGATTGGCTTCGCTGCCTCGCCAGTAGGCGCCGCTCACTCGTTGCAGCGCGAAGTGGCCTAGCCGTGCGGTGGCGGGCACGTGCGGGCCCAGGCACAAGTCCACGAAACCGCTGCCGGTTGCGCCGTTGCGGTAGTAGCTGACCGTTTCACCGCCCGCGGCCTCCGAGGCCAACTCGTCGGCATCGTGTGTCTGGCCTTCGTGGGCGCCGTTGACGACCGTTTCGATTATCTCGCGCTTGTACTTGTGATCCCGGAACAACTCGAGTGCGTCTTGCGCGGGCACCTCCACCCGCACGAAGGGCTGATCCTCGGCGATGATCTCGCGCATGCGCGCCTCGATGCGCTCAAGGTCGCCGTCGGCGAACACCGCGCCGTCGGGCAGTTCGAAGTCGTAGTAGAAGCCGCCCTCGATGGGCGGGCCGATGGCGTGAGTGGCGCCCGGGTACAGGTCGAGCACCGCTTGGGCCAGCACGTGCGCGGTGGAGTGCCTGATCGTGTGCAGGCCACGCGTGGTGGACGGGGTGACGATCTCGACTTCGGCGCCGTCGCTCAGCGGCGCAACCAGATCCTGCTCCACGCCGTCCACAACGGCGATCAGGGCGTCCGCGGCGAGGCGCGGGCCGATCCGGGCAGCCAGATCAGCAGCACTGGCGCCCGCGGGAAGGTCCCGGCTTGAACCGTCGGGCAGTCGAACTTCGATCGATGCCATGAGCGTTGAGGCTAACGGTGCCCCAGTTGACGGCTCCGGTTTGAATTGACGAACCGCTGCGCCCGGTGGGCTGGACTGCCGGCGGGGTGCCGGTGGGGTGCCGGTGGGGTGCTCCGGCCTCGAAGCCTTCGGGGGCTGTCGGATTGGTGGCCTAGCATTCGAGGCCATGGGAATTGCGCACGGACTTGGCTGCACCGCCACCACGACCATCTCACGGGACGGCCGGCACGCCGGGTCGATTGAGCATGTGGCCTTGGGCTCGGCGCCAACCACCACCAAGCCCGAGGAGCAAACCGACACCCGGCCCGTTGAGGGCGACGGCAGCCACGACCGCTTCTCGCATTACGTGCGCAAGTCGGACTCCACTCGGGCCTACGTGGAGGGAACCGCCATTCGGGCGCTGTGCGGCAAGGTGTGGGTGCCCAGCCGCGACCCGAAGCGTTACCCGGTTTGTCCAACCTGTGAGGAAATCCGCAAGCGGCTCGTGAATCGGGGCTCCAACTGAGCGATCCGGCTGCGCCCCCCGGTCCGGAAGGACACCCCCGGTCGGACCAGGTCGAAGCCGAGGACAGACACGTGCCTGACGCCGCGCCGCCCTCGGGCGCCGCGGATCGCCTGCCGTCCGCAGAACCATCGCCGTCTTCGCTCACGGACGACACCGCACCGTCAACCCCAGCAGGCGCCGGCACAGCACCAACCGAAGCCGAGCCCGACATCACTGGGCCCCAGGAGTCAAGCACCCCCACGTCTGCGAGCACCGAACTTGAATCGGCGGACAGTTCTGCCTCCGAGGCCCACACGACCCCACGAGACGCTCCCGGCCGCGGCCACGCCGACACCGAGCAACGCGCTCACAGCGGGCCGGCCTCAACCGAGCGCCCCGCACACAGGCGGACATCTGCCAGGAGCGGAGCCGACCTGCCGCCGCCGGCGCTCACGGTGTCGCCCGCTATGCGAATGCACCTCCAGGGCGCCTTCCTGCTGGTTGTGCTGGTGCTGATCTTTGGATGGGTGCTCAACTGGGGAGTTGACGTGATCGGAAGCGCCATTGGCGGCCCCGACGGTGCGGTGGTGGCACGTGCCCTTGACGCCGCCGAGCAAGCCGCCGCCGAGCCCCTCGAGGGCGGCGAGGTGGCCGAACTGCAAGAGGCGCTGCTGTTCGCCGGTTACGACCCGGGCCCGGTGGACGGCATTCTGGGCGAGCTGACCCGAGCCGCAATCGAACAACTCAAATCCGACCTGGGTCGCAGCGACTTCACCGACCGCGAACTGTTCAACCATCTGCTCGAACTGGCCGAGAGCAGGACTGAATGACCGCGCCAGGATTTTCTGCGGGAGCGGGACGCCCCCAGGGCCCCCGCCGAATATCGACGGTGCGCCGGCGGCGACGCCCGGGGCCGTTTCAACCCACCGAAGCGCCAAACGCATCCACCGTGTACCGGCCCCGTTTTGCCCCCAACTTCACCATTTCGCTGATGTGGGTGAAGACGGTGCGATCGGTTTCGGGGGTGCGCTGGTGGTGTACGCAAACCCCGGCGGGGCCGAGCGCCACGGCGTTCGCGTTGGCATCAGGCGAGGTGCGCGCCGAGGCGTGGGGGCCTGGCGCGCAGTGGACGATCGAGGCACTTCCCAGGCTGCTCGGGCAGGACGACAACCTGGAGGGCTTCAGGCCGTGTGAGCCGCTGGTTCGCGGGCTGGTGGATCGCCTTGGTGTTCCCAGGCTGGGGGCAACGGGCCGCTGGTATGAGGCGCTGGCCACCGTGGCGGTGTTTCAGCGGGTGGTTTCCGCCGACGCGCGTACCTCGGTTGCGAGGCTGGGCGCGCGTCACGGGGCGCCGTCGCCTGGTGGGGCTCCGGTGCCTTTGTTTCCAACGCCGTCGGCCGTGTTGGGCCTCGCCGACCACGACTTTCACCGTGCCGGGGTTGAACGGGCCCGAGCCAGGGTGCTCAGAGTTGCCGCCAAGTACGCGGATCGGGTTGAGGCCCTTGAGGCGCTCGAAACCGCAGAGGCTCGGCTGTGGCTGGAGCGCCTGCCCGGAGTGGGGCCCTGGACGGCGAATCGCACCACCAGCGTCGCCGCGGGTGACGGTGACGCCGTGCCGGTGGGTGACCTGCACGTGCCCGGCATCGTGAGCTATGCGTTCACCGGCGACCCCAGCGGCGACGACGCCAGAATGCTCGAACTGCTCGAGCCCTACGCAGGCCACCGCGGCCGCGTGGTGCGCCTCATCAAGGCCGCAGGCATTCATCCACCGCGTCACCACCCCACCCCGTCACGCCACGACATAAGCCGCATCTAGCCACCCGCCGGCGGGGATGTTGCCCCGCACAGGTCGGGGTTGAGCCAAGCAGTTGGTTGTGGGGCGGGAGCAGGACGGCTGGCCGCCCCTTGGAAGACTGGCTACTTGGCTTTGCGTTTGGCTTGGGCGGCTTTGCGACGTTCGGCTTGCTTTGCCCGATACTCAAGCGTCTTTTTCACGTAGGGCTCCACCGGCGGGGTCTTGCAACTGGTTTCGCCGTGGTCAACGTCCACGGTGCCTATGCGACGGGCGGCTGCCAGAGCCGACTGGCGAATGTCGCCGTCGTCGCGCAAGGCGATGGCGATGAGGGCGCCGTTCATTTCGTGACGCACCCGGTTGGGCCGGCCGTGTATCTCGGCCTCGATCTGGGAGACAAGCGCTTCAAGCTCGGGGGCGGCCCACATGTCGGCATTGGCGGCGGTGCAGGCGATTATGAACCAGCCTGTCGCCGCGGGCCATTCGTGGGGGTTGTCGCGCCAGGCGTCGCTGAGGGCGCGGGCCACGGGTGACTGGGAGCACAAGCCGCCGAGCGCCTCGGCCAGGATGTAGTTGTTCACGTCGGCCACCCAGCGCCGGGCCATTGGTTCGTCCACCTGAGCCGGGTCGGCCACCTTGAGCGCCAGCACCCGAGCGTCGTGGTTTCCCGAAGCCCACAAGGCTTGTGCAAGGGCGTGATCGCGGCGGATCTTCTTGGCCAGCTTGTTCTGCACGGCGTAGCTCACGCCGAACATCGGCATCGCAGCCCCGTGACGGCCGTACACCTTGCGGTTCTGCGCCGTTCCGGCCTCCTCGAGCGCGGCCATGGTGTGCGTGTACGCCTCGGCCACTTCAGGATCGACCGGCCCGTCCACTGCAACACCACCCGGCTTGGAGTCCGTCTCGGCGGAGGTGCCGGTTTCTGTGATTGTCATGGCGACCACTTCCTCACGTTTCGATCACACCTGTCTTGGAGCCCGAAGGTAGTACGCGCACGAACTGTGTTCACGAGCGCGCCGCCGCACGTACTGATGCCACCTCATCGGACTGCACGCACTGCAACGGCGAGCCGGTCGGTCGGCTCGGGGGCTAGTTGAGGCCGAGTTCGGCTATTCGTTCAAGTACGCCTTCGGTTTCGGCGCCGATGGTGGTGCTGTCACCGTGACCTGTGTGTACCACCGTTTCCGCGGGCAGGGTCAAGAGCCGGTCACGGATGCTTCGCAGGATGGTGGGCTCGTCGCTGAAGCTGCGTCCGGTGGCGCCTGGGCCTCCACAAAACAGGGTGTCGCCCGACAGCACCCTGCCGTTGTGAGCGTCGTGGAAGCAGCAACACCCAGGCGAATGACCGGGGGTGTGAACCACTCCGAGGGTGTGACCACCCGCAGCCAGGGTTTCGCCGGGCACAAGATGGGCGTCGGGGCTCTCGCCGGGGTGTACGGCGTCCCACAGCATCCGGTCGTTCGGATGCAACAGCACGGGCGCGTCCACGGCGTCGCGCAGGGCCACCGCTGCGTTGATGTGGTCGTTGTGCCCGTGGGTACACACGATCGCAACCACCCGCCGGCCGTTCACGGCCTCGGCGATGGGTTCGTGATCGTGGGCGGCGTCGAAGATGAGCACCTCGCGGTCGTCTCCCACCAGCCAGATGTTGTTGGTGACCTCCCACTCGCCGCCGTCGAGAGCGAAAATGCCGTCGGTGGTTACCAGTTCAACGGCCATCGCAGGTGTGCTCCCGTGGGGTCTTGCAGGAGTCGGCGGGTGACAGGCGGTCGGGTGACGAGTGTTGGGCGCCGAGGGCGCTCACAGCACGACGACCGAGCGCAGCACCTCGCCGCGTTCCATCTTGTGGAATGCCTCCTCCACGTCGCCGAGTTCGATTGTCTCCGACACGAACCCGTCGAGGTTGAGACGGTTCTGCAGGTACAGGTCGATCAGCATGGGGAAGTCGCGTGACGGCAGGCAGTCCCCGTACCAGCTCGACTTGAGCGCGCCGCCCCTGCCGAACACCTCGATGAATGGCAACTCGATGGTCATGTCGGGCCGTGGCACCCCCACCAGCACCACTGTGCCGGCAAGGTCGCGCGCTTCAAACGCCTGCTTGTAGGTGACCGGCAAACCGACCGCTTCTATGGCCACGTCCACGCCGTTGCCGCCGGTGAGGTTGCGTATCGCCTCCACCGGATCGGTGTTGCCGGAGTTGACGGTGTGGGTGGCCCCGAAGCCCTTGGCCCATTCGAGTTTGCGGTCGTCGATGTCCACGGCGATGATCGTGGACGCGCCCGCCAGTTTCGACCCGGCAATGGCGGCGTCGCCAACTCCCCCGCAGCCGAACACGGCCACGCTGTCCCCGCGGCCCACGCCCCCGGTGTTGACCGCGGCGCCAATGCCGGCCATCACCCCGCATCCCAGCAGACCCGCGGCTGTGGGTGACGCCGACGGATCCACCTTGGTGCACTGCCCGGCTGCCACCAGGGTTTTGTCGGCGAACGCGCCGATGCCCAGCGCCGGTGAGAGTTCGGTGCCGTCGGTGAGGGTCATCTTCTGGGATGCGTTGTGGGTGCTGAAACAGATCTGGGGCCGACCCCGCAAACAGGAACGGCACTGGCCGCAAACTGCCCGCCAGTTGAGAATCACGAAATCACCGGGCGCCACTTCGGACACGCCCTCGCCCACCGACTCAACCACACCGGCGGCTTCGTGCCCCAACAGGAACGGGAACTCGTCGTTGATGCCACCCTCGCGGTAGTGCAGGTCGGTGTGGCAAACCCCGCAAGCCTGGATGGCCACCACCGCCTCGCCGGGCCCCGGATCGGGAATCACAATCTCCTGAATCGAAACCGGATCACCAACCGCCGCCGAGATAACTCCCCGAACTGTCTGTGGCATGGTCAAAGCTCCTTGTTGATGTGGACACCTGGTTGAAGTGCCTCTGGCTGCGACTGTTGGCGCTCCGTCTTGTCGAGCAGACACCGGACTCATCGGGCCCAGTGCGCCAAGGGCCCCGACGTGATGCGACGGGCCCTGCCAACCCGCGACCCTACTTCATCCACAAACATCAAGCCCAGGCCGCAAACCCGCCGGACCAACCGACCGCCAGCGGACCAAGCCCGGAAGTAAAACCAAGGTGGGCGGGGGCCGGTGTCCGATATGTGGAACAATCTGCAGCCAAGCGAAGCCGTTCCACAAACGGACCAACGGCCCCCAAGCCCACCGGACCACGCAACCAGCCACACCCAACAAAGCCGGCAAAACCCAAGAAGTGCAATGAGCGCAGGTTGCGCGGGGCAGACTGACGGCATGGGTATTTTTGCGATTACCGGGTCGGCTTCGGGTATGGGCGCGGCTACGCGCAAACGGCTTGAAGCGGCCGCGCATCAGGTGATCGGGGTGGACTTGCGCGACGCCGAGGTGATCGCCGATTTGAGCACGCCGACGGGCCGGGCGGAAGCGGTCGAGGCCGTTACCGATGCGTGCAACGGCACGCTGGACGGGCTCGCGACCGCGGCCGGGCTGGGGCCGCCGGTGGACGCCAAGCTGATCGCCAAGGTGAACTTTTTCGGATCTCGGGCGTTGCTTGAGGGACTGCGGCCCGCTCTGGCGCAGGCACCCGCGGCTCAGGTGGTGCAGTTCGGGTCGAACTCGGCCAGCACCACACCCAACGTTCCACCGGAGCTGCTGGCCGCGATGCTCGAGGATCGCGAGGACGACGCCATCAGTTTCCTTCACACGGTGGACGAGATGTTCGGCTCGGCCATTGCCTACACGGCAGCCAAGTTGGCCATCGCCAGGTGGTGTCGGCGTGTGGCCACAGGCGAGGACTGGGCCGGTGAGGGCATCCGGCTCAACGTGCTCGCACCGGGCCCGGTGGACACTCCCCTGTACCAGGTCGGGAGACAGGACGACTTCTACGGCCCGCTGATGGAGTCGTTTCCGGTGCCGCTGGGCACTACGCCCGACGCCACGGCCATGTCGGTGTGGGCCGAACAAATGCTGATCGGTGAGGGCGCTGGGTTGATGTGCGGTTCGGTGGTGTACGTGGACGGCGGCACCGATGCTCTGCTGCGCCCCGACGCCTGGCCCGAAACGTACGCCACGTAGAGGCCGCCCCGAGGGCAAACGGCAGGCCATGCCCGTCGAAGCCGTTGATCAGGCGGCTTGCACAGGTGCCGACGCGCCGATCCCTTGTGCAGGCGCCGCCGATCCGACCCCTTACACCGGCGCCGGGTCTACTTGCACAGACCGAGGTGCAGGGCGCTGACGAGCGGCGCCAACTCGGCTGCGGTGTTGTGAAACACCGACTGGTCTCCGGATTCGGGATCAACCACCTCTTCTGAGGCCTTCACTTCCACCGAATCCAAACCGAGCGCGGCCAGGCGTGGGCCGAGTGCCACCTGGTCGCCACCACCCGGCCGCAGGTCGCGAGCCAGGCGGCGCAGCGTTGCGGTGATCGGGGCGACCTGCGGGTATCGGGTGCGCATCCACTTCACGTGCAGCGGCTCCATCACCACCACAAGGTCGGCAGCCGCGGCGTCAACATCGCCGAACTGACGGGAGCGGTGCGCGTGATCGACCAGGCCGTGGCGTGCCAGGGCTTCACGGGTGCGCACGCTCATGGGCTGCCCCTCGATCACCAGGGTGCCGGCGCTGCGCACATCAAGGCGCCCTTCACGGTCGTGGGCGCGCAGCATCGCCGCGGCCATCGGTGAGCGGGCCGCGTTGCCGGTGCAAACGAAGTACACCACCGGCCGATCCCCCAAGTGACTCACGGCACTCCCCACCGACTCACAATTCCCGCCAAGGACTCACCTCGCGGCCATTCGGCTTGGCCAGATGCACCGCCCACGGTTCCCCTTGCGTTGCGAGCCAAGGGCTCCGGGCTGCCGACCCGGACGCATCAGCGGGAACTCGCGCACCCACTGCCCCTTCCTGATGCGATGACCACCAGATGTTCTCGCACGCAAGCGGTCCCGCCCAAGAACGGGTAGGAACACGGATGCACTCGGGATCACCGTTGCGGCGTGTTGTGAGGACGGCTTTACGGGGCGGTGGGGAACTCTGCTTTGCGGATGCCGGCCGGGTCGATCACCTCGCGTATCAGGTGGAGTTCCCGCTCGGTTGGGAGGCGACTTGTGGGCAGAGGCTCGGGCACCGTCAGCTCGAACGGGGTGGCAGCGAGCACGTCATCAAGGGTGACGCCGGGGTGAATTGACACGATCCGCATGCTGTGATCGGGGGTGTTGAAGTCGTAAGCGCCGAGGTTGGTCACCACCCGGCGGATGTCGTGATGGCGGCGCACGGGTTCATCGAGCGCTGCCACACGGTCATAGCCCGGGCCGGACACCACGTCCACGCTCACGCTGAATGTCCTTGCCTGGTTGGGGATCCAGTAGCTGGTTGCGTGGTTGATCAAGTTGCCGGGGGCGCCACGCATGCCCAGAAGCTGCGCCTTGGGCCGGCGATAGTCGCCGATCGCGGCGAAGTTCTGGTTGCCAAAACGGTCGATCTGTGAGGCACCCATCACCACGTGGCGGCGACCCGACCAAACCTGGTCGAACACCGAACGGAACGGCATGTGGCACTCCACCACCGACGAATGCTCACGCAACCCCTCCGCCGGGTCGCCCACGGTGGCGCCCAGCGGTGGGTTGCCGGTGACGGCGTAGGCGATGGTGTCGGTGATCATCAAGCCAGGCTCGAAGGCGGCTTTCGCGAGGCGTCCCGCGATCACCGGCAGCGTTCCCATGGGGTTGCACAGAATCTCGCCGTCTCCCCGGAAGGCCTCCGCCAACGCCACCACGCAAATCTCGTCGATGCCGGGCGCCGGGGAGCTGCTCATGTTGGTGATCCTTGGCGTGCCTCTAGACGGGCTCGGTAGGCGTCGTGGGATTCCAGTTGCAGCCAGTCGGCGCTGAACCGGTGCCATCCCTGCGGGTCGTGGGCGGTGGCGGCGTACTCGCGCTGGAAGGCCTCGTCGCGCGAATAATCGGGAGGGCATTCGGTGAAGTGCGCTCCGCCGGGTGCCTCCACCACTCCGTCCACATGAATTCGCGGAATGCGAAGGGTGTGTACCGAGCCCTCGTCGAGGAGGTTCTCGGTGGGAACGATCTTCTCGGCGGTCATGAAGGTGCGTTTTGCGGCCATCGCGAACAGGTCGTCGAAATACAGGTCGGGGCCCAGGAACTGTCCGTTGCCCGCGGCGTCGGCGCGGTTCATGTGAACCAGCGACACGTCGATGTCGAACGCAGGCACGGCCACCAGTTCGCTGCGATCCTCATAAGGGCTCACAACGGTTCTCAAATCGGGGTTGTAGGTAACCATGTCCGAACCGAGGCCCGCACGGGTGGGGTAAAACGGCACCCGGTGCGAGGCGGCCAGCAAGCCCAGGTAGAAGGCGCCCTCGTCGAATTCGCTCACCTCGATCGTGCCGCCCTGCCGAGCCACCCGAAAATGCGGTTCCAGGGGTATCGAATCGAGCGAAACGAACCCGTAGGTCACCTTGCGCACCTTGTTCGCGGCGCACAGCAAACCCACGTCGGGGCCTCCGTAGGACACCACGTGCAGGTCGCGAAGGTCGCTTCGCAGGATTGCCCGCACCAGCGACATCGGCTTGCGCCGCGAACCCCAACCTCCGATGCCCAAGGTGATGCCACTGGACAACTCGGCGACGACCTCCTGTTCGGTCATTCGCTTGTCGAGCACCCCGCGAGCGTATTGCCGCCCAGGCTCGCGACCGCGGGCGGATCCGCCCGGGTTTGAACGGGTCGAGCGGTGCTACTGACTGTGGCCGTGCGGGTGCGCTACGGCATCCTCGAGCAGGGCGCCGCGGTGGGTGGGCCGATGTGGGTGGGCCGAGTCAACTCGCCGACGGTGGCACGTCCTCGGCGTCGCGGCAATTCGCGGTGGGCCTCAGGCGCACTCGGATTCGCCCACGGCTACCTCGTAGGGGCCGGTCTCGTCGTAGTCCACGTAGAACGACGGATCCTCCGCGAAGGCCGGAAACGAATCGAGGTGCTTGAGCTCACCGGCGAGGGCCTTGGCGCCACCGGAGCGCAGCATCCAATCCCTGAACGTCTCACCGGCGTTTCGCTCGGCGGCGAAGCGTCCCACCAGCCAGGTGACGGCCTGTGCGGCGCTCTTGGCCGGCAGGCGCAGCGTCTTCACCCCGAAGTGCATCTGCTCCTTGCCGATGTAACCACCGAGCAGCATTTGGTATCCGGGCGCTTTGCGACCATTGGCGCGCCTTTCGGCGCCGAAGAATCCAATGTCGGACGCGTGATGCTGGCCGCACGAGTTGGGGCAGCCCGAAATGTTGATCCGCACTCCGCCCACCTCGGCCAGACCGGCCTCCTCGAGGCTCTCGCCGATGGCCCGGGCCAGGCCCCGGCTTTGGGTGACGGCAAGGTTGCAGGTGTCCGCGCCCGGGCAGGCCACAACGTCACGGGCCAACTCGGCGCCAGGTCGTGACATGCCCAGGGCCTCAAGGCGCTTGTGGACAGCGGGAATGGCGGCTTCGTCGAGGCCACGCAACACCACGTTTTGGCGGTTGGTGAGGCGGATGCCGGCGCCTGTGTCGCGTTGCAGCGCCGCCAGCCCGCGGAACTGGTCGCCGGTGATGTCGCCTAGCTGTGCGTGGGCGTACACCGACACGGTGCCGTCGCGCACGCCTCGCACCACGTTGGCGCGCTCCCACCGCTGGAACGGGTCACCCGAGCCGATGCTCACCGCGGTGCCCTGCCCGATCCTGGTGATCTGCACAGCCGCGGGATCGGCCGACCCGGCGGGTTCGTCACCGTCGGCGGCGACCTCTGCGGGTATGCCACCCGGCCATGACGCGGAGGCCACCAGCGTGCGTCGCTGAGCGAGGATGCGACGCTGCACCTCCTCGAAACCGAGCGTGTCCACCAGCCACTTCATGCGGGCGCGCAGCTTGTTGTCTCGGTTGCCGGCCTGGTCGAACACCCGCAGGCACGCCTCGATGGTGGGCAGCAGATCCTCACGGGAGGTGAAATCCTCAAGCACCAGCGCCGGATGAGGGGTGGTGCCGAGCCCACCGGCGATGAACACCCGAAAGCCGCTCTCGGTGGCGCCGTCGGCGGTTGCGCGGGTGGTGGCGATCACGCCGACGTCGTTGAACATGGCCTGACCGCAATCGGATTCGCAGCCCGAGAAGTTGATCTTGAACTTGCGAGGCAGCCGCTGACCGATCGGGTTGCGCACGAAGTGTCGGTACGTGGCTTCCGCCCACGGGGTGATGTCGAGCCGTTCGTGGGGGCAGGCGCCGGCGAGGTGGCAGCCGGCCACGTTGCGCACCGTGTCCCCGCAAGCCTCTCTGGTGGTGAGCCCCACCGACGCCAAGTGCTCGAGCACCTCGGGGATCCGGTCGAGTTGCACGAAGTGGAACTGAATGTTCTGGCGGGTGGTGATGTGCCCCCAGCCGCGGCTGTAGGCGTCCACGAGCCAGCCGAGCATGTCGAGCTGTTCCGCCGAGATCGAACCGTGGGGCACCTTCACCCGCACCATCTGGTTGGCGCCGCCCTGGCGCTGCCCGTAAATCCCGTTGCTCAACCGGAACGCCTTGAACACGTCCTCGTCGATGTCGCCCGCGTTGAGGCGCGCTATCTGGGCTTTGAACTTGTCGATGTCGTCTTGGGAGGCATCGTCGATGCGGGCCAGCGCGGCGGCATCGGCACGACGGGCAGGCCCCGACGGTGTTGGCAACGAGAGACCGTCCGGTGGTTGGAGTTCCAGGGTGCCGGGGGCTTCGGGCGCCTCCGAGATGGTGCCCACACGGGCAAGCTCGTGCGGGGGGACTTCAAGCAAGGTCATGAGGGGGCTCCTTCCAGGGCCAGATCAAATTGAGCGCGGGCTGCGTTGAGCACGTCGCACGCCGCCACGGCACCCACCACGATCACCGCAGGACTGGTGACCTTCAGGCGGGCGAGGCCGGCCAGGGTGGTGCGATCCACCCGCTCGCTTGCGGTGGAGGCCGCGGTGACCACCCCAACCGGCGTGTGGGAAGCCATTCCCGCTTCGGTGAGGCGTCGCGCGATCTTGGCGGCTCGGGCGGCGCCCATGAGGATCACCAGCGTTGTGCCGGTGCGCGCCAGGGCGTCCCAGTCGAGCGTCTCGTCGGCTGCGGGATCTTGATGGGCGGTGATCACCGTGAACCCGCCGGCAGCGCCACGCATGGTGACCGGGATTCCCGCCAGCGCCGGCGCCGCCACCGCCGAGGTGATACCTGGCACCACCTGCACGTCCACACCCGCGGCGCCCAGGGCTTCGGCTTCCTCGCCGCCCCGCCCGAACACGAACGGGTCTCCGCCCTTGAGCCGCACCACGCACGAGAACCGCCGGGCGCGATCCACGAGGATTTCGTTGATGCGCTGCTGGGAGGCGCCACGACCTCCGGGGGATTTGCCGACGTCGACGAGCTCGGCCCACGGGGCCGCCATTTGAAGCACCCCCGCACCCACAAGACGGTCGAACACCACCACGTCGGCTTGGCGCAACAACTCGGCTGCTCTCAACGTGAGCAAACCGGGATCCCCCGGGCCTGCCCCCACCAGATAAACGGTCATGCCGCCACACCCCTCTCTGAGCGCAAACCCGAAACAGCAGAGTCGTCAAGACCCGAACCCGAAGCGTCCACATGTAAGGGCACCTCACCCGCACCGACACCACCCACATCCCAGCCGGCAACGCCGACACTCTCACCAGTGGCGGCGGCTTCGTGGGTGACGAGGCCGAGGCAGTGGCGCACGTGCTGTCTTGCCTGGTGGATGCGGCCGCCTCGCACAAGATCAAGCAATTCGGCGTCGAGGGCGGCGTCCCAGCCGGGCAGTTCGGAGGTGCCGAGCACTGCTCTGGCTTCTGTGCGCACCTCGGCGAGCAGATCGAGCAGTTCTACGTAGTCGGCGCCGATTTGCTCCTCGAGGCGGCGACGCAACCAGCGGGCCAGGGCGGGGCTCCTGCCGGCGGTGGACACGGTGATCTGCAGGTCGCCGCGGCGCAGCACCGACATCAACGTGAACGAGCAGTTCTGCGGATCGTCGGCGGAGTTCACGAACACGTTGGCCGTGTCGCCGTCTCGGGCCACTTGCGCGTTCACGGTGGCATCGTTTGTGGCGGTGACAACCAGCCGGTATCCGTCGCCTGCCTCGCCGGGGCGGTAAGGCCGCTGATGCCAGGTGACCTGTTCGTGGTTGGCGATCTCCTGTGTGGCGTTGGGGGCCACCACCGTCACACGGGCGCCGGCTTGGAGGAGTTGGCCGATTTTGCGAGTGGCGACCGGCCCGGCGCCCACCACCAGCACCCGACGCCCGTCCAGGTTGAGGTTCACCGGGAACGGCACGGGGTCGGACACGCCGTTCGCGGAGCGCGCCTCGCCGGGCGCGGCATGTGCCGCGGCGGGGGCTTCGGTTGGTGCGGAGGCTGCGCTCATCCAATCCCTCTAATTCCGATAGAAGTAGTCAGGAATAGCGCGACGCTACCGGTGCCCATGCACCCGCGCAACCCCTAAGCGAGTATTCCGACCGGATTAGTCAGGATTAGTTGCGGTGGGGACGTTTCGCCGGACGCGTCGAACGTTGCTGGTGATGCGCCAAGCGATCAACGACACCGCG